>CAVSTS010000001.1:0-29149 GCA_963730925.1 uncultured Alphaproteobacteria bacterium
CTTCATTAAATCGACGCACACGGTTCGAAACATTCCGCCGCCGCTTTCGTCTGTAGGGCGGAGGAACGATCATGGCCCAAAAAGTCGCCGACCAGTTCGTCGCCACCCTCGCCGCGGCCGGGGTCCAGCGTATCTACGGGATCGTCGGCGACAGCCTGAATGCCATCACCGATGCCGTTCGGCGTCGCAAAGGCATGGAGTGGATCCATGTCCGGCATGAGGAAGTGGCGGCGTTCGCGGCCGGAGCGGAGGCCCATTTGACGGGAAGCCTCGCCGTCTGCGCGGGAAGCTGCGGGCCGGGCAATCTGCATCTCATCAACGGCCTCTATGATTGCCATCGTTCGCGGGTGCCGGTCCTGGCGATCGCCGCGCACATCCCTTCGGCGGAGATCGGCCGCGGCTATTTCCAGGAGACGCGCCCGACGGAGCTGTTCCGCGAATGCAGCCATTATTGCGAGCTCGTCTCCAGCCCGAAGCAAATGCCGGGCGTGCTCGAGATCGCGATCCGCGAGGCGCTCGGCAAACGCGGCGTCTCGGTGATCGTCATCCCCGGCGACGTCGCGCTTCAGGAGGCGGAGACATCCGGCGGTTCGGCCGGGACCGATCTTTCATCGTGCCATCCCGCGATCCTCCCGAATGAGCGGGAGTTGCGCGAACTCGCCCGTCTGTTGAACGACGCCAAGCGCGTGACCTTGTTCTGCGGCGCCGGCTGCGCCGGGGCGCACGATCAGCTCATCCTCCTCGCCTCGAGACTCAAGGCGCCGATCGTCCACACGATGCGCGGCAAGGAGCATGTCGAATGGGACAATCCCTTCGATGTGGGAATGACCGGCCTCATCGGCTTTTCGTCCGGCTATTTCGCGATGGAGGCTTGCGACGCCTTGCTTCTGCTCGGCACGAACTTCCCCTATCGCCAATTCTATCCGGAAAAAGCGCGCATCGCGCAGATCGACGTCCGGCCCGAGAATCTCGGACGCAAGTCGCGGATCGACCTCGGCCTCGTCGGCGACATCGGCGCGACGATCGACGCCTTGCTCCCTTTGCTCGAGGAGAGAGGCAAGACGGACTTTCTCGATCGCGCGTGTGAACATTATGCGAAGAACCGCAAGGCGCTCGACGTGCTCGCGACCGGAACGGACGGCCGCCATCTCATCCACCCCCAACAGGTGGCGCGCGTGGTGAGCGAGCTTGCCGACGACGACGCCATCTTCACCTGCGACGTCGGTCAGCCGACCGTCTGGGCCGCGCGGTTCCTCAAGATGACGAAGGAGCGGCGGCTGGTCGGCTCGTTCAACCACGGATCGATGGCCAATGCGATGGCGCAGGCGATCGGTGCTCAGGCGACGTTTCCGGATCGCCAAATTGTCTCGCTGTCGGGCGACGGCGGGTTCTCCATGTTGATGGGCGACTTCCTCAGCCTCCGGCAGCTCAGCCTGCCGATCAAGATCATCGTCTTCAACAATGGCAGCCTCGCCTTCGTCGAGCTCGAACAGAAGATCGCGGGCTTCCTCGATTACGGTGTGGAGCTGGAGAATCCGAATTTCGCGCTCATGGCCGAGGCGGCCGGAATCCGCGGAATCCGCCTCGAAGATCCCGGCGAAGTCGCCGACGGAATCCGCGAGGCGCTCGCCTATGAAGGGCCGGTCCTGGTCGACGCCGTCGTCAATCGCCAGGAACTGACGATGCCGCCCAAGATCACGACGGAAATGGCCAAGGGCTTCGGCCTGTTCATGCTCAAAGCGGTGGTCAGCGGCCGCGGCGACGAGGTGATCGATCTTGCCCGGACGAACCTGTGGCGATGAGCTTTTTCGTCAGCCCTCGATGATGACTTTCGAACCGACCGTCGTCAGCTTGTAGAGCTTCTCGGCGAATTTCATCGGCAGCCGGACGCAACCGTGGCTCGCCGGATAGCCGGGGTTGTTTCCTCCGTGCAGCGCAATTCCATATTGGTCGATGCGCTGCATCCACGGCATCGGCGCATTGTCGTATTTCTTGGAACGGTAGAACGGGCGCTTTTCGAGGATCGACCAGAAACCGAGCGGAGTGATCATGCCCTTTCGAGCGCTCGACATCGTTGACGCGCCGATCAGTTTCTCTCCGCGATAGACGTAGATCATTTGCGTCAGCAGATCGAGGACGATGCGCGTGTCACCGTCCGTCGGAATGGCGGTCGCCCAGACATATTCGCCGGGCCGAAGCCCCTTGGTCCCAAGCTCGGCGACCATATCCTTATAGGCCTGCGGGGCATTGCCCTGAGTCCAGCGGTAGGGTGGCTCGATGATCTTGGGTTCGGGCGGAGGGCCCGTCACCGCGGTCGTGGTCGGAGTCGTCGTGCAGCCGGCCAATAACGCCGCTGCAACCCCCAAGATCGTCCAATTTCGCATCGTCCCCACTGGCCAGCCCCAATTCTTCGAATCTGCTTTTGACAGCGCAACATGCCCCGCTCGTCAATAGCGCGGTAAATGCAGATTTATCCGTTAACCGCCTGAAGTTGCTCGGGAGACCTGCAACCCCGCGCGGATTGGGTGAGGCTAATGCAGCGTATGGAAACTGCGGAACGCGAGCAGTATCAGCATTGCCGTCAATAAAAGCACGAGGAAGGCGTGATAAGTCGCGTTACGCGTCTTCATTGCGACAAGGACCAATATTGAACGGACAGCGACGATCGTAAAATATGGCCAGCCGAGTGCCGCAAGATGCGCCCTGCCTTTGACGGCCGAGTCGACCAAATCGAGCAAGCTGAAGACGAGCACGAGTCCGAAGAACCAACGTCGTCGCGAGAAGTAAAAGGCGCGGTAATCCGCATAAGGCCCGAGCGAAGACGGAACCAGGACCGCGCAGAGGAGGTAGAGGAGGACGGCGAAATAAAGGACGAACAGATAAAGCTCGAACGTCCATTGACCGATGCTCGCCAGCCCGAATTCCCACCACCACCAGAACAAAGCGGTGTGGAAGATGTAGGCGATCCACAACAAGTGGACCCAGTAAAGTTTCGCCCTCTCCGGCCGCTGGACCATTTTGGCGAGGCCTTGCAGCAAATGCGCGAGGGCCAGGCCCACGATCACCGAGGCCAGGACCATTACATAATTGAAGAATTCCATCGGCCCGGCCCCCCGTTTTGGCCGCAACCTATCGGTTGCCAGCGGACGCGCCAATGGCGCAGGGGTCACAACGGATGAACGAGAGCTTCAAAGGTCCGGACGGGCGACCCAGATGCGCGTGGGCCGGGGCCGCGCCCGAGTTCCTCGCCTATCACGATACGGAATGGGGATTTCCCGTCGCCGACGATCGTCGCCTGTTCGAGAAGCTGAGCCTGGAAGGATTCCAATCGGGTCTCAGCTGGCGAACGATCCTCAACAAGCGCGAAAATTTCCGCGCCGCATTTCACGATTTCGACTTCGATCGGGTCGCCCGCTTCACGCAGGACGATGTCGAACGGCTGCTGCAGAATGCCGGCATTATCCGGCATCGCGGCAAGATCGAAGCCGTGATCAACAATGCTCGGCACGCCCGGGATCTGGTCGAGCAAGAGGGCTCGCTCGCCGCTTTCGTCTGGAGCTACGAGCCGAAGGTTGCTGCAAACGGCCAGATCCGGTCGACATCAGCGGAATCGATCGCGCTTTCAAAGGAACTGAAGCGGCGCGGTTGGCGCTTCGTCGGGCCGACCACCGTATATGCCTTCATGCAGGCGATGGGACTGGTGAACGATCATGCCCGCGACTGCGTGATCCGGCAGGAGGTCGAACGAGCGCGGACGAATTTCCGCCCGCCGCGCTGACCGCTTGCGGCACGATCTCGCGCTATTTCAGTTCGTCACCCCGGACCTGATCCGGGGTCCGCCTTACTTTTCGGATCATAGGAAGAACAGGCGGATCCCGGCTCAAGGCCGGGATGACATTTGGAGTCCTACTCCCACTCGATCGTTCCGGGCGGCTTTGAGGTATAATCGTAGACGACGCGGTTGATGCCCTGGACTTCATTGACGATGCGTGTCGCAACGCCGCTGAGGAACTCCGGAGCGAAGGGATAGACGTCGGCGGTCATTCCATCGACGCTGGTCACCGCGCGCAGGGCGCAAACATAATCATAGGTGCGATAATCGCCCATGACTCCAACGGTGCGCACCGGAAGCAGGACCGCGAACGCCTGCCAGATTGCGTCATAGAGGCCGGCGTTGCGGATCTCCTCGAGGTAAACGGCGTCGGCTTTGCGCAATATGTCGCATTTCTCGCGAGTGACTTCGCCGGGCACGCGGATCGCGAGACCGGGTCCGGGGAAAGGATGGCGGTCGACGAAGGCCTCGGGCAGTCCCAATTCTCGCCCAAGCTCACGCACCTCGTCCTTGAACAGCTCGCGCAAGGGCTCGACCAGCTGCATGTTCATCCGCTCGGGCAAGCCCCCGACGTTGTGATGGCTCTTGATCGTCACCGACGGACCGCCGGTGAAGCTGACGCTTTCGATGACATCGGGATAGAGGGTGCCCTGAGCGAGAAAGTCGGCGCCGCCGATCTTCTTCGCCTCCGCCTCGAATATCTTGATGAATTCCGAGCCGATGAACTTGCGCTTCGCCTCCGGGTCGGTGACTCCGGCGAGACCGGCCAGGAAATCCTCGCTGGCGTCCACATGCACGAGCGGAATGTTGTAGCTGTTGCGGAACAGCGAAACGACCTGATCGGCCTCGCCCAGCCGCATCAGCCCGTGATCGACGAACACGCAGGTGAGCTGCTCGCCGATAGCCTCGTGGATCAGCACTGCGGCGACCGCGCTATCGACTCCGCCGGAGAGACCGCAAATCACTCGGCCTCCGCCCACCTGCTCGCGGATGTCCCTGATCTTCGCATCGCGGAAGCTCGCCATCGTCCAGTCGCCCCCGCAGCCGGCCACGTGCCGAACGAAATTGGCAAGCAGCTTGCCGCCGTCGGGCGTGTGCACGACCTCCGGATGGAACATCAGCGAATAGCGCTTCGCCTCCTCGTTCGTGGCGATCGCGAAGGGAGCTCCCGCCGAGCGCGCAACGACTTCGAAGCCGGGTGCCAGAGTTCTCGACGCGGTCGCCGTGACTCATCCACACCTGATGCGTCTCGCCGATGTTCCACAGCCCGTCGAACAATGCCGACGGAGCGACGATCTCGATGAAGGCTCGGCCGAATTCGCGTTGGTCGGAAGCAACGACCTTTCCGCCCAATTGCTGGTGCAGCGTCTGCTGCCCGTAGCAGATCCCGAGCAGCGGAACGCCGCTGTCGAATACGTTCTGCGGAGCCTTGGGACTGTCTTCAAAAGTTACCGACGCCGGCCCTCCGGAGAAGATCACACCCTTGGGCTTCAGCCGCTCGAACGCGTCGCCGGCCGAGTTGAAGGGCACGATCTCCGAATAGACGCCGATCTCCCGGATGCGCCGGGCGATGAGCTGCGTCACCTGGCTGCCGAAGTCGACGATGAGGATGGATTCTGGGGGCTGGACCGTCATGTCGGGCCGATAGAGAGGGCGCGACGAAGAGTAAAGTTAAGCTATCACTTAAGTATCTTGACCTCCGTCCTGCAACTCGATACTTAAGCATGTGCTTAACGATTCGCCCCAGCTCGATCGCGCCTTTCAAGCGCTGTCGGATCCGCTCCGAAGGCGGATGCTGGCGCGTCTGTCCCGCGGTCCGGCATCGGTGTCGGAGCTGGCGGAGCCGTTCAGCATCAGCCTGCCGGCTGTTCTCCAGCATCTGAAAGCGCTGGAGCAAAGCGGGCTGATCCGGTCCGAGAA
Source organism: uncultured Alphaproteobacteria bacterium (assembly GCA_963730925.1). Taxonomy (GTDB): domain Bacteria; phylum Pseudomonadota; class Alphaproteobacteria; order Sphingomonadales; family Sphingomonadaceae; genus Sphingomicrobium. Next base: position 5,753 of record CAVSTS010000001.1, read on the forward strand.
AAAGGGCCGAGTGCGCACCGTTCGGCTGCAACCGAACGCGTTCTCGGCCGCAGAAAGCTGGATCGCCGACCGCCGCGCCGAATGGGAGGCGCAGGCCGATCGGCTCGAGAACTATCTTCGAACCCTGAAGAGCAATGGAGAAGACAATGGCTGACGGAAATGACCTGGTGCTCGAACGGACGCTCGACGCGCCGATCGACCTTGTGTGGAGGGCTTATACCGACCCACAGCATCTGAAGCAGTGGTTCGCACCCAAGCCCTATGAGATTTCGGAGATCGATCTGGACCTGAAGCCTGGCGGAGTCTTTCGCATCCGAATGGTCGGCCCGGACGGGTTCGACACCGGTCACGGCACTCCGGGCTGCGTGCTGGAGGTGAAGGAGCGTGAGAAATTGGTTTGGACCAGCGCGCTCGGCCCCGGCTACCGCCCAAATACAGCGGGCGAGGGCTGCGAAATCCTTCCCGATGACCGCGGTCATTACCTTCGCCGACGCGGGGAACGGAAAGACCCACTATAAAGCCGTCTCGCTGCACAAGGATGCGGCCGACAAGGCGGCGCACGAGAAGATGGGCTTCCACGAAGGCTGGGGCACGGTCGCCGGCCAGCTCGAGGAATATGCGAAGGAGCTTGCCGCCGAGGTGTGAAGGTCAAGCCGCCGCAGCGCGAAGCGATGCTGGGGCTGCGGGGACCATCGTGACTCCGATGCCGAGCGCATCGAGCAGGATCTCGAGCTCATCGAGGTTGAGGAGGCCGGAACTCGGATAGGCACCGGGTTCCGGCCGCCATCCGTCACTGAAGCGCCGGATCAGCGCCCATGCGGGAATGGCGGGAACCAGCGGCCCGAGATTTGCTGGGGCATCGAGCGTCCATTTGCCCGCAATTGGCGCGCCTGCGGGACCGATACCGGTGACTTCGACAACCATCGCGCCCCGGTCACTACCGAACGGGCGGAATGCCTGAGCGATCCGCAACAATATCCCGGACCAGGGCCGAAGCGACTTGATCCATCCCCAACGGACAGGAATGGAAAGGAGCCACAGCCCCAGATGCAACACGGGCAGCTCCAACCCCGCGACGAACTGCGCCGATATCGCTCGGCCGATAACGTTGAACGAGCAGTTGCTGCTCCGGAGTGTCGCATACGCTCGCCCAGCGCTTGCCGGCCGGACCGCAGTCCACGCGCCCGCTCAACGACCAGCCTGGAAGAATCCGCCATTGGCGATCGACGAAAACGCGGATCGGCTTGCCCGCATACGACAGGATGGCTTCGACGACGGACCGGCCACGCGGCGCGCGATTGCCCGGAAAGATCCCGATGCGGATGTCGTCGACCCGGTACCAGCCGGCGGTCATCGAATCGAGCACCGCATGCGACAATGCCGGGATCGAGCTGACGCCCGAAACGACGGCGATCCCGGCGCGTTTCGCCGCCTCATCGAAGCGCTCGATCGAGCAGACGAACTCACGACCGTCGGCAAGGTCGGCATAATGCACGCCGGCGGCGATGCATTGTTCAATGAGACGCGTATGCGAGCCCTGGAACGGGCCCGCGCAGTCGATAACGAGATCGAACTCAACGAGCTGCCCGCTGTCGACCCGATCCCGATCGACGACCCGCACACCGCAATCCCCGAGATCTGCCGCGAGTGCGTCGAGCGGCGCGCGTCTTCGTCCGCCGAGCGTCAGCCGAACGGAGCGCTCGCGCGAAGCAAGCTTCGCCAGGCGCGAGCCGAATACGCCGCCGGCGCCGAGGATAAGAACCTGTAGCGGACGGTCAGTCGACATCGTCGAACAGGATTTGTTGATGGATCAAAGTGCCCGCCAGGGGGTGAACCAGCTCGAGACCGAAGAGGAAGCTCGATCCGGCCACTTGGCGATGGGTGACGCGGGTCATTCCGGGTGTGAGGAACTTCGGCAACCGGATGCGGTGTCGCCCGAGCTGAAGAAAATAATGGTCGCTGACGAATGCGATGCCGTCGCTCAACGCCTCCGCGCGAAGCGCCATGCCGAGCCCGCGCCCGAGATATTCCTCCAACCCCGTCGGTCCGGCAAAGCGCTTCGCGCTATGAATGACTTGCGGAAACTGGCCGGGGCGCGCGTAGATCCGGGTCCAGCACTGGCCGCCGCTGCGGCTGTCCTCGCTGACGCTGACCAGCGCGCCGTGCCCCGGCTTGGGATTGAGCGGCAGTGGGGCACCGAACAACCGGCAGAATTGCGCCAGCGCCCACCCTATGCGCGAAACCTGCATTTCGACGACCAGTCCGCGATACAGCGCAACATCGGTGCCGCTTAGCCGCTTGGAGAAGCGCCGCTGAACTTCTCTAGGGAGCGCGTCCCACGCGTGACTTCCCAGCAGGGTTCGGAAACGAAGGTCGTGCAGGTCCGCGTCCTTCGATCGGCTATGCTGCGTCAAGTGAAGCAGGGTTGCAGTCATCTCTCTGCCCTCTTCCGACTTCGCGTCAGGCGGCCTTCCTGCGCCCGAGGAAGCGGGTGACCTTTGCGCCCATTTTGATGAGCGTCATGAGCGTCGGCTTCGGAACCTGCAGCATCTCGTCGTGCCATCGAGACATGACCGTGACGAAATCGAGCATCGCCTTGAGCCGATGCTTGGCGGCCGTTGAAATCTCCGGATCGCGCTCAGCCTCGCTGTTGCAGGAGCGGAGCGCGGCCTCGGCGGGATCGATCTCCCGCGCTTTTCGACCTTTCGCGATCCGGGTCACAATCTCCCAGATGTCAGTCTCGGCAGCGAAATGATCACGGCGATCGCCCAGAACGGGCACACGGTGGATCAACCCCCAAAGCAACAATTCCTTGATCGAATTGGAGACATTGGACCGTGCGAGGCCCAGCTGGTCGGCGATCGTTTCCGCGGTCAGCGGCCGCTCCGACAGATACAGCAGAGCATGGATCTGCGCGACCGAGCGATTGACTCCCCATTGGTTTCCGAGATCGCCCCAATGAAGGACGAAGCGGGTGACAGCCGTTGGCAGCGAGGGAACGTTGTCGTTTATTTCTGTCATGACAGAAATATCTGTTATAAACAGCGACAGAAGTCAATGCAAAAAAACGCGGACGCCGAGACGCCCGCGTTTCGTATTGAATGATCCTGAAAAGGGTCTTCGCGTTAGCGTTTGAGTCGCGGAAGAAGAGAATGCGCCGGACTCCGCGAGTCCGGCGCAGCACCCTTGCGAACGTGCCGCCTAGTAGCGGCGATAGCCGTATTGCGAATAGTCGTCGTCGTAGCGCTGATAGTCGGAACCGTAGTTGCGCTCAGCGCGATCGATGTCGATGTCGCTGATGAAGCCGCGATAGTCGGTCTTGCATTTCCACGTCAGATCGACCTGCCCCTGGTCGCCATAACCGTACCCGGCATAGCGGCCGCTATTGGCCACGCCGTGAACCGTCAGGCCGCCGTTCGAGCGGGGTTCCACCCGGCTGATTCCGAGTACACGGGCGCCGCCATAGCCACCGGGACCGCCATAACCACCGGGGCCGCCATAGCCGTTGTAGCCGTAGCCGTTGTAACCGTAGCCGCCGTTACCACGGCCATTGAGGCGGGCCTGGACCGCCGCCACGCACTGATCGACGGCGGAATTGTTGCCGTATCCGCGACCGAACGGCTGATTGAAAATAGGACCGCCCGGGTTGCCGTAACCGTACGGATTATCCGGATAATATTGGGCGGCGGCAGGCGCCGCGCCGATCAAGCCGGCAGCAGCGACGCTGCCCGCGAGCACAAACCTCAGAGCCTTCATGGCACCTCTCCCTCACTCGTCCCTATCCGCCCTTGCAAAACGCACGGCGGCTCGTTTCGCCCATTATCGTTCCGGCGGTGCACCATAACTGAACCGACCGTTGGCCGCGGTTCAGCCAAGCGAGAGAAAATTCTTGTCGAACAAGCGCTTAGTGGGCTTGATCTAGTCCAGTGAAATGGCCGAGGAACGCCATCACATCGGCCGCTTCCTCAATGATCTTCGTGGTCGGCTTGCCCGACCCGTGGCCGGCGCGCGTCTCGATTCGAATCAGATGCGGAGCGCCTTTCGGGTCCGCCGCCTGAAGCTCCGAAATATATTTGAAGCTGTGTCCGGGGACGACTCGGTCGTCGGTATCGGCGGTCGTAGCCAATATCGGCGGATAATGAACGCCGGTCTTGATGTTGTGGTACGGCGAATAGGCAAGCAGGGTTTTGAAATCCGCTTCCTTGTCCGGATAGCCGTAATCGTCGACCCAATAGCGGCCGGCCGTGAATTTGTTGAAGCGGAGCATGTCCATCACGCCGACGGCCGGGTGTGCCGCGTCGAATAAGTCCGGCCTCTCGTCCACCACCGCGCCGATCAACAAACCGCCGTTGGAGCCGCCCTCGATCGCCAATCCCTTGGGCGTCGTGATTCCCTGCGCCTTCAAATATTCGCCGGCGGCGATGAAATCGTCGAACACATTCTGTTTGTGCGCGAGGCGGCCCGCGTCGTGCCAAGCCTTGCCATATTCGCCGCCGCCGCGGAGGTTCGCCACGGCATAGACGCCGCCCTTCTCCAGCCAGGCGAGGCGCGTTGCCGAAAAGCTCGGAGTCAGCGAAATGTTGAACCCGCCGTAGGCGTAAAGCAAAGTCGGTGCCGGGCCCGTCACCGTCTTTTTCTTGACGACGAACATCGGCACTCGCGTTCCGTCCTTCGACGCGTAGAAGCGCTGCTCGACGGAATAGTCATCCGGATTGAACGCGACCTTGGGTTCCGCCCAGACTTTCTCCTCGCCGCTTTTTACATCGTAGTGATAGATCGTCGCGGGCCGGTTGAAGCTGCTGAAGACGAAGAAGGTTTCCGGGTCGTCGAACTTGCCGCCGAAGCCCCCAGCGGTTCCAATGCCCGGAAGCTCGACCTTGCGCGTGAGCGAGCCGTCGGTCCCGTAAACCCGAACCTCCGTTTTCGCGTCGGCCAGATAACTCGCGATCAGCTTTCCGCCGACCAGGCTCGCCCCCTCGAGCTTCGCCGCGTCCTCGGGGACGATCGTCTTCTGCACAGGCCTGGCCTTGGCAACGTCGATCGTGACGATCTGCTGCCTCGGCGCGTCTTTGTCCGTCACGAAAGTGAAGATCGTTCCCCGGTTCCCGACATATCCCCAATTGTTGTCAAAGCCGGGGATCAGCACGCGCGGCTTGGCGCCGGGTTTCTTGAGATCGATCAGCGTGACCTCATAGCGTTCATCCGTGCCGCTCGATGAGTTGATGATCAACCAGCGCCCATCGTCGCTGACGCTTGCGATATGGGTGAGGTCAGGCCGCTTGGGCGTCGCAAACAGGAGCTTGTCGGCCGACTGCTTGGTTCCGAGCTTATGGAAATAGACTTTGTGATTCGCGTTGAGCGACTGATAGGTCCCCTCCTTGGTCGGCGCGGGGAAGGTCGAGTAATAGAAGCCGCTTCCGTCCTTGGCCCAAGATAGGCCCGAGAATTTCACCCACTTGATCTCGTCCGGCAGATCTTCGCCGGTCTTCACATCCCGGACCTTGAGGGTGCGCCAGTCGGTTCCACCGTCCTGGATCGAGTAGAGCAGCTCCGTTCCCTGCTCGTTCGGCACCCATTCCGCGAGCGCCGTCGCGCCGTCCTTCGACCAGGGGTTGGGATCGATCAACACCCTCCCTTCGCCGTCGACGCTGTCGCGAACGAAGAGCACCGACTGATTCTGCAGACCCGTATTATGGGAATAGAAATAGCGCCCGCCCTTCTTGTCGGGCACCGCGAAACGCTCATAGTCATAGAGCTCGGTGATGCGCTTCTCGAGTGCCGCACGCTCCGGCAGGGTGCTGAGGAAGCTATTGGTGACCGCGTTTTGCGCGTCGACCCAGGACTTCACTTCACCATCGTTGCGGACGTCATTCTCCAACCAACGATAAGGGTCCGCGACCGGCACTCCGAATTGCGTTTCGACCAGATCCACGCGCCGGGTCGCCGGATAAGCGATCGCCGGCTGCGCAGGAGCGGAAGCAGGCGCGGCTTCGGCGGATGGTGCAGGGGGAGAAGCTGCTGCGCTGGCCGCCGGAGGCGAATTCACGGCACAGGAACTGGTAAGCAAGGCAGCAGCACACAAACTCCGGCGCATCGAGAATCCTCCCCAACAAAACGGCGATGCAGGACCCGGCACCGCTGGGGGCGGTGCCGCGTTGCTGCATGGCTAGCAGCGGCGCCTCTTGTTCCTCAAGGACCTGTTCGACGAATGGTCAGGCGGCTTCCAATTCCTCGTCCGTCATCACCGGCCCCGAGTTCCTGGCCCTTCGCCGCAACGTCGCGGTCGACAAATTCGATGATCGCGATCGGCGCCGCGTCCGAGATCCGGATGCCCGCCTTGATGACGCGGGTGTAGCCGCCGTTGCGGCCGGCGTAACGCGGGGCAATGACGTCGAACAGCTTGGCGAGTTGGGCGTCGTCCATCAGCCGCGACTGGGCGAGACGACGGTTCGACAGGCCGCCGCGCTTCGCCAATGTCACCAACTTCTCGACATAGGGGCGAAGTTCTTTCGCCTTGGCCGTCGTCGTGGTGATCTGCTCGTGCTTGATGAGCGCGGCGGCCATATTGCGGAACAAGGCCGCACGGTGGCTCGAAGTGCGCTGAAGTTTCCGTCCGCCAACGCGATGGCGCATGGGTCTTTCCTTTCGTTCGTCTGGGGACCGTACGAGGTATCCCCGGCCAGGCGGACTTTAAGGAGCCGCCCTTTGTCCCATAAAGCAACGGCGAGCGCTTCGGCTCACCGGAGGCCGTGCCCTCAAGCGGAAATGCGGTGGTTAGTCAAGGTCCTGGCCGCCAGCCGTGATACAAGAGACGTCAACCCGCGATGGGTCGAGTCATGATATACGGACTTGGCTTCCAGCTCTCGGCACAGTCGCCGATGCGCTTCGCCGAGCGCATGATAGGGCAGGCCGGGAAGCAGATGGTGAAGCGCATGATAGCGTAGACCGACCGGTGCCCAGAGGATGGGCAGGGTTGCCGGCGGCGGCACGTTGACGCTGTCGAGAAACTGGGCGGTGACGCTCATCGGGTCGCCCTCATTCTCCCAAAGGTGCGCGACCAAAGTGCGCACCTGGTTGAGAAACATCACTCCCGAAGCGACGCCCAGGAAAATGAGGAACTCTCGCAGCGGAATCACGGCAGTCGCGACGAGCACCAGAAGTGTGATCGCCCAGAGGCTGCACGCCGCCTCCTGCCACGCCCAGTCCCGCGCGAACTCGCCCTCGGGCGATGAGCGGACGAACTTCGGATTGATCTTGAGGCCCGAATAATGGCCGACGACGTTCGCGCGCAGCTTCGGCGAGAGGAGCGACAAGGGCGCGAGGATGCCAAAGCGGATGAGCATTCCGACCGGCGCCAGCGCCGCGGCGATCAGGAACACCGGCAAGGTCCACGGCTTCATCAGCGCCAGTGGCAGATATTCGGGATCATCGAGAGTCCCATAGTAACGCTTGGCGTGGTGCTGGTTGTGGACGCCCTCGTACATAAACGATGGGACCAGCAGCGGCACGCCGACGATCATGTTCCAGATGAAGCGGAAACCCTTCACCGCGCCCTTCTTGATGTGAGTCAGCTCGTGGATGAACGAGCCCGCGCGGTACAAAGCGAGAATGGCGACGAGGCCCGCGGCCAGCGCTAGCGGCGTCGAGCGAAGAAACATCGCCGCGAACAGGGCCGCATAGCCCAGAATCGCGGAGCCGAGCATGTCGGCCCAATAGATCTTCGCGTCGGGCGCATTGAGGTCGCGCGTCAGGTTCGCGGCGGCCTTCAGCATCGCGGCGTCGTCGCGCGCACGTGCGTCGACGCGCCGCTCCGGGGCAGCGTTCGTGCGTTCACGCTCGAGGGTCGCCGTATGGTTCATCGTCTTGCTGGAAGTGGTGGTTATGGGAGGAGATAGTGGCTGTAACGTGGCGCATCAATGAACGTAACTGGCGCTTCCGGCTTCGACCCGCTAGCGCTCGGCCATGAGCAGCGCGCCCGTAACGATCCGCTCCGTCCAGACCAAGAAGGACAAGAAGGCCTTCGTCGACCTCGCTTGGGAAGTTTATAAAGACGATCCCGCCTGGGTGCCCCCGCTGAAGGACGAGGTGCACGGCCTCATCACCCCCGGCAAGAACCCATGGTTCGAACATGCCCGCGCGGAATTCTGGCTCGCCGAGCGTGGAGGCAGGGTGGTCGGCCGTATCAGCGCTCAGGTCGACGACCTCGTGCAGCAATATATGGGCGAGGGGACGGGCCAGTGGGGGATGTTCGAGGCGCTCGACGGCCAGGCTGCCGCTGCATTGATCGCTAAGGCGGAGGACTGGCTCCGCCAGCAAGCCATGAAGCGAGCGATGGGGCCCATCAGCCTGTCCATCTGGGACGAACCTGGGCTGGAGATCGAAGGCTTTGCCGAACCGCCTACGGCCATGATGGGCCACCACCGGCCCGAATATCATGCCTGGATCGAGGCCGCGGGCTACGCGAAAGCGAAAGACCTCGTCACTTATGAGCTCAATATCGAGCATTGGGACGACCCCAAGATCGACCGCTTGATCCAGATGGGCGAGCGCAACCCCAAGATCCGCATTCGGATGGTCGACAAATCGAAGTTCGCCCAGGAGGCGCGGCTGATCCTCAACCTGCTGAACGACGCCTGGTCCAACAATTGGGGCTACGTTCCGCTGACCGAGGCCGAGATCGCTTATGCGGGCAAGAAACTGAAGCCGATCATCTTCAGCGAGCTCGTTCGTATAGCCGAGATAGACGGCAAGCCGGTCGCCTTCATGCTGACCATCCCCGACATCAATGAATTGACGAAGGATTTGAACGGCGAGCTGTTGCCGTTCAACTGGATCAAGCTGCTGTGGCGGTTGAGAAAACCGCGCACTCGGCGCCTCCGAGTGCCGCTCATGGGGGTCGCGAAGAATCTCCACCACACGCGTCTTGCGAGCCAACTCGCCTTCATGATGATCGAATTCACCCGCCGCGACGCAGTGACGAAATTCGGCGCCACTCATGGGGAGTTCGGGTGGATCCTGGAGGACAATAAAGGGATGCTGTCGATCGCCCAGCTACCCGGAGCCGAGGTCAACCACCGCTACCGGATTTTCGAGAAGACGCTCTGATCGTCATCCCGGCCTTGAGCCGGGACCCGCCGGATCGAGTTCGGGCATGACGAACCCGCACTTGCCGTTATTCCGGTGACGATTACGCGGACAACTCCACCCACGTCGGCGCGTGATCGCTCGCTTTCTCCTGCGCTCTCGCCCATTTATCCACGCCGGCACCGAGCAGCCGATCCGCCGCCTCCGGCGAACAGAGCAGATGATCGATCCGGAAGCCCGCGTCGCGTTGCCAGCAGCCGGCGGTGTAGTCCCAGAAGGTGTAGAGCCGATCCTCCCGCGGATGCAGCGCGCGAAGCGCGTCCGTCCAGCCCTGGTTGAGAATGCGCCGCCAGGCGGCACGGGTCTCCGGCTGGAGGAGCGCGTCCTTCGCCGTCGCTCGTGCCGAGAAAACGTCGCGATCCTCCGGAACGACGTTCCAGTCCCCCGCCAATATGACCGGCCTCTCGTCCTGAAGCAGCTCGCGGGCATGAGCGCCGAGGCGCTCCATCCAATTGATCTTATAGTCGAACTTCTCGGTGCCGATCGGATTGCCGTTCGGCAAATAGAGTGAGCCGATGACGAACCCTTTCGCTTCGGCCTCGATGTACCGGCTGTGCGTGTCGTCGGGGTCGCCCGGAAGGCCGACCCGCCGAAGCTCCGGAGAATCGCCCTTCACCAGGATCGCGACGCCGTTGAAGCCCTTCTGCCCGTGCCAGACGGCGCCATATCCCGCCGCCTCGATGTCGGCGATCGGAAGCTGCTCGTCGGCGCATTTGAGCTCCTGCAAGCAGGCGACGTCCGGCTGCTCGCGCTCGAGCCATTCGAGGAGGCGCGGAAGGCGGGCGCGAATGCCGTTGATGTTGAATGTGGCGAGCTTCATGGCGGCAGGTGAGTAAGCAGGCTCGTGCCAAACGCAACCATTCCGTTCGTCCTGAGCGTAGTCGAAGGGCCTAGCGCCAGCGCTGGTGCCAAACGCCCTTCGACTACGGCCCTACGGGCCTTCGCTCAGGACGAACGAATGGGCACCCGGTGTTCAGACGCTGAATGACGATCCGCAGCCGCACCCCGATTGTGCGTTCGGATTGGTCACGCGGAACGCCGCGCCTCCCAGATCTTCGACGAAGTCCACCGCCGAACCCTTAACCAGCTCGAGACTCACGGGATCGACCACCAGCTTCACGCCATCGGTCTCCGCTACGGCATCGCCCGCGTCCGCGGCGTCAGTCAGCTCGAACTTGTAGGTAAAGCCGGCACAGCCCCCTCCATCGACGGCGAGCCGAAGGATTGCAGGCTTCGACTGACGCTCCGCAATCCATGCGACGCGCCTGGCGGCATTTTCGGTAAGGATGATGTCCGCTTCGCTCACGCGAGCGAGATAGGGAGCGGGCGCGCCCGCAACAAGCTTACTTGTCGCCGCCGCCGGGTCCGCCGATCGCCAGCAATTCCATCGGCGCGGCATTGGCGCGGCGCTGCATCGCCAGCACGTAATCGGTCGATTTCATGAAGGGAATTGGGTTCACGGCGCGGCCGTCGATCCGCACTTCATAATGGAGGTGGTTGCCGGTCGAACGGCCGGTCGAGCCCATGCGGCCGATCAGCTGGCCGCGAGTGATCCGGTCGCCCGGATGAACGAGGATGGCCGAAAGATGCCCGAAGCGGGTGGTGATTCCACGACCGTGATCGAGTTCGATGAGATTGCCGTAGCCGCCCGAATTCCAACCGGCGCGCAGAACGGTGCCGTCGGCCGTCGCGTAGATGGGCGTTGCGTAAGGACCGGAAAGGTCGATTCCAGGATGCATCGCGGCGCCGCCGCGGAACGGGTCGGAGCGAACTCCGAACCCGCTGGTAAAGCTGACGAGGGTACGGATCGGCTTGTCCGACGGAATCGCGATCACTCCGTCCTGAAGCTGGTCGAGCTTCTTCCAGCTATTGAACAGAGCCTTGAACGTCGGATTGCCGGCGCTTTCGAACGGTCCGCCGACAGCTTCGCTGCCGGGTTGCGGCGGCGCAATGCCGAGCTTCTTCAGCTCAGCGGCCGTCACTTGATAGCGAACGTCGAGTGCCTTGGCGACGAGAGCCGCCTGCTCGAGCTGCGCCTGCTCGACTCGCGCCAGGGGTCCGCCTTGGGCAAGGCGACCACTGTTCACCGCCGCTTCGATCATCGCTGCGTCGAGTTGGCTGCCGCTGAGCGCCGCTTCGATCAGCGCCTGGCGTTGCTCGATCAGACGCGCGCGGGCTTCGGTGGCAGCGGACAGGGAGGCGAGTCTCTGGGCCTGGGTGGGGTTGATGAGGCGGGCGGTGGCAAAGCTCGCCCAAGCGACGAGCATGAGAAGGATGACGGAAAGAAAAGCCTGGAAAGGAGCGGAGACCCGGAAGCGACGAAGCTTTGCACCGTCATGGACGAAGAAATCGCGGTCCCGAAACAGATTGTTCGCCGCCGCCAGTACTTGCGTCATGAACCCCTCGCTCAAAAATACTCATGCACCGCGGTATTCCACGGCGTGAGACAAACCCATCCGAGTAAGGAGCTCCCCAGCCCCCACCTGCCGGACACGCGGATTGCCCACCACGCGCCAGCGAGAGAGAGCCTGCTCGCGGACGGTTAACAATTTCAACCTTCGGTTCCTCTTGTCGGGATGAGTTGCGGCGAGAGCGCGATGAATTGTTCGGTTGACGTCCGAAACGAAGCTTCCGCGAGCAATTTCAATCCGTTGTGCACTGCAACATGCGAATCATTCACTTCGGCGGTTGCGTGTTGCGCCGCACTCGTTAGACCTGCCCGCGGGCCACGCCGTCCCAACGCGGCGCGAGCTCTCTGGAAGGAGAGTCACAAGTGAGTGAATCAATCGCTGGCGCGACTCTGCGCCGGCCAAAGCCTCAAATCCGTCCGGCAAGACCGTATTTCTCGTCCGGCCCGTGCGCCAAGCCACCGGGCTGGTCGCCGACGGCGCTCGACACGTCCGCGCTCGGTCGCTCGCATCGCGGGGCGCTTGGCAAGGCGCGGTTGCAAGAGGCGATCGAGCGCACGCATGCGCTGCTGAAGCTGCCTGCGGACCATAAGCTCGGGATCGTCCCCGCCTCCGACACGGGGGCGATGGAAATGGCGATCTGGTCGCTTCTCGGCACACGCCCCGTGACGATGCTCGCCTGGGAAAGCTTCGGCTCCGGCTGGGTCACTGACGTCGCCAAACAGCTCAAGCTGGAAGCGGACGTCCGAACCGCCGACTATGGGGAGCTTCCAGACCTCCGAGGCATCGACCCGGCGAGCGACATTGTCTTCACCTGGAACGGCACGACGAGCGGCGTGCGCGTACCGAACGGCGACTGGATCGCCGCCGATCGCACGGGCCTCGCCATCTGCGACGCCACGTCCGCCGCATTCGCCCAAGACATCGACTGGGCGAAGATCGATGTAGGCACCTTCAGCTGGCAGAAGGCGCTTGGCGGCGAAGCTGCGCACGGAATGCTCGTGCTCAGCCCGCGCGCGGTCGAGCGGTTGGAGCGTGAGCCCGCCCCGCGGCCGCTGCCGAAGATCTTCCGCCTCACCAAGAGCGGCAAGCTGATCGACGGCATCTTCCGGGGCGAGACGATCAACACGCCTTCAATGCTTTGCGTCGCCGACTGGCTCTTCGCGCTCGACTGGGCCGAGCGGATCGGCGGTCTCTCGGCACTGATGGCCCGAGCCGACGCCAACGCCGCGGCACTCGACTTTTGGGTGCGGTCGACCAGCTGGATCGAGCATCTGGCGAAAGACCCGGCGATCCGCTCGAACACCTCGGTCTGCCTTGAATTCGCCGACCGCTCGGACGTCGAAAGCAACAAGCTGCGGCAGAAAGCGATCGCGAAGGCGCTCGAAAGTGAGGCTGCGGCCTATGACATCGGAGCTTATCGCGACGCCCCGCCGGGGCTGCGCATTTGGTGCGGCGCAACGATCGACACCAGCGACATCGAGACGCTCGGTCCGTGGCTCGACTGGGCCTGGGAGGCGACGTCCAGTTGATCGTCATCCCCGCGCAAGCGGGGACCCAGCAGGAAGACAAAATTAGGTTCCCGCTTTCGCGGGAATGACGGGGAAAAGAATGACCGATACCGTAAGAGTTCTCATTGCCGACAAGATGGACCCGAGGGCTTCCGCGATCTTTCGTGAGCGCGGGATCGAGGTCGACGAAAAGCCGGGCCTCTCGCCCGAGGAGCTGAAGGCCGTCATCCGCAACTACGACGGCCTCGCCGTTCGCAGCTCCACCAAGGTCAATGCGGCAGCGATGGATGCCGCTTTGCCGCGCCTGAAGGTGCTTGGTCGAGCGGGCATAGGAGTCGACACGATCGACGTCCCGGCCGCCTCGGCGCGCGGGATCGTGGTCATGAACACGCCGTTCGGCAATTCCATCACCACTGCCGAACATGCGATTGCGATGCTGTTCGCGCTGGCCCGCGAAATCCCTCAGGCGGATCAGTCGACTCAGGCCGGCAAGTGGGAGAAGAACCGCTTCATGGGGGTCGAGCTTGCCAGCAAGACTCTCGGCCTCATCGGCTGCGGCAATATCGGCTCGATCGTCGCCGACCGAGCGCACGGACTCAAGATGAAGGTCCTGGCCTACGACCCGTTCCTCAGCCCCGAACGCGCGATCGAGTTGGGCGTCGAAAAGGTCGAGCTGGACGAGCTGCTCGCCCGGGCCGATTTCATTACCCTGCATACGCCGCTGACCGACCAGACCCGCGGGATCCTCAGCCGCGACGCGCTGGCGAAAACGAAGCGCGGAGTCCGCATCGTCAATTGCGCTCGGGGCGGCCTGATCGACGAAGCGGCACTCAAGGACGCGCTCGACAGCGGCCACGTCGCAGGCGCGGCGCTCGACGTCTTCTCGGAGGAGCCGGCAAAGGACAATCCGCTGTTCGGAACTCGCGGACTCATCTGCACGCCGCATCTCGGCGCATCGACCAACGAGGCGCAGGTCAATGTCGCGATCCAGGTCGCCGAGCAAATGAGCGACTTCCTGCTCCTCGGCGGCATCACCAATGCGGTCAACGTCCCCTCGCTCTCGGCCGAGGAGGCGCCGCGCCTTCGGCCCTACATGGCACTCGCCGAGAAGCTCGGACGGCTGGTTGGGCAGATCGCGGGAACCGAGATCCGATCGATCGACGTCGAGGTCGAGGGTGCCGCTGCCGAGCTCAACATCAAGCCGATCACCGGCGCTGTCCTCGCCGGAGTGATGCGCACCTGGTCGGACACGGTGAACATGGTCAACGCGCCCTATCTCGCCAAGGAGCGGGGACTTGCCGTTCGTGAAATCCGCAACGAAGGCGAAGGCGATTATCACACGCTCGTCGCGGTGACGGTTGGAACCGAGCATGGCGAACGGCGGGTCGAAGGGACGCTGTTCGGCAATCGCGCGCCGCGCCTGGTGAAGATTTTCGGCATTCCGATCGAAGCCGACCTCGCCGGCCAGATGATCTACATCGTCAACACTGATGCTCCCGGGTTCATCGGCGCGCTCGGAACGAGACTGGGCGAGAATAAGATCAACATCGCGACGTTCAGCCTCGGCCGTCGCAAGGCAGGCGGCGAAGCCGTTGCGCTGGTCGCGGTCGACGATCCGATCACGGCGGAGGTTGCGCAGCAGCTGCACGAGCTCCCGGGGGTGCTGCAAGTGGTGCCGCTGAGCTTCTGACCAACGTCAGGAAACGCAGCCTCCTAAACCGGCGCCGAGGGCTCGGTCGCCATCTCCAGCTGGGTGAAGCGCACTGGCATGATCGTGCGCGTCCTCAGCTCGTCCTCGGCGCTTTTCTCGACGACGGTGAGCTGCTGCACGTCCTGACCGCCGAGCGGAATGACCATTCGCCCTCCCGGGCGCAGCTGGTCGATCAGCGCCTGCGGCACTTCGGCCGCCGCGGCGGTGACGAGGATACGGTCGAACGGCGCATGGTCGGGCCATCCGCGTGAACCGTCGCCGACGCGCACCTGGATGTCGTAGTGGAGCGCCGCGAAACGCGCCAAAGCCGCTTCGACGAACTCCTCGACAATCTCCACGCTCCACACTTCGGCGCCCATCTCGGCCATCACGGCCGCTTGATAGCCGAGCCCCGTCCCCACCTCGAGCAAGCGAACGTCACGCTCGATCCCAAGCAGCTCGATCATCAGAGCAGCGATGAAGGGCTGCGAGATCGTCTTGTCGAAGCCGATGGGGAGGGGTGTGTCCTGATAAGCCATCAGCATCAGGCCGTGCGGCACGAACAAATGCCGGGGGACGCCCATCAGCGCTGCGCGCAGCCGCGGGTCGAGCGCGCTCCGGCCGATCTCGTCGCTGCTCAAGTCGAAATGCATGTCGATGATCTCGACCATGTGCCGGCGGAAGAGCGTGAGATGCTGATCGGTCATCGGCTTCATGCGGGCCGAACGGACCCGTAAAGCTCGCGTTCCCGCGCTGGACGATTTGTCACGCGGCCCCTAGGAGCGCTGGGGCCGCCAAAAGCAGGGACATTCTCCTTTTCTCCGTTCGGGCTGAGCTTGTCGAAGCCCTGCCCTTGTTCTTGGCTCAAGAGAAAGACTGCCCTTCGACAGGCTCAGGGCGAACGGTTGTTGGAGGAAACGCGTGGGTAACGTCACCGTCATCGGCGCCCAGTGGGGCGACGAAGGCAAGGGGAAGATCGTCGACTGGCTGGCGAGCCGCGCCGACATGGTGGTTCGCTTCCAGGGCGGCCATAACGCGGGCCATACGCTCGTCGTCGGCGACCAGACCTACAAGCTGTCACTGCTTCCGTCCGGGATCGTCCGCGGCACTCCGTCAGCGATCGGTAATGGAGTGGTACTCGACCCCTGGGCACTGAAGGCCGAGGTGGAGCGCATCCGCGAGCAGGGAGTCGACGTCACCCCCGACGTGCTGATGGTCGCGGAGACCTGTCCGCTGATCCTTCCGATCCACCGCGACCTCGACGCGCTGCGCGAGGATGCGTCGGGCGCGGGCAAGATCGGAACGACGCGCCGCGGAATCGGGCCGGCCTATGAGGATAAGGTCGGCCGCCGAGCGATCCGCGTCTGCGATCTCGCGCGCCTCGACGATCTCGGGCCCTTGCTCGACCGCCTCTGCGCCCACCACGATGCGCTCCGTGCCGGCTTCGGCGAGCCGCCGGTCGACCGCGAACGGCTGAAACGAGACCTCGCCGAAATCGCGGACTTCGTCCTGCCCTTCGCCCGGCCGGTATGGCGCGACCTCGATAATGCGCTTCAGCGCGGCCGTCGCATCCTGTTCGAAGGCGCGCAGGGCGTGCTGCTCGACGTCGATCACGGCACCTATCCGTTCGTCACTTCGTCCAACACGGTTGCGGGGACCACCGGCTCGGGGAGCGGGATCGGGCCGTCAGGCGCCGGCTTCGTTCTGGGCATCGTCAAAGCCTATACGACACGCGTCGGCTCCGGCCCCTTTCCGACCGAGCAAGAGAATGAGATCGGCGAACGTCTCGGCGAGCGCGGGCACGAGTTCGGGACGGTCACCGGCCGCCGCCGCCGCTGCGGCTGGTTCGACGCGGTGCTGGTGCGCCAGGCGGTCGCAGTGAGCGGCATCACCGGCATCGCGCTCACCAAGCTCGACGTGCTCGACGGCTTCGAGACGGTGAAGATCTGCACCGGCTATATGATCGACGGGGAAAAGTTCGACTATCTGCCTCCGCACGCCGCCGACCAGATGCGCGTCGAACCGATCTATGAGGAGATCAAAGGCTGGCCGGGCTCGACCCGCGGCGCGCGCAGCTGGGCGGATCTGCCGGCGCGGGCGATCAAATATGTCCGCCGGATCGAGGAGCTGATCCGCTGCCCGGTGGCGCTGGTCAGCACCTCGCCCGAGCGCGACGACACGATCCTGGTGCGGGATCCGTTCGCGGGCTAGTGGCGGACTTCGAAGCGGTCGAAGTTTTCGAATCCGGCCTCTTCAACCGCCATGTCATCCACACGTGCGCCGGGGGAGCCGTCGCGCATGCGCTCGATAAGCCGGTTCACGGCGGCGTCCTCGCCCTCGAGATGAGCATCGACCGAACCATCGTCGCAGTTGCGCACCCAACCGTGGACACGAAGCCGCCGCGCCTCGTCGCGAGTCCAGGCGCGGAAGAAGACGCCTTGCACCAAGCCAGTCAGGCGAAGCTTGCGCGCGATCGCCATCAGGGCGCCTTCGCCACCTGCGTGTAGATGACCTGCCAGCGACCGCCACGCTTGGCCCAGATGTCGGCGAAGCGCAGCCGCACCTCGTAGCGCTTGCCGCCATCGGTGCCGCGCAAGGTCGCGATCCCTCCCATGACCGCCCCGTCGCTCCAGACCTTCTCCACCGGCTGCTCGATAGTGAACGGCTCGAGGTCGAAACCGGGGGCGGTGTAATCGGCGATGAGCTCGGCCTTGGTTTCGGAGTTCCCACTGCTGTTGATCAGCAGATAATCATCGGCGAGCCAGCGCTCGAGCTCGGCCCGATTGCCGTCGATCTGCGCTTTGTCATAAGCGGCCACAGCCGCCGCGAGATCGGGCGGAATGTGCCAGAAACCGGGCAGAGGCGGCGGCGAAAAGCAGCAGCGCCAGCATTTTAGACCGTTGCGATGTCGGGTGCGTCCTCGGCCTTCATGCCGATGACGTTATAGCCGGCGTCGACGTGATGGATTTCTCCGGTGACTCCGCTGGCAAGATCGGAAAGCAGGTAAAGCCCCGCCCCGCCGACGTCCTCGATCGTCACGTTGCGGCGGAGCGGCGAATTATATTCGTTCCACTTCATGATGTAGCGGAAGTCGCCGATGCCGCTCGCCGCGAGCGTCTTGATCGGTCCAGCCGAGATGCCATTCACGCGGATGCCTTCGGGCCCGAGGTCGGCGGCGAGATATTTGACGCTCGTTTCCAGCGCGGACTTGGCGACACCCATGACGTTGTAATGCGGAATGACCTTCTCGGCGCCGTAATAGGTGAGAGTGAGCAGCGACCCGCCGCCGCTCATCAGCTGGCGGGCACGCTGCGCGACCGCGATGAAGCTGAAAACGGAGATGTTCAGGGTCATCAGGAAATTGTCCATCGACGTATCGACGAACTTCCCCCTGAGCTCGTTCTTGTCCGAATAGCCGATGGCGTGGACGACGAAGTCGAGCGTCGTCCATCGTTCTTTCAGCTGCGCGAAGGTCCTGTCGAGCGCCTTCATGTCCGACACGTCGCAGTCGACGAGCACGTCCGAGCCAAGCTCCATCGCCAGTGGCCGAACGCGCTTTTCCAGCGCCTCACCCTGATAGGAGAAAGCGAGCTCGGCCCCGTGACCATTGAGGGCCCGCGCAATGCCCCAGGCGAGCGATCGCTCATTGGCTAGCCCCATGATCAATCCGCGCTTGCCCTGCATCAGCTGATTTAAAGTTGCGGTCCCCTTGTTTCCAGCACCGGTTCGAAGTCCTCACCCGGCTGCGGTTCTTCAACCTCCAGCTCGTCGGTGTAGGGCCCGGTATAGACCTCGCCCTTTAGCGCGGTGGCGCCGCCTTCCGCCAGCGCCGCGTTAAGCTCCGCGCCGATCACGACGCCCAAGCCCACCATGAAAAAGAAGAGGAGAGCGATCATGACTCCGGCGAGGCTGCCGTAGGTGAGGCTGTACCCGCCGAACAGGCCAAGCGCGGTTGGCAAGATCTCGACCGTCGCGAGCCACCACAGGGTAATGAACAAGGCTCCCGGCCATTTCCTGCAGGCGCGCTTGCGATATCTCGCCGGAGTGAGGGCGAAGAAGAGGACATAGAAAGTGAAGAACAAGGTCGCTGCCGGAACGAGCCGGTAAAAGCCAAGGTCGTCCGCCATACTCCGGGCGAAGGGGAACCATTGCTCGATGATGGCCTGGATCGAGCTCAAGGCCACGCTCGCGGCGAATGCAGTCATCAACAGCAGAACGGCGCCGAGGATGAGCAGGATCGAGCCAAGCCGATATTCCCAGAACGGCGCGCTGTACTTCACTCCGAAGGCCCGCCGAAGGATGTCGCGGATCGTTTCGACATAGCTTCCGGCTGTCCACAGGCCGACGATCGCTCCGAACCAAAGCAACGGACCGGTCCGGGCGGTCAGCACCTCGTTGATCGGTCCGTCCAAAGTCGAAGCGACGTCGGGCGGTAGGCGGTGCAAGATGTTCACGACGGTCAGCTGAGCGTCCTGGCTTTGCCCCAGAAGATGCGCGACGGCCGCCGCGAGGATGATGAAGGGAAAGAGGGCCAGGATCGACAAATAGGCCAGGTTGCCAGCGTGGATGAACCCGTCATTGTAGACGCCGATCGCAACCCGTTTGACCACTTCCCAAGCGGTAATTTTCGGCTTGAGCTTTTCTTCGACCTCCGTGCCGAAGGCCGCGCGCATGCTGGCGAGCCGTTTGCGCCTGGCTTCCGGCGATTGAGGAGAGAGATCTCTCATTCAGAGCGGGCGACTATACAACGGCCGCGCTAGACGCCCAGTGAAGCGCGCGGATTGCCGTCGCCACCGCTCCAGCTCTCCGCGAACTTCTGGAGGTCTGCATCGTGCGCCGGTACGTCGATCTCGACGGACACCAACTGGTCCCCGCGCTGGCCGTTGCGGCTGGCGAAGCCCCGACCCTTGAGGCGCAGGACCTTGCCCGACGTGGTGCCCTTGGGAATTGTCAGCATCACCGGGCCTTCCGCCGTCGGCACCTTCACCTTGGCCCCTAGAACGGCTTCCTTCAACGACACCGGAAGTTCGAGACGGATGTTGTTGCCGTCGCGTTTGAAGAAGCGATGCGGTGCGATTTCGATCGTGACGATCGCATCGCCGCGGCCAGCCGGGCCATCCTCTCCCTTTCCGGCAAGGCGGATTTTGGTGCCGTCTTCCAGTCCTTGAGGGAGCTTCACGTCGATGGTCTTGCCGTCGGCGAGCGCGATGCGCTGGGGCTTCAGTGCCACCGCATCGACGAACGAGATCTTCAGGCGATACGCTACGTCCGCTCCCTTCTGCGGCGCCCGGGCGCGCTGGCGAAAGCCGCCAAACCCGCCTCCCGGCCCGCCGCGTGCACGGGCGGCGCCGAACAGGCCTTCGAACATGTCGCTGAGGTCCGCCGCATCCGCCCCGCCGAAATTGAAGCTTTCGAACCCGCCACCGGCTCCAGGCTGCGGACCTCCCGAGGAATAGCCGCCGAAGCCCGATCCAAACGGCATCTTTGGGTTGCCCTCCTCGTCGATCTCGCCCCGGTCGTATTTCGCGCGCTTGTCCTTGTCGGACAGCAGATCATAAGCCTGGGTGACCTCGCCGAAGCGCTTCGCCGCATCGGGATTGTCCTTGTTCCGGTCCGGGTGAAGCTGCTTGGCGAGGCTGCGATACGCCTTTTTGATCTCCGCCTGGCTCGCGCCACGCTTCAGCCCCAAGCGTTGGTAGAGGTCCAGTGCCATTGCCCATCCATGCCGTAACGATCCTCGCCTGACCAGATGGGTTGCCGTTCGCGCAAGGCCAAGCCTAAGGCCGACGAGCAATGATCGATCCCCATGCGCTCTTCGATGAGTGGTTCGCCGAGGCACGCGCGAGCGAGCCGAACGAGCCCGAAGCGATGACGGTGGCGACCACGGGAGCCGAGGGCCAACCGTCGGCTCGGATGGTGCTGCTCAAAGCGAGCGGGCCCGACGGGTTCGTCTTTTACACTCATGAGCAGAGCGCCAAGGGGCAAGATTTGGAAGAGAATCCCCGGGCAGCCCTTCTCTTCCATTGGAAGTCGCTGTGTCGGCAGGTGCGGATCGAAGGCGTTGTGGAGCGCGTGTCGGATGCCGAAGCCGACGCATACTTCGCCAGCAGGTCGAGGGATTCGCGGCTCGGCGCCTGGGCCTCGGATCAGTCGCGCCCGCTCGACAATCGAGCGACCTTCGAGCGACGGTTCGAAGAGGCGAAGCGGCGCTTCGAAGGCCAGGACGTCCCCCGTCCGCCGAGCTGGGGCGGGTATCGCGTCGTTCCGGAGAGGATCGAATTCTGGACGGCGCGTCCGCATCGCCTCCACGAACGGCGGCTCTTCACGCTTGAGGAGGGCGGCTGGACCGAAGGCCTCCTCTATCCATGATCGAAAGCGCCACCTCTCCATCCGAGCGCTCCAAACTGACCGCCCGCGCCGCGCTGGCGAGCATCGCCATGGCCGTCACTCTGATCGTGCTGAAAGGGTGGGCGGCCTACCGGACGGATTCGACAGCGATGCTCGGTTCGCTTGCCGACAGCGGCCTCGACCTCGTCGCCAGCCTCGTGGTCCTTCTGGGCGTTCGAATTGCCGCCCAGCCCGCCGACTTCGACCATCGCTTCGGCCACGGCAAAGCGGAGGCGCTCGCTGCGCTGACTCAGATCATCCTCATCACCATTTCGGCGATCTTCATCGCCGCCCGGGCTGTGCAGCGATTGGTGAACGGTGCGCAAACCGCCGATGCCGAGCTCGGCATCGGCGTTTCGATGGTGGCGATGGCGCTGACGGTCGGGCTGATCTCCTACCAAAGGCATGTGGTCCGCCGCACCGGCTCGCTGGCGATCGGCACCGACCGTCTCCATTACTCGTCCGACTTGCTGCTCAACGGCTCCGTGATCGTCGCTCTCGCCCTCGATCAGTACGCGCGTTTGACCGGAGCCGATGCGGTGTTCGGGCTGCTCATCGCCTCGTGGCTCCTGTGGGGCGCGTGGAAGGCGTCGAGCATCGCGTTCGATCAGCTGATGGATCGAGAATGGCCCGATGAACTTCGCGAGCGCTTCCTCGCCGCGGCGAAAGAATATCCCGAGCTTGCCGGCCTCCACGATTTTCGGACTCGCACCAGCGGAACTCATTACTTTGCCCAATTCCACGTCTGGGTGCCGGCCGACTGGACCGTGCAGGAAGCCCACGACCGTCTCGACCGCGTCGAGGAAGAATTGCAGCAGCGCTTTCCCAACACCGAAATCCTGATCCACGTCGATCCCGAGGGTCAGACGGATCGCGAAACCCTACTCCCTCAGGAAATTACGGAACGCGCAACATGACGACGCTTCCCTTCTTCCAAGTCGATGCGTTCGCGGATCGGCCGCTGACCGGAAATCCGGCGGCCGTCATTCCGCTGGAACAATGGCTGGACGACGCGCTGATGCAGGCGATCGCGGGGGAGAACAACCTCAGCGAAACCGCGTTCACGGTCCCGAGCGACAGCCCGGACGTGGATTTCGACCTGCGCTGGTTCACTCCGACCGACGAGGTCGAGCTGTGCGGCCACGCGACGCTCGCCGCCGGCCACGTTCTCATGACCGGCCACCCGCTGCGCTTCGCGACCAAAGGCGGCATCCTGGTCGTCAGCCGCCGCGACGACCTCCTGGAATTGGACCTGCCCGCCGCCAAGCTCACCGAAGTCCACGAGGCGGAGCTCAACGAGGCGCTCGGAGTCCCCGATTCTCCGGCCTGGTTGGCGGAAGGATGCAACGATGCCGCGATCATCGAGCTTGCGGACGAGGAGGCCGTGCGCGCGGTGGATCCGGATTTCGCGGCCTTGCGCCAGGTCCCGCGGATGGCGGTCGTCACCGCTCGCGGCAGCACCGAGGACATCGTGAGCCGAGTTTCGTCCCTTATCTCGGGATCGATGAGGACCCGGTGACCGGCTCGGCGCATGCCGCGCTCGCGCCTTATTGGGCGGAACGGCTCGGCCGCAACGCCTTCACCGCGCTCCAGGCGAGCAAGCGCACCGGCATGCTCCATTGCCGGCTCGAGGCCGACGAGTCCTGCTCGGCGGCCGTTGCCATACGGTCATCGCCGGACAGTTTCAGCTGTGATCAGGCCGGTTCGTGCGCTTTCTGTGCGGCGGGCTGGGCGCTGTGCGCGGGGCGCTCATATTGAGCGCGCGTGCTGATCGCGATCCGGTTCCAGCTGTTGATCTGCACCGCCGCGAAGATCAGCCACGGGATCTCCTCGTCGCTGAAGTGCGGCTTCAGGGCCTCGAACGCCTCCTTGCTCGCCCCGCTGTCGGCGATGAGAGTCAGCTCCTCGGTCCAGGCGAGCGCCGCGCGCTCCTTGTCCGTATAGA
This sequence comes from uncultured Alphaproteobacteria bacterium, assembly GCA_963730925.1. Lineage (GTDB taxonomy): Bacteria > Pseudomonadota > Alphaproteobacteria > Sphingomonadales > Sphingomonadaceae > Sphingomicrobium. Next base: position 28,838 of record CAVSTS010000001.1, read on the forward strand.
GCGGCGATTCCTCCCAGGCGTCGAGCGACACGATGCGCTCGGGCGTCTCGCCATGCTTCATCGCCTCGTCGGTGTGCATGGCGAGGCAATAAGCGCAGCCGTTGATCTGCGACGCTCTGAGCTTGATCAGATGATAGAGCGCGAGGTCCAGATGCTGGACGATGAGCCCCTCCATCTGCAGCAAATGCCGGTAGAAATCGGGGGGCATGTTCTTGAGTTCGAACCGCGGTGCTTCGACCATTGCGTTGCTCCTCCTTGGCTGAACGACTTTTCGCGGGGCCGGTTAGGCCAGGCGGGCGCCGCATCCAAGGG
>CAVSTS010000002.1:0-1208226 GCA_963730925.1 uncultured Alphaproteobacteria bacterium
CCGCCGAATGCCCTGACAGCGGGACCGCTGGCTGGGTTCTTGATCGTCGTCCGGAGCAGCGTGACATTCGGCCCGATATCCTTGAAGTTCGTGAAGATCATGACCGATCCGTGCTCGGTCCTGGCGCGCGTCACGCAACCTTCAAGATAATTGTCCTCGGAGGTCGAGATTGTCGGATGGACCGGTCTTCCAATTCCTCTGGGACGCGATGCGGATTCCGGCCACTCCCGAGCGGTAGACCTTATTGCGATAGGCCTTTCCCCCGTCGGTCCCCTCGAACGCAACGCCTGAGCCCCACCAGCCGTCCCGCACGACATTGTCGAGAAACTGGATGTTGCGATTGATCGCGTCGCCATAACCGATGGAGGCGAAGCCGTCATCGCCGGCTCCGACCGCGAGATTTCCCTGAAGGATCACATTCTCCGACCCCCCGGTCACATGGAAGGCGTCGGCCAAGCTCTTGAGCACCTCGCTGTTGAGAACCTTGCTGTCCCGCACGCCATTGAGGAACACGCCGGCTCCAAGAACGTCCCGCGCCTTGATCCCGTCGAGGACCACGCCGCTAGAATTCCTGACCAGAAACCCCTTCGAGTTGGGATCGGCCGTTCGTTTCAGGCCCGCAGTGTTGGGGGAATAGACCTGAAAGCCGCTCAGCTGGATGTTCGACCCCAGATTGACGATGAACGAGCTCTGCAGCGGGTCGGTAGCCGACAGGATCGTCTGTTCCTTGCCCGCGCCGACAATCGCGACATTGCTCTTGCGGGACAAGCGCGAGGTGCTTCGAGGTGAGGCAGGTTCCGGCTGGGAGTAGCAATGCCTGACGGTCATTCAGGCCGTTCAGCGCATTTTGAAGAGCGATTGTGTCGTCTTTCGCTCCATTACATGCGACTCCGAAATCGCGGGCCTGACGAACGGTGTATCCGGCAGGAATTCCCGCGGCGGCCGCGCGAGCGGCGCGGCGGCGCGCCTGCGGTGCATCAGCGCGACGAGGCCGAAGCGCAAGACCGCCGACGATACGCGAATATCTTGCTCCAGACAGCCGGACATCGCGAAGCCAGCGCAAACAGAGGAAGTCATCGGAACTCGTACTCAGTCACCGCGGTCGCTTTGGGGAGCTCCGCAACTGTGCTCGCCGGCACATCGCGCGTTTTCGAGAGCAAATGCCGTAGGAAGCGCGAGGGCCCATCCCGCCAACAGCACGCTGATCGCGGCTAAGGAGCAGAAAGCAAATTCGAATTTTCGCTCGGCCATCTTCGTCCCAACATAGAGCGACGCAACGATTGGCACAGCAATTCCGAAAAAGCTGAAAAGGGCGGCACCGATATCCGCGAGCGATGGCATTTTGGAAGCATAGCACGAATTGGTCAGAGCTGGCCCACCCCTCGGTTCATTACTTTCTCTACCGGCGGGCCCAAATAGGGTGCCATCGTGCGCGAGTATGTATTCGTGATGTGGTGCCGGTCGCTATAGACGACGACACCTCCGATCACCGAATGGCACAGCTGCGCATCGCAGAACAGCGAAGTGAGGGGCAGGTAGGTTACAAGTTGCGGCACGGTGAGGGCCAGCTCACTTATGAGGTTCGGCAGCGCTACGGAGCGGCGGGGTAGTGCGCAGGGATCGTAAGCTGCGCTGGACCGAGCGATGCATTCAGGCGCCGATAGCGGACGCGTCCCCGGCACATCGCTCGTGACCACGACTGGAATGCCTGCTCGAACGTAGCCAGACCAGGCCTCAAGCACGTTGCGTCGGGCCTCCTGGACGGCTGCCGCGTCCGCGCCTTCGCCCGCAAGGAACACTTGGGCGTTAAGGTGACTGGCGAAAACCACCGCGTCCGGCCGATGCGTGAGGATCCACTTCCGCACGCTTGCGCTCCAGGCGAGGCAGGTGTTCGAGGATGATATCGTACCGATCCGGGTTGAGCTCAATCCGGTGCAGTTCGTCTTTGCTGCGAGCAGGATCTTCCAACCGCGGCTGGCCCCATAGGCTTCAAGTGCGGGCACAAGGCGAACGGCGTGGGAGTTGCCGACGATTACGATCGTGCGCCGCGGGTGCCTCAACTCGCCGAATTCGCAGAACGTCAACTTCACGACATGCGGTCGCGTCTGGCAGTCCGGCGAGGGGCCGAGGTCCGAAACGGCGAAAGCAACTTGGGCGGAAGAGGGATTTCGGAAGGGTCTGGGGCATTCGCCGCCGTTGGCCATCGCGGCCGCTCCAAAACAGCCAGGGTCGGCGGCAGCACTTCGCTGATATATGCTTGCCACCGTCCGATCACTGCGTTGGAGGAAAAACAAGCAAACCCCGGTGAAAATGACAGTCGCCACCATACCCGTGGCCGCGAATACATAGTTGGGCCAGCGACGCGTCATCCATGACTTGCGGGTGCGGATCGGGTCCTCGACAAATCGCTTGCTGAGACCGGCAAGCGCCAGCGTCGCGGCGAAGATCAAAATTTTACCCTGCCACGGAACCGGCGCTTTCAGCGCCCATGGCGCGGCGATAATGAGCGGCCAGTGCCAGAGGTAGATCGAGTAGGAGCAGTCGCCGACCCACTGGATGTATCGGTGGCTGACCAGACGCACAGGCGACCAGCGTCCGTCGCCGGGGTCGCTCCGAAGGACGAGTGCCGTGCCGAGCGTGGGCAGTAGCGCAACGGCTCCGGGGAAGGGCAATTTCTCCGAAATCAGCACCATCGACGCGGCAATGAGCGCGAAGCCTGCCCAACTCGCCGAGATATGCAGCCCACGTCGCCCCTCAAGCCAGCTCGGCAGGCCGGTGAGAGCAACCAGTCCGCCCAGGCCGAATTCCCATGCCCTGGTGTAGGTGGCGAAGAAGGCAAAGGCGGGGGAATTCGCCGTAGCGATGATTGAAGCGGTGAGGGAGACCAAGGTCACTGCCGCGAGCGCGATCACTGCCGCGCTTGTCCCGGATACACGCTTCGACCGATTGCCAATGACGACCGCGCCCAGGAGGAGGAGCGGCCAGACAATGTAGAATTGCTCCTCGACCGACAATGACCAATAGTGCTGGACGATGGTGGCGCTGTCGGCGGAGGCGAGATAGTCGACCGCGTGGAACCCCAATAGCCAATTTTCGAAATACAGTGCCGACGCGGCGATTTCCTGCAGGTTCTCGCGCCAGGTCAGCGGCGGCATCACCGCCAGCAGCAAAACTGCGCATGCGGCAAGCACCGTGAATGCGGCCGGAAAGAGACGCCGGATTCGACGGGCCCAGAAGCGGGTTAGGGAAATGCGGCCAGTGGACGCCGCCTCGCGAAAGAGGTGCTGGGTGATCAAATAGCCGGAGATGACGTAGAAGACGTCGACGCCGACGAACCCGCCGGCCAGCCATTTCGGCCAGAGGTGATAAATGAGGACGCCGCCGACCGCGATGGCACGCAGCGCCTGCACGTCGGAGCGGAAGTTGCCGCCCGAACCGAGCGCCGGCGCTTCGTCCCTCCGACCGGCGCCACTCGCAAGCTCCGAAATGAACAACGCGTGCGCTCCCCCAATCCGTCGAGCGTGCCACAATCCTACAAGGATCGAAACTCATCAATTGTTTGTGACCCGGATTGGCACCGCGTTCGCGCATGCGCCTCGTCCTTGCTCGTAACAGATTGGCACGAGGCAAAAATCTCTGTTAACGTGCCAGTACCTGAAGGCTATCAACACGGGGTTTACGCGTGCAGCGGGGGTCGACCTGAACGTGCCGAAAATCTCGACCGGGCCCTGCTTTCACTCAGCCATGGAGCTCAAGTCGTCATGAGCACAGTTGCGTTCCCCCCTGAGCTTCGTGCATTTGCAAGCCGACGGGGCGAAGCGCTCTTACCTTTCCTGATGCTCGCCCTTGCCATGGGCATTTATCTGGCTTTCCGGTGGTTCTTCGATGTGGCCTCGGACACGCCCGTCCGGGCCACCGCGGCGACCGTGCTCGCGGTCGCGGTGGCCCTGCCGTTCGCGAAGCTTCGCTATCAGGATTTGCCGCGGTTCACGGGAATCTTCATCCGTTGGATCGGTATTACCGTTCTCGTCACGGTCATGTTCGACGCGATCGGATTCAACCCCGGCCTCCCGAACCTGGTGTTCGGCGACGGTCCAGGCGTGATCTTCTTCCGCTATGCGGCACTGATTGCAATCGTGGCCGGAGTGGTCGGATGGTGGCGGCCCGCATTCTATCTACCCACATTCGGTTTCTACGAGATGTTCCGTGAGCTCATGAATTCGACGAGCGGGATCATCGTCGTCAAGACGGACTATCGCAGCATGCTCGACACCGGCAGCTTCGCGCTGATCGGGACGCTCGCGGTGATCGCCGTTTGCGGCCCGTGGGTGCGGGCGCGCGTGCCGAGGATCGCGAGATGGCACGAACGTGTCGATGTTCCAGAGCTGCAGAAACACAGCATCCTGCTCATCTGGTCCGGAGCGGTCGGCGCGCACCTCGCCAATTACTTTTATTCAGGGGTGTCGAAGCTCGAAGCTGGCTGGCCGGAGCCCTGGACCTGGGTGCTTCACAACCCCACGCAGACTTCCATCCTCATGGGCCTGGAGCGCGGCGACAACCTGCTGTGGGCCTTTCCCGGGATCCTCAATCTGATCTGGCAGGCGTTCGTCCATTTCGGCGTGCTCCTCAACGCCATCGTCCTGTTCACTCAATTGGCGACTCCGGCGGCTGCGTTCGGCAGACGCACGCTGCTGACGTTTACGGTCTTTTTCGACATGTTCCACGTCGCCGTCTGGTTCACCCTGGGCGCGATTTTCCAATATTGGGTGATCGTCAACGTGCTGATTTTCGCCTCGGCACAGCATCTCGGCATCAAACGGTTTACGACCCAGATGCGGATCGTGATCGCTGGAATGACCCTGATGGCGCCGACCTTCTTCTACGTGAATCACCTCGGTTGGCTCGATGGGCCGAAGATCCCCAGTCCCAAATTCATCGCGCATACGCGCGACGGCCGAAGCGTCGAAATGCCCGGCCCGTACTTCGGAACCTTCTCCTACAATATCGCTCAGAACTTCATTTGGATTCCTGACGGCGCATTTGCGAACTATCCGGCCGGCAATCATCACCACCTCGCCTCGTGGCGGGACGCGATCAAATGCGGGCCGCTGCGGGCGGAGAAACAGAACCAGAGGCGGCAGCATTCGACGCTGCAATCAGTAGTCGCCATGGTCGAGAATACGGACCGGTTCGCCCGCGCTCATCCCTGGTACAAGAGCTTGAATGTCTACTATTTCTACCCGCAGCACATGCTGCCCAATCCGGCCATGTTCAAGGAGTTCAACCACCTGTCGATCGACGACATCGTCGGCTACACGTACCGAGTGGACTCAGTCTGCCTCGATTTGCGCAATGGCGTGCTACACCGTGACGTACGGGACACATGGGAATATCCCATCCCGGTACCCGGTAGCACTCCGACGCCGACGCGGTGAGGCCGGCCGATGACCGGCACAGATCCGTCACTGATCGTCTACGACGGCGAATGCGTGTTCTGCGCGAACTACGTTCGTTTCTTGAAGCTGAAGGAGGCGATCGGGCCGGTTGAGTTGCTCGACGCCCGGTCGGATGACCCGCGTGTTAAGAAGTACTGGCGCGACGGCTACGACCTCAACAAGGGCATGCTGTTCATTCACCGGGGTCGCACGTACCACGGCGACGAGGCCATCAACGTGCTGGCAAGCCTGTCGAGCGATTCGACGGTTTTCAACAGGGTCAATGGGCTCGTGCTGTCCAATGCTAAGACTGCAGAGCTGCTCTATCCTCTTCTCAAGTTGGGCCGACGGCTGGTGCTGCTGCTCCGCGGCAAGAAGCTGCTCACCCACCCCACCGATCTAGAGTGAACGGTCGCGTGGAGGTTCTGTGGTCGTAAACCGCGGCCATGTGCACCAGGGCGATGCGAAGCCGGGCCTCCAGCCCAAGCACAAGCCTTGGCTGGATGGCTGGCGCGGGATCGCTATCAGTGTCGTGCTCATCGGCCATTTGTTTCCGGTGTTGCCGGGCAAGCCGGCGCGCTTCGGGGTCGAGCTATTCTTCGTCCTCAGCGGCCGGCTGATGGCGGAACTGCTGTTCGTCAATCGGCAACCTCTGGGCTATTTCCTAAAGCGCCGTGTGGCACGGGTCTGGCCGGCGCTTTACCTGTTCGTGCTCGCGATGGCGCTTGTGTTCTCCGCACCCGGACCCCATCACGTCGGGCCGCAGAAAATGCTCGGCGCACTGACGTATACGTTCAACTACGTACACCTGGTGAGCGGCGGCACTTTGGTCCTCAACCATTTGTGGTCGTTGTGCGTCGAAGAGTGGGCGTACCTCTTCCTCGCCATGCTCGCGCTGGCAACAAGACGGTGGGACCTTCCTGCGACTCGGATCATCCTCGCGATTGCGGCGCTCTGCGCGATCAACGGCCTCGTCCAGTCCTGGTTCGGCCTCGACTATCGCGCGGTGTATTGGCGGACGGACGTGCGCCTCGCTTCGATCTTCGTGGCCTGCGGCCTCTACCTCGTTTTGTGCAATCGCAATGTGCCCGCCTATTTGCCGATCGTCGCAGGATTGTTGGGCGGGATGTTCCACACCTATCTGTTTCCCGACGTGGTGAAGTACACGATCGGCACGTTTCTGCTGGGCGTCTCGGTCGCGACGATCGACACGGCGCCGCGTTTTGCCGTGCGCCTTCTCTCCACCAAGGCGCTGACTCTGATGGGCTTGTGGTCCTATTCGATTTACCTGTGGCAGCAGCCGTTCACCAAGGTCCTGCATGCGTGGCCAATACCGGTGAAGTTCGGACTGACGATGGCCGCAGCCCTGGCTAGCTTCTACGTCGTGGAGCAGCCGGCTCGTCGCTACCTCAAGCGGGTCTGGGCGGACCGGGACGGATCGAAGCGGTCCGTCGAGCCGGTCATCGTCCAAGGGGGCCCCGCGCTCTGAATCGGCCCTAGCTCATTCGCTCGAACAGAATGCATTGATCGGGAAACTTGGTGTCGAGCGCGGGCAGCAATCCAACTCTTGCGGCATTTTCTTCCAGCGAACGGGGCTTTCGTTCCACCGTGAGAATGGGCCGATAGGGGGTCCGCCCTGCGAACAGAGAGTTAAGGAATTGCAGGCGTTCCTGGCCGCCATAAGGGTGGAAGACCTGGTGGACATTCGTCTTGCCGAGATAGCGGGCAAATTCGATGTCGCAGGTAAGATAGCGCGGCGACGAGGGGACTGGCTCATCGATTGCCCGCGTCCCTCGAATGACGGTGTAGAAATTGGTCGCCGTCACCGGAATCTCGGGCTCGCGGGCAATCCGGTCCGCCACCTCAATTCTGATGTCGTCTGCGTAATGGCTGGTAACGGCATAGGCGTTCGCAATCAGCAATGCCGCCACCGCAATTCCTAAGATGAACGCCGACACACGAATCGCAGTTGGGCGATGTCGCAGACCATCCCGCACGCGATCCACGAGAGATGCGGCCAAGAGACAGATGACCGGCGCATAAACGAGGACGTGGCGACCAAAGTGCACCTGTGCATTCAGGATCAGCCCAAAATTGAAGACTAACGGCAGTACCAGAAGAGCGGTGGGGTGAGTGGCGATCTTCACCGCCGAGGCGACGAAACCTCGCGCATCAGTCGGAACTGCCCCGCTCAGATCCTTCGCGGATGCGCGGCGTCTGAACGCCCACTCGACAACTCCTGCGATTGCCAGAAGCGTCGTAACGATTCCCGCGGTGACGAAGATGTCGCCTGAATATGCAATGATCTGTTGAAGCGGATTTCGGCCGCCGTCGATCATGACGTTGTCGTACATCAACATCGTCATGAGTTGTTTGAAGTCCCACGGCGTGAAGGTGAACAAGCCGGCAGCGCAAAAGCTGACAAGGCCGAGCGCACCGCCAACGAAGGCCGCCTCCAGCTTGCGGCCGTGCGGCGCAGCAAGGACCAGAAGCGTCGGCGCAACCAGTGCGGGCAAGAAGAATTTGTCCGCCATCGCAACGCCCGCGAGCACCCAACTTGCGTAGAACCACCAGCGAGAGCGGCGCGTTCGCGCCAGCATCGCAGCCAAAATCGACCCATAAAACAGGACGAGCGCGCTGACGTCGGCTGTGCCCTGGCTCGCAAGCAACGCGAACTGCGGGGCTACGGCAAGGAAGAAAGCAGACAGGGCCGCGCCAAAGGCCGATAGGCCATACCACCGCGCCAACACCGCCATCAGGATCAGCATTGCCAGCGCCCAGGCGAAGGAAATGGCGCGCAAGGTGAGGGGATTGATCGTTCCGTTGATTCCGAAAGCGCTGCCAGCGGTGCCGACCACGAACAGCTGGGTGGTCATGAAGGGCGGGTAGCCTTGGAGATAATTGCCGGCATTGCCGAAATCCCTGGCCGCCCGAAGGAAACGGTCATCGTCACGGTTGAATGATTGAGCGACCTTCCCTGGCCCATAAGCGTTCATCCAGGTGAAGCCCGGACGGGCGAGCGAAAGGCTCAGGAATCCCACAAGGACCAACGCGATCGCGAGCCCCAATGCCGGCTTTCTCAATGTCGGCAAGGCCCATCCCCCGCTGCCACTCAACGTGGGCATAACAAAGGGCAGTCTCACCGACTAGGCCGGTCGTGTCGATAGAGTTCCACGATGGGATTTCCGTTCGGTGACAAGCGTCTAGACTTCATCGTGGGGAGTTGGCATCGTTTGCGGTCGGAGGAGCAACGGTTTGCGGATGCCCGCACGGCCGAGAGGTCCGGCAATCAGATGATCGTCACCGAATTGAGCCCGGCAGATCGCCAATATCCAGTGGTGGTGATTGGAACCGGCTTCGGCTCGCTGTTCTTCGTCCATCGGCTCTTGCAGCTGCGGCCCGACACCAAAGTGTTGATGCTCGAGCGCGGCGCGGTTCGATCGTGGGAGAAGCAGGTAGAGGAAGGACGCAACAGCGCCATTCCCTCCGACGATACGTTTGTCCGCACCGGCAGTCGGAAGAGATGGCATTTCACGATCGGCTATGGCGGCGGAACGAATTGCTGGTCAGGAAACACGCCGCGGATGCATCCAAACGATTTCCGGCTGAAGACGCTCTACGGCCGCGGCCAGGATTGGCCGATTTCCTACGATGAACTCGAACCTTATTATTCGATGGCCGAGGAAATCATGGACATTTCCGGCCCCGACGATCTCAAGGCTATCGGGTTTCGCAGCCGCCCATATCCGCAGCCTCCGCACAAGCTCACTTCAGCCTGCCGCCTGATGAAGCAGGCCCAGCCGAACATGCACTTTGCCATGCCCTCGGCGCGCGCCCGAGTGGCCAACAAACAGCGGCCGCGCTGCTGCGCGAGCTTGCACTGCACGCTTTGTCCGGTTGGCGCGAAATTCACCGCCTTCAACGGTTTCACTCACGTCACTGAGCATCCGAACGTAAAGATTCTGCCTGAGGCCGAAGTCCTGGAGATCGAGAGGTCCGGCTCGAACGTTTCCGGAGTTCGGTTTCGCAATGCCGGACGGGAGCAGCGGGTAGGGTGCGACCTTTGCATTCTGGGCGCAAATGCGATTTATAGTCCGGCCATTCTGCTGAGATCGGGTTTCGAGCACCCCTTGCTCGGCCGGGGGCTCAACGAGCAGCTGGGGTATGGCAGCGAAGTGTTCCTTCGCGGGCTCGACAACCTGAACGGGAGCTCGCTCACGTCCGGAATCAATTACTCGCTCTATGACGGTGATTTTCGCTCCAAACACGGAGCAGCCATGCTCAAGCTCAACAACAACTTTCCCAACGGACTGCGCCCCGAATTCGGCCGATGGAGCCAGCTCATCTGGCTCACGGTGGCGATCGAGCAAGAGCTACTCGACGAAAATCGCGTGCTGATCGACAAGGACGGCTCCGTCAGGGTGCATTTCGAACGGCAATCGCCTTATGCCGAATTGGCCGTGAAGCATTCGCAGGCGCAGCTGCCGAAGATCCTCGCGCCGCTCCCGGTGGAGCAGATCAAGTTCAGGCAGGTCCGAATGACGGAAGGTCATCTGCAGGGAACGATGCGCATGGGAAGCAGCAGCGCCGACTCAGTCGTGGACGCGAGCCAGGTTTGTCATGACGTCCGCAATCTGATCGTTGTCGGGACAAGCGTGATGCCGACATGCCCCGCGGCCGAGCCAAGCCTAACCGCAGCCGCACTATCGCTACGTGCGGCCGAACGGGCCTTGGCGTAGGATGCCTCGATGAATCGACGCAATTTCCTCATTGCGAGCGGCGCCGCTGGAGGTCTCGCCGTTGCCGGCGGGGGCATGTTCCTACTTTCCGACAACTACCATGCCTGGGTGAGCGGCATCCTCCACCGATCCCTTCCGGGTTATGCTATCGAGCCGAAAGGGCTCGCGCTGTTCATCGACGAGCATTTCGCGCACCAGAAAAGCCGCAAGAAGAGATTGCTTGCGGCGGCGCAGGGCGTCGTGGACCTGACTCCGATGATGCCCGCCGCGATGGCCGAGCGTTTTGCGGCAGAGGAGCGGATGATCGTGACCGATTTTCTGATCGGCTCCGACTTTTTCCAGAATTACCCCGGCGGCTCAAAGGAAGTCACGTACAGCGGCAAGCCCGCGGGGTGTGTGAGCCCTTTCGCAAGGTTTGACTGAAGGCTCCTACCGGGCTTGCGGCATATATCTACTGGAAGCGCGCCAGATTTTCCGCGTTTAGGTCCCGGATAGAAGGTTTTGCTGCGCGCGATGTCGCTCGGGGTGGGGTTGTCGTCCCCATCCAGACATTTGACGACCGAATAGGCGAGATTGAGAGTCGACGAACCCTCGAAGATCCTGCGGGTGCAGAAATTGGCCGGATAAACGGCGAGGAGCACGCCGAAGCGATCCTCTAGGGCTTGCGACTTGTTCACGTGCTTGTCCGGAGCATCCAGATCGACCTGGCTAAAGCGCGGGCTCCACGCCCCGGCTCCATGGTCGCCGAACGTGGCAATCACGGCACTGGGGTCGGTCGCGATTATGTGGCCGATGATCGTCTCGAAATTCTGGCGGCGAACCTCCGGCAACGCTCCGAGCACGCGGGCCTTGAAGGCCTGGACGGCTGGCACGTCATAGGTGTCATAGGCGGAATGGAACGGATAGGCGTGGTGATAAACCGTCAGCCAGGGCCGCTCGTCAGCAACTGCAAGAGTGATACGTTGCTTGACCACCTCCGGCGAGATGGGGGTAGCTCCATAGATGTATCGATTGATCCAGCGCACGACTCTCTTATGGCAAACAAAATAGAAGTAGCGCATTGGCAGGAAAGCACATTGGCCGAAGCCGGAGTCCGGAAAGACGAAATCGGCGGAGTGCTTGTGAAACCCGAAATATTTGTCCTTGTATATGAACTGTGTTCGGTAACCGCTCCTTGAGAAAACGCCGAAGGTCGTGTTCTTGGCGTTAAACCCGATTTTATGGCGAATGTCGTCTTCGCTTATTTCATTCCCAAAGCCCAATATCCGCGACCAGGTGCGGGTTGTGGCGAAGTCTGCCGAATAGGCCTGATCCAGCACTCGAAATCCGTGGGCTTTAAGCCAATCCACGTGAGGAAGCTGGTCGATGCCATAAATGTCGCGGAACGCCTTGGGTGAACCCAGCGATTCATTGCCGATGAAATAGACATTCCGCGAAGACTTTACCCGCAAGCCATTATCTGCCGGCTTGGAGTCCGACGCCATCGCTAGTCGCGTGTAACCGTACAAGCCGAAGGACAGGAGAATGTAGGCTGTCGCGACGAACAGTGCGGGCGGTTGCCAGCGGCGGCGAAACAGGACTGCGAACATGACGAGCCCGAATCCGAGGGCCAGCAGGCGGCGCACGACGATGGATGCGTCGAACGTGATGAACGCCATATAATATGAGTTGGCGGCGAGCAGGATCGCAGCCGCGACTTTTGCGGACGTCAGCGCCGCCGCCTCTCCGCGCGCTCTCTTGATCAGGCCATGGAATGCGGCCAGTGCGCCGGCCTGAACCAGCAGGATCAGCGCCAGCGCCCCAAGGAGCAGCGCGAGGTCGGCGGCATAGATGTCGTCGGCTTCATTCCCAAAGATGAAGGCGAACGCGGCAAGCGACCCCAGTGCAAGGAGCGTGATGATCCTGGGCACTCTCTTCCCCCTCGACTAGGCGCCTGGCCTTGGATCTCGTGCCAAGGCGGTCCGTCCAAACGACAGCAAGTTACTCGTAAGCCAGTATAGGCATACGCCCGCGGGCGCGGCGTAGATCAGCACGGCAATGACAACCGCAACGACCAGGAAACGCATGCGGGCGCTCCGGTTGCCGCGAAACTTAATCACTAACTCGGCGAGCGCGACTAACGTGATGAGGATCGGCAAGGCATTGATCGACCAGCCTGCCCAGTGGATGAGCATGTCCGGCCGCAGAAGGTCACGGATGAAGAGGAAGCGCTCGTTCCCGAGCTGTGCGTCGTTCGAGAGGAGGAATAGAGCGGCCAGCAGAAAGGGGATTTGCAGGAAGAGAGGCAAGATCGCCGTCGCGTTTTGAATGGGATGGTATCCGTGCTCTTGATAGATTTGCTCAATCCGTTCGAACCGCTCTCTCCCTTTCAGCGATCCGCTGATCGCCGCTAGCTGCGGCTCCATCGCCCGTTGCTTCGCGGCGGTCCGTTCCTCAGTTCGAGCAGCGAGCCGGATGACCGGGGAAAGGCCAAGCCGAACGGTGCAGCTCAGCAGGATGATCGAGAAACCGTAGCTGCCGGTGGCGGAATAAAGTGCATTCAGCAGGAATCGCATGGCGAGGATGATCGGCGACAAAGCCCATTCCAGCCATTCCATCGCCCTTTATCTCGGTCTTAGATGATAGAGGCATCGAGTGCCGCCCTTGAGCGGCTGTGTCCTGGCGATTTCAAATTTCTCGCCCACGGTGCGCTCGAAATTCTCGTCGTCGAGCTCGGCATATTGGTCGATGCGGTTGCGGAGCAGCATTCGGGTCATGTCGTCGTTGCGACCGACACTCTCGATCACCACCTCGCCGCCGAGGGAGCGGAGCCATTCAAGGAACTCGGCGAGCGGAATGTTCGCCGAGATTACGATATGGTGGATCAGTGCCAGGCACAGCACCAGATCGGGCCTGCCGCGCTCTTCCAGAGCTTTGCGCTCCGCCCCACGCCAGCCTTGAGCCGGGGATAAGTTCGCGATGTTCATCACGAGCGGAAGGATGGCGGTGGAAGCAGCTGCCCTCTCTCGCTGATAGAGCCGATCGACCGCTTGTACGTCACCGTCGATCGCGACGACGTAATCGCTGTTGCTCGCAGCGATCCGGGAAAAGGTCCCCGTATTGCAACCAAGGTCCCAGACCAACCGCCTGCGTCTTTCTTCGACGACCTCTTGGACAAAGGCTGTCTTCGCGGCGAATGACGCCTCCGCATAGCTGTGATCGGTCTCGTAATTGCCCCAAGTCGTGCGATCGTCGGGACTGCGCAGTTTCTCGATGGTTCGCCTGAGCCCCTGGAGGACGCCCATCACCATGGCCTCGGAATGACGGCCGGCCTTGCGCTCCGAGGGGCGCTGGTCGACGTCCTCAGTCAGGCGCCGGGCTTCGTCGAGGTCTCTGTTCTTGTGCCGCGCCTGCATCTTCGCATGGAGATAGACGTGACCGAGCACCCCCTTTCGAAATCGTGTAGCGCCGCTCAGCATCTGGTTCGCAGTGTCGGGATCTATTCCTTCGAGACTGCTGCGCAGGAGAGGGCGATAATCGATTCCGCGATAGGCATTCAGCATGAGCGGATAAAGGAACATCATGCAGAATTGGCGATAGCCGATCCACGGGTCGCCGGCGGTGTAGGGCGCGAACGAGACCACATCGATGAATGCTGGCCGAGAGCCGAAGAACTGGACGTTGTAGGCGCTCGCATCCTTGAGGGTCCAACCGGACGGAATCGCTTCCTCGAGGATATCGAGGTGGAGCAATGCCGCGTCCTTGAGCATGTTGAATGACCACTCGTAGGGGTAGCTCAAAAACGGCACACGCTCATGTTGGACGTATCCCGCCCACTTGTGATCGGAGGGCAATAGTCGTTGATCGACCGAACGGTCGCTGCTTGCAACGATCCGCCCATCGTCCATCAGCTTGCGAAAGAAGGGCTGCTCCTGGACCGCCTTCCAATTCGCCAACGCCTCGGTATCGAGCCCGCGCACGATTTCCGAATCCATTCGGTAGACGCGATTGGCGCGATCGCGAAACGATCCCCCATCCGCCACGAAGGCGGCCGTACTATCACTCAACTATTCGGATCCTCAGTTATCGTTGCGACCGCCGGTCGACTTCCGCCCCCTGAAGAAATCCCCCAGACGATAAAAATACTTCCTGGCGGTGTAAGCGACCGCCCCAAGAAAGCCCAAAATCGTCGTAGTGATGACGCTGCCGGTGCCCGGATCGATGTAGGCGTAGGCGGGACTGGTCAGTGAGACGTAAACCGCAAACAATATTGCATAACGCATAGCAGGCCTCATGGCACCCTCCTGTTAGACATCCGCATACCATAGTGTAACCGGACTGTAACCGCCCTGTAATTCAATGTGAAAACGGGTTTCCGATCGGGACGCCGCCCATTGCGGACATCGGAACAGTCGTTACGCTGATGGCGCATGCTGCTGCCGAGGTCGCGACAATGGCGCGTTTGTGTTTTGGATCGGGTTCGACGTTAAGGTTTGCTTTGCTGCCGCTGTGCGCCGGACTCGCCGCCTGTTCGCGAGCGCCGGTCCCGGTCCCGGTGGATGTGTACAACATCTTCGATGTCGGAGCGGCCGACCTCGACGGCGACGGATGGGACGATTTCTACACCCTCAACCACAGCGGGGGAGCAACGCTGCTCCGGAGCACGGGAAACCCGGCGCGCCCGTTCGAGCCGCTGGCGCCCGTGCCGCAGGATCCGCGTTTCCCAGCCTTGTCTTCACTGCGCGCGGATCTCGCCGCTCCCAAGCGCGGCGCTCTCGCTTACTGGGCGAAAGGAAGGTTCAATCTGGTGGCGGGAGCACTGGACCGGCCAGTTTCTGGAACCCTTCTGTTCGTCGTCGAACCGGTGATCGCGGAAGGCAAAGGCGAAGTCGAGCCTCGGGGCGGCGCCTGGCTCGTAAGGTTTCGGCTACCGGCCAATGGCCGTCTCCGGATCAAGACAACTGGCCCGTTTTTCGCCGGCTATCCCGTGCGCTTTGTGCTCGACAGCGACCCCCAGGATGTGTCGATCGGCCGGCCAGGTGATCATCCTGGCCGAGACACGACCTTCTGGCTCAAGGACTATCATGCGCTGGCGGTCCGCGACTTGAATGGGGACGGCAAGCCGGACTTCGTTCTCCTTGGCGGCGGAATGACGGGACGAGCGGCGAAACTCGTCCCCAACGCCAAGGAGCTGCTCATGCTCTCGGCGCCCAAAGGCTATACCGTCGCCGACGGTCCGCCGAAGCTGGGCTGCGCGACGCGGGGCGCTCGGTGGGAAGGCAATGTGCTTCGGGTCGTTTGCGCTCGGGGCCAGCACGATAATGCCTGGACCTATCAGAACGGCACGTGGCGTGGCGGTCCGACCAACAGATCAACCAGCATAAAGAAGTCCTTCTGCCCTGGGCGTCGGGATGGCGCGCTTTGCGCCCGCGGCGACTTCTTGCATGACGGGAAGCCGGAATATGTTGTTGCCGTGCCGATTGGCCATGGAAAGTTCCGCGTCGAGCTTCGCGACCGAATTCCTTATCGCGTTCGGGACCTGCTTTCGGTCATCGCGGGGAAATTCAAAGGATGAAGTCGCTCGCGGTAATCGTTCCCGTGAAGCCAACGAGCGCGACTTCGAAATCCGCAACGCCGTCTCCGTTCACGTCGCCCTGAACGACCGTATAATTGCCGGTCGCGTCATGGATAATCTCCGCGCGAAGCTGGCCGGCCGTGCCGGTGAACGCGGCGGACCCGATATAATTGAACGCATCGTTGGCCGTCGTGCCGGATTTGGCGTCGATCGTCGAAAAATCGAGCTTGTCTTTGGTATGGGTAAAATCGGTCACCTGATCCCGGCTGGCGCCCAGCCCAATCTCGCTAACGCTGTTCCAGTCGAACCTGTCCAAGCCCAGGCCGCCGCTAAGGACGTCCGCTCCTGCATCCCCGCGAAGCGCGTCATTGCCATTCCCGCCATAGAGGTGGTCGTCGCCGGCTCCCCCGATCAGAGTGTCGACCCCGTCCAGCCCGTACAGATTGTTCGCGGCGGCGTTACCCGTGATCGTGTTGGCGAGCGCATTTCCGGTTCCGTCAATCGCTGCAGTACCGGTGAGCGTCAGTTTCTCAACATTGGCCCCGAGGGTGAAGGTCGCTGACGATTTGACCGTATCGACTCCGGCGTTGGTGGCTTCGATGACCTTGTCGCCAATATTATCGACGATGTAGGTGTCCGCTCCCTTGCCGCCGGTCATCGTATCCGCGCCGGCGCCGCCGTCGATCGTGTCATTGCCATTGCCGCCGGTGATTTGATTGTCGGCGGCATTGCCGGTGAGCTTGGCAACGGTGGTGCCGGTGCCGGTATAGATGAGGTTCTCTACATTGGGCAGCGCCGCCAACGAGTAGGTCGTCTTGTTCGTCTTGATCGTGTCGTTTCCCTCTCCGGGATTTTCCACCACCACATCGGAGCTATTGAGGACGATGTAGGTGTCGTCGCCGGTGCCCCCGATCATCGTGTCGGTGCCGTTGCCGCCGTCGAGCGTGTCGTTCCCTCCGCCGCCCTCGAGCTGGTCGTTGCCGTCCAGGCCCGCCAAAATGTTGTCCGATCCATCGCCAACGAGCCGGTCGTTGAAGCTCGAGCCGGTAACGTTCTCGATCGACGTGAGCGTGTCCCGCTCATTCTCGAACACTCCCGAGCTCATGATGGCATCGAAGAAGTCCGCCGCGATCTTCTCATAGCCGGCCGCGGTCGGATGGTGGCCGGGATTGGAATCCGGGGGAGAGGTCGAGACATCGTCCAGGGTCAGGTCGCTGGTGTCGACGAGGACCACCTTATACGTGTCGTTCAATTCCTCGATCAGGCCCGGAATCATTGCATTGTATTGCTGAGTGACGACATTTCTCGCCGCATCGTGGATCGGTGGAATTTGAGCGACGAAGATGGTCGCATGGGGGTCCGCCGTTGCGATGCTGATGATGAGCGCCCGAAGCTGGGCGATCATCTGACTTGCCGTATTGCCGTCCGAGTCGTTCGTCCCCGTCATAAGGAGGACGACGTCTGGATTGTATGTCGCCAGGAATCCCGCATCCACGCTGTTCAGGTAAGCCATGTCCTTGCCGCGCAGGCCTTCATTGTCGCGGTCGACAAAACCCAGCGGTCCGCTTTGAATGCTGCCGACGTAGTCGATCGCCAGATCCTGAGACGCAAGGCTGTTCCACAGCATGATTCGGTAGCCGCCGGACTCCTCATTCTTCACTACGCCGGAAGAAATGACCCCGTAGGTGATCGAGTCGCCGAACGGCATGACCTTGAGGAGAGGGGTGCTCTCACCCGTGGCGAGGTTCACATAGACGCCGGTCCCGGACGAGGCGTAGCTGACGGTGTCGACCCCAAGGCCTCCGTCGAAGCTTTCGTTTCCGCCCGATGCCGTGAATAGGTCGTCGCCAGGGGTCCCTGTCGGCATAAAACCCTCGTTACTGCTGTAAGTTTAACGCTCGCTCTATAACCATCTCGAAGGGCCCCTGCTACAGATTCTCGACGGTTCGTCTCATTTCGGTAATTCCGACGAAGAGCCATTGCCGATTGCCTGCCGACGGGTAAACCTTCGCGCTGGAGTACGCCGGCGGATCGTAGCTTGGATTGGCGGCTACAGTGAACAGAAGGAGACCGGGCGAGTTGGCCAGCGGGGGTCGGGGCGTCACAGTCGTCATTCCAGCTTTCCATGCCAAGGACACAATTCAGCGAACGGTCGAGTCGGTGATCGAACAGTCCGGCATCGACCCCGAAATCATCGTTGTCATCGACGATGGTTGCATGGAAACGAAAGAGCGCGTCGAGCGGTTGCGATTCGTCGGCTGCCGCGTTCTGGTGAACCCCCGCAATCTCGGGGCTCAGGCCACTCGCAATCGCGGTCTTGCAGAAGCGTCCCAGCCATTCGTCATGTTTCTGGATAGTGATGACTTTCTGTCGGGCGAGCTTCTGCGAGGGCTGCTCGATGCCGCTCAGGAAGCAAGGCGCGGATCTTGCCCTTCGGGCCCTGGCGAAGGCTGACGGGCGCTGGAAAACTGCTTCCGATCCAGATTCCCGAGCCCGCCCCACCCGTGGAGGTATTTTGGAGGTGGCTCGCTTACGGGAACTGGGTTTCGCCTACTGCAGTGTTGTGGCGAACCGAATACGTACGTTCCATCGGAGCTTGGGACCTACGCATCCGTCGCCACCAGGATGCGGAAATCACGTTGCGCGCCATCGCAAGCGGTGCGCGCCTCGCCTTTTCGAGCAAAGGCGCGGGTGTCTACCACCAGCGCGATTCCGAACACCGGATCACGCGCTCCTCGAGCAATTACAACTCTCTGTTCGATGTTGCCGAGTCCCTGATGGCGGCGGGCGAGGCCATTCCGCGAGAGACCCGCAAGGCCGCGGTCAGCCGTTATCTCTATCGCGTGGCCGTGCGCTCTTTTCGCCGTGGAGATGACGACTTCGGATGCAGAGCCCTGGCCCGCAGCCGACAGTTGGGCTTCCATGGGCATATCGGGGGGCGCTTTGCTCGCATCGGATCGACGATCCTCGGCCCGCGACGCTATCACAATCTTTCCCGGCAGGTTCGCCGGTTGTTGTTCGGCCGCTAGTGGCTGCCTCAGCCCCTAATGGACGTCCCTGTCCCGATCCGAAGCGATCGGAAGCCAGGAAATCGACAGCGTTCCGACCGTCACCTAAACCGGCATTGAAGACCAGGGCCGCGTGGGGAGGGTGAGTGCCGTGAGGCTGCCCGATTTCATCATCGGGGGAGCGCCAAAATGCGCAACTTTCTCCCTGCACAATGTCCTCGCGGCACACGAGGAGATCGGCATTCCTGACGGCGAGGTCCATTTTTTCGATGCGGACGACCCGGTCACTCACCCCGATTTCTTTTTCTTCAGCAGGCGTGGTTTGGTCGCCTACGACTGCGAGGCGGAAGGAACGCTGCTCGCCGCATATGCCGAGCGCTTCCGTGATTTCCAAGACGCCCGGTTCATCGGCGAGGATTCGACCGCCTATATCTTCTCGGATGTCGCGCCATCCCGGATCAAGGCCATGCTTCCGCACGCGAAGTTGATCTTCATGCTCCGCGATCCGGTCACGCGAGCCTATTCACAATATTGGCACATGGTGAACCATGGCCGGACGAATTTGTCCTTCGAGCGGGCGCTCGTCGCTCATCCGCAAATCGTTCTCGCCTCGACTTACGCGCCTCGTCTCGAGCGCTACTTCCAATTGTTCGGGCGCGACCAGGTGAAGGTCGTCCTGTTCGAGGATTTCGTCAGCGACCCGCGAGCAGCCGTCAACTCTGTCACCGACTATTTGGGTGCTCGGCGGTTCGATGCTCTCCCGCAGCGGGAGAGCTGGTCCAACCGGACCTACTATCCCCGGCTCCCGTCCATGCAGCTGCTGTTAAATCGCGTCCGCATGCGTTTGATAGCGGGACGTTACCGCGATCATTTAGGCTCGCGGCGGAGAGGTGTTAGTCCCGGCATGGCTGCGGATCGCTTTTTGAGGCGGTTGAGACTTATCGGACAAAAGGCTCCGACGATGCGCGCTTCGACGAGGGAGTTTTTGACGAGGCACATGTCGGAACGCAACCGGGGCCTTTCGGACCTCCTTCAGCGCGATCTCTCGCAGGTATGGCAAGGGTTTACGTCGTGAGCCGCGGGGGCCGGCGGGGGTATGGCGGCCGCATCCTCAATTCTTTCCCACTTGGACGGTGAGATGTTCGTTTCCGACAAGATCATCTTTCTTCAGATGCAGAAAGCGGGGAGCACTCACGCAACCAAAATTCTCCAACAATATTGCGGTGGTCGGGTCGACCAGCAGCACGACCAGTTGAAGGATCGTCGGCGCTACGGCTCGAAACTCATTGCGAGCTCAATCCGCAATCCTTGGGACTGGTACGTTTCGCTCTGGGGCTTCGGCTGCAAGAGGGAGGGCGGGCTGCGCAGCTACCTAGTCACCCTTCCTTTCAGCGAACTACAGTTGGCGCTCAGGTACTTGAACCTTCGTGCTATCTCGAGCTTCGCGTCACGCACCCTGGCGGGACGGCCGGACTGGAAGCGGCTCTATTCCGATGTAACCAGTACAGCGAACTTCCGGGAATGGCTGAAGCTGGTTCTTGGCCCTGAAGGCCAGCACATCGCAATGGAGGGATATGCCTCGAGCCCTGTGAAAGCCGCCATCGGCCTAATGACTTATCGCTTCCTCGCGCTGACGACCGATTACGCCGCTTGGATGCGTAAAGGCCGAAACAGCCGCACTTATGGCGAAGTCGTCGACTTTGCCGAGAGGCACATGATTTTGAGCCGTGTGCTCCGGGCGGAAACACTGAACGAGGATCTTCTCGAGCTGTTAAAAGCCGCGGACATTGATATTTCGCCCGCGGACGCCGCGAATTGGGGCAAGCACAACATCTCGTATCGGCGAGCCTATTCAGAATATTATGACGAAGAGACCTCTCAGCTGGTCGAGAGCCGCGAACGGTTCATTGTCGATCGGTTCGACTATGATCCACCCATTCAGCGGGCATGATCAACTAGCCCTGCAGGGCTAGGGCGAACTCTGAAGGGTTAGGAGCGCACGTCAACGCCGGGATCGAGGAACTGAAGGTCAAGATGGTTATCGCGGAGATGCAAGACATCACGTTCGTAGCGCGCCCGCAACTCATCTTCGGTGGGTCGATCGAACGCGGAGAAAGCGGGGTTGTCCAGCCCCTTCGGGTGAGCCGCCGCAGCCGCTCGGGCGGATGCACGGATTTCGCTCACGTCCCGCGTGAGGCTCAAACGAGCCAAGGATTCGACCGCCCTGACCGAAAGGGATTCGCGAATTCGGTCGGTTGGCTTACGCACGAGCTTCGCAGGTGCTTCGATCAGGGCTTCAAAAACCTGGTCGTGGATCATCTGGAAGTCCTCGAAGCGCCAGATTGCCACATTCTTCGCGCCCGCAGCCGCGATGAACGTCCCGATTATCGTCGGCCAGTTGAAGGTCCGAGGATTGAAGCGCTGAAGGTATGATTGCGCCGTCACAAAGGGGTGATGGCGAATGTACTCGCAATACATCGCGGAGAAGAATTTGTCGTACGAGCGTACAGCGAAGAAAATCTGAATTTTGTGCGGGCCCAACGCCTTCAACAATTTTGATACTCGCCTACCGCGTTTCGCGTAAAAGCCCGTTCGCGTCGGCTTCAGCCCGCCGATGATGTTCTCGTCGGAGAGAATGAGCCGCTTGCTGTCCCCATACTCTCCGAGCAAGCGAGCGACGCCGTCCGGCAGTCCTCGCCGACCGAAACCAAGCAGCTCCGTGACGGTCGACCTCAGCTCTCTCAGCGGGACGTAGCCGACGTCGACGCCGACGAGGCGATCGCGGCTCAATTCCAGCGCATTCTGTATGTAGGTTGTCGCCGTCTTATGCGCGCCTAGGTGTAGTACTATCACCATCCTTGGCGCGCGATATTAACTCGCCAGGCTGGCAGGGCCCGGCTCCCTTCCAGGATTAGACATTTCCGAGGAGTAACCGAACAAGTCGAAGTCGCGTAAATAACGGGCGGCAACGACACGCCGAGTGTCGTCATTCCGATATATTTCCGGAAAGTTCGTGCGCACGATTTTCGGCGCCGTTACAAGACCTCGAACTCGCCTGGCAATCGGCAGGCGGGCGACCAGTCTCGACAGTGAGCTGCCGCGCCCGCTGACGTTCACCGCCTTGACCTTTTCGACCGGAGGGAGACCGATCGCCGCATAAATCTCGCTAAGTTCGCTTTCGAGCTCTTCCATGCGGGCAATCCGGTCGATCATGACCTGGCCGTTATTGTCGACAAGCCAGAAGGCTTGCGGCTCAAAAATCCTGTCCGGTCCCGGCTCCTGAAAAAATTCAGATGCGACGAACTCGTCGAAAGTATCGAACGTGTCCATGATCGCGCTTCGTTTCCACTCCCGGAAATTATATTTCAGGAAGCGAAACAGCGAATAAGCCCGGGCATAAGGGTCTCGCACAAAAGCGAATTTGAAGAGCGGATCAAATTCCTCCGCAGAAATGGCGCGCCGAATTTCGCTCGGCGCGTGGAATGCTTCGAAAGGTTGTACATCCGGGCATTGCGGAGATTTCGTTCATCCCAAGGCTCACACAGATACAGATCCTGATCTGTGGTGAAACGGGACAGGTCATTGCTCACCGCCATTCCGGCGGTCTTTGGAACGTGCACAAAAAGGAAGTCGTACGTTCAACTCAAAATCATTCCACAGCCGCCTGCAACCCCGCAAAACCTTCAGGCATAAAGCCTCCTTTGGCAACAGGCGAAAAATGCAAACAGAGCATCGCTTTGTCCGCCTGGCCTGTCATTAAACCTACTTTGTGTCTCACCTTGGAACGCAGGCCGTGGCCCAAGAGCTACGCCCCGGCGGCGAACCGCTGATGAAGCGCATCGAGCGACGGATCATGCGTGAGGTCGAGATGCAGGGGCGAAATCGAAACATAGCCGTCGGCAATCGCCTCCAGGTCGGTCGAATGACCTGGTGTCTCAACCATCGGCCCGAGGCCGAACCAATAATAATCATATCCCCGAGGATCGGTCCGCTGGACGATCCGCAAGCGACCGTAATCGCGCAATCCCTGGCGGCAGACACGGATTCCGCGAACCTCATCCGGCGGCGCGGCCGGGAAGTTGACGTTGATCAGCGTTCTCGGCGCGGTGTTGAACTCCAGGAGCGGCGCAAGCACGCGCTCGGCCCAGACCTCCGCTGCGGCGAACGGCACGGTGTCGCCCATGCCTTCACGCGAGTAAGCCTGGCTGAGCGCGATCGAGCGAACACCGGCAAGGGCGCCCTCCATCGCCGCCGAAACGGTGCCGGAGTAGGTCACGTCCTCGGCCAGGTTCGCGCCACGGTTGATCCCCGAGAGGATCACGTCAGGCGGAGAATCTTTCATCACGTGGGCCAGCGCCAGCATGACGGCGTCAGTCGGCGTCCCGCTGACGGAGAAGCGGCGATCGTCGTGCTTCCTCAGGCGCACCGGCGTCGACAGTGTCAGCGAATGGCCCGCGCCCGACTGCTCTTCGGCCGGCGCAACGATCCAGATATCGTCGCTGAGCTTACGCGCCACGGCCTCGAGCAGTCTTAGGCCGCGAGCATTCACGCCATCGTCGTTGGTGAGCAAAATCCGCATTCGCTCGCCTATGGCCATCTGTCGCGTTACGGGCAATCGCGTGCAAAATTGCGCTATATTCGCAACAGCTTGGCGATTTCTTCACAACCTGTTTGTCAGTTCTTGTTAAGCGCTAAGCTCATATCTATAGGCGCGTTCGGGGATGATCGACTTACCCGATTTAAGTCCCGGTAAGTCATCAGGAATTGCCTCCGGCTGCACCGGTGGGCCGGCCGCAGCGGCGGCGGGTTATGGGGTTTTGGGCCCCAAGCGGGGAGGGGATTAATGGCGACTGCCCTTGTCGACCTTTATGGCGGCGATGATTTCCAACAATTTGATCGGATCATTCTTCCGGAGGGCTATCGTCCTTCCGATCATGAAGAGTTCATGTGCGAGAATCATCGCGCTTATTTCCTCAGGAAGCTGAGAGCCTGGAAGGAAGCGATCGTCGAGGAATCTCGGCAGACCATGGCGCAGCTGCAGGTCGACTCCCTACGCGAGCCAGACTTGGCGGATCGCGCCTCGAGCGAGACGGACTGGGGGATCGAGCTCCGCACCCGCGACCGTCAGCGCAAGCTTATTGCCAAGATCGATTGTGCGATGCGACGCCTATACGACGGCGAATACGGTTATTGCGAAGTGACGGGTGAGCCGATTTCGCTCGGCCAACTCGAAGCTCGCCCGATCGCGACAATGACCCTGGAAGCGCAAGAGCGCCACGAGCGGATAGAGAAGGTGTCGCGCGACGATTGACCTTCGTGTTCGCCGATCCGGCGGATCGGTGAGCACGAATGCGTTGCGCGGAGGGCCGGCTAATGCACGTAGTGGCCGGCCAGTTCATCCTTCAATCTCAGTTTTTCTTTCTTCAGTCGGTGGAGAAGGTCTTCGTCAGGGTGAGTGCGGTGCTCTTCCTCTTCGATGAGGGCATGGAGCGCCGCGTGCTTGGACTCCAATTCCTCGACCTGTGCCTTGTCCATCGATGCCAGTCCTTTCGGCTTAGCTAGTGTCACCACCGCGTAATAAATCACGAATCGGACGGCTTGTCTCGGGCGATCTCACGGCTCAGCGGACGACGCGAGCCGGTCGTCGATGACATCCGCGGTTTTCCGCGACGTCGGAGAGGCGTAGACCTTTTCGCGATGAATGATGATCCTGCGTTCGACCTCGAGGCGCTGAAGGCGGAGCACCGCCGGCTCGATGAGCAAATTCAAGCGCTTTTGTCCGGATCCGCGACGGATCAACTCGAGATTGCCCGGCTGAAGAAACAGAAGTTGCAACTCAAAGATCAAATTCAGCGGATCGTCGATTCGAACATCCCGGACATCATTGCCTGAGGTGCGCGGGAGCTGTCCCGTCCGGGGACAATCGGCTCGTTTGACCGTCTCGGCGTCGACTCAGGCGTTTTCAGGCGCGGCCAATGATGGCACGTTCGGAGCTGCAATGGACGAATCGGACCTGTCTGGACCGCAAGCGCGGATTACGTCGCGACTGATCAACTCGCTTTACACCGAGGCGATGCTGCTCGCGGATGAAGCCCGTTCTTATTTTGATGATGCGGGACGCGACGACCGTACGTCGCTTGAACCGTTCGCGCGCGTCGGATTCGCTTGCGAGTCGCTTAAGGTCACCACCCGGATCATGCATATAGTCGCCTGGCTCCTCACCCAGCGGGCGATCGATTCGGGTGAGGTCCCGCTGCTCGACGGCCGCCGGCCGGAGCGACGACTGGGACATGCGCAGGAAAGCGATCCGGCGGTCGTCACGCAACTGCCGCAATCGGCACAGCGGCTGATCAACGCCAGCGCCGATCTCTACGCCCGGATCAAGCGAATCGACGAAGGGAGTCTCGAGGTCGAAGCGGCGCAAAGCCCGGCCCGGGCGCTGATGGGCCGGCTCGAGCGCGGACTGACTGGGGGCTAAGCCTAGCCGGTCGAGAGGCGCGCTATTGCCTCCGCATATTGTTCTGCAAGTAGGTCGATTAGCTCCGCCGCGGGACGCACTTGGTCGACGACCCCAACGCCTTGGCCCGATCCCCAGATGTCGCGCCAGGCTTTGACCCTGCTCGATCCTTCCCCACCGAACTTCATCGCCGTGGGGTCGATGCCGGTCAGATCGTTGGGATCAAGACCCGCGGCTTCAATCGAGGAACGCAGATAATTGCCGTGCACGCCGGTGAAGAGATCGGTGTAGACGATGTCCGCCGCGCCGCTTGCGACAATGGCGTCTTTGTACTGTTGCGGCGCGTTCGCTTCGTCGGTCGCAATGAAGGGAGAGCCGACATAAGCGAGATCGGCGCCCGCGGCCCGCGCCGCAAGAACCGACCCGCCATTGGCGATCGCCCCGGACAGAACGAGCGGCCCGTCAAACCACAGCCTGATCTCCTGGAGGAGCGCGAACGGCGACCAGCGACCGGCGTGGCCGCCCGCACCGCATGCTACGGCAATGAGTCCGTCGGCGCCTTTCTCGATCGCTTTTCTGGCAAAGCGGTCGTCGATAATGTCGTGGAGGGTGATCCCGCCCCAGGAATGCACCGCATCGTTGAGCTCGGGGCGAGCGCCAAGGGAGGTGATGACGATCGGCACCCGCCAATTCGCGCAGACTTCCATGTCCTGTTCGAAGCGATCGTTCGATCGGTGCACGATCTGATTGACCGCGAACGGAGCGGCGGGCCGGTCCGGATGCGTCCGGTTCCAAGCGGCCAATGCCTCGGTGATCTCGTGCAGCCACTCGTTCAGTATCGATTGCGGGCGCGCGTTCAGGGCCGGAAAGCTGCCGACGATCCCCGAGCAGCATTGTGCGATCACCAACTCCGGGTTTGAGACGATGAACATCGGCGCGCCTATGACGGGGATGCGCAGCCGCTGAAGAATGACGGGCAGGCTCACGGATGACCAGCGCGGCGGCTAGCTTGCCTACACACGATCAGGGGTTTGGAAATATGGCAAATGGACCCCCCGAGCTGGTCGCGCGTCCCGCGAACCATTAGCTGCGCATCGGTGTGGCGGCAACGCGCGGCCGTGTGCGTGGTTTGCCTCTGCAGGCACCGGGAAAGCCGAGCGGTGACGAGTTGCCGGAAAGTCGCAAGGTCCGGCACAAGGGCCCGGGCTTCCCGATTCGGGACGTTTAGTGAACCTGAATCTTAAACTTCTGTTTACAGCATGGCAGTTTGCGCTGTAATAAGCCGGTTCTACATGTTTTGATCTGCTGGTCGGATTCCATGAACGGCCACGCGGAGACAGAGGGGCGAAGAGCATGCGGAAGCGTAGAAAGTACCTCCTGTTGGCTTCGAGCGGCGGCTTGCTTGCCACCGGTGTCGCCGCACAATTCGTTCCCAGCAAGGCGATCTCCGAATCCCCTGTGGTGGAAATCCCGAGAGCGGTCATTTCTCATCTGCCCGGCCTGGCGGGAGTGACGCAAGCCGCGGAACAGGATCAGGACGTCGGAAACGTCATGAGCCAGCGCTCGCCCGGTCGACGGGTCGAGGGACGGCTAATGAAGACGAAGGGCAAGACCCTTATTCCCGCTCCCAAGGTTCTGGCCGAAAGCACTCCGGCCGCTCCGCCGCCGCCCCTCGCGGCAGTGGCTCCGGCGGCAACTCCGCTTGCAGCATTGATTCCCGCAGTCGCTGCCTCGCCGTTCAACCCGGCAATACTGATCCCGATCATTCCGGCCAGCTGCGCAGTGTTGTGTGACGATAACAATTCGCCGCCACCTCCACCGCCGCCTTCACCGCCGCCGCCTTCACCGCCACCGCCTTCACCGCCGCCACCGCCACCGCCTTCACCGCCGCCGCCTCCGCCGCCACCTCCGCCGCCACCTCCAGTGCCGGAACCTGGCACCTGGATGATGATGACGGTCGGCTTCGGACTGGTCGGAACGGCGCTGCGCAGAAGGCGCCGCAAAGCTGGCTCGCCTGAAGACGTCCAGGTCACGCAGACCAATTCGACGTTTAAGATCGAGCCGCTCTGAGGGAGCTTTATTGCGTCACTCATTCGAGTAAGGTCGTTCAAGCGAAGATGGTGACCAGCGTATCCGGACTTCCATGGAAGTTGCGTTCCGTGGGCTTGACGGTCGTCTTAGCGATCGGACTTACCGCCCCTGCCCACGGACAAGCGAGCGTCGGCGCGACGGCCCAGGCGCAGCCTGCCCAGCCCACCTCGCCGCAAACGACGACCCCGCCGAGCCCCCCAGCGGTGACCGCCGCACCGGGACCGACGCCAGCGACGACAGGTTCGTCGGAGCCAAGCCCACCCACTGCCAATCCGCCTGACGCCGGCGCCACCGCGGCCGCCGCTCCAGAAACTCCACCGCCTATGCCCGAGGGCGTGCGCAGGACGGCGGACGGAAGGCTGTCTTTCGCGGGCTCCGGGGTCGTGGGTTTGCCGGGCGGCGGCAAACGCGGAGTCAAGAGCCTGCTGAATCTGAGCAAGTCATTATCGTACGGCGAATATGTCTGGGACGAGAAAGGTGTGCCTAAGGGGCGCATTTGGGTCCTGGTGGATCCGGCCCATCAGCTGATTTCGGTTTTTCGCGGAAAGGACGAGATCGGTACCGCGGTCACGCTCTATGGCGCGGATGAATTCCCGACGCCTCCGGGTCATTTTCGAATCCTGGCGCGGATGAAGGACCATCGCTCGAGCACCTACGACAACGCGCCGATGCCCTACACTTTGCGGCTCACGAATGACGGCGTGTCGATCCACGGGAACAATGTCCTGGAGGGTTATGCGAGCCACGGATGCGTCGGCATACCGCTCGCCTTCGCGCGGCGTCTCTTCGCGGAAGCGAGGGTAGGAGACGAAGTCTTCATCCTGCGGGACAAGCCGGCAAAATTAACGCAAAAGTGATCAAGCAGAAGTGATATGACGGCGGCTGGGGGTGGGGTAGTGCAGTCGCGGACATCCGAACTTTTCCGTATCGGCCTGGAGGCAGCGCGTTCGCCGTTGCGCTGGCCATTGCACCTTTCGATCCTGCTGCTCGGCATCGCGGCTTTGCTCGTCCCGACATTGGTATCGCTCGGCCGGGAGTATTGGAGCACCGACAACGGGGTCCACGGGCCGCTGATCCTTGTTTCGGGGGCATGGCTAATCTGGCGGGAACGCGATCGTATCCGCTTCCGGCCGGGCTCGATTGGGCTTGGCTGGCTGGTACCGATCCTGCCGATGCTGCTGACCGTTTATACTTACGGCAGGGTCTTCGGCGTTCTGCCGATCGAAACGGCGGGGCTGTACGCGATCCTCGTCCTTCTGGGCTTCTATTATTGGGGCACCAAGGTGATGCGCCGCCTGTGGTTCGCGCTCCTCTATCTTGCCTTCCTGATCAAACCGCCGTTCACTTGGACCGCCGAATTGACCCAGCCGCTCAAGATATGGCTTTCGGGGGCGGCCGTTTCGATCCTGCACGGTCTCGGCTACCCCGTGGGGAATACCGGCGTTACGATCCAGATCGCGCAATATCAGCTGATGGTGCAGCAGGCATGCTCCGGCCTCGGTTCGATTTTCAGTCTGCTGGCGATGGGGCTTCTCTATCTCCATCTCACTAGCCGCCGATCGACGGTCCACACGGCGATCCTGCTGGCGTCGATCCTTCCGCTCGCGATATTCGCCAACTTTGTGCGGGTCCTCGGGATCATTTTGCTGACCTATTACGGTGGGGACAAACTCGGCCAAAGCTCCGCGCATGAGTTCATGGGGCTCGTCACCTTCGCGCTGGCGATCCTTGGGATGTTCGCCCTCGATAAGCTGTTGGACCTGACGGACGGAGTGGATCTGCGCGGCGCCTGGCGCCCCCGTAGGCGCCGGCGGCGTCCGCGAGTGACTGCGCGCAAAACGGTGGCTGCGACGGAACCCGACATTCCGGATGAGCCCGCGGCCGCCACGGGAGGGGCGCCATGAGCTCGTCCCTCAACCGGCGAGACTTCGTGATCGGGGGTGTTCTAACGGGCACCGCGCTCCTTTGCGCCGGCGTCGCCCCAGGACGCAGTCCACTCGTCAAACGCCGCATCCTGAATCGCCTGGTACCGCAGCAGATCGGACCCTGGACTGCCTCACATTATGAGCCGATCGTGATCCCTCGGGGCGAGGAGCCTGAAGGCGCTTCCTACGACAGCGTGATAACCCGATATTACGTCAGCGACACGGCGTTGCCGATCATGCTGTTGATCGCCTACGGAAGCGCCCAGACCGGAGAGACGCAGCTACATCGGCCCGAAGTCTGCTATGTCGCGGCGGGGTTCAAGATGCATAGCTGGCCCAACGTCCTGCTTCGGACAGGGGAGAAGAATATCGATGCGCGCGTGCTGACGGCAACAGCCCCCGGGAGAACCGACCAGATCCTCTACTGGACGCGGGTGGGGAGCGAGTTTCCGACCACATCGGTCGAGCAGCGGTGGTCAACTCTGCGGCAGACACTCAAAGGTTCCATTCCGGACGGTGTGCTGGTGCGCATTTCCGTTGACGAGGAGGATCGAGCGACGGCTATGAAGTTCATGCAGGCCTTCGCCCGCGATCTGCTGTCGTCCGGTGGCCCTCGTCTGCGCGCAATTTTGGAAGGGCGGGCCTAGTGATCCTGCGGGGGTTGGCCGCGCGGCCCGAATACGTAGAGGCTGTATCCCAGGGTCAATGCAATCAGTGCGATTGCGGCGAAATGCCAGCCATTATTGCCCAGCCAATTGGCGATGCCACAGCCGACGCAGGCGACCATGTACAGCCAAATGCTCTGGCCCTCCTCGCCACCCGGTTTGGACGATTGGTGCAGGAAGTGCGTGACAAGACCCGCGAAAATCATGACCGTGATCCAATCGTAAACGGTCTTCATTCCTGATGGCCTCTGCCGCCGACCCAATTGCCATTTTGAGGAGAAGCAACGTCTTGCATGCCGTCGCGAAAATCCTTCTTCTGGGCAGCGCCGCGGCGCTCGCCTTGATCACCACCAGTTGCAACAAGCCGCAACCCAAAGGTCAAGTCATTGCTGTCGTAAACGGCGAAGAGATTACCGTCGCCGAATTGAACGAGGAGGCGAAAGCTCGCGGAATCTCGATCGGCAACGACGCATTTGCGAGGAGGAAGGTCGCCCAAGACCTCGTCGATCGCAAGCTCCTCGCGCAACTAGCCTTGCGCGACAAGGTCGACACAAATCCCGAATTTCTGCTCTCTTCTCGGCGCCTCAAAGAGCTATTGCTCGCTCAGAAGCTCGTCGATCTGCGCAGCGGGGCCGCCGATCCGACCGCCGCCGACGTGGTTGCATTCATCAAGGCTCATCCTCACGCCTTCGACCAACGCGTGTCCCTTCGCACAGGGCAGATCATCGTCGCGACGAAGTTGCCAGCAAAGGTGCAGGCCGACCTTAGCACCGCGAGCACGCTCGATCAGGCGCAGCAGCTGCTCACAGCCGCGGGGATTTCCGGCTCGCGGAGCGAACAGGTCTCGGACAGCGCCAATCTGCCTGAAGCCACAATGGCACGGTTGCTTCCGGCATCAGGCGACCTGATCTTGTTGCCCGCCGGCGAGGGCATGGCGATCGTTCAAGTCCTCTCTGTCACGCCGCAGCCGACGGCGCCCAACCAACGTGTTTCCACGGCTCGCGATTGGTTGAAGCAGCACCGAACAAACGATGCCCTCGAAGAGCTGCTCGATACCGCCAAATCAAAGGCACGAATCGAATATCAGAAGGGGTTCGCGCCGAAGTCAGTGACGACCCGCCGCGAGGCTTACTGTCCGCTCGAGGGCCCGGCGGGACTCGTCGGCGTGGCCGCAGCGACCTGAATTCCGCACTGGGTTGAAGCAGCCCTTACGGCCTCTCCAGCAGCAGGCTTCGAAGGTTTGCCGGCCATGAGCTGGGGGAGGAAGTCGGCGAGCGTCGCGAATTGGTCGCGATGAGTTTCATAATTACGCAGCCGCTGATCGAGGCTCGGCACCATGGCAAAGCCGCCGCGGACTTCCTGCTCGACGGCGAGACGGCCTGCGGTATCGCCTTTGGACAGGGCGGCAATTCGAGCGAAGACGGCCCGGATGACCTGCTCTTGCAGGGCAGGATCGTCGAATTTGAACGAAGGTGCCACTCCTCGCGGTTTGAGCTTGCCGGCCGCCGGGGGTTTGTCGAACGCGACCTGACTGCCCTCCGTGCTCAGAAAGGTCTCGGCTCCGCTGGTCTGCGCCAGAGCTCCGAGGGAAAGAACCGATCCCGAGGCGCGGCCGGAACCCCCGCATTTGCCCAGCCCATTTGAGTCCGCAAGCGAGCTTAAAATCAATTTGCGATCGGGGAGGGGCAAGCCCGTATAGGCTTCCCAGTAGCCGCGGGTTATCGCCGCCTGCTGCTGCGTTCGGCGGATCACCGAATTGTAAAACGGCCGGTGCCCGTCGAAGAAGCGCATGAACTCGCTCGTTTGGGCGAAATTGCGCAGTGCATCGATGAATTGCGCGACGTCGCCGGCAGCATTCGACGAGCTTTCCTTCGCGGAGAGCGAGGGTGGGGCGGAGTAACCGAGGAGAAGCCCCGCCGCCGACGCGGCGAACCCATTATTATCCTTGCTGAGTTTCCTGAACTGCTGGACCGCCGGATGATCCGCCTCGGCAGCGAAATAGCTCTTTACGTCCTTCTCGTACCGGCGATCCGCCGACGCCAAGTCGGAATTACCATTCGCCAGCAGCTGGACCACGGCAAGCAGCTCAATTCTTGGATCGGTGGCCAGCTGTATGCCGTCATCGGGCGCAATCGCTCCGTTCGCCCAATCGGCTTCATTCATGATTGCCGCGGCACGCAGGTTCGTGGGGTCGAGCTCATTGCCTGCGTAGCGGCGCGTGAAAGCTGCGGGCATGCCCCACGCGTCCGGCCAGCGGTAGAAGATATGCACGCCAACCTGCGCGTTCTTTTCGAGGCTCGTCGCCCAGTAGGGAACGACGTAATCGGCGTGATAATGAGTGGCGAGACCCACCGGCTTGAAGACGAAGCCGTCGAGGGCGGCGGTCGCGACCTGCCGCGCACGAGCCCAGATCTTCTGATCGGGTGATCGGAGCAAGGACCCGTCGCACGTGAAAGTGAATTGGCAGCCGGTCTTGCGGGCATAACCCTGAAAGACGACGCCGCAGACTGAAGGCTGGAAGGCGGGGTGACGAACCCGATTGAGCACGACCTGGGCGACGGCCTCCTGACCGGCTTCGTCCTGTGTGCCTGCTTCATAATAGATAGCCAGCGTCAGGCATTCGACCGCTCGGCCCTTCGCTACCTCGTCCCCGCGAAATCGGAACGGCTGCGCCGGGACGTTCGACTCGATCGAAAAGGGGATGCGCTCGTTGATCGCGATGGCGTCTTGCTGCGACACGTCCCGCAGCAGGAAGGGTGGCGGTTCGGGAGGCAGGGTCCAATGTTGGACGTTCGACGCCGGTGTGCTGCCGGCCAATCCACCCTTCGAGACGAATGCCAGGGCGGCAATCACCACGGCGGCCGCCAAAGCGGCCGCGTTCACCAACCGCCGCGGCTCAGGAAGGGATAGCGACGCAAGGCCAAGGGAAAGCCGAAATGGCAGGAGAAACCTCCGCCCCCGAAAAATGCCGAATTTTGACAACGCCATCATTCTGTCGCCGTTCCCCGGTGCTGCGTCGGACTGAGCCCCGAGGTCGCCCATTCGAGGGGCAGGGACAACATGGGTCTTGGTGCCTGCCTCATTCAGGGACGCCCAGACCGTTCGTTACGGGCAACTCATCATTTACCCAATAACGTAAAACAGAAGATAAATAAAGGTTAGGGCTTCGGCAGAACCCATTGGCGCCGAACTCTCCGCGAAACGAGCGCCGCGCAGGGGGCGCGCTCATCCTTGGAAAATCACCTTTACCTATCGCCGCCCGACGCGATGCCGGCCGCTACTGGACGATTCCCATGGTCAAAGGACGGAAGGTGTTGAAAACGGGGAGCATCCTCATGACGTCCTCCCAGTTGCGCCGGGCCTGGGAGTAGCCGACGATGACGACATCGTTCCCGAGGATCTGGGGATCATTGGCCGAACCTGCGCGAATGGTACGGACATCAAAAACCGCGCCCAATCTTTGTCCGTTGGCGGTACGGAATACGACGACCTGATCGAGTTTCGCGGTACGAAGCTCACCCTTCGCCAGGGAGATGGTTTCAAGCAAAGTCGTCGGGCCTTTGAGCTCGTAAACTCCTGGCGCCTGAACTTCGCCCTGAACCGTAACCTTCTGAGATACCGACTTGTCGACACTGACTGTCACTTGCGGATTGCGCAGGTACTTTTGGGCGTACAGGACCTCGATCTCATGGCCGAGCTGGGAAGCCGTCTTGCCGGCAGCCTTGATGGGGCCGACGAGCGGCAAGGAAAGCAAGCCCGCCGCATCGATCTGCTGGCCTTTGAGCGAGAGATCTTCCTCACCATAGACGCTGATCTCCACGCTATCGAACGGGCTGATGCGATAGTCGGCCGCCGTGGCCGAATTGGCACCAGCAGACGGGATCACATTATAGGCTGCCGTTCCTCGCGGAAGATTATCGGCGACCTGTTGCGAGGCGCCACAAGCGGCCAGCAGGAGCAACAAAGGCAACAACGCGAACCGGAGCATTACTCGATCCTCTGGGTGATCCGAAATTTCCGTTTATCATACGCGTGTTAAGATGTGGCTGACTAGCGTCTGATGCAGGGCAACGCCAGCGCTTGTCCCAAATCAATACGCGGTATCAGTCTGCCTTTGGCGAAGCTCCCGCGGTCTGCGGTTTGACGGGGGTGACGGCCGGGCCAGCCTGCAGTTTCCGAAAGTGAGAAGGCCGAATTCGTCCGTCGGACGTGGGGTTTGCATGACGGCCCTCAGCGTAGCTGCTCTAATTGATTGTACGTGCGCGGCCGCTTTGGTGGGTTTCAGGCGGTCCAACGCATTGCGGAAGCGGGAATTCATGGCCTGGGGCTGAAAATAGGGGTCGGTGATGGGAGGGGCACCGATGGCATCGCGCCAGTGCACATAGGCCATGTCAAAGCCGATACATGTCTCGGTGGCGGCGGAGTCGCGGCCGCGCTGGGCTGCGGCAAAGCAGCGCAAGCTGAAGTTGCTGGCCTCCGCCCTGCGACATCATTCCCGCATTTCGAACAGCGCGCTTCCAATTGCATGCGTGCCGCCATCGCTTGCAACGACGACCGTGCTGGCCAGCATTCTTGCCGGACGGGCGAGGCTCCTGGATGATCCGGGACACCAGCAGGTGCAGACCCACCGCGGCGACGACCAACATGACTGCGTATGTGATCGCTTCCCGATCCAACTTGAGCCGCGACGTGGCACGACGCATTTTCCGCGCGAATGGCGAAGATGGCGTTTCGGGTTGATGCAGCAGGAGCGCGCGCGCAACGCGGCATTGTATCGGGCGCGGCTCGCGGGGATCTTTGAGAGTCCGATAAGCGGCGATGATGCGCTGAATTTGGGGACCGTTGTCCTCAATCTCACGGCCATTCGACTGATCAGGGTGATGGCGCTTCAGCAGAAGCACGTAGGCGGCACGGATTTGTGCCGCGTCCGCGTCCGAGGGCACGCCAAGAATTTGATAATGATTTTGCCGGCTCATGGTCAGCCGACCCTAGGCCGCTCGTGCTGTCATCCCGCATTCCCCGGCCCATCTCAACACATTCGAAGGAAAAGGGGAAGTGATGCCGCTTCCGTCACAGTGATTACTCGATCGTGATCAGCCACATGTCGGGCGGCGCCCCAATCCGGAAAGGGACTTTGCTCGTGCCAATTCCCGCAGTGACGATCAAAGTCTTCCCGCGTTCGCGAATCAAGCCGCAGAGATATCGTGTCCCGTATTGGGAGCCCGTTGCGATCGCCCCGGCCAACGGCAAGACGATCTGACCGCAGTGCGTATGGCCCGCCAGCATCAGGGGTATGTTTTTGACGTTCGCGAACTGGTCAGGCGAGTGAGCGACCAGTATCTTCATTCCCTGGAGGTCATGCAAGCGTCGCAGTGACCGATAATAGCCTGGCCGGAATCCGCCGAGCGCGATCGGGCCAACCTGCGCCGCATCATCGTCAAGGAAATTTACGCCGACGGAACGCAGGGCATTTCCCACTGCGGCTGTGTCGCTTGCGTCATGATTGCCCGGAACCGCGTAGATCCCAAGTGGTGCTTTCAGCCGGCGGAACGGCTCTACCGCTGATTCGATCGTGTATTCCTTCGTCGCGAACACACTGCCGCCAAGCAGGTCTCCAGCGAACACGACGATGTCGGGATGAAGCGCATTGGCCTGATCCACGATTCGCGAGAGGCGATCGGGTGGAGTCTCCGGGCCTTCGACATGCGCGTCGGACATCAGCAGGATCCGCACCGGCAGTCCGTTGCGGCGGTCGTCCAGTGGCGCCTTGAAGGTGGCGGTGCGGATGATCGGGTCGCGGGTCGCCTGGCGGTAGCCGAACGCGATCACGACGGCCAATGCGGCTATCACCCCGATGAGGATCCCCCACTTTCGCATCAGCGATCGTCAACAGCCGTGATAGTCGCGATACCAGCTGACGAAGCGCGGCACGCCGTCATCGATGGTGGTCATCGGCTGGAACCCGTGGTCGCGCTCGATGGCGCTGATGTCGGCAAAGGTCTCCTTCACATCGCCGGGCTGCATCGGTTGCGGATCGACCAGCGCCTTCCTGCCCGTGGCACGCTCGAGCAACTCAACCACGCGCATCAGATCCTCGCTGCGGCTGTTGCCGATATTGTAGATCGCGTGGGGAGCGATGCTGCCGCCTGCCTTCATCGATCCGTCATCCGCCGGCGGTCCGTCCAGACAGGAGATGACACCGCGGACGATGTCATCGATGTAGGTGAAGTCGCGCCGCATCTCACCACGATTGTAGAGTGGCAAGGGCTCCCCGGCGTAAAGCGCCTTGGTAAAAATCCACATCGCCATGTCGGGCCGACCCCAGGGGCCGTACACAGTGAAGAAGCGCAGGCCCGTCAGCGGCAATCGATAGAGGTTCGCATAACATTCGCTAAGCAGCTCATCGGCCTTCTTGGTCGCCGCATAGAGCGAAAGAGGATGATCCACCCGGTCCTCGACCCGAAACGGTAGGCTTTTGTTGCCGCCGTAGACCGAGGACGAAGAGGCATAGACCATGTGGCGTGGCCGACGGTGGCGCGCGAGCTCAAGCATGTTGCAATGGCCGATGAGGTTCGCCTGAACGTAAGCGGCCGGGTTTTCCAAGCTGTAGCGCACTCCTGCCTGCGCTCCCAGGTGGACGATGGAGTCGAGCTCGATGTCCTGAGTGGCGCGCGTGAGCAATTCCGCATCCGAAAAGTCGAGGTGCTCAAAACGAAACCGATCGGGAAAATCCTGCTGGAGCGCGTCGAGGCGTGCGTGCTTGAGGGAGGGGTCGTAATAATCGTTGAGACTATCGATGCCGACCACCTCGTCGCCGCGACTGAGGAGCGCTCGGGCGGTCGCCGATCCAATGAAGCCGGCGGCGCCGGTAACCAGTACAGCCATGGCTCCCCATAAGGGGCAGGCGGTGCCGCTGGAAGTGATTATCGCCGGGTTGAGCGGCCGCTCCCTATCTGCTTGAGCGATGACGTGGAGCGCAGCTGGACTTTCGCGATCGACCGCGGCGGAACATTCACCGACGTGGTTGCGCGCTCGTCTGAAGGAGACCTCCGGGTCGAGAAGCTGCTGTCCGAGAACCCCAACCAGTATGAGGATGCGGCGCTCGAAGCGATCCGCCGGATCATCGGTGAGGAGGGCGGATCCGTCACGGAAGTGCGGATGGGCACCACCGTGGCCACCAACGCGCTGCTCGAACGCAAGGGCGAACGCGTAGCTCTTGCGATCACTCGCGGCTTCGGCGACGCGCTTCGGATCGGTTATCAGGCCCGCCCGGAAATCTTCGCCCGCAACATCGTCCTTCCGTCGATGCTCTACGATCAAGTGATAGAGATCGACGAGCGGGTCGGCGTTGATGGCGACGTCCTCGTCCCACTCGACGAAGCCCAGGCTCGGCAGGCTCTCGCCGACACTCGGAAGTCAGGGATAGATGCGTTGGCCATCGTCCTCATGCACGGCTGGCGCTATTCCCGGCATGAAGTCACGGCTGGCTGAAATCGCGCGCGAGATCGGGTTTCGGCAAATCTCGGTCAGCCACGAGGTCGCGCCGCTGATCAAGCTCGTCGGGCGCGGCGACACCACAGTGGTCGATGCATATCTGTCGCCAGTGCTCCGGCGCTATGTCGATCGCGTCGCCGCGGGTCTGCAAGAGGGAACGGACCTGCACTTCATGCAGTCCAATGGCGGGCTCGCCAAAGCGACTGCGTTCCGTGGCAAGGATGCGATCCTGTCCGGTCCCGCCGGCGGAGTCGTCGGTATGGTCGCCGCATGTGCTCCGCACGGCGCGGAGAAGCTGATCGGCTTCGACATGGGCGGAACGTCGACCGACGTGTCGCACCATGCCGGCCATTTCGAGCTTGCCGATGAGAGCGTCATCGCCGGCGTGCGCATCCGCGCGCCGATGATGCAAATCCACACGGTCGCGGCCGGCGGCGGGTCGATCTGCCGGTTTGACGGAATGCGCTTCCGGGTGGGGCCGGAATCCGCCGGGGCGAATCCGGGGCCTGCCTGCTATCGCAATGGCGGGCCGCTGACCGTCACCGATTGCAACCTGTTCCTCGGTCGCATCGACCCCGCGCATTTCCCGGCCGTGTTCGGCTCGAGCGGAGACCAGGCACTCGACCCCGGCGCGTCGCGCGATCGGCTGCAGGAAGTGGCTGACGCGCTGGACGACGGTCGCGCCCTCGAGGACATTGCCGAAGGGTTCCTCGAGATCGCCGTCGACAACATAGCCGCCGCTATCCGCAAGATCTCGATCGCCCGGGGTCATGACGTCACACGCTACACGCTCGCCTGCTTCGGCGGAGCGGGGGGTCAGCATGCCTGCCGAGTTGCCGATGCACTCGGCATGGAGCGGATCCTGATCCATCCGCTCGCCGGCGTGCTCTCGGCCTACGGAATTGGCATCGCCGACGTGAAGGCGATCCGTGACGTGAGCTGGCTGAAGCCGCTCGGAAAAGATTTCACTCATGCCCTCGGCGAATTGGAACGGCGCGCGCGAGACGCACTGGTTGAGCAGGGCGTGCATGACGAACGGATCGAGCTGGTGCGTCGAGCGCGCCTGCGCACCGTCGGAAGCGACACGACCTTGGAGCTGGACATCGCTTCGGCCGAGGACATGCGGGCCGCTTTCTCGCAATTACATCAACGCCGCTTCGGCTACATGGACGAAGGTGCCGAGATCATCGTCGACGCTCTCGTGGTTGAAGCGATCGGGCATACGAATCCTCCCCCGCAGTTGCGGGGGACGGGGGCCAGCGAAGCTATTCGAGGGGAGGAGATTCTCGGTCCCGCCCTGATCTTCGATCCTTCATCGACCACGGTTGTGGAGCCGGGCTGGCGGGCCGTGCGAGAGCATGACGGCACACTCATTCTCACCCGAGCTGTCCCCCTCGATCGAGCGAAAGCGATCGGCACCAGCGTGGATCCCGTGCGGCTCGAGATCTTCAATAATCTGTTCATGGCGATCGCCGAGGAGATGGGGGTCGCATTGCAATCGACGGCGACCAGCGTGAACATCAAGGAACGGCTCGATTTCTCCTGTGCGATCTTCGACCATGAGGGCGCACTGATCGCCAATGCCCCTCACATCCCGGTGCATTTGGGCTCGATGGGCGAGAGCATCCGACGGATCATCGACACGCGCGGCGAGGGAAGGGACGGGCGCGGTATTCGCCACGGCGATGCCTATGTGCTGAACGACCCCTATCGCGGGGGAACCCACCTTCCTGACATCACGGTGATCGTCCCCGTGTTTTACGCCGAGGATGATGTCTCGCCTTCGGCCTTCGTGGCCGCTCGGGGGCATCATGCCGATATCGGCGGAATCGCGCCCGGGTCGATGCCGCCCGACAGCCGGACGATCGATCAGGAAGGCGTTCTCATCGACAATGTCCTGCTCGTCGAGGAGGGGCAATTTTGCGAGGCGGAAATGCGTGCGCTGCTTGCCTCGGGTGAGTGGCCGGCGCGCAACCCAGACCGCAACATCTCCGATCTGAAGGCGCAGCTCGCCGCCTGCATGCGGGGTGCTGAGATGCTCGTTCAGACCGCGCGAGACTATGGGCGCGAGGTGGTCGCCGCCTACATGAACCATGTTCTCGACAATGCCGAAGAGTCGGTCCGGCGATTGCTCGATCGCCTCGAGGACGGTGCGTTCGACTATGAGATGGATAATGAAGCGCACGTCCGAGTGAAGATCACGATCGACAGGGCCGAGCGCTCGGCGACCTTGGACTTCGCCGAGACGAGCGAGCAGCAACCCGACAATTTCAACGCCCCCTATTCGATCGTTCGCGCCGCGTCCCTCTATGTGATGCGTACGCTGATCGACGATGCCATTCCGATGAACGACGGCTGTCTGCGGCCCGTCCGGCTGGTTGTTCCCGAGGGATCGATGCTGAACCCGAGCTATCCGGCGGCCGTGGTCGCCGGCAACGTCGAAACGAGCCAGGTCGTGACCGACGCTCTGTTCGCCGCGACGGGGCGATTGGCGCCGAGCCAAGGAACGATGAACAATTTCACGTTCGGTAACGAGCGGTACCAATATTATGAAACGATCGCGGGCGGCTCGGGCGCGGGGCCCGATCATGACGGCTCCAGCGGCGTGCAGACGCACATGACCAACAGCCGCCTGACTGACCCCGAGATATTGGAAACTCGGCTGCCGGTCAGGCTCGACCAATTCGCCATCCGGCGCGGCTCGGGCGGGCAGGGGGCGCACAAGGGGGGCGACGGAGTGATCCGCGCCGTCACATTCTTGGAGCCGATGCGGGCCAACATCCTCGCCAACCGGCGCCGAGTGCCGCCGCGCGGGATCCTCGGCGGTTCGGACGCGCAAGCAGGCCGCAATTGGGTGGAGCGCACCGATGGGTCCGTCGAGATGCTCAGTGCGACAGCGTTTGCCGAGGTCGCCGCCGGGGACCGCTTCGTCATCGAAACGCCGGGCGGCGGCGGCTTCGGATCTCCAGGCCGTCATTCCCGCGAAAGCGGGAACCCATGAACAAAATGGCTTTTTGGAAAGGGAGGGTGTTCATGGGTCCCGGATCAAGTCCGGGATGACGCATGACTGATTACTGGCCGCTGCTCGGGATTGCCCTCGTCGTCCTCGGCTTTGCCCTGCAATTCAATCCGCTGCTCGTCGTGGCGGTTTCCGCGATCGTCACGGGCCTGCTCGGCGGAATGGATTTCCTGAAGGTCCTCGCAACGCTCGGCCACGGCTTCAACGAGAACCGGTTTGTGACCATTCCCTACATCGTGCTGCCAGTGATCGGGTTGCTCGAACGCTATGGGCTGCAGGAGCGGGCGCGGGCTTTGATCCTTAAGATGCGTGGAGCGACCACCGGACGGCTGCTCATCGTCTATCTCGCATTTCGGCAAGTTTTCGCGGCTGTCGGCCTGATCGACGTCGCCGGCCATGCGCAGACGGTTCGCCCGCTCGTCGCTCCCATGGCCGTCGCAGCGGCGGAAAAGGAGCATGGGTCACTCGACGAGCCGACGAGCGATCATGTGAAGGCAATGTCCGCGGCCACCGACAATGTCGGGCGGTTCTTCGGCGAGGACATTTTCCTCGCCATCGCCTCGATCCTGCTGATCCAGGGCTCGCTGGCGAGCTTCGGGATCGAACTGACGCCGTTCCAGCTATCGGTGTGGGCGATTCCAACCGCGATCTGCGCGTTCCTGATCCATGGCACGCGGCTGTTGTGGTTGGATCGGGGTCTCGCTCGCTCCTCCTAGCGAAGCGATGGGGAGGGGGACGCTCAGCGCAGCTGATGTGGGGTTGGCGCCGACCCCTCCACCATCCGCTATTTGCGGATGGTCCCCCTCCCACGACGCTACGCGCCGCAGGGAGGAGCTTCCATGATCAACCTGCACTGGCTCTACCTCTTCGCCGGCGCGGTCTTCGGCGCGTTTGCGATCGGCAGCGCGCGCGACGGCACCAACCCGAAGCGTTGGGGCAATGCCGCATTCTGGGGCCTGCTCGCGGTCGCCTTCTGGTTCGGCGATTTCCTGACGGACGTCGGCAACGGCGTGCTGGTGCTTGCTCTGGTTGCGATCGCCGGAACACAGCTGCTCGGTAAAGGCGCTAGCAAATCGACCACCTCCGAGCAGCGCGAGCGTTTCTCCGAACGTTACGGCAACAAGTTGTTCCTTGCGGCGCTGATCATCCCCTTCACCGCCTTAGTCGGGACGCTCGCGTTCAATTACACGCCACTCCAGAATAGCGGGCTCATCGACCCGAAATCGGTGACCCTGGTGCTGCTCGGCGTCGGCGTCATACTCGCGCTGGTCACTTGCTATGCGTGGTTGAAGCCGGCGGTGACCGCGCCGCTCGAGGAGGGTCGCCGGCTGATGGATTCGATCGGCTGGGCAGCTGTGCTGCCGCAGATGCTCGCCTCTCTCGGCGTAGTGTTCGCGGCGGCTGGCGT
This sequence comes from uncultured Alphaproteobacteria bacterium, assembly GCA_963730925.1. GTDB lineage: Bacteria > Pseudomonadota > Alphaproteobacteria > Sphingomonadales > Sphingomonadaceae > Sphingomicrobium. Next base: position 41,796 of record CAVSTS010000002.1, read on the forward strand.
CGGTACGACGATCGGAGCAATGGCGAGCGCGGTCATCCCGCACGGCAGCATCTTCCTTGCTGTGCTTCTGTTCGCCCTCGGCATGGTCGTTTTCACGATGATCATGGGCAATGCCTTTGCAGCCTTCCCAGTGATGGCGGCGGCGATTGGGGTACCCATCCTCATCCAGCAGGACGGCGGCAATCCGGCGGTGATCGGCGCCGTGGGAATGCTCGCGGGGTTTTGCGGGACGTTGATGACCCCCATGGCCGCCAACTTCAATATCGTCCCGGCGGCATTGCTCGAACTCAAGGATCAGTACGGGGTCATCCGGGCGCAGGTCCCGACCGCGATCCCGCTCCTGATCGCGAATATCTTGATCCTCTATTTCGCCGGATTCCACCTGTGACGAGGCTGGACGCCGACCTTGCGTCGCGTTTTGCGGGCATCGCGCTTGGCCACATCGCGCAGGAATATCCGCACAAGCTGGACCATGTGCTGCTCAGCGATGACGACGCTCGTCCGCCGCGGACGCTGCACCCGATTTTCTTCGGGAGCTTCGATTGGCACAGCTGCGTCCACGGCTGGTGGACCCTGCTGACCCTGCGCCGTCTGTTTCCGCAGATCGACCAGGCGGAATCGATCGCGCGGCTGGCAGACGAGACGTTCATCCCCGACAAGGTCGCCGTCGAGCTCGACTATCTCGATCGGGACCTCAGCGGCCCGTTCGAAAGACCCTATGGCTGGGCCTGGCTTCTCGCTTTCCATCTGGAAGCGACGCGGCATCGTGAACCCTGGGCCGTGGAGCTGGAATCGCTCGCCCGAGCGTTCGCTGAGCGGCTGAGTCGCTATCTTCAGATCCTCACCTATCCCATTCGGGTAGGGACACATTTCAACACGGCGTTCGCACTCATTCTTTCGCTCGATTGGGCGGATCAATTCGACGAGCCACTCGCGCGGCAAATAGGCGAACGCTCGCTCCATTGGTTCGGTGCCGATCGGGATTGCCAGGCGTGGGAGCCCGGCGGCGACGAGTTTTTGTCGCCGGCGCTGATCGAAGCCTTGTGCATCGCCAGAACGCACCCGGCGCTATTTCCCGAATGGTTCGAGCGGTTCCTGCCTCGCCTCGCGCGTCACGACCCCGCCACTCTCTTCACTCCGGCCGTGGTCAGCGATCGAAGCGATGGAAAAATCGCGCATCTCGACGGGCTAAATCTTAGCCGGGCCTGGTGCTGGCTCGGCCTCGCGCCCCTGCTGCCTTCGGCCGAACGGAGGATCGCCGAAGCGGCGGCGCACGATCACCTAGCCGCCGCGCTGCCGCACATCAGCGGCGACTATATGGGCGAGCATTGGTTGGCGACGTTCGCGCTGCTCGCAACATTGTCGCTCGGGAGGGACTGACAGATCGGGGTGGTCTGAAGCAGCGGATCGCCGCCGAGTGCCTGGTATAAAGTCACGAGATTTTGTCCCGACGTGAGCTTGGTCTGGATCAGGACTTGCTGCACGGAATAATAGGATCGCTGGGCGTCCAGCAGGTTGAGATAGCTGTCGATGCCATTTTGATAGCGCGCTTCCTCGAGCATCGCGACGTCGGCGGCCGCCGCGGTGCGCCGCTCAGTCGCGGCCAGCTGAACTCCCATCGTGCCGCGGCGGGCAAGGGCGTCCGCGACATCGCGGAAGGCCGATTGGATCGCATTTTGATAATTGGCGATCGCGGCCTTGCGCTGCGCTTCAGTGAGGCGAACGTTCGCGTGACCGGCACCGGCCTGGAAGATCGTGTAGGTCGCATCCGCTCCCGCGCTCCAGCCGAACGCACCGCCGGTGAACAGACTGCCGAGCGCCGAGCTCGCGAAGCCAAGCAGTCCCGTGAGCGTGATCCGCGGGAACAAAGCGGCTCGCGCAGCGCCGATCTCGGCGTTGGCCGAGCGCAGCTGATATTCGGCCTGGAGCACGTCCGGCCGGCGCAGGAGAATGTAGGAATCGATTCCCGCCGGAAGCTCGGCAATCGTCGGCAAGGCTTGGTCGATTGAGTTGGCGAGCAGGCTCTGGTCGATCGGCGCTCCGACCAATAGCTGCAGGGCATTGAGGTCCTGCGCCACCAGAGTCCGCTGCTGGGCCATGTCGGCCTGGGCCTGAGTGAGGACTTGCTCCGCCTGACGCAGGTCGGTGCGCGGCGCTACTCCCCCTTCAAGCCGCAGCCGAGTCAGCCGGACGCTCTTCTCCGCGCTCGCCGCCGTTTGCTGGGCGACCGACAGCAGGCTCGAGTCCGCCGAATAGGTCAGCCAAGCGCTGGCGACGTCGCCGACGAGCGTAAGCCGCGTCGCTCGAGCGCCGGCCTCGGTCGCGAAATATTGCTCGAGCTGAGCGTGGGTGAGTGAGCGCAGGCGGCCGAACAGGTCCAGCTCGAAGCTCGGGACCTGAAGACCGACCTGATATTGGGCATTCGAGCTGGAGCCGTTCGAGTTCGAATCGGAACTATTGTCATCCCGCTCACCGTTCGCCGTCACTCCGGCGGCGGCATTGAGCTGTGGGAATTGCTGGGCCCGTTGAATGCGGTACTGCTCGCGAGCCGCGACGATGTTGGCCGCCGCGGCCGCCAGATTGCGATTGTTCGCGAGTGACTGCGCGATCAGCGTTTGCAGCCGGACATCACGGAAGATGTCCTTGTAGGTGAGGGCGGGGAGCGCAGCTTCCGACTGCTTGAGATAGGCGTCGCCGGCAGGCCAGGACGCCGGAACGGCCGGCGCCGGGCGCGCATATTTCGGCTCCATCGACGCGCAGCCTGCGGCGAGCAGCGCGAGAAGAGCCGCCGAACGCTTCATGCCTCTGCCTTGCGGCGTCCGCGGAAGCGTTCGCGGACGATCTTCACTCCTTCGCGAACGCTGCGGCGAACGATCACGAAGAACAGCGGGATGTAGAAGATGGCGAGGATCGTCGCCGTCAGCATTCCGCCGACCACCGCCGTCCCGATCGCGATCCGGCTGTTCGCGCCCGCGCCGGTCGAAATCGCCAACGGCAGGACGCCGAAAATGAAGGCGAAGCTGGTCATGAGGATCGGCCGAAGCCGGATCCGGGCGGCTTCGATCGCGGCGTCGATCACGCGCTTGCCTTCCTTCTCCGCGCGTTCGGCGAATTCGACCATCAGGATCGCATTCTTGGCCGACAGTCCCATGGTCGTGATCAGGCCGACCTGAAGGTAGACGTCATTCTGCAATCCGCGGAGCGTCACCGCGAAAATGGAGCCGACGAGGCCCAGCGGAATGACCAGCAAGACCGCGACCGGAATCGACCAGCTTTCGTAAAGCGCCGCAAGACACAGGAACACGACCAGCAGCGCTACGCCATAGAGGATCGGCGCCTGCCCGGAGGCCAACCGTTCCTGGTACGACTGCCCCGCCCAGGCCACGCTGATTCCAGGAATCTGGGCCGCCAGCTGATCGATGATGTTCATTGCCTCCCCGGAGCTCACTCCCGGTGCGCCTTGTCCCGAAAATTCGAAGGACGGGTAGCCGTTGAAGCGGGACAGGCTGGTCGGGGTCGTCATCCATTCGGTTTGCGAAAAGGATGAAAAGGGAACCATCTCGCCCTGAACGTTGCGAACGAACCACTGGCCGATGTCGTTCGGTGCCGCCCGGTAAGGCGCATCGCCTTGCACATAGACGCGCTTCACGCGTCCGCGGTCGATGAAATCGTTGACGTAGCGGCCACCCCAGGCAGTCGAGATCGTGCCGTTGACGTCGCCCGCGCTCAGTCCAAGTGCCGCCAGCCTCTGCTGATTGATGTCGACCTTGAGGCTGGCGACATCGGGCAGCTCGGTCAGCCGGACCGACGTCAGCGACGGATCGCTGGAAGCGGCGGCGAGGAGCTTGTCGCGCGCTGCGGCGAATTGATCCGGAGTCATGCTTCCGGTGTTCTGAATCTCCATGGTAAAGCCGCTCGACTGGCCGAGGCCGCGGATCGCGCCCGGAATAAGAGCGAAGACCTGTGCGTCGCGAAGTCCGCGAAATGCCGCGGATGCACGCTGGACGACCGCATCCGCCGAATCCTTGCTGCTCTCGCGCTTGTCGTAATCCGCAAGGTTGATGAACGCCTGTCCGGTGTTCTGCCCGGCCGCGCCCTGGCCGCCACCGGCGACCGTGAAGTAGGTTTTGACGTTCCTCTTCTCCGGTCCTTTGAGGAAATAGTCCTCGACCCTCCGCTGAACGTCCAGCGTCCGGGTCATGGTCGCGCCTGCAGGCAGACGAAACTGGATGAACGCCGCGCCCTGGTCTTCGGTCGGAAGGAAGCCGGTCGGGAGCCGAAAGAAGAGGATCATCAGCAGCGCGCAGACACCGGCGTAGATGGAAAGGAAGATCCATTTACGGTCGACTGCCCAATGGACCGTGCCGACATACCAGTGGACCATTCGGTCGAAGCCCTCGTTGAACTTCACCCGTCCGCGCTCGATCGTATGAGCGACGGCGGGCGCGGTTCGGCCCAGCCAGCTTTCCTCGACCGTTGCGTGGTTCCGCTTGAGCAGGTTCGCGGCAATCGCCGGGCTGAGGGTCAGGGCGATGAATATCGACAAGATCATCGCCGACACGATCGTCGCCGAGAATTGGCGATAGATGACTCCGGTCGATCCGCCGAAGAACACCATCGGCAGGAACACTGCGGAGAGGACCATGGCGATGCCGATCAACGCCATTTGGATCTGGCCCATCAACTCGATGGTCGCCTGGCGCGGAGTCATGTCGGGGTTCTCGTGCATCAGCCGTTCGACGTTCTCGACAACGACAATCGCGTCGTCGACCAGCAAACCGGTCGCGAGCACGAGTCCAAAGAGAGTCATGGTGTTGATCGAGAATCCCAGCGCGTAGAGGACCGCGAAGGTCCCGAGGAGCACGACCGGCACGGCGATGAACGGGATGAGAGTCGCTCGCCAGCTCTGCAGGAAGATGAAAATGACGAGGACGACCAGGACGATCGCCTCCATCAGCGTCTTCACGACCTCGATCACCGACAGTTTGATGAAGTCGGTCGTGTCGTTCGCGTAGGCATATTTGTAGCCGCTGGGCATCCGCGGCGCGATATCGGCGACCTTCGCCTTGACCAGGTCAGCGGTGAGCAGCGCGTTGGCCCCGGGCTCGAGGCTGATTCCGATGCCGGCGCCCGGATGGCCGTTGGCGCGGATTCGTGCCGAATAATTGTCGGCGCCGAGTTCGACCCGGGCCACATCGCCGAGCAGCACTCGAGCCCCGCTCGGATCGGCCTTAACGATGATGTTGCGGAACTGATCGGGCGTCTGGAGCCGCGATTGGGCGGTCACCGTAGCGTTCAGCATCTGACCTTCGGGTTGCGGAACGCCGCCGACCTCGCCCGCCGCCACTTCCGTATTCTGATTCTGCACCGCCGTGACGATGTCGCTCGGCATCAGCTGAAAACTCGCCAGCTTCTGCGGATCCAGCCAGATGCGCATGGCATAGGATGATCCGAATACGTTGACGTCGCCGACGCCGGGAACGCGCGAGAGCTCATCCTGCATGTTCGAAGTCAGCCAGTCGGAGACGTCGAAGTTCGTGCTACGGTCCGTTTCGTCGTAGATGCCGACAATCAGGAGCAGGTCGGGCGACGACTTGGTGACGCGCACGCCCTGTTGCTGAACTTGCTGGGGCAGCCTGGTGATCGCCGTCTGGATCGCATTTTGCACCTGCACTTGGGCGATATCCGGGTCGATTCCCTTTTCCAGGATCACGCTGATCGAGACCTGCCCGCGAGCCGTCGACGAGGATTGGAAATAGAGCAGTCCGTCGATCCCGGTCAGCTGCTGTTCCAGTATCTGTGTGACGCTGCTTTCGAGGGTCGCGGCCGACGCCCCGGGATAGGTGGCACGGATGTTGATCTGAGTCGGCGCCACGTCGGGATATTGAGCGACCGGCAGGGCGGTGATCGCGCCGATCCCCATCAGCATGATGATGATCGCGATCACCCAGGCGAAAATCGGGCGATCGATGAAGATTCGCGACATGCTTTAGCCGCCGCGCCGGTTGGCGTTCATCTTTTTCAGGGCATCCGTCGACGGAGCCTTGGTCCGTTGCGGAGCCGAGGCAGGCACGGGCTTGATCGGAGCGCCATCGTGGAGGTTGGCCGTGCCCTGCGTAATGACCTTCTCGCCGGGAGCGAGGCCCTGTGTCACGACCCAATATTGTCCCTGGGTGCGGTTGGCGACCACGACGCGCTGCACCGCGCGATTGCCGGGGCCAACGACCCAAACGGTCGCGTTACCCTTGGGATCGCGCGAGACTCCGGCCTGCGGGACCAGGAACGCGCTGGTGTCGATGGCCTGAGCGAATTGAGCAGTCACGAACATGCCCGGAAGCAGGATTCCCTGCGGGTTCGGGAAGCGCGCGCGAAGAGTGACCGTCCCGGTGGTCTGATCGACGAGGACCTGGCTGAACTCGACCGTCCCGGTGAAACCGTAGCTGCTCCCGTCGGGAAGCTGCAGTCGAACCTGGGCCGACGTCGCGACAACGCCGCCCTCGGTCAGCGCCCGACGCAAAGCGAGGAGATCGGCTGCCGATTCTTGAATGTCGACGTAAACGGGATCGAGCCGGGTGATTGTGGCCAAAGCGTCCGCCTGATTGGCGGTGACGAGCGCTCCCTGCGTAACGGTCGAAAGGCCGATCCGCCCGGTGATCGGCGCGGGAACCCGAGTGAAGCGCACATTGATCTGCGCGCTCCGAAGCGCCGCATTGTTCTGGGCGACCGCTGCCTCGGCCTGGCGCGATTGGGCGATCGCGTCGGTATAATCCTGCTTGGCGATCGCCTCCATTTCGGCGAGCGGCTTATATCGCGCTGCCCGGACGCGGGCAGCCTCGGCGCTGGCCCGGGCGCTCTGCAGATTGGCCGCAGCCTGGGCCGCGGCCGCCTGATAGATGCTGGGGTCGATCTGATAGAGCGTCTGACCCTGCTGGACGATCGAGCCTTCCCGGAACAGACGGCGCAGGATTACCCCGGAGACCTGCGGGCGAACCTCCGACACCTGATAGGCCGAGACCCGTCCGGGGAGCTGCTGTTCGATTGGAGCGCTGCCCTGCTGGACAACGACGTAGCCCACCTGGGTCGGTCCGCCGGGCCCTCCACGGCCTCCGCGACCGCCCGTGCCGCCGTCCGGCTGTCCGCTGCTTCCGCATGCGGCCAGCAAGAGGGCAGAGCTCAGGGCAAGAAGCGAGCCCTTGAGGGGGTGGATGCGACGCTGGAGCTTCACGGGGTGACGCACTTCCTCCTCAAACCGCGGAATGCAAGACCGCTCGGGTCCGTGGCCGATGGAACATGAGCGTCCGCGGGCCGGTAGGTTAACTCTTCGTCAGGGTAGCCGTGCCTTCGACGAACGACCGGCAGCACCCGACGAAGGTGCGTTGGGTTTCGGGCGTTAATGTTACAGCAACGTGACGGACGTCCCGCGCAGACACACGGCCAGGGCGTCGACTGCGGCGGAAGAGACGATTAGGTCGGTGATCATGTCGCTGCGCCTCACGCTTGCCATCGCCACCTGCGGCCGTGCCGACGCCCTGGCGCGCTGTCTCGAGGCCGTTCGGGCGCAGACCCGCGGTCCGGACGAAATCATCGTCGTCGATCAGGATCCCTCCGAGGCGGTGCGCCTCGCAGTCCAGGAGAGTCAGTTGCCCGTCCGCTACTTCGAGCAGCCGCGGCTCGGACTATCGGCATCTCGCAACCTGGCGCTCGCCCGGGCTGTCGGAACCGTGCTCGCAGTGACGGATGACGACTGCTTCCCCGACCCCGGTTGGGCCGAGGCCGTGAGAAAGGCGATGGAAGAAGACTCTTCGCTCACCGGGGTAACGGGTCCGATCCTCCCGCCTCCAGGCGACCCGCCAGCGAACATGTTCGCCACTTCGAGCCGACCTTCCCGAGAGAGCCGACTCTTCGCCAGCCGGACGGTCCCCTGGGCCGTGGGCAGCGGCGCCAATTTCTCCGCAAGAGTGACTGACCTCAAGCGCGTCGGCGGATGGGACGAGCGGCTCGGCGTCGGGACGTCCGGCAAGGCCGCCGAAGATTGCGAGATCATCGACCGTCTGCTCGCTGCTGGAGGACGGATCCGATATGACGGCGATGCGCTCATGCATCATGAGTGGCAGACGAAGGAACGACGAAAGGCGACGCGCTGGTCGTACGGCTTCGGGATCGGAGCTTTATGCGGCGTTCGGCTCGCGGAGCGGGATGCTTATGGGATACGGATGCTCGCCTCATACTCGCGAATGAAGCTTCGGGAGACCCGGTCGGAGTTCCGCGGTCGCAGCTGGTCAGGCATACGCGAACGGCTAACCGCGCTCGGCGCGCTCGTGCCCGGTTGTCTTTACGGTCTGCGTGCGCGCTCTTCCTCGCGGCAGAACGGGAAGCATTAAGCTCCTGTACCAAGACGGGCCGAGGGTCCTCCACACATCGACACCGCATTCCCGAACCGATACGTTCCCCTCTCGAAGGAGCAACATGGCGGACGCTGGGACAGTGCAAGGGAAGCATGCGCGCCGTAGCCGGGCCTCCAAGGCCCTGCGCCGCCGCATCAAGAAGTTGTTGCGCATCGGCCCACCGGCTGTCGGCGGGGTGCGGTGGGGGGACCTGCGCCGGACGAGTTCGCTCGGAGGCGGCTGGGGCTACGAGCGTGGGACTCCAGTCGATCGCGATTACATCGAGGATTTCCTCCGCGAGCATTCTTCCGACATCCGCGGCCATGTCCTCGAGGTGAAGGACGCCGCCTACACTCGTCAGTTCGGCGGTGAGCAGGTGACCGAAAGCGCTGTCCTCGACGTCGATCCGCAGAACCCCGACGCGACGATCGTCTCCGACCTCAATAATGCGGTCGAGCTGCCGTCGGACGCGTTCGATTGCATCGTTCTAACCCAGACGCTGCATCTCATCTATGAGATACGTTCGTGCATAAGCCAGCTCGAGCGCAGTCTTGCGCCAGGCGGCGTGCTGCTCCTGACGGTTCCGGGAATCACGCGCGTTCCCATGTCGCATGACGGCACCTGGTACTGGAGCTTCACACGCGATTCCGTCCGGCGCCTGCTTGAAGAATATTTTCCAGCCTCGCTGGTCGAAGTCTCCGCACAGGGCAACATCCTGGCCGCCACCGCCTTCCTGCACGGCCTCGCCCGAGAGGAGTTACGGAGCGACGAGCTCGCGATCTACGATCCCGAATATCCGCTGATCATCAGCGCGCGCGCCCAGAAAAAGCCGGCCGCATGATGCGCGACCGCCTGCCTCAACCGATCCGCCGGGCCGGCCGCTGGGCCAAGCAGCAGATCAACCCGCGCGGAATGATCCTCATGTATCATCGGATCGCCGAGGAGCGGACCGATCCGTGGAACCTCTGCGTCACTCCGGAAAATTTCCGGCAGCAACTCGAAGTCCTCCGCTCCAGCGGGCTCAACGTCATTCACCTTCATGAACTGGCCGCCTCGCTTTCGTCGGGTAGAGTCCCGAAGCGCTCGGTCGTCCTCACCTTCGACGACGGCTATCTCGACAATCTCGAAAATGGGCGCCCGCTCCTTGAGCGTTACGGCATTCCCGCGACCGTCTTCGTCGCATCGGGCTATCTCGCGTCTGAAGGCGAATTCTGGTGGGACGCGATGGAACGCGTCCTCCTTACGCCCGGCACGCTGCCCGAGATGTTGGAGGTGGAGGTCGACGGCGAGCGGAAATCCTGGGAGCTCAACGGCGACGCCAATTGGACCGAGGAAGACGCGGACCGTCAGCGCGACTGGAAACCGTACGCGCCTCCTCACACTGCAAGGCAACGGGTTTACCAAGAGCTTCGCGAACTCGTGCTTCGCACCAGCCCAGCGGAGCGGGAACGGGTGATCGCCGAGCTTTTGCAGTGGGCAGGAATTTCGCCGACCGCCCGCCCGGAGCGCGCGATCCTCGACGAGGAAGGCCTTCGCCGTCTCGCCGCGGACGATCTGATCGACATCGGCGGACATTCCATTTCTCATCCGGAGCTCGCGAACCTCACGGTGGCCGAGCAGGATCACGAGCTCCGCACGTCCAAGGACCGGCTCGAGCATGTCCTCGGCCGCAAAGTCACGGCGCTGGCCTATCCGCACGGCAGCTGCAGCGCGGATACGAAGCGGCTCGCCGAAGAGAATGGCTACGCCTTCGCCTGCGGGACGCAGCGCCGCCCCGTTCAGCGGGATGCGGACCGGTATGAGCTGCCCCGCATCGGAGTCCGCAACGTACCGGGCGCGGAGTTCAAGGCGATGCTGGCCGAATTCCTGCCGATCTGAGCAAAGCGATGGCGTCAAACCCGCGCGTCACGTGCGCGATCATCTTTCTCGACGAGGAGCGCTTCCTCGGCGAGGCCATCGAGAGCGTCCTTGCGCAGACCTTCAGCGACTGGGAGCTGTTGCTGGTGGACGACGGCAGTAGCAATTCGAGCGCGCGCATCGCGCAAGAATTCGCCGATCGTCACTCGGGCAAAATCCGGTATCTCCACCACGAGGGTCGCTCCAATCGCGGCAAAAGCGCGAGCAGAAACCTCGCTCTCAAGGAGGGGCGGGGCGAACTCATCGCCTTCCTCGACGGCGACGACGTCTGGCTGGCCGATAAGCTCGAGCGGCAGGTCGCGCTCTTCGATCTGTATCCGCGGGCTCAGTTCCTGTGCGGCGCGACGGATTATTGGCGCAGCTGGGACGGTGCCGAGGACAAGTTGCGATGGACCGGGGAAGTCGACGCAAGGCCCGCACTGGAAGAGGGCCGGATCTACCCGCCGGTCAGTCTGCTGCGCCACTTCTATCCCCTGGGCCGCGGTCTCACGCCTTCTCAGTCCGGTTTCATGATCCGGCGACAGTTCGCGCTCGATTTCGGGGGCTTCGACGATCGTTTTCGGTCGCTCTTCGAAGATTTGCTGTTCATCACCAAAGCCGTCGTGAGCGGTTCGACACTCGTGTCCAACGACTGCTTCGACCGCTATCGCCAGCATCCGGCCTCCAGCTCCAATCGCGCCAGCCGGGCGGAGTGGCTCTCGGCGAAGAGGCTCTATCTGGAATGGCTTCGCGACTATCTGCGGGAGCGCGGAGTGGGCGGTCCAGGCCTCGCCTGGCGCATCAGGCGCGAAATCCTGCGCTGCCGCTTTCCTCGATTGCATCATGCCGCGAGCGGATTGGCGCGGCGGCTCCGCGGGTCACAGGCCTAGCCGCCTCCGGAAACCGCCGATCAGGCGTTTGAAGTGCAGCCTCGCGATGGTGCGATCGACCGCCAGACGCTCCTTCGACCAGCGTTCGCCCTGCTGGACGAGATAGCGCCGGAGCGCTCGAAGGTACCGCAAATGCGCCCGCCGTACCTTTCGCGCCGACTGTGACGAAGCCGCCGAACCATGCTGGCGGTACTTCGCCCAGCACTCGCCGCTGACATAGGCGGGGTAAGCGAGGAGCAGTTTCGCGAAAAAGATCTGATCTTCGAACATGTCGCGGAAGCTGGGATCGAAGCCTCCGACCTCGAGCATCGAATCGCGCCGAACCATCGCATTGCAGGTCGTCGGCGTCTGGTGGACGTTATCGAGCAGCTGAAAGAAGAGGCGAGGGGGCTCGTACAGCTGGCCGGGTTCGACTCCGAGACCGTAGAAATAGTCCTTCTTGGCCGAGCTTGGGTCCCATTCGTTCCAGATGAGGGTCCGCCCGTAGATCAGGGCCGCGGAAGGATGACTGTCGAGCATTCGCACCTGCTCGGAAAGCTTCGTGGGGAGCCACAGGTCGTCAGCGTCCAGGAAAGCGACATATTCCGCCTGGGCCTCGGCGATGCCGAGGTTCCGCGTCGCGCTCATCCCGTGATTGCCCTTGTCCGGATGGCGCAGCAAGCGGATGCGGTCGGGTTGCGCGTGGACATAGGATTGCACGATGTCGCGCGTGCGATCGGTCGAGCCGTCGTCGACGACCAGAAGCTCCCAATCGACGAAGTCCTGCGCGAGCACGCTGTCGATGGCTTCGGCGATGTAGGTCTCGCCGTTGAAGACGATGATGATCGCGCTCACCCGCGGCATCAGCGGAGCCTTGCGAGGAGCGAGCGGCCCGCGGTCCGGATCATTCGTCGCGGCGCCATCCGCATCATTGCGGGCGCGGTGGCCAGAGCGCGGACGGGCGATTGCCGGGCGCGCTGGAACCAGGTTTCGACATAATGACGCTTCCAACCCTCGATTCCGGCACGATAGTCGGCGATGAGACCGCGCGCCTCCGCGTCGTCGCGGTAGTCGCGCAACACCGCCAATGCGGCTTTGAGCATGAAGGCCGGATCGCGCGACATGTTGGCGTCGTGGTGCCAATATTCCGCGCAACAGGCATCGTGGCAAAGGACGGGCCAGTCGCGGGCGAGCCGCAAGTAAAGGTCGTAATCCTCGCAGGCTGGCAAATGCTCCCGGAATCCGCCGGCGCGCTGGATCGCCGCTCGCCGGTACATGACCGTCCCGTGCATGCCGATGCAGTTTTCGCGCAGGAAATGCGCGAAGGCCTGCTTCGGCACCGGCGTATTCACAGCTTCGGTTCGCTCCGCCGTCGACGCAATGACGATCGCATATTTGCCGTAAGTGAAGGCGGCCTTTTCGTCCTCGGCAAGCGACTTCAATCCCTCGGCCAGCGCACCCGGGAGCAATCTGTCGTCAGCGTCGAGGAACACGACATAGGCTGATGCACTTTCACGCAGGCCGCGGTTGCGCGCGGCCGCAAGGCCCGCATTCGCCTGGCGGACGATTTGCACGCCTTCGAAGGCCTTGGCGATTTCCTCCGGATGGTCGCTGGAACCGTCGTCAACGACGATGATCTCGCGCGGCTTCGGCACCTGGCCACACGCGCTTTCGATTGCGGCCCGAAGAAAATGCGCGTGATTGTAAGTCGGAATGACGATCGCGACGTCGCTCGTATCCGCGTTCATGCGCCAAAACCTTCGGCGCGCAGCCATTCGACCGAACGCCGACATCCTTCGGCAAAGGAAACGGGCGGCGTGAACCCGAGCAGCCGTTCGGCCTTGGCCGTCGGCAGGCGCACGCGGCACGAATGAAGCAGCGCCATTTCAAATTCGAAGCCCGGCGGCAGATCGGGCGCTGGGCGGCCGAGAGTCTTACGAAGTCTCGTCAGCGATCTCCGGACGCGCCGAGGAAGTCGGTCAACCAGACGCTTTGCGTCAGACGGCTGGCGTTTCAGGATAGAAGCCGAAGATGGCTGCGGGAGCCTGTCGATGTCGTGACCGACCAACTCGGCGATCGGCGCGATCACGTCTCGCCAGGTGACATTCTCCCGATCGTTGATCAGGAAAGCCTGGCCGTCGGCTCCATCGACGGAAATGGCCCGGTCGATGGCGTGGATGAGATTGTCGACGAAGATGGCGTTGCAAATCCCAGTGCCTCCGTCTGGCAGCGCCCCAGCGCGCGCGCGCAGTTGCTCGGCCAGGCGACGGGTCCATTGCGATCCCGGCCCGTAGACGATGCCGGGACGGAGGATCACGACTTCGACCCTGCCGCGGCCGCGCAGCTCCCACAGGCGCCGCTCGGCGAGAATCTTCGCTTGGTTGTACTCCAGCGGCTGATCGAGCGAGAGTTCGGAGCTTTCATCCGTCCCGGCCGGAGGGGCATGGCCGTGAACAACCGCACTGCTGAGATAGACGATCCGGCGCACCCCGGCCGCTTCAGCCGCCGCATAAATCGGATCGATCGTTGACACGATCGTATTTGGATCGCCGGCGATCGCGGACACGACCGCTTCGCAGCCCGCGAAAGCCGCAGTCATTGCGGCCTGGTCGAATGCATCCGCCAATCTTCTGCGTTCATCTGATGCGCCGGCATCCCTGCGGGTGATCGGCACGATCTCGTAGCCCTGCTCCTCGAGCAGCTCGGCCGCGCGCGAGCCGATAAAACCGCCAGCGCCGAGGATCGCCACTTTGCGGCGTTCAGACACGGCTTTTTTTCAGAAGGACGCCGACGATCTTGCGCAAGGTGCTGGGCGAGGGGTCGAGGCGCGCCGCCATCAGGAGATTGGCTTTGACGGCTCGCCAGTCCGGCTCTCGAGCAAAAGCTTCGGCATTGCGCAGCGCCGTCCGGGCATAGCTACGTCTAGCATCCTTGACGATCCGCCGCGCGCGCTCGGGCGGAAGCAAAGGTGCGAACATGTCGATTGCCATGCTGCTGTATCGCAGCTCCGCCGCATTGCGGCTATTCGCGCTCGTGTTCGACCGATCGTGGCGCCGATAAGCGGCGAGCAGACGCGGCTCATACCAGACGTCATAATGCGCCGCGATCCGGACCCACATTTCCCAATCCTCAGCGCACCGCAGTCGCGAGTCAAAGCCACCGAGCTTCTCCCAAACCTCCCGCCGGACGGCCATTGCCGGAGTGACGATCCGCTGCTCACTTGCGAGGTGGGCGAGGGCGTCCTTCATCACACCTGCGTGTTCCTGCTCGGGTTCGGCGAGAGCCAGATCGTCGCCGTCACCGTCGACGATCTTCCAGCGACAGAAAGCAGCGCCGACACGAGGATCGCTCGCGAAGCCTCGATCCAGCGCTTCGTAATAGCCGGGCAGCACATAATCATCGCCGTGAAGGATATGGACGAGCTCGCCCCGGGACCGCTCCACGCAAGCGGAAAGATTCGCAATCTGCCCCTGGTTCGTCGCCTGACGAAAAAATCCCACGCGACCGGCGCCGACAGCCTTTACCAGGGACTCAGGATCGTCGTCCGAGGCATCATCGACGACTTCGATCTGCATCCGGTCAGGACCGGGATCTTGAGCGAGCACACTCTCCAAGGTTGTCCGGAGAAAATGCGCGCAATTGTAGGTCGGGATCATCACGGACCACCGGGGGCGCGGGATTCCCGCCGCAACTGGAGCGAATGACGCTCTCACACCAGGCTCCGTCGCACGAGACCTAGCCATTTGCGCCAGGGGACCGACCTTCCAACGCCGCCGGCTTGGAGGGCGAGGCGGGCGCACAGTCGAGCCGCGGCCTTGTTGCCCTCGCGCACGAACTTGTCGGCCTGGCCGGCGAAATAGAGGCTCGCTCCGCGGTGCGCGAAATCCGCCCAGCGACCTTCTTCGACCCCCGCCATCTGCTCGTAGAACCGCGTGATGAGCAGCAGCTGGTCCTTGCGGGCTAGGCCTGAGACCTCGCCTCCTCTGTGTACGCGATAGGCGGCGACAATTTCGTCGACGAAGAGCAGGTACCCGTGCTCCGCGGCGAGCAGGTAGAGCGGCCAGTCCGTGATGGGAAAGCAGTCCACATACCAATTGCCCACCCGGTCGAGCGCGGAACGGCGAAGCATGCCCGCCGAAGTGGCGAACGGATTCCCCTCCCAAAGCTTGCCGAAGGCTGTGCTTGGGGACTGCCCGGAGCCGGTCCATCGGCGCTCGCTTGGCTCATCGGCATCGCCCACCGCCACAAGTGCATTGTGGAAGCAACCGGCGGCGCCGGGGTTCGCGTCCAGCAGCTCCGCCTGACGCTCGATCTTGTCGCGCACAAGCCAGCGGTCGTCGCCGTCCAGCAGGCAGACATAACGCCCGCGCGCGGCTTGAAGAGCACGTAACACCGGTTCGTTCGACCTAAGATTATGCGGTGAAAACAGCGTTCGGATTCGTCTGTCCTTCGCTGCAGCCGAACGGACGATTTCCCGAGTGCCGTCGGTCGAAGCGTCTTCGCTGATGATCAGCTCGAAGCTGTGGCTCGTCCGCTGATCGAGCACGCTCTGAATTGACGCCCCGACGAACTTCTCGTGGTTGTAAGTGACCAGGAGCACCGAAACATCGACGGGGTCAGCCGAAGGATCAGCGTCCGTCATCAGCTCGCAGGAAAACGCGCCGGCTCATCCGAAGACGGAAGCTATCGCATGCCCATTACGCGGTCCAGCGCGCCGAGACCAAGCAATGAGCGCGTTGCACGTCGCGCAAATCCTTTCAGGGAACCAGTCTTGCCCGCGCGCTGCGCGGTAGGAGTGTTCAACAGGTCCAGATCCCACGGCCGGGCCGGCAGGAGAGATTCAATGCCGGTGTCGAGATGGCAGCCCTCACTCGGAACGACGCGCTCCTCCCATCCGACAGGCAGGTCGGAATAGGTCGCCGGCCCTACGGGAGCATAACCGCCCGGATGCCAGTTCGATCGTTTCTCATGGACGAATTCGCCTCTGGTCATGGGCTCCAGCCGAGTCTCCAAACGGAGCGTTATTTGCCCGGGAGACCGGTAGCCGTAGTGACGCAGTCTGATGCGTCGTGGGTAGATGGGATGCCGGAACCAATTGGGGTGGGTCCTGAAATCCCGAGTATGCCGCGCGAATCGCGGCTCGCTATATTCGCTCAACACATAATATCGCAGCCGCTCAGGCGCCGGCACATTCTCATAGGCCTCGGGGTTGCGGGCGTATTCCTCCGCATCCTTGTCGGTGAAGAGATAGGTATAATGCTGATGCCACACCGAATGATAGCAATCCGGGACCTTTGCCAGGAACTCGGACGGATCGTCGATGTAGATTTCATCAGCGTCGAGGATGCACCACCAGTCTCCCGGTCTGAGCCTGTTGCTGAATTGGCGGAAAACCTCAGCCCTGAGGCTGTCGCGAAACGGCTTCGGGTCCTGTTTCCAAGGGACGATCGCGGGAAATTTCTTCGCCATCGCCTGAACCTTTTGCCAAGTCCCGTCGGTGCTTCCGTTATCGAAGACGTAAATGTGGTCGCACCAGCGGAGCGCAGCGTGCAACGTGTGCTCGATGATATCCGCTTCATTCTTGATGAGACTGATCGCGTGTATCGCCATCGGCGCTGCATTCCCGGACGTCGAAATGACGCCCTCCCTAAGAAGCGTATAATTTCAAGGAGTGAATTGAAAGTAAACGCAAATTTAACAGAGGTGGGAATCGCGTCCCAGAATGGCCCACGCCGCGAACGAGCGGCCCTGCTCAACTCGATTGCAACGTCACCCTGACGTTAATAGCTATTTCTCCTCGGGCTGCCTGCGCTGTCCCATTGCGGACATTGGCTCTTCTGTTAGCGTTCGCGTCGGAGGGGCGGCATTGGAAGCGATCGAATGAAGCCGCAATCGCAAGTCCAGCGCGGAAGATTGCGCAGGTGGCTGGATCGGTTCCGGAGCTCCCTTCTGAATCGCATCGATTCCTTTGCCGGCGCGGGGCCGGACCAGGCGCGAAAGCACGCGCCGGACGGCCACGAAACAGGTATTGGAATCGTCGGCTGCGGATTCGTCGCCGATTTCTACGCTGCCACCCTGCCTTTGCACCCTGAGCTTGCATTGGTCGGCTGCACCGACGTCAATGAAACCCGCGCCTTGGTCTTCGCCCAGCGCAACGGCTGCGCGGCGTTCCCGACGCTCGACGACCTGCTCCAGGACGACAGGGTCGAAATCATCGTCAACCTGACCAATCCCGAAAGTCATGCGGAGGTTACGCGCGCCGCTCTCGAGGCGGGCAAGCATGTTTATGCCGAAAAGCCGCTGGCTTCGGACTTCGCGACCGCCCAGCAACTGGCGGAGCTCGCGAAATCGCGCGGGCTGATGCTCGCTTCTGCCCCCTGCAGCGTGCTTGGCGAGACGGCGGCGGCCATGCGGGCGGCCGTCCGCCGCGGCGACATTGGATCGGTCCGCCTCGCTTATGCGGAGCTAGACGACGGTCCCATCCACCGCATGCGTCCAGACGGATGGGCCAGCCCCGCCGGCACACCCTGGCCGTGGCGCAATGAATTCATGACCGGTTGCACCGTCGAGCACGCAAGCTACCATTTGTCCTGGCTCGTGGCATTGTTCGGCAGCGTCGTTCGGGTGGTCGCCTTCTCGCGGGCCATGGTGCCCGACAAGCATCCCGATCTGTCCGCAGATCTTTGCGCGCCCGACTTTTCGGTCGCCACATTGGTTTTTGAATCGGGTGTGGTGGCCAGGCTGACCTGCAGCATCGTCGCGCCGCACGATCATTCGCTTCGTCTCATCGGCGATTCGGGCGTCCTGGAAGTCGATGAGGTCTGGCACTTCGGAGCGCCGTTGAAGATCCAGCGCGAGGAGCGCCTCACGCTTCGAGCGGAAACCTATCCGTGGCTGACGCGCCACGGGTGGACGCGTTCGCTGTTCGGTATCCGCCCCGGCAAATCCGACCTCAGCCCAAAGGTTGGGTTGCGGCGTCGTCTCCGCCGGCATGAGATGGATTATGCGCTTGGCCCAGCCGAACTGGCCGCAGCGCTTCGTGAAGGCCGCGATTGCCGGCTTTCACCGGAGCTCGCGCTTCACGTCACCGAAATCACCCACGCAATCGCGAACGCCGGCGAGCAGGGCGTCACGACCGAAATCGTTTCGCGCTGTGCGCCTTTGTGATCGGTCGATCATGTTTCGCGCATTCCTGACTGCTCTTGCGCTCGCAATTGGCTCCGTCGCGGGATCGGCTGGGGCTGAGGTCACGTCGCGAACGAATGGCGTCGACGCGAGCAATGGGTCGGCCACCCTTAGGATCACCGCTTTGAACGATAGCATCTTGCGAGTGCGGCTCGCACGGGACGGTCGGTTTGGAGAAGATGCGAGTTGGGCGGTCCCGGCCGAGGTTCGCGCAAAGAGCGTTTCCGTTCGCTCCACTGCGGACGGCTTCCAGACCGCGCAGATCGCAGTAGCGGTCGATCCGGCGACTCTGCGGCTCACGGTCAGCGACCTTCAGGGGCGAGTGATCAGTGCCGATCTTTCGGCCCCCGTCACCTTTGCAGCGAAGGGATTCACCCTGCGCAAGGCATTGCCGCCCGGAACGCATATCTACGGTCTCGGCGACAAGACGGGAAATTTCGACCGCGTCGGACAATCGTTCGTCAACTGGAACACGGACTCCTGGGGATTCACGCGGGGAACGGACCCGATCTACAAGTCCATTCCCTTCTACATTTCGACCGGCAACGCGGGCGGCGCCTACGGATTGTTCCTCGACAACAGCTGGCGCAGCTGGTTCGATTTCGGCCACCGCGACGAGGGCGCGATCGAGATCGGCGCGGACGGCGGCTCGGTCGACTATTATCTGATCGCGGGACCGACCGTTCGTGAAGTGGTCCGCCGCTACACCGACCTTACGGGCAAGGCACCGCTGCCGCCTTCATGGGCTTTGGGGTTCCAGCAGTCGCGCTACAGCTACATGAGCGCCGGCGAGGTGCGGCAGATCGCAGGGCGGCTGCGCTCGGACCGCATTCCCTCCGATGTGATCTGGCTCGATATCGATTTCCAGGACCGCAACCGGCCGTTCACGACGAACAAGGAAACCTTCCCTGACTTGAAGGCGCTTGCCGGTGAAGTCGGGAGGCAGGGATTCAAGCTGGTCGCGATCACCGATCTGCACGTCGCGAGCGCTCCAAACCAAGGCTACGCACCTTACGATAGCGGGGTCGCCGGCGATCATTTCCTCAAGAATCCGGATGGCTCGACCTACGTCGCTCCGGTGTGGCCTGGGCCATCCGTCTTTCCCGATTTCACGCGCAAGGAGAGCCGGGGCTGGTGGGGCTCGCTGTACAAGGATTTCGTCGCGGACGGAGTCGCCGGCTTTTGGAACGACATGAACGAGCCCGCGATCTTCGATACGCCCAGCAAGACGATGCCGCTCAATACGGTGCATCGGATCGACGGCGACGGCTTCGCTCCACGCGCCGCGAGTCACGCCGAAGTGCACAATGTCTACGGCATGGAAAACAGCCGGGCGACATTCGAAGGCCTGCAGAAGCTGCGGCCGAATCTGCGCCCGTTCGTGATGACCCGGGCGAGTTTCGCCGGGGGCCAGCGCTATGCGGTGACCTGGACTGGCGACAACAACTCGACCTGGGATCATCTGAAGCTTGCCGTGCAGCAAATGCTGAGCCTTGGCCTTTCGGGCTTTTCCTGGTCGGGGGCGGACGTACCGGGCTTCATTGGCGGGGCGAGCCCGGAGCTGGCGACGCGCTGGTACGAGATCGCAGCCTTTACGCCGATATTCCGGAGCCATGCGGCAAAAGACGCACCTCGCGCCGAACCGTGGGTCGACGGTCCCGAACAGCTCGGCATTCGCCGCCGCTTCATCGAGGAGCGGTACCGGCTGCTGCCCTACCTCTATTCCGTCGCGGAGGAGAATGCGCGCACCGGCGACCCGGTGATGCGGCCAATCTTCTACGATTATCCGGCGATGGCTTCAGCGCCTTGCGACCAATCCATGGTTTTCACCTTGGGCCGCGACTTGCTGATCGCGCCGTCCCCCAAACCGGAATCGCCGCAAACATATGATGTCTGCCTGCCGGGCAAGGGCTGGTACGACTATTGGTCCGGCCTCCCGCTCGACAGCGAGACGGTGCGCGAGACGCCGCGCCTCAACCGCCTGCCGGTGTTCGTCCGCCCCGGCACGATCCTTCCGCGCCAGCCGCTGGTGCAGAGTTTGTCGGAAACCCCGAAGGGAGCCCTTAGTCTCGACGTTTATCCAGGTGAGGATTGTCGCGGCGAACTTTATTTGGACGATGGGATTTCGGTGAACGGGCCAAGTCTGCGGCAGACGATCCGCTGCACCCTTACGGCGGGCCGCGTTTCTCTCCGGTTCGGCCAGCGGCTAGGGAATTATCGGCCCTGGTGGAACGCGATTGAAGTCACGGTCCACGGCCAGCAGCCCACGCGCGTGACGATCCCAGATCAACGTCGCGCCGCGACGATTGAGATCGCGCACAAATGAACCGGCCAACCAAGCCGCGTCTCTTGCTCTTCGCCTTCGGCGACTTCGCTTTCAATCTCTACTGGCAGAGCGTGATGCTCTTCCTTTTGTTCTATTACACCGACGCGCTGGTGCTTCCGATCGGGGTCGCGGCGACGACCTACATGATCGCGTCGATCTGGGACGGAATGGCGAATTTCGTCACGGGAATGCTCGTCGACCGCTGGCACAAGCGCATCCGCTTCGGAGCGTTACTGGTCGCCGGAGCGGTGCCGCTTGGGGCTCACGTTCATGCTGGCCTACATGCCTCCGCCGGGGCGAGGGGTTTGGGCCGTCGCCGGCATATTGATCGCCCATCTTCTCTTTCGAACGGCTTATGCTGGGGTGAACGTGCCCTATCTGGCGATGTCGGCGCGAATCAGCCCGGACGGCGGCGACCGGGCCTTCGTCGCCGGAATGCGCATGCTGTTCGGTACAGCCGCGGCGGTCGTGGTGGCGCTCTGCACGATCCCAATCGGACGATGGCTGACCGGGAGCACGACAGCGCAGGCCTATTTCGGCGCGGCGGCCGTCTTCGCGCTCGTTGGAGCGGCGATCCTCATCCTGGTCGGAGCGACCTATCGCGAAACGGCCAAGGCCGAACGCCCGCTTCCCGGCAACCTGAAGGCAGCGCTTTTGAGCGTCGCGAACAATCGCGCGTTCGTCACGCTGAATGCCGCGATGATGATGATGATCGTCGCGGTCACCGTCCTTGGCAAGTCGGTGCTCTATTATTTCAAATATCTCTTGAATGATCCCGAGGCCGGCCAGCTCGCTCTCGCTTCCATGGGTATCGTCAGTGGACTTGCCATACCGCTTTGGATGCTTCTTGGGCGCGTCCTGGGTCTGCGCACCTTATGGCTCACCGCGTCGGGACTGGCGATTGCCGGACTGACCGTCTTCGCCCTCATCGAAGTGCGCGGGACCCTCAGCATGCAAATCTTCCTGGTGGTCATGCAGGCGCTGATCGTCGGGCTCCATTTCACCTTCTGGGCGATGCTCCCCAACACGATCGAATATGGCGAGAAGGAAACGGGGCTGCATGTCGAAGGCACGGTGTTCGGCCTAGCTGCCCTGCTGCAGCGAGTCGCAATTGGCATTGCGACCGCCATCCTGGGTTGGGGCTTCGCGTCCGCCGGCTATGTCGCGAACGTGCAGCAGACGTCGGCGACGCTCGCCGGCATGCGAGCCACCGTGGCGGTGGCGCCGCTTGTCTTCCTCTCTCTGTCGTGCGTCGCAATGCTGCTGAACCCGCTCGGCCGCGGCACGCACCGGCGGATTGTTCGCGAACTGGCCCGCCAGGGCGGCTAGGCGGTCAGTTCGAACGTGCCGTGGACACCGTCGCTCTCGGAAGAGGGCGCGATCCAGACGTCGAACATGCCGGGCTCGACCACCGGCTTGTTGGCCCGTCCAATGAACCACAAGTCGCTCGCGCGAAGGGTGAAGCGCACAACTTCGGACTGCCCCGGCGCCAGAGCGATCTTGCGGAATGCTTTCAATTCACGAACCGGGCGCGTGATGCTCGCGGCCTGATCGTGGACGTACAGCTGCACGACTTCCTCCGCGGCGCGGCGACCGCGATTGGTGACCCGCGCGCTGACCGTGATCTCGCCGCTCATCGGCATGCTCGGCGAGCTCAGAGTCAAATCGCCATATTCGATCTTCCCGTAGGTGAGGCCGTGGCCGAACGGATACAGGGCAGCTGTTCGGAATGCCGCGGAAGTGCGTCTTATACGGTTCGAGCGGCCCCGGCGGATTGGGGCGGCCTGTGGTTTTGTGCGCGTAATAATATGGCTCCTGTCCCGATTTTCGGGGAAAGCTCGCCGGCAGGCGGCCTGAAGGACCGTAAGCGCCAAACAGCACATCGGCGATCGCGTGGCCCGTCTCGGTACCCAGGAACCAGGTGACCAGAATGGCGGGCGCGTTGGCGACCGCACCTTCGAGTGCCAGCGCACGGCCGTTCTTGAGTACGACGACCATCGGCTTTCCAACCGCGGCCACCGCTTCAGCAAGCCGTTGCTGCGGCTCGGGCACGACGATCTCCGTCCGCGACTGCGCCTCGCCGGACATTCCTTGCCCCTCGCCGATCGCGAGCACGACGATGTCGGCCTTGCGCGCCGCCGCGACGGCCTGGTCGATGCCATTTGCGAGCGGCTCCTCGATGCCCGATCCTTGGGAGATGATCAGCGAGGCTTTGTCAGCGAGAGCGGCCTTCACACCGGTCGCCAGGTCGACCGCCTTTGCGTCGTCGCCATAGACGCACCACGGGCCGATGAGATCATGTTGTCCGCTGGCGAATGGGCCAATCAAGGCGATCTTCTTGCCGGACCGGGGGAGGGGGAGGAGGTCGCCGTCGTTCTTGAGCAGGACGATCGCCTTGCGCCCGGCTTCGCGCGCCAAGGCGCGGGTTTTCGGCAATAAAGATCGCGCGGTTTCGCGCTTTTCGTCGATCCGCCGGAATGGATCGTCGAAAAGGCCGAGCATCGCCTTCATTGCCAGCACTCGGCGGACTGATTGGTCGAGAATGGTTTGAGGCACCTCGCCGCTACGCACCAGCTCAGGGAGGTGCTGGCGGTAGATCCCGCTCTGCATGCTCATATCGACCCCAGCCAGCAGGGCGAGCTTAGCGGCGTCGCGCGAGTCCTTGGCGAAGCCGTGTTTGATCATCTCCTCGTCGCCCGTGTAGTCGGACACGACGAACCCCTGGAAACCCCACTCGCCGCGCAGAAGCTCGGTCATCAGCCAGTGATTGCCGGTCGACGGAATTCCCGAGATCTCGTTGAACGAAGCCATGGCCGACAGCGCGCCGGCGTCGAAACCCGCTTTATATGGCTGCAGATAGACTTCGCGGAGAGTCCGCTCGGACATGTCGACAGTATTGTAATCGAGCCCAGCCTCCGCAGCACCGTAGGCAGCAAAATGCTTAATGCAGGCAAGCATTTG
The DNA here is from genome assembly GCA_963730925.1 of uncultured Alphaproteobacteria bacterium. Classification (GTDB taxonomy): domain Bacteria; phylum Pseudomonadota; class Alphaproteobacteria; order Sphingomonadales; family Sphingomonadaceae; genus Sphingomicrobium. Next base: position 65,417 of record CAVSTS010000002.1, read on the forward strand.
GTCGCTGGACTTGAGGTTGTTTCCCTGGAAGCCTTGCACCCGTGCAGCGGCGAAAAGCCGGCCGAGCAGCACGTCCTCGCCGCCGCCTTCGACCCCGCGGCCCCAGCGCTGGTCGCGTGCGACGTCGACCATGGGAGCGAAGGTCCAATCGATACCTGAGCCCGCCGCCTCAAACGCGGCCGCAGCGGCGGTCCTTCGGGCAAGGTCGGGCTCGAAGCTCGCCACCTCGGCCAGCGGCACCGGGAAGATCGTGCGGTGACCGTGAATAATGTCCGCAGCGAAGACCAGGGGGATCTTCATCCGCGAATCCTTGACGGCGGCGGTTTGGAGGATTCGCGCCATGCGGGCGCCATTCCCGTTGAACACGCCGGTGAGTTGTCCGCGGCGCGCTTCTTCGACTTGCTGGGGGAAGCTGTTATTCTCTTGGGGAGGGTTCATCGCCAGCGCCGTGCCTCCTCCCCAGGCGGACGCCATGAGGCTGAGCTGGCCCGCTTTCTCCTCAAGCGACATCTGCGCAATCAGCTGATCGACGAACGCCGGCATTTCGAGTCTGCCGACCGCTTGGATAAGCGCCCGGGCGGGGCTCGCGAGCCAGGTCGCAACGACACCGGCACCCATGAGTGCGGCCCGGCGCGAAAGGCGCGTATCCAGCATAGAGATCCCCTCCATCCTTAGCGCGCCGTGCACAATTGCAACTGCTTTGGCCACAGTTTTTCCGACGTGCTTGACGGTCGATGTAACCGGTTACATGACTGAGCCGAATGGCAATTGCAATCGTATCGGGCGTGACTTTCGACGCAATTGCCGCCGATAAGGAGAGCATGGCGAACGCGACCATTCGGGATGTGGCTCGACGGGCTCAGGTTTCGGTCGCGACCGTTTCGCGCGCGCTCAACGGGCCGGACAATGTGAGCGAAGTGACGCGTGCCCGCGTTACAGAAGCGGTGCGCGAGCTTGGCTACGTCCCGCATGCCGGCGCGCGAAGCCTCAGCCTCGCTCGAACCAACGCGATCGGTGTCGTCCTTCCGGCTTTGCACGGCGAGTTCTTTTCGGAGATCGTGCGCGGAATGGATGAGGTCGCGAGTGCGCGCGATTATTTCCTTCTGCTTTCGAACATGCACACGGACGCGACCAGCAGCACTGCCGTCCTGCGCGCGATGCGTGGGCGAGTGGATGGCTTGCTCCTGATGGCCCCGCACGTCCACGACCAGGAACTGGTCGAAGCGCTGCCGACTGGAATCCCAACCGTGCTGATCAACACGCGCGGCCGCCATCCCGACTGTCCGGGAATCCACCTCGACAATAGTGCCGGGGCAGAGGCCGTGGCGGAGCATCTGCTGGCGCTCGGCCGCCGACGCATCATTCATATCTCCGGTCCGGACGGGAACATCGACGCGCAGGAACGCTCCGATGCGTTTCGTCGAGCACTCAATCGCCATTCAGGCGCGTCGCTTCGGGTTGTGCAGGGCGACTTTTATGAAGAGTCCGGCGAGCGGGCGGTCAAGTCGCTGCTCGACGAGGGCGCCGAGTTCGACTCCATTTTCGCGGCAAACGACAATATGGCAATCGGCGCCGTCGAGGCCCTCCGCCGGGCCGGCCGGAGGGTTCCGCAGGACGTTGCCGTCGCCGGCTTCGACGATATTCCACTCGCAAAGCATCTCGGCCTCACCACCGTTCGCGTGCGGATCGCCGAGCTCGGGCAACATGCGCTCGAGCGCCTGCTTGAAATATTGGGAGGAGCGGACGCGGGAGGCGACGAACTGCACCAGCCCGAGCTCGTCGTTCGGACAACCACGCAAGCCGGTGCCGATTTGTGAAACTTGATCGTCGCGACTTCGTCCAAGCGTCTTCGCTGCTGGCCGCCTTCTTGGCTGCTCCTGCACAAGCTGTCGCGAAGTTGGCGCCGCCGTCCGCACTCCCGCCTTTTCTACGAAGAGATTGAGAAGCGTACCTTCCAATTTTTCTGGGAGACGGTGAACCGGCGGAACGGCCTCGTTCCCGATCGCTGGCCGACCCCGTCTTTCTGCAGCATCGCTTCGGTCGGTTTCGCGCTTCCGGCCTATGCCATCGGAGTGGAGCGCGGTTGGTGCTCGCGGGCCCAGGCGCGCGATCTCACGCTGACGACTTTGCGCTTCTTCTGGAACGCGCCTCAGGGGCCCGATGAACAGGGAACGAGCGGCTACAAGGGTTTCTTCTATCACTTTCTCGACATGCAATCCGGCGCACGCTTCCGTGACGTCGAGCTGTCGAGCGTCGACACCACGATCCTGCTGATGGGCGTGTTGTTCGCTGGCATTTATTTCGATCGAGACGATGCCGCCGAACGCGAGATCCGTCGGCTTACGCAAGCTCTCTATGAGCGCGCCGACTGGAATTTCTTCCGTTCGGACGGACGCGCGCCTGTCTCGATGGGATGGCACCCGGGCAAGGGCCTCATCGATGCGAATTGGGTCGGATTTAACGAAGGGATGTTCGTCAACATCCTGGCGCTTGGCTCACCCACTCATCCGGCTCCGGCGAACCTTTGGGAGCAGTGGACGGCGCCCTATCCGCGGTTCTGGAAAGGCGAGGGGGAGACTCGACGCATCGCCTTCGCTCCGCTGTTCGGGCACCAGTACAGCCACATCTTCATCGACTTCCGCGGGATTTACGACTCGGCGATGCGGGCCGCGGGTTTCGACTATTTCGAGAACAGCCGACGCGAGACCTGGGCCAATCGCGCCTATTGCGTCGCCAATCCCATGCGCTGGCGCGGCTATTCGGATCGAATCTGGGGGCTCACCGCCTGTGACGGGCCGGGCGACTTTGTGCTTCCCTACGAGGGCGAAACGCGCAAGTTCTTCGGTTACGCCGCCCGCGGGCCGGTCAGTGAACCCGACGGGCTCGACGATGGGACGATTGCGCCCACCGCCGCGCTTGGCTCATTGCCCTTTGCTCCGGAAATCGTGATCCCGTGCGCCGAAACATTGCTGAAGCAGCCTGGCCTTTTCGATCGTTACGGCTTTCGCGACAGCTTCAATCCAAGCTTCACCTACGCGAATGCGCCGATCCAGACCGGCACGGTCGATCCTAAGCATGGCTGGGTGGGGCGCGACTATCTCGGCATCGACCAGGGGCCGATCCTTCTCCAGGCGGCGAACTACCGGGACGATTTCGTCTGGCGGCATATGCGCCGAGTGCCGGCGATCCGGGAAGGTCTGAAGCGCGCCGGTTTTACGGGAGGATGGCTCAACGGATCCGGACAACGCGGCTGAGCCTGGAAACGCCGCTTTCGTTGAACGCCTCCACCGCGACCCAATAAGGCACGCCGACGTTGAGCGAGCGCAGATCCTTCTGCAGCGCAGCGCCGCTCCCAAGCTTGTCCGCCCACAATTGATGGGTTTGGGTCAGCCGGTCGGGGCGAACTCCGAAGCGTACGTTGTATCCGATGGCCCCGGCCACTCCCGCCCAGCGGACGGTCGCGTCGCGCTGATCACTGTTGCGAGTCGCGGTGACCCCCGAGGGGGTCGCCGGGGGCCGCCCGCCGGCATTGCCGAACACGCGGATGTCGCTGATCGCGAGGTTGGCGGCGCCGACGTGGCCGTGGACATAGCGGATGAAGCGCGTGCGCACGGGCTCGGGAAGTTCGAAATAGGCGTTGGGACGATCGCGGCGTGGCGGCTCGGTGCGAGCTAGCGTCTGCCAGCTCCTCCCGTCGAGCGACTGTTCGAGTTCGAATTCCGTATAGATGTCGGGCGCGTCGCCGAAGCGGCCGGACTTATAGTCGGCGAAATTGACCTGGACCGCACGCACCGTCTTCACCGCGCCGAGGTCCACGGTCAGAGTTTCGCCCGGTTTGTTTGCGGCGGCGACCCAGAAGGTCTGAGGGTCTTCGTCCGTCACCCGGTCCGCGGCGAATTCGCCCATCGTCGACGATGCGCTAGCCGCCTTGCGATAGGACAGCAGCATCCACCCGGTGAACAGGCTGTTCGGATCGGCGACCCTTCCGGTCGGGACATATTGGGGAAAGTCGCCGAACCGCGACGAGGACCAGAATGTCCCGTCGGCTTCGAACTTGGCGGGAAACATGTTGATCCGCCGCTCGAACGTCCAATTATAGCCGATCCACGGAGTGCCCGTGTTCCACCAATTGCCGTGCGCGTCCTCGAAACTCGAACCGTGGCCGGCGCCGTGGACGAAACCGCCGGGTTTGTAAGCGATCGGATTGTTGTCGGCATAGATGAACGGACCGAGCGGCTTGTCCGAGACATAAGTCCCGTTCGCATAGACGTTGAACTCGGTCCCGGGCGCCCCGTACTGCAGATAGTAACGGCCCCCGTGCTTGGTCATCCAAGCGCCTTCTACATAGGGCTTGGTCGGCTGCCCGTTGGCGAGCAGCCCGTTATGGTCCTGACCGAACCGTTCCCAGCCGTGTCTTTCAGGGTGAAGGATGAAGAGCGGGGTCGCCTGGCCTTTGTAGATCAGCTTGCCGTCAACGAACGCGATCTCGATGCCGTAAATCGGGAAAACATTGGAACTGTCCCAATAGAGATACCACCGGCCGTCGTCGTCCTTGAGCAGCCCGGGGTCCCACGGTCCCGGGGGAACCTCGTTCGGCTTCATCTCCTCCGGCGGCTTGTCGACCATATTGGGGAGCGGCGGCGTGCGCCGAACGAGATAATCGAGCTTTCCGCTCGCCGGATCCGTGGTGACATAGATCGGGCCCGGCCGGTTCATCGACGGCCAGAGGATCAGCCGCTCCCCGTCAGAGATTGCGGCCGGGGCGACGATCCCGTCGTTCGGCCATTTGCTCGGTGTGACGAAGGTCCAGTGGATGAGATCGGTCGAACGCCAATAGCCGTCGGCAAGCGTCAGGAAGAGATAATAAGCATCCTTGTGCCGAACGATCACCGGATCGGCGGCCGTGCGATAGCTGATGCCTTCGTAAAGCTGCTCCCAATTGTAGCGGTAATCGACGTCGAGCGGGTTGATGTAGGTGCGCTGCTGCGCTTGCGCGGTCCCGCAAAGCAGTGTCGCGGCGAGCATCAATCCGAACTTGCGCATCGCCGCTCCCTTCATTGAATCCTGGTGGTGGGCCCATCCTCAAGAAAAAGGAGGAGGACGATGCCGTCCCCCTCCCGAAGATTCCAGAGTTCGATCAGAACTTGTAGCGCAGGCCCACCTGGAACTGGCGCTGGTCGTTTGAGACCTGGCTGTCCGGGTCCACGAACGGCGGATTCACGCCTGAACCCGCGCCCCATGTCGCGTAGGTGTGGTTGACCCAATTGAACACGTTGAACGCCTCGAAGTCGATCGTGGCCTCGTGACCCCACGGCATCTTGAAGGTCTTGGCGACACGCACGTCCAACCGCTTGTAGGCGATATCCTTCTTGGGGAAGAAGACTCCGCCCATGTTGCCGAAGCAGCATGCGCCGACCGGCTGGTTGGGGAGGCCGAAGATGATGTTACCGAATGCCGGGCCCGACGCGAGGGTGAGGGTACCCGATAGCGTGATCCCCAATGGCGCTCGCCAATTGGCCGAGGTCACCGACCGCCATTTTTCGACGCCGTTCACCTTATTCCAACCGTAAGCGCCGAACTCGGGGGCATTGAACAATTCGTCGCTGTTGAGTTCCTGCGCGACGTTGCTCCTCGCCCGCTGAATCGTCAGCGCCTGAGTGAAGCCCCACACGCTGGCATCGGTGAACGGCTTTTCGATCTGGAGATAGAGGGCATCAAGGCGCGCTCGGCCGTTGTTCACCAGCCGGTTGAGCTTGCCGTTGAACCCCGGCACCTGGCCGCCCGTTACCGGACAGTTCGTGAACGGTCCGTTCGGCGTGAAGTCGATGATCCACGTATCTCCACCGTTCACGCAGCCGTCGGGAGTCAGCAGCACGGTGTACCAGCCGTTGTTGTAGAAGTTCGACCGCGCGAACATCGAAATATTGTGCGATTCGACGTGGCTGTACGTCAGGGTCGCGGTGATGTCGCCGAACCGCTTGCGGACGCCGAGGTCGAACTGATCCGAGTAAGGCATTTTGACCTTATTCGGCAGCACCCAGATGGCGCCGCCGGTGAAACCCTGGCTTGCGGCAAAGGTGCGCAGCGCTTCCGGATCATGGCAGTAGGTTGGCGGCGAGGCGCCCGAGCACTGGGGTAGCTGCAGGGTGAGGATCGTGTTGCTGTTCTGCTGCTGTTCGATCACGCCCTGGATGAAGAGCGAACGGTCGTAGTAACGGCCGGCGCCGCCGAAGATGACCCAATCGCGGTCCCCATGGACATCGTACGAAACGCCAAGGCGCGGCTGGAAGGCGCCGTAGAACGGCTTACGGTTGTGACCGGTCGAGATGAAGTCTTCCGGATCGATCCCGCGCGCTGCCCAGCCGGGATAGGCGCGCAGCGCATCGGCGATCGCCTGCGGCGTCACGTAATCCTTGTTGTTGGGGTTGGTTTCGAGGTCCCAGCGCAGGCCGGCGTTGATCGTCCAGTGATCGTCGGGTTTCCATTCGTCCGAGATATAGAGGCCGATCTGAGTATCCTTGGCCGACAGGCCCGGGGATGGCGCGATGTTGATCCTGCCGGCGAAAGGCGCCGCCGTCGCAATGTCGAAATTGGTGATCGGGCAGGTCGTCCCCGGAGGAGTCAGGCACGGATTCTGGACGAAGTAGGTGCCGTTGAAGTTGCTCGTCTCGATCCGGGATAGCTTATAGAAGGTGACCTGCCCGCCGGCTTTCAGCGTGTGGTCGCCGAGCCGCAGAGTGGCGTCGTCCTTGACGACCCACGATTTTACGAGATCGTCCTGTACGAAGCTGTTGTTACCCATGAACACCAGCGTGGACCCCGTGTCTGGGCCGTTTGTGAGAACGAATTCGGGTCCCTCTGATACCGTCGGCGTGCCCTGCCTCGCTTTGTCGTAGGCGATGTTGAGGAGGTTCAGGAAATTGCCGGCGCTGTGTCGCCATTGGAGCTGGTAACGATCCTGTTCCGTGGTGAGGAAGTGGCCATGCTCCTGCGTGGCGTTCCCGCCGAAGTCCGAGAGATTGCTCTGGCGCCGGATGTAGCCGATCAGATTGACCGTGTCGTTCGGCGTCGCGAACCAGGTGAGCTTGCCGAAATAGAGCCGTTGCTTGAATTCCTTCGGAATGGCTGAGTTGACTTCGTTCTCGATATTTTGCGGGACCGACGCGGTGACGTCGAACGTGGTCGCGGGCAGCTTCTGATTGGTGCCTTCAAAGGCGACGTAGAAATTGAGCTTGCCGGGGATAATCGGTCCGCCGAGCTCACCGCCGAACTGCTTGCGGTCATAATCCTGCTTGGGGCCGTCTTGGAAATGCGGCTTGGAAATGAAGGCCTTGGGCTGCCATTCGATGAAGGCGGAGCCATGGAAGTGGTCGCCTCCGGTTTTGGTGATCGCGCTGAGCAGCGCCGACGCCGACTGACCATTCTCGGCCCCGAAATTCTGCGTCTGGACCTGATATTCCTGGATCGCGATCTGCGGGAAGGGGTTTCCGAAATCGCCGAAATTCTGTCCCAGCATGCCGCCGTGGTTGATCGGATTCTTGAAGCTTAGTCCGTCGAGCAGGATGTTGGCGTTCTGCGGAGCAAGCGCGCCCGCCTGCAGCTGCTGCGCGCCGCTTGGGGAAATCAGCTGAATGCCGGGTGCGAGGGCCGCAAAGCTGAGGAAGTTGCGCTGGTTCTGCGGCAGGTTTTCGATTTGCGCCGGCGTGATGTTGGTCGCCACCGTCTGGGCTTGTGTCGGCTGCGCCGTTCGCCGCCCGGTGACCACGATGTTGCCGCCGGCTGTGGCCGCCCTCGGGGCGAGGAAATCGACGCTGACAGTCTGGCCAACCTGAAGCGATGCGGTTTGGGCCGGCTTCCCCTCAATGGAAATGGTGTAATCCGATGGGCGAAGGCCGAGGATCACGTAATTGCCCTTGGCGTCGACCCTGCCCACCGACCGTTGTCCGGTGTGTGTGTCGGTGGCGACAACTTGAGTGCCGGCCGCGGCGCCGTCCACGTGACCCTGGAGGGTCGCTGACTCCGTCTGCGCCTGTGCCGGTGCGGCGACGCAGAGCGCAACCGCAACCGCGACGACGGAAATTCCAGATGCAAGCTGGCGCTTCTTGGTGATTGTGCTCAATTCGCCTCTCCCCATGAAGGCGTGTAACCGGTTACATCAAGGCACGGCCATTTGGCTCTTTGGGGATAATGAAAGCCTTTCGCTGAAATGAGTCAATTGCGCAGCGTCTCTTCCACTGCATTGTTTCGCAGTCGCTGTGGCTTTTTGGACACGAGTTTCCGAGCCACGGCTCGGACCTAGGTTGCAGGCAATTCGTCGCTGTCCCGCGTGTAGCGCAGGGTGAAGTTGACCGCCGGCGCAGTGGCTGCCGCCGGCGTTTGGTCTGGCGTCGCAGCCGGCAGGCGGCTGACGAATTCTCCGTGGTCCGGCAGCTTGTCGGCGACGTCCGAGATCACGTCTTCAATGTCTTCGAGGAAACCGGCGATTTCCTCCACCGGCACGAACTGGGTCACCGGATCCGGCTGCATTTCGAGCCCCTGGCCAATCAGTACCTGTACCCAGCTTTCTTCGGCGAACAACTCGGCGGCGCCATGTTTGAAGAACCTTCCGGACGAACGGAACAGGTCGAAGCGTTCGTTCAAACTGTCGGGGACGTCCATCGTCCGCACATGGTCCCAGAAGGGATCGCCCGTGCGCCGAGTGACTTTGTAGTGCGCGATGATGAAGTCGCGGACATCTTCGAATTCGTAGCGCGCCTGGCGATTGTATTCGTCGATGTCCGCCTCCGAAAATCCGGTCGACGGGAACATCGCCAACAGCCGGTGAATACCGGTCTGGATCAGGTGGATGCTGGTCGATTCCAGCGGCTCGAGGAAGCCCGACGAAAGGCCGATGGCGATGACGTTCTTCTCCCACGCCTTGAGCCGCCGTCCGGGCCTGAACCGCACCGGACGCGGATCGGCCAAGGCTTCGCCGTCGAGGTTGGCGAGGAGGGTTTCCGCGACCTCCTCATCGCTAATCAGGTCAGCGGAATAGACGTAGCCGTTGCCAATCCGGTGCTGGAGCGGGATTCTCCATTGCCAACCGGCCTTGCGTGCGGTCGAGCGAGTGTAGGGCGTCAGCGGCGAGACGCTGGCGCACGGCACCGCCATCGCGCGGTTGCACAGCAGCCATTGATTCCAATCCTCATATTCGATGCCGAGCGCATCGCCGATCAACAGCGCCCGCATACCCGAGCAATCCACGAACAGGTCGCCACTAACTTCGCGTCCGTCGGTCAAGCGGACTTTCTCGACAAATCCACTTTCAGCGTTCGTGACGACGTCGACGATCCGGCCTTCGACCCGCGTGACACCGCGGGCTTCACTTTCGCTGCGCAGGAAGCGCGCGAAGAGTGACGCGTCGAAATGATAGGCATAGTCCAAGTCCGCTAGCGGCGAATTGCGGTTTCGCGGGTCAGGGAAGGCGAACCTGTTCTTGAGCGACGCGGCGCAATTGATCGAATAATGGTCGAAATGCTTGATCGACTCTGGCGCTCGCTTGGCGGCGGCGAGCCACAATTGGTGCGGGTGCAGCCAAAGCATGTCGCGGCCGATCTTGCCGAAGCCGTGGATATAGGTTTCGCCGGGCGCTCCCCAATCGACGAACTGGATACCGAGCTTGAACGTCGCCTTGCTCTCGCTGATCATCTTCAAGGGATCGATGCCGGCGAGGGGGAGATAATTGCGGATATGCGGGATGGTGGCTTCGCCGACGCCGATCGTCCCGATCTCCTCCGACTCGACGAGCTTGATCTCGACCTGACTAAGCCATTGTGAAAGGATCGCCGCGGTCATCCAGCCTGCAGTGCCGCCGCCGACGATGGTCACGCTGCGTACGGGCTGTTCTCCGGCCGCCAATCTTCCCTCCTCTGAATCGGTGTGAAACCGTTTACACCAGCGCGGCCGCGAACAGACAAGGACATTCCGGCGTTCGGGGATTTGGAGTAGGAACGCCAAGATGAGAGGTGGTGGCGCTTGGGGTCTGGCCCTGATGCTTGGCGGCTGCACGATGCCTCCGTCCAGCGCGGCACCCGCTCGCTCCGATCTCGCTGGAAGGGTCGCGGGAACGCCACAGCGATGCTTGCCGATCGAACGCGACCAAGCCCTTCGGGTAGATGAGGGCGATCGCCACACGCTGATCTACGGTTATGGCTCGAAAATCTGGGCCAACCATTTGGGCCCCCACTGCGGCTTCAACCGCGGCGACGTGCTCGTCGATCAAGCCGATCGGCTCGGACTATTGTCGAGGAGATCTTGTTCGGTCGTTCGATCCGGTCAGCCGCTTCCCGGGCTCATCCTGCATTCTTGGCGATTTCGTAGCCTTACACGCGCTGATCAGCGCGCCAGTCGGCGGCAACAGAAACTCGAGCGGGATCTCGACCCGCGACGACCAGCTGACTTCGTTATGCTTCTGGCCGGGGAAGCTGCGGCTCATCCAGTTCACGTCCTGCCGATAACCGCGCCGTTCGACCACCGCGTCCATCCTCTTCTGATAGCGGGCGTAAAGCGCATCGAGCGTTTCGTCGCCGTGGTCGAAATAGAGCTTGTGCGTCTTCGGATCGGGCAGGGCAGGGGCGAGATAGCGCTCGAAGGCCGACGAGACGACTTCATACTCCTCGTCGCTGATGTCCTTGGCGCCTTCGGCCGGCAGGAACAGCGGCCAGTGGGTCGACATCATCCCGGCGCCGCCGAAGATGTCGGGATATTCGTCGATCGCGTAGAGCGAAATGAGCGCGCCCATCGACGATCCCATGATCGCGGTGTTGGCGCGATCCGTCTTCACGTTGAACTTGCGGTCGATCGTCGGCCGCAGCTCGTTGACGATGAATTTCAGATAGCCATCCGATAGGGGGTCGCCCTGATAGAGGCCGCGAACGCGATCCATGTACTTGGGCGGCAGATACTCGAATGCTTTGGACGGGACATATTCGCGCAGGCGCTTGGGCGTGTTCCAGATGCCGACGACGATCGTGGGGCGCACCTTTTTCTCGCGGATGAGCCAGTCGAGCGTCTCGTCGATCTCCCATTCCATGCCATAGCCCGCGGCCTTGCGGTCGAAGAGATTCTGTCCGTCATGCATGTAGAGCACGGCATATTTGGGCCCGTTCGGACGATAGCCGGTCGGCAGCCACACCATGACCCGGCGCGGATCCGTGTATTTGGAGGTGAGGACACCAAGGTCGACGATGCTGCCGGCGCGGACGTTGATCTTCCGCAGCCCCTTCGCCGCGCTAGGCTCGGCGGCGAGCAGTCCAATCGCCATTGCGAGGAGCGCAAGCGATGACGGCAATCCAGCCGGATCGCTTCGCTACGCTCGCGATGACGAGTTTGATCATTTGCCGAGCGCCACGAAACGTACGGCCGCGCCACCGCCCGGCGCGATGCGGATCGCCAGGCGGTCGCCTGCGGTGACGGTGCGCTGCTCGATCACGATCGCACGCGGGTTGGTGCGATAGTCCGCATCGTCGCCGTCGCGATAGATTTCCGCGCTATAGCGACGGCCTGGATCGAGGAAGCTCAGCGGCACGTCGAACCGGCGCTCCTGCTCGTCGCCGACGGCTCCGAGAAACCAGTCTGGCGAGCCTTTCGCCTTGCGCGCGATCACGGCATAATCGCCGACTTCGCCGGCGAGCATGCGGGTGTCGTCCCAGTCGACCGCCACCTCCTTGATGAACTGGAAGGCCTTCGGATTGGCCGCGTAATTCTCGGGCAGGTCGGCGGCCATCTGAATCGGCGAGTAGATCACCACGTAGAGCGCCAGCTGCTTCGCCACCGTCGATGGAATTTGCGTGTTGTTCTTACCCTTGAGGCTGAGGATACCAGGGGTGAAATCCATTGGCCCCGAAAGCATGCGGGTGAAGATGAGGTTCGCTTCATGCTCGGGCGGATTCTTGGGCTCGCCCCAGGCATTATATTCCATTCCGCGCTGACCCTCGCGCGAAACCCAATTGGGATAGGTCCGCCGAAGGCCGGTGTCCTTCACCGGCTCGTGCGGATCGACAGTGATGTGGCGCTTCGCCGCCTCGGTCACGACCTTTAGATGATGGTTCACCATCGCCTGGCCCTGATGCCATTCGAAGTGGATTTTGCCGTCCGGGCCGAGCGTCTGGATTCCGCCGGCATCGGCGACGTAGCCGGTTTTCACCGCGTGGATTCCCAGCTTTTGATAAAGATCGAGCGCGGGCCCCAATTGCTTTTCGTAATTGGCGATGTTCCCCGCCGTCTCATGATGGCCGATGATCTCGACGCCCTTCGCCTTTGCGTAGCGAGCGACCTCCGCGAGATCGAAATCCGGATAAGGCTCCGTGAAGCTGAAATCGAAGCCCTGGCCGAACCAGTCGCCGTCCCAGCCCTTGTTCCAGCCCTCGATCAGCACGCCGCCGAAGCCGTTCTTCGCGGCGAAGTCGATCATCCTTTTGGCGTTGGCGGTCGTGGCTCCGTGCTTCGGGCCTGAATTCCACGTCGCCTGATCGAGGTGCATCGCCCACCAGATGCCGACATATTTCATCGGCTTCACCCAGCTGACGTCGCCGAGCTTGTTTGGTTCATTGAGGTTGAGAATGATCTGCGCCGATTTGTAGAGCGCGGGCGCGTCGGGGGCGATCATGATCACTCGCCAGGGAGTCGCGAACGGTAGATCGCGACTGACCTTCGGACCCACCGACGACGGCATCAGCGTCGCCTTCAGGACGCGATCGTGGACGCGCCGCAGATCCATGCCCGAATAATCGACGAGTGCCGCTTCGTGGATCGACAGGTGCAGCCCGCTGTCCGTGCGGATGGTCAGCGGCGTTTGCGCGGTCCCGATCTGGTCGATCGGCGTTCGGCGATAGAGATATTCCTCGCGGTTCCACTCCAGCGCCTCGTCCCACCAGGCAGTACCGGCCTCCGCGACGTTGAATTCCGTCAGCTCGTCCGCGATGTTCGCATGGGTGAAGTTGTCGCGGCGCGGCAGCTCGTAGCGGAAACCGATCCCGTCGTCGTAGATGCGGAACACGACCGTCATTCGCCGCTTGAGCCAGTTCTTCTCGTCGAAGCTGACCGTCAGCTCATTGTAGCGATTGCGGATCTTGCGATACTCGCCCCACGGCTCTTCCCAAGTCTCGTCGAAGCTGCGCGTCGACTGCCCCGCGAGCTCAAAGTTGCGCAACATCTCGGGCGCGTCGGTGAACAGGAAACCCAGCCGGCTTTCGGCGATCACCGGCTTGCCGGCCCTGAACAACTGATAGCCGACCCGTCCTTCCGGATTGAGCGTCACGTCGACCTTGATTGCTCCGGAAGGGGAAGATCCGCTGGCGACGGTCTGCGAAACGGCGGGTGCCTGCGCGACGTCCTGAGCAAAAGCAGGCAAAGCACTGAAAAGAAAGACCAATGCCGCAAGCGAGCGCAGCAGGATCATGCCATCTCCTCGATGATCGCTGCGTGAGGCCCAAGCAAGCCGCCGTCGATGTCGCCGGTGCTGATCAACGCTCTTCCTATGGGTTGAAACGCGACGGTTTCAGCCGAAAGGTTGAAGACGCAGCGCAATCGTTCACGGCCGGCCACGCGCTCGAACACCAGCTTCTGCTCGCCGGCTTCAATGACTGTCATCGAGCCGTGAAGCAGGGCTGCGCGAGCCCGGCGGAGAGCGACGCATCGACGTGTGAATGCCAGGATTGAATCGCTCATCTGTTGCTGGAGATCGACGGCCAGCTCACGATGACCGGCGCCCAGCGGAAGCCAGGGCTCGCCGCTGCTGAAGCCGAGGTTGGGAGTCGTGGAACTCCACGGCATTGGCGTCCGCGCCCCGTCGCGGCTCAGCGTTCGCGGCCAATTCGCAATGGCTTCGGGATCCTGCAGCCGCTCGTAGGGAACCTCGACCTGCGGCAGCCCAAGCTCTTCGCCCTGATAGAGAATGATCGAGCCCCGAAGCGAGCAAAGCAGCAAGATCTTGGCACGAATGCAGGCTTGGGACTCGGTCCCACACCATCGCGAGATGGCGCGGGGTGCATCGTGATTTTCGAACGCCCAGCTCGGCCAGCCTCCGCCTTCCGGCCATTCCTCCGCCACCCGCGCAACGAGTTCGGGCGTCAGCCGCTCGGCATAAAGAAAGTCGAAGCCGTAAGCGCTGTTCAAACGTGCATCGCCATTGGTGAAGAGCTGCATTTCTCCGAGCGCATGGTCGCCCCCGACCTCCGCCAGCGTGAAACGATCGCCGTAGCCGTCCACGACTTCGCGCAGGCGTTCCAGGAACCCCACGATGTCTGGGTGCGATTGGTTGAAAAGGTGCTGCTGGAAATCGAACGGACGCGTGCGCTTCCCGCCGCTTTGCGCAGGGGGATTATCGCGCAGGCCGGGATCGTGCATCGCGAAATTGATCGCGTCGAGGCGGAAGCCGTCGGCGCCGCGGTCCAGCCAGAAACGTGCGACGTCCAACATCGCGTCCTGCACGGCGGGATTGTGCAAGTTGAGGTCCGGCTGCCCGGGCAGAAAATTGTGCAGATAATATTGTCCGCGCCGAGCATCCCATGTCCACGCCGGGCCGCTGAACACCGATTGCCAATTGTTCGGGGGAGAACCGTCTGGCTTCGCTTCGGCCCAAACGTACCAGTCGGCTTTCGGATTGTCTCGACTGGACCGGCTTTCGCTGAACCAGGGATGCTGATCGGAACTGTGCGAATAGACCTGGTCGATGATGACCTTGAGGTTCAGCGCATGCGCGCGTGCGACCAGCATGTCGAAGTCGCGCAGCGTTCCGAACACTGGGTCGACATCGCGATAATCGGCAACGTCATAGCCGAAGTCGCGCATCGGGGAGGTAAAGAAAGGCGAAAGCCAGATCGCGTCGACGCCGAGGCTCGCGACATAGTCGAGGCGCTCCGTGATCCCAGGCAAATCGCCGATCCCGTCGCCATCCGAGTCCGCGAAGCTTCGCGGATAGATTTGATAGATCGCCGCACCTTTCCACCAGGGTTGCGCGGCAGCGACACTGCTGTCGGGACTCATCTCCTCAGCGAGCATCGCACACCGCATAGCCGAATGCTGGGAGATTGACTCGGACGCTGCCCGGAGCTTGCGCTGCGGTCGGGCAGGGGCCTGCGAGCGCGTTGAAATGGGTCGACCTGGTTTCCACAGGCACGTTTTGTTCAATCGGTGCTGTCGAAGTGTTGAACAGCAACAGCGTTTCTCGCCCGTTGCCCGGATCGAAGCGCGACACGGCGAACAACCCGGACTTGTCCGAGGAGTAGCGCACGACCTGGCGCCCGCGAGTCAAAGCTGGGTGACTCGTGCGGATTCGGGCTAACTCCGCGATCTCGCGATAAAGGGGACGATTGGTGTCGAAGCTCGCCTGCGCCGTGGTCGCGCTCGTACCGATCAGCTTGTCTTCGTTGTAACTGGCGACCTGGCTCGCGAACATGTCTTGCCGGGCGTCCTGGTCACCGCCCTTGCCGGCAAAGCCCTGCTCGTCACCGGAATAGATCGTCGGTACGCCGCGTAGGGTCAGCAACAAGGCGTGGCCGAGGAGGTCGCGCTTCAGCACCTCCTCGTCGCTGGCGTTCGGTTGGAGCTTGCGGATGAACATGCCGAAACGGCCGGCATCATGGTTTCCGAGGAACGTCGGAAGCCGCAGCGCGGCGGCCGCTCCACCCTCGTACAGCGGGTCGGCGCGGAAGAGCTTGGCGAGCTCGTCGGTGCCCGCGTTGCTGGCGACTACATCCACCACCGCGCGCGCGAAGGAGAAATCGAGCACGCTCGGAAGCTTGTCGACACGCGTGTTCACCGCCGTGTGCGCCGGGTCCATATCGGACGTCGCCACTTCGCCGAAGATGTGGAAGTGCGGAATACCTTTCGCCTTGGCCCGGCTTAGCATCGCCGGAACGAACTGTTGCCAGAACTCCGGATCGACGTGCTGGGCGGTATCGATGCGAAAGCCGTCGACTCCAAATCTGTCGATCCAGTCGCCGTAGATCTCGATCATCCCGCGCACCACCCGCGGATTTTCGGTGAAGATGTCGTCGAGCCCGAAGAAGTCACCCGTCAAGCTGGATTCGCCGCGGAACGTACTGTTGCCGCGGTTGTGATAGTAGATTGGATCGTTCAGCCAGGAAGGCACCTTCACTGCCTTTTCGGCCTCCGGGACGCGCACGGTGTAGGCGTAGTTCGGGTCGGTGAGCTTGGCGAAATTGCCGCCGTCGAAGCCCGAATTGATCGGTGCCCCTTTGGGACCGCCACGCCGTTGGTAGGGGTAGTCGGCAATGCTCCGGTACGGGCATTCGATCGAGTTTGTGCACTCGTCGAGCTGGATCACGTCGGCCGTGTGATTGGCGACGATGTCCATATAGACCTTCATTCCGCGCGCGTGCGCCGCATCGACCAAGGCTTTGAAATCCGCGTCGTTGCCGAGATGTGGGTCGACGTGCGTGAAATCGGTGATCCAATAGCCGTGGTAGGCAGCGCTTTCCTGTCCGGGGGGTCCCTGCACCGGCTTGTTCTTGAAGATGGGCGCGACCCAGACCGCTGTCGCTCCGAGCCCCTGGATATAGTCGAGGCGCTTGGTCAGGCCCTTGAGGTCGCCGCCATGATAGAAACCCTTGTGAGTAGGATCGAAGCCGGTCGCAAGGCGATCGCCGGTAAGGCCGCCACGGTCGTTCGACGGATCGCCGTTCTCGAACCGATCGGGCAGCAGGAAATAGATGACCTCGTCTTCCGGCAACCGTGTCCGATAATCGCCGGCGGAGGATGCTGCGAGGAGGGATAGCGCGACAAGGGGAGACATCAGGCGTGCGCCAGCTCTTGCTTCATTGGTCCGAACTTCGCGACGAATGCGGCGTGGTCGGGCAGCTTGGAAGCCTCCCCAACATAGGCCTGCTCGAGCCCATCGAGGAATTCCTTGAGGCGCGGCTCCGGCATTTGGTTCGCAACCGGGTGCCAGCGGTCCGGAATGATATGCTGTCCGATCATCACCTGGGACCAGCCGCGCGTGTCGAACAACTCGTCGAGGCTCGGCGCGATCACCGCCGTCGAGCGGAACAGATCGATCCGTCGCCTCAGCGTTTCCGGGACGTCCATTTCACGCAGCTCATCCCAGAAAGCTTCGCCGCGCCGGCCGTTCGCGTGATAATGAAGGATGATGAAGTCGCGGAGGCGCTCCATCTCGAGCGCGGCCTTGCGGTTGAAATCGTCGCGCGCCTCCTGGCTGATCGGCCCGCCGGGAAGCAGATCGAGCAAGCGGTTCACGCCGGTCTGGATCAGGTGGATGCTGGTCGATTCCAGGGGCTCGATGAAGCCTGACGAAAGCCCGATCGCCACGACGTTGCGGATCCAGCATTGGCGTCGGCGGCCGGCGACGAAGCGGAGCGTCCGCGGCTCCGCCAGGGCTTCGCCGTCAAGATTGGCGAGCACGGTTGCCGCCGCTTCATCCTCGCTGATGTGGCGGGAGGAGAAAACGTGGCCGTTCCCCGTCCGATGCTGCAGGCCGATCCGCCATTGCCAGCCCGCCTTGCGCGCGATGGCCCGAGTCACCGGCACAAGCGGCTCGGTCCGCGCGCACGGGACGGCAATTGCCCGGTCGCACCGCAGCCACTCCGACCAGTCCTCGAATCCCAATTCGAGTTCCTGCTCGATCAGCAGCCCGCGAAATCCCGAGCAGTCGACGAACAGATCGCCTTCGAGCCGAGTCCCGTTGGCGAGAAGTACCGACGCCACATCGCCGCTGAGTGGGTCGCGCTCGACCGCGATGATGCGGCCCTCCTGCCGGATAACGCCGCGCGCCTCGGCGAACCCGCGCAGGAACCTCGCGTAGAGGCCTGCATCGAAATGGAAGGCATAGGCCATGACCGGCTGCGGCGAGCCGTCGGGAGCCTCTTTATGGGCGAAACGATTGCCGGCGATGGCGAGCGTGTTCGCGACGTAATGGCCGAGCGGCTTGGCGATCCCGAGCGCCCGCGCACGCAACCAATAATGATGGAACGGTAGGATGCCATAAGCCTGTCCGACGAGACCGAAGGCATGGACGTAGGCGTCGTCGGGCTGGCCCCATCCCTCGAAAGCGATGCCGAGCTTGTAGGTCGCACCCGTCGCGGCAAGGAACTCCGCCTCGTCGATGCCGAGCGCCTTATTGAAGGTGACGATAGGCGGGATCGTCGCTTCGCCCACGCCGACCGTTCCGATTTCGTCGGATTCGACCAGAGTGACCGACATTTCCGGAATGCAGAAACGCGCAAGGGCGGCCGCGGTCATCCATCCCGCCGTCCCGCCACCTACAACGACGATCCGGCGCTCAGCTGCATCACTCATCGTACACACTCACGAGCGAGCGGTCCGGCGACACCGAAGTGCCGCCGAAGCGCTTGGGATCAGAGGCCGCGCTCGGGCGCCGGTGGCGGCGCCGGGGGCGGAGGCGGCGGTGTCGGACAAGCGTCGGTCGCCAGAGTCACCGACCCGTCCGCACACGTCTGTGTTGCTGGAGGCGCCGGAGGCGGTGGCGGGGGCGGCGGTGGCGGCGGCGGCGGAGGCGGCGCCGAGGCTCCGCCGAACTTGTACGTCGCTCCGAGCATCCAGCGACGGCCGAATCTCTGGTAGTCGATCACCTGATTGGTCTGGCCGGGATTGGTCGTCACGAACGGCTCGTTGGTGAGGTTCAGGCCCTGCACGTAGATCGAGAGGCCGCTGAGCATCGAACCGGGCTGGAACTCGTAGCCGACCTGACCATCGACGATCGTCTCCGCTTTGGCTTCGCGGAAGACATTGTTCTGGGCAAAGCCGGAAACTTCGCCCTGGAACTTCGACCGGTAGCGGACGCTCGCGCGCGCCGAGAAGCCCCACTTCTCGAAATAAGCGGTGCCGTTGGCCACCCACTTGGAATAGCCGGGCAACGAGCTCGTCGGCGCTCCTTCGAAGATGTGGATCTTGGACTTGGTGTACGAAACGCCGCCGGTCAGGCCGAAGCCATCAAGCGCAGGCACGAACTCGCCGATCGGTAGCGTGCCGCCGATCTCGACGCCGTACATCTTCCCGCCCTTCACGTTGAACGGCCGCTGGAGCAGCCCGTTCGTGATCCCCTCTGGAGGGAGATACGTGCTGGCCTGCGTCGGGTCGGTCGTCTGCACGTTGGCAGGCAGCGGGAAGCCCGTGTAATCGAACGGGAAGTTCGGCAGGTTCTGTTCGACGACGAACGTGTCGAAATATTTGTAGTAGAACTGCGCCGAGATGTAGCCCTTGATCCCGAAGTATTTTTCTACGCTGAAGTCAGCGGCATTGGCGCGGAACGGCCGAAGTTCCGGGTTGCCGCTTTTACCGTTCAGGAGATTGAATGGGCCGCAGGTCAGGCATAGGCCGTATTCCGTCGCCAAGCGCATCGAATCCATGCGCGGACGCATGACTTCGCGGGCGAGACCGAGACGGATTACCCAGTCGGACAGGAAGCGCGCCGACAGGTTCAGGCTCGGCATTACGTCCCAATATTTGGCGCCCGCGCTGATCGGCGTGACGACGGCAGGGTTCCCAAAGGCGGAAAAACCATTCGACTGTTGATCCGTGTGGACTGCCTGAACGCCGATATTTCCGGTCAGAGTTGCGGCGCCAAGTTCCGCTCTGATGTCAGCCTGGGCGTAGAGCGTCCCAAGCTTCTCATGAACATTATAGCGTTTGAACAGAACGTCCGGATGGTCGTTGTTCGAAGACAAAGTGTAGATGCCGGCGTCGAGCAATTTCTGGGGATCGAAGGCGAGCGTGTCGCCAAAGCCCATCCAGCCGAAATCGGCAGGAACTCATCTGGAACTCCTGCGGGAGCACCAACTGCCGCAGGGTCGGGTCGCTGAACTGAACGAAGGCTTCGTCGGGAGTGAGGGACTTCCTGTGATCCGTGTAATTCCCACCGACGGTGATACGAGAAATGAAATTCGTTTCGAGATCCTTCGAGATTTCCGGATGGACCTGCCAAATTCGATCATTGACGAAGCGGTTGTTGTAGTAGCCCGGCCTTATGGCGCCGTTTGGCGCAACTCCTCCCCAACCGCGGGGATCCGTGATGAAGATCTGATTCGGGTCCGAATAATCGATCAGGTGACTGGTGATTACCGAGCCCTTGTTACCGCTTTCGAAGCCTAGCTCGTCGAAGGGACCGGTAAAGTTGTAGCCTGTTCCGGCGTAGGTTTCGAACACCAGCTCATTGCGCTTGGTCTTGTTCCAGCTGAGGTCCAGCATGCCGTGCCAGCCGTTGCCGCCGTCGAATTTGTTGTTCCACCCGAATGAATAGAGCTTGGCGTGTCGCGGCTGCAGCACGTTGCGAACGACATTGTTGACGTGGGTGAACGTGCCCGACGACACGAGACCGTCTGTGACGGTAAATCCTGGCTGCAGAACTTCTCCGCCGCCGCCCCACCACAGCGGCACTTCGATGCCGCGCTTGACCTGGTCGTCCTTGAAGTTCGAGTAGAAGCCGTCGAGCGTCGAGGTCCAATAGTCGGTCGGCTTGAATTCGATCGTGCCTGCAAGTCCCAGCCGCTTTAGCTCGGTGGAGGTCGAGTAAGACTTCAGGCCGCCGATCACGACGTCGCCCGCTGCATCGACCGAGGGATAACCCCAGGCGTTGAATTCCTTGATCTCATACGGTTCGTCGTTCCAGCTGACCGCAAACGAAACGCCGAGCCTACCGTCCGCGAACTGGTCGACGTAGACGCCGTTGACTCGATAGCCGTATTTCTTCGCGTCCGGATTGAGTTTGCCGATGTCCGGATAGACGACGCGGCCGCCGACTGAGATCACGCGCTTGCCGAACTCCAGCGGGCGGATGGTGCGCAGGTCGACCGTTCCGGCGATGCCCTGGCCGATGATCGACGCCATCGGCGTCTTGTAGACGTTGACCTGGTTGATGAGCTCCGCTGGATATTGGTCGAACTGGACTGCGCGATTGTCGCCGGTCGACGTCTGCTCGCGTCCGTTCAACAGGGTCGTCGAATAGTCCGGACCGAAGCCGCGGATAGAGATGACGTCGGCGCGGCCCGAGAGGCGCTGCGACGTCAGGCCTGGCAGGCGCGCGATCGCTTCGCCGATCGACGCATCCGGCAGCTTGCCGATGTCTTCGGCGCTGACCGATTCGACGATCTGGTCGGATTGCTTCTTCTTGTTGACTGCGCTCTGCAGTGAGGCGCGGAAACCGGTGACGACGATGGCGCCTTCGTCCGACTGCGGTGCCGGCGATGCCCCCTGGTCATCTTGAACCGGCTGGGCCGCCACGGCTGCCGTCTCGGCGCCGGTAACCCCAGGCTGAGCTTGTGCGTCTTGCGCCCATGCCGGCTGGCTTCCGACAAGCGCCGCGGCGATGGCGAAGGGGCTTGCCGCCGCCGCCAGTCGCGAACGCGAAGAAATGTTGATCATCACTGTTGCTCCCCCTGAACCGGCCCCGCAAAGCCGGACACAAATCATCGTTGGGGTTTAAAACCCCGCTCCCGATTGCAAGGGATATCAGAGCTTTGCGGAAGCGTAACGGCCTTGACGGCTATACATACGTATTCAGCACGCTAAAAATTAACATGATGCAGAGGCGGCCGACATCCTTCGACATTGCAGCCCTCGCCGGCGTATCTCAGCCGACCGTTTCGCGCGCGCTTTCCGGCAATCCGTCGGTGAGCGATGCGACGCGGGCCCGAGTTCCTCGCCGCGGCCCAGCAACTCAACTACAAGGTCAATAAGAACGCCTCGGGTCTGAGGCTGCAACAATCGCGAACGCTGGCAGTGTTGTTCTTCGACGAGCAGCAGTCGCCGGAGGGCGCGGTGATCAACCCCTTCTACCTCTCCATGCTGGGGCCGATGGTGCGGCGTTCGGCCGAGCATGGCTACGACCTTTTGATCTCGATCCAGCAGCTCTCATCCGATTGGCACGTCGATTATGAGGACAGCCGGAAGGCCGACGGAATCATCCTTCTCGGCTACGGCGATTATCTCGAATATTGCCCCAAGCTCGAGGCGCTGATCGAGCGCGGCACACATTTCGTGCGCTGGGGTTCGGCCGGGGAGGGCGCGCTCGGCACCACCGTCTCATCGGATAATGAGCAGGGCGGCTTCGATGCGGCGACACACCTGCTGAAGCAAGGCCGTCGCGCAATCGCGTTCATCGGCACCGCCGCGCCCGGCTATCCGGAATTCATGGAGCGCTGGCGCGGCTATTGCCGGGCCTTGCGCGCCGCGGGCATCGCTCCGGACGACGCTCTGCGCGCCGACGGAGGGCCCAGCGAAGGCGATGGCCGAGCCGCGGTCGAAGAGCTGCTCGGCCGCGGGGCCGAGTTCGACGCCATCTTCGCCGCGAGCGACGTTGGTGCCATCGGTGCGATGCACGCGCTGGAGAAAGTCGGCCGCACCATTCCCGCGGACGTTGCGATTGTCGGCTTCGACGACATCGGCGCAGCAAGCCTGTCCAGTCCGCCGCTAACGACGGTCACGCAAGATGCGCGTCACGCCGCCGAAGCTCTGATCGACACGCTGATCGAGGCGATTGAAACGGGGGGATCCCGCAACCGCCTGCTGCCGGTTCGCCTCACGGTGAGAGAATCGAGCGGCAGCCGCTAGGGCCCGCTTGCGCAACTCGGGCTGAGCCTTAGGTTCGGCGTGTGGGGCAACATGACGGTATGAAGGACGCACTCACCCGCCGGGAAATGGTCGGCGCGAGTGCTCTCGCTTTGACTCTGCCGTTTTGGCGCACGGGCCGCGCCCGTACCCACGCCGGAGCCGCAGGTCAGGCGGCGCGAACGGCTGGATCGCTGGCGATTCCACCTCGGGCACGCCGCGGACGTCGACCGCGACTTCGGTTATGGGCGCTATCAACGCACGTTCGCCAAGGCTGGGTCGGGAACTGCGGATGCGGCCATGCCGAAGTTCGACGATCAAGATTGGCAGGAGGTCGTCGTCCCGCACGACTGGGCCGTCGGACTCCCCTTCGCACAACCGAAGACGCCTCCGGCAAAAGATAATGCCGACGCCGCGGCCGCGCACGGGTTCAAGGCGATCGGCCGCGATTTCCCGCAGAACAGTATCGGTTGGTACCGCACGCAAATCAGTATTACCGCGGCGGACCGCGGGCGACGAATCTGGCTCGAGTTCGATGGCGTCTTCCGCGACGCGATCGTCTTCGTGAACGGCTATATCGCCGGTCGCAGCGAAAGCGGCTACGCGCCATTCCAGATCCGGATCGACGATTTCCTCGACTATAACGGGGGCCCGAATGTGATCACGGTTCGGGCCGACGCTAGCCTCGGTGAGGGCTGGTTCTACGAAGGCGCCGGCATCTACCGAACCGTCGACCTGGTCCGCACCGCTCCGCTGCACATTCCGCAGTGGGGAACGGTCGTTCGAACGGCGGTGCAGCCAAGCGGCGCGCTCGTGCAAATCACGACTGAAGTGCTCAACGGCGGCGACAAGCCGGCGCGCGCGGTTCTGCGCCAATCGCTGATTGACCCGGACGGGCGCGTTGTTGCGACACTTTCGGACATTGCCCTCGATCTCGGCGCTGGTGAGTGGCGGACGGTCGAACAGCAGACGTTGCTCCGAGTTCCTCGGCTGTGGTCGCTCGAAACGCGCAATCTCTACCAAATACGAACGCAAATTCTTTCCGGAGATCGGTTGATCGATCAAGCCGATACGCGCTTCGGAATCCGCACCTTGGCTTTCGACCCCGAGCGCGGGTTCTTCCTCAACGGCCGACCGCTGAAGCTGCTCGGCACGTGCAATCACCAGGATCATGCCGGCGTCGGCACCGGCATTCCCGACGCGCTGCATCGTTGGCGAGTTGCGCAGCTCCAGGAGATGGGCTCGAACGCCTGGCGAAGCGCGCACAATCCGCCGTCTTCGGCGCTGCTCGATGCATGCGACGAAATGGGCATGCTGATGATCGTCGAGCAAAGAGTGAACAGCTCCGACGAGGAGGCGAAGTCGCAACTCGAGCGCATCGTCCGCCGCGACCGCAACCGGCCGAGCGTCATTCTCTGGTCGCTTGGCAACGAGGAGCCGCACCAGGCCGACGCACGCGGAGCGCGGATCAATGCGGAGCTGAAAGCGCTTGTGAAACGGCTCGATCCCACCCGACCGACCACCTTCGCCATGGACAAGGGCTGGGACAGTGGCGTGGGGCGCGTCGTCGACGTGCTTGGCTTCAATTACCGGACCAATCAGATCGAGGCCTATCACAAGCGGCATCCGGAGCAGCCGGTCTACGGTTCGGAGACAGGCAGCACCGTCGCGACGCGGGGCGAATATGCCAACGATCCGGCGCGACACATCGTCCGCGCCTACGACACCGAACACCCCTGGTGGGCGACGACAGCGGAGGAATGGTGGACGATTGTCGCCGACCGGAAGTACATCGCCGGAGGCTTCGTCTGGACCGGCTTCGATTATCGCGGGGAGCCGACGCCTTTTGCGGCGTTCCCCAGCATCTCCAGCCAATTCGGAATCCTCGACTCCTGCGGCTTTCCCAAGGACAATTTTTATTATTACCGGGCCTGGTGGCGTCCGGAGCAGCCGCTCGTCCATCTGCTTCCCCATTGGAACTGGCCCGGTCGCGAAGGCGAACCGATCGAAGTCTGGACGCACGGCAATACGGACGAAATCGAGGTGCTTCTCAACGGCCGCTCGTTCGGCCGGAAGCCGATGCCACGGAATTGGCATTTGGAATGGCGCATTCCCTATGCATCCGGCCGGCTCGAGGCCGTAGGGTACAATGGCGGACGAGTTGTCGCGCGCGACGTTCGCCAGACTAGCGGGGCGGCGCGATCCGTGATCCTCACCGCCGACCGCCGCCTCGTTCGAAACGGTGAGGTGGCGATACTCAACGCCGCCGTTGTCGATGCACGCGGGCAGTCCGTTCCGACTGCGGACAATCTTCTCCGATTTTCGGCGAATGGCGGGACGATCATCGGTGTCGGCAACGGCAATCCCAATAGCCTCGAGCCTGATGTCGCCAGCCAACGCCATGCGTTCAACGGCCTCGCGCAAGCCATTCTTCGGGTCGAGAGAAGGGCAGGCCCGATCATCGCCTCCGTTGCGAGCAACGGACTAGCAGGATCGCAGTATGCGCATCGTCGTTCAGACAGGAGGCTGATCGTGAAGCTTGGCGTCATGGCGGCATTGCTGGCCGCCGTTGCAACAGCGGCCCAGTCTGGTCCCCCAGCTCCAACGCCCGCCGGCGGTCTCTACTTGGGCGCGGACCTCTCCTACGTGAACGAGATGGAGGATTGCGGAGCGGTCTATCGCAAGCATGGAAAGCCGGTTGACCCCTTCACCCTGCTCAAGACCGAAGGTGGCAATCTCGTTCGGGTGCGCATCTGGAACGATGCGACTTGGACCAAATATAGCAACTATCCCGACGTCCTGAAGACGATCCGCCGCGCTCACGCGGCCGGGCTGCAGGCGCTTCTCGACTTCCACTATTCGGACGATTGGGCGGACGGCGGCAAACAGATCACACCGAAGGCGTGGGTCGGGCTGACGACCGACCAGCAGGCCAAAGCGCTGCATGATTATACGCGGGACATCCTCCGGAAACTCGACGCGGACGGCGCGATGCCGGAGATGGTTCAGGTCGGAAACGAGACCAATCCCGAGCTGCTCGGCGGCAAAGAGAATGTCGCGATCAACTGGGAACGGAATGCGAAGCTTCTGAATGCCGGGATTCGGGCGGTGCAGGAAGCAGGACGCGAAGGATCGATTGCGCCGCGCATCATGCTCCACATTGCCCAGCCGGAGCACGTTATCCCGTGGTTCGACGCGGCGACCAAAGCAGGAGTCGAAGGCTACGATCTGATCGGCGTCAGCTATTATAGCAAATGGTCGAAATGGTCGCTCGCCCAGCTGAAGGACACGATTGCCAAAACCAAGGAGCGATACGGCAAAGATGTGATCGTCGTGGAGACCGGCTATCCCTTCACGCTTGAAGGAGCCGACACCGCGAATAATCTACTGGGCATGGACGCACTGATCGCCGGCTATCCAGCGACTCCCGAAGGCCAGCATCGCTTCATGGTCGACATCACCCAGCTGACGGTCGACGCCGGCGGAATCGGCGTCGTCTATTGGGAACCCTATTGGGTGTCGACCAAATGCGGCACGCGTTGGGGCAACGGATCGGATTGGGAGAACTCGACCTGGTTCGACTATCCGAACCACGAGGCGCTCCCCGTGTTCGAATTCCTGCGTCACGATTATCGCCAAACGCGACCGCCCGGCCGCGGCGAGCGGGGCTAACCTCTTTCGCCGGAAGTGATCTGAACGACCGTGGCCTGATAGGGCTGCAGGCGAAGCGCCCCGTTCACACGAGCGCCATCGAGGATGTCGACGCCGGAAATCGAATAATCGACCGGAGCATTGGCGAGATTGGCAAGGATCACGAAGCGTTCGCCGCCGCCCGAGCGTTCGATCGCAAGCAGGTTCGATGCACTGTCGAGAATGCGCTGCCCGCCGTCGACGAACGCCGAATGCTTGCGCCTAAGCATCAGTAGCTTCCGATAATGATTGAGCAGCGACTTCGAATCGTTCTGTTCCTCTGCGACCGAGATCCCATCGTCATCGCGCGCGTAGCGTTCGGTCCAATATGTCTTCGGTCCCTTGTACCAGTTCGCCTGACCGGGCGCCTCGACCTTCGGGCTCCATTCGAACGCTTCCCGAGTGCCGATGTCCTTCTCGTCCGACTTGTCGGGACGCTGGAGACCGCGCATCCCCAGTTCCTGACCGTAATAGATGAGCGGCGGGCCTCTGAGCAGCATCGCGATAGTCGCCGCCGCCTTTAGCTTTTGCGAAGTCATTCCCGCGTCCGACGCAATCCGCGGCATGTCGTGGTTCTCGACGAAAACGAGCTCCTGCTTGCCGGGCGGAACCGCGGCGTCGACCTTGTTGATCGCATCGACGATCTTCGCCTTGTCGAAGGTTCGGATGGCGCTTGCGATCGGGAATGCGAACGCCGCATCAACTCCGCCGCGCCGCAGGAAATCGCCCCCGTCGCCCCAGTCCCATTGCTCGGCGATCAAGTTGAGCTTCGGATTTTTCGCCTTCAGTTGCGCGAAAACCGGCTTCCAGAAATCGTCGAACAGGTTCGTTAGCAGATGCTTGTTATCGAGGTCGTCCATCATGTGGTCGAGGCGGAAGCCGTCGACTCCGTCCGAGAAATCGCCGTCGGCGTTCGGATCGACCCAGCGCAGCAGATAATCCGTCGCCCAGGCCCTGAATTTGGGCGACTTCATGTTGACGGTCGTGATCCCCGTCTCGGCTCCGGGGAAGCGCCGCGCGATCGTGATTCCGAACGGTCCTTCCTCGGGCTTGGTGTTGTTCGGCCCGTGGAAGATCAGGAAGTCGGAATAAGGCGAGGCCGGGTTGCCGAGCGCGGATTTGAACCAGGGGTGGTCGTAGGCGATGTATTGGAATTCCTGATCGAGGTAGAGCTTCATCCCCCGCGCATGAATCGCTCGAAGGAGGCTACGGTAATCGTCCATCGACCCGAACTCGGGATCGACACCGTCAAAGTCGCTCGCGAAATAATTATGATAGAAGGATGAGGGGTAGATCGGCGTCAACAGGATCGATGTGACGCCGAGGCGCTGCAGATAGTCGAGGCTCTGCTCGATCCCCTTGAGGTCGCCTTCCCGATCGCCATTGCTGTCGCGCATCGAGCGCGTGAAGATTTGATAGAAGATTTCGTGACTGAGCTCGGCGGGCGCGGCGGAGGAGGGGTGGGGGAAATCCGCCGCGCCCGCGCCGGAGGCAAACAGGGATGCCCCCAGCAGCAACGCGAACAAGCGTTTCACGCGGCGAACCGCGCGAAATCGGGAATTCGGTTCCAGCGCATCGGTGCCGCTCGGCCGTCGTCTGGCGGAAGGACATGGCGGATGCGCCGCAAAAGCGGTTCCGGCCAGTCGAGGAAGGTACTCGGCTTCGACAGGCTCGACGGAATGTCGTCTCCGCGCATGAAGCCCTTGTAAGCCAGCGCCTGCATTCGCGGCGGCATCGAGCGCCAATGCGGCATGAACCAGAGGGTGAGCAGCGGGCGCTCCTCGTCGGTCTGATTGGCGAAAGCGCCATGGATCAGCCGGGCGTCGCCGATGAGGATGTCGCCGGCTTTCACTGGCACAGCAACCTGATCCGGATGATCGGCGTAGGCGGGGTTCCTCGGGTCCCTGTAGCCCTGCATATCCTCTGAATGAGCGGCTTCGAGATGATGCAGAGGATGGTTCAGGCGGTGGGATCCGGGGATGACTCGCAGACAGCCGTTTTCCACCCGAGTGTCGGTCAGGTAGATCATTGCGAACAATTGATGCGCTTGGGGGCGATAAGCGCTGTCGTCGTCCCAGCCCCACCAGTCCTGATGCCAGAACAAGGGTGGCCCATTGCCGGGCTTGGAGATCAGGAATCCGCCGGTGAAGCGTGGATCGGTGGCGCCGCAGTCGCGTAGCAAGTCGAGCAACATCGGCGAAGCAATGACGTCCGCATATTCAGGATTGTCGGCAAGATGGATCAGCGATCCGTTCGACTTCACCATCTCTCGCGATTCCGCGCTCTCGCGGAACAAGGTCGCATGCGCGCGCAGCAGCAGCGAATCCATCAGATCCGGATCGAGTGCGTCGGGCGCTCGGATGAAGCCCTTCGTTTCGAGCTCTTCTGCCAAGGCGGTGCGCACAAGGGTGGCCATGGGCCGAAAGTAGGTTGAACGGCGGTCAAAGTCAGTGGCGGATACTGTTGTGTGCAATGCCAAAAACTATCGCAGAATTGGCCTACTACCGAATAATCCCTCTTGCTGGCATCGTTGAAAACTATCACTCATCTGCCGTGGCGTTGCGTCCGATCTGTGAGCCCGTCGAGCTTCCGCTTGGAGTTTCCGTCATCGCCGAGCGCGTGACGGTTGCGCCGGGTGCCGAGGGTGTCGGCGGTTTCATGCATTTTCACGATGTTGCCGAGCTCGTGCTGTTCCGGAGAGTCTCCGGCGAATTCATCGCCGGCGGGCGGCGCCATGCGGTCAACGATGGGGCCATCGTGTTCGTGCCTTCCATGCATCACCACGACTTCGCGCTGGGATCCGGCGCCATGGAGTGGGTGCTCGTTCAGATGGACCCATATCTGGTCGAGGCTTTGGCGCTGAAGAGTGAAGCGAGCAAACTGAAACGCCCGTTTTGCGCTTGGCCGGACGAAGCGACCCGGTCACGCCTCGACGTGTTGACCGAGTGGTTGCTTGAGGCGCTGAACGGTGGTCCGGGCGATGCGACGGCGGAGCGCCTGATCGAGCTGCTGTTGCTCGCCGTCGTTCAAAGCCCGGAGCAGCAGGCGGCGGAGGAAGGCGGCGACCCGTCATCGGTCGAGCGGCTGCGTCCGGCTTTGGAACGGCTGCGTGCATCGCCCGGAGAGTCCATCGCGCTAGAGAGCGCGGCGGCGATGTGCCATCTGTCCGCGGCCTATTTCTCGCGGCGTTTCCGCCAGGTCTTCGGGATGCCCTTCACGGACTATGCGCGAATCTATCGCCTTCATCTGGCGGCCCGGCGTCTGGTCGACGGCGGCTCCGCCATTTCCGAAATCGCTTATGGTGTCGGTTTCTCCAGCCCCGCACATTTCAGCGCGCGCTTTCGCGAGCGCTTCGGTATGACGCCTCGGGAATATCGGAACAGTGCGCGCAGCCGAGCGGCGTAAGGGGAGGGGAATGAACCGGTCGCAGTTGGTCGAGAAGCCGCGGCAGTCGCTCGCGGGACTGTGGAACATATCCTTTGGCTTTTTCGGCATTCAGGTCGGCTTCGCTCTGCAGACCGCGAATATGAGCCGGATCTTCCAGTCGCTTGGATCGAGTCTCGACGACTTGCCGGCACTTTGGATTGCGGCGCCTCTCACGGGGCTCCTGGTCCAACCGATCGTCGGTCATTTGTCCGACCGCACGTGGCTCGGACGGCTCGGCCGCCGCCGGCCGTATTTCCTTGCAGGCGCTATCCTCGCTGCTCTTTCACTCTTCCTGATGCCGCTCGCGCCGGTCCTGCTGATGGCGGCGATCCTGCTGTGGGCGCTCGACGCCAGTTTGAACATTACGATGGAGCCGTTCCGCGCCTTTGTCGGCGACATGCTGCGCAAGGATCAGCACACCAGCGGCTATGCCATGCAGACCGCTTTCATCGGCGCCGGAGCGGTCCTCGGCTCGCTCATCCCTCCGGCGCTCGAGAAATACGGGGTTGCCAATGTGGCGGCCGGGGGCGGCATCCCGGATACGGTTCGCTATGCTTTCTGGATCGGCAGTGCGGCCTTGCTGGCCGCCGTCTTGTGGACGGTCTTTGGCACGCGCGAATATTCACCGGAGCAGATGGCCGCGTTCGGCGAAACCGCCGATCATCCGGAAACCGATGAGACCCTGCGGACTCTCGCCACCCGAACCTTCCTTTCGCCGTTGGTGTGGATCGCCGCGGGAGTCCTTGTCCTTCTCGCCGTGATCGAGTGGGATCTGGAGAAGGAACTTTACGTCCTCGCCGGCCTGCTGATCGCTTATGGCGTTGCCAGCATTGCCGCGATTCTGCTCGCACGGAACGGGAGCACGGCCATGCTCGCCCATATCGTCGGCGACTTCGCCGGGATGCCGACCGCGATGAAACGCCTCGCCGTTGCGCAATTCTTCAGCTGGTCGGCGCTGTTCACCATGTGGATCTACACGACGCCCGTGGTCGCTCTGAACTTCTATGGTTCGAACGATCCGGCGAGCGCCGCTTATCAGGACGCCGGCAACTGGGTCGGTGTGATGTTCGCCGTCTACAACGGCGTCGCGGCGGTCGCCGCGCTGGCACTGCTCCCCTGGCTCGCGCGGACCGTGGGGAAGTCTCGAACGCACATGATCTGCCTGCTCGCGGGGGCGGCCGGCTATGCCAGTTTCTTCGTCATCCACGACCCGCGACTCCTGGTGATCGCCGAGGTCGGCATCGGCGTCGCCTGGGCATCGATCCTGGCCATGCCTTATGCGATCCTCGCGAGCAGCCTGCCGCAGCGCAAGCTCGGCATCTACATGGGCTTGTTCAACATTTTCATCGTCGTTCCCCAGCTGGTCGTTGCGACGGTGATGGGAACGATCATGAAGAGCTTCTTTCCGGACCAGCCGATCTGGACGATGCTCGCCGCGGCCGTGGTGATGGCGATGGCGGCAGTCGCGATGCTGTGGGTCGAGGATGCGTCGCGCGCTTAGCTACGCCGGTAGGGAATCCAGTCGCCGAGGTTGCAGGTCGGCCCCGGAATGATCGACCCAGGCTCGTTCGCTCGGATCCGGTCGCCGCGGCAATATTGTCCGCTGCTCGCCGACACGACGATGATCGTGCTGAGTTCACGGAGGCCGGGGCACGGCCCGAGGCGATTGACGTAGACCGTCGATCCCGAACCGTAAGTGAGCGTCGTCTGATCCACCGCGTGCAGGGTGGAATCCGACCGGGTGAGGATGCAGCTTTGCGGCGGTCCGGCGGTACGTCCGGCAAGGATATTGGAAAGGCCCGAGGCTGACGGCGCGGCCGGCCGAGTGCAGCTGCCAAGAGCCAAGAGAATGACGATCGGCAATCCGCGCATGGGCCAGCGTCATACAACTTTGCGCACGTGCCGAGTAGACCCGCATTGTGCCTTCGCCGGACAGCAACTTTCCAGCACTTGACGGAGGCATGCCGCGCGCGGGACAATGCGTGCGGAACCGAGCCGACGCCTTTATGGGGGGCAAGCGGCAGTGAATGCATTGACGGGGGCAAGCTCCATGCTTCGCGAGCTGGCGCGATTGCGCGTCGGCGACTCGCGCGCGTCTGTCGCGATCATCCTCGCTGCATCGACCATCCTCGTCATCACCGGGGCGACGGCCTTGCCTTCGCGAGGACCGGTTGCCAGGGCGGCGTCGCCTCCAAAGGCGCGGGCAGTCCCCCATCTCCGCGCGGCAACGACGGCTACTCCGGTTGTGACCGATGCCGACGCGCATGCGCAACGGTTCGTCGGCCGCGTCGGCGAGGACCTCAGCAAATCGCTTCAGGCGGCGGGAGTGCCCGAGCGCCAGGGCCGCGAATATGTGGCGGTGCTTGGCCATGCGATCCAACTCGCCGACGGACTCAGCGTCGACGATCGCTTCGACCTCGTGATCGAACGCACCGAGGACGGGAAGCTGGGGCGGCTGCTTTACGCGGGCATGGATCGCATCGCCCGCGCGGACGTCGAATTGCTTAAATGGACCGACGGAAAGAGCGTCATTTGGGTGAACGGCGACGGTGTCGGCGGCGAACGCAGCGGATCCATGCGCCTTCCTGTGAACGGCCGGGTGACCTCCGGCTTCGGGAGCCGTTTCCACCCCATCCTCGGCTACGAGCGGTTCCACAGGGGCGTCGATCTCAAGGCGAGTTGGGGCACGCCGATCGTCGCCGCCGCGGACGGCCGCGTGATCGGGGCCGGGTGGCACGGCGGATACGGCCAGCAGGTGTCGATAGTCCATGCGGGCGGAATCCAGACGACCTACGGCCATATGAGCCGCATCGCCGCCCGCACCGGGGAAGCCGTCCGGCAGGGTCAGGTGATCGGCTATGTCGGCTCGACCGGCCTGTCGACTGGGCCGCATCTGCACTTCGAGGTCATGAAGAACGGCCGGCCGGTCAACCCGCTGAGCGTGAAGCTGGGCGCTGCCCCGGCGCAACTGCAGGGCGAAAAGCTTCATGCGTTCCAGAATGAGCTGCGGCAATTGCTGCTGCTACCGCGAGGATCATGAGAAGCTGGGCGATCCCGGCGGCGATCATTGTCGCGATTGAATATGTGTTTGCGCTGGCGATCGGCCTTCGCGTGGGCTTCCACTATCGGATGCCGTTCGAGACTTACTTGACGTTGGGTCTGGTGTTCGCGGGGATCGGCATCTCACTGATCATTGTCATAAAGCTGGCGATTTACGCTCGGGAGCGCGAACAGGCACCCACTCGGCGCCTCCTCTCCGAGCTTCCGTATCTGTTGAGCTTCTCTGTCGGGCTGATACTCACCGCGCTGCAGATCACGGCCCTCACCTGGACGAAGATCATGCTGCCGATCGCGAGCCCCTTTTGGGCCGATCCTCTGCTGGCGAATGTGGATCACGCGCTATTCGGTGCAGACCCGTGGGTCCTCGCCCAACACATGTTCGGATGGGCGGCTCCCGTTATCGACAAGGCCTACGTCACCTGGGCGCCGCTGAAATTTGCCACCTTCCTGTTCCTGATTTGCATGCCGGAATCGGCGACGAAGTCGCGCGCGCTCGTCTCTTATTTCTTGATGATGGCTGCCGTGGCAGTGGGTCAGTACCTGCTTCCCTCTGCCGGACCCGTCTTTTACGCACAGCTTGGCTATGGTGAGCGTTTCGAAAGCATGCCGATCGGACCGTGGGTAGCCACGGCGAGGAACTATCTTTGGCATGACTATCTTCAGGCTGGGGGCAGCGTTGGTTCCGGCATTTCGGCGATGCCTTCGCTTCATGTTGCCTCGGCGCTCTGGATGGCGCTTGTGTGGCGTTCCTACCACCGCTTTGCGGGCCTGATTGCGCTTGCATATTGCGGCTTGATCACGATTGGCTCGGTGCTTCTGGGATGGCACTATGCCGTGGATGCGATCGCTGCGGCGCTCATCACATTTGCCGCGTGGATTGTCGGAGCGCGGATGATCGCAGGGGAATCCATGCGGTGGACCGATGGTCTCGTGCCCACGACCGCAATCGCGATCCGGAATGGACTGCGGCAATTGTCGCCCAGTAGGAATTTGTAGGCCGGCCGTGAGCAGCAGCCGCATCCGCGAAGTCTACTTCGCTCCCTTAATGCTGTGCAGCGCGATGGTAGGCTGCGCATTGATTGCCGCACAGCTTGCGGGAGTGAGCTCGCGGCTCTTGTTTGTTCCCTATTTCTCATCGTCGCTTGCAATCACGTTTGTGTCGCTTCTCCTCACTATCTTCTGGTGGGCTTTTCGGCTTGCTCGTCACGGTGCGGATGCGCCGCTCCGCAAGATTGGCAAGAACCTCGAGGAGCGCGCGGTCTATCTATTCCTTCCGGCTGCAGTCTTTCCGCTGTTCCTCGTCAGCTTCACGACGGTGAAGACGGCTATCCCCTTCTTGGTTGGTTACAGCTGGGATCCATTCTGGGCGCAGGCCGACCGTCTGCTCTTCGGTGACGACGGGTGGCGGATTGCGCAGCATTGGTTCGGCCGCGGCTCGGCCGTGTGGTTGGAGTGGTTTTACAGCGTAGGTTGGGGGCTCACGCTCATCTTCGTGATGGCGCTCGTCCCACTCAACGCGGCACCGAGGTTCGCCGGAAAATTCTACGTCGCGATGATGGCGACCTGGCTCGTTGCTGGAGTAGCGCTGGCCTATCTCTTCTCAGCCGCCGGTCCGGTCTTTACACAGGTCGTGAATTCGGATCGCGCCGACCAGTTTATCGATCTGCACCGCTTCTTGAACGCGAATCTAGCGCAAGAAAGTCCGATCCGCCTATCGCAACAATATCTCGCGTCCGCGTTGCACTCTCATGTCGCGGTCAAAGGAGGCGGCATATCGGCAATGGCGTCGGTGCACCTCGGGGCGGCTTCGATCTACGTTCTCGGCGCACGGCGGACACTCTGGTTCGTTCCGTCGATTCTGTTCTGGATCGTCATTTTCGTCTGTTCGGCCTATTTCGGCTATCATTATTGGATTGACGGAATAGTCGCCGCGCTCGTCGCCGCAGCGTGCTGGATCGTGGCCGAGCGGATGTTCATGCCAATTCCTGAAACCACCCGCTCTCCCGCTTACGTCCGAACGGTTTCGGTGGCGTAGATCTCACTCCCGGACATCGATGACGCCGACGCGATCTGCATAAATTCGCCGCCATTTGCCCGATGACTCAATCTCGCGGACCAGTCGGCTATTCGCCGGCAGCATCGTCCAGGCGATGCCATGGCGTCGGACCGCGCGATTGAACCGATCCATGTCTCCGTCGGCGATTTCTACGTAGTCGAGGACAAATTCGTCGCCATACATTTCGGCGCGGCCGTCAATATAGGGCTTGATACCCGCGAGGATCAGTGGACCGCCGAACGTGTAACCGTTGAACACGGGCTGACTTCTCAGTTGCGCTGGGACAGCAGCGATCAATTGCCGGGGGTTCGCCGGACCTTCGGGTGGCGTGAGGGGGACGATCGCGCGCGCGGCCAGTAAGGGTAAGGCCAGAAAGAGCAGCGCCTTGGCCACCGGTGGGGCGGTTTTCTTTGACGCGATCAGCGGCGGAATGATGCAGGCCGCAACGATGATGAACGCGCCTTGATGACGCATGTGCACGAACGCCAGCCCGAGCATCAACAACAACAATACGAGACGCCCGATCGGAACGCTAACTCCCCGCCAGAGCAGCGCTCCAATGCCGAGAAGCAGGACGACATAGAATTGCGGCGTATTGTGCGTCGTGGTTGGCTTCCACTCGCCGATGACCGACAGCATGTCGAGGCCGCTGATGTGGAACGGCTGGAGGAGGCCGGCGATGCCGTTTGCGTTGGCACTGACCGCGATCAGACTGGCGAAAGCGAACAGCAACCACTCGCGAAGCGTCTTCCATTTCGTCTGGATGAGGCTGTCGAGCGCGATCGCAGCGCCGACCGGCGCCGCAAGTGGGAAGCTCGTGTGCAGATTGGTCCAGATCACGAGGAGCAGGGTCGACCAGAGCGGGGGTGGCCGGCCTTTCTCCGCATACGTCAACAGCAGGGCGGTCCAGCCGGCGAGCATGGGCCAGGCCAGGACATGCGGTCGCGCCATGACCATGGGAGCGAGAACGACATTCATCGCGAGCAGGGTCACCCAGGGCAGCGCGGCGGCGCGGCGTCTGAGATGGAAAAAAACGATCGCGTTCAGCGCGATTAGCGAGGCGGCGACTAGCGTCGCCAGACCGGCATAGCCGGCAAGCCGGAACGAGGATGCGTAGATGATCTCCGAGAGCCATTCCGTGGCGACCCAGGGATGGCCGAGCGCGGTGGACGAGAAGGGGTCGGCCGTCGGAATCCGGCCATGACTCAGGATCCAGTTTCCGGCGGCGACGTGCCAGCTGACGTCTCCATCCCGGAAAATGGTTGGCGCCGTGCCGATGCCGAAGGGCAGCCCGATCACGAAGCCGACGAACAGGAGCTGCTGCCCCAGCCATCGCCAATCGAGCGGGCGCCCGTCAGACTTGAAGAAGCCCCTCATGACGCGGGCGAGACTTCGGCGGGGGCGACCCGGTTCGTGCCGGATGGTTCGTGTGCCGAGCGGGTTGTGCGCCCATCAAAATTCAACAGCCACAAGCAGGTGAGTGAAGCGATGGGGATCAAGTTCGGGATCGCGACGGGGCTATAATAGCTAAGGATCGGAAGGAGGGCGCAGAGCCAGACTGTCGCGAAAGCAAAGGGGTGGCGGCGGTTCTTGATCAGCCAACCGAGCGGAACGATCAGCAGAAGCGCGTCATAAGTGAATAGGTACGGCGGCACGAGAAGCGTCGCTGCCGCTAGCGTCGGGACCCTCGACTCCACCTTCAGCCACCAGGCGCGCGCGGTGACGAGTGCAGCGACGAGCGCAATTGCGGCATGGATGGCGAGTGCGGCATTCTGCGGAGCTCCGGCGGAGCGCGCCAGAGCAAACGGACTGGCAAGCTCGTTCCATGCCAAGCGCCCGTCGCGCAAGAATTCGAGATAGCGCGGGAGGATGTCGAGGAACGCTAAATAAGAACTCCCACCGAACAGCAGCAGGCCCGCGAGCAGCAGAGCCGAGGCGGACACGACTGCGCCGGCGATTGTGCGCCATTCCCGGCCGGCGAGCATGGCGATCGGAAGGAGGATCGCGAGTTGGGGCTTGAACAGCATCAGCCCGAGGATGGCGCCGGCGGTCCAGGGACTGGTCTCGATCAACGTCACGCCCGCGATGAAAATGCCGCTCATCAGGAAGCCGGTCTGACCGATCAGCAGATTGACGTAAGCGGGCGGCATCGCGAACGCATAGACCAATGGCGCGACGCGGCGTGATGCCCAGGCAAACAAACCCCCCGTTGCGACGATCCAGAGATAGAAAGCGGGCCCGAATGGCAACAATGCAAAGGCAGTCGCGATGGCGAGGAAGGGAGGGGGGTAAGGGAAGGGGAGGATGCCCCTAACGTGCCCGACGGCCTGCTCCGCCGCGTGGTGGGCCGCGATGTCGTAGGCAAGGCTTGGGTGACCCGCGAGCGCCAGCCGGCCCGCTGCCCAGAAACTCACAAAGTCGGAAGCATCCGGCCAGAAGTGAGTTACCCACCAGAACCACAGGGCGAAAATGATGAACACGAGGGCAAAA
The DNA here is from genome assembly GCA_963730925.1 of uncultured Alphaproteobacteria bacterium. Classification (GTDB taxonomy): domain Bacteria; phylum Pseudomonadota; class Alphaproteobacteria; order Sphingomonadales; family Sphingomonadaceae; genus Sphingomicrobium. Next base: position 102,720 of record CAVSTS010000002.1, read on the forward strand.
GCGATCGCCGTCGCACGATACCAGCGCCACGCCGAGCTGGCCGAGTGACTCGCGTTGGACGCGTCTGCCCGCATTGCCCCTCCCGAAATAGAATTGTGCCATTGAATTGCGGGAGCGCAACCGGAACTGCCGCCGCGAGTTTCGGTTTGGGACGTTGCGAGTGTCGGTTTGTTTACCATATCGCAATCGGGCGCGGGTTAGGCGTTGGTGACTCGTTGGAGAAGGCGCTCCCCGGATGTTCGATCGTATCCGTGAAAATTTGACGGCTCGTTCCGCCGCTCTGTTGCTGAGCATCGACAATGGGCTCGACCGAATTCTCATGTGGTGGTTACTCGTCGCTGGCCTCGCCTCAACGGCGAGAATCGTCCTGACTCCGCATCCGTTGCCGGTGTCCGCCGTCTCGACCTTCACCTCCTACATGCTCCTGGTCGTCGCGCCGTTTGCCTCGACGTTGCTGGCGTTGCGCTGGTTCGCGGACGGGCATCGTCAGCCGCAGCCGGTGTTTCGCTTAGCTCAAGTCAGCCGCTGGCGGGCAGTCGATCGCAATGAAGCCGAACGCCATCCGCTCTACGGAACGAGCGGGATCATGGTCTCGCTTCTGGTTGGCATGATGCTGAATGTGCCGGTCCGGTCGGCGGAATATCTCGCAGCCATGGCGCCAATGCCGGACGCTGCGCCGCACTGGCTCTCGGTGTTGCACTTCGCCATGACGTTCGATGCGGTCGTCTTCAGCAGCCTTTACATGATCGCCTTCGTTGCGGCGCTTCGGCGCGCGCCTCTCTTTCCTCGGCTGCTGCTGACGATCTGGCTCGGTGATCTCACCATGCAGTTCGTGACGGCTCAATTGGTCGCCGGCACGAACCTTCCCGCGAATGTCGCCGGCGCACTCCAGGCCCTGCTCATCGGCAACATCAAGAAGGTACTGATCAGCGTTGGCCTTTGGCTGCCTTACCTGCTGCTTTCGACGCGCGTGAATGTCACCTACCGGCACCGAGTTCCCGCCTGACGCAACTCGGAGCTGCTCTCCGAAAAGCATAAGAAAATCCGTCGTTTGGATTAGCCGAAGTGTCGTTTTAGCGACATTGGGTTGTTTCGTACCGGGACGGTAAATCTTGATGCTGGTTAACCGGCTGATTTAAATAATACGTCAAATCAATGAGTTAACTGACGTTCAATGTCGCGTCTCTGGTTAATAGACGTTAACTCAACGTGGTTGACAAAATATTAATACAAGCACAGCTTTCGGGCAGCTGAGCGCTCGGGGGCGACAGCTAAGTGCCGCGATTTACTCGGTTCCATCCGGCGCTTGCTGTGGGAGCTTGGCCTTCTTTCCTCCGACGAGTGCGAAGCAGAAACCCGCGCCAGCGAAGGAGCGCGGGTGCTTGAAGGAAGGAACGTAGTATGAAGACCTTCATCAAAATGCTGAAGGATGAATCGGGCGCCTCGGCGGCCGAGTATGCGTTAATCCTGGCAATCATCGGCACAGCCATTGCGCTTGCCGCGATTTTCCTCGGTAAGAATATTGCATTCGCCGTGAACAGTGCGGCTAATTGCATCAATTCTCCGTCGACCGACTGCTCGTAATGAGGTTGGGGGCCGTCCTTCGGGGCGGCCCTCTTCTTAGACGCGGGCAAAGATGACTGAGTAACATTCGTTCTGTGGGGGCGGCCATGCCAAGTCGTTCGACTTTGATTGCATTGGGTGTCGCGCTTGTCCTGGGGCTTGTCGCGGTTTTCTTCGCCAATACGTATCTGGCGAAATCGGAGAGGCAGGCCTACGCCAAGGGCACGACTAGAGTGGCTGTCGCCTCGATGCCGTTGGCTTACGGGATCGACATCACTCCGGACAAAGTCCGTTTCGTCGATTATCCGAATACGAGCATTCCACCCGGGGCATTCACCAACGCGGGGCAGCTGATGCCGCCTGGCAAGAAGCGCGTCGCGCTCATGCCGATTGCGGTCAATGAGCCGATCCTCTCAGGCAAGATTTCCGGAATCGGCGAAGGGGCCTCGATCGCCGCGCTCCTGCCAGACGGAATGCGCGCCGCCACGGTCCGCATTAACGACGTGTCCGGAGTAGCCGGCTTTATCCAGCCGAACGACAGTGTCGATGTGCTCATCACGCGCAACATCCCGGGCAACGATTCACAGGTGACCGACGTGCTTCTGCAGAACGTTCGGGTCATCGCAATCGACCAGCAGGCGAAGAACGCGGATGGCACGCCCAAGGTGGCGCGCACGGCAACACTCGAAGTCGCTCCGCTCGACTCGCAGAAGCTGGCGCTCGGCGAATCCGCCGGCAATCTCAGCCTCGTTCTGCGCAAGCCGGGCGAGCAGAACAATCCCGTCGTCGAGACGGTGAGCCTCGGCGACCTGCGCTACAATGTCTATGGCGGAGCGCGCTATCCGGCGCCGGCCGTCGTCGGCTCTTTCGGAAGCGCAGTCGCTACTCCAGTCGCGCCGCGACCACGTCCGCCGCGCGCGAGGAAGCCCGCTGCGCCGGCAGACACCGGCCGCAGCATCCAGATCTATCGGGGGACCGCGGGCGCCCAAGTCAAAGTGGGGGGAAGATGACAGCCAAGCACATGAAAGGGCTAGCGCTCGCCGCCGTCGGGGCGGCAGCGCTCGCCGCCGCCGGGCCTGCTCTCGCGCAGGTCAGCGTCGCCTCGGGCGTCAACGCCGGCGAGCTCGACGTGCCCGTCAACAAAAGCCAGGTGGTTCGCGCCGACCGGCCTTATGCGAAAGCGTTGATCGGCAATCCCGAGATCGCCGACATCGTGCCGATCAGCGATACCTCCGTCTACGTCCTCGGCAAGAAGGCGGGCACGACCAGCCTGACGCTCTACGATCGCCGCAACCGGCTCATCGCAGTGCTCGACGTTGTCGTCGGACCCGACGTGATGACCCTCAAGCGCCAGCTGTCCGAGCTGATCCCAGCCGACGCCGTTTCCGCACGTATGTCGAACGATTCGATCGTTCTCGAAGGCATGGTCTCGAATGCGGTCGCCGCCGACAGGGCGGTGCAGCTGGCGGAGACCTACGCCCCCGGCAAGGTCGTCAACCTTCTCTCCCTCGGCTCCGCCCAGCAGGTGATGCTCGAGGTCCGGTTCGCCGAGGTGAAACGCTCGGCGCTGAAGCAGCTCGGAGTCAGTTGGTTCGTGAAGAGCGACGGCGGCAAGTTCGGCGGCGTCACCGGTACGGATTCCAGCCAGGTTCCCGATACGAACGGAGACATCGACCAGCTTCCCGGTACTCTGGCGAGGGGCGCAATCCTCGGGAGCTTCGGGATCATCTCGCGCACCTTCCGGGCGTTCGGCGAGAACTTCAACGTCACTCTCGACGCACTCGAGCGCAAGGGTGCGATCACGACTCTGGCCGAGCCCACGCTCGTCGCTTTGTCGGGCGAGACGGCGAGTTTCCTCGCCGGCGGCGAATTCCCGATTCCGGTCGCGCAAAGCGGAGGGAATGGCGGCAATTCGACCGCGATCACGGTCGAGTTCAAGCCGTTTGGAGTGAGCCTCGCCTTCACTCCGACCGTCCTTGCCGACGGTGTGATCAATATGGTGGTTCAGCCGGAGGTGAGCTCGATCGACCCGACCGCGTCGGTGATCATCAACAACCTCACCATCCCCGGACTACAAACGCGACGCGCCAAGACCGTTATCGAAATTCGCGACGGTAAGTCGTTCGCCATGGCCGGCCTCATCCGCAAGGATTTCCAGGACACGATCCGCCAGGTCCCGCTGCTCGGCTCGCTTCCGATCATCGGCACATTGTTCCGATCGACGGGATTCCAAAATGAGCAGACGGAGCTGGTGATCATCGTCACTCCCCGGCTGGTGGAACCCGTGCGCGCGGGTGCGCTCAAGGCGCCGACCGATCGGGTCGGGCCGCCGAACGAGGCGAACCTGTTCTTGAACGGACAGAGCGATACCGGAGTGCCGCCCGCGGCCACGCCGTTCGTCACGCCCACTCCGCCTTTACCGCCGCGACCGGCGCCCGTCGTGCCCCCGACAGGCGGAATGTCGGAAAAGAAGCCGATGGGATTTGAAAAGGACTATGGCCATGTCCTCTAGGAAACTGACGATTCTCGCGCTTGGCGTGCTCGCCCTTCCGCTCACCGCGTGCAACACGTGGAACAGACACATCGGCGACGAAGATCCGTATTTCGGCGAAACGGTGAAGTACAATGCCGCGGTCCAGACCATCAATCCGGACCCCGTTTATGCCGAAGGCTCCGCCGAACCGGGAAGCAATGGCGCCGTCGGCGCTTCGGCCGTCAAGCGCTACCGCACCGACAAGGTGAAACAGGTCGAAACCTTGAAGACCTCGAACGTCTCCGTGGGTGGCGGGGGTGGACCGCAATAAGGACGACATGATGTTGCGCACGCTGCAGCGACTTTGGAGAAACGATCGCGGCGCGGTTGCGCCGACGATCGCCCTCTCGCTTGTCGCTCTGATCGCGGCCGGCGGAATCGCATTCGATTATGCCCGCGTCGCCGCGATGGACACTGAATTGCAGAATGCGGCGGACCAAGCGGCGCTGGCCGCCGCGACACAGCTCGATGGTCTCGACGGCGCGCAGGACAGGGCGACGCAAGCCGCCGAGTCGCTCATCACGAACAAGACTCGGTTCGCCACCGGCAGTCGCGACGTCGGTATAGCCAACGTCACTTTCTTTTCGGCTTATACCGACCCGACGACGAATACAGCTGCCACCGGAGACACGGATTCCAATTTCGTCCAGGTGCGGGTGGACGCGCGCACGGCCGATTACGCCTTCACGCCGATTGTCGCTGCATTCTCGGGCACTTTGGAGGCAAAGGCGGTCGCGGGCCTCGGCAGCTCGGTGTGCGGGGTCGTGCCTTTCTTCATCTGCAACCCGACCGAGCCAGCCAACAATACAGACGTGCATCTTCCGCCGGGCGGCGTTGACCCGGGCACGGGCATCGTCATGGCGCAGGGGGGCGCACAATGGGGGCCGGGGAACTTCGGATTTCTCGACCAGCTCGGCAACGGCGCGAATGGCGTGGCGGAAGCGCTGGCATCGAATAGCCTGTACGGGAATTGCTCCGCGACATCGGGTGTGACGACCGAGACGGGTAATATACTGAACGCGGTACGGGACTCGCTGAATTCGCGCTTGGACTTCAAGCCGGGCAATGCCAGCTGGTGCAAGAAGCCTCCCTGCGATCCGTCTTTGAATTCCACCAAAGACGTGGTGAAGACTCCTACCGGATGTAGCTGGCAATTGCCGGCGCTGGCCAATGCCGACGTCATTCCGACGTCGACCAACGACACTCCAAACCGATATTTCCCAAGAACTAACGGGAATCTGCCAACATCGGTCGTCCCGAGGACGATGGGTTATCCGCGCGACATCTGCCATTATTTCAAGACGAGTGCGGATGCTTACCCGCTTTGCTCCCTTGGGCGTGTCGGCGACGCTGCTTGGGATCGCGCGGCCTATTTTCGGGCCAATCACTCTGGTCTCGACTACGTGAACGAGCCAGGGTTGGGGTCGAACGTCACGCGTTATCAGACTTATTTGTGGGAAGCCGCGGATGCTGCTTCCCGGCTGTCGTCCAAACAGCTCGGAACAACGGGTCTGTTTTCCTACGGTACGGCGCAGAACCAATGCCTCGGGCCTGGGCTGCCGCCTGATCCGACCGGCACCGACCGCCGCCGGATCACCGCCGCGGTCGTGAACTGCCGGCGAGTCAACGCGACGACGGGGCTCAACGGCAAGAAAAACCTTCCGGTTGCCGGGTTCATCGACGTGTTCATCGTCGAACCGAGCGTCGCCCGGAACAGATGCGCGGGCTGTGGCAATTTCACCCTTTCGGGAAGCACGCAACAATATGTGAACGACTACGCTACGCAGAACGACATCTATGTCGAAGTGATCGGACTTTCCGGGACGGCCGAAGGCGGTCAGTTTCCACAAATCATTAGGCGCGATGTACCGCGCCTGATCGAGTAGCGGCCATGCTCCGCCGCTTGCTGAGAGCGAGTTCGGGGGCCGCATCCGTTGAGATGGCCCTCGTCACGCCGCTGCTGATGGTTCTGATGTTCGGCTCGATGGAGCTCGGATATTATTTCTACTCGCAGCACGTCGTGACGAAGGCAGTGCGCGATGGTGCACGTTTCGCTTCGCGTCAGAGCTTCGACAACTTCAATTGCACGAATGGAACCGTCAGCTCGACGGTTGTCACCCAGACGCAAAACGTAACTCGGACAGATCAGGTGGCGTCGGGCGGATCCGCACGTCTCGCTGACTGGACGGACAATAATTCCGTGTCCGTAGAGTTGGTTACTCCTTGCGAAAACTCCGGAACCTTCAACAACATATTCTACGAGGGACTAACGAGCGGGATTCCCGTGGTGAGGGTTACCGCGACCGTGCCTTACACGACGCTGTTTTCGCGGATCGGCTTCAATTCCACGGCTTTGACCATGAAGGCGCAATCCGAAGCACCGGTGATGGGCGTATGAGCGGGCGGGCAGTCCTTCATCAGCTGATCAGGCGATGTGACGGCGCCGTCGGTGCGGAGTTCGCGCTCGTGGTTCCGGTCTTCATCCTGTTCTTGCTCGGGATGATCGACGTCGGCCGCTACATGTATTCGGTCAACCAGCTGGAAAAAGCGACGCAGATGGGCGCGCGCATGGCCGTCGTCACGAACATGGTTCCCGGCGGGCTTTCCACCGCCAATTATGGGCTCACTCTGGGTCAGGGAGCATCGATCCCGACGTCTTCCTTTGGCGCCGCCGAGTGTGAGAAGGCGACGAGCTCCGTCACCTGCACATGCACGACGACGCCCTGCCCAACGCTGACGCCGATCGACAGCGCAGCATTCGATGTGGTGGTCAATCGGATGCACAACATCGCGGGTTTGATCAGCGCAAACAACGTGGTCATCAAATACGAAAATTCGGGCGTGGGATATGCCGGCGATCCAAATGGGCCAGACGTGGCTCCAATTATCACGGTGACCGCAAAAGACGTGCCCTTCGTCCCGCTTGTCTTCCAGTTCTTCGGCGCCAGCCTGACCCTTCCCAAGGAGCGGGCCTCGCTCGTCCTGGAAGACGGCGCGGGATCGACATCGAATTGAGGTGGCTGACGTGAGCGCGATAACTCCCAACGAGACGGCCCGGACCTGGAAAGCGGCGAGCCGCGAGCAGTCGGTGCATTTGTTCGTTAGCGGCGTCGACGGGGATGCGGCCTCGCTCGTAGGAGCGCGCGTCGCCGGCTTCCCGCTTGCGCTCACGATTGTTCCTTCGAGCGACGCCATCGATCCGCAGGCGCTCTCCGGCGCAGCCGCTGCCGTGGTGCAGATTGACCAGGACAATCCGGACTCGATGCACCGCTTTCAGCAACTCGCGCAGGAAACCGATCGTCCAGTCATCGCCGCAGCATATGAGCCACCGCTTGCGCTCGTGCGCTCGCTGGTTCGCGCCGGTGCCTACGATGTGATCCCGCTGCCGCTTTCGCTCGAAGAGCTGGAGACAGCGTTGGCGCCGCTTCGCGAGGATTTGTCGAAGCGCCAGCTGCTTACCGACGTCGGCAAGGGGAAGCTTGTCAGCATCGTCAAAAGCGAGGGCGGGGTCGGTGCGACCGCGCTGCTGGGCCAGCTCGCCGTACGCTTCGCCGCGAATGAAGCGGTCCACAATCGCGAGGCATGTCTGATCGACCTCGACGTGCAGTTCGGCGACGCCACCTTCCAGTTGGGGCTTCAGCCGAAGCTGTCTCTATTCGATCTGCTCGAGGCCGGGACACGGCTTGACGGAGCGCTGCTCCGTGCGACGACAACTCCGCATCCGAGCGGTCTCAAGGTCGTCGCCGCGCCGTTCGAGATCATGCCGCTCGAATCCGTATCGAGCGAACATGTCCTGGAGATCGTCGAGCTCGCCACTCGGGAGTTTGGGACCGTCTTCGTCGATCTTCCGACGAACTGGACCAATTGGTCACTGTCCATTGTCGCCCGTTCGGACCTCGTGCTGCTGGTTACCGAAATGACGGTCGCCGGGCTCGCCCGCGCGAGGCGGCAGCTCGATTTGCTCGGATCGCAGGACCTTGAAAGGGTCGATGTACGGGTGATCGTGAACCGTTACGAAAAAAGCCTGACGCGGAAAGTCCATCCGGCGGATGTGCGGCAAGCGCTTGGCCGTGACATCGGCTTCACCATCGCCAATGATTTCCCGCTGATGCGCTCGGCGATCGACCGCGGTGTCACGATCAACGATCTCAAGCGCAAGAGCGCGCTTGGCAGGGATCTCGACGAACTTGACGCCGGTATCGCGGCCGCATTTGGATTGGAGCGTTAGTCATGTGGAAAATCCACAAATCGGCGGCAGCTGATTTCGAGACGGAAGAGCAGCGCCAGCGGGCGATCGACGAACATCGCCTGGTCACGATCGGCGAAGCGGGGGCGTTCGCCAAGCGCGACAAGCATACCGACCTGAAAGTCGAACTCCACCAGCGCCTACTGGACCTCATCAACCTCCAGGCGCTCGAAACCATGTCGCGCGACCAAATCGAGTCGGAAGTCGGCGATATCATCGCCGAAGAGCTCGCGAAGCAGAACCAGGCGCTCAACCATGCCGAGCGCAAGCAACTCGTTGGCGACATCCTCGATGAGCTGCTGGGTCTCGGCCCGCTCGAGCCGCTGCTCAAGGATCCGACGATCACCGACATCCTGGTGAACGGACACGGAAGCGTATTTGTCGAACGCTACGGCGTTCTCGAAGCCAGCCAGGTCCGGTTCAAGGACGAGAAGCATCTGTTGCGGATCATCCAGAAGATCGTGTCCGCCGTCGGGCGCCGGGTCGATGAATCCTCGCCGATGGTCGATGCCCGGCTTGCCGACGGCAGCCGCGTGAATGCGGTCGTCCCACCGCTCGCTCTCGATGGATCGCTGCTTTCGATCCGCAAATTCGCGCGGGTGCCGATCGGTATGGAGCGGCTCACGGAAATCGGCAGCGTCCCGGCTCAGGTCGCCGAGGTTCTGAGGGCCATCGTCGGTGCACGCCGCAACGTCCTGATCTCGGGCGGAACCGGTTCCGGCAAGACGACATTGCTCAATGCGATGTCGGCATTCATCGACGGACGCGAACGCATCGTCACGATCGAAGACTCGGCCGAGCTTCAGCTGCAGCAGGAACATGTTGTGCGCCTGGAAACGCGGCCGCCCAACATTGAAGGGCGCGGCGAGGTGACTCAGCGCGATCTGGTCAAGAACGCGCTGCGCATGCGCCCGGACCGGATCATACTTGGCGAGGTCCGTTCGGGCGAAGCGTTCGACATGCTGCAGGCGATGAATACGGGCCATGAAGGCTCGATGACGACCGTGCACGCCAATAGCACGCGCGACGCTTTGTCGCGTGTCGAGCAGATGATCGGCATGAGCGGGATCGACATTCCGGCCCGTTCCGCGCGCGCGCAGATCGCCTCTGCAATGAACGTCGTGGTCCAGGTCGCTCGGCTCGCCGACGGTCGTCGCAAGCTCGTCAGCCTCTCCGAACTCACCGGCATGGAAGGCGAAGTCATCACGATGCAGGAGATATTCCGTTTTCGCCAAACGGGCGTCAGCGGCGAGGGCGTCGTCCAAGGGCGCTTCGAGGCCACTGGAATCCGTCCGCGCTTCCTCGATCAGGTAATGGCGCACGGCATCGAGCTTTCGCCCGAACTGTTCCGGCCCGAAGCGAGGCTCGAAGGATGAATCCCAGCTGGATCCGCGCCCTCATTCTCGTTTGCGTCTTCATGGCCGTCGTGTTGGCGGTGGAGGTGTTGGTCCATTACCTGGCCAGCAACCGCGCCGAGGGTCGGGCGATCAATCTGCGACTGAAGTTGATCGCTCGCGGAAAAACCCACGGCGAGACCATGAACCTGCTGCGCAGGGCAGGCTCGACGCTTCCCTTATGGCTCCCGCCGTCCCTGTTCCCAAACGCTCAGCGGTTCGAACGGATGTTGATGCAGGCCCAGGTGACGCTCGCGACTGGCCGCCTGATGCTGCTCATTCTGATTGCTCCGGTCGCCATCTTTTTCCTCATGCTTCTGCTCATGGCGTTCGGTTGGGGGATCGGAATCAGCCTCGGCCGAATCGTCATCAGCGCGACCTTCGCCGTTGTGCTGGGCGCAGCGCTTCCGCTCATGGTGCTCAATTTCCGCGCAACCCGCACGCGCAAGAAGATGGAGGAACAGTTCCCGGTCGCGCTCGACGTGTTCGTCCGCGGACTGCGGGCCGGCCATCCGATCGCCGCCGCACTCGACTTGCTCACTGTCGAAATGCCCGACCCGATCGGTTCGCAATTCGGACTAGCCGTCGACGAGGTCACCTACGGGGCGGAACTGCGCGACGCGCTGCAAGACATGGCAGAGCGCTGGGATCTCGATGACATGCGCATGTTCGTCGTTTCCCTATCCGTGCAGAACGAAACCGGGGGCAATCTCGCCGAGATTCTCGACAATCTGTCGCGCGTGATACGTGAGCGGCAATCGATGATGTTGAAGGTGCGGGCCCTGTCCAGCGAAGGCCGAATGACCGCGCTCATCCTCATGATTCTGCCCGTCTTCGCTTTCACCGTGCTGTTCGTGATCAATCCGCGTTTCTTTCTCGACGTTGCCGACGATCCCTTTTTCATCCCGGGATTCGCGATGTTGATTGGGCTCTACTTGATTGGTTTCGTCTGGATCCGGCGAATGGTCGATCTGAAGGTGTGATGGTATGCTTGAACTGGTCGCCCAAAACTCGACATTGCGGCTGCTGCTGCTGCTGTTGTTGTTCGCTATCGTTGCCGTCGCCGTTTACGTGATGGCTCAGGCCATGACCGTTCGACAGGTCACTCGCCGCCGGCTGCTCGAGGCGGGTCCGCGACCCGGAGTGACGGCCACGCTCGGCTCCCTCCGATCCGAACGCGTCGAAAGCGCCTGGTTGAAGCTGGTCAACTCAATCGAGAATCGCGGGCTGAGTCTCGTCGATACGAGGGACGCCTCGCTTCGGAAGAAGTTGATCGCTGCCGGATATACGGCGAGCTACGCGCCGCGAGTCTATACTTTGGTGCGTCTCGTCCTGGTGATCGGCCTACCCTCGCTCGTTCTCCTTGCGTTTTGGCTGTCGGGTTCCACACCGGGAATGCTGAAGCTGTATTTCTACCTGGTTATCACCGCAGCGCTGGGCCTGTACCTGCCGAACCTGTTCGTCCGCGCGCGGGCTGATCGCCGGCAGCGCGAGCTAATCAATGGATTTCCCGACGCATTGGACCTCATGCTCGTATGTGTGGAAGCCGGCCTCGGCCTTGAGGCGGCATTCGCCCGTGTCGGCATGGAGATGACAAACGCTCACCCGCTTCTGGCCGAGCAATTCGGTGCAGTCGTCCTGGAGCTGCGGGCCGGCCGCAGTCATGAGGATGCGCTGCGACGTATGGCCGACCGCACCGCGGCAGACGACATTCGCGCCTTTGCCACGCTGTTGATCCAATCGACCAAACTCGGTTCCTCGATCGCTCAGACGCTGCGCACTTATTCCTCGGAGATGCGCGAAAAGCGCCGAATGCGCGCCGAAGAAAGGGCGCATCGCCTACCGGTGCTGATCTCCATTCCGCTGGTCGCCTGCATGCTGCCGACGATGATCGGCGTGCTGATGCTTCCGGCGGTTATTCGTGTCGTCCGGGCACTCTTGCCCGCTCTTTCTGGGCAGTGATCATGAACAAGAACGTCAGCGCATTTTTGGTCACCACGAGTTTGCTGGCAGCGGGCTGCACGGCTCCTGCCGAGAAGATCAAAATACGTCCGGTTGGCGATGCCGCCGCCCAATCGCGTCCCTTCAACGAGCAAATAGCCTATGGTCGCGCGCAGCTCGAGCTCGGCAATGTCGGCCTGGCGCTCGAGGCTTTTCGTAAAGCGATTCGCGAGCAACCCGACAATCCCGATGCGCTTGGGGGTATCGCGGATTCCTATGCAACAATGGGAAAGCATGACTTGGCGCGGCGCTATTATGAGGCTGCGCTTGCTGTCGCGCCGCATGATCCGGCCTTGCTGCAGGCGGTTGCAACTCAAAGCACGCGTCCGGCGGACAATTACCCTGCGGTAAATCGGGCCGTGCAGGACATGTTATCGGCGCCGCCGCCGGCTCCTGCGGCGACAGTGACGATAAAGCTTCCGGCGCCCGTTACTTCGGCAGATGAGCGAACGGCCTCTGTCGCGCCTCGCCTCGAGCGCTTGTCAACGGGCGAGGTCGCGTTGGTGACTACGGCCAAACCGCTTTGGCAAACCGTCGTGGTGTCACGCACGCGCCTGAGCACGACGGTCCGCTGGGTGCCGATCAGGAGTGCCGCAACGCAGCCACCGATCCGTCTTCTGAACGCAGCTCGGCACCAAGGGCTGGCGGCCCGAACGCGCCAGTCGCTGTCGGCGCAGGGTTGGCGCAAATTGGCAATCGGCGACGCACCGAAGGTACGGAGCACGAGCATCGTGCTCTACCCGGGACGGCACGAAAAGTTTGCCCTGAGTTTGGCGTCGCGCCTGGGCGTCCACGCCGTAAGCATGGCGAGAGGAGACGCGATCGTAGTCCTGCTTGGCCGGGACTCGGTGCAGACAAGATCGCGGTCGCTGCACATATGATCGCCGGGCTGCTGATCGCCGCGGCGACGGTCGCATCTCCTCCGGGGGTGAACGCCGCGCCAGAAGCTCTGCTGAAGGACGCGAACCAGGCGCTTATCGCTGGCCGACTCGATCAGGCCCGCCTGATGACCGTCCGCGCGATTTCGGAAGGGGCTAGGGGCGGCGACGTGGATCGGGTGTTAGCCGATCTCGCCTTTGCCAACTCGGAGTACGACGAAGCCCTCAGTCGTTACAAAACGTTGCTTCTGACAAATCCTGAAGATGCATTGCTCCTCGAGCGCGCAGGCATTGCTGCGTTGAAGGCCGGCGCGATCGCAGAGGCGCTGCCGCTGATCGCCCGCGCGACAAGATCCGGCGACGCATCTTGGCGCGCGTGGAATGCGTCCGGAGTGCTTGCGGATTTGGGGAGAGACTGGGCGCAGGCCGACATCGCTTACAGCCGTGCGCTGCAGCTGGCGCCCAACGAAGCCGATGTGGTCAACAACCGCGGCTGGTCACAGCTCTTGCGGGGCGACTGGCCGGCGGCGGTGAAAGATTTTGAGTCGGCGGCGGCTCTTGATCCGAACTCGCCGCGCATCGCGAACAATCTCGAACTCGCCCGAGCCGTCATGGCCGCGGACCTTCCCCGGCGTCGAAATCGGGAGTCCGATCAGTCGTGGGCCGAGCGGCTCAACGATGCCGGCGTCGCCGCTGCGATCCTTGGCAACGAACCGCGAGCCATCGCGGCATTCACCCAGGCGTTGGAGGCAAGCGGGCGCTGGTACGAAAGAGCTGCGAACAATCTGGAGGCAGCAAGCCGGCAATGAATCTCGTTGTCGGTGCACCCTGGTGGCTGCTCGTGCTGCTCGCGCTCGTTCTCTTCGCTGCGGCGATTGAGGACGCTGTTCGCTTTCGCATTTCGAACTTCACTTGCCTCGCCTTGATCCTCGTCGCCCTAGTCGCAATGGCATTCCACGGGTTCCCGGCGACGCTCTGGCAAAATGCGGTCGTCTTCCTGCTCATTCTGGCTGTCGGAACCGCCGCTTTCGCTGCCAACATTATTGGCGGCGGGGACGTAAAGCTGCTCGCGGCGGTTGGCCTGTGGATGAACTTCTCGGGCGCAATCTGGCTGATTGCGGCGGTGCTGATCGCCGGCGGATTGCTCGCCGTCCTTTTCATTGTCACGCGGCCATTGCGCAGGCGTGGACGCGACGCACATGGAAAAGCCCGTCAAGCCTTCATTCCTTACGGCCTAGCAATTGCGGTAGGAGCGTCGATCGTCTTCGGAGCGCAATTGGGTATGCTCGGCAACAAGCCGGCTAAGCCCAATCCGTTTGAGTTCCGGCCAATCACGCGATGACTGAACGTGCAGGCCGACGGCACAGGAACGCAAACCGTCGACAGTCCGCCGATAGCCAGTCTGGACGCGCATCAGTGCCGCCAGACGATTGGGAAAGGTTTTTCGCACAAAAGAGTTCGCGCCGTCATCGAAAACGGCGACGCCGTGAGCAGCGCCTTTCGTCCAGAGTGTGAACAAAAGTTCACGCGACCCCTTGGAGCGGCGCGCTATATCGGAGCCCGAGACCTTCCACTCCACGTTTCCAGGGTCTCAGAATTGCGCGGAAATGCGGCTCGGCTATCCCTGTGGCCGGGCCGCCGTTTCGTTGGCCAAGGCAGCTGCCGGCAACGAGTTCGCCGTCACATCACTATGCAATGGGTTGGGCACAGGAGGCCAGATGCCGCCAGCGATCATTTTCCAGATACAACTCATCCTTGGTTATGTTGCTTGGCTGCTCTGCTTCGGCACCTATGCTTGGCCCCGGCTCAAAGCCATGGATGGGATCGATGCGCATCGCGTGATCGCCACTTTGCACAGTTTCCGGTTTTTCGGGCTGGTTTTCATTCTTCCGGGCGTGGTCGGCCCCGCGCTGCCGGAGAGCTTTGCCACTTTCGCCGCCTATGGCGACTTCGCCACCGGGCTGCTGGCTATCCTGGCGCTCTTGACCGTCAGAAGGCCTCCGCTTTTCTGGCTGTTCGTCATTAGCTTCAATTGTGTGGGAGTGGGCGACCTATTGTTCGACTATTACCACGCGGTCACAATCCATCTGCCCGAGATGGCAGGTCAATTGGGCGCCGCATACGCGATCCCGATCCTCTACGTGCCCGTGCTCATGATCACGCACGTTGCGGCCTTCAATCTTCTGCTGCGGCGCTCGCGGAAAACGCAGGTTTGAAGTCTGGGATGCGGCCGACCGCATCCCGGAACGCCGTCCCGACATCGTCTTTAGGCTCGCTTCCATTCGAGCAATGCGGCATGAATGCCGAAACATACGGCTTGAACCACGTTATGCAGGTCCAGTTTCTGGAAGAGGGGGAGCGCTTGATCGCTCGACCCCAGGGTCGGATGGAAGCAGCCGATGGGAGCGACTTCGCCTCTGCCGTCGAACAGCGCCTTCACGGCGGGACCACATCCGTGACGATCGACCTGGAACAGCTGGACTTCGTTAACTTCGGCGGCATTCGCGCGATTCTGCGGCTCGCCAGGTCGCTGAAGGGCAGTCAACGGAACCTCGATTTCGTGCGTGGCGGCGAGGGCGTGCGCGAAGCCCTGGATCAGGCCGGGCTGGACGACTTCTTCCCGTTTACGCCGCCTTATGTTTCAACCAGGGGGACACCAAGATGAAACGTCGTGAATTCCTCGCCTCGTTCGCTCTCGGTCTAGCATTCATCACCGTCGGCGGTTGCGGAAAGAAGGAAGCGTCCAAGGTGATCAATGTCGCCGTGACGCCAGCCTCCCCGCCCAATTTGTTCGAGGAGAATGGCAAGACCCAGGGCCTCGATTACGACCTGTTCGACGGCTATTGCAAAGCGCGCGGCTGCACGATGAACATCACAGCTTATGACTGGCAGGGCATGCTCGGCGCCGTCGTCAGCAAAAAGGCGGATGTGGCTTTCTCCGGGATATCGATCACCGAGCCCCGCATGAAGGTCATGGATTTCTCCAAGCCTTACATGGACAACAGCTGGAACCTGGTGAGCATGAAGAGCCGCAACATCAAGCTCGCCAATCTGGACACGCTGAAGAACTATACGATCGGCTTTCCGCGCGGCATGGCCTACATGGATTTCATCAAGACGGACCTGGAACCCAAGGGTATCTACAAGACCGATCAGGTGAAGCTCTATCCGAGCTACAACGAAGCCCTGACCGACTTGCAGAACGGCCAGGTCGACCTGGTCTTCCTCGACGGCACGGTTGCTTCGGTTTACCGCAAGAAGCTGCCGATCCAGGACAGTTATGTCTTTGAGGGAATCGACAAGCTCGGTTTCGCGTTCCCCAAGGGCTCGGCCCTGCGCGCCGACTTCGACAAATATCTCGACGAGCTGGGGCCCGAAAAGCGGCAGGCGATCATCGACAAGTGGATGAAATAGGCTCTTAGAGAGAGCCGCGTGACGTTCGTCGATATCCTGCTGACGCTGCTCAGGGGCGCCGGCTACACACTCCTGATCACTTTGAGTTGCGCTGCGACCGCCCTCGTGGCTGGCCTTGGCATAGCGATCGCTCGCGAGCTCGGCGGTGCCTGGCTATCTTCGGTGCTTTCCGCCTTGGTATATGTTCTTCGCGGCGTTCCGATGCTGGTGCTGTTGTTCGTCGTTTTCTTCGGCTTGCCGAGCATCGGGATGGACGTGCCGCCGCTGGTGGCAATGATGCTCAGCCTCGGCCTCATTTCGGGCGCCTATCTGTCGGAGGTCTTCCGTGGGGCGCTCGCGGCCGTCAACCCGAATGAAGTGCTAGCCGCACAATCGATGGGCTTCACCCGGTTCGAAACGCTGCGGTTGATCAAGCTTCCGCAGATGGCGCGCTTCTCCGTGCCAGGAATGGTCAACGAACTGACCACGGTGCTCAAATATTCGCCCTTTGCGTACACGGTGGGCATCCCGGAGATCACCAAGCAAGCGATGGCGCTCGTGGCTACGACGATGCGCGGACTCGAAATCTATGCCGCGATCGGTCTGATCTATTTTGCCATCTACCGGCTGCTGCTGGGCGTCGTCCGGTTGATCGAGAAAAAATACACCATCCCTGGCTTCGCGCAGGAGTGAATGCACCAATATGGCCCTTCTCGAAGTCAAGAACCTGGTGAAATCGTACGGCGACAGGACCGTGCTCGACGGCGTCAGTTTCGACCTCGAGGAAGGCGAGGCCAAAGTCATCATGGGGCCGTCCGGCTGCGGGAAGTCGACGTTGCTGCGTTGCCTCAACCGGCTCATCGAACCCACTTCGGGAGCGATCCTGTTCGATGGAGAGGATGTCACCCGCCCGGGTGTCGACGTTCGCGCGCTGCGCAGCCGGATCGGCTTCGTCTTCCAGAATTTCGCGCTCTACCGTCACATGTCGGTGTTGGACAATGTCACGCTTGCCCTGCGTCGGTTGAAGAAGATCCCGAAGCGCGAGGCCGAGGAACGGGCGCTGCACGAGCTCGATCGCATGGACATGGCCGAAAAACGCAATGCGTATCCGGCGGCGCTTTCCGGCGGACAGAGCCAACGGGTCGCGATCGCTCGGGCGCTTGCAATGGATCCGAAGGTCCTGTTCTTCGATGAGCCGACCTCCGCGCTCGATCCCATCATGGTCCGCGAGGTCGTGACTCTGATCAATCGTCTTTACCTCGACAACGTCACGATTCTCTGCGTCACCCACGACCTTTGCCTCGCAAGATATATTTCTGACCACGTAGTGTTTCTCGATCGCGGCCGGGTCTACGCCGAGGATCGCGTCGAAAACCTGCTTGAAAGGGAAGCCGACCCGGTCATCGACGAATTCTTCGGCGGCGAAGGTTAGAAAGTGACCGACGCCTTTCCCTTCTTCGCCGACCTGATCAACTACTGGCCCGCTAGATCTGAAGGGCCTGCGAGATACGATCCTGCTGTCCGTCACGATCACGGCTACGGGCCTGATTGGCGGAATAGGCGTTTTCGGCCTCGCGCTTAGTCCGAACAAGCTCGTCCGTTTCGCAACACAAAGCTACATATCCTTGTTCATCGGGACGCCGCTGATCGTCTTCCTGTTCCTGCTCTACTACGGTCTTCCCAACCTGGGCGTGACTCTGTCGCCTTTCGTGATCGCGGTATTAGGCTTCACGCTCAATGTGTCGGCATACAACGCGCGATATTTGACGATTGCGTACAAGGGTCTGGACCAAGCCGAACTGGAATCGGCGCGCGCGCAGGGCTTCTCACGTTTCCAGGTGTTTCGCCTCATCACGGCACCGCAGGCGCTGCGAATGTCGGTGCCGTCGCTGACCAACCAGGCGATTCAGAATATCAAGGACAGCTCGATCGTATTCCTGATCCAGTACATCGAATTCTTCGCTCAGATGCAGGAAGTTGCGTCGCGCACGTTCCTGTTTTTCAAGACGTATCTCTTCACGGCTTTTGTCTACCTATTGCTGGTTTCGGTCGTCGTCCTCGTCGCGCGCCGGCTGGAGCGCAAGCTCGCCATTCCGGGCATGGGATGACAATCGATAGCGGGATGCTGGCGCACGAATGCCGGGCCGCCGACTAAGAGAGATTTTTCAGCGCCAATAGGCGCCCGCCTCAAGTCAAGGTCTGAAGCGTCAGGCCGGGACCACGTCCTTCATGCCCGCGGGCATCGGTCGCACAATGCGGTTGTGCAGCCGGAACTTGCAGCTGAAGAGGACGTGGAACAACAGCTTGGTCCACGACCGGTGGTGATAGAGGCGGTCGTAGAACTCGGGCGCCGCAGCGCGCACCGCCGGAAGGCGCGACCACGGCACCTGGGGGAAGTCGTGGTGCTCGTTGTGGTAGCCCATGTTGAACGACAGCTTGTTCAGCGGGCCGTAGTAGGAATAGGTTTCCTGCCCTTCCTTGAACACGAAGTGCTCCTGGATCGATCGAGCGCCTACTGGGTGCACGCCGAGCGAGAACAGCGTGGAGATGAACAAGTAGCCCACCGGCCACCAGCCGAAGAACCAGACGATCGGCGCCATCGCCCCAGCCATCGCGACGGCGTTGAACACCACCCAGCCGTCGACGGTGCGGATCGCCTTCACCGTTGTTGGCCGAAGGAGGGCCTGCACCGCCCAGAACATGCTGAGCCAGAACGTCTTGCGCCACCAGCTGTTGCCCACCCAGCGCGCCTCGTTAGGCATCGGCACGTCGGCATCCAGGCCGGGGATGCCGAGATATTTGTGGTGCAGCAAGTGGTGGTTACGAAAGCCGATCGCTGCCGGGAAAACGATAGCGATATTGGCGAAGATCGATCCTAGCCGATTGGCGTTCGCCTTCTTGAACACGACGTTGTGCGTATAGTCATGGATGAGCACGAAGAGCGCATGGTTGGCGAAGGCGCCAAACGCATAGGCCACGATGATGATCGCCCACCAGGGCGCGTCGAAGACGGCCAGCCCGATTCCGATGGCTACCTGCAACGCGACCAGCAGCACGGTCCACAGCGCCGACCATTGGTCGCGCTTGAACAGCCGGCGCACCTCGGGATGCGTCGCAAGAATCTGCTTCGCGCGCTCCCGGTGCGGCATCGGCATATCGCTCTGCGTGAACGCCATATCGGGCGCTGTCTCGCCGACCATCCGGTCACATCCTATTCAAGGGGACTTGGATTTAGGCTGAACGCCGTTGGACGTCCATCACCGCTGACCAGGATTGTCTCCGCTTTCCGGTGCGTCTCGATCCCAGAACGTGCTGCGGGCTTTCGGACGGGGCGTGTTTCGCCGAATGAATGCTTCCGCCTCGCGCATCGTGGCAAACGAGCTTTCCGTTTCGGCGCACTGGTCATGAGTCAGGATCGCCTTGTAAGGTCGATCAGCATCTGCCGTGCGTACGATGCGGCCGAACCTGGAACTCATGTGCCCAGGCTCGTCCGGCTGATGCTCGGGGTTGTTCATTTCGGTCTCTCCACATCTGGCTCATGTCCGAAACTCACAACGGCATCCGTGACCCCTAGCTCACTGCGAACCATCCGGATCCGCACAGCATAGTCGCGTGCGAACTGACTATGAGCGCGTCGTTCCTCTACACCGGCAGCGCGGTTGAGGAGCATCAGCGAATGCTCATGGGCATCTACCAGTGAATTGAAATCCACAGACCAGCTCCTTCTGCTGTAAGCGGGAGCTCCACGGGTCTCTCAGCCGCCGACGCTTACGGAAGCGAATATCGGCGATGTAACGGATATAGGGATTGGCGTGCGCATTACGAGGTAGGGGAGTGCACTTGACAAGGCTTCGGCGACATCCTTCTTTGGGAGCGCCTGGTTCACAAAAAAACGGGCGCCGACCAGCGCCCGTCCTTTTTCGTTCTTGACGATCAGGTCACTTGTTCATGACCATGGTCTGCCAGTCGCCAGTGTCGATGAAGGTCCGATACTTCTCGTAACCGCGAACTGCTGCTTCACCCTTTTCCTTGCTGAACGCTTGAAAGATTTCCTTCTGAACTGCCTGATCGCGCCCCTGTTCCGGATCGATCAGCGCTGTGCTGGGTGAATGCGTCATAATCAGGACGTTAGGACCGCCCTTCACGTAGCCATTCCTGACGAGGAGCCTGTAATCATCAATGAGTCCGCGCCGCTTCAGGACTTCGAAGGCCGATACCTGAGAGCTCCGCAGTCCAGTGAGATAGTCGTCGACGTGGTTCGGATCGACCTCGACTGCGGTGATTGTCCAATAGCCTTTCTGGGGCGTGTAATCGACGTACGGTTCGGCAACCGCAGCCGAAGCGCATGTGACCGCAGCCGCGCTGTACGCGGCTAGAAGTAGTTTGTTCATGGCTTTCCCCTCTGGCCGCCCGACTGGCAGCCTGAGGCAGTAAAACACGGTTTACCGAGTCGTGCCTAACATAAATTGAATCAATCCCGTCAGCAGCTTCGCCGATTGATGGCGCCGCGTCGGCGATCAGGCTGGCTTCACGAACTTGAAAGCAAATTGGCTGGTGCGGCCGCGGATTGACCGGTCGAAGACTGGGATGTCGAGAGGATCCTGCGGATTGTTGAGCACCTTGCTTTCACCCGCGAAGCGGAAGCCGGCCGCTTCGACGATCTTGCGGACCATATCAGGGTCGATCCGGTGCAAAGTGTCCGTGTCCGCGAGACCGCGGCCAGGCTTTGCCACATGATCAACAATCATGAACGTTCCGCCAGGCTTCAGAATTTTGAACGCGTCCTTCGCCAATGCGGCGGGGTCGCCTTTGCCCATGAACTCGTCCGGATAATCGTGGAAATTCTGGGAAGTCCACACAACGTCCAGCGGTTCGGGCGCGGTCAATGTGGTGCTCGGCTGCACTTCCGCGACGATATTACCGTAATATTTGTCAGCTGCCATATCCCGCAGCTGCTGAACGTT
Source organism: uncultured Alphaproteobacteria bacterium (assembly GCA_963730925.1). Lineage (GTDB taxonomy): Bacteria > Pseudomonadota > Alphaproteobacteria > Sphingomonadales > Sphingomonadaceae > Sphingomicrobium. The sequence continues at coordinate 123,692 of CAVSTS010000002.1, forward strand.
CCCCATAGCGGTCCGGGCGTAGGCTTGAGGCCACACCGCATAAACCTTGCCCTGGGGGCCGACGATCTTGCTGAAGATGCGCGTCCAATAGCCGTTGCCAGGAATGAGGTCCAAAACCTTGTCGCCTGGCTTGACGCCCGCAAGCGCAATCAGCGCGCCAGGCTTGCGCCGCGCATCGGATGCATCCGCCTGTTCCTTTCGCTTTGGGTCCGCGAGCGCGTTGTCGAGCACGGTCTGCGAAAATCGCTGTGGGGGCGGGGCCTTCTGGCACGCGGCCACGGAGAGTGCGGCCAAGATGACAAGAGCGATGGTTTTCATGCGCCGCCTCCTTGGCTGGATAGGAGAGTAGAACGCGAGGATGTTCACGTGCTTTTCGACAGACGGCTAATCGCAGGTGACCATTGAAGGCTGGCTGTGAATGTTCGCTGCCAAACGGCGCCAGAATGGACCCAGGGTCAATGAACAGCCTTACAATTGAGCAAAGCGTACCTATCTACATGAAGCTTTCAGTCGCAATTGGATGGTCTTCAGGCGCTTTGCGGCTCCGCATTCCTTCTCTTCGCTACTCCTAGCAGCGGGCAGCCATTCCTGGCTGCTCGACCAGAAGGAATTAGATATGACAATCGGTACAGTGAAATTCTTCAACGAGAACAAGGGCTATGGATTCATCGCCCCGGACGGCGGCGGAAATGACGCCTTCGTTCACATCACCGCAGTGGAGCGCGCCGGAATGCGCAACCTGCGGGAAAATCAGCGGATCGGCTACGACCTCCAAGAGGACAATCGCGGCAAGATGAGCGCTGTAAACCTTCGGTCCGCCGAGGAATCGGTGAGCGACGAGCAACCCGCTGAAGAGCAGCAGACGGAACTCATCGCCCCGGAAACCGAATAAGTTTGGCCGGACCAGCCATCAGTAATTCGAACCTGCAATTTTTGCTCGCCCGCGCCTCGCAGGCCCGGGCCGAGGCGGAAGTGGCGACGCTCGAGCATGTGCGCGAGCGTTTCCGCCGCTCCGAAGCCGCGTGGACCGCACTCGCGGACCGCGCCCAGCGCTCCGAGAGGATGCGCATGGAAGAACAAGAAAGAAAGGCGGCGCAGTCGCCTGCATAATATTATGAAGAACAAATGCCAGTTGGCTATCCGCGACGTGCGCGGGCGCTTGGCATCCCAAGTCCAACGCAAATCCAATCCCACCCTTGCGGGGCCCCAATTCGACCCCGTCGCTTACGCCGCCGTACTCGAAGTGCTCGGCTAGGGTGCATTGATCTGATCCCGAGCGGGTCGAGCTCCTAAGAGTTCGAATGACCGCAATGGGTTGAAAGCCGGAAAGCGCCCGCTCGCACAGGTGACATCACGAAAAAGGCACGTCGAAAAGCGTGTCGCTCAGCTTATTGGGTGGCGGTGCTCCCAGGCCCGAGAAGGCCGGAACCGAGAAATGCGCCCATCGCCGAGACGACGAACACGACGATCGCTCCCACCTGTACAGTCGGGCGGAAGGGCAGGACATTCACGCCAACGGCATATAATCCAAAGACGACGATCCCGACCAATACCGCGACGGCCAGCCCGAACCAGAATCGCCGACCGGTGTTTCGCTGGACGCTGGGCAGGAGCCTGATCAGTCCTCCGACAATCCCGCCGACGATGCTGGCAGCAATGGTCAGCAGCGGCAGGGTCGCGATTGTCGTCGCGCGCACCGGCGCGAAGCCCATCAGTCGCGCGGTGACGGTAGCCGGGCCAACGCCTACGGAGCGGAGCTTGGTCGAAGCGTTGCCATGCTTGTCGAGACGGAGCTGGTCTTCTTCCGCCCTCGCGGTACCATCAACGGTCAGTTGAACGACTTGGTCTTCGGGATTCGCCAGATTGGTCGCCGAAACCGCAACAGTCGCGGCCTCGAGGCCGAGGCCCTGGATCGATCGGGTCAAGCTCAACGTGAAACTAGGCCCGAGACCGAGCATGACGGCCACGCCTTGAGGATCGAAGGGCGAGGCGATGTCGACCGTGAGGCCTCCCGCAGCCTGCGCCGCGGAGATCTTGATCTTGCTCATCGGCAAGCCTGAATGGTCGACCTCGAGTTCCTCGGGATCGGCGATGTCGCTCTGCAGCACCTGGAAGGCGATTGGCGCCGTCAGTCTCTTGGCTGGCGCCGGGCCTCCGATCTCGTAAACACCAACCTTGATCGAGCCGACGAACAGGCCGGACTGCGCATTGAACGCGAGCTTCTGAGGAATCACAAAAGGCTTCAGCTGGAGTTCGGTGCCGTCAGACGCCAATTGCCGGTAAACACCCGGCAGGGTCACAAGGGCGCTTCCCTGAGCCTGGATGGCCGGCTGGCTTGCGAGCTGTTTGGCGATTGTCTTCTCGTCGGCGGGTGCCACATCGACGCGATAGAGTCGGCCTCTTTCGAGTTCAGGCACTGCAACAGGCGGGGGTGGAGGCGGCGAGGGACCGGCGGTCGGCTCAACGATTGTCGCCGGAGCAGCCGCAACTCTCGCCTCGAGCGTCCGGATTGCTTCGGGCGCAGGGGGCCGGAGCGTTCTAGCTCGCGCGAGGTCAATGGCAGGTCGAGGCGCGACGCGGGTGGCAGGTTCTTGAGCGCTTCCTGCAGTCATCAACAGTGCCGCTGCGGCCGTCGCAATGGCAAGCTTGTTGAGGCTTAGCTTTCGTCCGTGCAGGGGCATGCCAGGCATTGGATCCTCCCAATTCCCGAGCCGCTCACATCTTATCACGCCCGGAGTGCTAGCGCCAACGCGGACCCCCAATTGTTCGGTGACCGCCTTGCGTGCCGCATTCATCGTTGCGGCGCTCTCAGAAGCTCAGCTCCGCTTGGGTAAAGCCTCCGTTCGCTTCATTGATCTTGCGGCCGCAGACGCGGGTAAGAATCGTGTTCATCGTGGTCGCATCATTGTCGAACCCGCCATGCGTCGATGCTCGAGATTGGGCGGAGGCAGAGCTGGCGACAAAAGTCGTCCAACGGGGAGGGCTTGCCGAAGCGAATTTCTGCATTCCGGCAATTGGAGTCTCGCGCCGTCCTTCAAGACCGTTGGAGATGAGGTAGAGCAGGGAATTGTGATAGGCGGCGACGCGATCTTCGCGCTCCGCCTTGTCCGACAGGATGAACCTTGTGCAATGCTCAGCGCTGTTGGGCAGTGCGGCGGCAATTGGGTCGAGAGACTGGTTGAATAGATCCACTGTGCACGCCGGAGCCATGAGAGACACTGTACCGGTCAGTGCACGTGCCGCGGGATCGAGCTGATCGAACAGCCTGCCAAGGAAGATGGTCCCCGCGCTATGACCGACGTAGTGGCAGGTAACCGGATGCTTGGCGCGCTGGGTGAGCGCGTCGGTAAGGACCTTCATCGCCTGACGGCCACCCCTTGGCGGGCGACTGAACGAGCGGTCCGTGTCATCTTTCATGTCCGTCCAGATTGGCCGCCCGATGAGTTGCGCAGCCTCCTCGATCAGCCGGTCAAGGAAGTCCTGGGCTCCGCCGGCGCGAAGGAGCGCGCGGTCGGCCGGACCGCGCAGCACGTCGCCGATCGTCTCGAGGAGACCGGTGCGCCACAGAAAAAAGATTGGATAGACACCGTTTCGCTTGAAGCCCGGAGTCATTGCAGCCATGCGCGCCGCAGCTTCAGTCAGATTGTTCAATCCGCCATGGGCATAGATGAGGACACGGTCATAGCGCTTCGAGGCCTGCGGCAAGTCGTCCATGCCCAGTAAGTAGCGCGCAGTCTCGGCAACGCTTTCAGCACTGCTCGGATAAGCCCCCGTCGTTACGAAGTCGCCATCATCAAGCTGAACGTAGTGGCCGATGATCTCCTGCGCCGAGACCGATCTTGCGACCGGGCGGACCTCGCTCGTTGAGGCCGGATCTGTAAGGCGTGCTTGTGAGTGGACGAACCCGCCGATCATCGCGAACGTCTTCGCGAACGGCGCCGACAATCTCAGCACCCAGGCGTCGAGCACATGCTTCTGCCAATCCTCGTACGGCCAAAGCGCGATCCCGGGTTGGCGCGTGGCTTTCCCATCGCGAACTGCGACCTTCAATCCGCCCCAGTTGTCGCCCCATGAGTTCAGCACATAGAAGCCGTCTCGATCATAGCCGACGAGCGCGAAGGCATGCGCGCCCATCAGCCGAAGCGAACGCGGGGGAGCCATCCGGATCCGTCCGGATGCGCGCCGAACCTTTTCTTCCTTCCACCCTTCGTGGACCATGGCCGAGCACAACACGGCTCCCACTTCGGTGAGCGCGGCATGATAGTCGTTGATGACGTGGCGGAGGCGGTAATAGGAGCCCAGACTGGTGCCCCGTGCCTCCTTCGAGAGTTCCGCGGTCAAGCGCCACTCAAGGTCACCGGGGAAATAAGGCGCCGACTGAGCGTCGCATACGCCGTTATGGAAGAAGCCCTTGATCGCGCCGCGAACGCTGGAGCCGGGAAGCCCGTCTTCGGCATATTCGTCGTTTGAACGCGCCGACTTGTAGAGCATGCGCGCGCTGACTTGAATCGGGATCGGAAGGTCCTTGTCTTCCTTGTAGGTGTCTAGCCGGCGCCGCGCGTTTTGGAGATCGATCACGGCGGCGAGCGCCTGTCCAGTGCAACTCCCTTCGGCACCCTGATCACGCACGTGCAGGTCGAGATCGCCGAGCTCCGGTGCGCAAAGCCGCACCGGCAAGCCGATCAGCGGCGCGTTGTAGTACCGGTCGCGATAATCCAGCGGGTCGGGACGCACGTTGAGCATCCCGTCTTCGAATGGCGCCTTGTTCTGTTTACCGATGGCGTCGGCAAAGCTCGGAGTGAGCCCATGAAGCTCGACACGTTCGCTGTAGTCAGACCAGCACTTCCATTCGATCTTCATGTGACGTTCCTTGGCTGGAGCTAGAGGTGCTCCTTGAACTTGCCGGTAAGGCGGCGGAATCCTGCGTCGTTGGGGTGAAGCTCGTCGTGCCAATCGCTTCCGATGACGCCGCGCAGATCGACGTAGACGACGTTGGGCGTCTCCGCCGCGATCCTCGCAAGCATGGTGTTGAACCGGTCGATCATCTCGCGGACGATCCCGGCTTGCAGCGCCTTGTCGTTGATGCCGCGCTTTCTCAGCGGGTCGCCAAGCCAGCCGTCGAGCGGCGGAAGGTGCAAGCCTTGGGGCGGCAAGGGAATCGCATGGTCGTAGCCGTGAATCAGGATCTTGAGGTTCGGCCAGCGGTCGTGGACGGCCTTGAAGATCGACCGGTACCCCACGACGAGGCGTGCCTCACGGGCAAGATAGTTGCCATTGTCGATATACCAAGACGCGGGCTTATCGGCCGTGAACGGCTTGAGCATGTTCGCGAGTTGCCCTCCGACGAGGTCATTGCCTCCGGCACTGAACAGCACTGCGTGAAGGGTCCGGCCCTCTTTGCTAATGAGCCGGTCAAGCCATTTGAGATATTCGGGCTTTTTTGTCGCCAAGTTGTCGAGCGTGTCGCCCGCAGCGCTGAGGCAGCAGATGGTGAAGTTCGCCTGCAGGCAGTCGACGACGTCATCCAGCCAGATGGGATACTGAAACCAGCTATCGCCCTCCGTCAGTAGGATCGGTCTTTTGTCGCCCTCGGCTAGCCGTTGCCGGAAGAGATTTTCCCGGCGCTTGCGGAAGACTCCGTTGAGAAAGCCAAGTCCGAGGTCTGCCCGAGCGAGGAGCGGCTGATCCTTCGTGCTGACGGTCTCAGGGTTGGGCAAAAGGACGGGCGAGATCCCGTTCCTCGGCACTTCGGCTATGAGATAGGGCTGCAGCGACTTTTCAGAGACGTTGGGGTTGGCGAGCCTTGCGCAGAGCTCCTCAAGGCCGATTGTCGGAGCGGCGTGACGGGCCGGTCGCCGCTTGATGGTCGCCGGCTTTGGCGCGGCGCTCACGGGCGGCTCATCAGTTCAGCCGTGCCGAGCCTGAAATATAGGAAGGCAAGCAGCGCAGCGAAGGTCAGGTCGAACAGGCCGAACCAAAACAGTCCACCGCCAATCGCGAACCACACGCTCGCCATCCACAGCCGGCCAAGGATCCCGCAGATGTTGGGGTAGCGCGCCCGCACCGGATCCTTGAGGCCGGGGATATAGAGCGCAGTCACGAGGATCAGCGTCGCGCCCCAACCGCGGATCCAGCCCGTCGGGACGGGCGGTGGAAGGCCGAAGGTTCGCGAGACAAAGTAGGGCGCGAACATGCACATCAGGCCGATGCCAAGGTGCAGGAGCATGTTGAAGCCAAGCACGCGCTTGTACGTGCGGCGACGGCGGCGGGCCTGATCGATGGTCCAGCCAATGGAGAGCGCGTCAGTACTCATGCCCCGTCTCCCTAGAAAGTCAGCAGATAAGCGAGGAGGTCGGCCTTGTCCCTCGGAGACAATTGCGTTCCGTATCGGTGGCCGCCATTTCCGTTTCCGGGCAAGCGAGTTTCGAAGCACGGCAACGAACGAGGCCCGTAGCGCAGCGGACGGTCACCAGGCTGGCACGGCGGCGAGATGAAACCGCCGTTGCGCCAATCCACCAGATCGACTCCGCGTAGGAAGGCGACCGGGCGGCGCTCCGGGGATTCCAGCAGCGCCGCCAACGTCGGCACGGACCCATTATGCAGATATGGGCCGCGCAGCCACAAGCCGTCGAGCGGCTGATTGGCATAGCCATTGGTCTTCTTGAAATGACGGAAGGCGTAACGGCTATTACGAAACAGGTTGGTGAGCTGTTCGTGGCGGAAAGCTTCGGTATAGGAGTTCAGCCGCCCAGGATCCGTACCGACTTGGCCGATTGGCGTGACCCTCCCGACGAGCTGCCCCTTGAAGACATAGCCAGAGGAACCTTGATAGCCGTGGCATGACGCGCACGAGGGCGTACCCGGCGCGAGATTGGCCCTTGCATAGATGGTTCGTCCTCGCCCGACGGCGGCGAAGTCCGGCCGGTGTGGGCTCGGCGGCGCCTTAAGGTCTAGCAGCCAGTTGGACGCGCGCCTGATCTCGTCGATCTCAGCGGTGTCGGGCGTAACGCCAGCGCCGATCGCGGCGGAGAGATTGCGCTCCATCAGCGAGGCGTTGTTGCCATCCCAATGCAGCTGCATGCCCTCGCGCGGCCGCTGCTGGAAGACGGCGGGAAAATCGGACGACGCCCGCGCGCTCCGCTTCCGCCAGCCGGTCGATCGGCGTGCGCGAACTGGATCATCTTGTAGGGATTGAAGGTGTCGACCGGCCCGGCCCCCAGGCGGCTGCCGCGCCATCAGGGGCACAGAGACTGCTGCGCTCGACCAAACCCTCGCGCAGGCTGGGACCAACGACGTAGAGCCAAGCTGCGTTCGACCGGGCCGAAATCGGCGCCCGCCTGCTCGCATGCGCCGACCAGCTTGTCCGGCGCCATTCGCGGTCCATCGCCGGCCTTGCCAAGCAGGAAGCGGACGAAGCTGCCGAAATCGAGATTGTTCGACGGCATGCCGGCACGAGGTGCGCGCGCGCCTGCGCTCGCTCGCGCCAGGTGCCGGTATGGCAGAGGGCGCAGTTGAACCAGACCAGTCGACGCCGCGACGAATTGCGCCGCGACGACGCCGATCGGAAGGTCGCGCTGCCTTCCCTTGGCTCGGTCTCGTAGAGGAAGCCGAACGCGGCATAATCGTGCCGGCCGCGAAGCTCCTCCGGGAACAGTCGCGGCAGCGCCTGCCAGATCCAGTAAGGAATGCCGCTCGATACCTCCGAGCCGATCGAGCCATATTTGAAATGCTCGACCGGATTGGCGATGTGCGGTGAACGTGCTCGTCCAGTGCGGCCGTAGCGCAGGACAGGATTGCACCGACCGCTCACGATCAAAGCTCAGGCCGAGCAGCAGCGCCAGCGCAAGGAGCAGCGACAGAGGCATCAACCACCGGCGCCGCCGCTGCCAGCGCTCCTCGACGAGCGTCGGGACCATCTAGGACCGTCCGCCATCCTACACCTCGCCCGGCGGCGGCACGCGCAGATCCGGCTTCGTTCGGTAGATCGCCATGACTGCGTCGAGCATCGCCTCGCGGCGTCGGGAAGCGCGCTGCTCGTAGCAGCCCAGCGGATTCTTCGGCGCGTTCAACAGGCACTTGTTGCAATAGGTGCAGGGCGCGGCCGGCAGATCGGCGCCCGCTCGCCAATCTGCGCAAGATCGGGGTTGGCGATCAGCGAGCGGGCGATGGCGACGCCGTCGAAGGCACCACTCGTCGATGCCCGTCGCGGACAACCGAGGCGGTCTGGTAGCCGCCGGTGCTGATGACCGGGATCGACACCGCCTGCTTGATCGGCCGCGCCTCGTCGAGGCTGACGCCCTCGACCGGCAGCCCGCCGCTTCATGCGGAACCAGATCCAGCGAAGATCGGCCGCAGCACGGGTAGCGGAACAGAAGGAAGTTGCGGAAGCCGTGTGACCCCGGACGAGATCATCGCGTCGTAGGTCGCCGCGATCGTCTCGAGCGACAGGTCGCCGGGCGGGTTGAGCGGATGCGGAAACAGCGAGCCGGTGGAGACGTGGATGCGCGTCGGCGCCCGCCGCCTCGCACCACTTGGCGACCTCGATCGTGTCGGCGAGCGTGTTGCCCTTGCCCTCCCACGGGATGACGTTGTTGCTGATCGATGGCGCTGAGCTTCACCTGCAGGTGGAAGTCGCGGCCCGACCTCGTCGCGGATCGCCTGCGATCACATCGAGCAGGAAGCGGGCGCGGTTGTCGAGCGAGCCGCCATAGTCGTCCTGCGGTCGTTGATCGCCGAGCTCAGGAACTGGGTGAACAGGTAGCCGTTCGCGGCATGCAGCTCGACGCCGTCGAGGCCTGCCTCCGCGGCGCGCCAGCGCGCCTTGCGCGAAGGCGTCGATCACGTGCGTCGATCTCGCCTGCGCGTCATGGCCTGGCAGAGAAAGCCGTGCAGCGACTCCTTGCGGCGTGGTCGAGCTCAGCGCCGGCCGGTGCTGGTTGGTGACGCCGGGCAGGTCCATCTGCCGGCCGGAATGGCTGAGCTGCATGATGAACGGCAATCGAAGCTGTGCACCGCTTCGCCGAGCTTCGTCCAGAGCGGGATGAAGTCGTCGCGGTGGATGGTGGCGTAGCCAGCGATGATGCGGCCCTCGCATCAGCACCGGCACGTAGGAGGAGATGATCGCGCCGACGCCGCCCTTGGCGAACGCGCACTCCCAGTTGATGCGGGTCTGGGTCAGCGAGCCGTCCTCGTTGTCGAACTGGCCGGAGATGCTGGAGCGGAAGATGCGGTTCTTGACCGTCAGGCTGCGGAAGCGGAGCGGCGTGAAGATCGGATCGTCGACCAATGATTTGCCGCGCGGCGTGCGAGTGGCGGCGGGCGAGGTAGCGACGGTATCCATGTCAGGCCTCCCCCGCCTTGCGCCAGACCGCGGCAAGCAGCCGGGGCACCCAGCGATGGGCGGGGCAGTGGCTCCAAGATCCGCGCATGCAGCCCGATCTCGGGCCGGAGATCGCGCGGCGCGAGCATCTTCGAGCTCTGAGAAGGACGAGCGTTCCGCTTCGGACACCTGGGCGACCGCATTGCTGCCGGCGCGGGTCGCATCGCGCAGCACCGTCGTCGGCGCCAGCAGACAGACGCAGCGACGGCCGCTTCCGTCGGGTGCGTAGCGCTCGAACGCTCCCGCTGAGGCCGCCAACTCGCGCATCGTCTCGAAGGACTCGACGACATTGTGAACGGCGATGCCGGTCGCATGGACGCCCGACGGATCGCCGCCGGCCACGGTCGGCAAGCAGCGCACGCGCGCGGCCGACGCGGCCGGTCAGCTTCCACAGCCAGGCGCGCGGCGAGGCGAAGCCGCGCGACCGAGCCGCTCAGCACGCAGGCGCGGTCAAGCTCGCTGGGGTTGCCGCATAAGCGGGATCGAACAGGCTTCCGATCGCCTGCTGAGCATCGACGCCGAGCCGGGCGCTGCTGCCCGTCCCTCGAACATAGGCGGCAAGCCGGTCGAGGCGCTCGCCGCCGAGCGGAGCGTTGGCGAGGCGGGTTTCAAGCGCGATCTGCCGCTGCTGGCGTGCTGCCGGATCGGCGCCGCGGGCGCCACGGGCGGCAGCGGATCGCCGTCGACCTGAAGCATGCGCCGGACCCGGCGCAGGATCAGTCGATTGAGCAGCGGCCCCGTCGCCTCGAAGCGGCGGTCGAGCCGGGCGTCGGAGCCAAGCGTCACAATCTCGTCTGGCTCGGCTAGTCGAGACAGGTCGACCAACATCGGGATGCGCACCGCGCGCATCGCTCAGCCTTGCGCCCGCGCCCAGGGGAAGAACATGTTCCGGGCGTCGGCGAAGCGGCGGCGCAGCTCCGGCAGGTGGCGCGCCATCACCGTGCGCATGATTGTTTGCCTGGACCCAGTCGAATGCCTGCCGGCGTGTAGACTTCCGGGCGGAAATCATCGGTGAAGAAGCGATCGCTCTTCAGCCGGCGCGAGGCCATGAGAATGAAGATGCGAAAGGCAGTATCGGAGAAGCCGAAGCCTGGCGGTGTGCCGTTGCGCTGACATTTGCTCTCCGCGAGCGTGCCGACCAGAAGGTCGACCTTCTCGATGTCGTCATATAGACGGCTGCGGAGCTCCTTCTGCCACACCGGGTCGTCGGTGAGCTCCTCGAAGGTCTTCGGTACTGCGCATTGATGCGACGCCGGAATGCGCAGTAACGCGGGACGCCGCGCTCCCGGTCTCTCAAGATGTCGATGGTCGCAATATCGAAAAAGACGCCATTGCTATCGAGACGGTCCAGATCACGAAGCGTATTCGGATAATTGTGCAAGCACGAGCGCGCCGGGGTTGCTGGTCCCCAATGAGTAAGCGGCGTCGTCCAAGCCGATCTGGTTAGAGCACCTGGCGGGCTTGGCCGCCGGCGACCTTGGCGAGCGTCGTTGCCAGCACTTCCTTGTCGGTGCGGCAGTCGCGGAACGAGAAATCGTCCGGCATCAGCGAGTGCAGCCGGTAGACCGCGGCGAACTCCTCGGTCATCGCATAGGGCGCGCCATGATGGTCCGCTGGCGAGCCAGGAATGCCGGACAGCACTTCGCCCTCGCCGACGCGGCCGAACGCGCGGTTGTAATGTCTCGCCTAGCACGCCCCACAAGTTGCCGCGCATCGCCATCCGCCCCGCCGGCGAGTTCATCAGCGCCGGCGTCCACTCGACCGTGTGGATTTTGGCGATCAGCGCCGCATTGACCAGGCGCGCCTTCTGGAACAGCCACTCGCCGGACTTGTCTGGATGGTCGAGCCGCAGCCGGTCGACGATTGCATTGTGCTCGCGTGCAAACAAGGTGTGGAGCACCGAAAGGCCGATCCACCAATTGCCGTTGACGCCGGCCAGCTCGAGGTTCGGGCTCGGCTTGCCACGAAGCGTTTTGTTTTCGATGGGCAGTAGGCCCTGTGGGGTCAGGCCAAGCTTGCCGTCACCTAAGGGCTGCCCCGTCGCCGGGTCCTCTCGAACCTTGGACTGACGGTCCAAGCCCGAGCCATAGACCTGGGACGCATCCCACCAGCCCGTCTCGACATTGGTATAGGCGGCCGGGCGGCCTTCATCCTCGGGATAAGGCCCATCGGGCAGGGTCGGCAGCACCGTCAGCTTGCCGTGGGTCCATGGATCTTCGCTCGGCAGCGGCACGTCCCAGGGCGTGTCGCACTTGTCGTTCGACCCATGGCTCAGCCAGTCGTGGACCATGAACTGGATCCAGGCTGCGGCGAGCACATTCAGGTGCGGGACGGGGACGAACTCCCGGCGAGCGAGCAGCTCGTTGCTGACCAGCCTGGGGCTAGGATCAAACAGTCGCGGCGGCCGCTCGCCGAACGTGTCGGCGAGCGGCATGTTGCGCCCGAAGCGGGCGTTCTGCATCCCCATGCAGGGGACGCTGAGGTCGTTATAGCATCCGTTGGGCGAGCGGAATTCCCTGGCGTCGGGGAAATCGGGCGCTTGCCTTTTCTGCGTCTCGGTGTCGGTGAGATTGTGCTGCCTAAGCCGGACGCGCTGGCCGACAATGATGGGCAGCGCTATCGGGAAGGGCCATCGATACCAGACCCGCAACCTACCGGTGGTGCGCGCCAGTGCTCCCAAAGTTCGATCAAGGAGTCCGACTCGCATCGCGGTCATCGCCCACCTCACGGCGCATCAGAACTGCTGAAGCGCTCTTCCTTCGAGTGAGTCCGAGCAGGTCCAATCTAACATAAGGCCCCCTCGAATCACACCCACTGCAGTTTCGAAGAGCTGAGGATTCCTAACGGCCGCCCCATCAGCAGATTGCGGGCGGCACACCGGTATTGCAGGAGGACCGTCGGTTGGGACCAAGTCCAAGCTATGGTGACTGCCTGGTGATTGCTAAGGCATCTCGCCAAGCTTCAACCAACTGCTAAGTCGTTGAAAAATGGTGGACGCACTAGGGCTCGAACCTAGGACCCGCTGATTAAGAGTCAGCTGCTCTACCAACTGAGCTATGCGTCCACTGCCGTGAGGCGGAGCTCCGGCGATCTCAAGCGCCTCTGGAGCGGCGGCGCCGGTAGCATGGCCTCAATGGGTGCGCAACCGGCTCCTTTCAAGGCTCTAGACCAGCGGCGACCTGGACCTCTGTTGCCGTTCGAGGGCCATGAGCAGGCCGAGGCACAGCATCACCGTCATGACCGCCGATCCGCCGAAGCTGACCAGAGGCAGCGGAACGCCCACGACTGGGGCCAAGCCCATCACCATCATCAAATTGATCGAGACGTAGAAGAAGACCGTCGCCGACAGGCCGGCAGCGGCCAGTTGGGCAAAGCGGGTGCGGGCGTTGGCGCTCACCCTCATCCCCCATCGGATTACCATTGCAAAGGCGAGGATCAGCAACACGCCGCCGACCAGTCCCCACTCTTCCGCCATAGTCGCGAATACGAAATCGGTGTGGCCTTCGGGCAGATAGTCGAGGTGGCTTTGGCTGCCGTGGAGGAACCCTTTACCCCAGATTCCGCCCGAGCCGATCGCGATCTTCGACTGGGCGATGTGGTAACCGGCGCCGAGCGGATCGCTCTCAGGGTCGAGGAAGACGTCGATTCGCTTGCGCTGATAGCCGTGAAGCATCCCGTAAGCGATCGGGGCAGCGACCGCCACGACGGCGGCGGGTGCAGCGAACAGCCACCACGGGAGGCCCGCGAGAAACATAACCGTGACTCCGCACAGCACCACCATGATGCAGGTTCCAAGGTCTGGCTGGACCAGGATCAGGAAGGCGGGGATTCCGAGGAGGAGCAACGCTGGCCAGATCGCACGCCATTTGCGGGTCTCAGCGGCCGGAACGAGCTCGTAGAAGCGGGCGAGGGTGAGCACGATCGCCGGCTTCATGAATTCCGACGGCTGGAGCCGGATCGGGCCGAGATCGAGCCATCGCTGCGCGCCCTTGCCGACGAAGCCGAGCATCTCGACTCCGATCAGCATCAGCAAGGTCACGCCATAGAGGGGGAACGCGAGCGACTTGATGGTCGTCTCGCTCATCCACGACATGGCGATCGCGACACAGAGGAAAAACAGGAAAACGATGCCTTGCTTGAGCGCCCAGGGCTGGGCCGATCCTCCCGCGGCGGAATAAAGTACCACGAGACCGAACGTAGCGATTGCGGCGACCATGAAGATCAAACGCCACGGCAGCCGCGCGAGCGGCCGGGGGATGATGGCCGAGGTGATCATGCGCTGGCGCGCGAGGTAGACGTGAACGCCGCGAGTTGCCGGGCGTTGCGCTCTGCCAGCGTGCCGCCCCATTGCTCCTCAAGCGGAGCGAGAGCCGCAAAAGCCTTCTGCTTGTCGAACAAATAGGTCATCGAATCGCGAACGATCGGCGCGGCTGCTGAAGCTCCGAAGCCGCCATGCTCGATGATGCAGCCGATGGCGTAACGCGGTTTGTCCGCCGGAGCAAAGGCGATGAAGAGCGCGTGATCGCGCAGCGCCCAGTTTCCCTGGTGGCCGCGCTCGCCGAGCCGAAATACCTGCGCGGTACCAGTCTTGCCTGCCATCAGGATGCCGTCGAGCGGCAGCTTCGAGGCGACTGCCGTGCCGTGCCCATTCACGACCGCAGACATTGCGTCGCGGACGAAAGCGAGATGCGCTGGATCGACGTCTAGGTTGGGAGGCGGCTTGCGAGAGGTGTGCATGAGCAGCTGCGGCTGGACCAGCTTTCCGGCTGCCAACCGCGCCGGCATCACCGCCAGCTGCATCGGGTTGATGAGCACATAGCCCTGGCCGATCGACGTGTTAGCCGAGTCGTAGCCCTGCCATTCCCGATGGTATTTCTTCGCCAGCCATTTCGGGTTCGGCATCGTTCCGTAGCGCTGGGTCGGGATTGGCAGGTCGAACTCCTGCCCGTACCCGAGATACTGCACCATTTCGGTCGTCTGCTCGGGATCCGTGATCAGGCCGGTCGCCCAGAAATAGGTGTTGCAGCTGCGTTCGACCGCCGAGCGCATATCCATCGATCCGTGGACGGCATCGCAGCGAAAGTAGCGGTTGCCGATCTGGTAGCCCCCGTTGCACACAACGCGCCGCTTGGGGTCGACCCCTTGCTTCAGGAATGCCAGCGCCATGGCCGGTTTGATGGTCGATCCGGACGGATAGAGCCCCTGGGCAACCTTGTTCAGGAGCGGGATGTGGTCGTTCTCCGACAACATCTTCCACTCGGTTCGCCCAATACCCTCGCTGAAGCTGTTCGGATCGAACGCCGGCATCGACACGAAGGCGAGCATGTCCCCGGTCGCGACGTCCATCGCGACGAGCGCACCCGACTGGTCGCCCATGCGACGTGCTGCATATTGCTGCAGCCCCTGGTCAATCGTCAGCTGAACAGTGTGTCCGCTTCGGTCGGGCTTGGGGTCGAGCTCTTTGACCAACTTGCCCCGCGCGGTCACTTCGACGCGTTGGCCGCCAGGTGTTCCGCGAAGATAGGGCTCGAGCGTCTTTTCGAGGCCCTGCTTGCCGATCTTGACTCCGGGGATGAGCAGGAGGGGGTTCTTCTGTTCGGCCTCATATTCCTTGGCGTTGGCGCTGCCGACATAGCCCACGAGGTGGGCGACGGCCGGGCCGTCCGGATAAAATCGGGAAAAGCCCCGGGTCGCCTGGACCCCCGGCAGATCTGGAAGGCGAACGGTCACCGCCGCATATTGTTCGTAGGTGACATTTTCCGCCACTTGCACCGGCCGGAAGCCACGTGATTCCGAAAGGTCCCGCCGAATTCGTTCGACATCGTCGGCGTTAAGCGCGAGCAGCCTGGCGACCTGGGGAACCACGTCCCGATCTTTCTCGAGCTGCTGCGGAACGATATCGACGCGGAAGCTGGAGCGGTTGATCGCGATCGGCTTGCCGTGACGATCGATGATCCACCCGCGACGCGGTGGCACCGGGATCAGCTGCACACGGTTGCTCTCACTGAGCAGCTGATATTTCTGGTTCTGAGCGATCGAGAGATAGCCCATGCGGCCGATCAGCAGCCCGCCGACCGCAGCCTGGGCGCCGCCGAGCAGCAGCATACGCCGCGAAAAAGTGATCGACTGGTGCGCGGTCGTGATGCGCATGTGCTTCACCGCCCGAGTCTCCAGCGGTCGATGCTCGCAACGAGCCACGCAGCGAGGGGAAATGAGCAGATCGAGACCAGGATTGGCGGGACCATCGTCGAGAAGGGGACGCGTGCGCCGACGAGGGCGGCGAGGCGCCATTGCAAGCATTCGTTAAGTGCCAGGAACACCCCCGCGAGCCCCCATTCGATCCAATAATCGCGCCACATGGTCCGGCGGTCGATCAAGTCGAGCGCCAGCATTGTCATACTCCACAAAGCGATTGAAAAGCCTATCGGATTTCCGGTGAACAAGTCGTTGACGAAACCGAGCGGCGCGGCCCACCACGGCGGCCAGGGATCCGAGCGGAGCAGGCGCCAGCGCGAGCAGGATCATGTAGCCGAAGTCCGGATACCAGCCGCTGGTCGAGACGATCGGAAGGGCGGAGAGGAGGGACGCAACAAGGACCGATGCGGCCGGAAGATAGGGTGCGAACTGTACGCGGGCCTTGTCCGATCCTCCGGCTATCGAGCGCCGCGCGAACCATTATTGCGGCTCCGTGCTTGCAGCCGCTTCGGCGGCGACGGCCGCCGGCTCATAGGGCGGCTCGACCGCGGCGAAGCTGGTGTTGGCCGGATCGGCGAGCGGAAGGGCAACGGCTCCGTCGTCATCGAGCTTGACGATTCGGGCGATCGGCACAAGCGGCGGATAAAGGCCTCCAGTTCCGGACGTGATGATAATGTCGCCGCGCTTGAAGGGGTTACGGCCGACCTCGAGCGGGCGGACGTCGATCGTCCCGTCGCCGCGTCCCTGCGAGATGACGGGAATGCCGTTTCGAAGCAGACGCGCGGGGACGATGTTGGCGCGATCGGACACCAGAAGTACGCGCGAGGCCAACCTGCCGGCGTCGATCACTCGGCCGACGAGGCCGTCGGGGGAACGCACGGGCATTCCAATCTGTACTCCGTCGCTTGATCCCACGGATAAGATCGCGAAGCGGCGGGGGCTGTTGAATGAGGAGCCTACAATGCGGCCAACCGCGACCGTCTTTGCACTATGCTCGCGTAGCTGCAGCGCGGCCTTCAGCTGACGATTCTCCTGAATGATCGCCCGAGCCTCGACCATTCGTTGGAGCATGGCCTTGTTCTCGCGCTTGAGTTGCCCATTCTGTTGGGCTGCGTCCCAATAATCTCCGGCTCCGCCTATTAGACCCGAAGCGGTCGCGTTGATTTCGTGAAGCGCGCCAGCGACCGGTCCGGTGATGTCCAGCGCGGCTCCGCGCACGCTCTCAAAGGATTTGGGGGCAATCAGCGACAGTCCGAGCAGGACGAGGCCAACGATGATTCCCGCGATCACCGCGAGGAAGCTGAAGAAAAGCCCGTATTGGGCTCGACGCGACCAGCCGGGGCGCGCGGTCGCCACCGTTTATGACCCCGCTAGGCCGTCTGGAGCACGCCGCGGAACTGCTCTTCCTCCAGCGCGCGGCCAGTGCCGAGTGCGACGCAGGTGAGCGGATCATCGGCGACGGTGACGGGGAGGCCAGTCTCGTCGCGCAACACTTCATCGAGACCCTGGAGAAGGGCTCCGCCGCCAGTGAGGACGATGCCCTGGTCGCAAATGTCCGCGGCGAGCTCGGGCGCCGTGTTCTCGAGCGCGATCCGGACGCCCTCGACGATTGTGCCGACGGGCTCCGACAGCGCCTCGGCGATCTGACCCTGATTGATCGAGATCTCCTTCGGCACGCCATTGACGAGGTCGCGGCCCTTGATGTGGACCGTCTTGCCAATTCCGTCGACCGGCGGTTTGGCGATCCCAACTTCCTTCTTGATCCGCTCAGCGGTGGCTTCACCGATCAGAAGGTTGTGATTGCGGCGGACGTAAGAGCTGATGGCTTCGTCCATCTTGTCGCCGCCCACTCGCACCGAGGTGGTGTAGGCGAGGCCGCGCAACGACAAGACCGCAACTTCGGTGGTGCCGCCGCCGATGTCGACCACCATCGATCCGATCGGGGCGGTCACTGGCATGTCGGCTCCTATCGCTGCCGCCATAGGCTCCTCGATCAGATACACCGCGCTCGCGCCGGCGTTCGACGCCGCGTCACGGATCGCGCGGCGTTCGACCGAGGTCGATCCGGAAGGAACGCAAATCACGATTTCGGGGAAACGCCACGCGCGCATCTTCCCGCCGTGCACCTTGTGGATGAAGTGCTTGATCATCTGCTCGGCGACGTCGATGTCGGCGATCACGCCGTCGCGCAGCGGACGGATCGCCTCGATCTGATCCGGCGTCTTGCCCATCATCAGCTTGGCGTCCTCGCCGACGGCTTTCACCTTCTTAACGCCATTGATCGTTTCGATTGCCACGACCGACGGTTCGTTGAGGACGATGCCTTTGCCGCGGACGTAAACGAGGGTGTTGGCGGTCCCCAGGTCGATCGCCATGTCGTGCGACATCCACTTGAACCAGCGATTCCAGAACATGTGATCCCCGTCTCTCGCCTATTCCTAATAAAGCGGCGGACGCCTTATCCGCAGCTTAATTTTCGATTGACCCCTACCCATTGAACGCGGTCTGAATTTCCTGGAAAAATCAGTGCTTCGCCGGCCCCATCGGATTGGGATAAGACCCTTAACATGTCAATAAGAAGGCTGCCGCCTGAACTCATCAATCGCATTGCGGCGGGCGAGGTGGTCGAGCGACCGGCAAGCGCGCTCAAGGAACTGATCGAGAATGCGCTGGACGCCCAGGCGACTCAGGTGTCGGTGCGGCTGTCGGCGGGGGGCCTCGAGGCGATCGAGGTCATCGACAATGGTTCGGGAATGACACCGGACGAGATGCGGCTCGCGCTGGAGCGGCATGCCACGTCGAAGCTTCCCGACGATGCGATCGATCGCGTGACGAGCTTCGGCTTTCGGGGTGAGGCATTGCCGTCCATCGCGAGCGTCGCCCGGTTGACGCTTGAGAGTCGCATCCGCGGAGCGGACGGTTGGCGAATCGCAGTCGATCACGGCGAAACCGCGGGGGAAGGACCCGCCGCTCTTCCCCCGGGCACGCGGATTCGCGTCGAAGGCCTGTTCGACAAGGTGCCAGCTCGGCGCAAATTCCTGCGCAGCCCGCGCGCGGAATATTCTGCTTGTCTCGACGCGGTGAAGCGGTTGGCCATGTCGCGAAGCGACGTCGGCTTCACGCTCGATCACAACGCCCGACGCGTGCTCACCCTGCTTCCGGCGGCAGCGCCGGCGCGCGTCGCCGAGCTTTTGACTCACGAGCTCGATCGCCATGGGATCGGCATCGATTTCGACCGTAACGGGCAGCGGCTCACCGGGGTTGTCAGCCTGCCGACCTTCAATCGGGCCGTCGCTGACCAACAATATCTGTTCGTCAATTCGCGCCCGGTGAAGGACCGACTATTGGTCGGGGCCCTGCGCGCTGCCTACCGCGATCTCATTGCCCGTGACCGCCACCCGATCGCGGCTCTGTTCGTCGATGTTCCGCTCGACGAGGTCGACGTGAACGTGCATCCAGCGAAAACCGAAGTTCGCTTCCGTGACCCGGCCGCGGTGCGCGGCCTGATCGTCGGCGGCCTGAGACGGGCGCTGGACGAAGAAAGCCAGCGCAGCGCGGCGCGCGAGCAGGCGGCGGCCCCGGTGATGTGGACGAATAGCGCGACGTACGATGCCGCTTTGAATCGTCATCCCCGCTCAAGCGGGGACCCAGCGGAGCAAGAAGGCTGGGCTCCCGCCTTTGCGGGAGTGACGAGCGGTGGGATTGCTGAACCACGCGGCCTCTTCGACCAAGCGCCAGCCGGTCGTGCGGAGCCCGCGATCGAGCCCGTGCCGAGCTACCCGCTAGGCGTGGCCCGTGGCCAGGTCGCCGCAACCTATATCGTTGCGGAAGCCGAGGACGGGCTGGTGATCGTCGATCAGCACGCCGCGCACGAGCGTCTCGTGCTCGAACGCATGCGCGCTGCGCGCGACGGCGGATCGGTCGCTCTCCAGACGCTGTTGATTCCGGAGGTTGTCGAACTGGACGAGCCCGATTGCGATCGCCTCGAGGCTGCGGCTTCGGAGCTTGGCGAGATGGGACTCGACCTCGAACGCTTTGGTCCGACAGCGATATTGGTGCGCGCTGTCCCCGCGGCGCTGGGCAAGACTGACGCTGCCGCGCTGCTCACGGATCTCGCGGCTGAAATCGCCGAGCTTGGCGGTCCTCTCAGCCTGCGCGACAAGCTCGACCATGTGGCCGCGACCATCGCCTGTCACGGGTCAGTGAGGGCGGGGCGGGTGCTCTCCGTTGCGGAAATGAACGCCCTTCTGCGCGAGATGGAAGTCACTCCGCGGTCCGGGCAATGCAATCACGGCCGCCCGACGTGGGTGAAGCTCGGCCACGGTGAAATCGAGAGATTGTTCGGCCGGAAGTAATTTGCGTGATGAGCGCGCGCTGCTAAGACTCACTGCAGGGAATGGGGTCTCCCTTGTAACCGCCGATCGGCTGATGGCTCCTACAGATGCACTCGTGCAGCAGTAGGAATCCTATGCTCTACATCATCGTCTTCATCGGTGCCGGAATCGGCGGAGCCCTTCGACACGGAGTGAATGTCGCGGCAGCTCGCCTGTTCGGCCATGACTTCCCGTTCGGTACGCTCATCGTGAACGTCGTTGGATCGTTCGCGATTGGGCTGCTCGCCGGCTATTTCGCGTACCGGCCCGGCGTCAATCAGCACATGCGCCTCTTTCTCACCACCGGCCTTCTGGGCGGGTTCACCACCTTTTCCGCCTTCTCGCTGGATGCAGCACTCCTGATCGAACGCCATTCCTACGGTCTTGCGGCGGGTTATGTCGTTGGTTCCGTCGCCGCGAGCCTGTCGGCATTGTTCTTCGGTCTCGCCCTGTTTAGGAACGCTGGCCACCTGCCATGAACATTGATTTGATCCCCGTCGGCGACGATCCGCCGAACAGCGTCAACGTCGTCATCGAGGTGCCCGTCGGCGGCGAACCCGTGAAGTATGAGTTCGACAAGAAATCGGGCGCCCTGTTTGTCGACCAAATCCTGCATACGCCAATGCGCTATCCGGCCAATTACGGCTTTATCCCCCACACGCTCTCACCCGACGGTGATCCGCTCGACGCGCTTGTTATAGCCCGCACGCCGTTCGTACCCGGCTCGGTAGTTCGCGCCCGGCCGATCGGCGTCCTCAATCTCGAGGACGAGCATGGCGGAGACGAGAAGCTGATCTGCGTGCCCGTCAATTCGACCTTTCCTTACTATACCGACGTCGGAGAGCGTCAGGACCTGCCGTCGATCGTCCTCCAGCAGATCGAGCATTTTTTCACTCACTATAAGGATCTCGAGCCGGAAAAGTGGGTGCGTGTGGGCCGCTGGGGCGATGCCGAAGACGCCAGGCGCGTGCTGGTCGAAGCAATCGAACGGGCCAGAACGCCCGTCGAAGCTGACGGCTGAAGCGCTTCTAACGGGACTTTCCGAGGCATTTTTGTTACGCTGCGGCTCTCGAAAGAAGGGGCCGCGTCATGGCAAGTCGAGACCGCATCTATTTCGCTCGCCGGGCAGCCGAGGAGCAGGAACTCGCGACCGCCGCATCCGACCCTCACGCTGCCGAGACTCACCGCCGCCTTCAGCGTGCCTATCTCGAACGGGCGAGCGTTGGCGATCGGACCTCTGGTCAGCCGGACCCTTTGATCATCCCTCGCCCTCAGCTTCACGAAGGCGCCTGAACGTCTCCTCGAGTAGGGTCGCGCGTGCCTGCGCGCGGGCCGATTCAAGCCGTCTGTAACCGCTCGCTTCCTCTTCGCTCAATTCCTTCGCGAAGCGCCCCTCGCGGACTTCAGCGAGCACTTCGGCCATGCGTTGCCGGACGCCCGCATCGACGACGCGGCTGCCGCCGAGGAAGGCGCCGAGCTCGGCAGTGTTCGAAATCGCCTCGCGCATTCCCGCGATCCCGCGAGCTTCGATCAGTTCGGCGATGAGCTTCAGCTCGCCGACGCATTCCAGATAGGCGACTTCGGGCGAAATTCCGCCTGCAACCAGGGTGTCGAAGCCGGCGATCAGCAGTTCAGGGACACCTCCCCAAACCACCGCTTGCTCATTGAACAGGTCCGCTTCAGCTTCCTCCGCGAAGCTGGAGGAGATCAAGCCAGCGCGCCCACAACCGATCGCCCGGCCGTAAGCCAGGGCCATGTCCCGCGCTCTTCCGGTAACGTCTTGTTCGACGGCCCAGAGTGCGATCATTCCTCTATCGCGCTGATACAGTGACCGCAGCGCCGTCCCCGGACCCTTGGGCGCAACCAGAAACACATCGAGGTCGGCCCGCGGTTCAATGAAGCCGAAGCGGACGGACAAACCGTGACTGAACCCAAGAGCCGAGCGTTCGCGCAAATAGGGCTCGATCTCACGGTAGAGCGGACCGTGGATTTCGTCAGGGGCCAACATCATCACGACGTCGGCAGAAGCGACCGCCCGCTCGATCAGGTCCGTACTCAGGCCAGCGGCCTCGGCCTCCGCCGCGCTCGAGGAATTGCCGCGTAGCGCGACCACGACATCGATCCCGCTGTCGTGCAAATTGAGCGATTGCGCACGGCCTTGATTGCCATATCCGATGATCGCGATGCGCTTTCCGGCGAGTGGACTCGGATCGATGTCGGCGTCGCGCAGCAGGTCCATAGAGCGCGCCTAGGCGGTTGCGCCAAGGAGTTCCAGCGCGCGCGGCATCGAGGATTCATCGACCGGTTCGCAAAATCGCGGCCATGCCGTCGGAGGCTGATGCGCGAACCAGGTATACTGGCGCTTGGCATAGCGGCGGGTCGATTGCCGGCCGGCGGCGATCATCTCACTGTGCGAAATTTCGCCTCGCAAATGCCGCGGAAATCTCGCGAACGCCGATCGCGCGCATGATCGGCAGGCTCGCCTGGAGGTTGCGCGCGAGCAGGGCCTTCACTTCCTCGATCGCTCCTTGTTCGATCATTCGCGCAAATCGGTCGTCGCACCGCGCGTAGAGCCAATCGCGAGGCGGGAGAAGAATCACTGAGCGAAGATCGACCTCGTGCGCGATCCCTCCCTCCCGCGCCTTCTGCCATTCGCCGAGAGTCTTGCCAGTTGACGATCACCACTTCGAGCGCGCGAGCAATCCGCGCTTTATCGGCGGGCTTCAGCCGAGCGGCAGTGGCCGGATCGAGTTCCAATAGCCTATCTCGATTCTCGCCGACCGAAGCGTTTCGCACTTGCTCCCGCACTCCGGGGTTGATCGGAGGAACCGGCGCGATCCCGAATAGCAACGTTCGAATGTAAAGCCCCGTGCCACCGACCAGGATCGGCAAACGTCCCTGCGCGTGGACTTCCGCGATTTCCAACCGCGCCCGGGCCGCCCAATCCGCTGCCGAACAGGGATGCGCGCCATCGACAATGCCATAGAGC
Source organism: uncultured Alphaproteobacteria bacterium (assembly GCA_963730925.1). Classification (GTDB taxonomy): domain Bacteria; phylum Pseudomonadota; class Alphaproteobacteria; order Sphingomonadales; family Sphingomonadaceae; genus Sphingomicrobium. The sequence continues at coordinate 146,628 of CAVSTS010000002.1, forward strand.
CGGTGCTCGGCGCGGGTGAGCTCGGCTTCGGTCGGGGCGGCGCTGAGGATCGGCAGATCCCGATAGATTTGTGCGCTATCGGCGTTGATGATCACGCCATTCGTGCGTTCCGCCAGTTCGAGCGCAAGTGCCGACTTGCCGCTCGCCGTCGCTCCGGCAATTACTGCGAGCATGGCCATTGCGACGCTGATAGCAGCCGGACGGCTGGATGACAGGTTGATCGACCGAGCGCTCGGGCTTCTGCGCGAGTTCGATTCGAAGGCGGCTTTCGTCCATTGGATCGATGAGGGCGACGCCGCCGATCTGAGGTTCATCGGCGATCCCAAGAGTGCGCGATGGGCCCTGTCCAAGCTCGAAGGCGTGGACGTGGTTGTCCAGGCCGAAGAGCCACGCTGGAAGAAGCTGCTGGTCGCCGACATGGATTCGACGGTCATCGGCCAGGAATGTCTCGACGAACTCGCCGACTATGCGGGTCTCAAGGAAAAGGTCGCGCGAATCACCGATCAAGCGATGCGCGGCGAACTCGATTTCAGCGGGGCCCTGCGGGAACGCGTGCGCCTTCTCGCTGGCCTCGACGAACGGGCGCTGAGCCGCTGCCTCGACGAGCGCGTGGAAATCACAGCGGGTGCCGAGACATTGGTGCAGACAATGCGTGCGGGCGGCGCCAGTTGCCTGCTGGTCTCGGGTGGCTTCCTGTCATTCGCCGATCCCATTGCAAAGGCCGTCGGGTTCGACCGGGTCAAGGCCAACCGGCTGGTGTTTGTGGGGGGGAAGCTCAGCGGCGAAGTCGGCGATCCCATCGTCGACTCCCTATCCAAGCGCGAGGCATTGATCGAGGCGCGCGAGCGGCTCGGCCTCAATCGCGAGGACGTGCTCGCGGTCGGGGACGGAGCGAACGACAAGCTGATGATCGAGGAAGCGGGCCTGGGTATTGCCTACAAGGCGAAGCCGGCGCTCGCCGAGGTCGCCGATGCGGAGCTCAAATATCATGGGCTAGACGCCCTGCTGTGGATTTAGGGAGTGCGGCGGCGCGACTGGTTTCGCGGCTGATTATCTTGCCGGCACAGGAAAGCAGGCCTGGGCGACGGCTCTGCACGCGGCGCCGGCTGCAGCTTTGGTTTCGAACGGCCCAACCTGCAGACGGGTAATGGCGCCCGCGGCGATATAGAATGGCTGCCGGCCGGCAAGGGCGCCATTGCGGGAAAGCCGTTGATACAATGCTTCTGCGGATCCTCGCTGGGAAAAAGCACCCAGTTGGATCCTCCATGCGCCGCTGGCGGCCGGCCGCTGCGGGGGTGTGGCCGCGAGTTTGGGAGTTGGCACCGGTTTTGTCGCTGCCACCTGAGTGGAGCGTTCGCGTTTCGATTTCGGCGGTGGCGAGGCTTTCGCCTTGGCTCGCGCGATGGCGACACCCTTTTTGCGGTCGTCGAGAGAAAGAATCTGGTCGAGCTGCTTCAGAGTCTCCTTGGCGGGGACAAGGCCTTGGGCAGCCGCGCGGCTCACATAGGCGTAGCCGGTCACTGGATCTTGCGTGACGCCGTCGCCGTTCACCAGAGCAGTGCCGTAAACTAGCAACGCGCGCGGTTCGCCTTTCTCGGCGGCGCTCCGGAGCCAGCGCAGTCCCTCGGTTTGATCGCCGTTCTGGAACAATAGCAGCCCCAGCGTCGTCTGCGCGTCTACATGCCCCTTCTCGGCCGAGCTCTCGAACCAAGTCTTGGCGGTGGCCAGGTTGGTGGGAACTCCCCGGCCAAGGCGATAGGCTTGTCCAAGATTGAACGCCGCGTCGGCATCGCCTTTTTCCGCTAGCGGCCGCCATATCGCCACAGCGCTCGCATAATCGGCGCGCTGCCAGGCCTCGATTCCGGCCTTCACCGATTGCGCGGGAAGAGCTGTCGGGCTCGCCAGAACCAGTGCTGCGGCCACCAAGTGTCTGGCATTCATACGTTCATCCATCCTGACGCGAGCTTACTCCAGCGTCGCGCGACCGCAACAGCGTCGTGGCGATGTTAACCAGATTTTAGAGGCTGCAGTGTCACTTCGTTCCTGAACTGACGTCATTCGGTGAGGGGAAAAGCATGCGCGTCCTGGCTTTGGCATCGCAGAAAGGCGGGTCGGGCAAGACGACTTTGTCCGGTCATCTGGCGGTGCAGGCGCAAATGTCGGGAGCAGGCCCGGTCTGCTTGATCGACATCGACCCGCAGGGCAGTCTCGCGGACTGGTGGAACGAGCGCGAAGCCGACATGCCGGCCTTCGCCCAGACCACAGTCGCCCGTCTCGCCAGCGACCTGGAAGTGCTCCGCCAGCAAGGTTTTCGCTTGGCGGTTGTCGACACTCCTCCGGCGATCACCATGGCGATCCAGAGCGTCATCGCCGTCGCTGAACTCATCGTCATCCCGACGCGCCCGAGCCCGCACGATCTTCGAGCGGTCGGTGCGACGGTCGATCTTTGTGACCGCGCTGGCAAGCCATTGATCTTCGTCGTCAATGCGGCGACGCCCAAGGCCAAGATCACCTACGAAGCGGCCGTTGCGCTGTCGCAGCACGGCACGGTTGCTCCGGTCACGCTTCATCACCGGACGGATTACGCGGCCTCGATGATCGATGGCCGAACGGTAATGGAGATCGATCCCCAGGGCCGCTCGGCCAAGGAAGTCGAGGAGCTGTGGGAGTATATCTCCGACCGTCTCGAGAAGAATTTCCGCCGCACGGTGTTCGCGGCGCCCGGTGCGGCGCCCGGCGTCGGCTCGGCTAGTCCGCGTCCCGTCGGCGGCTTCGGCCGTCGCGTGGTCGGCCAGTAAGGAGGCGTGTCGGTGGCAACCGAAGCCAAGCCATTCGCTTCTCTCTCTTCCGGTCTTCTCGCTCGTAAGGGCGCCGCCCGTCCCGCCATGCGGCCGCAAGGCTTCGGCCAGGGTGCGCCCGGCCTCGAGGACTTGGGCTGGAATGACATGGGGTTCGAGCCGCCAAAGCCTGTCGTGGCGCCGGTGCGTGATGCCGACCATGACGCTTTCGGCGAAGAGATCGCCGATGAGCGGCGCGTCCACCCAACGGGCCTGACGCCGGTTCAGTCGCCGGTCCACGACCAGCAGGCCGAACTCGCCGACCGTTTGGGGGTCGATGAGGAAGAAGAGGAAGAACTCGACGAAACCGCCGAGCCTTTCGAAGGCGAGCCCGCGCCGGTCTTGGCGCTCGCTCCGGCGGTACAGGCGGCTCCGCGCCGCCCATCCAAACCGCGTGCTTTGCCTGGGAGCAAGGGCAAGGCCGCGTTCACGCTGCGGCTCGATCCGGAGCGGCATCTCAAGCTGCGGCTCGCCTGTGCGGTCAACGGCCGCTCCGCGCAGCAGCTGGTGACCGATGCTCTAGATCAGCTGCTCGTCGGCATGCCTGAATTGGATGCCATGGCCGACAAGGCCAAACGCAGGGGGTAGATTCATGTCCAAGCCATTCCGCATCGGCTCCGCCATTTCGTTCGTGGCGCTGGCCACGGCGATTGTCGGATGCGCCGCTCCGCAAAAAGCAACGGGCTTCGGCGGAAAGGCCAACGGAGACGTCGGACTCGCCACCCGGGCGCTGATGGCTCTCAATTCCAACGATGTGCCGACCGCAATCGACTTTGCCGAGCGGGCTGTCGAAAAGACGCCGGACGACGCTGGCTTCCGGGCTTTGCTCGGTAACGCTTATTTCGCCGGTGGTCGCTTCTGGTCGGCCGAATCGGCGTATAAGGATGCGCTCTCGATCTACTCCAACCAACCCGCCGTCGTTCTGAAATTGGCATTGGCCGAGATCGCGCTCGGCAAGAACAATGAAGCTGTGGCCTTCCTGGAAAGCGCTCAGCAGCTCCTCGATCCCGCCGATTATGGCCTCGCTCTGGCACTTGCCGGTCATCCGACCGATGCGGTTCCGGTGCTCGAGTCCGCGGCCCGTATTGAAGGCGCCAACTCGCGCGTTCGACAGAACCTCGCGTTGGCCTTTGCCCTTTCCGGGGATTGGACGCAGGCCCGCACGATCGCCGCCCAGGACGTCCCGGCCAATCAGCTCGACGGCCGCATCCAGCAATGGATGCAGCTCGCCAAGCCGGCCAAGCCGTCGGACCAGATCGCCGCGCTCGTCGGAGTGAAGCCGGCGTCCGTCGATCAGGGGCAGCCCATGCGTCTCGCGCTGCGCAAGGTCGACACGCAGCTTGCCCAGACTGCTGCGGCCGCTCAGCCGGCGCCGATCGTCGAGCCCCAGGTTGTGGAAGCCGTCGCGCTTTCTCAAGCCGCTCCTCAGCCGGAACCCGCCGTGGCACCGGCACCGCCTCCGGCAGATCCGGATCGGACGCCGATAATCGGGGAGGCTTCACCCGCTCCGATTACGATGTCGGTGATATCCGCCAACCCCGTGCCTTCATCCTTCGCGGTCTTTGCCCCGAAGGTGAAGGTCGCGCCGGCTGCCAAGCCGGCTAAACCCCGCCGTGCGGCCGCTTCGGCGCCCAAGCGTCGCGGCAATTCGAACGCTGTCGTCCAGCTCGGCGCCTATCGCACGCCGCAGAACGTCAATGCGGCCTGGCAACAGCTGACGGACCGTCATCCGGCTCTTCGCGCGTACCTCCCGATGCGGGCCCGATACGTTTCGCCCAAGGGCGTCTTCTGGCGGCTCTCGATCCAAGGGTTCGACAATCAGCGCGAGGCGGTTGCCCGGTGCAACACGCTGCGCGGCCGTGGCGGTAGCTGCTTCGTGCGCAACTTTGCCGGTGACACTCCCGTCCAATATGCGGCGCGCTAGGCGCTTAGCATTTCGAGACAGGCCATTCGTACGGGCACGCCCATCTCGACCTGAAGGGTGATCAGAGAGCGTTCGGGATCGTCAGCCAGGTCGCTTTCAATTTCGACCCCCCGGTTCATCGGTCCCGGGTGCATCACGACGGCATCCGGGGCGGCAGTAGCAAGGCGTCCGGCGGTAAGACCGTAACGCTCGAGGAACTCCCCGGGCGCGTCGCCAAGTTCCTCATCGAGCCGCTCGCGCTGCACGCGTAGCATCATGACCACGTCGGCCCCCTCAATCGCCTCGTCCACAGACAGCAGTGGGATGCCGTCGGGCATGAGCTCGGCCGGGCCGGCAAGTCGGACCTCGGCCCCCAGGCGGGGAAGGAGCTTCGCATTCGAGCGAGCGACGCGGCTGTGCCGGATATCACCGCAGATCGCGACCTTCAGCCCCGCTACGCGGCCGAAACGCTGGCGGATCGTCGCGGCGTCGAGCAGGGCCTGCGTCGGGTGTTCGTTGGTTCCGTCGCCAGCGTTGATCACGGGACAGTCCATGATCAGAGCCACGGCCGCCGGCGCGCCGTTCTCGCTGGCTCGGATGACCAGAGCGTCCGGCCGCATGGAATTGAGCGTTCGCGCCGTATCTTCGAGTGTCTCCCCCTTCTTCACCGATGAATGCTCGATCGGCAGGGTAACGACCGATGCGCCTAATCTGTGCGCGGCGGTCGCGAAGGACATGAGGGTCCGAGTCGAGTTCTCATAGAAGACGTTGAAGACAATCTTGCCAGCAAGCTTGTCGCTCGAACGTCCGGCGCGGTTTTCCACGAAGAAATGCCCGGCCTGGTCGAGAATGACCGCGATCTGGTCGTCGCTCAGCGAATCGATAGAAAGGAGGTCCACGAGGTTCTCGCTTATTGCGGACCCGGAAGATTCGCCAGCGCGTCGATCGCCCCCTGCAGAATGTGTGCGGCGGCAAGCGCGTCGACTTTTTCGGCACGGCGCGCGCGGCTGACGTCGGCATCGATCATCGCCCGCTCCACCGCCTGGGTCGACCAGCGCTCGTCCCACAGCAGGATGGCCAACCCCAGTGGCACGAGGTTCCGAGTGAAGGCGCGGACCGACTGCGTACGCGGGGAATCGCTGCCGTCCATACTCAAGGGAAGGCCGATCACTAAACCGACAATCTGCTCGCGAGCGACAAAAAGGCGCAGCGTTTCAAGGTCTTGGGTGAATTTCCCGCGGCGGATGGTTTCCGCCGGGCCGGCGAAGTGCCAGCCGGAATCGCAGATGGCGAGGCCGATGGTCTTCGTCCCGACGTCGAGCCCGGCAAGCTTGCCGACCTCCGGCAGGGATGCCGCGAATTCGGTAGTATCAGTGGTGATCAACGGTGCCACGCCCGCAATCTCCGCTCGGCATCGTCACGGATTGCCTGCCAAAACAGCGCATAATCGTAGACGTGATAATTGTTGCCCGGAAGCACGAACGGCCCAAGGGGCGGGATCTGGCCACTCAACATCAATAGCCCTTTGTCGCAGCGCGCTCCGACCTGCCCCGGCGACAAGCTCGCCGAACTTAGGTCGGCCGTCGGAACGAGCGTTCCCGGGTTGGCGCTTGGTGGTGCCGCGCCATTTTGCGTTCCGGTAAGAGGGTTCACGCAAAGCACGTCTTCGCGCTTGCGCGCTGTTCCGGCGAAGCCTGCCGACTTCTCATAGGAATTGAGAACCAGCTCGGAATTGGCCGGCTCCCCGAAGCTCATCCAGGAGAGGATACAGCCCGCCTCATCGGCGGAACGACAGGCGGGAAGGCCAAGCGCCGGTAGGTCCGCGGTGGTGCTGATGGGCCAGCCGACGACATAGGCAGCAACGACGCGACTAGCGATCGGCTTGCCGGCAATATCCTCGCGAAGCAACCGTTCGAGATGAAGCGCACCCTGGCTGTGAGCGGCGAGGATGATGGGGCTATCCTTCGGTATCTGTTCAAGAAAAGCCCGGAAGGCCATCGCAACGTCGGAATAGGCGAGGTCGAGAGCCTTGCGAGCATCGGAATCGTCGAGAAGGAACGCGCCATAGGCGGCCTGCCGATACCGAGGGGCCCAAATTATGGCGTCTTGATGGAACGCGCTGGCCTGACTTTGCACGAACAAACGCGTCCGGAACTCGGTCTGACCGCCCGGAAGAAGGGGCGCATTCCAACGATCGCGTTCGAGGTAGGTCGTCGGATGGACGTAAAATACGTATGCGTGGGTCGTGATGGGATCGACGTTCGCATCATTGGTCGGCCGCCATCCGGAGGGGTCGCTGGCGAGGCCGGGCCGGGCGATCCATGCGTCGAGCCTATTGTAATCGGGTTGGCCGCCCGCTTTGGCGGGTTCGAAATGACCCTTGGGAGTCGCCTCCCTAAGGAGCAGATTGCCGCCGAATTCGAAGATCGCGAAGGCCGCTGCGACGACGATCAACGTCAGAATGAATACCGCCACCAGGAATCGCCGAGCGCACATTGCCGGGCGCCCTATTGGCGCGGAGCGGCGCCGGCAAGCGCGCCCCATTGTGCCTCGTCATCGCTCGTCATAGGCTGAGCGGGCCGTCTTTAAGTGGCGACAGGGGTTCGGATGATGCGCTTACAGGCCTTGTTCCTTCTCTCGGCGACCGCGCCCACGCTCGCCGGTTGCGTCCCGATGATGGCCGTTTCCGCGGCCGGCATGGTGGCGCAAAGCGCTCAAGGACCGGTGATCCGCAACGAAGCGCTCCAACCTCGAGCGCGGGAGGCCTGTAGCGCGCAGGCAGCGCATTACGGCACGGTCCACGTGATCGACGTTCAGCAATATAGCGTGAGCAAGATCATCGTCTGGGGAACCGTCGATGACGGTAAGGAGAAACGTTCGTTCCAGTGCGATTTCGGGACGAAAATCACCGGGTTCAAACTGCGCCCGATTGCCCCGCTGCAGTGACGAAAATGTCCAGATATCCACTCCTGGCCACAATCCTCTGCCTATCCGTACCAGCCCTCGCGGCTCAGCCTGTGTCGCAGACCCGCGCGACCCAGTCCCAGCGGGAGGGCCAGCACGATTTCGACTGGGAGATCGGAACCTGGACCACCAATGTGCGATTGCTGCGCAATCCGCTCTCCGGCAAGGCGCCCGATTGGGCGGAATATCGGGGGAGCAGCGTAGTTCGACCGCTCCTCGACGGGCGGGCGAATTTTGTGGAGCTGTCGGTTGGGGGCTCGGCGGGAAAGATCGAGGGCGGGGCGTTGCGCCTCTACAATCCGCAGGCGCGTCAGTGGAGCCTCAATTATGCGAGCCTCGGCAATGGCCTGCTCACCGCGCCAGTCTACGGAAGCTTCGATGGCCAAGGGCGCGGTTTGTTCTACGGCCAGGACATGCTCGACGGACGGGCGATACTCGTCCGTTTCGTGATCACGCGGGTCTCGGACAAGGAAGCGCATTTCGAACAGGCTTATTCCGTCGACGGCGGGGCGAGCTGGGAGGACAATTGGATCGCGGTGGACACCCGCCGTTGAGCGGGGAAACAAGAGTCCGACCGCTCGAGCCCGAGGATTTCGACGGCTGGCTGGCTCTGTGGGACGGCTATAACGCATTCTACGGGCGCGTCGGCCCGACCGCGCTACCGCGCGAGATCACCGAAACGACTTGGTCGAGATTCTTCGACTCCGACGAGCCGGTGCACGCTCTCGTCGCCGAGGACGGCGGAAGGCTGGTAGGGCTTGCTCACTACCTCTTCCATCGCAGCACCACAGCGATCGCTCCGATCTGCTACCTCCAGGACCTGTTCACCTCCGAAGGGGGTCGAGGGAGGGGTGTCGGCACCCGTTTGATCAAGGCGGTCGCGGAGGCCGCTCGCGCCGCGGGATCGCCTCGGGTCTATTGGCAGACGCATGAAACGAACGCGAAGGCACGGCGGCTCTACGACGAAATCGCCGAATATTCCGGTTTCCTGGTCTATCGAATAGCGCTCTGAGGGCTCGCGACCGGTTGCCGCCCCGGCGGGCCGCCGCTATCCGCCCGCTCCATGTCCGTAAGTAATGAACAGGTCCGCCACATCGCGCGGCTCGCTCGGATCGCGATGAGCGACGAGGAGCTGGAGCGGTTGGTGCCGGAGCTCAATAACATCCTCGGCTGGGTCGAGCAGCTGGCGGAGGTCGACACCGACGGTGTCGAGCCGCTGGCGACGGTGATCGAGCAGAAGTTGCGTCTGCGTGAAGACGCCGTGACCGACGGCGGCTGCCGCGACGAGATACTCGCCAATGCTCCCGATGCTCAGCACGGGTTTTTCGCGGTGCCGAAGGTGATCGAGTGAGCGAGCTAACGTCGAAGACGATCGCCGAGCTGCGTGACGGATTCCGTTCTGGAGAGTTCAGCGCGCGCGAAATAGCCGAGCAGTACAATGCCGCAGTGGAGGCCGCGCGGCTGCTCAATGCCTATACGGTGACGACCCCCGAGGACGCGCTCGCCGCCGCCGACGCGGCGGATAAAGGACGGGGCGGTGGCGATCTTCCCTCGCTTGCTGGAATTCCGCTTGGGATCAAAGACTTATTCGCTACGCGGGGAGTAGATTCGACCGCTGGCAGTCGCATCCTGAAGGGTTTCAAGCCGACCTACGAGAGCAAGGTCACGGCGAACCTGCGCAATGCGGGAGCGGGCATGCTCGGCAAGCTCAACATGGACGAATTCGCGATGGGCTCGTCGAACGAGACGAGCGCATACGGGCCGGTGATTTCGCCGTGGCGGCGCAAGGGCAGCAATGTCGGTCTGACGCCCGGAGGCTCCTCGGGCGGTTCGGCGGCAGCGGTCGCCGCGGAGATCGCCCCCGGAGCGACGGGAACGGACACTGGCGGCTCGATCCGCCAGCCGGCAGCATTCGCCGGCATTTGCGGGATCAAGCCGACATACGGGCGCTGCTCGCGTTGGGGGATCGTCGCTTTCGCGAGCTCGCTCGATCAAGCGGGACCGATGGCGAAGACGGTGCGCGACTGCGCGATCCTCCTTGAGGCGATGGCCGGCTTCGATCCACGGGATTCGACCTCAATCGATCTTCCCGTGCCGCAGTGGGAAAAGGATTTATCGAGCAATCTCAGTGGTAAGCGCGTCGGTATTCCCAAGGAATATCGAATCGACGGAGTTCCGCGGGACATCGATGCCCTGTGGGATCGCGGCATTGAATGGCTGAAGGACGCGGGCGCGACTCCCGTCGAGATCAGCCTTCCGCACACGAAATACGCGCTTCCGACCTATTACATCATCGCTCCCGCCGAGGCGTCGTCGAACCTCGCGCGCTACGATGGCGTGCGCTACGGCCTCAGGGAGCTCGGTGAGGCGGGCCACGGCGGAGCGCTGGATACGATGTACGGCGCCACGCGCGAGGCGGGGTTCGGCGCCGAGGTCAAGCGCCGGATCATGATCGGCACCTACGTTCTTTCGGCGGGTTTCTACGATGCTTATTTCACCAAGGCGCAGAAGGTGCGCTCGCTGATCAAGCAGGATTTCCGCAAGGCGTTCGAACTGTGCGACGTGATCCTGACTCCGACCGCTCCCTCGGCGGCGTTCGGGATCGGGGAGACGACCGATCCGCTGGCGATGTATCTGAACGACGTGTTCGCGGTGCCGGCGAGCCTTGCGGGATTGCCGGCGATGTCGGTGCCGGGAGGTCTCGACGAGCAGGGACTTCCACTCGGCCTGCACCTGATCGGCAACGAACTTGACGAGCAGATCGTGCTCAACGCCGGACTCGCGATCGAGGAACGCGCCGGCTTCGCTCATCGTGCGGAGAAATGGTGGTGAAGTTCCGGCTCCACGACGAAGGTGAGGAGCTGGACCGGCGAATCGATCTGGTCAACGTCGTCTTCGGCGCTGCGCTGGGCGGCTATATCGGAGTCGTCATGACTCAGCGCGACCTCGACGTTTACCGTGGCCTCGTCCTGTCGATCCTGTTGATCATCGTCGTCTGCATGCTGGTGGCGATCCGGAACGTCATCCACATCCTGCGCGGAACCAAGTCGGGGTCCTGGAAGGTGCCGGCGGGGATCTTCGTGCTCGCTCTGACCTTCTTCGGCTCGATCCGGGGCGACACCTACCTCGACATCAGCGTTCTGGTGCCGATCGCGATCGGCTGGCTGTTCGCCTTCGTTGTCGTGGTCTCATCCCACGTCATCATCTGCAAAGAATTCGACATATGAGCACACCCTATCGAATCACCGGCGAAAGCGGCGAATGGGAGGTCGTGGTTGGGCTCGAAGTCCACGCGCAGATCACCGCGACGAAGTCGAAGCTTTTCTCAGGCGCGGCGACGGCATTTGGCGCTGAGCCGAACACGCAGGTGAGTCTCGTCGACGCTGCAATGCCCGGGATGCTGCCCGTCCCCAACGAAGAGTGCATCCGACAGGCGGTGCGCACGGGCCTGGCGCTCGACGCGGTGGTCAATCGTTGGAGCCGGTTCGACCGGAAGAATTACTTCTACGCGGACCTGCCGCAGGGATATCAGATCAGCCAGCTCTATCATCCGCTCGTCGGGCCGGGCGAGGTCGAGATCCTTACCGACGAAAAGGATGAGAATAGCGTCAAGCAGATCGGCATCGAGCGGATCCACGTCGAACAGGACGCGGGCAAGCTCATGCACGATCAGCATCCGACCATGAGCTACGTCGATCTCAATCGCTCCGGGGTCGCGCTGATGGAGATCGTGTCGCGACCGGACATGCGTTCACCTGCAGAAGCAGGAGCTTATTTGCGAAAGCTGAGAGCAGTTCTTCGGTACGTCGGCTCCTGCGACGGCAATATGGAGGAGGGCTCGATGCGCGCCGACGTCAACGTCAGCGTGCGCAAGCCGGGTGAGCCCTACGGCACGCGGACCGAAACCAAGAACGTCAATTCGGTACGCTTCGTGATGCAGACGATCGAGCATGAGGCCAAGCGCCAGGTCGAGCTACTCGAAAATGGCGGAGCGGTAGCCCAGGAGACACGGTTGTTCGATCCGGACCGAGGCGTAACGCGGGCGCTTCGTTCGAAGGAGGAAGCGCACGATTATCGCTATTTCCCCGATCCGGACCTGCTTCCGCTCGAACTCGACGAGGACTTCATCGAAGAGTGCAAGGCGTCGTTGCCGGAGCTGCCCGATGCCAAGCGCAAGCGCTATGAAGGCCTTGGAATAACTCCTTACAACGCCAGCGTCTTGACGGCAGAGGTCGAGACTGCGCGCTTTTTCGACGCTTTGATCGAGGTCGGCGGTGACCCGAAGCAGGGCGCGAACTGGGTGGTCGCCGAGCTGTTCGGAGCGCTCAACCGTCGCGGCGAAACGATCGACCAGACTCCGGTGAATCCCTCTCAGGCAGCCGAACTGCTTGCGCTGGTTGCCGACGGCACAATTTCCAACACCATCGCGAAGCAGGTGTTCGAGATCATGCTGGAGAGCGGCGAGGGCGCCGCGGAGATCGTCGAAAGCCGCGGCCTCAAGCAGACCAGCGACACGGGCGCCATCGATGCGGCGATCGACAAGGTGCTCGCCGACAATTCGGACAAGGTCGCCGATTACAAAGGCGGAAAGCAGCAATTGTTCGGCTTCTTCGTGGGCCAGGCGATGAAGGCGATGGGTGGAAAGGCGAACCCGCAGCTGGTCAATGAGCGGCTGCGCGCAAAGCTCGGGTGATCGGACCGTCATGCCGGATTTGATCCGGGGTCCGCCTTTTCTTTGAGACGGAAGGAAGGCAGACCCCGGCTTTCGCCGGGGTGACGTGGAGGGTTTGTCGAATGCGTAAGCTCTTAGCCGGCCTTTTCGCTGCTTCACTTGCCAGCTACCGCCTGCGGCCAGTCGCCCGCCCAGCCGTCAGCCGCAGCTTCCGTCAGGTGCGCCAAAGCTTCTCGTCGTCTTCTCGATCGACCAGTTCTCCGCCGACTTGTTCGACGAATATCGCCCTCAGTTCACGGATGGTCTCGCGCGGATCGCGTCCGGCACCGCGTTCCGCAACGGCTATCAGAGCCATGCGGCGACCGAGACTTGTCCCGGACATTCGACCATCCTCACCGGCGATCACCCTTCGCGGACCGGGATCATCGCCAATGTCTGGATCGATCAGACGGTGAAGCGTTCGGACGTGAGTGTCTATTGCGTGGAGGATGAAGACGTGCCGGGGAGCTCGTCCGTGGCCTACCAGGTCTCGCCCAAACATTTGCTGGTCCCGACCTTGGGCGAATTGGTGAAGGCGCGCTGGCCCGGCAGCCGGAACGTCGCCGTTTCGGGCAAGGACCGGGCCGCGGTGATGATGACCGGCCGCAATGTGGACCAGCGCTGGTATTGGACTGGGCAAAAGTTCCAGACCGACCTTACGGGAGCGCCATTGCCGCAGGTCGTGGGCAGGGCCAATGCGACGATCGCCGCGGCGCTTGCTCAGCCACGCGAGGCTCTCGCGCCGCCGCCTTTCTGCCAGGCGAAGGCGCGGGTGATCCCAATCGAGGGGGGCGGCAAGCCCGTCGGGGCGGGTCAGTTCGCTCGTGCAGCGGGCGACGCGAATGCTTTCCGTGCGTCACCCGAACTTGATGCCAGCACTCTGGCGCTCGCCGCGGGCCTGGTCGACGAGATGCAGCTCGGCCGTGGCGCCAGCCCCGACGTGCTGGCGATCAGCCTTTCCGGGACGGACTATGTCGGCCACGCCTACGGAACCGAAGGTGAGGAGATGTGCCTTCAGCTTCTCGAGCTCGATCGCGACATCGGCGGTTTCCTGGCGGTGCTCGACAGTCGTGGGATCGACTATGCGGTCGCGCTTACGGCCGATCATGGGGGAAAGGACATTCCGGAGCGCCAGCGGCTCGCCGGAGTCCGTGCTGCGGCTCGAGCCGACCCTGGTCTGAGTGCTGCGGCGATGGGCAAGAAGCTGACCGCCCAACTCGGTCTGTCGGGGCCGGGTCTGCTCGGAGAAAGCAGTTTCGGCGACATGTATGTCGACAAGCATCTTTCGCCCAAGGATCAGATGCGCGTGCGCGACGCCGCCGTCGCGGCATACAAGGCACATCCGCAGGTCGAGGCGGTGTTCACCGCGAAGCAGATTGCGGCGACTGCGCTGCCGACGACCCCGCCTGAGCAGTGGAGCCTGATCGAACGCGCCCGCGCCAGCTATTATCCGGGTCGCTCGGGGGATTTCGTCGTGCTTCTGAAGCGCGACATCACTCCGATTCCCGACACCAGCCGCTATGTCGCCACACACGGCAGCCCGTGGGATTATGACCGGCGCGTGCCGATCCTCTTCTGGCGCAAAGGCATGGCGGCCAGCCTCAGGAACGAAAGCGCGGATACGACGGACATCATGCCGACGCTGGCGGCGCTTCTGGGCATCTGTCTGGACTCTCCGCGAGACGTCGACGGCAAGCGGCTGTCAGGTGTCGGGGGAGCGGCTTGCAACTAGGCATAAATATTTAAAAACACACGGCTTTTATTTCATTCCGAGTTCAGGCAGTAAGATGCATTTGGAAAGCTGGGGAAGCGGCGCATACTCGTCTCCCGGAGGGTCCATATGCGGTACTGGGGTCTAGCGCTCACGCTGGCAGCGGTGGTGCCGCTCGGCGCCTGCGTGCAGACTCGGCAATATGCGGACGTCCAGTTCACGCCGCCCCAGGGCGATTACAAATTGTTGGTGCTCCGCCCGGACGTCACCGTCGGTTCGCTCACGACCGGTGGAATGGTCGAGCCGCGCGCCGACTGGACCGAGCAGGCGCGCTCCAACATCGTCGCCGCACTTCGCGCGCAGCAGGCTACGCGCGGCGGCAAGGTTCAGATCATCGAGCGGAGGACCGAACTGCCCGGGGTCGGCGAGCAACAGCTGGCGGACGTCGAGCGACTGAACTTCGCGGTCGCTCAGTCGATCGTGCTGCACAAATATCTCGGCGATTATCTGCCGACGAAGCGGGGCAAGGGTCTCGACTGGACGCTTGGCGAGGATGCCGTGCGGCTCGGACAGAAGACGGGATATGACTATGCCCTGTTCATGCACGCCGAGGACCAGGTGGCGTCTTCCGGACGTGTGGCGCTCGGCGTCATCGGCTTGGCAGGGTGCTTCGTCGGCTTCTGTGCGCCCAACGTCGGCGGCGCTACTCAGCTGTCCTACGCCTCGCTGGTCGACCTCCACACTGGGGAGGTCGTCTGGTTCAACGTAGTTCGGGCCGGCAGCGAGGTCCCGGGTATCAAGTTCGGTGATTTACGCACCCCTGAAGGCTCGGCGCAGATGGTCGAGCGCCTCCTCGGGCGGATGAAGCCCGGGCACGCGGTCCGCCGGGCGCAGGCAGGTGAGACACGCTGATGTGCATCCGCTGTGAGATCAGCCGCCGCTCACTGCTAGCCGGTGGAGGAGTCATGGCCGCGTCGCTGACCACGGGCGTGGCGCAGGCGCGCATTCGGCCGCAGGACATGGTTCCGCTCGTGGGCAAAGGTTTCAAGCCAGCCGACAAGGACGAGCAGGGGCTATGGAATGAGATGCGGCGGGTTGAAGAGGAGATCGCCGATTCCAACCTTCTGATCAACGACCCGCAGCTGACCGCATATCTAAGGGACTTGATCGGCAAGGTCGGGGGACCAGCGGCCGAAGACTTCCGCATCTATCTTGCGCGGATTCCGGAATTCAATGCCTTCATGGCGCCGACCGGCTTCGCCGTCGTCTTTTCGGGCTTGCTGTTGAGGATGCGCAATGAAGCGCAGCTGGCGGGCGTGATCGCCCACGAATCTGGTCATTTCCTCAGGCGCCACATGATCCGCTCGTGGCGTGACCAACGGCGCAAGAGCGACATCTTCGCGATTGGCGCGATGGCCGCAGGAGTGGGCGGCGCGGCGGGCGGGATCTATATGGGCGACTATGTCCGCCTGGCCGAGCTTGGCACCATTTTCTCGCTGTTTCGCTACAGTCGGGAGATGGAGGCGGAAGCCGATGCGCTCGGCGCGAAGCTGATCGCCGACGCGGGCTACCCACCCAATGAGATGGCGAACATCTGGCAGCAGCTGATCGGCGAGGAAGAGGTTAGCGCCCGCTATCGCCGTAAGCGCCGCGATCGGGGCTACGATCTATTCGCCACGCATCCCGCGCCTGAGAGCCGGATGGCGGACCTTCGCGCCGATGCCGCCGAAGTCACCGTTTCGGGCAAGACGTATGACAACGGCCGCGCCCGCTATCTCAATGCCATCGGTCCCATTCGTCAGATGATGCTCGATGACCAGGTCAAGCTCAACGATCCGGGCGCAAGCCAATATCTGATTGAAACGCTGGCGCAGGACGGCTGGAACGGACTGCTGCGCTTTTACGAAGGCGAAATCTGGCGACTGCGCAATCGCCGCGGCGACGATGCTCGAGCGGCGCAAAGCTATGCGGCTGCGGTTCTCTATGCGGATGTGCCAGCGGACGCCTGGCGCTGGCACGGAATCTCGCTGATGAAAGCGGGCCGGGCCGAAGAAGCGAAAGCGGCTTTTGCCCGCTATCTCACGTTGAAGCCCGATGCGCCGGATGCCGCCTGGGTGCGGCAGGCGGCAGGCTGAGGGGAGGGCTGGATGAGAATAAGGACCGCCATCCTGGCGACTGTCGGTTCGCTTTGCGCTGCCTGCTCGTCGATCGGCGGCGGCGAATATGGGTTTAGCGATTATGCGCTCGTTCGGGTTCACCGGGTGAATGTCGGCGACGGCAGTCTCTCGGTCGCTCCTCCGCGGGCGTGGAACCGCCACCGGACATTCCTGTTCGAGGACATTCGCGATGTCGAGGATTGGACTCTGAACGGGCCGCTGCTCGACGGGATGAGCTTTGTCAGCGGCCTCAAGAGCGGCGCCTATCTCGTGCGCCAGCGCAAGAGCGCCGATCAACAGGTCCCGAAGTTTCGATCGGACATGACACCGCCGGAGATCGCCGCCATGTTGGAGAGCCTCTATCGCGTGCGTGGCGGAGCCGTCGACTTCAACACCTTGTCCTTGCAGCCGCGACCTTTCCTCGGCGCGACCGGCTTCCAGTTCGACTATGAGCATCTCGATCAGGACGAGCTGTGGCGCCGCGGCCGGGCAGTCGGCGCTGTGATCAACGGCAAGCTCTATCTGATCCTGCTCGATGCCGCCCGGTCGCATTATTATGGCGAGACGCTTCCCGACTTCGAGGCGGTGGTCGCCTCGGCGCAGCTGCGAGCTTAACCCACCGGCGAAATCGGCGCCGGTCCCGGAGGAGGGGGTGCCGGAGCAGGTTGCGGAGCCGGGACATCGATGTCCGGGCCAACCGGGGGCGTTTCAGGGAGCGGGTTCGGCGGGCTACCCGGCTGAGATGGGGTCGGCGTTTCCGGCGGGGGCTCCGTCGGCGTTCCAGGCGAAGGGGGCTGTTGCATCGAAATATCTCCGCCTGTCCAACGAACTTGGGGCCGCCCGGGTTGCCCAAAGGCCGATCCTTGCTATAGGCCCCCGACTTTCGCGGCCGCGCGCGCGTGGCGGAATTGGTAGACGCGCTGGATTTAGGTTCCAGTATCGCAAGATGTGGGGGTTCGAGTCCCTCCGCGCGCACCATCCGCTCGCTTGGGGCTCAAGACTTCATCAGGATCTTTAGAAGTGACCATCAAGACCACCGAGACTGAGAACGAGGGCCTGAAGCGCGCCTTCATGCTGACCATCCCCGCCGAGGATATCGAGGCGCGGGTCGACAAGGAAGTGAAGCGCATCGCGCCGCAAGTGCGCATGCCCGGTTTCCGTCCCGGCAAGGTGCCGCCCAATCTCATCCGCAAGATGCACGGCGAAGCGCTCCAGCGCGACGCTCTCAATGGTGCGGTGCAGGAGGGTGTCCAGCAGCTCCTTCAGGAGAACAACGTCCGTCCCGCACTCCAGCCGGAAGTTGAGCTCGACGAGCAATATGAGCCGGGCAAGGACGCTGAGGTATATGTCCGCCTCGAAGCGCTGCCGGAAGTCCCGCCCGCCCAGATTAATGGGTTGAAGCTCGAGCGGCTGACGGTCGAAGCGGACAGTTCCGCGGTCGACCAGCAGCTGAAGCAGCTCGCGAGCCAAAGCAAGCGTTTCGTGGACGCACCCAAGAAGCATGCCGCGACGATCGCCGATCTCGTCGTCATGGACTTTGAGGGGAGTGTCGACGGTAAGCCCTTCGAGGGCGGCAAGGGTGAGGACATGTCGGTCGAACTCGGTTCGGCCCAGCTTATCCCCGGGTTCGAGGATCAGCTCGTCGGTGCGAAGTCAGGCGACAAGCGCGAGGTGAAGGTTACGTTCCCCGAGGATTATCCATCCGAGAATCTTCAAGGGAAGTCGGCGACCTTCGCGGTGACGGTGAAGGCGGTGAAAACCGCTAGCGAGACCAAAATCGACGATGAGTTCGCGAAGTCGCTCGGACTCCAGACCCTCGATCAGCTCAGCTCCGTGTTGCGCGATCAGCAGCAACAGGAGCTCAATGGCCTCACGCGCACGCATATGAAGCGCCAGCTGCTCGACCAGCTCGCGGCGCGGCACGACTTCCCAGTGCCGGAATCGATGGTCGAAGCGGAATATCAGAACATACTGAACCAGCTCCGCCATGAAGCCAGCCACGATGCCGACCCGAAGGCGGCGCTGGCGGAAATCGAGAAGGACGCTCCGGAATATCGCCGCATTGCCGAGCGCCGCGTGCGCCTCGGCCTATTGCTGTCGGAAATCGGCGCCGCGAACGGAGTGGAAGTCAGCGAGCAGGAGATGAACCGGCTGATCGCCCAGGCGGCGTCGCAATATCAGGGCAAGGATCGCGAGAATTTCCTCCGCTACGTACAGCAGGAGCCGATGTTCGCAGCCCAGCTCCGCGCGCCGTTGTACGAGGACAAGGTCGTCGACTTCCTGTTCGGCAAC
Organism: uncultured Alphaproteobacteria bacterium; assembly: GCA_963730925.1. Classification (GTDB taxonomy): domain Bacteria; phylum Pseudomonadota; class Alphaproteobacteria; order Sphingomonadales; family Sphingomonadaceae; genus Sphingomicrobium. The sequence goes on from CAVSTS010000002.1 coordinate 165,202, forward strand.
GCGGAAATTGCCGAGCGCAAAGCGACACGGGCGGAGCTCGAAGCGGATCTCGAGAGCGAGGAAGGCCATGTCCACGGGCCGGGATGCGGGCACGACATCGGTGAAGTTGCTCCTGCCAAGTCGAAGAAAGCAACGAAACCGAAGACGGCTGCGGCCGCTGGAGAAGCGAAGGCCAAAAAGGCGAAAGCCAAACCCGTGCCGGAAGAGCCGGCGAAGGGACCAGTCGAGAAAGCGTCAGCGAAGGCCAAGCCGGCCAAGCCATTGAAGGACGCGCCCGGCGCTAAGGCTCCGACGGCAAAGGCTGAAGCGAAGCCTGCGCCGAAGAAGGCGGTCGCTGCCAAGGCGGAGGCGAAGCCTGCGCCGAAGAAGGCTTCAGCTGCAAAGGCCGAAGCGAAGCCTGCGAAGAAGGCGCCCGAGAAGAAGAAGTAGATCGTCATTCCCGCGAAAGCGGGAACCCAGTAAGACGGTCCAAGCTGGATCCCCGCTTTCGCGAGGATGACGAGGGGGGACAATTGGCTAGCACTGCTCAACCACGCATTGCCGTGCTTCTGCCCTGCTACAACGAGGAAGCCGCCATCCAGGCGACGGTCGCCGGTTTTCGCGCGGCGCTGCCGGACGCTAAGATCTACGTCTACGACAATAATAGCCGGGATCGCACGCGGGCGCTGGCGGGCGAAGCGGGCGCCATAGTCCGCACTGAGCGCCAGCAAGGGAAGGGCCATGTCGTCCGGCGCATGTTCGCCGACATCGATGCTGACGTGTACGTCATGGCCGACGGCGACCTGACCTACGATCCGAAGGCCGCGCCGGCGATGGTCGATCTGCTGGTGGCCGAGCAGCTCGACATGGTCGTCGGCACTCGCATTCACCAGAAGAAGGAGGCTTATCGCGGCGGGCATGTCCTTGGAAACAGGCTGTTCACCGGCCTGCTCGCGGGTCTCTTCGGCCGAAGTTTTTCAGATATTTTCTCGGGTTACCGCGTGTTCTCCCGCCGCTTCGTGAAGAGCTTTCCGGTCCTCTCCTCGGGGTTCGAGATCGAAACGGAGATCAGCGTTCACGCGCTGGAGCTGAGAATGCCGGTGGGGGAGGTGGAAACTACCTATGCGGAGCGGCCGGCGGGATCGCATTCGAAGCTGTCGACGTTCAGCGACGGCTGGCGGATCCTGAAGACGATCGCCACTCTCTACCGGATCGAAAGGCCGACCCTGTTCTACGGCGGCATCGGTGCCTTGCTCATGGCGGTCGCCATCATCCTCGCCGTCCCATTGGTCCGGACCTTTCTGGAGACCGGACTCGTTCCGCGCTTTCCGACTGCGATCCTGGCCACTGGAATGGTGATCGTCGCCGTGCTCTGCGTCTTCGCCGGATTGATCCTCGACACGGTCACTCGGGGTCGCCGTGAAGTCCGGCGGCTGGCCTATCTGTCGCTCAGCGCCCCGGGGCAGGTGTAGTATCCTTGCATCACCCGCGCGGAATTGTGTCGGCGCTGTGACAGTCTGCGCTTCCTACCGCTGTTGAGCGGCACTAGTCTGCGTCCCGCTTGATAGCGCCCGGAGCGTCAGTTGCGGGCAAGAATAAGGGGGACATCATGCGGATCGATACGGCTCTTCGCGCGAGTGTGGCTTTTGGCGCGCTAATTACGGCGGCTACTGCGGCAAATGCGCAAAGCACGCAGCCCCCACCGGACGTGCAAGAGGCCCCGGCTTCAGCGGCACCGCCCACGCCCCAGGGTGAAATCGTCATCACCGGTTCGCGCATTCGCCGAAATCCGCTCGATCTCGATGCTCCGCGAGTGTTCATCGATCAACAGGACATTCAGAAGACGGGTCTCAACTCGATCAATGACGTCCTGCAGCGCCTTCCGAGCTCAGGCGGCGGTCTCAATTCCAAGTTCAATAATTCCGGAAACCTCGGCAACCCACCGGACGGCGGCGGCGTCGGCGCAGGTGCCGCGGAAATCGATCTCCGCTACCTCGGCTCGCGGCGTACGCTCGTGTTGGTCGACGGTCTTCGCTTCGTGAATGCCGCATCGGCGAGCGGCGTGCCTCCTTCGGTCGATCTCAACTCCATTCCGGAGAGCATGATCGAGCGCGTCGAAGTGCTGCAGGACGGCGCGTCGGCGATCTACGGTTCCGACGCAATCGCGGGGGTGGTGAACATCATCACCAAATCGCACCAGAGGGGCTGGGTCGGAAGCGCGCAGCTCAGTGGTTATTGGGAAGAAGGCGACGGCTTCACCCAGAATTACCAGCTCAGCTGGGGCAATGGCGATAGCGGACCCTTCCAGTTGGTCATTGGCGGCAATTATGTGACGCAGAAGGGCGTTTTCGCCGGCGATCGCGCGATTTCGCGCTTCCCGGCGCCCTATGCGGACAGCTGCGCCGCGGGCGGTTGCTCGAGCTTCATTCCCAATGGTCGCTTCGCGGGCCCATTCGTCGGTTTCGTCGGTGGCGACGCGACGTTGATCAACGCTCCGACGTCGACCCCAACGCTCGACAACTTCCGCGCTTTTGCCGGCACTCCGGACCGGTTCAACTTCGCGCCGTTCAATTATCTGCAGATCCCGCTCAACCGCTACGGATTGTTCGCCGACGCGAAACTCGAGCTGGCGGACAATATGAACTTCCGCGTGAAAGCGCTGTGGAACGAGCGCAAGTCGAAGAACCAGGCCGCGCCGCTTCCCTTTGGTATCGGTCCGGACGCCGGAATCACGCCGGTTCTCGATTCGACACCTATCGATGTGACCAACCCCTTCAATCCGTTTGGGCAGACGCTGGACTTCCACAATTTAGGCTTCATCCTCCGGCGCTTCGTCGAAGGTGGCCCGCGGCGCTTCCGGCAAAAGGTGGACACGACCTACGTTACCGCCACGTTCGACGGGAGCTTCGGGGCGTTCAACCACGACTGGTATTGGGACATCAACGCCATCTACGGCCACAACAGCGCCAAGCAGACGATGCTCGGCAATATCAATTCCTCCCACTTGCGGCAGGCGCTTGGTCCCGTTGATCAGTGCGTCGGGCATCAGGGGCAGTTCGGCGGCGATTGCGTCCCGTTCAATTTCTTCGGCGGTGCCGGATCGATCACCGGCGACATGTTCGATTTTGTCACCTTCGACGAGCATGACAGCAGCAAACAGGATCTCTGGGACTTTACGGCCAACATTTCCGGCGAGCTCGTCGACCTTCCGGGCGGCCCGCTCGGCTTCGCCGCGGGTGTCGAATATCGTGGGCTGCGCGGCCGGTTCGATCCTGATCCGATCGTTGCCGCGGGCTTCAGCTCCGACATCCCGGCAGGCCCCACGAAAGGCCATTACAACGTCAAGGAAGCCTATGCCGAGATCAACGCTCCGGTCATTCGGGATGTAGCCTTCGTCAACCTTCTCGAACTGAATGGCGCGGTCCGCGTTTCCGATTATTCCACCTCGGGTTCGACCACGACGTTCAAAGGCGGCGTGAACTGGAAACCGATCAAGGATTTGCGCCTGCGCGGCTCTTACGCGGAAGGCTTCCGGGCGCCGTCGATCGGCGAATTGTTCGGGACCATTTCTCGCTTCGACCAGACGATCAGCGATCCCTGTTCGAACGACAGCACGGCGCCGCGAAACTTCCTCAACGATGCGGCCGTCAGGGCAAATTGTATCGCGATGGGTGTCCCGGCTGGCGGCACCTACCAGCAGGCGAACCCGCAGATTTCGGTGATCGTCAGCGGCAATGAGGGTCTGACGCCGGAGACTTCGAAGAGCTACATCTTCGGCGGAGTGTACAGCCCGTCGTTCCTACCGGGCTTCTCGATCGAAGCGAACCATTACAATATCAAGATCAAGAGCGCGATCCAGGCGGTCGACGCTTCGATCACGCTCAACAATTGTGTGGTCAACCTCGATCCGGCGGCTTGTGCGCTCGTGACTCGCTCTTTCGCGGGAAGCGGCCAGCTCACGCAGATCGACGGCACGCTCGGCAACATCGCGGGGATCAATACGAAGGGTATCGACGTCAACGTCGCGTACCGGTCCCGCAAGACCAGCGCAGGCACGTTCGGTCTCACCTGGAACAACACGTTCCTCCGGAATTACGACTTGGTCCTGTCGGGCTTCGGCGGGGCGCAGATCATCAGTCGAGAAGGCACCGAGCAGGGCAGCCCCTCGCAAGGGTTCCCCAAGTGGAAGTCGATAGGCATCCTGGATTGGGATCTGTCCGAGTTCGGTGCGACGGTCACCGGCCGCTATATCTCGAAGCTCAAGGAGAGCGACGGCAACGTCTTGAAATCGAAGTTCTACACCGATCTTCAGCTGCGCTGGACGCCTGGCTTCCTTAACGACCAGTTCGGCCTGGCCCTGGGCGTCAACAACCTGTTCAACGTCAAGGCTCCCGGGTGCAACACCTGCGATCTCAATAACTTCGATCCGACCATGTACGACCTTCCGGGCCGCTATTTCTACGGCCGGATTAGCGCGAAGCTGCAGTAAGCGCGGCTTCTCTTCGATCTTCGACGGGGGGCGGTCCAGCAATGGGCCGCCCTTTCTTTTGGTTAGCAGTCGCTCGGGCAAGTTCCTGTTTACTGCTCATCGCTAGAGGAGCCGTAGTGCCAGATGCCGAGACGATACGATGGATTTGAGCGCCTTGTCCGCAGCCGAACGATGGAACCTCCTTCTGACGCTTTCGCGGGATCAACAGGGGTTTCGTGATCCGCGCCGGTACGACCTAATCAAATGGTATCTCGACCACGAGCCTGGCAATGCACTTTGTAGATCTGGGTATACCCACGTCGATCCTGAAGCGGCGCCCGAGATTTACCAGGAAATCAAGGTCAAGTGGCTCGACATAGTCGCAGAAGGCCCTCCCGATGCGGACCTCTCGAGGAGCGCAGCAGAGTTTATCGCGCTCAGCGATCGCAACGAGGCCGCGCACCTGATTCGGAGGGCGATCGAACAGCATCCGAATGACGCAGGGCTTTGGGCTGATCTGGGCCGGATGAGTTCGAATCCAAAAGAACGCTTGGAGGGATTTCGAGCGAGGCAGAAGGCTGGGCTGGCGCCACGCCAACATCGACGTCTGGATTGCCCAAGCTGCGCTTGAGTTAGGCGATCATGAAAAGGCGCGTACCGAAGCCGAGAAGATGTTGATATGGGTCGCGGAGGCCCGTTCCGAATACGGGCATAGGCTCGACATTACGGCTCGCGGGAAAGAATTTTGGGAACGGGTTCGAACCGTTTCTTCCTCCGACGATGACGCGAAGACGTTGAGCAAAACGATCTCAGATTACGCTTACCGTAAGCATCATGCTTACACGATCCTCGGGCTTTTGGCCTGCGCGGCTGAGAATATCGACGAAGCTGTGTCGCACCTTTTCGCCTCCGCTGACATTCGTCCCGACTTTCGCTTGGAGACCTACGGCCCCTCCTTCCCATTACTTCGAGAAATTTGCCGACGCGATCGTTGGGACGACGGCCTTCAGTTTCTCCAGATGTGCAAGGAAAGATGGGGCGATTCACCCATCGATGAATGGATGGCCGCGGTACGGGGGCATCGGCTCCCCGGAGAGCCCGCTTGAACCTCACGCGGTTCGGCCCGATGTAGGCTTGCCAAACAACAAGGATTTATTCCCGTGATTGACCACCAGGACATCGTTTCGCAGCTCGTCCCCATCGTCATCGAGCAGTCCAATAGGGGCGAGCGCAGCTTCGACATCTATTCCCGGCTGCTGCGCGAAAGGATTGTCTTCATCACGGGACCGATCGAGGATCATATGGCGTCGCTCGTGACCGCCCAGCTGCTCTTCCTCGAGTTCGAGAACCCGAAGAAGGACATCTTCATGTACATCAACTCACCGGGCGGTGTGGTCACCGCAGGCCTCGCGATCCACGACACGATGCAATACATCCGGCCGAAGATCAGCACCGTCTGCATCGGCCAGGCTGCTTCGATGGGGAGCTTCCTGCTCGCCGCGGGTGAGCCGGGCATGCGGGTTGCGCTCACCAACAGCCGGATCATGGTCCACCAGCCGTCGGGCGGAGCGCAGGGCATGGCATCCGACATCGAAATCCAGGCGCGCGAGATTCTGCGCATGCGTCAGCGTCTCAATGAGCTTTATGCGAAATATACCGGCCAGAAGATCGAAGAGATCGAGAAGGCGATGGATCGCGACAAGTTTCTCGAGGCGGACGAGGCCAAGGAATTCGGAATCATCGACGAGGTCTTCGACACGCGCCCGGACGCGGGCGAGGATGGCGGCACCGGCCAGGGCGAAGTGACGCCGGCGTAGGCAGGTCGTGCCCAGCGCGTGGCCGCCGGGATACATTGGTCCAAATTGAGACGAAACGCCTGGCGTTCCCGCCACAGACGATTGTGAGCCGCAGGGCAGGCGGGTAGTTTGTATCGGTGGGGGAACATCTATCCAATACTGAACGCGAGGCCCTCGCTGCCGGCGACCACGAACTTGCGCTGGCTGCGTTGCGCGAGCATCTGGGAGCGCTTCAGCTTCCACAGCTCGTCCATCGCCGCCGAGCGATCATCCTGTTCGAAGGGCCGGAGGGCAGCGGGAAGAAATCGGCGCTGAAGCAGCTCGCGGCGGCGTTCGATCCCTGCCACTATTCGGTCCACTGCATCGGTTACGATCGCCGCGAAGCGTCGGATGGCCATTGGCTCGCGCGTTTCTGGCGGCACCTGCCGCCCGCGGGCGAGACTGCCGTTTTCTTCCGTAGCTGGTATCGCCGAGTGCTCGACGATCGAGTGCTCGGCAGAGTGGACGAAAAGACGGTGGCGCGGGCTTTCGACGAGATCAACGAGTTCGAGGCGCAGCAGCGCGATTATGGAACGCTGATCGTCAAATTGTTCTTCGACGTGTCGGCGGAGACGCAGGACCAACGACTAAGAGAGCGGGAAGCCAACCCGTGGCTCGGCCTCGCTCCGCGCGAGGAGGGGGTCCGGGTCCAGGACCCCGCTTACGGGAAGGCGCTCGAAGACTTGAAGACCAGTTCCGACACCCGCTGGTCCCCGTGGCGGATGATCGACGGCAATGACGAACAAGCCGCCGCGATTTCCGCTCTCTCCGCAATCGCGGACGCCTGGTCTTCTTCGATGCCGTCCGAGCCGCCGCAGTTGGTCGACAAGCCAATTCGCGCTGCCTAGCTGCGGGTCGGATAGCCGATCGCCGTCACTTCATAGCTCTTCTCGCCGGCCGGAAGTCGTACCATCCGCTCGTCACCGACTCTCGCGCCGATGAGCGCACGCGCCAGGGGCGCGCTCCACCCGATGAGCCCGCGCGATGCATCCGCCTCATCATCACCGACGAGGGTGATTGTGCGACGATTATCGTCCTCATCCGCGAGATCCACGGTTGCCCCGAACCGCACCTGGTCGCGGACCGGCTGATCGGCGGGGTCGACGACTTTCGCCGACTTCATGACCCGGGCGAGATGAGCGAGGCGTCGGTCAATCTCACGCAACCGGCGTTTACCGTAGATGTAATCGGCGTTTTCCGATCGGTCGCCGAGTGACGCCGCCCAGGAGACCGTCTCCACGATCTTCGGCCGTTCGACGGCGAACAGCTCCTCATATTCGGCGCGGATGCGCGCAAATCCCTGCGGCCTGATGAAGCGCGGCGGTGAATCGGCCATGCCGCCCTTTAGCCGGGGCCGGTTTTCCCGAGAAACCTGGAAACGTGCATCGCGGTTTGCGGCTGCGCGGCCGGGCGCATGGAATCGTAGACCACGCTGTTCTCGATCACCCGCTGAACGTAGCCCTTGGTCTCAGTATAGGGGATCGCCTCGATCCACTTCAGCATGTCGACCTGGCCGCGGGGGTCGCCGTACGTGCGCACCCACTTGCCGACATTGCCGGAGCCGGCATTGTAGCTTGCCACGGCCAGAGGAACGCTTCCGTTCCAAATGTTGAGCATGCGCTGAAAATAGGCTGAACCGAGGGCCACGTTGTAGCTTGGATCGCTGGTCAGCCGGCCACTGTCGTAGCCCATGCCCATCTTGCCCGCCTGTTCGCGGGCCGTGCCGGTCATCAGCTGCATCATGCCGCGCGCGCCGGCGTGGCTTACCGCATATTGGTCGAAAGAGCTCTCCTGCCGGGTGATTCCATGCGCCAAAGACCAAAGGCTCGGCGAGACGGATGTCGGCAGCATCGGATAGGCCTGGCGAACGTAAAAGGCCGAACCCTTGATCCGCGCGATTCGCGAAACCCACACGGGGATATCGCTCCGCCCGATCTGCTGAGCGAAGTCCACCGCCATGTTGCGATCCTGATCCGAATCAAGGGATTGCGCCAACGCCTGGGCGAAGAGGGAGCGCTCCTGCGCGTCGCCGTACCGACTGATCGCGCGTACACCCTGAACCAGGCGACGGCTGTTGAACGCGGCCCGTTGCAAAGCCGTGGTCGTCATTTGCGGCAGCGCCGTCGGCGGCGGTGTGACGGACCGGCCGAGCCGCTCCAGCGCGAGCTGGCCGTAAAACAGTTCGGGATATGCGGCTGCCCGCTGAAAATAGCCGTTCGCTTCCTGGATACGTCCAGCTGAAAGCGCCGCCCGGCCGGCCCAATAGGCGCCCTTGGTCAGCACCTGCAACGAACGGCCCGCCTGGCTGTACCGATCGTACATCGCCATTGCGTTCGCGGGTTGGCCGAGCCTGTCGAGCGCGGCGTTTCCGGCGAGGAACGCCAGGCTCGTGTAATTGTCGCGCACGCCGAGCGACTGATCGTCGACGCTCGCGCCTGGCGGCAAGACGTCATCGAGCTGCGACGCGATATTGTACGCGGTCTTCCACTGACGGTCCTGCACCGCATCGTTCGCGAGTAGCAGGAGCATGTCGTAGAACCGCTCCGGGTCGGCGGGCCTGTAGGTAAAATTGTGCGAGCGCGCCGCAAGGTCGCGAGCCGCCGAACCCCAATTGTTGTCGCGGAGATATCGAGCCCGATCCATCATCAGCCCTGCGTCGCTGGTGACGTTCATGATCACGGCCTGGTAGCGGCTCTCGGCGTCCTGCCAGTTGGATTGCATCGCGATCCGAGCCGAAAAGGCCGCCTGTCGATCCGGACTTACTGTCCCGATGAACCGTTGCGCGTCCTCAGGCTTCTTCGCGAACAGCAAAGCGTCTACGCGCCGGTCCTGATCGTCGCGAGTGAAGCTGCCCCCGTAGCGCGACCAAATGCTCTGTTCGTCGCTAGGGCTGAGATCGGGCTCGTACCAAGCGTTTCGGGCGGCCGCGAGCGCCTCGGCCGCACGACCGCTCGCCGCGAACGCATCGGTCAGGCGCGCATAGCCATTGCCGGTGCGCGGCTTTTCGTTGGCGAAGAAGGCGATGACGGTGGCAGGGTTTTCCCCGGGGCGCATGGCGTTTTCCGCCCAGCGGCGAAATGTCGCTTCGCCGGGCCAACCCGGATTGGCGATCACAAAGCGCGCATAATCGGCGAACGCATAGCCGCTGCTTTGGCGAAGGCGGCGCCAGTCGCCGATCGCGTAGCTGACGCTACTGGCGTTTTGAGGAGAGACATACGCCGGCGTCGACGCATATTGTGCGGACGCCGACGTCAAGCCGGTCAGCAGCAGCGGAATCGTAAGAGCGGCACGCCACATGCTGGACACCTTCTATCCCCCCTCCTTATCAGGCCGTGAACGCAGTCTTGATTCTGCACTGAAAACTGCCCGTTGAGGAGCGAAGTTCATGTTTTTCGGGTCGATCCCGGCACTGGTCACTCCTTTTTCCGGCAACTGTGTCGCGGAAGACTCACTTCGCGACCTCGTCGAGTGGCAGATTGCCGAAGGAAGCGACGCGCTGGTCCCGTGCGGAACGACCGGCGAGGTGGCGACGCTGAGCGCGGATGAGCACCGGCAGGTCGTCGCCACGACGGTGGAGGTGGCGAGGGGCAGGGTGCCCGTGATCGCGGGGTGCGGAACCTATTCGACCGCCGCGTCGATCGAGCGGGTCCGGGCCGCGGCCGACCTCGGCGCCGATGCAGTCCTGGTCGTCGTCCCTTATTACAACAAGCCCAGTCAGGCGGGCCTTGCCGCCCATTTCACGGCAATCGCGGACGTCTCGCCGCTGCCGATCGTCGTGTACAATGTCCCGTCGCGAACGGTCGCCGACATCTCGGTCGAGACCCTAGCGGCAGTCGCCAAGCACCCAAAAATCGTAGCGGTGAAGGATGCGACCGGGAATTTGGCCCGAGTGTCCGCCCAGCGCCTCGCCTGCGGGAAAGACTTTTGCCAGCTCTCCGGCAACGACGACATGGCGCTCGGTTTCAATGCGATGGGCGGCGTCGGGTGCATCTCGGTCACCGCGAACGTCGCGCCGCGACTGTGCTCCGACTTTCAAAAGGCGATGCGCGAGGGCAAATGGGCCGATGCGCTGAAGCTGCAGGATCGGCTTTATCCGCTCCACGCCGCTCTCTTTTCCGACGCTTCACCAGCGCCGACGAAATATGCGCTTTCACGCGTGCGGCCCGGTTTCTCGACAGAACTGCGCCTGCCGTTGGTTGAAGCTTCCAATTCATCGAAGCGCGAAGTTGATTCTGCTTTGGAGCATGCGGCGCTTATCTAAGCATTATGGCCAAGCCGCTCCCGCAACCCTTCGACAAGCAAAAGGTCGTCGCCGAGAACCGGCGCGCGCGTTTCGACTATTTCATCGAGGAGCGGATCGAGGCGGGAATCCAGCTCACCGGCACAGAGGTGAAATCGCTGCGGCAGGGGGAAGGCTCGATCGCCGAGAGCTATGCGACCGCCGACGGTGACGAGATCTGGCTGATCAACAGCCACATTCCGGAATACAGCCACGGCAATCGGCTCAACCACCAGCCGCGGCGGCCGCGGAAATTGTTGCTGAAGAACCGGGAAATCGCCAAGCTGCAAGGAGCGGTGACGCGCCAGGGCCTGACGCTCGTGCCGCTGTCAGTCTATTTCAACGCGAGCGGCCGGGCGAAGGTTGAGATTGCGCTTGCCCGGGGCAAGAAGGTGCACGACAAGCGGGACACGATCAAAGAGCGCGACTGGAAACGACAGCAGCAGCGTCTGCTGCGCAATCATGCTTGAAGCACCGTAGGTCGATCGCATGAAATGGTTCACGCGGCATATCCCGACGCGCGATACGGTCCATCGCCACCGCTTGCTTCGCCCGTTCGCGACGCAATTGAGTCAGCCTGCGCTGTGGCGCTTGACCAAGCGCTCGGTGCCGCGGGCGGTGGCTTTGGGGCTGTTCATCGGAGTGATCATTCCGGTCATGCACACGGTGATCGCAGCGATCTTCGCTATTCCGACGCGCGCCAATATCGCCGTCACGGCCGCTTTCACCTTGTTGGTCAACCCGCTGACGATCCCGCCGCTTTACTATGCCGCCTATCGCATTGGCTCCTGGGAGCTTCATCATGATGCGTCACTGGTGAACCCCGCTGCGGCCGAGCGCTTCACGAGCGAGCTCAGCCGCATGCTGTTCTGGATCCATCAGGCATCCGGTTCGATTGCGATCGGCGTTCTGACGATTGCCTGCGCGGCGGCGGCGATCGGCTATTTCGGATCGGCCGTCGTCTGGCGATGGTGGGTCGGGGCACGATGGCGCCGCCGATCGAAAGCTCGGCGAGACGTCGGATGAGACGATTCGGACGTTTGCAGTCCTGGCGGGGGCGGTCGTCGATTGCCATTGGTGCGCCGCGTTAGACTAAGCAAACAAGCTCCTGGATTATTTCGAGCTTTTGGAGGGGAATAAGATGATTCGGTTGACCGCGATTGTTCTCGCCACGACGGCGCTCGCCGGCTGTGCCGCGCAAACGGCCGAAACTCCCCCGCCAGCCGTGCCGGCCGCAGATGCGGCTCCGGCCGCTCCCGCAGCACCGGAAGCGCCGCCGGCGCCGAAAGCCGCCATTGGCACCTTCGGTTTCGATGAGGCGGGCATGAACCGCGCGGTCGCGCCGGGGGACGATTTCTATGAATTCGGCAACGGAACCTGGGCGAAGAACACGCCGATTCCGTCCGACAAGTCGAACTACGGCATGTTTACGGCGCTGCAGGACACCAGCCAGAAGCGAGTCCGCGACCTGCTGGATGCGGCGAAGGACGATCCCGCAAGCCGCATTGGGACAGCTTACTCAAGCTTTCTCGACGAAGCGGGAGTCGAGGCCAAGGGTCTTGCCCCGATCGAGCCCTGGCTCGGTCAGATCCGTTCGCTGAACAGCCGCAGCGGCTATGCCGCCTTGGAAGCCGAGGCGGCGCACAACGGCGTCACCGGCCTGTTCGCAGGAGGAGTCGGCCAGGATGATCGCAACAGCGACGCTTATATCACCGGGCTGGGTCAGGCGGGCCTCGGAATGCCTGACCGCGACATGTACCTCCTCAAGGACGCGAACTTCGTTTCGCTTCGCGCGGCTTATCTCGACCATCTGACGACGATGCTGACGCTGGCGGGGGAAAAGAATGCCGCGGCTCGGGCCAAGGCGATCATGGCCTTCGAGACCCAAATCGCGAAGGTCTCATGGACCCGCGAGGACGTCAGCGACGCGACCAAGACCTACAACAAGATGACCCTGGCCGAACTGAAGAAGCTCGCTCCCGGATTCGATTGGGCGACCTACCTCAAGACCCGCGGCGCCGACGTCAATGAATTGCTGATCGCCGAGCCGAGTGCGTTCAAGGCCATCGCCGCACTCTCGGCGCGGGCGCCGCTCGAGGTGCTCAAGGACCAGCTCATCGTCCAGTCCCTCGACACCTATTCGGACGTCCTGCCGAAGACAGTTACCGACGCGACCTTCGCTTTCTATGGGACGAAGCTCAACGGCACTCCGGAAAACCAGCCGCGATGGAAGCGCGCGGTCGATTTCACCACCAACATCCTCACCGACGAAGTGTCGAAGGTCTACGTCACCAAATGGTTTCCGCCGGAATCCAAGGCTGCGATGCAGGAGCTGGTCGGAAATATCGTCGCCGCGATGGGCCGGCGGATCGACAACCTCAGCTGGATGGCCCCCGAAACCAAAGTGAAGGCCAAGGCCAAGCTCGCGGCCTTCACGCCCCGTATCGGCTATCCGGATCAGTGGCACGACTATACGTTCGATGTGCGCCGCGACGACCTGTTCGGCAACGCGTTGCGAGCGAACCAGTGGTCGCACGATTGGAACATCGGCAAACTCGGCAAGCCCATGATGCGGTGGGAATGGGGGCTCGATCCGATGACCGTCAACGCCCAGGCCAATTTCGGTCTCGTGGCGATCACCTTCCCCGCCGCAATCCTCCAGCCGCCGTTCTTCGACCCGAACGCCGATCCGGCGATCAACTATGGCGGGATCGGCGCGGTGATCGGTCACGAAATGAGCCATCATTTCGACGACCAGGGCTCGAAATATGACGCCAAGGGCAATTTGTCGGATTGGTGGACACCTGAAGATGTTAAGAACTTCAAAGCTTTGAGCGGAAATCTTGTGAAGCAATATGATAGTTACGAGATTTTCCCCGGAGCGCATGTGAAGGGTGAGTTCACGCTCGGCGAAAACATTGGCGACCTGGCCGGCATTCTTTCGGCCTACGATGCCTACAAGGCGACGCTCGGCGGCAAGGAGGCGCCGGTGATCGACGGCTTCACCGGCGACCAGCGCTTCTATCTGGGGTGGGCCCAGGTTTGGCGGCGCAACTACCGGGAGGCGAATTTCCGCTCGCGTCTACTGACGGATCCGCACGCTCCGTCGATGCAGCGCACGTGGATCGTCCGGAATTTCGATCCTTGGTACCTGGCATTCAAGGTAGAGAACGGACAGAAGCTGTATCTCGCTCCTGCGGATCGCGTTCGTATCTGGTAGGGTGCGCAGCGTTATGCTGTACCAAGAGCTGCCCCGGATCGACGCCACTCCATTGACCGGAATGAGTCGCTGGCTCGCGCCGGCGATCGTCGTCGGGGCAGCTCTCAGCCTTACCATCGTCCTGCTCATGCTGAACCAGCCGCTGCTCGCGGTAGCGGCGCTCGTAGGCGGAACGGTTGTAGCGGGAATCCTCTATTTTCTCCGGCCGCGCCAAGCGGCCGGGGAGGGGCCGCTAATCGTTGGTCCCGACTATTCGGTGGCGGGTTCGGCGCTCGCGCATTGCAAGGAGCCTGCGGCCTTGACCACTGCCGAAGGCTCGCTGCTGATTGCCAACGCGGCCTATCGTGAGCGGTTCGGCGGCGCTCGCCCGCCGTTGGAGCTCGGAGCCGGCGAAGAGGGCATGCAAGGTTTGGCGATGGCGCAAAGCATGGCCTGGCGCGACGGCGCAGGATGCGTCGCCGGAGTCGCCACCGAGGCGGGGCCGATTCCGGTCGAAGTCGAGCGCACCGGATCGCGCGGCGATCTTTTGTTCTGGCGTTTTCCCGATGCTCCGCCGGTCGATCCTCTGACTGTGGCGGTGAAACGCATTGAAGGTCCGCTTGGCGAAAGTCTCGCATCGGCCGGTGTATTGGCGGCGGTCGTGGATGGCAAAGGTGAAGTACTGGCGGCGAACCGACCCTTCGTCGACCGCGCGCTGCCCCCAGAAGAAGCCGACAGGCAGGTGAGATTCACCGAGCTCGTCCAGGTCGGCGATGGCGATCAGATGCGTCTTGCGGCCGACGGCGAGGCTGCCCGCCCGCTCCGCGCGGTGCACGTTCCGCTCGAGCCCAACGAGGATTGCGGCGCCGGGACCTTCCTTCTGTTCGACACGAACGATGCGGCATCGATCGCCAATTCGTCGAACCTTCAGATTCTGCTCGACGTGCTTCCGGTCGGGCTTGCGCTGGTCGACCGCGACGGGCGCTTCCTGACGATGAACCAGGCGTTCCGCCAGGCGGCGGGAATGAAGGGTACGACGATGCCGGTATATCCGGGCGACCTTGTCGTGAAGGAGGACAAGGCGGCGGTCGCGGATGCCGTCCGGCGCAATGCGCGCGGACCGGCAATGTCGGGCGATCTCGCGGTGCGCCTGTCGCGGCAAGCTTCGGAGCCTGTGGCCCTCACCATCGCGGGTCTCCGAGGACTTGGCGATGCGGCGGTCCTGCTCTTGCTCAAGGACAATAGCGAGGAAGCCAAGCTCAAGCGCCAGGTCGCCCAGGCGACCAAGATGCAGGTCGTGGGCCAGCTCGCCGGCGGCGTGGCGCACGATTTCAACAATATACTGACGGCCATCATCGGCCATTGCGACCTGATGCTGATGCGGCACACGCCGGGAGATAGCGACTATGACGACATCCAGCAGATCAAGTCGAATTCAAATCGCGCTGCGGGCCTTACTCGACAGCTGCTTGCCTTCTCGCGGCAGCAAACGCTGCGCCCGCAGGTGCTCCAGCTTCCCGACGTGGTGTCGGAGGTGTCCCATCTGCTGAAGCGGTTGCTTGGCGAGAATGTCGAGCTGGTGGTGAAGCACGGCCGCAATCTCGGGCGGGTCCGCGCCGATCCCGGCCAGCTCGAGCAGGTGATCATCAATCTGGCGGTCAACGCGCGCGACGCCATGGCCGAGAAGGGGGGCGGAGCGCTCACCATCCAGACCTATTCGGTCAAGGCGGACCAGGTGGCCGAGCTCGGGTCTGACATCCTGCCGATAGCCGATTACAGCGCCTTGTCGGTGACGGACACCGGTTCCGGGATTGCGCCGAGCGTTCTGGGAAAGATCTTCGAACCCTTCTTCACGACCAAGGAGGTGGGCAAGGGGACGGGCCTCGGCCTTTCCACGGTCTACGGCATCGTCAAGCAATCGGGCGGCTTCATTTTTGCCGATTCGAAGTTGGGTGAGGGGGCGCGCTTCGTCATCTACCTGCCCGTCCACCGTGAGGAGGCCACGGCCGCAAAGACCCGCAAGATCGATAAAGGCAAGAAGGACGAGCTGTGGGGCAGCGGGACTATCTTGCTGGTCGAGGATGAGCCCACGGTCCGTGGAGTCGCCGAGCGCGCGCTGACTCGCCACGGCTACACGGTCATTACGGCGGATAATGGCGAGGAGGCGCTCGAGGTTCTTGGTCGAGGCGAGGAGATCGATCTCTTAATCAGCGACGTCGTCATGCCTGGAATGGATGGGCCGACGATGGTCAAGCAGGCGCGGGAGGATCGGCCTGAGCTCAAGATCCTCTTCATGTCCGGCTATGCCGAAGAACAGCTCCGCAAATCCATCAATGTCGATTATGTGGGCTTCCTGCCAAAGCCTTTCTCGGTGCAGGAGCTCGCCGAGGCGGCCAAACGCGCGCTCGGTCCCAAATAAGCGCTTTCCACATCGGGTCTTCGCAACTATCTCCGCGGCAATGACTGAGGGGCGTTCCATCCTCATCGTCGAGGACGAACCATTGATCGCGATGATGCTCGAGGATTTTCTCAATTCGCTCGGTCACAAGGTTTGCGGAACCTGCGACACGGTGCAGTGCGCACTGGACGAGGTCGAGAAGGGCGGGTTCGATCTCGCGATTCTCGATGTCAACCTGAAGGGTGAGAATGTGTGGCCGGTCGCCGCCCGGCTTCGCGAGAAGCAGGTGCCGTTCGTCATCGCCACCGGCGGTCACGTCGATCCGCCGCCGCCCGAATTCAACGACGCGCCCGTGATTGAAAAACCCTATACGGTCGATCGGGTGACGCCCGCCATCGAAGCCGCGGTCGCGGGGTTGGTTCCGGCTCCAGCAAGCTGTTCGAGCTCCAGACCCAACTGATCTTCCCGACGCACGCCGTCGCTCCGGCGGGGCCGTTGCCCGCCGGCGCTGAGCGCCTGTCGCTCTCGGCGAGCGATGGCCACACACTGATCGGTATCCACATTCGGCCGGCGGTGGGGCCGGATGGGACCCTGATTCTGGGATTCGGCGGCAATGCGTGGAACGGGCAGGACGTCGCCACTTACCTTCACGAAATCTATCCGGAAGCAGACGTGGTCGCCTTCCACTACCGCGGATACGCGCCTTCGACCGGATCGCCATCCGCCGACGCGCTGATCGCTGATGCGCCATTGGCTTACGATCTCGCCGCTGAGCGGGTGAAGCCGCGCAAGATTGTCGCAGTCGGCTTCAGCATCGGCTCTGGTATCGCGGCTCAGCTCGCGAGCCGACGCAAGCTCGACGGGCTCATCCTGGTGACCCCATTCGATTCGCTGAAGGCGGTCGCTGAAGCGATGTATCCTTGGCTACCGATCGGCTCATTCTTCAGCCACCAGATCGATGCGGCGACACCGCTGGAGAGCAGCCGCGTCCCGGTCGCGATCATAGCCGCTGCTCACGACGAGATCGTGCCTTCCGCCCGGACGGATGCCTTACGTGCCCGCGTGCCCGACCTCGTCTTCGACCGGACGATCGCGCGTGCCGGTCACAATGACATTTATTCACGTCTCGAGTTCCAGGAAGCGATGCGCGACGCGCTTCACGCTGTAGCCGGATGAGACAGGGGCCTTGCTAGGCCCTTGCCCGGCATCCATATTCTTGAGATCAAAGGCACAAGCGCGGGCCGGACGGCGTTAACGCTCCGGCAGAGTTGATTGTGCGATAAAGCGGGTTAGCATGGCCCATCAACAGCGGTCGTTCGCGGCCGGGACGCAAGGACGGGAATGACCAAACTTTCAGGCGGCGACAGCAAGAGCACACTCTACTGCTCGTTCTGCGGAAAATCGCAGCACGAAGTGAGGAAGCTGATTGCGGGGCCGACCGTTTTCATCTGCGACGAATGCGTCGAGCTGTGCAACGACATCATCCGCGAGGAATCGAAGTCGGCGCTGGTCAAGACGAGGGACGGGGTTCCTGCTCCGGCCGAGATCTGCAAGGTCCTCGACGATTATGTGATTGGCCAGGATCGCGCCAAACGCGTGCTCTCGGTCGCCGTCCACAATCACTACAAGCGGCTCGCTCACGGCTCGAAAGCCGGCAACGAGGTCGAGCTCGCCAAGTCCAACATCCTTCTGATCGGCCCCACGGGCTGCGGTAAGACATTGCTCGCGCAGACCCTCGCGCGCATTCTGGACGTACCCTTCACCATGGCCGACGCGACGACTCTGACCGAAGCGGGCTATGTCGGTGAGGACGTCGAGAACATCATCCTCAAGCTGCTCCAGGCGTCCGATTACAACGTCGAGAAGGCGCAGCGCGGAATCGTCTACATCGACGAAATCGACAAGATCAGCCGCAAGTCGGACAATCCCTCGATCACCCGCGATGTGTCCGGCGAGGGCGTGCAGCAGGCGCTTCTGAAGCTCATGGAAGGCACGACCGCTTCGGTCCCGCCGCAGGGCGGCCGCAAGCACCCGCAGCAGGAATTCCTGCAGGTCGACACGACGAACATCCTCTTCATCTGCGGCGGCGCTTTCGCGGGTCTCGAAAAGATCATCGCCGACCGTCTGCAGGGTAAATCCATCGGATTCGGCGCACACGTTGCCGCCCCCGACGAACGGAAGACCGGCGAAGTCCTCAAATTCTGCGAGCCCGAAGACCTGCTGAAATTCGGCCTGATCCCCGAATTCATCGGTCGGCTACCGGTGATCGCGACGCTTCTGGATCTCGACGAGGAGGCGTTGGTCAAGATCCTCGTCGAGCCGAAGAACGCTTTGGTCAAGCAATATGCCAAGCTGTTCGACATGGAGGATGTCGAGCTCGAGTTCACCGACGATGCGCTCCACGCGGTCGCCAAGAAGGCGATCGAACGCAAGACTGGCGCTCGCGGCCTGCGCTCGATCCTTGAGGGCATATTGCTCGACACAATGTTCGACTTGCCCTCGATGGATGGGGTCGACGAGGTGCATATCGACAAGGATGTAGTCGAGGCTCGCAAGGAGCCGGTGCGCGTCTACGCCAAGAAGGATAAGACGGGCGACGCCGCTTGAGCAGCCGCCCGCGCGTTTCCGTTAGCGCGCGATGGGCGGATCGGCCGCTCGACTGGTTGCCGAAAACCCTAACCGAGCCCCGAAACCCTGTAACGTCGATCGCCGTCGGTTGGCTGATGACTTTTCCGGTGAGCATCGCGCTCGCCGCAATCCTTCATTTCATCGCTCCCAATGCCCAGCAGCCGCAATTCCCAGTCACTGGGGCTTTGGCGATCTTTCTGCTCGTAATCTTCTCGCCGGTACTGGAAACGTTGCTCATGGCCGGGGCACTGGCCTTGCTCCTGCGCGTCCTGCCGCCGCGGTGGGCAGTGATTGCGAGCGCCGTCGGATGGGGCGCGGCTCACTCGATCGCAGCGCCGGTTTGGGGCCTCATCATCTGGTGGCCGTTTCTGATCTTCTCAACGCTCTACGTCACCTGGCGTCAGCGTTCGCTCGGGGCTGCGCTGGCGGTGCCGATGATCACGCATGCGTTGCAGAACCTGCCGTCCGCGATCCTCATCGCTGCCGGCATCCAGGTCTAAGGCCCCCGTTATTTCCCGCGGACCGCGGCGACGAGCTGCGATCCGTAACGCTCCATCAGGTGGGCATCGCGGCCGTAATGGTCCTCGAAGAACTGCACTCCGGTCGCGGTCGGCTGGACCGTCAAATACGTCATATACACCGGCACGGGCTTGGGCAGGTCGACTTCCTCCTCGACCTTCGGGTCTTTGCCCTGGGGCACGTAGCCGTCGAACAGCCACTTCGCGAACCGCTTGTAATCCTCGACTCGGATGCACCCGTTGCTGATCCAGAGCTCGTTCTTGGTGAAGTGATCTTTTTCCGGAGAATCATGGAGATAGATGCCGAAGTAATTAGGCAGCATGAACTTCATCATACCCATGGAATTGGCTGGGCTCGGGAGTCGGCGGAGCCGTACTTCCGCGCGTCCATCGACGACCGCCTGCCAATCGATGCTGTTCGGGTCGAGCACGTCGGCGTTTTCGCCATAGTCGGAAAGCACCTGATATTCGCGATCGGTCAGATAGCTGACCCCCTGCGCGACGACGCGTGGGCCGACCAGACTTTTGACCAGCTCGGGGGGCACGTTCCAATAAGGGTTGACGCTCGCATAGCGGATGTAGGCGGCGATCATGGGGGTGGCCGTCTCGGCCTTACCCACGATCACTTTCATCTCGTCGACCTTCCGGCCGTTTTCCCAAAGGGAAAGGCGGGCGTTCCCTGAATCGACGATGGCGTATTTGGCTTGTTCCTCGGGAGCCGGGAGCCGCTTTGCCCGCTCCAGATTGATCATGATCAGCTGCTCATAATAGGTCGCGCCTTTGTTGAGCGCATCGATCGTTCCCGCGCCGGCAATTCCGTCCGCCTTCACCCCGTGGACAGACTGGAACTCCTTGACGACCGTCGCGAGGGCCGGATCGTATTTGTCGCCGCCCGGCAGGCCGAGGCGGGTGCGCAGAAGGGCGACGCGCTCACCACTGGACCCGGGTTTTAGCGTCGGTCCAGCAGGGATGGGCACCTGCGGCAGGTCGCCCCAACGCTGTTCATATCTCACGAGTCCGCGCCGAAGCTGCGTATAAAGCGGGTTGACCGAGGTGAAGAGATCGACCGGAGCACCGCTCCAGGCATCGAACGAAATATCGTGGAGCAGACCGCTATCCTGCACCGCGCGTGGGACCAGATCCTCGTCGATATAGATCATGTCCACGCCCTGCTCGATCGCGGGCGGGAGATCGATCGGCTCGAGCCTGGGGGCCTGATTGGTCTGGGCAACGGCCGATTGCGGGGGTTCATTCGTTTGCGGCGGAGGCGGCTGCGCCATCCACGGCTCGGCGACCGGTGCCCGAGGGGCCTGCGACTGCTCCGGCGGCGCCGAGGGAACAGGAAGAGGCGCGGGCGCTGCCCACGGCGGCGGCGCGCCATATTGCGCGAAGGCAATTCCGGGTAGCGCCATGACGCTCAGCGCCAGCAAGGAATAGTCGAATGTTCACGCGCCCTTAGATAGCGAACAAAGCTGAACGGTTACAGAATCCACATCTCACGCCCTGCCGTGATTTATTCACCTTCCAGCGGCAGACGTATCGCGCTCTTTCTGAGCCATCGGCGCACCGAGCGCTTCCGCGGCTTCCTCGATTTGTTCCTCGCTCGGCGGGTTGGGCAAGTCCTCCTCGCCCGGCGCAAGGGCGTCGTCAGGAATGCCCGGTCCGGTGCCCGCAATGATCTCGTTGACGGGCTCCGCGTTCGGGCCGGTGCTGATCTTCTCCCTGTCCTCGGTCATCGTCCACCTCATTGAATCGCCTGCTGCAACAGCGAGCAATTGCTGTGGATTGTTCCGGGCGTTTGTTGCGTGGGAGGATACCCCCGCCCATATACCTGCCCATGACTCGCTTTCTCCCCATCCTGCCTCTTCGCGACATCGTCGTCTTCCCTCACCGGATCGTTCCCCTTTTCGTTGGGCGCGAAAAGTCGGTCGCCGCGCTCGAAACGGCGATGAACGCGGACAAGGAGCTGTTCCTCGTCGCGCAGCTCGACCCGAGTGAAGACGACCCCGATCGCGACGCCCTCTATGACCTCGGCGTCGTCGCCACGGCGATGCAGCTGTTGAAACTGCCGGACGGCACGGTGCGCGTGCTGGTGGAGGGCGTGAAGCGCGCACGGCTGATCAACCTCGTGCCGCGCGACGGCTACACGGTCGCCGAGATCGAGGAGATCGATGAGCCCGCGAGCGATGGACCCGAAGTCCAGGCTCTGATGCGCTCGGCGCTCGACCAGTTCGAAAATTACGCCAAGCTCAACAAGCGCCTGCCGCCGGAAACCGGCATTCAGCTGGGCGAGATCGAAGATCCCTCGGTCCTGGCCGACGCTGTCGCTTCGAATCTATCGATCAAGGTCGCCGACAAACAGGCACTCCTCGGCGAACTCGACCCCGCGCGCCGGCTCGAGATGGTGTTCGCCTTCATGGAGGGCGAACTCGGCGTACTGCAGGTCGAGAAGAAAATCCGTAGCCGCGTCAAGCGCCAAATGGAGAAGACGCAGCGCGAATATTATTTGAATGAGCAGCTGAAGGCGATCCAGCGCGAGCTCGGCAACGAAGGCGAGGAGAGCGGCGACGAGCTGCAGGAGCTCGCCGACAAGATCCGCAAGACGCGCCTCTCCAAAGAGGCTCGAGCCCGCGCGACCTCGGAGCTGAAGAAGCTCCGGGCAATGGCGCCGATGTCGGCCGAAGCGACCGTCGCGCGCAATTATCTCGACGTTCTGCTCGCTCTGCCGTGGGGCAAGAAGTCAAGGCTCAAGAAGGACATAGCTGAGGCCCAGCGAGTCCTCGACGAGGATCATTACGGGCTGGAAAAGGTCAAAGATCGAATTGTCGAATATCTCGCGGTCCAAGCTCGTACGAACAGGCTGAAGGGCCCGATCCTGTGCCTCGTCGGGCCCCCCGGCGTCGGCAAGACATCCCTGGGGCGCTCGATCGCTCGCGCGACGGGGCGCGAGTTCGTGCGCCAGTCGCTGGGTGGGGTTCGCGACGAGGCCGAGATCCGCGGTCACCGCCGGACCTACATCGGCTCCCTTCCAGGCAAGATCATCTCGAACGTCAAGAAGGCCGGGACGTCGAACCCGCTTTTCCTGCTCGACGAGATCGACAAGCTCGGTCAGGACTTCCGCGGCGATCCCTCGTCCGCGCTTCTCGAGGTGCTTGATCCGGAGCAGAACAACAAGTTCCAGGACCATTATCTCGAGCTGGATTACGACCTTAGCGATGTGATGTTCGTCACGACCGCGAACTCGCTCGACATGCCGCAGCCTCTGCTGGACCGGATGGAGATCATTCGGCTGGAAGGTTACACCGAGGACGAGAAGGTCGAAATCGCTAAGCGCCACTTGATCCCCAAGCAGATGGAGGCGCACGGGCTGAAGTCGGAGGAGCTGATTTACTCCGACGAGGCGCTTCGGAGCATGATCCGCCATTATACGCGAGAAGCGGGCGTGCGCACGCTCGAGCGTGAGTTGGCGAAGGTCGCCCGCAAGTCGTTGCGCCGGATTCTTGAGGGCAAGACCGAGAAGGTCGTGCTAACCGCCGAAAACCTCAATGAATTCCTGGGCGTCCGCAAGTTCCGCTACGGCATCGGCGAGGAAGAGGATCAGATCGGCGCCGTCACCGGCCTCGCCTGGACCGAGGTGGGCGGAGAGCTGCTGACGATCGAGGCGGTGACCGTGCCGGGCAAGGGTCAGATCAAGACCACTGGCAAGCTTGGCGAAGTGATGCAGGAATCCATCCAGGCGGCGATGAGCTTCGTGAAGGCGCGGGCCCCGGCTTTCGGCGTCAAACCGTCGATCTTCGCGCGCAAGGACATTCACGTGCACTTGCCGGAAGGAGCGGTGCCCAAGGATGGCCCTTCGGCGGGCATCGGTATGGTCACGGCGATGATTTCGACACTCACGGGCATCGCCGTCCGTCGCGACATTGCGATGACTGGCGAGGTGACTCTCCGCGGCCGAGTTCTGCCGATCGGTGGCCTCAAGGAAAAGCTGCTCGCGGCTCTACGCGGCGGCATGCGGATCGTTCTGATTCCCGCGGAGAACGAGAAGGATCTCGTCGAGCTGCCTTCGACCGTGACGCAGGGTCTCGAGATCATTCCGGTCAGTCATGTGGACGAAGTTCTGACGCGCGCACTGGTCGAGCCACTTCAAGCGATCGAATGGGCCGACGAGGACGAACATGCGGCCGAACCGCCCGTTCATGCGCCGAGTCCCGAATCGGGAGCGGCAGTTCGCCACTAGAGTCACTGGACTCGCGGGCCAACTCTTGCCTTAAAGGCTGACGGCCCGCGCGCGCGAGTCTTAAAGGCGGCGGGTGAGGGAGAGCCGGGCCGATGAACAAACAAGAATTGATTGGCCATGTCGCCGACCGCGCGGGTCTCAGCCGCAATGACGCGATGCGAGCCGTGGAAACGATGCTCGAAGTGATTACGTCGGCACTGAAACGGGGTGACGAGGTGCGGCTGGTCGGGTTCGGAAACTTCTCCGTGACCCGGCGCAAGGCCTCGACCGGTCGCAATCCGCGAACCGGTGAGCCAATGCAGATCAAGGCGAGCTCGCAACCGAAATTTCGGCCGGGCAAGGTGCTGAAGGACGCCGTTCAATAGCGGCCTAGACAGCCGCATCGGCGCCACTATATCCGCCGACTTCCGCGAGAGCGCGGGCGCGTAGCTCAGTGGTAGAGCACACCCTTCACACGGGTGGGGTCGTAGGTTCAAACCCTACCGCGCCCACCATCGAACGGCTGATCACCCTCAACTCGCCTATTTCAATCGATCCAATTGCTGAGCCGCGGTCAAAGGCCCGACCACGAAAGTGTCGGTGTGCGATGAGATGTGCTTGCGAAGTTCGAGCCCCACCTTTGGACCTGATGGCAGTCCCATTTTCACGGCGGCGGCGTCGAGCGCCTGATCCTGGGCATCGGTCGTTGCCGGCGCAATCATAAGATAGTCCCAACTATCGCCGTCCGTGTGCGCGTAGATCTGGGCCGCGGGAAGCCCCGCCGCGGCGGATATGCGGTCTTGCTGAGCCAGCCATTGAAGAAGCGCTTCCTGGTGCCCTGGAGCGGCGTGATAGATGGAGATCACAGCTCTCGGCGGGTTTGCAGGCTGCGCAAATGCAATAGACCCGGCCGCAATCGCTCCGGCCGCGGCCGCAGCGGCATATTTCATCAAAATTTTCATGGCTGTCCCCTGCTCTCGATCCAACGCAGGTGGGGAGCACTTCCGGCGCGTCATTCCCCATTCGCGCCGGCCCGCGCAGTGCGCCTCTGCTGATGCTAAGTCAAACCGCCGCTGTCACGCGCCCGCGCAACACAACAGGAGGTTTGATCAAATGTCCAAATAGGCCGGTTGGAAGCTGGCGACGCGGCGCATTTCCGCCCAATCGCTAAACTCGATCTCGCGGCCGCTGCGCTTGATCAATCCTTGTCGCTCCATGTCCGCGAGCACTCGGTTGACGTTGACCGACGTCTGTCCGGTGATGTCCGCGATCTGCTGCTGGGTGAAAGGGTTGGTCATGTGACTGCTGTCGACGTGCATGCGCGCAGCCGTCTCGCACAGCAGGTGGGCGACACGGGCAGTGGAGTCCCGTCGTCCGCAATTCACGAGCCACTCGTAACCAATCGCCTCGTTGCGCTGCACCAGCCGCCAGAAAAAGCGCTGCAAATCCGGATTGGCGTTCAGGATCGGATCGAAGTCCTCGGCGCGGCCGATCATCACCTCGCTTCGGGTGATCGCTTGAATCCCGTACTCGGCGCGGCCTTCGCGCGGCAATATGCCTTCGCCAGCGAAGCGCAATGCCACAATCTGCCGGCGCCCCGTGCTGTCGGTCTTGTATTTGGCCAAGATTCCCGAGCGAACGAACATGACTTCGTCACGCGACGTACCCGGCTCACGGAAGGGTCGACGAGGATCGATCTGCACCGTGCGATGAGGCATGTCCGCGAGCAAGTCCGCAAGCTGCGGCTCAAGTCCCGCGTCAACCAGCTTCTCACGCAGCGTCACGGCTGGCGTGGGCGACCGTGTACGTCAACTCGCCATGCAGCTTTTCTCCCCGACGAGACGATGCCCCCGTTAACAAAAATGCGCAAGCTGTTATAACAGCATTATTGAACGAGCGGTTAGTAAAAATTTGATGTCAGCTCATTCACCAGTTTTTCGATCTGTTCGGGCGACAGCTGGACGGCGGTCCCGAGCTGAGGCGGACCCGGCCAGCCGGCGTCAGGAAATTGAGTGCCGTCCCACTCGCGCGGTCGGGAATAGCGCGGGATCACATGGAAATGGACGTTGCGGTCGACCATCATCAGCATCAGATAATTGATCTGCTCGTAGGCGCAGAACTTGCCGATCCCGCGTTCAATCGCCGCGATCACGGCGGCCTGCTCGATGAATGCCTGTCGAGTTAATTGGCCATAGGCCGTCGCATCGCCCTTGGCAGCCAGGACCAATGACCCGAGCGTGGGCTGAGAGGGGCGAAGAAGGATCAGCCAATGCTCGAATTCCTTGATCGACGTTGCGGGATAGCCGAATTTCTCAATGGTCGGGTTCATCGTCCGCGCCCTCTCCTTGCGTTCCAGGGCAGCGACCCTTAAGTGGCGCGCGCGGCCAAGGGAACCGCTCCCAAAGACGCATCGTGGCGATCGTAGCTCAGCTGGTTAGAGCATCGGTTTGTGGTACCGAGGGTCGCGGGTTCAAGTCCCGTCGGTCGCCCCATCAAAACCCTCAACCCAACCGGACCATTGCCTTCTATGTCAACGCCCTGGAGCCTGCCCGATTTCGACGCACACGAGGAAATCCAATTCGTCACCGACGAAAAGTGTGGCCTCAAGGCGATCATCGCTCTCCATTCGACCCACCTTGGGCCGGCAGCCGGTGGATGTCGTTTCTGGCATTATGCCGAGGATGGTGAAGCCCTGGTCGATGCGCTGCGGCTGTCGCGCGGAATGAGCTACAAGAATGCGATGGCAGGTCTTCCGCTTGGCGGCGGGAAATCGGTGATCCTCGCCGATCCCGAACGCACCAAAACACCTGACCTGCTCCACGCGTTCGGGCGAGCGGTCGATCATCTCGGCGGGCGCTACATCACCGCCGAGGACGTCGGAATGAGCGTCGCCGACATGATCGAAGTGCACCGGTCGACACAGTTTGTGGCGGGCCTGCCCAACTCGCCAGGAGATGTCGGCGGGGATCCCGGGCCGCACACCTCGCTCGGCGTGTTCCTGGGGATCAAGGCCGCGGTGAAGCATGCGCTCGGTAAGGACAGCCTCGAAGGGCTGCACATCGCGCTTCAGGGCGCGGGGAGCGTGGCTACCGGCGTTGCGCTTCATGCTTGCGCGGAAGGAGCCAGACTGTCGATTGCCGACGTGGACCAGGATAAGGCGCACAGCCTCGCCGAGAAGGCCGACGGAAAGACTGTTTCGCCCGATGAGATTCTCGGGTTGGAAGCGGACGTTCTCAGCCCCTGCGCGCTCGGCGCAATCTTGACTGAGCAAACGATCGCGGAATTGAAGGTGCCGGTCGTCGCGGGCGGCGCGAACAACCAGCTCGCGACGTCGCAGGACGGGGTCCGCCTTCAGCAGCGGGGCATTCTCTACGCGCCCGACTACGTCATCAATGCTGGCGGAATCATCAACGTATGTACGGAATTTCTTGGCGACGGCGACGCCGATCTGGTCCGCAGCCAAATCGAGGGCATCCCCCTCCGGCTCGAACAGATTTGGGCCGAGAGCGAGTCCAGCCATCGCGATCCGGCTGCAGTCGCGGACTCGATGGCGCAGCGCCTGATTGGGAGAGGATAGTTCGTCATTGCGAGCGAGGCGAAGTGATCCAGTGGCGCGGTTACGTGCCTTTGCGCCCCGCTCCGTCGTGACGAGGGAATAGTGATGCATGCCCTAGCCAATCCTGCACGTTTCCTGCGCCTCGCTCGCCCGTTGACAACGTGGCTGCTGCTCATTGGCGCGTTGCTCGCGGTGGGGGGCATGGCCGCGGGCTTGACGCTGACACCACCCGATTATCTGCAGGGCGAGACGGTCCGCATCATCTACCTCCATGTTCCTGCCGCTTGGCTCGGAATGGCGGGATGGCTCGGGATCGCGGCGACATCGGTGAGTCAATTGGTGTGGCGTCACCCCCTCGCTGCGGTGGCCGGCCGCGCAATCGCTCCAGCGGGAGCCACGTTCGCCGCCATATGTCTGCTGACCGGATCGATCTGGGGTCGACCGACCTGGGGCACCTGGTGGGAATGGGATGGGCGCTTAACCTCAATGCTCGTGCTCTTCTTCCTATATCTCGGCTACATCGCTTTGGCTTCGTCGGAGCGTGAGCGTGGCGGGGACGGGAGGATGGCCGCCATCTATGGGCTCGTCGGCTCCATCAACCTGCCGATCATCCATTATTCGGTTACGTGGTGGCGAACGCTCCACCAGGGGCAAAGCATCGGCATTTCCGGCTCGAGCATAGACGGCAGCATCCTCTGGCCGTTGCCGCTGACGATGGTTGGCTTCACCTGTCTCTTCGCGGCCGCGGCGCTGATGCGCATGCGGGCGGAGCTCGCTCAAGCGAAGATCGAAGCACGCCTTCGCCGCATGGGTGTGGAATGAATCCCTGGCCGTTTGTCGCCGCCGCTTATGGCATTGCGATCGCCCTGACCGCGGTGCTGCTTGTGTGGGCCTATGCGTCGATGCGCCGCGCGGAGGCGGCAGTTGACGCACTGAAAAGCAGATGAAGCCGAAGAACCAGCGTCTGGTGCTGATTGTCGCCGCCATTGCAGCGGTGGGGATCGCGGTTCTCCTCGCCATGTGGGGTCTGCGCGAGCGTGCGTCCTATTTCTACACGCCGGCCGAAATCGTGGCGGGCAAAGCCGAGCCGGGTCGGGCGGTTCGGCTCGGGGGGATGGTGCAGCGAGGGTCGATCCGCCGCGCGGCGGATGGAGTGACCATCCGCTTCCTCGTCACCGATGGTCAGGCACAAGCGCCAGTGGAGTTTCGCGGAATCGTCCCCGACCTTTTCCGCGAGGGAAGCGGCGTCGTCGCGGAAGGGCGGCTGCGGTCCGGCACATTCTTCGCCGACACGATTCTCGCCAAGCATGACGAGCGCTACATGCCGCCCGAGCTCGGAAATCTTGCGGCGGAGCACAAGGCGGCTAAGACGCTGCAGCGGTGACTTCCCCCACGTCCGTCATGCTGAACCTGTTTCAGCATCCATTCTGGAGACCCTGAGCCGGTGACGAAATGGACCCTGAAACGAGTTCAGGGTGACAGCCTGTTGGGGCCGTCATGATCGCCGAGACCGGCTTTGCGGCGCTGTGGCTCGCGGCGGGGCTTTCGGCGCTGCAGTTGCTGCTGATGATCTTCGCGCTGCGCACCGACCTCGAACTCCGGCGGGCCATGCGGTGCGTCGCGGTCCTGCAAGGCGGGCTGACCCTGATTGCCTTCGCCATGCTCTTGATGGCCTTCGCGCGGACCGATCTGTCGGTCGCGCTGGTGTTCGAGAACAGTCACAGCGCCAAGCCCTTCATCTACAAGATCGCCGGAGCGTGGGGAAACCACGAAGGCTCGATGCTGCTGTGGGTCATGATCCTGTCCGTCGCGGGCGCATTCCTCGCTCTCTTTTCCCGGCGGACGGGCGAGCGCACTCTCATTGCGGCACTAGGCGCCCAGGCCGCCTCTGGCGCTCGGCTTTTACGCCTTCCTGTTGATCGCCTCCAACCCCTTCGCCCGGCTCGACCCGGCGCCATTCGAAGGGCGGGGGCTCAACCCCCTGCTGCAGGACCCCGGCCTCGCCTTTCATCCGCCGACGCTCTACTTCGGCTATGTCGGCCTGTCGGTGGCGTTCAGCCTTGCCGTCGGCGCGCTTCTCACCAATGCGGTGGATGCGCGGCTTGCCCGGGCGATGCGGCCATGGGTGCTCGCGGCGTGGATTTTCCTGACGCTTGGAATCACCGCTGGAAGCTATTGGGCCTATTACGAGCTCGGCTGGGGCGGATATTGGTTCTGGGATCCGGTCGAGAATGCCTCGCTGATGCCGTGGCTCGCTGCGACGGCACTTCTCCACTCCGTCAACGTGCTCGCTGCTCGCGGTGCCCTCAAGGCCTGGACGATGATGCTCGCCGTGATCGCTTTCTCAATGTCGATGGTCGGCACGTTCCTGGTCCGTTCGGGCATACTGACGTCGGTGCACGCCTTCGCGATCGATCCGGAGCGAGGAACCTTCCTGCTCGCCCTCCTTGCCATCTACGTCGGCGCGGCGTTCATCTTGTTCGCGCTCCGGGGAGCCACGCTCAAGGAGGGCGCTCCCTTCGAGCTGGTCAGCCGCGAGAGCGGGCTGGTGATCAACAATCTGTTGCTCAGCGTGATCCTCGGCATTGTTTTCATCGGAACGCTCTATCCGCTGTTTGTCGAGGCCGTATCCGGCGAGAAACTCTCGGTCGGAGCGCCATATTTCAACGCCGTCGCGGGTCCGCTGGCGCTGATTCTGGCACTCCTCGTCGGGATAGGCCCGCTGCTCAGCTGGCGACGAGCGCGGCGGCCATTGCTCAAGCAGTTGAGGATCCCGGCCTTGCTCGGCGCTGCGGCGCTTCTCAGCACCGTCGTCCTTGCGCCCGAAATCGGGGTGCTCCCTCGGCTCGGATTGGGCGTTGCGGCATATCTTTCCACCGCTAGTCTTCTGCCGCTCATCGGCCGCAATCCTTTGCGTGCTCCGCTATCCAGTTGGGGTATGGTGATTGCGCATTTCGGGATCGCGGTTGCTCTTGCCGGGATGTCCGCCAATGCCGCCTTCACCAGCGAAAGACTGGCGGTCGTCCGGCCCGGGGAGACGCTGAGGGTGGGGCCGTGGCTCGTCCAGCTCCAAGCTGTCGTCCCGACCGCGGGCAAGAATTGGACCGCGCTCGAGGCCGAGCTTCGCGCGAGCCGGGGGGCGGGGCCGATCATCCTGAAGCCGCAGACCCGCTATTTTTCCGACCCACCGATGGAAACCAACGAAGCGGCGATCGAGACCTTCTGGAACGGACAGCTCTACGCAGTCGTCGGCAAGCCGGACTCGTCGGGCGCCTGGCAGTTGCGCTTGTGGTGGAAGCCCTTCGTAACGCTCATCTGGCTCGGCGGAGCTCTGATCGCTTTGGGCGGGGCGCTGGCGCTGATCGGGCGAGCATGGCGCGTTCGCATGCGCCGCACTGATTGGCGCAAGGAGCGCTACGCATGAGCCGAGCAGTTCGCTTCGCGCCCCTTGTGCTGCTGCTGGTCATTATCGCCGCGTTGGTCTGGCGTCTGGCAATCCCCGCGGACACGACCGTAACGTCGAAGCTCAAAGGAAAGGCGGTGCCGGCATTCGTCTTGCCGGCAGCAGTTCCCTCGAAGCGGGGATTGACCGCCTCGGATCTGGCGACGGGGCAGCCGCGCCTCATCAACATTTTCGCTAGCTGGTGCGTGCCTTGCATTACCGAAGTTAAGGTCCTGCAGGGGCTGAAGAGTCGCGGAATCCCGATCGATGGCATTGCGGTTCGCGATCAGCCCGAGGCGGTCGCCGATTTCCTCACGCGCAATGGCGACCCTTACGAGCGGATCGGAAGCGACGCGCAGAGCCGCGTTCAAATCGCGCTCGGCTCTTCCGGCGTCCCGGAGAGCTTCATCGTCGATGGGAAAGGCATCATTCGTTACCAGCATATCGGCCCTATCGACTCGTCGGATGTGCCGACGATTCTCGCGGAACTGGAGCAGGCACGGTGAAGCGGCTCGCCATTTTCTTGGCCATCTTCCTCGCTCAGCCGCTGCTGGCCGACAGCAATTTGCCGCCGGCTTATTGGGCCAATCGCGAACTTCCCGACGCCAATCGGGAAGCTCAGGCCCAGGCGCTGATGCAGGAGCTGCGATGCCTCGTCTGCCAGGGGCAGTCCATCGCCGATTCAGACGCCGAACTGGCCGGCGACATGCGCGACCTCGTCCGCCGCCGGATCGCTGCGGGGGAGAAGCCCGCAGCGATCCGCTCCTGGCTCGTCCAGCGCTATGGCACATGGATCAGCTATCGTCCGACCGCCGAGCCTGCCGCCTGGCCGCTGTGGCTCGCACCGCTGCTGCTCCTGCTGGTCGGCGCGTGGTTGCTGCGGGGACGCATCCGTTCGAAGGTTGGTGGCTGATGGGTTGGCTGGTCCTGCTCGTGCTCGTCGCTCTATGTTTGGTCGGGCTCTGGTGGTCGGGCGTTCGCGGCGGGCTATTGAACGCGGCCGCTGCCGCCTTGCTGTTCGGCAGCGCCGGCTACGCCCTGCAAGGCCGGCCCGATCTTCGGGGATCACCCGCGCGCGGGAGTGAAGGTCGCGGTATCTTGCCGCTCACGGAAGCCCGTCATGCCTTCTTCGGCAACTTCACGCCTGCCGAAAGCTGGCTCTTGATGTCCGAGGCCTTAGCCCGCCGCGGCAACACCGAATATTCGGTCGGCATTCTACGGAACGCCGTGGGCCGCTACCCGGGCGACCCACAGCTGTGGATCGGCCTCGGCAATGCACTGGTTGATCATGCGCACGGGCTCACTCCGCCGGCGGAGTTCGCGTACCGGCGCGCGGCGGAGCTTTCCCCTGGTTATCCTGCGCCGCTCTTTTTCTACGGGTTGGCGCTCGCCCGATCAGGCGATCGGCAAGGCGCTGTGCAGGTCTGGAAACAATTGCTCGCCCAGGCGCCTCCGGACGCGAGTTGGCGCCCGCTGGTCGAGCAGGGTGTCGCAGCGCTCGACACGCCGCATCCGGCAGCGCGGCGCTAGGCGGCGTCGTACGGGAGGTCGAGCGCTTCGGCGACCGCCTTGTGCCGAATCTTGCCGGCGGAAACGTTCAGTCCGGCCGCAAGATCGGGATCGGACTGCAAAGCATTTTCCACGCCCTTGTCCGCAATCTTCAGCGCGAAGGGGAGGGTCGCGTTATTCAGCGCAAAGGCGCTGGTCCGGGCGACCGCTCCGGGCATGTTCGCGACACAATAATGGATGATCCCGTCGACCTCATAGACCGGATCGGCGTGCGTCGTCGGTCGCGACGTTTCAAAGCAGCCGCCCTGATCGATCGCGATGTCGACGAGGACCGATCCACGCTTCATCGTCTTCAGCATGTCGCGAGTGACCAATTTGGGTGCCGCGGCACCCGGCACGAGCACCGCTCCGATCACCAGCTCTGCCTTCTCGACGGCATTTGCGATTGCGGCGCGCGAAGCGAAAGCAGTCTTGATCTGGCTTGAAAAGAACATGTCGAGCTCGGCCAGCCGGTCGTTGTTGATGTCGTAGATGGTGACGTCGGCGCGCATGCCAGTTGCCATTTGCGCCGCATTCACTCCGGCGACTCCGCCCCCGAGAATGGCCACCTTGGCGGGAGCGACGCCCGGGACGCCGCCGAGCAGCACTCCACGGCCGCCCTGCTCCTTCTCGAGATAGTGGGCACCGACCTGAACCGACATGCGGCCCGCGACCTCGCTCATCGGCTTCAGGAGTGGTAGCGAGCCATTCTTGCCGGTCACCGTCTCATAGGCGATGCACGTCGCGCCCGACTTCATCAGCCCTTCGGCCTGAGGCTTGTCGGCGGCCAGGTGCAAATAGGTGAAGAGGATATGCCGCGGCTCGAGCAGCGCGATCTCCTGCGGCTGCGGTTCCTTCACCTTCACGATCATGTCGGAGGCTTCGAATATCGTCGCGGCATCGGGGAGAATGCGGGCTCCAGCTTTCTCATAAGCCTTGTCAGGGCAATCGATCCCCTTGCCGGCGCCGGATTCGACCACCACCTCATGCCCATGAGCCACCAACTCGGCGACCGATGCAGGCGTCAGGCCTACGCGATACTCATGAACCTTGATTTCCCTTGGCACCCCGACCCGCATTATTCGTTCGCTCCCTCTGATGGTTGCGCGGGCCTATAGACGGGCTTTTCGCCTCTGTCCCCACCGATTGCAGCGCCGTAACGGCGGTGCTAGTTAGATGCGTCCGTGACCGACGAGATCGTGCGCGGCTTAGGGATGCGAAGCCGCAGTCTGTCCAGTCAGAACCTTAAAACATGAATCTCACCTCGACTGGAGGCGCTGAAAGCGAGGCGCCACTCGATGCTGCGCACGGCCACGCCCAGGGGCCCCTGTACAAGCTTGCCATAGGCGCAATCGGAATCGTGTTCGGCGATATCGGCACGTCGCCGATCTACGCCTTCCGCGAGACTTTTGCCGGTCATCACACGCTCATTCCGGACCGGCTGCACATCTTCGGCGTTCTAAGCCTCATCTTCTGGTCGATGATGATCATCGTGACGCTCAAATACGTCACCATCATCATGCGGGCCGACAATAAGGGTGAGGGCGGGAGTCTCGCGCTCCTCGCCTTGATCAACCGAACGCTAAGCGGAAAGAAGCGATGGACCAGTGGGATCATCCTTCTGGGAGTGTTCGCGACGGCGCTCTTCTACGGCAATTCGATGATCACTCCGGCGGTCACGGTGCTTTCGGCGGTCGAGGGTCTGACGACCGTGAACGCCGGATTGGAGCCATTCGTGATCCCGATCGCGGTCGTGATCCTGGTCGGGCTGTTCGCCATCCAGTCGCGCGGGACCGCCAGGGTCGGCCTTATGTTCGGGCCCGTAATGATCATCTATTTCGTGACGCTGGCGGTGCTTGGGTTCATGCACATCATGGACGAGCCCGCGGTCATTCCCGCAATGCTCAACCCTCTCAGCGCCTTTTATTTTTTCACCGCTGATCCGGTGCGCGCCTTCATCGCCATGGGTTCCGTCGTCCTCGCCGTGACCGGCGCGGAGGCGCTCTATTCCGACATGGGGCATTTCGGCCGCAAGCCGATCCGCGTTGGGTGGCTCTATTTTGTTCTGCCGGCCCTGCTGCTCAATTATCTGGGGCAGGGGGCGATGATCCTGTCGGCTGCACCGCACGAGGCGCTGACCAAGGTCAAAGACCCATTCTTCTATCTCGCGCCCGACATGTTTCGCCTGCCGCTGGTGCTGCTGGCGACGGCGGCCTCGGTCATCGCGAGCCAAGCCGTGATTACCGGCGCCTATTCCGTCACTCAGCAGGCGATCCAGCTCGGCTTCGTGCCGCGCCTCAGGATCACCCATACCAGCGAGGCCGCGGCCGGCCAGATCTACATCCCGGTGATCAACTGGGCTTTGATGATCATGGTCATCATCCTGGTCCTGACCTTCCGCAGTTCGTCAAACCTGGCCGCCGCTTATGGCATCGCGGTCACCGGCGCGATGCTGATCGACACCGTGCTCATCTCTGTCGTGCTAAGGCAGATGTGGAACTGGAACCGCTGGGCCGTGATCGCGCTGCTGGTGCTCTTCTTCGCGGTCGACGGTTCGTACCTCTCCGCCAACCTTCTGAAGATCCCCGCCGGCGGCTGGTTCCCCCTGCTCGTTGGAGCGATCGCCTTCACCTTCCTCACGACCTGGGCGAAGGGCCGCAAATTGATGATCGACCGGATGAACGAGGCGAGCCTGCCGATGGAGATTTTCATCAAGTCGGCGGCACCCAGCGCGGCGCGAGTTCCCGGCACCGCGGTGTTCATGACTAGCTCGGCGAGCGGCGTCCCACACGCACTGTTGCACAATTTGAAGCACAACAAGGTGCTCCACGAGCGGATCATCCTACTCACCGTCCGAATCGAGGACGTGCCCTATGTCCCGGCGGAAAAGCGGGTGGAGCAGCGAGATTACGGCTCAGGCTTCTATCGCGTGGTCCTGCGCTACGGCTTCATGGAAGAGGTCGATGTCCCCGCGGCGCTGGCGCAGCTCAAGGATTGCGGGCCGCAGTGCAAGATGATGGATACGAGCTTCTTCTTGGCGCGGCAGACGCTGCTTGCCTCGTCGCGCCCGGGAATGGCGATCTGGCGGGAGAAGCTCTTCGCCTGGATGCTTCGCAACGCGGAAAGTGCCATGGAATTCTTCAAACTCCCGACGAACCGCGTCGTCGAGCTCGGCAGCCAGGTGGAGATCTAAGGCGGCTGGCGCGCTGATCGTCACGGCCGAGCTGGCGCAACAGGATTTGGCGTGGCTCGATCGCCTGCGTCGTCAACATTATCCGCCCGATCGAAATCAGCTGCTCGCACATTTGACCATGTTCCACGCGCTTCCGCCCTCGACCGAGCGGGAGGTGCGGACGCGCCTGGCGGGCGCAGTCAAACGCACGCGGCCGGTCGCTCGGATCGAAGGTCTCCTGGACCTTGGCGGCGGCGTCGCTTTTCGCGTCGTCTCGCCGGATCTCGACCGCATCCGCGAGGAAATCGCGGACGGGCTTCATGGTTTGCTCGGAGCGCAGGACATGGGCGGATGGCGTCCGCACATCACCGTACAGAACAAGGTTGCACCCAAAGTCGCGCGGGCGTTGCTCGCGAGGTTGCTGCAGGAGTTCGTGCCCAGACCGCTCACCATCAGGGGTCTCGGATTGCACCGCTATCTGGGTGGTCCGTGGGAATCGATCGCGACTTACGCCTTCCGTCGCTAGCTGAGGTCGCCGATCCCGTCGCAGCTGAGGTCGAAGGCTGCCAACCCCAATTCCAGCACCGAAGCGAGCATCGGCTGCTCCATCAGCTCATCGATCGCTTCCGCTGTGCTTTCGCTGACACGCGTCTGGGCTTCATCCATGGCCTCGTCCCAATCCGCCACTTCATAGGTTCCCTGGCCCACCCAGCAGAAAGCGATGACTTCGGCGAGCTGGTCTTCCCCCAAATCCTCGAACTGCGCTTGAAGCTCTTCCTCGACGCTGTCGTTGACTTCATCCTCGAGGACGGACAGCGCGCCTTCCTGCTCGTCGTCGATATTGTCGGGGTCTTCACCGCGGTCGTAATCGCTTGCTGTCTGCGCTTCATATTCGCGCGCGCGAAGGATGATCCGGCAAAGCGTGTCGAGCGGGGTCAGCGGGTCCATTCGTTCCTCTTCGTTGCCTCGTGTAACGAGACCAGCCCTAAGCGGTTCCTCCGCGTTGACCGTCCTCAGACACGCACCTATATCCCGCGCCTCGCAGCGGCCGTTCAACGGCTCGCTTCCAGGCCCTGGGGCGGAGTAGCTCAGCTGGTTAGAGCAGCGGAATCATAATCCGCGTGTCGGGGGTTCAAGTCCCTCCTCCGCTACCAACCCATGCCTCTGAATCAGCGCGGCCACTCAACGACCGAGAGATCGAGCGGCAACGCGTTCTCGAGTTTTTGGGGCGGGGCGCGCGGCGTCAGCGTAAGAGGCGATCCGGTCGCCTCCGCCTTGTCGAAGTCTTCCGTGCCGGCCTCGTCGACCGCAGTGATGGAAAAACTGTCGAAAACGTAGGGCAGGCCGTTCGACGATAGTGGAGCAGCGCCGTCCATGACATGCAGGTGAAGATGCGGCGCTTGGCTGTTGCCGGTGTTGCCGACTTCGCCCAGCTGCTCGCCGCGCCGAACTTTATCGCCAAGCTTAACCTTCACGGTGCCCTGGACGCATATGGGCGTAGTTGACGAATAGGCCGGACCCGATGTCGAGGACGACGAAATTGCCGTCCGCCTCGTCGAGCGGCAGATTCGCGGGCAGCGCGCCCGGCACTTGGTCTTTGCAGGTCATTGCGTGTTCCGACCACCGTACCGTCGGCGACGGCAAGGATCGGCTTCCCATAGATGTAGTAATTCGCCGGCACTTTGATGTCGCCAGTGACCAATCTGTTCTTGTCGTCGATCTGTTCCCAATCGATGGCGAAGCGCTGAGCGAGATCGAATTTGCCATCGATCGACAGCAGCGCGCGGACATGACGGATGGAATCGCAACACCCGTCCGCGGCGACATAGCCTTTGCCGCGTAAAGGCGGCCCGAGCACGACGGGCGACGTCGCAACGACGGCCGTCTCGCCGATCGTCTGCGTGACGTCGGCGCCGATGACTGCGAAATGTGCGGTGATCTCCTGAGTGAGGCGTGCCGGAACCTTCGCGCCCTCAGCCAGAGTGACATGCAGAAAGACGACTGCGAATTGATATGCGCCCAGCTCCCGCGTTTCATTGCCGCGACTCGCGCCGGGTGTGACGCGTTTTGCCAGTTCCTCTGGACCCAGCACCGCAAGCGTTGCCCGACTGTCGGGGTCGATGACTGCAAGCCGCTCGACACGAACATTTCCGCCCGTGATGTTCGTGAGCGCAAGTTCGTAAACGATATGGCGCTTGCCGTCCGAACCGGAAACCACATGTGGCGGAGCGATGATCTGCGCGACGAATGGGGTGAGTTTCGGATTATCGCCGGCAGCCAGTGAGCCGGACGAAATTGACAGCAAAGCAAGAATCGAAAGAACCCGGATCTGAAGCCGCATCTCGAACGCGCCCCCTTACGCAGACTGATGTTGCTGCATGAGGCTACGACAAGGCGGGTCAGCAGCCAAGGCCGAGAATCACCGTTCGGTTTGTACTCCGGCCCCCGCCAGGCACTCAGCGGAATAATCCGAACAGCTCCAGCACCACGAGGGCGCCGAGACCGGCTCGCTGCCACTCCCGGCTTCCCAAGGGGATTAGCGTCAGCGGCGCAACGATCCGCGCCGCGATCCAAGCCTCTCTCCAGCCGTAATAGCGTATGTCATCGAGAATGATTTTGGACATTGCGGAGACGAGTGGCGGGATGGTCAGGACCGACAGAATGAGAATGCGATGCTTGAGATAGTGCCTTTCGAGCGAGTCTTCCGGTTCCTTTTCCTGTCCCGGGAACATTGCGCGGCTGACGAACACGTAAGGAAGGGAAATCCCTGCGGCGGCGAGCATTTGCCATCCGGTCAATGACACGTCGTGGCGGGTCTGCCAGGTCGTAAGCCACACGTTCATCCCGCCCAAAAGGACCAGGCACGCGAGCAGGGGCGGACATGCGCCGACCTCGACCTTCTCCCAATCGCGCCACATGTCCGCAAAGCCAATCGCGACATTGGCGACAGCGATGCCCAAGAGCAGCCCGTAGAACGTGAACAGATAGTCAAAAGCGCTCAATTCTTGCCTCTCCCGCCGGGCTCTCCTGCAAAAATGTCGAGTGCGCTGGATCGAACGTCTTCTTCGGGTCGCTGCAACGCGAGCCGCTTCGGCCGTTGCGTTTGTCGTATTGATCCAAATCAAAAACGGGAACTAATTACAAGGATACCTGTTTGGGGCGTTGGCATGTGAACTGCCTGTTACCGTGCCGAAGGCGGCCCGGCGTTATTCGCCTTTCGCCGGGTCGTCCCTGACAGGGGGAGCTTCCCACATGGCCGACAAGATCAACGAGCTGCGCGAGCTGATGGATCATTACCGGCGCAAGGCAAGGTCCGTGGGCATCCTTCCCCTTGCCGCTGCCTATGGCGAGGCGGCAGATCAAATCGAAGAAACGATTGTAGAAATCGGGGCCGCCAAACAGGAGGCCTCACGTCAAGCATTCGGATGAACTCTTGAGACTTGGGTAAAGATGTCTCACGGATCATTCGCTCGCTGCGGTAAGCGCTAGCCTCTTCGAGCGCTCTATCAGGCTCTCGCCTCCTGAAGCTCGACGGGCAGCAGGATCAAATAGCGTTCCGGCTCCATGCAGGAGCTCATCCGTAGTCCCGTAATGATCACCAGTATGGCGGATCCGAGCCAGAACATGAGGATGATCAACAGGGAGCTCACCTCCGGACGGATTTCAGCGGACTGGCGAGGAACAGGAGCGCCGGCCAGTTCCTCGAACGAGTGCGCTATCTTAAGCAGGAAGTGACTTTCGGGTCGACCGGCGTACAGCGCGGCTTGCCGTCGGCACGCCTTGGCTTCTTCGTTGAAAGACCGAGCACGCATACAAACTCCATCCTTGATCAGGGCGAGTTTGGAATACGCGCGCCGTGGTCGATAGATGCATGGTCCGGATTTTGCGCGCGAGCGTTGCCCAGTCGCAACAATCAAAATCAGTTTTTGAACGCCACTCAGCGCGTGGTCTTGAACCCGCCCAGTCGCCAGACGATTTCTGGCGTGGTGACCGAGCTTCGCATCGGTTTCCCGGCGGCGTCCAACGCGGGAGTGAATTTTGCACGCTTTGTGATGACCTGGCAGCCGAGCGCATCGAAGACGGGCACTCCGCTTGGCTTGAGGACCTGGCACCCGGCGACCGAACCCTTTTCGTTGATAAGAAGAAGGAATTGAGCGCTTCCCTCCTGGTTCATCCGTAAAGCGTCCGCTGGATAGTCATCCGCGCTGAAGATTGATCGGAGATCGCCTCTGGCCGGCGTTCCTGCCGCACCTAACGTTCGGTCTCCCATGTTCCAGTAGCGCTGGAGGTCCGCGGTGCAGTCCTGGAGTTCCTTTCAGCAATGCGGGCATGGATCTCAGCTCGAAGGTGAAATCCGGTGCGTCGGCCGTGCGCAAAGTTGCTGTCTTCGCGGATCGCGCCTGCTCCATCTCAGCCGCGGATATGCGGAATTGATAGATATCGGACTTGCTGCGTCTGCCTCCGTAATTCAGCAGCCACGCCCTGATCGGCCCGCGGCCAAAGTCGACGGATCCCTTCTCCTCGGTGGCGAAGTCGGGCCCAGAACGTGGCCGCGCGACCATAAGTTCGTATGTCTCGCCATTCGGGGCCGGACGGATACCGAGGGTGATCACTTTGTCCGGTGAGCCGTAATCGCGGTAAGCGACACATTGATCCTCGCGATAATCGACCACCCAGTTTCGGATGGGATGCAGTGCCTCGGCAATCGCCGGTGTCGCCGCGATGAAAAGCAGTGTCTCCAGTGCGACGCGCGTGACTCGATCGAACATCATCACCCCTCAATGCCCAGTCGCCGCAAACCTAACGCACCGATTTCATCCGACAAGCCACGCGACGATTTCACCGATTAACGGTCGCGAGAGCCGGTTGGGAGGTCGGTCGAGGTGCGCGTGAGCGCACCGAACGTTGTCGGCGCTCACTCTCGGTACCGAACGGAGAAATCCCCATGCGGCGTATAATGATCTTCACGGCAGGCTTGGAGTTCCTAGTCGGGGGTACGGCCACAGCGACTGCAAAGCCTCCGGTGACGAAGATCAGCAACTCTGAGCAGAAACTACGGGACGGGCTGCATGCCGTGGCCCTGGGTCCGAGTGCGCAGGCACAGCTCAAAATAGACAGTCCCAGTCAGGGCGCTGAACACGCTTCCGATAATGCGATACTGAAAGTCTGCACGAAGGACACGCCTGCAGCTCAGCGAGCAGCAATCTGCAAGAACTTCGTCAGCCCCGACTGAACCGTTTAAGCGCGTCGGCGAGATCCTCGATCAAATCGTCAGGATCCTCCAGACCGACGTGCAGGCGCACGAGGTTCTCGGCTGGCGGTTTGGAAGCCGTCCGTACGGGATTGATCGGGAGGGCGAGGCTTTCGTACCCACCCCAGCTGTAGCCAATTCCAAACAGCTTGAGGCTGTCGACCAAGGCGGCACGCGCGGCATCGTTGCCATTCTTAAGTTCGAACGAGAACAGGCCTGACGAGCCTCGAAAGTCCGACTTCCAATGCTCATGACCAAGACAATCGGGCAGGGCAGGGTGCAGCACCAGTCCGACTTGCGCCTGCTCTTTCAGCCAGCGCGCGATCTTGAGCGCGCTCTCTTCATGCTGCTTGAGCCGGATGCCCATGGTCCTCAGCCCGCGTGAGCCGAGCCAAGCATCGTCGGGTGAGACGCTATGTCCGAGATCCCAGCCAGTGTGCTCGATTCGTGCGAAATATTCGTCGGTGGCAGTCGTCGCACCCAGCATGACATCCGCGTGGCCACCGACATATTTGGTGGCGGCGAGGATGCTGATATCGACGCCAACCGCGATCGCTGGAAACAACAGCGGCGTTGCCCAAGTATTGTCGAGCAAGGTGACGACACGGCGATTCCGGGCCACCGCACAGATGGCCCGGACATCCTGGACCTCCATCGTCAGGGAACCGGGGCTTTCAAGCAGGATTGCGCGTGTCTTGTCGCCGATGATGTCGGCAATGGCCGGGCCGACGCACGGATCGTAATAACGTGTCGAGACCCCAAAGCGCTTGAGGATCGTTTCGCAAAATTTCCGCGTCGGCCCGTAAACGGAGTCGGTGGCGAGCAGCTCGTCGCCCGGCGAAAGCACAGTGAACAGCGCCGTCGTGATCGCGGCGAGACCGGATGAGTAAAGAGCGGTACCGGCAGCTCCTGGTTCCAGCTGGGTCAGCGCATCGGATAGGGCCCAATGTGTCGCTGTGCCCTGCAGCCCGTAGCGATATTCACCGAGACCGGGGCGGCTGCCGTGCAAATCGGCGGTGCTGTCGAACAGGATCGTCGACGCGCGTTCGATCGGCGGGTTGACCAGCCGTCCGCGCCATTCCCTACGCCGGCCGCCCTCAACCAGCTTTGTCGATTGTTTCTTCTCGCCCTCGGCCATTCGCCGCACTTATGGCAGCGACAGCAGTGAAGAGGAACCGGTGCCCTAACTCGCGGAACGCCTGCGCCCGAACAGACCAAGCAGACCAAGCAGACCCAGCAGGCCCCAAGGCAAGAGCTTATTCTCTTGGACCGCCGTTGAACCCACGTCCGTCGCAGGCGTCGCGGACGTAGCCTCGTTGCCCGGGTACGCAGGTGACGCGGTCGGATCGGCCGGTGCCGCGGGCGCCGCATTGGTGGTCACGTCAGTTACCGATGTGACCGCGTTGGCATCCGTCGCATCGTTTTGAGCAACGGCGGGCGCCGCTATGAGCATCGCCGCCGCCGCGACTAGAGGGGAAAACCGCATCATCATTGCTCCTGTTCTGGTCGGCTTACTCGACCGAAGACGGATGATAGCTGTCGTCGGCGTGATCGCCGCGAAGTCCGAGAAGCCCGAGCAGCCCGACCAATCCGAGCGCATTCCACAAGATGTCGGCGCCTGAGCCCTGGGCCGCCATCCGGTCCTGAGTTTCCGTGCGAATTCCGCCGCGCTGAGTATCCTGGGCGGAAGCGGGGCCAACGGTTGCCGTCGCCGCTGTTACGAAGAGCACCGCAAGGATCATGCGTAGTCGCATGGCGTCCTCCTTTTGCGCTGTGCTGGCGCGCAACTGCCAACACTTGGCTAGCGCGTTCGTCTTACATCAAAGCAGTCATGCAGACAAAGCAAACGCCCGGACCGACTTGCGATCCGGGCGCCCTGCGTGACGATTGCTCGTCAGCCCCCTTGGATGTCGTCACGGCGAACGTCCCCAGTCGCTCAGCCGCCACACCCGAACCCGCGACCCAAGGGCCAGTTCGTTCGGATGGAAAGGGGCCTAAGCCGCCGTGCACTGACTGTCACGATTGCAGTTGTTCTGCGTTGTTTTTTGTCTGGCAGCTGTTGCGGTCGCGCCACACGGGCTCTTGCGGTTGCCAGGCGTCGTACCTCGCCGCTACAGCCCCGCGCCATGCGCTGGTCCCAAGCCTTCTTGCCGGTTCTCAAGGAAAGTCCGGCCGACGCCCAGATCGTCAGCCACAAGCTGATGCTCCGCTCGGGACTGGTCCGCCAGACTGCCGCGGGAATTTACGCCTGGCTGCCGCTCGGTTTTCGGGTGCTTCACAAAATCGAGCAAATCGTGCGCGAGGAACAGGACCGCACCGGCGCACAACAGATGCTGATGCCCACTTTGCAGTCCGCCGACCTATGGCGCGAAAGCGGGCGCTATGACGCTTATGGCCCCGAAATGCTGCGGATTCGCGACCGGCACGATCGTGAAATGCTCTATGGGCCAACCAACGAGGAGATGATTACGGCGCTCTTCCGTGATGAGGTGAAGAGCTATCGCGACCTGCCGCGGACACTCTACCATATCCAGTGGAAGTTCCGGGACGAGATCCGCCCCCGCTTCGG
This sequence comes from uncultured Alphaproteobacteria bacterium, assembly GCA_963730925.1. Classification (GTDB taxonomy): domain Bacteria; phylum Pseudomonadota; class Alphaproteobacteria; order Sphingomonadales; family Sphingomonadaceae; genus Sphingomicrobium. The sequence goes on from CAVSTS010000002.1 coordinate 208,260, forward strand.
AGTCATGCGCGGGCGCGAGTTCTTGATGAAGGACGCCTACAGCTTCGATCTGGACGAGGAAGGTGCTCGGCAAAGCTATTATACGCAAATGCTTGCCTATCTGCGTACCTTTCAGCGCATGGGCATACAGGCGGTACCGATGAAGGCCGATCCTGGCCCGATCGGAGGCGACCTTTCCCATGAGTTCATCGTGCTGGCGCCGACCGGGGAGAGCGAAGTCTTCTATGACGCTGCTTTCGAGGAGATCGATTGGCACCGCGAAGGTCTCGATTATGGTGACGAGGCGGGGCTGCAGGCGCTGTTCGATCAGGTGACGGGCACGTACGCGGCGACCGACGAAACTCACGACGAAGCGCGCTGGAGCGTCGTCGCCGAGGATCGGCGACGGACCGGACGAGGGATCGAGGTCGGGCACATCTTCTATTTCGGCGACAAATATTCCGCACCGATGGGGCTGCGCGTGTCGGGACGCGACGGCAGCATGGTCACGCCGATGATGGGTAGCTACGGGGTAGGCGTATCGCGGCTGGTCGCAGCGATCATCGAGGCAAGCCACGATGATTCCGGAATCGTCTGGCCGGAGTCGGTTGCGCCGTGGCGCGTCGGCATCGTCACTATGCGTCATGACGACCCGCCGAGTGTTGCCGCGGCCGACGACCTCTATGCACGGCTGACCGCGGCCGGCGTCGAAGTGCTGTACGACGACCGCGATGAGCGGGGCGGGGTGAAGCTTGGATCGATGGACCTGATCGGCTTGCCCTGGCAGGCGATTATTGGCCCGCGCGGCATTGCTGCCGGTACGATCGAGTTAAAGCGCCGTTCAACAGGAGAGCGCGAGGAGTTGAGCCTCGAAAACGCATTCGCAAGGCTAGCTGAATGATACGCCCCTGCGTCATGCTGAACTGTTTCAGCATCCATTTTCGGAGATCGCTCAGACCTTCTCGTCAATGGACCCTGAAACGAGTTCAGGGTGACTTGAGAGGCTGGTCATGATCCTCAACCGCTACGAGCGAATGATCGCTCGCCGCTACCTGCTGCCCGGCAAGGGCGAGGGCTTCATCTTCCTGGTCGCGGGCTTCAGCGTCGGCGCGGTCGCGCTCGGAGTCGCCGCGCTCATCGTGGTGATGAGCGTGATGAACGGTTTCCGGGCGGAGCTGTTCGACAAGGTCGTTGGCCTCAACGGTCACGCGGTGATTCAAGGCTATGACGGCCGGCTCACCAATTGGCAGCAAATCGCCGCCGCGGCGAAGGGCACGCCGGACGTCACGTCCGCCTTGCCGCTGATCGAACAGCCGCTGATGGCATCGTCGAACGGGCGAGTCGAAGGGGTGATCGTCCGCGGAATGCGGATGGAGGACCTGCTGTCCAACAAGACGATCAGCGGGAATGTCGTCGCTGGCGACTTGAAGGCGATCACCCCCGGCAGTGGCAGGGTGGCGATCGGCTCCCGGCTCGCCGACCAGCTCGGCGCTTATCCCGGTAGCCAGATCAGCATCATCAGCCCCGAGGGCCGCTCCACGGTGATGGGGACCGTCCCACGGATCGTCACCTATACGGTCGGCGCGGTGTTCGAGGTCGGGGTCTACGATTACGACAAGATTTACGCGATCATGCCGATGCAGGACGCGCAAAATCTGCTCATGCTCGGCGATTCCGTGGGTGCGATCGAAATCCAGACGAGCAATCCTGACAAAGTCGGCCAGATCCTCGCACCGCTCCAGCCGCTCGTCGGGCGTAACGGGGTCATCGTCGACTGGCGCCAGATGAATTCCGCCCTTTTCTCGGCGCTCGACCTTGAGCGGGTGGTGATGTTCATTGTCGTCAGCATCATCGTGCTCGTCGCCTCGTTCAACATCGCCTCCTCGCTGATCATGCTCGTGCGATCGAAGACTCGAGACATTGCGATCCTGCGTACCATGGGTGCGACACGCCGAGCCGTGCTGCGCATCTTCATGACCGTTGGGCTGGCGATCGGAACGGTCGGAATCCTCATCGGCCTCGTCGTCGGGTCCGTCCTCCTTCTCTTCCGCCAGGGCGCGGTGAACCTGGTTCACTATCTTACGGGCGCGAACCCGTGGGATCCTTCGGTTCGAATTCTCACCGAGCTACCCTCCAAGACCGATCCCTTCGAAGTCGCGGCGATCCTGGTCGTAACCATGCTGCTGATCTTCCCGGCCACCTTGTTCCCGGCGCGTAAGGCGGCAAGCACGGATCCCGTCCAGGTGCTCCGTTATGAGTGAGCCGGTCCTCGTCACCCGAGACCTCAAGCGCAGTTTCGTCCAGGGCGAAGTCACCATCGAGGTGCTGCGCGGCGTGGATCTCGAGGTTGCGCCGGGGGAAATCATTGCTCTGCTCGGGCCTTCGGGGTCGGGCAAATCCACTCTGCTCCAGGCTGTGGGCCTGCTCGAAGGCGGGTTTCAGGGCTCTATCCGCCTGCAGGGCCAGGAAGCTTCCCAGCTGGACGATGAGGGCCGCACGCGCCTGCGCCGCGACCTCCTCGGCTTCGTTTATCAGTTTCATCACCTGCTGCCCGATTTCAACGCGCTCGAGAATGTCACGATGCCGCAGCTCGTGCGCGGCACGGAAGCCGAAGCGGCGAGGGCAAGGGCAGAGGAGCTGCTCGGCGCGCTGAGACTGTCCGAGCGTCTCGATCATCGCCCGTCGAAGCTTTCGGGCGGAGAGCAGCAGCGGGTCGCCGTTGCGCGGGCGCTCGCCAACAAGCCGCCGCTCATCCTCGCCGACGAGCCCACTGGCAACCTCGACGAGCATACGGCCGACGCGGTCATCGCCGAATTCCTGAATTTGGTGCGCGGGGAGGGGATGCGCTGCCTTGATCGCCACTCACAATGAGCGCCTCGCCTCGAAAATGGATCGAGTCGTTCGGCTGCACGAAGGACGGCTCGAATAGTGGCCCCCAAACGCCAAGACGAGGTCGAGCAGCCCAAGACGCCAACCCAACTGGACGACAATTGCACTGGTCGGCGGGCTCATCTTGCTGGGCGCGCTCATCGCCTATTTCGTGCTCACCCGCGATCCCGATCAGGACAAGCTTGTCGGCACGGAAGCGACCGAAGTGCAACCGGACCAGAAGGAGAAACTCTGTTCCTCGAAGGCCACTTACGACCTCATAAAACGCGAGCTCTTCCGGCGCGCAGCGGAGATGCGAGGAAGTGACCAGCCGGCCTACGATCAGCTCGCCGGTTATGCGGTCGTACGGATGGAAAATGCCGTGATGGAGAGCGAGGACGGTACGACTGGGGCGGCCAATTGCTCGGGTTCACTGTCGCTTGACCTCCCGCCCGGAGTTGCCGCTGAGGACGGGCGCCGCACTTTGATGTCGGATGTCGACTATTCCGTCCAGACTGGCGGCGATTCAGTCGATCTGCGCAACGCGGACGCGATCATCGCTCCGCTCTCGAGGCTGGCGCGGGTCGGTCAGCCACCGCAGACCGCGCCAGAGGCGAACGAAGCCACTCCGGAAGCGGACGAGGGGAATGCCGCAGCGTCGGAATCGGCGAATGTCCAACCCGGGCCGTCGAGCACATATCCGGGGCGGCCGAGCTTCGACTGCTCGCAGGCACGTTCACGGAGCGAGATTGCGGTCTGCTCGGATTCCGGCCTGTCGTCACTCGATCTCAATATGACGACCCAATATCGGCGCGCGCTGGCGGCTGCATCGCCCGAGGAGCGTACCTTGCTCGAACAAACGCGCGCTCGCTTCCTCGGCTATCGCGACCGGTGCCGGGACACGCAATGCATTGCCGAATCCTATCTCGGCCGAATGCGGGAAATCCGCGATATCATGGAAGGTCGCTGGCAGCCGCCACGCTGAGAGTCTTGCGCCGTCTGGGCAGCTATGGTTCTATTAGAACTATCTGGCGACCGGAGGGGCCCATGCAACGATCGATTGTGCTGCAGCTGACTGCGCTTTTCGCGATCGGTCTGACGAGTTCAGCAGCGTCTAGCCAGGCCGGCCCGACTCAACCGGCCTGCGCCGCGCCAGAGCATCGCCAGTTCGATTTCTGGGTGGGATCCTGGGACGTTTATCCCACGGGCAAGGACAAGCTCGTCGCGCACAGCCTGGTCGAGAAGATCTACGCGGGCTGCACCATCCGCGAAAATTGGATGCCGCTTTCGAAAAGCGATGGCGGCAGCCTCAATATGTACGATCCCGCAGACAAACGCTGGCATCAGACCTGGCAGGATTTGCAGAATGGCCGAGTGACGTTCGAGGGCGCTTTCGTGGGCGGGAAAATGGTTCTCGTCGGCGACTGGAAAGGCGTGAACGGACCGGGGAACGATGCCATCATTCGAATGACCTATTCCCGCAATCCCGATGGTTCCGTTCGGCAGCTCGGGGAGCAATCCGAAGACTTTGGCGCAAGCTGGTCGCCAAGCTTCGATTTCACCTACAGGAAGAGCGCGGCACCCAAGTAATTGTGGAAAAGGGGCGGCTCGCGGCTTCCCTCGTTGAACGGAATTCTCATATTGAAGCGGTGAGTCAGCCATACGTACCGCTTCGCGTTCTCTCGTCTTACTCCATGCTCGAAGGCGCGATGGAGCCCAAGACCATCGCGGAGCGTGCCGCGATGCTGGGTTTTCCCGCCGTGGCGCTGACCGATCGCAACGGGCTTTACGGCGCGATGCCGTTCACCGACGCCTGCGTCGCCAAAGGCGTGCAGCCGATCATCGGCGCCCTCCTTGGCGTGGCACGGCCAACGGAGCTTGGCGGCGGTGACGGCAGAATCGACTGGCTGGTGCTGCTCGCTAAGAACGACCTTGGTTACGCCAATCTCTGCAAGCTGGTTTCCGCGGCCCATCTCGACCGCCCGCTGGAACTCGATCCGCATGTTTCATTCGACACGCTCGAAGGGTTGAGCGAGGGCCTGATCGCGCTCACCGCCGGAGCGGACGGAGCGCTCGCTCGACTGATTGCCGACGGGCAGCGGGAGAAGCCGGAGGCTTATCTCGACCGGCTCCAGGCGCTGTTTCCCGGGCGGCTCTACGTCGAGGTTGCCCGGAGGAGCGATCCTATCGAAGAAGCCGCCGAAGACGCTTTGATTGCGCTGGCCTACGCGCGCGATCTACCGCTGATCGCGACCAATTCCGCTGCTTACACCGACCCCGCTTTCCACGCTGCCCATGACGCCATGCTGTGCATCGCCAGTTCGGCTTATGTCGAAACGGCCGAACGGGTGACGTCGTCGCCCGACGCCTGGCTCAAGGACGGCGCCCTGATGACCGAGCTTTTCGCCGACCTGCCCGAGGCGCTGGCAAATACGGCGGTGGTGGCGCAGCGCTGCGCGGTCGCCGCGCCCAAGCGCAAGCCAATCCTGCCGCGCCTCAGCGACGATGAGGACGAGCAGCTGCGCCGCGATGCGCGCGCCGGCCTCGCGGACCGCCTGAAAGGCCGCAACGCGGAGGAGCAGCAACCCTATCTCGAGCGGCTCGAATATGAGCTCGACATCATCACCGGCATGGGGTTCGCTGGTTACTTTTTGATCGTCGCCGACTTCATCAAATGGGCCAAGGCGAACGACATTCCGGTGGGGCCGGGCCGTGGATCGGGCGCGGGCTCGGTCGTCGCCTGGGCCTTGACCGTCACCGACCTCGACCCAATCGCGCTCAATCTGCTGTTCGAGCGCTTCCTCAACCCCGAGCGCGTCTCGATGCCGGACTTCGACATCGACTTTTGCGAAACGCACCGGGACAAGGTGATCGCCTACGTTCAGCGCAAATACGGCCGCGATCGCGTCGCCCAGATCATCACCTTCGGGCGGCTGAAGGCGCGGGCGGTGCTCAAGGATACGGGCAGGGTCTTGCAGATGAGCTACGGCCACGTCGACCGTCTCGCCAAGCTGATCCCGAACCATCCCACCGACCCGTGGACCCTGGAGCGGTCGCTGAACGGCGTTTCCGAGCTTGCCGCGGAATATCGGGATCATGCCGACGTCAAGCGTCTGTTCGATCTGGCCATGAAGCTCGAAGGCCTGCCGCGCCACGCCTCTACGCATGCGGCCGGAGTGGTGATCGGCGACCGGCCGCTGGACGAGCTGGTGCCTCTCTACCGCGATCCGCGATCCGACATGCCGGTCACGCAGTTCGACATGAAATATGTCGAGGCGGCGGGATTGGTGAAGTTCGACTTTCTCGGATTGAAGACGCTTTCGGTGCTCAAGGAAGGGCAGCGTCTACTGGCCGAACAGGGCATTGAAGTGGATTTCTCGTCGCTACCCTGGGACGATCCGGCAGTTTACGAGCTGATCCAACGCGGCGACGCGGTCGGTGTGTTCCAGCTGGAATCCGAAGGCATGCGCCGGACGCTCGCGGCCATCCGGCCAACGAGCTTTGGCGACATCATCGCGCTGGTGGCGCTCTATCGGCCCGGTCCGATGGACAACATTCCGATGTTCGGTGACCGGAAGAACGGCCGAGCGGCGATCGAATATCCGCATCCCTTGCTCGAAGGCATACTGGCCGAGACCTACGGCATCTTCGTCTACCAGGAACAGGTGATGCAGGCCGCGCAGATCCTCGCCGGCTACTCCCTCGGCGAAGCCGATCTGCTGCGCCGAGCGATGGGCAAGAAGATCAAATCGGAAATGGACGCTCAGCGCGCCCGCTTCGTCGAGGGATGCGCCAGCCATAATCAAATCTCCGCGGCCAAGGCGAACGACCTGTTCGACACGATCGACAAGTTCGCGGGCTATGGTTTCAACAAGAGCCATGCCGCGGCCTATGCGTTGGTCGCTTATCAGACCGCCTGGCTGAAGGCGCATCACAGCGCCGAATTCTACGCCGCCTCGATGAGCTTCGACATGGCGCTGACGGACAAGCTCGGCGTTTTCGTCGAGGACATGCGTCGCGGCGAGATCCAATGCCTCCCGCCGGACATCAATGCCAGCCAGGCTCATTTCACGGTCGACGGGGGTGGCGTCCGCTATGCGTTGGGCGCGCTGAAGGGCGTCGGCGAGAAAGCGATGGGGGCCCTCGTCGAAGAGCGCGACCGCGGCGGACCGTTCAAGAGCCTCGAGGATTTTGCCGCCCGAATCGACCCGCGTCTGCTCAACCGTCGTCAACTGGAGAGCCTGGCGGGAGCGGGTGCCTTCGACAGCATCAAACCGGAGCGGGCGGCGGTGTTCGCGGCGGCCGAGACCATCCTCGCCCACGCCGCAAGTGCGCACGACCAGCGGGAAAGCGGGCAGGCGGGGCTGTTCGGAGCGAGCGCGGAAGAGCTTCCACCGATTCGGCTGCCGCGCGATGCTTCCTGGTCGCTTGCCCAAAGAATGGCGGCTGAGCGCGACGCTTTCGGCTTCTATTTCTCCGCCCACCCGGTCGATGCGCAAAAGCATCTGCTCGCGGCACACAAAGTGCGGACGTTCGCCGAACTGGCGGAAATGCGCCTTGCCGAGGGGGAGCGGACAAGCGCGACGATGGCCGCGCTTGCGGAAGGTGTTCGCTGGCGAGTGTCGGCCAAGGGCCGCCGCTACATGGTCGCCAGCCTGTCCGACCGTTCGGGTCAGTTCGAAGCGACCGTCTTCGACGAGGAGCCGTCAGCGGCGCTAGAGTCCGCGGCCAAGACCGGCGGTTGTGGACTGCTCACGGTCGAGCTCGATCGACGGGCGGGAGACGAAGCGCCGCGAGTGACCATCAAACGCTTCCAGCCGCTGGAGGCGCTCGCCAAGCAGACACGGCTGCAAATGACGGTCCGAGTGACCGAAGCCGCGGCTGCTGGCCGCCTCGCCGAAGAACTGGACGGAGCGCGCGGCGGCAACGGTCTGGTGCGCTTCCTGGTGCCGGTGTCGGCATGTGGCGAGGCAATGATCCTCGTGGGCCGCGACTATGCGCTCGACGGAGAGCTAGCCTCCCGCATCGAGCGGATTACGGGCGAAGGAACAGTCGACCTCTCGCTCCAAGAACCGCCCAAGCTCGCCCTCGTCGGCTAGGACATCCAGAACCCGTCGCGATTCACGAGCCCCGTGATCTTGTCGTTCTGCTCGGCATTCAGTTCGCGCTTGAAGCGCGGGAAGACCTGCTCTTCCTCCATATGCGCATGTTCACGGACGAGGTCGCGGAACTGGCGGACCTTCTCGAGCCATCCCGTCGCGCCCGCTTCCATCTGGCCGAGTTCATAGAGGAACGTCTTGATGTAGCCGTGCTCGCTTTCGAGGCCATCGGCGTCGCTTGCTTCGTTCGCCTCGCGCAGCGCCGGATAGACGACCATTTCCTCGGCGTGTGCATGTTTATCGAGCGCATGGCTTAGCTTCATCAGCAGCATTTTCCGCTTGAAGGTCTGCGTCTCGTCTGTCGCGAGCATCTTGTCGAAGATCGCGAGCGCCATCTCATGCTCGTTCGCGAGGATCTCGTCCCAGTCGCCGGCCTGCGCTTCGAAGCCTTGCATGAGTGCCTTACGTCCGAAGTTCGCGGCAAATCCGATCGCCGCGCCCGCGAGAGCCGCGCCGAAGAGCGGTACGGCACTCTCACCCCAAGAAAATGCGCTTCGGTTTGCCTTGGTTCGGCTGCGGGTTTCGCCTCCATTCGACGGTTTCGAGCCGCTGCGATTCGACGTACGCCTTTGGGTGCGCGTGGCCATGTTACTCCTCCTTGTACGAGTTGCCGTCTCAACACTCGGGGGGAGGGCCGCGTTCCTCTTAGAAGGTCCGCTTTCTAAAGTTCATTTACCGGCTCTTGCGGCTGCTCCGGGGGAGGCGCGGATTCGGGGACGTTGGCAGTCTCTTCGGGCACGGCCAGGTTCACCAGCTCCGTCGTCGCCGGCTCAAGCTCGCTGACGACATTCTCGACGGGCGGTAGGGGCCTGGAGCTCTCATATTCCTCACCCGGCAGAGGCCGCGGCTTCCTGGCTACGGGCGGAGGTGCCTTATTCTCTGGCGCGGGAGTCCCCGTGTAGACGCAGTCGTCGAGACCATCGCGCGCCACGATGCCGACGCGCGCGGCGATCGTATTGCCATAACGGCGGGTGAATCCCTTGGGCGCAACCACACCGCGTTTCTTCGGCAGCGGGAGCACAGCGGCGATCCGCGCTGCCTCGGTTGCGCTCATCGCGCTCGAATCATGGCCGAAATAGCGCTGCGACCCGGCGTTCACGCCGTAGGTGCCGATCCCGGTCTCGGCGAGGTTCAGATAGACCTCCATGATCCGCCGTTTTCCCCACAAATGCTCAATGAGGAAGGTGAACCAGGCCTCGACGCCTTTGCGGGCATAGCCGCCGCCCTGCCATAGAAAGGCATTCTTCGCCGTCTGCTGACTGATCGTGGAACCGCCACGGATGCGTCCGCCCGAAGCGTTACGTTTCATCGCATCTTCAATGGATTCGAAGTCGAAGCCGTGATGGGTGCAGAACTTGCCGTCCTCGGCGGCGATCGACGCGCGGACCATGTCGCGGTCGATTTTTCCGATCGGCATCCACTCCTTCTGCGCTCCGCGCCCGGCGACGAGGTCGCCGATCATGGTGAAGGTGAGCGGCGGATTGATGAAGCGGTAGGCGAGCACCCAAAGGATCGAGACGAGGAAGAAGGCGACGACAAGCTTGACGATCCAACCCAAGATGCGCCGAACGACCGAACGCGGGCGCCGGCGCTTATAGTGAGGAATGCTCGAACGGGTCCGCTTCGCCATCGAGCCCCGTCTAGCTGGACGATGCGGTCGCCGTCACCTCTGTATCGAGCGACGCGACGAACTTGTCCGGATCGATCGCGACATCGTCCTCGCCGATCTGGTCGAAGGGATTTTCGAGATGGTCCTGGATGTTGGCGAGGCCGACCAGGATCAGCGCGAAGAGGATGGGCATGACGTAGAAGAGCTCGCGGCTGAACTCGACCGCCTGGAAGGCGAAATAGGGTCCGTAGAGGATCGGCAGCAGGATGATGAAGAACTCGCTGAACGCTCGCAGGGTGCGCGGCGTGCGGTACTCATAGATGTTCCTCGTGTTCTCGAAGGCGGTGATCATTCGGCCGATATATTGGTTGAGCCGCGAGCATTCGGTCGGCGCCAGATGCGCCGCTCGCATCTCCTTCACGAAATGCGACAGACGAGCGAAGGCGGCATAGACCCGCCCCTCGTTACGCCGGCCTTCGGGCACGGGCCGGGTAAACATTTCGCGAGTGGCGCTAAGCAGCTCGTAGAGGGCCGATTTCAGCTCGGCGTCTCGCTTCTCATCCGGCTGCGAGGTCCAATCGCGCGAAGCGAGATAGAGGGCGCGTCCACTGGCCTTGAGCGCCCCATATTCCTCGAGCGCTTTCTCGCGTCGGGTGTAGGCCGTGCTGATCGAGAAAACGAGCGGGAAGACGATCGCCGTGGCGATCAGAGTGAGGGGAAAGTCGGCCTTGATGCCGAGCTTCAGCGACAGCCAGGTCGACAGAACCGCGAGCGCGCTGATGGCCACGCTTTTGACGTTCACGATCTCGGTGAGGCTCAACAAGGACCGGACCACAACGCAATCCCCTGACCACCGCTGTGTCTGCGGCCTACGCCTAGCCAAAACAGCAGTCGGCGGGAAGGCGCGATCCTTGCCGCACTGCAGCAGCGCATTTACATGCGCTTCATGACCTCGACGAACGACATCCGCCGCTCCTTCCTCGATTATTTCGAGACGAACGGTCACGCGCGGGTTCCGTCGGCCCCCCTAGTGCCCCAGAACGATCCGACCCTGATGTTCGTGAATGCGGGCATGGTGCCGTTCAAGAACGTGTTCACTGGGCTTGAGACGAGGCCATACTCGACAGCCACGAGCTCGCAAAAATGCGTGAGGGCTGGTGGCAAACACAACGACCTCGACAATGTCGGTTACACCGCGCGCCACCACACCTTCTTCGAAATGCTCGGGAATTTCTCCTTTGGCGATTATTTCAAGGATCGCGCGATCGAACTTGCGTGGAATCTGCTGACGAAGGAGTGGGGCCTCAGCCCCGATCGCCTGACAGCAACCGTTTATCACACCGACGATGAAGCCTTCGACCTCTGGAAGCGGATATCCGGCCTACCCGAGAGCCGAATCATCCGAATCCCGACCAAGGACAATTTCTGGGCGATGGGCGACGATGGGCCTTGCGGGCCCTGCTCGGAGATTTTCTACGATCATGGCGATCACATTCCGGGCGGACCTCCCGGAAGCCCGGACGAAGACGGCGATCGCTTCGTCGAGATCTGGAACCTCGTCTTCATGCAATATGAGCAGGCGGCGAACGAGATCGTCTCCGAGCTACCGAGCAAGAGCATCGATACGGGGCTGGGCCTCGAGCGGATGGCCGCCGTGCTCCAGGGCGTCCCCGACAATTACGACACGGACACGTTCAAGGCGCTGATCCACGCCAGCGAGGAGCTAACGAAAACGAAGGCCGAGGGCGAGAATCAGGCGAGCTATCGGGTGATCGCCGATCACCTTCGAGCATCGGGCTTTCTCGTCGCCGACGGGGTGCTGCCGGCCAATGAGGGCAGGGGCTATGTGCTCCGGCGAATCATGCGCCGGGCGATGCGTCATGCGCATTTGCTTGGGGCGAAGGAGCCGCTGATGTGGCGCCTCGTGCCGGCACTGGTCGCTGAGATGGGCGCGGCCTATCCGGAGCTGATCCGGGCGCAGCCGTTGATCGAAGCGACGCTGCAGCAGGAGGAAGTGCGCTTCCGGCAGACGTTGGTGACGGGCCTCAAGCTGCTGGACGAGGCCACTGCGGACCTTTCGCAAGGCGGCACGCTCGCGGGCGAAACGGCCTTCAAACTCTACGACACCTTTGGTTTTCCCTACGACCTCACCGAGGATGCGCTTCGCTCGCGCGGACTTCAGGTCGACCGCACGGGCTTCGACGCGGCAATGGCCGAGCAGAAAACCAAGGCGCGCGCCGCCTGGAAGGGGTCGGGCTCAAAGGCGAGCGAGGATATTTGGTTCGACCTCGCCGAGGAATATGGAGCGACCGAATTCACCGGCTATTCGGGCGACGAAGGCGAAGGCGTGGTGCTCGCGATCGTCAAGGACGGGGCTCGAGTAGAAAATGCGGAGATCGGCGAAACCGTCGACATATTGCTGAATCAGACACCCTTCTACGGTGAAAGCGGCGGGCAGATCGGAGACTCTGGAAAACTGTCCACCCTCAAGGGTTTTGATGGGGAAGTTGAGGATACGTCCAAGCCGTTAGGGAAGCTCCACGTGCTGCGAACGAAGGTGCTCAAAGGCGAGCTTTCCGTCGGCGAGACCGTCCACCAGATCGTCGACGCCGAACGCCGCAACCGCGTCCGCGCCAACCATAGCGCGACGCACCTATTGCATGCGGCACTCCGCCGCCTTCTCGGCACGCATGTGACACAGAAGGGAAGCCTCGTCGCTCCGGACTATTTCCGTTTCGACTTCTCCCACCCGAAAGCGCTGACCCGTGAGGAGATCGACACGATCGAAGCCGACGTGAATGCGCACATCCGCTCGAACGAACCGGTGACGACGAGGCTGATGACCCCGGACGAGGCGATCTCGGCAGGGGCAATGGCTTTGTTCGGCGAGAAATATGGCGACGAGGTGCGGGTGCTCTCGATGGGTCGCGACGCCGACGCCGACTATTCCGTGGAATTGTGCGGAGGCACCCACGTGCGCGCGCTCGGCGACATCCAATTGTTCAAGATCATCTCCGAAAGCGCGGTTTCGAGTGGTGTGCGTCGAATCGAGGCGCTGACCGGCGAAGCGGCGCGCCAGTGGCTGAGCGAACGCGATTCCAAGCTTCGAGAAGCAGCTGCGACGTTGAAGTCCTCGCCGGATGAGGTGCCGGCGCGGATCGCCTCGCTGGTCGATGAGCGCAAACGGCTCGAGCGCGAACTGGCGGAAGCCAAGAAGGCGCTCGCGACGGGGGCTGGAGCTGCAAGGTCCGACGGTCCCGCACCTGAGAACGTCAATGGCCACAAATTCCTCGGACAGGTCCTAGAAGGGTTCGATCCCAAGGGCTTGCGGGCCGCTGTTGATGAGATGAAGAAGCGCCTCGGCTCCGGGATCGGAGCATTGGTGGCAGTGAACGAAGGAAGAGCGAGCGTCGCGGTCGGGGTCACCGACGACCTCGCCGGTCAGGTCAATGCTGTCGAGTTGGTGAAGGCCGCAGTCGCGACCCTTGGAGGTGAGGGCGGCGGCGGTCGACCGGACATGGCCCAGGGCGGTGGCCCCGACGGCGCCAAGGCAAAAGAGGCGCTCGCTGCGGTCAGGGACGCGCTGGAGAAGGTGGCGGCCTAGCTTGTCATCCCGGGCATGACCCGGGATCCGCCTGGTTATGACGATCGCGAAGGAAAAGCGGACCCCGGCTCAAGGCCGGGGTGACGGTTGCGATTCGGCATCTCTCAGCCGCCTTCGTCCAAGCCGCGGCTGTTCCTCCATCTGGGCCTCGGTCTTGATCTCGGCCCTCAGCTCATCACGCTTCTCGTGGATCGAGGCGATCACCCGGCCCATCGGCACTCCGAGGTCCACCAGCGCCGCTTCCGACAGCTGAAGCGAGGCTTCGAGAGCCTCCGGCACGGCATCGGTGACGCCCGCCTTGTAGAGCTCCGCCGCCTGGGCGGTGTCGCGGGCGCGGGCAATGATCGGCAGCTCGGGAAAGGCGTGCCGCAACTGCCGCGCCAAGCGAATGACCAGCACCGGATTGTCCATGGTGAGGATGAGAGCGCTTGGCTGCCGGTCGCGCAGACGATCGATGAGGTCGGCATGAGCGACGTCGCCGAAGAGGACGTCATAGCCCTCCTTCCGGGAGGCGCCGACGGCGTCGACGTCGCTATCGATCGCAAGATAATCCAGGTCGTGCGCCTGGAGCATGTCCGCGACCATTTTACCGACACGGCCGAATCCGAGGATCACGACCTGCCCCAACTCGGCGGTTTCGAGCGACGCGTCCATCTGATTGGCCATCGATCGGCCCGCGAACCCGCTGCCGGCGGCCCGCCCGAGCTTCGCAAGGAGCGGAGTGACGGTGAGCCCAATGGCCGTGACGATCTGCCAGAAGGCGGCCGTGTCGCGGCTGACGAGTTGCGCCACCGTCGCCGACCCGAGCACAATCAAGGTCGTTTCCGATGGAGACGCCATCAGCACACCCGCCTCCGTAGCGACGGACGTCTTGGCTCCGCCCATCCGCAGCAAGGCCGCGGTGATGACCGCCTTCGTCACGAGCACCCCTACCAGCGCCAAGAGCAGGTTTTGCCAGCCGGCCAGCACGATCCGGAGGTCTACGCTCATTCCGACAGTGATCAGGAATATCCCGAGCCCGAGCCCTCGGAACGGCGCGGTGATCACTTCGACTTCGCCGCGATATTCGGTTTCGGCGATGACAATTCCGGCAATGAGGGCACCGAGCACGGCCGAGAAGCCGATGGCCGAGGTGACGAGGCTGGCGACGATCACCACGAGCAAGCAGACCGAAAGGAAGAGTTCGGGACTCTTGGTCCGGGCGGCCTGAGCGAACAGGCGAGGAAGCAGGAGCCGTCCGAGGAACAGCATCGCCACGGCTGTCACACCGCCCAACAACAAGGTTCCGAAGAGCGGCGCGACGCCGCTTGCGACGGCCACCGGTCCCATGGCGCCGAGAAGGAACACGATTGGCACCAGCGCCAGATCCTCGAAGAGCAACATGGCGAGGGCCGAGCGGCCGACGGGCCCCTGTGTGCCCACGAGCGGAATGACGATCGCGGTCGAGGACAGGGCCAGGGCGAGCCCGAGCGCGATCGCTCCGGTCACGCTTTCGCCGGTGAAATAAAGGGCGGAGCCGAGGATCAGAGCGGAGCCGAGGAGCTCGGCCGCTCCGAACTCCGAACACCAGCTGCCGCATTCCCCAAAGCCTGCGGAAGGAAAGTTCGAGGCCGATCGAGAACAGGAGCAGCACAATGCCGAGCTCCGCGAACGGCTCGATGCCGTGCGGGTTCGAGATCGTGACGTAGTGCAGCCAGCCATGGTCCTTAGCGAGCGCGCCAAAGCCAAAGGGCCCGATCAGCATTCCTATCAGGATGAATCCGATGATCGGGCTGATCCGGATCCGGGCGAAGGCGGGAATGACGATTCCCGCAGCGCCGAGGATCACCAGCGCGTCACTGTAGCCGGAGGTCGAGAATTCGCCTTCCATGCGAGCGTTTAAGCAGGCGGGGGAAGGCGTGTCATCGAATTCCTCCTCCTCACGGGCTGCGCCCGCAAGGAGGTGAAGGTGACGTCATGCCGTCGCGGGTTCGCTCCCCACCGCCATGGCCGCCTCGAGATTCTTCACGATGGCTTCGAAGAATTGCTCCGTCGTCATCCACGCCTGCTCGGGCCCGACGAGGATCGCAAGATCCTTGGTCATCTGCCCTCCCTCGACCGTCTCGATGCAGACCCGCTCGAGCGTTTCGGCGAAGCGAACCACATCGGGCGTGTCATCGAACCGGCCGCGGTATTTGAGTCCGCCGGTCCAGGCGAAGATCGAGGCGATCGGATTCGTCGATGTGGCTTTGCCCTGCTGGTGCATGCGGTAATGGCGGGTGACGGTGCCATGGGCCGCCTCGGCCTCGACGGTCTTGCCGTCGGGAGTCATCAGCACCGAACTCATCAGGCCCAGCGAGCCGAAGCCCTGCGCGACCAGGTCCGACTGGACGTCGCCATCGTAATTCTTGCAGGCCCAGACGAACTTGCCGCTCCATTTGAGGGCGGAAGCGACCATGTCGTCGATCAAACGATGTTGATATTCGATGCCAGCAGCTTCGAACTTCGCTTTGTATTCCTTGTCGTAAATATCCTGGAAGATATCCTTGAAGCGTCCGTCATAGGCCTTCAGGATCGTGTTCTTCGTGGAAAGGTAAAGCGGCCACCCGCGGCCGAGGCTGTAGTTGAAGCAGGCGTGGGCGAAGTCGCGAATGGACTCGTCCAGATTGTACATGCCCATTGCGACACCCGAGCCCGGGAAGTCGAACACGTCCACTTCGAGCTCTTGCCCGTTCTCGCCTTTCCACTTCATCGTCAGTTTGCCGGGGCCAGGCACGAGAAAGTCGGTCGCTCGATACTGATCCCCGAAGGCGTGGCGGCCGACGACAATCGGGTCCGTCCAGCCGGGGATCAGCCGCGGCACGTTGGCGATCACGATCGGTTCGCGGAAGATGACGCCGCCCAGGATGTTGCGGATCGTGCCGTTGGGCGACTTCCACATCTTCTTGAGGCCGAATTCCTCGACCCGCGCCTCGTCCGGAGTGATGGTTGCGCATTTGACGCCCACGCCATGCTGCTTGATCGCATTCGCCGCTTCGATCGTGACCTGATCCTCGGTCGCGTCCCGATTCTCGATCGACAGGTCGAAATAGAGGAGGTCGACGTCGAGATAGGGCTGGATCAGCTGCTCGCGGATCCATTGCCAGATGATCCGCGTCATCTCGTCACCGTCGAGCTCGACGACGGGGTTCTTCACCTTGATCTTGGCCATGCGCTTCCCTGCGATTTCTGGATCGGCCGCGCCTTAGGATGCGGGTTCGGCACGCGCAACCGCGGCGTTGTGCCTGTCGCCGCCCCACACTAAGGACACTTCCGCGATGCCCGAGCTCGAAAAGCCGAACAGCCCGCTGACGACCACGGTGAAATGGCGTTTCCCGTCGGTCCATCCCGAGGGCCGCAAATTCGCTGTGGCGGCGGGAGCGGTCACTGTGTTCGCTTTCCTGCTGCACTGGGAGCTTTTGGCCTGGCTGCTGGCGGGACTGACGATTTGGGTGCTCGCTTTCTTTCGCGATCCCGTGCGCACGACCCCGCGCGGCGACAAGCTGATCGTCTCTCCGGCCGACGGCCTCATCACCATGATTGCCAAGGTTCCGCCCCCGCCCGAGCTGCGCGGCCCCGAGGCGCTCGAGGACGGCGAATATACGCGCGTGTCGATTTTCATGAGCGTGTTCGATGTGCACATCAATCGTTCGCCGATCGCCGGGCGCGTGAAGCGCGTCGCTTATGTGCCGGGCAAGTTCATCAACGCCGACCTCGACAAGGCGAGCGAAGACAATGAGCGGCAGTATCTGCTGATCGAGGGCGCCGACGGCCTGCGGATCGGCTTCACCCAGATCGCCGGCCTCGTCGCCCGGCGCATTCTTGCGTTCGTCAGGGAAGGGGACACGGTTGAAGCCGGGCAGAGGATCGGGCTCATCCGTTTCGGCAGCCGAGTGGACGTTTTCCTCCCGGAGTCGGCCGCGCCGCGCGTTCTCCTCGGTCAGCGCGCGATCGCTGGGGAAACGATCCTGGGCATTGTCGGGCTGGATATACCGGCGACGGGCTCCAGCCAGTGATCGACGACGAGGAGCCGCGCGGAATCTCCTTCCGCGCGATGATCCCGAACACGATTACCGTTTTCGCTTTGTGCCTGGGCCTGACCGGAGTCAGCCTGGCGATCGGCGGCGAATGGGAAAAGGCGCTGGCGTCGATCGTGCTCGCCGGCGTGCTTGACGGGCTCGACGGGCGAATCGCTCGGCTGCTTCGAGCGCAGAGCAAGTTCGGGGCCGAGCTGGACTCGCTTAGCGACAATATCGCCTTCGGCACTGCGCCCGCGTTGATCCTGTTCCTCTGGTCGCTCCAGATGGCGCCGCGATTCGGTTGGATTGCCGCATTGGCGCTCGCCGTCTGCTGCGCGCTGAGGCTCGCGCGCTTCAATGCCCGGATCGACGCCGCGGAGCAGCCGCACAAGTCGGCCGGGTTCAATACCGGTGTGCCCGCTCCGGCCGGTGCGGGGCTCGCCTTCGTACCGATCTATCTCTGGCTGATCACCGGAAATGATCTCTTCCGCCAGTGGGAGCTGGTCATGGCTTGGACCCTGTTCATCGCCTTGCTGATGATCTCGAGCCTGCCGACTTACAGCTGGGCGAGCATCCGCATCCGCCGGGATTGGCGCATGTTTGCGCTCGCCGGAATTGCCTTGTTCGGAGCGGCGCTGATCCGTGCGCCCTGGCAAACCCTGCTCGGCCTCGCCGCTTTCTATCTCGCGATGATTCCCTTCAGCCTGGCGAGCTATGCCCGGGTCAAGCGGCGGCGCGCCACTGCTGCGCGGGGCGCGTAACGGGCAGACGCCTGGAGCGTATCTTAAGACGCATGGTCCCGACTGCGCCATTCGGCTGAACCGCGGCGCGGCCCTTGAGGGCGGCGGCGATCTTCGCGCCGCTTTCCTCAAGAGTTTGTGCACCCAGAACCGCCAGCAGCCACAAAGTGGCGAGAAAGGGCAGGGTGCCTAGAGCTGCAATCATCACGTCCAGCCTCCTTCGAGACGAAGCAATGTTCCTGGTTTGTTCTCATTTGTCAAGCGAGGCTCGGCGCTAGGAGCCAAGCCCTTGAAAGCACGGGCAGCTTCGGCTAGGTCGCGCGCCTCAACCCGCATGGGAAGCAACATACACCGGTCGGTCGGGGCCCTTGGCCACGCCCGCTAACGCTTCCCAGAGGCAGAACCGGAAGGAGAATAAAAATGGCGACGACCGTCGTCACCATGCAGCAATTGCTCGAGGCCGGAGCGCATTTCGGCCACCAAACCCACCGCTGGAACCCCAAGATGAAGCCGTACATTTTCGGCGACCGCAATGGGGTGCACATCATCGACTTGTCGCAGACCGTGCCGCTGTTCGCGCGTGCGCTCGACTTCGTCCAGCAGACCGTCGCCCGCGGCGGCAAGGTGCTGTTCGTTGGCACCAAGCGGCAGGCGCAGGAGGCGATCGCCCAGGCGGCTCAGGTGAGCAGCCAGCATTTCGTCAACCATCGCTGGCTCGGCGGCATGCTCACCAATTGGAAGACGATCTCCAATTCGATCAAGCGGCTGAAGAGCCTCGAGGAGCAGCTCGGCGGCGACACTGCCGGCCTGACCAAGAAGGAGGTGCTCCAGCTCACCCGCGAGCGCGACAAGCTTGAGAAGAGCCTTGGCGGAATCCGCGACATGAGCGGCCTTCCGGACGTCATGTTCGTCGTCGACACCAACAAGGAAGAGCTGGCAATCAAGGAAGCCAATGTGCTTGGCATTCCGGTCGTCGCGATCCTCGATTCGAACAGCGACCCGAGCGGCATCGCCTTCCCGGTCCCTGGCAATGACGACGCCAGCCGCGCCATCCGCCTCTACACCGACGCGGTCGCGCAGGCGGTGAACGAGGGTCGCACCGGAGAGGCGGTCGCGAAGGGCGAGGACATTGGCGAAATGGCCGAACCCCCGACGGAAGCGGCGCTGGAAGCCTGACAGGAAGATACCCATCTTCCGTTCGGGCTGAGCGTGCTTCGAAACGGGCATTTCGACTTCGCTCAATGCCTACTCAGCATGAGCGGTTTACTTTCCGCTCAGGGCGAACGGATTAGTGCAAAGGATACATGAACATGGCTGAGATCACGGCCGCGACTGTGAAGGAACTGCGCGAGCGCACCGGCGCCGGAATGATGGATTGCAAGAAGGCGCTCGCCGAGACGGGTGGCGAGATGGAAGCCGCGATCGACTGGCTGCGCGCCAAGGGGCTAGCCGCCGCCGCCAAGAAGGCGGGCCGGACCGCTGCCGAAGGTCTCGTCGGGGTTGCCGTCGAAGGCCATCGCGGCGCGGTCGTCGAGGTCAATTCGGAGACGGATTTCGTCGCCAAGAACGAGCTGTTCCAGGATTTCGTGCGCAATGTCGCGAAGCTTGCTCTGGAATATGGCACGGACGTCGAGGCGCTTGGCTCGGTCGAGTATCCCGGCGGAAGCACGGTCGCCGAAAAGCTGACGGACAATATCGCCAAGATCGGCGAGAACCAGTCGCTGCGCCGCGCGGCAGTGCTGGAAGTGAACGAGGGCGCCGTGGTGTCCTATGTCCACAACGCCGTCAGTCCGGGTCTAGGCAAGATCGGCGTCCTGGTCGCGCTCGAGAGCGCGGCTCCGGCCGACACTCTACAGGCGCTGGGCAAGCAAATCGCCATGCATGTCGCCGCGGCCCACCCGCTGGCGCTGTCGGCCGAGGAGCTGCCGGAGGAGCTCGTCGAGCGCGAGCGAGCCATTGCGATGGAGAAGGCGAAGGAAAGCGGTAAGCCGCAGAATATCATCGAGAAGATGGTCGAAGGCGGCCTCGCCAAGTTTCGCAAGGACCATGCTCTGCTCTCTCAACTGTTCGTGATGGACAATAAGACTCCGGTTGCCGAAGTCGTCGCGTCCGCCGCGAAAGAGGCTGGCACGGGGATCGAGCTCAAGGGCTTCGTCCGCTTCCAGCTCGGCGAGGGGATCGAAAAAAAGGAAAGCGACTTCGCCGCGGAAGTCGCGGCGGCCGCGGGCACGCCCAAGGCTGAGCCGGTCGCGTAATCCTCCCCGGAACGGGGGAGGGGGACCATGCGGAACATGGTGCAGGGGGTGTGGTGGAGGTCTCCTAACCCCCTCCGTCAGCACTTCGTGCTGCCACCTCCCCGTGCCGGGGAGGATTGGCAACGGGGCGGCTGCGCCATAAAGGCTTGGCCGCCTTGTTGCATCTGGAGGACGATATTCAAGCATGACCCGCCCGCGCTTCAACCGGATCCTGCTGAAGCTTTCGGGCGAGGCCTTGATGGGCCAGGGGCAGTTCGGGATCGATCCCGATGCAGTTGCCGGACTTGCCGGAGAGATTGCGGCCGCCAAGGAGCAGGGGCACGAGCTTTGCCTCGTTGTCGGCGGCGGCAACATCTTCCGGGGGATGGCGGCGGCGGCCAAGGGCTTCGACCGGGCGACGGCCGATTACATGGGCATGCTAGCGACGGTGATGAATGCGCTGGCTCTGCAGATGGCGCTCGAAAAGATCGGCGTCGACACCCGCGTGCTGTCGGCGATCCCGATGGCCAGCGTTTCCGAGCCTTACATCCGCCGGCGGGCGCTTCGCCATCTTGAGAAGGGGCGGATCGTCCTCTTCGCGGCAGGGACCGGAAACCCTTATTTCACCACCGACACCGCGGCAGCATTGCGCGCCGCGGAGATGGGCTGCGACGCGCTCTTCAAAGGCACTAGCGTTGACGGCATCTACACGGCCGATCCGAAGAAGGATCCCAACGCACAGCGCTACGACACTGTCGGCTTCAGCAAGGTCCTCAGCGACGACCTCAAGGTGATGGACGCAGCCGCCGTCGCCCTGTGCCGAGACAACAATATCCCGATCGTCGTGTTCAATATCCGCCAGCCCGGCAACCTCGCCGAGGTGATCGAAGGGCGCGGAACGGCAACGATCGTCCAGACCGGAGAGTAAGCAATGACCACCAGCATCAATACCGGTGACCTCAACCGCCGCATGCATGGCGCCCTCGAGGCCTTGAAGCATGATCTTGGTGGGCTGCGCACGGGCCGCGCGTCTACCGCGCTGCTCGATCCGGTACATGTCGAGGTCTACGGAACGAACATGCCGCTCAACCAGGTCGCGACGGTCTCCACTCCGGAACCGCGCACCCTTTCGGTTCAGGTGTGGGACCGCGCGAACGTCCAGGCGGTCGAGAAGGCGATCCGCTCCGCCGGTTTGGGTCTTAATCCGATCACGGACGGTCAGCTCATTCGTCTGCCCATCCCCGAACTTACCGAGGAACGGCGCAAGGAGCTCGCCAAGCTGGTCGGTCAATATGCGGAGAAGGCGCGCATCGCCGTTCGCAACGTGCGCCGCGATGGCATGGACCATCTCAAACAGGACGAAAAGAAGCACGAGATCAGCGAGGACGAACGCAAGCGCCTCGAGCATGAAGTGCAGAAGCTCACCGACGACACGATCAAGGAGCTCGACGAGTTGGCGCACGCCAAGGAGAAGGAAATCCTCGGCAAGTGACTCCTGCCGCAGCGCCGGATCAAGCGGAGGGCCGGGGCGAAGCCCCGATCCCGCGCCACGTCGCGATCATCATGGACGGCAACGGCCGGTGGGCCGCCGGCCGCGGCCTGCCTCGCGTCGCCGGGCACAAGGCCGGCGCCGAAGCCGTTCGGCGGGCTATGCAAGCGGCCGTCGACCACGGCGTGGAAGTCCTCACGCTCTACGCCTTTTCGTCGGAGAACTGGCGCCGAAGCACGGAGGAGATCGCCGACCTCACGGGATTGATGCGCTTCTATCTGGAACGCGAGCTCAATTCGCTCATGAAGGAAGGGGTGAGGCTCCGGCTGATTGGCGATTATTCCGCATTCGGCCCGGACCTGGTCGCACGGCTCGAGAAAGCGATCGAGCATACGTCAAACAACAAGCGACTGACCTTGGTCGTCGCGCTCAACTACGGGTCGCGGGCCGAGATCGCGGCTGCCGCGCGGGCGGTGGCGAAGAAGGCCGCTGCCGGCGAGATCGCGCCCGACGAAATCGACGAGCAATCGATCGCCTCCGAACTCGATACGAAGGGCCTGCCGGAGCTTGATCTTCTGATCCGAACGAGCGGGGAAGTGCGGCTTTCGAACTTCCTCCTGTGGCAGGCAGCCTATGCGGAACTGCTGTTTCTCGACACGCTCTGGCCGGATTTCGACGAGCAGGCGTTCGCCGAGGCGCTGCAGAAATTTGCCGCGCGCCAGCGCCGCTTCGGTGGTCGGTGAACGAACTCCTCATTCGAGCTCTGACCGGCATCGTTCTGATCGCGGCGGCACTGCTTGCGGCCGTCCACGGCGGCGACCTGTTCGCAGTGGTTGTCGCAGCGATCGCGACGGCCATGTTCTACGAATGGACCCGCTTGGTCCGCGGCTGGGGCGGCCTTTGGTACGTGGCTGGCTTCTTTTATGCGCTGCTCCCGGCGCTTTCGTTGCTGTGGATCCGCGAGCCTCGCGAGCACGGCCTGTACCTGCTGATCTGGGTGTTCATCGTCACCTGGGCAACGGATATCGGCGCGTATTTCGCCGGCCGAGCATTCGGTCGCCGCAAGCTTGCGCCGTCCATCAGCCCGGGGAAGACGGTGGAAGGCCTGTACGGCGGCATTTTGGCGGCCGGGCTGCTCGCTGGCGCCTGGGCGATTGGCATGGGTCTTGGAACGCCGCTTTTGGTCCTTGCGCCGATCCTCGCCTGTGCAGCTCAGGCGGGAGATTTGTTCGAGAGCCAGATGAAGCGTCGAGCCGGCGTGAAAGACTCGGGCAATTGGCTCCCCGGGCACGGCGGAATCCTCGATCGGCTCGACGGACTCGTGCCGGTGGCTGTGCTTACCGCGCTTGCGCAGCTACTGGGACTGACATGAGGCGGAAGATCGCCATTTTGGGGGCCACGGGCTCGATCGGCAAGTCGACACTCGACCTGGTTGAGCGTGCTCCCGACCGGTTCGAAGTTGTCGCCGTGACCGCCGCGACGAACGTCGAAGCGCTGGCACGGATCGCACGACAGACGAACTCCAGGCTTGCGGTCGTGGCCGACCCGTCGCTGTTGGGAGAGCTCCGGGAATTGCTTGCCGGCAGCGATTGCCGAGCAGCTGCGGGCGGGGACGCGTTGGTCGAAGCCGCTTCGAGTGAAGCGGACCTCGTGATCGCCGCGATCGTCGGCTGCGCCGGTCTGCGTTCCGTGATGGCCGCTGTCGACGCCGGACGCACGGTCGCTCTTGCCAACAAAGAAGCCCTGGTCACGGCGGGCGAGCTGATGATCGAGGCGGCGAATCGGGCAGCGGCGATTCTCCTTCCCATCGACAGCGAACATAATGCGATTTTCCAATGCCTTGCGGGAAGTCGCAGAGAAGATGTCGCGAAAATCATCCTGACCGCGAGTGGGGGGCCGTTCCGGGCAGCTTCGGCCGAAGCCATCGCCGCGGCGACGCCCGCGCAGGCCGTCGCACACCCCAATTGGACGATGGGCGCGAAGATCTCGGTCAATTCGGCGACTCTGATGAACAAGGGCCTCGAGCTGATCGAGGCGCATTATCTTTTCGGGCTTTCGTCGAACCGAATCGACATCGTCATTCATCCGCAGTCGGTGATCCATTCGATGGTCGAGTTCGTCGATGGCTCGGTGCTCGCCCAGCTTGGTGCGCCGGACATGCGGATCCCCATTGCCTATGCGCTCGCCTGGCCCGAGCGGATCGAGACCCCGGCGCCCCGGCTCGACTTCGCAGCTCTTGCGCGGCTCGACTTCGAACCGCCCGATCTTGAACGATTTCCCGCGCTGAGGCTGGCGCGCGAAGCGCTCGAAGCGGGAGGTTCCGCGCCGATCGTCCTCAATGCCGCAAATGAGGTCGCGGTCGCGGCCTTCCTCGCTGGTCAGATAAGGTTCAACGACATTGTGCGGATCGTGGAGGACATGCTCCACCAGAACGACTGCGCCGCCCCGCGCTCGATTGACGATGTCTTAGGGATCGACCATGCCACGCGCGGCCGTGCGGAGGCGCTGACCAAGGCGAACTGTTTCTGATGCTCCCCCAACCACCTCTTTGGCTGATCCTCGTCGCCTTCATTTGCGCGATCGGACCGCTCGTCTTCTTCCACGAGCTTGGCCATTATCTCGTCGCTCGACTGTTTCGGATCCCCGCCGAGGTCTTTTCGATCGGCTTCGGCCGCGAGATCTTCGGTTGGACCGACAAGCAGGGGACGCGATGGAAGGTCGCCTGGCTTCCGCTCGGTGGTTATGTGAAATTCGTCGGCGACATGGGTCCGGCGAGCAATCCCGCAGACCTGGATCAGCTTCCCGAGGAAATCCGCGCCCGGGCGTTCCAAGTCCGACCCGTGTGGCAGCGCTTTCTCGTCGTGCTTGCCGGCCCCGCGGCGAATTTCTTGATGGCGGTCATCATCTTCGCCGCTTTTTTTGCGGTGATTGGGGCGCCGATGAGCAACGTCGTGGGCGCAGTCGTGCGGAACACGCCCGCCGCCAAGGTTGGTATCCAACCGGGGGATCGAATCCTCTCGATCGACGGGCGGTCCACGCCGACTTTTGGTGACCTGACCTATGCCACGGCCATCCGGCCGAACGAAACAGTGAATGTCGAAATCCAAAGGGGAGAGGCGACGCATGACCTGCGGGTCACGCTCTCCAGTGACGTGCTCAAAGACTCCTATGGACGGACCATGACCCGTGGCGTCCTTGGCATTCAGCCCAGCGAAGACGTGCTTCAGCCCATGCCGGTCGGCAAAGCGGTGTCGGAAGGGATCGAACAGACCTACCGCCTGACCGGCGCGATCCTCGACAGCATCGCGCAGATCGTTCGAGGCCGAATCTCGGTCAAGCAAATTGGTGGACCCGTCCGGATTGCTCAGGTCGCCGGAGAATCGGCGACGCTCGGCCCATTGCAATTCATTCAGCTGATCGCGCTCCTTTCAATTAATCTGGGATTCATCAACCTGTTGCCAGTCCCGATGCTGGATGGTGGGCACTTGTTTTTCTACGCCGTTGAGGCCGTTCGGCGCCGTCCTATGAGCGCCGATGCGTTCGACTGGGCGTTTCGCGGCGGACTTGCGCTCATTCTGGCGTTGCTGCTGTTCGCAACGGGCAACGATCTCGGCCTTTGGAACCAGCTTCAACGCTTGATTGGATAGGAGGCTTGGGGCAGGGCAGCAGGGGCTTGGCGGCAGAGCGGGCCGTCGCACCATTCACAAAAAGGCGGGGAAGTGGATTCAAGGTTGAATAGCTACAGCAAGCGCGCAGGCGCGCTGCTTCTGGTTGGAACGATGCTGGGAGGTTGGGCAGCACCCCTGTTGGCGCAGGCGGCCCCGCCGCCGCCTCCACCGCCTCCGCCGCCGCCGACCGAAGACGAAGCGCCGCCTCCGCCAGGCCCAGCGCCGGCTCCGCCAGGCCCAGCGCCGGCTCCCGTGGCCGCGCCGGTATCTGCGCCGGAAACGCGCGTCATCCGCTCAGTCGCGGTGCGCGGGAACCAGCGCCTCGAACCGGAGACGATCCGCTCGTATGCGAATCTAACCCCAGGCCAGACCTATACGGCCGCGATCCTCGATCAGGCGCTGAAGGATCTCTACGCGACTCAATTGTTCGCCGACGTGACGATCACCGGGGGTGAAACGGGCGATCTCGTCATCAACGTCAGGGAGAATCCGGTCATCAACCGCATTGTGCTCGAGGGCAACAAGCGGCTGAAGAACGACAAGATCCTGCCCGAAATCAAACTAGCGCCGCGCCAAATCTTCACTCGAGCCGGCGCTCGGGCCGACGTTGACCGAATTCTCGAACTCTATCGGCGTCAGGGCCGCTTCGCCGCGCGTGTCGAGCCCAAGATCGTCCAACTCGACCAAAATCGCGTCGACGTCGTGTTCGAGATCTACGAAGGCGACCTGGCCAAGGTCCGCAAGATCAACATCATCGGCAACAAGGAATTCGGCGACGGCCGCCTGATCAAGGAGATGTACACCAAGCAGGCGGGCGGGCTTCTCGGCTTCCTGAAATCGAACGATACCTACGATCCTGACCGTCTTGCCGCGGACCAGCAGAAGCTGCGCGCTTATTATCTGACCGAGGGCTACGCCGACTTCCGTGTCGTCTCGGCGCTCGCGGAGCTGACCCCCGATCGGCGCGATTTCGTGATCACCTACGTCGTCGAGGAAGGCCCGCGCTACAAGTTCGGGACCGTGGATGCCGACAGCGCCTTGCGCGACTTCCCGTCGACGAAGGTCAAGGAACTGCTGAAGATCAAACCGGGCAGCTGGTTCAACGCGAAGGAAGTCGAAGACTCCGTCACCGAGCTCAACGAATATGCGGGCAACCTCGGTTACGCTTTCGCCGACATCAACCCGGCATACGATCGCGACCCAGAAAAAAGGTTGATGAACCTCACCATCAAGGTGAACGAAACGCCCCGTGTCTATGTCGAGCGCATCGACATTACCGGCAACACCACGACCCGCGACAAGGTCATCCGCCGCGAATTCCGACTGAACGAAGGCGACGCATTCAACGCGCAGAAGGTAAAGCGCAGTCAGGACCGAATCCAAAGCCTCGGATTCTTTCAGGAGAAGCTGGAGATCAAGCAGACCGAAGGCTCCGCGCCGGACCGGGTCGTGCTCGGCGTGAACGTCGAGGAGAAATCGACCGGCCAGCTGTCGCTATCGGGCGGTTATTCAAGCCTCGAGCGGTTCGTCGTCCAGCTCGCCGTCTCGCAAAACAACTTCCGCGGCCTTGGCCAGTCGCTCGACGCGGCGATCAACTATTCGCGTTATGCCAAGTCCGTGGAGCTCGGGTTCGCCGACCCCTATTTCCTGGACAAACCGATCCTGCTCGGCGGCTCGCTTTTCCGGCGCGATTACAATTCCTTCAACTATATCGGCAACGAACGGAACACGACCTATTCATCGACCAGCACGGGCGGTGCGATCAGGACCGGCTTCCCGCTAACGGAATTCTGGAGCTTCGGAACCCGCTACCAGCTGTCGGTAGACAACATCAGCCTCGACAAGAGCACTTTCTACACCGACCCGGACGGAGCCAATGGGCCGCTCGAGCCGGAGTGCGATCCGCTCAAGGCCGGCCGCTATCTCTGCGACGAAATCGGCAGGCGCACGACCTCGCTGATCGGCTATTCGACGGTTTTCGACAACACGGACGCCATTCGTCCGACGCGCGGTCAACGGCTGACGTTCAGCCAGGACTTCGCCGGCCTCGGCGGCGACGTGAAATATCTGCGCACTCGCGCCGACGCGACCAAGTATAAGGGCTTTGGCGGCGGCTGGATATTCTCCGTCCACGGTGAGGGCGGCTATATTCACCCGCTTCAGAAATCGCCGGGGGAAGGCCGCGATGCGATCCGCCTGACGGATCGGTTCTTCGGGCCGCAGCTTAGGGGCTTCGACATCCGCGGCATCGGCCCGCGGATCCAGCGCGTTCCCTACAATACCGACGGCACGCTGGCGACGGACGAAGCGAAGATCACCGACGCTTTGGGCGGCCGCGCTTATTACATGGGCCGGCTCGAGCTCGAGTTCCCGACGAGCTCCGGGCTTCGTAGCGTTGGCCTAAGGCCTTCCGCATTCGTCGACATCGGGTCGCTCTGGAACATCACCAAGCCAATCCTCACCGACGTGGTGGCCGTTTGCAGCCCGAAGGCCGGAACGACCGGGCTCACCGCCTTCCAGAGTCCAACTCCGAACTGCACGAAGTTCGCGAACGGAACAGCCGTTCCCGACCCCACCAAGTTCGACGCCACTCCGGGCTTCAAAGAGGTATTCCTTGGCAATTCGCCCAAGCCGCGGCTATCGATCGGTGTCGGCGTGAACTGGGTTTCGCCCTTCGGTCCTCTACGGATCGACATCGCAAAAGCGCTGCTCAAGCAGAAGGGCGACGACACCAAACTCTTCAGCTTCAACGTAGGAACTGCATTCTAATGAAAAAGATTCTCGTTTCAGCCGCGTTCGCGGCCTCACTTCTCATGCCGTCAGCGGCAAGTTCGCAAGCAATCCCGGCGGCCGTCGTCGCCGTCGTTGACCTCGAACGTGTCAGCCGAGATTGCACCGCCTGCAAGACAGCAGGCACGGCGTTGCAGGGACAGGTGAATGCGCTCAAATCGCGTGAGCAAGCGCTCGCATCCCCGCTGCAGGCCGAGGGAAAGGCGATCCAGGCTTCAATCGATGCGCTCAAGGGCAAGGAGCCCGATGCCGCGCTCCAAGCCCGCATCAAGGCGTTCCAGACCAAGCAGCAACAGGGTGCTGAGGAGCTCCAGCGCCAGCAGCAGCAGATCCAGCGGAACCAGCAGTACATCCAGAAGCAGATCATGGATAAGCTGGGGCCGATCTATCAGTCGGTGATGCAGCGCCGCGGGGCCAATGTGATGATGGAAACCGGTTCGACGTTGGCCACGACCACCACGGTCGACGTCACCAACGACGTGCTTGGCGCGCTCAACACGGCGCTGCCGAGCCTGCAGACGACGGCACCGGCGCAGCAGCAGCAGACGCCGCAAAGCCGCTAGGCGCTCAATGAGCGATCAGCCGGCCAGCGCCTCCGCCCCGGCCTCCGCCGGGGCCCCGCTCGACATCAAGCGGGTGATGGCGGCGCTGCCGCATCGCTATCCGATGCTATTGGTCGACCGGGTCGAAAGCCTCGACCCGGAGAAGGGGATCGTCGCCATCAAGGCGGTGACGATCAACGAGCCCTTTTTCCAGGGTCATTTTCCGGCTCGCCCGATCATGCCGGGCGTGCTGATCGTCGAGGCGTTGGCGCAGGCTGCCGGAGTGCTGGCGGTCGAGGCGCTCGGCCTCGCGGGCTCGGGCAAGCTCGTCTATTTCATGGCGATCGAGGGCGCGAAGTTCCGCCAGCCGGTCGAGCCGGGTGTCCTGCTCAAGCTCGAAGTCGAGTTCGTGCAGAAGCGCGCGTCGGTGTGCAAGTTCGCCGGTCGCGCGAGCGTCGATGGGAAACTCGTCGCCGAGGCGAGCTTCACGGCGATGATCGCCGATCCGCCAGCCTGATTCCGGCGAAAAGGCCGCGCCCTTCGGTTCGATACCCGACGGAAATCCTCGTAGCGCGCATCGAACAGGTTCGACGAGCGGACGAACAGCTCCACTCCCGGCCTCACCGAATAGGCGAGGCGTGCTCCCGCCAGCCAGTAAGCCTTGAGGCGCACAATCTCGAACGGCGCAACCTCCAGCCGGTCGAGGTGCGATCCGGCATAGGCGAGTGACGCGCCATAGCTCCACCGCCCCATTGCGCCGTCGAGCGCCAGAGCCCCGCTATGCTTCGGTCGGCGCAACTCCTCCAATTGCCGGTCGGTCACCGATTCCGGCTGCGTAGCTTTGAGGTAGGCATAATTGGCGCTGAGCCGCAGCTTCTCGCCGATCTGCCACCCGATCACAGCCTCGATGCCCGAACGATGGCTCGTTCCGTCGGTATTGGCCGTGCTCGACAGGAATGTGACGGGGTCGAAAACGTCGATGATCTCGTCGTGGAGACGCTGCCGATATCCCGTCACGGAAGCTTCGAGGGGGCCTCGACGGAAGCGAATGGACGCCTCGAATCCGCGAGAATTCTCCGGCTTAAGCGATGGGTTTCCAACGAAATTATTCGGGAAAAATCCGTAAAGATCGAAGAAGGTCGGTTGCGCAATGCCCTCGGCATAGGAACCGGCGACTGCAAAACCGCTTCCGACATCGGCGAGGAGTGAAGCTCGCAGCGACGTCGCGTCCTTGAAGCGATTGAAGAAGTCGCGCCGAACGGCGACATCGCCGGTGAAATGGTCGGTGGTCGAGCGCCACTCCGCGGTCAAAGCCTGGTGCGAGCGGTCGCGGTCCTGATCGGTCGCTCCCCCATAGATCGTGTCGCGGGCATGGAAGGTTTCGCGCTCCAATTCCGCGGCGAGAATGATCCGGTGAGTGATCGACCCCGTAGAAAAGGCTTTTTCGACTTGCGCGTCGACGGTGCGGCGCGTGCCGCGCGTGCGATTGACGGGATCTTTCGCGAGGAAATTGCGATTGGAGGAGCCGAGCAGGGTTGCGCCAATCCTGCCGCTCCATCCCGAATTCGCACTTCCGAATGAAGCCCATATGCGTCCGGCGTTCAGCCGGTTGCGGCTATTGTCGAGCGTGTCGGTGCGCTCGAAGGTGATCGGATCGTAGCCGTCGAACTGGCTTCGGCCGGTGAGGGCGAAGGCGGCCGCGCCGAGCTCAAGCGACGATCCTAGCGAAATCGTGCCGCGGAGCCGCCCGGAAAGGTTGCGATAGCCGTCCTTGTCTCCCCCGGGTGCGCCGAAGCTGTCGATCCCGGTGGCGCGCTGCCAGCCGATTGCTGCGGCAAGGCTGGATTGGTCGGACCCGAGCGTTGTCGAAGCGCTGCCTCGCAGGAAACCGAACGAGCCGGCCTCGGCGGATCCCGCGCTTCCCTTCTTATCCGCAGTTCCGTTGACGGCGATGACTCCGCCGATCGCATCCGATCCCCAAAGCGCCGATTGCGGCCCCCGCACCACTTCGATCCGCGAGGCGAGGTCGGCGTTCAGCAACTCGAACCGAGCAAAGTCGCCGGTCGCCGGGTCGTTGGCGCGAATACCGTCGATAAATAGCAACGTATGATTGTTTTCGGCGCCGCGGATCCGAACCTCGGTGAACAAGCCGGCCGGTCCCTGAACGGTGACCGCGACGGACGGAGTGAGACGGAGCAGGGCAGGGACCAGCGGCTCACCCAGACGTTCGATGCGCTCAGCATCGACGATCGTGACGCTCGCTGGTGATTGGGCTTCGTTTTCCGGGGCACGGGAAGCCGTGATGACGATTTGATCGCTGGCAATGGGTAAAGCGGGCATTTCAATCCTCCTGTTGACGAACCTGTCGTCACAGAGGGATGCGCCGCCTTGCGACGGCGTCGGGCCCACGCCCCCGCGGCTGGTCCCGGCCGGGGAAACGGACGACGGACCAAGGCAGGTTCCTGACTTCAGCCTTTGGTAAGGCCTTCACAGTTGCGGGCACAGTGCCGGAATCGCGCCGGCTTCCCTTTGAACCGCCCCCGCCGAACATCAGTTCGTGGGCGGCACCCTGGTCGTTCCTCAACTGCTATGCGAGTGTTCGGCGGGCTGTCAAATTGCGACCGTGGCGGTTATGTGGTCGCCATGACCACCAATCCCTCCCGCCTGGCCGTGCTGCTGTCCGCGATTGTCGCAGCCGCGGCTCTGCGCCTCGTGCCGCATCCGCCCAACTTCTCGCCCATTGATGCGATGGCGCTGTTCAGCGGCGCTTATCTGGGCCGGCGCGGGATCGCCTTCGCCGCGCCTTTGGCCGCCTTGCTCCTCAGCGACCTGGTACTGGGTTTTTATGCGGGAATGTGGGTCCAGTATGTGACCGTCGCGCTCGTGGTGCTCATCGGTTGGGGTGCGTTGAGGCGCGTGTCGGTCTTACGGGTGGCCGGAGCTGCCGTCGCAAGCTCAATGCTCTTCTTCCTCGTCACGAATTTCGGGACCTGGGCCTTGAGCGGTATGTATGCGCCGACCGCGAGCGGACTTGCCGCTTGCTACGTGGCTGCCATTCCGTTCTTCCAGAACACGCTGGCCGGCGACCTGTTCTTCAGCGGCCTGCTGTTCGGCGGCTTTGCGCTTCTCGAACGATCGCTGCCGGCCCTGCGCGTCCGCCAGGAGCCGCGCCCCGCCTGAGGTTGCAACTTTCCACCGCTGCCTGTAGTTCGCGCGCTCAACCTTGCGGAGCTGGTCGGAAACCAGCCGCTAACCCAAGGAAAATACGTAATGAAATCCGGTATCCACCCCGATTATCATATGATCAACGTCGAAATGACCGACGGCACCAAATTCCAGGTCCGTTCGACCTGGGGCAAGGAAGGCGAGACCCTGCACCTCGACATCGACCCGAAGGTGCATCCGGCCTGGACCGGCGGCAATCAGAAGCTGCTCGACACAGGCGGCCAGGTCGCGCGCTTCAACAAGCGCTTCGGCGGTCTCACCCTCGGTAAAAAGTGACCGCATGAGCGGCCATCCCGGACTTGATCCGGGATCCAATCAAGCTGACGCTCGCGAAGCGCCGCGGATCGAGACGGAACGGCTGATCCTGCGTCCATTTCGCGCGGGTGACCTGGACGCGCATGCAGCGACGCTGGGCGATCACGAAGTGATGCGCCACATCGGCGGATCGCCTGTGAACCGCGAGGATAGCTGGCGCCGGATGATGTCGGGCGTCGGGAGTTGGCCGCTGATCGGCATGGGCCCGTGGGCGGTCGAGCTGAAGGCGGACGGCCGAATGGTCGGGCATTGCGGCTTCTTTCAGTTCAATCGCGACATGAAGCCTATGATCCTCGGTGAGCCGGAAATGGGCTGGATCTTCGACCGATCGGTGCACGGGCAGGGGATTGCCTTCGAGGCCTGTCAGGCCGCGCTCGGCTGGGCGGACGAAAGGATCGGCGCTCTCTCTTATCCGGCGATCATCGATCTCGAGAATAAGCCCTCGATGAAGCTGGCGGAGCGGCTGGGGTTCACTCGGCAGCCGGACGCCTTCTACCGCGACGCGCCGATCGCTTTGTTCCGCCGGCCTGGGCGCCTACCAGCCTCCGCCGCCGCCCCCTCCGCCGCCACCGCCTGACGATCCGCCGCCGCCCGAACCGCTGCTCGAGCCGGGCGCGGTCGAGGCGGAGCTGATCGTGCTCGAGAGAGACGAACCGACCGTATCGGCAAATCCCGTCGGATTGTCCCAGGGATTGCTGCTTCCGCTATACCAGGCGAAGCCCTGGTGGCCCGAGGCCGCGGCGGCGGCGAGCACTCCGGCAAAACGTTCGGCCCAGCGGTTCTCAACTCCGAGAGCGATCGCATAGGGCAAATATTTCTCGAAAATCTCCGGCGTATCGTCGGGCGCGGTCAATCGGTCGAGCCGCTCGCGCTCGGTAATCGAGAGATATTGTTTGAACCCAGCGACACGGTCGAGAACCTTGCGGCCTTCGGGCGTCGGCGCATCGATCCAGAAGAAGGCGGAGATCACGAGCGGCAAGGCCAATAAGGGCAGGGCGAGGGCCAACCCCCAGCCGCTCTGCAGGGCCTGGAAGAGTATCGGCGCGCCCGTGCCGATGGCGAGAGCGGCAAAGGCGAAGCCCACCAGGGAAACCAGGCATTTGCCGACGGCCGATGCCGTCTGGACCCACAAGAAGAGCAGCGCGGCAGTGACGGCTGCGCCAATCGGTACCAGAACCCGGGTCAAGCCGAGCCCGGACGCCGCAACTGCGGACGCCGAAACGAGCCAAATGGCCAGCAGGAGAAGGAGAAGCCCAGCCACTGCCCAACCCCAATTCTTGTTGAACAGCCTGCCTTCGTATTGTCTCTTTAGAATTTCATCCAAGTTCTTCTTTGCAGAAGAGAATTTTTCGTGATTCTCCTGTTCCATCACGATCGACTCGCCGGTTGAGCAGAGCTCTCGGAGCGCCGCTTCTTCCTCGGGTGGGAGTGGGTTTGCGCCGGATTGTCGTTCGAGCCGCGTCTTGTCGCGAGAGAACCAGCCGCCTTCTTCCTCGACCAGTCGAATATGTCCGCGCACGCCCATGTCGACCAGCGCCGCGGCGAAGACGCGATTATCCGAGCCCATCTTGGTCACGTAGCGCATGCCCGCGGGCGTGAGTCCGTCCGGGGGCGAGAAGATCGGGACGATCGTTCCGGCACTCGGATCGCGGCCCGCGCGCCGCCAGGCCAAGAAATAGAAGCCGGCGAGGCCGATCAGCGAAAGCAGACCGACCAGCGGAGGACCATTATCCGCGAACCAATTGGCGAGCCGGCCAGTCCGGGTCGCCTTGGCAACTACGCCTTTGGGGAAAGCCACCGCGACGGTGAGACCCTGATAGGCCTCAAGCGGCCTGGTGGTGCTGATCAGGATGTCGCCGGGTTTCTCATCGACCACTCGGGCATCGGAGGCGGTTGATCCCTGCGGGCCGGTGTACATGGACCGCTGACCGAAATTCGCGGGCTCAGGAAGGCGGATCCGAGCCTCCGCGACATCGATCGGGAAAATCCAGCCGTTGCCGGTCGCATTCCAATAGACCTCGTCATAGTCCTTGAAATGACCGACCTGGCGAGTGGTTCGATAACGGAGCACGTAGATGTGCTCGCCGATATCGACGGTCTTTTCCGGATCGCCGACCTTGATCCGGACTCCGTTGCCGAACGGCTCCGTTGTCGCGGGCACCGGCATACCATCGAGAGTCGCCCCTTCGAACGAGAAGCCGACGCGAACCCGGCTACCGTGCGGACCGCGATAGCGGGTCGGAAAATCGCGGTAGATGCCGT
This sequence comes from uncultured Alphaproteobacteria bacterium, assembly GCA_963730925.1. Taxonomy (GTDB): domain Bacteria; phylum Pseudomonadota; class Alphaproteobacteria; order Sphingomonadales; family Sphingomonadaceae; genus Sphingomicrobium. The sequence goes on from CAVSTS010000002.1 coordinate 242,781, forward strand.
GGTTGATCCGGTCATGCTCGGCACGAACGTCGATCGTTTCGGTGACCTCGAGCGAGCTGTCCTTCTGGACCTGGACGTCGCTCAAATAACGAAGAATGCGTTCGTCAGCTCGCGCTGCGACCGGCGAGAGGAGCAGGAACAGCGCGCAAAGGGCGCGCCAGGCGTTTGCCATGGTCAAGCCGCCGGGCGAGCGAACGACACCTTGGGTGCGCTTTGAATGGCCTGATCATCGTCCTGATAGAAGGGCTCCTCGGTGAAGCCCATCGGGCGCGCAATCAGCACCGGCGGAAAGCTTTGGATGGTCGCGTTGAGGTCGCGGACGGTCGCGTTGTAGTAGCGCCGCGCGCCCTGAAGCTCGGACTCGATATTGGCCAGCTGATCCTGCAGCTGGAGGAAATTGGTGTTGGCCTTGAGCTCCGGATAGGCCTCCGCGACCGCGAACAGGCGGCCGAGCAGTCCCGTCATCTGAGCATCGGCCTGAGCGGTGGCCGCGACGCTGCCGGCGTTTAGCGCCTTGGACCGGTTCTCGCTGACCTCCTCAAAGACCTCGCGCTCGTGAGTCGCATAGCCCTGGACCGCTTCGACCAAATTGGGGATCAAGTCGGCGCGGCGGCGCAGCTGGACGGTGATGCCGCTGAAGCCCTCCTTCACCAGGGCCCGCAACCGGACCAGGCGGTTGTAGATGCCGATGACGTAAAGCAGCAGCAGAACGACCGCCGCGAGAATGACCCAACCAGCAATTCCCATGCGAACTCCCCCTAATCTCCCGGAGGCCAGCATAAAGCCGTTGACATCCCCCTGCTAGGGCCGGCTCGGCTTCAACATCTATGCTCGGCGACGAATATGGCGTTTTCGCCGATCAAAAAGGGTAATCAGAACGCCGAGAGACCCGTGATCGCGCGGCCCATGATCAGCGCGTGCACGTCATGCGTGCCCTCGTACGTGTTGACCGTCTCGAGGTTCGCGGCGTGGCGCATCACCTGGAACTCAGCGGAAATGCCGTTGCCCCCGTGCATGTCACGGGCAATTCGGGCGATGTCGAGCGCCTTGCCGCAATTGTTGCGCTTGATGAGGCTGATCGTCTCGGGGATCAGCTCGCCCGCTTCGAGGCGGCGCCCGACGCGGAGCGACGCTTGCAGGCCGAGCGTGATCTCGGTCGCCATATTGGCGAGCTTCAGCTGGACCAGCTGATTGGCGGCGAGAGGGCGACCGAACTGTTTGCGATCGAGCGTATATTGGCGCGCAGCGTGATAGCACGCCTCGGCTGCGCCCATCGAACCCCAGCTGATCCCGTAGCGGGCGCGGTTGAGGCACCCGAACGGGCCTTTCAGCCCCTCGACGTTCGGCAGGAGCGCATCCTCGCCAACCTCGACATTGTCCATGACGATTTCGCCGGTGATCGATGCGCGGAGCGAGAGCTTCTCCTTGATCTTCGGCGCGGAGAGGCCTGCCGAATCCTTGTCGAGCACGAAGCCACGGATCTTGCCGTCATGCGCGTCCGACTTCGCCCAGACGATGAATACGTCGGCGATGGGCGAATTGGTGATCCACATCTTGGTGCCGGAAATGAGATAGCCGCCTTGGACCTTTTGTGCCCGAGTGCGCATGCCGCCCGGATCGGAGCCCGCATCCGGCTCGGTCAGCCCGAAGCAGCCGATGATTTCACCGGTCGCGAGCCGGGGCAGATATTTTTGCCGCTGCTCCTCCGATCCGTAAGCCAGGATCGGATACATAACGAGGCTCGACTGAACCGACATGGCCGAGCGATAGCCGCTGTCGACGCGCTCGACAGCGCGGGCGATGAGTCCGTAACTCACATAGCCGAGGCCCGCGCCGCCATATTCCGGCGGAACGGTCGCCCCGAGCATGCCGAGCGCGCCCATTTCGCTCATGATGCCGCGGTCGAAATGCTCTTCGAGATAGGCGCTGGTGACGCGCGGCTGCAGCTTCTCCTGCGCATAGGCTTCCGCCGTGTCGCGGACGAGGCGCTCCTCGTCCGAAAGTTGGTGATTGAGATCGAACGGATCCTGCCAGTCGAACGGCAGGATGGCTGGCTCGGCCACGTGCATGTCCCCGTTTGTCAGTGAAGTCGCGGGGCTCTTAGCCGCCTCGGCATCACTTCGCCACCCCGCCACCGCCGAAGCTCTGCTTCAGCGTCAGGCCGACACTCATGTGCCGGTCACGGTGACGGAATTCGTCGAAGATGAATTCAGGTTCGGCGCGGTTCGGCCTGAACAAGAGCCGGTCGCGATTGCCGCTGGTCTCGAGGGCATTGTCCACGTCGAGCGTGAGCGAGGTCCGCGGATTGAAGCGATATTCGATGAATGCCGTGCCAAATGGACCGCCGTTGAAATTGCGGTCGAACTCGTCGGTACGGAAGAAAGTGAAGCGATCGCGATCGTTGATGTTGAATCCGTAGGAAAATTTGCCGACGTCCCGACGAACATCGACCTCCCACTGCCAATCCGGGAAGAAGCCGCTGAAATTGCGCTGCTTGCCGCTGATCGGGTCGTCGACGCGGGTACGCTGGATCGTCGCCGTGAATTTCGCTCGAAGACCGTCCCAGAGGCGACCCAAGGGCGCGTCCACGGTGATCTGCGCAAAATAGCGCTTGCCCGTTCCGATATTGCCCGGAGCATCGAAGCAGACGTCTTCATCTTCCTCGTCGCAGAGGAGGATCCGGTCCTGGAGCTTGCTGACGAGGTCGTAGCCGAGGTCGAGCTTGAAGAGCCCGTCGCCGAACAGCGGATGTTCGGCCGTGACCCGGAACTCCCACGTGCGCTGCGGTTCCAGATTCTCATTGCCGCCGTTGACCCGCTGGGCCGAGAGGTCGGCGATGCTGACGAAGTCGTAAAAGTCGAGCTGAGCGACGGTGCGCCTGATCGAAGCCTGGGCATGCCAGCCGCCGCCCGGTTTCCAGTCGACGGACAGGTTGGGCTTTAGAAACTTGAGCGCCCGCTTCGCGCTCGCATCACCGCTCACCCTGAGGTTCGACAGTTCGTAATTGACCCCGCCGTCGACGCGAAGGGCAGGCGAGAGCGTCTTGCCGACGCTGACATAGGCTTCCCCGCGCTTCTCCTTGACGGTCGCATTGTCGAGCGGGAGATCGATCGGAACGCGTTCACCATTCTCGTCGATCTCGAAGAATTGGAGGCCGTAATCGAGTGTGTTGTACGCCGCCTCGGCGCCCACCTCGAACGACAGGCCGGCGAGATTGGAGCGGCTCCAGCTCAGCCGGCCGATGGTCTCGTTCCGCCGGGCCTTCACGGTCTGCTCGAACCCGCCATCCACTGTTCCGCCGTCATCGATGAGACCGTCGCGTTGGACGTAATTGTCGAAGTCGTTGCGTTTCCGGCGGGTGGCGAGAGCGACGAACTTGATTGCCCCGCCGGCGAGGGGGCGGGTCACATCGCCGCCAAGTTCGATCAGCGGATCCTTATAATGCTGGAAGAGATTGTCGTCGTGCTGGGGCCCATCGGAAGGAGTCACGCGGTTGCGCTGGGTAAGGTCGAACCGGGTCGGCTGCCATCTGGCATTGAGGTGGAAAGATTTGTCGGAGCCGCGCTCCAGCGACCAACCCGCGGAAATGTAGGGATCCCGGTTGAAGTAGACGTTGTGTTTGCGGCGATGCTCGACCAGATCGCCGGTGGCGACGTCGGTGAGGTCGTCGGTACCCTCCTCATATTGCTTGTTCCTGCCGGTGCCGGCCGACAGATTGATGCTCGATGGACCACGGGTGATGACCGCCGAACCGGAGAGGTCGCGATTGACGTATCCGGAGTACCAGCGCCTTGCCGCAGCGGTGACATTGGCATCAATTCCACCTTGGCCAGACAGGATGATGTTCAGAACCTGGCTTTTGCCGGCATAATCCGAACCGTAGAGGTCGCCGGGGCCGACTTCGACGCGTACGACGCGTTGTGCCGGAATCCGGGCGAGGGTGACGTCGATCGTCTCCGCCTTGGAGCTTGGGCGCACCCCATTGATGACCACATTCCCCGCCGTTCCGGCAAATCCGCGAACGTCGACCGAGCCGAGCGCGTTCTGCGTGCTCCCGAGGTCGAGCGTAAAACCCGGAACGCGGTTCGCGATGTCGAGCGCCGTGCGCGGAGCGAACCGGGCGAAGAACGCGGCTTCGTAGACGGTGGTCCGGCCTGGCGGCTTGGGAGCGGACGTGCCGGGATCGCTGGGGCTCGGTGTCTGAGCGAGGGCCGGGGCCGCCGCGAGTGCGGCGAGGCTGCCGGTCAGAAGCAACACGGTCCGCATCCTCAAGTCCCCGTTAGATGGCTTTGGGCTACGGGTGGCCGAAGCGACTTTCCACGTCGCTTCTGCCAACCGACGAACAGGCGACGATTTGGCTACGAAGGGCAGCCACCGACCGGTGAACGGCGGCGGTCGCACCGAAAATCAGCGGCGCCGGCCAAAGATCTTCAGCTCGACGAGCTTGTCGACTGGAGGCATGGATTCACCCTGCGCCGTCACGCTGCGGACGAACTCGGGAGTGATGTTGAGCGCCTTCAATTCGACGAGAGTATCGACCGGCAACCGGCCGTAACCGATTCGATCGAATCCGGCTAGGAACTCAGGCGTCACGTCGAGCGCCTTCAGCTGCATCAAATCGTCGCTCGGGATAGTGTCGTAGCCGATGCGGGCAAAGCCGCCGATCCACTCCGGAGTGATGCCGAGCGCTCTGAATTCGACCAGCGACTGGACCGTGCGCGGCCGATAGCCGGCGCGGGCAAGGTCGGCGATGTACCGGCCGTCCACGCCAACCGCGGTGAGCTCCATGAGATTATCGATCGTGGGCGTTGGATAGTGCGCGGCGGCAAGGGCCTCCACGATCTCGCGGCGGACGTTGAGCGCCATCAGGCTGACCCCCTGCTCACGGGTCGGCCGGCCAATGCCGGCGCGCGCCAGCAGGTCCGTGAAGGCGGGATCGGCGGTGAAGCCGCAATTGCCTGACGCACGGCTGCCGCCGCCCTGACCGGAGCAATCCAGGCGCCCGGCCTCGCGCACGACGGCGAAGCGCAGGGGGCGCGTGCCGGAGCCACGAAATTCGGCAATATCCAGTCCGACCAGTTGCGAGGGCATGACATCGGTCGACCAGTGGTCGCGGCCGCGGCCAGCCCGGTCATTGTCGAACGACGCCTGGATCTTGCCGTTGCCGCGACCGTCGAGCGTGAAATGACTCCAATCCGACGGCGCGGCGACACATGCGGATGAGACGGTCACCGTCGCAAACAAAAGGGCAAGAAGGAACGCGATACAGCGGTTCATTGTCAGTCTCCTGGCTTGAGAATTTCGATCAGCGGGGATTTGCCGCGGCGACCGCGGCCGATTTGCTCAGTTGCTGCTCGGCGAGCGCTTGCGGAACCTGGCCGCGAGCCGCCACCAAGGCATCGGCCCGGCAACCCAGATCCACCTGCACTCCCGGCGAAGGACCAGACGCATCCGGGCAAACCCGGTTCGCCGCATTCTCGATGCGGCGATGTAGAGCCTTCATGCCCTCGGGGGTGGAAAGGTCGAGGTCATTGTAGCGGACCAGGACCCGCGTCTCGATAATCGGTTCCGCGAGGCAGGCGCTCGACACGGTGATTGACGCAAACAACAGGGCAAGAAAGGCAGCGAAACAGCGGTTCATTGTTCGTCTCCTTTTGAATTTTCGGGGCAAAGTTTTCCCGTTCGCCGGAGTCCGGCGTTCCAAAATTCGTCAGTGGCGGTCAGGCGTTGGGGTTAGTGGGGTCCGTCAGCCGTCGTCGGGATCCACCGGATCCCAGTCGGGCGGGGAAGCCGCGGGCCGCCCCCTCCTACCGGGCGGCGCTGGCGGAGCGGGGGGCGCGGGCGGGGGAGGCGGTCTCACTCCGCTCAAGGCGCGGAGCTCGACCAGATCGTCGGCATTGCGGAACTTCAAACCGGATCGACGGGCGCGCTCGGCAAATGCAGGATCGACACCCACCGCGTGGAGCTGAATGAAATCGTCCATCGTGCCGTTCACTCCGGCCGCTCGCATCGCCCGGATATAGCCGCCGGTGATGCCGGTCGCGCGCGCTTCGACGAGCTCGTCTTCATCAAGGGAGGGGAAGCCGGCCGCAACCATATCGCGGACGTATTCCGGGGTGACTCCGACCGCTCTGAGACTAGTGAAACCGTCGGCATCCACATTCCGGAGCCTCGGCGCGGCAGCCCGCATCGCTCCGATATATTCCGGCGTTACTCCGACGGCCCTGGCCCCGATCGCGTCGTCGATCGCTGGGCCGTGATGCATCCCGTCGGCATTGGCGTAGGTCACAGCTGTCGCACCATTCGCCGAACGAGCGACCATCTTCCGGCGACCCTGTGAGTCCGCGGGGTAGAGGGTGACGGTGGCCCCGTCCTTGCCGCGGATCATGGTGGTCCCGTTGGCGCTCTCGACCGACGACCCGTCGGGTGAAGCGACGTGCAAAGGCGAGACTGCCGCAACGGCGCTGGTCACCGACGTCGAAACGCCATCGGCGATGATGCTCGCGAGGTCCGTCGGGACATCGTCAGCGGGATAGTAAGACTGGTCGGCGACGGCCTCCGGACCTTTGGCAGCCGCCAGCTTCGGCGAGTCTTTCTTCGACGCATCGCCCGGGGGCGTTAGCGTGAGCGCGGCCAGGGGCGCCGCGATCAAGACTGCGCCAGTGAACACGCCGAGGGCGAAGGGCCTGGCGGCGGGGCCGCGCACCAACGTTCCGTCCAGAACCCGCGCGACGCGGCGGGCAAGCGAGCTCTTCGACGGCGCGACTCCGTGGGCTCCGAGCAGCATTCCGGGGCATTCGTGACGAGCGACTCCGACCAGCAGCTGGGCATAGTCCGTGTCGACGATGTCCGCGGCCAGCACGGCGTCATCGGCCGTTTCCTCGCGCAGCTGATGGGCTTCGCGAGCGAGCGCCCAGACCAGAGGATTGAACCAGAAGAGTGCCGTGGCGACGCGCGCCAGCAGCAGCTTCGCCCAGTCCATGCGCGCCACATGGGCCAGCTCGTGAGCGATGATCGCCTCTGCTTCGTCCGACGCTTCGACGGCACGGCTGTTGAGCAGGATGACGGGGCGCATCAGGCCCCAGCTGATCGGCGAGGCGAGCTCGTTGCTGGTGAGAAGGGCAGTCCCATGCTTGAAACCCATTCGACGCTGCGCTCGAGCAAGGGCGCTCAGCCAATGCCCGTCGACGAGGACATCGGCCCGGGCCCGAAGCGTGATCAGCCGCCCCAATGCAAGCAAGGTGACGAACAGCAGGATTGCCGCAGGAATTGCATAAAGGGCGGTGGCGACCGCGGTCGAGCTGATCACCGGAGGGGCGGCCGCATCGCTCTTCGGTGCGATCGACGCAGTGGCGTTCGAAGGGCCGACCACGGGCGCCTGGACTGCTTTTTGTGCTGGCGGAGCCTGCTCGAACAGCGCCGGCGTTTCGACATTCCAGCTGGGCAAGACCAGGGGAGCAAAGGCCATGATCACCAGGGCGAGAAGGCCGATATGCGCAACCCAGGAGCGCTCGGCCGCCGAGCGCCTCTTCGTGAGCTGAAGCAGCCCGAGCGTGACGCCCGCGATCAGCAGCGACTTGAGAGCGATTCCGATGAGGACGTGCATCACTTGCCCCCTTTTGCCTTACGCGCGCGGGCGATCATTTGTTCGAGTTGGTTGAGCTCATCTTCCTTCAACCGATCCGACATGCCGAGCAGCGCCGAGGCGGCATTCGCTGGCGAACCGTTGAAGAAGACTCGGACGATTTCGCTGAGCGCCGATTTCTTCGCGGCGGTTTCGGACAAGGCAGGGCTGTAGAGATAGCCGCGCTCCGAATCGGTGCGCTGCACATAGCCCTTGTCCTCGAGCCGCTTGAGCATGGCGCGGACAGCCGAGCCGCTCAACAGATCCGGCAGGGCGTCGCAAATGTCGGCGACGGGGAGGGGCCCCTGCTGATAGAGGATGTCGACGATCTGCCGTTCGCGGGGCGGAAGTTTGCTCAGCATCGAAATTCCCTTTCACGCACGGCAACTCGCCGCGCTACATTTGTAGCATGTGCTACATTTGTAGCGTGAACGCAAGATGAATGTTTTGACGTGCGTGACGGAGGGGAGTGGGGAGAGTGAGCTCTACGGTTTTCTGGCTACGGTTCCCCAGCCGTCATAGTGAACTCCGTATCGAGCTTCGATTTGAAGCGCGGTCTCCGTGAGCGCTCGTATAGCCGCCAGGTCGGTCGTTTGCGTCCGCCGGACATCTAGGGCCTCGCTCCCATCGTTGAGAGGCACGCGCTGCACTACGTGCCAGCCAAGAGACCCAATCTGCTGCTCCAAAGAGCCGACGCTTTCGGCGTTCCCAACAAATCGCACATCGATAGGCCGAGCGATGCTTGAAACATCGCCGTTTTCACGGAGCGAACGAAGCACATCAGTATCGGCGGCCAACTCAGCTTCGAGACGCTGAGGGTCAATCGACAACGGCGGCATAGCGGCAATCTCCAGCAACAGAAACGGCATTAACAACTGCATCCGCCTATAATCGCAGCCGGGATTAAGAAAACGTTGGCGGAGAGGGTGGGATTCGAACCCACGGTGGGCTTGCACCCACGGCGGTTTTCAAGACCGCTGCCTTAAACCACTCGGCCACCTCTCCGAAGAGGCTGCCGCATATCGTCTGCCGCGCTGAGCTGTGCAAGCGGCGCGATGAACAAAGCTGGCCGGTTGGTGCGTTGCAGCATAGCCTCGCACCGTGAGCGAGGGAGTGCGTGGGAGTGATGGGGGGATTCGGTACCTGGGCGTTATTGGCGGTGTCGGCGACCTCGCTGGGCTCGACACCTGCGCAACTTCGTCCGGCTCCCCAGCTCGAGCCAACCGCTCCGCAGCTCGCTCAATATACCACCTATGGGCAACCCTCGTACATTCCAGCGGTCAATAGCGCCTGGGAAACCTATAAGATTCGCCTCGCCGCCTTGGCGCGGCAGCAGGGCGTGCGCGAGTCCACCATACAGGCAAACGTTCCCAGCCTGACGATCAGCCAGCGCGTCATCGACATGGAAAGGAGCGAGCCGGTCGCGCGCACCAGCTCCGGAGTCGTCAGTGCCCTTTCGCCCTATTTGCGCCGACATGTGACCCCGACACTCGTCCGCCGGGGGCAGAGCAATTATTCCAACCTCTATGGCGGGCTGGTTTCGATTCAGGGCCGTTGGGGAGTCGACCCTGCGGTGTTGCTCGCCATTTACGGTCATGAGACGAGCTACGGCCTGGTCACCGGCAGCCACGACCTGCTCCAGGTGCTCGCCAGCCTTGGCTATTACGGACGCCGCCGCGACCTCTTCGAAAGCGAATTCGTCGCGGCTCTCAAGCTCATGGATCAGGGTATTCCGCGCTGGCGGCTCAAGGGAAGCTGGGCAGGGGCGACGGGCTTTCCCCAATTCCTCCCGTCGGTGGCGCTACGGCTGCGCGCCGACGGCGACAACGACGGCTATGCCAATATCTGGAGCAACGAACTGGATGGACTGGCTTCGATCGCCAATTATCTGCGCGATGCGGGCTGGAAAGCGAACGTGCCCTGGGGAATTGCGGTCCGCACTCCGCCCACGCTTAACCGGGCGGCCATCGTTTCGAGAGTCACGGCTCCGCGGTGTCCGCAGGTGTACAAGCGCCACAGCCGGTGGCTGACCATGCGGGAGTGGCGGGGCCTCGGTGTAGCACCGCTCGGCCGTTCGCTTCCGGACAGCGAGATGGCGAGCCTGATCGAGCCGGATGGGCCCTATGCTACCGCCTACCTTCTCACCACCAACTATCGGACGATCCTCGATTACAATTGTTCGAATTTCTACGCGATTTCGGTAGGAGTTCTGGCGGACGCGATTGCGCGGCGATAGACAGGCTGAATTCGTCATCCTCAATCGGGAAAACCGGCCATTTCCATGTCGCGCATCATCCTCCTTGCCACCGCCGCTTCGCTCCTCTTCGCCAGCGCCGCACCCGCTGCGGCTCCGCCGTTCGAGACTCCGGCGCGCTATGCCTATTTGATCGACCTCTCCTCGGGGGCGGTGCTCTATGCCAAGAACCCCGATGGCCGAATGCCCCCGGCGTCCATGGCGAAGATGATGACCACGGAGGTGGCGTTCGAGCTGATCGACAAGGGTCAGCTGCCCTTGAACAAGATGTGCACCGTGCGCCCGGAAACTTGGCAGAAGTGGCACGGACCGCAGGCCGGATCGACCATGTTCCTGTCACCCAATGAGCAGGTCAGCGTCGAGAATTTGCTTCACGGCATCATCACACTGTCGGGCAACGATGCGTCAGTGGTCCTGGCGGAGTGCATTGCCGGGACCGAGCCGGCGTTCGCGAACCAGATGAACGCGCTTGCCCAGAAGATCGGCCTGACGGGCAGCCATTTCTGCAACGCCAACGGCTGGCCGGACGAGGGCTGCACTTATGTGACCGCGCGCGACCTTGCAACTCTCGCCCGATCGGAAATCGAGAACCACTACGCGCTCTACAAGAAGTTCTATTCGCAGCCGAGCTTCACCTGGGGGAAAACCCTCGGTTCGGGCCAGGACATCACGCAGGCCAACCGCAATCCGATCCTTGGGAAGGTGGCGGGCGCGGACGGGCTCAAGACCGGCCACACGGAGGAGGCCGGCTACGGCTTCACCGGCTCGGCCGACCAGAACGGACGGCGGCTGATCGAAGTGATCGCGGGCCTGCCCAGCTGGAATGCGCGCGTCCAGGAATCGACCCGGCTCATCCAGTGGGGCTTCAACGCCTGGCAGGCCAAGCCGCTTTTCAAGGCGGGCCAAAAGGTCGGAGCAGCGCAGGTCCAGCTCGGCAGCGAAAGCGAAGTGTCGCTGGTCGCTCCCCGGAACCTAGCGGTCACGGTCCCTGCGGGTCTCGCGACGGGTGCAACGGCGATGAAGGTCCGCTATCAAGGCCCGATTGCCGCGCCGATCGCCAAAGGCCAGCATGTGGCCGATCTCGTGATCACCACAAGCGATACGCCGCCGCAGGTGGTGCCGCTGATCGCCGGCGAGGCGGTCGGGAAGGCCGGATTCTTCGGACGCATGTGGCTCGGCCTCAAGCAGCTCATCGGAATGGCGTGAGCGAACGCGGAAAATTCATTTCGCTCGAAGGCGGTGAGGGGGTCGGAAAGTCGACGCAGGTGAAAGCGCTCGCTGCGGCGCTGGAGAACCGCGGCATCGACGTGCTGGTCACCCGGGAGCCCGGAGGTAGCGACGGGGCCGAGGTCATCCGCAACCTCCTGCTCGGCGGGGATGACGAACGCTGGGGCGCCGAGGCCGAGGCCCTGCTCTTCGCCGCGGCCCGTTCGGATCATGTGGAGAAGATCATCCGCCCGGCGCTAGAGGCGGGGCGGTGGGTCTTGTCCGATCGCTTCATCGACAGTTCGCTCGCCTATCAGGGTGGTGCCGGCGGGCTCGGGATCGAATCCGTGCGCGCAATCAACGCTTTCGCGGTTCAGCGCTGGTTCCCCGATCGAACCCTCGTGTTGATCTTGGACGTGGGCGGAGCGCGCGCTCGGGCGCGAGACACGGAGGGCAGCGACCGCATCGGCGGCCGCTCCGACGATTACCACCGAAAGGTCGACGCCGCGTTCCGAATTATCGCCGCCGAGGAGCCCGAACGGGTGAAGCTGATCGACGCGTCCGGTTTGCCCGAGCAGGTGACGGAGCGCCTGCTTGACGCCATCCGGGACCTGCTCCCGTGATCATTGGCCAGGACCGGGCAATAGGTGAGTTCGCCAGCGCCTGGGAATCGCGCAAGCTGCATCACGCCTGGCTGATGGCGGGGCCGAAGGGCGTCGGCAAAGCGAGCTTCGCACTTGCAGCCGCGCGGCGAGTGCTGGCGGAGGAAGCGGGGCCGCCGTTCGATCTTCCTGACCTCGAAACGCCCAATGATCATCCGATCGTGAAGCTGATCGAAGCCCGAAGCCATCCCGACATGCGCTGGCTCGAGCGGTTGCCGCGAGAGCGGGGGGAGGGATTGGCACGGAACATCTCGGTCGCTCAGATCCGCGAGCTTGGAGAGTTTCTGGGGCTGACGTCCGCTTTGTCGGGGTGGCGCGTCGCCGTCATCGATACGGTCGACGAGCTGGAGCCGTCCGGCGCGAACGCTTTGCTCAAGATCCTCGAGGAGCCGCCTCCCAACATGATCTTCTTCCTCGTCAGCCATGCGCCGGGGCGGCTTCTGCCGACCATCCGGTCGCGTTGCCGACGACTCGATTTTCAGAAGCTCGACGATGACGCCATGACGTCAATCCTGGAGAGCCGGACCGGACTGTCCGCTGCCGAGCGCGAACGGATCATTCCCATGTCTTTCGGTGCGGCGGGGAGGGCGCTAGCATTCGCGGAGCTCGGCCTAGCCAAGCTTGAGGATGCCGCGCTTCTGATCCTGCGCCAGGGCGATCCGACGAACGCCCGCCGATCGGAGCTCGCGACGGAACTCGGCAAGAAAGCGGCGGCCGAGCGCTACGAAGCCTTCCTCGATCTTGCCCCGTCGTTGATCGCTCGCGAAGCCCGGCGTCTCGAGGGCGTCCCACGCGAACGGGCGCTCGAGGCTTATACGAAAGCACGCGAGCTCGCGGTCCTCGCCCCGCGGCTGTCGCTTGATCCGGCCGCGACCATTTTCCGGATCGGTGGAATCCTCGCCGAAGTGGCCGAGCCCGCTTCCTTGAAGCGCTAGGCCGCCGCCGCTACGTCGGGCGGAACAATGTCCGAGCCTTTCTACATCACGACGGCGATCAGCTATCCCAACGGCCCGCCGCACATCGGCCACGCCTATGAGGCGATCGCCGCCGACGCGATCGCGCGTTTCCAGCGCGCTCGGGGTCGGGACGTGCGCTTCCAGACGGGCACCGACGAGCATGGGCTGAAGATGGCCCAGGCGGCGCGGGCAGAGGAGGTGGAGCCACGCGCATTTGCGAACAAAATGTCACTCCTTTTCCGGGAGATGTGCGATACTCTTAACGTATCGTATGATCGCTTCATCCTCACTTCGGAGCCCGAACATTATCGCGCCAGCCAAGCCATCTGGAAAGCGATGGAGGAAAGGGGGGACCTATATCTCGGCCGTTACGAGGGTTGGTATTCGGTCCGCGACGAGGCGTATTACGATGATAGCGAGCTGACCGAGGGCGAGGGTGGCGAGAAGCTCTCCCCGCAGGGGACTCCCGTCGAATGGACGGTGGAGGAAAGCTGGTTTTTCCGCCTGTCGGCCTACAGCCAGAAACTCCTCGACCATTATACGGCCAACCCGGATTTCATCCGGCCGGAGAGCCGTCGCAATGAAGTGATGCGCTTCGTGGAGGGCGGGCTCTCCGACCTGTCGATTTCCCGCACCAGCTTCGACTGGGGCGTTCCGGTCCCCGGGAGCGACGGCCATGTGATGTACGTGTGGCTCGACGCGCTCACCAATTACATCACGGGCCTGGGATATCCGGATGATACCGAGCTGTGGCGCCGCTACTGGCCCGCCAACGTCCATCTGATCGGCAAGGACGTGGTGCGGTTCCACGCGGTCTACTGGCCGGCATTCCTGATGTCGGCGGGGATTGAGCTGCCGAAGCAGGTTTATGGCCATGGCTTCCTCCTCAGCCGAGGTGAGAAGATGTCGAAGAGCGTCGGCAACGTCGTCGACCCGATGGTCCTCGCCGACCGCTTCGGAGTGGATGCCTTGCGCTATTTCCTGCTGCGCGAAGTGCCCTTCGGCCAGGACGGGAGCTACAGCGCGGAAGCGATCGTCGCCCGCGCCAATGCCGAGCTCGCCAACAGCTTCGGCAATCTCGCGCAGCGCACCTTGTCGATGATCCACAAGAATTTAGACGGCGTTCTTCCCGCTATCGGAGAGCAAGACCAAGACGCCGAGCTGATCGCGGTCGTTCAGACGGCCGTCGAAATCGATATACCCAAGGCGTTCGAACAATTCGCTTTCTCTCAGGGGATCGAAGCCTGGCTGCGCGCCGTGTTCGCCTGCAACCAATATATCGACACCCAGGCGCCGTGGGCTCTTCGAAAGACGGACCCCGCGCGGATGGCGGAGGTCCTCGGAACATTGGTTGTTGCGATCCGATCGCTGACAAAGGCCATCGCGCCGATCATTCCCATGTCGGCGGATAAGCTGCTGACCCTCATCGACGCCGGTGAAGGGGGAGCGCCGATACCGCAGCCCCAACCCTTGTTTCCGCGGCTCGAGCTGGAAGAAGAGGCGGCCGCGTGAGGCTGATCGACAGCCACTGCCACCTCAATTACGAAGGCTTGGTCGAACGCCAGGACGAAGTGCTTGAGAATGCACGTAACGCCGGTGTCGCCGGATTCCTCAACATCTCGACGCGCAAGCGCGAATGGGCTGACATCATCGCTGTCGCGGAGCGCAACGACGATGTGTGGGCCAGCGTCGGTGTCCATCCGCATGAAGCGGACTCCCATCCCGACCTTGGGGCGGAGGCTTTGGTCGAGGGAGCAGATCACCCGAGGGTCATCGCCATCGGCGAATGCGGGCTCGATTATTATTATGACAATTCCGATCGACGGTCGCAGCGCGAGCGTTTCCAGGCGCATATCGAGGCATCCCGCCAGACCGGATTGCCCCTCGTCGTCCACACTCGCGACGCCGAAGAGGACACGGCCGAGATCCTTGGAAGAGCGGTTGGGGAAGGGGGCGTCAGCGGTGTCCTGCACTGTTTCACGGGTTCCGCGGAGCTAGCCAAAAAGGCGCTCGACCTAGGCTTCTTCATTTCCTTGTCCGGGATCGTCACCTTCAAGAACGCCCAGGACTTGCAGGAGACGGCGCGGAAGGTTCCGCTGGATTCGCTGCTCGTCGAGACCGATTCGCCGTTCCTCGCCCCCGTCCCGCATCGGGGTCGGAAATGCGAGCCGGCGTTCGTCGCCGACACCGCGCGCTTCGTGGCGGAGCTGAGGGGCGACGACCCCGAGACGTTCGCGGAGGCCACCACGGAGAATTTCTTCCGGCTGTTCAGCCGGGCCGCGGCGTGAAGGTCAGGATACTCGGATGCGGCACGTCTACCGGCGTGCCGAAGATCGGAAACGACTGGGGCAAATGCGATCCCGCCGAGCCGCGCAATTATCGGCTGCGCACGTCGATCCTGGTGGAAAGCGGGGGCGAGCGTCTGCTCGTCGATTGCGGCCCAGACCTGCGCCAGCAGCTGCTCGCGGCCCAAATCGGTAGAGTCGATGGCGTGATCGTCACGCACGCTCATGGCGACCATTGCCACGGGATCGATGAGCTTCGACCCGTTGCGGCAGCGATCGGCGGTCCGGTGCCACTCTACGCGCGAGCGAATGTTCTCCAGGAGCTGAGGCTCCGCTTTGCTTACGCGTTCGAGCCGTCGGACTTCTATCGGCCCATCGTCGAGGCTCGGGAGATTGGCGATGAGCTGCGGTTTGGATCGACGGAGACGCGTTTCGTCGACCAGCCGCACGGAGGTCCGACTTCGCTCGGTATCCGCTTCGACGAAGGGGATCGCTCTGTCGGTTATGCGATAGATTTCAATGATTTCACCGATGAAATGGCGGCGCTCTATAAAGACACTGACATCTGGATTGCTGATTGCCTCACTCGACAGCCGCACCCGACGCACGCCCATCTCGACGCCGTCCTCGGTTGGGCACGTGACCTTCGCGTAGGCCAACTCTATTTAGTGCATATGGGTAACGGCCTGGATTATCGGACCTTGGCTGCCGAGCTGCCGGATTGGGCCGCACCGGCGTATGACACCCTCGAGATCGACCTATGACCAACAATGTCATGCTCGGCGGCGTATATCTGCTGATGGCGATGATGTTGGTGCTCGGCTCGCTCATGGTGCGCCGCGAACCCGCCGCGAAACTGCTCAAAATGGGCTTGGCCTGGATCGTAATCTTCGCCGCCGGCTTCGTCCTGTTCACTTTCCGCGACAATCTCGGCTGGGTCGCGCAACGGTTGAAGGCGGAAGCCGTCGGCACACCGGTGGAGCAAGGGCGCGAAACTCGCATACCAATGGCGATCGACGGCCATTTCTGGGTCGAGGCCGAGCTGAACGGCAAGCCGGTGAAGTTCCTGATCGATAGTGGTGCAACCATGACCACGATCGACCGCGACACCGCGGTACGCACCGGAGTCGAGGTCTCATCGCGGCGTGACCAGTTCGTACGCACGGGCAACGGGATCATTCGCGTGTCGAGCGGCAGCGCCGACGAGCTTCAGGTGGGCGGAGTCACACGCCGCGATGTTGGACTTCAAATTGCCGAGAATGACGATTTGAACGTGCTCGGGATGAATTTCCTGTCGTCGCTCAGCCGTTGGGGGGTCGAGGGACGGTGGCTGGTTCTCGTCTCCTGATCCATGCGAGACTTTACATAATGCATATTATCATACTTCAAAGTTATGGAGCCGGTGGGGCTTCCGAGGTCCCCCATGGCGCTTGATCGCCTGCGACACATCATGCGTCGGCTGCGCCACCCGGAGAATGGCTGCGAATGGGATACGGCGCAGACTTTCGAGACCATCGCGCCCTACACGATCGAGGAAGCCTATGAAGTCGCCGACGCGATCGCCCGGAACGATATGGATGCACTCGTCGACGAGCTCGGCGATTTGCAGCTCCAGGTCGTGTTCCACGCGCAAATGGCTGAAGAAGCTGGGCTATTCTCGTTCGACGACGTGATCGAACGCATTTGCGACAAGATGGAGCGTCGCCATCCGCACATCTTTGGGGATCTAGCGCACGGCGGGCATCATTTGTGGGAAGAGCTCAAGGCCGCTGAACGCAAGAAGTCACCCGATACCAGTGCTTTAGCTGGGGTAGCGTTGGCGCTTCCGGCGCTCGAACGAGCCGCGAAACTGCAGCGTCGAGCCGCTCGCGTCGGCTTTGATTGGCCGGATACCAGCGGTCCGCGTGCGAAGATCGACGAAGAACTCGCCGAGCTGGACGCTGAAAATGATCACCAGCGAAAGCTGGAAGAGCTCGGCGACCTTTTATTCGCCGTCGTGAACCTCGCACGCCATCTCAACATCGAGCCGGAAGCAGCGCTGCGCGAAGCTAACCGTAAGTTCGAACGACGCTTTCGTGAGATGGAGAAGACGCCTGGCTTTGCGGATCTGCCGCTGGACGAAAAGGAAGAATTGTGGGGCGCAGCCAAGAAGGCTCAGACGGATTCCATCGCCTGAAACCGCGCCCAATTGTCCGGCGACAGGCGCACCGAAAGCTCCACCTCGTCATGGTCGACGCGCTGATCGAGCACCTCACCCCTCGAATGGAGCCAGGCGATCTTCCCGCCGTCAGCCGCCGCGAGACGAATCTGGTGCACCTCTTCTCCACTCCGCAAGGAGTGCGCCATATTCTCACGCAGCGCATCAAGTCCTTCGCCGGTGACCGCTGAAATCGGAACCACATCGTCACGCCGGCGCGCTTCCTCGTAGAGGCGAAGACGTTCCTCCTCGGACAACAAATCGACCTTGTTCCATGCCTCGATTCGAGGGGGAGCCCCCTCTTCCGCCAGCCCCAAAGATGCGAGCACATCGTCGACGTCCTCGCGTTGCGCCTCACGATCGGGATGCGCCATATTGCGGACGTGTACCAAGAGGTCGGCGGATCGCACCTCTTCGAGGGTGGCGCGGAAGGCCGCGATCAACTCCGTCGGCAGGTCGGAAACGAACCCAACCGTATCCGACAGGATCACCTTGTCGAAGCCGGGCAGACGGATATCGCGCATCGTCGGGTCGAGGGTCGCGAACAGAAGGTTCTCCGCAAATACGGCTTCCCCGGTCAAACGATTGAAAAGTGTTGATTTTCCTGCGTTCGTATAGCCAACCAGAGCGATTACGGGCCAAGGCGCGCGTTGCCGTCGGCCGCGATGCAGCGAGCGGGTGCGCTTCACCTGATCGAGCTCGCGCCGGATCCGCGCCATCCGGTCGCGGATGAGGCGCCGGTCGGCCTCGATCTGGGTTTCGCCCGGACCGCCGAGGAAGCCGAAGCCGCCGCGCTGACGCTCAAGGTGGGTCCAGCTACGGACGAGGCGGCCCGCCTGATAATCGAGATGGGCAAGCTCGACCTGCAATCGCCCTTCGGCCGTAGCGGCACGCTCGCCGAAAATTTCGAGGATCAGCCCGGTTCGGTCGATCACCTTCGTGCCAACTTCGTCCTCCAGGTTCTTCTGCTGGATCGGAGTCAGCGGTGAATCCACGATGAGGAGGCCCGCATCGTTCTGCCTGGCGAGGTCGGCAATCTCTTCCGACCTGCCCTTTCCCAAGCAGGGTCGCGGGCCGGACGGTCCGAACGCGGAATGCGCGCTTCGCGGCAATGACGATGCCGATCGCTTCGGCAAGACCCTCCGCCTCTTCGATTCGCGCCTCCCCGGAGCGCCGCGAACCTTCCCGTGGAAGTTCGGGAACGGCGATGATCGCGCGCTCGCCCCGCGCGACGTCGGTCTCGCCGTGGCCGTCATATTCGTTCAGGGCTCGCCCTCCGTCTCGCCATCCGCCGGAGGTTCGAGATTCAGTGGATGCGACGGCTGCAGCGTCGAAATGGCATGTTTGTAGACCAGCTGCACCTGTCCGCCGCGTTCGAGAACCAGGCTGAACTGGTCGAAACCGGTGACCGAGCCTTGAAGCATCACTCCATTGATCAGGAACAAGGTGATGCGCTCTTGCTCTCGAGTAGCCGCCGCAAGGAACAAATCTTGCAGCGCAGCCTTGCCCCCGTCGACCTTGGGCTGGGTGGCCGTGAAGTCCGGCGGCGCCTCGGCGGGCATGATGGTCGAAATGGAATGTTTATAGACCAGCTGTGACGCGCCCTCGCGCCTCAACAGCAAGGAGAAGGCGTCGAACCACGTCACGACGCCCTGTAGCTTGACGCCCTTCACCAGGAAAATGGTGACGGGCAGCTTGGCCCGTCGGATGCTGTTCAGGAAATGGTCCTGAAGGCTCAGCGTTCGAACAGCCATTTCGCCAGCCTTCTACTCCTCCCCCTCACGTTTGTCCCCGATCCCCAGCGCCTTCAGCTTCCGGTGCAGCGCCGACCGTTCCATTCCGATGAACGACGCGGTGCGCGAGATGTTGCCCGAAAATCGCCGAATCTGGATGCGCAGATACTCGCGTTCGAACAACTCCCGCGCTTCGCGCAGCGGGCTGCCCATGATCGCCATAGCGGTGCTGGCGCCCCCGACCGAGTGCTGGCTGTCGAGAATTTCCGGCGGGAGCAGGTCGACCTCGATGCATGACGACCGGTCGCCCGGTGCAAGAATCAGGGTCCGCTCGATGATATTCCTCAGCTGACGGATGTTCCCTGGCCAGTCGTGAGCCTGCAGCGCCGCCATCGCCTCCTCGGATATGCCGGGGGACGGCATCCGCCTCTCGGCCGAGTATCGCGCAAGGAAGTGATTCACGAGCTCGGGCACGTCCTCGCGACGCTCCCTTAGCGGCGGCAGGCGCACCGGAACGACGTTGAGCCGATAGAATAGATCTTCCCGGAAGCGCCCGGCAGCGATTTCGTCCTGCAAATTGCGCGATGTCGCCGAAAGCACGCGGACGTCGACCTTCACCGGTCGCTGGCCGCCGATGCGCGTATAGCTCTGGTCGGTTAGCACCCTCAGGATCTTGCCTTGCGTCGTGAGGGGCATGTCGGCGATTTCGTCGAGGAAAAGTGTGCCACCGTGCGCATGCTCCAGCAGTCCGGGCCGCATCGCACCGTCGATTTCGCTTCCGAACAGCTCCTCCTCGACCCGCTCGGGGCTCATCGTGGCAGCAGAGAGCACGATGAAGGGCGCCTTAGCCCTGGGGCTCCACTGATGGATCATCCGCGCCGCAATCTCCTTGCCGACGCCTGGTGGGCCGGAGATCAGCACTCGGCTGCCGGTCGGAGCGACGCGCTTCAGCGTTGCGCGCACAGTGTTGATCGCGACGGAATTGCCGTGCAGCTGATCCTCCTGCCCGACCTGCTGCTTGAGCGCGGCATGCTCTCGGCGGAGCCGCTCCGTCTCGGTGGCCCGATCCACGAGGTAGATCAACCGCTCGGCCTCGAACGGCTTTTCGATGAAGTCGACCGCACCTTCCCTTACGGCGGCAACAGCAGTGTCGAGATTGCCGTGGCCGGAGATCATCAGCACCGGGATGGTCGGATCGCGGCGCTTGATTTCCTGGAGCAGCTGCAGCCCATCGAGGCGCGAACCCTGCAGCCAGACATCAAGCAGCACCATCGACGGCCGCCGTTCTTCAACGGCTTCGAGGGTCGCATTGCTGTCGGCCGCGGTGCGCACCGCATAGCCTTCGTCCTCCAGCACCCCGCTCACCAGCTCACGGATGTCGGCTTCGTCGTCCACGACCAGCACCTCAAGCGCCATCAGTCATTCTCTCCGCCGTCATCATTGTCCTTATCGGTTGCTGCGCCCTCGTCGGCCTCGAGCGCCGCCAACTTGTCGCTATCGAAGGCGATGCGAACGTGCGTCCCCCCGCCCGGGCGATCGAGGAAGGCGATCTCGCCCATATGCTCCTCGACGATCTTCTTGACGATGGCGAGGCCCAGTCCAGTGCCGCGAACCCGCGTCGTCACATAAGGCTCGGTCAGCCGCTCGCGGTCTTCGGGCAAGCCGATGCCGGTGTCGGTCACGTCGATGACCAGCTGTCCCTCGCCTTCACGGAGGCGCAATTCGACACGGTCGCCGGCGAGGCTGTGCTCCCCGCGACTCTTCCGGCTTTCAATGGCTTCCACGCCATTCTTGACGACATTGGTCAGAGCCTGCCCCAGCTGTCGCCGATCGCAGACCATGCGGATCTCACCGTCCGGCGGATCGAGGACGAATGTGATTCCGGGATGAGCCACCTCGTGCAGGAACAGGGCCTGGCGCGCGACGTCATGAATGTTCTCGTCGCGGAAGACGGGCTTGGGCATGCGCGCGAAGTTGGAGAATTCATCGACCATTCGGCGCAGGTCGCCGACCTGGCGGATAATCGTGTCGGTCAGCCGGTCGAACGTTTCCTTGTCGGACGTGATTTCCTTACCGAAGCGCCGCTCCAACCGTTCCGCCGCGAGCTGGATCGGGGTCAGCGGATTCTTGATCTCGTGCGCAATGCGGCGGGCGATGTCCGACCAGGCGGCGCGGCGCTGGTCGGTCAATTGATCGGTGATGTCGTCGAAAGTCAGCACCGAGCCGTCCTGATAGCGCACCCGCTTCACGGCAAGCGTCCGCTGCCCGGAATCGGCGACGACGATCACATTCGCCTCGCCCTGGTCGCCGCGCATGAACTCGTCGAGATCGGGCGAGACCGAAGCGAGGGCCTGGCCCTCCACGTCCCGCTGGCTCTTGCGCAGCAGGCCCTCGGCCGAGCGGTTGACGAGCAACACCTGGTGCTGCTTGTCGAGAGCGATCACGCCCGCGGTCACACTCGAGAGCACGGCCTCCATAAAGGCGCGCCTCGTATCCAACTGGACGTTGGCCGATCTCAGCTCGGCCGTCTGCTCATCGAGCCGCCCCGCCATGCGGTTGAACGCGGTCGACAAGGTCTGCACCTCATCCTCGGTCTCGGCCACCGGGACGCGAGCCGAAAAGTCGCCCTCCTCAATGCGCCCGGCGGCCGTTACCAGCTCGCCAACAGGCCGCACGAGCCGATCGGCAATTTTGAGTGCCGAGAGGATGGACAGCCCCACGATGACGAGGGCCCCAAACAGCAAGGCCGCATTGAAGCGAAGCTGATTGGCGCGAGACCTGTTCAGCAAGGAACGATAGTCGCGGACTACATCATTTGCCCGCTTGATCTGGGCGGCAATTTCCGGGTCGACCCGACCGACGTAGAGATACGCATCCGCACCGGGACTGAGACGGGTGACGACTGCAATGCGGTTGGGAGTTTCCGCATCGACGCTCGCATTGTCGGGGAGGCGATTGAGTTTTGCGATCGCCGCTTTGATACGCTTTTCGTTGATGTCGAGACCGTAGCTGCCGACCGCAACGCCAAGCGTCTGCACTTCGCCGTTCGCCCCGACTTTCAGGATAGCCGCTTCGTTCAAGGAGCGTCGGTACGTCTGATAACCGATTGCTGTTTGAAATCGGGGATCGTCAATTTGCACCCTGTCGAGGGCGCTGCTCAGATCGCCAGCCATCGTGGTGGCTTCGTTTCCGACCCGACCCAGTTCATAGCCATAAGCGCCGCGCGCAACCTCGACGGTGTTCTCGAGCATGTTCCGGGCGCGGTTGGAGAACCAAAATTCCAGTCCGTTCTGGAACAGCAGGGACGCGAAGATCGCGACCAAGACAGTCGGCACCGTCGCCATCACCGAGAATAAGCCAACGAGCCGGATGTGCAGCCGGCCGCTCCCGAGGCCGCCTTGTTCCGCGCGGCGCAAAGCCACCTTGCGGGCGAAAAGCGCCATGAGCGCAATCGCAGGAAGGAGCAAAGCGACGAGGAGCAGCGCGATGAGCGGTGGCGAGAGCAAAGTGCCGGGCTCTGCTCCGCGCAACAACCATACACTCGTCGCAACCATGCCGACGAGGAAAGCGCCGATAACGACCGCCACTCGATCGTAGAATCGGCCGCTCGCCCGCTCCCGTTGGAGCCAGCTTTCCGCTCTGGAAACTACTTGCGATTCGGCCGTCCGCGCGTCCATTGCGAGCGCGCTAGCACGACCGTTGCATTAAGAACACACCGCTGTGCTGATGTAATGTCTTAGGCGGCGGCCCGTTCGAGCCAGGGCGAATAGAAATCGCTCAACATACGCTTTACGACGGCCGGATCGTCCTGCTGATTCACCGCGTTGCGCAGCTCCGCGGAGCCCGGCAGCCCCTTCGTGTACCAGCCGATATGCTTGCGGGCGAGGTTCACGCCCGTGTGCGTGCCGTAGAGCTCCAGCATCGCCTCATATTGCTCGAGCATGGCGTCGAGTTGCTCGTCGACGTTCGGGTCGGGTCTCACCCCTCGCCCACCGAGCTCCGCCATGACCTGGGCGAGCAGCCAGGGCCGGCCATAAGCGCCGCGGCCGATCATCACTCCGTCCGCGCCCGACTGATTGAGCGCCTCCCGAGCATCCTCGATCGAGCAAATGTCGCCGTTGACGATCACGGGCACGCGCACGGCATCCTTCACCTGCCGGACGAATGCCCAGTCCGCCTCGCCCTTGTACATCTGGCAGCGGGTGCGGCCGTGGACGGTGATCATGTGTACGCCGAGGTCCTCGGCGATGCGCGCGAGCTCCGGCGCGTTGAGGCTGTCGTGGTTCCAGCCCATGCGCATCTTCAGGGTCACGGGCACCCTCACCGCCTTCACCGTTGCGTCGATGATTTTTCCGGCGAGCTTCAGGTCGCGCATTAGCGCCGAGCCGGCCTCACCGTTCACCACCTTCTTCACCGGGCAGCCCATGTTGATATCGATGATCGCCGCTCCGCGCTGCTCGTTGAGCTTCGCCGCCTCGGCCATCACCCGCGGTTCGCAACCCGCGAGCTGCATCGACACGGGCTCCTCGGCCGGGTCCCACATCGCCTTTTGCAGCGACTGCCTTGTCTCCCGCACCATCGCCTGGCTGGCGATCATCTCGCTCACGGTCAGACCGGCGCCATAACGCTTGACGATCCGCCGGAACGGCAGGTCGGTGACGGCCGTCATCGGCGCCAGAATCACTGGCGACGCGACCTCGACCGGGCCGATCTTGATGGGCTTCAGTTCCTGCATGGGTTGGCGGGAGATAGTGGAGGAGCCGTTCGCGGACAAGGCAAGCGGCGCTTCCACTCTCCGTTCGTCCTGAGTAGGGACTGAGCGAAGTCGAAGTCCCGTATCGAAGGACTGTCATTGCCCTTCGATACGCCGGTTCGACAAGCTCACCGGCTACTCAGGATGAACGGTTTTCGAAATGACATTGACCGCCCTCATCGTTGCAGCCGGCAAAGGCGAGCGCCTCGGTGCCGAATCACCCAAGCAATATCGCCCGATCGCCGGCAAGCCGGTGCTGCGCTGGGCAATCGAGTCCCTCATTCATCATCCCGCCGTGCAGTCCGTCAGGGTGGTGGTCGGCAAGGAATCAGAAGGAGAGCGCGGCATTGGCCCTGCAAGGGCTCGACGTCGGTGACTTCATCGAAGGGGGCTCCGAGCGTGCCGATTCCGTGCGCGCCGGCCTCGCCGCGATCGCGTCCGACGCGGTCTTGGTTCATGATGCGGCCCGCCCCTTCTGCCCGCCGGCCGTAGTCGATCGGCTCATAGCCCAGCTCGAGTTTTTCGAAGGCGCTGCACCAGTCCTTCCGGTCGGCGACACGCTCGCCCGTATCGGCGACCAGCTCGAAGAGACGATCGACCGGAACGGCGTCGTGCGCGTCCAGACGCCGCAGGCGTTTCGCGCAAGATCCCTGCGCGATGCCTATGCGGTTTGGTCCGGCCCCTCGCCGACCGACGAAACGACCGTACTCCGCGCCGCCGGCATGCGCGTTGCCGCGGTCGAAGGCGATCCCGCGCTCGAGAAGCTGACCACAAGCGCCGACTTCCAGCGCGCCGAACAATGGCTCGCCGGACGCTTCGTCACCCGGACCGGCATGGGTTTCGACGTCCACGCCTTTGCGGGTGAAGGTCCGGTCACGATCGGCGGCATAGCCGTACCTCATCCTCGCGGACTGGCCGGCCATAGCGACGCCGACGTCGTCCTTCACGCGATTACCGACGCTTTGCTCGGGGCTGCGGGGCTCGGCGACATCGGCGAGCATTTCCCGCCGTCGGATCCGCGGTGGAAAGGCGCTTCGTCCGACCGCTTCCTCCGCCACGCCGTCGAGTTGCTCACATCAAAATGTGCGATCATCGATCACATCGATTGCACCATCATTGCGGAGGAACCGAAGATCGGCCCTCATCGCGACGCGATGCGTAGTCGCATCGCCGAAATCGCCAGTCTCGATCCTGCGCAAGTCAGCATCAAAGCCACGACTACCGAAGGGCTCGGCTTTACCGGGCGCCGCGAGGGAATAGCCGCCCAGGCGATTGCCAGCATCCGCCTGTCACCCTCGTAGAGTTTGCGGCTATAATCGTTTGGGAACTTTCGTTCGGGGGAAACGTGGGATGCGAGTGATTTCGACAACGGCGGCAATTCTTGCGATCGTGACGATGCCGTCGGCCGCGCGGGCGCAGGCGGGATCGACTTGCCTCACCCAGGCGGAAACGGCGGCGATGATCGGTTACGTGCTTCCGGACCTGGTCGCGGGCGTGCGCGACAAGTGCGAGGCGTCGCTACCCCCTGCTTCGTTCCTCTCCTCGCGCTCGACGGAATTGGAGGCGCGCTATCGCTCCCAAGCCGATGTCTTATGGCCGCAAGCGAGGATCGCCTTCGTCAAGATGGTCGGAGAGGACGAAGTGATGAAGAAGATGCCGGACTCGGCGCTCCGTCCGTTCCTCACCGCCGCATTTGCGACGACCATCACGGAGGACTTGAAACCAAAGGACTGCGTCACGGCCAATGGATTGGTGGAGAATCTCGCCCCGCTCCCGGCGGCGAATCTTGCGCGGCTGATCGGGATTATCATCGCGGCTGACGGCAAGGGCAGCGACGCCGCGGGCACTCGCGACTTTCAGATTTGCGCCTGAGCGATGGACGCGCTTCTTCCTAAAGAGATTGTCGACAAGGCCCGCGAGGTCGTTGAGGCCAACCGCAAGCTCGATCGGCGCATCGCGGTCGCCGAGAGCTGCACGGGGGGACTGGTCAGCGCCGCGCTGACGGAAATCCCCGGATCGTCCGAGGTCTTCGAGGTTGGGTACGTCACTTATTCGAACGTGGCCAAGATCAGCCAGCTCAAGGTGTCGGAAGAAGTGGTTGAAACCTTCGGCGCGGTTAGCGTCGCCACCGCCTGGGCGATGGCGCGCGGCGCCCTCGCCGCTTCCGAAGCGGACGTCGCGGTCGCGATCACCGGAATTGCCGGCCCCGGCGGCGGAACCGCCTCGAAGCCCGTGGGGACCGTGGTGTTCGCACTTGCCGAGAAGGACGCCGATCCGGCGAAGATCGTCGCCGATCAGAAATTCTTTGACGAGAAAACCCGCGCCGGAGTGCGGCTTCAGGCAGCGCTCTGCGCGCTCGATCTGTTGATGCCGTAAAGCGCCGCTGCACGCTGCTCGAAGGCATTGGTCATTCGACGAAGCGCTCGATCGAACATCGCACCCGCAAGGCTCTCGAACAGCCCCGACTTGAACGCAAAATCCACCGAGAAAAAAACATTCGTCCCGCCATCTTCCGCTCGCTCGAACCTCCATTCGTTGTGGAGATATTTGAGCGGCCCTTCGACATAGTCGACGCAGATCCGTGTCGGCCGCTGCTTCACGACGCGGCTGGTGAAGCGCTCCTTGAAGACATTGAAGCCAACGACGAGGTCGGCGACTGTCTCCGTTTCGCTCGACGAGCGCACGCGGACGGCGACGACCCAGGGTAGAAATTTGTCATAGCTCGCGACGTCCGCGACCAAGTCGAACAGTTGGTCGGGCGTGTATGGCAGGTAGCGGGTTTCGCTATGCCTGGGCATCAGGCCCTTGCAAGCTGTTCGGCGCGAGCCGCCTGCATCTTCTTGAAGTCGTCGCCCGCGTGATAGCTGGAGCGGGTCAGTGGAGAGGCAGCGACGAGCAGGAACCCCTTTGCCCGCGCAATCGCCGCATATGCGTCGAACGCCTGCGGAGTGACGAACTCCTCCACCTTGGCGTGCCGCGGAGTCGGCTGGAGATATTGCCCCATGGTCAGGAAATCGACTCCGGCGGATCGCATGTCGTCCATCACCTGATGCACCTCGAGCCGCTGTTCGCCCAAACCGACCATCAGTCCGGATTTCGTGAACATTTGCGGCGCTCGGCGTTTGACGCTCTCCAACAGCCGTAGCGAGGCATAGTAGCGCGCGCCCGGACGGATCGTGGGATAGAGCCGCGGCACCGTTTCCAGATTGTGGTTGTAGACGTCCGGCCCGGCGTCGACGATCGCGTCGACCGCCGCTTCACTCTTATTGCGGAAATCCGGCGTCAAAATCTCGATCGTCGTGGTCGGAGTCCGCTTGCGGAGAGCTTCGATCACCTTGACGAATTGCCTCGCACCGCCATCCGGAAGATCGTCGCGATCGACCGATGTCACGACGATATGCTCGAGCCCCAGCTCGGCTGCCGCCGTCGCGACATGCTCCGGCTCCAGCGGGTCGATCGGCCGCGGCATTCCGGTCTTCACATTGCAGAAAGCGCAGGCCCGGGTGCACGTGTCGCCGAGGATCATCACGGTCGCGTGCTTCTTGGTCCAGCATTCGCCGATGTTCGGGCAGGCCGCTTCTTCGCACACCGTTGCAAGGTTGAGTTCGCGCATCAGCTTGCGCGTGGCGTGATAGCCCTCACTGACCGGCGCCTTGACTCGGATCCAGTCGGGCTTTCGCTGTCTTGGCCCAGGATGCTCGGTGTTTGGGGCGGGACCGTTCATGGGTCGCGAGATAGCGACTGAGCCCGCAGCTTGCCACCCCTGCCCTCGTGCGGCTAGCCCGGCGCTCGTGACTTATCTGTCAGAGCTGATCGACGGCTATCTTCGCTTCCGGCGAAACGACTGGGCCCGTGAACGCGCCCGCTGGACCGAGCTCGCGGAAGGACAAAGCCCGAAGGTCATGGTTCTCGCCTGCGCCGACAGCCGGGTCGATCCCGCCCACATCTTCGATGCGAGACCGGGCGAAATGTTCGTGGTGCGCAACATTGCCGCCCTTGCTCCCCCCTATGAGACGAGCAGGGGCTTTCACGGAGTTTCGGCGGCCCTCGAATTTGCGGTCACCCAATTGGACGTCGACGAGATCCTGGTAATGGGCCACGGCCTTTGCGGCGGTTGCGCCGCCGCCCTCACTGGCAAGTTCGACGATACCGACCCGGGTGAAGGCCATTTCATCGCCGATTGGGTCCGGATGTTGAGCGGTGCTCGGGATCAGGTCCGTGCCCATCACGCCCACCTCGATCGTGATGCCTTCCTGGAGATGGAACGCGAAGCGGTGAAGGTAAGCCTCGCGAACCTCCGGACATTTCCATGGATCGCGGAGCGCGAGGAGGTCGGCGATCTGAAGCTGCACGGCGCCCACTTTTCGATCGCGGAGGGACGCCTCTATCTGCTCGACGAGGCGGAAGGTGATTTCCGCCCCGTCTAGCCGATTAAAAAAGACCTGAGATCAGCCTCTTAGCAACGAATATCGTAGCTGTAGTGCGGCTGACCATATTGGTCGACGTAATAGCAATAGCCGCGGGTATCGCGATAATATTGGCGGCCTTTAACCACCGCTCCGAGAACTCCGCCGAGCACCGCACCGGCAAGCGCGCCTTCGCCAACGCTGAGGCCGGGTATAACCGCACCGGCGATGCCGCCTGCAACGGCACCGCCCACGGCACCGCCCACGACGTTTCCGGTCCGGTTGTCGTGCCACCGGCCATATTGGTCGTAATAGCCGTTGTTGCTGTAGCCGTTGTTGTAGCCGTTATTATACCCGTATGGGCTGTAGCCCGGGCCATAACTGGCGCAGCCCGTTGCGGCGATGCTCGCGGCAATGACTGCGGTAAGTCCTAGCTTCCTCATCGTGTCGTCCCTTCCCTTGCTCAACTCGCCCCCTGTGCGGCTTATCAGTGCGCCAAACGACATTTCGTTCCCGCATCGATCATCCGGCATTCATGTACGCGAACGTGCGCGGGCTCAACGGTGGTCATTCCGCGACACTGCGGTAAGAGGCTCGAAAAGGAGTCGCGATGCGGGACCGCGCAGTGGAACAGGAAGCCAACATTGCCCTGCTGATCGATGCCGACAACGCCTCGCCCGAGCACCTCGACGAAGTGCTGCTGGTGCTGGGAGAGCTCGGCACGATCAATATCCGTCGCGCCTATGGCAATTGGGCCAAGGCGAGCCTCAAGGGCTGGGGCAGTTTGACCGGCAGTCACTCGATCATACCGATGCAGCAGTTCGATGTCGTCAAGGGCAAGAGCGCGACCGACATGCGCATGAGCATCGACGCAATGGATCTGCTCTACCGAGGCAATGTCGACGGCTTCGGGATCATGTCTTCAGACAGCGATTTTCTGCCTCTCGCCCAACGGATCCGCGAGGACGGGTTGCCAGTCTACGGCTTTGGGACGACGAAAACGCCCCTCTCGTTCCAACAGGCCTGCACTCGGTTCTTTGACGTTGGCGCCCTCGCTCTCGACGACGCGGAGCAACTGGAACAGCCCGAACCGGGCAAAGGGCAGCGCCCGGTCGATCACGAGCTGCTGCAGGTGCTCGGGTCAGCCTATAAGGCGTCGAAGCGCGACGAAGAAGGCTATACCCCGCTTTCCGAACTTGGTCAGCGCGCCAAGGCAGTGTCGAGTTTCGCCGCGCGCAACTATGGCTTCACCCGCCTTTCCGATCTCATCCGGGCGGTTCCGAATTTCGAAGTGAAGAACGGCGAAGATGGCCGGCTGTTGGTGAAACGGCTGCGGTGATTCCGATCCTGTTGTTTCCCTGACACAGTGCGGGCGATTTCCACGCGGAGGTGGAACGGCCCCCTAAGTGAACGGTTCAGGGCACAATGCTGGCCGGCCAGAACCCCGAGGAGTTCCTCGCGACCGCTCTGAATGCGCTCTCCACGGCGCCAGATTGGCGGGCAGTGTTGGATGAACTTCCCGTGCCTATCTACGTCACCGACGCGCACGGCGGATTGACCTACTCGAACCGACCATGCGTCGAGTTCGCGGGTCGCGAGCCTGAGCTGGGGCGCGACCGATGGTGCATCACCTGGCATCTCTACACCACGACCGGCGAGCCCATTCCGCACGACGAATGCCCGATGGCGCAAGCGCTCCGCCAGAAGCGCACCATCCGCGATCAGGTCGCCATCGCCGAGCGTCCGAACGGTACGCGCGTCGCTTTCCGCCCCTATCCCACGCCTCTGTTCAACGATGACGGCTCCCTCGCGGGGGCCGTAAACATGTTGATCGACGTGACCAAGGAGCAGAGCGCGGCGCTTGCTGATCAAGCGAGCCGCTGCCGCCGGCTGGCTGGCGTCACCTACAATCGCGAGACTTCAAGCGTGCTTTCACGAATGGCGGACGGTTACGAGCGCACCGCCGCCGAGCTCCGCGCGGACAACGATTACTGATGCGCTGACGTTAGACAAGCTCCAGCATCACAGTCACCTCGTCGCCGGCCGCAATGCTGGCCCGCCGGCGCACATCAGCTTTGATCGGCAGAAGGTAACCGCCGCTCTTCTGGGGGAAGACCGACGTCCGCCAACTGACGTCACCGATCGAGCATTCGACGCGGACCGAAGCGAATCCGCCCCGGTTCAGCAGGCTGTGCGCGCGGATTTCGGTCGCCACTTCCGGCGGCACGGTGATGAAATGCCAGCTCGCGCTCTCCCCGGACCAAAGCCAAAGCGGAGCGATGAAGGTGATCATATGCGCAATTGTCAGGCAGGCGCGCCGCTTTGCCAATCCTGCGATTCTGCTTCGTCGGAAACGGCCGCCGAGATTGGCTTTTTCACGCGAAGCGGATCGACAAGCATCAAGAGAGCGCCCAAGACCATGAAGCAGCCAAGAACCGGTGCCAGGGGGATCTTCAATATAATGGCGATGAGCGCGAGCACCGACGCGCCTTGCACTAGGAAGAAGATCGCCATCGACCGACGGTCTTGGCGGATAAAGGCAAGGAGGAACGCGAGGACGTCGGCGAGGAAAAAGAAGCGCTCGTGCATCTTAGGCAACAGGAACGGGATCAAGCAGGCTGACAGCAGCGCGAGCGCGATCAAATCGGACGCCTCGGTTTCACGATGGCGATAAGTCATCAGAAAGGCCACCGAGGCGACGGCTGCTGCCAGATGGCCGAACCAGAACCAGTGGGTTCCGGCGACCGGTACCAGAAGTTGGACAATCGCCCATGGATTGGCCGCAGTACTGATGAACGCCGGGTTCCACTCGGCTTGGCGCAGGTAGATCGTGGCGAGATGGGTAATAGGCCAACCTGCCAGCGCAGCGGGGAGAAGAGCCACCGCAAAGACGAGCACCGGCAAGCCCCAAAAACGGATTGGTGTCCGTTGCCGCAACAAACACAGCAAGATGAACGGGCCAAGGAACACGGCCTGCGCTTTGAAGGCTATTCCGATGCCGAACCAAATTAGCATCGCAACCGACCTGCGCTCGATCGCACGCGCAATCGCCATTACGCAGGCAGCAGACCAGAAAGAGTTGCACTGGCCGAAGCCTGCGCCATTGATCGCCACACTCGGCAGAAGCAGCAGGCGCAGCATCGCCTCCGGCTGCTGAACGCGACTGGCGCTCCGCAAGAGCTGGCGTCCCGCCAATGCCAGTAGCAAAGTCCCGACGATGGATAAGCTCTTGATGACCGACACTTTCGGCATGATCGCCGCGAGCGGGCTGAAGAGTGCCATGAGGTAGAGGTAGGGCGGGTTATAGTTGGAGAACGGAATTCTGAAGGCCCCGAATGGGCCGTGGTGGACGATGTGGTCGAGCCACGGCACCAGAGTATCGCTCATGTCGCGGGTGGCCTTGGGCCAAAGGAGAACATAGACCGCGAGGACGATGGCGGCATCGATCCACAACCGATGCGAGCCGATCGCTTTCGCGACCTTATGCAATCGTTTGACCGCCGTCACCCGAACAGGCGACGATTAGCGAAGACAACATCCTGTCGACTGTTCAATTGCATAGGATCAGAGACCCTATTTCAGTCGTCAGATTTTCATCGCCGGAGCTTGTTGGTTCGGCGATGAGATGATTCTTACTACCGAGCTATAATGCACCTTCGCGGGATCAACGCGTCAGCTTTCGGTACGTCATGCGATGCGGACGCGTCGCTTCCTCGCCTAGGCGCCGGATCTTGTCCTCCTCATAGGCCTCGAAATTGCCCTCAAACCATTCGACGCGGCTGTCGCCTTCGAAAGCGAGGATGTGGGTGGCGAGGCGATCGAGGAAGAAGCGGTCGTGGCTGATCACCACCGCGCAGCCGGCGAAATTCTCGAGCGCCTCCTCGAGCGCTCGCAGGGTCTCCACGTCGAGATCATTGGTCGGCTCGTCGAGCAGCAGGACGTTGCCGCCCTCTTTCAACATCTTGGCGAGATGTACTCGGTTGCGTTCGCCGCCGGACAGCCGGCCCACGTTTTTCTGCTGGTCAGGCCCACGAAAGTTGAACGCACCGACATAGGCGCGGGTGTTGACGTCATTCTTGCCGATCTTGAACAGGTCGAGCCCGTCCGAAATCTCTTCCCAGACGTTCTTCTTCGCGTCGAGCGCGTCGCGGCTCTGGTCGACGTAGCCGAGATGTACCGTCGGCCCGACTTCGATCTCGCCCCCGTCAGGTGTCTCCTGCCCCGTGATCAGCCTGAACAACGTCGTCTTGCCAGCCCCATTGGGGCCGATCACCCCGACGATCCCGCCGGGCGGCAGGCTGAACGTTAGATTCTCGAACAACAGCTTGTCGCCATAGGCCTTGGTCAAGCCCTTGGCCTCGATCACCTTGCCTCCGAGCCGCTCCGGTACCTGGATCAGGATTTGCGCCTTGCCCGGGGTGCGCTGTTCCTGTGCCTCGATCAGCTCGTCGAACGCCTTGATGCGGGCCTTTGACTTGGCTTGCCGTGCTTTGGGTGAGCGTCGAATCCATTCGAGCTCGTCGGAGATCGCCTTCTGGCGTCCCGCCTCTTCGCGCTCTTCTTGGCTTAGCCTCTTAGCTTTCTTCTCCAAATATCCGGAATAGTTGGATTCATAGACATAATAGCGCCCGCGATCGAGCTCCAGCACCCACCTTACGACATTGTCGAGGAAATAGCGGTCGTGAGTGACTAGTATGACATTGCCGGGATAATCGATGAGATGCTTTTCGAGCCACTGGACGCTCTCCGCGTCGAGGTGGTTGGTCGGCTCGTCCAGCAGCAAGATGTTGGGCTTTTCGAGCAGCAACCGAGTGAGCGCGACGCGGCGCTTCTCTCCGCCCGAGAGGTTAGCGACGGGGCTGTCGCCCGGAGGACAGCGAAGAGCGTCCATGGCGATCTCTAGCTGATTGTCGAGCGTCCAGCCGTCGACCGCGTCGATCTTCTCCTGGAGCTCGCCCATCTCTGTCATCAGCGCATCGAAATCGTCGCCGGGGTCGGCCATTTGCGCGGAGATGGCGTTGAAGCGGTCGAGCATGTCGGCAACGGGGCGTACCCCGTCCATAACATTCTCCCTGACCGTCTTACTGGGGTCGAGCTGCGGCTCCTGCTCGAGATAGCCGACGGTGATACCCTCCCCCGGCCACGCCTCGCCCTGAAATTCGGTGTCGCGGCCGGCCATGATCTTCATCAAGGTGGACTTGCCCGAGCCGTTGGGACCGACGATGCCGATTTTGGCATCCGGATAGAATTGCAGGTGGATGTTGTTGATAATGGGCTTCTGGCCCGGGAAGGCCTTGGTCAGGCCCTTCATCACAAAGCTGTATTGGGCGGCCATGGGGTCGCAGAGATCCTTCGGGAGTGAACGGGGGTCGGCGCGCGAGTTAGGCGCGTACGCGCGATTTTTCTAGTCGCGACCGACCATCGCTTCGGCATCGGCGAAGCGATAATCGCGATATTTGTCGCGCAAGTCCTTCTTCGACAGCTTGCCGGTCGCGGTGTGAGGGAGTTCCTCGACGAACTCGATCGCGTCCGGAAGCCACCATTTGGCGACTTCGCCCGAGAGGAAATCGCGAATTTCCGTCTCGCCGACGGTGCTGCCGTCGTCGCGGACGATCAACAGCAAAGGGCGCTCGTCCCATTTGGGGTGCGGAATCCCGATCGCGGCGGCTTCGAGGACGCCAGGGCAGCCCACGGCCGCGTTCTCGAGCTCGATCGAGCTGATCCATTCCCCGCCAGACTTGATGACGTCCTTGGCTCTATCGGTCAGGCGAAGCGTGTTGTCGGGGTGGATGACCGCGATATCGCCCGTGTCGAACCAATTTTCAGCGTCGACGCAGTCTTCGTCCTTCTTGAAGTAGCGCCGGACCACGGCCGCGCCGCGCGTTTGCAGATGGCCTGAGCTTGCGCCGTCGCGCGGCAGGACCTTGCCTTCGTCATCGACAATTCGAAGCTCCACACCGAACATCGATCGGCCAGGCCGCGCCAGAAAGTCGACCTGATCTTGTTCGCTCATCGAGTCCCAGTTCGCCGGAGGCGCCCCGACCGTTCCGATCGGAGTCATCTCGGTCATGCCCCACAGGTGCCGGACCCGGATCCCGCGCTCGCGGAACCAGCGGATTGTTGCGGGCGGAGCCGACGATCCGCCGACGATGATCGTTTCCAATTTGCCGAGTTCGGCGCCCGTGTCCTCGACATGGTCGATGATATTCAGCCAGACCGTCGGGACGCCCGCCGAATGGGTGACGCCTTCTTCGTTGTACAGGTGGCAGATGTGGTCTGCCTTGTTATCCGCGCAGATGACCAGCTTGAGGCCGGTGATGGCCGCGGCATAGGGCAGGCACCAGCTGTTGGCATGGAACATCGGAACGACCGGCAGCATTACCGAGCGCGCCGAGAGGTCGAAGATGTCAGGGACGATGATCGACATGGCGTGAAGCACCGTCGACCGATGTTCGTACAGCACGCCCTTGGGGTTGCCGGTCGTGCCGCTGGTGTAGCACAGGCCGCACGGGGCGCGCTCGTCGCCTTCGACCCAGCGATAATCGCCGTCTTCCGCACCGAGCCATCCATCGAAGTCGCGTTCGAAGCAAACGTAATGTTCAACGGTCGGCAGCTGCGGCTTCAGGCGTTCGACCAGAGCCTCGAATGCCGCGTCGTACAGCAGCACGCGATCTTCCGCATGCGTGATGATGTAGGTGAGCTGATCGTCGAACAGCCGCGGATTGACAGTGTGTAGAACGCCGCCAGCCCCGACGACACCGAACCACGCTGCGAGGTGGCGGTCGTGGTTCATTGCCAAAGTGGCGAACTCGGTCGCCAGCCCTGATGCCGAAGCGCTCCAGGGCCTGCGCCATTCGCCGCGCATCATGGGCGAGGCGTTTCCAGTCGGTCCGGATGGTCGATCCGTCTGCGCGAGCCGCGACAATCTCGCGATTTCCGTGCTCCCGCTCGGCGTGATCCATCAGCCGCATGATGCGAAGCGGAAAGTCCTGCATCGCGCCCAGAGTAACAGGCATCGGCGCCTCCCCTAGCGGGGCACATCATGACGGAAATGGACTTGCGTGCAAGCCGTCCTGAGCGAAGTCGAAGGGCTGCGTCTGAGCGAAGTCGAGGCGCCACCACGCCTGAGCAAGACGCCTTTCGACTATGCCGCGACGCGGCTCCGCTCAGGACGAACGGGTGCGTTGAAAATCAGAAGGGCAGCTTGAACCCCGGCGGAAGTGGCAGGGTGCCCTGCATCTTCTGCATCTCGGCGGCCGCGGCCGCGTCGGCCTTCGCACGAGCATCGTTGATTGCGGCAGCGATCAGGTCCTCGAGCAAAGTCTTTTCCGGGGACTGCAGCAGGCTTTCATCGATGTCGACGCTGAGGATCCGCCCTTTCGCGGTCGCACGGATCGTGACCAGCCCACCGCCCGCAGCGCCTTCGACCTCGACCTTGTCGAGATTGTCCTGCGCCTTCTGCAGCTCATTCTGAGCATTTTGCGCCATTTTCAGGATTTCATCGAAGTCCGGCATTTCGGGCATATCAATTGCCTTTGGAATAAGTTTCGAGCTCAGCACCGGGGAATGCGTCCATCACTGCACGCACGTTCGGATCGGCAAGCACGTCGGAGCGAACGCGCTCCTCCGCAATTTTCTCCTGGTCGAGCAACGAAGGTTCGCCCGGCTCGTCGGAAAGAGTCACTCGCCAGCTCGTCCCGGTTAGCGACTTGAGCGCGGCAGCCAGGTCGCGCGACCAGTCGGCGCCAAGTGGACGCATCAGCTTCAGCATGAGCTCTGGCGGAGCATAGCGCACCAGTCCGACCTGGTCGTGCAGCTGAAGGGCCAGCTGATGCCTGCCACTGCTCTCAAGGAATTGGATCAAGGCACGGAAATCCGGTGGGAGCTGAGCCGACGGACACGACGGCTTCGCGGTGGGCGCGGCAGCGGGTGTGACGACGGTTGCTCCGCCAGTCAGCTGCGCAAGCAGAGACGCAGGGTCCGGAAGGTCGGCTGCGTGAATCAGTCGGAGCAGCGCCATTTCCGCCGCCTCGCGAGGATCCGGAGCAGAGTCGACGTCCTCCAACCCCTTGAGAAGCATCTGCCAGAGCCGGTGAATCGTGCCCCAGCCGAGCTGCTGCGACAGCTGCTGGGCGGCTTCCCGCTCCTCTGCCGATTGCAACGTATCAACCGTCGCACCGGCT
The DNA here is from genome assembly GCA_963730925.1 of uncultured Alphaproteobacteria bacterium. Classification (GTDB taxonomy): domain Bacteria; phylum Pseudomonadota; class Alphaproteobacteria; order Sphingomonadales; family Sphingomonadaceae; genus Sphingomicrobium. The sequence goes on from CAVSTS010000002.1 coordinate 279,040, forward strand.
TTGGCGCGCGTTACCGAATGCAACAACTCCATCAGGCCGCGCAGGAGCTGCGTCGGGTCGATACCCAGCTGGTGCATCTCATCGAGTTCGGCGAGAGCGCCCTGGGCGTCTCCCGACAGTACTAGCTGGAGCAAACGGCGGATCCGCCCGCGGTCGGCAAGCCCGAGCATGTCCCGAACCTGATCCGCCGTTACGATGCCGGCCCCGTGGGCGATGGCCTGGTCGAGGATCGAAAGGCCATCGCGAGCCGAGCCCTCGGCTGCCTTGGCGATCATGCCGAGCGCTTCCGGTTCAACCTCGACGCCTTCCGCCCTGGAAACCTCGGAATAGTGGGCTGCAAGCGTCTGCGCTGGAATTCGCCTCAGGTCGAAGCGCTGGCAGCGTGACAGCACCGTCACCGGAACCTTGTTCACCTCGGTTGTTGCGAAGAGGAATTTCACATGCTCAGGCGGCTCCTCAAGAGTTTTGAGTAAGGCATTGAAAGCCGCCTTGGAAAGCATGTGGACTTCGTCGATTATGTAGATCTTGTAGCGCGCGCTGACCGAGGCATAGCGCACGGCGTCGATGATCTCGCGGATGTCGTCGATACCGGTGTGCGATGCGGCATCCATTTCGATGACGTCGATATGGCGCCCCTCGGATATGGCGCGACATTGCTCACAAACATTGCATGGAGTGATCGTGGGTCCGCCGTTCCCGTCCGGTCCGATGCAATTCAGCGCCTTGGCGATGAGCCTTGCGGTGGAGGTCTTACCGACCCCTCGCACACCCGTAAGCAGGAAAGCGTGCGCAATCCGCCCGCGCGCGATCGCGTTGGCTAGCGTCTTCACCATCGCATCTTGGCCGATCAACTCGGCGAATGTCTGCGGGCGATATTTGCGCGCGAGGACGCGATAGGGGGACACGCCGTCGCCAGGCGGTTCTTGCTCAGGAAGATCCAGCCCAAGGCCGGGCGATTCGACGTCGTCCATTGGCTATCGTTTAAGGGCTCGCGCTCGTCATTGCGAGGCGCCATCCAAGGCTCAATATTATCGGGAGGTGGAAGCCGACGACCCGGCACGAAATCGTTGTGGCTGCTTCCTTCCGGATCTGACCAGGTTGGCGACAGCGCCGTCCGCCGACTTCCGATCGCGCATATGGGGTAAGCCGCCCGGCCGCGCAAGTTCGTGTTCGGCCGGCAGTTTTCATGCGCCCTTCACCTTGCTGCAATGAGCCGGACGCTTGAAGGATGAGCCTTGCTCGTCCTACTGCCCGCGCTGCTTCTAGCATCAGCCGCCGCTCCGCTGCCGAGCGAGAGCCCGGCGCCTCGGCGCTACGGCCATCTGTTCATCAGTCCCATGGGCGAACCCTTCTGGGGTAGCGCGCCCGGCGATGACGCGCTTGCCGATTGGTTTCGCCAGGCGGACGTGAGCCATGACGGGGTCCTTACCGTGGATGAGCTGGCGCGGGACGCCGATCGATTCTTCGGGACCCTCGATCGCGACCACGATGGGGAGATCGATCCCGACGAAGTCGACCATTATGAGCTCGTGGTGGCGCCTGCGGTCCAGGGCGAGCCCATGTCGATGCGGGAGGTTCCCCACACCGGCGAAGATGCCGGCGCCGGAATCGACAGCAATGACGCCGACATGGGCATTTCCGGCGGCGGCGCGGACGGCCCGCAAGGCGCCGGCGGGTTTTCGCTGCTGAATATCCCGGAGCCCGTCACCGGAGCCGATGCGAATATCGACCGAAGCGTTTCGCGCGACGAATTCCGCCGTGCCGCCGTCGAGCGATTCCAGCTGCTCGATGCCAGCCACAGTGGCCGGCTAACCCTCGCTGAGCTCGAGGCGATGCGCCCGTCCGCGCCGCTGGGAGGTTTTCGTCGCCACCACAATCATGGCCGGTCGAGACCCGGGGCTGCTGAAATTTCTCCGATCGAGCGCTAGGTCTTCATCAGCCATTCACGCATGGGATAAGAGGGCTGCCCGTCGAAGCTGGAGTCCCCGCCCGAATGCTCCTTCCCGCAATCATCCTTTCCTTTCTCGCGGCCGCCGCCCCGGCGGAACCGCCGATCAACGTCGTGGGACATGCGTGGGCGCCGTTCATCAGTCCAATGGGCGAACCGTTCCGTGCTCAGTCCACGGGGGACGATGGGCTCACCCGCTGGTTCCGCCAGGCCGATCGCAATCAGGACGGTTTTCTGACGTCTGATGAAATGAAGGCCGACGCCGATCGCTTTTTTGCGACGCTCGACAGCGATCACGACGGAGCGATCGATCCGGATGAGCTGGTGGCGTACGAGTGGGAAGTCGCGCCGGAGATTCAGGTCAATTCGAAGTGGAGGCGTTCTCGCGGCCAAGCGGCGCTCGAACCGCGCCCCGTAGGCGAGCGGGGCAATAGCGCTCGGCGGCGCGGCGGTGAGATGGACGACGGTTCGTACGACGGAATCGATGATCGTCCCCAAGGCGCCGCGAGATATGCACTGCTGAACATGCCGGAGCCGGTCGCGGCCGCCGACGCCGACTTCAACCGCTCGATCTCGCAAGCCGAGTTCAGGCAGGCCGCGACGTACCGCTTCCAGCTGCTCGACAGCAAACGTCAGGGAAAGCTGACCCTATCGGAGCTCGAAGGGATGGTCCCACCCCCGCCAAAGCTCGGCAAGCGCACAAAGCGCGACAAGAACGCCGTCGACACGCGAGTCGGCGCTCCCCTTCCCGAGGCCGACTAGCGCCCCATCCAGTTGGTGGCGGCGGCCGGGATTCGCACGCTCAGGCTTTTCATATGCTCAGTCAGAATGATCTGACAGGCGAGCCGGGACGTGCGGGTCGCATGCGCTGCAAGATCGAGCAAATCCTCTTCCTCCTCGGTCGCGCTCGGCAGCCGCTCGAAATCCTCGGCATCGACGATCACATGGCAGGTCGAGCAAGCCATCACACCCTCGCATGCCCCTTCGAGCGGTTCGCGCGCCGCCCAGGCGACGTCGAGCAGCCGCTGGCCTGGTGCCGCTTCCACTTCCTTATCGAGGGTTCCGTCCGCCCGGAAAAATCGCACCAGGGTCACGCGTCGAGCTTCTCCTGCGCGAAGGCAGCGGCGGCAATGCGTTTGCAGGCGTCCACCAGTTCATGTTGCTTGGTGTAACGTCCAAAGCCGAGACGGATCGACGAGCGGGCCTCGCGATAGTCGAGTCCGAGCGCGCGAAGGACGTGGCTCGGCCGCCCAGAGCCGCTGGCGCAGGCGCTCCCGAGAGAAAAGGCGATATCGCGAAGATCAGCTACCAGTCGAGCGGCATCAACGCCCTTCCGGCGGATGTTGAGATTGCCGTGATAGCGATGCGCCGTGCTCCCGTTGATCGTCCAGCCAGGACCCAGCGCATGCACAGCCGCGGCCCACAACTTCTCAACATGGTCGTAGTCGCGGGTCTTACGTTCCTCAGCCAGCTTCGCGGCGGCGCCGAACCCGACACACAGCGCGGGAGAAAGGGTGCCCGAACGCAAGCCCCGTTCCTGCCCTCCGCCGTGAATGAAGGGAGCCGGATCCTTCCCATCGCGCATCCATAAGGCGCCAATTCCCTTGGGTCCGTGGACCTTATGTGCGGAGACGGCGACTAGGTCCGGGCCCTTGCATATCTCCATTCGGCCAAATGCCTGAACCGCGTCGCACAACATGAGAGCGCCGCAATCGTGAGCCATCCGCGCGATCTCGGTGATCGGCTGTGTGACGCCGATCTCATTGTTCACCATCATCACGGCGACGAGGAGCACACGCTCGTCGAGTTCGCGCTCGAGATCGTCGAGGTCCAGACGGCCCTCGCGATCCACGGGCAAGATCGTGAGATCGGTCCCCCGCCCAGCCAGCCACTCGCATGTATCGAGCACCGCGGCATGCTCCGTCGCCACGGTGACAATTCGATTGCGGCCCTTGAGCTCCTTCTCGACCGTGCCCTTGAGCGCCCAATTGATCGCTTCGGTCGCGCTTCCGGTGAAGGCGACGCTTCCGCCTTTAAGGCCGATCGCTTCATCGACGCGCATGCGCGCGACTTCGATCGCAGCTTCCGCCTCACGGCCCCAGCGCGAGGGCGAGTGCGGGTTGGCGAACTTTTCCTCGATCCACGGCTCCATCGCCTTGGCGACCTCATGCGATACCGGCGTCGTCGCCTGATAGTCGAGATAGATCATGCTGCCCTCGCCGAGACGCGATCCGCGATGCGCCGCCACTCCGTCAAAAAACGGTCGACGTCACCTTCGCTGGTCTGAGGTCCAAAGCTGATTCGGAGGAAGCTGCTGGCGATTTCGTGCGGCACCGCCATGGCTGCCAACGCCGCGCTCTCCTTCATCGCCCCCGACGAACAAGCGCTTCCAGCGGAAACCGCGATCCCCGCGAGGTCGAATTGCAAGAGCAACGACGCGCTCGCCATCCCTGGCAGTGCGATGGCCCCAATCGTTGCAAGACGCGGAGCCTCCTCGCCGACGACCATCCCGCCGACAGCCTTGACGCCAGCCTCAAGCCTTGAGCGGAGAGCGGCGAGACGATCCATATCATAGGGCCGAGCGGCCAAGGCGGCGGAAAAAGCGAGCGCGCTTGGAGCGTCCTGCGTTCCCCGGCGATAGCCCCTCTCCTGCCCGCCCACCGGCTTCAGCGTCGCGAGGTCCCTCACCAGCAGCACGCCGATGCCCGGCGGGCCGCCCAGCTTATGCGCACAGGCGGCAATGAAGTCCGCGTCCGGCAACGGCAGCTTGCCGGCGGATTGAGCACAATCGGCGAGCAGGAGAGACCCAGCCGCACGGATGCGCGGCGCGAGCCGGTCCAGCGGTTGGATGACCCCCGTCTCATTGTTCACGTGCTGGATCGCAACCAGCGCCGGCCCTTGGGAGAGGGTCGCATCGAGCGCCGCTTCGTCGATCAGGCCGTTGGGAAGAACCGGAACGATCCGTGAATCAGAGCCCATCGCATGCGGAACAATCGCGTGCTCGGTCGCTCCATGCGCTCGTCTCGCGACCAGTGCACGTGCGGCTGCGATCTCGATCGCTTCGCTAGCGCCGCTTGTGAAGATGACGTCATGCCGCCAGCCCAACACCTCGGCCAGGGTTGACCGCGCTTCCTCGAGCAGCGCACGAGACGCACGGCCTTCCGCATGTGGCGAGCTGGGGTTGGCCCAAGCGTCCAGCCCCCGCCGCAACTCCGCCAAAGCCTCGGGAAGCATTGGAGTGGTGGCCGCATGGTCGAGATAGAGTCGAGCGTTCAAAAGCTGCGAATTCCTGCCGATTGCCACATGAAGCGGCGCCCCTATATAGGACGCAACGCCGCTGCGCACCCGCGCTCGTGCGGCTTAGTCGTATACGCGAGCCAAAGCATCCATGCCCGAAGTCATTTTTCCCGGCCCGGAGGGACGCCTCGAAGGACGTTTTCACCCCGGCACCCGCCCCCGCGCTCCTGTCGCACTCATCCTCCACTCGCACCCGCAGGCCGGGGGGACGATGAACAACAAGAACGTCCAACTGCTCTATCAAACGTTCGTCAAGCGGGGTTTTGCGACCCTGCGCTTCAACTTCCGCGGGGTCGGCAAGAGCCAGGGCGTGTTCGACAACGGGATCGGCGAACTCTCCGACGCGGCCTCCGCGCTCGACTGGGTGCAGCAGATTCACCCGGAAGCGGAGACAACGTGGGTCGCCGGCGTCAGTTTTGGGGCATGGATCGGCATGCAGCTCTTGATGCGCCGCCCCGAGATCCGCGGCTTCATTTCGATCGCTCCGCCGGCGAACATGTACGATTTCAGCTTCCTCGCACCCTGCCCCTCCTCGGGGATCATCGTCCAGGGCGAAGCAGACGAGGTCGTGACGCCCAGCGCCGTCCAGAAGCTGGTCGACAAGCTTCGAACGCAGCGGCACATCACGATCCACCACGACGTGATCCCGGGTGCCAACCATTTCTTCGCAAACGAGCTCGATCTGCTGATGAAATCGGTCGACGACTATCTCGACATGCGGCTCGCCACCGACCCGATAAAGCCGGCTATACCGTCCAGATCATCACGTTCATGACCAGCACGACCGCGGCGCCGATCATCAGGGCGCCGCGGCCTCGAGTTTGACGGGACAGCGCAAGTTTCACTCCTCCCACAAGCAGAAGGAAGGCGACGATCATCGCCAGAGCCATCGCTGCGGAGGAAAATTTTTCCATTTCGAGCCCTTGTTTCACCAACACTTAACCAAGATCGGTCCAGATTGGCATTATGCCAGCGACCGAGCAGCAGATACGCCTCGACGAGGCGTTCGAGCGGATCGAAGAGACGATCCTGCCTTGCATCGCGATGATGCTCGAGACGCTGATTGATGCCTCCGAATCGGTCGCCGAGGGCGAGCGGCGCTTTCTCGTAGGCGAGCTCAAGACGTTGGCCGCGGAGCTCGAAGAGCTGACGAAAGCCGTCGAAAAATCGAGCCCGGTACACCTCGAACCTGGAGAGTATCGCGCGCGAGGCGTGGCCTAAGCCGCTCGGGCCTAAGCCGCTCGCGAGATGATCCGCGCGTGAAGCGCCGGATCGACATTGCCGCCTGACAGAACCACCACACTGTCGTCCAGGGGCGCGAGCTTGCCCGCAATCAATGCCGCGAGCGCCACCGCGCCGCCCGGCTCTACGACCAGTCCGTGCCGCTCCCAGGCGAAGCGCATCGTTTCGGCCACCTCATCGTCGTCGACGGATAGCGCCGTCGCCCGCCGCTCCCGGAGGATTCCGAAGGTGATCGGAGAAACCCGTGGCGTTTGCAGCGCATCGCACAAGGTGTCCGGCGCATCGGCCGGCACGGGAACGATCTCGCCCAATTCCAGCGACCGGGCCATGTCGTCCCAGCCCTCAGGCTCCACGAGCACTATTTCCGCCGAGGGAACCGCCAGAGCAATGCCCGAGGCCAGGCCCCCGCCTCCGCAAGGAATAATGATACGGGCCGGAACTCCGGACATCTCATCAAGGATTTCGAGTCCGACGGTTCCTTGCCCTGCGACAATGGCGGGATCATCGAAACTGGGCACAACAATCGCGCCCGTCTCCTGCGAGATGCGAGCCGCAATTTCCTCCCGACTCTCGTTGCGGCGGTTGTAGAAGACGATCTCGGCGCCCTCGCCTCGGGTCCCTTCGACTTTCACGTGAGGAGCGTCGGACGGCATCACAATAATCGCCCGGATGCCAAGCCGACGCGCTGCGATGGCCACTCCCCGCGCGTGATTGCCTGACGAAAAAGCGACCACACCGCGTCCCCGCTGCTCCGCCGATAACTGCAACAGCCGATTGCTGGCGCCCCTCAGCTTGAATGCGCCACCGGTCTGCAAACACTCGCATTTGAGCCACACGCGGACGCCATTCACTTCGCTCTCAATCAGCGGCGTGCGCTCGACGAGGCCGGCAATTCGACCGGCCGCTTCGATCACATCATCGCGAGCGACCAACGGAGTTTCGACTAACTGGTTGATAATTCACCCTTTCGATTAGCCGTTGCAGATCAGCGACATAAGTTCGCGAATTCGCGAATTCGGGGCCATTCAATCTTTACAGCAGTATCCCTCGCACATATATCGCGCCCCCGCTGCCCCATGGGACTTCCAACCGCAAGGCAGCTCATTGGTGAAACGTACCCGTTGGAGGTCCCTTGAGTTGCACAAGCATCATCGCGCGCTGGGGCTAGCTACCGCCCCGTCCGGCATCCGAAGCGGTGCCGATATCGCCAAGCTGCGACCGGTTCAGCCGGTGACCCTGCTTCGCCCGCACGCCGCGCGTCGGGCTGCCCGCTTCTTCGTGGAGAAGTTTCCGGGTCGTTCGCTCTATGCCGTGAAAGCAAATCCGTCGCCCGACCTGCTCAAGGTTCTGTGGGACGCCGGCATCACGCATTATGACGTCGCCTCGATCGGCGAGGTGCGTCTCGTGCATGAGACTCTTCCCGAGGCCGTGATCTGCTTCATGCATCCGGTGAAGCCCGAGGAGGTGATCGCCGAGGCCTATTCCAAGCATGGCGTGAGGACCTTCAGCCTCGACTCGTTTGACGAGCTGGAGAAGATCGTCCGAGCGACCAACGGTGCGACGGACCTTAATCTGCTCGTTCGGATTCGAGTCGACAATGGTCACGCGAAGCTCAGCCTGGGCGCCAAGTTCGGCTCTGAACCCAATGAGATGAAGTCTCTTCTCATCGCGACGCGTCAGGTCGCCGATGCCCTGGGCATCTGCTTCCACGTCGGTAGCCAGGCGATGAGCCCGGCGGCCTATTCGGGCGCTTTGGGCCGGGTCCGCGATGCCATCGTGGAAGCGGCGGTCACCGTGGACATCGTCGATGTCGGCGGCGGCTTCCCCTCGGTCTACCCGGGAATGGAGCCGCCCTCGCTCGAAATCCTATTTCGACGTGATCCACGCCGGTTTCGAGGCGCTGCCGATCAGCTATTCGGCGGAGCTCTGGTGCGAGCCCGGCCGCGCCCTTTGCGCTGAATATGCAAGCATCATCGTACGTGTCGAAAAGCGCCGCGGTGACGAGCTGTATATCAACGACGGCGCTTACGGCGCGCTTTTCGACGCGGCACATATCGGCTGGCGCTACCCAGTGAGGCTGCTGCGCGAGGGGGAATCGCGCGTTCGTCCGCTGAAATTCAGCTTCTATGGCCCGACCTGCGACGATCTCGACCGCATGGCCGGCCCGTTCGAGCTGCCCGGCGACGTCGGCCCCGGCGATTATGTCGAGATCGGCATGCTCGGCGCCTACGGTTGCGCGATGCGCACGGGCTTCAACGGCTTTGGCGCGACCGAGAGTCAGGTCGTCGATGACGAGCCGATGGCGAGCCTCTACGGCGCTGCGAGCCGGCCCGCGCGCTCAAAGGTCGCCAAGCTGTAGGCTGAACCCAGCACCGTTCGCCCTGAGCCTGTCGAAGGGCTGTCGTTTTACTTGTTGAATCAATAAAGGCAGGGCTTCGACAACCCCGGATCAGGTCCGGGGCCGAACGGAGTTCGTGACCATGACCACCGAAGAGCTGATCGATCACAGCAAGATCAACGACACGCGCAAGCGGGAGCTTCTGTCCACTCCGATCGAGCATATCGACATCACCAAGTTCGACGCTCGCCCGATCGTCGACGCGATGAGCAAGATGAGCTTCACCAGCCGCGACCTCGCCCGCGCAACGAATATCTACAACATGATGATCGAGGATCCGAACTGCTCGATCATCCTGGTGATTGCCGGCTCGACCTCGGCGGGCGGGTGCATGGACGTCTATGCCGAGCTGGTGAAGTCCAACATGGTCGACGCCGTGGTCGCGACCGGGGCCACGATCGTCGACATGGATTTCTTCGAAGCTCTTGGTCACAAACACTACCAAGCCAATGAAATTCCAGACGATGACACCCTGCGGTCGCTGTACATTGACCGCATTTACGACACTTATATCGATGAGGAGCAGCTGCAGGATTGCGATTTCACCATTGGTAAGATCGCCGACAGCCTGGAGCCCCGCCCCTATTCGAGCCGCGAGTTCATCCGCGAGATGGGCAAATGGCTGAGCGAAGGTAATGCGAAGAAGCAGGGCAGCCTCGTCCAGCTCGCCTATGAGCATGACGTGCCGATCTTCTGCCCGGCATTCGTCAATTCATCTGCCGGCTTCGGCTTGGTGAAGCACCAGGTGGACGCGATGAAGCGTGGGGGCCATTATATGGTACTCGATGCGATCGCCGACTTTCGCGAGCTGACCGACATCAAGATCAAGGCGGGCACGACGGGCCTGTTGATGATTGGCGGAGGTGTTCCGAAGAATTTCACCCAGGACACGGTCGTCTGCGCCGAAATCCTGGGCCACGAGGACGTCGAGGTGCACAAATATGCGGTGCAGATCACCGTCGCCGACGTTCGCGACGGCGCCTGCTCCTCCTCCACGCTTCAGGAGGCGGCGAGCTGGGGCAAGGTCTCGACCGCGATGGAACAGATGGTCTTCGCCGAGGCGACCTCGGTCCTGCCGCTGCTCGCTAGCGACGCCTGGCATCGTGGCGCGTGGAAAAATCGCGAGAAGCGCCGCTTCGCCAAGTTATTCGACTAAGTCGCTCCTCTCGAACCGTCATCCCGGACTTGATCCGGGATCCGCTTTTGCTGGTAGAAGAAAGGCGGATCCCCGCTTTCGCGGGGATGACAAAGGGGGAGCTCGATGCACTACAGTCCAATTCTCGCGCCAGTCGTGGCGCTGGTGGCGTGGACCCTGATCGTGATGCTGTGGATGCTGGCCACGCGCGGCGCGGAGTTCCGACGTCTGGGGATCACTCCGACCAATATTCCGGACGGGGCACGCGGCCTGGATCTAGAAGGCAAGGCCGATCCGAAGGTCCAGTGGAAATCCCACAATTACAATCATTTGCTGGAACAGCCGACGATCTTCTATGCGATCGCGCTGACGCTTGCGTTGATGAATTTCGGAAGCGGCATCAATTATTGGCTCGCCTGGGGCTATGTCGGCCTGCGGATCATCCACAGCCTGATCCAGTGCACGGCGAACGTGGTGCGATACCGTCTGGCCGTTTTCGCCCTCGCATCCCTTTGCCTGCTCGGCCTGACCGTGCACGCAGGCCTAAAGATCGTTCACGACTGCATGGGCTGGTGAACTAGCGACAGAAGCAGGCGGCAAGCTCGACATGGGTCGACCAGCGGAACTGCCCGACCGGTCGCGCCCATTCGAGCCTGTAGCCGCCGTCGACCAGGGTTCTGGCATCCCGCGCGAAGGTTGCGGGGTTGCAGCTGACGTAAGCGATCCGCGCCACCGGCGAGGCCGCCAGCGCCGCCACCTGCTCGGCTGCGCCGGCGCGCGGCGGGTCGAGAATGACGGCGTTGAAACCACTGAGTTCCGCAACGTCGAGCGGCCGGCGATACAAGTCGCGATGCTCGACCTTTAGAGCGGGGGTGGCCTTGTTCAGCGCCGCGGCCGCATCACGCGAAGCTTCGGCGGCGTAACTTGCGCCAGTCGCCAATGCGAAAGTGCCGAGCCCGGCAAAAAGGTCAGCGACGCGCTGCGAGCCCGAGAGCGCCTCCAGGAGCGCGGCGATAAGCGCCGCCTCGCCGTCTTTGGTCGCCTGCAGGAAACTATCCGGCGGAAAGGTCACTCTTTTGCCTGAAAGGGTCACCGTCACCGGTTCCGGTTCGTACAATGTCTCCGGCCCAAGCCCAGGATCCACGCTGAGCCGCGCAAGCTGCTGAGCCCCTGCGAATGACGTCAAACGTTCCAGCGCCTGCAGGCCGTCCAACTCTATGTCTTTCAGCACCAGGTCGACCCCTTGATCGACCAGGGCGAAATGCACTCCGCTCATTCGCCGCGACGCCAAAAGCGGCTCAAGCGTCTCGCGAAGCGGTTCCACCAGCGCGAAAAGCTCCGGCCTGAGGACGTAGCATTCTCGCATGTCGACGATTCGGTGCGACCTTAGGGCGTTGAAACCGATGATCGTCCCCTGCCCGACGCGCATGGCTCGGAGGGTCGCCCGACGGCGCGTGCGCGGCGGTGACAAATGAGGTTCGCGGATTTCCGTCGCCAAGTCGTGCTGCTCGAGCGCTGTTTCGAGCCGCGAAACGAGATAGCCGCGATAGGCTTCGTCGTCCGCATGCTGAAGCTGACATCCGCCGCACTCGGGGAAATGACGGCATGGCGGCACCTGGTGATGCCGACCTGGGGCAATCGCCCCGTCGTCGAGGAAGGCGTCTCCCGGGACTCCGAAAGGGACATGCCGGCCGCTTTGCGTGACTCCATCCCCCCGCGCGGCGATGCGGACGATCAGCTCGTTCACAGGTCGGCGATAGCGATTGGGATGGCCGCGGCGAGGTCGTCGGCGATCATCCGCGGTCCCGCCCGTTCGGCTGCGCGCCCATGCAGCCAAACCCCGCCAGCAGCAGCCTCGAAGTTGTTATGAAGCTGCGCCAATAGCCCTGCAATCAGGCCGGCAAGGACGTCTCCGGAGCCAGCGCTCGCGAGATAGGCCGGCGCCGGTGGCGCCACTGCGACTTGTCCGTCGGGCGCGGCAACGACGGTGTCCGCGCCTTTGTAGACGACAATCGCATTGCTTCGGCGCGCCGCCTCCAAGGTCTGCTCGATCTTCGATCCTTCAAGCTTTCCAAACAAATGCTCGAACTCACCGTGGTGCGGCGTCAGGATCGGCCGTTGCCCGGAAAGTGATTCCACAGCGGCAACCTGCTCCGGAGTCGACGAGTCTCAGCGCATCTGCATCGATGATGACTGGCGGGCCCGCGGCGAGGGCTTCCTTCAGCAGTTTCTTAGCTCGGTCGTCACGACCGAGACCGGGCCCGGCGAGCAATGCTCCAGCTTTCCGCTCGTCGCCCGTCCACTTCAGTCCCTGAACGACGGCGGCGGGGACATTGGCCAGATTCATTTCCGCATAGAGCCGAACGGTTCCAGCGCCCGCCTTCGCAGCTGCCGTCGAGGCCAAGGCGGCCGCCCCGGGCATTTGGCCCGAGACGATCGAGACGAGTCCGCGATATATTTGTTCGCCTGTGGGTCCGGAGGCGGTAGCTCGGGTGGACCGATTTCGCGCCATTGAGTGTGGAGGGGGATCCCAATGTCCGCGAGGACGACGCGCCCGCACTTGCGCATCGCGGGCATCAGCCGGTGTGCGGGCTTGAGCGCGCCGAAAGTCACGGTCAGATCGAAGTCCGGGATTGCGCTGAGCTCCGCCCCCTCGTCCGTATCGACACCGCTGGGTAGGTCGCAGGCAACTTTGACGACGGAAGCGGCGCACAAACTCAACATATATTGATTTACAGCATCTTCGAGCCCGCGCTTAAGGCCAGTTCCAAATAACGCATCAATGATCAGCGGTTCGGGTTTCGTGCTTTGGGAAAGCTGCTCTACCGGTCCCTTCCAATGCGAGCGCGCCCGCTCCGCGGCTTCGGTTCGGGGCGCGCTTAGCGCTGCGATCCGCACGGCCATTCCTCGCTCGGCCAAGTACCGAGCCGCGACGTAGCCGTCGCCGCCGTTGTTCCCTGGTCCTACCAAGACGAGCGTCCGAAGCGGCCCGGCGAAACGATAAATAGCCTCTGCCAGCGCTCCGCCAGCACGCTCCATCAGCTGTTCGACGCTTGAGCCGGCGGCGATCGCTGCCTCTTCGGCAGAGCGCATGGCTGCGGCGGTCAGGATCGGGCGGCCGGGCATCACGGCGCGGTCTAACGCAAGTCGGTCGCGAGACGCCACCATTCACGCGGCACTCGATCGGCCGCCGAATCCCTCATCGCCTCGGAATCGAACAAGGCAAAGCAGGTCGCTCCCGACCCCGACATCCGGACCCATTCGGCGCCGGGCTGAACCGATAGCCACGCAAGCACGGTCTCGATCTGCGGGACCAATGCGATCGCCGGACCTTCCAGATCGTTGCGCCCTTCGCGCCAGTCGCCGAGCGGACCGTGATCGATGCCATCCCAGCGAGAGAATACGTCCCCAGTCGGCAGCGCAACTCGCGGATTGATTAGCAGCACTGGGGCGCCGGAGATGTCCGCTGGATCGAGCAAGCTAAGCTCGTCCCCGGCCCCCGTCCCTCGTGCCGGCAGGCTGAGGAGGCAGGCAGGCACATCGCTGCCGAGATTGGGTGCAACCTTTTCAGCGTAGCTCGGGTCGATTCTCCACAGTGACGTCAGCAATCGCAGCGCAGCCGCCGCATCCGCGGATCCACCGCCGATTCCCGAAGCCACCGGAAGCCGCTTTTCGAGCGTGATCGCTGCGCCCTTCTCGACTCCAGCGGCTTCTGCCAGCGCCTTAGCGGCTCGGAGGACGAGATTGTCGGTCTGGTCGAGCTCGGCCGCGAACGGGCCCGTGACCTCCAGTGACAGCGTATCGGCGTCCTCCGCCGACAGCCGATCGCCATCAGTGCAGAAGGCAAAAACGGTCTCGATCGCGTGGCGTCCGTCGGGCAAGCGGCCGCGCACGTGAAGCGCGAGGTTCAGCTTGGCTGGGGCGATCTCCCGAGCGGCGGTCAAGGTGCAGCATTGGCGGGCGATAGCCCGGAGGCGAGCTTCGCCTTCACGCGGTCCGCGACCTCATCCTCGGCGGTGATCATCGCCGCATTCCAGGCGAATCGCGCCTCATAGCGCCTGCCGGACTTGTACAATGCGTCACCGAGATGCTCCTGTATCTCGGCCTGGTCGGGATCTTTTTCCGCTGCCTTCTGCAAGGTGGCGATGGCTTCGCCGACCTTGCCCCGCTTGAACTGCGCCCAACCGAGCGAGTCGGTAATCGACGCGTCGTCCGGCGCCAGTTCGCTCGCCTTACGGATCATCGCCTCGGCCGCATCGATGTCCTCGCCGCGTTCGAGCTTCGCATAGCCGAGAAAGTTGAGGAGCAGCGGCTGGTCGGGGGCGATCGCGAGGCCCTGTTCCAGCGCCTGCTTCGCTTCGGGCCACCGCTTCGCTTCTTCAAGCGCGCTCGCCTCGAGCAGAAGCATTGGCCAAAGCTCGGTCCTGACGCCCTGCCCTCGGGCGAAAGCAATGGCGCGGCCATAGGCATCGGCCGCTTGGCTGGGCCGCTTCATCGCCTGGAAGACGTCGCCGAGCCGCGACAAATCCCCGACGCTCGCGCCGGGAGCCGCTGCAGCGGAGGAAGCGAGCGCATAGGCCTCGTTGAGCCGCTTCTCGTCACTCAAGATTTCGGACCTGGACGTCGCGAACCTGCCCGATGAGGGCGTCGTTCTGCGGGACGCCGCGCAGCAGGCTCAGCGCTTCCCCGGAGCGGCCTTGAACGTCAAGCAGCAGCCCAAGCAGCACGGCCGCGCTGCTGTTTTGCGGATCGACGTAGCGGGCGACCTGGACCAGCCCGACGGGCGGCGAACCCCGCTGCATCCGCGCAAGATCGCCGGCAAAAGCGACGAGGGTTTCGCTGTAGGCTTTGGCAACGGTGTCGATGCTTTGGCCGCTGAGCTTCCCGGCGAGGACACGCTGGCGCGCAACGGGCATTCCTATTCCCATGCCGTCCAGCATCGCCAAGGCCCGGGCGCGATCGCCCGCCGCGAGGAAGCCGTCGGCGAAGGCCAGCCTTAACCGATCTTCCCGGGCACCCGCGGTGCCGATCGCCCGGCGAGCGAAAGGATCGGCATCCGCCGTTCGACGGAACTTGAGGAGGATGAAGGCGCGCTGCTCCACTCGCAACGGGCCGAAGAGGCTGTTCGCCGGGACCTGGTCGATGGTCTCCAGTGCTTTATTCAAATCGCCCCGGTCAGCGGCACCCCAAGCGGTGAGCAGGGGGGCTAGGAAGGTCAGATCGCCGTTGTCGCCCGCGACTTTCAGCCATTGCTGCGCTCGATCGAGGCGACCACGCTTGACCTCATCGGCGACAAGCAGCAGCCGGACATCGCTGGTGAGCTTCTCCGGCGGAATGGATCGCGCGAGCCGCAGGGCGAGCTCGATCTGTCCCGCGCCGAGCGCTTCGCCGAGCGCCTTGCGCACGATGTCGACCTGGTCGGGCTGGGCCGCGGCGAGCGCCGTCAGCAGCGTCGCGGAGCGCGCATGATCGCCGCTCATCGCCGCCGCCCGCGCCTCGACGTAAGTCCGCGCCGGGTCACCGGACGAGGCGATGAGCCGCGCCTCTGCCGGACCTGGAGCGATCAGTACGGCGGCAAGCGCCGCACCGCTCAGCCACCTACATGTTCGGATAATTTGGTCCTCCGCCGCCCTCGGGCGTGACCCAATTGATGTTTTGGGTCGGGTCCTTGATGTCGCACGTCTTGCAGTGGACGCAATTCTGGGCGTTGATTTGAAGTCTCGGCGATCCACTTTCATCCTCGACGAATTCGTAAACTCCTGCCGGACAATAACGCTGCTCAGGACCGTCATAGACCGGCAAATTGATCGCCGTGGGTATGTCCGCGTCCTTGAGCGTCAGATGAACCGGCTGGTCCTCCTCATGGTTGGTGTTGGACACGAACACCGACGATAGCCGGTCGAAGGTTAACACGCCGTCGGCCTTGGGGTAAGCGATGGGCGCAACATTTTGCTTTCGCCGAAGCGTCGTGTGATCGGGCCTAAGCTTCAATGTCCAAGGCACACCGATCTTGAGATAATTCAGCCACATGTCGAGCCCGGCGTAGAGTGTGCCGGCAAAGCCGCCCCAATGAGCGACGGCCGGCTGAGCGTTGCGGACCACCTTCAGCTCGTTAGCGACCCAGCTGCCGTGCAGGGCGGTCGGATAGGCCTCAAGGACATCGCTCGAGCGATCGTTGGCAATGGCTTCGAACGCCGCCTCCGCCGCCAGCATGGCCGATTTCATCGCCGTGTGCGTGCCCTTGATCCGCGGCACATTCACGAAGCCCGCAGAGCAGCCGATCAGCGCTCCCCCCGACAAGACCAGCTTCGGGATGGCCTGATATCCACCCTCATTGATCGCTCGAGCACCGTAAGAGATCCGCCGGCCGCCCTCGATCTCCGCCCGGATCGCCGGATGGGTTTTCCAGCGTTGAAACTCCTCGAAGGGAGAGAGGTACGGGTTTTCATAATCGAGCGAGAGGACAAACCCGAGCGCGATCTGGTTGTTCTCCTGATGGTAGAGGAAGCCTCCCCCCCAGGCGTCCGACAGCGGCCAGCCCTGAGTGTGGATCACTCTGCCAGGTTTATGCTTTTCAGGAGGAACATCCCACAACTCTTTGACACCAAGGCCGAATACCTGCGGCCCGCTCTCGTCGCGAAGTCCGAAGATTTCGGTGAGGCGCTTCGTCAAATGCCCCCGAGCGCCCTCGGCGAAGAAAGTGTAGCGAGCATGGAGTTCAATCCCGGGCTGATAGTCCGGGCGATGGCTTCCGTCGCGGGCAACGCCCATGTCCCCAGTCGCGACACCCTTCACGGACCCGTCTTCGTGGAACAGGATCTCGGACGCCGGGAATCCCGGGAAGATTTCGACCCCCAGCTCCTCCGCCTGACCGGCGAGCCATCGACAGAAGTTGCCGAGGCTCAGCGTATACGTCCCTTTGTTATGCATGAACGGGGGCATGGCGAATTGCGGCATCGACCATTTGCCGTTCTTCGTGAGCATCCAATGATGATTCTCGCTGACCGGCACCGTCAGCGGCGAGCCCTTTTCCTGCCAGTCGGGGATCAGTTCGTTGAGCGAGATCGGGTCGATCACCGCGCCCGACAGTATGTGTGCGCCGACCTCGCTGCCCTTCTCAAGGACGCAGACGGAAAGATCGCGACCGCGTTCGTTCGCCAGCTGCTTCAAGCGGATGGCGGCAGTCAGGCCCGCGGGCCCGGCACCGACGATCACGACGTCATATTGCATGCTTTCGCGCTGCATTTTCTCCCCTGGCGTACGGTAGCGCGTCGCTCATGAACCTCTCGTCGCGCGTTAAACTCGCTTTGGCTTCGCCTGCCCTGCCAATTCCTTGACCACGACGTCAATGGCGCAGAGAACCGAAGCGGTGGGTGGGGAAGCTGGGCATATCGGCCTCGCAGAGGCAAAGAGCGCGCTCGCGTGGTGGCTGGACGCGGGCGTCGACGTCGCCGTTCAAGAAGAGCCGCGCGACTGGCTGAAACCCTCATCAGCCTCGAAGCAGCCTTCCGAACCCGCGCAGGGGGCGAACCTCGCTCGGCCCAGTCATGAGACTCTGACCGAACTTCAGCAATGGCTGGCGAACAGCGTGCAGCTTCCTCTTGCCGGCGCCAGATCGAAGCGCGTCCTTCCGCACGGCCCAGAGAATGCGCCGGTGATGCTTCTCACCGACGGACCGGCCCTGGAGGACGCGGCGGCTGGCCAGCCCATTGGCGGTGAGGCCTGGATTCTGGCCCGGCGAATGCTCGCCGCGATCGGGATCGCGGATGACCAGGCTTATAGCGCTTCGCTTTCCTGCATTCACGCGCCCGGCTCGCGAATGAGCGAGGCGGAGCGCCAGGAATGCGCGGATATCGCACGTGAACAAATTCGCTTGGCCAAGCCGCGGCGCCTCCTGCTCTTCGGCGACGGCCCGTGCCTTGCTTTGCTCGGCAAAAGGCTGGTTCCGGCCCGCGGGCATGTGCACAAGGTCGAGGGCATCCGGACTGTCGCGACATTCCACCCCCGCCATCTCATTAATCGGCCCTTAGACAAGTCATTGGCATGGAGGGACCTTCTGCTGTTGATGGAGGATGACACTTGAAGGCTGGCTTGTTTGCGTTCGGAGCGTTGATTTCGGCTGCGCCACTCTATGCGCAGGCGCAGGACCCGCTTGCTCCACTCCCCTCGCCACCCGCTGGCGGATCGCAGCTGACCATCTCGCAGCCGCCGCTCCCGGAGGAGGATTCGCCGCCCACACAGTCCTTCACCGTCCCGCAAACGCCGGCACCGCAGTCCCCGGCACCTTCGGCGGCAATGCAGCCGACTGTTGCACCGCCACCGCCGCCTGTACCTGTGATTGCCATCCCCAAAGACTGGCGCGGCGTCTTCGATGCAATCGATGCCGGCAATTGGGCTTCCGCCCGGGCCGGCATTGCGGCTCTCCCTCAGAGTGCGCTGACACCGGTCGCCAGGGCCGAGCTTTATACGGCGAAAGGCTCGCCGTCCGTCGATCTCGCATCGCTCATGGCGCTCATCGCGGAGGCACCGGAGCTTCCCCAGGCGGATCAGCTTGCACGCATGGCGATTACGCGCGGGGCGACGACGTCGCCGCTGATCGTTCCGGAGAAAGCGACCTATAGCCTCGGGTCGGCGCCCGTCCGCTACCGGGCCAAGCCAATTCAGGGCGAACCCGCGGCCGATACGCTGCGCGCTTCACTCGACCCGTTGGTCAAGACGGACGACGCGGCGGGCGGCGAAGCCTTGCTCGTCACCCAGGCCCCGTACCTGTCGGTGGAAGCGCGGGCAGAGGCGGGCACGCGCGTCGCCTTCGTCTATTATGTGCTCGGGCTCGACATGGATGCCCGGCGCGTCGCCGACACCTGGCGGCAGGGCGCGAGGGGTGACTGGGCGCCGCAGGCGGCGTGGGTGTCAGGTCTGGCGTCCTGGCGCCTCGGCGATTGTGAGGCCGCCTCGCGCGCTTTCCAGCAGGTTGTCCAGACGGCCCAGCAGCGCGAGTTGAGGGCCGGCGCTTATTATTGGGCCGCGCGGTCCGAGCAGGCTTGCCGCCGCCCCCGATCCGTCGAGCCGTTCCTCAAAGCCGCAGCGAACACGGTAGAAGGTCCCGAGAGCTTCTACGGACTGCTCGCCCGGGAGACTTTGGGCATGGATACCAAGCTTCCGGCGGACCCATTCGTGGGCTTCGATCCACCGGTCGAGCAATATGCGAACGTCAAGCGCGCCATCGAGCTCGCCAGGATCGGCGAATCAGGACTGGCCGAAGAGATGCTTCGCCATCAAGCGAAGATCGGCGTGCCGACGGAACATCACGCGCTGATCCAGGTGGCCAAAAAACTCGATCTCCCGTCCGCGCAAATGTGGCTGGCGAATAATGGTCAATGGGGCGCTCGCTCGGATGCGGCGGATCGCTATCCCAATCCGAAATGGAATCCACTCAATGGATGGCGCGTGGATCCGGCCCTTGCCTACGGCCACATCGTCCAAGAATCGTCATTCCGTCGGGCCGCGGTCAGCCATGCCGGGGCGGTCGGATTGATGCAGGTGATCCCGAACACGGCGCAGATGATTTCGCGGAACCGCGGCGTCCCCTATTCCAGGGCTGTGCTCACTGATCCGACTTACAACCTCGAATTCGGTCAGTGCTTTCTCGAGATGATGCGCGGCTCTTCGGCCACCGCAGGCCAGCTGCCGCGCGTGATCGCTTCCTACAACGCCGGGCCGCTTCCGGTCGCCCGCTGGGCCGGGATCAACGACAAGGGCGACCCTTTGCTGTGGATCGAATCCATCCCTTATTGGGAAACTCGCTATTATGTGCCGGCGGTGCTTCGGAACATGTGGGTCTATCAGGGGCTCAACAAGGAACAGACGTCTACGCTCAAGGCAATGGCCGAGCATCGCTGGCCCGTCTTCCCGACCAGCATGACGCGCCTTTCGCACTAACAAAAAACTCCCGGGCACGGCGGTCCATGCCCGGGAGTGAAGTTGCCCTCAGCTGAGGGTTATGCGCTCGAGGAACTAGCGCCCGCGCTCGCCGCGCTCAGTAGGTGCTGGCGGGGGCGGCGGCGGCGGAGCCGGGCAAGCCGAGGTCGCGTCGATCACCGATCCATCCGGACAAGTCTGTGTCGCCGGTGCGGCGGGCGGAGGAGGCGGCGGCGGCGCTGGCTCCGCGGCCGGAACCGGCGCGGGCGCCGGAGCGGCGGAGTTGAAGTTGTAGACGAGGCTCGCGAGCAGGCTGTGGGAATCGTAATTTCCCTTCGCCGTGGTGGTGAAGTTGGTTCCGTTCACGGTGAAGCCGTCGTCGAAGCCGAGCTTGCCGGTGTGAAAGTAACGGTACTTCAGACCGACATCCACATTGTCGGTGGCCGCGTAGCGCAGTCCGGCGATGCCCTGGTAGGCCCAGGCATTATCCTTGTCGCCGGCGAATGACGCCCACGCGCGACCCGCACCCCCGCCGACATAGCCGCCGAACCGAGAGTCTCCGAAATTTGAGTCGAGGAGCGCATTCCCCATCAGGGTCTTGATCCCGATGTGGTTGCCGACGTCAAAATCAGCGGCTGTGGCTGTCGTTCCCGAAGCCGTCCCGACGTCGGTTATCAGCGGAGCGCTAACGCCGAGGCTCTTCACCTTGGCACGCTTGTAGCCGGCCTCGCCCTCGAGCCGGAAGATTCCGAGCTTGTAGCCGAGGATTGCGTCTACGTCGTAGCCGGTCTTGTATTTGGCCTTAAAGCCATCGTCGAACGTCGCCGACGTGTTTGGCGTGACGCTCGTGTTGTTGAGGATAACGTCCAGATCCGTGCTCTGGGGGAAAGTGACGCCGCCTTCGACCCCGACATAAGGGCCGTCGGCCGCCGCGACCGCCGGCGTCGCCACCGCAGCGAGAACCGTCGCTGCCATCAGATACTTGCGCATATTTCTAATCCCTTTGGCTTCATGAGCCCCTGTTGTGCGCGTGAGTGGCGGTTCGAAACTGGCTGCCAGATGAATCAACCGTTACAAATGACGTGAACTCGACACTTCGTCGGGTGGCCGGATCGGCTCACCGCTTTAGGCAACCTGCGGGTTGCATTTTAGGATCGAGCTTGTCACATGTCGTGCAACTTGGAGGTTGCACATGTCCGACGTCATCAAGAAATCCACCTTGGTCCGGGCGCCTATCGACCGCGTGTGGCGCGCCATTTCCGACTATCGCGAATTTGGGGAGTGGTTCAAAGTCGCGCTCGACCAGCCATTCGAAGCCGGCAAGCCATCGACAGGGCACATCACCCACCCCGGCTATGAACATATCAAATGGAATGCCCAGGTTGTCGCCGTCGAGCCGCCGCGCCGATTGGCGTTTCGCTGGCACCCCTACGCCATCGATCCGAACGTCGATTATTCAAACGAACCCACCACTCTTGTCGAATTCACCCTGATCGAGCGCGATGGCGGAACAGAGGTTCAAGTGGTCGAAAGCGGCTTTGATGCCGTGCCTGCAGGCCGCCGCGACGAAGCTTTTCGAATGAACTCCCAAGGCTGGGAGCAGCAGATGGCCAACATCCGTGACCATGTCGCCTGAACGGATTTTCGCGGCGCTGGGCGATCCGACGCGACTGCGCCTCATCGAGCTGCTGTCGGACGGGCAGCCGCGCTCGATCCAGGAGCTGAGCGCCGGATCGCCGATCAGCCGACAGGCTATGACCAAGCATTTGCGGGTGCTCGAAGGGGCCCGGCTCGTCCATTCGGCACGCAACGGCCGCGAGGTGCGGTTCCGGCTTGAACAGGCGGAATTCGAGCAGGCGCGCAATTTCCTCGCCAAGGTCGCGGATCAGTGGGAGGACGCGCTCGCACGCCTAGCGAACCACGTCAGCGAACAGTAATGTTCTTGTTATGTTCTTCCTCCCCGTGTAGATTTCAGTCATGCCGGTCGAGTTGAGTGACGGACGCGGGGCGACCCGTAATCCCACCCCCACGCGCTTCAATCTCAAGGAGCGCGTCGCGGAGGGCGAGTGGCTCGATCAAGTCGAAGCGCTCGACGGTGTTCAGAAGCGCCGGACCACTGTCACGATCGAGCATCCCAAGTCGATCCTCACGCGCAACAGCTCGCCGGACATTGGGTTCGACCGATCGGTCAACGCCTATCGCGGCTGTGAGCATGGCTGCATCTATTGCTTTGCGCGCCCTACTCACGCCTATCATGACCTCTCGCCGGGCGTGGATTTCGAATCGCGGCTGTTCGTCAAACCCAGAGCCGCGCAGCTCCTCCACGCGGCGC
Source organism: uncultured Alphaproteobacteria bacterium (assembly GCA_963730925.1). Classification (GTDB taxonomy): domain Bacteria; phylum Pseudomonadota; class Alphaproteobacteria; order Sphingomonadales; family Sphingomonadaceae; genus Sphingomicrobium. The sequence goes on from CAVSTS010000002.1 coordinate 301,310, forward strand.
TGTCCCGCCCCGGCTACGAGTGCCGCCCGATCGCCATGGGCACCAATACCGATCCCTATCAGCCGATCGAGGAGCGGTGGCGAGTCACGCGATCGGTCGTTGAGCTTCTCCTCGAAACCCGCCATCCGTTCACGATTACGACCAAGTCCGACCGGGTGTTGCGCGACATCGATCTACTAAGAGAGGCGGCGGATCTGCGCATCGCCTCGGTGGCGATCTCTGTGACGTCGCTCGATGCCAAAGTGGCACGGACGATGGAGCCGCGAGCGCCGCAACCGCGCAAACGGCTCGCCGCGGTCAAGGCCCTCAACGAGGCTGGTGTGCCTTGCTTCGTCGCTATTGCGCCGGTCGTTCCGCAGATAACGGACCACGAAATCGAACAGATTGTCGAAGCCGCGGTCGAGGCCGGGGCGCCTGGCGGCTTTTATCTCCCCGTTCGCCTGCCGCATGAGGTCGCGCCGCTCTTCCGCGCCTGGCTGGACGAGCATTATCCCGACCGAGCGTCCAAGGTGATGGCGACCATCCGATCGCTGCGCGGCGGCCGCGACAACGACCCGAACTTCTTCACTCGCCACCGCGGCCAGGGACCGTGGGCCGAACTGCTCCAGACAAGGTTCGAGCGCGCGTGCAAGAAATACGGCCTCAAGCAAGCCAGGTTCCCGCTGCGCACGGACCTCTTCCGCCCGCCCGAGGGCGATCAGATGCGGCTCCTTTGATCGATCAAGGCTCAAATTTAATCGACCGGCGAGGGTGACTTGGCGCCCTTCCCTGCCCTAGTCGAAAGGTGATGAAACCGTATCTTCCCGCCGTGCTATTGTTCACGGCCGCCCCAGCGTTCTCCCAGCAACAGCCCGCTCCACTCCCGCCGGTGGGCCCGCAGGTCGCTGCCCTTCGCGATGCAGCTCTTCATGACGAGGTCGCCTATGACATTGTCGAGGGGCTGACGACGGAGGTCGGCCAGCGCCTCGCCGGCACGGAGGCGGAAGCTCGCGGGCGCGACTGGGCCGTCGGCAAACTGAAGGCCCTCGGCTTCTCGAATGTGAGGGTCGAACCGTTCGATATGCCGACCTGGACTCGCGGCGCGGAATCGGCGGAGATCATCGCGCCCTTTCCGCAGAAGCTGGTGGTCGCGGCGCTCGGCAATAGCGCCTCGACCCCGCCCCAAGGGATCTCCGGCGAAGTCGTCGGCTTCGAGACGCTGGCGGACCTGGAAGCCGCGCCCGATGCCGCCGTTCGGGGCAAGATCGTCTTTGTTTCCCACTCCATGCCGCGCACTCAGGACGGCTCCGGTTACGGCTTCTTCGGCGGCCCGCGGCGCCAGGGCCCGAGCATTGCCAGCCGCAAGGGGGCGATTGCCATCGTGATCCGATCGATCGGCACGGACTATCATCGCAATCCTCACACGGGCGTGCAGACCTTCGACCAAGGAGTGCGGCCGATCCCGGCGGGCGCGCTGACCCTCCCGGACGCCGAGCAACTGCAACGCATTTTGAAGCGCGGAAAGCCCGTCACCATGCGGCTGACCCTGGTGTCGCACACCGGCCAGGGGCAGTCCGGCAACGTGATCGCAGAAGTGACCGGCCGCGACCCGAAACTGCCCCCGATCCTGGTCGGCGGGCACATCGACAGTTGGGACCAGGGCACTGGAGCGATCGACGATGCCGCGGGTGTCGCGATCGTCACTGCCGCCGCCAAGCGCATCATGGACGCCGGCCGGCCGCTGCGCACGATCCGCGTCGTCTGGTTCGGAGCGGAAGAGCCCGGCCTGTTCGGCGGATTCTCGTACAAGGCGAAGCATCCGGAGGCGCACCATGCGCTGGCGGAAAGCGACTTCGGTTCCGGCCGCGTGTGGCGAGTCAATTCGAAGCTCGGCAAGGAGCGCGAGATCGAGGCCAAGACTCTGCAAGCGGCACTCGCTCCGCTGGGCATCGTTCCGGGCAAGCTCGATGCCGCCGACGGCTCCGACATCGGCCCGATGATCGAATCCGGCGCGCCAGGAGTCGAACTCAGTCAGGACGGCACATACTATTTCGACATTCACCACACGCCCGACGATACGCTCGACAAGGTCGACCCCGAGACCCTTCGGCAGAACGTCGCCGCCTGGACCGCGATGCTCGCGGTGTTGTCGGGTGGAATCGAGTCGGAGCCGAAACGGCACAAGCGGCGTTGAGCGTACGAAAAGGAGGAATTCCTATGCGTATCGCTCTAGCCCTTCCGCTCCTGCTCCTCGGCGCATGCCAGGTCAGCAAGGGCGAAAATGAAGTCAGCGTGACCTACAACGAAGACGTGGCCGCCAACGCCGCCGCCGACGTCGGCAACACGCTCGAGAATGTTGCCGGGGACATTGGCAATGACGTGAAAACCGAAGGCGCGAAGGTCCAAAACAAGATTGGCGATACCGACGTCAACCTAACCGTCAATCGCGACGTGAAGACAGAGAATACGGTCAACAAGGAGTAGCGGCCGGAAGGGCGTCGATGGTCGGGGAGACAGGATTCGAACCTGCGACCCTCTGCTCCCAAAGCAGATGCGCTACCAGGCTGCGCCACTCCCCGACACCACCGCGGCTGGGCCGTTCCTGGAGAAACGGTGGGCCCGGAGGGATTCGAACCCCCAACCTAGCCGTTATGAGCGGCCGGCTCTACCGTTGAGCTACAGGCCCTCCCCGGTTCTGTCGAGATAGAACTCGAGCCGCCCCCGAGCCAAGATCAGGCGCGAGAGAAAACCAGTGTCAGACCCGCGCGGGAGGTCGTGAGGTCGCCGCCGGCGATCCGCGCCAGGCCGCGCACCAGCCTCAATGAAAAAGCCGCCGAGCCCGAGCCCTCTTCCGCGCTCGAATCGAATAAACGTGCATCGGACAAGCTCTTCAGGGCCGCCGGTCGGCTCACTGAAAAGCTGCACTTGTCTGCCGTCTGATCGAGCGACACCCGAAGCCGCTCGCCGCGATCGGCACCCTCAATGACGGCGGAGCACAAACGGAAGATCAGCCGATCCGCCAGTTCAGGCTCGACCGCTGCCGAGACCCCCCGTGGAGCTTTCGCGATCTCGATCTCCGCTCCACGCTGTTCCGCGATCTCACGCACCGAGCCCGCGATGCGCTCGAGCAAATCGCCAAGATCGACCCGACGTCCGGCGCCGCCGCCGGAGTGGATCTTGGCTGCGAAATCGAGGTCGTCGATCGCACTCAGCAATAGCCGAGCTTGGGAGACGATCCCCGCGGCGCGTTCCCGGTAGCGACGGTCCGCCGGGCCGAGGAGTTGGCTGTCGATGATCTCCGCGAACCCGATGATCGCGTTCAGAGGCGTTTTTATTTCGTGGACCAGCTCGCGTAGTGAATCGGGATCGGTGAGGATCTCAGGCGATTCTGGATCTTCGGTCGAAGGGGCTTCGCGCAGCGCGATCCCGCGGTAGCCAGCAAAACGCCCGTCATTGGGTTCGAAGGCCGGCACTCCGCTGATCCGCCATTCGCCCGAGACGAGACCGTCACCAGGGAGGCGCATCGATCGATCCCGAAACGGCGCACGAACCGCGAATGCCCGAGCCACCTCCTCATCGACACGCTCTCCCCCATTTTCGTGGGTGCGCGCGATCGAGCGGCCGATAAGCGCTCCGCGCGGAGCCCCTTCGACCCAGGCAATCTCACCGCTCGGACTGCACTCCCAGCGAAACAGCCCCGGTGCACCGGCCTGGGGCAAGGCGGAGGGCAATTGCGGATCGGGCTGCTTCTTCTCGCGGCTCCGGCGACGGCGTTCGATGCGGGCGACGACGTCACTGAGGGACGGCGCCACATAGGATGGCTCCGTCTCCACTGGCGGCTGTACCACGACCGATGCTTCCACCGGGGTGGGCGCGCGCTCAACCAACGTCTCGGTGAATTCAGGCTCCGGTGGGACCCCGAGCTCAGGGTGCAGGGTCTCGACGAAGCGACGAGTCTCCTCTTCAGCGCCCTCGAGAAGCTCCCGCCATTGGAACGGATCGAGCTTGGCCGCGGCAAGGACCGGAGCGGAGACCGACAATCGGTCCGAGGCGAAACATTCGAGAAGGCCGAAGGGAAGCGGAAGGGCCGCCACGGCGCGGGCCGCGGCTGCCCGGAGAGGCTCGTCGACGTCCGAGGCTTCTGACCGAATCGCGTCGAGCGCCTGAGTTACGACGGGACTGGCGCTACTCGGTCCGGCGCGCGCAACGAGATCGACAAGCTGCCTCCAGCGCACCGCCACGTCATGGCGGTCGCCGGCCGGTTGGTTCAGGACCGTAAGCAATCGATCATCGAAACGCACCGCGAACCCGAATCCTCCAGATCCTTCCGAACACTGGCTCTATGCTGACTGGCGAGCGCCGCTAAGGCGGCACAACTGAACCATCCCGAAACGGCACAGACTCGTGAACGACCTCGAACCGTCAGAAAGGAGGCGCCGGCATTACGCCTACGCCTCCTGAATTCTCGGTTGAGCGGCTGCTCAGGCCTGCTGCTGGACGTAAAGCAGCCAGAACTTGGCGATTTCCGCACGACTGCCCGAAACGGAGTTTAGCGCGCTGGTCGCGCCGGCCTTGTCGCCCGCGCGCGCCATGGCCATGCCGATGTGCAAATTGGCAACGTCTTTGTCGACGCCCGCTTTGCCCGCCGCCATTTTATACAATTCGACCGCCTTGGCGTAATCGCCCATCGCATAATAGCGGTCGCCGATGCGCAGCAGCGCCATGCCGCTCTGGGCCGTCTTGGTTGCCTCGGCGAGGTCCGCCACCGTCGCCTTGGGCTTTGCCTTCAGCCCGGAAACGATGTCCCGGAACAGCGCGCTGTTCGAGTCGATGTGCTTGGCCGCGACACCGGCATCGATGACCTTCTGGGCTTCGTTGAAGTTGTTCTGGTCCGCGGCGGCCGTGGCGAACAGGCTGTAATCCGCCGGTTGCGACAAGGCGCCCGTCGCCTGCATCAGGCGGAGCAAGTCGAGAGTGCCTTCCACATCGGGCTTCGCGGTATTGCGATAGACCGCGATCGCGTCGCGCCAGCTTTGCGCCGACGGATAGGCCGCAACCCACTGACGGCCCAACTCCGGCACATTCGGCAGATGCGCGTCATAGGCGATCGCGAGCGTACGCTTGTAAAGCGCTTCCTCCGGCTTCTGTCCCGCCGTGGTCCGCACCTGGATTGCCCGCTGGAAGATCGTGATCGCGTCCTGCTTGCGCCCCTGGGCGAAGCGGGTTTCGCCGAGATTGAGAAGAAGGTCCGTGTCGTTCGGGTTCAGCGCCATGCCCCGTTCGAAAGCCGCGGCCGCCTGATCGAACTGCTTCGCGTTATAGTAGGTGCTGCCAAGCGCCATATAGAGGCGAGCGACATCGGACTGACTGGCGATTCCGGATTTCGCGACAGCGTCGATTGCTGCCGCCAGCGCCGCATTATCCTTCGACGCCAGCGCGGCCTTTAGCTGCATCTGCCCGATCAGATAGCGATCTTCCTTGGTCTCGGCGACAGCTTGCGCGGCGGCTACTTTCGCGGGAATGTTGGCCGTATCGTTCGCGTTCACGGCGGTCTGCAAGTCGATGATCGCCTTCACCGCTTTCTTGGACGGCTTGACGCTATTGGCGGGCTGCGCCTGCACCGGCTGTTCTGGCTGTTGTTGCTGATCTTGCGGATTTGTCGGACGGGGCGGCTGTTGCGGCGCCACGGCGCCATACTGGCCATATTGAGCGGATGCCGAGACGGCCGAGAGCCCGAGCACCAGCCCGAGCGCGGTGGTAGCGAGTTTCATCAATGCGATCTCCTGCCAGGAGCTTGAAAGGGTTGGAAAAGGTCGGCGTCGCCTTAGTCGCCGGAGGCCTGCTCGCCAAGAGCTATGGCGAACGGGCATTCAACCTTATCGAACCCCCGTGAAATCCTCGCGCGCGCGTGCGTATACGCGCGCGGGGTGGCGCTCGGAGCCACGAAGCACTAATTAGGTCCTCGGGGGCGGCGTTTCTGCGGCATCCCCCGCGTGCATCCCAGATCATTAGGAACTTTCCTTGGCCACCGAACCGCCGGTCGACGACCGCAACGACGATAACAACACGCCCCCTCCGGGTCCGCCTTCTTCGGGCGACCGCGACATCGCCCCCATCTCGATCGTCGAGGAGATGAAGACGAGCTACCTCGATTACGCGATGAGCGTGATCGTGAGCCGCGCGCTACCGGATGTGCGCGACGGACTGAAGCCCGTCCATCGCCGAATCCTCCATGCCTGCCAGGAAGCCGGCTATGTCGCCGGGCGGCCGTACCGCAAGTCTAGCCGCATCGTCGGTGACGTCATGGGTAAATATCACCCGCACGGCGACCAGGCGATCTATGACGCGCTGGCCCGAATGACCCAAAGCTGGTCGATGCGGGTCCCGCTGATCGACGGCCAGGGCAATTTCGGATCGATGGATCCCGATCCTCCGGCGGCGATGCGGTACACCGAAGCTCGCCTCGCCAAGGTCGCCAACTTCCTTCTCGGCGACATCGACCGCGACACCGTCGATTTCCAGCCCAACTATGATGCGTCGGAACGCGAACCGCAGGTTCTTCCTGCCCGCTTCCCCAACCTTCTTGTCAACGGCGCCGGAGGGATCGCGGTCGGAATGGCGACCAACATCCCGCCACATAACCTCGGAGAAGTGCTCGCCGCGTGCCGCGCCTATATGGACGACCCCGCTGTCACCTCCGAGGCGCTGATGGAGCATGTGAAGGGACCGGACTTCCCGACCGGCGCCCTGATCCTTGGCCTGTCGGGTATTCGCGGTGCCTACACCACCGGGCGCGGATCAATCCTGATGCGCAGCCGAGCGCACGTCGAGGAAGGACGCGGCGACCGCCGTTCGATCGTCTTGACCGAAATCCCCTACCAGGTCGGCAAGAACGGCCTGGTCGAGAAAATCGCCGAAGCCGCCAAGGACAAGCGCATCGAGGGCGTCTCCGATATCCGCGACGAATCCAACCGCGAGGGCGTGCGGATCGTCATCGACTTGAAGCGCGACGCGACGCCTGACGTCGTTCTGAACCAGCTGTGGCGGCACACGCCGGCGCAGTCGAGCTTCCCGGCCAACATGCTCGCGATCCGCAGCGGCCGGCCGGAGACGCTGACTCTGCGCGACTTCATCGAGGCGTTCATCCGCTTCCGGGAGGAAGTGATCACTCGGCGCTCGAAGTTCGAGTTGCTGAAGGCTCGCGAGCGCGCCCACATCCTGCTCGGTCTGGTCGTCGCGGTCACCAATCTTGACGAAGTGGTGAAGCTGATCCGCGGTTCGGCGAGCCCGGCCCAAGCCCGCGAAAAATTGGTCGAGCGCGAATGGCCCGGCGATCAGATCCGGCCGTACATCGCGCTCGTCGAGGCGGTCGAGCCGCAAGCCAAGCGCGAGAAATACAAGCTCAGCGACGCCCAGGTGAAGGCGATTCTCGAGCTTCGCCTGCATCGCCTGACTGCGCTCGGCCGCGACGAGATTGCCGGCGAGCTCGAAGGCCTTGCGACGAGCATCGGCGAGCTGCTCGAAATCCTTGGTAACCGCGCCCGGCTCTATGAAGTGATGCGCGCCGAATTCGATGAGGTCGAAGCCGAATTCGCTACGCTACGCATGAGTGAGCTCGCGCCCGCCTGGGACGGCATCGAAGACGAGGATTTGATCGAACGCGAAGAGATGGTCGTGACGGTGACCATGGAAGGCTACATCAAGCGCACGCCGCTCTCGATTTTCCGCGAGCAGAAGCGCGGGGGGAAGGGCCGCGCCGGAATGGCGACCAAGGAAGAGGATGCCGTCACCAATCTTTTCGTGACCTCGACCCACAACCCGGTGCTGTTCTTCTCTAACCTCGGCCGAGTCTATCGAATGAAGGTGTGGCGACTTCCGGAAGGCGGGCCGAACACCAAGGGCCGGCCGATGGTCAATCTGCTTCCGCTGGCGGAAGGCGAGACCATTTCGACGGTGCTTCCATTGCCCGAGGATGAGAATGAATGGGGCGGCCTGCACATCATGTTCGCCACCGCTCGCGGCACTGTCCGCCGCAATAGCATGGATGCCTTCACCAGCATTCGGACGGGCGGAAAGCGGGCGATGCGCTTCGGCGAAAACGATGACGAGGAGATCGATCCCAATGATCGCCTGATCGGGGTCGAGCTGCTGACCGAGGGCGACGATGTGCTCCTCGCCACTCGCCACGGCAAGGCGATCCGCTTCATGGCGACCGACGTGCGCGAGTTCCAGTCGCGCGATTCGCAGGGCGTTCGCGGGGTAAGGCTACAGACCGGGGACGAGGTCATCTCGATGTCGATCCTGCACCGCGTCGGAACAACCCAGGAAGAGCGCGAGGCGTACCTCAAATGCCCGCCTTGGCGCGAACGCGAGGATGTCGAATGCGCGCTTCCCGCGGACCGTTATGCTGAGCTGACCGAGCAGGAGCAGTTCATCCTGACGCTGACCGAGAACGGCTACGGCAAGCGCTCGTCCGCATACGAATATCGCCGCACCAACCGCGGCGGTCAGGGAATCACGAACATCGACACCTCGGAACGCAACGGGCGCGTCGTGGCTTCATTCCCGGCGCATCAGGGGGAGCAGCTGATGCTCGTCACGGATCAGGGCAAGATGATCCGCACTACCGTTGGCGACATCCGAATCATGGGTCGCAACACCCAAGGCGTCACGATCTTCCGAGTGGCCGAAGGCGAACATGTCGTCAGCGTCGCAAAGATCGAGGAAGCTGAGGAGGAAGAGATCGAAATCGAAGGCGGCGATGAGTTGGCGCCTGACGAGGGTGCCACGATCGGCGAGAGCGAGTTGGATCGCCCGGCGGACCCCGAGGCGGAGTCAGAGTAAGCAGAGCGTCATCCCGAGCCGGGATCCGCCTGCCTTCACTCGAGAGAAGGAAAGACGGATGCCGGGTCAAGCCCGGCATGATTGCTGCGCCCGGCCGTTGAAACTGCTAAGGCCGGGGCCGCGTTCTCCTTTCAAATGCTCAGAAGGAGGAATCCGCCTTATGCCTCTTCCCCACAACGCGCTGGTCCTGGTCGCCGACGGCCGCAAAATGCTGTTCTTCCGCAATCGCGGTGACGAAAATCAGATCGATCTGCGCACCGAAGCGCATGACGCGCGCCGCTATCAGCGCAAGGACCGGGAAATCAAAACCGACGCACCGGGGACAGTGAAGCAAAGCTTTGGCTTTGGCCGTTCGACCTATGAGGAGGCCGACTTCCAGCAGCAGGAAGAGGATCGTTGGATCAAGGACGCGGCCGAGGAGCTGAAGGCGCGCGCCCTGCGCAACGACTTCGACTCGGTGGCGATTATCGCGCCGCCCAAGGCGCTCGGGCTTCTGAAGAAGAATTTGCATAAGGAAGTGCAGAAGAGGATCGTCTGCACCGTGAACAAGGAAATGAGCGGACGCCCCATTCCCGACATCGAGGCTCTGTTGGATGACGCAACCCAAGCGGAGCTTCCGTCCGCGTGAGAAGAGTCCCGGCGGGACCTTTCTCATTTCAGGGATAAAGGTGGATCACTTCAGCTGCGGGCGCGGCGGCATTCAGCAGCAACATCCTGTGACATTGCGCCGGCTCTCGCTCCATGCACAGGAGCGCGCTCGCCTTTTCTCGCACGAGTTCGAGCATCTGCGCGGTCTGCGCCATGGCCTCCGGAAGTTCCAGCTGGCCAGCATAGATGCGCTCGAGATCCTCGTGCCGGCCGGCTCTCGCCGCCGCGCGCCCTTCCGCCGGAGTGCCGAGGGCCTTGAGGTGCACATATTCGATCCCGGCTTGCTCCAACGCTCCGCGAAGGGCCGATTTAGAGAATCCGGGGCGGCGCGAGAGCGGCAGGGCGCGAACGTCGATGATTCGTTCGACACCCGCCGACTTTAGCGCGGTCAGGAACTCCCCGACCGTCGCTCTTTCGTAGCCGATCGTGAAGATCCGCATCTTCACTCCGGATGGTGGGAGACGGCTTCCACGTTGATCCCGTCGGGATCGAACACGAACGCGGCATAATAATTCGGGTGGTAATGGGCCCGAATGTCTGGCGGCCCATTGTCGCGGCCACCCGCGGCAAGCGCCGCTTCGTAGAATGCGTCCACCTGGGCACGACTTTCGGCCGCGAAAGCGACATGGGTGCCTTCGCCCACCGCTTCATTATCCCCGATCCAGAAATAGGGCTTGGCGTTCGATCCGAACCCGTGCGCCGTCCCGCCTGCCTCCGTCTTCTCGGGCGGCACGCTCTTGATCAAGGTGATTCCGAGGGGCGCGAGGGCCTGCTCGTAGAAACGGCGCGAACGTTCCGCGTGGGAGACGGCGAAACCGACATGATCAAGCATAGGCTTCCTCCTGTGCACGGGCCGCTCTAATCGGACGGACGATGGAGCACCACATCCATATCATCGGCGGCGGGCTGGCCGGATCGGAAGCCGCATGGCAGCTCGCCGAGGCTGGATTTTGCGTTCGGCTCAGCGAAATGCGCGGTGGCGGCGACTCCACTCCGGCGCATGAGACCGACCGCCTTGCCGAGATGGTCTGCTCCAACAGCTTCCGCTCCGACGACGCCGAGCACAATGCCGTCGGCTTGCTCCACCAAGAGATGCGGGCCCTCGGTTCGCTGATCATGCGCGCGGCCGACGGCCACCGCGTTCCCGCAGGTTCGGCGCTTGCAGTTGATCGCGAACGGTTCGCCGCTGAAGTCACGCGCGCGATTGAGGCGCATCCCAACGTCACGATCGTTCGGGAACGCATCGACTCTCTTCCCGGCCACCCGACCATCGTGGCTACGGGCCCGCTGACCGGGTCGAACCTTGCCGAAGCCATCGCTGCCGAGACCGGCGAGGGTGCGCTCGCCTTCTTCGACGCCATTGCGCCCATCGTCCACAAGGACAGCATCGACATGAGCGTCGCTTGGATGGCAGCGCGCTGGGATAAGGGCGGCAAGGACTATATCAACTGCCCGCTCGACAAAGTGCACTATGAAACGTTCGTTCGAGCCCTGGTCGAAGGCGAGAAGATGCCTTTCCACGACTGGGAAAAGGACACACCCTATTTCGAAGGCTGCATGCCCATCGAGGTGATGGCCGAGCGCGGCCCTGAGACGCTGCGGCACGGACCGATGAAACCCATGGGCCTCGACGACCCGCGAACGGGCCGATGGCCCTATGCCGTAGTCCAGCTTCGCCAGGACAATACGCTCGGCACGCTATGGAACATGGTCGGCTTCCAAACCAAGCTCAAACACGGAGAGCAGGTACGAATTCTTCCGGACGATCCCCGCGCTCGAAAATGCGGAGTTCGCCCGGCTCGGGGGAATCCACCGCAACAGCTTCATCAACTCCCCGAGGCTGCTGGACCAGGAGCTTCGCTTGAAATCGAAGCCCAACATCCGCTTCGCTGGCCAGATCACGGGCTGCGAAGGCTATGTCGAAAGCGCAGCCATCGGGCTCCTCGCGGCCCGCTTCGCTGTCGCCGAGCTGCGTGGCGAGCACCTCCCCTCTCCGCCGGCGGAAACGGCACTGGGTGCGCTGGTCGGTCACATCACCGGCGGAGCCGACGCGGAGACCTTCCAGCCCATGAACATCAACTTCGGCCTGATGCCGCCCGTCGAAGGGCGCTTGAAGCGTCTGGATCGGAAAAAGGCTTACACCGATCGCGCGCGTCAGGCGCTGACGAATTGGTTGAATGGCCTCAATCACTCCCCGACGCAGAGCTCGTCGGCTGATCGCAGCTGCAGCTCTTATGCTTCGGCGGAGGCGGAGCCGTTGTCGCATATTCCACTGGAGTGAGCCACCCGGAGCGGTCGCGGTCCGCGCCCTTGAACTTGTCGATCGTTTTGACCGCCCATTCGTCGAAGCTAAGCGTTCCGTTGCTGTTCGTATCGAGCTTGGCAAATGCCTTTCGCCGACTTCCCAACAGCTCTTCGGACTCGATCTTGCCGTTCTTGTCCTTGTCTGCGCGGCCGAAGCGTTTCTCTTCACGGCTCTTTGGGCTGGCTTCCGGGGCCTTGAGCGGAGCGCTCCTGGTGGACGAGTCAGCAGCGCGAGCCGGAGGAGCCAGCGGCAAGCCCGGACCTTGCTGCCCGTGGGATTGCCAGATCAGGAATGCGCCGGTCAGAAGTAGGAAACAGGCCGCGGCCCCAGCGAGAAAACGTGCCATGGGGCACCTCCATACATCGGAGATTCGGCGTCCCCATGTTCAAACTGGAGCCATGGCTGTCAACTACAGTCGTGCAATCCGGCCAGTGAACCGATGAATCAACAATGTAGCCGCGCGTCCGGGCGTGCCTTCGTGCTCGAACGGCTCGCCCCGACGGCAGTCGCGCACCGCCAGAGCGGCCAGCATCGATAATGGCCGAAGCGCTCCTTTGAAACGCGCGCTGCCAAGCGCACCCGCAAAGGTCCGAGCCTGGCCAAGCAGCATGGTGCGGGAATTGGCATCGCTGCAATGGCGAGCGGCATCCACCAACGCCCAGAGTCCGCCCGCTGTCTGGATTCGTTCTGAAGCTGAGCCGAGCAGCCGCGTGCCTAGTCCGAACAGCAGATTGCCGCGAAACCAAATCGCCTCACTGGTCTCGATCGTCCAAGGAAACGGGTCGAAGAGCCGAAGCCAGCCCCCTTCGAGAGCCGCGCAATCCTTGCCCGACACTCCGCGCGGGAGGAGTTCCCGTACAACGGCCTGCAATCGTGGCTCGGCGGGCGACGGACCAGCCGCGTCCAGCTCCTCGAGCCGCTCACGCCACCAAGCGAGACGGATCGGACCGAGCATCGGCTCCCTGGTCGTGCGAACGACGTCGCCCATCGCGGCGTCGATCGCGAAGAGCGCATCGAGTGCCGCACGATTGCGCGCAGGTACGTAGCTGAGCGCCAACTTCCGGTCGGCGCCGAGCGATGGGTCAGCGATAAGTGACCGCCTTCACCGCCTCGACCACGTCCGCAGCCTTGATCAACGCCAATTTCTCGAGGTTGGCGGCATAGGGCAGCGGAACGTCGACGTCGGTCACGCGCAGCACCGGAGCGTCGAGATCGTCGAAGCCCTCCGTCATCGCGATCGCAATGATCTCCGAGCTGATCGAGCAGACCGGCCAGCCTTCCTCGACCACCACCATGCGATTGGTCCGCTTCAGGCTCTCCAGCACCGTCGTCTTGTCGAGAGGCCGCAAGGTGCGAAGATCGATCACTTCTGCATTGATCCCCTGCCCCATCAACTCCTGCGCGGCTTCCAGGGCGACAGCGACGCCGATCGAGTAGCTGACGATCGTCACGTCCTTGCCCGGGCGTACGATTCGCGCCTTGCCGATGGGAAGCACGTAATCGTCCAACTCGGGAACGTCGAAATGCTGGCCGTAGAGCAGCTCGTTTTCGAGGAACACGACGGGATCGTCAGTGCGGATCGCGGCCTTCAAGAGCCCCTTCGCGTCGGCCGCGCTATAGGGGCAAATGACGATCAGGCCGGGCACATGGGCGTACCAGCTGCCGTAATTCTGGCTGTGTTGTGCCGCCACTCGGGCCGCCGCGCCATTGGGACCGCGGAACACGATCGGGCAGCGCATCTGGCCGCCCGACATATAATTGGTTTTCGCGGCCGAATTGATGACGTGGTCGATGGCCTGCATCGCAAAGTTGAACGTCATGAACTCGACGATGGGCCTTAGACCTCCCATCGCCGCTCCAGTCCCGACCCCGGCGAAGCCATATTCCGTGATTGGCGTGTCGACGACGCGTCTCGGCCCGAACTCCTGAAGCAGATTTTGCGTGACTTTGTAGGCGCCCTGATATTCGGCGACCTCCTCGCCCATGACGAACACGCGCTCATCGCGGCGCATCTCCTCCGCCATGGCGTCGCGTAACGCATCGCGCACCGTCATGCTGACGAGAGGAGTGCCTTCAGGAACTTCGGGCTCGTCATGGGTGTGAGCAACGTCCGCGACCAGATCGCGCGCCGCCGTTTCGAACACATGCGGCGTGGGCGTGCCCTCCGCCTGCTGCGAAGCGGGGATTTCGATCTCTTCCTTTTCGGCGGCCGCCCTCACAGCCCCCTCTCCCGCGTCGGGAGAGGGTTGGGGTGAGGGTCCCTCGATTTCCGGAGAAGCGGGAGCCCCCTCACCCTGACCCTCTCCCCTCAGGGGAGAGGGAATTTGCTCCCCGTCCGCCGCAAGGAGCGCGATCGGCTGACCGACCTTCACTCCGTCCGTACCTTCAGGGACCAGGATCTTCGCGATCTTCCCTTCGTCGACGGCCTCGAACTCCATCGTCGCCTTGTCGGTTTCGATTTCGGCGAGGATGTCGCCCGACTTCACTTCGTCGCCCTCCTTCACCAGCCATTTGGCGAGCGTCCCCTCCTCCATCGTGGGCGAGAGCGCGGGCATTTTCAGCTCGGTCGGCATCAGTAGCTCCCCACCAGCACGTCGGTGTAGAGCTCGGACGCTACGGGCTCGGGAGTTTCTTCAGCGAATTTCGCAGCACCGACGACGATGTCCTTGATTTCTTTGTCGATGGCTTTCAATTCCTCTTCCTTGACGCCGAGCTTTTCGAGCTCTTTGGCGGCGTGGTCGATGGGGTCGTTGTGCTCGCGCACGTCCTGCACTTCCTCGCGCGTCCGATATTTGGCGGGATCCGACATGGAATGGCCGCGGTAACGATAGGTCATGAACTCGATGATGATCGGGCCCTTGCCTCCGCGGGTCCATTCGAGCGCGACCTCGGCTGCGCCCCGCACCGCAAGCACGTCCATTCCGTCGACTTGGAAGCCGGGGATTCGGAAGCTTTCGCCGCGGCGGTACAGCAATGGCTCCGAAGACGACCGCGCAATCGACGTTCCCATCGCATATTTGTTGTTCTCGATCGCGTAGATGATCGGCAGATTCCAGAGCTTGGCCATGTTGAAGGCCTCGTAGACCTGGCCCTGGTTGACGGCCCCGTCGCCCAAATAGGTGAGGCAGACTCCCCCATCCTCGGCATATCTGTGCTTGAAGGCGAGGCCTGTGCCGAGCGGCACCTGCGCGCCGACGATCCCGTGCCCGCCGTAAAAACCGTGCTCGACGCTGAACATGTGCATCGAGCCGCCCTTGCCGTGGGAAATGCCCGCCTCGCGCCCGGTAAGCTCCGCCATGATCACCTTGGGATCGATGCCGTAGGCGAGCATGTGGCCGTGATCGCGATAGCCGGTGATCACGCTGTCCTTGCCGACGGTCATCGCCGACTGGAGCCCGACCGCCACCGCCTCTTGCCCGATGTAGAGATGGCAGAAGCCGCCGATCAGCCCGAGGCCGTATAGCTGTCCCGCACGCTCCTCGAAGCGGCGGATCAGAAGCATCTCGCGATAGAGGCCCAGCAGTTCTTCCTTGCCCGCCTTGTAACGCTGGGCTTTGGGCGGCCGCTCGATCTGAAGCACGGGCGTGGAGGATGAATTCGGAGCTTTTCTTGGCGGAACGCGCCACGGCGATCTCTCTCTTTGGCTAAGCGCGCGGGTCTATAGGAGGCGCCGTGACCAGCGGCAACTAGTCGCCGGCGAAGGAAGATGCGATTAAAGCGAGGACAAGATTCCTCACCGTCAATCCAGAGGGACGACCACCTCGTCGGGACGCACAAGGCCGAGGTCCTTACGCACCAACTCGTCGGCAATGTCCGGATCCGCCTTCCGTGGATCGAGGAGCGTCGAGCGATGCCTCAGCTGCGCCTTCTGTTGCTCAAGCTGGGCAAGCTCCGCCTGCCGTTCCTTGAGCGCGCGATGATAGCCGCCCCAGGCGAGGATTCCGTTGGGCCCGGCGATCGCGTGGCCAGCGAACGTGCCGACGATGAGCAGCGCGAGCGCCGGCACCGCTGCGCGGCGGATCAACCCGAGACTGGCTTTAGGACCCCCCATGACCCAGCAAAAGAATCACGAAGGAGTCCAGAAGGCAAGTGAAAAGAATGATTTGGTGGATAGTTTGCGGATAAATTTGTGGAATGTCCGCCAAACCCGTCATGCTGAACTTGTTTCAGCATCCACTTCGGACTCGCTGCGACTGTGTCGCGAATGACCCTGAAACACGTTCAGGGTGACGGATTAGGCGGCTTGTAAGCCTTAAGCGCGCTCCGTCCCAGATAGCGGGCATTGTCGCCCAGTTCTTCCTCGATCCTCAGCAGCTGATTGTATTTCGCCGTCCGGTCGGAACGAGCGAGGCTGCCCGTCTTGATCTGCCCGCAGGAAAGCGCGACCGCCAGATCGGCAATCGTCGAATCCTCCGTCTCGCCGGACCGGTGAGACATGACCGCCGTATATCCAGAGGTCTGGGCAAGGCGCACCGCATTGATGGTCTCGGTCAATGTCCCGATCTGATTGACCTTGATCAGGATCGAATTGGCGATGCCGTCGGCGATGCCTTTCTCGAGCCGCTTGACGTTGGTCACGAACAGATCGTCGCCGACCAACTGGACACGGTCCCCGAGCTTTTCGGTCACCAATTTCCAGCCTTGCCAGTCATCCTCGGCCATGCCGTCTTCGATCGAGGCGATCGGATAATCGGCGGCGAGCGTACTCAGAAACTCGGCGTTCTCAGCAGATGACAGGGTCTTGCCCTCGCCTTCCATTCGATAGGAGCCGTCCTTGAAATATTCGCTGGCCGCGCAATCGAGTGCGAGGAGCACGTCCGCGCCGGGCTTGTAGCCAGCGCTATCGACCGCCCGCAGGATGAAATCGAGCGCCTGGCGGGCGCTGTCGATCTTGGGAGCAAAGCCGCCTTCATCACCGACCGCCGTGGAGAGACCAGCCTCATGCAGGGCGCTTTTGAGGGCGTGAAAAATTTCGGCACCGCAGCGTAGCCCTTCAGCGAAATTCTCAGCGCCGACGGGCATCACCATGAATTCCTGGAAGTCGATGCCGTTGTCGGCGTGCACTCCGCCATTCAAAATGTTCATCATCGGCACCGGCAGGAGGTTCGCCTCGACGCCGCCGACATAACGGTAAAGTGGGAGTCCAATCGCGTCCGCCGCTGCCTTGGCCGTCGCCAGGCTCACGCCGAGGATGGCATTGGCGCCCAGCCGGCCTTTGTTCTCCGTCCCGTCGAGCCCGATCATGGCCGCGTCGATGTCCGCCTGGTCCTCAGCTTCCATCCCGACGATTTCTTCGGCGATTTCCCCGTTCACCGAGCGAACCGCCTGTTCGACACCCTTGCCGCCCCAGCGGTTCTTATCCCCATCCCTCAGCTCGACCGCCTCGTGCGCCCCCGTCGACGCGCCCGACGGCACGGCCGCGCGGCCCATGCTGCCGTCCTCCAGGGTGACATCCACTTCCACGGTCGGATTGCCCCGACTGTCGAGGATCTGGCGGGCGTGAACATCGACGATCGCGGTCATGGCTTTCCCTCTTGCGGAGGCGTAACAATATGGCTGTAGGCGAAGCCTAATAGGCCCGGCGTCCGGGCGTGCAACTTTCGGTCTCGGGGCGCGGAACGAAGGTTCGGCTGTTCGGGTTGAAGTGGGCAAAGGAGGACTGGCATGGCTGACAAGAAGACGCCCACGCTACCTGACGGAGCCGACATTGTGATCGAAGGCACCGCGGAACCCGTGAACACCGGGGCGATAGCGACCGGCCGGACGGGCTCGGAGAGCACGGCGGACGGCGACACCCTAACGATAGAGGATACTGCACTGGTGACCGAAAAAGAAAATTCAGCGCCGGGAGCCGGCAGCCCCGATACGGGTCTCGCCGAGCGGCTCCGCAGCGGACGAGAGAAGCTCGCCGCGTCGGCCGGCGACAGGGCGCGGGGTATCGTCGGCCAAGGGCTCGAGCGTACGGCCGAAGCGCTCGCCAACGTCTCGAAGATGGTCGGCGACACCGCCGACGGGATCGAGGAACGGCTCGGCCCCGAATATGGCGACTATGCCCGCCGTGCCGCCGGAGCGATCGAGAATGTGGCCAACACGATCTCCGAAAAGGATCCCGACGAACTGCTCGAGGACACGCGCAACTTCGTCCGCAACAGCCCTGGAATCGCGCTCGCCGGCGCTGCCGTGGTCGGTTTCGTCGTTGCCCGCCTGATCAAGAGCGGCCTAGCGCCGGACGACGGCAAGGACGACGACGCCTGATGCTCAAGCCGGCCGATCCTCCACCGGTGAAGAACGGCGAAGAGCCGATCGGAGATTTGCTTGGCCGGCTGATCGATGATGCCGAGGCCTATGCACGGGCCGAGCTGAAGGTCGCCAAGGCTATTGCCGAAGCGAAAGTGGAGGCACTCAAGCGTCCCGCCCTTCTCTTGGCCGCGTCCCTCTTCTTCGTGCAATCGGCGCTGACGGTCCTCGCGGTCGCGGTGGCAATGGGGATAATGCCGTTCGTCGGACCGCTAGCGGCCGGCTTGATCGTTTTCCTCATCTTCGGTGCGATCGGCGCGGCTCTGATATGGGTGGGCTGGTCCAGGCTGCGGGAGATTTTGTGAAGCCGGAGCCCCCCTCCGTTCTCGCCGCCCGAGCCGAGGTCGAGATCGCTCGCAAGCGGATGCTCGACACTTTGGGCGAGCTGCAGCAGCAGTTCGCGCCGCGGGCACTCGTTCGTGAGGCGTGGGAATCGGCACGGGAAAAAGGAGCGGAGCTCGCCGAGGAAACGGTCGACGCGGTCAAGGCGCGGCCGCTGGCCGCGACCAGCGTGGTTGCCGCAATCACGATGTTCCTTGCGCGCGAGCCGCTGATGGACCTCGCGGGCAAGCTCGTCGGGGGAGTCTCGAACAAGCGCAAGGCGCGCAAGCAGACCAAGGCTGCCAGGGCGAAGCCAAGGACGACACCAACCAAGACGGAGACGGTAGAATGATCGAGCAGGACAACGAAGATTATGGCTCGGCTCGTCAGCGGGCGATCGAGGCGTATGACAACGCCCGCGAGAAGGCGGTCGACACGTTGGGCGAAGCGCCACTCATCGCATTGGCTGGGGGCATTGCGGCCGGCGCGCTGATTGCGGCCCTGCTTCCGCGCACGCGGACGGAAGCGCAGCTGGTCCAGCCGACCGCTCGCCGGATCCGCCAATCGGCCAAGGCGGCGTATCGGGCGGCGAAGGATACCGGTAGCGATCGCCTGAACGAACTCGGTCTTACAAAAGAAAAAGGCGAGCAGACGATCCAGTCGCTCTTTCAGGGACTGACGGACGCGGCACGCTCTTCCGGCCAGGCGGCGTTGGACGCTGCCCGGAACAAGGATTGACCTTGCGCTTTCTCACCTCCGCTAAGTCCTGCTAGCGGGGGGATTCATGAGCAAGCTTCACCTGGTCTTCGGCGGACGGGTCAAAGACCCGCGTGGCCTCGAATTTGTCGACCTCGAGCATATCGACCTGGTGGGAATCTACGACAGTTTCGCCGCCGCCGAGGACGCTTGGCGAGGAAAGGCGCAACGCACCGTCGACGACGCCGAGATGAAATATGTGATCGTCCACCTCCACCGCCTGCTGGAACCGGAAGAGGGCAGCACAGCGGGCATCGCGCGGCCGAAGGCGTCAGCGAAAACCTAGCTCACCCCGATCGCCGAACCATGGCGAGAGCGAAGCATTCACGCGTTTCGGTACCGCCACAGCAACAGCGGTCGCTGCAGCAACAGTCCGACGGCAAAGCCCCCGACATGGGCAGGTATGGCGAGCAGGAAACCCTCGGTGTTCCCCAGCCAGCCCATCATCAGCTGAAGCACGATCCACGCGGCCATCAGCCAGAGGGCGTTGATCCAGCGATTCAGCGCCGGAGAGGCGGTGATCTGCCTGGCGCGACCGAAACTTAACGCGAACGCCCCGATGACCGCGCTGATCGCGCCGCTCGCACCGACCATCGGCACCGTGCTCGCGGGATCGGCGAGCCACTGGGCGGCCGCGGCGGCATAAGCGCCGATGAGATACAAGGCGATCAGGCCCACCTTTCCGAGCACCCGCTCAACCGCGGTCCCGCACCAGATGAACACCAGCAGATTGAAGCCAAGGTGGATCAGACCCGAATGAACGAGCGTGCAGGTCAGCGGGGTCAGGATCGCCGGGACCGCCGGAAAGGCTACGGGTACGCCGCTGAGGCGCGCCGGAATGAAGCCCAACGACAGCGCCGCCTGATCGGACGCATTCAGAACCGCGGCGATCAACCAGGCGAGCGCGGTTAGCGCAGTGATCGCGACAGTCGCAGTGCGGGGAATGCGATCCATCGTCGGGATCAAACGAATTCGATCTTCTTGATTTCGTAATAGCGGTCGCCCGACGGGGTCGAAACTTCCACCTCGTCTCCGACCTGGCGCCCGATCAGGGCACGGCCGAGCGGCGAATTGTAGCTGATCCGGCCCGCGTTGGCGTCCGCCTCGGTCTGGCCGACGAGCTGGTATTTCACCTTCTTGCCGTCTTCGTCCTTCAGCGTAACGGTCGCTCCGAACACGGTCTTGTCGCCCGATAATTTGGTCGGATCGATGACCATTGCGCGGCTGAGCCGGTCCTCGATGTCGGCAATGGTCGCTTCAATCTGACCCTGGCGCTCCTTTGCCGCATGATATTCGGCGTTCTCCGAGAGGTCGCCGTGGGCCCGCGCGGCCTCGATCGCCTCGACGACCGCCGGGCGTTCCTCGTTGCGCAGACGCCTCAGCTCATCGTTGAGCTTGCGATGTCCCTCTTCGAGCATCGGCACCTTATCGGCACTGGCCATTGATCGACCCTTTTCAAAACCCTGCCCCGGCGTGGCTTGCAGCCCGCGGCGAGAGGCAGATTGTGGTTGGATTAGTGTTTGGAGGCGGAATAATAGGATTGGAGCGACGCGACTTCAAGCGCGTGACCCCGAACCGCCTCGATAGAACGAGCCGCGGCCAGGCTCGCCGCTGCGGTCGTGAAATAAGGGACTTTGCGCTGGAGGGCCGTCGCTCGGATCGAATGACTGTCCTTCAGCGATTGCCAGCCTTCGGTCGTGTTGAACACCAGGTCGACGTCTCCATCGAGCAGCCGGTCGACAATGTGCGGCCGTCCCTGCGCCACCTTGTTGACCTGGGTGACCGGCAGGCCCTTCGCGGCGAGATGCGCTGCCGTACCCCCGGTGGCGATGATGGTGAAGCCGAGCTCCACCAGTTTTTCGACGGCGGGAATGATATGGTCTTTGTCCGCGTCCTTCACTGAGACGAACGCCGTTCCGCCCTGCGGGAGGACCATCCCGGCTCCAAGCAAAGCCTTGGCGAACGCGATGTCGAAATCGCGATCGATTCCCATCACTTCGCCGGTGCTCTTCATTTCTGGTCCAAGCACGGGATCCGTGCCCGGGAAGCGCGCGAAGGGGAACACTGGGCCCTTCACGGCAATATAATCGCGGATCTGGGGAATTTCGCCGAGCGCGGTCAGCCCCTCCCCAATCATCACTCGGGCGGCGAGCTTGGCGATTGGCGTTCCAATCGCCTTGGCGACGAACGGGACAGTGCGGCTCGCCCGCGGATTGACCTCGATCAGATAGACTTCGGCGCCCTGCCCCGAGCCGGGGTCCTTGACCGCGAACTGCACATTCATCAGCCCTTTGACCTTCAGCGCCAATGCCAGCTCACGCGTTTGCCGCTCGATCTCCTGGATCACCTCGCGGCTGAGGCTGTGCGGCGGGATCGCGCAGGCGCTGTCGCCCGAATGCACTCCCGCCTCCTCGATATGCTGGAGCACACCGCACACCGCCACGTCAGTGCCGTCTGAGATCGCGTCGACATCGACCTCGATCGCATCGCGGAGGTAACGGTCGATCAGCACCGGGCTCTTGCCCGACACCTGCACCGCGGTCGCGATATAATGATCGAGCTGCTGCGGACCGTCCACGACTTCCATGCCCCGCCCGCCAAGGACGTAGGAGGGTCTCAGCAGCACCGGATAGCCGATGCGCTCGGCGACCCGAAGCGCCTCGTCGCGGCTCCGCGCGATCCCGTTGGCAGGCTGCTTGAGGTTCAGCTGCGAGACCAGCCTCGCAAAGCGCTCCCGGTCCTCGGCGAGATCGATGCTGTCTGGCGAGGTCCCGAGGATCGGGACTCCTACACCCTGCAGTTCCGCCGCCAGTTTGAGCGGGGTCTGCCCACCCAATTGGACGATGACCCCGAGGAGTTCGCCCTTCTCCTGCTCGCGCCAGACGATCTCGAGCACGTCCTCCGCTGTCAGTGGTTCGAAATAGAGCCGGTCCGACGTGTCCGGATCGGTGGACACGGTTTCCGGATTGCAATTGACCATGATCGTCTCGATCCCGGCGTCGCGCACCGAGAAAGCGGCATGGCAGCAGCAATAATCGAACTCGATCCCCTGCCCGATCCGGTTCGGCCCACCACCCAGGATGATCACCTTCTTACGGTCGGAGACCTCGGCTTCATCCTCCGCCTCACCGAATAAGGGCGCCTCATAGGTCGAGTAGAGATAGGGCGTGGCCGCATCGAATTCGGCTGCGCAACTGTCGATCCGCTTGAACACGGGGCGGACGCCGAGCTTCAGCCGATGCGCGCGAACCTCCGTCTCCGTGACCCCGCCGGTCATCATCCGGATCGCGCTGTGCACCACGCCGCCGCCAGCGGCGACGGCTTCGCTCATCTCCCGCTCAACGCCAGCCGAGCGGAGCGACAGCTGGGCCAGCCGCGCGTCGGAGAAGCCCAAGGCCTTGAGCCGGCGCATCCCGCGCGCGTCGCTCGGCAGGCCATATAGCCGCACCTCCTCCTCGGCTTCGACAATCTCCTTCAGCCGATCGAGGAACCAGGGGTCGAATCCGGCAATCTGGTTGATCCGTTCGACCGTGAAGCCTTGGCGCAAAGCCTCGGCCGCAATCAGCAGCCGGTCGGGCGTAGGCCGGGAAAGCAGGCTTTCGATCCGCGCGGGATCGGCATGTTCGAGCTCCCGCACACGATCAAGTCCCGTCAGGCCCACCTCCAGCCCACGCAGCGCCTTTTGCAGGCTCTCGGCAAAATTGCGCCCGATCGCCATGACTTCGCCGACGGACTTCATCGATGTCGTCAGGATCGCGTCCGCGCCGCGGAACTTCTCGAAGGCGAAGCGCGGCACCTTGGTCACGATATAATCGATCGTCGGCTCGAAGCTTGCTGGAGTTGCTCCTCCCGTGATGTCGTTGGCGATCTCGTCCAGCGTGTAGCCGACCGCCAACCGGGCCGCGACCTTGGCGATCGGGAAGCCGGTCGCCTTCGATGCCAATGCCGACGACCGCGAAACCCGCGGGTTCATCTCGATCACCACCATCCGCCCGCTCTTTGGATCGATTGCGAACTGGACGTTGGAACCGCCTGTTTCCACGCCTATTTCCCGCAGCACCGCAATCGCGGCGGAGCGCATGCGCTGATATTCCTTGTCGGTCAGGGTGAGGGCCGGAGCGACGGTGATGCTGTCGCCCGTATGAACGCCCATCGGATCGATATTCTCGATCGAACAGATGATGATGGCGTTGTCGGCGCGATCGCGCACGACTTCCATCTCATATTCCTTCCAGCCGAGGACCAATTCCTCGATCAGCACTTCCGAGGTCGGCGAGGCTTCCAGGCCGCCCCCGACAATCTGCACGAACTCGTCCCGGTTGTACGCAATGCCCCCGCCCGTCCCGCCGAGCGTGAAGCTCGGGCGAATGATCGTGGGCAATCCCACATGCTCGAGAACGCCGAGCGCCTCCTCCAGGCTATGCGCGATACCCGAGCGCGGGCTTTCGAGCCCGATCCGGTCCATCGCCTCACGGAATTTCAACCGATCCTCGGCCTTCTCGATCGCCTCGGCGTTCGCGCCGATCAGCTGCACTCCGAGCCGGTCCAGAGTCCCGTCCTTGTAAAGCGCGAGGGCCGTGTTGAGCGCCGTCTGCCCGCCCATGGTGGGAAGCAGCGCGTCCGGCCGCTCCTTTTCCAGGATCTTGGTGACGATCGACGGCGTGATCGGTTCGATATAGGTCGCGTCGGCCAATTCCGGGTCGGTCATGATCGTCGCCGGGTTCGAATTGACGACGATCACGCGATAGCCCTCGGCCTTGAGCGCCTTCACCGCCTGGGATCCCGAATAATCGAACTCCGCCGCCTGGCCGATGACGATCGGCCCCGCTCCGATGATCAGGATGGAGGAGATGTCGGTGCGCTTGGGCATCAGCCGGCCGGGAACTGCATGTTGAGGAACACCGCCTTCAGCCCGTTCTTGCGCGCCCATTTGGCGACGCAGACCCGCTGCTCTGGGGAAGGATTGTCGCGGACGAGAAGCAGCAGGCGCTTCTCGCTCTCGTCCTGGATGAGTTCACCGAGCGCCAGCCCGCACCCCAGCGCGATGTCATTGAGCTGCGCTTCCGTGTGCATCCGCGCCGGCGTGACGCAGGCGGAGAGCGCAAGGAAACCAAGAGCGACAACAACTTCCTTCACCGCATTGCCCCCACGAACTTTTCGAACAGATAGAAACTGTCCTGCGGCCCCGGGCTCGCCTCCGGATGGTATTGAACGCTGAACGCCGGGCGGTCGGCCAGCTCGATCCCGCAATTCGACCCGTCGAACAGCGAAACGTGAGTCTCGCGCACGTGGTCGGGCATGCCCTCGCGCTCGACCGCGAAGCCGTGGTTCATGCTGGTGATCTCAACTCGCCCGTCGGCGAGCCGCTTCACCGGGTGGTTGGCGCCGCGATGGCCCTGGAACATCTTGGATGTTTTCCCGCCGACCGCGAGCGCAAGCATCTGATGCCCGAGGCAGATGCCGAACAACGGCTTCTTCGTCTCCAGCATCTGCTGAATGACCGGCACCGCATAATTGCCCGTCGCCGCCGGATCGCCCGGCCCGTTCGACAGGAAGAAGCCGTCCGGCTCGTGCGCCATGATCTCGTCGAAGGTGGCGGTCGCCGGAACGACGGTCACCCGGGCGCCCGCGTCGACCAGGTTCCTGAAGATGTTGCGCTTCGACCCGTAATCGACCGCGACGACGTGGGGCACACGCCCTTCGACTTCGCTCAGGACGAACGAGGTTGAACCTTCCACATCCGTTCGTCCTGAGCGGAGCGCGGAGCGCGAAGTCGAAGGGCGCAGCTCATACCCCTGCCCCCAGGCCCATTTCCCACCGGTCCAGCGCTCCACCTGGAGCCGGCTCACATCCTTCGCCAGGTCCATGCCCTCCAGCCCCGGCCAGTCCGCGGCCGTCTTCTGCAACTTCTCGAGGTCGAACTGCCCGCTCGGGCTGTGTGCGATCGCGATCGTCGGCGGGCCCTCGCTTCTGACGAGCTTGGTTAGAGCGCGCGTGTCGACGCCAGCGATCCCGATCCGCCCCCATTTGCGCATCCAATCGGCAAAGCCTTGGTTGGAGCGATAATTGCTCGGCTCCGTCACAACTTCGCGCACCAGGCAACCGAGCGCATGCGCCTCCGCCGCCTCGATATCCTCATCATTGGCTCCGACATTGCCGATGTGCGGGAAAGTGAAGGCGATGACCTGCTTCGCATAGCTCGGGTCGGTCATCACTTCCTGATAGCCGGTCATGGCCGTGTTGAAGCACAGCTCGCCGACCGCTTCGCCCTCCGCGCCGAAGCCCTGCCCCCACACAGTCCGCCCGTCGGCGAAGACGATGACTCCTGTCGCGCCCTCAGGTGGGGACGCGTGCAGAGGTCGTACGTCGGCCATCGGCGGTGAGCCTTTCCGTCATGGAGTTTCAGCGATGTCGCTAAGGCATCGTCGCTATGCGCTTTGCGGGCCCGGGTCAACGTCTGGTCAGGCCCGAATTGCCCCGCTAGGGCTGGCCGTTTCGTGAGCGAGCCAGAAAGATGATCCGGGACGACATCAAGACCGCGACCATCGCCGCAATGAAGGGCGGCGATAAGGAAACGACGGCCACTCTGCGGCTCGCGCAGGCGGCGATCAAGAACCGCGACATCGAGGCGCGCACCGGAGGCGCTCCGAAAGACGACGATGCGCTGGTCACCGAGGTGCTTCAGAAGATGGTCAAGCAGCGCCGCGAATCGGCCGACATCTACCGCAATAACGGCCGCGAGGACCGAGCGGTGGCGGAAGAGGCGGAGATCGGTGTGATCGAGCGCTTCCTGCCCCAGCAGCTGAGCGATGAGGAAGCCGAGGCGAAGATTCGCGAGATCCTCACGGAGACGGGCGCTTCGTCCATGAAGGACATGGGGCGAGTGATGGCGCTGGTGAAAGAGCGCCTCGGCGCTTCGATCGAGCCGGCGCGCGCGAGCGGGTTGGTCAAAGCCGCACTGAGCGGCTGAGCGATTCGCCAACTGTGGATAACTTCTCCTCTCGCGCTTGCGGCGAGGCGATTCGCGATGCCAAGCTCGAAGCTCGTTCGTCCTGAGCGAAGTCGAAGGGCGCTGACACGACATCGATGCAATTCTGGGTGTATCTCCTGCGCTGCGCTGACGGCTCCTATTACGTCGGACACACCGAGGAGCTGGAGGTTCGCCTTTGGCAGCATCAACAAGGCATCTGTTGCGAATGGACTCGGCGGAGGCGGCCCATCGAGCTGATGTGGTGTGAAGCCGCTCCAACCCGGTACGAAGCGATCGCCTTTGAGCGGCGCATCAAAGGCTGGACGCGGGCGAAGAAGGAAGCGCTAATCGCCGGTGATTGGGACAGGATCGGTTGGCTAGCGAAACCACCGCACGAGCGATCGCCAGCACCCGTTCGTCCTGAGCGGAGGCGCGATAGCGCCGAAGTCGAAGGGCGCCAGGCTCAACCGTCAGAGCACCGCCCTTCGACTTCGCTCAGGACGAACGACGATAGGCGTATTGCGGGAGAGACAGTATCGCCAGCATCGGTTCGTCCTGAGCGGAGGCGCGATAGCGCCGAAGTCGAAGGGCGCCAGGCTCAACCGTCAGAGCAGCGCCCTTCGACTTCGCTCAAGACGAACGACAATAGGCGTATTGCGGGAGAGACAGTATCGCCAGCATCCGTTCGTCCTGAGCGGAGGCGCGATAGCGCCGAAGTCGAAGGGCGCCAGGCTCAACCGTCAGAGCACCGCCCTTCGACTTCGCTCAGGACGAACGACAATAGGCGTATTGCGGAGAGGCGGTCATGACCCTCTCCACCGCCTGGCTCGACGAATTGCGCGCGCGCACCGTGTTGTCTGCGGTGATCGCGCCATCGGTGAAGCTGATCCGCGCCGGTCGCGAGTGGAAGGCCTGCTGCCCCTTCCACAACGAGAAGACTCCGAGCTTCACCGTCAACGACGACAAGGGCTTCTACCATTGCTTCGGTTGCAGCGCGCATGGCGATGCGATCCGCTTCCTCACCGACCACCGTGGCATGCCGTTTATGGATGCGGTCAAGGAGCTCGCGGCCAAGGCGGGCATGGAAGTCCCCGCTCCCGATCCGCGAGCGAAGGAACGTGCCGAGCGCACCGCGACACTGACTGACGTCATGGCGTCGGTCGCCGCTTGGTTTTCCGAGCAGCTGCAGGGCATCGGTGGGGCCGACGCTCGCGAGTATCTGAAACGCCGGGGGATCGACCAAAGCGCCATCCAGCGCTTCGGCCTCGGCCTCGCTCCCGACAGCCGCACCGCGCTCAAGCGAGCGCTCGACACGCTCGGCGAGGACAAGCTGGTCGAAACCGGCATGCTCATCAAGCCGGACGACGGCGGCGACACCTACGATCGATTCCGCGGCCGACTGATGATCCCGATCCGCGACGCGCGCGGGCGGGTGATCGCTTTTGGCGGGCGCATCCTCGGCGACGGCGAGCCCAAATATCTCAACTCGCCGGACACGCCGCTCTTCGACAAGGGCCGCACGCTCTACAACATCGACCGCGCCAGTCCCGCCAGCCGTACAGCCAAGCGGCTGATCGTCGTCGAAGGATATATGGACGTCATCGCCCTCGACCGTGCCGGGGTCGAGGAAGTCGTAGCGCCCAACGGCACCGCGGTCACCGAGGCGCAGCTCGAACGGATGTGGCGGCTCGAGCCGTCGCCTATCCTGTGTTTCGATGGCGACAGTGCGGGCCGCAAAGCCGCGATCCGCGCCGCCTTGCGCGCGTTGCCGCTGATCGGACCCGAGCGCACGTTGCGCTTCGTGGAGCTCCCGGCCGGCCAAGACCCTGATGACGTGATCCGCTCTGGTGGCCGGGAGGCATTCGAAGCCCTCCTCGAGAGTCCGGAACCGCTCGATGCGCGCCTCTGGCGGCACGAAGTCGAAGCGCAGCCCCTCACCACCCCCGAGGCCCGCGCCGGCCTCCGCCAGCGCCTGATCGAGCACAGCCGCACCATCGCCGACCGGATGCTCGGGCAGCTCTATCGCGACCAATGGCTCGGCAAGTTCGACACGGAGATCGCCCCTCGTCGCGCGTTCACGCCGCGCCAGCCGTTTAACAGAAACGGCCGTTTCCAACCTCCGCCGCTCCCGGTAGGCGGCGAAGCGCGCGCCATTGCCGCTAGCGGAATCGACGGCCCCACGGCACGCGCGCTCATCATGGGGTTCGCTTATTTCCCCGAAGAACTTCCTGCCCATTGCGAGCAGCTCGCGGCCCTTCCGATCACCGACAAGCCAACGGCGAAAATGCGCGACGAGCTCGTTAACGCCGCGTTTTCGGGCTCTGTGCTTGATCGGGAAACGCTTGTTACCATATTGGGCCCCAACGGAGCGGGTGGCGGAAAGGCCCCTCGCGCGTTGGGCTTTTCCTTCACCCGCCGCGACAGCGATCCGGACCGCGCCCGAAGCGATCTGGCCGCAGCGGTCGAGATCATCTCGGCGGCGGAGGAGGTCGAAAAGGCGCTGAAAGATGCAACGGAACGCCTCAAGCGGGATTTCACCGATGAGGCTTTGGAAGAACAGCAGCGCCTGATCGAGGCGCAAAGTGGATTGAGACAGAGGCTGGCAGAGCTTGCCGGCACGGACTAAGCGGCGGGAAATATGGCGAAAAACGAGAATTCAGAAGTCGAGACGGTGGAAGCGGGCGATGCCCCGCTGATCGATCTCAACGATGCGTCGATCAAGAAGCTGATCGCCCGCGCGAAGAAGCGCGGAGTCGTCACCTATGAGGAGCTGAACCAGGCCCTGCCTCAGGACCAGATGTCGTCCGAGCAGATCGAGGACGTCATGTCCGCGCTCAACGACATGGGGATCAACGTCGTCGAAAGCGCCGAGGACAGCGACGACGAGGAGGAGAGCGACGGTCAACCCGAATCGATCGTCGAGGATGAGGTCGATCCGCTCGACGACGGCGGCCCCCGCCCCGCTGCTGCGACCAAGAAGGAAGCCGTCGACCGCACCGACGACCCGGTCCGCATGTACCTGCGCGAGATGGGCGCGGTCGAGCTCCTCTCCCGCGAGGGCGAGATCGCCATCGCCAAGCGCATCGAAGCCGGCCGCGACACCATGATCTGGGGTCTGTGCGAGAGCCCGATCACCTTCAACGCGATCATCGGCTGGTCCAATGCCCTCAACGAAGGCCGAATGCAGCTGCGCGAAATCCTCGACCTCGAGGCGATGCTGAGCAAGGGCCCGACCGCCGAGCAGCTCACCGAGACCGAGGAAGGTGGTGGCGAAGGTCAGGAAGGCGAGATTAGCGAAAAGGTCGCCGGCCCCTCGATCAAGGAAGAGGAAGAAGTCGAGGACGAGCCCGACGCCGGCGCCAACGAAGACGACGAGGACATGGTCGAGCGCCGCGCCCGCCCGCAGGCCGCCGAGGACGATGACGAGGACAACACCCTCTCGCTCGCCCAGATGGAAGAGACCCTGAAGCCCCAGGCGCTCGAGAAATTCGCCGAAATCACCTCCATCTTCAAGAAATTCTCCAAGGTCCAGGCGCACCGGATGGAAGCGCTGGCCGCGGTTCAGGAATTCGCTCCGGCCGAAGAGAAGAAGTATCAGAAGCTGCGCGAACAGCTGACCTCCGAGGTGGAAAGCGTCCAGTTCCACGGCAGCAAGATCGAGACGTTGGTCGAGGCGCTCTACAGCTACAACCGCCGCCTCACCGCCTTTGGCGGCCAGATGCTGCGCCTTGCCGAGCGCCACCGGGTTCCGCGCAAGGCCTTCCTCGAAAGCTACATGGGCCATGAGCTCGACGAGAGCTGGCTGAAGGACGTTTCCAAGCTCGACAAGAAATGGGCCGCCTTCGCCGCCGCGGAAGGCGACAGCGTCGAGCGCATCCGCTCAGAGATCGCCGAGATCGCGCAGCAGACCGGCACCTCGCTCGGTGAATTCCGGCGGATCGTCAACATGGTCCAGAAGGGCGAACGCGAGGCGCGCATCGCGAAGAAGGAGATGGTCGAGGCCAACCTCCGCCTCGTCATCTCGATCGCCAAGAAATACACCAACCGCGGACTGCAGTTCCTCGACCTCATCCAGGAGGGGAACATCGGCCTCATGAAGGCGGTCGATAAGTTCGAATACCGCCGCGGCTACAAGTTCAGCACCTACGCCACCTGGTGGATCCGTCAGGCGATCACCCGTTCGATCGCCGATCAGGCGCGCACCATCCGAATCCCGGTGCACATGATCGAAACGATCAACAAGCTGGTCCGCACCGGCCGCCAGTTCCTCCACGAGACCGGTCGCGAAGCGACGCCGGAGGAGCTCGCCGAGCGCCTCTCCATGCCCTTGGAGAAGGTGCGCAAGGTGATGAAGATCGCCAAGGAGCCGATCAGCCTCGAAACGCCGATCGGTGATGAGGAGGACAGCCACCTCGGCGACTTCATCGAGGACAAGAATGCGGTGATCCCGGTCGACGCCGCGATCCAGGCCAACCTCAAGGAGACGGTGACCCGCGTGCTCGCGAGCCTAACCCCGCGCGAGGAGCGCGTCCTGCGCATGCGCTTCGGCATCGGCATGAACACCGATCACACGCTGGAGGAAGTCGGCCAGCAGTTCAGCGTGACCCGCGAACGTATCCGCCAGATCGAGGCAAAGGCGCTGAGGAAGCTGAAGCATCCGAGCCGCTCGCGGAAGATGCGGTCGTTCCTCGACCAATGATGCGATTAGCGACTGCCGCGGGTAGTCGCGGGCTCGATCATCAGAGCCACTTAGTCGAGACGATCCTTCGCGGCCGCTCGAACGCTTTCGGGAAGCTCATGTTCGCCGAGCTCGACGCTGTGGCTGCCCTCATCATCGTCCCAGCTCAGCCGGTAGCGGAACGCATCCCGGCTGAGCTCCTCCGTGGCCAGCACGCTTGTGCCCATCGAGCAGCTTCTCGACCGCGGCCCGCTCGCTCTCGGGCAGCGAGTCCAGGTCGACCTCGCCTTCGCTCTTAAGATGCGAGCCGGGCCCAAAGCCGGCGAAGCCTCCGACTTTCTCGACCTTCACGCGGTTGCGGGCGCCTCTTGGCATGCCGTCACAGTCCGACCGCCAACCAGGCCGTGTCAATGGCTTTCTTGACGGTGCCGCCCTGCGGGAACATCTGGCCGGCGAGCAGGTCGGCGAATACCGCCACTTCGACGAGCGCCTGACCATGTTCCTTCTGCGCAGCCGCCGCCCGGCGCGCTACGGCAAGTCGATCGAACAGGCGCCCGCGCCCGATGACCGAGAGTGGGATCGCCGGATCGCGCTCGGCGACGCGCTGATGGAGATCGCGATCGCCGCGCCCGTGAAGCATGGCAATCCGGTCGAGGACTGGAACGCCGACGAGGACGAAGCCGAGTAACCCGCGTGCGCAATACGCGCGTTGGGCAGCAAACTTGGCAAACTTCCGCGCCGCTCCGGAACCTCGCTTCCCGCGTGCGGATCGCCGCGACCTCCCCAGCGATTAGGGCGACGGACCCGCCCGTGCTACAAGCGCCTCATCATCGGCATTCTCCCCAGCAGGCGCCGATGGCTGAGAGTCGCTCCGTGCTCCCGCTTGCAGCGCAGGAGCGCCGCCCAATGAACACCCCCAACCCCTACCCCGAGCAGCATCAGCCGGACGCTTGGAACGAGCTCAAGCTCGAGCGGTTCGCCGCGTCGCACCCGGCTACTTCGGCCGCCGGCTCGCCCGAAACCTGCGCGGAGCTCGACCGCTACGACATCGCCGTCGTTCTGAAGGCCGCATATGAATGGGGCGGTTACCGTTACACCAACGCCTCGGACGCGATCGCCGCGGCCAAAAGGAACCGCAAATGAGCCGCGCCCTCAACCTCAAGATGACCGAGGCCGAAGTCGTCCGGCACTGCCGCGACAAGAGCATCGGCATCTCCGCGCTCGAAGCCCTGCCTGACGGCGGCATGCGGCTGGTGTGCATGAGCGGCTTCGACGCCGAGCAGATCCGCTCCAAGCTGAAGGGCAAGCTCATCCAGGGCGAAGTTCGGCGCGAGCGGTTCCGGCCCCTTCGACCGCTCTGGTAACGAAGCCGAGATCGTCACGGCGCTTCGCGCTCATCGCCAGCTGAATTTGTAATTTTCCGGACACCTGCTGTTCGCACGGATGCGTGCTAAGGTCCGAAACTCCCGGTTGCGAGGGAGGAAAATATGAGAAAGCTTGTGCTCGCTTTATCCGCGCTCAGCCTGTTGGCGGGCTCGGCATCGTCGATCGCCGCGGCTCCGTGCCGCGACAAGAGCGGCAAGTTCGTCAAATGCCCCGCGAAGAAGGTGTGCCGCAACTCCAAGGGCCATTTTATCAAATGCAGTAAGTAGGGGCGCGAGTAGCGCGTGCGCTAGAATTCCGCCGCGCTCTCCGCCTTTCTGATCGCCTCCGCGGCTTTCAGCTGTTCGCTCCGTTCGGCGCGGTCGGCGAGTTGCTGCCAGGCCGCTTCGGAGCGGCGGCAACGCTCGCGCACATGGTCGAGCGTCGCCGCCTCCGCCTCCTCCCGCGCCTGGGCGGCGCGGGCGAGGTAGAATTCTAGGTTGGTGTTACGTGTGCTCACGGGTGGCGCTTATTCGGCCTCGCCCTGCTCCGGCTGCTCGTCGGCCGCGGCACTCGGAGCTTCCGCTTCCGCGCCCGCATCGCTCGCGTCCCGGAGGTTGGACGCGGCCATCTTGCCCCGCCGGTCGGGCTCGAGATCGTAGGAGACGCGCTGATTCTCACGCAGGGTGCGCATTCCGGCGCGCTCGACCGCGGTGATATGAACGAAGGCGTCCTGGCCGCCATCTTCGGGGGCGATGAAACCATAGCCCTTGTTCTCGTTGAAGAATTTAACCGTGCCAGTGGGCATATCTCTTTCCTTTGCGTTGGCGGATCGCGACGTTTGGATCCGCTAATGGCTAGAAGTGCGAAGAGTGAAGGAAAAAGGAGCCGCAAAGCGCCTGTAGACCGTCCTTTTGCGACTAGTAGCGAAGCCTATATGCGCGTGTTGGCCGGCGATTGAAAGCTCTAGCCGGCTCCGAATCCGCAAGTGCCTGTCCCTGTACAGGCGGAAACTTCGCAAACTTTAGCGGCTCAGGGCGTGGGAAACCGCCGTTGTTTCACTTGGTTTCCGTGGATTTTCCGCTAAGACCCGGCTTCGCGCTCAAAAAGGGGTTTGGTGGCATGGCACGGAATGTCGGACCGGAAGATCGGATCGTTCGAATCGTCGTCGCGCTCGGGCTCGCACTCCTCATCTATCTTGGAACCCTAAGTGGAACAGCGGCGATCGTCGCGGGGATTGTGGCCGCCTATCTGCTGATCACGGGGCTGCTGGCACGGTGCGCCATCTACAAATTGATCGGGCTCGATACGAGCGTCCAGGAACAGCCCTATTCGACCACCGACGAGCGGTCGGGAGTCTGATCCGCCGCGAAGACGCTGCTGCTGCGGCGTTCAAACTGCTTTCTGAAACGCCCCTGATCGCGCTGAGGATCAAAGGGAATATTTGATGGCCGAAGAATTGCGCCTGCCATCCGAAGACGAATTGATCGCCAAAGTGAAAGACCTCGCCAAGAAGGAGGAGGCGATCGGCCTTTGTCTTTCGGCCTTGGAGACCGGCACTTTTCATCATCCGGACGGTCGCACCGATGAGCTGGGGGTGGTGAGGCTCGCGCTTGGGCAGGCGGGCCTGCTCGCGGAGCTGGCGATGAATTGCCCCCGGCCTCTGTCGATCGAAATTGGCTTCGGAATGGGGTCATCCGCGGCGGTCATTCTCGGAACTCGGCGGCTTGCGGGCAGGCCCTTCAGGCATCTGATCTACGATCCGTTCGGCCTTGGCGACGGCCGTGGGGAGGTCGTTCAATCCTATCTGCAGGAGCGTTTCCCCAAAGGCTTCCACCGGATCATGAAACGGTCGGAGATCGGCCTTGCCGAATTGACCGGCAAGGCCGGCATGGGCAGCGCCGGCCTCATTTTCATCGACGGCGGACATCGTTTCGAAAATGTGATGACGGATTTCACGCTCGCCGATCTGCTGTGCTGCGTCGGCGGCTATGTCGCACTGGACGACGCCTTGTTCCCGGCGATCGAGAGCGTGGTCAATTACGTCAAGACGAACCGGCCCGATTATGCCCTGAAGCATCTTGCCGTTCCCAATTGCACGGTGCTCAAGAAATTGCGCCACGACACACGCGATTGGGATTCGTTCAAGCCGTTCGAGGTTCCTCAGCGGGAAGACTGGACTCCGGCCGCTTCGTTTCAAGCCTTCGAGACCGCGGACTAGCCGTCGCTCGGTTCCTCTTCCTCAGCCGTTTCGAACTGCGGGTCCGGCGTATCCGGCCGAGGCGCGATCCAGGTGATGAGGTCCCACTCGTTGCGGATGCCCGACAGCAGCAAGGCGGTGACCACTATTGCGATCCCATCATGCGCCAGCGGCCAGTTTTTCCAGAAGGCCAGCGCCACGAAGCCAAGGGCGAGATAGATCGCGCTCGGAACCACGCCGTAATACCAGACGTCAGTCCAATGCACTTCCTTCAGGCGGGCGATGCCGGCGATCGACATCACTCCGCGCACCAGCCCCCACAGCGCGATGATCGCCGCAATCGCCGAGAAGGAGGGCCGGTCGATTCCGGGCGTCAGCGCTGCCGCGCTCAGCACCAGCACGAAGCTGACGCCGAGCACGATCGGCCCCATGTAGAGCCGGGCACCGGCGAGCACGCTGGAGCGCGACCGATCGTGCATCAGCGTGATGACGACGAAGATGAGGCCGATGAGCACCG
Organism: uncultured Alphaproteobacteria bacterium; assembly: GCA_963730925.1. GTDB lineage: Bacteria > Pseudomonadota > Alphaproteobacteria > Sphingomonadales > Sphingomonadaceae > Sphingomicrobium. The sequence goes on from CAVSTS010000002.1 coordinate 336,187, forward strand.
CGGCCGCGGAGCCGGCGAGCAGATAGAATTCGCCCCAATGTTCGAACATCTTTGAGCCTCCGATCAGAGCCTAGCGGCGGCAAGCGCCGGGCTCAAAGCGTTAATCCGGCTAAACCATATCCGCTCATCAGCCGCTAACTCCGCTGGGGTAAACCTCATCTTGGCAGAGCTGCCTTCACAGCGATCTCCGGGCAGCCTGACCGGAACGGCGTACGAAGCCCTGCCCATCCCGGCGTCTCCCCTCGCCACCGGCAGGGCTTCGAGTTCCCACCAGTTAACTCCCTTTGCGGGTCCGGCGCGCCTCGCGGCGTGAGCGTTGTGAACTACAGCGGGAACCGGCGACGCCTTCCACGGTTCACGGAGCATCCCCCATTAGGAGACTCGCACATGCACACTCGTCGGCTCGGCTGGAGCGGCCTCGAGGTCTCGGCCATCGGTCTCGGCTGCATGGGCCTCAGCGCGGCCTACGGCAAACCGGTGTCTCGGGAGGACGGAATTGCGCTGATCCGTGGAGCGGTCGAGCGCGGAGTGACGTTCTTCGACACGGCCGAAGTCTATGGCCCATTCACCAACGAGAAGCTGGTCGGCGAGGCGCTGCGCCCCTTGCGCGACCGTGTGGTCATCGCGACCAAATTTGGGTTCCGGATCGACGACGGCGGCCGGCCCGTCGGTGTCGACAGCCGTCCCGAGCATATCCGCGAGGTTTGCGACGCTTCGCTCGGGCGACTTGGGATTGAGACGATCGACCTGTTCTACCAGCATCGGGTGGACCCCGACGTGCCGATCGAGGACGTCGCCGGCACTGTCCGCGACCTCATCGCCGAAGGCAAGGTGAAGCACTTCGGAATGTCGGAACCGGGCGTCGACACCCTCCGCCGCGCCCATGCCGTGCAGACCGTCGCGGCGTTGCAGAATGAATATTCGCTTTGGGTGCGCGAAGTGGAGTCGAACGGCATCCTCGATGTCTGCGACGAACTGGGCATCGGCTTCGTCCCTTACAGTCCGCTCGGTCGCGGCTTTCTTACCGGCGCCATCGGCAAGGACACGAAATTCGACTCCGACGATTTCCGCAACAGCCTGCCGCGTTTCACTCCGGACGCCATCGAGACGAACCTCAAATTCGTTGACGTTTTGAAGCGCGTCGCGGGAGTGAAACAGGCAACCCCCGCGCAGATCGCGCTCGCCTGGCTGCTCGCCCAGCGGCCTTACATCGTGCCCATTCCCGGCACGACCAAACTCGACCGGCTTCAGGAGAATGTGGCCGCCGCGGACATCAAGCTTACTGACGAGGATCTGCGCGAGATCGACGAAGCGGCGGCGCACATTCAGCCCGAGGGTGAGCGCTACACACCGCAAATGCTGGCAATGACGGGACGATGACGCGGCTCGCTGCCCGATAGGCCGCTTCCATGTGCAACCTCTACACGCAGTCCAAGTCGGTCGATGAGGTCGCGCGGCTCTTTCGCGATCTGCAGATGCCCCTCGTCTTCCCCGAAGGTGCGCCGAACCTCACCCCTCGAGATATTGCGATCACCGACCCGGGGGTGGTGGTCCGTGCCGTCTCGAACGCCCCCGATGCGTATGAGCTCGTCGTGCGCCGCTGGAGTTGGCCGGCGCCGAACGGGAAGCCGGTCTATAATTTTCGCTCCGACGGCCGTGAGTTTTCGAGCGGCCGTTGCCTCATCATTGCCGACGGCTTCTACGAGTTCACCGCCCCTTCCGACCCGAAGCAGAAGCGCAAAGACCGCTGGCTCTTCACCTTTCCCGACGGAGCAATGCTCGGGATTGCCGGCCTTGTCCGGACCACGACCGATGTGGGCGAGGCGTTTACGATGTTGACCACCGAACCGGGTCCCGACATCGCGCCGTATCACAACCGCCAGGTCGCCGTTCTGCAGGCCAGCGACTGGAGGGCATGGCTCAATCCTGCCGTACCTGCGCGCGATTTGCTGAGCACACCGCCGCCGGGGACTCTGAAGGTGCAGCTGGCGCCGAGAGAGACCTCGCCAGCGTAATTGTCGGCGAGCTTCAGTCGCGGTTCAACTCGGATTGGGCTAATCAGAAGACTCACGCGACGCATTCACCCAAAGACCATCAGATTCCTTGCCTTCTTACCGGACTCTTTCCGAGCAAGACCGCCCGCCGCTGCATCGCCGCGCTTCGGGCCTCGCCCTGGCGCTCGGAATCAATCTGCTGCTCTTGCTGGCATTTCTCGGTCTCGGCGTTCGTCCATCGCCTCCGAAAAAACCGTCGAGCGCGCTGACGGTCGACCTGCTCCCGGAATCGGCGCCCGCGGCGAGTCAACGATCGAAACATGAGGTCACCCGAAATCCAAAGCCCATCAGCAAGGAAAAGCCCAGGATCAAGCCGCCGCCGATCGTCCTCCCGGCCAAGCCGACCATCCAGCAGGACAGACCCCTCGAAATGATCGAGATGACCAAGGAGGAGCTTGCTGCCGCGGATGTCCGCAACCTGCCGAAGGCCGGCTCGGGCGCAGGAGGAGCCGGGGATTCGGAAGCGGTCGGTCGCGGCCCGCATGGCGAAGTCCTCTACGCGGCGGAGTGGGCGCGTCATCCGACCGACGCCGAGCTCGGCGGATATCTGCCCGCCAACGCGCCGGACGGCTACGGACTGATCGCCTGCAAGACCATTCCGGGCAACCGTGTCGAAGATTGCATCGAGCTCGACCAGTCTCCCCGCGGTTCGCACCTCGCGAGCGCGGTGCGCCAGGCGGCCTGGCAGTTCCGGGTGAGGCCGCCGCGCAAGAATGGCCGGCCAATGATCGGCGAATGGGTCCAGATCCGAATCGACTACATCCGCGTCACGAAGGGAGAATGAATGCCCCTTCGCTCCTCAGAGGCGATCAAGACTCCTGGCCGCTCCACACCTCCCCTTCGGGTGCACCACGAGCGAGTTTATCGGGCAACCGCTCGCCGTCGGGCGTGAAGGAGAGCGAGACCGAATTGATGCAATAGCGCTGATGGGTCGGCGGCGGCCCATCGTCGAAGACGTGGCCCTGGTGCGATCCGCAACGGACGCAAACGATTTCCGTGCGAATCATGCCGTAGCTGGCGTCGCGAATAGTTTTGAGGTGCCCTTCGGCGAACGGCTGAGTGAAGCTCGGCCATCCAGTGCCGCTCTCGAATTTGGAGCCACCGAGAAACAGCGGCAGGCCGCACAGCCGGCAGGTGAACACGCCCGATCGCTTCTCGTTCAGGAAGACGCCGCAAAATGGGGCTTCCGTGCCGTGCTCGAGGAGGACGTGGCGCTCCTCGTCGGTTAGATCCCGGACGAGAAGGTTGAACTGCTCCTCGGACGGAGGCGTGAGGTCGAAGGTGGTCGAGTTGGCGGCAAGATCCTGGGGCATGTTACGGTCCTTTTCGGCTGGGCTCGCCCTTATCACGCTAACGGCCGCCGCGCAGCCGGTACAAACGCGATCGGAAGCGCTGCAAGAAGATTCAGTCCAATACGCCGCCCAGTTCGGTGTGAGTCCCGACGAGGCGCTGCGGCGGCTGCGAGCGCAGGACGCGACCGTCACTGCGACCGATTCGATCGCCAAGGAATTTCGCGAACGCCTGGCCGGCATCTCGATCGAACACCGACCCGACTATCGGATCGTAGTGCTTCTGACGGGAAGCGAACCCGTCGCCGGCCGTAACGCCGCCGGAATTCCGATCGTCTTCCGTACGGGGGCGAGGGCCACGCATGCGCAGGCCGTCCAAGCGCTACGCAGGCATCTAATCGATCTGCGCGAAGAGCTGCCGGGCGCGCGCGGCGCGGGTTATGACCAGCGGACCGGTGAGATCGTTCTGCTAATCCCCAACAGCGACGCACAGAAATACGGGGTCGAGGAGATCCGCGCGCGCGCCGAAAAAGTGAGCGAGGTGCCGGTTCGCATCGTGATCAATGATCTCCTGGAAGCGAATATGGCGGTCGACGGCGGCGGCCGTGTCGCCGGAACGAACTCCGACACCGGCCGCAGCAACGTGTGCACAACAGGCTTCGTGGTTACGGACGGTACGCAAAATGGGATCGCGACCGCCGCGCATTGTCCCGATGCGCTCACCTATTACGATTCTGACGGAACTCAGCTGCCGCTCACCTTCGCCGGGCAGTGGGGCGCCGGCTACCAGGACGTCCAGGTCAACCTCAGCTCGGCAGCGTCCGAGCCCTTGTTCTTCGCGAACCGCGGCGCAGGCTCGCTTCGCCGGCTATCGACCTGGCGCAATGTCGCAAGCACTCGAGCAGGCGACTTCGTCTGCCATTACGGCGAAAGCTCCGGATATAGCTGCGCGGAGATCGAGCTCACCGACTATGCCCCGCCGGGGTCTCTTTGCGGCGGCCCCTGTTCGCCGACATGGGTCACGGTGCGCGGCCCCGGGTGCTTGCCGGGCGACAGCGGCGGCCCGGTGTTCAGCGGTTCCGTCGCCTTCGGCATCGCGAAAGGCATTAATCGCCTGCCGTCGGGCCAGTGCAATTTCTATTATTATATGTCCACGGACTATTTGCCGCCGCCGTGGCGGCTGAAAACCGCTACCGACGCTAACTCGCGCCGACGACATCGCCCCGTTGCTGATCGCTAGAGCCGGGCACAGGCTCGGCCGGGTCGTTGCCGATCTTCACCACCCGATTTTGCTCGTCGACGTGGACGACATGCGGTTTCATTGCGCGGGCTTCGTCATTCGGCACTACCGCATAGCTCATGATGATTACGAGGTCGCCGGGATGAACCAAGTGCGCGGCGGCGCCGTTGATACCGATCACGCCGCTGCCCCGTGGGCCGGGAATGACATAGGTCTCTATCCGCGCCCCATTCGTGATGTCGACGATCGCCACCTGCTCGCCTTCGAACAGGTCCGCGGCTTCCATTAGCGCCGCGTCGAGCGTCACCGAGCCGACATAATGGAGGTCAGCCTGGGTCACCGACGCCCGGTGGATCTTCGACTTCATCATGATCCGCATCACGGGATTCAGCTCCTTGAGCGCCGAGCTTCCTCTGAGGTTTTCAGCGGCGCTCCGTACTAGATTTGCATCCGTTCGTCGATTATCAATGTTGCGCTGCAATATTGCACTTGCAGCATAAGGCGCAAATTCCCAACTTCTGAGGCCGGAAAGTGGCGGCTTTTGCGAACTTGTGAACTTGGAGTTCAACCAAGTCACTGAAATGTCATCATTTTCTCATTTGGCACAACTCTTGCTGAGACAAGAGTGGAAGATTTGCCAATGGAGTTGAGTGATGGAAGCGCAAGTAGTTGAGCCCGCCCTGCCGCTTCGGAACCACAACATTTTGGGCGTGTGCGAAGCGATCGGAGAAGACTTCGGTTTCAATCCCGTTTTGCTGCGCGTTCCTTTCGCTGCCTCTGTGCTGTGGAGCCCCGTGATCGCGATCGGTGCCTATTTCGCGCTTGGCGTGGTCGTCCTTCTGTCGCGCGTGCTGTTCCCCCAGCCGAAAACGGAAGCTCCAGTGGCGGCCGAAGATGGTGAAATCGCTGAGTCGAGGCTTCCGCTGGCCGCCTAAAGGTCGCCCCGAGCCTCGGCGCGAGCCTCGAGGAGGTCGAACAAGGCGCGGTGCTGGAGCAGCATCTGCTCTCCGCCAAAAGCCAGGGCCCGCCCGCCGGCGGAACCCACTGCGCCTTCGATCACTTCGATCACGGACGCCTCGTCGGGGAGTGAAGGCGCTGGGCAATCGAGCCCGACTCGCGCCGCGGCGCGATCGAGCAAACGACGGATCGGCCACCAGTCACCAACAAGCGACGTGGCGGCGCCCAGAGCGCAGCCGTTGCGTTCGGACGTGGCCAATGTTTCGAGCGCGTGCCGCGCGGCGAGCAGGCCCGCCTCAGTCGCCGCTGCACCAGGAGTGCTCGGCATAGGTCCGACGGCAGAGGTCAGGCGCACCAAGTAAAGGCGTTCGCGTTCGAACGCTTCTGAAGCGCGGGCCAGCCAGGCTTCAGCCTCGCCCTTCGGACATCGCTGCAGTGAGATCTCTATCAGACCCGGATAGTGCCCATGAAGGTTGCAGAGCAAATGGATGGCATCAGCAAGGTCGCGACCCGAATGCGGGCCTAACGCTTCGAGGAGCTTGTTCAGGTACGGATGGCGCGCGCAACCTTCACCCGCAACGCGAGCGAGTTGAACTTCGGCAATGCTGACCGGCTTGAGGTCGACAGACCGATTGATCGCCATTCCTTTCCCCTCGTCCGATACGCCCAGGCGAAGCCCTAATCAGATGTCCCTAACGCAAGGGCGTAAAGAGGAGGTTTACGGACCGGTAAGCTTTCAATGAGGGAGGTTAATGCGGGAGGCGGAACGACAAATCGCCGCCCGCGGCTAGCGCGGACGGCGACCTGTTCCCCCACCCCCAACTCAATCGTCGCGATAGGCGAGCTCGAAATTGCCCCAGCGCCGGCCTTTGATCCACAAAGGTACGAAAACGTTCTTCACTGGGATGAACTTGTCGCCGAGCTCCATGCGATAGGTCGCCAATGTCGCGGGCCTCTCGCTCGCGAGCGCCGTACGCGTCGTATCGTCAATCAAGATGCGTTTGTTACGGCAATGCTCGTCGTTCCACACCGGGTCCGGCCCCTGCGGATGGCTGCGTTCGGAAAGATGTGTAGGCAGATAGCCGTTCATGTCGCCGATCGCGGAGCCGATGATCCGGCTGTCGCCAGCCTTTGTACGGTCGAGCAGCGGACGGACGAGCCGGTCGGCGTGCTCGTTGAATCGCACGGCATATTGAACCGGGTTCGAGCCCTCGATGATCTTATAGTCGCGGTCAAAGACGTCCTCGAGGACCACTTCGCCCTCGTCGATGGCGCGCTCGATCATCGCCTGGATCTGCCGGCAGGTTTCCTGCGCTTTGAGGATCAACGGCGTGTCGTCGATCTCGGCACCGGAATTGGCGAGCGTGTCGAGCATGTTGTTCGACAGCAATTCAAGGTGCGTGAGGCGCTTTTCCGCCGTCATCAGCTCCTTACCGTTCTCGCGCGCATCGGCGGCAAAATCGGTGAGCCCGGCCTTCACCCGATCGACGCTGGTCTGGATCATGCTGGTCGAATGAGCGATTCCCTCCGTTTGCCGATCGACCATTCCGACGATCTCGCTCACTTCGCGAACCGTGTCGCTGATCGTTCCGAAGCCGGACTGGGCAGCGCGACTGCGCTCGACGCCGGTCTTGATTTCGTTCGTGACCGCGCTGGCTTCACGGGTCAGTTCGCCGATCGTCGAAGCGATCTGGCTCGTCGCAGCGCGCGTGTCGTGGGCCAGCTTTTTCACTTCTGCCGCCACGACCGCAAAGCTGCGGCCGGCATCGCCGGCGCGAGCGGCTTCGATCGTTGCGTTGAGCGCGAGCATGTTGGTCTTACGCGCGATCGTTTCGATGGTCGAAGAGACGGTCTGGACCTGATTCATTGCTGAAGCGAAGCCCGCCATCCGCTCGCCAAGCTGAACGATTAGATCTGTGAGGCCTTTGAATCCGTCGATAGTGCCCTCGATGGCTTCGCGGCCCGCATCGAGTTTCGCTTTCGCTTGCTCCGAAAGGAGCCGTGCCTCGTCGGTGGAATCGGACACGCGGCCCTGGTCGGCGAGCAGCCGGGTCGTCACCTCCTCGAGCTGATCGAGCATTTTCAAATGCTCGCCGATGCGCGTGGCGACGCCTTGCACGTAGCCGGAGACGTCGCTGCACTCCATCGACAGCGAGCCGCAGTCGCGGGCAACCGCGCGGATCGCATTTTCGGTGACTTCCTCGATCCCCTGTGTGGCCATTTTAGACACCGATCTCCCGAACCAATCCCAAGGGGGAATACGGAGAACGTCCTACTCTTTCGTTAACTATGAACGGCGGTTAGGGCCCAAATTTCGCAGGCGACCAGGAGGAGCGGCGTAATCGAGAAACTCACGCTCAAAGCCGCCCGCCGGATTGCGCTGGCAGCTCAAGGGTTTGGACGGGAGCGACCGGAACGGGTGAATGCCGGTCACCTCCGGCGCACGATCGATCGCCTCTCCCTGCATCAGATCGATAGCGTCAACGTCCTGGTGCGCGCCCATTACCTGCCCGCATTCTCGCGGCTGGGCGCTTACGACAGAAACTTCCTCGATCGCGCGGCCTGGGGCCCGAAGCACCAGCGGACCCTGTTCGAATATTGGGCGCACGAAGCCTCGCTCTTGCCGCTCGATCTCCATCCTTTGCTGCGCTGGCGGATGTCCGCGGCGGAGCGCGGAGAGATCGGCTGGAAGAGTCTGCGCGCTTTTGCCCGCGAGCACCGCAAGGACGCCGATATGGTTCTGGAGCGAATCCGCACCGAGGGACCGCTTGCCGCGTCCGACTTCGAGAATGGGAAGGGCCAGGGCGGATGGTGGGGCTGGGGTGAAGCCAAGCGCGCGCTCGAATGGTTGTTTTGGGCCGGGCTGATCACCACCGCCACTCGGAAACCGAGTTTCGAGCGGGTCTATGACCTAGCTGAGCGAGTGATTCCGTCCACGGTGCTATCGATTCCCACGCCTTCCCCTGAGGATGCGAAGCGCCATTTGATCGAGCGCTCGGCTCGGGCGCTGGCGGTCGCCACTCCCACAGACCTCCGCGACTATTTCCGGCTCGATCCATTGTCCGCGCGGATCGCTATTGCCGAGCTGGTCGACGAGCAGCTCCTCGTTCCGGTCCTGGTTGAAGGTTGGAGAACACCGGCGTTCCTGCATCGGGACGCAAGACGCCCGCGCAGAGTTGTCGGCCAGGCGCTACTGGCACCGTTCGATCCGCTAGTTTGGGAGCGAAGCCGCACGGAGCGTCTATTCGATTTCCGATATCGGATCGAAATCTATGTCCCAGCCGATAAGCGTGTGCACGGCTATTATGTGTTGCCGTTCCTGATGGACGAACGGTTGGTTGCCCGCGTCGATTTGAAGGCTGATCGTCAGCGTTCCCGACTCCTAGTGCGGCAAATCACCTGGGAAAGTGATGCTTCGGCGAGCGCGCGGGAAAGGCTAAATGCCGAGCTCTCGCTTACAGCCGATTGGCTCGGCCTCGAAAATGTCGAGCATGAACGGCTCAATCAGCGATAATCATCGACGATCTCGAGCATCCGTCGAACGACGAGCTGCTCCTCCACGCTGAGGTGCGGGTTCCACACGTCGAAGATCAGCACGAGCCTGTCCCGGTCGCTGCCGTTCCTGGCTTCGTGCTCGACCGAGTCGTCGAACGCCAGCAGCTTACCCTCCTGCCACGAGGCAGTCCGTTCGCCGACGCGAAGGCTGCAATCGGGCGGTATGATCAGCGGCAAATGACAGATGTAGCGGATGTTGAGCATTCCCGTGTGCGGCGGAATCCGCGCGCCGGGTTTGAGCAGCGAAAAGAGCACCGCGGGTGCCAACCGTCCGATGCTGCAGAGCGGGACATGCTCGCTGACGGCTTCATAGGTCTTGGGGCAGCGGTCGATATTCTCCTGAACGGGTCCGCCGTTGTTCCAAAGATATAAGCTGCTCCAGTCTGGATTTTCGAGCAGCCCGTGGACGTCACCCTGCGGCCGATCCGCAGTGCGGCCGACGTAGGGCGAAAAGTCGGCTGTATCGGCCAGGAGCGCGGACGCCTCATCGCTGAGCTCACGAAAGCGGGCCTCAAGCGCCGTGCGCCATGCAAATAGCGACGGATCGACGAAATCGACGTGCGGCAGGTCGGGATAGAAGAAGATGTTGGGCATTTGCGGAAACTGCTCGAGCACGAGATCGCGTTGCCGTTCGCCGAACATGATCTCCAGAGCCTTGCTGAACCGTGGCGGCCAGTTGCCGCTCGGGAAACCTGCCGCTTCAAGACCCGCGACGATGTGGTGCCTGAACCGCTCGGCGAGCCAGTCTCTCATCTCGCGTGCGCGATTGGCCGCAGGTGTATTCGAACCGTGCTGGACAGCGCATTTCATAGCGAATGCGTAAAATGACGCTGCGGCCCGGTGATCGCCGGCAAGGAAACGGTGATCCGCCTTCGCCACCAGGGTGGGGACATCGAACCGGTTTTGGGTGAGCCGTTCCTCCGCTTCGGCTTCGGTGATCCCGGGAGCCTGCACTTGGGGTTCTGACAAGGTCTCAGCCATAGATCAGGTGGGGCTTGCGCTCCTCCTCCCAGGCCCGTTCGTCGGGGATTGTCAGCGTATCGAGGTCGCCGGGCGTCGCTTCGTCTTCGTCGACCCATTCGCGAAGCAAAGGTGAGCCGTTGATCACGTCGATCGCGAGTTTGTCGAATTCATATTCGTACGGGAAGTCCCGCCATAGCGCATAGGCGGGATAGAGTCGCCGAATCGCTTTGAAGGCGAGCGTTTGAAGACGCCAGGGTTTGAACGCGTCGTGTTCGTACCAAGGACCCTCAGCGTGGATGAAAACGCCGTGATTGAGTTCGCCCAAATGCTTGTGGAAGGTGGGCTGGAAGCTGATGTCGCGCAGCCTGCAGCCCTCGAGCCACTCGGGCGCCAGGCGCTGCATCTCGGCGATGATCCGGCGCGGATCGAGGTCCGGCGCGCCGAATAGTTCGAGCGGCCGGGTGGTACCCCTGCCCTCGCTCAACGTCGTGCCTTCCAGCATGACCGTCCCCGCATAAGAGCGGGCCATGTTGAGATTCGCGGCATTGGGGCTCGGGTTGATCCAGACGCGCTCGGCGGGCCAGCCGAAGCCCGGACCCTCTCCGGGGCCCCAACCATCCATCTCGATTACGCGATAATCGACGTCGAGATCGAAACGGTCGACGAACCAATGTCCAAGCTCACCGAGCGTCAGGCCGTGACGCATCGGCATTGGCCCGGCTCCGACAAAGCTTTCCCACCCCTGCCGAAGCGACAGCCCTTCGATCGGGCGGCCAGCAGGATTCGGCCGATCGAGCACCCAGACGCTCTTGCCATGCTCGGCAGCGGCTTCGAGGACGTACAGGAGCGTGGTGATAAAGGTGTAGATGCGGCAGCCGAGGTCCTGCAGGTCGACCAGGATCGTGTCGAACGTGCCCATGGATTGGCCGCTCGGGCGCCGGACCTCGCCGTAAAGGCTGAACACCGGAATGCCGTGGACCGGGTCGGTGAAATCCTCCGATTCGACCATATTGTCCTGCTTGTCGCCGCGCAGGCCATGCTGCGGACCAAAAGCGGCGGTGAGGTTCAATCCCGCGGCGGCGAGCCCGTCGAGGCTGTGCGTGAGATCGCGAGTCACGGATGCAGGATGAGCGAGAAGGGCGATGCGTTTGCCCTCGAGCGGACGGCGAAGGTCGTCGTCACCGAGCAGCCGATCGATTCCAAACAGAGTCATGAGCGCTGCTTAGGGAAGCCTCGCGACGAAGCAATCGGCTGCATGAAAATCCGGCTCTTCGGCCGAATGCGCAAGCGCCCAGTAAGATTTGGTTCCGTCTCTCTCTTCGAGAATCGCGGAGAGCCCGAGCTGCCAATGAACGTCCGCGCCGATCGCGATCGTGGCGCCCAGCGCCCACCAGGTGAAGTTATCCTCCATGCGGACGTATGGGGGCGAAGCGAGTTCGGCATCGGTCCTGTCCGCCCGATATCCGTTGAAGTCGTAGCCCGCCCATTGACCGGACGGTGCAAAATTCCACTCACGGTAGCCCTCCTCGCCTTCGCCGCGGAGGAACGCTTCGAAACAAGTCGTCTCCCAGAGCCCGTCTGTCCGGACGGGGCCCGTAGGTTCAGGGATGACAAACCGTTCCGCGGACGCACCCACGCCGTACCAAATGTTGGTCGACGCGACAGCGCCGAGGGAGCCGGCGTGCTCGACGTTGACCCAGACCTTGAAGGGCGGCCCTGTGGGCGAGGTCGCGGGATGCGGCACGAGATTGAACTGCATGACGCTTCAGTAGCGGGACTCCCGCTTTCGCGGGAGAGACGAGTTGGCTAAGCGCAGCCGCAATGGCGAATTACACTTCCTCCCTCATGCGCCTGCTCCACGAGCGCGGCTACATTCATCAGGTGACTGACGCCGAAGCGCTGGATGCGCTCGCGGCGAAGCAAATTATCCCCGGCTACATTGGCTTCGACGCGACGGCCACGTCGCTTCACGTCGGCAACCTCGTGCAGATCATGCTGCTGCGCCGCCTTCAGCAGGCAGGGCACAAGCCGATCGTGCTCATGGGGGGCGGAACGACCAAGGTCGGCGATCCCTCGGGCAAGGACGAGGTCCGCCGCCTTTTGACGCATGAAGACATTGAAACGAACATCATCAGCATTCGCCGGGTTTTTGAGCGGGTTCTCACCTTCGGCGATGGCCCGACCGATGCCGTGATGCTCAACAATGACCAGTGGTTGAGTGGCCTCGAATATATTCCCTTCCTGCGAGACATCGGTCGGCATTTCACGATCAACCGGATGCTGACGTTCGACAGCGTCAGGCTGCGGCTCGACCGCGAGCAGCCGCTGACCTTCCTCGAATTCAACTACATGATCCTTCAGGCTTATGATTTCCTCGAATTATCGCGCGTCGCCGGTTGCCGGCTCCAGCTTGGCGGCTCCGACCAATGGGGGAATATCGTCAACGGGATCGAGCTTGGCCGCCGGGTCGATGGGACCGAGCTCTACGGCGTCACAACGCCGCTGATCGCGACCGCGGATGGCGCGAAGATGGGCAAGACTGCGCAGGGCGCCGTCTGGCTCGATGCAGATCTCCTCAGCCCCTACGATTACTGGCAATTCTGGCGAAATACGCAGGACGCGGACGTCGGCAAATTCCTCAGACTGTTCACCGACCTCCCACTCGACGAGATCGCGAATCTCGAAGGGCTTCACGGTGCGGAGATCAATGACGCCAAGATCGTCCTCGCGACCGAAGCGACTGCGCTGCTTCACGGACGTGAGGCTGCGGATGCGGCCAGAGAAACAGCGAAAACAACCTTCGCCGGGGGCGGTGCTGGGGCCGACCTGCCGACAGTGAAGGCTGGCGACGGCATCTCCATTTTGGCCGCGTTAACCGGCCTCGGCTTCTGCGCGTCGAACGGCGAAGCGAAGCGCAAGATCGCAGAAGGCGCGGTGCGGCTCGACGACGTGGTCGTGAACGATCCGGGGCTAATCGTTGCCGGCGAGGACGAGCCGGTAAAGCTCAGCCTTGGGAAGAAGCGCCACGGCTTGCTCGTAAAATAAATCGTCATGCCGGACTTGATCCGGCATCCGCCTTCCCTTCTCTTGGATGAAGAAAAAGGCGGACCCCGGCTCAAGGCCGGGACGACGGTTTAATCAGCCCGAGCGGATCAGGGCGACCGCCTGATCACGTTCGAACAGATAAAGACAGATTCGGGCGGCCTCGCCGCGAGGGCTGGCCAGGCCGCCGTCGCGGTCGAGCAGCAATTGCGCGTCGCTGGCGGCAATTGGAGCGAGCTCTTGGACCAGTTCCGGAGTCGCGACTCGGAACTGCGCTTCTCCGGACTGGCGCGTGCCAAGGATTTCGCCGGGGCCACGCAGGCGAAGATCTTCTTCAGCGATCCGGAAGCCATCGCTTGTCTCTCGCATGAGGGCGAGGCGCGCACGGCCTACGTCAGTCAGCGTCTGACCGCGAATGAGCAAGCATGTACTCTTGCCAGAGCCCCGCCCAACGCGACCGCGAAGCTGGTGGAGCTGGGCTAGACCGAACCGCTCGGCACCCTCCACGATCATCAACGTTGCATTGGCTACGTCGACCCCGACCTCGATCACGGTTGTCGCCACCAAGACGGCAAGCTCGCCGCTCGCGAAGCGCGCCATCACTGCATCCTTGTCGGGGCCTTTCATTCGGCCGTGCACCAATCCCACTCGATCCTCGCCGAAGCGCAGCTTGAGCACGCGCGCCCGCTCCTCGGCCGCTGCGGCGTCGCTCTTTTCGCTTTCCTCGACGAGGGGGCACACCCAATAGGCCTGACCACTACTGGAGAGATGGCGTCCCAGACCATCGACAACCTCAGGAAGCCGCTCCTCGCTGATCACCCGGGTCTCGACCGACTTGCGGCCTGGGGGCATCTCGTCGATCCGGCTGACGTCCATCTCGCCAAATTGGGTGAGGGTCAGCGTGCGGGGGATCGGCGTCGCAGTCATCACCAACAGATGCGGGGGGCGCTCGGCCTTGGACGACAACAGCAGCCGTTGGGAAACGCCGAAGCGGTGCTGCTCGTCGATCACGGCCAGACCCAGATTCTTGTAGGCGACCTTCTCCTGGAAAATGGCGTGAGTGCCCACGAGGATGTCGATCGACCCGTCGGCGAGGCCCATCAGCACACTATCCCTCGCGCGGCCCTTCTCGCGCCCGGTCAGGATCGCCACTCGAACGCCGATGCTGTCGAGCTGCCCGAGCAAGGTCGCATAGTGTTGGCGAGCGAGGATCTCGGTCGGCGCGAGCAGCGCCGCTTGTGCCCCGGACTCGACGGCGCAGAGCATTGCCAGCAAGGCTACGAGCGTCTTGCCCGACCCCACATCGCCCTGGAGCAATCGAAGCATGGGCGAGGATTGAGTCAGGTCCCCGCGAATTTCTTCAATCACCCGCCTTTGTGCACCCGTCAGCTGATATGGCAGCCTGAGCTTTCCTGTCAGCTCGCCCGTTCCCGGCAGCGGTGCCGTCTTGCGCCTCCGCTGCGATTGCCGGAGCAAGAGAAGCGCGAGCTGGTTCGCGAAGATTTCGTCATAGGCCAAGCGCCGCCGTGAGTGGTCTGCGCCGGGCTCCCGATGTCCCTCGGCGAGCGACGCGCGCCAGTCGCGCCACTGCTCTCGTGAGACGAGTCCAGGTTCAATCCATTCGGGAAGTTCCGGAGCGCGGTCGAGGGCCTCACGAGCGAGCTCTCCCATGCGCCGATTGGTGAGGCCTTCCGTCAGAGGATAGATCGGCTCGCGGATCGCCGGTTCGGGACCTTTCCCAGGCTCGGCGACCTCCGGGTGAATAATCTGCCACTCATCGCCATAGGCCTCGAGCTTGCCCGAGACGATGCGCTTTTGGCCTTTCGGGAGGCTCCGCTTCGCCCATCCCGGGTTGTTGAAATAGACGAGGCTGATCGAGTTGCCGTCAGCGTCCGACGCGAAGATCCGCGTCGGCCCGCGACCGGAACGGGTTTCGCGAGTGTCGAACGGTGTCAGTTCGAGGATGACATTGCGGCCGAGCAACGTGGGGCTGGCCGCAGTGGCGCGGATGCGTTCGATCGCCCCGGTCGGCAGATGACAGAGCACGTCGATGACCCGGGTCAGGTCGAGCCGCTTCAGCACCTTGGCGATCTGCGGCCCAACCCCCTTCAATACCTCGACCTCGGCAAAAAGCGGGTTGAGGATGTCCGGGCGCATGATCCTTTCTAGCGTGCGCCGCACGCCTGAAAAGCGTCACCTCGAACTCGTTTCAGGGTTCCATTTCCAAAACCCACCCCCTTCATCGAAATGGATGCTGAAACAAGTTCGGCATGACGGGTTGGAGCGACGAGGAAGTCCGCCTAAATGGCTCCCATGCCTTCGGAGCTGGAACTGAAGCGCCTCGCCTGGCGCGCGCATCATCGCGGCACGCGTGAAGCCGACGCCCTTATCGGCGGCTTCTTCGACGCACATCACGCGTTGTGGGGCGCCGCCGAGTTGACGATGTTCGAGGAAATGCTCGAAGAGCAGGACGTCGACATTATGGCCTGGGCGCACGGAACCTGGGAAGCTCCGGAACGCTTCCGGGGTCCGATGATCGAGGCACTGAAGAAGCTCGATTATATCAGGATCGCGAAATGATTGTTGGCGAGCATCGCCCGCAGCTCCTTCTCCCCGGCGGGGAGAAGGTTGGGATGAGGGGGCTCAACCCTCTCGAATACTCACAACCGTTGAACCCCCTCACCCTGCCCTCTCCCCCAAGGGGAGAGGAAGAATGAGCGAACCCTTACAACGCGTCCTTCACACGGATCAGCAGTTGACGCTTGCCGGAGTGCCGACGGGTTTCCTGCCGTGGCTCGCTGCGGATCTAGCCCGCGCCGCCCACGGTATCGGGAAGGGTGGTCGTGCTGTCGCGATCGTCGCGGACGAAACCGCGATGCGCGCGCTCGCCGACACTGTCCCCCTGTTCGCTCCCGAGGTCGAGGTACTGACCCTCCCGGGCTGGGACTGCCTTCCGTACGACCGGGCGTCGCCGGCGCTAAGGGTGACAGCCGAGCGACTGGCGACTCTCAGCGCTCTGCAAGCGAAGCTCGAAAAGCCGCAACTGCTGGTTGCGACAGTGAGCGCAGCAACCCAGCGGATGCTCACGCCTTTCCGGATCCGCCAACTCACTCGCCGCATCGCGGAGGGCGAGCAAATCGAGCGCGAGACGTTGGTCGGGCAGCTGAATGCACTCGGCTATCAGCGCACGGATACGGTCACCGAGCACGGGGAATATGCGGTTCGCGGCTCGCTCATCGACCTGTTCCCCGCGGGTGAGGAGCTGGCTCTGCGGCTCGACTTCTTCGGCGACGAGATCGACAGCCTGCGCCGCTTCGACCCCGCCGACCAGCGCTCGACCGACAAGGCGAAGGCGTTCACCTTGATGCCCGCTTCGGAAGCCTTGCTCGACGAAGAAACGATCAAGCGCTTTCGCTCTCTCTATCGCGAAAAGTTCGGCGCCGCGGCGACCCAGGATCCGCTCTACCAGGCGCTATCGAGCGGCCGCCGAATGGCCGGGATGGAACATTGGCTTCCGCTCCTCGAAGAGCGGCTAGAGACGCTGTTCGACCATCTCGGCGAGGACGACCTCGTCATCCGCGACTCCGGTGCCGACAAGGCGCTCGAAGCGCGGCGTGAGGCGATCAGCGACTATTATCAAAACCGCGTACGCGCCATGGAGGCCGAGCCCGGAAGTTATCGCCCGCTCGAACCAGGGGCGCTCTATCTCGCGAAAGGCGAGTGGGATCGGTTCGTTGCCGGACGGCCAATCCACCTCACTTCGCCTTTCCCGGAGCCCGAATCGGAGCGGGTCATCGATTTCGGAGTTGAGCCGGCGCGCGATTTCGCTCCGGAGCGCGCGCAGCAGGTCAACATCTATGAGGCGGTCGCGGCCCATGTGAGCGACCTTCGCCGCAGCGGCCGCAAGGTTGTGCTGGCAAGCTACACAAAAGGCGCCAGGGAGCGCCTCGGCGGACTGCTCGATGATCACGGCCTCAAGGCGCAGAAGCTGGTCGACAATTGGCAGGAAGCGCTGGGTTCGAAGACGCAGCCGGCGCTGCTCGTTCTTCCGCTCGACCATGGCTTCAGCACGCCGGATGTGGCGGTCCTCACCGAGCAGGACATGCTGGGCGACCGTCTCGTCCGCCGTCGCAAGAAGCGGAAAGGCGCTGCGGCGTTTCTGGAGGAATTGTCAGCCCTCTCGCCGGGCGACCTTATCGTCCACGCCGATCATGGCATCGGCCGTTACGAAGGGCTGACTCAGATCCAGGTCGCGGGCGCTCCGCACGACTGTGTCGCTCTCGAATATGCGCGCGGGAACAAACTCTACGTTCCGGTCGAGAATATCGAGCTGCTGACTCGCTACGGCAGCGAAAGCGAAGGCGTGACGCTCGACAGCCTCGGCGGCGAGGCGTGGCAGCGGCGCAAGGCGCGGATGAAGGATCGAATCCGCGAAATCGCGGGCGAGCTCATCAAGACCGCGGCGCTTCGCCTGACTCGCCCGGGAATCGTCGCCGAGCCGGACTTGAGCTATCCGGCGTTCGTCGATCGCTTCCCCTATGAGGAGACCGACGACCAGGATCGGGCGATCGGCGACGTTCTGCAGGACCTCGAAGCCGGCAAGCCAATGGACCGGCTGGTGTGCGGTGACGTCGGCTTCGGCAAGACCGAAGTGGCCCTGCGCGCCGCCTTCGTCATGGCGATGTCCGGCAAGCAGGTCGCGCTGATTTGCCCGACGACGCTGCTCGCACGCCAGCATTACACGAACTTCGTCGAACGGCTTCAGGGCTTCCCGATCAATGTCGGACGCCTTTCTCGACTGGTTCCGGCGGCGGAGGTGAGGAAGACCAAGGACGGAATCGCCGACGGAACTGTCGACATCGTCATCGGTACGCACGCGCTTCTGGCGAAAGGCATAGAGTTCAAGCGCTTAGGACTCGTCATTGTCGACGAAGAGCAGCATTTCGGAGTGGTGCACAAGGAACGTTTGAAGGCGTTGAAGACCGACGTTCACGTGCTGACGCTTACGGCCACTCCGATCCCGCGGACTCTGCAAATGGCCATGTCCGGGCTTCGCGACCTTTCCGTAATCCAAACTCCGCCAGTCGACCGTCTCGCCATCCGCACTTACGTCACGCCCTGGGACGGAGTGGTGCTGCGCGAGGCGCTGCTCCGCGAGCATTATCGCGGGGGTCAGAGCTTCTTCGTCGTGCCCCGAATCGCCGAGCTTCCGGAAATGGAGGAATGGCTGCGCGAGCAGGTGCCGGAAGTGAAGTTCGTCACGGCCCACGGTCAGATGAGCGCCAGTCAGGTCGAGGAGCGGATGAGCGCCTTCTACGACCGCAAGTACGACGTATTGCTCTCGACGACGATCGTCGAAAGCGGGCTCGACATCCCCAGTGCGAACACGCTGATCGTCCATCGCTCCGATCGCTTCGGACTCGCCCAGCTCTATCAGCTCCGCGGCCGAGTGGGCCGGTCGAAGACCCGCGCTTATGCGTACCTCACCATGCCCCGCGATCGAGCGATCACCGACGCAGCGGCGAAGCGGCTGCATGTGCTCGCCGAACTCGACAGTCTCGGCGCGGGTTTCCAGCTCGCGAGCCACGATCTCGACATCCGAGGGGCCGGCAATTTGCTTGGCGACGAGCAGTCGGGTCACATCAAAGAGGTCGGGTTCGAACTTTATCAATCGATGCTCGAGGACGCGATCGTCGAGCTGAAGGCCGGCGGAATCCCGCAGCGCGAGGAGTTCACTCCGCAGATCAGTGTCGATGCGCCGATCATGATCCCGGAGCATTATGTGCCGGATCTCGACCTTCGAATGGGCCTTTACCGCCGCCTCGGCGAGCTTGAGGACCGCCAGGCGATCGAGGCGTTTGCCGCCGAACTGATCGACCGCTTCGGCGCGCTTCCCGAAGAAACCGCGAACCTCATGAAGATCGTCGAGGTGAAACTAAGCTGCCGGGAGGCGTTCATCGCCAAACTCGACATCGGCGCGCGCGGTGCGGTTGTGACGTTCGCCGACGGCGGCTTCCCCGATTTGCCGGGTTTGCTCGGCTATATCGAACGGCTGAAGGGAGCAGCCAAGCTCCGTCCCGACAGCAAGATGGCGATCACCCGCAGCTGGCCCACTCCCGATGCGCGGCTGAATGGCGCATTGCAACTGTCGCGGGGGTTGGCGAGGGTGGCAGCTGCAGGGGAGAAGAAAGAGGCGGCCTAAGCGGCCGCTTCGGCCTTGGACGCCGTGACGAACCGCCACAGCTCTTCCTGGGTCAGTGCGCCGGCACCAAGGAAACCCTGGTAAAGGTCGCACCCCCATTCCGCGAGCAGGCTGAGCTGGTCCGTCGTTTCGACGCCTTCCACCGCGACCTTAAGATCGAGATCGTGAGCGAGCCGGATCATCGCCTTCACCACGATCCTGTCGCGAAAGCCGCCGACGATATCGGCGACCAAGCCGCGATCGATCTTCAGCATGTCGATGGGCAGCGACGTCAAATAGGCAAGGTTCGCATAACCGGTCCCAAAATCGTCGACCGCGATACTGACCCCGGCCGCACGCAATCGATTGAGGCGCTCAACCACCGAGCGTTCGTCGACGATCAGCGCGCTTTCGGTGATCTCCACCGTCAGCCGGTTGGGATCGATTCCCGCCGCCGCGATCTCATCGAGCAACCACTGGTCATATCCTTCGCGTGAAATGTCTTCGGGCAGAAGGTTGATCGAAAGCTTGAGGTCGTTGAGCGGCTTTTCCCACGCACCGGCGCAGCGGAGCGCTCGGCGCTGGACCAGGCGCGACAGTCGTTGGGATAGGCCCGCGTTCGCCGCGCGCTCGAACAGGTCGGTGGCCGACTCCGTTAGGCTCGAACGGGCCAAAGCCTCTGCACCGACCACTTCGCCCGTGCGGGGATCGATGAGCGGCTGATACAGCACCTCGACCCGATCGTGAGCGATGGCGCCTTCGAGCAGCTCATCGGAAACGCGAATCGCGGGCGCCGGAACCGGTTGGTCCGACGCCCGCCTCCCCCACTCAAGCTTTTCCGTCCATTTGAACATGAGCGGCATGCGTAACGCCCGGCCGGGACCGGCGGAAGCGCACCCTGCGCGCAGCCCCAAAAGGGGACAGTGACGAGCGCGCTCAATCACCCTATGTTCGACCTCGATTTGAGGCTGGCGAGGAGCCATGGTTTGAGCGCGGACTTGCCCCATCAATCCGCTACCGAGCCGCAGGATTTGACTGAGCTCGGCATCGGCCTTCTCGCCTCGCCCACCGAGGTCGCTGCGGCGGCCGAAGCGATTTTGCGCCGCCGTTATACCTTCGCCGACGCGAACGAGGCGAAAACCTTCGTGGCGCTCGGCGGGGACGGCTTCATGCTGCACACGCTCCATCGGATGCTCGAGGGCGAGTGCGCGCACATGCCGGTGTTCGGGATGAACCGCGGCACCGTCGGCTTCCTGATGAACGAGTGGCGGCTCGACCGCCTCGCCGAGCGGATTGCGGGTGCGAAGGCGATCCGCGTCGCGCCGCTAGAGATGCGCGCGACGACCGTTTCGGGAAAAACGTTCACGCATGCCGCGATCAACGAAGTGTCGCTTCTGCGTGAAACGCGCCAGACGGCCAAGATCGAGATTTCGGTGAATGGCCGCGTCGCGCTGCCCGAGCTCGCTTGCGACGGAGTGCTGGTGGCGACGCCCGCCGGGTCGACCGCCTACAATCTCTCGGCGCGCGGACCGATCCTACCGCTCCAGGCCAAGATGCTGGCCTTGACGCCGATCAGCCCGTTCCGGCCGCGCCGTTGGTCGGGCGCCATACTCCCCGACGATACAGCCGTGTGCTTTCGCATCCTGGAAGCCGAAAATCGCCCCGTTTCGGCCGTCGCGGATCAGATCGAAGTGCGCGACGTGGCACGCGTCGAAATCCGTCTCGATCGAGAGCGGTCATTGACCTTGCTGTTCGATCCGGAGCATGCCCTCGACGAGCGCATCGCAATGGAGCAATTCGCTACCTAAGACCTTGCCTTTGGGGCGGGCTTCGCTATCTAGCCCGCCTGCCCAGCGCTCGGCGCGAGGCTGCTCCCCGGTAGCTCAGCGGTAGAGCGTTCGACTGTTAATCGAATGGTCGCCTGTTCGAATCAGGCCCGGGGAGCCATCTTCTTGATCATCGCTGTCCAACAGCCTTGTTGTTTGGAAAGGTCAGCCTCGGGCCGAACAGCTGTTCCCCTTAATCCAGACGAGACCAACGATCGCTAGTCCGATTGATACACCCATTGTTCCGCCAACCACGGCAGCAGGAATTTGGGCGCTGAGTAGCGCTGGGAGCAGAATTGCCGGCAAAATCGCGGGTAACATGACGGCGGGCAGGAATTTAGCCCTAGGGTTCTTACGCATTCCGAATCCTCCGTCGTGGGCCCTCCGCAACGTCTCACTTCAGAAGTCTACGCACAAGCAAACGCCTCTGGGCTTCGTCGATCTGACGGGCGCGTTGGGCGAAGCACTGCTGCATACCGAGCCTCCAATCCACTAACGACCAGGTCCAGCCTCGTGGCGGCGCTTCCGGAGAGCAGCTCCCTCAGGATCGACGAACAAAGCTGGAGCGGCTCGTCCCCTTTCCCCCTTCAGGGTTCGGGCCGCTCCTTCGGCGACAGAGGCAAGATTTCGAGGGGTCGATAGCCGACTCATCCCCGAAATAAACAGGCACGAATGTTCACGAATCGTTCCGGTCGGAATAGGCCGGTGAGATGTCGTTCAAGCACATCCGCACGGCCGGCGATCTCGCCCGCTTCAAATGTGCTCTGAAGATCGAATGCGAACGATGCTGCAACTCTGTGACACTGACGGGCTTCGACGTTGCGAAGGTGATTGGTAGCCAAGAGTATTGGCACCTTCAGAAACGGCTCAAATGCTCGCTCTGCGGCGCGAAGGAGGCGCGACTTACGGTGCTGACGCCAGACCCGCCCAGGAATTAGCGACCAACGCTTATCCTAAACGCTTGGGCAGTTGCCTATGCCGAAAAGAACGCCGGCCGCTCACTAAGCAACTCCCCCACTGTCGACGAGGGCTCGAGCCACATTCCTTGGGGGTCGACCAGCTCAACGCGGCTCTCAGGATCCATCGGCTCTTCCGCGCACTTGTCTCGAACCAATTGCTTTGCCCAGAGCCAAGCTTCGCTCTCAGTATCAGCTTCGATCAATCCTAGCGGGGTCGTGATCGCCCCCGGTCGCGTAATCATGAGCTTGTAGTGGCCTTCCACCCGCGGATCGTCCATCGTCGCCTCCGAGCGTTCTTACGCAGGCCGGAGGACTTGAGTTCCCTCATCACCGGTAAGCGCGCCCTCCGCCATTAGGACAGGGGGTTCCGCTCGATCCAAATCACGTCGTTCAACGCCGGCACTTCCACGGTGAAGGGTGTCAGGCCCGGGGAGCCACATCTCGTTGCCGGCGTAGGATGACGGAGCGGTCAAAGCCCGGGGGGCGCGACCGCTCCGGCGAGGTGCGTTCGTGTCTCGCTAAAAGACCACCCCGCACCCTCATCAACCCCAATGACGGCGCCAGGCTCCAGGGGGCACTATGGAGCGTTTCAGGGTGGGACAGATTGAGGCCGGGTTCGTGATAAACTCGCCCGATTTTCCGAGGAGCCGCAACATGGAGCGATACACCGGCGGTTGTCTTTGCGGCGACGTCCGATTTGTGGCGTCAGGTCCGCCGTATCGGGTTGGCATTTGCCACTGTCTGGACTGCCGCAAGCATCATGGCGCACTCTTTCACTCTTCGGCGATATTCCCTCAGGGTGCGGTCGCGATCGAAGGCGAAACACGCGACTATGCCGGGCACTTCTTTTGCCCTCGCTGCGGTTCGTCGGTTTTCGGGCAGACGGGAGACGAAGTGGAAGTGAACCTCGGGGCCCTTGACGCCCCCGATCAACTCATGCCGACTTACGAAATCTGGACCGTCCGTCGCGAAGCCTGGCTGCCGCCCTTTCCGGTCACGCGAAGATATGAGCGGGATCGGGAACTCGAGCGGCCGCTTCGAGGAATAGACTCAGCCGTCCAGCGCCGCCATGAGCGAGGCATTGCCGCCCGCCGCGGTCGTGTCGATGCAGGTGACACGCTCGGTCGCGAAGCGCGCGACATAGTGCGGTCCGCCGGCTTTGGGCCCGGTGCCCGACAGACCCTCGCCGCCGAACGGCTGGCTCTCGACCACGGCGCCGATCTGGTTGCGGTTGACGTAGAAATTGCCGACCCGGGCATGCTCCTCGACATAGTCGCGAACCGTGTCGATGCGGCTCTGTAGGCCGAGCGTCAGGCCGTAGCCGGTCGAATTGATCTGATCGACGACCTCGGAAAGCTTGTCCCCGGCAAAGCGGACGACATGCAAGACCGGACCAAAATTCTCGTTTTTCAATTGGCTTATCGACTGAAGTTCATAAAATGCGGGAGGAACAAAGCAGCCGTGCGCGGCCCCGGAGGGCGCTTTCAGCCGGCAGACTTTCTTAGCATTCTTGTCGAGCCATTTGATGTGCTCGTCGAGCAGTTTCTTGGCCTCGCCGTCGATCACCGGGCCGACGTCAGTCGAAAACTCGCTCGGATCGCCCACCGTCAACGCCTCCATCGCCCCCGCGATCATCGAAATCATTTGATCCGCGACGTCGTCTTGGACGAACAACACCCGCAGGGCGGAGCAGCGTTGGCCAGCGCTCTGGAATGCCGAGGAAATCACATCACGAGTGACCTGTTCGGGCAGAGCCGAGCTGTCGACGATCATCGCATTCTGGCCACCGGTTTCGGCGATGAACGGGATGATCGGCCCGTCGCGCTCGGCCAGCGTGCGGTTGATCATGCGTGCGGTGCCGGTTGAGCCGGTGAAAACGACGCCCGCCAGCAGCGGATGTGTGGTGAGCGTTCCGCCGACAATTCCGCCTGGTCCGGGCGCAAGTTGAACAACGTCCCTGGGAATACCCGCCCGGTGCATCAGCTCGACGGCGAGCGCTCCGATCAGTGGCGTTTGCCCAGCCGGCTTGGTGATTACCGCGTTGCCGGCGGCGAGCGGAGCCGTCGTCAGGCCGGTGAAGATCGCCAACGGGAAGTTCCACGGCGAGATACTGGCAAACACGCCCCGCCCGTGAAGGCGCAGCTCATTCTGTTCGCCGGTCGGACCCGGCAGCGGCATTGGCTTGGTAAATTGCCGGCGCGCTTCGGCGGCGTAAAAACGCAGGAAATCGACGGCCTCGCGCACTTCTAGGATCGCGTCGATCAGGGTCTTTCCGGCCTCGCGGATACAAAGTGAGAAAAGCTCCTCGCGATGCTGCTCGTAAAGATCCGCGCATCGATCGAGCAGCTTGGCGCGCGCTTCGCCGCCAAGCGCGTCCCAGTCGGCTTGCGCGGCGTGTCCGGCGCGGACCATTAGGTCGACGTCCTTCGCGCTTGCCTCGAACACCGTTCCAACCTTCAGGCGACGGTCGTGGGGCGAAGTTACCGCCCTTCCCTTGCCCTTCCCAAGCGCCGGCTTCGCGGTCCAGCTACGGCTTTCGAGCGCCTTCAGACGATCGAGCAGAGGCTCACGCACCAGCGGGTCGGACAAATCAACTCCCGCACTATTCCGACGGGACGATCCAAAAATCTCCAGCGGCAGAATGATCTTGGGATTGCGCTTTGGCTCAAGTCCTTCGAGCTCCTCGACCGGATCTCTAACCAGATCGTCGATCGAAATCTGCTCGTCGGCGATGCGGTTGACGAAGGACGAGTTGGCGCCGTTTTCGAGCAGACGACGAACGAGATAGGCGAGCAGCTCCTTATGGCTCCCGACGGGAGCGTAGATTCGAACGGGTGTCGGCTCGTCGCCAATGGCCCGCTCCAGCTTGGCGAGTTCTTCGTACAGCTCCTCGCCCATTCCGTGGAGGCGCTGGAATTCGAACTCCTTGCCATGGGCCAGCGCTTTAACCTGGCCGATCGTGTTCGCATTATGAGTTGCGAACGCCGGGTAGATCACGTCGTCGGCCGCCAGCAGCTTCTTCGCGCAAGCGAGATAGGAGACATCGGTGGCGATCTTGCGGGTGAACACCGGATAGTCGGTGAGCCCACCGACCTGCGCGGCCTTGATCTCGGTATCCCAATAAGCGCCCTTCACGAGTCGGACCATCAGCTTCCGGCCATGGGCCCGAGCGGCCTCGATGACCCAATCGCACAAAGGAGCGGCGCGCTTCTGATAGGCCTGAACGGCAATGCCGAAACCAGCCCAGGAACTTCCGTCTTTTCTTGGAGCGAACAGCTCGTCGTCGGCGAGGAGAGCCTCGAACACGTCCATTTGCAGCTCGAGGCGATCGGCTTCCTCGGCGTCGATAGTGAAATGGACGTCGGCCTTCGCCGCCTTCGAAGCGAGTTCGCGCACAACCGGCAGCACCGCCGCCAAAGCTTCGTCATGGTGCGTATATTCGTAGCGCGGGTGGAGAGCGGTGAGCTTGACCGAAATGCCCGGCGATTTTCGGTAGCCGCCCCTCGCTTCCTTCGCGATACGGTCGAGCGCTCCGCGATACGCGTCGGCATAGCGGTCGGCGTCCGCGAAGGTCCGCGCTGCCTCGCCGAGCATATCGAAGCTGTGGCTGAGGCCCCTCGCCCGTTCCGGCGCGGCGCGGCCCAGCGCTTCATCGATCGTTCGGCCGAACACGAAATTGCGGCCGAGGATCTTCATCGCCTCCCGCACCGCGGTGCGCACCACCGGCTCACCGAGCCGACCGACGGCCCGGCCGAGCGCAGCGCGCCAATTGTCGGACCGGTCCTGCGCGCCTTCGAGCACCTTGCCGGTCAGCAGCAGCGAAAAGGTGGCCGCGTTGACGAACGAGGAGTCCGACCTACCCAATTTCTCGGACCAGTCGGGGCCGGCGAGCTTGTCGGCGATGAGCTCGTCCGCCGTATGCGCATCGGGAATGCGCAGCAGAGCCTCCGAGAGACACATCATCGCAATGCCCTCGTCCGATCCCAGATCGTAGGTCTGCAAGAAGGCGTCGACGCCGGAAGGCTTGTGCGCGCGCACGCCCTTCACGAGCGTGCGTGCTGTCGCGGTCGCCTCTCCCGCTTCCGCGGGGTTGAGCCGCGCTTGGGCAATGCGCTCAGCCACCACTTGCTCTTCGTCAGGCCGATAGGCGCGTCGAAGCTCGGTTCGATCGACGGGTCCCGCTTGCTTGGCGGGCGGCGCTACGCGGGCTGCCCGTGGCAATGCTTATACTTCTTGCCCGAGCCGCACGGGCACGGAGCGTTCCTGCTGACCGGCGCCTCCACTACGCCGCCGGGCGCCTCGCCGATCGGCATAGGGGGCTGCGGTATATTCGCGAGCGGCGGCAGGTTCGACAGCACCGCCCCGGTCGCGGCGTCGATGTCGGCCGTATCGTCGTCTCCCGAGAAAGGATCGAGATGCTGCGTGATGAAGTCGGGTAGCACTGGCGGCCCTGTGTCCTCGATCTGGACCTGGGCCCGCATGAGTACCCGCGTCACCTCCTCGCGGATGGCGACAAGCAGCCGCTCGAACAGGAGGAACGCCTCCTGCTTATATTCGTCGATCGGCTTCTTTTGCGCGTAGCTGCGCAGGTGGATCACCTGCCGAAGCGCGTCGAGCGTCGCGAGATGCTCCTTCCAGTGATGGTCGAGGGTCTGGAGCAGGATTTGCTTTTCGACATCGTTCCAGCGTTCCGGCTCGAAACCGACAAGCTTGGAAGCCATCCTCTCATCCGCCAGCGCCAACAGCCGGTCGATGATCATTTCCTGATCGACCGCTTCTTCCTGAAACCAATCATCGATCGGCGGCTGGACCCCCAGCACCTCGTCGATGCTTTCCTTGAGGTTGGCGACGTTCCATTGCTCGGGATAGGTGCCCTCGGGGCAGTTCACCGCAACGATCGCCGCGATGGTCTCAGCGCGCATGTCGGTGATGACGTCGCTCACGCTTTCCGCATCCATGATGTCCGCGCGCTGCTCGTAAACGACCTTGCGCTGATCGTTCATCACATCGTCGAATTCGACGACCTGCTTACGGATGTCGTAGTTGCGCGCCTCCACCTTCTTCTGAGCGGTCTCGATGGCCTTGGAAATCCAGGGGCTGACGATCGCCTCCCCGTCCTCGAGATTCTTGTTCATCAGCCGCGAGAACATCGTCTGCGGGCCGAAAATGCGGAGCAGGTCATCGTCGAGACTGAGATAGAATTTCGAAAGACCGGGGTCCCCCTGGCGGCCTGAGCGGCCGCGCAGCTGGTTGTCGATGCGCCGACTCTCGTGCCGCTCGGTGCCGAGCACGTAGAGACCGCCTGCTTCGAGCACGCGCCTTTTCTCTTCCGCCGCTTCCTGGCGGAAGCGCTCGATCGTCCGGTCCTTTTCCGGACCGTCCTCCACCTCGCCAAGCTCGTCCTCGATACGGAAATCGACATTGCCGCCGAGCTGAATGTCAGTGCCGCGCCCGGCCATGTTCGTCGCGATCGTGACGGCCCCGACACGGCCCGCCTGAGCGACGATGTGCGCTTCCTGTTCGTGGAAGCGGGCATTCAGAACCGAATGCTTGATGCCCTCGTTCTGGAGATATTCGGAAAGCATTTCCGATTTCTCGATCGAGATGGTGCCGACCAGGACCGGCTGACCGTGCTCCTGCTTCGCTTTGATCTCCTCGGTGATCGCGGCGAACTTCTCGGGCATTGTCTTATAGAAGACGTCGTCCTCGTCGATGCGCAGAACCTCAACGTTGGTCGGGATCGCGACCACGTTCATCTTGTAGATGTCGAAGAATTCCGGGGCCTCGGTCATCGCCGTGCCGGTCATTCCCGCGAGCTTCGGATACATTCGGAAATAGTTCTGGAAGGTGATCGAAGCGAGCGTCTGGTTTTCCGGCTCGATGTCGACCCCCTCCTTGGCCTCGACGGCCTGGTGCAGACCGTCCGACCAGCGCCGCCCCTCCATCATTCGGCCGGTGAATTCGTCGATGATGACGACCTTCCCCTCCTTCACGATGTAGTCAATGTCCTTCTTGAACATGACATTGGCCTTCAGGGCCTGGTTCAAGTGATGGACGACCTGGGTGTTGGCGATGTCGTAGAGATTGCGGCCCTCGATCAGGCCCCGCTCCTCCAGCATCCGTTCGGCCTTTTCGGTACCGTCTTCGGTGAGAACGACCGACTTCTGCTTCTCGTCCTTCTCGTAATCCACCTCCGCGAAGCTTTTCACGACCTTGTCGACCGAGATGTAGAGGTCGGACTTATCGTCGGTCGGGCCCGAGATGATCAGCGGCGTCCGCGCCTCGTCGATGAGGATCGAAGTCCACCTCGTCGACGATGGCGTAGTGGAACGGCCGCTGGACCATCGCCGCGCGCGAATATTTCATATTGTCGCGCAGATAATCGAACCCGAACTCGTTGTTCGTCCCGTAGGTGATGTCGGAGCCGTAGGCCTCCCGCCGCTGCTCGTCGCTAAGATTGGGGACGATCACCCCGACCGTCATTCCAAGGAAGCGATAGATCTGCCCCATCCAGTCGGCGTCGCGCCGAGCGAGATAGTCGTTGACGGTGACGACATGGACGCCCTTGCCTTCAAGCGCGTTCAGATAGACGGCGAGCGTGGCTACCAGCGTCTTGCCTTCGCCCGTCTTCATCTCCGCGATCTCGCCACGGTGGAGCGCAATTCCGCCGATCAGCTGAACGTCGTAGTGGCGCTGACCCAAAGTCCGGATCGCCGCCTCGCGAACGGTCGCGAAGGCTTCGGGAATCAAATCGTCGAGCTTTTCGCCGTCGGCTAGCCGTTGCCGGAACCGCTCCGTCTGCGAGAGCAGCTCGTCGTCCGACATTGCCGAAATGTTCAGCTCGAAATTGTTGATGGCGTCGACGTATTTGCCCAGCCCGCGGACATAGCGGTCGTTGGCCGATCCGAAGATGCTCTTTGCCAGTCCGGCGATCATGAAATTCCCTTAAAAACCCGCGCGTTCAAGAAAGGGCGAAAACCCATCGCCGACGCTCTGGGAAACTGCGCCCGGCGATGTAAGGAGCGCCCTTGCCGTAGTCAATTAAGGGAGGCGCCTTGTGGCAAGGTTAACCGGCGGCTGCATGTGCGGCCGAGTGCGCTACGAGCTGAAGAGCGAACCCTATGACAGCGGCTGGTGCCATTGCCGGACGTGCCAGCTGTTCAGTGGAGCGCCGGCCATGGCTTTCACCTGCGTCGCGAGCGGCGATTTCGTATGGAGCGAAGGCGAACCGCAGGTGCGGTGGATCAAGACGTCGAGCTTCGGTCGGCGTGCGTTTTGCGGTGAGTGCGGAACGCCGCTTCAGGTCCAGGTCGATCACCAACCGGAAACAGTCGACTTCCCGATCGTCACTCTCGACGAGCCGGAAGCAGCAACCCCCGAATTCCATATCTTTTGGAGCGAGAAGGTCGCCTGGTTCAACCCGAGTGACGAACTTCCCCGGTACGAGAAGTTCCGGCCCGACACGCGCGGTCTGGAGGGCACCGAACCCCCCGACCATTCATCACTTTCAGGCGGCGGAGGATGATGAAGCAGACTCGCCCAGGCTACTCTCCAGCCACTGCTGGATCTGGCTCCGCGGAGCGGCTCCGACCTTCTGTGCGACGGGCTGACCGCCCTTGAACAGCAGCATGGTGGGGATTCCGCGCACTCCGTAGCGCCCAGGGGTCTCCGGATTCTCGTCGATATTGAGCTTGGCGACGGTCAGCTTGTCGCCGAGCTCGTTCGCAATCTCCTCGAGCGCAGGCGCGATCATTCGGCACGGTCCGCACCATTCGGCCCAGAAATCCACGAGCACGGGCTCGGAAGCCCCAAGAACGTCGGTGGCGAAGCTTTGATCGGTGACCGTCTTGGTGGCCATGGCGGGCGACTCTCCTACGAAAGGCGAAAGGTTAACAGGCATATGGGACGTCGATCGCCGCCTCTCAAGCGTCAAGTTCGAACAGTTTCGGTCCCGCCGTGTAGAGCAATGCCGCAGTAACCTCCCGGCCGGGAAAGATCACTCGGAGCGCTTGGACATAGGCGGTCATTTGCGCGCGATGGGTTTTGGCGATCTCCGCCTCGCTTGACGGTACCCGACCGGTCTTGAAGTCGATCACCGACACACGCGCCTCTTCGACCAGCAGCCGGTCGACGGTCCCCGCGATCACGCGCCCGTCGGGCACAGTCGCGGTCAGCGGCGCCTCCCCGAGGGAATTAGGTCCGAATAGAGGTGCGAAACGCGGATCTGACAGGATTCCGCAGACCTGATTGACGATTTCCTTTCGGATCGCCTGGTCCGAGGAATCCGCGTAGCGCTCGAGCCACCGGCCAGCGACCGCCGCCCGAGCCTCGGGTGAAACGACTGGAAGGCGCTCGAGCAGCTGGTGGATCCACGTTCCTCGCTGCGCCGCTGCGTACATCGCCCGGCTGGGTGGCGGGGCGGCCTCGTCGTCCGCGGCAATGGCCGATGGGGCGAGCGGTCGGGGAGGCCGCGCTTCGGGCGGGGCCGGAGACGTCGCCCAGTCGGGCAAGACGACGGGCGGAAATGCGACGCCGGTCCTGGCTCGTCTCGGCGGCTCGGCAACGGTCGACGCATAGCGTAGAGTAACGTGCGCTTCACCGGGGTTGGCGATCGATGTCATGGCCTGCTCGACGATTCGGTGCCAGCAATTGGGGGGCCGCGGATCGGACCCGTCTTTCTTCGCCCTCGGCATCACCCCGCTGACGATCAGCCGATCCGCCGCTCGAGTGAGAGCGACGTAGAGCAACCGCAGGTGCTCCTCGAGATCGCGCTTCTCCTCGGTGAGGATGACCTCGTCAAAGGGCGGACAGCGCTCGTCCTTCTTCGGCCTGAGGAGCGGAGCAGGCCCCGCGCCCTCGACTTCGATCTCAACAGCGAGCGGCGTTCGGCCGAGCCTCGCCGGATCGGCGGTGGCGTCGGCGATAATGACGACAGGCGCCTCGAGGCCCTTGGCGCCGTGGACTGTCATCACTCGCACCTCGTTCGCCGGTTGAGCCGGATCACGCTGAACGTCGACCGTCCCGCGTGAGAACCAGGCGAGAAAGCGGTCGAGCGAGGCGATTTCGTTCCGCTCGAACTCGAGCGCGCTGTTCATGAGCTCGTCGATGGCGTCGCGCGATGCCAGCCCCAAGCGGCCGTACAGCCTGCGGCGGCCCTGCATCGGGCCCGAGAGGATATTCTCCAGAAAGCGCGACGGCGGAGTGAAATCGGCGATCCGCAGCAATTCCGAAAGCGCCTCGTGCGCCTCCGGAAACTCCGAGGCCCGCTGCCGAAGCTCTCGCCAGAGACGCCCCTTTCGCCCGTAGGCGAGCTCGCGCAGCTGATCTTGATCCCAGCCGATCAGCGGCGAAACGAGGAGGCACGCAAGGCTCAGATCGTCGTTCGGCTGCACGGCGAACTTCACTGCAGCGAGCAAATCCTGAACGGCGAGCGGTTCATGGAGGTGCAGGCGGTCGACGCCAGCGACGGGAACCCCTGCCGAAAACAGCCGTGCGACGATCAGCGAAGCGAGCTCCCCGCGGCTGCGCACGAGGACGAGGATATCACCCGGGGTCAGTGCGCGATTGGTCGAGGCGAGCACCGGAGCCTCCTCGATCATCGAGCGAATACGGCGGGCAAGCTCGGTCGCATATTTGCGGTCGCGCTGCTTAATCCACCGCTCCTCGCCTTCGTCGCTTTCGTCGGGCGACGCTTCGACCGAATAGGGCGCCCACAGCTCAACCGATCCGGGACGGCTGCGATGGTGCGCCCGATGCGCCGGCGGCGGCTCGCTGAGCGCGAGAGCTGCCGGGCCCACCGTCTCGATCACCGCGTCGACGACATCCAGCACCGGCTGTGCCGAACGGAAGCTCGCAGCGATCGACAGATCGCGAAATTCCTGCCCAAGCCGCCGATAGCTGAACAGGTCATCGCCAGTGCTGAGCGCGGCCGCGCGCTGTTTGAAGGTGTCGCGCGCCTCCTGGAACCGGCGCGGATCGGTACCCTGAAAACCGTAGATTGCCTGTTTGAAGTCGCCGACCATGAAAAGAGTGCGGACCCGTTGTTCGGACTCGCTCGACCCGCTGAAGAACTCCTCAACCAGGCGTTCGATGATTTCCCACTGGGCGGCATTGGTGTCCTGCGCCTCGTCGACGAGAACGTGGTCGACCTGCTGGTCGAGCTTGTAGCGCACCCATTCGGCCATGCCGGGCTTGCTGAGCAGGATACGCGTCCATTCGATCAGGTCGTTGAAGTCGGCGACACCGGCTGCGCGCTTGGCCTGGGCGTAGGCCCTGGCGAAAGCTTGGCCGGCGCGAAGTCCCGCCGCTATGTCGGCCGCCAGCCGCGCGCCGTTTTGCAGCCGCAGCAAGTCGCCGATCAGATTTGCCAGGCGCCCGGCTTGCGCTTCGTAGTGCGGCTCGGCCTTGGTTTGCCCGCTCGACACACGAAGCGCGTCCTTGTCGGTGAGCACGACCTTGCGCAATTCGGGAAGAGCCGCTGCCCGCTCGATCGGAGTCAGCGCCAGCCACCGCTCGATCACCTCGGCGTGCCCGATGCCCGTCTGCGCGCCCCAGCGCCGGTTCGCATCGGCGACTGCGCGCAGCAGATCGCAGTCGAACCGGTCGTCCCCGCAATGGTGCGTGATATATTCTTCGAACAATTCCGCCGGCAGGTTCATCAACTGCCGGATGGCGGGCTCGATCGCGTCGCGCGCCCCCAGCGCCGCCATTGCTTCAGGCTTTCGGGCGCAGGCCTGGAGATATTCGACGGCTCTCCCTTCGCCCAGGCGCCTGCTGAGAGACTGGACGTCCCCGATCAACGGATCGCCGCTGGACTCCGCGTCGGTCAGCAGTTCGGCCAGGGTCCTTCGCACCAGCTCCTGCTCCGCGCGACCCTCGATCGGCTGGAACCCGGGAACGATCCCGGCCTCAGCCGGGAACGCGGCAAGCAGTGACTGGGCGAAGCTGTGAATGGTCTGGATCTTGAGCCCGCCCGGGCAGTCGAGCACTCGGGCGAACAATTGCCGCGCCAGTCGTCGGGTTTCGGGATCGTTCGACTCTCCGAGCGCCAGCAAGTCGGCGGCAAGCTCGCTGTCCTTCAAGCGCACCCAGGCCGCAAGTCTCGCGCCAATGCGGTTGGCCATCTCGGCCGCGGCCGCTTTGGTGAAGGTCAGACAGAGGATGGATTCGGGCCGGGCTCCCTTGAGCAAGAGGCGCAACACGCGCGCCGTCAGCACTTGCGTCTTGCCCGTTCCCGCCGAAGCCGACAGTGCGGCGTGGACTGCTGGATCGGAAGCGAGGGCTTGCTCGTCCCTCAGTTGTGGGAAGGTCTTGAGGCGCGCGCTCATGCAGCTTCCAAACGCGCACCGAACGCCATAGAGAATGAGTCATGAGCGAGAGCGACGACGACAAGGCCAACGAGCAGCGCCGCAACAAGCTGGTGAGAGCAAGTGTCGCAGTTGGCATTGGCTCGGCTGCGATCGTCGCGGCGTTGCTCTATGCCAGCAATGTGAAGACAAGGCCGCGCCGCTGACTCAGCGCCGTTCACCCTGAGCTTGTCGAAGGGCTGTTCTTCCTTTTTCCGCCAATAGAAGAAAAAGCAGTCCCTCGACAGGCTCGGGACGAACGATTGGAGAGGGGTCATTCGCGGCCGTACCATTCTTCCAGGCGCATCAGCTGATCGTAATCGCCGTAAGGCGCGTAGGCTGGATTGAGCTTGGCGGTGAACGGCTCGCTTCCCGTCAGCCATTGAGCGGCAGCATCGACGAAGTTTCGGTAGGCGTGGTCGAGGAACTCGCCCGACGGCATGTCCTTGTCGGGGCACATCAAGCGGCCGAACTTGCCGCGATAGCGCGCCAGCGACCAATATTCGAAGGCCGCGGGATCGCCGCTGATGCCCTCGAAGCCGCCGGCACGACCGATCAAGCCCAACAATCCCAGCTGCAGCGCAAAACCTTCATTGACCGCCTTATGTGTCGGCGGAGCGCCCGTCTTGTAGTCGATAATGGCGAGGCTGGAATCGGCGAAGCGATCGATGCGGTCGGCTCGGCCGTGGACGGTCACACCGGCGAGCGAGGTCTCGCCGGAAACCTCGGCCTCGAGCGGCCGGCGACCTTCCGACTGGTTTTGGCGCTCCATCACCGCGATCCAATCGATCGCCTCCAGGAGGCGGGGCGCCCACAAAGCGCGCAGCATCGGGTGGATCGCCTCGTCCTTCAGGAGCTGTTCGGCGCGCGGGCGCAGCTTGTCCGGGTCGCACTGGTCGTGCAGCAGCCACTCTTCCAACGTCTTGTGGACGGCCTCGCCCTTCCAGCGCGCCGTGTGATCGGCATCGACCGGATCTTCGGCGCGAAGCTTCAGGATCGCCTGCGCGTAAAAGGCGAAGGGGTCGGCCTTCAGTCGGTCGACCTGGGTTACGGAGATCCTTTCGGGCCGCTGCTCGGCGGACGGCGAGGGAGCGGGCCGGTCCACCGGTTGCGCGGGTCCGGGATCGTCAAGCGCGCGGGTCAACCGCTGCAGCCGCGCGTCGCGCGGGAGCCCGCCGGTCATGGCATCGAGGCGAAGCAGGAAACGCGAGGCGACGGTAGGCGAACGGCTGTCGCGCTTCGCCCGAGTGATCAGCACCTCGGGCGCTCCGAGCGCGCTTGCGAAGTCGTGCGCGGACAGGCCGATGCGCGTATCGAGTGTCGGCATACCGAGGTTTGCCCGAACCTTTGGCGGGAGCCAGGGGTCGGGCGCGGGGAGACCCGGCCAGACGCCTTCGTTCAAGCCGCCGAGCACGACCAAATCGGCACGCTGCAGCCGGGCCTCCAGCAGTCCCCAAATGAAAATGCGCGGGTGGCCGCCATAGGGTGGGCGAACCGCGCGTTCGTCGAGCAGCTGGCGGAGCAATGGCACTGCGTCTTCGGCGCTGATCATCAGTCGTCCTGCCGCAGCGGAGCTCTGCAGCTCTGAAAGCAGCTCTGCCGCCATCCGACCCGCTGGTCCCGCCCAAGCGGCGTCGCCGGCCAGCACTTGCGCAGACTGCGACAAAGAATTGGCCAAGGCATTCAGTGAGATGGGATCATTGAATAGGCGGTCGATGCCGGCAATCCGACCGCGAACGGCCTTCCATTCCCGGGCGGCGTTCTCGGCAAAAAAAGTGTCCAGACCAGCGATTCCTGCAGGCGGCCGCGGCCCACGCAATGCCCGGTCCAGCGCGCGCGCATTCTCGAGCCAGCCGAGCCGCTCCTCCCCTTCGCCGCCGACCAGCGGATGCTTGAGCAGGGCAAGCAATGGGACCGGCGCCATTTCTTCGGCAGCAGCGGCCGCGATCCCCAGGAGCAGGGTCCCGGACGCGGTTTTGGTGAGCGGCTGACCGGCGCTGTCGTCCGCTTCGACGTTCCAGCGCGCGAGTAGCGCCGCCACCCGGGCCGCGAGTTGCCGGTCCGGTGTGACCAATGCAGCCGTTTTGCCGGGGGTCTCGAGGACCTCACGCAGAGCGAGCGCAATCGCCTGGGCTTCCGCCGCCGGATCGGGAAGCTCCGCAAGCCGGATGCCGCTGAGGCGCCGGTGACCGGGCGCCAGCGTTTCCCATTTGTGGGAAAAGTCCGGCGCCGCCATTGCATTCGCGACCGCCCGGGCACGGGCCGGCGAAGATGCCGCGCCGGCCGAATGGCGCCACCGCTGAACCTCCTCGCGTGCAATGCCCATTCGGTCGAGCAGCAGCTTCAGATGGAATTGGGGGTGAGTGGCTTCGCCCCTACCCTGGTCATCGGTGCCGAGCGCGTCCCATTCCTCCTGTGGAAACAGATCACCGAGCCAAAGCCCGGGCAGGACGACCAGACCGTTCGGCATCGAAGCTATGCGTGCAAGGAGGGTCGCGACGGCGGGCGCCGACGTCGTAATGCCGGCGGCAATCGTGAATCCTTCCGGCGGATCATCCGTCCACTGCTGGGCAATTCGCCGAAGCAGGATGTTGCGCCGCTGAGCGAGGTCGATCGCTCCGCGCTCAGCCACTATCGCGGGCCACTGCTCGACGATGAGCTGGAGCCTGGCGAGCGAATGCTGCCAATGTCTGGCGAGGTCGTTCGTCTCGCTGACGGCCGTCCGCAGCCGCGACGGATCGATCTCCTCGGCCAGCAGAGCGTCAAGAGTTCTCCCGAGGTCCGCCGCGAGTCGCAGCGCCTCGGCCGACCCTTCATCGCCGCGCACGTACGACGCGAGGGTCAACACACGCTCGGTGGATTCGATCGCGGGAGCGATCGGATCGTCGTCGATGCGGTCGAGCGCACCCCCGATCCGCTCATCAAGCTCCGGATCGCCAATCGGGATCAGCCGGGGCAGCAGCAACCCGTCGCCGCTGGCGCGAACGAACGCATCGGTAACGGCGCGAACCGCGCGATTATTGGGAAGCAGGATGCGCCCGCGCGCGAGTCCGAGCGTATCTTTGCCGAAACGTCGGATCAGTCCAGCGGCGAGAGCGTCGGCGAAGGAGCGGTGCGACGGAATGCTGAAGATGGACGGCCGGCGCGGCCCTTCAGACATTCTCGAGCGCCGTTTCCGTCATTTGAATGGACTGCGGTGTGCCGACGTCGAACCATAGACCTTGGTGGACGGCGCCGAAGCAGCGGCCTTCGTCGATTGCCCTGTCCCAGAGGATGTTCGTAGAAAAAGGACCGTCGGGCGCATCGCGCAGCAGGCGCTTGGAGACGATCTGAATGCCGGTGAAAACGAAGGGCGCGACATGGCTTCGGTCGCGACGCCTTAGACGGCCCACGCGGTCCATGTGGAAGTCGCCCATCCCCTTGTGGTTGAGCGCTCGCGCCTGCGGAACCAACAACAGGAGGGCGTCCATCTTCGAATCGTCCCATTGCGAGGCGAGCAGCCGCAAAGTGTCGGCCGGTCCGTCGATCCAAAGATTGTCACTGTTGAGGGCCAGGAAGGGATCGCTGTCGATCAGTGGCGCTGCTTTGATGAGACCGCCGCCCGTTTCCATGAGCAAGCCCCGCTCGTCCGATATGACGACTTCGAGACCGTGATCGCGGGTGGAGAGGTGCGCCTCGAGCGCATCGGCGAGATAGTGGACGTTCACGACCACTTTCTTGACACCGGCCTCGCGCAATTTCTCCAGCACGTGATCGAGGAGCGCCTTGCCGTTCACATGGATGAGCGGCTTGGGCTTGGTCGCCGTCAGCGGTCGCATGCGCTTGCCCAGGCCGGCAGCCATGATCATCGCCGTATGAGGAACCTCGGCAGGCACTTCGGCGCGCAGGCGCAGGGCTCGCTTGCTCTGGATCACGCGGCCTGCTTCCAGGGATCGCGCCGCTGTTCAGGCGCGATATTCGCGTCGAACCAGTCGCGCACAGGCCTTAGGTGAGGCTGTTCGAGGTCGCGTTCGAGCAAGCCCCACATACGCGGCTGAAAGCGTCTGTAATGCGGCTTGTTGTCGCGTTTCCAAAGACGCGTGAACACCCCGAGAATTCGGGTGTTACGCTGCGCGGCCAGCGCCCAATAGGCTCGTTCAAACTCTTCGGCATTGCCGGTCGCGGTGACATAACGGTCGATCATCTCACGCTCGATCGCCGGCGGAACATCGCGCCGGGCGTCCTCCAGCACGGAGGCAAGGTCGTAAGCAGGATGGCCCGCGAGCGCGTCCTGGAAGTCAAGCAAGCCGAAATGGCCGACGCCCTGGCGCTCCCCGACCAGCATGATGTTTTCCGCATGGTAATCACGAAGCACCGTCACCGGGCTCAGTCCGTCGTTCGCAACCGGTTCGAGGACTTCTTTCCACACCTCCTGATAGGCAGCGGCGTCCACGTTCGCGCCCACAGCCGGGCAATACCAATCGGTGAACAGCTTCAGCTCCTCCAGCCACTGAGCAAGGGCGTGCTCTTTGAGCCCGGGCATGGGAGGGTGTTGGTGAAGGTGAACCAGGACATCCGTCGCCAACTCATACAGCTCTCGTTCGCGCGCGGGGTCATCGTCGAGGAATTCGCGCAGTCGCCAGTCGCCGAAGTCGCCGAGAAGCAGCAAACCCTTGTCGAGATCGCGTGCAATGATTTGCGGGGCGCTGAGGCCGACCGAAGCAAGCCATTCCGCAACCGCGATGAAGGGCCGCGGATCTTCGTGCGGCGGCGGCGCGTCCATGAGGACCGCCGTACGGTCGTCGGCCACGACCCGAAAATAGCGGCGGAACGAGGCGTCGCCGGCGAGCGGCAGGATCTCAGCCCCCTGCCACCCGCAAGACGCAAGGAATTCAGGAGCATGCTGCGGCGGAATCATCGGGGAGGCCATCGCCCCTCCCATGACGGGGGGACCTCGGCTGTCAAGATTCTGTCGCCATCGGGCCCGAAATCGAGCGACAGGCGGAGAGCGTCCGTCCATCTTGCCTCCCCCACCCGATCGGGCCATTCGACCAGCAGGACCGCGGCGGCGGCCGAGTCCAAGCCCAGTTCCTCAATCTCGGACGGGTCCTCAATTCGATAGAGGTCGACATGCCACACTTGCGGGTCGACATCCTCATAGGGTTGGACGATCGCGAAACTCGGACTCGGCACTTCTCCCGAATGGCCGAGCGCAACAAGAAAACCGCGTGCCAATGCCGTCTTGCCCACTCCCAAAGGCCCGCCGAGTGTGATGACGTCTCCTGGCTTCGCCAGCGCGGCAAGCTTACCCCCAATCTGCCTTGTCGCTTCCTCGTCCGCGAGAATCATCGCGAGCCGCGTGGGATCGTCAGGGTCACCTTTGTCCCCTTGCCCTTCTCGGACTCGAGATCGACCGTTCCACCATGAGCTTCGATGAACTGGCGCGTCAGGGGCAGTCCAAGGCCAAGGGCCGCCTCGCCGCGAACGCCCGCCTCTTCCACCCGGGCGAAGCGGTTGAAAACGCGCGGAAGGTCCTCCGGCGCGATTCCCGACCCATTGTCGCTGATCCGGATCACGGCCTTATCCACATCGCCATCAGCCACGAGCTGAATCCTGCCCCTGCGGTCGGTGTAAGCGATGGCGTTCTCGAGCACGTGCTCAATGGATTCCCGCAGACGGCGCGCATCCCCAAAAATGAATCCGGCGTCCGGCGAGACTTCGGCCTCCAGCTTCTGCGCTTTCTCTTCCGCGTCTGAGCGAGCCCGATCCAATGCGGCGCGGCATAGTCCGGCGACGTCGACACGCTCATGCTCAAGCGCCACGGGACGCGTGTCGCCGGTGGTCAGGTCGAGGACATCGTCGACCAGCTTCGACAACCGGCCGACCGCCTCGAGAATCGCATCGACATAATCGGCCGCCGTAGGGGTCAACTTGCCTGCATATCCAGCGGACAGCATCTCCGCGAAGCCGCCGATCGAGGTGAGCGGGGTGCGAAGCTCGTAACTCATATTGGCAACGAAGTCGGTCTTCACCCTGTCGGCTTCCTCGAGCGCCGTCGCTCGCTCACGAAGGGCCGCCTCGATCCTAGTGGAATCGGTGACGTCGACCATTGTGAACAAGGCATTCCCGTCCGGCAGCGGCACCGCGGCGAATTGGAAGTGGCGCCCGTCGGTCATGGAGACGCGTCCCTGCGCCGATTGCCGCTCATCGGTGGTCTGCCGCACCATCTCGCGGATCTGCGCGGCCGCGGTCGGATTGACGAGCTTCCGCGCCATGGCCGGGACGAGCTCGTCGACACGTGGGTGCTCGGAAAGCCATTCCTCGTTGAGCTCCCAATCCTCGAGGAAGCGGCTGTTCCAAAGATAAAGGCGCCCGTCGCTGGCGAAGACGCTGATCGCTTCGAACAGATTGTCGAACGTCGCGGCTCGTACGCGCAGAAGGGTGTCGCGCGCGGAGGCGAGACGCAACTGCTCGGTGCGGTCCTCGAGAATGAGCCGAAGCCCGCCATCGGGAAGCGGCTGGGCGACCACCCGTAAATGGTCGCCACTGGGAAGCATCCATTCTTCCTCGATGACTTCCTCGGGGCTGCTGAACCAGTTCCGCCGTTCCGCCTTCCAGACCGGAAAATCGCGCGCCTCCGGAAGCCGCTGATTGTCACGCATGCGCTCGATCACTCGGTCGAACTCAGGTCCTTCGGCCAACCAATCGGGGTCGAGCTGAGCCATGACCGCGAAAGGGCGATTGAAGAAGCCGAGGTTTCGGTCCGCGTCGAACTGGGCCGTGCCGGCGGTCATGCGATCGGCAAGCTCGCGCTGCGACTCGATGTGCCGAGCGAGCTCGGTCTGAGCGTCTTCCAGGTCCTGCACGTCGATCGCGAAGCCGGCGACCGCAGCGGTCGAGAGCGGAACGTTCACGATCCTCAGCATGCGCCGCTCGCCGCGGATGATTGCCGGTTGCATTCGGGAGACCACATGCTCGCTGCTCTGAGCTTCGCGCGCCGCGGCGACAGCGCTGCGTTCCCCTTCCGCGTCGATCAGCTCGAGGCCCTTGGCGATCACGTCGGCGGCGTCGCGGCCCTCGACCGCGTCGACGAACGCGCTGTTCACGAGACCGAGCCTCAAGTCGGGTCCGCGATACCACATCGGAAAGGGCGCGGCCTCGATCAGATGCGTCAGGGAATCGAGCGCGCCTTCGGTCTGTCGCAATCGCAGCGACAGCTTCGCGCGATCCTCCTCGCTTGCACTCGTATCGAAAAACCACAGCAGCAACGTTCCGGGCGGCTCGGGCGCCGGAGCCGGCCCGCCGCGCACATCGAACACGCGTCCCGAAGCCTTCGCCCGCACCTTGCGCGATACCCGTCCCGCGGACACGCGCGCCCCGTCAATGTCCTGTTGCAGTGCCTCCAGGTCTTCCTGCGTGATGCCGCAGTCAATAGCGCTCAGCTCGGCGAGCTGGTTGGGCGGCGCGGTCAGGCCAAGGTCGCGCACTAGCTGCGGATCGCTCTCGATGCGCCCGTCCGGGCGGACGACGAGCGGGCGGGCCGGAGTGAGATCGAGCAAGGTCGCTTGCGCTCGAGCCGCCGACAGAACGTCTTCGGCGAGCCGCAGGCGCCGCGCGGAGGCTAGAGCCACTGCCACCGCAATGCCGAACCACAGCATGGCCAGTACGGCGACAGCGACATAGACGGCGGTACCGCCCGTCACTTCATTGCTCCCCTCGCCCCATGGGCGCTTCATAAGCGCTTACGTCGCGAGGACTAAACGAAAAACGGGGTCGAACTGACCGTGACCCAGCAGCTGTCCACATAACAAAAGGGCCGGAGCAAATGCCCCGGCCCGAAGTGATTCCAGAGAATGGTCGCTTTAGAACTTCGCGGACACACCCGCGTAGTAGAAGCGCCCGATCGTATCGAACAGACCGGTCTGGCCGCCGATACCGCTCGCCGCGAACGGCGGTTTCGTGTTGGTCAGGTTGTCGACGCCCAGGTAGAAATTATACTTGGGCCCGACGTCCACGGCCATCCGAACGTCATGGTAGAATTTCGCCTTCACCCACTTCTTGGCGAACAGGTCTGGATTCTGTGGCGGGCGGCCTTCGAATTCGTAGAAGTCCTCATATTCGCCGAAGCCGAAGGATTCGGAGAAGTTGATCTGCTTGCCGATGTACCGCATCTGATAACCGAAGGTGAACCGTCCGGTCTGCAGTGACGAGTTCCAGTTAAACCGGTCCTGCGGATCGCCCATTTCCGAGAGAATACGGTCACCAAATTCCGGGTTCGTCGGGTCGATGAAGTTCGTCAGCTCGAGAACGTGCGTCCAGGTCAGACGCGAGTTCAGCCGGCCGATGTTCCCCAACGATTTCCGATAGGCAACCTCCACGTCGATGCCCCGGGTCTTCAGCTTCGCGAAGTTCACCGGGCTCGCATGCAGCGTGTTGTCGATGATGCCGAACGGCACGCCATGGCCAAGCTGCCCCGGTCCGGCGCGCTGGAAGAGCGAGCAGAAGGGGTTGTTGAGGCTGGGCAGGTCATAACAGCTGTCGATGATTGTCTGAGCGCCCACCGCCTGAATGACGTTCTTCACCTTGATGTCATAATAGTCGACGGAAGCCGAGAATCCCGGAATGAAGCTGGGCGTGAACACGCCGCCAATCGTGATACTGTCCGATGTTTCCGCTTCCAGATCCTGGTTGCCGCCGCTCAGGAACGCAATAGACGATGCGTACGAGATCGGCTGACCAGCCGGTACGCCCGCCGCCAAGCAATTCGCCGCTCGGAATTGCGAACCGTTATTCACCAGGTTCACGTCACACGGGTCGCTAATCAACGCGAAGTTCTGGCCAAATGGCGTGAACAGTTCGACCTGGTTCGGCGCGCGGACCGAGCGGGCATAATTGCCGCGCAGCCGCAATCCCTTCACCGGCGACCATATGAGGTTGCCATTGTACGCCCACACCGAACCGGTGTTGCCGACTTTATAGTCCGAAACGCGCGCTGCCCCGGAAACTTCCAGTTCCTGCAGGAATGGCACGTCCTTGACGATCGGCACACGAATTTCGCCGAACGCTTCCTTCACCACCTGCTTCGGCGCATCGAAGGTCGGGATGGCGTTATAGAAGGTATAGCCCAGCTGGACCTGCTCGTCCTGGTGATAGAAGAGGTCGTCCGTCCGATACTCGGCGCCGAGCACGATCCCGATCGGGCCGCCCGGAAGCTCGAACCACTTCGACGAATCGCCCGAGATGAAGGCAAGAGCGTCGAACTGCTTGGTCTTGCCGATCGCAGTCGTGTCGAGCAGCAGATAATCACGCTGCGCCTGCGACACGTTTCCGCCCATCGGGCCGAACGGCACGCAGTTCGCAACGTCGTTCGCAAGACGAGCGTCGGCATTCGGATCGGTGCCGTAGACCCAAGGCCCGTAGCCGAAGGCGGCGCCCGGGTCGATCTGTGAGCGGCAGACGATCTGGCCGGTGCTGGGGTCGCGAACGGCGTCCATCGCGAGCAGCATGCGCTGCACGTCGAGGTTGCCGAGGATCTTCGTCTTTTCCTTCAGCTGACCGTAGTTGATGGAGGCTTCATAGTTCCAATTGCTGCCGAGGTCGCCACGGATGCCGCCGACGATGCGGAACGTGTTACGCCGCGCTTCCTCGACACGATTGCCCAGTCCGAGCAAGCTCTGCTGCACGGTCAACCTCGTGGCATCGGTCGTAGTCAACCCAGCGAGCGTACGCTGCTGGATGATCAGCTGGCGCGCCTGATCGCTCAAGAAAGGATTGTTAATGCTAATCCGCTCACGATCGTAGAAGTTGCCCGTAGTGCACTGCGGAACGAAGTTGCAGAACGCGAACGGATCGAAAAAGGCGTTGCCGCCGGCGATGAATGCCGGACCGCTTCCGCCCGTGCCGACGCTATCGGTACGCGAGTACTTTGCCTCGATGAACGGAACGAGGGCCGGCGACACTTCGAAGTGCGCCAATGCGTTGATGTTGTATCGGTCGAGCTGAGGCGTGATCT
Organism: uncultured Alphaproteobacteria bacterium; assembly: GCA_963730925.1. Classification (GTDB taxonomy): domain Bacteria; phylum Pseudomonadota; class Alphaproteobacteria; order Sphingomonadales; family Sphingomonadaceae; genus Sphingomicrobium. The sequence goes on from CAVSTS010000002.1 coordinate 379,589, forward strand.
GGACCTGATGCCCATCGACGAACCCTTCGCCATTACCGCCGACGAACTGACCGTTGGGACCGACACCCTGGCGCGTGCCGGTCTGCGGAACCAAATCCCCGTTCGGCATGAAAATGAAGGGACAGGTGTATGGCGCGCCGTTTGGATCCAAGCCACAATTGAGCGTCGTGCCAGGACCCCCAAAGCGGATGTTGCCGGTGTTGTTGAAGGTTGCCGAACGGAAGTCGGGGTTAGGAATGAGAGTGGGACTGTTGTTCAGCGTGTAGTTCTGGCGGAACCAGTTGCGCTCGGAGCCCCAAGCCTGATCACGGCGTGCATATTCGAGGTTCACGGCGACATTGCCACGACCCTCGGCGAAGTTCTTCCCGAACAAACCGCTGATAAAGTAGGAATCGGCGTCGCCATATTTGCTCTGGCCGCCCTGGCCGCGCAACATGATGCCGTCATAGTCCTGCTTCAGGACGAAGTTGACGACACCCGCGATGGCGTCCGAGCCGTACACGGCCGAGTTGCCGCCGGTGACGACGTCGACGCGCTCGATGAGGTCGGCCGGGATGGTGTTGACGTCCGGGACCACGCCGGTGAGCAGCACGTCACCGCCGACGTGACGGCGGCCGTTGACCAGAACCAACGTACGGACCGGCCCAAGACCGCGAAGGTCGAGCTGGTTGATGCCCGCGGTGCCGAGGAACCGCGTCGAGTTCGCCTGCGTGAAGGTCGCGCGGATCGACGGAACTTCCGCCAGCTTGTCGCCGACCGAGACGTTACCCGTCTGGAAGAACTCCTGGCCGCCGATGGAGGTGACCGGGAGCGGCGATTCGAGGTTCGGGCGGCGGATACGCGTGCCGGTGACCGTGATCGTCTCGTTCGAAGCGGGCGGAACCGCTTGCGTGTTCGTGCTGGTCTGCGCGTCCTGTCCTGACTCTACCTCCTGCTCGGTCTGGAGCGCTTCGGGCGGCGGCTGGTCGACCGGAGGTTGCTGGGCGAATGCCGGCGAAGCGGCCAATGCCGCGAACGAGGCTGTGGACAAGAAGAATGAGTTGATCCGGCGCATAGGTCGAAGGTCCCCTAGAATTTCTTGGAATATCCCCGGGGAGTGGTGCTGGAACGCCGTCGAAAATGAAACTGCGAATCGGAAGTGAACGCGCTTTCCCCGCGCGTGTGTCGCATTAATGCAACATTCATTTTGCGTCGGCGATCCGACACTTTTGGCGTTGTTTGCGCTACCCTGCCGTTAGCCGAACACGAGCGGCAGTCCGTCGAATATTAGTAGCGATAATGATCGGGCTTGAAGGGCCCGTCCCGCGACACCCCGATATAGTCCGCCTGCTTTTCGTTAAGCTTGGTCAGCTTCACGCCGAGTTTGTCGAGGTGGAGTCGCGCGACCTTTTCGTCGAGGTGCTTCGGAAGCACGTAGACGTCATTCTTATACTGCTCGGAGCGGGTGAAGAGCTCGATTTGCGCGAGCACCTGGTTGGTGAAACTCGAACTCATGACGAAGCTCGGGTGCCCCGTCGCATTGCCGAGGTTCACAAGCCGTCCCTTCGACAGGACGATGATTTTCTTGCCGTCCGGGAACTCGACCTCGTCCACCTGAGGCTTGACCTCGATCCACTTCATGTTCGCCAGCGCGCCGATCTGTATCTCGCTGTCGAAGTGACCGATATTGGCCACGATCGCCATATTCTTCATTGCCCGCATGTGGTCGAGGGTGATGACGTCCATATTGCCGGTCGCAGTGACGAAGATGTCGGCGCGCTGGGTCGCCTCTTCCATCGTCACGACCTCATAGCCCTCCATCGCGGCTTGCAGTGCACAGATCGGGTCGATTTCCGTCACCAGCACGCGCGCGCCGCCATTCCTAAGCGACTGCGCCGAGCCCTTGCCGACATCGCCGAACCCGGCGACGCAGGCGACTTTGCCGGCGAGCATCACGTCCGTCGCCCGGCGGATCGCGTCGACCAGGCTCTCGCGGCAGCCGTAGAGATTGTCGAACTTGGACTTCGTAACGCTGTCGTTGACGTTGATCGCCGGGAACGGGAGTTTGCCCTTCTTGGCGAGGTCGTAGAGCCGGTGGACGCCGGTAGTGGTCTCTTCCGACACGCCTTTCATGTTCTCGACCGTCTTGGTGAGATAGCCGGGCCGCTCCTTGAGAAAGCGCTGCAGCGTCACGCAGAAAATCTCTTCTTCCTCGTTCGACGGTTCGAACAGCTCTTCGCCTTGTTCGACCCGATAACCCCAAAGAGCGAACATCGTGGCGTCGCCACCGTCGTCCAGGATCATATTCGCCGTCGTGTCCTGTCCCCAGTCGAAGATTCGGGCAGCGTAGTCCCAATAATCCTCCAATGTTTCGCCCTTGATGGCGAAAACCGGGATCCCCCGAGCGGCAATAGCCGCCGCCGCATGATCCTGGGTCGAGAAGATGTTGCACGAAGCCCAGCGGACTTGAGCGCCGAGCGCGATCAGCGTTTCGATCAGCACCGCCGTCTGGATCGTCATGTGGAGCGAGCCGCTGATCCGCGCGCCCTTGAGGGGCTTTGTCTCACCGAATTCCTCGCGCAGCGCCATCAGGCCCGGCATTTCGGTTTCGGCGATCTCAATCTCCTTCCGGCCGAAGTCAGCCAGATTGAGATCCTGGACCACATAGTCGTCGAAACGGGTTTCAGCCTGCGTCGCCACGTCGAAAGTCTCCGGTCATGAGTGCTTGCGCCCAGTCGGCGCGTTCGCTGTTGCCCCTAGCGGCGCACGGCTCGAAAGGCAAATATAAAGAATTCTTTATATGTCACATTCCGACGGCCTGTTCTTGAGGCGCGCCGTCCCCGCGCTTAAGCCACGAGGCGATCGGAAGGCGGGAGAGGAAAGTTCGATGAGTTCCGTACGGGTGCGAGTTGCGCCGGATACGCTCGACGACGAGAACCGGAAATTCGTCCAGCGCCCGCTGGAGCAATCCCTTTTCCTCAACAGCATTCCCAAGAGCGGCAGCCACTTGCTCCGCAACATTGTCCGGATGTTCGTTCCGGTTGAGCAGCAGTACCAAGCGGAGTTCATCCAGCACCAGCTCCTCAGGCAGCATGCTGCCGCCTTCGACAAGGGTCGCAAAATGCTGAGCTGGGGCCACCTCATGTTCACCGACGCGACCGCCTCCCCCGTTTCCGGGATCCGGCAAATCCTTTTGGTCAGAGACCCGTACGATTGGGTTCTCGCCCGCGCGCGCTTCCTCGTCAGCGGCGAGTTTCAAGGCGGCGTCGACTATCTGAAGGACCTCAGCGTCGAAACTCTCCTCAATCTGATGATCTTCGGGATTTACGAGAAAGCGCCGCCGCTAGCCGCGACCTACATGTACAACGCCATCGCCTGGCTCGGCACCGGAGCTCATCTGGTCCGCTACGAAGATCTCGTCGCGGCTTTGGACGATCTCGACGGCGAGCGTGGCGATCGCTTCTTCGACGAGTTTCTCGCGGCTTGCGGAATCGAACGCCCGGACGATTGGCGAGCGCGCGTGCGGCTCGGCTCAGACCGCAAGCAAAGCGGTACCGCGCGCGAGAATTTGACGGGAATCGCGCTCGATTTGCCTTCCGAGCTACCGGATCTGCACAAGCGGCTGGTCGACTATGCGGCGCCGGGAGTGCGTTCGATCCTGGGCTATCATTAGGCCTTAGGCGGCACCCGTCTCGCTGGCGAGCAAGCGTGGGTCGATCCCCTCGGCCTTGAACGAGGCGGCCCAGCGCTCGTCCGTCGGCGTGTCGAACAGGATCTTCGCATCGCCCTGAGCCGCGAACCAGCCGTGGCGGGTCATCTCCTCGTCCAGCTGACCTTCACCCCATCCGGCATATCCCAGGGCGACGATCCAGCGGGACGGGCCACGGCCTTCAGCGATGGCGCGCAAGATGTCGATGGTGCCGGTCATTCCGAAGATTTCGCCATCTTCGCGGGCGACGTGCAGCGTATCCTGCCCGCCCCAGTCGGCCGAATGAAGAACGAAGCCCCTACCCGGCTCGACGGGTCCGCCGTGGTGAACCGCGCAATCGGGTGCCTCGCCGGGATCGAGATCGAGCTGTTGGAGGAGGCCGCGAAAGCTGATGCCCGCACGCTTGTGACCGATCCCGACACCGATTGCCCCATTTTCGTCATGCACACACAAAGCGATCACAGCGCGTTCGAAGCGCGGGTCCGCCATTCCAGGCATCGCGAGCAGCAGCTTGCCGGACAGGAAAGTCGGTTCATCAGTCATAAGCGAACAATGAGCCCGAGCTGTGCGGTGGACAAGGCTTGAGGCGCTGATCGGGCGAGCCTATCTGCCGTTTCATCCTGTCCCGAGGAGACAAAATAATGACCATACAAGTGGGCGAGCGCCTGCCCGACGTGCCGCTGACGGTTGCGACCGCCGACGGTCCCCAGCCGACAACCGCCGGCGAATTTTTCCGCGGCAAGCGTGTGGCCTTGTTCGCTGTCCCGGGGGCGTTCACCCCGACCTGCTCGGCTCGCCACCTCCCGTCATATGTCGAGAAGGCGCAGGAACTCAAAGGTAAGGGCGTCGACGAAATCGCCTGCATTTCCGTCAATGATCCGTTCGTGATGGCCGCCTGGAACGAGCGCGATGGTTCCAACGACATCACGATGCTCGCCGACGGCAACGGTCAGTTTGCCGATGCTATCGGTCTCACGATGGACGCCGCCAAGTTCGGTATGGGGCAGCGCTCGCAGCGCTATTCGATGATCGTCAACGATGGCGTCGTCGAACAGCTCAACGTCGAGGCGCCCGGGGAATATCGCTCGTCGAGCGCCGAATATATGCTCGATCAATTGGCGACCGCCTGACGCTGACCGCGATCCCGCCTCTCCTCACCGTTGAATAACTCTCAACCGGCGAACGACGGACGCGCTCGATCGTTTAAATTGATCGAACGCGTAACGAAGGAGAGGATTTCAATGCCCAGGAAGAGCAATCGCAGCGGTTTCGGCCGCGATTTCGGCGGCGACGTCGTGGATATGGCGCGGGATCGTCCATTGGCGACGGCAGCCGTCGCAGCCGCCGCTGTCGGAGCCGGCGTGTTCCTCTGGTCGCGGAGAAATCAGATCAGCGATCAGCTGAGCGATCTCAGCAACCAGATCCGCGAATGGAGTCAGAGTTTCCCGTCGCCCGACGACACCGCAGAGATCACCGAGCCGGGCGAAACGACGGGGCTGGACACGACATCGCGCGGCACGACGCGCGGCGCGCGAACGAAGAGCACGACCCCGGCGGGTTAGACCGCTTCTAGCCTTTCAGAAAGGCTGCGATCGCTTCGCCGAGCTGGGGTTTGGTGACGCTGCTCATATGCGTGCCGGGCACCTCGACGAACACCGCATTGGCAAGACTAGCGGCGAGCGCCTCGGCGGAACCGTTGTCTTCGTCCTCGCTGCCGCACACGACAAGGGTCGGCATCGTGAAAGCCTTCAGCCATTCCAGGAACGTATCCTCGAACGTCTCGAGGAGGAGCGCGGCTGCCGTTCGATCAACCTTCTGGCTTTTCATGAATTGGATCGACAGCCAGTGCGGATCGCCGCGCTGAACATCGTCGAAAATTGCGATAGCTTCCAGGAAAAAGGTCTTTCGGCGCTTCCAATTCTGAAGGCCCTCGAGCCCGGCACCGCCCAGGATTGCCCGCCGCGGGCGGAGGCCCTCGCCCACCGCCTCGACTGCCGTCCGAGCGCCGAGCGAGAATCCGCCAAGGTCGAAGTCGGCCAGACCAAGATGGGCGACAAGCTCCCGCAAGTCCCGCGCCAGGATTCCCGTCGGATAATGCTCGACTTCATGCGGCTTCCCGCTGAGCCCGTGCGCGCGCAAGTCCGGCATGATCACTCGAAAACCGGCGGCCGCAACCCGGTCGGCGTGGCCGAATTTGATCCAATTCATGTTGGCATCGGAGAAGAGGCCGTGAAGCAGGATCACGGCCCTGCCTTGGCCTACTTCATGATAGGCGAGCTCAACTCCGTCAGATGACGTCCAGAAATGGGTCTGCGGATCGGTCATCCGGGGAACTTGCCGGTGGTTTCCACCCATTTGTCGACCAATTTCGGATAGTCTTCAGTCCGTATCTCGGGCAGCCCGTCGGTGTTGAGCCAGGCACGATGCATGCTCTCTGCGCCGAAATGATGTTTCGGCTCGAAGCGCGAAGGGTCGTCGAAGCTCGCGACCGTGAGGTCCATAATCTCGCTCCCCTCCTTGAACTTGAAGCCGAATGAGGTGCCGCACTCGCGGCAATAGGGGCGAACCGCGATCGGAGAGCTGTCGTACCAATCGGGCTCTTGTTCCCAGGCGACCTCGGCCGCTTTCACATTTTTAAGCGCGATGGACACCGAGCCGGTTGATCGCTGGCACATCCGGCAATGACAAAGATAGGCGTCCTCATCGTCGATGTTGACGGTGTAGCGGACGCGCCCGCAAGCGCAGCCGCCGCTCATTTTCTCGCCCATGATCAACTCCCTTGGTCGCCGGCCTCTTGCGCGGCTAAGGGGCGGCATGTCCAGCGCCCCGACGCCCGAGGAAATCGCCCGCGACGCGCGCTGGCTGGCGCAAGCGCTCGATCCGAACGCCGGGCTGGTGCGCCTGATCGAGATGGATCGGGAGAACTATCGGACGGCGAGTTTCCTCGACGATCGGTTGTTGCAGCAGCCGGTGAATGCGCACGTCGTGCCGTGGCAGACGGTCGCAGAAGCGATTCCCGACGATGCTCGATCAGATGCGCGTTGGATATTCCACATCGGCCATGTGGGCTCGACGCTGATCGCGCGCTTGTTGGGGGAGATTCCGGGCGTGCTCTCGGTACGCGAACCACGCTTTCTCAGGGATATGACTATGGTCCCGGCTGACGAGCGACACGAGATCGCCGCAGCGACACAGCGTCTATTCTCGCGGACCTTCGGCGCCGACGAGACTGCGGTCGTCAAGGCCACCAGCTTCGTCAGCGAGATCGCGCCGGAGCTCGTACCGAACGGCGAGCGGGCGTTGTTCATGTACGCGAGTCCGCGAAACTATGTCGCAAGCATTCTTGCCGGCGAGAATTCGGTGAAGGAGTTGCGGATGCTGAGCGATATCCGGGCGCAACGGTCGGCGCCGCGCGTCAGCGGCCTCGACCGGCAACAGAGGAGCGATGCCCACGTCGCCGCTGCCGCATGGGCATGCGAGATGACCGCTCTCGAAGCTTCGGCCGAAGCGATGCCGGATCGGCAGGTGGAGTGGGCCGATTTCGATAACATGCTCGGCAACATGCCAGGCGAACTTGGCCGCGTTTCGCACTTCTTCGGACTGTTGGCAGGCGATGAACAACTGCAGGCAATCGCCAACGGACCATTGATGCGGCGTTACTCGAAGGCGCTCGAATTCGACTACAGTGCCGACCTTCGACGAGAACTGATTGCCGAGGCCGATGCCGAGTTCCGCAGCGACATCGACGATGCCCTTGCCATGGTTCATTCGGCGGCCGAAAAGTCGCCGCTGCTTGCGCGTGCCCTCGCCCGCTCCACGGAGTCCTGATGTACCGAATCCTTAAGCTTCTGACCGACGCCGAGGTCGCCGAATGTCGTCGAATCGCGGAGAGCGCGCCCTTCGTCGACGGGCGGATCACCAACCCGCACAACAAAACCAAGGTCAACGAGCAGCTTCACGACCCCCAGGCCTATCAAAAGAGCTCGCAACTCCTCCTTCAGGCGTTCGGCCGAAGCGAAGAGTTCCGAGAGTTCGCCTTCCCAGTGCTGATCGCTCCGCCGCTCCTCACCCGCTATCATCCCGGAATGCATTATGGGGCGCACGCCGACGCGGCGTACATCACTTTGCCCGGTGGAGTGCTAAGGAGCGATCTCAGCTGCACCATCTATCTTACTGATCCGAAAGATTATGATGGAGGTGAGCTCCATGTCCGGCTAGGCGACGCGGACCTCAAGTACAAGCTGCAGCCGGGCGAGGCGATCATCTATCCCTCCGACACGCTACATCAAGTCGTCCCCGTCACACGCGGAGAGCGGCTCGTGGCGATCACCTTCATCCAGAGCCGAATTCAGGATCCGTTCGAGCGCAGCATGCTGTTCGAATTGAACGAGGTCGCGGCCCTGGAGGGACTAAAGATGGACCAGGAGAATTTCAGCCGCCTTCAACTCGTCCAGGCGAACCTGCTGCGCTACTGGGGGGATAAGCCTTGACGTGTTCCCCGGCGAAGGCCGGGGCCCAGCGCCCGATAAGGCTATTGTCACGAGTAGGAGGGGGTTACGCCCGCCTGGACCCCGGCCTTCGCCGGGGAACGGCTACGCCGCCTTCTTGAGGTGCTTGCGGCCGAGCAATTCGGCGATCTGCACCGCGTTGAGCGCTGCGCCCTTGCGCAAATTGTCGCTGACCACCCAAAGGCTGAGGCCGTTCTCGACCGTCGGGTCCTCGCGGATGCGGCTGACGTAGGTCGCATAGTCGCCGACCGCTTCGATCGGCGTCACATAGCCGCCGTTCTCGCGCTTATCGACAACCATGACGCCCGGCGCCTCGCGCAGGATGTTGCGCGCTTCTTCGGCTGAAATCTCACGCTCGAACTCGATGTTCACCGCCTCGCTGTGACAGACGAATACCGGCACACGGACGCAAGTCGCAGTGAGCTTGATCGACGGGTCGAGGATTTTCTTGGTCTCGACCACCATCTTCCACTCCTCGGTGGTCGAACCGTCGTCGAGGAAATCGCCCGCGTGCGGGATGACGTTGAAGGCAATTTGCTTGGGGTACACGACGGGTTGGGTGGGATCGCCGACGAAGATGTTGCGCGATTGCTCGAACAATTCATCCATACCCGCTTTGCCCGTGCCTGAAACCGACTGATAGGTCGCGACGACGACGCGCTTGATCTTCGCTGCGTCGTGAAGCGGCTTCAGTGCCACCACCAGCTGCGCGGTCGAGCAGTTCGGGTTGGCGATGATGTTCTTCTTGCGGTAGCCGGCGATCGCTTCGGAGTTCACTTCGGGCACGATCAGCGGCACGTCCGGATCCATCCGGTAGAGCGAGCTATTGTCGATCACCGTACAGCCCGCCGCAGCAGCCTTGGGCGCATAGATCTTCGACACTTCGGAACCGGCGGCGAACAAAGCGATGTCCCAGCCGGCGAAGTCGAAATGCTCGAGATTCTTGACCTTAAGCATCACGTCGGTGTCGCCGAATTCGATCTCGTCGCCGGTCGAACGCGCCGAAGCGACGGCAGCGACTTCATCGAGCGGGAATTGCCGCTCGGCGAGGATATTCAAGATCTCGCGCCCGACATTGCCCGTCGCACCGACGACCGCGACCCGATAACCCATGAAATCGTCTCCACTTAGCGTTCGAGACCGCGCCTATCGCAAGCGGCCGACGAAAGCGATATGGCTTCGCTCCTTGCGCTGGCCAAGGGGGATCATGCAGCGGTCGATCATCCTGTTCGCCTTAGTGCTGCTTGGCCTCCTCGGGCTGATGGCTGCCAAGTCGTGGCTGATCGAGCCGCCCCTGCAGCGCTACCATAATGCCCCGGACCAGTTCGACGCTCAGGAGGCGAAGGCGCGCCTCGCCGCAATCCTCGGCGACCAGCGTCCGCACCCAAGCGACACCCAAGCCAATGACGAGGTCCGAGCGAGATTGATCGCTCAGCTCCAGAGCATTGGCCTGAAGCCGATCGTCCGCGATCAACTCGCTTGCAACGAGCTCTACAAGCAGCGGGGCGTATCCTGCGCGCGAGTACGCAACGTCATTGCAATCCTCGGACCGCAGACGGGAAAAGCGCTTCTCCTCAACGCTCATTACGACAGCAGCCCCGTGGGGCCGGGCGCTGCGGACGATGGGATTGGCATCGCGACCCTTCTCGAGATCGGATCGAAATTGAAGGACCGGCCCCTGAAAGGACCGGTGATCCTGCTGTTCAATGAAGGCGAGGAGCTTGGACTTGTCGGTGCCCGGGCCTTCCTCGCCGATCCACTCAGCCGGAATGTCGACAGCCTGATCAATCTTGAAGCGAGAGGCGTGCGCGGGCCCGTCAACATGTTCGAAACTAGCCGCCCAAATGCGGCGCCTGTCGCGGTGTTTGCGAGCGCGGTGAAGCGGCCTGCCGCCAATTCCCTGGCGACTGACGTCTATCGTCTCATGCCGAATTATACCGACGTGAACAGCTTCTCCGAGCGGGGGTGGCTAACTCTGAACCTCGCTCCGATCGGCAATGAGACCCGTTATCATTCGCCGGGGGACGACGTTTCCGCGCTCGATTCCGCGACCCTTCAGCACATGGGCGATCAGACGCTCGCCCTTAGTGAAGCGCTCACGGATGGAACCCCGCGAGCAAGCGGCGGCGATCGCGTCTTCATGGACGTCGCGGGCCGGCTGTTCATAACCTTGCCATTGCTGCTGGGAGCAACCCTCCTCGCCGCGATGCTCCTCGCCTTCGCCTGGCTGGGCTACAGCCGAGGAGGATATGTTCGAGCGTCGACGGTCGTTCTGGGAACGATGTTCGGCTCCGCGGCGCTCAGCTGGATGGCGCTGGCTCTAATTGGGGCTGTGCGGCACGGAATGTTCTGGCGTGCGCATCCGATATGGACGCATCTTGCGACCTATGCGTCAGTGATGCTCGTCGCGGTTGCGCTGCTGGCGACGATCGGTCGAAGCGTCGAGGTTCGGCAGCTGCGCGCGACCTTCTGGCTGATCTTCCTCGCCATCGGAGCTCTGATCGGCCTGTTCGCGCCGGGCGGAATCATCTTTTTCCTCTTCCCCCCGCTCCTCGCCTTGGCTGGGATGATTGGTTCACGTTGGTGGAGGCCGCTGGAGGCGGCCGGTTCAGCCGCGGCGATCCTGTTCCTCTATTTGAGCTGGGGCGTGATGCTCGCGGCGCTCGAGGAGTTGCTCAACGGCGGACCGATGTGGGCCTTTGCGCCGCTCGGAAGCCTCATCATCTTGCCGGTGTTGATCGAAGCCAGGCCGCTCATCGACCAGGTGAGGCTTCGTGGCGCGGCAGCCGTTGCCGGCCTGCTTGCCCTCGCCGGCTGGACCGCGGCCATTGCGGCTCCCGCTTATTCCGCGGATCGGCAGCAACGCTTCGTTATCCAGCATGTGACTGACGCATCGGCAGGTAAGTCGTGGTGGTCGATGCTCAACGATGCCGCGCCCGTGCCGAAGTCGGCGGCAGACCAATGGAAGCGCGACAAGCTGCCGTTCAGTGACCGCCCGCGCTGGATAGCGCCTGCCCCCGCCAATCCGGAAGGCAAGGCACCCGACGTCGAACTGCTCTCCGAAATCCGGAACGGTGATGAGCGGACGCTCACGCTCCGCCTCGTCGCCAATGGCGCTGAGCGCATCGAATTGATCGCTCCGGAGGACTCGAAAGTCCGTGCAGCCGGAGTGCCCGGGTCCGTTAGATCGATCGATGCCGCCGCCGATGAGGGCAAATATTTCATCGATTGCTTCGGCCGAAGCTGTGACGGGGCGACGCTTCAGCTCGTCATCGGCCAGCTGGAGCCAACCGAATTCCTCATCCTCGGATCGCGCGCTCCGCTCCCGCCGATTGCCAGTCCGCTGCTCGCTGCTCGCCCGAAATTCGCCCGGCCCCAATATAACCGCGACGAGATCATCACCTTCACGCGCCGGAAACTCTGACCGACTCGTTTGTCTTTGCTATAGGGCTGAACAGAAAGGCGCCCGGCGCCGGCGTGCTGGAGCGCCTCGAAGGAGAGGTGTGATGGCGACAGCTGCGCGTTCCACGACACGATCCAAGCCAATTCCGGTTCGCAAGATCGGCGATAGCGATCTCAGATTCGCGCTCCGTGCCGGGTGGGAGGATTTCCAGGACATGCGCGGCGATATTTTCATCGCCGGCCTCGTTTACACCTTCATCGGTCTTGCCGCGGTGGTGATGACCACGTCTCGCCCGCTCATTCCCTTCTTCTTCCCGGTCGTTGCCGGCGTCGGCCTCCTCGGCCCCGTCGCCGCCGTCGGTTTCTACGAGCTCGCGAAGCGGCGCGAGGCGCATGAGAAAGACCTCCACTGGTTCAACTTCCTCGACGTGCGCAAACGGCCGACGGTGGACGATATGGGGATCGTCGCCGGCCTCCTCCTCGCCATCTTCTTCCTGTGGCTGATCGTTGCCGGCCTGCTCTATGTCAGCCTGTTCGGCTGGGGCACGCCGACGTCGATCCGCGGCTTCTTCACGATGATCTTCACAACCCCGCCCGGCTGGGCGCTGATCCTCGGCGGAGCCGTCGTCGGAGCGATCTTCGGGTGGATCGTGCTGGCGCTTAGCGTCGCGTCACTGCCGATGCTGGTCGATCGCGACGTCAGCGCCCCACAGGCCGTATCCGCGTCCTGGCGCGCCGCGCACGCGAACAAGCCGGAAATGATCCGTTGGGGTTTGATCGTTCTCGGTCTGCTCGTGCTCGGGTCGATTCCTGCATTCGTCGGACTCGCGTTCGTTCTGCCCTGGCTCGGCTATTCGACCTGGCACCTGTACACGCGGCTGGTCGATCGGGACGCGCTGCGGAGGCGACGCAAAAGCTAGTTGCGCCGTGCCACATTCCTGCACCGCAAGATATCGTTCGTCCTGAGCGAAGTCGAAGGGCGCTGGCGCCCCCGTTGGTGCAAACGCCCTTCGACCGCGCCTAGGGCGCTCCGCTCAGGACGAACGAACGTGATTTAAAAGTCGGTCGGCTCACGCTTCCGAAGCGTTCTCGACCTTTTGGGCCTCGGCCTCCGCGCCCCCAGCGGCCGGAACGTCGCGCTGGATCGTCCGACGCTCGGCGATTCGAGCGGCCTTACCCGTGCGTCCGCGCAGGTAATAGAGCTTTGCCCGGCGGACGTCGCCGCGGCGCACGACCTCGATCTTGTCGATGATCGGCGAATAGAGCGGGAAGACGCGCTCGACACCCTCGCCGAACGAAATCTTGCGGACGGTGAAGCTGGATCCCACGCCCTTGTTGGAGCGGGCGATGCACACCCCTTCGAACGCCTGTACGCGAGTGCGCTCGCCTTCGATCACCTTCACTCCGACGCGCAGCGTATCGCCGGGGCGGAATTCGGGAACGGGCTTGTCCTTGGTCAGCGCGTCGATCGCTTCGCGCTCGAGGGTCTCGATCAGGTTCATGTCTTTTTCTCGTCTCTATCCCGCCGCGCGCCAGAGGGCGGTGCCTGCGATGCGCCCCCGTGGCGCTCGATCAGGTCCGGCCGCCGTAGCCGTGTATCTTCGACCGCCTGGGCATGTCGCCACGCAGCGATCTTCGCATGATCCCCCGACCGCAGCACTTCGGGGATCGTGCGCCCTTCCCAAGTCACTGGTCGGGTATAGTGCGGATATTCCAGGAGACCCTGCTCGAAGCTCTCCTCCTCTCCGCTGGAGGCCGCGCCCATTACCCCGGGGAGGAGCCTTACGCAAGCGTCGAGCATCGCCATTGCTCCGAGCTCTCCGCCGGAGAGGACGAAGTCGCCGATGGACACGGGTTCGAGGGGACGGGCGTCAAAGATCCGCTCATCGACTCCCTCGAAGCGGCCGCAGAGCAAGATCACGCCTTCGCCTCCGACAATCTCGCGGACTCGGGCTTGGGTGAGCGGCGCACCGCGCGGAGTCAGGGCTAACATCGGGCGCCCGTCTGAGACACTGTCGAGCGCGGCGGCGAGCACGTCCGGGCGCAGCACCATTCCCGCCCCGCCACCGGCGGGAGTATCGTCCACGCTGCGATGCTTGTCGGTCGCGAAATCGCGAATCTGCACCGTGTCGAGAGACCAGATCCCCTCGCTCAACGCCCGCCCAGCCAGGCTCACGCCCAACGGCCCCGGGAACATCTCGGGATAGAGGGTCAGAACGGTGGTGCGAAATGTCATGGCAATCGATAACGAACTAGGAACGGCGAATAAATCGCCAGACCGCCTTCCAGAAGCGTGCTTCAAGAAGCATGAGGCGTGCAATCCACACCGGAGTGTTGGTTCTGCGCGCCAGATCCTCCTCGTTTGTTTGACCGGAGAAGGTCAGACGGACCGCGGTTAGGATCAGTCGAACTTCGATCACGGCGATAACCGCGATCCCGACGAGGCGGACGGGCTCCAGGGCCGGGAGAAGCTGGCGATGATCAGCCGGGATGATCCAGGCCGCGAGGCAGACGCCGGAGCAGGCGATAGCGGTCACGCGCAATGCCAACCCCGGCGGAGAGAGAGTCCGACGATAACACAGGGCATAAAGGACCGGCATCGTGATGCAGAGATCAGCGAGAATCGCCGCTTCGCCGCCCGACTTCATGAACATTGGATCGCGAGCAAGAAGCCAGATCAGGCCAAGTGCGGCCGCCGCTACGATCGGAAACCAATGCATCGATAAGAGGGGAATTAGGCGCTGGCGCTGAATCATTCTGTATCTCTCCTGACTTCGAGCATGGCAGAAGCCAGTATTGCTGTCATGAGGCGCTCGCCGGAACCTTCCAATCAGCCCTTCGCTGTCGCGCCCAATGGCTGAACCTCTCGATTGCCTGATCGTCGGTGGAGGACCCGCGGGATTGACCGCGGCGATCTACCTCGCCCGCTTCCATCTCAACATCCTCGTCGTGGACGGCGGCAAGAGCCGCGCGGCCTTGATCCCGTGCACCCGCAATCACGCGGGCTTCCCCGAAGGAATCAACGGCGAAGAACTCTTGCAGCGCATGCGCGACCAGGCCTGCAAATATGGCGCGAAGGTCACGACCGAGTTCGTCACCAAGCTGGAGCACGACGGCGAGACTGGCCTCTTCACCGCGACCTGGGGCTCAGGCTGCGAACGGGCGCGGACGGTTCTGCTCGCGACGGGCGTGACGAACCGCCGTCCACCGATGGACGAGGAACTCCATGACGAAGCCCTGTCGCGCGGCCTCATCCGCTATTGCCCGATCTGCGACGGCTACGAGGTGACCGACAAGAAGGTGGGGGTGATCGGCAGCGACAGTCATGGCGTCGCCGAGGCGGTGTTCATGCGCAGCTACACAGCCGATGTCACACTGATTGCGCCCGACAAAGCACTGAACCTCAAGCCCGACGATCAGCGGAGGTTGCGGGAGGCGGGCATCGACTGCGTCGACGGACCCACGCAGGCGGTCGCCATATCAAGCGATTTCATCGTGGTTGACACTGCCGAGGGTCATTACACATTCGACAGCATCTATCCGGCGCTGGGGAGCGATACCCACGTCCAGCTCGCCGAAATGGCGGGTGCGGAGCTCTCCAAGGACAATTGCATCAAGATCGACAGCCACCAGCGAACGAGCGTTCCGGGTCTGTACGCGGCGGGCGACGTGGTGATGGGCCTCGATCAGATCAGCCACGCAATGGGTGAAGGCGGAGTTGCCGCGACGACGATCCGCAACGATTTGTATGCGAAGGAACCGCGCTGGCGCGAACCGCTCGCCGAAGAAGCAGAGAGCGGAACATAGTCATCCGTCATGCTGAACTGGTTTCAGCATCCATTCCGGAGACCGGCTCAGACCTTCGCGCAAATTCAGGGTGACGATCACGCCAGGAAGTCGGGGTCGAGAACGATGCGCTCTCCTTCGAGGTCGGCGATCCCGGTTTTGAACGGAATGAGCGACCTCGTTCCGTCCCCCCGCTCGATCTCCAGGAGGTCGCCGGCGCCGTAATTCTCGACCTCGACGACGGTCCCAATATTGTTCCCGATGCGATCGATCGCCGCGAGACCGATCAAATCCGCATGATAATATTCGCCGGCGTCGAGAGGCGGCAAAGCGGAGCGATCGATTTCGATGAGCGATCCGCGCAGCGCTTCGGCTGCGGAACGGTCGGCGATCCCCTCGAATCGAGCGACGGCAGCGTTCCCGCTTGCCCGAATGGAAAGGAGGCGCCTTTCGACGCCTCCGACGAACATTTTCTCGTGGCGCGACAGGCTTTCGATGCCGTCGCTGAACATTTTGAGCCGGAGTTCGCCTTTGACGCCGTGAGCGCCGGCGACCGCGGCGAGCGCGATCCTACGCTCGCCGCTTTCGCTCATGCTCAGGCCTTGGTTTCCTCGGCCGCGTCTTCGGCGGTCTCTTCGGTCGATTCGGCAGAAACTTCCTCGGCCTGCGGCGAGTCCTCGGTCGGCGGCGCTATGTCGTCGGCGCCTTCGGTCGGGGCCTCGTCGGCTGGAGCCTCGCTAGTGGCCGCCTCTTCGGCCGGGGCCTCGTCAGCTGGAGCCTCGGTAGTGGCCGCCTCTTCGGCCGGAGCCTCGTTGGTGTCCGGCTCGGCAACCACTTCTTCCTCTCCCGCCACGGCTTCCTCGGCGGCAGCTTCGGCAACCGGCTCCTCGGCCGGCTGATCGGCAGTGTCGGCCGGAGCTTCCTCGGCGACGACTTCCTCGCCTTCGGTGGCGGCCTCTACCGGAGCAGCCGTCTCGGCAGTCTCCTCGGCGACCTGCTCGGCCTCGACGGTCTCGGCTTCTTCCTGAGGCGCGGCAGCGGCTTCCTTGGCTTCAGCTTCCTTGGCCGCACGCTGCTCGACGCGTTCCTTGGCCTTTTCGCCGGGCTCCGCCTTCTGCGGATTGTTTCGGGCCGGACGCTCGCGAATGCCGGCAGCGTCGAGGAAGCGCAGCACGCGATCCGACGGCTGGGCGCCGACCGCAAGCCAATGCGAAATGCGGTCGGTGTCGAGCTTCACGCGCTCGGGGAAATCCTTCGCCAGCAAGGGATTGTAGGTGCCGAGCTTTTCGATGAAGCGGCCGTCGCGCGGAAACCGACTGTCGGCGACCACGATACGATAATAGGGCCGCTTCTTGGCGCCGCCGCGGGTCAAACGAATTGCAAGAGACATTACTTATTTCCTTTCAGTAAGTTCGTTCATTTCTTTGTAAACTTGTCGAAACCTGGCGGCAGGTTGAATGGCGCTCCGCCGAGGCCAGGAAGAGCGGGACCGCCGCCCCCCAGACCGGGGAGGCCGCCGGCCGGCATCGCGCCCGGGGCAAGTCCGCCCAGCGCGCCCTCGAGGCCACCCTTGTTGAACATGGCGGCAAGCTTGCCGAGCCCACCCATCTTCTTCAGCCGCTTCATTGCCGTCGCCATTTCCTGGTGCATCTTCAGGAGCTTGTTGATCTCCTGCACCGTTGTGCCGCTGCCCTTGGCCACGCGGATCTTGCGCTTGGCGTTGATGATCTCGGGTTTCGCGCGCTCCTTCGCGGTCATCGACGACAGCATTGCTTCCATATGGACCAGGGCCTTGCTGTCGGCGGCCTTGTCCATCGCGCCCTTCATGCCCTTCATGCCCGGCATCATCGAGGCCAGCGCGCCGAGGCCGCCCATACGTTGCATTTGACGGAGCTGCGCCCAGAGGTCGTCGAGGTCGAACTTGCCCTTGGCCATCTTGGCCGCGAGCTTCTCGGCGTCTTCGACCTTGATGGTTTCGGCCGCGCGCTCGACCAGGCTAACCACGTCTCCCATGCCGAGGATTCGACCGGCGAGGCGCTCCGGATGGAAGGCCTCGAGCTTGTCGAGAGCTTCACCAACACCTGCGAACTTGATCGGCTTGCCGGTGACCGCGCGCATCGAGAGCGCAGCACCGCCGCGAGCGTCGCCGTCCATCCGAGTGAGGATCACGCCGGTGAGATCGACCTCGCCCGCAAAGCCTTTGGCGACGTTCACCGCGTCCTGGCCGGTCAGCGAATCCACCACGAGCAGAGTCTCGGTCGGCTGCGAGGCCTCCGCGACCGCCTTCATCTCCGCCATCAGCTGATCATCGACGTGGAGGCGGCCGGCGGTGTCGAGCAGGACGACGTCATAGGCCTGGAGCTTGGCCGCCTGGATCGCGCGCTTGGCGATATCCACCGGCTGCTGACCCGGAACGATCGGGAGGGTATCGACGTCCGTTTGCCGACCCAGGACCGCCAGCTGCTCCTGAGCGGCCGGGCGGGCGACGTCGAGCGACGCCATCAGGACCCGCTTGTTCTCGCGCTCCGAAAGGCGCTTGGCCAACTTTGCGGTCGTCGTCGTCTTACCCGAGCCCTGAAGCCCAACCATCATGATGACAGCCGGCGGGGTGACGGCGAGATTGAGCTCAGCGGTTTCGGAGCCCAGCGTCTCGACGAGCGCGTCGTGGACGTATTTGACGACCATTTGCCCCGGAGTGACGGAGCGCAGAACCTCCTGCCCTACCGCCTTTTCGGTGACCTGTTCGACGAAGTCTCGGGCGACCGGGAGGGCAACGTCGGCCTCGATCAGGGCGACGCGCACCTCGCGCATGGCCGAGCGCACGTCGGCCTCGGTGAGCGCGCCGCGCCCGCGAAGCCGGTCGAATACGCTGCCGAGCCGATCGCTCAACGTGTCGAACATTCCCGATCCTTCCTTTTCCCTCCCCGGCAAGGTGCTGGGAGGAAATCAAACGCAATTCGCGCCGGCGGACGAAACCTCGTCGGCCGGCGTGCACCCGTGGGCGCTTGGCATCGATGTATGTCCTTAGGACGCCGCGGCGCTTAGCCGGTCGGGCGCCGAAGTTCAACCTAGGCGCGGTTTGCCCTTCGGCTTGCGGGAACGCGAGGGTCCGCCGGGTCCGCGAGGGCCGCGGTCGGGTCCGTCGCCCTTCGGCGGACCGCGGCGCGGCTGGCGCTGCGGCCCGCGCCGGTCCGTCGGGCGCTGGCGTTCAGGCACCCGGTCAAGGGGCCGCGCGGCTTGCATTTGCTGCCGCGGACCCACTGCATAGCCTTCCTTCAGAAGTTGCGTGAACGCCGCGCGGGTGGTCTCCGCGATCGCATCCTTCAGTTCTTTCGGCAGATCCGCGAAGGTCACGTTCGGGTGAATCGCCTGCACGTCGCGGAGCAATTGGTTGGGCAGCCCACCCGATGCAGCCTTCAGCGCGGCGATTGCGTCGAGCACCGCGGAAAAGATGATCGATTGCATGACGTCGTTCGCGGCTCTCGTCATTGTGGCCTCACGAGGTGGACTAAGCTCCGGTCGCTCCCTAAGTCACGCGGCCGATGCGGCGCCCCTTCCACAAGATGCATGGTCTCGGCAATGATTTCGTGATCGTGGACGCGCGCGACGAGCCCTTCGAGGTCACTCCAGCGCTGGCCCGGGCGATCGCCGACCGCCGCACCGGTGTCGGTTGCGACCAGTTGATCGTCCTGGAGCCGAGCGAGACCGCCGAGCTCAAGATGCGGATCTGGAATAGCGACGGCGGCGAGGTCGAAAGTTGTGGAAATGCAACGCGGTGCGTCGTGCAGCTGACAGGTGCGCGGACGATCGACAGCGACGGCGGACTCCTCGAGGGCGAAGATCTGGGTGCTGAGGTGGAGGTCGGCATCGGCGAGCCCCGGTTCGGCTGGGACGAGATCCCGCTTGCCTATCCCATGGAGACCACCTCCATTCCGATGGGGTGGGACGGTCTCGAGCAGCCTATGGGCCTCAACGTCGGGAATCCCCACCTGGTTTTCTTCGTCGATGATCTCGACAGCGTGAAGTTGCACGAGCTGGGGCCAAGGATCGAAAGTGACGCAGCGTTCCCCGAGCGGATCAACGTGAATGTCGCGCAGCTTGAAACCGAAGCCATTCGCCTGAGAACCTGGGAGCGAGGTGCGGGACTGACCCTCGCCTGCGGTACCGGCGCTTGCGCAACCGCCGTTGCCGCAATCAAGAGCAAGCGCTCGACCTCGCCTGTCGAGGTGAGGATGCCGGGCGGCTCCCTGACCATCTCGTGGGAGCCGGGATCGCCGATCCGCATGCGGGGAAGCGCAACCCACGTCTTCTCCGGCGAGCTCGATCTGGATGCGCTGTCGTGAGCGTCCAGACGATCACGCTCGGCTGCCGTCTCAACTTCGCGGAGAGCGAGACGATCGCGCATTCCGCGCCGCCCGACGAAGATTGGATCATCGTCAACAGCTGCGCGGTCACGAACGAGGCCGTGCGCCAGACTCGCCAGGCGATCCGGCACGCTCACCGTCAGCGACCGACGTCGAAGATCCTGGTGACAGGCTGCGCTGCCGAGCTCGATCCGGGGATGTTCGAGGCCATGCCCCAGGTTGCTCTGGTCGTTGGAAATGCACGCAAGCTGAGCCCGTTCGCGCCAACCCGTCACCCCGGACCTGATCCGGGGTCTGCCTTCCCTTTGGCGCCTCAGAACAGGCGGATCCCGGCTCAAGGCCGGGATGACGGAGGACGTGACGTCATGACGCCGGTTCCCGCCGGCTTCATGCGCCGGGTGAAGAGCTTCGTCGCGGTGCAGACCGGCTGCGACCATCGCTGCACCTTTTGCTCGATCTGGCAGGCACGCGGGCCGAGCCGGTCATTGCCGTTCGTAGCCATTCGCGACGCCGTCGCCCGCGAGATCGACCGTGGCGCGAAGGAGATCGTTCTGACCGGCGTCGACATCACCGACTACGAGGGTGGCCTCGGCACGCTGTGCCAGCGTCTGCTGACCGCCGAGCCGCGGTTGCAGCGCTTGCGCCTCTCCTCCGTCGACGGGGTCGAGATGGACGATGCCTTGTTCGAGCTGATCGCCGGAGAGGCGCGACTGTTGCCTCATTTCCACGTCTCGTTGCAGGCCGGCGACGATTTGATCCTCAAGCGCATGAGGCGCCGCCACAGCCGGTCCGACGCGATCCGCACAGTCGAACGCATCAAGAGCGCTCGGCCAGAGGCGACGATCGGCGCCGACCTCATCGCCGGATTTCCTACAGAAACTGAAGAAATGGCGCTTAATTCACTGAAACTCCTGGATGATTGCGACGTCATCTCCGCCCATGTCTTCCCCTTCTCTCCGCGCCCGAATACGCCCGCAGCCCGAATGCCGCAGCTTGCGCGTGAGGTCGTGAAGAGGCGCGCCGCACGCTTGCGCGAAGCCGCCGTGGAACGGCGTAAGGCTTGGCTCCACTCCTTGATCGGCACCCGGCAGCGCGTGCTGATCGAAAGCGAGGGCAAGGGCCACTGCGACGGTTTCGCTCCGGTCTCCGTTCCCCTCGCTGCGAGCGGCGACGTCGTCGAAGTAGGAATCACAGGTGCCGATGGCGATCACCTCACGGGCGTGATCGCATGAGTTGGCTCGACCGCCTGCGCGGCGGGTTTTCCAAGACTGCCGAACGGGTCGCGGACAATCTCACCGGCCTCACCAGCCGCGCCGCGCTCGACCCTGCGACTCTCGACGATATCGAGGAGGCGCTGATCGCGTCGGACCTCGGACCAGAAGCGTCGCACCGCATTCGCGAGGCCATCGCTCGACAAAAGTTCGAACGACTGGACGAGCGCGGGCTTCGGACGATCCTCGCCGAGGAGATCGAAAAGATCCTCGCTCCCGTGGCTAAGCCGCTGGACATCTGGGGCTTTCCCCGCCCCCACGTGATCCTGGTGATTGGGGTCAACGGTTCGGGCAAGACGACGACGATCGGAAAGCTCGGGCACTGGCTGAAAGAGCAGGATTATGGAGTGCTCCTCGCCGCCGGCGACACGTTCCGGGCCGCGGCCATCGAGCAATTGCAAATCTGGGGCGACCGGATTGGGGCTCCGGTGATTGCCGGCAAGGAGGGCGGCGATGCTGCCGGAATCGTCTTTGATGGGGTCAAGCAGGCAACCACCACCGGCATCGACGCCTTGATCGTCGACACCGCTGGGCGGCTTCAGAACAAATCGCACCTGATGGAGGAGTTGTCGAAGATTCGCCGCGTTCTCGGCCGGCTCAATCCCGAAGCGCCGCATGACGTCCTCCTCGTCCTCGACGCCACGACGGGACAGAACGCCCTTGCGCAGGTCGAGGTGTTTCGCGAGAGCGCAGGTGTGACCGGTCTCATCATGACAAAGCTCGACGGCACCGCTCGCGGCGGTATCCTCGTCGCCGCCGCCGAGAAATTCGGCCTCCCCATTCACGCAATCGGGGTCGGCGAGAAGGCCGACGACCTGCGCCCGTTCGATCCTCGCGCGGTTGCTCGAGCCATTGCCGGATTGCCGCCCGAATGACCGAAAAATCCGAGCCGCAAGGCGGTGCGAAGCTCCTGATCGATCTTGGACCCCTGCTGGTCTTTTTCCTGGTCAACTTCTTCGCGCCCGTGCCGTCGGTGATGAAAATCTTCATCGCCACCGGGGCGTTCATGATCGCAATGGTCGTGGCGATGCTGTTTTCGGCCATACGCTATCGCGGGATTTCACCTTTGTTGTGGTTCTCCGGGATCATGGTCGTGATCCTCGGCGGGCTTACCATCTGGCTGCACAATGAGATGTTCATCAAGATGAAGCCGACGATTTATTACGTGCTCGTCGCCGGCCTTCTCGCGTTCGGCCTCGCGACCGACCGATCGATCCTGCAGCGCGTGCTCGGAGGCGCCTATCCTGGCCTCAGCGAAAGCGGATGGCGTAAGCTCACGCGCAATTGGGCGATCTTCTTCGCCTGCATGGCGGTTCTGAACGAGGCTGTATGGCGCAACAGCTCGACGAACTTCTGGGTGGGTTTCAAACTGTGGGGCGCCCTTCCCCTCACTTTCTTGTTCGCGGCGGCCAATATTCCAATGCTCCTCAAGCACGGCTTGATGCGCGAGGACGGTAAGCCGGTTGAACCGGGACCGGTCGAATGAGCGATCCGATCCTGTCCATCCGCGGTCTCACGAAAACGTACGGGACTGGGGTCGAGGCGCTGAAGCCCATCGACCTCGAGATAGAGCGCGGCGAGATTTTCGCTCTCCTCGGCCCCAATGGCGCCGGCAAGACGACGATGATCAACATCATCTGCGGGATCGTGACGGCGACCGCCGGAGAGGTGCTGGTGGACGGCAAGAACTGGCAGGCCGACTATCGCTATGCTCGCGAGCGAATTGGCCTGGTCCCCCAAGAGCTCACGACCGAAGCATTCGAGCCCGTATGGCGCACCGTCACCTTCTCCCGAGGCCTGTTCGGAAAGCCGGCCGATCGGGCGAAGGTCGAAGAGCTGCTGAAGCGCTTATCGCTATGGGACAAGCGCAAGACGATCATGATGCACTTGTCAGGCGGAATGAAGCGCCGGGTGATGATCGCCAAGGCGCTGAGCCATGAACCCGCGATCCTGTTCCTCGATGAGCCGACGGCCGGGGTCGACGTGGAACTTCGGCGCGACATGTGGGAGCTCGTGCGTAAGCTTCGAGCAGATGGCACGACCATCATCCTCACCACTCATTACATCGAGGAAGCTGAGGAGATGGCCGACCGAGTTGGGGTGATCAGCCGCGGCGAGTTGATCGCCGTGGATGAAAAGCGCTCGCTGATGGCCAAAATGGGCCGCAAGACGCTCGATATCATGCTCGCCGACCCCCTGCAGACGATCCCGTCCGAGCTTGGGGAGTGGAATGTCCGCCTTGAGAATGACGGACATACCCTCTGCTACGAATTCGACAGCCATGCCGAGCGTACGGGCATAGCGTCGCTCATGCGGCGGCTGAGCGATCTCGGAATCACCTACAAGGACCTGTCGACCCACCAATCGAGTCTGGAGGATATTTTCGTGGAGATCGTCCACGGCAAGAGGGAACCGGCATGAACGCGAACGGCATCGCCGCGATCTACCGGTTCGAAATGGCCCGCTGGGGCCGGACCTTGTGGCAGAGCCTGATCACCCCGGTGATCACCACCGCTCTCTATTTCGTGGTGTTCGGAACGGCGCTTGGCAGCCGGATGACGGCGATGGAGGGAGTGAGCTACGGGGCGTTCATCGTCCCAGGCCTCACCCTTCTCTCTGTCTTCATGCAGTCCATCTTTAATGCAAGCTTCGGCATTTATTTTCCGAAGTTTACGGGCACTATCTACGAACTTCTCTCAGCTCCCATCTCGAGTTTCGAGGCAGTGCTTGCCTATGTGGGAGCTGCAGTCACGAAATCGGTGATCCTCGCATTGGTCACTTTGGCGACCGCCTTCCTGTTCGTCGATGTCCGCATCGATCATCCGCTCGCGATGGTCCTGTTCCTCGCCGCGATCGCCGCCGGGTTCTGCCTGTTCGGCTTCGCGATCGGCGTTTGGGCGCAGAACTTCGAGCAGCTGCAGATCATTCCGATGATGGTGATCACGCCTCTGACCTTTCTCGGCGGCGCATTCTACTCGGTGAATGCGCTCGGCGAGCCTTGGCGCACGATCACCCTCTTCAACCCGATCGTGCACGTCATCAGCGGTTTTCGCTGGAGCTTCTATTCGGTGGCCGACGTTCCGGTCTGGTCCAGCGTCATCGTCACCGCGGCGATCATCGCCGTCTGCATGGCGATCATCGCCTGGATGTTTCGGACCGGATATCGATTGAAGCAGTAACGATGCTTCGCGTCGCTTATGCCGTGAGCTCGGGCGACTTTGCCCCTTCCTGATTCGCCCGCTCGAACCCGTGGCCGTCGAGATTCTCGCCGACGAAGTCCCAATTGACGATGTTCTGAAGCACGGCGGTCGCAAATTTCGGTCGCTCGTTGCGATAGTCGATATAATAGGCATGCTCCCACACATCGAGCGTGAAGAGCGGCACCATCCCGTCGTGCACGATTGGCGTGTCGGCATCGTGCAGCGACGTGACTCGAAGACTCCCACGATCGAGCACGAGCCACGCCCAGCCACTGGCGAAATAATTCACCGCTTCCTCGTGCAGCTTCTGCAACAGGGTCTCGGTGTTGCCGAAGGCGTCGTCGATGAGGTGTGCGAGCTTGCCGGTGGGCTGCTGACCCTCGGCTGGAGCCAAACATTGCCAGAAGAAGCTGTGGTTCCACAGCTGCGCGCTGTTGTTGAAGAGCTTGGTGTTGCTGGAGAGGCGCGCCTCGCGGATGACCTGGATCAGCGAAGCGCCGGCGAGGTCTTTCTCTTGTTCGAGCAGCTCATTGGTTTTGCTGACGTAAGCCTTGTGATGTTTGCCGTAATGATAGTCGAGCGTTTCCCCCGACATGTGCGGCGTGAGAGCATCCTTGGCGAAGGGCAGTTCGGGCAGCTGGAAGGGCATGATCCTGCAACTCCTTGTTCCGGAACAATGCGGCCATCGTCGCGATGTTCCGGGCTATTTGTCCCCGCTCGGCCCTAGCTGCACATGCTTGCAGTCGAGAGAAAATCAACCCTAAGAGCGTCCATTGGGCGAGCCATTGCGACAAAAGGGGGTGTAAATGGGCAAGCTATTCGACAATCTGGGACTGGTTCTGATCATCGGACTCGCGCTGGCGATCCTGATCGCGATCTTTCCCAACTCTGGTTACGCGCCGAACCCGACCGGCGACTTGCTGAACGGCGTGCTTCAGTGGCTGCACGTCTTCTTCGGAATCACCTGGATCGGCCTGCTCTATTATTTCAACTTCGTGCAGATCCCGACCATGCCGAAGGTCCCGGCCGAGCTGAAGCCGGCAGTGTCGAAATTCATCGCGCCAAGCGCCCTCTTCTATTTCCGCTGGGGCGCGGCCTTCACCGTCCTCACCGGCCTGCTTCTCGCTTGGTCGTATGGCGAGCTTGTCGAAGCGCTGACGCTGCAACCGTCCGCGCGGCTTATCGGCATCGGCATGTGGCTGGCGCTGATCATGGCGTTCAACGTCTGGGCGATCATCTGGCCCAATCAGCAGAAGGCGCTTGGACTCGTCGAGGCGGATGATGCGGCAAAGGCAAAATCCGCGCGCACCGCTATGGTCGCGTCGCGGATCAACGTCTTGCTGTCGGTCCCGATGCTACTCGCGATGACCAACGCCCATTAACGGGTGGCGGGCGCGCCGAAGAGCGGCGCGCCGTCGCGCTTTATCGGCCCTCCACGCGATAGCGTGCGAGATATTCGTTCGGCATTGACCAGCCGGGCTCCATGTCGCGCGCACGCTTGAGGTCCAGATAGGCCGAGCGGAACTCGCCCATCTGCTCATAGGCCACGCCGCGTGCGAAATAAGCGAGCGCCTGTCGGCGTGCGCCGCGGTCAATACCCTGTTGAACGAAGGGCAGCGCCTCCCGGCCCTTGCCTTGGCGTATCCTCAAAAAACCCTTGTTGAGGTACGCGTCGGGCAAATCCGCATCCATGGCCAAAGCAGCGTTGAAGTCCGCATCAGCGTCCCTGGCGTGCCCAGCAACCATGTGCAGGATCCCGCGATTGACGAAAGTTGCCGCACGGTCCGGGGCGTGGAGCCCTTCTTCGTTAAGTGCACGCGTGCAACCCTCGACCGCGGATCTGCGGTCATCTTGCGACAGCGCGGATTCGTAGCAGAGCTTCGAAAGCGGACCGCCAACCGTGAAGACAGCGCCGTTGGCGCCATAAAGCGGGCCTATCAGCATCATCGCGCCCGCAGCTAAAGTCAGGCTTCTCATGCAAGCCTCCTTCCACCAGCGCTTTGTCGTATACTCCTCTCGGAGCGCCGTTTCAGCCCCGTTTCGACAAATCGGCTATTAATGCCTCTCTATGCTTCGGGCGGCGCACGAATGCCGTTGAACGACCGCTACGCGGGCCTAAGCGGCATGCTCGGGCTGACTAAGCCGCCGTGTCCTGAAGCTTATGGCGCTTCAGCGCGTGGCGAAGCTGGTCGTAACTGAGCCCCAGCGCGGCCGCCGTCGCCCGCTGGTTGAATCGGTTGCGCCGGAGTGCGTCCTCGAGCAACTGCCGCTCATAAGCCGCGACCGCGCCGCGGAAGTCGTTGGTTGGGGCCGGCGACGCCGGGTTGGACGCTACGAGATGCACCATAGACTGCGCTTCTTCGGATTCAGCGCCAGCAATCGCCTCTGCCGCCACATGCGGAGCACCGCTACGGGTAGGCGCCCAGGGCGAGTGGAACGGATCGAAGACGATTTCGTCGATCGGCCGTTCGGGGTCCTCGTGCCGATAGACCGCCCGCTCAATCACGTTGCGAAGCTCGCGCACATTGCCCGGCCAGTGATAGGCTTCGAGCTCCCCCATGGCGCGAGAGGAGAATCCGGGCCAATTGGGCCAATCGAGCTCGGCCGACATGCGGCGTCCGAAATGCTCCGTAAGAATCGGCACGTCGCCTTCGCGTGATCGAAGCGGGGGCAGAGTGATGACCTCGAACGACAAGCGGTCGAGGAGGTCAGCCCGGAACTTCCCCTTGTCCACTTGCGCGGGAAGGTGCTCGTTCGTCGCCGCGACGATCCGCACGTCCACCGAGATGGGCCTGGACGCGCCGATACGCGTTATTTCACCATATTCGACCGCCCGAAGGAGGCGATCCTGCGCGGGCATCGAGAGGTTTCCGAGCTCATCCAGGAAAAGCGTGCCGCCATCCGCCTCTTCGAAACGCCCGTGGCGGGTCTTGGCGGCTCCGGTAAAGCTGCCCGCTTCGTGTCCAAATAGCTCGGCTTCGATAAGGTTCTCCGGCAAAGCCGCGCAATTCATGATGATGAGCGGCCCAGCCCAGCGGGTGGACAAGTGATGGAGGCGCTCGGCGATCAGCTCCTTGCCCGTACCCCGCTCGCCGATGACGAGCACCGGCCGGTTGAGCGGGGCCGCACGGCTCCCGCGCTCGACCGCGTCGAGGAAGGCCAGACTCTGGCCGATGAATTGTTCAGCGCGTTCCACGTGCCGACTGTTGGTGCCGAATCCCACGTTTTGGCAAGATATTTTGTGTGCTTCTTTACCTCAAAAACGGCCAATTTTTGAATATCCGCCATTTCCATAAAACTGGCACAGTCCTTGTATATGAAAAGGCAAGTTTAGGGCCCTAATTACGACTTGGAGTGCTGGAATGGGAATCTTCTCGCGATCGCGGGACATTTTCGCGGCGAATATCACGGAGCTTCTCGATCGTTCGGAAGATCCCGCGAAAATGATCCGAATGGTCATCCTCGAAATGGAGGAGACGCTTGTCGAGGTCCGCGCGAGCGCCGCGCGCTGCATCGCGGATGGAAAAGAGATGCGCCGGGCGCTGTCGCGCCTGGACGAACTGCAGAAGAGCTGGACGGAGAAGGCCGAGCTCGCCTTGAGCAAGGACCGAGAGGACCTCGCCAAGTCGGCGCTGATCGAGCGGCAAAAGGCGGCCGACATGGGCGGGGGTCTGCGCGAGGAAATCAACGTCATCGAGGAGACTCTGAAGGGCTATGAAGTCGATATCGCCAAGTTGCAGGGCAAGCTTCGCGAGGCGCGCGCCCGGCAGAATGCGATTCAAACCCGCTTCGAGAGTGCGGTGACGAGGGCGCGTGCGCGCGAGCTGCTGAATGGCAACCGCACCGAGGACGCGTTCAGCCGGTTCGAAATCCTCGAGCGGCGCGCCGATTTTGCCGAGGGCCGGGCGGATGCGCTGGGGATGACCGGGCCGAAGAGCCTCGAGGAGGAGATCGCCGAGCTGAGATCTTCGGAGTCGGTCGACAAGGAATTGGAAGCCATGAAAGCTGCGTTGAAGGCAAAGGGGAAGTAAATGGATTGGGAAGCCATTGTCATTCCGCTCACGGTAGTCCCGATCCTTTTTATCGGATTGCCGTGGCTCATTTTTCACTACGTTACCAAATGGAAGCAGGCAGCGACGCTGACATCCGGCGACGAAAAGCTGCTGGACGAATTGCACGATGCGGCGCGCCGCCTGGACGACCGGCTGTGCACGATCGAGCGGATCATGACCGCCGAGAACCCGGATTGGCGCCAGCAGTGCCTGCCTGGCCGTGATGCAAGCCAGCGCCTGCTGGCAGACGGTGAGTGAAATGGCCTACGACCGTTATCCCGAGCCGACCGGACACTCCGACCGGCAGTATCTAACGGAGCAGCCGGCGAGCCGCACGCGCTTCTATCGCGACAAACGTCACGGCAAGCTGTTCGGCGTATGTGCCGGAATCGCGGATTATACCGGCTTTGACGTAAATCTGGTTCGGGTCTGCTTCCTTGCGGCGGTTTTCATGAGCGGCGGTTCGGTGCTGCCCTTCTACTTCATCGCCGCCATGGTCACTCCTACCAAGCCCCGCCAGTTTGATCTCGGCGATACGGAGGAGCGACGGTTCTGGCAGGGTGTGCGTGCGTCGCCCGCGCGCACTGCGCGCGACATACGTTCACGGCTAAGGGACATCGATCGCCGTCTCGCCGACATTGAAAGCTATGTGACGACCGAGAACCGCTCGCTCGCTCGCGAGATCGATCAGCTTCGTTAATCGAAGGGAATGAGGATAAATCCGGACGTCACCGAAGCACTGACATTCGTCACCAATATTTTCCCCGCCATCGCCCTTATCGTGGTGGTCGCGGTCGGGGGTTGGTTGTTCAACAATTGGATGAGGATCAAACACGGCTATCCGCTGGATGGAGCGTGGGGTCAGCCCATTCACCCGAAGACCGACCGCGAGTCGGCGGAACGGATCAAACTGCTCACCCAGGAGAATGCTCAGCTTCGTGCCGAACTGGGGTCGGTCAAAGACCGGCTGGAGACGATCGAGCGGATCATCACCGACCGGCCGTCGAAGCTGGCGCTGGAGATCAACTCCCTTCACGTCGATAAAGGAGGGCGCGCGTGATGGGACCCGGTGACGTTTTTAGTCTGCTGATAGTCGTGGGCGGTTTGGCAGGCCTAATCATCTATCTTGCGAAGCGCTCCTTCTCCCTGCGTGAGAAGCAATTGGATGTCGACGCGCGCCTCGCCGCGGAAAAGGCCGCCCAATATGCGGTCAACAATGCCGAGTTGGAGCAGCGCGTGCGCGTCCTCGAGCAAATCGTCACGGACAGCGGAGCGCAGACGGCCGCCCAGATCGAGGCCTTGCGCGAACAAAAGCAGGTCACCGGCCGGAGCGCTCGCCGGGGACTGCCGGCGGATAACGCCTAGCCCTTCCGGTCAGGAGTTCACCAATGGAACCCTCGTTGCTGATATTCTTCGCCATCGTCGTGGGAATTCCTGTAGCCGGCGCCATTGCCATGAGCGCCTTTCAGCGTTGGCTTCAGCATAAGGAAAAGATGAGCCAGCTGATTGCGAGTCAGACCGCGGAGAAAGCCGCCCAATATGCGGCCCATGTCGAACGGATCGAGGCGCGGCTGCGGGTCGTGGAAGAGATCGTAACGGACGGCGGAGCCCAAACGGCTGCGCAGATCGAGGCCCTCCGCCATCGGCCGCGGCGGATCGACCACGAGATCGAGCCGGCCAGCGGCGAATCCGCAGCTTGAATCGAATAGACCGGCGACCGACATGAAGCGGCACGCTAGGGGAAGTACGCCATGAATTTGTGGGAATTCATTCTTGCCGTCGTATTCCTGGCGTTCGTGTTCGGGCTGTTCAAACACCGCATGGAGCTTCGCGACCGGTCGGAAAGGCCGGATGGGGACCCACGGGAGGCGGAGGAGAAGGCGCAGTTGCGCCAGCAGGTGAAGCAGCTACAGGGCCGCATTCACGTGCTTGAGCGGATCGTCACCGACCGGGGGATGGAAACGGCCGAACAGATCGAAGCGCTTCGTGAGCGCGATCAAATCAGGACGGAGGACAAAGCGTAATGGACGGCGGCCAAATCATGGTCGTGATGATCGTTGCAATCGTCATGGTCGCATCAATCATCCGGGCGAAATACGGGTTCGGCCGCCACGGCCGACGGGATGGAAGCGGCGGCATTCCGGCACAGGAGCATGCCGAAAACCTGCGCCTGCGCGACGAGGTCAAGGAACTGAAGGAGCGGCTCAAGGTCCTCGAACGGATTACGGTCGACAAGGAGAATAGTCTGTCGCGACAGATCGACGAGCTTCGCGACCGGTGACTTCGGCCCGCTCGCACATTATCTCGACTGAGTGACCGGACTTCCACCCCTCCACGAGATTCTCGAAGAATATCAGCTGGTCGATGCCGAAGACCGGTACCGGCTGTTGATCGATCTCGGCCGCCAGCTTGAACCAATGCCGGAGCCGCTGAAGACCGAGGCGACCAAGGTCCGCGGCTGTTCGGCGGCAGTGTGGGTCTATCCGACGGCGGATGGCGGGCGGCTCCATTTCCTCGCCGACAGCAATGCCGCGATCACCAAGGGGATCGTCGCTCTCGTTCTGGCGGCGGTTCAGGACAAGCCGGCGGCGGAAGTCTCCCAGATGGATGTCGCCGAAGCACTGGCTCCCTTTGAGCTGAGGATACACCTCAGCGCCAACCGCACGCAGGGGGTGCCGAACATGATCGCGCTGGTGAAGCAAACGGCGGAGCGCTACGCGGCCGCAGTCTAGGCGGCCTTACCCGATTTCCGTTCCTCGGCGACCTTGAGCACGTCGTAGGCCGCCTGAATCTCGCGGAATCGCTTTTCCGCTTCCTTGTCGCCCTGCTTGAGATCCGGATGATGTTCTTTGGCCAGCAGACGATAGGCCGTGCGTATGTCCTTGAATTCAACGTCGCTATCCAGCCCGAGCACAGCTAGCGCTCGCATTTCGTCGCGGCTTCGGCTGCCATCGCCGGGGCCTGCCCATTTCCACTGCGCCGATTGACGAAAACCGGAATTGCCTAGTTCTTCCGCAGCAGCGCGGCGCGCGGCTTCCTCGGGACTGAGGCCAGCGAAATAATTCCAATTCTTATTGTATTCGGCTGCGTGAGCTTCGCAGAAATACCACCGCTCAGAGCTGTTCGGTGCTTTCGGCGCAGGCCGATCGCCGATTTGGTTGCAGCCCTCGCGGTCGCACAGCCGCACGCGCGCGGCCGAACGGCTCTTGTCGCCGTAGGAACGCCAACGGGGAAATCCCCAATCGTCCGATCTCTTCTGCCGAGCCATCAATGCTCCGATAGAGGGTGTATGTGCTCCTGCGAAGGCAGAAGCCCAGTTTGACAGAGAAAATCTGATCCCCTCCTTTCGCAGGGGAACAGAAAGCCAGAGGACCTGTAAGCCGGGTTCTGTCCATCGCGCATCGCTGCGTGACTGTGCGGCCATTCCTCTAGGAGACGGGTTGCCCCGCCCCTCAAGCGACCAACCCGGGCGACGAGCCGGAACCAGGCCCATGTGCCGCCCCTATTCGGTCTTGCACCCGGTGGGGTTTGCCATGCCGGAGACGTTGCCGCCGCCGCGGTGCGCTCTTGCCGCACCCTTTCGACCTTACCCGTCCGAAGGCGGGCGGTGTCCTTTCTGTGGCACTGTCCCTGATCCCCCTTCGCCAAGGCTATGGAGAGACCGCCGGGCGTTACCCGGCACCGCAGTTCCATGGAGCCCGGACTTTCCTCGTTGGAGACACGTCTCCACCGCGGCCGCCCGGCCCTCTGGCGGGGTCGATATAGTATTTCCGTGCCCCCGGCGGAAGCCGGTGCGTTTCCGCCCTTATTGCGGCCGCGGCAGCAAGAGGCTGAGGAGCTTGGCCCGGCATTCGCCGTCGACGATCCCGTCGATCAAATCCGGCCGGAATCGCCGCTGGAACGCGATGACCGCTTTCTGCGGCTCCGTGACGTCGTAACCGAAGCGTTCGAGCGCGAGCAGGAAGCCGGCGTCCGTCCAGTAAGGATCGATGAGATCGCGCGTCGGGCTCGGCAGTGCGAGGCGCCTTTTGGCGAGCGCATCCCAGGGAAACAGCTCCCCCGGATCCTCCTTGCGCGCCGGAGCGACGTCGGAATGGCCCACCACATTGCCACGTCCGATGCCGTGTCGATCCTTGATGTCCGCGACCAAGGGGATGAGCGAGGCAATCTGTTCGTCGGGAAAGAGTCGATAGCCGAACTCGTGGCCGGGATTCACGATTTCGATCCCCACGCTCGCCGAATTAACGTCCGCCACGCCACGCCAGCGCGATTTGCCCGCGTGCCAGGCACGCTTCAACTCGTCGACGAGCCGGAAGATCGTTCCGTCTTCATCCACGAGATAATGAGCGGAGACTTTCGCTTCGGGCGAAGTGAGGCGATCCAGCGCACCCTGTGCGTCGGGCATGCCGGTATAGTGGAGCACGATCATCGAAATCGGCAGCGCCCGATCGTCGAAGTTGGGCGAAGGCCGGTCGATGACGTCCAGGTCCATGCGCGTAATGGCGCATGAGACGCAGGCCCGGGTCAAGCCCCGCTGACCGCTCTCCGGTCGGAGACGCGCTTTTCGATCCGACTTCCGTCGCCAACGAGTCGATAAAGGCCGCGCGCATTAATGTCGGCGGCCAGCTTGTTGGTCTGGCCGATCACGGTCTCGCCGGCACCCAGCATCAACCAACCATCCTCCGCCATCGACGCGATCAGCCGTTCGAAGGCGAGCGCCTTCTTGTCAGGGCTGAGATACAGCAGCACGTTGCGACACAGGACGATGTCGAAGCCGCCCGGATGCGGAGGCGCCTCGAGCAAATTGTGCACCTGGAAGCGTATCTGCCGGCGCAGCGGCTCTACCGCTCGCCAGCCGTCGCCGCACTCCTCGAACCACTTGATCATCTGGCCGATGGCCAAGCCGCGTTGAACTTCGAACTGGCTGTAAATCCCCTCGCGAGCGCGATCGATGCACGACGTCGAAACGTCGCTGCCGAGGATGTCGATCGTCCATCCCTGCCACTTCTCCGGCTCTTCCGCGAACACCATCGCCAGCGAATAGACCTCCTGACCGGTCGAACAGCCCGCCGACCAAATCCGGAGATGCTTGCCCTTCTGGCGCCGCGTTGAGAGCTCCGGGAGCGCGTGGCGTTGAAGGAGATCGAACGGCGCGCGGTCCCGGAAAAAATAGGTTTCGTTGTTGAGCAGAGCCTCGACCACTTTCTGCGACAAGCTCGGCTCCTTCCCCATGACCAGAATGGTGATCAGCTCGTCCAGCGTGGAGATGCCGCGCTCCCGAAGGAGTGCGCCAAGCGCGGTTTCAATCCGCCAGCGCCAACTCATCGTGAGCTGCTGACCGGTTCGCGCCTCCAGCAGGCCGGCGAGTATGCGGCTCGAGCTGTCGCTTATTTGCACGGCTCGTCCTCAGTGCGAGAAGCAATCCTGCGCGCGATCTTGTCCGGCGGTAGGACGGCGCTCACCAAACCCGCCTCGAGGACCGCACGAGGCATTCCCCATACTGCGCAGCTGGCCTCGTCTTGAGCGATGATCGAGCCGCCATTCGCGACCAAGCGCGCGGCGCCCTCAACTCCGTCACGGCCCATGCCCGTCAGGACCACGCCGAGCGCGGTAGCGCCATAAGCCGCGCCCACGGAGGCGAACATCGGATCGACCGAAGGCATGCAACCGCTGCTCGTGCGTCCGTGTGTGAGACGGACGACCGGCACGTCCTCGGACGCGTCGACCGTCAGATGGGCGTCACCGGGTGCCAGCAGGATGCGGTCGGGCAAGAGAGGCATTCCGTCCTCCGCCACCAACGCTTCGCGATGCGCGGCAGCGCGAAGCTGCCGGGCGAACACCGGCATGAAGGGCACAGGCAAATGCTGAGTGACGAGGATCGGAGCACCGATGCGTTTGGGCAAGGCGTGAAAGAGCACCCCAAGTGCGTGGATGCCGCCAGTTGAAGCCCCAATGGCGAGCACCTCGATCGGGTCGCTCGGCATGGCCCGAAGCATCGGTTGCGCCGATCGACTCGCCGGGGCGACTCGTTGGTCAACGGCGGGGCTGGCACGACCAAGCGCCTTCAGCTTGCTGAGCAGGACTTCCGAAAAGCGGCCGTTGAAGCGCCCTGTGCCCGGCTTTGGAAGAGTATCGGCCGCGCCGAGCGCAAGCGCCGCGACTGTGTCCTCGGCGCCTTCCTCGGCAAGCGACGAAACGATCATCACCTTCGCGCCGGCCGCCGCGCGAATGATTCGGGGAATGGATTTCAACCCACCGACGCCGGGCATTTCCAGGTCGAGGATGACGATATCGACGCGGACTTCGTTGAGGGCGTCGATCGCGTCTTCCGCTGTACCGGCGACTGCGGCAATTTCGAAGGCATCGTCGCTTTCCACCATACGCGACAGCACGGCACGGGCGATCATCGAAATCATCGACGATCATCAACCGGATCCGGCGGCGTGCGGGTCGGGGCGCCTGGTAGCGGTCCCGCGATCTGGCGAGCGCCCGCTCCATCGCAATGACTCAGGCGACGCCGACGAGCTGTAGCTTGATGTGAAGCGTCTCTCGGTCGAAGGGTTTCATCACATATTCGTCGGCACCGGCTTCGAGCGCCGCTCGGATGTGCGCCATGTCGTTCTCGGTCGTGCAGAAAACCACTTTCGGCTGGTCGCTGTGGCCCCGCTGGCGCAGCAGGCGGAGGAACTCCATCCCGCTCATCACAGGCATGTTCCAGTCGAGCAGAACCACGTCGGGCATCTTCTGCTCGCAGCGGGACAGCGCTTCCTGTCCGTCACCAGCTTCCTCGACCTCGAACTCGAGAGTTCTCAAGGATGTGACGCGCAACCTTGCGGATCACTTTCGAAGTCATCGACAATCAAACAGCTCTTCATGCTCTCACACTTCCCGCTTCGATTGCCGCTGTCTTAAACACTAAGGGTAACGAGAAACTTAAGCCGCCGCTTTGCACTCGACGCCGGCAATCAGCCCGGCGACGTCAACCAGCAGCAAAGGCCCGTTCTCGGTTTCCACCATTCCTATGGCGACGCGCTCCCAGCCCGCTCCCATCGCAGCGCGTACGGGGGCCGGATCGGAACGCGCCTCGACCACGTCTTCGACCAGGTCGACAATCAAGGCATAATGGTGGCTATCAAGCTCGACGACCGCCGCTTCACGAATGCCGTCCGAGCAATCCGTCGTGCCGAGCTCGAGCGAGCGCATGCAATCGATCACCGTCAACACGCGGCTGCGCAATGCCGATAAACCCGCGACATGGGGCGCCGCGCGCGGCACCGGAATGAGCGTATCCAGCTCGACGACGGCCTCCACCGCCGCGGCAGGCAGTGCGACGCGCTCCCCGCTTATGGTCACGACCAGCAGAAGCTCGTTCACCTGCCCCTCCCCGCGCTCGCCGACTTCAGGGCCACGAGCAGCCCTGCGCGGTCGTAGCGATAGATACTCTCATCCTTCTTGCCGGAAGCCTCGGGCTCCGTGCGAAGCCAAATCGTGCGCTTGGCGACTTCCGTGGGCATGTCACTGCCTTGTGAAGCGATGACCAAGTCCGCCTCGGACTCCTCGGTATCACCGATAACTCGGTAGCCCGCCGCCTCGACAATCGGTCGCAGCATGTTCTGCATCCACGGGTCGTCCGTCGGCAGCCGGCAAACGAGCAGACCAGTCTCACGCGCAATTGTGCCGACATGATTGGCGAAGAGCCAATGGGCATCGACCAGTTCGGCCGGCTCGCCATTGATGAGCGACACGCCGCTGACCTCGCCCGGATTGTCAGAGTGAATCACGTCGCTTTCGATCGAGGCGAAATCCATCACTTCGGCGAAGGCGTAACCGATCTCGTGCGCGCCATCGTTGAGCCGGAACAGGCGCACCTTGCCGTCACTCAGCTGATCGGCGCGAGTGCCCACCAGCGGCAGGATAGCTTCACCAAGCTGCACACGAAGTTGGCCAGCGGCTTCGCGGATCGCGCTTGCCGGCACTTCTTCGATGCGGTCGACCACTGCGAGCCGCAGCGCGCGCCGAGCGCCATCCATGCTGCGGAAGAGCAGAACGGGGGTGGATTTCGGGCCCATGTCGGTGATTGACGCCTCGGCAATTCGGGCGGCGCGCTCCTGCGCCTCCAGCTTGACTCCGCCGACCTCCGCCAACCCCGCGGGATCGAACAGCAGGATTGGGCTGCCATCGTCCGCCAAGGTCGTGCCCGCATAAAGCCCGGTGGCCATCACGGCCGGAGCAGCCGGCTTCACCACCAACTCCTCGTGGTCATGGATGCGGTCGACCGAGAGCGCATAGACGTCGCCGCCCGCGGGCCGAAGCACGATGAGGGTGCGGTCCTTCGGTTTCACCGCGCTTTCGAGGTCCAGAATGTCGGCGAGCGAAACTTCGGGAACGCGGCGACCCCGAATCGTGGCGACTCCGGCGCCGCCTAGGCGCTCCAGGGTCACGGACTCGCCGGTCGCTCGGACGATCTCGTCGATGGCCGAACGCGGAATGGCGAAATGCTGTCCCGCGATCGACACGGTGAGTGCCGGGATGATCGTCAGCGTCAGCGGCACGCGCAGGGTCATGCGAGTCCCTTCGCCAAGCT
This sequence comes from uncultured Alphaproteobacteria bacterium, assembly GCA_963730925.1. Taxonomy (GTDB): domain Bacteria; phylum Pseudomonadota; class Alphaproteobacteria; order Sphingomonadales; family Sphingomonadaceae; genus Sphingomicrobium. Next base: position 416,444 of record CAVSTS010000002.1, read on the forward strand.
TGCTGTCGACTTCGACGATCCCACCGATACGCTCGATGTTCGAGCGCACGACATCCATCCCGACGCCGCGGCCGGAAATCGACGTCACCTGCTGGGCAGTCGAAAGACCCGCTTCGAAAATCAACGCGAGCTGTTCGCGCGAGGAGAGCTGGGCGGCGGCGGCCCTGTCGATCGTTCCGGCCGCCATCGCCTTTTCCACCAGCTTCTTGCCGTCGATCCCGCGGCCATCGTCCTGAATGTCGATCAGGATCTGATTGCCGGACTGACGCGCGGACACTGAAAGAATGCCTATCTCACGCTTCCCGACCTTCAAACGGTCGGCCGGGGTCTCGATGCCGTGGTCGACGGCATTGCGAATGATGTGGGTCAACGGATCGCGGATCATCTCGATCATTTCGCGATCGAGTTCGACGTCGCCGCCCTCGATATCGACCAGCACCTGCTTTTCGAGCTCGTTGGACAGGTCGCGCACCATGCGCGGCAGTCCGACGAACAAATTCTCGATCCGCTGCATGCGCGTGCGGGTAATCGCGTCGCGCATTTCTGCGATGATCGAGGATAGGCGTTCGAACGCACCGTCGACCGCGACATCGCTCGAGGCTTCGCGAAGGCGGCGCGCCAGCTCATTGCGAGCCAAGACCATGTCGGAAACGGTGCTCATTACCCGGTCGAGCAGTTCAACCGAAAGGCGGATTGTTCGGGGCGCAGCGGAAACCTTGCCATGCCCTTCGGCAATTGTTGCAACAACGGGTCCAACCAAACCTTCGGCGCCCGGAGCGAGCGCGTGGATCAGCGCAGTGTCGTCGCCAGCGGGCATGTCCTCGCCGGCCTCGATCGCCGCCACCATTTCTCCGATTCGGTCGATGATCGCCAAGACGGCACTGACCAGCGCACCGTCAGCCTGTCGGCGCCCTGCCCGCACGTCGGCGAGGGCATCCTCTGCCGCGTGGCTGAGCGCTTCCAGACGCGGAAATTCGAAGAAGCCGCAATTGCCTTTGACCGTGTGAACGAAGCGGAAGATGCTATCGAGCCGCGCGCGATCGTCGGGCTGCGCTTCCCAGGCGACGATCTCACCGCCCAGGGCTTCTAGCATTTCGCGACATTCGGCTACGAAATCGGCAATCAGGTCGTCCACGGCGCGTACAGTCCCCCGGATGTGTGCGTCCTTATGCCGGGGAGGAGTTAACGCGCCGTTATCCCTGTCGAGGGATCACGGCCCCAATCAAGAGGGCCTCGTTCCCAGGTTCCGATATCTGGATTGTCCCTCCAGCTTCGGCGGCAAGCTGATGCGCAAGCCAGGCTCCGGCGGCGCGGGGTTCGATCATTGGGCCCGAGTTGCCTTTGACGAGCGTTTCGCGAAGGACGGGGTCGAGCAGGATCCGCACGCCTTCGGCGCGGATCACCAGCTCGGCCTCACCGTCCCGGTTCTCCGCGCCAATGTCGAGCCTTCCGCCCCGTACGAGCGCGTCGCCGGCAAGCAGTGCCAGGTTGAGGAGCAGTTTCACGGCGTCCTTCGGCAACCTCTCGGCAGTCACCATCCAGCCGAGTTCGATCCGCTTTTCGGGGCTGAACACGCCTTCGAGCACCTGACGCGCCTCGATCGTGTCGATCTCTTGCCCGAAACCGCCGCCCGCACCAAAAGCGAGCCGGAAGAATTTGAGCTTGTTCGCCGTTGCCCGGGCGCTCTCAGCGAGCAGCTCCAGGCACTTTTCGCGCATCTCCTCATCCTGCTCGTCGCCGAGAAGCTCCAGGCCGTTGTTGAGCGCGCCGACGGGCGACATGAGATCGTGGCAGAGCCGTGAGCAGAGCAGGCTGGCAAGGTCGACCGAGTTCACATGCTTTGAATGGGCCAGAGTTTAACACGGCGCAAGTTGCCGGCATTGAATGGTTGCGGCGAGAAACCCATATTCATTTCATACGATGGGGGGTCATCAGACGATCGACGTGCGCCTGGAGCCTGCCCACGCCGGCTGGAGGCTCGACCGCGCTCTGGCGGCAGCTGTGCCGACGCTCTCGCGCGAGCGACTGAAGGCCCTGATCCGGAGCGGAAGGGTTGAGGCGAAAGGCAGTCCCGTTCGCGACCCGGCAATCAAGGTGCGGGGCGACGAAGACCTTCGCGTCGCGGTTCCCGAGCCCGAACCGGCGCACAACGAACCGCAGGATATTCCACTGACGATCCTGTTCGAGGACGAGCATTTGCTGGTGATCGACAAGCCAGCGGGCCTGGTCGTCCACCCGGCGGCCGGAAACCGCGACGGAACGCTGGTGAATGCATTGCTCCATCATTGTGCGGGCAAGTTGTCGGGAATCGGCGGAGTTGCACGACCCGGGATCGTCCACCGCATAGATAAGGATACGTCGGGTCTGCTCGTGGTCGCGAAGACAGATGTCGCGCACGAGGGCCTGGCGAAGCAGTTCGCCGCCCATTCCATCGATCGTCGTTATCTGGCGATCGTTTCGGGTTTCCCGAAGGAAAGCGAAGGTACGATTGACGCGCCGCTCGCCCGGTCTTCCGTCAATCGCAAGAAGATCGCGATCGTCGAGGGTAACCGAGGAAAGCGCGCCGTGACACGCTGGAAGAGGTTGAAGGTCCTGAAGGATGCGGCGCTGGCGGAATGCCGGCTCGAAACGGGGCGGACCCACCAAGTCCGGGTCCACATGGCCTCGATAGGACATCCTTTGCTGGGCGATCCGGTCTACGGCCGTTCAGGAAAGACGCACGGCAAGTTAATGAAGGAACTTGGTTTTCACCGTCAGGCGCTTCACGCCGCGGAATTGGGGTTCACGCATCCGGTCACCAAGCACTGGCTGTCGTTCTCGAGTCCCATGCCGGCTGACATGCAGGAACTGTTGAAGGCGCTTGGTGTATAAAGTTTAACGAGCTAGGGCGGACGCTTGGTCTTAATTTGCCTGCCCTAAGAAGAGGGAGAAAGACGACAAATATGGCTAGCAACAAAGGGATCGTCTCAATCCCCGCGTCCGGTGGGGAGGCCGGACTCAACCGCTATCTTGCGGAGATCAAGAAATTCCCGATCCTCAGCCCTGAGGAAGAATATATGCTCGCCAAACGCTGGCGCGAGCATGGCGACACTGACGCGGCGGCGAAGCTGGTGAATTCACACCTTCGTCTGGTGGCGAAAATCGCCATGGGCTACCGCGGCTATGGCCTGCCCGTGAGCGAGCTGATTTCCGAAGGCAATATCGGTTTGATGCAGGGCGTGAAGAAGTTCGAGCCGGATCGCGGCTTCCGCCTCGCGACCTACGCCATGTGGTGGATCCGAGCGTCGATCCAGGAATTCATCCTGCGCTCCTGGAGCCTGGTGAAGATGGGCACGACGGCGGCGCAGAAGAAATTGTTCTTCAATCTCCGCCGGATGAAGAATCAGATCGACGCGTTCGAGGAAGGCGACCTCAAGCCCCAAGACGTCACCAAGATCGCGACCGATCTCGGCGTCACCGAGGAAGAAGTCGTTTCGATGAACCGCCGCATGGCGATGGGCGGCGATACCAGCCTCAACGCACCGCTGAAGGACAGCGAGGGCGAGAATCAGTGGCAGGACTTCCTGGTCGACACCGGCCCCCTGCAGGACGAGCGGATCGCGGAGGACCAGGAAAGTCGGGTCCGTCACGACCTGCTGATGAACGCGCTGGAATCGCTCAACGACCGCGAACGTCACATCCTGATGGAACGCCGCCTCTCCGATGAGCCCAAGACTCTCGAGGAGCTGAGCCAGGTCTATGGCGTCAGCCGCGAACGCATCCGGCAGATCGAGGTGCGCGCATTCGAAAAGCTCCAGGCGGCGCTGCTTCGCCTGGCCGGCGAGCGGCGGCTGCTTCCGGCGGCATAGTCACCTCTTCTGATCGCTGACCTTCGGCTTCGATTTCGTCTTCCGCGGCCGGTCGTCGCTCGCGACATGGTCAGCGGCCCAAGCGCCCCTCGTGCCCAACGGGAGCGGCCGGCCGGTCGTCGAATCCTTCGCCGTCTGATGCTCGATCTCCCGGTTGAGCTCGGCGCCGATGACGAATGCGTAGGATGACAAATACATCCAGGTGAGCAGCCCCGCGACCGCTGCGAGCGAGCCGTAGGTAGCGGCGTAATTGGCGACCTTGCTGACGTAAAATCCGAAGACGATGGTTAGGAATAGCCAGGCGATCGCGGTGAAGATCGATCCCGGAGTGATCCACTCCCAGCGTGCCTGAGACCGCGAAGGGGCGAAACGATAGAGCGTCGCCGCAATCGCCGCTCCGGCAAAAGTCATCGCCAGATAGGCTGCGGCTTTGCCCAGCAGAATGACGGGCTCGGCCGCAAGAGGAAGAAAATCCTCAAGTGTTGCCACGATCGCGCTGGCGGCAAGCGCAAGCAGCGCGGTGGTGACCATCCCGACGGTGATGATCAGCGTCAGGAGATAATATTCCCAGAGCGGCCGCTTCTCGCGCTCTTCATAAGCGATGTTGAGCGCGGTGATGATCGCACTCGCGCCATTGCTCGAACCATAAAGCGCGATGCCGAGGGCTATGATCAGCCCAACGCCCTTCTTTCCTTCCGAGGTGTGGACGATGCCGATCACTTGATCGCTGAGCAGCTTGGCAATGTCGTTCGGGAGTATGTCGAAAAGGGTTCGCATCGTATCGATGACAGTGCCGACGTCCGCGAGAAGCCCATAGGTTAGGATGATCGCGGCGAGCAGCGGAACGACTGCCAGGAAGCCGTAGAAAGCGACGCCTGCCGCGACCAGCCACACATTGTCTATCCAGATCTGCTGCCAGGTGCGGCGGATGACCTGTTTCCAGCCAGCGCGCGGGATGCGCCAGGGCGATTCAGCTTCATGTCCATGCGGATCGAGACGGCGGGAACGCGGCTTTGACTTTGCCATGCGGTTCAAACCGGACCGAACGGTGGAGCGTTCCCGAACCGGGCCCGGAACCGTAACGACCCCCCTTGCCTTCCGCTCGATTCCGTCGGACGGTGAATATTTCAACCAAGGCGCCCGAGCGCCTCTGCTGTGCGACTCGCGCGCCCGTGAACCGGACGAAGGGAGAGTTGCATGGCCGGAGAATCATCAAAAGGCACTCGAGTGATCGCGCTGGTGGGCCCCGCCGGCGCGGGAAAGACTAGCCTTGCCGAAGCCATGCTGTTCGCAGCCGGCGCCACCGATCGGTTGGGATCGACGGCCAACGGCTCCAGCATCGGGGACTCCAGTCCGGAAAGCCGCCAACGCGGAGGCTCGACCGAGCTCAACCTCTACAATTTTCAATACCTTGGCGATTCGTTCGCAATCCTCGACGCGCCCGGATCGATCGGCTTCGCGGCCGATGGCGCAAGGGCTCTCGCCATAGCCGACGTCGCGATTGTCGTTGTCGATCCCGACCCCGCTCGTGCGCCTCTCGCCGCTCCAGCGCTTCGAGCGCTCGACGAACTCGGCATCCCGCACCTCATCTTCGTCAACCGCATCGACCAGGCGCACGGCCGAGTCCGCGATCTGCTCTCCGCACTGCAACCGATGAGCGTCTCCCCTCTCATCGCTCGGCAGATCCCCATCTGGGATGGCGAAAAAATCAGCGGCTTCGTCGATTTGGCGCTCGAACGTGCCTTCAAATATCGCGCTGGACAGGAGTCCGAGCGGATAGAAATTCCATCCGAGCTGGAGGGCCGAGAGATTGAGGCTCGGACGCACATGCTCGAACAGCTGGCCGACCACGACGACGAGCTGCTCGAACAGCTGCTGATGGATCAGACGCCAACCAGCGAGAAGGTCTTCCAGGACCTCGCCCGCGAAACCGGTGAGAGCCTCGGCGTACCCGTGCTCTTCGGCTCGGCGAGCAGTTCCTGGGGCGTTCGGCGGCTGCTCAAGGCGCTCAGGCACGAGGTGCCCGGCCCGCAGACCGCCGCGAGCCGCCTCAGTGTCACCGGTCCGTCCATGTACGTCTTCAAGATCCTCCACGGATCGATCGGGCGCCTCGCACTCGCGCGGACTCTGGGAGGGAAAATCGCGGAAGGCTCCGACCTCAAGACCGAGGACGGCGACCATTCGCGGGCGGGTTCCCTGTTCAAGGTCCAGGGCGAGAAAACCCAGAAGGTCAACGAAGCTGGCGACGGCGATGTTGTCGCCGTTGCCAAGGTGGACGGAGTCAAGGCGGGACAGTGGCTGGGAACCGGCCAACTGCCGTCACGTGTGGAGATCGACTATCCGGCCCGCAACTGCGCCTTGGCGATCGAGCCCGCCGACCGAAAGGATGACGTCAAGCTGTCAGGAGCGCTCCAACGGCTCACGGAGGAGGACGCCGGGCTGATCGTCGAGCATGACGACGCCAACCATGAAATTCGGCTGAAGGGGATCAACGACGAGCATCTGAATACCGTGCTGGCGCGCCTCAAGCGTCGCTATGGCGTCGAGGTGAAGTCGCATGCGCCGAGCGTCGGTTATCGCGAATCGATCCGCAAACCCGTCCGCCAGCACGGCCGCCACAAGAAGCAGTCCGGCGGTCACGGCCAGTTCGGCGACGTCATCATCGAAATCCGCCCGCTCGGTCGCGGAGAAGGATTTCACTTCGAGGAGAAGATCCACGGCGGTTCTGTTCCCAAGCAGTGGATCCCCGCCGTCGAAGAAGGCGTGCGCGAAGCGATGCACAAGGGCCCGCTCGGTTTCGAGGTGGTGGACTGCGCCGTCACCCTGGTCGACGGCAGCTACCATAGCGTCGACAGCTCGGAACTGGCCTTCCGACTTGCCGGGCGGATTGCGATGCAGGAGGCGCTCGCCGCCGCCCAGCCGCATCTGCTCGAACCGATGCACAAGCTCACCGTCGTCTCCCCCTCGAGCGCCACCAGTCGAATCACATCGGCGATCGCGGGACGGCGCGGACAAATGCTCGGACTCGCCCCGCGCGACGGCTGGGCGGGCTGGGATCGGATCGACGCTTTCGATTCCGGAAGCGGAGCTTTCCGGGCTCGAGGCGGAGTTGCGATCGCAAAGCCAGGGCCTGGCAACGTACGAAGCCGAGTTCGATCATCTGACCGAACTTAACGGTCCGCTTGCCGACAAGGTGATCCAGCGCGTGCCGGAGCCGGCCTGACAAGTCTCCGCATGCCGCTCGTCGTGAGCGGAGCCGCAAAGCGGCCCTTCGACGCCGCCTGCGGCGTCGCTCAGGATGAACTACGTCGAAAGGCGCTTTGCATCGGCGCCTAAGTCACGCCCTTCGACTTCGCTCAAGACGAACGCATGTTGGCGCTCGGCCCTTCCGTGTCTAAGCGCCTAACCGATGAAGCACTGGTTCAAAGACCAGCATTTCCGGTCGCTGCTCAAGAACAGCGGCTATCTGGCGATTTCCCGCGTGGTGGCGCTGCTCTGTTCGCTCGCCACGGTCGCATTCGCCGGGCGCGGCCTTGGACTCATCCTGTTCGGGACGCTGATCCTCATCACCAGCTACGCCAAGGCGGCGAGCGGGTTCAGTAAGTTCCAGTCATGGCAGTTGGTTGTGCGCTATGGCGGGCAAGGCCTGGCGGCGGGCAATCCAGAGCAGTTCAAAGCCTCGACCGGCTTTGCCTTCACGCTGGACGTACTGAGCGGCTTCCTCGGAATGATTGCCGCGGTGCTGATCCTTCCGCTCATCGGATCGTGGGTCGGTATCGCTCAGCAATATATGTGGCTGGCGATGCTCTATTGCACTTTGCTCCCGACCATGGGTGCAGCCACTCCGACCGGCGTGCTTCGTGCGCTCGATCGCTTCGACCTGATCAGCTGGTCGGGCACGGCGAACCCGATCGCCCGGGCGATTCTTGCCGGAGGCGCTTTTGTGATGAACGCGCCTTTCCCCGTTTACGTATTCATCTGGTACGCGACGGACCTCGGCGGCGACCTTTACACCTGGTATCTCGCCTGGCGCGAACTTCGCCGCCAGGGCCTGCTTCGCGGCATCCGGCCGACGCTGAAACCCACGACTTTGCCCGGCGCGTGGCGGTTCGCGATCCACATCAATCTGGCGGCAAGCGTCGCCACGGCATGGGGACCGGTGGCGCGGCTCGTCGTCGGGGGTCTGCTCGGGCCCGCGGGAGCGGCTCTGTTCCGAGTTGCCTCAAGCCTAGCCGACGCAGCGCAGAAGCCCGCCGACCTCCTCGCCAAGGCCTTCTACCCTGAAGTCGTCCGAATGGACCTCAACACGCGCAAACCCTGGAGGCTGATGCTTCGCGGCACCGCGCTGGTGAGCGGCGTCGCGCTTCTCGCCATCTTGATCTTGCTGGTCGGCGGCAAGCCGCTCGTAAGCCTCGTGTTCGGCAAGGAGTTCCTCGGCGCCTATGCGCCGCTCGTCGTCTTGATGCTGATCCCCTTCCTTGGCGTCTTTAGCTTCGCGCTCACTCCGATGCTTTATGCTCTTGGCCGGTCGGACGGGCCCCTGAAGGCCAAGCTGGTCGGAAGCGTCGTCTTCTTCCTCATCATTGCGCCGCTGTCCTGGAAATGGGGCGTGGTGGGTGCAGCCTTGGCGCTGGTTCTCGGAAACGTTGCGAACGTCGGGTTGATGATGATGCAGCTCCTTCCGGAATACCGGAAAGTCCGTATCAAGTGAGCAATTTGCCACGTGTCTGGCTGCTGATCGGACACCGTAGGGGCGACAATAATCAGGTGCTCGCACTCGGCGAGGCGCTCGGCCTACCCTTTGAAACGCGGACGATATCTTACAAAAGGACCGCGCGGCTCAGGATGAAATTGTGGCCGGAAGGCATCGGCCATCTGACGCCGGCCAGCCGCCAATGGCTCCGGCCGCCATGGCCGGACCTCGTCATCGGCGTCGGCCAACGTACCGTTTCCGTCGCTCGGTGGATTCGCGAGCAAAGCGGCGGCCGCACGCGCCTCGTGCGCGTCGGTCACCCACGCGCGCGCAATGATCTGTTCGACCTTGTCGTCACGACCCGCCAATATCCCGTCCCGCCAGGCAAGAATGTCGTGACTCTGCCGCTCGCGATAAATCGCTTCCGAGTCCCGCCAACGCCGACACGGGAAGAGCAAAGCTGGTTGGACGCTCTGCCGCGCCCCCACCTTTTGCTTTCCTTGGGCGGCACCGCCCCGATGTGGCGGCTGGACCTGAGCGCCCTACGCGACGCGGCCGACAAACTGGTTCGTCGGGCGGAACGATTGAAGGGCACGCTGATCGTGATCGGCAGTCCCCGAACGCCCACGGAAGCCTGGAACGTGATCGTGGAGGCGATGGGCGCAAGCCGCCACGTCGCGATCGTCGAAGACTCTGCGCTCCGCTATGCCGTCGCGCTCAGCGATGCCGACGAGCATTTCGTCACCGCCGACAGTGTCTCGATGATCTCCGAGGCGGTGATCACGGGGAAGCCGGTGGGTCTCATTCCCGTGGAGCCGGACGCGCGCGGCAGGCGCCGGCTCGGCGCCGATCCGCTGAAGACGCGCATCCGTGATCCTCGCCGCTTTTGGGCCGACGTTCAGGAGCGCGGGCTGGTCGGAACGGTCGAGGAACCGGCGCGAGGGGACGTCGAAGATCCGGTCGAAACGGCCGTCGCCGCCGTTCGCTCGCGCCTAGGCAGCCTTTTCGAATAGCTCCCAGCCGCGATAGCGATCGACGAGCTCGAGCAAATCGTGGCGGATGTGGTTGGCCGCCATCTCGCTCACCAGTTCCTCTTTCGTAACCACGCTTTGGTCGACCATTTCTGCGAGAAGCGAATAAATGAACGCTTCCTGGTTGCGATCCGGGTGCCTCTCGTATCGGCTGCGCCACATTCGCCGCAGGAAATCCAGCGGTCCGTGCTCCCTCAGCGTGTAATCGACCGGAAGGCCGGTCTTCCACGGCTGGGTGCGCCGTTTGGTCGTGTGCAGGATCTTGGTCGCAGGCGTCAGTCTGTCGAAGTCGTTCCACTCGGGCTCCAGGAAACCTATGGTCGAGCGATCCTCCAGCTTCAGCTGGATCCACGGAACGTAATCGAATTTCCGCGCGAAGAGGTCGTCGACGCGCTGGCCGAAATCCCAGTGCTTCAATTTCGCGCAGTCCAGCAGCATGACGGATGTAGCGACATAGTCCGGATCGCCGTTGTGCCCAGGCCGCGGCACCGCCCAGATCGCTTTTCCCGCATGTCGCGATCGAGCAGGTCCGCGACATCGCCAACGCCGAAGCAATCGGGGTCGGTGACCACGGCTCGTCCGTCGAAGCCCATCAGGCTCGGCGGTGCAAAGCGCAGCGGTGAGAAGCTTTGCAGGTCGTCGGGGTCCCATTCGCGGGCGAACCCGTTCCGCAGGATCGATTGGCCAGACTGCATCAGCCGCGGAAAGTCGCGCGTGTCCATGATACGGACATCGAAGCTTTCCGGCGCAGCGCTGTTTCTCTTGTAGCTGTAGGCGGCGATCTTGGCTCCCAGCATCTGCCGGTCGTTCGCCTGGATGAACACCGTGGGCTTCACAGCGTCGCCTCCTCGAATCCCCGCTCTTTCACGGTCCGGTCGAGTTGAACGAGCGTGGTGAGAAGGCTTTCCATCCGGTCCAGCGGCCAGGCGTTGGGCCCGTCGGACTTGGCCGTGGCGGGGTCCGGATGCGTCTCCATGAAGAGGCCGGAGACTCCGGTTGCGACCGCGGCCCGGGCGAGCACTGGCACGAACTCGCGCTGCCCGCCGGAACTCGTGCCCTGTCCGCCCGGAAGCTGCACCGAATGAGTGGCGTCGAACACCACCGGGCAGCGAGTCTCGCGCATGATCGCGAGGCTGCGCATGTCGGAGACTAAATTGTTATAGCCGAACGACGCTCCGCGCTCGCAGACCATGATGGTCTCTTCATTGACACCGGCGGCTTGAGCGGCGTTGCGAGCTTTGTCGACGACGTTGACCATGTCGTGCGGCGCCATGAATTGCGCCTTCTTGATGTTCACCGGCTTGCCGGAAGCGGCCACAGCGTGGATGAAATCCGTCTGCCGGGCCAAAAATGCCGGCGTCTGAAGAACGTCGACCACCTCCGCCACTGGTTCAATCTGCGGAATGTCGTGAACGTCGGTGAGGACGGGAACGCCGATTTCATCGCGCACTTTGGCGAGAATGCGCAGGCCCTCGTCCATGCCGGGACCCCGAAAGCTCTTATCCGACGAGCGGTTGGCCTTATCGAAGCTCGATTTGAAGATGAAGAAGACGCCGAGCATGTCGGCGATCCCCTTCAGCCGCTCCGCGGTCCGGAGCTGCAATTCCTCGCTTTCGACCACACAGGGGCCAGCGATCAGGAAAAACGGTTGGTCGAGCCCGACCTGATGACCAAGAAGATTCATGGCCGCTATCTAGTCAAGCCCATCGACAACCGCCACTGGGTGCCAGCCGTCCAGGCCGTATTCCGCGGCGAAGTCCTCCGGAAACGGCTCGCCCGCGTGAATCCCTCCCTGGACGAAGACGAAGTCGAACCCCATGCGCGCCGCGCCCAAAGCATCGGTTTGAAGCGCATCGCCGATCGCCAGCACCTCGTCCTTCGGCGGATTGCCCGCGTGGTGCAGCGCATGCGCGTAGATCGCCTCGTGCGGCTTGCCGTACCAGGTCACGCGCCCGCCTAGCCCCTGGTAGACGTCGGCGATCGCGCCAGCGCAGGCCTCGGCGACACCCCCTCGGATCACGAGCCGATCAGGGTTGAGGCAGTGCATGTGGACGTCGCGATCGGCCCAGCGCTCGAGGTCCGCGCGATAATCCTCCACACGGGGCCGCGACTCTTCAAGGCCGGTGCAGGCAAGCTCGGTGAACGAGTCGTCCTCGGCAAGGCGCACTCCGCGCCCTTCGAGAATCTCGCGATCACCGGCCGTGCCGACGAATCCGACCGGCTTGTCGAGACCTTCAAGTGCCTCAATTCCGGCCTCGCCGCTGGTCGCAACGGCATCCCAGCACTCGCGCGGCAGACCGATGCGCGCGAGCTGCTGTTCCACGGCCTCGGCGGTGCGCGGGGCGTTCGTGATGAGAACGACGCCTCGGCCCTCGCCTTGCCACAGCAGGAGGCGCCCCGCCGCCCCCGGATAAAGGTCTACGCCATCGTGAACGACGCCCCAGATATCGCAGAGGATGAGCCTGTACTTGGGATCGAGCTCGTCCCAGAAACTCATTCGAGCCCTGCCTCGGCCAGCGCTTGCTCGATCGGCGCAACATCCTCCGGATTGTTGAGTTCGCGAAGCACGAAGGGGGGCGTTTCGACGTCGACGACGGCTACGGGCACTCCGGCGACGAGGAAGCGCAATTGCTCGAGGCCTTCGAGAGTCTCCAGCTCGCTCACCGGCATCGCCACGTAACGATCGAGCGCCTCGGGCCGATATGCATAGACGCCGACGTGAAGCCGCATCGGCGACGTCGCTCCATCGAGGGCGCCTGCCGGCAGATGCGGGATCAACCGCTTGGAGAAATAGAGCGCGCGGCCGGCGGCATCGGTCACGACGGTTGTGCCGCCAACCCGTCCCGCCGCTTCCTCCGCCTGCAGGGCGCGAACCTCGTCGCTCCGCAGACGCAGCGCCGGAGTCGCCACTAGCGCGCCGCTGTCTTCGCGCATCCTGTCGATGAGGGCCTCGACAAAGCGCGGGGGCGTGAGCAGCGCATCGCCCTGGAAGTTGATCACCAGGTCCGGCTCATGCAGGGACGAAAGGGCTTCGGCACAGCGCTCGGTGCCGTTGCGGCATTCGGGAGACGTCATGATCACGCCGACTCCAAATCCCGTGCAAGCGTCCGCGATGCGCTCGTCGTCGGTGACGACAAATACGCCGGTCACTCCGGCGACCCGCCGCGCGGCCTCGACGCTTCGCTGGATCAGCGGCTTCGGAGCACCGGAGGCGCCCTTCAATTCGACCAACGGTTTTCCGGGGTAACGCGAGGATTGGTAGCGAGCCGGGATTAAGATGACGGAGTTCATCGGGGCGCCGGACAGTCGTGAATGTGGACGACTCCGATCGGCTTGCGACCTTCGACCACGAACAATGTTGTGATTCGATATTCGTCGAACAAAGTCAGTGCTTCATCGACCAGCGCGTCTGCAACGATCGTCTTCGGATTGGCGGTCATGAAGGCTGAGGCCGGATGATCGAGCCCTTGCTCGATGTGGCGCCGGAGGTCGCCATCGGTGATCACGCCTACGAGATCGCCCGTTCCGTCCGTCACACCTACAACTCCAAGACGCTTGGCGCTCATCTCGACTACCGTGTCGTGCATGCTGGTCTTCTGGTCGACGAGCGGAAGCGCATCGCCCCGGTGCATCAATCGGCTGACCGGCTTTAATCGTGCTCCGAGAGCGCCGCCTGGGTGCAGCCGCCCGAAATCGGTGCGCGTAAAGCCCTTCTGGCGCATCACGGTCATCGCCAGCGCATCGCCGAGCGCCAGAGTCATGGTCGTCGACGTCGTTGGCGCCACCGCTTCGGGTCCAACCTCGGGCCAATGAGGAAGGACCAGGGGCGCCGTCGCGGCTTCGGCGAGCATCGACCCGGAATTGCCGGTGATCGCGATGATCGGGATATCTCCATGTTGGAAATGGTCGATCACCGGCTCGAGCTCCGTCGTCTCGCCGCTTTGGGAGATGAGGATCGCAACGTCGCCTTTGGCGGCCATTCCAAGATCGCCGTGGATCGCTTCCGCAAGGTGGAGGAAGGTTGCCGTAGTCCCGGTCGAGGCGAAGGTCGCCGCAATCTTCCGGCCGACATGGCCCGATTTGCCGAGGCCGCTGACGATGAGCTTGCCCGGGCAGGCCAGGATCAGACCGACCGCAATCTCGAAATTGTCGCCAAGGCTGTCGGCAAGCGCATCAAGCGCTCGGGCTTCGTCGTGCAGAATCTCGCGCCCGAACGCGATCACTCCGACTGCCTTATCGCTCTCAGCATCCATCGCGAGCGCCCTAGCCCAGCGGATAACCGGCTGTGAAGCGCTTGACGCCGCACTGCCCACGGGCTTGGGTCAAACTTCCAAGGGGAGACGAATGGCCAAGAAGCTGACCGGATTCATCCTGATCGCGCTGGTGCTCGGCGTGATTGTCGGTTGGGCAATCAACGCCGCGATCGACGACGGCTCGCCGGCAAGTGCCGCGCAGCTGAAGCAGATTGCCGATTATCTGAGCATCGTCACCGCGCTGTTCCTGCGCCTCATCAAGATGATCATCGCGCCTTTGGTCTTCTCTACGCTCGTCGCCGGGATCGCGCACATGGGAGACATCGCGGCTCTCGGGCGCGTGGGAATCCGTTCGCTCTCCTGGTTCATCCTCGCGAGCCTTATCTCCCTCACGCTCGGCCTCATCCTGGTCAATGCGCTTCAGCCCGGTGTGGGCCTGAACCTCCCGCTGCCGCCCGCGACCGCCGCGAGCGGGATCGAGACATCGACATTCAACCTCAAGGACTTCGTCAGCCATCTCGTGCCCGCGTCGATCTTTGAGGCGATGAGCGCCAACGAGATCCTGCCAATCGTCATTTTCTCTCTATTCTTCGGAGTCGCGCTCACTGCGGTCGGCGAAAGAGGCAAGCCGATTGTCGACGGCGTCGAGGCTCTGGTGCGCGTCATGCTCCAGGTCACCGACTATGTGATGCGCTTCGCGCCCTTCGCCGTGTTCACGGCGGTGACGAGCGCGATTGCCGAGCGCGGACCCGAAATCATCGCGACCTTCGGCAAGTTCGTCGGCAGCTTCTATCTCGGCCTGCTGATCCTCTGGCTCATATTGATTGGAGCGGCCTTCGTGATCGTCGGCCCGAGGACACGCCATCTCGTCCGCTACATCCGCGATCCGATCGTCCTCGCTTTCTCCACGGCGTCGAGCGAGGCCGCCTACCCGCGGACGCTCGAGGCGCTCGAGCGCTTCGGGGTTCCGCCGCGCATCGCGAGCTTCGTCCTTCCGCTCGGCTATTCGTTCAATCTCGACGGATCGATGATGTACATGACCTTCGCGACCATCTTCATCGCGCAGGCCTATGGCATCGATCTCACGCTCGGCCAGGAAATCACCATGCTGCTGGTGCTGATGATCACCTCCAAGGGCATGGCGGGCGTGCCGCGGGCGAGTCTGGTGGTGATTGCGGCGACTCTGTCGATGTTCCGCATCCCGGAGGCCGGGCTATTGCTGATCCTCGCGGTCGATCATTTCCTCGACATGGGGCGCTCCGCGACCAACGTGGTCGGCAATGCGGTGGCGTCGAGCGTGGTCGCGCGCTGGGAGAATGCGCTCGATACGGAAAAAGCACCGGACATCGAGCCGCCGCACGCC
Source organism: uncultured Alphaproteobacteria bacterium (assembly GCA_963730925.1). Lineage (GTDB taxonomy): Bacteria > Pseudomonadota > Alphaproteobacteria > Sphingomonadales > Sphingomonadaceae > Sphingomicrobium. The sequence goes on from CAVSTS010000002.1 coordinate 431,632, forward strand.
CCGTCACATGTGACACGGACCGGAAAGGTCCACGACCATTTTTAGGCAAATGGTTGGTCGATGCTCGGCGGCGGGTTGGTGAAGAACTTCGGGCCGCTCTCCGTCATGTGGAAGCAGTCCTCGAGGCGGACTCCGAACTTGCCGGGGATGTAGATTCCAGGTTCGTTCGAGAAGCACATGCCGGGCGCGAGCGGAGTCGTCTCGCCGTGCACGAGGTTCACTGGCTCATGCACCTCCATGCCGATCCCGTGCCCCGTCCGATGCGACGTGCCAGGCAGCTTGTATCCCGGCCCATAGCCCCAGCTTTCGTACGTGTGCCGAACGGCATCGTCGACGCTTCCGGCGGGTGCGCCCAGTTTCGCAGCACTCATGGCGATTTGCTGGCCGCGGTGGACCTGGTCCCAGACCTTGCGCACCTCGGCGCTCGGGCTGCCGCCGAAGACGAAGGTCCGAGTGATGTCGGCCTGATAGCCGTGGACGGAGCAGGTGCAGTCCATCAACACCACCTCGCCGCGCTTCACTATCTGCGGCTTGTGGCTGCCATGCGGATAGGCTGCCGCTTCGCCAATCAGAATGAGCCCTCCGTCATAGCTTCCGCCGAGCTGCTTCTGCGCGGCCGCAATGAGTGCGTCGATTTCGGCCGGCGCCATACCCTCGCGGGTGCGCTCGCCTGCGTAGCGAAGGGAGGCGATCATCACGTCCGCCGCCGCCTGCATCAGCGCGAGCTCGGTCGGCGATTTGATCATGCGCTGCGCCCGCACCACCGGATTTGCGTTGACGACCCGAACGCCCGGAAGCTGCTGCTTCAGTCGGTCCTCCAGGAAAAACCGATTGGTCTCCTCGAATGCAATCGGCATCGCTGCAACTCGCCGCTCGCGGAGGAAATCGCCGATGAGCTTCAGGGGGTCCTCATCTTCCTGCCACGTGCGGACTTCCGCCGGGACATTCAGCATTTCCTTGATGCTCGGGCCTTCGAAGAAGGGCGTGACGATTATCGGTTCGCCCTCCGCCGGGATGACGACCCCGGTGAGGCGTTCGCTTCGCCACCATTGTATGCCGGTATAATAATCCAGGCTGGGACCGGACTCGACCAGAACCGCGCCGATTCCGTTTTGCCGCATCAGGCCGCGCGCTTTCGCGAGCCGCTGCAGCCGCTCGGCGCCGGTGATGGCGGGCGGGATAGCGATCGGCGGGAGTTCCTCCGCCGCTGCAGCGATCAACCGCGAATGGGTCAGCATCACGGCCGCAGTGGCGGCCCCGGCGCCGGCGAGGAATGTGCGGCGATGCATTTGGATCATTTCGGCTCCCTAACCTTCGTGGATAGCGTTGTTGCACGACCTCGCTCAATCGGCCAGCAGGCGCCTTCCCATGTTCGAATCGGCTTTCCAAGACGGCGTGAAGCGCCCTGGCACGCGCCAGATGACGGCAATGCTCGCCGGGCTGATGGCACTCAACGCCTTCGCCATTGACGCAATGGTCCCGGCACTGCCCGACATCGGTCGCTCACTCGACGTCACTCAGGAGAATCACCGCCAGCTGGTGATCGTTTCCTATTTCATCGGCTTCGCTTCCACGCAGCTGATCTGGGGACCGCTGGCCGACCGTTTCGGGCGCAAGCCCGTGCTCGCAGCCGGGATCGTCCTTTACGGCATTTTCGGTCTGCTTTGCGCCGTTGCCAGTAGCTTCGCGCTGCTCATTGCCGGTCGAATTGCCATGGGTGCTTCGGCCGCGGTCACCCGGGTGCTCGTCGTGGCCATGGTGCGGGATTTGTTCGAAGGCGAAGCGATGGCCCGGGTCATGAGCCTTGTGTTCATGACCTTCATGCTCGTGCCGGTCCTGGCACCGAACATCGGGCAGGCGATCCTGCTCGTCGCCTCGTGGCGCGCGATCTTCCTCGTACTCACGGCTTATGCCGTCATGATGCTGGTCTGGTCGTCGTTTCGGCTGCCGGAAACGCTCAAACCGGAATTCCGCCGATCGCTCGCCTGGCGCCAAATGGCGCAGGCCGCTTGGGAAACGATCCGCGAGCGCCAATCGCGCGGCTACACGATTGCCGTGACCGTCATCTTCGCGGCACTCGTCGCTTATATCTCGTCGGTCCAGCAGATCGTGTTCGATGTCTTCGGCGAAGGCCGGATCATCGGCCTGGTGTTCGCCGCCATTGCGGCTCCAATGGCGCTCGCCTCGTGGTTGAACAGCCGGATCGTCGAACGCTTCGGCCTGCGCCGGGTCGGCCATAGCGCAGCGGCCGCCCTCGCCATCGTCACCGTGGCGCACGCGGCGGTGGCGCTCGCCGGCGGAGAAACGATCGTCAGCTTCATCGTCCTTCAAGCGCTAACGATGTGCTGTTTCGCTCTCGCTTCATCCAATCTCGGAACCCTGGCGATGGAACACATGCCCCACATCGCCGGCACGGCATCGTCGGTTCAGGGCGTGATCAGCACTGTCGGCGCTGCCATTCTCGGTTTCCTGATCGGCCAGGCGTTCGACGGAACCGTGATCCCCTATCTCGTGGGAACCGCGCTCTGCGCCGTCATCGGATTCGGCTTGATCGCACTCACCGAGCCGAAACGGCTGTTCGCCCCGATGCAAGCCGACCCCGAGGAACAGGAAGCGGCGAGGGAATCGACAGCGATCCCCGAGGACCTCGCGTAACGGGTCCCTCCCGATCGCGGCCAATCCCGAAGGCTCGACGTTGATCGAGAGGGACCGGCTGGGGAGCCTGCCTGTACAATGAGCGGTCCAGGGCGATTCGCTCCCGCCCTGCCGACAGTTACTCCGCTGTCAGCTCATCCTCTTCGGTGGCGCCGACCATCAGCGCTTCGCCGACCTCTTCCGTCTTGCCACGGATCGCATTCTCGATCCGCTTAGCGACGTCCGGATTTTCCCTGAGGTAGACCTTGGCATTCTCGCGGCCCTGGCCGATGCGCACCGAATCATAGCTGAACCAGGCGCCCGATTTCTCGATCAGTCCCGCCTTGACTCCAAGGTCGAGGATTTCTCCGACCTTGGAAATGCCCTCCCCGTACATGATGTCAAACTCGACCTGCTTGAACGGCGGAGCGACCTTGTTCTTGACGACCTTCACCCGCGTCGTGTTGCCAACGATGTCGTCCCGGTCCTTGATCTGACCGGTGCGGCGGATGTCGAGCCGTACCGAGGCGTAGAATTTCAGCGCATTGCCGCCCGTCGTTGTCTCGGGATTGCCGTACATCACGCCAATCTTCATCCGCACCTGGTTGATGAAGATGACGGTGCAACGTGAACGGCTGATGGACCCTGTGAGCTTGCGCAGCGCTTGGCTCATCAGCCGCGCCTGCAGCCCGACATGGCTGTCACCCATCTCCCCTTCGATCTCGGCCCGGGGGACCAGCGCAGCCACCGAATCCACCACCAGCACATCGATCGCGTTCGATCGCACCAAAGTGTCGACGATTTCGAGCGCCTGTTCGCCGGTGTCGGGCTGCGACACGATCAGCTCGTCGATATCGACTCCGAGCTTCTTCGCATAAGCGGGATCGAGCGCATGCTCGGCATCGACGAATGCCACCGCTCCGCCGTTCTTTTGGGCTTCGGCAATGGCGTGCAACGCCAGCGTCGTCTTGCCCGAGCTTTCCGGCCCGTAAATCTCGACGATCCGGCCGCGCGGGAGGCCGCCGACGCCGAGCGCGATATCGAGTCCGAGCGAACCCGTGGAGATCGTCTCGATTTCGATCTTTTCGCGGCTCCCGAGCTTCATCGCCGAGCCTTTGCCGAACGCGCGATCGATTTGGGCGAGCGCCGCTTCGAGCGCTTTCTGCCGGTCCATTCTGGGGGATTCCACTCCGCTACCGATGATCTTCAATTGCGCTGCCATGTCCTCTGTCTCCCTCGTCAATGCAAGCGGTCATTCCGCTTCGTGCATCGGCGGTCGAGCCCCGCCTCTGGGAGCTTCGTACCCCATATGTTCGAAAGAGAACAATAGGGGAACATAGAACATCAAAAAGTTACATCAGGACGAAGATTTAGCGGACCAGCCGGCCGGCCTGAATGACGCCTTCGACATGCTCGAGGACACGAATGTCCTGCAGCGGATCGCCTTTGACCGCCACGAGATCGCCATAGGCACCCGGAGCGAGGCTACCCACCTGCCCTTCCATTCGGAGAGCGCGCGCCGCCTCGCTGGTTGCCGATTGGATCGCCTGCATCGGAGTCATTCCGTAGCGGACCATATAGGCGAACTGGCGCCCGCCGAGCCCGTACGGATAGACGCCCGCGTCCGTGCCGAAGGTGAGCTTCGCCCCCGCCTTCACCGCCGCCGCGAACCCTTCTCGCTGAACGTCCGTCGTCTCGATATTCTTGCGCAGATATTCGGCCGGCCAGCCCTGCTTCGTCCCGACCTCGTTGATCCAGTCGCCGTTGTAGATGTCCATGTCGAGCCACACGCCGTTCTTCTTGGCGAGTGCGATCCCTTCCGAGTCGAGATAGCTCGCATGCTCGATCGTCCGAGCGCCGGCGCGAATCGCCGCCTTGATGCCTTCCGCGCCATGGGCATGAGCGATGCAATAGGAACCTCGAAGCTTCGCCTCGTCGCACGCCGCCTTCATTTCCTCAGGCGAGAGCTCGAGCGCCCCGGGTTCGCTGCCGAGCGCCAGCACCGCGCCGGTGGCGATCAGCTTGATGAAGTCGGCGCCATGATCGAGCAGGTAGCGCGCCCGATCGCGCGCCTCAGACGCGTTATGGACTTCGCCGATACGGAACGTCTCGGGCAATGGGATGTCCGGCGCCAACGCGTCGATCTCGCCGCCACCGCCCGGCGTCGTGATGTATCCGCCCGCGACGAACATCCGCGGCCCCTCGATCTCGCCGTCTTTGATCGCATCGCGCAACGCGATGTCTGTCAGGCCGCGATAGACCCCGACGTCGCGCACGGTCGTGAACCCGGAGCGCAGCTCGGTCCGCGCGGCCACGACGCCCTTGAGGATCGTCCGCGCCTCGCTGCGCTTGAGCGGCCCCGCCGGATCGCTGTCATTTTCGTCGATCGCGCCGTCGGCGAGGTGGGTGTGGAGGTCGATCAGGCCCGGGAGCACGGTGTAGCCCGACCAATCGATCGCCGCCGCGCCGTCGGCTGTCGCGCCAGGGGGCGACCGACGCGATCTTGCCGTCGGCGATTCGGATGCGCTGGTCGGACAGGACCTTGCCGGAGGCGGGGTCGATCAACCGGCCGGCGTGGACGTCGACCGTTTGTGCTGCTGCCGAAGCGGCAAAGAGCATGGCCATCACGGAAATCACCGACAGACGAACCATGCGACCCCTCCCCCTCGAGCCGCCGATCAGCTCGGCTCGACCACCTTGATGTGAAGCTCCCGAAGCTGCTTGTCCATGACTGGCGCCGGAGCATTCATCATCAAATCCTCCGCCTTCTGGTTCATCGGGAAGACGATCACCTCGCGGATGTTGGGTTCGTCGGCGAGCAGCATGACAATCCGGTCGATTCCCGGCGCCGACCCGCCGTGCGGCGGTGCGCCGAACTTGAAGGCGTTGATCATGCCCGAAAAGCTCGTGTCGACCTCCTCACTCGTGTAGCCGGCGATCTCGAATGCCTTGTACATGATGTCCGGACGGTGGTTCCGGATCGCGCCCGAGCTCAGCTCCACACCGTTGCAAACGATGTCATATTGCCAGGCGAGCACCTCGAGCGGGTCCTTGGTCTCCAGCGCCTCCATCTCGCCCTGCGGCATCGAGAAGGGGTTGTGGCTGAAGTCGATCTTCTTCTGCTCTTCGTTATATTCGAACATCGGGAAATCGACGATCCAGCAGAAGCGGAAGGCGTCTTTCTCCAAGAGGTCGAGTTGTTCGGCGACGCGGGTGCGTGCGAGGCCCGCGAGCTTCGCCGCGTCGGCTTCGTTTCCGGCAGCGAAGAAGATCCCGTCGTCGGGGCCGAGGCCCATCTCATCGGCGAGGCGGTTCATGCCTTCCTCGCCGTGGTTTTTCGCAATGGGCCCGCCCCATTCGCCGCTCTTCCGGGTGGCATAGCCGAGGCCCGCGAAGCCCTCCGACCGCGCCCATTCGTTCATGTCGTCGAAGAATTTGCGGCTCTTCTCTGCCGTCGCCGGCGCGGGGATCGCACGCACGACATCGCCAGCTTCGACAATCTTGGCGAACAGGCCGAACCCGGATCCTTTGAAATGATCACCGACATCCGCGATCAACAGCGGATTGCGAAGGTCCGGCTTGTCCGTGCCGTACTTCAGCAGCGCTTCCTTGTACGGAATGCGCGGATATTCACCCGGCGGCGTGACGGTGCGCCCCTTGGCGAATTCTTCGAACACGCCGGAGAGCACCGGCTCGATCGCAGCGAACACGTCATCCTGGGTGACGAAGCTCATCTCGAAGTCGAGCTGATAAAATTCGCCGGGGCTCCGGTCCGCCCGGGCATCCTCGTCCCGGAAGCAGGGTGCGATCTGGAAATAGCGGTCGAAGCCCGCGACCATGATCAGCTGCTTGAACATCTGCGGCGCCTGCGGGAGGGCGTAGAATTTCCCCGGATGCACCCGGCTCGGCACCAAATAGTCGCGTGCGCCCTCGGGCGAGCTCGCCGTCAGGATGGGCGTCTGAAACTCGGTGAAGCCCTGCTCGATCATCCTTCGGCAAATCGAGGCGATCACCGCCGATCGGAGCATGATGTTCGCGTGCACTTGCTCGCGGCGAAGATCCAGGAACCGATATTTGAGGCGGATCTCCTCGGGATATTCCTGCTCGCCGAATATCGGCATCGGCAGCTCGGCGGCCGCTGATTGGACCGTCACATTCCCTGCCGTGACCTCGATTTCTCCGGTCGCAAGGTTCGGGTTCACCGTCTCCTTCGAGCGCGCGACCACCTGTCCTTCCACCGTGACCACGAACTCCACGCGAATGCGGTCGAGCGTCTTGAATGCCGGCGAATCCGCGTCCGCGACGACCTGAGTGATCCCGTAATGGTCGCGCAGATCCACGAACAGCAAATGGCCGTGATCACGCTTCCGGTGGACCCAGCCGGACAGGCGAACCGTCTCGCCGACGTTGCTGGAGCGCAGCTGGGCGCAATTGTGGGTACGGTAGGAGTGCATTGCGTCTCTTTCGTCATTCCCGCGAAAGCGGGAATCTACTTTTCTTCGGCTGGGGTCCCCGCTTTCGCGGGGATGACGAGTTGTTGGAAAGCCGCCGCGCGCTTCCCTTCCCACTCACCTTTTGTCAACCCGCGAGGGCGGAGCTATTGGCTCGGACAAACTCATGCGTATTCATCCGTTGATTACCAGGTCGGACGACCTCAAAGCTCTGGTCGACCGCCTTTCCAAAGAGCCATTCGTCGCCGTGGACACCGAGTTCATGCGCGAGAATACCTATTGGCCTGAACTCTGCCTGATCCAGGTCGCCGGTTCGAAGGAAGCGGCGGCAATCGATCCCAAGGCGGACATCGACCTGAAGCCGTTGCTCGATCTCTTCGTCGCCGACGAGGACGTTCTGAAAGTCTTCCACGCGGGCGGGCAGGACCTCGAGATCATCCACAATCTGACCGGCAAGGTGCCGCATCCCTTATTCGACACGCAAATCGCCGCGATGGCGCTCGGGCACGGGGAGCAAATCGGTTATTCGAACCTCATCGAGTCCCTGCTCGGCCACAGCCTGGATAAAGGCGCACGCTTCACCGACTGGAGCCGGCGGCCGCTGGACAAACGGCAGATCGACTATGCGATCGCGGATGTAACGCACCTCGCCACCGTCTTCCCGCGCATGGTCGACAAGCTGAAGAAGACCGGCCGGGGCGCTTGGCTCGACGAGGAGATGGAGCGTCTGGCCAACCCGGCGAATTTCGCTTTCGCTCCGGAGGATGCGTGGAAGCGGCTCAAGCTTCCGAACCGCAACCCGGCGGTCCTCGGCCGGCTGAAGACGATCGCCGCCTGGCGCGAGACGGAAGCCCGATCCAAGAACCTGCCGCGCGGACGAATCGTCAAGGACGACACGCTGATGGAAATTGTTCTTCACCCGCCCAAGACGCAGGACGATCTCGGGCGCATTCGCGGCCTGTCCGCCGGCTGGAAAACGAACGACATCGGTGCTCGGATGATCGTCGCTCTGGATTCGGCTGCTCCGCTTGAACCGGGCGAAATGCCGGACCGGGAGCCGAGGCGGCCGGGCCTGACGAAGGATGCGGCCCTGGTGAGCGATTTGCTCAAGCTGCTGCTCAAGATCCGCGCGAAGGAATCTGGGGTTGCGGCGCGGCTGATCGCCCGCTCGGACGACCTCGAGGCTCTGGCGGCAGGAGTGCGCAAGAACCTCAACATCCTGAGCGGTTGGCGCTACGAGCAGTTCGGCAAGGACGCCCTCGACCTCGTCGAAGGCCGGCTCGCCTTCGCGATTGAAAACGGGAAGCTCAAGATGAGCCGGGTGGCGACAGAGGAGACCGTCGATGCATAAAATCGCTCTCGCCGCCACTCTCCTGCTTGCCGCTTGCTCGACCGCTCCGGCCCAGCCTCCCCCTCATGGCGAGACGCCCGGGCACGAGTGTCAATCGGACGGATTGGAGCAATTCGCTGGGCAAACGGCGACGAGCGAGACCGGTGCCGACATCCTGCGGGTCTCGAAGGCCGCGACGATCCGCTGGGTTCAGCCTGGACAGATGGTGACGATGGAATTTCGCGCGGACCGAGTGACCGTGCACCTGGCCTCCGGGAATCGGATCGAACGGGTGAACTGCGGCTAGGCCGCTTCGCCGATCAGCTTGGCTTCCATCAACGCGCGGCGGATCGTGGGAAGCGACAGACGTGCGCGTTCGGCGATGGCGAAGCGATCGACCGCTTCGACGGCCCGCTCCGCCGTCCAATAATCGCGATGCAAACGGCCGGCCATGAAGCGCAGCGCGTCCCCGGAGATGTGCAATCCGCGATCGGCGAAAAACAGCTGAATGAGCGCGGGAAACAGAATGTCGTCGGGATGTCCGATCGCGACCGTCGGAGTGACAGCCAAGCGGGTGCGCAGGTCCGGCAGCTGGGGCGACCATGCCGGCGGCGCCTCGTCCGCGACCATGATGAGCGGCCGGCCCGTATCCTGCGCCTGGTTCCAGGCGTGGAACAGCTCTTCTTCGTCGCGCCGCTCCGCTTCGTCGAACAATCGCCCGCCCACCCGTTCGACGAAGCTCCGCGCCAGTAAGGTGCGCCCGGAGCGCCGCGGGCCGGTGAGGACGGTCGCTTTGACCGGCCACATGCTCCACTTGCGGAAATGTTCGAAAGCCTCGCTGTTCGCGTCGGAAATGATGAACCGCACGTCGCCTTCGGTTTGGGGCCAATCGAGCGGAAGCGCGATTTGGTCCGGCGCCTGCTTCATTGCCGCTGGCCCGCTGAACCGCCGGAAGGTGGCTGTTGCGCCTGCGGCTGAGGCTGTGGCGCTGGCTGTGCGGGAGGGGCGGGCTGCGGCGGGGGCGGAAGCGCGGGCGGCCGGTCGGACGACGAGCGCATCCTCACCACCGTGCCCGAGAAATCGACCATCCAACCGCGCGCGGAGAGCGCGGCCGCCAGCTGCGAGATGTCACCCCGATAGGAGACGAGGACATAGCTCGTACCCGACGCGTTGATTTGCTGCGGAGTCGCGGAAACGAGGCCCGGTAGCGTCCGCAGATGCGCCATGCCGAAGTTGTAGACGTTGACGTCCCTGCCGCTGATTTGAATCTGATAGGAATTGCTTGTTGGCTTGGCGGCCGTCGCCTCTGGCGGCAGCTCCGGAAGGATCGGCGGAGGCGGCAGATCGAGCGACGTATCCCGCGTGAGCCGGCCCGAGGCGAGCGCGGCAGTGAACAGCTCGTCCATGCGGCGTGCACCTTCGGCCATCATCGCGGAGACACCGTCGCTGTTCGTGGCGGTCAGCGTGAATCCGCCGATGATTTCATTGTCGGGCCCATGGCGCGCGATGAATCGCGCCCGCGCCGGACCGCCCGGATAGAGCCGCTGCAGCTGCACCTCGGCGACCAGGATGTCGGCTGCCCCGTAGAGGTCGATGATGTTGCGCCACCAACCGCGACCCGGACGCTTCACCTGCGCGGCATTCACCAGCATCGGGTCGACGCCCATGCCGCTGACGCGAACATAGTCGATAGGGCTTTGCGATGTGCGAAACTGAGCCCACGCTCGCTGCCAGGAGTTGCGCAGCTCGACGCTCGTCTCAGTACCCCCCGTGACGATGACCGGCACGAGCAGCATGGGGGCGGAGCGCCGCACCTGGCCGCCCTCGACTCCGAGGAATTGCGCGGCACGCGCGCGATCGAACAAGACTCCGAGGTCGGCGATATATCGGTTGGGGCCGATTTGCTCATGCTCGACGTTGATCGAGCTCACCATCTGGTCAAGGGTCGAATCCGGAAGGTTCGGCGCTTGGCTGATGGGCACCCCGTGCATCTTGGCATAGAGGGCGCGGAAGCCGAGGCGTTGGGCGGTTCGCCAACCGGCATAGCGCGCACTCTGCGCATCGGTCCCCCCGACATCTACATGGATGCCGGTGATTTCGAGCGTCCCGGAGCTGTCGAGCGGCAGGATTCCGCGATCTGTGGTCTCGAGCTGCGCGTAGAGCGCGCCGGTCACTCCAAGGACGGCGAGCAACAGGAGAAGGGGGACGATAAAGCGACGGCGCAGCATTCGCGCGTCTTTTGACGACAACGGCGTGGAAATCCAAGCGGGATGTGCGTCCTTCAACTCGCCGCTTCGACTTTGCTCAGCGGCGGCTCAGGATGAGCGGTTCTCATTTCCGCTCATGCTGAGTAGGGACTGAGCTCGTCGAAGGCCCGTATCGAAGCACGGAGAAAGATGGGACTAACCTACAAAGACGCCGGAGTGTCGATCGACGCCGGAAATGCGCTGGTTAAGGTGATTGCACCGCTCGCGCGGTCGACTGCACGTCCGGGCGCGGATGCGGAGCTTGGCGGATTCGGCGGATTGTTCGACCTTAAAGCCGCTGGGTACAGCGATCCGCTGCTGGTCGCCGCCAATGATGGGGTCGGCACCAAGCTCAAACTGGCAATCGAAACGGGTCGGCACGACGGAGTCGGCATCGATCTGGTTGCAATGTGCGCCAACGATCTCATCGTCCAGGGCGCTGAGCCTTTGTTTTTCCTGGATTATTACGCAACGGGCCAACTCGACACCGAAGTCGCTGCAGAGGTTGTCGCCTCGATCGCCGAGGGCTGCCGTCAGGCCGGATGCGCGCTCATCGGGGGCGAAACGGCCGAAATGCCCGGAATGTACGCGGGTGGGGATTATGACCTTGCCGGCTTTTGCGTCGGCGCAGTTGAACGGGATCGCGTCCTGACAGGAGATACGATCGGCCCCGGTGACGTCATTCTGGGGCTCGCCAGCTCGGGCGTGCACAGCAACGGGTTCAGCCTGGTCCGCCGGATCATCGTCGACGCGGCGTGGAAGCTGGAAGAACCCTTCCCTTCGGAGGACGGCGAAACGCTCGCGGACCTTCTGCTCGAACCGACCCGCATTTATGTCCGAGCGCTCCTGCCGCTTGTCCAGCAGCAGCGGATCAAAGGCCTCGCGCACATTACCGGCGGAGGACTTCTCGAGAACATTCCGAGAGTTCTGGGCGATAGCTGTCATGCGGTAATAGATACGGATCGATGGGAGCTGCCGCTTATTTTCACCCTCCTTCAGCGGGGCGGCCGGGTTTCACCTCAGGAAATGGCGCGCACCTTCAATTGCGGAATCGGAATGGCCGTAATTGTCGGGCCAGACGCTGCGGACTCTGTCACGGCTGCGCTCGAGGGCGCTAGCGAATCGGCCGTTGAAATCGGCCGTATCCAAGCTGGGCAGCGCGGCTGCACCGTCGTTGGAAGCGCGGGCAAATGGAATTCGGCCGAGAATTGGTCCGCAACTCACGATGCGTGATCCGAAACGTGTTGCCATCCTGATCTCGGGGCGTGGAACGAACATGCGCGCCCTGGTTGAGCAGGCGTCCGAATATGAAGTCGTGCTGATCGCCTCCAACAAACCGCAGGCCCCGGGACTCGACTGGGCGCGCGCACAGGGGCTTCCGACCTGGGCGTGGGACAGCAAAGGCATTGAGAAGGAACGGTTCGATCGCATTCTCAGCGCCGCCCTTGACGATCACGGCGTCGGGACGATTGCGCTCGCCGGCTTCATGCGAATCCTTTCGCCGGGCTTCGTCGAGCAATGGGAAGGCCGGATCCTCAACATCCACCCATCCCTCCTGCCGAAATATCGCGGCCTCGACACTCACGCGCGAGCGATCGAGGCCGGCGAGCGAATTCACGGCTGCTCCGTGCACCTTGTGACCGACGAGCTCGACGCTGGAGAGGTGCTTGGCCGGAAGGAGGTTGCCATCCAGGAATCCGACACGCCCGAAAGCCTGGAGCAGCGGGTGCTTGCGGCCGAACATGAGCTATATGCCGCAACCCTCAGCGAGTTCGTCCGGCGATGACCAATCCCCTCGACAAAGTGCGCGAAGCCGCGCTGGAGCTCCCCGAAACGGAGGAAAAGCTGTCCCACGGACAACCGACCTTCTTCGTCGCCGGCAAGCAGTTTGCGCAGTTCCGGGATAATCACCACGGCGATAGCAAGACCGTGGTTTGCGTGAAGACCAGCAGCCTCGACGAGCAGGCAATGCTGCTCGAAACCGATCCCGACACTTACTCGAAACCGGCCTACCTTTGGCCGTCGGCGTGGGTGTCGATCAATCTCAAGGGCGACCAAGTGGATTGGGACCATGTTGGCGACCGCATTGCCGCCAGCTGGGAGCTTGCGGCCCCGCGCCGGTTGCTGGAAGCAGGTGGACGATGAGCGAATCCGACAGTCGAACCCGTCGCCGCTGGATCAGCCTCGGCGAAATCATCGCCCTCGCCGCATTGGCGATTTCGGCGATCGGCGTGTGGATTGCCTGGAAAAGTAGCAACGAGGACAAAACGACACGCATCGTCGAGCAGCGGCAGACGATCCCGCTCACGTTGCGGGGATCCGTCGAACAAGAAGGCCGCGAGCTGGTGATCGCACCCGTTGAATCGAGTCACGCGCTCGAATCATTGACGGTGACGATCAAAGGCGCGCCGCCGATCGAGATCGGCAGCGATGGCAAGCTCGACGCCAGCGATCTCGAATCGGCGCTCAAGGATCGCGGTAAAGACCGCAAGGGCAACCTCAGCCTGCCGATCCGCATCGACGTTCGCTACGTCGAGGCGGGATCCGACCGACGCCGCTCGGCACCTTACCAGCTGCGCTACCGCTGGGAGGGCGGCGGGCTGTTCGGCGGCCGCTCGATCCGCCTCACGGGATTGACCAAAGGGTAGCGCCCGGCTGGACAGCGGCGTCCAGATGTGCGGCATTGCCGCGAATGCCGGACCTGCATCCGATCACCTGGGCCATCCTCATCATCGCGGAGATCGCGGTTCTGATGCGCGCGGTGCTTCGACCTCACAGACAGCCGGCGTCGCGCCTGGCCTGGATCATCGTCATCCTCGTCGTGCCGATCGTTGGGATGGTCGGCTATCTCCTGCTTGGCGAGGCGAGGCTCAGCCCGGAGCGTAAAGCGCTCGGTCGAAGCATCGAAACCAAGCTTCCTCGGCCCAACGGCAATTCGGCGGCATCGGACATGCTCGCGGCCTGCCCGCACGATGCGGCCTTTGCGCTTGCCCGAACGGTTAACCGCCTCGACCCCACGAGCGCCAACAGCGCGACCCTGGCGCACGACAGCAACGATGCGATCGATCTCATGGTCCGGGACATCAATTCGGCCGAGCGCGAAGTCCACGCCTGCTTTTACATCTGGCTTGCCGACCACAATGGACTGAAGGTGAAGGAGGCTTTCATCCGTGCCGTGCGACGCGGAGTTGCCGTCCGCGTCCTCGCCGACGCGCTGGGGTCGCGGCTGCTCATCAACTCTCAGCACTGGCGCGACATGCTGGACAGCGGCTGCGAAATGCGGGTCGCGCTTCCCGTCGGCAATCCCCTTTGGACGTTGATCCGCGGCCGGGTCGACCTTCGCAACCATCGCAAGCTGATGGTCGTCGACAATCGCGTCGTCTGGTGCGGAAGTCAGAATGCCGCGGATCCGGAGTTCCGAATCAAGCCCCGCTATGCCCCATGGGTCGACATCATGACCCGGTGGGAGGGGCCAGCAGCGCGCCAGTGCCAGTATCTGTTCGTTTCCGACTGGATGGGCGAAGGCGGTGACGACCTCAGCCACTTGCTCACGGAGCCACCCCCGGCAGGGAACGGCAAGATTGTTGCTCAAGTGCTGGGCACAGGCCCGACTCTCCCCTTCGACGCGATGCCGACGTGCTTTTCCGAGCTAATCCATTCGGCCCGCAAGGAGCTGGTCATCACCACTCCATATTTCGTCCCCGACGAACAATTGCTCTTCGCTCTAACCTCCGCCGCTCGGCGAGGCGTCCATACCGTGATGATCTTCCCCAAACGCAACGACAGCCGGATCGTCGCTGGCATCAGCCGAAGCTATTATCACGACCTGATCTCCGCCGGCGTCGAAGTCTATGATTTCCGCCCCGGCCTCCTCCACGCGAAGACGATGGTGGTGGACCGAGCCGTCGGCCTGATCGGCAGCGCAAACCTCGACCGGCGCAGCTTCGAACTCAATTTCGAGAACAACATCCTGTTTGCCGATAGCGAGTTCGCGGCGGTCATCCGCGCTCGGCAGAACGAATTCCTCGCTCAGTCGGATCGGGTCACGCAGGCGGAAGTGGACCGGTACGGCATCGCCAAAAGGCTGTGGCAGAATCTGCTGGATACGCTGAGCCCGATCATTTGATCGTGCGATGCGCACGAAATCGGGTATGATCGCGCATCTAAATCACGGGGGGAAAGACCGATGATCTTCTCATCTCTGCTGCTCGCCGCCGCCGCAGTCGGAAGCCCTGCCCTCCCCGCGTTCATGAGCGGATGCTGGGATCTCATCGATGGCGAGCATTGGACCCAGGAATGCTGGATGGAGCCCAAGGCAGGGTTGATGCTCGGCGCCTCGCGCGAAGGCACGGGCGCCAAACTCAAGTCCTGGGAACATATGCGGATCGAGCAGTCCGCCGACGGCAAGATCACCCTCTTCGCTTCACCGGGCGGAATCGCGCCGCTGCCCTTCGAGGGCCGCGTCGTTTCGGCAAATGCCATCGAATTCGTCAACGCCAGCCACGATTACCCGCAGCGCATCCGCTACGAAATGAAGGACGGCAATCTCAAAGCCGAAATCTCGCTGCTCGACGGTAGCAAGCCCGTTCGCTGGGCCTACAAACGCGAAGGCAATTAGCCGACGATTTCTTCCGGCTTGAAGAAGAAGTCGATCTCGATCGCCGCATTCTCGTCACTGTCCGACCCGTGAACCGAGTTCGCCTCGATCAATTCGGCATAGGTCTTGCGGATCGTGCCGTCAGCGGCGTCTGCCGGATTGGTCGCGCCCATCACCTCGCGGTTGCGCAGCACGGCATTTTCGCCCTCGAGCACCTGCACGACCACCGGTCCTGACGTCATGAACCCGACCAGGCTGTTGAAGAACGGCCGTTCTTTGTGGACCGCATAAAATCCCTCGGCCTGATCGCGGCTCAAATGGACACGCCTGGAGGCGATGACGCGCAGTCCGGCGTCCTCGAGCATCTTGGTGATGGCGCCCGTGAGGTTGCGGCGGGTGGCGTCGGGCTTGATGATGGAAAAGGTGCGCGTCACGGCCATGACCGGGCGGTCTCCTGTCGTTGAGTTGAATGGGTTGGATTTGGTGGGCCGCCTAGCGGGGCCGACGCGCCGCGGCAAGGGTCACCCTTTGTTGACCCATTTCCCGCCCTCATTCGCCCAATAGCGCCGCTCGATCCCGTCCCTCCCGGCCAATAATTTCCAGGCGAGCCGCGCATCCTCCAGCGTGCTGTCGTCGAACAGATAGAAGCCGCGATCGTAGCTCAGCACCGCATCCCGCCATTGGCCGTCCGCGATGAGCATATTCCGCGCGAGGTTAGGAGCATCGGGACTGGTCGACAGCAATATCGGCTGCCGGGCGTCGTCCGAGCCGCCCGCGAGCCCATGCGGCAGGAAGCTCGTCGGAGCCTGATCCCACAGCATGCGGTCGAGCCGCGCAAGGACGGCTTCATCTTCCGCGACGACTAGCAATCGGCCGTTCTGCTCAAGCACCTTGTCCGCAATGCTCGCGATCACCCGCTCAGCAGGGCTTTCGCCGAGTTGATAGAAATCGACCTGCATCCCGGCGAACTATTTCTCCAGCACGTCCGAGGCATATTCGTCGAGCAGCCGCACGCCGAAGCCGGTCGCGCCCTTATCCGCGGTCGCGCTCGCTTTATCCGACCAGGCCTTGCCCGCCATGTCGATGTGCGCCCACTTCACGCCATCCTCGATGAAGCGCTGGATGAATTGCGCGGCGGTGATCGAGCCGCCCTCTCGCGGACCGACGTTCTTCATGTCGGCGATCGGGGAGTCGATCAGCCGGTCGAACGGCTCGGCGAGCGGCATCCGCCACAATTTGTCACCCGAGTCAGTACCGACCTTGAGGAGTTGGCCCGCCAGCTCATCGTTATTGGAGAAGAGCCCCGCCCATTCGTGTCCGAGGCTGATGAGGATTGCGCCGGTCAGTGTCGCAAGGTCGATGATCGTCGACGGCTTGTAGTTGCGCTGCACGTAGGTCAGGGCGTCGGCCAGCACGAGCCGGCCCTCCGCATCGGTGTTGATCACTTCGACCGTCTGGCCGGACATGGTCGTGACGACATCGCCCGGTCGTTGCGCGGTGCCGGAGGGCATATTCTCCACCAGCCCGCAGATCCCGACCACGTTCGTTTTCGCCTTGCGCAAGGCAAGCGCCTTCAGGGCACCGACGACCGCGCCGGCGCCGCCCATATCCCATTTCATCGCTTCCATGCCCGCCGCGGGCTTGATCGAAATTCCGCCCGTGTCGAAGGTCACGCCCTTGCCGACGAATGCCGTGGGCCGCGCGCCCTTGGTGCCGCCGTTCCACGTGAGGATCATCAGCCGGGCCTCGCGCACCGATCCCTGAGCGACGCCGAGCAGCGCACCCATGCCGAGCTTTTCCATCGCGGACCGGTTGAGCACTTCGATCTCGATCCCGGTCCCGTCGAGCGACTTACGAACGCGCTCCACGAAACTCTCCGGATAGATGATGTTGGCCGGCTCGGTCACGAGTTCGCGGGTTAGCGAAACGCCTTCGTAAACGGGCGCCCAGCGACCCTTGTAGCGCTTGGCCGCGCCCTCTCCGCCGCCAACCACTATAACCTCGGCAAGCGTCGGCTTCTGCTTGTCCTTGAGCTTCGTCCGGTAGCGGTCGTAGCGCCACGAGCGCAGTGCCGCCGCCAATCCGACTCTCGCTGCAGTGTCGGCATCGTAGGCAAGGCCGCTCACGTCGATGACGGCGCGCTTCTCACCCGACGTGAGCAAGCGCGCGACCGCCGTTCCGCCGAGCTTCTCTGCGCTGTCGCCGGACGGCGAGCCTGCGCCGGTGCCGACGACAAGCAACCGCCGTACCCGACCCTTCTCGTCAACGAATTGCTCCGACACACTGGATGCATCGCCTTCGAACCGCTGGCGATCGAGCGCAGCGACGACGGCTGTCTGAGCGGCCCCAAGCGACTTCAGGCTGGACCGGTCCTTGCCTGCGACCGGCAGCACGAGCGCATAATCTCCCTCGGGCCGGTGGTCGGCAAAGCGAATTTGCATGTGTGGCGATCCTTGAAGAGGCGAACGTTGACAGGGCCTTTAGGATGCAAGCGCCGCCTTGGCAAAGCTGAGCACTGCCCCGATTGTCGGAGCGCACTCAAGGTGCGATAGGCGAAGGCGAATAGGATTTTTGAGCGGGTAGGAAGCGTTGCGGACGAAATTTGTCTGGTGGTCGGCGCTTCCCATGCTCTTGGCCTTTCCGGCAGCGGCGGCTGCTCAAATCATTCCTCCGGAGGGTGGGCCGCCGCCTGAAGAGCAGACGAGCTCCGCCGAACCGCTAGCCCCCGCCGCCCCGCCGGCCGCGAGCCAACGCGTCGAGTTCAGTGCCGACATGGTCGTCTACGACAGCGACGCCGACGTCGTCACCGCGAGCGGCGATGTCCGCATGGATCGCGAGGGAAATTATCTCGCCGCCGAACAAGTCGTGTGGGACCGCAAGACGGGCCAGGTGCGGGCGATGGGCAACGTCGTTCTCATGACACCAGAGGGCGACAAGCTCGTCGGCGAAAATGTCGAGCTGACCGACACCTTCAAGGAAGGCACGATGCAGAATCTGCTCGTCGTGCTTGAAAGCGGCGGCCGCATAGCCGCCAATCGCGGCGTCATTAACGGCGACGTCTACACGCTCGAAAATGCGATCTATTCGCCGTGCCCGGTGACCACTGCAAAAGGCTGCCCCAAGCGACCGAGCTGGTCGATCACCGCGGCCAAAGTGATTGACGATCGAGCGCACGACCAAGTGCATTTCCAGGGCGGCCGGCTCCAGCTGTTCGGCCTCAATCTGCCGCTTCTCCCGATCTTCACGATCCGCACCGACACCGGCGGAGCAACGGGTTGGCTGGTGCCCGATATCGCCTTCTCGACGCGAAGGGGTCTTGAACTCGCATTGCCCTATCATTGGCAGATCGGCCCGAACCGCGACCTCACCGTCACTCCGCATCTTTACACCAGGCTCTGGCCCGGGATCGAAGGCAGGTATCGCGAACTCAATTCCATCGGCGCGTTCGAGCTCGGCGGCTTCCTGACCTACGGGAACATCGAAAGCGCGGACCCCACGAATACATCGTCGTTCACCGGGCGGGGCTTGCGCGCCTATTTCGAAGCCAACGGCAAGGCGCAGCTCGATCCCCTGTGGAGCATCACCACTTCGCTGAGGATCGCGACCGATAAGACGGTCACACGCCGTTACGACATCACCAACGACGACCGTCTACGCAACTTCATCAATGCGGAAAGGATCAGCCCCAATTCCTACATCTCGATCGCGGGCTGGGCATTCCAGGGCCTGCGCTTCGACGACGATCAGAAGCAGATCCCGATCGCCCTCCCGGCTGTCGACGCTCGTTTCCGAATGGGCGAGGTCGCGGGCGGACGGGTCGAGATCGAAGCCAATAGCCTCTCGATCTTGCGCATCGAAGGCCAGGATACGCAGCGCGCTTTTGCCAGCGCCCGCTGGGACCTCCGCCGGCTCACACCCTGGGGCCAGGAGCTGACTCTCACCGCCTTTGGTCGGGGCGATGTCTACCATACGGACGACGCCGCCGACACCGTTGTGCCGATCTATCGGGGAACGGACGGCTGGCACACGCGAGCGATCGGCGCCCTGGCGGCTGACATCAAATGGCCCTTCGTTGGGCCGGCGTTTGGGGGAACGCAGCGCCTCGTCCCGCGCGTTCAGGTGGTGCTCACGCCGCCGACTCCCAACCTCGACATCCCGAACGAGGACGCGCGGTCGGTCGACCTCGAGGACGGCAACATCTTCGCCCTGAACCGCTTTCCAGGCTACGATCGCTGGGAAGACAGCTCGCGAGTTACTTACGGCCTCGAATGGTCGCTGGAGCGGCCTAAGCTGTCGATCATGACGTCGATCGGGCAGAGCTACCGTTTCTTCGGTCCCTCCAGGATCTTTCCCGAAGGCACCGGCCTCAACGGCCGGGTGAGCGATATCGTTGGGCGGACTCGAATCCGTTATGGCCGCTTCATCGACCTGACGCACCGCTACCGGCTCGACAAGGATAATCTCGCCGTCCGCCGGAACGAGATCGACCTGACCGTCGGCAGCGAGCAGACTTACGCACAGATCGGTTATTTGCGCCTGAACCGCGACATCGATCCGACGATCGAGGATTTGCGCGACAAGGAAGAGCTGCGGTTCGCCGCGCGCCTGCTGTTCCGCCGCTATTGGTCGATTTTCGGAGCGACCGTTCTCGATCTCACGGATAAGAACGAGGATCCGCTGTCGCTTTCCGACGGCTTCGAGCCCGTCCGCACCAGGCTAGGAATTTCTTACGAGGACGACTGTCTGGAGCTTGGCCTCTCGTGGCGGCGCGACTATGAGCGCATCGGGACGTTCCGCAAGGGAAGCACGTTCGCTCTTCATTTGGCACTGAAGGGACTGGGTCGCTAAGGCTGCGTTCAGCGGGCCTGACTAAAGGCGACATCGCTATTGGGTTGGGGAATAAGGGAAATTCGGATCGTGACGGCATTTGGACTGAATTCGACGCGCATGTTGTTGGCGACAGCGGCAGTAATGGTCCTCGGCGGAACCGCAGCTTTGGCCCAGCAGGATCCTGCTCAACCCCCTGCTCCGAACACGACCAGCTCGCTGCGCCTGCCCCAGAACCCGCAATTGTTCGGCAACGCCATGCCATCGGTGGTCAAGGCCACCGCCATTGTAAACGGCGACGTCATCACCCAGACCGATATCGATCAGCGCGTGGCGCTCCTCGCCATCGCCAACGGCAATCAGCAAATCCCCGCGGATGAGCTGGACCGGCTGCGCCAGCAGGTCCTGCGCAACCTGATCGATGAGACGCTGCAGATCCAGGCCGCCAAGACCGAGAAGATCGAGATCAAGAATTCGGATATCGAAAAGACGCTCGGCCGCGTCGCGGGCAACGTCAAGCAGACGCCCGACCAGCTCGCAGCCTACCTCGCTGCGAACGGATCCTCGATCAAGACGCTCCGCCGCCAGATCGAAGGCGAGATTTCCTGGCAGCGCCTGCAGCGCGCCAAGATCGAGAGCGGAGTCAGCGTTGGCGATGACGAGGTCAAGGCCGTGCTCGACAAGATGACCGCGTCCAAAGGCACGGAAGAATTTCGAGTCGGCGAAATCTATCTCCAGGCCCCTCCCGGCTCGGAGCAGCAGGTCATTGGTGAGGCCAACAAGATCCTGGAACAGCTAAAGAATGGGGCCTCGTTCGCGGGATATGCGCGGCAATATTCGCAATCCTCGTCCGCTGCGGTCGGCGGCGATCTCGGTTGGATGCGCCCGGAACTGTTGCCGCCGCCGCTCGCCGCGGCTCTCCGCCAAATGGCACCGGGCACGATCAGCCCCCCCATACCGAACTCGGGCGGAGTGTCGATCATTGCCGTGCAGGACACGCGCAAGATCCTGACTCCGGACCCCCGCGACGCGGTCCTCAGCCTCAAGCAAGTGTCGATCACCTTTCCCAAGGGGACTTCGCGGCAGGCCGCGGAGCCGATCGTCTCGAAGTTCGCGGAGGCCGCGCGCAACGTCGGCGGCTGCGGCGGCGCGGAGAAGATCGCCGGAGACTTCCACGGCGAGGTCGTTTCCAGCGAAGGCGTGAAGATGCGCGACCTTCCAACCGCGCTTCAGCAGCTCATGCTACCGATGCAGGTCGGTCAATCGACCCAGCCGTTCGGATCGCTCGACGAGGGTGTCCGAGTGTTGGTGATTTGCGGCCGCGACGAGGTCGATCCGAGCGCTCCGAGCTACGACGAGGTTTACAACCAGATCAACGAAGAGCGCATGAACTTGCGCGCTCGCCGCTATCTCCGCGACCTGCGTCGCGATGCAGTGATCGAATTTCGCTAATTGTTGAAAATCGATATGGGCGGACGCGTGTCTCCGCTACCTGACTCGACGCTTGCGGTTTCGCTAGGGGATCCGGCCGGAATCGGTCCCGAGGTCATCGCCAAATGTTGGGATAATCGATCCGCTTTCGGGCTTCCGGCTTTCGTCGCCATCGGCGACGGAAACTCGCTCGCTTCGGTGTGGGACGGACCCATCTCCGTCGTCGACGATCCGAGCGAGGTCCATTCCGTTTTCGACGTTGGACTTCCGCTCCTCCAGGTACCCGCGGCACAAGCAGACCGTCCCGGGCATCCGAGCGTGGCCGGCGCGCATTGTTCCCTCGATTCGCTCGAGCTGGCGGTGGGCTTGGCCCGCTCAGGGTCTGTCGCGGCCGTAGTGACGGGCCCGGTGTCTAAGGAGCAGCTTTACGGGATCGGCTTCCAGCACCCCGGTCAGACGGAATTCGTTGCCGAGCGCTGCGGCGTTGGCCCCGGTAATGTCGCGATGATGCTCGCTGGGCCGACCCTCAGAACGACTCCGGTGACCACCCATCTGGCACTTGCCGATGTATCGATGACACTCACGACGGCATTGATCGAATCGCGCGGCCGCACGGTGTTGCGTGGCCTGCAGCGCAATTTCGGAATTGCCGACCCGCGGCTCGCCGTCGCGGCGCTCAACCCGCACGCTGGCGAGGGCGGCGGCCTGGGACGCGAGGAGATTGAGATCATCGAGCCGGCGATCGCCGCGCTCGCCGCGGAAGGCTGGAGGGTCAGCGGCCCCCACCCTGCCGACACGATGTTCCATCCGGTCGCCCGGGCCAAATATGATGCGGCGCTGTGCATGTACCACGATCAAGCGCTGATCCCGATCAAGGCGCTGCATTTCGACGAGGCGGTGAACGTGACGCTCGGCCTGCCGATCGTCCGCACCGCGCCCGATCACGGCACCGCTTTTGACATTGCCGGTCAGGATCGCGCCGATCCGCGACCCATGGCGGAGGCGATCCGCATGGCGGCACAGTGCGCGATGCTGCGCACGGAGATGGTTTGACCCGCGGGCCCGAGCCGCTGCGCGAGGTCATCGCTCGTCACGGACTCAGCGCGAACAAGGCCCTCGGTCAGAACTTCATCCTCGATCGCCAGCTGCTCGCGCGAATTGCGGCCCTTCCCGGCCCGCTGGACGGCGCTCGGGTCTATGAGGTCGGCCCAGGCCCCGGGGGGCTGACTCGCGCTCTCCTCGAGGCAGGAGCTTCGGTCGTCGCGGTCGAGCGCGACCGCCGCTGCATCCCCGCCCTGGCCGAGCTGCAGGAAGAGTTCGGGCCGAAGCTGGAAGTGTTGGAAGCCGACGCTTTGAAGCTCGATGAGCGAGCAATTCTCGGAATTGGCGCGCACGTCGTCGCCAATTTGCCCTACAACGTCGGGACCGCGCTCCTCCTGCGATGGCTCGAAGCCGAGCCCTGGCCGCCGTGGTGGCGATCGCTGACCCTTATGTTCCAGAAGGAAGTGGCGGAGCGGATTGTGGCTCGGCCCGCGACCGAGGCCTACGGCCGCCTCTCAGTTGCAGCGCAGTGGCGCGCTCGCCCGCGTATCGCCATGACGATCAATCGCTCGGCGTTCGTACCCCCACCAAAGGTCACGTCAGCGGTGGTCCACATCGAGCCCGCCGACGCTCCACCCGCCGTCGATCCCAAGGTCATCGGGAAGGTCACTGAAGCCGCTTTCGGCCAACGCCGCAAAATGCTTCGGTCGAGCTTGAAAACCTATCCGGGCGCGGTCGAAGCCCTCGAAACCCTCGGAATCGACCCGCGGCGGAGGGCGGAAACGCTAAAAGTCGAAGAGTTCGTGCACTTGGCCCGATTGCTCTCCCGGAGATGATCCGGGATCAGTCGCGCTTCGGCGCCGGCACCGGCTTGGCCGCGGCGACGCTCGGACCACGCGTGATCGCCGACGAGAGCTGGGCCAGCTGCGGGCATCCCTTGGGGGCGCAAATCTGCTGCAGTTTCTGCAGGTTTGCCTGAGCCCGGGCCACGGCGCCCAACTGCACCATCGCCTCACCCTGGACCGCGATTGCGTCCGCGTCATTCGGGTCGAGCAGCAGCGCCTTGTTGGTCATGCGGATCGCCTTGCCGAACAGCTGCTGCTTCTCCGCCGTGCGGGCCATATCGACGAAAGCCCAACGGTTGCGCGGATCGACTGCCAGAGCCGTCTCCAGCAGATCTTCCGCTTGCTCGAGCTTGCCGGCCTCGATCAGCGTTTCCGCCTGGTGCATCAGCTGGACCGACTTGGGATTGATCTGATCGTCGGAACGCTGTCCCGAGACTGGTGCCGCGAGCGCGGCGCCGGCAAAGCCGATCAGCAAAAGACGAGGAATAAAACCCATCAAAGTCTCCACTTACGCACCGTCCACTAGCATGGACGCCCGAGCCGCGCGACGAAAAACCCGTCGGTGCCGTCGTGGGCCGGAGTCAACAGCCGGCCAGCACCTTCCGAACGCCCTGCGGCAGTGAGCGTTTCCTCCATCATCCACGATGAATGCCGGCTGACAAAGGCGTCAATCTGGCTTGCCCCTTCCCGGGACAGCAAGGAACAGACGGCATAGACCAGCCGTCCGCCGGGACGAACCAGCTCTGCGGCAATGTCGAGCAGGCGCTGCTGCAGATGAACGAGGCGATCCAGCCGTTCCTGCGTCAGCCGCCATCGCCCTTCGGGATTGCGCCGCCACGTCCCACTTCCCGAGCAGGGTGCGTCCACCAACACGAGATCGGCGGAATCCCGCAACGCCGAGAGCTCGCTCACTTCGTTCGGCGGGTTTAGCAGGCGCGTTTCGATGGTCGCTCCGGCTCGCTCCGCGCGTGGCGCAAGTTTGGACAATCTGGCTCGATTGCTGTCCGTCGCGAGGATCTGCGCTTCCGGCGCCGCCGCCGCGAGCGCCAGCGCTTTGCCGCCGGCCCCGGCACAAAGATCGAGGATGCGCTCGCCGTTCGCCGGTTCGCATGACAGAACGATCAGCTGGCTGCCCTCGTCCTGGACCTCGACGAGGCCCGACCGGAACGCCGGATGTTCGCTTACCCTGCTGTCTGGAGCGAGCCGAACACCCCATGGACTGAGAGGTGTGCGCGTCGCGGCGGGAAAGCCGTGCAGGAGATCATCTCTGGAGGCGCGGGCGGCGTTCACCCGCAAATCGACTGGGGCGCGTTCCAACAACGCTGGCCATTCCTCCCTGACAACCAGCGGCGACAGCTCGGTTATTAGCCATTCCGGGATCAAGCCCGGTGGTGCAGCCGCCTCGCCCCGCTCGAGCGGCTGCGGACCGCGCGGCTCGCCGAACAGCTCCTGCAGCTCCGGCTGATCGTGAACTAGTCCGAGAACCGCGGCTCGGCCGCTTGCGGGCCGCTCCGCGCAACGCCGGACCGCTCGAAACGCGAGCTCACGCACCGACCGCCGATCCGTCGAGCCGGCGTAGCGACGGCGCTTGAAATAGTGCGTCACGATCGAGTCCGCCGGCGGGCCGTCCTCAAGGGCGGAGGCGATCACCTCGTCGAGGATCTCGATCGCCGCCTGGAGACGTGCGGCGGGAGTCACCGAGATCCGCCCCCTAGCCGTTCGTCCTGAGCGGAGCGCCGCAGGCGCGTAGTCGAAGAGCGCAAAGCGGGAACATTTTTCTCGTTCGTCCTGAGCGTAGGTCCGAAGGACCGAAGTCGAAGGGCGTATTGCGCGACCGCGGTGCCCGCGCCCTTCGACAAGCTCAGGACGATCGGAATTGTTGCGCTTTGCATCTGACGCTTATCGCGTCGGGTAATTCGGCGCCTCGCGAGTGATCGAGACATCGTGGACGTGGCTCTCCGAAAGACCCGCATTGGTGATGCGCACGAACCTCGCGCGCTTCTGCAATTCGGCGATGCTGTTGGACCCGGTGTATCCCATCGCCGCCTTCACTCCGCCGACGAGTTGATGGATGATGTCCCGGACGGGCCCTTTGAATGGAACCTGGCCTTCGATCCCCTCGGGAACGAGCTTCAGATGATCCTTGATGTCCTGCTGGAAATAGCGGTCGGCCGAACCCCGCGCCATCGCCCCCACCGAGCCCATGCCGCGATAGGATTTGTAAGAGCGACCCTGGTACAGGAAGATTTCACCAGGGGCTTCCTCAGTCCCAGCGAGCAGCGACCCCACCATTACGGCGGATGCGCCGGCGGCCAGCGCTTTGGCGATGTCGCCGCTGGTGCGGATGCCACCGTCCGCGATGACGGGTACGCCGTCGGCCGCACTTGCCGCGTCCATGATTGCCGTCAGCTGCGGCACGCCGACGCCGGCGACGATCCGCGTCGTGCAGATCGATCCTGGGCCGATTCCGACCTTGATTGCGTCCGCGCCTGCATCGACCAGCGCTCGGGCGGCGTCCGCCGTCGCGATGTTGCCCGCGACGACCTGAACGGAGTTGGATGCCTGCTTCACCCGCTCGACAGCGAGCGCGACGTCGAGATTGTGGCCGTGGGCGGTGTCGATGACGATGCAGTCGCATCCTGCCGCGATCAGCGCTTCCGATCGTGCGTAGCCTGAATCGCCGACCGTCGTTGCCGCAGCCACACGCAAGCGGCCTTCCGCATCCTTCGTCGCGAACGGTGCCGCGACGGACTTTTCAATGTCCTTGACCGTGATCAATCCCACGCAGTGATTGTCCCGGTCGACGACGAGCAGCTTTTCGATGCGCCGCTGGTGGAGAATCCTGCGCGCCTCCTCCTGGCTCGTCCCGATCGGGACCGTCGCGAGATTGTCCTTGGTCATCAGCTCACGCACAGCCTGCTTGGGATTCTCGGCGAAGCGCACGTCGCGATTGGTGAGGATCCCGCAAAGCTTGCCGGATGTCTCGACGATCGGGATGCCGCTGATGCGGTTGGCCTTCATCAAATCCAGCGCTTCGGCCAAGGTCTGGTCAGGCGACATGGTGATCGGATTCACCACCATCCCGCTTTCAAACCGCTTCACCTGGCGCACGGCCGCCGCCTGTTCCTCGATGCCGAGGTTGCGGTGAAGCACGCCGATGCCACCGAGCTGCGCGAGCGCGATCGCCATGTCCGCTTCGGTCACCGTATCCATCGCCGAGGACAGGATCGGAATGTTGAGCGGAATATCGCGAGTGAGTTGGGTCTTGGTCTCGGCTTGGCTTGGAAGGACGCTCAATTCGAGCGGCTTCAGGAGAACGTCGTCGAACGTCAGGCCGAGGGGAATGTCAGAGGTGCCGTTGAGGTGGGCCATATCGGCCCATGACAGGTGAAGCGCGATTCGCCAAGGCTTCAACCGTCACCCCGGCCTTGAGCCGGGGTCTGCCTTTGCTCTGCTCCTGCGAGGAATAGAAAGCAGATGCCGGATCAAGTCCGGCATGACGAACTAGTGCCTGGCTCTCTCCAGCACCCGATGTGCCGCCTCGATGTGCATACGCTCGATCATCTCGTCGTCGAACCGCTCCGCGCCTCCGCGGAAGGCGTCTACCAGCCTTCTCGCGCGCTCGATTTCGACCTCGGTAGGGGCGAAGGCACGATTGCAAGGCGCTATCTGGTTGGGATGGATCAAACTCTTCCCATCAAAACCGAGCCGCCGTCCCTCCTCCGCCTCCGCGATAAAGCCTTCCTCGTCCTGTAGGCGGTTGAAAACTCCATCGAAAGCTGCAACGCCCGCTGCGCGAGCCGCCAGGATGATAAGCTGGAGAGCGGCGGAAATAGGCTCCCGAGTAGAATCGAGCGGTAATCTAAGGTCCGCGCGAAGGTCGTTCGTCCCGGCGATCAGGCCGGCTGCCTCCTTGGCTATTTCCGCAGCGGCGAGCACCCCCGCAGCCGTCTCGATCATCGCGAGCACGGGCTTGTCGACAGTCTCACGGACGCTGCTGAGCAGATGCGCTGAAATCGCGCGTGGGAGGACGACGAGATCGGCCGACGATCGTGCGACAGCATCCAGGTCCATCGAGTGCCATTCCGTCCCGATGCCGTTGACACGAATGGCGACCGGCTTGTCCCACGGACTCGCTACGGCTTCGACGGCGGCCTCGCGAGCCTCATTCTTGTCCTCGCGTTTCACGGCATCTTCGAGGTCGAGCACCACGAGATCGGCATCCGTTTCGCGCGATTTGGCGATGGCGCGGGGATTGGACGCCGGGAGGAACAGCACCGACCGGACAGCGAACAGATCAGCGCTCATGCCGATTTCGCTTTCACCGCGCCGCTCTCCATCGCATCATAGGGCGACCATAGTTCGGGGAACTTCATGCTGACCAGCTTCATGGCCGCAATCGCGGTCCTCGCGCTCCTGTTTGTGATGATGGGCGTCAAGATCGTCCACCAGGGCTTTCGCTACACCGTCGAGCATTTCGGCCGTTTCACCCGGGTGGCGGAGCCCGGCTTCAACTTCCTGCTGCCGTTCTTCTACCGCGTCGGCCGCAAGATCAACATGATGGAGCAGGTGCTCGACATTCCGGGCCAGGAGATCATCACCAAGGACAACGCGATGGTCGCCGTGGACGGCGTCGTCTTCTTCCAGGTGCTGGACGCCGCCAAGGCCGCGTACGAGGTGAGCGACCTCTACACCGCGATCATGGCGCTCTCGACCACCAACCTACGCACGGTGATGGGCTCGATGGACCTCGACGAGACCCTGTCCAAACGCGACGAGATCAACGCGCGCCTGCTCGCCGTCGTCGACCACGCCACCGAGGCCTGGGGCGTGAAGATCACGCGCGTCGAACTGAAAGACATCCGCCCGCCCGCAGACATCGTCAACGCCATGACGCGACAAATGAAAGCGGAACGCGAGAAGCGCGCGGCGATCCTCGAATCCGAAGGCATGCGCCAGTCCGAAATCCTGCGTGCCGAAGGTGAGAAGCAGGCGAAGATCCTCCAGGCGGAAGGCCTCAAGGAGGCCGCTTTCCGCGAGGCGGAAGCGCGCGAGCGGGCCGCCCAGGCAGAAGCGAATGCAACCAAGTCGGTCAGCGACGCCATCGAAGGTGGAAGCACGCAGGCGATCAACTATTTCATCGCTCAGAAATATGTCGAGGCCCTGGGCAAGTTTGCAACTTCGCCCAATGCCAAGACCATATTGTTCCCGGTCGAGGCGACGCAGCTCATGGGAACGCTTGGGGGGATCGGTGAGCTCGCCAAGGAGGCTTTCGGCGAAGGTGCCGGCAGGAGCGTCCAACCAACGCGCGCCAAGGTCGTTCCGAGCGTGCCGGGCACCGGCGCATGAATGGCATCGATCCGGGCTGGCTGTGGCTGATCGGCGGAGTCCTGCTGCTCATCGCCGAAGTCATCGCGCCGGGCTTTTTCCTCGTCTTCATCGGTGCGGCGGCGGTCCTCACCGGCCTATTCGCGGTGCTGTTCGACTTCGGCCTCGCACCGCAGTTGGCGCTGTTCGCCCTTTACTCGGTGATCGCCGTGCTCATCGGCCGCCGATTCTACGCGAACCAGGCCCAGGACAGCAGCGACCCGCTCTTGAACGATCGGGCGGCGCGGCTTGTCGGAAAGGTCGTGACGGTGGTGGAAGCCGTGGACGATCACAACGGCCGTGTCCGTGTCGGCGATAGCATCTGGAGTGCCCGAGGCGACGCCGCCGCTCCGGGCGAGCGCGTGCGCATCACCGGCATTGACGGCAACTGCCTCAAGGTGGAAGCCGAGCGGGCCATCCCTCCCGCCTGACGGAGCTGCGACTTGCTGAAAAACGAATACACTCGCCGCGAGGCGCTCGCGGGTCTCGCCGCTGGCGCGGCCCTTCCCCTTCTCGCCAGAGCTACGCCCGCATTGGCGCAAGCCGCGAGTGAAGGCCAGGCGAAGGCGCTGCTCAATTCGTTCGCGGAAAACCTGCTGCAGCTCAACCCCGAGAGCGCCACCTCGCTCGGCATCGACACGGGCGCTCGAGCCAAGCTTCGCTACCAGCTCGGCGACCGATCCGCTGCCGGGCAGCGCCGCGTTGCTGCCACCCTGAAAAGTGACCTGGCCCGCGCGGAAGCGCTCGACACGTCAGGCTTGTCGTTCCCGACGCGTACTAGCGTCGAGGTCGTGAGGAGCGCTTACACGACAGCGCTCGAGGGCTTTGCCCTTCCTTACGGCGATGTCGCCGTCGGAGGCTGGCGCAATACGCCTTACGTGGTGATCCAAAACGTCGGCGCCTATCTCGACACGCCCAAATTCCTCGACACCGATCACCCAATCGAAAACGCCGCGGACGCCGAAGCCTATCTCAGCCGCCTCGCTCAGTATCCGGCCCAGCTCAACGGCGAGGTCGAGCGCATGCGCGCGGCGCGGTCGCAGGGACTCGTCCCACCTAATTTCCTGATCGACAAGGCGATTCCCCAGCTGACGCTCTCCGCCAAGAATGCGCGTGACGGCGGCAACATTGTGGAATCTCTTGTCCGGCGGACAAAGGCGAAGGGAATAACGGGCGACTGGGACGCGCGCGCCCGGAAGATCGTGACTGGCGACGTTGCACCTGCGCTCGATCGCCAGATCGCCGAGCTGCAGGCCGAGCGCGCGGTCGCGACCGACGTGGCGGGTATGTGGTCGCGCCCCCATGGCGACGAATATTACCGTTGGGCGCTCAAAGCCTCGACCACGACCAATCTGACGCCGGACGAGGTTCACGCCATGGGCCTCGAACAGCTGAAGGATCTGCACGGCCGCATGGACCCGCTCCTCAAGAGCCTCGGTTACACGCAAGGGACGGTCGGCGAGCGGATGCAGGCGCTCGCCAAGGACCCGCGCTACCAGTTTCCCGAGGGCGACAAGGGCCGGGCGGAGATCATGGCCTACATCCAGGAGTGGTTGGGCAAATTCCGCTCACTTCTGCCCCGCGCGTTCAACACGCTGGTCCAGGGGAATGTCGAAGTGAAGCGGATGCCCCCCGAGGAAGAGCCCGGCGCGCCCGGTGCCTATGGCGGCGCCGGCTCGATCGACGGCAAGATCCCCGGCAAATTCTGGATCAACCTCAGGGCCACCGATCTGCACAGCAAGTACAGCCTTCCGGACCTCGCGGCGCATGAGGCGATCCCAGGCCACGTGTGGCAAGGTGAATATGCCAATAAGCAGCCGCTGATCCGCACCCTGCTCGCCTTCAATGCCTATTCTGAAGGCTGGGCGCTGTACGCCGAGCAATTGATGGACGAGCTCGGCGCCTATGACGGTCAGCCGGCGCTAAGCCTCGGCTACCTCCAGTCGATCGCCTTCCGCTGCTGTCGCCTCGTCGTCGACAGCGGAATTCACGCGAAGCGTTGGACCCGGCAGCAGGGCGTGGATTTCTTCGTTCAGCGCAACGGATCCAATCCGCTCGAAGTCGCGTCTGAAGTCGACCGCTATTGCAGCTGGCCGGGCCAGGCGTGCGGCTACAAGGTCGGCCACAGCACCATCAACCGCCTGCGTGACAAGGCGAAGGCGGAACTCGGCCCTAAGTACGATCTGCGCGCCTTCGATGACGCCGTCGTACTGGGCGGCAACGTCCCAATGGACGTCCTGGCGAAAAACGTGGACGACTACATCGCCCGGACCCAAGCCGGTGGCGTGGCCGCCCCTCAACCGGAGCGCGGCTGAGGCTAAACCGCAACTCACTCCCAAGCGGCGAGATGTTCCGATGGTAGGCTCGTCGGAACTTCCCAGCGGAGACGGGCTTGTTATCGTGCCTGGTTTAGGGAGAGAGAATGTCATGGCGTGGCGTATCGGGCGTACCGAAGCCCTTTCCGATCCGGATGCCGCGAGGCGCAAGACTCTGGCGAAACTCAGCGGGCTCGCCGAGCTTGATGACCCGGAAAGCCTGGTCGTGCCCATCTTGCTCGAAGCGATCCTGATGGCCGAAGCCTATCGCGGAGCCCGGCATCAAGTGAGCTTCCTCGCCGAGCTGACCCGAAGCGTAGACGCACTCATTCGCGAGCTGAACAGCCTGGAAAAGGCCAAGGAGTGGGCGGCGGGCTAGGGCATCGCTTGCTCGATCGACGACTCCGGCCGGTGACTTGTTCGCGGTGAGCGCAGGCGCAGCAGGCTGAGTATCGCGGCCAGCGCTGCCGCCAACGCAGCCGCGGCAAGTAGGCTTGGCCCAACAGCAACTCCAAACAGGTGAAAGGCGACGGCGACCGCAAGGGCGCCCGTCGTCTGACCCAGCAGCCTTGCCGTCGCGAGCATGCCGCCTGCGGCTCCCGACCGGTTGACGGGGGCCGAGCTAACGATCGTTCGGTTGTTGGGCGACTGGAACAGGCCGAACCCGACGCCACACAGCGCCATCCGCCAAACGATCTCCACGGTAGCCGGCGCGGGCCCGAGCCGCGAGAGCAGGAAGAGCCCAATTGCGAAGAGGCCCAATCCGATGCCGCCGAGGAGCCCCGCCCTTACCCGGTCGGCAAGTCTTCCGGCCACAGGTGCGATCGCACCGAGCGCCAGCGGCCAGGGGGTCATCAGAAGACCGGTCTCAAGGACGCTCCGGCCGAGCACGGACTGAAACAGGAAGGGCAACGTCACGAATGCGAGCATTTGCGCAGCAAAGGAGACGATCGAGGTCGCGATCGACATACTGAAGATGCGGACGCGCAAGAGATCGATCGGGAACAGCGGCGCCGGTTTACCGCGCTCGCGCCGGATCAACAGCACTCCTGACGTGATTCCCGTGAGGACGAGAACGATGCCCATGGCGGTGCTGACTCGCGTCAAAGTCTCCGCCCCGAAGATGGTACAGCCCATCATTGCCGCGCTGAGCATGGCGGAAATCCAATCGAACTCGCCCCGATCGCCCCGGGCGTGCGGCAGCGCGCGGAAGCCGACGATGATGGCCCCGACCCCGATCGGCAGATTGATCAGGAACAGCCACGGCCAACTAGCGACGCTGAGAATCAGAGCCGCCAGCGTAGGGCCGGCAGCAGCTGAGAAGGACAAAACCAAGGCATTGTAGCCGATCCCGCGCCCCAGCATGTTCGCCGGATAGGTTGCGCGCACCAACGCTGCATTCATACTCATGATGCAGGCGGCCCCCACTCCCTGGAACACGCGGGCGGCAATCAGCTCGGTCAGGCCGTGCGCCAGGGCACAGCCGAACGAGCCGAGCGTAAACAGCGCCAGTCCCGGTATGTAGATTTGGCGATAGCCGAGCCGGTCGCCCAGCCTGGCGAATGGCAATAATAGAATGGTGATCGTCAGCTGATAGGCATTGACGATCCAGACGGAGGTCGCGGCCGACGCTCCAACCTCCCGCGCGATCGTCGGCAATGCCACATTGGCGATCGCGCCATCGAGCACGGCCATCGCCAAAGCGAGCCAGATCGCCGTCGCCGACCAATAGCGCCGAGGGACCGGCAGGCCGTTCTGGGCCTCCTCTGGTTGGGCATCGGCCCGTCGCGTCTCCATTCCCTGGGGCAATGCAATCCCAGTGCAAAGTTTCCAAGCTTGAGAAACCTAAGGAAGCGCGGCGATGTCGGGCGGAACGAAATGCTGCCGCGCCTCGACGGAGAACAACCGCTCTCGCGAATAGAAGCGGAGCGGCCAGTCCCGCAGGCCCATCGGCCACAGGAGGAGCTCATTGACCAGCTCGTGCAGCGCCTCCTTCGGATCCGTTTCCCCCAGGAAGAGACGGACTCCGTGCAGGAAAGTTCGCGTTATCGTCTCGTGATAGCCTTCCGTATCGCTATTCACTCCACCGACGCTCTCATTGTACCGGCGAATAATGTCCGGCAGTTCCGCATCGAGATCGACGTCCGGGCGTCTCAGGACCAGGTAGGTCGTCGCGGCGAGATGCGCCTCATGCGTCCAGTCGGGGCGCGGGAGGGTACGCGCGAGGAGGCCTTCCCCGATGCGTTCGATCTCGGCGTCGGAAGTGAAGAAACGGGGTCGATATTCGGTCATTTGATCGGGTCCTTGGAAGGGCCCGATCGAAGACCGGGCCTTACGCTGAAGTGGTCTGTGCGGCAGGCTGCGCCTGTTGTTGCGCCTGGCCTTGGGATTGCTTGGGTGCGGCTTGGCGCACACCCTCATCCACTTGGTCCGCAAATTGTGCGAAATTGGCCACGAACAGATCGACCAGCTTGGCCGCGGTCCGGTCATATTCGGCCGGGTCCGCCCAAGTTCCGCGCGGGTCGAGCAGCTTGGTATCCACGCCGGGCACCGAGACCGGCACTTCGAACCCGAAGTTCGGATCCTTGCGGAACTCGACATTCTTCAAACTGCCATCGAGCGCGGCGTTCAGCAGAGCGCGCGTTTCCTTGATCGGCATACGCTTGCCGACGCCATATTTCCCGCCGGTCCAGCCGGTGTTGACCAACCAGCAGTCGGCCCCGGCCCTGGCGATCCGCTCCTTGAGCAGATTACCGTAGACCGACGGATGGCGCGGCATGAACGGCGCGCCAAAGCAGGTCGAAAAGGTGGCCTCCGGTTCGGTCACCCCAATCTCAGTCCCGGCGACTTTGGCGGTATAGCCCGAAAGGAAGTGGTACATCGCCTGGTCGGGAGTGAGTTTCGCAATCGGCGGGAGGACGCCGAACGCGTCCGCGGTCAGCATCACAATGTTCTTCGGCACCGGTCCCAGGTTCTTTTCGGAACAATTGGGGATGAAATCGATCGGATACGCTCCGCGGCTGTTTTCGGCGAGGCTCGGGTCGTTAAGGTCGAGCTCCCGCGTGACAGGGTCGATCACGACATTTTCCAGCACTGTGCCGAAGCGCTTCGTCGTGGCGTAAATCTCCGGCTCCGCCTCGGCCGAAAGGCGGATCATCTTGGCATAGCAGCCGCCTTCGAAATTGAAGACGCTGGTGTCCGACCAACCATGCTCGTCATCACCGATGAGGGTCCGGTTCGGGTCGGCCGAAAGCGTCGTCTTGCCGGTACCCGACAGACCGAAGAAAATCGCGGTGTCGCCCTTCGGCCCGATGTTGGCCGAGCAGTGCATCGGCATGATCCCCTGCTCGGGAAGGATGAAGTTCAAGAGGCCGAACACGCCCTTCTTCATCTCTCCGGCATAGGCCGTGCCACCAATCAGGATGATCTTCTTCTCAAAATTCACCGCGATCACGGTCTCGCCGCGACAGCCGTGCCGCTTCGGATCTGCCCTGAAGCTGGGCAGGTCGATGATTGTATATTCCGGTTCGAATCCCGCCAGCTCATGCTCTTCGGGACGAACGAGAAGGGTCCGCGCGAAAAGATTGTGCCAGGCCAGTTCGTTGATCACACGTACGCGAACGCGGTGCTCCGCCTGCGAGCCGCCATAAAGGTCGGCCGCGAACAGCATGTCCTTGGTGCCCAAGGCGAGCAGGAAGTCCTCGTGTAGGCGATCGAAGGCAGCCGGCTCCATCGGCTGATTGACCTTGCCCCACCAGACCGTGTCCTCGGTGATCGAATTGCGGACAATATACTTGTCCTGCGCGCTGCGACCCGTGAACTTGCCTGTACGAACGGCCAGTGGACCGTCCTTCGCGAGAAGGCCCTCACCGCGCCGCACCGCATGCTCGACGAGCGGAGCCGTGGTGAGATTCCAGAAAATCTCCGCGCCTGTTGCGATTCCCTGCGCTTCAAGCCCACTATGCGGCACCCGGTCGGTCACTGACTTCCTTCCCCTCTCTGAGACGTCTAGGCGACGTCTCGATGGCCTAAATAAACCAAAAGCGGCGGCGACCGGTGTCGGGCCTGCCGCCGCATACGTATGCGTCAGAAGCGCCTATAACCCCAAAAAAGTCGCGGGGTCAAAACAGCATAACCCCTGTAGGAACCTCATGACCACGGGTAGCGCTAACATCTGTATCGTCCTGAGACAGCGTGAGATTTCGCCCCGTAGAGTGCCTGCGGACGTGGGCGACGCTTGTGTCGCAAGTGACCGCTGGGTAATCGCGGAGCGTCAACCGGCAGAGGCACAGATGGGCGGTGAATGAGCCAAGTGATCGCGCTGGTCGACGACGACCGGAATATCCTTACGTCGGTGTCCATCGCCCTTCAGGCCGAAGGGTTCGTGACACGCGTCTATTCCGACCCGGTGCAGGCGCTGAAATTGATCACCGAGAATCCGCCCGATCTCGCCGTGCTCGATATCAAGATGCCGCAGATGGACGGGATGGAGCTGCTCCGCCGTATTCGCGAGAGCA
Organism: uncultured Alphaproteobacteria bacterium; assembly: GCA_963730925.1. Classification (GTDB taxonomy): domain Bacteria; phylum Pseudomonadota; class Alphaproteobacteria; order Sphingomonadales; family Sphingomonadaceae; genus Sphingomicrobium. The sequence goes on from CAVSTS010000002.1 coordinate 467,233, forward strand.
ACGCGCTGCCGGTGATCTTTCTCACGTCGAAGGACGACGAGCTCGATGAGGCGCTGGGGCTCGCGATGGGCGCCGACGACTATATCTCCAAACCCTTCTCGCAACGTCTACTGATCGCACGCATTCGTGCCATCCTTAGGCGCCAGGAGCTTGCCCGGGGCGGGGCCGAGTCCGGTCACGACGAGCCGGAGCCGCCGCTCCTCAAGCAAGGGCGGCTGTTGATGGATCCTGCACGGCACAAGGTGCTTTGGGACGGCAAGGAAGTCAGCCTTACTGTCACCGAGTTCCTAATCCTGGAAACGCTGGCGCAGCGACCCGGTGTCGTAAAAAATCGCAACCAATTGCTCGATGTGGCCTATCATGACGATGTTTATGTCGACGACCGCACCATCGACAGCCACATCAAGCGAATTCGCCGGAAGTTCCGCGCCGTCGACTCGGACTTCGACGCAATCGAGACCCTCTATGGCGTCGGATACAAATTCGACGAGCAGTGAAGACGAAGCCGACCTGAGGCTGAGCTGGTCGGGTCGCTGGACGCTCGGCTATCGCATCCTGGCGGTCAACATCCTGACGCTGGTGCTGCTAGCGCTCGGTGTGCTCTACCTGGACGCCTATCGCAATCGCCTCAGCAAGGAGCGTACGCGCCAGGCCAGAATTGAGGCGAGCACGACGGCTCAGGTTCTCTCCCTCGTTCCCGAACGTGAGTGGCCGGCGGTGTTGGCCGCAGTGACTCGAGGGACCGGCAGCCGAATGCGGCTCTACGGGCCCGACGGGCAGCTCATCGTGGACAGCTGGAAGCTTACCGGCCCGACCTACGAGCTGCGGGATCCCACCGCGCAGAACTGGACGAAGGACGTCGCGCGCGCACTGGACCGAGGTTTCAATTTCATCGTCGGCTCGCCTCACCTCGATGATTATTCGGAGCCGGCGATCGACCGGATGCAGGCGTGGCCCGAAGCGTTGGAGGCGCAACAGAGCGGCCATGCGGAAACCGCGATCCGCAACGCTCCCGATCTGACGCCGGTGCTCTCGGCCGCGGCAACGGTTAAAGACGATGTGCTCTTGGTCACCGACAACGACCGTGGGTTCACTCGCACCGTCCGCAGCCAGCGGGCGACTCTCGCGGCGATCATGTTCGCCGTGATCATTTTGTCCGCACTTCTGTCGATCTTTCTTGCGCGAACCATTGTTCGACCTCTGCGCCGGCTTGCGGTCGCCGCTCATCGCGTTCGGCTAGGCCGGTCGCGCGAGGTCAACGTGCCCCGGCTGCCGTCCCGCACCGACGAAATCGGACTGCTCGCCCGCGCCGTGTCGGACATGAGTCAGTCATTACGGCAGCGAATCGACAATATGGAAGCGTTCGCCGCCGACGTGACCCACGAACTGAAAAATCCCCTCGCATCGCTGCGCTCGGCGATGGATGGGCTCGATCGCGTTGAAGACCCCGAACTTCGCCGCAAGCTGATCCACATCGCGCGCGATGACGTTGGCCGTCTCGACCGGTTGATCAACGATATCAGCGAGGCAGCCCGAACGGATGCCGAGCTGGCTCGAGCAAAGTTCGAGCGAGTCGATCTCGGGCCGCTGATCGAGCAGCTCGTCCATAGCTGGGAGACACGACGCGAAACCGGCGATGCGCGCATCGCCTTCGCCCGTCCGCGCATGGAAACCGCCGTCGTGATGGGCAAGCCGGACAGGCTCGCCCGAGCGATCAACAATATCCTCGATAATGCGGTAAGCTTCTCCCCGGCCGGCGGCCTCGTCGAAATTGCGGCGGCGCGGGTCGGCGACGAGGTCAAGATCCGCATCGACGACGAAGGGCCCGGCGTTCCTGCAGAGGAACGGGAAGCCATCTTTAACCGCTTCCATTCCATACGTCCCGAGGGAGAGAATTTCGGCCGGCATTCCGGCCTGGGCCTTGCGATCGCGGAGGCGATCGTCAAAGGCCATGACGGGGAGATCGACGTGCACGACCGCGACGACGCGCCCTCGGGGGCCCGCTTCACCATCCGTTTGCCGGCGGCTGATCGCGCATGAACCAGCCGATGCAACAGACGGGTCCGCGCATTTCGGCCGAAACCGTTCATGCGAGCACCGTCGCTCTCGACGGCCGGGCCGTGCTGATCAGCGGGCCGTCCGGTTCGGGAAAGTCGGACTTGACGCTCCGCTTGCTCGACCGCGGCTTCCAGCTGGTGAGCGACGATCAGACGATCGTCCGCAAGGATGGCGACCGGCTGGTGGCGACCGCACCGTCGAACATCGCCGGCAAGCTGGAGATCCGCGGTATCGGAATCGTCGATATGCAGACCGTCGACGACATGCCGGTCGCCCTCCTCGTCGAGCTGACAAGCGACATTCAGCGCCTTCCCGACGACAACCCCGAACGACCGATCCTGGGGGTCTCCTTACCTTTGATCAGCATTGACGCCATGACCGCTTCCGCTCCCTCCAAGGTAGCGCTGGCCCTCGACCGGCTGGGCCTCAGGTTCTGATGGACCCGCGGCGCTTGCCGCGGTTGCTGCTCGTCACCGGTATGTCCGGTGCGGGCAAATCGAGCGTCCTCGACGCCCTCGAGGACATGGGCTGGGACGTGGTCGACAATTTGCCGGCCGACCTGCTGCGCGGTTTCGTCCAAGGCGAAGGCCAATGCCGGACGGTCTCTGTCGCGGTCGGGATGGACGCACGCAGCCGAGGCTTTGACGCGGATAGCTTGCCCGGCCTCATCCGCTCGATGGAGGGCGTCGAGCCGGAAATTCTTTATGTCGACAGTTCCGACAATGAGCTCATGCGGCGCTACGATGAGACGCGTCGGCGACATCCGCTCGCCCCGGATCGTCCGGCCGAGGACGGAATCGCCCGAGAGCGCAACTTCACCGCTCCATTGCGTAGTGCCGCCGACAGCGTCCTCGATACGACGGATCTCACCCCCGCCGAACTGCGCGACGAGCTGCGACGGCGTTACGGCGGGGATTCCGACCAGCCGGTGCTGACCATCGCCTCCTTCGGCTTCGCGCGCGGGATCTCGCGCACCGCCGACCTGGTGTTCGATCTGCGCTTCCTTCCCAATCCGCACTGGGTCGACGAGCTGCGGCCGTTATCCGGCGAGGATCAGCCTGTTCTCGACTATCTGCGGAGTGATCCGTCCTGGGCCGAAACAATGGGTCGTATCGAAGCGCTTCTCATTGACTGGATTCCCCGCTACTGGGCCGCGGGCAAAAGTTACGTGACCGTCGCATTTGGATGTACCGGAGGACGCCATCGATCGGTGGCCGCGGCCGTCGAAATGGCGGAACGGTTGCGTGGCGCGGACTTTTCTCCGAATGTCCGCCATCGAGACCTGGCCTCGCCGCCGAGCGACACGATCGAGGCCGATCCGCGGCGAGAGGCTGAGGCAGGCGAGTGAACGCATGATTGGATTGGTGCTGGTGACCCACGGCCGCCTCGCGGCCGAATTCGTCACGGCAATGGAGCATGTGGTCGGACCGCAAGAGGCGATCGAAGCGATCTGCATCGGGCCCGACGACGACATGGAGGCCCGGCGCAAGGATATCGCCGATTCGATCCAACGGGTCGATCAGGGTCAAGGCGTGATCATTCTCACCGATTTGTTCGGCGGAACTCCATCCAACCTCGCCATCAGCCTGATGAAGAGCGAGAACATCGAGGTGATCGCCGGCGTCAACCTGCCGATGCTCATCCGGCTCGAGGGCGCGCGCAAGGTGATGCCGGTGCATGCCGCAGTTGCCGCCGCCCGCGAAGCCGGACGCAAATATATCTCCGTCGCCAGCGAAATCCTCGGCGAGGCCGCGGCTTGAGCCCGGCCAGCCGGGAAGTCCGAGATCACCAACCAGCGCGGACTTCACGCCCGGGCGAGCGCCAAGTTCGTCAATCTCGCCAGTCAGCTCGACGCACAAATCGAAGTCGAGAAGGACGGCAACCGAGTGTGCGGAACGTCGATCATGGGCCTGATGATGCTCGGCGCCGCAATGGGCGACACGATCATTATCCACGTCCAGGGCATGGAGCCTGAGGAAGCGCTGGGGAAGCTGGTGGAGCTGGTCGAGGAGCGGTTCGGGGAGGAATGATGCCCCGGCAGGTCACCGCCTTTTCCAATTCGACCGTCAAACGCTTGCGTTCGCTGCGCGACAAGAAGGGTCGACGGTCCGAAGGGCTCTTCCTCGCCGAGGGCCTGCGGATCCTCACGGAAGCGCGCGACAGCGGTCGGCTGCCTAAAGTCGTCGCCTTTTCGCCTGAAGGCGCTAAGCACCCCTTGGCCAGAGAGATCATCGCGGCAACGGAGTCGGCAGGCGGCGAAGCGATCGAAACGACGCCCGAAATCCTCTCCAAGATGTCGGGCAAGGACAATCCGCAGATGCTCCTCGGCGCCTATCGCGCAGCCCGACACATCGCTTCAACGGATTGACCGAAGCAAAGCGCCGCTGTGGATCGCCGCCCAGGCGCTGCGCGATCCGGGCAATATCGGCACGATCCTGAGGACCGGCGATGCGGTCGGCGCGGGCGGGTTGATCCTGATCGACGATAGCGCCGACCCCTTCTCGGTCGAGGCCGTGCGCGCCTCTATGGGTGCGGTGTTCACCCAGGAGATCGCCACTCACGCGGTGGCCGGAGTTTCTGCAATGGCTGCGCTCGGGCGAAGGCCAGCTCGTGGGGACGAGCCTCAACGCGACGCAGGACTATCTCGAAACCGAATACCGACAGCCCTGCTTCCTGCTGATCGGCAACGAGCAGCAGGGGCTACCGGCGACATATGAGGACGAATGCGATCTGCTGGTGAAAATCCCGATGTCTGGGCGGGCGGACAGCCTCAACGCGGCGATGGCCGCCGCAGTGATGGCCTTCGCGATCCAGGCGAGCTGGCGCTGACGGAACCTGCGGCCGGGCCTGCGGTTGTTCCGCAGATGAAAAGACTTGGTACCCTGTCGGCTTGCGACGACATTGGCCGGCTGCATGCAGCCGCCCCCGCCGCCACCGCTCACCCCAAATCCGCCGGGTGGCGTCTATCGCGCCGTCGGGACCGAGCCCTTCTGGGATCTGACGATCGACGAACGGCAGATGGTCTTCACCGATCGGGGGAACAACGTCGCGGCGACTGTTCCGACGCCCCCCGTCATCGTCGGCTTTGCCGGCGAGATCTACCAGACGCCTCGGCTCGAACGTGAACATCGTCCACCGCCAGTGCAGTGACGGGATGAGCGACCGCACCTATCCGGATACCGTACAAGTCGACGTCGACTGGACACCGCTACAACGGATGTGGAGGCGAAGCTGTCGCCCCGACGAGCCTCGCGGGCACCAATTGGCGGGTCGCCGTCGTCAACGGCCGGCCAATTCCTCCGGCTCGGGGCGAATATTACATGCGCTTCGAACAGGCCCGCGTTGGTGCGAAATTCGGCTGCAACAGCATGGGCGCCGACTACACGCAGACCGCGAACGTGCTGGACCTTGGTCCGGTCATGGCAACGCGCATGGCCTGTCCGGACATGAGCTTCGAGGACCAGGGCGGAGCCGTCCTCAATCAGCCCATGACGATGAACTGGAGCGGCGGAGACCGGCTGACGCTCAGCAACGCGGCCGGGCAGGATCGAGCTGGTGAGGAGCTACTGAGCCTATTCGGCCGCAATGTGCGGCGGGTCGTTCTCGTCATTGTCGGCACTGGGTTCGAGGGATGGCCGATCGTCGTCCTCGGCATAGCGGGGCAAAGCTTCGACTGGTGCGAGAACCTCAATCTCTCGTCGTGTCGGCTCGATGTTGAGGTCGCGGAACTTGCGCGCAGTGACTAGCGACCGGCCCTCAAAGCTGGCGACGAAGCCGTTGTAATTATTGACCGCGCTGGCGAGGCCGCTGCCGACCTTGCGCAGGTCGTCGGCTGCCTTGGCGAGGCGCTCGTACAATTCTTTTCCAAGCTCGCCGATCTGGCGCGCTTCCTTGGCCAGCCTTTCCTGCCGCCAAACCGCCGCAACCGTCCGGGCGATCGCGATCAAATTGGTAGGCGTCGCCAGCAACACCTTCTTGTCGAACGCATAATCCCACAGCGATGCATCCAGCTCGAGCGCCGCACTCAGGAAATGTTCGCCGGGAATGAACATCACCACATAGTCCGGGGCGTCCTGGAATTGCGACCAATAAGCCTTCGCGCCCAGATTGTTCACATGCGCGCGAATGGCGGAGGCATGTGCTGCCAGATGCGCCGCGCGCTGCGTTTCGTCGACGGCTCCGAAGGCATCCTGATATTCGTTCAGCGAAACCTTGGCATCGATTATGAGGCGACTGACCGCCGGGAACCCGAACCACCACGTCTGGCCGCAGTCGGCCTCCATCCTCCCCAGCGACGCTCACCTCGGTCTCGAAATCGCAATGTTCCGCAAGGCCGCAGGTCTCCAGCACGTTGCGAAGTTGCTGCTCCCCCCAGCGGCCGCGGGCCTTGGGGGCATTGCGCAGCGCGTTGACCAGCTTCGCCGCCTCGGCGGAAACGCGCTCGGTGCCGGTGCGCATCGCATCGATCTGACCTGAGAGCAGACCGAATGCGTCGCGGCGCTCCGCTTCAACCTTTGTGACCGTATCTTCGTACCGCTGAAGGCGATCATGAACAGGTTGCAGCAAGGCCTTGATATTGTTGCCTGCAGTCTCTTCGGTCTGGCGGAAGCGTTGGTCCGCGCGTTTGATGAATGCATCCTGGGCTTCAGCCAGAAGCTTATTGCTGATTTCGGCGAACTGCGCTCCGAGCGCTTCCTTGGCCTCCATCAACTCCTTGATTCGTGCCTCGAAACCTCGCTCGCGTTCATCCTGAGCGGCCCGGAGCGCAGCAAGGTCTTGCGCGGCAGCACGATTGGCGTCCCGCTCCTTCACCACTTCATCGAGCTGCAGGCGGAGGGATTCGGTCACCTGCTTGCTCGCCGCTGTCGAGCGGCTGCCCAGGAGCCAGCCAATGATTCCTCCAATCGCTACGGCGATGATCGAGAAACCAAGTACCACCGCGTCCATGACCCTAATCCCCGGAACAGAACGCGAACTTTATGATGTTTGGCAGTCGGTCACAAGTGGAACTGCGCGGCGGCCCGCCGGTTCTCCACAGGATTCTCGGGGAGCCTCGGCCATGTCCATTCGCAAGATGATCGCGCTACACCCTGCGGTGCAGGGTCACGTCAACCAGCCGCTCGGCGACGCGGTGCACCACGCCATGTATTGCGCAAAGATGTGCCTCAGCTGTGCGGATGCCTGCGCGGCCGAGGCGATGGACATGCGCCAATGCATCCGCATGTGCCTGGACTGCGCCGATATCTGCGATGCGACGGCAAACCTTGGGCTGAGGCGCACCGGCTCGAACGATCAGATCTTGCACGAGACGCTCGACCTCTGCGCGCGGGCCTGCGATGCCTGCGCGGCGGAGTGCGAACGGCATGATCATGAGCATTGCAAGCTCTGCGCTCAGATGTGCCGGGAATGTGCCGAGGATTGCCGCAAGGCCGCCCAGTCGGTGATGGAGCCGGCCTAGAAGTCGCTTTTGCCGAAGCGAGACACGCCTTGATTGTCCCCAGGTGGGTCGAGGACGGTCAGATTCAGTTCCAAAGGCTCCCCTATCCAGAGGGCCAGCGTCGTGTGATCGGCCAGATCGTCGTCGGTCAAGGGATGCACCAGCGCGCGAAGGCCCGAGGCCTCGATAGAGGCAGTTACGTCCGCGAGTGAGCTCTCGTGGAAGTGGATTTCGAATTGGGGGATGGGGTGCGGGCCGACCCCGCGATCGGTCAGTCGCCCGACGAACAGGACTTCGGGTCTGCCGGCTGTGAATTCCGCCCGCAACGCCTCGGCCGCGGGCAAGTCGTCATCCGAATAATAGATGTGGGCATGATAGGGCGCGTCGAGCATCCGCCCTTCCCTGGTCACGCGGCCTTCAGTTCCTTGCGCTGCTTGGCGAGCTTCTTCAGGATCATCTCGCGCTTGAGGCGCGAGAGGTGGTCGATGAACAGAATGCCGTTCAGATGGTCCATTTCGTGCTGCAGGCAGGTGGCCAGCAGCCCCTTGATCTCTTCATCATGCTTCTTGCCGTCGATGTCGAGCCAGCGCGCACGGATGCTGTTCGGGCGGTCGACCTCGGCATATTGATCGGGAACGGAGAGGCATCCCTCGGTATAGGGCACCTCCTGGTCCGAGGATTCGACGATTTCCGGATTGATGAAGACGCGCGGATCCTTCACCGGCTCACCGCCCTCTTCCTCGGGCTCCTGCAGGTCGATCACCAGGATGCGCTTGGGAACGCCGACTTGAATGGCTGCAAGCCCGATCCCGGGCGCCGCATACATCGTCTCGAACATGTCGGCGACGAGCGCACGCACGTCATCGTTGACCTTCTCGACGGGCGAGGAGATCTGCCGCAGGCGCGGGTCCGGAACTTCGACTATCGGCAAGCGGGCCATGAGGGAGATTTAGTCTTTCAGGGCCGCGCCTTCAAGCAATCGGACGCCGCGCGCGCAGAGCCTGTGCCAACGTGCCCTCGTCGAGATAGTCGAGCTCGCCCCCAACGGGAAGTCCGTGTGCCAACTGGCTGAGACGTATGGGAAATCCTTCGAGACGCTCGGCAAGATAATGGGCGGTGGTCTGGCCTTCGAGCGTGGCGTTCATCGCGAGCACGACTTCATCGATGCCGCCCTTCGCAACCCGGCTGATCAGCTGGTCGATGCTGAGCTCCTCCGGTCCCACGCCCTCAAGCGCCGACAGACGACCCCCCAGCACATGATAGCGGCCCGGAAAGAGCCGCGACCGATCGAGGGCCCAAAGGTCAGCAACCTCCTCGACCACGCACAGCATCTTCTCGTCGCGGCGCGGGTCGCTGCAGATCGCGCACGGGTCGGACGTGTCGACATTGCCGCAGACCGAGCAGGTCGAGAGCTTGTCGGCGACGCTCTGAAGCGCGGTGAGCAGCGGCTGGAGCGCCGTTTCGCGACGTTTCACGAGGTGCAACACAGCGCGCCGCGCCGACCGGGGACCGAGGCCCGGCAACCGCGCGAGCGCTTGGCTCAGCGCTTCGATCTCCTGTGACGCCATCTGCCCACTCCTTGACCGCGCTTGAGCGGGCCCGCAAGTGCGCGGCCATGCGCGTCGTTTTCATGGGCAGCCCAGACTTTGCCGTCCCGAGCCTCAACGCGCTCGTCGAGCACGGGCACGAAGTCGTTGCCGCTTACTGCCAACCGCCCCGCCCGGCGGGCCGGGGAAAGGCGTCGCGCAAGACCGCGGTTCACGAGAGGGCGGAGGAGCTGGGGATCGAGGTCCGCACGCCTAAGACCTTGCGCGATGCCGATGAGCAGGCACGGTTCCGGGCGCTCGATGGCGACATTGCGGTCGTCGCCGCTTACGGGCTGATCCTGCCGAAGGAAATCCTCGAAGCGCCAAAGGCTGGCTGCATCAATGTCCACGCATCGCTCCTGCCCCATTGGCGCGGAGCGGCGCCGATCCAGCGCGCGATTCTCGCCGGAGACGAGATCAGCGGCGTCACCCTCATGCAGATGGACGAAGGTCTGGATACCGGGCCAATGCTCACACGGCACACGCTCGATATACGTGGGAAGAATGCCGGAGAAGTCACGGCAGAGTTGGCAAATCTCGGCGCGAGAGCCTTGATCGAGTGGCTCGAACACCCGACCCCGGGCGAAGCGCAGCCGATGGCCGGCGCCACCTATGCCAAGAAGATCGATAAAGCCGAGGCCCGGATCGACTGGAACAATTCAGCGGTAGAGATCGAGCGCCACGTCCGCGCCTTCGCGCCCTCACCCGGCGCCTGGTTCGAGGCCGAGGGCGAGCGGATAAAACTGCTCGAAGCTGCGATCGGGACTGACGTCACCGCCAAGCCGGGCGAAGTGCTCGACGAGAACCTCAATATTGCGTGCGAAGGAGGCTATGTCCGGCCGCTGAAAGTGCAGCGGGCAGGTCGCGCCGCGATGGCCCCCAGCGACCTGCTCCGAGGCTTCGCGATCCCGAAGGGGACGATCCTCAAGTGACGCGCTGGCGCTTGACCATCGAATATGACGGCGGGCCGTTCATGGGCTGGCAGCGCCAGGAGCATGGCCCGTCGGTGCAGCAGACACTCGAAGAGGCGATCGCTCGGATGACGGGCGAGCAGGCCGCCTTCACGGCCGCCGGACGCACCGATGCCGGAGTCCATGCACTGGCTATGCCGGCGCACGTCGATGTCGCGAAGTCGCTCACCCCGCACCGCCTGCGCGAGGGCTTGAATGCCCTCGTCCGTCCCTGGCCTATCTCGGTGCTCGAGGTCGCGACTGTCGCCGATGACTGGCATGCCCGTTTCTCATGCCTTGGCCGGCGCTATCGCTACCGAATCCTCAATCGCCGAGCACCACCGGCCTTGGATCGAGGGCGTGTCTGGCACGTGGCGGTACCTCTCCTTGTCGAGGCAATGCAGGAAGGCGCCGCAATGCTGGTCGGACGCCACGACTTCACCACCTTCCGCTCGGTGCAATGCAAATCGGAAAGCCCGGTGAAGACGCTGGACTCGCTCGAAGTCGGTAAGGTTGGCGAAGAAATCCACATCCACGCCGCTGCGCGCAGCTTCCTCCATCATCAGGTACGATCGATGGTCGGTTGCCTCGCGCTTGTCGGCCGGGGACAATGGGAGCCACGGGATATCCGCAATGCGCTGGAGGCGCGGGATCGTTCGGCGCTGGGTCTCAACGCCCCGCCACACGGTCTCTATTTCGTCGAAGCGCTCTATCCTCCCCGGAATGAAGAGGACTGAGCCTGATCAGACCAGCATTTCCTTGGCGTCGGGCCGACTTTCCCAGGCTCGCGGGCTCGCCGTGAGGCCATAGGCGCCGGCGCAGAAGATGGCGATCACATCGCCGACATCGGCGCGCGGCAGCATGACGTCATCCCCGAATACGTCGTGGGGAGTGGCGAGGCAGCCGGTTACCGTCACTTCCTCATCCGCCGAGGCGTTGAAGCGATTGGCCACGGCCATCGGATAATTGCCGCGGCCGCGCTCCGAGAGGCAGCCTGTCGCACTCAGGAATTGGTGGCCGCCGCCGTCGATCGTCAGGAAGGTCTTGCCGCAGCTTTCGGTCCGGTCGAGGACACGTGCGAGATACACACCGGCTTCGCCCACGAGCCAGCGGCCAAGCTCGAGCGAAATTCGGGTCGTCGCCAGCAATTCGGTCGCGCCGCAGAGCGTATCGTGTAGCGCCCCCGCCATGCGGTAGATGTCGAGCGGTTCGTCTCCGTCGAAACAGGGGATGTCGAACCCGCCACCCAGATTCAGCTCGGGCAGAGGCAGATCGATTGCGCGGGCAATCTCCCCGGCGGACGTGACGATCGCCTTGTGAGCCTCGATGAGCGCTCCATCATCGAGGCACTGAGCGGCCGCGAACATGTGCAGCCCCCGCCAATCGATGCCTGCCTCCAGAAGGCCCTGAACGACCGAAGGAACCCTCTCCGCATCGACTCCGAAGGGACTGGGGTGAGCCCCCATGGTCACCCGGCCGCCCTCGATCGCCAAGGGCGGATTTACGCGAACCGCGAGCTTGGGCTGGATTCCGACCCGCTCCCCGGCGAGGATCGCGCGACGCGCTTCGCCTTCGCTCTCGACGCTGATGACGGCACCAGCGGAAATGCCCGCCTCCAGTTCATCATCGCGCTTGCCTGGGCCGGCGAAGTGCATCGGGATGCCCGCCAACTCGGCGCGCTTCAAAAGTTGCAGCTCGCCTCGTGAAACCACGCGAAAGCCTTCGACATACCTTCCAAGGAAATTTAACAAATCGACATAAGGATTTGCACTGACAGAATAATATAGAGCGACGCCGTCCGGCATGGCGGCCCTCAATCGAGCGATCTGCCCACCGATGATATTATTGTCATAGACAAACAGGGGCGTGCCCCCCGCTTCGCGGACGAGGTCGTCCACGGCTTCACCGCCGATCAGCAGCTGACCATCCTCGCGCGCGGCGAAATAGGGTGGGATAGGCCCCATCGGCTTCATTATGGCATCCCCCGTTCGGTAGCTGCGCCGCCGCCGGCGCTTATTCAGCCGCCAGGGCTTCGAATTCCTGGGCAGCCAGATATTTCTCTGCATCGAGGGCGGCCATGCAGCCCGTCCCCGCCGCCGTCACGGCCTGGCGATAGATTTTGTCCATTACGTCGCCGCAGGCGAAGACACCCGGCACGCTGGTGTTCGTGGTCCCCGGCTGCACGTTGATATATCCCTCTTCGTCCAACGCGAGCTGCCCAGCGAACAGCTCGGTCGCGGGCGTGTGTCCGATGGCAACGAATGCGCCCTCGACGGGCAACCGAGAGATTTCGCCGTTGCGTTTGTTGCGCACGTCCAAGCCGACGAGCGTCTCCGGCTCCCCTCCGCCGACGAATTCGGCGACCTCGCTATCCCAGATCACCTTGATGTGCGGATTGGCGAACAGCCGGTCCTGCAGGATCTTCTCGGCGCGCAACGTATCGCGGCGATGGATGAGGGTGACATCGTGGCTGTGGTTCGTGAGGTACAGCGCCTCTTCGACCGCGGTATTGCCGCCGCCGATCACCGCCACGCGCTTCCCGCGATAGAAGAAACCGTCGCAGGTCGCGCAGGCGGAAGCACCCCTTCCCTTCATATGCTCTTCCGAAGGAAGGCCGAGCCATTTGGCCTGGGCTCCTGTGGCGATCACCAGGGCATCGGCGAAATATTGCGTGCCTGAATCCCCCGTGAGGCGAAACGGTCGGCGCGAAAGGTCGACCGCGGCAACATGATCCCAGATGGACTTGGTCCCGACATGTTCGGCCTGAGCCTGCATTTCTTCCATCAACCAGGGGCCCTGGATGACGTCGCGGAAACCGGGATAATTTTCGACGTCGGTTGTCGTGGTCAGCTGCCCGCCAGGCTGGATTCCCTGAATCAGGATGGGGCTAAGGCCGGCGCGCGCCGCGTAGATCGCCGCAGTGTAGCCGGCAGGGCCGGAGCCGAGCACCGCCAGCCGCGTCGAAATGCTGTTCGTCATTGCGAATATCTAGGCGGCGGCGGGCTCCGCCGCAACGTCCGCGCGAATGCGTCAGACGGCCCCGCGACCCCGCACGAAGTTCACGATGAACACGATGAGCGCGACGACTAGCAAGAGGTGGATCAGCGGGCTCGCAATGTGAAAGGCAAGGAAGCCGAGCGCCCACAGGACCAAAATGATGATCGCGATGGTGAGAAGCATGAAGTTACGCCTTCGTTCTGGTGATGCGCCCCGCGTAACGGACGAACCCGTCGGCCGTTCCTTCTGCCGTTACATCAACCGCGACTTCTCCACCGCCGCTTCAATGAAGCTGGCGAAGAGCGGGTGCGGCGCGAAGGGACGGCTTTTGAGCTCCGGGTGGAACTGCACGCCGATGAACCACGGGTGATCGGGCCGCTCCACGATCTCGGGGAGCTGCTCATCCGGCGACATGCCGGAGAAGACCAGCCCTCCCTTCTCGAGCGCGTCGCGATAGTGGATGTTGACCTCATAGCGGTGCCGGTGGCGTTCGCTGATGAGGTCCTGCCCATAGATGGAGCGCACCACGCTGTTGCCGTCTAGCTTGGCGGGATAGGCACCGAGCCGCATCGTTCCGCCGAGGTCGCCGTCAGCTGCACGTTCCTGCAGCCCCTCTTCGCTCATCCACTCGGTGATCATGCCAACGACCGGCTCGGTGGTTTCGCCGAATTCCGTGGTGGATGCTTCGCTGATCCCAGCGACGTTTCGAGCGCCCTCGATGCAGGCCATCTGCATGCCCAGGCAGATGCCGAAGAAGGGTATTTCCCGCTCGCGCGCGAACTTCACGCTGGCGATCTTGCCCTCGCTGCCGCGCTCCCCGAATCCGCCGGGAACGAGGATGGCGTGCAGAGGCTCCAACTCGGCGACGATGTCGGCCTCCGGATGTTCGAACAGTTCGGCATCGATCCACTGGATGTTGACCTTTGCGCGGTTCGCTATCCCCCCATGAACCAGCGCTTCACGCAGGCTCTTGTAGGCGTCGGGCAGGCCGACATATTTGCCGACGACCCCGATCGTGACCTCGCTTTCATAATGGTCGATCCGGTCCATGATCTCGTGCCAGCGGCCGAGGTCCGGTGCGGGAGCGTCCGTGATTCCGAAGGCGCGCAGCACTTCGTCGTCGAGCCCATTGGCATGATATTGCAGCGGCACGTCGTAGATGTTGCGGGCGTCCAGCGCCTGGATGACCGCGGATTTATGCACGTTGCAAAAGAGCGCGATCTTCTCCCGCTCGCTATCGGGTATTTCCTTCTCGGTCCGGCAAAGAAGCACGTCGGGCTGGACGCCGAGGCTGGAAAGCTCGCGCACACTATGTTGCGTCGGCTTGGTCTTCAGCTCTCCCGCCGCCTTGATCCACGGCACGAGCGTGGTGTGCACGCTGACGCTGTTGCCGCGGCCGAGGTCATTTCTGAGCTGCCTGATCGATTCGATGAAAGGCAGGCTTTCGATGTCCCCCACGGTCCCACCGATCTCGCAAATCAGGAAATCGGGTTCGTCGGTCTCCGCGAGTGCGAATTCTTTGATCGCGTTCGTGACATGGGGGATCACCTGGACGGTAGCACCGAGATAATCTCCTCGCCGCTCCTTGGCGATGATGTCGCGGTAGATGCGCCCGGTGGTGATATTGTCGGTCTGGTGCGAGTTGACCCCGGTAAATCGCTCGTAATGGCCGAGGTCGAGGTCAGTTTCGGCTCCGTCGTCGGTCACATAGACCTCGCCGTGCTGATACGGCGACATCGTTCCCGGGTCGACGTTTAGATACGGGTCGAACTTGCGGATTCGAACCCTGTACCCGCGCGCCTGAAGGAGCGCGCCCAGAGAAGCGGAGAGAAGACCTTTGCCGAGCGATGAGACCACGCCGCCGGTAACGAAAATGAACCGCGCCATGGGATTTGAGGCTTAAGTCGTTTGCGCCCGCCTCCGCAAGCGGGCTGGTGAAATATTCTTTGCCGCTACATTATTGCGCGAGGGGGACGGCCGGGGCGTTCTGGTTCTGATTTTGCTGCTGCGGCGTCTGCGCCGGAGCCGGCTTAGGCTTCTGGAGCGGGGCAACCTTGTTCGCCAGCGACGTATCGATCTTGGTCGGCTCGCGCGTCACCCCGGCGATCGCGGCCATGAGGATCGACAGAGCGATGAAAGCACCGCCGAGAATGGATGTGGAACGCGTGAGGAAGTCCGCCGCGCCTCGCGCCGTCATGAAACCCGAAGAGCTTCCGCCAACGCCAAGCCCGCCACCTTCGGACCGCTGCATCAAGATCACGCCGACCAACGTGCCGGCGACAAGAGTCTGAACGATCAGCAAAAAGGCGAACATGAAGGACTTTCTCGTATGAGGGCTCGCGGCGACTTAGCGACAGCCTCCCCGCCCTTCAAGAGATAGGGTCGGCGGCGGCGGCCACGATGGGAACAAAATCTTCGGCCTTGAGGCTCGCGCCGCCGACCAACGCTCCGTCCACGTCAGTGACGGAAAAGATCTCGGCCGCATTCGAAGGCTTTACTGAGCCGCCGTAGAGAATGCGCACCTCCTCGCCCGCCGAGCCGTACCGATCGACCAGACGCCTCCGAATCGCGCCGTGAATCTCGCCAATCTCGCCGGTCGTCGGCACCTTTCCCGTCCCAATCGCCCAGATCGGCTCGTACGCGATGGCGAGTTCGGCTTTTTCGGTCAGTTCGTGCGGGATCGAGGACTCGAGCTGGGCCACGACCGTTTCGACGGCATTTCCCTGCTCGCGAACCTGAAGGTTCTCTCCGACGCACAAGATGACATTGAGACCGCAGTCCAGTGCGGCCTGAGCCTTGGCGCGAACCTCGGCCTCGCTCTCGCGCTGGGCATCACGCCGCTCCGAATGGCCGACGATGGTCAGGACTGCTCCAGCGTCGAGCAGCATTTGCGCGGATATGCACCCGGTGTGAGCGCCCTTTTCGATATGGTGGACATCCTGGCCGCCGATGGCGAAGCCGGGCACGGTTCGCGCGGCCCGCTCGATGAGGATCGCGGGAACGCACAAAGCGACATCGACTTCAGGATACTTGCGGGACGCGTCGGCGATCGCACGAATTTCGGCGAGATCGGATGAGAGACCGTGCATCTTCCAATTGCCGGCCACCAGCTTCTTCAGCGCCATTCGAAAACCCCTAACTCCAGACCCACCTAGCTGCCGCACGCCGGGAGCGAAAGCGCACACTCCTTGCTGGTCCGAAAGCCCGCCCCTAAAGCGAACCCGTCATTTGCCAAGAACTGGATTCCAATGCTCTCCTTCTTCCGCCGCGTTTCAAAATCCAAGATCGGAACCGGCATCATGGCCGCGGTGCTGATTTGCATCCTTGCCGGTTTCGCAATCGCGGACATTTCCAATTTCGGGTCGGGCAATCTCGGGTTCGGCATGGGTAGCTCGACCTTGGTGCGCATCGGCGACCAGGAGATCAGCGAGAAAGAGATGAGCGACACGATGCAGCGTCGGCTCGCGGACGTCAGGCAGCAAAACCCGAATGCCGAATATGCGACGATCGCTCGCGAGTTCGACACGCTCCTCAATGCGCTCATCGACCAGCGGACGTTGATGGCCTTCGCTGACAAGTACGGCTTTCGTCTGTCGAAGCGCATGATCGATGCGGAGATCGCTCAGATCCCGCAGACTCGCGGACTCGATGGCAAATTCAGCGAACAGGCCTATCAGGGCTTTCTCGCGCAGCAGCGGCTGACGGACTCGCAGGTTCGCGACATCATCGCCGGAAGCCTGCTGCAAAAGCTGCTCATGACTCCCATTGCCGCGAATGCGCGCATTTCGGTCGGCATGGCCCAACCCTATGCGTCGATGCTGCTCGAAGCGCGGGAAGGCGAAGTGGCCACGGTGCCGATTGAGCTCTTCACGTCGGGCCTCAAGCCAACCGATGCTGATTTGCAACGTTATTATGCCGCCAATCGCAACCGCTACATGGTCCCGGAACAGCGCGTGCTCAGGATGGCTCGGATCGGCGCCGAGCAGGTCGCGAGCGTGACGGCGAGCGAGCAGGAGATCGCCGCTTACTACAAGGCGAACCAAGCCATCTACGGAGCGAAGGAGATCCGTAACCTCAGCCAGGCGGTTGTACCGGATCAGGCGACTGCAAACGCCATCGCGGCCCGAGCGAAGGGGGGCGGCGCACTTGCCGCGGCCGGCGGGAATGCAGCAGTCACGTCGCTCCAGGGGCAGACCCGCCAGGGCTATGCCTCTGTCGCTGGTGACAAGGTCGCCGCCACCGTCTTCGCCGCGCCTTCAGGGGCGGTGGTCGGGCCGATCCAGTCCGACTTCGGCTGGGTCGTGGTCAAGGTCGACTCGGTGAAAGGAGAAGGCGGCAAGTCACTCGCCGCGGTGACTCCCGAGATCGCCGCCAAACTCAACGCCGACAAGCGCAAGAATGCGATCGAGGACCTTGTCGAACGCGTGCAGAACGCTGTCGACGAGGGGAGCAATTTCAGCGAAGCCGCGGCGCAGGCGAAGCTGCCAGTGACGACCACGCCGCTCGTCATGGTAAGCGGCGCCTCGCGTGCCGATCCGAATTACAAGCTCCCCGCCGAGTTCGCGCCGGCGCTCAAGTCTGGATTCGAGATTGCGCCGAACGACCCGCCCGAAGTCGTCGCGCTGCCCGACAATCGCGGCTACGTGCTGATCTCTCCGGCCGAGATCGTTTCGGCGGCGCCCGCGCCGTTCGCCAACATCCGCGCGCAGGTCGCCAGGGACTGGGTCGCGAGCCAGGCCCTCACGCGTGCCAGGGCGGCAGCTTCGGGGATCGCCGCGAAGGCGTCGCGCGGCGTGCCCCTTGCTCAGGCCGTCCGGGAAGCCGGCGTTCCCCTGCCAGCCGTTCGCCCGCTCGCCGTTCGCCGCATTCAAATCGCCATGGCCAACCAACAGGTTCCGCCGGCGCTGCAAATGCTGTTTACGCTCGCTCAGGGAAAGAGCCGGATGCTGGCCGATGAGCAGGGGCGCGGATTCTTCGTCGTGAAGGTCGACAAGATCGTTCCGGGCAACGCTCTGCTTCAGCCGGGGTTGATCAGCCGGATGCAGAATGAACTGCAAGAGCCCGTCTCTCAGGATTACGCCCAACAATTCCTCGCGGCGGTGCGCGGAGAGATGAAGCTCAAGCGGAATGAGAGCGCGATCGCGGCGATGAAGGCACGGCTGGCGTCCGGCGGAAGCTGATGGGGCCCAAGCGGCTATTGACCCGGACCGCTTTGTTGCCTACACGTTCTCCGTTCGTTCCAAAGGGAAAGTGGGGCCGATGCTCACCGCTAAACAGCGTGAATTGCTGTTGTTCATCGATGACCGCCTCAAGGAAAGCGGCATCTCGCCCAGCTTCGACGAAATGCGTGAAGCGCTCGACCTCAAGTCCAAATCGGGCGTTCACCGGCTGATCTCGGCGCTTGAGGAACGCGGCTTCATCCGTCGCCTCGCCAATCGGGCGAGGGCGCTGGAGGTGGTAAAGCTCCCCGAAGTGCGCCCCTCGGCGAGCGTCACGGCGATCCGCCCTGCGGCACCGCCGCCCGCGAACGATACGATCGACATTCCGCTGCACGGTCGAATCGCCGCCGGCACGCCGATCGAGGCGCTGCAGGGGACGGAGAGCTTTCCTGTTCCGGCGGCGCTGCTCGGGCCGGGCGAGCATTATGCCCTCGAAGTGTCCGGCGACTCCATGGTCGAGGAAGGCATTCTTGACGGCGACTTCGCCCTCATCCGCAAAGCCGAGACGGCGCACGATGGAGAAATCGTCGTGGCGCTGATCGATAATGAGGAGGCAACACTCAAGACCTTCCGCCGCGAGGGAAGCATGATCCGCCTCGATCCCGCCAACCGCAACTATGAGCCGCAGCGTTACGACCCTCGCCGAGTGCAGATCCAGGGGCGCCTTGCGGGATTGATTCGCCGCTACTGATGGCCCGCATCGATTATGTCGAGCTCCCGAGCGCGACGGCGCACGAGCTGACGCGAGCCTTTTACCGGCAAGCCTTCAATTGGGAATTCACCGACTATGGTCCGGATTATTCGGCCACAACCAGCGGCGACGTCGACGTGGGCCTCAATGGGCAGCCCAACGAGGCGCTGGCCGCACCGCTTCCGGTCGTTCGCGTCGACGATCTCGAAGCCGCCTTCGATGCTGTCACCAAAGCAGGCGGCACGATCGCCAAGCCGATCTTTAGCTTCCCGGGCGGCCGGCGTTTTCACTTCATAGATCCGTCGGGAAGCGAACTCGCCGTCTGGCAGGCAGCTAGCGAATAATTCGGTCCGGGGATGCCTGGATGGTGCGGGGGCTGTTCGCCAGGCTCCGCCCTCCGTCGAGCGAGACCCCGGTTGCTACTCCGCCGTCGTCGGGTTGATGATGGTTTGCACCTTGGAGACCTTGTTGCAGGGAAAGCCTCCCCGCTGCGCGTGTTCGCGAATGACATCCTCGCTCGGCGCGCGATAGATGCAGTAGAGCTTGTTGTCGGTGACGTAGCTGTGGACCCACTGAATCTGCGGTCCAAGGTCACGTAGCACCGAGCAGCTGGTCTGCGACGCGTTCTTCAAATCTTCCGCATCAAGCGAGCCGACGCCCGGCATCTCGCGCTCGATCACATACTCCGGCATTATTTCTTCCCCTTAGAGCTGGCCGGGCCATAGCTGATTTCAAAGTGAGCGTCACATGGCCCAGGGATGCGCTCCAACGCGTTCGGCGACTGTCTCCGCTCGCGGCGCCCTGTCCAGATAAATCGCGACACCGCCCGTCCTTGCGAGCCCGCGCCGATCGAGCTTCAGCCATCGCGGATTGCATCCTTTGGGAAGGCGGCGGTCGGACACGACGATATCGGCGACAGCGCAGGCTCGAGTGATGACCGACCAATCGATAGGCGTTGCCGAACGCGTGGCGAGCAACCGCCATTCGGACCCATCCTTTTTGAGGAGAGCGACACAGCTGTCGCGGGAGCACGCGCTATACGCGCGCGATCCTAGGTCAGCGGGATCGCCGTCGTAGCCCGAGGCTTCGGCAAATAGCTCGCGCATATAATCGCCCGCCCGGTCGCGAAGGATCGATGGCGTCCCGCCCCGGTCCACAACTGCGAGATGAAAGCCATCGCCAGTCACCAGCAGGTCGGGCGAAGGACTGAGCGCCGCCCCGAGCGCGCCGATCGCGAACGGCACGAGCCCGAGGGCGCGGATCCGCGTCGTCCACAAGCAAAGCCATAAGCCGCCGCCGATCATCAGCCCGAAGGCCCAGCTCGGCATCGACGGCAGCAATGCGACGGCGCCTCGAGCCGAAGCGACCGAGCGCGCGAGCTGCAACAGCAGGTCGATGGCTACTTCGCACAATAGCCAGAGCGGCTTGCCCCAGCCGAACAGATCGAGCAGCAGAGCGGCGGCTTCCAACGGCATGATCACGAAGGTGGTCAGCGGGATCGCGACGATGTTCGCGGCCACGCCATAAAGGCCCGCGCGGTGGAAGTGGAACAAGGCGAGCGGGATCAGCGCCAGCTCGACGACCACGCCAGTGAAGACCATCGCCAACAGCGCGCGTCCGATCCTCGCGACCGAACCCTCGTCGCGTCGTTGGAACAGGCGCTTCGACCAGTCGGTCGAATGCAATGCGACAATCGCCGTCACTGCCGCGAAACTCATCTGGAAGCTCGCTCCGGCGAGGGTCTCGGGCCGAAACAGCAACACGACGAGCGCTCCAACGGCGATGAGGCGGATACTGATGGCTTCCCGCCCAAGCGCAATTCCAGCGAGGACCAGCAGGGCAGCGACGCAGCTTCGGACGGTCGGCACCTGCGCACCGGTCAGGATCGTATAACCGATGCCAGCGGCGGCAGCGGCGGCTGCCGAAACGATCACAAGATTGAACCGAAGCGCCAGCCGCTCGCTCAACGCGAGCAGCCTGAGCGTCAGCAGCATCGCAAAGGCGACGACCGCGGCGATATGCAGTCCGCTGACGGAGAGGAGATGCGTGAGGCCGCTGCGGCGCATCGCCTCGGCATCAGCTTCCTCGACCGCATTCTGATCACCGGTCACGAGGGCGATGGCTATGCCGGCGGGGCGATCCGAAAGCCTGGATGAGATGTGCCGCCTGAGACCTTCGCGAAGACGATCGAGCCCACGCGGTTCCGCTGCGCGGACGACGGCGACCGGTCCCATCGCCTTCCCCACCGCACCGATCTGCTTGAACCAGGCGTCGCGCGCGAAGTCATATGTTCCTGGCAGTGCCATCGGCGGCGGCGGTGCTAGGCGTGCCCGCAAGCGTATCTCCGCCCCCGGCGCAATGCCTTTGGGCAGCTTGTCTTCGTCGACCGTGACTCGGACCTTCGATGGCAGCTGGGTGCCTGTCGGGGCGAGCAATAGCCTAGCGGTTTTCTTCGCGGCGAGATGATCGGCAGCGAGCACGCGTCCGCCAAATTCGATGACAATCGGGCGGTTGAGGCGCGGAGCTGCGACCCATGCGGATCGCGCCCAGACCAGCGAGCAGCCGATGGCCGCAGCAAGAGCGAACCAGCCGAGCGCCCGCCCTGCCCGGCCCGTGCCCAGCCCGAGGCCCGCCAGCGTTAGTGCTGCAGTGACGCACAGGAATGCCGTCCATTGCAGGCGTTCATCGAGAGCGAACCAGGCGGCGATACCGCTGCCGAACC
This sequence comes from uncultured Alphaproteobacteria bacterium, assembly GCA_963730925.1. GTDB lineage: Bacteria > Pseudomonadota > Alphaproteobacteria > Sphingomonadales > Sphingomonadaceae > Sphingomicrobium. The sequence goes on from CAVSTS010000002.1 coordinate 488,893, forward strand.
CGACGACGAACCAGGGAGGCAGTTGAGCGCGCTCAGCCTCGAGAAGCCTCTCTAGCTTCTCGTGGAACGCGGAAAACCGCGTCTTCCAATAGCTCCGAGCACGCTGTGGAAGAGGCGCTTCCCCTATGTTAGGGGCGCTCGTCCGTTGCATTGCAGCATGAAGAGAAGAGGAAAGCGCGTTTGAGCGCAAGCCGTTCGTCAAAATCCGCCCCGCGGGTCATCGTCACCCGCTTCGCCCCCTCCCCGACCGGTTTCCTTCACATCGGCGGTGCGCGCACGGCCTTGTTCAACTGGCTGTTCGCTCGCCATCACGGCGGCAAGTTCCTGCTGAGGATCGAAGATACGGACAGAGTCCGCTCCACCAAGGGTGCGATCGACGCCATCCTCGATGGGATGCGTTGGCTGGGCCTCGATTGGGATGGCCACGAATATTACCAATCGCAATTCTGGGCGCGGCATGCCGAGGTCGCCCACCGATTGCTCGAGCGGGGAGCCGCCTACCGCTGCTACATGACGCAGGATGAACTAGCGGCACAGCGCGAGAAAGCGGCTGCAGATCGGCGCCCATTCCGGATCAACAGCCCCTGGCGCGACTCCGGCCCGGATGCCGCAACGCCGAATGTCCCCTTTGTCATTCGTCTGAAAGGTCCCCGAGAGGGCGAGACGGTCATCGACGACTGCGTTCAGGGACGTGTCACGGTGCAAAACAGTGAAATTGATGACTTCATCCTGCTTCGGTCCGACGGAAGCCCGACCTACATGCTTGCCGTGGTGGTCGATGATCACGACATGGGGGTCACTCACGTGATCCGGGGCGACGACCATCTCAACAATGCTTCCCGCCAGCTGGCGATTATCCGCGCGATGGGCTGGCCCGAACCTACTTACGCCCACGTCCCACTGATCCACGGCCCGGACGGCGCCAAGCTCAGCAAGCGGCACGGAGCGTTAGGAGTGGATGCTTATCGCGATGAGCTCGGAATGCTGCCCGAGGCCGTCTTCAATTATCTGCTTAGGCTGGGCTGGGGTCATGGCGATGACGAGATCATCAGTCGTGACCAAGCGATCGAGTGGTTCGATCTCGACCATGTAGGAAAATCCCCGTCACGCTTCGACTTCAAGAAACTCGAGAATTTGAATGGCCATTATATCCGCGAAGCCGATGACCAGCGGCTGGCGGATCTGGTTGCGCCGAAACTGGGCATTTCTTCCGAAGAGGAGAAACGGCTCGTCCGCGCAATGCCGGAGCTCAAGGCACGTGCGCATAGCCTCATCCAACTTATTGATGGCGCTGGTTTTTTATTCTCCAAGCGACCGCTGGAAATCGACGAACCGGCAGCTGCGCTGCTCACGCCAGAGTCCCGGGCACTGCTGGCGGCCACCCACGCCGCCCTCGCTGCACTTGCGAAGTGGGACGAAGGCTCGTTAGAGGCGGGTATCCGCGAGGTCGCGGAGGGCGGTGGAGTGAAGCTCGGCAAATTGGCCCAGCCGCTGCGGGCTGCCCTCACGGGGCGCACGACATCTCCGGGAATTTTTGATGTTCTTGCGTTGTTGGGCCGCGAAGAAAGCCTCGCCCGCATCGCCGACCAGATGGTGGAGCCGAACCAATGAAGACCGCACTTTTCGGGTTTGAGGGGACGAACCATAGTTACGAGGTGCTCGATGGAACCGTAGGCCCGGAAGTCGTCGATATCCGCAAGTTCTACGGTGAGACGGGCATGTTCACCTACGATCCTGGGTTCACCTCGACAGCTAGCTGCGAAAGCGCGATCACCTATATCGACGGCGAAAAGGGTATCCTCCTCCACCGCGGCTATCCAATCGGCCAGCTGGCCGAGAATTCGACCTTCATGGAGGTCTCCTACCTTCTCCTCCATGGTGAGCTCCCAACGAAGGTCGAGCTCGACAAATTCTCCTACACGATCAGTCGCCACACCATGCTGCACGAGCAGCTGATGACCTTCTACCGCGGCTTCCGTCGCGATGCGCATCCAATGGCGATCATGTGCGGCGTCGTCGGCGCGCTCTCGGCCTTCTATCACGACAGCACCGACATCACCGATCCCGAGCAACGGATGATCGCCTCCCACCGACTGATCGCGAAGATGCCGACGATCGCTGCGATGGCCTACAAATATTCGATGGGGCAGCCGTTTCTCTATCCGGACAACAGCCTCAGCTATACCGGCAATTTCCTCAGAATGACCTTCGGCGTTCCGGCGGAACCCTATGTCGTGAACCCGATCATCGAAAATGCGATGCGGCGGATCTTCATCCTGCATGCCGACCATGAACAGAATGCGTCCACATCGACCGTCAGGCTCGCCGGCTCATCGGGCGCCAACCCCTTCGCCTGCATCGCCGCGGGAATCGCTTGTCTGTGGGGCCCGGCGCACGGCGGCGCCAATGAAGCTGCGCTCAACATGCTGCGCGAGATCGGCCGGCCCGAGCACATTCCGGAATATATCGCTCGCGCCAAGGACAAGGACGACCCGTTTCGCCTGATGGGCTTCGGCCACCGCGTCTATAAGAATTACGATCCGCGGGCGAAGGTCATGAAGGCGACCGCCGACGAGGTGCTTGAGGAGATGGGGGTCGACGACCCAGTCTTCGACGTTGCCCGCGAGCTAGAGCAGATCGCGCTCAAGGACGACTATTTCATCGAGAAGAAGCTCTATCCGAACGTCGATTTCTACTCCGGCATCATCTTGTCGGCGATCGGCTTCCCCACGGACATGTTCACCGCGCTCTTCGCGCTTGCCCGCACCGTCGGGTGGGTCGCGCAGTGGAACGAGATGATCGCCGATCCCGACCAGAAGATCGGTCGACCGCGGCAGCTCTATACGGGCTACCCCGAGCGCAACTACGTGCCGGTCGACGAACGCTAGGCTGCCGGCAGAGTCAGCGTGAAGCTGGCGCCCGCGCCGGGAATGCTATCGACGGTCACGTCCCCGCCCATCGAGCGAGCGAGACGGCGCGAGATTGCGAGACCGAGGCCGGTCCCCCCTTCCCTGTGATCCGCGCGCTCGAAGCGCTCGAAAATCCGCTGCTGATCGGCGATGCTTATTCCTGATCCTTCGTCGGAGACGATCGCCGAGGCCGTTCCCGCCGTTCGGGCGAAGGCGAGGGTCACGCTCCCGCCCTCGGGCGAATGGCGCACGGCATTGCCGATCAGATTAACGAGGATCTGGATCACCGCCCGTTCTTCACCGCTCGCGGGGAGCGGCTCGTTGGCCTTGATCTTGATCGTCACCTTGCGGTCGTCCGCCGAGGATTCCAGCATCACGACCGCTTCGGCCGCGAGGGCCGCGAGATCGATCGTCTGCTGTCCGCGCGTGGGATCCTCGCTCATCGACTGAATGACCGAAAGCAGGTGCCTTGCCGCCGCAGCAATATCGCCGCCGTAACTCGCATATTCGTTGCGCAGAGGTCCGTCGGCGCGTTCGACGATGCGCTCCGCACTCTCGATGATCCGGTCGAGTGGTGAGCGCAAAGCCTCATTCAGGGCGTCATCGAATGCAGCGGTCCGGGATGGCTCGGGGACCTGTGCTGCTTGGGCTACTTCCACGGACCCACGGAAGCCGGCAAAGCCTCCGTCGGCACTGGTCACCATCTCGCCGTTCAACTCGAGCGTGCGGCTGTCGTCGGCACGGCTGCGCGCCCGCTGTCCGGTGAAAGCGCGCCGGGCGGCAAGTGCGCTGATGAGCGGCATTTCGCCAGCCTCGTCCTCCTCCAACCGCACGATGCGAGTCAGCGGCTGCCCGGCGATCTCGGCGACGTCCACGGTCAAATAGTCGGCAAGATCCGACGACAAGGAGATGATGCGCAGTTCTTCGTCGGCGGCCCATTCATGCCTGGCCTCAGCGCTCTCCAACTCGGTCGACCCACCGAGCAATGTTGCTAGGCGAGGACCGGCCGGTGGTCGCGAAGTCCAGCCTTCGATGACGAGCGCGACCTCTTCACCTTCGGGTGTCGCTCGAACCCAGAGCTCAACGTCGTGATCGATCGACGCGGCAATTGACGGACGGGCGACGGCAATCCCGAGCTTGCGTGCGAGCTGCGCCACGGCCGCGATCTGCGGGAGCGCCAGCATCTGCCCCACGCTCGACCCCGCTTCTGTCTGCAGCGCCTCCAGCTCCGGATCGGCAGCGATCAATCGATCGTCCTTGTCGACGCGGCCCAGGACGGGCGGGCGGTCGGCCGGCGCGCTAGCCATTGGCGCTTCCAAGGGCGACGACCGCGTTTCGGTAACCGGGTTCGCTTGCTAGCCAGTTGCGCGTCGCCTCGACTTGCACATCGTCAAGCCGATCGAACGCGTCGATCGCCCGTCCCGCGTCGGCAATACCCAGCAGATCGCCAATTCCCGCGAGGATGCTCGCCGCGAAATCGCGCCGTACGCCGGCCGCGCGAAGGAGAAGCATCAAATGCGTCTCGTCGCCGGACAGGAGTTCGTCGAGTGCCACATTGCCGCGAAAGCCGCCGCGCCGCGACAGGGCCTGCGAGACGAACGTCATCTCCCCTTCCATCGCGCCCGCGGCGATGAGCTCGTCCGTGAGGTCGCCTTCTTCGTCGAGCAGACGGGCGAGCTTGGCATTCAGTGCTTCCAACGCGCTTCCAGGATCGTGGCTGGCAAGCGCACCCTCGGAGGCCGCGAACAGCAACCGATCCGCTTCCCCGGCACCGACAATCGCCGCAAGATCATGCCGAATCGCCGCGCAGACGAGATGGACAAGCGCGCCGGCTTCCTCGCGCGGGAGGTCGTCGAAATGCAGCAGGCATTGGCCAAAGCGGTCGCGCCTGCGTCCGCGGGCCAGGATCAAGGCCATCGCGGCCGCCGCGACCGCGCCGTCTTCATGACTGACGAGACCCTGCAATACCCGAGCCTCGCGCCGACCACTCCGGGCCTTGGCGCCAGTGGCGATCCGCTCCTCGTCGGCCCGCCGCAAGAGCAGTCGAACCAGCGGCGGCCGATCGAGGAGACCGGCCGCGGAGAGAATCTCGACCAATGGAAGGTGGCCCTCGTCGTTCGCGGCCGACCAGCCGCTCGGCAGGCTGGATCGAATCTCGTCAGCGATGTCGCCGACAAGACAGTGCAGCATTGCGGTCATTAGCGCGCGTTCCTGCTCGCTAAGTCGGTCGGCGGGGTTGAGGAAGAAGTCGACGCGGACCGTGGCAAGACGGTCCCGCCGCGCAGGTCGCGCGGGCGAGTCCTGGTCGGCTGCCGGCGCAGCAATCGGCCATTCCTCTGGCATCATCGCCATTCGGGGTATCAGATTTCTGTTAAATTCGCGTCAACTCGATCGCGCATGTCGGACATGCTGAATCCCAAAAAAGGACAGTGTGGAGTAAGCGAACATGGCAACCAAATAGGCCGTCCAATTCCCTAGCAAGGCAAACGGAATAGCAGCGAAGATCGCGCTTCGCCGCGAAAAGAGCCAAGGTTCGCTGCGGACCGAGAGCGATTCCTTCTCGATTCGAGCCGCCTCCGCGAACGCCAAGGTGGCCGCGGCGCAAACGATTGATCCCCAGCCCGTGCCGTGCCGCGTTTCCCACCAGCCAAGAGCCAGCAATGCCAGTCCCGCGGCTGGCCAAAGCGCCCGACGACTGAGGGAACGCGTCGGCAACGGGCGCATCCTCACGACTGCCAGGCGACTGGCGATGAGGTCGAGCGGGGTCGAAAGGATGAGCAAGACGAGTCCCGCGCCGAGCCAGCCGCGGGTGAAACAAAGCGCTCCGGCAAGCGTCAGCGCGACCGCACCAAGGAGCAACCAGGATGGCTTGACCGCGGTCTCGAGCAGCTGCCGGGTCGCGACCTCTTCCAGTGGGGGCAACAGGAAACGACTGACCCAGTCGTTTCGCGGTCCCCGCGAGGAGGCGATCAACCTCTGCTCGAAATTCTGCAACTGCTCTACCTTGTCGACCAACAGCGGCTCGGCGGTCTCGCCTTCGATGGCAACTCGCCGCGCACCTTCCTGGATCGTCCGCCGCAGCAAGGTCGACTGCGGGTCCCAGTCGCCGAGCATCGCCGCGGTCGACCCCAGCAGGCGGGAATCAACCAGCGCTACACCCGCCCAGCGCGATTCGGAATCGATTCGCTCGAACTGGTCGTGCTCCTCGTCGTCCGGCACTGTAGCGACCGCGGGTTCGGATTCTCCGGCCAGGCTGGAGACCAGCTCGACAGGTGGAACCAGACCGTCGCCGATCAACAGGATCATCGATCCAGCCTCGAAGCGGCTGACCACCTCTTCGATGTCGCTGATCGCTATGACGGAGATACCGTCCAGTCGCAGCCGCTCGATCGCGTCCTGAAGCGCCTGTGGCACGCGCTCCACCACGACCACGATCGGCGCTGCGCCCGCGGCGAACGCGCAGCGGACCTGATATTCCAGCAAGGTTCTGCCGGCGAGCGGAAGGAGGGCCCTGAGGCCACCCGAATCGTCCTCCTGATAGGCTCCGATCAGCGCGCCGAGCGCCATTCCCGCTTCCCCAACCCCCAAAGCTGTTGGACGCCCTCTCTAATCGCTTTCTTGAACGAACAAAGATGATAAACTCGCTGTTGCCATGAACCCGAGCCCACAGCGCACCGAGCCGCTCGCCCCGGCAGCCGCGGAATTCACACCGCTCGATCTCACCGTCGATCAGATCGCGATGCAACCCACGTTCGATCAGGATCAGTGGACTGAAAGCCGCGCTGAAGAACAGGGCGCCGGCGGGCGCCAGGTGCTCGGGCTAGCGCTCGCGCTCCTGGCCGCAATGTGGCTCGCCTACGCCGCCTGGTCCGCTGGACGATCACTGATCGGACTGCCGCTCTCCTCGCCGGCCACGGCGCAATGGATCGCCATCGTCGCGGGCCCACTCGCGCTGCTCGGTCTCGCCTGGCTGATGTTTGGGCGAACCCGGCGGAAGGAGACCGAACGCTTCACCCGCTCGGTAATCGCCATGCGGAACGAAGCACGTTCGCTCGAAGCGCTGCTCGAGGTCCTGTCGCAGCGGATCATCGACAGCCGTTCCGACCTGACGATGATCTCGCAGCACCTGATGCAGCTCGGCGACGACGCCACGACTAAGCTCGGCGGAATCACGCGCGAGTTCGACGCCAGTAGCGACAAGCTGATTCGCCACGGCGAAGCGCTCGATCGCGCCGCCGAAACGGCGCGCACGGACATTGCCGTCTTGCTCGACGACCTTCCTCGCGCCGAGGCCACGGCGCGCTCCGTCGCCGAGCAATTACGTTTTGTCGGCAGCGAATCGGCGCAGAAGACCGCGACCTTCAGCGAGCAGGTGAACGAGCTCGCTGCTCGTACCCAAGAAGCCGACCGGATGATTGCCGAAGCGAGCGATCGGATTGCTGCCCGCCTCGCGGAAATCGAGCAGGCCGGCTCCGCTGCCGCCACTCGCGTCGAAGAAGCGGAATCGAGCTTCTCAGGGACTCTCGGCTCACTTCTCGACCGCACCTCGGCCACGCTTGAATCCATCCGATCCGGGATCGACGCGCAGGCCGCTGCAGTTGCCGCCTTGATTGAGCAGGCGTCCGCCGGAATCGGCAAGACAGGCACAGATGCTGCAGAAACGCTTGCGTCCAATATTCATCACGCGAACACCTCGCTCGAGGTCCTGGCGATGCGTGTTGGTGATCAGGAAAGCGCATCGAAACGGATGATGGCCGAGATCGATCGCGGACTCGCATTGATCGACCAGCGGTTCAGCGAGTTGGCGGCGAACGGCGACGCTCGCGCCAACCACTTCCTCGAATCCCTGACGCGGGCACGGACCGAGCTCGATACCTTGGCCGCCAACGCCAGTGCCCAGGACAATGCTATCGGCTCGATGGCCGACCGCACGACCTCGCTACGCGAGACAATCGGCCTCCTCGCCGAAGAAATTCGCGAGAGCGTCGGCCCCGCGCTGGGCGAGGCACAAGGCAATGCGGATCGGCTTGCCGCAACCGCGGAAACCGTAAAGCCCGAAATCAATTGGATCCGCGACGCGGCGAGCGAAGCCAGCGAACGGCTGTCCTTGTCCGGAACGAAAATCTCCGAAGGGCAGGATCGTCTCACCGCTTTGCTTGCGGCTGTCGACGAGGGCGTCGAGAGCGCGGAAGCCAAGCTCGGCCAGCTTTCGTCCTCGCTCCTCGAGGCGCAGACCGAAGCGACCAAACTCAGCGCAGAAACGGGACCGGCGCTTGTGGCCGCCATGGTGCAGGTCAAAGAGGCTGCCGGACATGCGGCGGAACGCGCGCGCGAGGCCATTGAGGCGGTGATCCCAGCGAGCGCCAGCAAGCTTTCCGACGAAACCCGGCAAGCGCTGGAAAATGTGATCCGGGAGAGCGTGGAAGAACGACTGCGTGAGGTCGAGGCTGTGGCCGCGAGGGCAGTCGATGCCGCCCGGACCGCATCCGACCGCCTGACCCAGCAGATGCTCAGCATCGGCCAGAGTGCGGCCGCGCTGGAAGCTCACATCGAAGAAACGAACAAGCATGAGCGGGAGAAGGACAGCGAGGCGTTCGCGCGGCGTGTCGCGCTGCTCATCGAATTCGATGAACTCGGCGGCGATCGACGTTGGCAAGATCCTCGCCGATGAAATCGACGATAAGGCTTGGGATTCATACCTGAAGGGCAATCGCGGCGTGTTCACACGGCGTGCCGTGCGACTGCTCGGGGGAAGCGAGAACCGCCAGATCCGGACTCAATATGAGCTGGACATCGAGTTCCAGCGGTCGGCCAATCGCTACGTCCACGACTTCGAGTCGATGCTTCGCCGAGTGCTCGCCGAACGCGATGGCGGGATGATGGCGGTGACCTTGATGTCCTCGGACACGGGAAAGCTCTACGCTGCCCTGGTCCCAGCGGTGGATGGGCACCGCTAGCGCGGGTTGTAGAAGTCGAGGTCGTCCGGAGTGATCCAGCCATAGGTCCAGTTCGCATAATAAATTGCGAACAGGAGAGCGCCGACCAACGCCGCCTTCAGCAAATGGCGTTTGAGATCGAACCGATGCGGCGCGCTGTCGGCTTGGCCCGGGATCTTCTGAGTTCCCGCTTCCTCATCGGTCTTGACGCCGAACGGGAGTAACAAGAAAGCGCTCGCGGCGAAGAATAGGAAATAGATCGCGACAATCGACGACAGCTGCATGTCCGGCTACGCGGCTATCTGCAGGATCATCACCTCGACGAGCGGCTTCTTGCCGGTCCACAGCGTCGCGCAGCGCCGGACCGCGAGCCGCACGGATTCGCGAAGCTTCTCTTCGTCGACCCCGGGACTGAAAGCCTTGGTCGCGGCATCCGTCGCATCAGCGATGAAATCCTGCCGATCCTCCTCGACCGGCACTCCGAACGGCCGGATGAGCGGCGTCCCGGCAAGCGTCCCATCGTCTCCAATTGGCAGCGTGACGGTGATCAGCCCGCCATAACCGATGCGGCGCCGCTCATTCACCGTCGCTCCGTCGGCGGGTAGGATCACGTCGCCGTCGAGAACCAATCGACCGACCCGGACTTCATCGATCTTCTTCGGCTCGCCTGGTGCCAGACGGACCACATCTCCATTCTTCTGCACGATCGCATATGGCACGCCGTGGCTCAGCGCGAGCCGCGCTTGCTCCGCGAGGTGGCGTGCCTCGCCGTGCACCGGGACCACGATCTTGGGCCGCACCCAATTGTACATTTCGATGAGCTCGGGACGACCAGGGTGACCGGATACGTGGACATGCGCCTGGCGCTCGGTGACGATCTGTACGCCAAGGTCGGAGAGCTGGTTCATGATGCGCCCGATGGCAATCTCGTTGCCCGGAATGATCCGCGATGAAAAAATCACCGTGTCGCCCTCGCCGAGCTTAAGCTCGTGGTTTCCCGACGCAATCCGCCCGAGCGCCGCGCGCGGCTCCCCCTGGCCGCCGGTGGCGATAATCAGCACCTCCCCGCGCGGCAGCCGCATGGCATCGTCAAAGCCGATCGGCGGTGGGAAGTCGCGTAAGTAGCCAGTCGCCTGTGAGACCCGGAGGATCCGCTCGAGCGAACGGCCCGCGATACAGACTTTTCGTCCGGTCTCTCGCGCGACCCGGCCGATCGTCTGCAACCGTGCCGCATTGGAGGCGAACGTCGTCACCAGCACGCGGCCAGCGGATTGCCGCACCTGAGCGAGCAATCCTGAATGAACGCTCTCCTCCGAGCCGGAAGGCTGTTCCTGAAAGACGTTCGTGGAGTCGCAAACGAGTGCGAGCACGCCGCGATCACCGATCCCCGTCAGCACTTCAGTACTCGGCGGCTCGCCAAGCACCGGCGTCTCGTCGATCTTCCAGTCGCCCGTGTGGAACACATTTCCGAACGGCGTTTCGATCAACACGCCGTTTCCCTCCGGTATCGAGTGGGAGAGCGCGACGAAGCTCACTCGGAACGGTCCCAGCTCGATGCTTCCGCCGCGTTCCACAATGTTCAGCTTCACCTGGCCGGTGAGCCCCTCCTCCTCGAGCTTGCCGGCGATCAGGCCCGCGGTGAACGGAGTTGCGAACAGCGGTGCCTTCAACTCCTCAGCGAGATACGGCAGCGCGCCAATGTGATCTTCGTGGCCGTGCGTCAGCACGATACCCGCTAGCCGCTCCTGCTGGTCTTCGATGAACTCGAGGTCGGGCAGGACGAGTTCGATCCCCGGATAATCCGGTCCGGCGAAGGTCAGCCCGAGGTCCACCATGATCCACTCGCCGCGGCAGCCGTAGAGATTGACGTTCATGCCGATCTCGCCCGATCCGCCGAGCGCACAGAATAGAAGTTCTTCGCCCGGGATCATTTCAAGTCGCGCGCCGACACATCATACAGCAGGCTCAGGCCCTGGATGGTGAGGTCGGGTTCGATCGCGTTGAACAAGCTTGTGTGTTTATCGAACAGATCCGCGAGTCCACCCGTGGCGATCACCGTCACCGGCCGGTCGAGCTCCCGCTTCATGCGCTCGGTCAGACCCTCCATCATCGCCACATAGCCCCAGTAAATGCCGGTCAGCATTTGGCTCTGCGTCGTCCGACCGATCACGGAATCGTCCTCAGGGGCCTCGATCGCGATGCGCGGCAGCTTGGCAGCGGCGTTCACCAGCGCGTCGAGCGACAGGTTGATCCCCGGTGCGATGATCCCGCCTTTGTAGGCACCGGACCCGTCGATGACGTCGAATGTCGTCGCCGTGCCGAAGTCGATCACGATCAGGTCGCCGGGATATTTGGAATGAGCGGCAATGGCGTTCAGCGCTCGGTCCGCGCCCACGTTTTGCGGCTCGTCCACATCGAAAGCGATCGGCCAGGCGACCGCTCCCTGGCCCGCAATCAGTGGCTCGACGTGAAAATATTTGACGCTGAGGACTTCGAGATTGTGGAGCGCTCGCGGGACGACGGTGCCGATGATCACCGCTTCCACGTCATCCTTCGAATAACCTTCGAGCTCGAGGAGCTGGTGGAGCCACACCGCATACTCGTCCGCGGTGCGGCGCGGGTCGGTCGCGATGCGCCAGCGCGTCTTGATCTCGCCTCGACTCACCAGAGCGAAGACGAGGTTCGTATTGCCGACATCGATGGCGAGCAGCATGGCGCGCCCCTAGCCCTGCCGTTGCCGCATCACAACTCGACGTCGCCGGCGCGGATGATGTCGAGGTCTCCGTCATCCCGGCGCAGGCGGAGCGCCCCATCCGGTTCAAGCCCATCGAAGCGGCCGGAGACTTTCTCGTCATGGGTCGAATGGACGGTGATCCGTGTGCCGAGTGGATGCGCTCGGGCCAGCCACGCCTGGGCGAGCAGACTGGGCTCACTGGTTCGCCAGATTTCGAGCATTCGGGAGAAGTTCCCGGCGAGCAGAGGCGCAAAGGCTTCTGGGCCGATCGCGCCGCCGAGTGACGCCGCCTGCCGATCGGCAAGGTCGGGTGCGGTGGCGAGATTGATTCCGAATCCGACCGCGACTTCGATCGCCGCTGCGCTCGAGCAGTATCCCGGCGAGCTTGCGGCCAAGGAGCATCGCGTCGTTGGGCCATTTGAGCATCAGCGCCTGGCCGGGCACTGCGACATCGACGGCTTCCACCAGCGCCAACCCCGCCGCGAGCGCCAGGCTGGGCGGCGACGGATCGCCGGCACGCAGCTGAACGAGCGTGCTGCCGTAGAAATTGCCGGGCGCCGAGACCCAGGAGCGCCCCTGTCGCCCCCTTCCCGATTCCTGTTCGAGTGCGATCAGCCAATCGCCCTCGACCGCGCCCGAATCGGCCACGAGATCGGCGTTGGTCGAGCCGGCCCGCTCGACGATTCGGATGCGGCTCAGAAGATCGACCCCGCGGCCCTGTCGGCAATTGCGCCAAGCGGGCCGATCAAAAGATAGCCGAGAGGCGAGACTGCGATTGCTGCGAGAAGGATCAACAGGCCCTGCACCGGTTCGCGCACGCGCCCATAAGGCGCCGCCGGCTCGTCCATGTACATGACCTTCACGATCTTCAGATAATAATAGGCGCCGATCACCGTCCCGAGGATGGCAGCGACGGCCAAAGCCACATAGCCGCTCGCAACCGCCGCGTTGAATACGAGCAACTTCGGCCAGAAACCGAACAGCGGCGGGATGCCGGCGAGGCTGAACATGAAGATCGCGAAGGCTGCTGCGAAAGCAGGCCGCGTCTGCGACAGACCGGAAAGGCTCGCAATGTCCTCGATCGGCTCGCCGTCCGCTCCACGCATCCACAGCACGCACAGAAAGGCGCCGAGGGTCATGACGACATAAACGGCCATATAGAACAGGACCGACGATGCGCCCCGCGGCCCGGCCGCGGCCAGGCCGACCAAGGCGAAACCGACATTGTTGATCGACGAATAGGCCAGCAGCCGCTTGATGTTGGTCTGGCCGTAGGCCGCGACGGCGCCGAGGAAGATCGAAGCGAGTGCGGCGAAGATCACGATCTGCCGCCAGGCGTCGGTCGCCGGCGCCAGTGCATCGAGGCAAACCCGGGTCGACAGCAACACTGCCGCGACCTTCGGCGCCGAAGCGAAGAATGCGGTGACGGGTGTCGGAGCGCCCTCGTAGACGTCCGGCGTCCACATGTGGAACGGCACGGCGCTGATCTTGAACGCAAGGCCGGCGAGGACGAACACCAGACCGAACAGCAGGCCGAGCGATGGCGCTTCGCGCGCGAAGGCTGCGGCAAGGCCGGTGAAATTCGCGGTTCCAGTGAAGCCGTAAAGCAGCGAAATGCCATAGAGGAGGATGCCGCTCGCAAGCGCGCCCAGCACGAAATATTTGAGACCCGCTTCCGCCGATCGCTCATCGGTGCGCCGGTAAGCGGCAAGCACATATGCAGCGAGGCTCTGCAGCTCGAGACCGACATAGAGCGAGATCAGACTCGTCGCCGAGACCATGACGCTCATCCCCACCGCCGCGAAGACGATCAGCACCGCATATTCGGAGGCATGTTCGGTCCCGCGTTCGAACCAGTCGTGGGCGGCGATGATCGCGACCGCGGCGGCGGGGAAGATGATCGCCTTGCCGAAGCTTGCGAACAGGTCCGCTGTGACCAGGCCGTCGTACACTGGCCCGGCGTGGGAGGGCGGTCCGACCAGCGCAACGGTCGCCGCGAGCAACAGGGCCACTGCGAGCCAGCTAACCAACGCCGATCCGCGACGTCCAGTGAAGGCGGCGAGGATCATGAGAATCGTCCCGCCGATCGACAGGATCAGCTCGGGCAGAAGGGGAGCGAAGCGGCTCATCAGCGCGTGCCTCCCCCGTGGTCATGATTTTCCATGTGCATCGCGCCCTTGCCGAGCGTGAGCTTCGAGTCACCGGCGGGAGCGACGCGTTCGAGACGCGTCAGAACGCGTCCGACGTCGTTGCGCATCGGTCCGAGGAAGCTCTCGGGATAGAGACCCATCCAGAAGACCGCGACGGCGATCGGACCGAGCAGCCACCATTCACGCAAGTTGAGGTCGGGCATGGCCGCAGCGTCGGCGTGGCGCTGCGTGCCGAAACAGATTCGCCAGTAGAGCCAAAGCATATAAGCCGCGCCGAGGATGATACCGCTGGTGGCAACGATCGCTGCCCAGCTTGACGCACGATAGGTTCCGACCAGGCTCAGGAATTCGCCGGGGAAATTGCTGGTGCCGGGAAGCGCGACGCTCGCCATCGTGAAAATCATGAACAGCAAGGCGTAGCCGGGCATATTGTCGGAAAGTCCGCCGTAGCGCGCGATCTCTCGAGTGTGCAGCCGGTCGTAGACCACGCCGACGCAGAGGAAGAGCGCGCCCGAAACCAAGCCGTGGCCGAGCATGACCAGCATCGCGCCCTCGATCCCCTGCCGGTTCATGGCAAACAGGCCGAATGTGACGAACGCCATGTGCGCGACCGACGAATAAGCGATGAGCTTCTTCATGTCGGTCTGCACCAGGGCGACGAGGCTGGTATAGACGACCGCGATCCCCGAGAGCACGAACATCAGCGGGATGAACTCGGCTGACCCCTCCGGAAACATCGGCAACGAGAAACGGATGAAGCCGTAGCCGCCGAGCTTCAGCAGCACGCCGGCGAGGATGACCGAACCAGCGGTCGGCGCCTGCACGTGCGCGTCGGGCAACCAGGTGTGGACCGGCCACATCGGAAGCTTCACGGCGAAGCTCGCAAGGAAGGCGAGGAACAGCCATTTCTGAGCTTCGACCGGGAAGTCGTGGGCCATCAACACCGGGATCGAGGTCGTGTGCGCGCTCGTCGCCATGTAGAGCATGGCGATCAGCATCAGCACCGAGCCGAGCAACGTATAGAGGAAGAACTTATAACTGGCCTTGATCCGCTCAGCGCCGCCCCACACGCCGATGATCAGATACATCGGGATCAGGCCGCCCTCGAAGAAAATGTAAAAGAGGAACAGGTCTTGCGCCGCGAAGGAGCCCATGATGAGCGCCTCCATCAGCAGGAAATAGGCCATATATTCGGGAACGCGCTTCTCGATCGCACGCCAGCTAGCGCCGATGCAGATCGGCATAAGGAAGGCGGTCAGAACGATTAGGAGCAGCGCAATGCCGTCGATTCCGACCGCCCAATTGATCCCGCCACCGAGCGGATAGCTCTCGACGAATTGCCATTGTGGGCCGTTCGGATCGTAATTGGCCCAGAGGTAGATGCTCAACGCAAACTCGAGCAGCGTCGCGATCAGCGCGATCCAGCGCGCACCGCTTGCGTTTAGAAACAGCGCGATCGTGCCCGCGATCAGTGGAATGGCGATGAGGAGCGTGAGGAGGGGGAGGCTGCTCATACAGACGGTCCTGCGGCGAGCATAAAGCCGTTCGTCCTGAGCGAAGTCGAAGGGCGCTGACACAACGGCTGTGCAAGACGCCCTTCCACTACGCGCTCCGCGCTCCGCTCAGGACGAACGGTAAGGGTCGTGCCTCGCACCCCCCTCACCGAGCCCACCAGATCGCCCAGGTCGCGGCGCCGATCAGGCCGAGCAGCATTACCAGCGCGTAGGAATAGAGATAGCCGGACTGCAGCCGGTAAGTGACGCGGTTGCCGACACCCACCAAATAGGCCGCACCATGCGGACCGAAGCGGTCGATCGTGCCCTCGTCACCGCCCTTCCAGAAGAGGCGGCCGAGCCATAGCGTCGGGCGCACAAAGAGAAAGTCGTACAGCTCGTCAAAATACCATTTGTTGGACACGAACCGATACACGGCGGGGAATTGCCGAACGAAGTCCGTCGCCGCCTCTGGCTTCTGGATGTAGTTGCGGTAGGCGATCCAGAGGCCGAGCAGCATGACGATCGTCGGGGTAAGCTTGACCCAGGTCTCTAACTCATGCGCCGCATGGGCGAGGTGCTGGCTGAACGCCACGCTTCCCCGCCAGAATTCAGGGGCACGTTCGGCATCGACGAACAGGCCGTGGAATATCTGACCCGCAAGCAGCGCACCGAGCGCGAGAAGCGCGATCGGAACCAGCATGGAAAGCGGGCTTTCGTGCGGGTGATAGCCGCCGGTGCCCTTCGCCGGCATACCCGCGTCATGAGCGCTGTCGCCATGCTCCTCGTCGGGCGATTCATGCACCCCGTGCAGGGCATGCTGGATATGTTCCGACGCCGCCCAGCGCGGCTCACCGAAGAAAGTGAGGAAAATGAGCCGCCAACTGTAAAAGCTGGTCAAGAGAGCCGCAATCGCTCCGAGCCAGAAAGCGATCGTGCCCGGTACCGAACCGCTTGCCCACGCGCTCTCGAGAATTGCGTCTTTCGACCAGAAACCGGCGAACCCGATCCCCGCCACTCCGACGCCGGTGATCGCCAAGGTTCCGATCACCATCACCCAGAAAGTGATCGGGATCTCCTTCCTCAGCGCACCGTAGTAACGCATGTCCTGCTCATGGTGCATCGCGTGGATCACGCTGCCGGCGCCAAGGAACAGCAGCGCCTTGAAGAAGGCGTGGGTGAAAAGATGGAACATCGCCGCCCCGTAAGCGCCGACGCCCGCGGCGAAGAACATGTAGCCGAGCTGCGAACAGGTCGAATAAGCGATCACGCGCTTGATGTCGTTCTGCGCCGTACCGACAGTCGCCGCAAAGAAGCAGGTTGCCGCTCCCACATAGGTTACGACGTGCATTGCCGTCGTGGACGCCTCGAACATCGGCGAGAGGCGGCACACCATGAACACGCCGGCGGTCACCATGGTCGCCGCGTGGATCAACGCGCTGACGGGAGTCGGACCCTCCATGGCGTCGGGTAACCAGGTGTGAAGCCCGATCTGAGCCGACTTGCCCATCGCGCCGATGAACAGGAGGATGCAGAGCAGGGTCATCGTATCGACCCGCATGCCGGCGAAGCCGATGGTCGAGCCGGCCATACCGGGTGCCGCGGCGAGGATCGCGGGGATCGAGACCGTGCCGAATACCAGGAATGTGCCGAAAATGCCGAGGCTGAAGCCGAAATCGCCGACGCGATTAACGACGAACGCCTTGAGTGCGGCCGCATTGGCGCTCGGCTTGTGGTACCAAAAACCGATCAGCAGGTAGGAAGCGAGGCCCACGCCTTCCCAACCGAAGAACATCTGCACGAGGTTGTCGGCCGTCACGAGCATCAACATCGCGAAGCTGAACAGCGACAGATAGGCGAAGAACCGCGGCTGGCTCGGGTCCTCCTCCATATATCCCCAGCTGTAGAGGTGGACGAGCGAGGAGACTGTGGTCACCACGACCAGCATCACCGCCGTCAACGCGTCGAGCCGGAGCGCCCAATCGACGGTTAACGTCCCCGATTTGATCCACTCCAGGACCGGAACGACCACCGGCTGCGCGTCGCCGGCAATATATTGAAAGAAGATGGGCCAGCTGAGGAGCGCCCCGATGAACAGCGAGCCGGTAGTGATGACCTTGGCCGGCGTCTTGCCGATCCAACGGCCGAACAGGCCCGCGACGATCGCGGCGAGGAGCGGCAGGAAGACGATGAAAACTAGGGGATGCATCAGCCCCTCATCCGGTTGACATCGTCGACCGCTATTGAACCGCGGCGGCGGAAGAAGATGACGAGGATGGCGAGGCCGATCGCAGCTTCGGCGGCGGCGACGGTCAGAACGAACATCGCCAGCACCTGACCGGTGAGGTCGCCGAGATAAGCCGAGAAAGCCACTAGGTTGATGTTCACCGCCAGCAGGATGAGCTCGATGGCCATGAGCATGAGGATCACATTGCGGCGATTGAGGAAAATGCCGAGCACCCCGATCGTGAACAAGGTCGCTGCGACGGTGAGGTAATGAGCGAGGCCGATCACAGCTTCACCCCCTCACCGACTTGGGGATGCGCGTTTCTCACCGCGTCGCGCGCACGACGGCGGAGCTGACGCGATGCTCTTGGCGTGCGCGTGTCGCCCCGCCTGCGGTGGGTCAGGACGATTGCCCCCACCATCGCCACGAGCAGGATCAGGCCCGCGATCTCGAAGGGAAAGAGATAGCGGCTGTATAGCAACTGCCCGAGTGCCACGATGTTGGGAGTCGAGCTGGCCGGAATTGTGCGGCCGCTCAGCGCCGGGCCCACCTTCCAGGCGCTCACCGCAACGACGATCTCCGCGAGCAGAACCAGCGCGATGAGGACCCCAAACGGCAGGTTTCGGGTGAACCCGGTCCTCAGCACCGCGAAATCGATGTCGAGCATCATGACGACGAACAGGAACAGCACCGCGACGGCGCCGACGTAGACGATGACCACCAGCATCGCGATGAATTCGGCGCCGAGGAGCAGCATCAGCCCCGCCGAATTGAAGAAGGCGACGATCAGCCACAGCACGCTATGCACCGGATTGCGCGAGAAGATCACCGCCAGGGCGCTGGCGATGGTGAAGGTCGCAAAGAGATAAAAGGCAATGGAAGCGATCAAACGCTCGCTCCTCCTCTCCCCTGAGGGGAGAGGATCGAGGTGAGGGGGCTCAACGGTTGAGGATCGCGACGAACGTCGAACACCCTCACCCTGCCCTCTCCCTCGAGGGAGAGGGAGTTTTGGCTGAATTCCAGCATGTCGTGCCGCCTACCGGTACGGCGCATCGGCGGCAAGATTGGCGGCGATGGCCTGCTCCCACTTGTCCCCGTTCGCGAGCAGTTTCGCCTTGTCGTAGAGCAACTCCTCGCGAGTTTCGGTGGCGAATTCGAGGTTTGGCCCTTCGACGATCGCGTCCACCGGGCACGCCTCCTGGCACAGGCCGCAGTAGATGCATTTGACCATATCGATGTCGTAACGCGTGGTTCGGCGGCTGCCGTCCTCCCGTGACTCGGCCTCGATGGTGATGGCGAGCGCCGGACAGATGGCCTCGCAGAGCTTGCAGGCGATGCAACGCTCTTCGCCATTGGGATAGCGGCGCAACGCATGCTCGCCGCGGAACCGCGGTGAGGTCGGGTTCTTCTCGTAAGGGTAGTTGAGCGTGACCTTGGGTTTGAAGAAATAGCGCAGGGTCAGGGCGTGCGCTTTCACGAACTCCCACAGGGTGAAGGATTTGATCCAGTGGATCATGACACACCCCCATATCGCGTGAGCATCAGCCATCCGGACACGACGGCAACGAAGACTAGGCTCAGCGGCAGGAAAATCTTCCAGCCGAGGCGCATCAGCTGGTCGTAGCGATAGCGCGGAACCGTCGCCTTCACCCAGCCGAACACGAAGAAGAAGAAGCACATCTTGGCAAACAGCCAGATGATTCCGGGTATCCAGTAGAGGACCGGGATCTCAAACGGCGGGAGCCATCCGCCCCAGAACAGGATGGCGTTGAGAGCGCACATCAGGATGACGTTGGCATATTCGCCGAGCCAGAAGAGCGCGAAGCTCATCGATGAATATTCGGTTTGGTGCCCGGCGACGAGTTCGCTCTCCGCCTCGACCAAATCGAACGGCGTGCGGAAAGTCTCCGCCATCGAGCTGATGAGGAAAACGACCCACATCGGAAACAATAGAGGATTGAACCCGAAGCCGTTGAAAAAGCCGAGAATGTTCCCCTTCTGCGCGAGGACGATATCGCTCAGATTGAACGTATTTGCGTAGAGCACGACCGTGATCAGAACGAAGCCGATCGAGACTTCGTAGCTCACCATCTGCGCGGCCGCGCGAAGCGCTGAGAAGAAGGGATATTTGGAGTTGGACGCCCAGCCGGCAACGATCACTCCGTAAACGCCAAGCGAGCTTGCCGCGAGGATGTAGAGCAAGCCCACATTGACGTCCGCGAGCACCACTCCGGGCGCGAAAGGCACCACCGCCCAGACGATCAGCGCGACGGTGAACGTGAGGATCGGCGCGATCAGGAACAGGCCCTTGTTCGCGCTCGTCGGGATGATGGTTTCCTTGAGGAAGACCTTCAGTCCGTCGGCAAAGCTCTGCAACAACCCCCACGGCCCGACGACGTTCGGCCCGCGTCGAAGCGCGATCGCCGCCCAGATCTTCCGCTCGGCATAGATGACCATCGCCACCGCGAGCATCAGCGGAAGCGAGATGACGAGGATGCCGACGATCGTGGCGACAAACCACGCCCAATCGTAGCTCATGCCCCAATGCTGAAAGGTCGCGGTCATTCGCTCTCCCGTACCCCGGCGGAGGCCGGGGTCCAGCGAACAAGTAAATCCTGGGCCCCGGCCTTCGCCGGGGAACAGTCAATTCTCACTCCGCCGCCTCCTTATGGTGGACGCCCACGACCAGTTCTTCCGAACAGCGGCGCATCGTCGGGCTGTTGCGGCAGATGGCGTTGGTGAGGAAAAAGTCCGCAATCGGGTAGCGGATGGATCCTTCGGCTTTCGAATCGAGCTTCGGCGGCGACCATTTGAGATCGATCAGCCCCTCGCGGCCGAGCTCCGGATAGTTCGCGATCATCGCCGCGCGCAGCTCCGTAAAGCTATCGAACGGCAGCTTCTTGCCGGCGAGCTCACTGACCGCACGCAGGATCGACCAATCCTCGCGCGCCTCGCCAGGTGCGAACAGTGCGCGCTCGGCCCCCTGCACACGCCCTTCGGTGTTGACGTAGGTGCCGTGCTTTTCGGCGTAAGCGGCGCCCGGAAGGACCAGGTCCGCCTGCTTCGCGCCATTGTCGCCGTGGTGACCGATGTAGACTTTGAACGCCCCCTTGAAGTGATCGGCCGCGACTTCGTCCGCGCCGAGGAGCAGCACGAGCTCGGGCTTCGCCGCTTCTATATCTGCGATTCCGCCCGGCTGCGCATAACCGAGGATCAGCGACGCCATCCGCGACGCGGAGGTGTGGACGACGTTGAATCCGTTCCAGCCATCCTTGATCAGGCCGAGCGGCTGAACCAGCGCCAGCGCCGCGCCCAATCCGCCCGCCGCGAGCGCACCCGGGCCGACGATCACCGCGGGGCGCTCCACGTTCGCGAACGCATCGGTGACGTGCTTCGGGAGGTCCTTCAGCAGTTTCAGATTGTCGCCCAGCCACTCGACCTTCATGTCGAGGTCGAACTTCGGACCGATAGCGAACAGCTTGCCGCCCTTGCGCTGGATTTTGCGCACCCGTGTCGCGATCAGCGGCGCTTCCCAGCGGATATTCGAACCGATGAGCAGAACCACATCGGCATTCTCGATGCCGGATATGGTCGAATTGAACGCAACTGCGGCTAGGCTCGACACGTCGTAGCTCATTCCGGTCTGCCGCCCCTCGAGAAGGGTTGAGCCCTGCCCTTCGAGCAGCTTGCGCGCGGCGTACATCGTTTCGGCGTCGAGAAGGTCGCCGGCAATGGCAGCGACCTTGGGCCCCGCCTTCTTCAACCGTTTGGCGAAGATTTGCAGCGCATCCTGCCAGCTCACTTCACGCAGCTTGCCCTTCTCGCGCGCCCACGGCCTATCCAGGCGGTTCCGAACAAGCGCATCGACGTGGTGCCGAGTCTTGTCGTGTATCCACTCCTCGTTCACATCCTCGTTGATGCGCGGAAGCACGCGCATCACCTGGCGTTGGCGGACGTCGAGGCGGATGTTGGAACCAACCGCGTCCATCACGTCGATGCCGGCGACCCGCCGCAGCTCCCACGGCCGCATCTCGAAGATCTGGGGCTTCTGCAGCAGCGCGCCCACCGGGCAAACGTCGGCGAGATTGCCCGACAGCTCTCCCGACACCGTCCGTTCGAGATAAGTCGTGATCTGGCTGTCCTCGCCGCGGTAGAGCATGCCGATCTCATCCACGCCCGCGACTTCCGAGGAGAAACGGATGCAGCGCGTGCATTGGATGCAGCGGTTCATCGACGTCTTGATGATCGGCCCAAAATATTTGTCGTCGACGGCGCGCTTATTTTCCTCATAGCGCGTGAAGCTTCGGCCATAGGCCATCGCCTGGTCCTGCAGGTCGCACTCGCCGCCCTGGTCGCAGATCGGGCAGTCGAGCGGGTGATTGATGAGCAGAAACTCCATCACCCCTTCGCGCGCCTTCTTGACCATCGCCGTGTCGGTGCGGATCGTCTGGCCGTCGGCCGCGGGCAGAGCGCAGCTCGCTTGCGGCTTGGGCGGCCCGGGCGTCACCTCGACCAGGCACATGCGGCAATTGCCGGCGATCGATAGCCGCTCGTGGTAGCAGAAACGCGGGATTTCCTTGCCCGCAAGCTCGCACGCCTGCAGCACGGTCACGCCCTGCGGGACCTCCAGCTCGATGCCGTCGACATTGACCTTAGGCATCAGTTCTCGATCCTCTCACGATCGGCTGCCCCGTCCTCGCCGGGCGAACGGTCGGGGGCGCGCCAGCCAATGATTCCGATCAAGGCAAGCACGGCGACGACACGCGATGATAATTTCGATCGATCTCACTCCGCCGCCTCCAGCTCGATGCGGCCTTGGCGCTGCGCGATGCTCACTGCGCGTGCCTTTCCGGCGTCTCACCCAACCGCCACATCGCTTCCGCCAGACGGACGCGAACCATCGGCGTACTAATGCTGATTGACCGCGCATTGGGTGGAATGCACCTCTCAAGGTCGGACATGATCGTTGATACCTGTTGATCTTCCGCCTTGGTGCCCAGGCGGGTCGTCGCGAGCAAATTGCGCACCTCTGTCCGGTGAGTCGTTGAGTAACAGAGCGCAGCGTCCATAAAATTGCGTACCTGGTTCACCGACGGGGGCTGCGTGACGGCAAGAGCGGCTGGAACTGGGACAGCCCTGCGATAGAGACCCTCCGCGATTGCGCCCCGAACGATCTGGTAGGGCATACGCAATTCAGTGGCGAGGCTGAGGCAGGATTGGTTTTGTTTGCTAAACAGACGTTTGTAGACCTTGGCTTCATCCAGCGTGTCTGGGCGGGTCGCCACAAGCTCAAGAGCGTCGGCACGCTGACGTCCAGCGTAGCAGGTGCCGAAATCCCTCAGCGTGTCCCAGGCCTCCTGACCACCAAAATACCGCATTGACGAAGATCCTGACCGGCCGGGGGCAATCTGGGCGGCCGCCGGAACGGCAGTCAGGACACCAACCAACGTGAGAGCTAAAGAGAATCTCGACAAAGTCATCACTCCGCCGCCTCTAGCAGCTGACGGCCAGCGCGCTCGGCGATGCGGCGCTCGAGCTCGGGGCGGAAGTGGCGGACTAGGCCCTGGATCGGCCATGCCGCGGCGTCGCCCAGAGCGCAGATGGTATGGCCCTCGACTTGCTTGGTGACGTCGATCAGCTTGTCGATCTCACCCACCTCGGCATCGCCGGTGCCCAGCCGCTCCATCATTCGCCACATCCAGCCCGTCCCCTCACGGCACGGCGTGCACTGGCCGCAGCTTTCATGCTTGTAGAAATAGCTGATGCGGCTGATCGCCCGAACGATGTCGGTCGACTTGTCCATGACGATCACCGCGGCGGTTCCAAGGCCTGAGCCGAGCGCCTTGAGCCCGTCGAAGTCCATTGGACAGTCCATGATCTCATGCGCCGGAACCAATGGCACGGATGAACCGCCGGGGATCACCGCCAGCAGATTGTCCCAGCCACCGCGGATCCCGCCGCCATGACGCTCGATCAGCTCGCGGAAGCTGATCCCCATCAATTCCTCGACCGTGCAGGGCGTGTTGACGTGCCCGGACAGCTGAAAGACTTTGGTCCCTTCATTCTTCGGCGCGCCGATGCTGGCGAACCATTCCGCGCCCCGGCGAAGAATGGTCGGAACCACCGCGAGGCTCTCGACATTGTTGACCGTCGTCGGGCAACCGTAGAGGCCGGCTCCCGCTGGGAACGGCGGTTTGAGACGGGGCCAGCCCTTCTTCCCTTCGAGGCTTTCGAGCATGGCCGTCTCTTCGCCGCAGATGTAGGCGCCGGCTCCGCGGTGGACGAACAGGTCGAAATCGTAACCCGAACCGCAGGCATTCTTGCCGAGCAGCCCGGCTTCATACGCCTCCGCGACAGCGCGGCGTAAGATCTCGGTTTCGCGGATGAATTCGCCGCGGATGTAGATGTAGCCGGCGCGGGCCCGCATCGCGAAGCCGGCGATCAGCGAACCTTCGATCAGCTTGTGCGGATCGTGGCGGATGATCTCCCGATCCTTGCACGATCCCGGCTCGGACTTCGTCGGCATTGATGACGAGGAAGTTGGGTTTTCCGGGCTTCGGCTCTTTGGGCATGAAGCCCCACTTCATTCCAGTGGGGAAGCCCGCGCCACCGCGCCCGCGCAGTCCGGATGCCTTCACGACCTCGATGATCGCGTCCTGGCCAGTCGCCATCAGGCCCTTGGTGTTGTCCCAATCGCCGCGCTGTTCGGCGGCCTTCAGATAAGGCGACTGAAAGCCGTAGAGGTTGGTGAAGATGCGGTCCTTATCCGCGAGAGGCCCGGTGTAGCCCATTATGCGCCAACCTTCTCCTCTCCCTTAGGGGGAGAGGGTAGGGTGAGGGGGTTCGACCACGGAGAATATTCGTGAACATCGAGCCCCCTCACCTCAATCCTCTCCCCCAGGGGGAGAGGAAGAATGTTCGTGATCCAAGCCCGAACTCATGCACCGAACCCCGAAGTCATGAAGTAGAAGAGCGCGAGGACGATTACCGCGAGGACGGCGAACTTGATCATTCCGCCGATGAACTTCAGCACCACGAAGGCAGCGATGATCGCGAGGATGACGGCGAGGATCTCCATCAGCGCTTCGGCCCCTCGAGCAGCTTCATGCCGCCATAGATAACGAGCCCCGCGACCGCGAGACCGACAATCAGGCCCAGAAGGCCTTTCAGGATTTTCCAGGCGATCACGATAATCAGGATCGCGACGACGATCTTCGCCACGTCCCTCACTGCGCCCCCTCCCCGCCGACCGGACCGGCGGTCGCGGTCCATTGCGGACGATAATCGTAATTGCGCTCGGTCATCTTTTTGAGAGTGGTCGGACCGCCGACGGGGCAACTGGTCTGCCGGTCGATTTGCGACCCGGGCCGCGGAGTCTCGCCCCGCGCCAGGGCATCGAGGACCGCGCCCATGCTCTCCTCCGTGAGGTCCTCGTAATTGTCGTCGTTGATCTGGACCATCGGTGCATTGGCGCAGGCGCCGAGACATTCGACCTCGGTCAGCGTGAACAGCCCGTCCTCGGTCGTATAACCCTTCTTCAGCCCGCGCCTGAAGCAGGCGGCGAACACGTCATCGGAGCCGCGGATCATGCATGGCGTCGTTCCGCACACCTGGACGTGGAAACGCCCGACCGGCGCCAAGTTGAACATCGTGTAGAAGGTCGCGACCTCGAGCACTCGGACGTAGGGCATGTCGATCTCGTTGCCGACAAATTCCATGACCGGGATCGGTAGCCAGCCCTGCGTCTCGGTCTCGATACCGACCTGCCGCTGCGCAAGGTCGAGCAACGGGATCACCGCCGACGCCTGCCGCCCCTCGGGATAGCGTTCGACAATCTCCTTCGCCTTGCGCGCATTCTCGTCCGTCCACTGAAAGGTGCCCCATCGAGCGCGCTGCTCGGCGTCGTCGAGGATGGTTTCGGCGCCGGCCATCAGCCTAATCTTCCTTCCTGTTCGCCGGCGCAGGCCGGGGTCCAAGGCACCGCAAGAGCTCTGCTTTCGCAGCGCCCTGGGCCCCGGCCTTCGCCGGGGAACTGCGGGCGCACACTCACCGGTCGCTTTCCCCGAATACCGGGTCGATCGCCGACAGCACCGCGGTCGTATCCGCGAGCATGTGACCTTTCATCATCATGTCCAAAGCCTGGAGGTGGCTGAACATCGTCGGACGGATCTTGCAGCGGTACGGCTTGTTCGTCCCGTCCGAGACCAGATAAACTCCGAACTCGCCCTTGGGACTTTCGGTCGCGACATAGGCTTCGCCGGCGGGCACGTGATAGCCCTCGGTGTAGAGCTTGAAGTGGTGGATCAGCGCTTCCATCGACGTCTTCATCTCGGCGCGTGAGGGAGGGAACACTTTGCGGTCAGCCGTCCCGACAGGTCCCTTGGGCATGTCCTTAAGGCATTGCCGCATGATCCGCGCCGACTGCCGTACTTCCTCCACGCGAACCATGAAGCGGTCGTAGCAGTCGCTGTTGCTCCCGACCGGAATGTCGAAATCCATGCGATCATAAACTTCGTACGGCTGCGCCTTACGGATGTCCCAGGGGATTCCCACGGCCCGGATCATCGGTCCGGAGAAGCCCCAGGCGATTGCGTCCTCCCGCGAGACCTTGCCGATGTCGACGTTGCGCTGCTTGAAGATGCGATTGTCGGCGACCAGTGAAATGCCGTCCTCGAACAGCTGCAGGCGATGGTCGAGCCAGTCGCCCAAGTCGGCAAGCACTTTCTCGGTGATGTCGTAGCGCACGCCCCCCGCGCGGAAATAATTGGCGTGCATCCGCGCGCCCGACACCGCCTCGTAGAATTGCAGCGTGTCCTCGCGCACCTCGAACAGCCAGAGGTTCGGGGTCATGGCGCCGACATCCATGATGTGGCTGCCGAGGTTCAGGAGATGGTTGGAGATGCGGGTCAACTCCGCCATCAGCACGCGGATATATTGGGCTCGAAGCGGGATCTCGAGGCCCATCAGCTTCTCGATGGCGAGCACGAAGCTGTGCTCCATGCACATCGGCGAGCAATAATCGAGCCGGTCGAAGTAAGGGAGCGCCTGGGCGTAGGTCTTATATTCGATCAACTTCTCCGTGCCGCGGTGGAGCAGGCCGATGTGCGGATCGACGCGTTCGACGATCTCGCCGTCGAGCTCCATGATCAGGCGCAGCACCCCGTGCGCAGCGGGATGCTGCGGGCCGAAGTTGATCGTGTAGTTGGTGATTTTGTCGTCGCCCGGATCGGGGGGATGGCCGAGCGGTTGCGAAAGATCAGGCCCCTGCCCGCCCGGCCCGACGGCGACTTCAACGGTGCGCGGCTTGGTGCGTGTGTCCGTCACGACTTCTTACCCCGCGGCTTGGGCTCTGCCACATTGCTTGGCTTGCTGACTTCGCTCTCCGCCTTCGCCTTGGAAGATTTCCGGGCCTGCTTGGTCGCTTCCTTATCGGCTGGAGCCCCGCCGCCCGTCTGCGCGGGACTTTCGGTCGTTTTCGGGGTTTTCGCTGTTACTTCAGCCTTCAGCGGCGGCAAGGAGGGCGCCGGAGCCTGGCTCGGCGCGCCCGGCGCTTCGGGCACCGCCTTCTCGTCGCCGGGGAGCAAATACTCCGCGCCTTCCCACGGCATGAGGAAGTCGAAGGTCCGGAAATCCTGAGGCAGCGACACGGGTTCATAGACCACGCGCTTGTCGGCTTCCGAGTAACGCAGCTCGACGTGGCCGGTGAGCGGGAAGTCCTTGCGCTGCGGATATCCTTCGAAGCCGTAGTCGGTGAGGATTCGCCTCAAGTCCGGATTTCCGGCGAAGGTGATTCCGTACATGTCGTACACCTCGCGCTCGAGCCAGCCGGCGACCGGCCAAACGGAGGTGACGCTGGGGACAGGATGCGCTTCGTCGGTCGCGACCTTGACTCGCAGTCGCCGGTTCTTCGTCAGCGAGAGCAATTGATAAACGACCTCGAACCGCTCCGGCCGATCGGGATAATCGACGCCCGCCATCTCCATCAGCTGCTGATATTCGAGCCCGGGAGTGTCGCGCAGCGTGCGCAACACGTCGGCCACGCTCTCGCGACGCACGGTAAGGGTGATCTCTTCCACCGCCTGTTTCGTCTCGAGCAAGGCGTCGCCGAGCGCGGCCTTGGCGGCCTCGATCACGCCGTCGTCCGGCGCGGTCCGGGGAACGTGCAGAGCGGTCATGCCGATCGCCTATCCTCGTTCGTCCTGAGCGTAGTCGAAGGGCGTAGCTCGACCGTGGTGCCGCGCGCTTCGACTTCGCTCAGCACGAACGAAACTTGTGCCGGGAGAATGGCCCTCACCGCTCAATCGTCCCTTCGCGGCGAATCTTCCGCTGGAGCTGGAGAATCCCGTAGAGCAGCGCCTCGGCCGTCGGCGGGCAGCCCGGGACGTAAATGTCCACGGGGACGATACGGTCGCAGCCGCGCACCACCGAATAGCTGTAATGATAATAGCCGCCGCCGTTCGCGCAGCTGCCCATCGAGATGACGTAGCGCGGTTCGCTCATCTGGTCGTAAACCCGCCGAAGCGCCGGAGCCATCTTGTTGCAGAGCGTGCCGGCGACGATCATCACGTCGGACTGGCGAGGCGATGCCCGTGGCGCGGCTCCGAAGCGCTCGAGGTCATAGCGCGGCATGTTCACGTGGATCATCTCGACCGCGCAGCAGGCGAGGCCGAAGGTCATCCACCAGAGCGAACCGGTCCGCGCCCAGGTGACGAGGTCCTCGGCCTTCGTGACCATGTACCCCTTCTCGTTGAGCGACTGGCGAAGCTCCTCCAGCTTCTTCTTGTCGACCTCGCCCGGAACCAGCCCGGCGATCCGAGCGAGCTCGTCTTCGGTGGGCATGGGGTCGTGCCGGGGATCGAGCATCACTCCCATTCGAGCGCACCTTTCTTCCAGGCGTAAGCAAGCCCCAGGGCGAGCTCCACGAGGAAAATCATCATCGCGACCCAGCCGGACCATTTCGTGAAGTTGAGGCTGACTGCCCAGGGGAAAAGAAACGCGGCTTCGAGATCGAAGACGATGAACAGGATCGCCACGAGATAGAAGCGGACGTCGAACTCTGCGCGGGCATCCTCGAACGCGGGGAAGCCGCATTCATACTCGCTGAGCTTGGCCGGATCCGGCTTGTGGGCGCCGGTTAGTCGCGAGACGAGCATAGGCAGCACGACGAAGCCCGCGGACAGGCCGAAGGCGACGATCAGGAACAACAGGATCGGCAGGTAGCCTGCGGCGACGCTTGCCAAGGGGAAAACTCCGAAAACGCGTGTTTGCGGGCGCTTTAGGCCAGCGAGTTGCAGCCCGCAACCGGGTGGAACCGCACTTTGCGTCGGCCTAGCAACGCTCCGGGAGGGGAATGGCCAAAATGGGTGCCGGTTCTGTCCGCGGCAGCGACTTGCCGGCCGCTTCCCAGCCGGCATCGGCGACAATCAAAAGGCGCTTCCCGTCCGTCGAGAGTTGTGTTGGGTCGGCGAGCATTCCGCCTTCGATCAGTGTCTCGAACTGAATTCGATCGCCTTCCACCGTGAACCGGATCAGCCGCCCCGGCGGAGCGCCGTTGTAGATCGCATAATAATTCTTCCCGCAGCGGAGCATGCCGTCGATGCCGCGAAGCGGACGGCCGTCTTCGCGCTTGAGGATGGTTCGGGCGCTACTCGAAAAATCCACGGCGGATACACCTTGGCTGTAGTCGGCAACGATCAGCCGCTTTCCCGATGAATCGAGCGCAGTGCCCTGCGCGCTCTTGCCAGTTCCGGGCTTCAGCAGCGGCACAACGAAATCTCCCCTGAGCCGATAGACGGCCCCGTTGCCGCTGTCGCTGACAAAGACCTTGCCTTCGGCAACTGACACGTCGCCGACATGGAACGGATCATTCGGGGCGATACGGGCGCGAACGCGTCCCGACTTATCGAGCGCCAGGAGGGCTCCGCGATCGCATTTTGCGATGCCGGGCAGCTCCGGGCACTCGGCCGCCACCCACAAGCGCTGGCTCTTTCGATCCCAGGTCATCCCCAGCGGATGGAGCCCGCTGGGAAGGACCGTCAAATCGCGGCATGTCTTCCGGCAAGCGACGATGGTCCGGTCGAGGACGCTGGAAACCCAGATCGTCCGGCCGTCCGTCGCGACGCCTTCGATCAGACGATGCTTCGGATCGATGCTTGCCGCGATCGAGACAGGCAAAGACGTCGCCGCGGTGAGGAACAGCAGCAGGACCGGCAGAGCCATGGCTGCGGGGCTATTCGCGCAGTGTCAGCGCCGCAAGCGTCGCCTTGGCTCTTTGCAATGAAC
Source organism: uncultured Alphaproteobacteria bacterium (assembly GCA_963730925.1). Classification (GTDB taxonomy): domain Bacteria; phylum Pseudomonadota; class Alphaproteobacteria; order Sphingomonadales; family Sphingomonadaceae; genus Sphingomicrobium. Next base: position 518,624 of record CAVSTS010000002.1, read on the forward strand.
GGACAAGCCAATGCTGCAAACGACAGATCCGGCTTAGCGCACCGCGCCCGCAATCAACTTCTGCAGCTTGGAGTGGACGGCCGCGGAGCCGACGACATATTCGCCGCGCTCAAGCGCCTTGTCGGCGCCGCGATAGTCCGTGACGAAACCCCCAGCTTCCCGGACGAGCAAGATCCCCGCGGCACCGTCCCAGGGGTCCAGGTCGTTTTCCCAGAAGCCATCCATTCGGCCGGCCGCGACCCAGGCCAGATCGAGGGCGGCTGAGCCGAAGCGGCGGATTCCCGACACTTGCGGAGCGATGGCGCCGTAGATTTTCGCCCAATCCTCCGGGGCTCCGCGTCCGCAGTGGGGGATTCCCGTGCCAATCAGGCATTCGCCGAGATCGCGGCGGGCAGATACCCTGAGCCGCGCATCGTACAGCCACGCGCCGCGTCCCTTTTCGGCCCAAAAGCTCTCGTCGGTGAGCGGCTGGTAGGTGAGGCCGTGCGTAATCTCGGGGCGACCTGCCGCGCCCCTCGGGTCTTCGACGGCGATCGAAATGGCGAAGTGCGGGACTCCGTGCAGAAAGTTGGTCGTTCCGTCGAGCGGATCGACGATCCACCGCGGCTTGTCCGGATCGCCTTCGATCACTCCGCCTTCCTCGAGCAGCATCCCCCAATCCGGCCGCGCGTTGCGCAGCTCTTCGACGATCGTCTGCTCGGAGCGTTTGTCGGCGATGGAAACGAAGTCGCCCGGGCCCTTGCGGCTCACCTGTAGATGCTCGATCTCGCCGAAGTCGCGCCTCAGCTGCGGCGCCGCCTTGCGCGCGGCGCGGGTCATGACGGTGATCAGGCCAGAATGGGAAACCATCAGTCAACTCCTCCCCTCCCTTGCAAGGGAGGGGTTGGGGGTGGGTTAGCGAAGGCGGAAGCTCGATGCTTCCGGCTTCGCTGAAACTGTTGGGTGGGTTGACAGTCTCTCGGGCTCGCAGACGCTCGCACCCACCCCTGCCCCTCCCTTGCAAGGGAGGGGAAAATTAGTCGGCACGCCGGACGTAGCTCTGCTCGTAAACGTCGACGACGATCTTCGTCCCAGCGGTGATGTGCGGAGGAACCATCACTCGGACGCCATTGTCGAGCAGCGCCGGCTTGTAGGAGGAGCTCGCGGTCTGCCCCTTCACCACCGCGTCGGCCTCGACGATCGTCGCTTCGACCTGGTCCGGCAGCTCCACCGAAATCGGCCGCTCATCGTACATGTCGAGCTTCACCTGCATCCCGTCCTGCAGGAATGCCGCCGCCTCGCCGAGCAAATCTTCGGGCAAGGACACCTGTTCGTACGTGTCCGTATCCATGAACACGAGCATGTCGCCGTCGTGATAGAGGAATTGGAAATCCTTGGTGTCGAGCCGAACGCGCTCCACCGTTTCGGCGGAGCGGAAGCGGACGTTGGTCTTGCGGCCGTCGATGAGGTTCTTCATCTCGACCTGCATATAAGCGCCGCCCTTGCCCGGCTGGGTGTGCTGAATCTTCACCGCGCGCCAGATACCGCCTTCATATTCGATGATGTTGCCGGGACGGATGTCCACGCCGCTGATCTTCATTTGGGTCGGTGTCCTATCAACCGTTCGCCCTGAGCTTGTCGAAGGGCCGTCTTGAACTTCTACAGAAGGACAGGGCTTCGACAGGCTCAGCCCGAACGGGGAGTTGTCGCTGAACGCGCGCTCTAGCCGCTGACTTTTTTCCCCGCAAGCAGCGGATAGGGGTTGATCGGGGTCCCGTTCCACCAGCGCTCGCCGGCCGCCATCTGGTTGATTGCGAAGTGGAGGTGCGGGGCGGTCGCGCTCGCATCCCCCGTATGACCGACGTGGGCGATCACCTGCCCGCGCTTCACTTGTTGCCCTTCGTGAAGCCCCGGCGCGTAGGCGCTGAGATGCGCGTAATAATAGACCCATTTCCGGTCGCCGGAGCGCTCGTAGATGGTGATTCCACCCCGATCGCTGTTGAACAATTTCTCGATCGTCCCGTCGGCGGCCGCGATCACGGGCGTTCCTTCGGCAGCCATGATGTCGATCGCGTCGTGCCGGCGACCGCTGGCACGCGCCTGATCGAAAGTGTCGATCAATTGTCCGGGCTTTACGCCGGGAACGGGGATGGCGATTCCCGCGGGCCCGACTTCGACCGCCCCCGCAATGGCAACTGGCGGCGCCTCGGACCGCTTGATCGTCACGACATTGCCTGCCGCTTCGATCACCGGCTCGTTCGGAACGATGAAATTGTAGAAGAACAACCAGAAACCGCTGACCAACACCGCGGTGATAACGACGAGGAATGTCTTGCCCATGATGAAGCAACTCTCGCAAACGAGATTGGTTCGCGCCCGCAATGGTACAGCCAAGCGTCAGGTGATTGGCATTTGACGAGAGTTGCAGCAAAAACACCCTATGTCCGCCGACGAACAACCCGCACACATCCCGCTCGAAGAGCAAACGTCCGAGCTTCGCGCGGAGATTGGGCGAAAGGTTGCCGAGCAATTGGAAGCGACGCCGGGAGTGCAGATCCTGCCGTTCAATCCCGAGAAGCCGGCGCAACTTTACGGGGTCGCGCAATTCCTCACTCAGGACGAATGCGACGATCTGATCGACCGCATCGATGCCGACGCCTATCCCTCGACCCTCTTCGAGGGGAGCGAGGAAAATTACCGGACGAGCGCGAGCTGCAATCTCAACGTCTACGATCCGGTCGTCGCGAAGGTGGAGAAGCGTATCGCCGATCTCCTCGGCATCGATCCGGCCTTGGGAGAGCCGCTTCAGGGGCAGCGCTACCAGGAGGATCAATTCTACAAGTCCCACGAGGACTTCTTCTATATCGACCAGCCCTATTGGCCCGAGACCGAGAGACGCGGCGGCCAACGCACCTGGACCGCGATGATCTATCTCAATCAGCCGCCCAAGGGCGGTGGCACGGGCTTCACGGCCTTGGGCTTCCAGGTCATTCCGCGGCCCGGCTGGTTGCTGATTTGGAACAACATGAACCCCGACGGCAGCCCCAACAGATGGACCGCGCATGCAGGTCAGCCAGTTGAAGAAGGCACGAAATATATCGTGACCAAATGGTACCGCGAGCGACCGTTCGTTTGAAATTCCAACGTGGTCATTCGCCGAGCAGCCAATAGTGATGGATAAAGTAGATTTCGCGGAGCAGAAAACTGGTGCGGCTTCCGAGCGAACGGTAACGGGTGGTCGGGGTCGGACTGGGCACCGCATTCAGCCCTAAATCGCGGGCCATGATCATCGCGCGTTTCATGTGTAGTGGATCGCTAACGATCAGCGCTGACGACAGATGCTGCTCGTGCATGATCCGCTGTGCCTCGACGAGATTCTCGCGAGTTGTATGCGACTGAGCCTCGGTCAGGATCATGGCGGCGGGGACCCTTTTTCTAAGCAGCCAGGCCTTCGCGATCTCGGATTTAGCATAGTTGGCACCGTTGCCGTAACCGCCCGTTAGGATCAGCTTCGAGACGCGGCCGGTACGCAACAGGTCGAAGCCATGCCGAATGCGCTCCTCGAACACGGGTGAGGGCTTCGTTGGATAGGCGGCCGCTCCGAGAACGATGGCGGCGTCCGCGTTGGCTGGCGAAGTTAGGCGCCCGGCAACCACGATGCTTGCGCCGACGGCAAGCAACCAGGCGAGCGTGAACGCGAGCAGCGCCCGCCTCGCCTTGCGCCAAGTCAATCCGCTACTCTCACCGCTTCCGCAAAGGCGGCAACAGCTCTCGCCGGGTCAGGCGCTCCCCACACAGCCTGACATACGGCCAGAAAGTCCGCGCCGGCATCGATCAGCGGTCTTGCGTTGTCGGGCGTGATCCCGCCGATGGCGACGCAGGGGATTTCGAACAGGGTCGACCACCAGCTGAGGATCGACGGATCCGGCCGATAGTGCGAGGGCTTGGTGGTCGTCGGATAGAAAGCGCCGAACGCGACATAGTCCGCACCCGCCTCTCCAGCTTCCATCGCGAGATGGCGGCTGTCGTGGCAGGTCTTGCCGATCTGTACCGAGGGACCGAGCAACGCCCGCGCCTCGTCGACGTTGCCGTCTGACTGGCCGAGGTGGACGCCGTCCGCGCCGATCCGCTTGGCGAAATCCATGCTGTCGTTGACGATGAAGGCTACGCTCGCGTCCGCGCAGGTACGCTGAAGCGGCTCGGCGAGGCGGGCAAGTTCGTCATCCGCAATGTCCTTGACCCGCAGCTGGAACGCCGCGGCGAGGCCGGGTTCGAGGGCCGCCTTCAGGCGATCCGGAAAAGCTCCGCCAACCTCCTGCGGGCTGATCAGATAGAGCTTGCACGCACCGCGCTCGTCGGGCGCGAATGCTTCGGCAAACGACTGAGTGACCCCTTCGTCCAACGTCAGGCCGGCACCTTCGCGGTCGACGCTTCGTAAATCTCGTCGATCGCGGTCCCGAGCGTCCGGTTGAACTGTTCGTCGCTCTGCTGATGGCGCAGGTCCGACAGCAAAGCTCGGCTGAAGCTGGCGATCATTCCGGGGTTCTTCGCCAATTCGCGGCAGGCCTCGTCACGCGAAAAACCGCCGGAGAGCGCAACGACCCGCAGGACCTTCGGATGGGCGACGAGCGGCTCGAACAGTCCCGGCTCGGCCGGAATGGAAAGTTTCAGCATCACCTGCTGGCCTTCGGGGATTTCGTCCAGCTCCTCGAGAAGGGCGGTGAGAAGCAAATCGTCGCTTTGCGCGCGGTCGGGGCTCTTGATGTTCACTTCCGGCTCGATGATCGGAATCATGCCGTGCGCGAGCACCTGTTTGGCGACCTGGAATTGCTGGGCAACGAGAACGGCGATTCCGGAAGGATTGGCCGAATTGATCACCGATCGTTCCTTGGTGCCGAACACGCCCAAGGTCTTCGCCCGCTCGAGGAGCGCGTCGAGCTCCGGCATGGGCTTCATCAGCTGCACGCCATTTTCTTCAGGCTCGAGCCCCTTATCGATCTTGATGAAGGGTACGACCCCCTGATCGATGAGCGCCTGCGGAGTCGGCTTCCCGCCGATCTCTCCGTCCATGGTCCGTTCGAACAGGATGGCGCCGATGACCTTGCCCGATCCGAAGCAAGGCGAGGTGATGATCCGCGAGCGCATCTGGTGGATGAGGCCGAACATCTCCTCATCGCTGCCCCAGGCGCCCTCCTCGATGCCATAGCCCTGGAGGGCCTTGGGCGTCGAACCGCCCGACTGGTCGAGCGCGGCGATGAAGCCGTCGCCCTGCTTGATTTTCGCGATCATGTCGGACTGGTTCATGTTGATTCCTATTGCTCCAAAGCGGCGACGCCAGGAAGCGCGCGCCCTTCCATCCATTCGAGAAACGCTCCACCGGCCGTGGAGACGAAGGTGAAATCATCCGCGACGCCAGCGTGGTTCAAGGCCGCGACCGTGTCGCCACCGCCCGCCACCGACACGAGCGACCCTTCCTTCGTCAAAGCCGCCGCGGTCTTCGCCAATGCGACGGTCGCGGCGTCGAACGGCGGCACTTCGAAAGCACCGAGCGGGCCGTTCCAAACCAAAGTGCGGCAAGTCTTCAGCACGTCCGCGAGCGCCTCGACCGCGGCCGGGCCGACGTCGAGGATCATCTCGTCGGGCTGGACCTCGTGCACGTTGCAGGTGCGTAGGCCCGGCGGATTAGGCTTCAGCTCCTTCGCCACCACGACGTCGTACGGCAGGTGGATCGTACATCCCGCCTCCTCGGCCCGGTCGAAGATGGCGTTCGCTTCGCCCGTCAGCTCATGTTCGCAGAGGGATCTGCCGACATCGATGCCGCGAGCGGCGAGAAAGGTGTTCGCCATTCCCCCGCCGATGATGAGGTGATCGACCTTGCCGATAAGGTGTCCGAGCACAGCGAGCTTGGTCGAGACCTTTGCTCCGCCGACCACTGCAGCCACCGGCCGATCCGGATTGCCCAGGGCCCGCTCCAACGCATTCAGCTCCGCCTCCATCGCTCGGCCAGCATAGCTTGGGAGGTAATGGGTGATCCCCTCGGTCGAGGCATGGGCGCGGTGGGCCGTCGAGAAAGCGTCATCGACATAATAATCGCCGAGTGCAGCCATTCCCTCGGCGAGCTTGGGATCGTTCTTCTCTTCGCCATCGTGGAACCGGGTGTTCTCGAGGATCCCGATATTGCCCGGCAACATGGTTGCGATCGCGCGCTGCGCTTCCGGACCCTGGCAGTCCTCGATGAATCGAACCGACCGCCCCGACAGCCGATGCACCGGAGTCACCAGCTGCGCCGTCGACATATCGGGCCGCGTCTCGCCTTTCGGCCGCCCGAAATGCGAGAGGAGAAGGACGATCGCCCCCCGATCGCTGAGCTCGAGCACCGTCGGCAGAAACGCGCGCAACCGAGTGTCGTCGGTCACGCGCGCGCCTTCCATCGGCACATTGAGGTCGACGCGGACCAGCACCTTCTTGCCGGTCAAGTCCTCCGGCATATCGTCGAGCGTCTTGAACTTCTTACCCAAAATCCCGCTCATCCTGAGCCTGTGGCGCTATCGAAGGACGGTCCTTCGATACGGGTCTTCGGCTTCGCTCAGCCTCTACTCAGGACGAGCGGCTTTGTTAGAGTCTACCCGAGTTTCCCCATCGCGGCCGCCGTATCGACCATTCGGTTCGAGAAGCCCCACTCATTGTCGTACCAGCTGACGACGCGCACCAGCTTCCCTTCGATCACCGCCGTTTCGAGACTGTCGACAGTCGAGCTTGCGGGCGTGTGGACGATGTCGATCGAAACCAGGGGCTCGTCGCTATATTCGAGGATGCCCTTCAGACGCCCGCTTTCGCTCGCGGCCTTGAGGAGGGCATTCACTTCCTCGCGTGTCGTGTCGCGCGAGGGCGTGAAGGTGAGGTCGATGATGCTTCCGTCGGGCACCGGCACACGGATCGAAGAGCCGTCGAGCTTGCCCTTGAGCTCCGGGAGCACCTCGCCGACCGCGCGTGCAGCGCCAGTCGTCGTCGGGATCATCGACATGGCCGCGGCGCGAGCGCGGCGCAGATCGCTATGGATCTGGTCCAGGATCCTCTGATCATTGGTGTAGGCATGGATCGTCAACATCAGCCCGCGCTCGATTCCGATCGTCTCATTCATCACCTTGGCGACGGGAGCGAGGCAATTGGTCGTGCACGATGCGTTGGAGACGATCGTCATGTCCGGCGTCAGCTTGTCGTCATTGACTCCGTAAACCACCGTCAGATCCGCACCCTTTGCCGGCGCCGAGATCAATACGCGCTTCGCTCCCGCGTCGATGTGCTTCTGAGCGCTCTCGCGATCGGTGAAGAACCCTGTGCATTCGAGCGCGATGTCGATGCCATTCTCACGATGCGGGAGCTTCGCCGGGTCCTTCTCGGCGGTGACGTGAATCCGCTTGCCGTCGACGATGATGTCATTGCCATCGGTCGTGACCTCACCGGGGAATTTCCCGTGCACGCTGTCGCGCGAGAACAACCAAGCATTCGACTTCGCGTCGGCGAGGTCGTTCACGCTGACCAGCTCGAGCCCGCTATCGGGCCGCTCGAGGATCGCTCGAGCGACCAGTCGGCCAATGCGCCCGAAGCCGTTGATAGCAACTCTGGTCATGCAATTTCCCTTTGTTTCAGATGTTCGAGCACTTCGGCCACGACCGCGTCCGGAGTCAGGCCGAAGAAGTGATAGGCGTCCTTGGCCGGAGCCGAGACGCCGAAGCGGTCGATCCCGATGCGGAGACCGTGAAGCCCAGTGTAGCGCTCCCAGCCGAAGGTGGTTCCGGCCTCGATCGACACGCGCAGGATCTCGCGATTGCTGACGTCGGGGAGGAGGTCCTCGCGATATTCGGCCGGTTGGGCGTCGAAGCGCTCGGTGCAGGGCATGGAGACCACGTCGGCGCCGATACCCTGCTCTTCAAGTCGCTCCGCCGCCGCCACGGCGATTTCCACTTCGGAGCCGGTGGCGATGAAGATGAGCTTGCGGCTGCCCCTTGCCGTGCTCAGCCGATAAGCGCCGCGCGCGCAGAGATTTTGGTTGGCAGGCTCGGTCCGCACCGGTTTCACGTTCTGACGCGTAAGAGCGAGGATGCTCGGCCCGTCGCTCTGCAACGCCAGGGCCCAGCACTCCGCGGTCTCGACCGCATCGGCTGGCCGATAGACGTCGATCTGCGGCATCGCGCGCAGGCTCTGCAGATGCTCGATCGGTTGGTGCGTCGGACCGTCTTCGCCCAATCCCACGCTGTCGTGGGTCATCACGTAGATGACTTTGGCCTTCTGCAGTGCCGAGAGGCGAATCGCGGGCCGGGCATAGTCGGTGAAGACGAGGAACGTACCGCCGTACGGGATCACTCCGCCGTGCAGGGCCATCCCATTCATCGCCGCGGCCATGCCGAACTCACGGATTCCGTAATAGATGTAGCGGCCCGCGTAATTGTCGGCGGTGAACGTCTCCAGCCCCTTGGTCTTCGTGTTGTTGGACCCGGTGAGGTCCGCTGAGCCCCCAACCGTGGCAGGCACCGCGGGGTTGATGACCTCCAGCGCCATTTCCGACGCCTTTCGAGTCGCGACCGGCTTCGGATCGGCGAGCAGCTGATCGAGGTAGGGCTTGAGCCAATTGTCGTCGGCCTTGCCTGCCATACGGTCGAGAAACTCGTCCTTCTTCCCGCTTGCCTCCAGCCGTTCAAGCCAGCTCGAACGCTCGCTTGCGCCGCGGGCCCCGAACGCGCGCCATTCGCCGAGGACGTCCGCTGGAACTTCGAACGGCGGCAGGTCCCAGCCCAGCTCCACGCGCGCCGCAGCGACTTCGTCGGCGCCGAGCGCCGCGCCGTGGGTCGCGGCTGTGCCCTGCTTGTTCGGCGCTCCAAAGCCGATAATCGTCTTGCAGCGAATGAGGCTCGGGCGCGGATCAGCGATCGCCTTCTCGATCGCGCGGCTGACTTGCCCGGCGTCCAGGCCGTTGCAGCTGCTGGTGTGCCAACCCGCAGCTTGGTGTCGGGCAATCACATCCTCGCTTCGCGACAGCTCGGTCGACCCGTCGATCGTAATTTCATTGTCGTCCCACAGGACGATCAGGCGACCGAGCTTCAAATGCCCCGCGAGCCCCGCCGCCTCGTGATTGACGCCCTCCATCAAATCGCCGTCGCCAGCGATGACGAAGGTGCGGTGGTCGACCAGCTCATCGCCGTAGATGGCGTTCAAATGGCGCTCCGCGATCGCCGCTCCGACCGCCATTGCGACACCCTGTCCAAGCGGTCCCGTCGTCACTTCGATTCCGGGAAGCTCGAAATTCTCCGGATGGCCGGCCGTCGGCGAGCCGAGCTGGCGGAAATGCTTGATGTCTTCGATCGTGGGCCGCTCATAACCGAGGAGGAAGAGCAAGGAGTAGATCAACATCGACCCGTGACCCGCCGACAAGACGAAACGGTCGCGGTCGGGCCAGTGCGGATCGGCCGCGTCGAATTTGACATGCCGAGTGAAAAGCGCGGTCGCCGCGTCCGCCATTCCCATCGGCATTCCGGGGTGCCCGCTGTTCGCGGCTTCCACCGCGTCCATCGCAAGAGCGCGGATCGCGTTGGCGAGGCGGCGGTCGGTCGGCTGCATCAGGGCTCCGCTATTCGGGTTCGATACTGGGGTTCCGCTCCGCGCGGGAGTCGGATCGGCGACGCGGCCCCTTTGTCGGGTGAGCGGAGAAGCGTCAATGCTTGCCCGGAATCACCAACTTGCGTAGCGAGTGGGATATGGACGACGGCGGCCTTCCAGCAGCACTCGATCGTGCCGAACGTGCGCTTCAGCGCATCGAACGCGCGCTTGCCGGCCGGCAGCCCGCGCCGGCGCGTGACGAAGAGCTTCGCGCCAAGGTGCGCGAGGTTGTCGAGGAGCTCGATGAGCTGATCCGCGAGGCCGCTGCCTGATGGCCGCACTGATCGACATTTCAATCGCCGGGCGGACGTACCAGGTCGCCTGCCGCGAGGGGGAGGAAGAGAATCTTCGCTCGGCGGCACGCTTGGTCGACGGCAAGAGCCGCGAGGCGCTCGCCGGACTCGGCACTTTGAGTGAAGCGCGGCAGTTCCTGTTCGCCTCGCTGCTCCTCGCCGACCAGCTGATCGAGAAGCGCCCCGACGCAGCGGCTCCCGCCCCTCCGGCTGAACCTGACCCCGTTCTCGTCGAGCGCGCCGAAGCGCTTGCTGGCCGTCTCGAATCGCTCGCCGTGCAGCTTGAGAATGAGGCGGCGAATCCTTAAGTCGGGACCCGACGGGTACTGCCTGGTGCGCGCCTTCGGAAAATCCCTGAGGCGATAGAACATCCAAGGGAGCTGTCCCTGTCCTGGTCACGATGGTCACATCGGGGTCAGGTGCACACGGCGCCCACCTGACGTCTTGGCGTCAGAGGATTTTAGGGCAAACGGCCGTGGCGGTCCCGTCACCTTCGCACACTTTCTTCCGACCTTGCGGCCGGGACCTTAACCCAAAGGCAACTCTGCTGGTCGTTACCGGTGAGACGCCTGCCTTCGGAATTTTTTATGGCTCGGCGAAATTAAGCGGGAGAGGATCGTGGACCTCAATTATCTTTTTCACCGACAGCAGGTCGAGCCAACTCGGTCGGACACGGCAGAATCCGAAGCCGCTCGGGACCTGCACGAGGACCTTGCGAAACGCTACGAGGAGCAAATTGAGCGCCTCACATCCGACGACTACCGATTTCCGAAGGATGCATGACGCTGCTCATTCCAACCCGTCCGCAATGGGTGGCAAGGGACATTCGTAAATGCCGGAGGGAGCAATGAGGCGCATTTGGACGATAATTGGAGTCGCCGATGTCGCCCTTAGCCTCGATTGGTATCAGGAGTTGCTCGGGCTTCCGAAATCGCCGCCTGCACATGAATATTTCGGCCAAGCCACGGACGACGATGGAACTGTACTGATTTGCCTGCATCGTTGGGGCGATCACGACCATCCCCCCTTGATCGAGCCGGACCCGCCACCTGGCAACGGCCTCTTGTTGTTCTTTCGCGTGGACGATTTCGATCAGGCGCTGGATCGGGCCCGGCGCCTCGTGCGCCAACTTGCCGAACAGCCAAGTCGCAATCCCAACACTGGAACGATGGAGTTCGCGGTTCGCGATCCTGACGGCTATTACGTCATGGTCAGTTCCCTCACCGCGTGAATGCACGCTTTGGGTCGAAGGCAGACGCTGGCTCGCTCTTCCAGCTTTGTCCGGAAAGGCTGGGCATGTCTCGATTCGAAACATCGCGCTCAGCTTTGTGGGCGGGTCTGGCCCGACCAGCTATTTTCGTTGCTCGCAACTTAGGGAGCGTCGCGATGAGGATTGCCACCAGGCTATTGAGCGATAAACGGGGTGTTGGTGCGATCGAATATGCCCTCGTAGCGTCCCTGATTTCCATTGCTGCGCTCGCCGGTTATCAGACCCTCGGCAACAAGATGGAAAAGACCTACTCGAGCGTCGATCACGCCGTTCAGGGCAAGAAATAAACCTATCGGCAGCGCGCAATAGAGCGCGGCCGGCAATCTGATCCTACTGCGCCGCTCGGAGCTGAAGCTTTCGCGACCCGCTTCGAGAGTCGCGACCAAATGCCGAGAACAGTCTTTATGACCCACATGCGGACATTGCAGGCCGCTTGAAATGTTCGCAATGGGTCGAAAGCTGATGCCGGGCGTTCGAATCGCCGAATGATTGGAAGCGCGTTCCCACTCGAACAGTGATACGTCCTGTTGGGAGGCCCGATCTCGCCCAAGTTGGTCGGAATCCGAATTGCGTGCAGTGCGTTCCAACTATCTGATGTTGCTCAGTTTTCCTTTTACTAGCAAAGGCGTGGTATCCGAAGCTGAATGGTTTTCCGGTCGCCTCCTTTCCCTCCCGGTTCCGCAATGCATTCGGAGCCTGAGATGGAGCCTTTGTCCAAGGAGGCCTTGCGCAAGGCGGCGCTCGATGCCCGCAAGGCCTTCGTCGCCACTTTGTCCGATGCCGAGCGCGCGCTTCTGGAACAGCGCCTGGCCGAGCGCCTCACCTCATTGTTCGCCGGCGTTTCCGTCGTCGGCGGTTATTGCCCACTCGGATCGGAAATCAGTCCTCTGCCAGCAATGGAGGAGGCCAGAGCGGTCGGAGCGATCGCCGCCTTTCCCTGCTTTGCGGATCCCGCCAAGCCCTTCCGCTTTCTTGCCGGCGACCCGCTCGAACCGGGCCCCTTCGGGATCATGCAGCCGGCCAGGCGTCATCCCGTGGTGCAGCCGGATCTCGTCCTCGTACCCCTGATCGCGATCGACAATCGCGGCACACGCCTCGGTCGGGGCAAGGGCCACTACGACCGCGCACTCGTTAGCCTCAAGAAGAGTCGCACGCGCTTGATCGGCGTCGGCTGGCAGCCGCAGCGCCTGCCGGAAACGATCCCAGCCGATCCCTGGGACGTGCCACTCGACGCCTTCGCCAGCCCCGAAGGCGTCGAATGGTTCGGACAGGTGCCCCTTCCCTTTTGAGGAGCGGGCTTTGCTTAATAGTAGCGGCCGGGCAGGATCTGGACCACTCGGCCCGTGCGAACGTTCACCAGCAAGAGATCGTCGCCGTAGCGGATCCAGCGCAGGTTCCGCCCGGGCGCGCGCAGCCCGAAAGCGCCATAATCGTTGATGTAATAGCGCGAGCCGTAGAATTCCGGACCCAGCCGGTAGCCGACATTGACGCGCCTGTATCGCCAGTCGCGGCGAGGCGCGACGTAGACGGTGTAACCGCGCCGATGATGGCGATCCCAATGGCGATCGTGGCGATCGTGCCGGGCCTCGGCGTGGGTTCGACCGTGATGCTTGGCCTCGGCGACTGTGGCACCTGACAGCGCCGTGGCGGTCAGTGCGGCTGCAACGATAAGTGACTTGTGCATTTGTCCTCCTTCATCGGCAAATGAGGTTACTTCGCTGAATCGCGGCCAAGATGCCCCTGTCTCCCTGAACGCCACGAAAATGGGCAAACCTCTGGCCCCGCATGGAAGCTCAACCGCTGTCGTGCTGAACTTGTTTCAGGATGCGGATCGCTTCGGTCATGTCTAAACATATGGCCGAACCGCCATGACACGCCCAAAATCACCGTCCTCGCGCAAACTTGCGGGCATTGCGTTGATCCTGTTGCTCATCGTCTTTTGGGCCGCGTTCGTCGCAAGTCTCGCTCAAATCGTCGGCCGATGGCCTGTTTTGCTTCAGGCTCCATTCTATCTATTCATGGGAATTGTGTGGATCATCCCGTTGAAACCATTGATAAGATGGATGGAAACGGGTCGCTGGGCCCCTCCTAGAGGTCCACGGAATTGAATTTACTGTATTAGCTAGCTATATCACTATCATGCCGCAGGCGTTGACTCTTTCACGTCCCGTTCGGGACCTCAAAACCGGCGTGGCCGACGCGAAATCGCGCGCCGCGCGGCTGTGGCACGCCTATCCCCGGGAAACCCTCGGCTTCGGATTGCTCGCTTTGGCTGCCGCAGCAGCGATTGGGGGAGCAGCGCATTCAACGCCCGAGACGGCCCCCGCTGCCCGTACCCAGGAGCCCCCGGCCCCGCCGCCGCTGCTCGTCCGTCAGCTCGCGCCGGAACAGGCCCTGCAGCTCAACCAGGAAATCCCCGTCGCCCGCGGCCCCAATCCGGTTGCGCGACCGTTCGTCTTCAAGGGCAGCTCGGCGGCACGGACCCAGGCGCTCCAGTGCCTCGCGAGCGCTGTTTATTACGAGGCCGGCAGTCAGGACGTCGATGGCGAGCGCGCGGTCGCGCAGGTCGTGCTTAATCGAGTGCGACACCCGGCCTTCCCGGGAAGTGTCTGCGGCGTCGTGTATGAGGGCTCAACACGTCCGACCGGCTGCCAGTTCACCTTCACCTGCGACGGTTCGCTTTATCGCCAGCCGGACAGCGAGGGCTGGAAACGAGCGTATCGCGTGGCGGAAGGAGCGCTTTCGGGCTCCGTCTACGCCCCGGTCGGCTACGCTACCCACTATCATGCCGATTATGTCGTACCCTATTGGGCCTCGACCTTGGCAAAGAGCGCCATCGTCGGCGCCCACATCTTCTATCGCTGGAGCGGTGGCTGGGGTCAGCCGACGGCGTTCAGCAAGACCTATGGCGGACACGAGCCGCAGGCGCTCGCCTTGCGCAATGCCGCGCTCGCCGTCGAACATTCGACTGCGTCGCAGCCCGGCTCGGTCGCCGAGGCGGTTGCCAGCATTCCCGGGGCCGAGGCGATCAAGCTGAGCCCTTCGATGCGCGGCGACAAGAGAGTGGCGGTCCGTTTCAACCTCGTTGCACGCAAGGCCTCCGACACGGCCGCGCACGAGGATTATGTCAAGAAGTTCGAGGCTTCGGACAATCTGCGCTGGTCGTTGTCGGGCGAACCGACCGCTTCCAGCGAGCGTCCGCTCGGCAAGGCAGAGCCGGCACCGAGCACCGGCGGCGGCTCCGTCACCCTGGCAGCTCAGCGCTAGGCGGTTCGGGCGGCGGCTCCGATACAGGCGGCGCAAGTGCCAGCTCGACGCGTAATCGAATCCGGTCGAGCCGACTGTCGATTGCCAAATAATCGTCGGAAAACAAGGTCGCGGCGCTCATCAGGCGGCCGGTGACCGCGAGTTCGCTAAACGGGCCCTGGTCTCGCAGAGGATCGCGATTTTGAAGCTGGATCACCGCATCGTCGAACGCAGCGCAGCGGTCGAGCTTGGCGAGAGCAGGTTTCAGCCGTAGCTCGTGATGGCAATCGCGGCTTGCGCTGGCGAGCGCCATTTCGTCCTGCGTCCGGGAAATACGGACAGCGTCGCGAACCGCCCCGTTCACGGCGGCAAGATCGAGCGGCCGATTCATGATGTCCGAGATTTCCGGAGACGGCTGATCTCCACGGGCCGGTCGCGTCGATGCGGTGCCGCCACTCGAGAACTGACCGAGCGCTCGGCCCACGGGCCCTGTTAGGAGCACCAGGAGAATAACGCTGACCGCGACGAACGCGGCGACCGCGCCCCAAGCAAATTTCGCGGGAGGTTCAACCGCATCCCGATCCTCGAAGATCAGGTCGTTTCGCTCTCCGCGCAGGTCGCGATAGGCGCGATTGATCTCGGCAGCGCGCCCGCCATCGCCGCCTTGCCGATCCGGATGATATTGCTTGATGAGCCTTTTGTAGGCGCGCTCGACGTCGGCCGCCGTGGCCCCCGGCTTCAGTCCCAGGATCGCGTAAGCGGACATGTCGGCAGCCATCGATCGCCGGTTTAGTCCACTCTCGTCACATGTGAAATGTGGCGCGAGTGACGGGGCTCGAACCCGCGACCTCCGGCGTGACAGGCCGGCGCTCTAACCAACTGAGCTACACCCGCGTTTTTGGCGTGGCGGCGACCTAGGAGGCGGGCTTTTCGGTGTCAACCATCGCCGGCTCCATTTCCCGGCGCTCGTCCTCTTCCTCTTCGTCGGGGTCGCCAATGTGGGTCAGCGTGCCGTGCTCGAAGAGGAAGCCGGCGATGTCCGGCGTTCCGGCGGCGGAGAAAATTGTCTTCATGATGATGAGAAGCGGAACGGCAAGAAGCGCCCCAGTCGTTCCCCAAACCCATGCCCAGAAGGACAAGGAAATGAGGATCGAGAGCGGGCTGATCGTCAGCCGGTGCCCCACCACCATCGGAGTGAAGAAATTGGCTTCGATGAGGTGGAAGCTAACGAACGCCGCTGGCGGCAGCAGGGCGCCCCATACGTCGGAATAAGTCATGAGCCCGCCGAGAAACAGCAACAGGGCGCAGACGATCGGCCCGAGATAGGGAATGTAGTTGAGCACGGCGACGATACCGCCCCACATGACCGGCGAGGGCATTCCCAGCCACCACAGCACCGTCGCCGTCAGTGCCCCGAGTCCGGTATTGATGAGGGTGATCGTGCCGAGATAGGTCGAGGTCGCGTCGACCACCTGCTGGATGACCCGCGCCGTGGTGAGCGCCCCTTCGAAGCTGCCGCGACTGACGATCGTCTTCTTGCGCATCGCGGTCCAGCCGGCGAGGAAGAAGAAGATCACCAGCAGCGCGAAGAACAGCTGGATCATCAAATGCGGCGCGGAGCTGGTGAGCAACCCGAGCATCGAATTGGGCGTTTCGATCCGCACCGCCCGAGTCTGTTCCTGCGAGATCGCGATCTGCGACGTCGTCTTCGCGATGAACCGGTCGAGGTTCTTGTAGAGATCGAGCACCGGCTCCAACGCCGCCTGCACCTTCGGGATCTTGGAAGGCACTTGCGCCACCCAATCGGTCGCCGGAACGACGATCGAACCGATGGCGAACAGAGCCAGCAGCAGGAAAACGAGGACGCACAGCCCAGCGGAGAGCTTGGACGGAACGCCACGGCGCTCGAACCACTCGAGCAGCGGCACGAGCGCGATGGCGACGACCAGCGCCGCAGTGACCGGCATGAAGAATTCCGCGCCCGCTCGCAGCGCGAACGGCATGGCCACGATCAGGCCGATTCCGGCGATCAAGGTTAGCGAGGCGAGCAGCCGGTCGCGCTTGACGGTGATCGTCTCGGCGAGCACGGCCGCCTCGTCGGTCAATTCATCGTCGGAGTGATGATTCTTCCTGGTCCGTGCGTCCATGATCCCGAGCATATCGCGCCGCTCTCGAACCGGCTAGCCGTTGGTCTGAGGCATTTGGGCAATGCTTCACGTCGGCTTGCGGCCGCGCTGCTTGTAACCGCAGCGGCTGTCGGGCAAGAGCCCGGCCTTCCCTTCCGGGTCCCAAAATCATCTAAAAGCCGAGTGAGTGATGGCTGATCGGTTGCTCAATCAGTATCTGGAAAACGTTGCTCGGGGTGCCGACTTCGATGACGGCGCGAATGTATCACCACTTCCGGATCCACTTCCGGTCCGGCTGATCGCTTTTTTCCTTCCGCAATTTCACGCCATTCCGGAGAACGACGAGTGGTGGGGACGGGGATTTACCGAGTGGACCAATGTCAGCAAGACGTTGCCGCGCTTTTCCGGACATTATCAGCCGCGCCTACCTGGAGCGTTCGGCTTCTACGACCTCAGCAATGCGAATATTTTGCGCCGACAGGCGGAGACGGCACGGCGTTACGGCATCGAGGGTTTTTGTTTCCATCACTATTGGTTCGGAGGACGCCGTCTGCTCGAGCGGCCGCTGGAAATCCTCCTTGCCGATCGGAGCATCGATCTTCCATTCTGCGTGAACTGGGCGAACGAGAATTGGACCCGCCGCTGGGATGGCCAGGAGAGCCAGGTGCTGATGGCACAAGCCCATTCCCCGGAAGACGACATCGCTTTCGCGCGCTCGCTTGAGCCCCTGTTCGACGATCCGCGCTACATAAGGGTTGGCGGTCGCCCGCTGTTGCTACTCTACCGTCCGGCCATTCTGCCGGACGCCCGTGCGACCGTTGACCGATGGCGGCAGCACTTCGCGACGAAGGGCGAGGATCCGCTCATCCTCATGCCTCAGGTTTTCGACGATTATGACCCCCGACCTTATGAGATGGATGGAGCTATCGGCTTCCCGCCGTTCGGCGCCGGGACCAAGTCCGAGCGGGTCTTTCCATCGATCCTGTTCGATCCCGAATTTCGATCGGCGGTGCTCCCCTACGACCAGGTTGCGCTCAAGGCTCTGGAATATCGACCGGAGGAATTCCGCTATTTCCCAGGAGTTTGTCCCAGCTGGGATAATAGTCCGCGTACCGGTCGAGTAGGAAAGCTGCTGCATGGATCGACGCCGATCAAATGGAGCGCCTGGCTCGAGGCGGCGGCACGACAATCGATGACGACCCAGCCCGTTGGTGAGAGACTCGTCTTCATCAATGCCTGGAACGAATGGGCCGAGGGCGCCTATTTGGAGCCGGACCGGCACTTCGGCTTTGCGTACCTCGCGGAAACTGCCCGATGCCTCGGGCGTCTGGCCGAGACCCCCGAGGCCAGGGCCAATCTGGCTCCCTTTCAATCGCGGGACGCGCTTCGGGGGTCATCCCTGCCCGCCCGAATCTTCAAGCGGGCAGCGCATAAGGGCGCCCAACTCGCAGAAGCGCTCGCGCGCAAACTGTCGTCCGTCTAGCGCTTCGTGTCCGACTTCCCTTACCAACTCGATGTTCCATTCGATAATGCGACGCTGAAGGTTCACTCGGTTCGGGGAGCAGCTGCAACCTTCATTGCGCAGGCGCTAAAGTTCGCCGTTCGCCTCGTATCGATCGTCCTCCTGGCACGTCTGTTGAGCCCAGCCGATTTTGGCCTTGTGGCTATGGTCGCTCCGATCATCGCTTTGGCTCAGACGCTGAACGACATGGGCCTTGCCCAGGCCATCGTGCAACGTGAGAAAATCAGCGCAGGCCAGGTCTCGGGACTCTTCTGGCTCAGCTTCGTGATCGGCCTAATTCTTGCCGTCATCCTGATCGCATTGTCGCCCGTCGTAAGCTCGATCTACGAAGAGCCCGCGACAGGTCACATTTTGACGGCATTGGCCGCGTTGGTGGTGGTCGGCACACTTAGCCTGGTTCCGACCGCGCTCTTGTCTCGACGAATGCGGTTTGTCTCCTTGGCAATCATAGACATCATATCCACCGTCGCCGGGATCGTGGTCGCCGTAGTCGCCGCATGGCTGGGTAGAGGATATTGGTCGCTCGTTTACGGACAGGTCGCCACTTCGATTTTGAATCTGATCCTGGTCTTGGCGGTCTCGCGTTGGCGGCCGATGCGGCCGCAAAGGGGGTCGGATCTTCGCCCTTTGGCGCGCTTCGGACTTGGCCTCACGGGCGCCAATCTCGCTACCTATCTCATGGTGTCGGCGGACAATATGATTGTCGGCGCCGTCATCGGCAAAAACGGCTTGGGAATCTACGACCGTAGCTATGCGCTTGTCGTTCAGCCGCTTGGACAGATCATGGCGCCTGTGAGCCGAGTTGCCGTACCGTTGCTGTCGCGTTTGATCGAAGATCCGGAACTGTATCGCAAAACCCTGATCAACATGCTGAAAATCTGTGGGCTACTGACGATTCCCGGCATGCTGGTCGCGATCATATTTGCCAAATCGATCATCCATTATGTGCTGGGACCGGCTTGGGCCGCTGCGGCTCCCGTCTTCGCCTGGCTGTGTGTTGGCGGACTGGCGACTCCATTCTTTTCGGCAGCGGGCTGGATCTTCGTAAGCCATGGCCGAAGCCGTTCGCAGCTGATCGCCACGGTCGTCGTAGCGGCGATCAGCGTCTCGTCCTTCGCTCTTGGAGTTATCTGGGGAATTTACGGCGTTGCGGTGGTGTCGGCGATTTCATTCGTTTGCATCCAGACCCCCGTGATGGTCTGGAGCTCAGTGCGCACGGGGCACGTCAACCTTGTCCAGTTCATGAGCGCGCTAGCTCTGTTGCTTCCGGCAGGGGCCCTCAGCGGAGGCGTACTGCTGCTATTGCCCAAAGACGCGAGTCTCGCTGGCCTGGTAGGAGTCACAACTGTTGCGTACGCGACATTCGCAACGACCCTTTATATCCTTCCCGGTGGGCGGACGTTTTTCGACACGGTCATCCGCATGCGCTCCGCCCTGCGCTCAACAGGCGTTTGAGTTCAGCGGCCAGCCGCGGAGCGCCTCCAGAATGCGCCGAAGCCGTCGATATCGATGATTTCATCATTGATTGCCCGAGCATCCCGGAAATCGTGGATCGCACGACGGCACGTGTCCTCGGGGAGGCCATAGTCGTCGACAATGACAAATCCGCCAACTGAGACCTTTTCGTAGAGAGCATTCAAAGCGTCCATAGTAGATTCGTACATATCTCCGTCGAGTCTTAGAACGGCGACCTTATCTATCGCCGCTGTCGGAAGCGTATCCTTGAACCAACCGACGAGAAATTGAACTTGGCCGTCGAGTAGATCGTATTTGCTGAAGTTTTCCTTCACTTCCTCCAGTGAAATCGCAAGCTCATCATGTTGGTGCCAAACGGCTATTTCATCCTGTGGATATTTCTCGAGATCTGGCGTCGGTAGACCTTGGAAGGAATCCGCGCACCACACCTTGCGTTCCTTGTCACCGAAGGCCTTGAGGAGCGCGGCCATGAAAATGCTTGCGCCGCCGCGCCAGACACCGGTCTCGACCAGGTCCCCGGGAATATCCTCGCGAATGATTGTCTCGACGCAATATTGAATGTTGTCGAGCCGCTTAAGGCCGATCATTGTCTCGGCTTTACTGGGCCAGTCCCGCCCATTCGCGCGGACCTGTGGATCGAACGGCACCCGACGGACGAATTCGAGATTGGGGATTGAAAGGAGCCGGCTAACGATCGGTTGGAGCACATTCCGCCGCCGCGATTTGGGAGAAATAGGAACAAGATCTTCCTCGGCCCAGCGAACCAACGTCTTCTTCATCAGCCCCAAATATCTTTGGACGAGCTCATCATTCTTGCCGTCGAAATTCGATGTCGACACATCATTCTCCCAAAGATCGCAGGCGGAACCTGACACGGCGCTTGCCTCGCACCCGCAGGCGTCACCCATCTAGCGCCCGCCGACATCTCCCGAAAGCCGCAGACTGACACTATCGATCGCGCCTTCCGGGCATTTCAAAGGAATGGCTTTCCTATGGGTGCTCTTTTGTGCTCAACTCCCCCGTCGATGACCTCGCTTTCCATCGCCATGGCGACCTACAACGGTGCGCGGTTCGTTCGCGCGCAACTCGACAGCTTCGCCAATCAGTCGCGGCGGCCGGACGAGTTGGTGGTGACCGATGACGGCTCTACCGACGAGACGATCGAGATCGTCGAGCAATTTGCGCAAGAAGCGCCCTTCCCGGTGCAGGTGCACCGCAACCCCGAACGGCTGAACTATTCGCGCAATTTCGAGCGGGCGGTATCCCTCTGCGCGGGCGACATCATCTTCCTCAGCGATCAGGACGACGTCTGGTTTCCGGAGAGGCTCGAGACCGTGCTCGCGGAATTCGATCGTCGCGCGAACATCCAGGTCGTCGTCAATGATCAGCTGCTCACCGATGCGGAGCTTAGCCATTCGGGCGTGACCAAGCTTGGGAATCTCAGTCGCGCTGGGAAGAGCAGCGACGGGATGATCGAGGGCTGCAGCACGGCCTTTCGGCGAAGCTGGGCCGAGCGATTGCTGCCAATGCCGGAAGCCGTCTCACCGCTGATCGCGACCCGCGACATGTCGCATGACCGCTGGCTCAACGAGCTGGCTATCCTGCTCGGTCTGCGCTTCGTGCTTAACCGTCCGCTCCAATATTTCCGCCGGACGGGGGAAAATACGACGGACTGGCTGCTGAGCAGACCCAACGCGGTCCGGTTCAGCGATCGAACGAAGGGACGCGCGCCGGTCGCTCCGGTCGATGCCTGGAGGCGTCGGATGCAGGTGCTCGACGCCTACAAACACTTTTTGAGCGCGCATCGCCAGAATTTGCCCGGAGACGTCGGCGCCGCCCTCCGTCGGACGGCGCATGAACGATCGAGCTTGCAGTCCCGGATCGATCTCTCCGGCATGCCGCTCCAGCGACGGCTGCCGGCGGTTTGGAACCTTTGGCGCTCGGGCGGCTATCGCTATTTCGAACGGTGGATGAGTGCCGCCAACGACCTTACGCGCAGCGCCGGTCGCCCGGACTCCGGATCATAGGCGCGGCAGGCGGTCCGGGTGCGCGCTGAGCAACGGTCTCGCCCGTCATGACCTCTCGATAAGCTTCGAGCGACCCCGAGCATAATTCGTCGGCGCGTCGCTTCAGCAACTGGCTTTCGAGCGGCCGGTCAAGTGCCTCGTCCATCGCTTGCGCCAGACTTTGGGCGTCTCCGACCGGAACCAGCCTGCCGAAACGGCCACCGTCGAGAATTTCCCGCGGACCGCTCCGGCAGTCGGTGCTGACGACATTCGATCCGCTGAGCAGCGCCTCGATGAGGACGACCGGATATCCTTCGTAATCAGAGGATAGGACAAAAAGATCGGCGGACGCGTAATAGGGCCACGGGTCGAGAGAGAACCCGGGCATGATCAGTCGATCCTCGATTTCGAGTTCCGCGGCCCGGCTCGTGAGCTCATCTTTCAGTTCGCCGTTCCCGACGATCATCAATTGCGCGTCACGCCGGGCGGCCAGCTCAGCGAAGGCTTCGAGCAGGAGCCGGTGATTCTTTACCGGCTTGAGCTTCCCCACGGTGAGGATTCGGGCCCCGCTTGCTCGCCACCGCTCGTGGGCCGGCTGGATCCGCTCCGGGGGCCTCGACACAGGGTTGTAGATGATCGTCAGGCTACGGCGGTCGATCCCGCTCAGTCGAGCCAGATCGTCCGCTGCGTCTGAAGAAACGGAGATCCTCGCATCGGCCAGGGGATAAAGGCGCCGAATGCTTTGCCGGAGCGCAGCCCGTTTCAGCGGCCCTAAATGCGCATGAGCAAGCGACATCGTCGTGTGATCGGAAAGGACGAGCCGCGAGCGGCTGCCGCTGAGGCGGTGGGCGATGACGGCGTTGCAAGTGATTGGCCACATGAACGCCTGGATCGCGTCCGGCTGTCGTTCCCGAAGGTACGCGGCGAGCGGCAAGATGGAATTACGCAGCCGCTTCGCCTTCAAGTCGAAGACCGCAACCTCTTTGGGCAGGAGCTCGAGCATCTCTCCCTTGGCTTGGGCAAGAACAAGGTCGATTTCGGAGCCGTGATTCAGGAACCACTCGATCTGAGTGAGCGCGACGCGTTCAGCGCCGCCCGCAACGAAGTCCGGAAGAAAGAAGGACAAGCGCCGCCGTGACATCGACCCCCGCGATCTCAGATCTGTCAACGTCGGCACCCGCAGAGGAAGGTCTTTAACCCTCGGATATGATTCTGACCAGAAGGATTTGTTTGGCATCGTCGCACGCATCCATCAGTTCGACTTCTCCCACACGCTCGCCAGGACCTTGCGGTACTCGCCTGCCACTGCTTCCTTGGAAAATCGGTCGACGGCGTCCCGGCGCGCCTGTTCTCCGAGTTGGCGGCGAAGGTCGGGATCATTAATCAATCTGCCGAGCGACTCCAGCCATTCATCTTCGGTGCGAGCCAGAAAGCCGTTTTCGCCGTGCCGGACAACGAGTGGGGTGGTGGCAATCGGACTTGCGACCACAGGCAAGCCCATCGCCATGTACACAATCGCCTTGAGGCCGCTCTTGCCATAGACGAAGGGATCGTCGACCAGCGGGTAGATGCCGATGTCGAAATGCTCGAGATCGGCGATTTCCTGGGCCTTGTCGAACCGGACGACCTTTAGGTCCATGCCGGGCATCGAATAGTCGAAATTCCCGACGATCCGAAACTCGAACTCGTGAGTTTCACTGAGCTTCCGGAGCATCGGCGCCATGGCGTCAATGAACGGCTGACTGCTGAACGTGCCGGTCCAGCCGATCACGCATTTCGGATTGTCCGGACGCCGGCTGCGCGGCTGGAAGTAGTGCACGTCGACCGATGAAGTGATGTAGGTGGCCCGCCCGGCGTAATTGAGCTCCCGCGCGCTTTTTTCGAGGAACGGCGAACTGGCGACCACATGGTCGGCGGTTCGCATCAGATAGATCGGCTTCCCCTTCCCTTTGAAGTAGCGCAGCAGCCGGTTGGGATTGATCGCGTCGTCGAGGTGCTGGCCCAAGTGCACATTGTCGTCGATGTCGTAGACGAGCCTTCTAGCCAGCCTCCGCACCAGCCGTTCGGACCAGTTGGCGCCGAGCGGCGTCACCCACAGAAACACGTAGACCAAGTCATATCGGCGGATTTCGCAGGAAGTCCCGCCAGCGACGCAGGGTTCCGGCCAACGTTCCGACGATTTTGGTCGCGAGATGTCCCTTCGTCCAGGCAACATCGAACAGCCGGCGAGACATGAATGGGGAGACGTCGACTGAATAACCGTTCGCTCGCCAGTCATCGAAATATTGCTCGTATTTCAGCCGCTGCGCCGGAGCGATGCCGAGCGGAAACGGGCAAATGACGAGAATTCTCTTCCCGCTAGGCCTCATCCGTTGCAACTCATCGGGCCGGGGCCTGGAGCAGGGCTCGATAGATGTCCCGGTAAGCGGCCACGCCGGCTTGGAGCGAAAAGAGACGAAGCGCAGTTTCTCGGCAGCGGTCCACCAGCCCCGGGGCCTCAACAAGCTCCAGCAGGCGAGTGATGGCATGCCTGCGCTCCCTCTCACTGAAGCCGGTCAGCGCCACTCCGACCTGATTTTCCTCGAGGATGGATGCCACATCGCCCACTCCCACGTTGCCGAGACACGGCACGCCGCAGCCAAGATATTCCGCGAGCTTCGTTGGAGCGCTCGAAACCTTCGAAAAAACCGGGCGGATGATCGCCGTCCCCGCGGTCATCTTGCGGATCGCCGCCGGAGCGTCCCTATGGTTGACCGCAACTAGCTCCACGCCGTCAGGGCCGATCCCGAACTCTTCCAGCTTGCTTCGAATAAGCTCATGATCGTTTCGGTTGACGATCATTAGGCGCGCACCGGGGCGCTGCCGTTGAAGCTCGCGAAAGCATTCCAAGAGTTCGTCGAACAAATACCAAGTGCCCACCGATCCAAGGTAGCCAAGCGTGAAGACCTCCGACGGGCTCCGGTTACCCGGAGCAAAGCGGTTCAGATCCGCACAGGTCGTGATCACGCTAATCGGCGCGTGAGCGCGATCGCGGAGAGGAGGCAATGACTCGAGCACCGGCACTGAGCTCTGGGTCAGTGTGACGATCCAGTCGGCGGCAAGGAGCAAGGATCGCTCCACTCGCTTAGCGGCGCGGTAAATCCGTCCGCCTTCTCGCCACAAGCCTCCGTCGGTTCTTTCGTCTGCCCAGAAGCCGCGAATATCGAACAGAAAGCGCGCGCCCGTCGCCCGTTTGACCATCAAAGCGATCAATCCCGCTATGTAGCTCCGGGCATGCACCAGTTGCACCCGGTGCCGGGCCGCAAGCCAAAGCGCCTTACGAGTGCCGCGGGCGATGTCGAACAGCGTCGCCGGCACGGTCGGAGTCTTGTGGTAGCGAAGCGGATGCCAAGCGATCCCGGCGCTCTCGAGGCGGCCCGCGACCGCTCGGCGATGCCCGGAATTGGCCCAGTCCCTGGGCTTTTCGAAGCTGATGAGATGGAAATCGAACTCGTCCGCAAGCATTTCAAGATAAGCGATGACCTGACTCTGGCCGAGGGGCTCGAGCATCCCGTCGTAGCTGACATAGAGGACGGCCGGCTTGTCCATGCTCAGCGAGCCCGCCGTCCGACCGCCACCCAAAAAGGCTCCTTCTCGCTGAAGCGGATCTCGACGAGACCGGCGCCCTGCATCATCGCTTCTATCTCTTCACGCGTAAACCGCTGTTCCAGGCGCGTTCCGAAACGATCGAGCGCATCGGTACGCATCGAGTAGAAGCTTGTCTTACGATAGGCGCTGAGGGGCAGGTTGGACACATCAACCCCGACCTTTTCGAGCATCTTGGCGAAACGGGCCAAGGGCCAATACACGGTCGCGGCGACCACCGTCGTGACCGCTTTACGGACCGGGAACGGCAACCGTGAGATTCGCTTTCGAGCCCTGTCCGTCGCAGCCCAGATCCCCCGGTACCAACCCGGCCGATGATCGAAGTTGTAGTAAAGGTAGACGAGGAAGGGCGCCCCCGGCTTCAGCTTGCGCACGCAATCCGACATCGCACGAGCAGAGTTGGGGATGTGGTGAAGGACGCCGAGCGAATAGCCGAAGTCCTGCGAACTATCCTCGAGGGGGATGGCGTCCGATGCGGCCAGGTGCAGGCGGACATTCGGATGATCGCGAAGCCGCCGGGTCGCTACGGAGAGAGCGTCCGGAGACGGATCGATACAATGCAGAAGGCCGACACGAGAGGCCATTCCCGCGGCCCACCGCCCCGACCCGCAGCCGAGATCAAAGCCCTCGGCGTCTCTTCCGATCTGGTCGAACGGAAAGATCGCGAAATAGCGGTCGAAGAGCTCTCGATACTCGGCCCCGGTCAAACCCGTCTGGTCGAAGGCCAGCCATTCCCGGCCGAAACCCTCCACCGTTGCGGGGTCGAAATTCCCGCTGCCTTGTCCTGACGACTCACGCATCGCGAATTCAGAGTAAGCTCATGAAGCGACGCCGAGCCGCTCACCCCGATAGCGACTGTCCCGCAAAGGCCGCCACCACCATTCATTCTGAAGGAACCAGTCGATCGTTTCCTCCAGCCCCTGCTCAAAATTGTGATCGGCGGACCAATCCAGCTCGCGCTCTATCTTTGAAGGGTCGATCGCATATCGCAGATCGTGACCGGGGCGGTCGGGAACGAACTCGATGAGCTCACGGTGACTTCCGCCGCCGGCCCGCGGCCGTTTGGAGTCGAGGATGTCGCAGATCGTCTCGACGACGTTGAGATTGCTGCGCTCGGACCTGCCGCCGACGTTATAGCTCCCGCCCACCTGGCCGCGCGTCAGGATCAGATGGAGAGCGCGGGCATGATCCCCGACATGCAGCCAGTCGCGAACGTTACGCCCTTCCCCGTAGACTGGCAGCCGCTCTCCTTCGATTGCCTTGATGATCGTCAGCGGGATGAGCTTTTCGGGAAAATGATACGGTCCATAGTTGTTCGAACAATTCGAAAGCACCACCGGCAAACCGTAGGTCATATGCCAAGCTTGGACGAAATGGTCGGCCGCCGCTTTCGACGCCGAATAAGGCGACGATGGCGCGTAGGGCGTCTCCTCGGTGAAGACTCCGCTATCGAGAGGCAGATGTCCGAAGACTTCGTCGGTCGAAATATGGTGGAAGCGGAATTGCTCGCGCGCTCCTTCGTCCAGGCCGCGCCAGTAGCGCAGCGCAGCGGTCAGCAACCGCACGGTGCCGACGACGTTCGTGTCGACGAACACGGAAGGCCCATCGATCGATCGGTCGACATGACTCTCCGCCGCCAAGTGCATCAGCGCGTCCGGGCGGTCGGTGGCGAAAATTTCGTCCATCGCGGCCTCGTCGCAAATATCGGCGCGATGGAAGCGATAATTCGGCGCGTCCGCCACTTCGCGTAGCGAATCCAGATTGCCGGAATATGTCAGCTTGTCGACGTTGATGACTTCGTAGCCCTCTCCGACGAGCAGACGGACGACCGCGCTGCCGATAAAGCCGGCTCCCCCGGTGACGAGAATTCGACGGATCATTTGGACTCGCCGACATATTGGAGCGACGGGGGCATCCGTTGGCTGGTGAATTCTGAAGCCCGCCGCCGCAGGTACAAGGCGTATTCGTTACGGCCCAGCTGGTCGGACCGGGCAATCACTTGCTCCGCCGTCAGATAGCCAAGCTCAAGACCTATTTCTTCGAGACACATGATCTTGAACCCTTGGCGCCGCTCGATCGTGCGGACGAAGGCCGCCGCGTCATGCAGGCTTTCGGGCGTGCCCGTGTCGAGCCACGCATAACCGCGGCCGAGGCGGGCGACCTCGAGCTGCCCGCGATCGAGATAGGCGCGGTTGACGTCGGTGATCTCGAGCTCGCCGCGAGCGGAGGGTTCAAGGGAGGCCGCGATGTCGAGCACCTGATTGTCGTAGAAATAGAGGCCGGTGACGGCCCATGAGGATTTGGGCTCGCGGGGCTTTTCTTCGATCGACAGCGCTCGCCCGGATTGAGGATCGAACTCCACCACGCCGTAGCGCTCCGGATCCTCCACCGCATAGGCAAAGACGGTGGCCCCCGGCTTCGGCTTCGCCGCCTCACGCACGAGCTCGATCAGACCGGCGCCGTAGAAGATATTGTCTCCGAGGATGAGTGCGACCGGGTTCTCGCCAACGAATTCGCGCCCGATGACGAAGGCCTCGGCGAGCCCGCGCGGCTGGTCCTGTAGAGCGTAGCTAAGCTGGATTCCGTAAGCGCTGCCGTCGCCGAGCAGAGCCGAAAAGCGTGGCAGGTCCTCGGGAGTCGAGATGACCAATATATCCCTGATCCCTGCAAGCATCAGAACGCCAAGGGGATAGTAGATCATCGGTTTGTCGAAGACCGGTAGAAGCTGCTTTGAGACCGCGAGCGTCACCGGAAACAATCGGCTGCCGCTACCTCCTGCCAGAATAATACCCTTCACCCGCGCCTCCGGTCCTAATCGCGCCTGACCTATCGGCCGCGGCAAGCTAGCGCAACGAAGACCAATCCGCCTGGCGCAGCTTTAGAACGGGTAGAAATGATAAGGCACCCATGCCCAGGCGAACTGCCCGTACGTCAGCCAGACGAACTCGACCAATGCCGAATAGGCCAGGACGGCAACCCTTCCACCGAGCGGTGACCCGGTCGCGAGCGGGACGCGTGACAACACCGCAAGCTGCAGCGGTATAATGTACAGGGACATACGGTCCACCGCAGTCGAGGACGGCAGGACAAACAACAATACGAGGGCTGCGACCGCCGCGAGCGAGAAGTTCCTCCACAATCGGCCTTCCGTTTCCGTGAAAGCGAACCGCCCTCTGCCGATCCATAAGAGGATGGCGGCGATCAGCGTCATCATGATCCGAACACTCGCGCCCTGGGATGAGTAGTGCGTTTTGACGTAATGTTTGACGAACTGTTCCATCGCGTCGCCGAGGAACACGTCATAGAGCAGGACGCTCGTGGCAGCGACTGTGAGCAGGTTGAGGACACGGTTTCGCGGGCTCGCCAGGGCCACAAGCGGAAATGCGACGACCGCCGTTTTGTGGAACAGCGCGGCGACCGCCACATAAGCGGCGAAGCGCAACGTCGACGCATTGCGATGAAATGAAGCGAGCCCGGCCATCAGTATGCCGAGTGCCACCGCCTGCCGAGTGTAGCCCATGGCAATGACGATCACCAAGTAGGGTATCGCCACGGCGAAGGCGAGCCACGGCTCGGGCTGGTCCTTGCTCAGGCGCCATAGTCCCCATGAAAATATGGCACCGCACACCAGGTTTACGGCCCAGATCTGGACGTCGAGTTGGGCAACTCCCCAGTTGAGAAGCTGATAAGCGGGATCGCCGAAATGCAGCACTCGGCCAAAGTCGCCGCGTCCGGCGTAGGAGAACCAATAATCATAGGTGTCCCAATCGCCGCCGACCCTGTACCTGAAACCGATCAGCAAGGCGGTGATGATTGCCCCGACCGCAAGAAACGGCCTGGATTGGGTCCGCTCGCCCTGCGCCCTGGCCAAAAGGGACCCGAGAGCGAAATAACCGAACAAGACCCAGTAGATCAGCATGACGGCGACTGCCGAAGTGACGGTGGATGAGGCGCAAGCTTCTCCAACGCGTCGAGATAGGCGCTCACCACGAACGTCTCGCTGTACCGGTCTTCGACCGTGGAGCGTGCGGCGTCGCCCATCCAGCGACGGCTCTCCGGTGAGAGATACGCGAACCTTCTCATCGCTCCGGCCAGCGACTCACAATCCCGCGCCAAGCACAAGAACCCGTTCACGCCGTCCTCGACCAGCTCTCGGCAGCCGGGCACGTCTGTCGCGATTAGCGGCCTGGCCATCGCTGCGCCTTCCAGCAGGGATCGCGGCAGTCCCTCCCGATAGGAAGGAAGCACGAGCGCTGTGGCCTTGGCGACGAAGGGACGAACGTCGTCGGTGGAGCCGAGATATTCGACGTCTCCCCGCTCCACCCACGCATCCAACTCGGCCCGGGAAATGGATGTGCGATTGTGGGCATCCAATGGTCCCAGCAGTTGGAAGCGGGCTCCGGGAAGGTCTTCGCGGAGCGCTCGAGCGGCGTCGACGAATTCCCGAACGCCCTTGTCGCCGAGGAGGCGGGCAATCAGGAGAAAGATCGGCGGCCCATCCGGCAGTTCGGCTGGCGGATAGTCGTCGAGATTGATTCCGGAACCTGGAATGATTCGAGTTTGCTCGGGACGAACGATCCGCCTTTGGACGAACAGTCGCCGGTCATCGGGATTCTGAAAGAAGACGAGATCTGCGCGGCTGAGTGCGTAACGATACATCGGGACGACGAACCTCTCCAACAGCCCCGATTTCAAAAAGACAGTCCCAAGGCCGCTCACATTCGCGACCGCTGGAACCCGGGCCAACCGGGCCGCGATGCACCCGTAGATATTCGGCTTGATGGTGAAGCCAAGGAAGGCCGCGGGCGTGAGCTTCTTCAGGAGGCGTCGATATTGAAGCAGGAGGCGGAAATCGGCGAACGGGTTCAGGCCCGACCGTTCGATGTCCACGGGAATGCGGT
The DNA here is from genome assembly GCA_963730925.1 of uncultured Alphaproteobacteria bacterium. GTDB lineage: Bacteria > Pseudomonadota > Alphaproteobacteria > Sphingomonadales > Sphingomonadaceae > Sphingomicrobium. Next base: position 548,742 of record CAVSTS010000002.1, read on the forward strand.
CGACTCCAAGCTGTCGCATGCGCTGTTCGGAAGCCGGATCGCTCGGTGCGAGTATCAGCGGGTCATAGCCGGCCGCTTCAATGGCGCGGATCAGACCCTGTCGAAAGGTGACGATATTCCAGTCGCTATTCGCGGCGATAACGACGGTTCGGGACAAGGGTATTGCTGCTCAGCTCTGCGACGGTCCGGCGGCCTTTGGCGACAGGGCCGAATTCGAAGAGGGCCACGCTATCTCCAATATTCCCGCCAGTGACCGCCTCGTCCCCGTACATCAGCCAGGCATGAGCTTCGAAGGGCTCGCTTATCTTCCCTGGTCCCGCGATGCGCAGTGAAGCTTCCAGGCCTAGTCGGCGCAACCAGCGCCGAGCGGCAATGGCTTGCACCAGACAATCGGTGCGCCACGGCAGCCGGTGGCTGGCACGGGCAATTGCCCGGCGCACGCGCTCCACGCGCTCGTCCGGCTTCCTCGTTGGTCGGCTCGCTGCTGCCGCGGGGCGGACCAATGCGAAGCGATCCGACGTCGACACCCGGACGCGCGCGAAGGCGAGCTCCACCGTCGCGATCGCGACGTCGAGCCAGTCTCGTGGACCGAGGCTGAGCGCCCTGGTCAGCGCGGAGGGCGGGGCGCCTTCAATCCGCGACGAGTATCTCATTGGCCTTCAAATCCTGCAGGAACGCGCGCGCGTCGGTCTCGACCGTTTCGATCGGGACCGCAAATTCGGCGGCGATTTGTTCGCAGATCTCGGTCGGTGACCGGCCCTCGTTGAGACCGGCCCAAATCCGCGTCCCCATCGCGTCGAGACCATAATAAACGCCGCGCTTGACCTGCAGCAGCACGGTCTCGTCGCCGACGGCGCTGGCGAAAGCATCGGGCGAGGCCTTGAGGCGCTCCTGCAAGATGTCGGTCATCGTCCGGCTCGGTTCCTCTCGTCCTCATAGCTGGCGGCCAGGCGCGCGACATGATCCAGCGCCGCCGTCGGAGTGCGGAATGCCGTGGCATATTTCTCCATGGCGGTTCCGGCAATTTCTTCCACTGTTCGTTTCCCGTCGAATTGCGCCAGGCAGTAACGGTCGACCTCATGCATTGGTCGCGGCGGTGGCGCAAAATTGCTCGCCCGTGAGCGAAGCTTGTCGGCGGGCAAGACGCTGGAGAGGAAGGTGGACTGGCGAAACTCGAGCGGATCGGGAGAGGATGCGCGGCGAAAGGCCGAGCGCCAGGTCCAGACATATTGCCCGTCGATGAGCCGCGCCCCGATTTCGCCCGTCACCCGATCGCCCGGATCGAGATCCACCGCCCGTTCGAAGGGAAAGAGCGTCTGTCCATAGACGAGCTCGGGTTCGCCCGGAGCGTTCGAAAAACCGATCGCTTCCGCCAACTCCGCGTCGAACCAGACGAGCAGGCCGTGAGCGGTCCGGCTTTTCGTGGCCACGAGTTCGAATCCTGCGACGACGTTCGGGTCCTCGATTTGGCCGTAGTCCAAGACCGCCAGGTCGATGGCGTCGGATAGTAGATCGGCGGCCTTCAGATTGACCTTGGAGAAGCTATTGGCCGCGAATCGATGCGCGGCCGACAGTTCGAGCTCAAACTTGTTGCAAAGCCACGGTTCCTCGTGACCGAGATAATTTTCGGGGCTGTGCGCGATCGCGGCCCGCAAGATGTCGCGCGAGGGGATGAGCTTACCGCCGGGTGCAAGAAGGCGCTTTCGAGCGTCGGCGATGGTTGCGATATGTCCTTCGAACAAGGGCAGGATTCCGCGAATGTCCGAGACGATCACATCGGCCTTCCTTGGCGGCGAATAATCCGTCGACAGCCCCTTGAAGACGGTGACCCGGTCGGCGAAGCCGTTCGCTCGAGCGAAGTGCGTTACCAGTTCAATCGAATCGTTGGGCTCGATGGCGATGACGTTTCCTGCCCCATATTTGCACGCGAGCATTGCGAAGAGGCCGGGACCCGCGCCGATATCGATCACCGTGCACCCGGGCGTCACCGCCCGCCGCAGCGCTTCGGCATAACGGGACATCCGCGGCTCGCAGGTGATCATCTGGCCATAGCTCAGCACGCTATAGCCGGTAGGTCGAGTGGACATCGCGATTGCCGCTCAGTTCAACACGGCCGCGAGAGCGTCCTGAACGGCCGACAGGCTGGAATATGATCGGGGGTAGATCAGTCGAAACATTGGAATTTGCCGGGCCATGACACTTGCCTGGACCATCCGCTTCTTGGTTCGATCGAGGTCCGCAGGGTCCATCCAGAAGCTATGCTCCACGATCGCCATGCACGCGTCCGATGCGTTCATCGGCTCAATGAGGATAGCGTCGCCGCGTGCGGGCTCGAGCAGGAAAGCGGCTCGAACTGGGGCTGTTTCATGCGAGGGGCAGTCGTCGGTAAACGTCACATTCTGCTTCGTCGTATAAGAAGCAACCGGGCTGAATCTCGCAGAGCGTTGAATGAGGGCATCGATCGAATCAGGAAAAAGCCTAAGGCTGCGATAGATGGCGCGGCCAGTCATCGTTCCATCCGCCTCCGAGATCACAATCGCGTCGTCACCGACCAGACGATAGCCGCCCTCGTGCAAGCTTGCGGCCAAGCTCGACTTGCCGGAGCCCGATGATCCAGCGAAGAGCACCATTCCCCTTTCGCTGCGTGCCCCAGCAGCATGCAGTACAAGGTCGCCCTCATGCGCCAAGATGCGGGGAAGAACCTGATCTCCAAGGAGATGAAGGACGCTTTGTTCGGACGAGTGGGCGACGGGGCAGACGCGGACGATCTTATCGCTGAAATCCACCGAGAAGTCGGCAATTCCGAAATAGGACAGGTGAAACTTCTCCGCCGTCTTGCTGCCGACCGTTAGGTCGAAGGAATCATTCGACCAGACGGGTTCATGGCTTCCGCGCGGATCCGGCCCGCTGATCTCGTCAGAATAGTGAACCTTCCACCCTCCACAGCGCGAAAATGAAGGAATGCTGAGGCCGGCGGCGGCTGGCCCGGGGCCCACGTCGAATGCTGCCAGGTCCAACTGCTGAGTGACTTTTCTAAAACTCGCTAAGCGCCCGATTCGAGATCAGGGCTTCTTGCCCGCCATCTTGGTCGGATTTTCCTGCTGCGAACCGACGCCGCCGGCGGTCATCTTGGCCATGTCACCGTAGATGATCAGCTTGGGCGCGATGTATTTCAATACGCTTGAATCACTGGGCATGCCATTTCCTCCAAATTCACACCAGCTACCGTCTCGCGCCGCCCACCGCAGATTCGAGCCAATAGTGAAGGCATAAAGGGTCAGTCCACTCCTTACAACGCTTGCGCGCCGGATCGCCTTCCAGCCGCCTTAAATCGACGTACGAGGCAATGGTTTCACCGAAACGTTCCGTCGATCCATCGGCGGCGGCCAAGCGTCCGAAGATCTCTTCGATGAAACAGCTACCCAAATGCTCCTTCCCGCGGCGCCACCGAACTTCCTCCGGCAGCTTGCCGGCCATTGCTCGGCGCAGAACCAGCTTCGGCCAGCCCCCCGACTGCAGCTGTTCCCAGGGGAGAGACAGACAGAAATCGATGAGTCTGAGGTCCATGAAGGGATCGCGGGGCTCGATCGCCAGCGCGGAGGCGACGCGATCGTATCGCTCCCTTCCAACGACGATATTGGCATGTTCGAGCCGCCGAGCACGTTCCTCTCGGTCCAGCCGATCGAAGTGGGCATCGCGGGTCCTCAATTGTCTCCTCCGCTCCGCGAGATTTGTCCGAGCGGCGAAGTCCTCGGACATGAGGCCCGATCGTCCAATTCGCCGATCCTGGAGCCACCAGGCAGCTCGCCTCCGGAACATCCGCGCGCGCCGCGGTACCCACGCGCGCCCTCCGCCGATCGCGAGGGACTTCCACGTCGGCCAATCCGGACCCCAGACTAGACGCTCCCCCCTCGCTTCGTGCCAGGCTTGGACGAACCGTCCGCGACGCAAGAGGCGGGCGACCCGGCTGTCGGAGTAAAGTGCGACGTCTCCGCCCACGCCGTCGAGCATCACTTTCAGTCCCGCTTCGTGAGCCGCGAGATACATTGTCCGAGGGAGGATCATCTGACCGTCGAACGGCTCCGCTTCGTCTTTCGTCAGTCGGAGCAACTCATCCAAATACGAACCAAGATTGGAGTAAGAGATGAAATGGGGCTCGATCCCACCGATCTTTGCGGCAGCGTGAATGGCGCTAGTCTCTGGGCAGACGTCAGGATCAGGCCCAACGGCCGAGAATGTCCTGAGGGGGTCCCGATCCTCGCTGGCGAGGATTTCCGCGGCAATCGCAGCAACGGAGCTCGAATCCATCCCGCCCGACAGCATGGCGCCAAGGGGACCACTACTGCGTAGCCGGCATCGAACTGCGGTTCGGAAGACCTCGAGAAAGGCCAACGCGTAGTCGTCGTCCGACTTAAGCTGGAGTTCCTCAACAGCCCGCAACCGCCAATATTTTCGCGTTCGGAGACCATCTCCATCGACGGTGAGGGTGTGGGCGGGCGGCAGACGGGAAACGGCTGAATAAAAGGTCGCCGAAAGATCGAAATGTTCCAGATCGTCGAGGAAATCCGCCACACGACCGAGGTTGACGTCCTGCGGCACGAGGGCATGGGGCAATATTGCGGCGGGCTCCGATGCGAACACGAACGCCCTGCCGGGCAGGTGGCAATAGGTCAGTTGACGCATGCCCAGCTGGTCGCGGGCGCAATATAGCCGGCGGGAACGTGGGTCCCAGATGGCGAACGCAAAATCACCCAGCAGATGATCGACGCACTCCTCATCCCATTTTAGATAGGACAGGAGGATCAACTCACCGTCGCCGACGGTTCGGCCCGTCATTCCTAGCCTGGCTAATAGCTCTTCACGATTGTCGAGCCGGGCGTCGGCGGTGATCACGCACCCGCTAGGAGGGTGAAGGAGCGGCAGCTTTTCCAGCAGCGATTCGGGCGTCGTAGAGAGGAGGGTGTGGCCGAGGGCGGCGCCTTGTCCCACCCAGGAAGCCGAACCGTCGGGACCGCGACGTTTCAGCGGGCCGAGCAACGCCTCGAGCTGTTTCAAGCAGGGGTCGGACCCGTCAAATGACACGATCCCACAGACTCCGCTCATCGCTTACTGACGACCCTTTCCGAGCGCGGAGCTATTTCCATTGATGACGACTCACTACAAATAGCAGCGGCTTCAGATGCGTAAGGGGCGCGTTAGTCCGGTCATGAGCGACAACTTTCCGTGGTATGACTCCTATTGGCTCACCTCCTACGCGCGCGCCACCCGCTACATCAGTCAGCAGCATCCGGACAGGCTGAACGAGTTCGTTCGCGCATTTGATGTGCTTCGCACCGACCCCGACTTCCAGACCAGACGGATTGAGGATGCGCTATCTGCCGACGAACATGCTCGGCTGAAGGAATTCATCGCAACGGAATCGAAACGTCATATCGAAAAGCACGAAGCCTTACGCTTCGGACGAACGGTCGTTCATGACGGTGATATTTGTCTAGAACTGCAAGCGTCGCTGACCGATCGAATGAGCGAGTGGGTCAACGAGCCCGTCGAGCCTTGCTACAATTTTCTAGGCCTTTACAACAATTTGGGCATCTGCGGCATGCATCTGGATGCGCCGTCGGCCAAGTGGACGCTGGACTATTGCATCGAACAGTCCGGGCCCTGGCCAATCTACCTCAGTCAGGTTCGGCCCTGGCCGGAGACGTGGTCGGACTATGGTCGCGGGTGGGACGACGGAGTCCGCAACGATCCGAAGAACCGGTTCACGCCTGTCGCGCTGCAAGAACGACAGGCCATATTATTCAGTGGAAGTAGCCAATGGCACTACCGCGACCGGATCCCACACCGCGGGCCGAATAATTTCTGCCACCTGCTATTCTTCCATTACGTTCCGACTGGAACGCAGCATCTGACGGATCCGCAGCGTTGGGCGGAATATTTCGACATGTCCGGGCTGGCCGAGATTATCGACATGAGCGGTTGGCGCGACCCCAAATTGATCGGATGAATTCCGGCCGATTACAATCAGTTCGTCGCTAAGCGGTCGTTTGCTGAGTCCGAAGGAATTCGCCGTCTGGCCGTCGCAGAAGCGGCGTTTGCCTCGAAATATTCGGATAGATTTTCGCCCAATGCTCCATCCGGTCGGTGCCGAACACGAACGACAGCAGGACGGTCGGGTCGGTGGCGCGTCCCGGCTTCGTGGAATGAAGAAAATCGTCGCCGAAGATGATCGCTTCGCCTGACTTATAATCGTAGTTCCCGACCTCCCCCGAAAGCTTCTTGTACAATAGGCCGAACGCCTCAAAATCCCCGGAAACGGGCGTCATGAAGGTGAATGCCTGGTTTCTCGCTTCCTTCCAGTCGAAGTGGAAATCAGGATCGGCGCATTCTTTTCTGACGACGAGGAATCCGGCGTAGAGACGAACGCTTTTGTCGACTTCCACGTAAGATCGCACGTGATCCGCAACACCCAAACGGTCGAAGGCCGATTGAAACCGAACAAAGTGTTCCGGCGTCGCTGCCGAGATCCACTGAATGTCGCTTTTCCACCGGGGAGTGATCCGCGCGAACCCAGGGCCGCGGAACGCGTCAAGATTTGAGAATTCGTCGACGACCGAAGCGTCCACACTGGCAGTGAGGACATTTGGAGCGAACAAGTCGTGATTGATGAACGGCTTCATCTCCGTAGACCGACCGAATTCCCCGCATCTGCTTCCCGAGTCATGGAGCATGATCCGCCTTCGGGCGCTCACGGATAAGCTCAGCGAGCCGGCGAATATAGAGAAGCGGCAGAGGACTTCCCGGCATATCGGGATATTTCGCCCGCATGAACTCCGCCGACGGCAGCGATCGTGCCCAGAGATATTCCCATTTTCGTCGAGCACCTGGGGTCGCCCAAAAGTCGAGCAATGCGCGCCCAAGCTGTCCAGAGCGAAAATAGCCCCCAGATCGCGCGCGAGCGAGTTCATCGCGCACGAAGGACGGCGGGATCGCCCCTAAGCTGTGCTGCGCTTCGTCCAAGCCCTCAAGGCATACATCCGCCAACCGTTTTTCCGTCGCCATGCGCGAGAACAGGCGCCATTCGCGATCGCTCAGCGCACCACCCAATAGCGCGATGTCGTAGATCCAGATCAGCCGGTTGCCCCCGAAATAGGTCCGATCTCCGACGAAATAGGGTGCGCAATCGTGCATCCCCCGATGAAGACAGGCGTGCAACAGCATGACCGCGCGTCGGGGCGCCATAGCGATCTCTGAGAGCCGCGGAAGCGGCCGGCTATCCGCCGCCATCTCATTGAAGGCCAAAAGACGATGGAGCGCTGGCGCGTTGAGCGGCTCCCAGTGCAGGTCGAGCGAATGCTCGAAGCCGTCCTGCGAGGTGAAGGACCATGGTTCCTGCGAGCGCAACGCCTCTGGCAGGTCCTGGCCTTCGATCTCACGCCTGAACCCGCTTTCCTTCAAGAGATCGCGCGCCGCATCCCGCTTCTCCCCCGAAACGAGCAGATCGGTGTCGCCGCGTTCCCGCTCTGCCGGATTCTCATACAGATCATAAGCGACAGCGGTGCCTTTCAGAAGCAGGCATGGGATTCCGGCTGCGGCCATTCGCTCGAGGAGCGCGCGAATGACGAGACCGTGCCGCAGTTCCCACATTGAGCGTGTGAGGGCTTGTTCCCGGACGGCGTCGCAGACAGTGGCCGGCCAGCGCTCGAGCGCCACGTCGTTCTCGTTCAGCAATGCGCCGATGCCGTGATAGGCAATCCGCTCGATCACGGCTTTGCTCATATTGTCGACGTTCCAATTTGCTGGCCAAGCGACGTCTCGGCCTGTCAGGGCCGCGGCCAAGACCGTGTCAATCTCGCCTACCGTCGGGATCACAAGGTCCATCGGCCGATCGCCGGGTCCAGCTCGCGATCGCGCCATATGCCCTTGAGATCGGCGAGCAAGCCGCCTGGATTCATCAACGCCTCAAGGTCGGCATCGGAGAGCTGCCGATAGTCATCGTGCGCGACAGCGCCTACGACGAGGTCGTAGCGACCGTCAGTCGGAGCGGTGACCTTTAATCCATGTTCCCGCTCGATTTCGGCCGGATCGGCCAAGGCATCGGCAACAGCGACGTCGTGCCCTAGCCAGGTCAGCCGCCGCACGAGATCGAAGCTGCGGCTGTTGCGCAGGTCGGGCACATTTTCCTTGAAGGTCAGGCCGAGGACGAGCGCCGTCCCCGCTTTCTGCCGCCGCTCATGCAGCGCATCCCCGATCCAGGAGCCCATTCCATCATTGGTGCCCCGTCCCGCGAGGATCACCTGTGGATGATGGCCGAGCTGCTGCGCCAAATGGCTGAGATAATAAGGGTCGACACCGATACAGTGGCCACCGACGAGGCCCGGTTCGAAGGCGAGGAAATTCCATTTGGTCTTCGCTGCTGCGAGGACATCCCACATCGAGATGTCGATCCGCGAAAAGATCTGTGCGACCTCGTTCATGAAGGCGATGTTGATGTCACGCTGCGCATTCTCGATCGCCTTGGCGGCTTCGGCCGCCCTGATGGAGGCCGCGCGAAAGACTCCCCCGCTGGTGACCGCTCCGTAGATCGCGGCCATTTGTTCGAGCACCTCGTCGTCTTCGCCGGCGATCACCTTGGTGATCTTGTCGATCGTGTGCTGGCGGTCGCCCGGATTGATCCGTTCCGGGCTATAACCGAGGCGAAAATCGCGGCCTCGGACCAGTTCCGCGACTCGCTCAAGCTCCGGACCGCAAATCGTCTCGGTCACGCCGGGGTAAACGGTGCTTTCATAGATGACCGTCGGGCGCCGCTCGGGATCGATCACAGTGGCGATCATGCGCGTTGCGGCGCGGACCGCGGCAAGGTCGGGAGAGTTGGTGCGATCGACCGGCGTCGGGACGGTAACAATATAGACGTCCGCGCCCGCGCAACCGTCGGTCTCGCTCGTCAGCTGGAGGGCTGTTTGCCGAAGCTCCTCCGCATCGACTTCCCGAGTGCGATCGTGCGTGGCCCGAAGCTCGGCGATCCGCCCCTCGTCGACATCGTAACCCGTGACGTTGAACTTTCGCGCGAGCGCAACGGCGAGCGGAAGCCCCACATAGCCGAGGCCGACGACGACAATGCGCGGATCGTTATCCATTGGGGCGAATTATTCGATCGAGCGGAAAAAGACAGATCAGCTTTGCTTAATTGAGCCCAGCCGCCGCCATTCGCGTGTCGAGACTGCTTTGTTCCGGCACGATCACCCGGAGTTTGCGGTTGGCGAAGTCGATCGAAACCTTCTTGAAGGCCCGCATCGCGTTCATGCCGAGCAGCAGCGCCGGCCTGTCGTTCAGGTTCAACTGCTTGAACGTGTGCGCATCCGCAAAGACGATGGCGAGACCCTTCAGCTGAATTCCGCCGACGTTGAGCTCACGCACAAACATATAGTCGCCCGGGATCTTCTGGCCGGTCACCGATTCCAGCTCGACATGCTGCAAGGCTCCGGAGAGCAACTTTCGCTTGAGCAGCGCTCGGCGGAGCGCCTCGTTGCCGACCGTGACCTGCGATCCAGTATCGACCACCACGGTAACAGATTGATCGTTGGCGGTGGCCTCGGTCACGATGAGCCGGCCGTTGCGGCGATGCCCCCGAACGACAATCGTGCCCGGCTCTTCGCGGAAATCGGGGCTCGCCGACGGGACGATCGATAGCGTGTGCGCTTCGAAATCGAACATGACCCGCTGTGAACGGAGGGAATCGACGCCAAGGATTCCGTCGGCTCCCATATTCACGCTTTCGAGCAAGGGGGCGTCGATCACCTTGACCTGCTTGCGGGTGAGCTGAAGGTCCGGCACGCTGGCTGTCGCAACCGGCAACATGCCGGCAATTCCGTGAACCCGGGCGGCATCGCCCGCCTGGAGCTTCAGCTTCTCGGCAAGCTGGCGCGAAACCGCGGTTCGGTCGGACCCCGTGTCGACGAGGAAACGATACGGTCCGGTGCCCGACAACCGCACGGGGACGGTGAGGCGATCGTTCTGCTCGGTGCGGAAGCGGACGTCTTCCGTCTGACTCGTCTTGTCGATCTCGCTAGTCGCGCTGACGGCTTTCTGCCCTGCCGACGTCGCTTGCTGCCCGAGGGCCGAGCTACTCGCGAGGAGCATAAGCGAAACGCACCAGAATTTCCGCGTCATCCCCACCTCCAAAGGATCGCTTACTCCCCCCAACACCTTTGTTCAAATGCACTTTGTCCGTCGAAGACGGCAACCAAGTGGTAATCGGTTGGATGATATGCGCCGAGCGGAAAGCCCTCCGACGTCCCATTGGAGCGGCTGAAGGGCATATGGGCGGAGTTGATGTTGGACGAGCAGCCGGTTGAAACCACGGTCTATTCACTCAGATCGGGCACTCCAGAGCCGGACGAGCGTCGGAGCGGCGATCGCCACCTCAGCCTGCTGCGCGTGGGAGCGCTGATGATCGGCGATCGGCGCGAGCTGTGCCTCATTCGCAATATTTCGGCCGGTGGAATGCTGATCCGGGCCTATTCGAGCATCGAGCAGGGCACGCGGCTTTCGATCGAGCTGAAACAAGGCGAAGCGATCAGCGGCATTGCCCGCTGGACGAAGGACGAATGCGTCGGAGTCAGCTTCGATTCCCCGATCGACGTGCTTGGACTCATTTGTAGCGCGAACGACGGGCAGCGACCGCGCATGCCGCGGATCGAGGTCCAGTGCACGGCATGGGTCCGCGAAGATGCGACGGTCCATCGGATGAAGGCGTCCAACATCTCGCAGGGTGGAATCCGGGTGGAGGGTCATGCGGAATTGGCGATCGGGGTCGACGTGATCGTCGCCCTCAACGGCCTGCCACCGCTTCCGGGGATTGTCCGTTGGCAGGATGGCTCGTCCTACGGAATCACGTTCAATCGGGTGATCGCCGTGTCGGACCTTGTTGCCTGGCTTCGGGAGCAGCGCGAGGGGCCGCACGCAGCCCGAGCTTCACTCGCCTAGAGGTCCAATTGGCGAAGCCGTCATCCATCGTTCGAGCATTTTGCGCTCGTACGAGGTGAGCGGACGGCAAGCGAGACCTGGACGGCGGAAGTCGAGCGGAGCCTTGGGCCGCGGTTGCGGAATGTTGCGCAACACTTCCTCGGACCTCAACGAACGAGCGAACGCCACGCCGGCATAGCGGCCGTGAACCCACACCACCCGGCTCTTGAGCCGCAGGTCGTTACGCTGGAAAAAGCAGGTCGAGCCTTCCACCGGAAGGCGTTCGCCTTCTATCAGCGCGCCTTCTTCGGACAGGTTGCGCAACTTTACGGATTGCGGGACGCCGTCGACCTCGATGGTGGCGGCAAGAAGCACGGGTGCCCGGCGCGAACGCCGGTTCTGAATCATGCCGCTCTCGTCCATGGCGCTGAACTAGCGCAGACGTAGTAAAGCTTCATTTAACGTCAGCATGCGTTCTGCGGAGCAGCAGCATCAAATTGTTTGCCGGCATCGACCGGGTTTCGATAAGGTCCAAGCCATGCGGCTTAGCCGCCGCGACGAACTCCTCGACCCGCCGCAAGCCCCATTCCGAATCCCGTCGTTTGAGATCGGCATCGAATTCGAGATTGCTTGGAGCGGCCGGAATGTCGTCCTTCAGCCAAGGTCCATAGAGGATCAGCGGTGCTCCTTTGGGCAGGATCCGCGCCGCTCCGGCGATCAACCCCAGCGCCGCCGACCAGGGACTGATGTGCACCATATTGATGCTGAGGATCGCAGCGGCGGAGCCGATCGGCCAATCGATCGCAGCCGCATCGATGACGATTGGCTCACGCACATTCGCCAGCCCTGAGGCGTGCCTCCATGCACGAATCGATTCGAGGGCATCGGGATGGACGTCGCTGGGCTGCCACTCGAGTTCCGGGAAGCTCCGAGCGAAATGAACGGCGTGCTCTCCGGTGCCGCTGGCGAGCTCAAGCACCACGCCGGACGCCGGCAGCCACTGGCGCAGTACCTCGCGGATCGGTTCCCGGTTGCGCGCCGTCGCCGGAGCGGAGCGGCACGCGCCAGTGGCGGGCGCCTCGTAGAAGCGCCGCTCTCCCGTCATGCAGCGGATTCCGTGACGATCGCGAACGGCAGCAGCGCGGTCAGCCCGGATCCCCCTTGGTCTTGCACGCTCGCTCTCCCCTACTCTGCCGCTTCAACCGGCTTGGGATCTCGATAGGCAAGGACCGGGTTTCGAGCTGCAAGAGTCTCGTCGAGCCGCCGGCGCGGGGCATAGATCGGCGCGGCCTTGAGGCTCTGATCGCCTGCCTTCGCCCGTTTGGCGATCGACCGCAGCGCATTGATGAATTGGTCGAGGCTCGCCTTCGACTCCGTCTCCGTAGGCTCGACCAGCATCGCGCCATGGACAACCAGCGGGAAATACATGGTCATCGGGTGGAAGCCTTCGTCGATAAGCGCCTTGGCGAGATCGATCGTGCTGATTCCGCTTTCAAAACCTTTGTCCGAGAAAATCGCCTCATGCATGCACGGCCCAGCCTGAGCGAAGGGGGCGTCGAGCACGTCCGCAAGGCTCCTCAGGATGTAATTGGCGTTCAACACGGAATCTTCCGCAACCTGCTTGAGTCCGTCTGCGCCGTGACTGAGAATGTAGGCCAGCGCGCGCGTGAACATGCCCATCTGACCGTGGAATGCCGTCATTCGCCCGAATGCATCCGGATGCTCCTCGTTGGCATTTTCTTCCTCGACGATTCTGTAGCTGCCGTCGGGATATTTCGCGGCGAAGGGCAGAGGGCCGTACGGCGCAAGCGCTTCGGACAAGACCACAGGCCCGGATCCTGGACCCCCTCCGCCGTGCGGTGTCGAGAAGGTCTTGTGCAAATTGATGTGCATCGCATCGATGCCGAGGTCGCCGGGACGCACTTTGCCGACAATCGCGTTGAAGTTCGCGCCGTCGCAATAGACGAAGGCGCCTGCCGCGTGCGCGGCCTCGGAGATGGCGATCATGTCCGGCTCGAACAGCCCGCAGGTGTTCGGGTTGGTAATCATCACGGCGGCGACATCCGGGCCGAGCCGTGACGTCAAGGCGTCGACGTCGACGCGTCCCGCAGCGTTGGCAGGGATACTCTCCACCCGATAGCCGGCGAAAGCCGCTGTGGCGGGATTGGTGCCGTGCGCGCTTTCCGGGACCAGGACGACCTCTCTTTTGTCGCCACGCGCCTCGAGTGCCGCGCGGATGCATAGCAGGCCGCACAGCTCGCCATGCGCGCCCGCCTTGGGGCTCATCGCGACTCCGTACATTCCAGTGAGGTCGAGCAACCAGAAGGCGAGCTCATTGATGACTTGGAGCGCGCCCTGGGCCGTCTCCTGCGGCTGAAGCGGGTGGACGTCGGCGAAGCCCGGAAGTCGAGCAATCTTCTCGTTCAGGCGCGGATTGTGCTTCATTGTGCAGGAGCCGAGCGGGAAGAGACCGAGGTCTATCGCATAATTCTGCCGCGAGAGACGCGTATAGTGGCGCACAGCTTCGGGCTCGCTGAGGCCCGGAAGACCGATTTCGAATGACCTTTCCAATCCTGCCAACCTGTACCCTGCCTTCGCCGGGACGCATTCAAAATCCACCCCGGTCTGCTCCGTACTCCCGATTTCGAAGATCAAGGGCTCCTCGAGCATCAACGCGCGGTTGCCGGTGACGGTCTGCTCCGCTCCCGCTTCGTTCGCGGGCGTAGTGGGACGCCAGCCTGAAGGGTTGACGGTCATCCCAAGTCTCCGTTCGGGTTGAGCCTGTCGAAGCCCTGCCCTTCTTTTTTTGTCCGAAGGAAGAACAGCCCTTCGACAAGCTCTGGGCGAACGGTGGAGGAGCTCATGAACATGCCTCCTTCAGGGCCGCTTCCAGCGCATCGATGTCCTCGTCCGTGACCGTTTCGGTCACTGCGATGACGAGTCCGCTCTTAACGCCTCGACGCCCGGATAGAGCCGACCGAGCGATACTCCGCCAAGCACCCCTTTCCCGACCATGGCGTGCACCGCCGGCCGCGCCTCGACAGGCAAGTTCAGGGTGAATTCGTTGAAGAAGCTGTCGTTGACCAACTCGACCCCGGGGATCGCCGCCAGCCGGTCAGCCGTGTCGCACGCGCGCGCGTGATTCATTTCAGCAAGCCGCCGCAGCCCTTTTTCGCCCAACAGGGTCAAATGCGCCGTGAAGGCTAGCGCGCACAACACGGAACTGGTGCAAATGTTCGAGGTCGCTTTTTCGCGGCGGATATGCTGCTCGCGGGTCGAAAGCGTGAGCACGAAACCACGCTTGCCTTCGGCATCGACAGTTTCGCCGGCGAGCCGACCCGGCATCTGACGCACATGCTTTTCGCGGCAGGCGAACAATCCGACATAGGGACCGCCGAACTGCAGCCCTACGCCGATCGACTGACCCTCACCCACCACGATGTCCGCGCCCATCTCGCCCGGCGATTTGATCAGACCCAAAGCAACCGGCTCGGTCACGACTGCGATTAGAAGTGCTCCAACCGCGTGTGCGGCGTCGGCAATTGGCTCCAGGTCCACGATCCTGCCGAGAATGTCGGGATATTGCACAACGACCGCGCTGGTGTCCTCGTCGATGCTCGCAACCAGCCGCTCGGCGTCAGTCTCGGCACTGAGATCCGGCGCGGCCGTCTCAAGCTTGTCCTCGGTGAATTTCGCCATCGTCTTGGCGACGCTGACATAATGCGGGTGAACGCCCGACGAGATCACGGTCTTGTTCCGCCGGGTGATTCGGTGCGCCATCACGATCGCTTCCCACATCGCGGTCGAGCCGTCGTACATCGAGGCATTCGCGACCTCACAGCCGTAAAGCCGTGCGACCTGCGTCTGAAATTCGAACATCATCTGCAGCGTGCCCTGTGCGATTTCGGGCTGATAGGGCGTGTAGCTCGTCAGGAACTCACCGCGCTGGATAATGTGATCGACGCTTGCCGGAATGTGGTGCCGATATGCGCCGCAGCCGAGGAAGAAGGGCCCGTTCCCGGCGACCATGTTCTTGCGCGACAGCGCGGTCATGTGTCGCTCGACGGCCATTTCCGAAGCCTGCAGCGGCAGACCCTCGATCGGTCCCTTCAGCCGCAGCTGCTCCGGAACATCGCGAAACAAATCGTCGATGGAGCTTGCGCCGATCACCCGCAGCATCTCGCTGCGGTCGGAGTCGCTCAGCGGCAGATAGCGCATCAGGCGGGCTTTCTCATGATGAAGCGAAGCCGCACATAATCGGCGACGTTGGAGCCGATGCGGTCGGCCACTGCGGCGGCGATTTCGCGGCGCACGTCTTCGGGCACTCCGGCTCGGTCGAGCCAGCCCTTACGGAAGGTCGTCACCCAAGCCGCGACACCGTGCTCGATCGGCGTCGGCCGCTCGATCAGCCGCGCGTCCAGTTCGCGAAAACCCGCCTCTTCATAGACAGCCGCAAATTCCTCCGGCGACGCATACCAGTTGCTCGCCTCGACCGGCGGCACGTACCCCCGGATGATCAACTCCTCGTCGAGTGCTTCGCGCAGATTCTTGAGATTGCCCTCACCGCCCATCTCGCCAGCGAATCGACCGCCTGCCTTCAGGGCACGGAAGATCGCGCAAGCCGCCTGCGTTTTCTCGAGCACCCAGTGCAAAGTGGCGTTCGAGAATGCTGCGTCGAACTCGCTGACGAAAGTCATGTCGACGACGTCGAGCAGCACCGCGTCGATACCGTTGGCGCAGGCGGCCGCGATCATCTCGGGCGAATTGTCGATCCCGAGCACGGTCGAGCCGCGATCGATGATCTTTTTCGTCAGCGTCCCTTCGCCGCAGCCAATATCCAGAATCCGTTCACCGGGCTGCGGATCGAGCAGGTCGAGTGCCGCGCCGCCCAGCTCTGCCACGAACGCACCGACGCGCGCGTAATCGCCCGCGTCCCACTTGCTCGTCGAAACTCTGGCCTGGCTCAAAGGGTCTTCACCCAATCGCGATAGGCGGGCTCATCCATTAGCCCCTCGATCTCAGCTGGATTGTCGAGCTTCAGTTTGAAAAACCAACCTTCGCCTTCGGGATCCTTGTTGATCAATGCGGGATCGTCGGCGATCGACTGATTGCCCTCGATCACCTCACCAGACACCGGGGCGTACACGTCCGAGGCCGCCTTCACGGACTCGACGACGGCAGCCTCCTGGCCTTTGCTGAACTCGGCGGCCGGCCTCAGGCACTTCAGCGAAGACAATGTCGCCGAGCTGCTCCTGGGCATGGTTGGAAATCCCGATGGTGGCAGTATCTCCGTCGACCCGGATCCACTCATGCTCCTTGGTAAAATAGACGCTCATCAGGCGGCTCCCTTGCGGTGATAGCGGTGGGGGACGAACGGCATGGCGGCGACCCGCGCTTCGAATAATTTGCCGCGCTGCTCGAGTTTCAGCTCCGTTCCAACTTCGGCGAAAGGCGTGCCCACATAGCCCATGGCGATGGGCCGCCCGAGCGTTGGCGAGTGGCCGCCGCTGGTGATCCGGCCCACCTCATTGCCCTCGCCGTCAAGCACGATCGCGCCTTCGCGCACGGGCTGGCGGCCGTCCACATCAAGACCGACGCGCAGCTGCGGCGGACCATCCTCCAACTCGGCCAGGATCCGGTCTGCCCCGGGAAAGCCACCTTCGCCGCGACGGCGCTTGTTGATGGCGAAGGTCAGACCGGCCATCACCGGAGTCGTCGCCCGGTCGATGTCGTGGCCGTATAGCGGCAGCCCGGCTTCGAGCCGCAGGGAATCGCGCGCGCCGAGGCCGATCGGCTTCACCGCCTCATTCGCGGCCAGCGCGTCCGCGAGCTCCGCCGCCGCATTGCCCGCTACCGAAATCTCGAATCCGTCCTCCCCGGTGTAGCCGGACCGACTGATCCAGAGCGGCTGTCCCAGCGCGCGGAACGGTGCCGCTTGCATGAAACTGAGCTGGCTCACGCCTGGAACGATCGTCTCGAGGACCTCGGCAGCGCGCGGCCCCTGCAATGCGAGCAGCGCCTGCTCCTTCATGTAATCGACGACGATATCGCTCGGCAGCCGCTTCTGGAGATCATCGATGTCGCCGAATTTCGTCGCTCCGTTGACGACGAGGTAGAAATCATCGCCGCGCCGCGTCGCCATCAGATCGTCGATGATCCCGCCATCCTCTGCGAGCAGGAGAGTATATTTGGGCTTCATATCGGCGAGGAACTGAAGGTCGCCCGGAACCAGTCGCTCCAGGGCCTTGTCCACTTCTCGGCCGTGGATCAGCAACTGGCCCATGTGGCTGACATCGAACAGGCCGGCATGCTCGCGGGTCCAGAGATGTTCGGCGATGATGCCCTCGTATTGGACAGGCATCTCGTATCCGGCGAACGGCACCATCCGCGCTCCGTGACCGCGATGCCAGGTGTCTAGCGGCAACTTGTCCAGCAAGTCCGGCTCGATGCCCTCTCCGCCCGACGAATCGCCGCTATGGGGCGTTCCGCTTGCCCTGGTGTCGTTGGTCGGACCGTTATGGACTTGGCTGCTCATCGGGACGCTCCGCGCGGGGTTGCGACAGCCAACGCTTCGACGAGCGATTCGGCCGCCGCCCCCGTCTGTCGCTGAGCCTGAGAGCTTTGCCCCTTCGGCGGCCCACCGTTGCACACGGCACCGGCGGACACTTTCCAGACTGTCAGGCCTGCGCGGTCCTTGGTGCCTGAGAGATTCCGGAGGCGGTTGCTCCTTCGGCGCCGCTCCGAGCGCGTCGCTCGGCGCGAACTCTCCCGCGCGGCCTTTCCGAGAGCATGCCCCCGGTGACCCCGGGAGCCTTGGCCGTGCGAGGCGTCCAAGTCAACGCGAACATCGGGGGAGCGACTAACGGGTCGCGTTGTAGCGCAACTGATCCTGGGTCATCTGGAAGCCGACCAGATGCTCGAACGTGGCATTCGCCACCGCCGAGCGGATCTTCGGATCTGACAAAGGATCGATCGCGGCGCCTGGATCTCCGGCCTTGCGCGGCTTCGTCAACACCTGACGGACATCGGCGGGCAGTGTCGCCGCACCGCGGTTGACCCGGATTGTCGCTTGCACCCGGGTCCAGGCGTGGACATCGCCGGCCGCGAAATTCAGCACCGACTGGCCGACGCTCTTCGCGGAAACGGTCGTTCCTCCGCGCAGCGCGACGTTGAAATAAGGCAGCACGACTTGCCGCGCCGGGCCCGCATCGCGGCGCAAGCCGACGATTGTGAATGTGGCCGTTGAGACCACGTCGTTTCCGCCGTCCTGGCAGGTTGCGCGGACATCGGTGATCGCCGCGGTCACGTCGATGTTACGCGAGTCCGAACTGTCGGCCGGGTTGAACAAGGTGATGTCTCCGGTCCCGGCGGGCACTCCAGCAATTGGGCAGGCACTGCGGACGGCGTAAATGCCGCCCTCCACTATGTCGCCGCGGTGGCGGCAGGCGCTGAGCAGCGTCAAGGCAAGCACGGCAGCAAGGCGGCGATTCATGCGGGTCCTTCGGAAAGACATTGGGCCAGTCGAGCGGCGTTCATAGGAAGCCCCTTCTAAGGCTGCAAGCGAAGGCTTACATGCCTTTCCAAATGCTGAACCGCCCACCTCTACGAGTGTTGATCGCGGCCCCTCGCGGCTTTTGCGCAGGAGTGGATCGGGCGATCCAGATCGTCGAGCTGGCGCTCCAACGGTATGGAGCTCCCGTCTACGTCCGGCACGAGATTGTCCACAACCAATTCGTCGTCGATCGACTGCGCAAGATGGGCGCCGTATTCGTCGACGAACTCGACGAAGTTCCCGACGACCGGCCCGTCGTCTTCTCCGCTCATGGCGTCCCCAAGTCGGTTCCGGCCGAGGCGCAGGATCGCGGCCTGACTTATGTCGATGCCACCTGCCCTCTTGTCTCGAAGGTTCACCGACAAGCTGAGCGGTTGATCGGCGATGGGCGCCACATCGTCTTCATCGGCCATGCCGGGCATCCGGAAGTGATCGGCACGTTTGGCCAAGTCCCCTCCGGTTCGATGACTCTGGTGGAAACGGTCGAGGACGTCGCCAACATCAGTATGCCGGACACTGCGACCCTCGCTTTTCTGACCCAGACCACGCTTTCGGTGGACGATACCGCCGCGATCGTCGAGGCGCTGAAGGCTCGCTTCCCAAACATCCGCGCGCCGCGCAGCGAGGACATTTGCTACGCAACGTCCAACCGGCAGGCGGCGGTAAAGGCGATCGCGCCCGAGTGCGATCGGGTGCTGGTGATCGGAGCGCCTAACAGCAGCAACTCGCTCCGCCTCGCCGAGGTGGCTGAGCGTATGGGCGCACCGGCCCGGCTCATCGAGCGCGCCGCGAATATCGATTGGGACTGGCTCGGCACGCCACGGACCGTCGGAATCACAGCCGGCGCGTCCGCTCCCGAGCTACTGGTCCGCGAGCTCGTTGATGCTCTCTGCGAACGCTTCGATGTGAGCGAGGAAATCGCGGACCACACGCCTGAGCGCATGGTCTTCAAGCTTCCGCGCGAGCTGGTCGCCTAGGGCGTGCTCGGGAAGCTGCGTGGGATGGGTGTGCGGAAGCGGATTGCTTCGACGCTCCGCTCCTCGCAATGACGACCGAGATGACCGACCCGCCCCAAGTCGAAATGTTCACCGATGGCGCATGTCGGGGCAATCCTGGACCGGGAGGCTGGGCGGTACTCCTGCGCATGGGCGACAAAGAGCGCGAGATTTCGGGCGGCGAGCCGCTAACAACCAACAACCGCATGGAATTGACCGCCGCGATCAAAGGACTCGAAGCGCTTAAGCGCCCTTGTCGCGTGCGGCTCCACACCGACAGCGTCTATGTCCGCGATGGGATCACCCGATGGATTCACAAATGGCGGGAAAACGGCTGGCGCACGTCCGACAAGAAACCGGTCAAGAATGCCGAGCTGTGGCAGGAGCTGGTCGAGGCGGCCGCACCGCATCGCGTCGAATGGCACTGGGTAAAGGGTCACAGCGGCCATCCTGAGAACGACCGGGTCGACGCCCTCGCCTGCGCCGAAGCAGATGAGCAGCGGCGCCATCACCGTCTCTGAACAAGAGTTCATTTGGTGGAGCGAGGCTCGCGTGCTTTATCGCCGGCTCACCAACTCTCTCTTGTCCCCCTGTTAGGAAGTTGGTGATGGGGAGGTGCCCGACACCTCCCCTTTTTCGAATCGAGCCGGTGAAAAAACAGCAGGATCGATCCTGCCAAGGATTCCGTCGACTGAGTCGCCCAACAAAGTCGCGGCCGCGAGCTTGGCGGCGGCGGGTGAGGTCTGGATGCCGAATCCTCCCTGTCCCGCGCACCAGAAAAAGCCTGGGGTGCGGACGTCAAAGCCGTAGACTGGCAAGCGATCGGGCGCGAAGGTCCTCAATCCAGCCCAGCGGCGCTCGACCCCCTCGACGGGCCAGTCGACGACGTGCTCGAAGCGGTCGATCGCCACGGCGACATCCTCCTCGTCCGGGGCGGCATCGCAAGGATCGGTCGACACCTCATCATGCGGACTGAGCCATATCGTCCGGTCGCCCTCGCCCTTGAAATAGAATGTGTTGGACTCGTCCTTGACCAGCGGCAGGTCACGCAGTCCGGGGCGGCCGACTCGAAGCTGAACCATGGTGCGGCGCTTGGGTTCGATCCCGAGTGGACGGGCACCGCACGCTTCGGCCACACCGTCGGCCCAGGCGCCCGCTGCATTGACGAGGATCGCCGCGGTGATGGTTGGACCGCTCTCGAGCGTGACTGTCCAACTCTGACCCGAATAGACGGCGCGGCCCAGGCGCGATTCCGTTGCGATCTGCCCCCCACGCTGCCGAAAGCGCCGGAGATAAGCCGCATGCAATCCGGCGACGTCTATGTCGGCGCAACCAGGCTCGAAAACCGCATAGCGCCATTCCGGGCGGATGCCTGGAACGACCTCGTCTAATTCGCCCCGATGCATCCGCACTGCCTCGACGCCAGCGGTGAGTTCAGGCCAATGCTCGCGCGAGATGTGGACCGCTCCTCGCTCTCGCAGGAAGCCTTGCTCAGCAAAATCGGCAGGTGGTCGATAGAGAAAGGCGCGAGACGCCGCGGTGAGTTGGGCGACTTGCGCGCCCCCATAGCTTTCGAGCCAGAAGGCCGCCGATCGCCCAGTCGCGTGGTAACCGCACTGGAACTCTGCCTCAATGATCAGCGTCTGGCGCCGTGCAGCGATTTCCGCGCCCAGGCTCGCCCCGGCGATCCCGCCACCCACGATTACGACGTCGAAGTCCACATGGCCGGTTACGAATTCGAAAGCCCTGCCGTCTAGGGGTGGCACCATGTTCAACGGTGTGTTTACCCAGCTTCTGCTTGTCGCATTGGCCGCGATCCTCATGTTCGCGGCGGCGGTGGACGCCCGTACCTACACCATCTCGAATCGGCTGAACCTCACGGTCGCACTGATGGCGCCCGCCTATTGGCTGTCGATTGCACTGTCGCCCTGGCCCGGAATAGCAATCCAGCTGGCGACCGGCGGAACCGTGTTCGTCCTCATGGCCGGCGCCTTCTACGCCGGGATGATGGGCGGCGGCGACGTCAAGCTGGCGGCTGCCTTCGCACTCTGGTTTTCGCCCCTTTCCATCATGAAATTCCTCGTGCTGACCGCGCTCGCCGGCGGGGTCCTGACCCTCGCGATTCTCGTTTGGCATCGGGTCAAGCAGCGGCAGGGTCGGCCGCAGATTCCGTATGGGGTCGCCATCGCTTTTGGCGGCCTCGCAATTCTCACCCAACGGTTTCTTAACCAATTTGGCTGATGTCTGAGGGCACTCAGGAAGCCCTGACAGGGGAGGCGATCGCGCCATGAATGTGAAGAAGCTCGCTCTACTCATGGGAGCGCTGGTCATTGCGGTGGTCACCGCCGTCATGGCCAAGAATATGTTTGCTGGCGCGGGAGCGCAACGGGCCGCGGCCGCACCGGCTGTGCCCCTTGGACCCAAGGTACTGGTTGCGCGCAAGGCGCTTCCGGTCGGCACCATCATCGATGCCGAAGCCTTCGGCTATCAGCCCTGGCCAAAGGAACTGATGCAGAGCGCTTACTATGTCGAGGGTCAGCCTGACGGCGATCCCAAGAAGTTGCTCGGCACAGTCGTTCGATACCAGATCACTGCCGGCCAACCGGTCACTCGCGGCGCACTCGTCGGACCGCAGGACCGCGGCTTCCTCGCCGCGGCGCTTGGTCCGGGAATGCGGGCGATCACCGTTCCGGTGAACGCATCAACCGGTGTCGCGGGCTTCGTCTTCCCCGGGGATCATGTCGACCTGGTGCTCACTCAGCAGGTCAAGGGCGGCGGCGACGGGCCACCGCTCCAGGTCTCGGAGACGATCATCCGCAACGTCCGCGTGCTTGCGACCGACCAGCGCGTCACCAGCACGGACGACGAAGGCAAGACCATGGTCAAGACCTTCTCCAACGTGACGATCGAAGTGACGCCGCGCATCGCGGAGAAGATCTCCGTCGCGCAAAGCGTCGGCACGCTGTCGCTATCGCTGCGCTCACTCGCCGACAATACGGCCGAGCTGGAGCGGGCGGTCGCCACCGGAGACGTCAAGGTTCCGGCGGACGCCAACCCGACCCAGGAGCGCCAGCTGCTGCTCGCCATCGCCAATCGTCCGCAAGACGGCAACACGACGTTCAGCACCGGCGGAGACGTGTCGCGCTTCCAGCGTCGCACCGTCCCTGCCCGGCTGCAGGACCCCGAGCAGCTCGCTCAGGCCATGACCAAAGGCCTCAGCCAGGGTCTTGGCTCCGCAGGTCCAATCGTCCGTGTCGCTCGAGGCAACAATGTCACCGTCGTTCCGGTGGGAGCTCGCTAAAATGACTTACCGCAAGATCACTCGCCGGGCTCGTCTCGGCACCGCGATGGCGGCACTGGCCGTCTGCCTGGGCTCGGCAAGCATCGCCGAGGCAAGGCCGACCCAGCCCCGTACCTATCGCCCGTCGAGCCACACTCTGCTGTCGATCGGTGAAGGCCAGGTGGTCAACCTTTCGCGCAACGTCTCGGACGTCTGGGTATCGGCACCCGATATCGCCGATGTGTACGTGACCAGTCCGCGCCAGTTGAACCTCTTTGGGAAAAAGACTGGCGAGGCGACCGTCATTGCAACCGCCGCCGATGGATCGGTGGTGTATGCGACGAATGCCCGAGTCAGTCAGAACCTGTCGTCGGTGAACGAAGTGATCCGGGCAGCGATGCCGGATTCGAACATCAGCGTCACTTCCGTCGGTCAGGTTGCCGTGATCAATGGCACCGTCGCTTCTCCGCAGGACGCGGCCCAGGCGCAGGCGATTGTCATGAGCTATCTCAATCCCGGCAAGAAGGAAGGCGACGCGCTCGATATCATGCCGATCAACCGGCTGAAAACGGCCACGCCGCTCCAGGTAACTCTGAGAGTACGCATCGCCGAGATGAACCGGAGCCTGGTGAAACAATTCGGCATTAACCTGCTCAGCAGGGATGTCGGAGGGACGCTGTTCGGCATCGGTCGCGGCGATCCTGGAACCATCAATGTGGCGAAAGGACCGCCCGATCCGATCACCGGCGTTGTCCGTGAGACGGTCACAGGCGCTACCTTCAACACTCTCGCCGGGGGCACGACGCTCGGACTTTTCGGCAAGGTGTTTGGTCTCGATCTCCTTGGGACGCTCGACCTGCTTGAGAACGACGGCGTTGTGACGACGCTCTCCGAGCCGACTCTCACCGCGCTGTCGGGCGAAACCGCCAGCTTTCTCGCCGGCGGCGAGTTCCCAATCCCGATCTCGCAGTCGCTTGGCGCCGTGACGATCGAATACAAGCAATATGGTGTCGGCCTCGCCTTCACTCCGATCGTCCTCGCCGACGGCCGCATTTCGATGCGCGTCCGGCCGGAAGTCAGCGAACTTTCGGATGCGGGCAGCGTCGTGCTGAACAATTTCAAAGTGCCGGCCCTGACCACCCGCCGCGCAGAGACGACGGTAGAGCTCGGCTCCGGCCAATCGTTCATGATCGCGGGCCTGCTGCGTAACACGAACAACAACAATATCGAGAAGGCGCCCTATCTCGGCGACCTCCCGATAATCGGCGCGTTGTTCCGCTCGACCAAATTCCAGCGGCAGGAAACGGAGCTGGTGGTGATCGTGACGCCGTATCTCGTGCGCCCGGTCTCGGGTCAGCTGGCGGTGCCGACCGACGGTTATCGTGCTCCGGATGATCTGCAGCGCGATATCGGCGGCCAGACCTACAGAGGAATCAGCGGTTCGCGCGAACCGACCGCCGTTCCGGCTCCAGGACCCACAGTAGCGCCCGGCATGGCGCCGGTCACCGGCGCGGCTTCCGCCGCCGGCGGAACGGTTGCCGCCCCAGGGTTCAAGCTGTGAACCGCGGCCTCATCAGGAAGGATGCGACGATGCGTTCGAAAATCGCACTAACGGCTCTGGCTTGCTCGGCCCTCGCGGCTTGCAACACGCCAAATATTCCTCAGCAGGGGGTGAACCCGGTCAACGTTCCCGTGGTCACGACCGCCGAATATGTCTTCGACGCGGCGGCCCCTGGCGGAGCGCTGGCTCCGGGAGAGGCGGATCGGCTCAACGGTTGGTTCCAGGGCCTCGGCCTCGGTTACGGCGACGCGGTCTACGTCGATGGACCCTATGCGCCGTCCGCTCAGGAACAGGTTGCGACGATCGCGGGTCAGTACGGTTTGCTGGTCCAGCCAGGCTCGCCCGTCACGGCAGGTGCCGTTCAGCCCGGAAGTGTCCGGGTCGTCGTCAGCCGCCGCCGGGCTGAAGTCCCCGGTTGCCCGAACTGGAGCTATCCTTCCAATCCGAACCTCGAGAACCGCACGATGTCGAATTTCGGCTGCGGCGTGAACTCGAATCTGGCTGCGATGGTCGCCGATCCGGTGGATCTGATCCACGGTCGGGAGGGGGCCGCCGCGGTCGACGCGGCGACTGCCGCCAAGGCCGTCCAATATTACCGCAATGCCCCGCCGACGGGCACCAAGGGTCTGATGGAAGTCAATACGAAGAAGGATAAGTGATGAACGCTCCCTTCCAGGCACGCGCAGGGCTGCGCGATCCCTTCACCGCCTTCGTCTGCGACGAAGCGACAGCCGACATGCTGCGGCCGGTCGCGGTCGAGCACGGCTGGTCCCCGGAGAAGGTCAACAAGGGCGGGCTGCGCAATGCGGTCCAGTCGCTGTCGGTGTCCGCGAGCCCGAACATATTGTTCGTGGATCTCTCGGAATCCGCGGATCCGCTGAACGACATCAATGCCTTGGCGGAGGTCTGCGAACCGGGGACGATCGTCATCGCCGCCGGCACCGTCAACGACGTCCGCCTGTACCGCGACCTCGTGGCGAGCGGCATTCACGATTATCTGCTGAAGCCCTTCACGGTCGATCAGCTGCGCGACACCTTCGCCCACGCACAACTGATCCTGTCGGGTCCGCGCAGCGAGGCACAGGTGGACAAGCCGCATGTCATGGCCGCCGTGGTCGGCGTGCGCGGAGGCGTCGGCGCATCGACTATCGCGACTTCGCTCGCCTGGTTGCTGGGCGAGAAAGCGCACCGGTCAACCGCGCTGCTCGACCTCGACGTACACTTCGGCACCGGCGCTCTCGCGCTGGACCTTGAGCCGGGACGCGGCCTTACCGACGCGATCGAAAACCCGAGCCGCATCGACGGCTTGTTCATCGAGCGCGCAATGGTCCGTGCGAACGAGCGCCTCTCGGTGCTCTCGGCCGAAGCGCCCATCCACCAGCCCCTGGTGACGGACGGCACCGCTTTCTTCCAGCTTCAGGAGGAAATGCGGAACGCGTTCGAATCGACGGTCCTCGACCTGCCTCGCCACATGCTGATCCAATATCCGCACATGGTGCATGACGCGCACGTCGCAGTCGTCGTTGCGGAGCTGACCCTTGCCGCCACGCGCGACACGATCCGCATTCTCGCTTGGTTGAAGGCGAACGCGCCCCAGACGAAAGTCATCGTGGTCGCTAACGGCATGCCTTCCGGCGGAGCGCTCGAGATTAGCCGCAAGGACTTCGAGCAATCGATCGAGCGCGAAGTCGACATCGTCTTCCCCTTCGACGGCAAGGTTGCCGCGCAGGCGGCGAAGCTTGGAAAGCCAGTGGCCGAAGTCGCCAGCGGCAAGATGGCGGCCCCGTTCAGCGCCTTGTCGGCAATGGTGCTCAACCATGCCAGCGAGGACGGCGCCGCAGGCGCAAGGATGGGCGCGAGCGCCAAGTCGCTGGTCGACAATCTGAGGTCGATGCTGAGCAAGCCCAAGGCTGAGGCTGCTTGATGAATTGAGTGCTCCGGGGGCCGCCCAAAGGGCACCCCCGTTAAGATGGAAGGCGATCGCACGAATGCTCATGTGGATCATCTTGATCGGCGGCTGCGCGGCCCTGGTGCTCGCCTTCTTGGCGGTGCAGGGACCATCCGCCTCCCAGGCACTGAAGCGGCGTATGGAGCTCGTCAAGGAGCGCCATGGGGACGTTCTTGCCGGCCACGCGCAAGCGCAGATCCGCAAGCTCATGGCCGAGCGGTCCAACCGGATCGAAAGCTTTGCCTCGACTTTAATCCCCAAGCCGGCGCTGCTCCGCAAACGATTGGAGATGACCGGTAAGGAAATCAGTCTCGGCAAATATGCGATGGTTTGCCTGGGGATCGTGCTCCTGGTCGCTCTCGCGCTGACCCTTCGAGGCGCGCCATTCCTGCTTGCGATTTTCATTGGGCTATTTTTCGGCATCGGCGGACCGCATTTCGCGATCGGCTGGATGATCAAGCGCCGAGTGGCCAAGTTTAATACGAACTTCCCGGACGCGATCGAGCTGATGGTGCGCGGACTTCGTTCAGGCCTGCCGATCACCGAGACATTGGGCATCGTCGGCACCGAGATCATCGGCCCGGTCGGCATCGAGTTCCGGATGGTCGCCGACAAGATGAAGATCGGCCGGACCATGGAGGCAGCGCTCCAGGAGACCGCCGATCGGCTTGGAACGCCCGAATTTCAGTTCTTCGTCATCACCCTCGCGATCCAGCGCGAGACCGGCGGCAATCTTGCCGAGACCTTGTCGAACCTTGCGGACGTGCTCCGCAAGCGCGCTCAGATGAAGCTCAAGATCCGCGCGATGAGTTCGGAATTGAAAGCGTCGGCCTATATCGTCGGCTCGCTGCCGTTCGTGGTGTTCACGCTCGTCTGGTTCATCAACCCCAAATATATGGGGACCTTTTTCACCGACGAGCGCCTGATGGTCGCTGGAATTGGCGGGCTCATCTGGATGAGCATCGGCGCTTTCATCATGGCCAAAATGGTCAATTTCGAGATTTAAGGGGGGACTGACGACCATGCAGCAGGCGCCAGTATCGGGCCCCACCATCCTCGGTTTCGACGTCATCTGGATCGCGACATGCCTCAGCGCGGTCGCGACCTTCGCCGTGCTGATTGCGATCTACGCTGCGACGACCGTCCGCGATCCAATGGCACGGCGCGTCAAGGCTTTGAACGAGCGGCGTGAGCAATTGAAGGCAGGCATCGTCGCCTCGACCAACAAGCGCAAAAAACTGACCAACCGCAATCAGGCGGCCGATCGGATGCGGACCGTCCTGTCGCAATTGAAGATGCTGCAGGACGACCAGATCAAGAAGGTCCAGGAAAAGCTGATGCAGGCTGGCATCCGCACCAAGGATCTGGCCTTCTTCATCATCTTCGCCCGCTTCGCTTTGCCACTCGTGCTCGGCGTCACCGCAGTGTTGATGCTCTACGCCTTCGACTTCTTCCCCGACTGGTCGTGGCTGCGCCGGTATATGACGGTCGCGGGGATTCTGATCGGCAGCTACAAGGCGCCCGACGTCTGGCTGAAGAACAAAGTCACCAAGCGCAGCCATGCCATTCGCAAGGGCTTGCCGGACGCGCTCGACCTGCTCGTCATCTGCGCCGAAGCCGGTCTCACGGTCGATGCAGCGTTTCATCGCGTGTCGAAGGAACTGGGCAAGGCTTATCCGGAACTTGGCGACGAGTTCGGGCTGACCGCGATCGAGCTCGGCTTCCTCAACGAACGTCGGTCGGCGTTCGAGAACCTCGCCAATCGCGTCGATCTCGAGGCCGTCCGCGGGGTGGTCACCACCATGATCCAGACGGAGAAATACGGCACTCCGCTCGCTTCCGCGCTCCGTGTGCTTTCGGCCGAATTCCGTCACGCACGCATGATGCGCGCGGAGGAGAAGGCCGCTCGGCTTCCGGCAATCATGACCATACCGCTGATCCTGTTCATTCTGCCGACCCTTTTCGTCGTGATCCTGGGTCCGGCGGCCTGCTCGATCAACGACAACTTCCTCAAGACCTGAGGTCCGCACCGACAGTGCCGGGAACGCGGTGCACGCTCCGCGCGTAGTGCCGCTGACGGCAGCACTGTTGGGGACGCGGAATGAACATAACCTCGGATCCGAACCTGTGGGTGATCGGCGCCCTCATCTTCTTGCTCGGCCTATTGGTCGGCGTGTTTCTGACCGCGGGCGGGCGCCGCAAGTGGAAGCACCGCTATAAGGACGAGGCGGACCGTCATCAGGCCCTGCAGCGCGAGCATGACAAGCACCTCCAGGATACGGAGGAACGAGAGAAGGAATGGCGCGAGCGCGATAGCCTACGCGCGGCGGCCATCAAGAGCGGGGAGCGCGACGAGCGTCCGCTGCTAGCCCTCGATCCTCGAGAAGTCGGCGACGGCATTGACCGCGTCGCGGAACCGCATCAGCAGGTTGAGCCGACCTTCGCGCTTGGCGGGATCGGGGTCGTTGACCGTCACATGATCGAAGAATTCGTCGATCGGTTTCCGCAATGAGGCGAGGGCGGCCATCGCCCCGGTAAAATCTTCCGCCTCGACCGCGGCAGTTGCTTTGGGCTCCGCCGCATCGAGCGCTGAAATCAGCGCGCGTTCCTCCGGCAGGTCGGCCCCTGCCTCCCCTGAAGCCATCTCGGCGATCGCTTCCTTGAGGCCGGGCTCTTCGACCAGCACCAGCGGGTCCTCCTCGCCGGTCTGCGGAATGCCCTGCTCCTCGGGCGAGCTCATGATCTGCGGCCCGGTCCAATTCTCCTTCTTGAGAATGTTCGCCGCACGCTTGTAGGCTGTGAGGAGGTCGGCGCCGTCTTCTCCAGACAGAAATTCGGTCAACGCGCGCGACCGGCGACTGACACGGAGCATGTCAGCATCAGTATCGCGACCCTGGCCCCGAGGAACTCGAAGCGTGGATATGATCGTGGCGCACATCACCGTCACGCAGAAAGACGGCCAAGCGCTCGAAGAGGAAATCGGCAAGCACGACGCCCAGGCTCGCGGGCGACCCGCGTGATTCCGCCGCTTGAGTGAGATCAAGACGTAGCCGATTGGTCTCGATTATCTGCAGAGCGCCAAGTCCAGCCCGGCGAAGAGCAAAGGGGTCTTTCGATCCCGTCGGAAACACTTGTTGTGCGAAGAAGCCGAAAAGGCTGTCGAGCTTGTCCGCCAGCGCTACAGCGACAGTCGTCGGCGCCATCGGCGCCTCGTCGCCCTGCCCCACCGGCTTGTAATGATCGCGGATCGCATCGGCGACTGCCCTCGGCTCGCCCTGTGCCTCGGCGAGATACCCGCCGATCACGCCCTGGAGCTCCGGGAACTCGCCGACCATTCCGGTGACGAGGTCCGCCTTCGCGAGCCGGGCGGCGCGCTCGGTCATATCGGCCAACTTCCCCCTCTCCCCGGCGGGGAGAGGGTTGGGGTGAGGGGGTTCTGCCCTTTTCGGTGAGGCCGTCCCCCCCTCACCCTGCCCTCTCCCCGCCGGGGAGAGGGTTCCGACCACGCCCTCCTCGACCAGCCAGCGCGCGAGCTTGGCGACGCGCTCTACCTTATCGGCGACGGTGCCCAGCTTCTCGTGGAAGACGATCCCGTCGAGCTTCTTCGCCTGCTCCTCGAGCGGAACCTTCAAATCCTGTTCCCAGAAGAAGCGGGCGTCGGCGAGGCGCGCGGCGAGGACTCGGCGATTGCCCTCGACGATCGCTTCGCCGCCGTCGCTGGCGCTGACGTTGGCGACGCAGACGAATGCGGGCGCAAGGTCGGCATTCTCGTCGAGGCAGGCGAAATATTTCTGGTTGGTGCGCATGGTGAGCACGATCACCTCGCGCGGGACGTCGAGGAAATCGGGGTCGAAGCGGCCGAACAGAACCTCCGGCCATTCGGTGAGGCCGGCATTCTCGACCACCAGGCCTTCATCCGGAAGCAACATCAGTCCGCCCTCGGCGGCGGCCTTTTCCGCGCCTTCGCGGATGAGCCGCTCGCGCTCCTCCTGGTCGACGATCACGTGGCAGGCGCGGAGCTTCTCGACATAGTCCTGAGCGCCGCCGACGGTGATGTCGCCGGGGTGATGGAAGCGATGGCCGACCGTGGTCGCTCCACTGACGATCGCGTCGATCTCGATCGGCACGATCTCCTCACCGAGCAAGGCGACAATGCCGTGCAGCGGTCGCACCCAGCGAAGCGAACCATCCCCCCAGCGCATCGACTTGGGCCAAGGGAAATCGGAGATGATGCGCTGCACCGCCTTCCGCGATCACCTCGGCGGCCGCTCGACCCGGTCGATCGATTACCGCGAACAGAATTCCATCGCGGTCCTCGAGCTGCTCCCGTGAAAGACCCGTTTTGCGCAAGAAGCCTTCGAGCGCTTGCGGCGGTGCCGAAGCGCGCGGGCCTTTGATCTCTTCGCGGCCGGCCTGCGTCTGCTCAGCGACATCGCGAGCGATCAGCGCCAGCCGCCGGGGCGTCGAATAGACGGTGATCGGGCCGGTCTCGAGCCCCGCCGCCTCCATGCACTCGGCGAACATGCGCGCCAGATCGTTGCGCGCACGCGCCTGCATCCGCGCAGGAATTTCTTCGGAAAGGAGTTCGAGGAGGAAATCAGCCATAGACGGCCGGTTTGCGCAGTGACGCGCCCCCTCCACCATTGGCTCTTCGGCCAATGGTCCCCTCCCCGTTCCGGAGAGGATCATTGCGCCTTCTCCAGCCACGCGCCGCATGCGCCCTTCGCCAAATCGCGCACGCGTCCGATATAGGCCTGGCGCTCGGCGACCGAGATGACCCCCCGCGCCTGAAGCGTGTTGAACAGGTGGCTCGCCTTGATCGCCTGCTCATAGGCGGGGATCGGCAGCTTTGCCGCCAGGCACTTCTCGCATTCGGCGGCGGCCTTGCGGAACAGGTCGAATAAGGCGTCGGTGTCGGCGACCTCGAAATTATAGGTCGACATCTCGCGCTCGTTCTCGAGGAAGACGTCGCCGTACGTCAGCCCCCACCCCGCCTCCCCCTGAGGGGGAGGGTTGGGAGGGGGAGTTGAACTTGAGGTCGAACACATTGTCGACACCCTGAATGTACATGGCGAGGCGCTCGAGCCCGTAGGTCAGCTCCCCGGTCACCGGCTTGCACTCGAACCCGCCCACCTGCTGGAAATAGGTGAATTGGGTGACCTCCATCCCGTCGCACCAAACTTCCCAGCCCAAGCCCGAGGCGCCGAGCGTCGGGCTTTCCCAATCGTCCTCTACGAAGCGGATATCGTGCTTCAGCGGATCGATGCCGATCTCGACCAAACTGCCGAGATAAAGGTCCTGCAAGTCATCGGGGCTCGGCTTCAGAACGACCTGATATTGGTAATAATGGCCGAGCCGGTTCGGATTTTCGCCATAGCGGCCGTCCGTCGGACGGCGGCAGGGCTGGACATAGGCCGCTCTCCAAGGTTCCGGCCCGAGCGAGCGCAGCACCGTCGCGGGATGAAAGGTCCCCGCCCCCATTTCCATGTCGTAAGGCTGCAGGATGACGCAACCCTGCGCGCCCCAATAGCGATGGAGCGTGAGGATCAGGTCCTGGAAGGTCAGGCTCAAGCGCGATGCCCCGTCACAAGCGACTTCATTCGAGCGATGGCTTTGGCCGATGACCTTGCAGGGGGCAAGTGGACGTTAAGCTTTCCGCACCTACATCTACCGTGAACCGCTGGTCCAAAGGCTCCGAACATATGCTGAAGTCGATCCTGCACCGTGTCTTCGCCGTACTCGGCATCTCCCTCCTCTTGGCGGGCTCGGCGGAGGCGAAGGCGCCGCTTGCGAACCCGGCGCTCTGGGCCGTTTCGGACGCCGACACCACGGTCTATTTGTTCGGAACCATCCACTTGCTGCCGAAAAACTATGATTGGCGCTCCGACAAGCTGGATCAGGCCGTCAGCGGCTCGCAGCAGCTCATGGTCGAAACCATCGTCGACGAGAATAAGCCGCAGGAAATGCTTGCAGCGCTGGCCAGCATGGCCTTTTCGCGCAACCTGCCGCCGATCGTTCAGCGGGTGCCGCCAGCGAAGCGCGCAGCGCTCGAGGCCGCTATCAAGCAAAGCGGCATCCCACGGCCGACCTTCGACCAGATGGAGACCTGGGCGGCCGCCTTCATGCTGCTCGGCAACCAGTTCCGGGCGATGGGCCTCAAGGGCGGCGAGGGCGTGGAAGCGGTGCTGCGCAACAGCTTCACCAGCGTGGGCAAGCCAATCGGGCAGCTCGAAACCAACCGCGAGCAGCTCAGCTTCTTCGACGCTCTCCCGGAAAATGCGCAGCGGCAGCTGCTCGAAGGCGCGATCGACGAGCCGAAGAACATGCAGAAGGACTTTCACGGGATGCTCGCTGCGTGGACCCGCGGCGACGTCGCCGAGATCGCGAAGACCTTCAACCGCGATCTCTCCGCCTCGCCCGAGCTCAAGGATGCGCTTATCCAGCGCCGCAACGCCAATTGGAGCCGCTGGATCGAGCAGCGGATGTCCGCGCCCGGATCGGTGCTGATTGCGGTCGGCGCGGGCCACCTCGCGGGCAGCGATTCCGTGATCGCGATGCTCGAGCGCGACGGTTATCAAGTGCGCCGAGTCCAGTGACCGAACTCGGCGCCGACGAACCGCCCCGATCTGTGGATAAAAGTTCACCAAGGCCCGGAATCCGCTAGACTTTTGTTAATATCTCAGTGACCATAATCATCGGGTATCGGGCTGGGGGGTCTGATGCGAGACGAACGCGGGCGGGCATATTCCGCTACGGGCCAAGTGCGCCCGTCGTTCTTCGCCAGTCTTGTCCCCTAGCGCCGCTGACCGCGTTGGAGGTGATGGATGCTGAACATGCTGGCCGCTGCTGCGCTTGCCGCCGCAACATCGCCGCCGGCGGTCGCACCCGTCACAACGGTGCAGTCCGCTGTTGCAACCGCCGCCAATGCGGACCCTGCCATCTTCGTCGTCCGGGATGCCGACACGACCGTCTACATCTTCGGGACCTTCCATGCGCTCGACGGGAAGGCGGAATGGTTCAATGACCAGGTCAAAACGGCGTTCGACCAATCGAATGAGCTGGTACTGGAAACATTGATCCCCGACGGACCGGTTAAACTGCCGCGTCCGGCGCTGACTCCGGGCACGATGTCCGTTGCCCCTTCGGCCTCGTTCCTCGCGACCACGCGCATGGCGATCAAGGCCGGCCGCTCGCGAGGAATGAGCGTCGGCAATGGCGCGGACATGATCCTGCACCAGGCGGCCGTGCTTCAAGGCAAGCAGGTCGAGGGGCTCGAAACGCTCGAATCCCAGCTCAGCATGTTCAGCAAGATGCCGTCGACGCCCGCACCGCGCGCGCCCAAGGCGGGCGATCCGGTCGAACCGGTGAACAGCCTGTCCAAGACGATGACCGATCTTCAGACGGCATGGAGGCATGGCGAGCTGAACGTGTTCGTGCGGATGCTCGGCCAGCTCGAGCAGAACTCGCCGGACACCTACCGGATGATGTTCACGGAGCGAAACGCCCGCTGGGCCGACTGGATCAAGGCGCGGATGCAGACTCCAGGAACGGTCTTCGTTGCGGTCGGCGCCGGGCATCTGGCCGGTAAGGACAGCGTCCTCGTCCGCCTTGCCGAGCACGGAATTCCATCCGCACGGGTGAATTAGACTCGTTCACCACTCTGGTATTTGCCAATTCTGGCGCTCTCTCTTATAGGCGCCCCCTCACCCGGCCATGGTCATCCCTGGAGGCATGGCGGGGTTTTCTTTTGGAGAATGCGAACATGAGCGAACAGCTAACGCTGCCCGCCGAAGCGCGCGATCGGGCTGGCAAGGGAGCCTCCCGAGCACTGCGCCGCGAAGGCCGGGTACCCGCCGTCGTATACGGCGAAAAGAAGGAGCCTCTGTCTATCCACGTCGAGGAGAAGCTTCTGTCCAAGATGCTTCACACCGGTCACTTCATGAATTCCGTGATCATGATCGACGTTCAGGGCAAGGCGCACCGCACGCTACCGAAAGCGGTCGATTTCCACCCGGTCAGCAGCCGGCCGATCCACGTCGACTTCCTGCGCATCGGCGAGCACACCAAGGTCACCGTCGGGGTGCCGGTGCGTTTCGACAATGAGGAAGAGTCGCCGGGCCTGAAGCGGGGCGGCGTGCTCAACGTCGTCCAGCACGAGCTCGAGCTGGTCTGCGACGCGGCGCATATCCCGAACGAGATCCATATCGCCCTCGATGGCCTCGAGATCGGCAATTCCATCCACATCAGCGACGTGAAGCTGCCGGAAGGAGTCACCGCGGCCAATCAAGACGAGGACTTTACCGTCGCGACGATCGTCGCTCCGTCGGCAATGAAGGCCGAAGAGGAAGAGGCTGCCGCGGCCGATGCAGTCCCAACGGTCGAAGGCGAGGAAGGCGAAGGCGAAGAAGGCGAAGCCGGCGAAGCCGAGGGCAAGAGCGAAGAATAAATCCGCGCCCCTTCCAATGCCGTCGTCCTGCTTGTCGAAGGATTTCTCTTGAAAGGCAGGACAGCTTCGCCCGCAAAGGGCGAGCGGTTTTTGTTTGGCCGTTCGTCCTGCTAGCGACCGCCGATGCAACTCTGGGTCGGCCTTGGAAACCCCGGTACGAAATATGCGCTTCACCGGCACAATGTCGGGTTCATGGCGGCCGACATCATCGCCGAGGTGCATGACTTCGGCCCGTGGCAGAAGAAGTTCCGAAGCCTGATCGCGGAGGGCCGCATCGGCCCTCACCGGATCCTCCTGCAAAAGCCGCAGACCTACATGAACGACAGCGGCGACGCGGTTCAGCAGGCCCTGCGCTTCTACAAGCTCGATTTGGACGCTCTTACGGCCTTCCACGACGAGCTCGACCTCGCGCCGTTCAAAGTGAAGGTGAAGGTCGGCGGAGGTACCGCCGGGCACAACGGCTTGAGATCGATCGACGCGAGCCTCGGGCCCGACTTCCGCCGAGTCCGAATTGGTATCGGCCACCCCGGTCCCGGCCGGAAAGACCTCGTCACGCCTCATGTGCTGGGCAATTATCCGAAGGCGGAAATGGAGCCCTTGTCAGACGTGCTTGCGGCGATCGCGGCGGAAGCCGAGTGGCTCGCGGACGGAGACGACGCCCGCTTCATGAGCGAAGTGGCCCTCAGGTTGCAGCAAGAGTAGCAGCGGCGTCCGTCTTGAGCCCGCGGCGTTTCTTGGCGTCCACCAGGATCTTCTGGAACCGCGGATTGTCGCGGATGCTATCGAGATCGGGGTCGAACTCGATGTTGCCGAGCGAGCCTCTCAATTTCGGTATGCAGGATTCCAGCATCCGAAGCGCAGCTTCGCCGTCGTCCAGGTCGCGGGCGAGCGCGCAGGCAAAATTGTAGCGCATGTTGAGATTGTCGGGATCGACCAGAAGCGCCCGATCCATCCACTCGCGGGCCCGCTCCCGCTCCCCGAGAACCGCAAGGGCGCTCACTCCGAAGCTGACCGCCGCGCCGTTGCTCGGATCCTGCGAGAGGACTTGCTCCACCTGCTGCAACGTCATCTTCGCCGCGTGCCGCCCGCGCCCCTCATCGCCAAGACCGAAATGGCAGCTCATGAGCATGCCCCAAGCGTGATAGTCGGTCTCCATCACCTCCGCCGCTTTTTCGAAATGCGGGATCGATTCAGCGATCTGGCCCCTGAACGTGTAGAAATTGCCGATCGCCTTGTTGAGCTCCCACGATTCCGGGTTGATCGCGAGGCCCTTGCGCAGCTCGGCAAGAGCGTCATCGATCCGCCCTTTCTCCTCGAGCCGCCTGGCGAGGACGCAATGGGCCTCGGCGATGCTGGGATCGATGGCAATTGCGGTGTGTGCAGCGGCATAGCCATCGTCGACTTCGCAACCGAAACCGTAGCGCAGATTGGACTGGGCAATCGCCAGCAATGCCCAGGCCTGAGCGTAATAAGGGTCGATCTCGACCGCGCGCTTGCAAATCCGCATGACGCGTTCCTCACGGCGCATGTCGCCGTGATTGCCGGTCACCCAATATTGGCGCGCCAACAGATAGAGATTGTAAGCTTCGACGTTGGTCGTACCCCTCTGCTCGATCGCCTTTTTTTCCTCCGGCATGAGCTTGAGTTTGAGCGCCGCGACGATCGCCTTTGAGATTTCGTCCTGAATCGCGAAAATGTCCGTGAGGTCGCGGTCGTAACGCTCGGCCCAGACGTGACCTCCGCTCCTCCCGTCGATCAGCTGTGCGGTGATCCGCACCCGACTTCCGGCTTTGCGCACGCTGCCCTCGAGCACATGCGTCACGCCGAGTCGGCGCGCGACGTCGCATACGTCGACGGATTGGCCCTTGAAGGTGAAGGCGGAGTTGCGGGCGATGACCTCCAGCGCCGACACCTTGGACAAATCGGTCGTGATGTCCTCGCTGATTCCGTCGCTGAAATATTCCTGTTCGCTTTCGCCGCTCATGTTGACGAAGGGGAGGACGCAGATCGAAAGGTCGCCCAGGGCTTCCCGGCGCGCGCCCTTGTCTTCACCGCGCCCGGCGAGCGCGGCGACGCTCGAGACGAGCTTGCGCCAGCCTGCGGCTCCTTTGTCGCCCTCCCAGTCCTTGAGCTCGGCGCACTGGATCTGATTGAAGGGCATGGGCGGAATCGTTCCGTCCAGGTTCGCCTGGACCAGTTTGCCGGCGGCCCTTGCAGCGTCGGCTTCCGCCCTCACCCACTGCGATTTTGCAGCCTCGACCGACCACAGCACAACGACCGCTTCGGCCGATCCCAAGCGTTCCTGGATGACATCCGCATAGGCCCGATGTGCCGGAAGCTGGTCGTCGCGCCAGACGTTGTAGCCCATCGCCCGCAGCGCCTCCGCCACGCGCTCCGCCTGCCCCTCGTCGGGACGCGCATAGGAAATGAACAGATCCGCCATGCCAGCTGCTTTAGACCTTGGATATCAGGACTCTATGCGCAAGTCATGAGGAGCACGGGATAAGCGGGCTTTATTGCCTCCGGCACACAGATGATTGGCTGCCCTCGGCCAATTCGCCGTACGCACGTTCCATCATGACGGATACCATCGATCCCCTCGCGCTCAGCCGCGAAGTCACCGAACCCTACTTCAATGTCTCACTTGCCACCGTCAACGACCACGAAATCCGGATGAGCGTGATGACCTCGCAATTCCGCTGGCATCGCCACCCGGATTCGGACGAGACATTCTACGGTGTCGACGGAGAGCTGATCATCGAATTCCCCGACCGCGAAGTCGTGGTGAATCCCGGGCAGTTCGTCACTGTTCCCGCGGGAACGCTCCACCGCACCCGCCCTGCCGGCGAGCGTTCGGTGAACCTCACCTTCGAGCGGACCGGCGCGCAAACGATCTTTGAAGAATGATCATGCCCTGTCTAGTGCAGTCCGGTGGCAACCCGC
Organism: uncultured Alphaproteobacteria bacterium; assembly: GCA_963730925.1. Taxonomy (GTDB): domain Bacteria; phylum Pseudomonadota; class Alphaproteobacteria; order Sphingomonadales; family Sphingomonadaceae; genus Sphingomicrobium. The sequence goes on from CAVSTS010000002.1 coordinate 586,432, forward strand.
ACGCTCTTCGCAACGCGGCTGTACGAAGCTGAACTCGGCGCGCCCGAGCCACTGACCGCGCTCGCCCATTCCATTCGCGTCTTGGCCCAGGATGATGAGGCGGGGCGCCGCTGGAGCCGCGAACATCTTTATCCAGGCTATACCAGCTATGCCTCGCTCAACGACCTGCCCGAGCGCGATCCGGCCGTCGGCGACCTCGCCAAGCTGCTGGGTCGACACGCGACCGCCTTCGCGAAGGAATGCGCCTTCGACCTCGCCCGCAAGCCGAAGCTCGATAGCCTGTGGGTGAATCTGTTGAAATCCAGTGGGCACCATAGTGGACACATCCACCCGCACAGCATCATTTCCGGCACACTCTACGTCGAGGTGCCGACCGGCTCCGGCGCCATCCGGTTCGAGGATCCCCGCCTGCCGCTGATGATGGCCGCGCCGTCGCGCCGCAAAGATGGCCCCGAAGAGCTTCGGTCGTTCGTCACCGTTCAGCCTCGTGCGGGAATGCTCCTGATGTGGGAAAGCTGGCTGCGCCATGAAGTGCTTGCCGGGACCGGCCGAGGCGAGCGCCTCAGCATCAGCTTCAATCTCATATGAGCCCCGGACTTGATCCGGGGGTTGCCTGATCAGCGGACGACGATCGTGAAGCGCTCGGTGCGCGCCGCCTTTGTGCCTCCGGACCACGGCTGTTCGTAGGCGAAGATGAGTCGATAGGTGCCCGCGCGTTTGGCGAGGAAACGGAACCGCTGAGTCTGCCAACCGCCCGGTATGGCCTGGCCGTTCATCGGCGGCAGTGGGCTCAGGTTCGACGCATCGCTCTTGGCCGACCAGGAAAAGCCGGTGCCCGGCTGAGACTTGAGCCGGATCTCCACGCTGTCCCCGACCCTGGCATTCACCGGCTTTTCTGTTTGCTTGGTCAAGACGATGGTCTTGTTCGAGTGCGCGTGAGCTGCCGCACCGAAAGCCAGGACTAAGGCCAGCCATAACGGAGAGATCGCTTTCACGGGCTCGATCGTAACGCGGCTAGGGCCGAGAAGGAATGTACAATCCCCGCTGCACGGCGGGACGGTCGAGCCAGCGATCCAGCCAACCGGGAACATTCTTAAGCTCGTCGAAATCGACCAGCTCGCGCGCCTGATAGAAACCAATGAGGTTCCGCACCCAGCCTCCCATGGAAATGTCGGCGATCGAATAATCGCCCATCACCCAGTCGCGACCGTCAAGGCGGTCGTCGAGCACCCCGAGCAGGCGCTTGGTCTCGTTGACGTAGCGCTCGAGCGGGCGCTTGTCCTCCCAGTCGCGGCCAGCGAACCTATGGAAGAAGCCGACCTGGCCGAAGAACGGACCGACATGGCCCATCTGCCACATCACCCACTGCAGCGTCCTGTAGCGGCGAGCCCCTTCGGGAAGAAACTGCCCGGTCTTCTCCGCGAGATAGATGAGGATCGCTCCGGATTCGGCGAGAGGCAGCGGCTCTCCCTCCGGTCCGTTAGGGTCGATGATCGCAGGGATTTTACCATTTGGGTTCAGCGATAAGAATTCGGGAGTCCAGCTCTCCTCCTTACCGATCTCGACGAGATGCGGCTCGTAGGGAAGCCCCGTCTCTTCGAGCATGATCGAGACTTTGACTCCGTTGGGCGTATTCTCGGAGTAAAGCTGTAGCCGGTCGGGATGCTCGGCGGGCCAGCGGCGGGTGATCGCGTAAGACGAGAGGTCGGGCATGGAACCCAGCTAGAGGGCCGCGGGGCCTGTTTCAAATGCACTTAGTCGTCACCTGGACTTGATTCTGGGGCCGCCTTCCCCTTGTCCTCAGAACAAAAGGCGGATCCCGGCTCAAGGCCGGGATGACGACCTGCGTGACGCCATAAACCGTCACCCCGGACTTGATCCGGGGTCCGCCTTCCTTCTAGCGGCATCTGAAAAGCAAGGCGGATCCCGGCTCATGGCCGGGATGACGCATGGTCATCCGGAGAAAATATGGGTTTTCGCTGCGGCATTGTCGGCCTTCCGAACGTCGGCAAATCGACGATCTTCAACGCCCTGACAGAAACCGCTGCAGCGCAGGCGGCGAATTATCCCTTCTGCACGATCGAGCCCAACGTCGGGCGGGTCGCCGTGCCCGATCCGCGGCTGGACAAGATCAGGGAGATCGCCGGCTCCGCACAGGAAATCGAGACTCAGATCGAGTTCGTCGACATCGCCGGGCTCGTCCGCGGAGCGAGCAAGGGCGAAGGCCTCGGCAATCAATTCCTCGCCAACATCCGCGAGGTCGATGCGATCATCCACGTTCTCCGTTGCTTCGAGGGCGGCGACGTGACCCATGTCGAAGGGCGGGTCGATCCGATCGCCGACGCCGAGACGGTCGAGACCGAGCTCATGCTCGCCGATCTCGAAAGCCTCGAGCGGCGCGTGCCCAACCTCGTCAAGAAAGCGCAGCAGGGCGACAAGGAAGCGAAGGTCGAAGCTTCGGTCCTCGGTCAGGCGCTGGACCTACTGCGAGCGTCGAAGCCCGCTCGGCTGACGAGGCCCAAGGACCCAGAGGAAGCAAAGGCGCTCGCCCGCGCGCAACTGCTGACCGCCAAGCCCGTGCTCTATGTCTGCAATGTCGACGAGGCGCTTGCGGCCAGCGGTAACGACTTGAGCGCGAGCGTCTTCGAGAAAGCGAAGGCGGAGGGCGCTGAGGCCGTGGTCATTTCCGCCGCGATCGAGGCCGAGATCGCGACTTTGCCGCCTGATGAGCGGGATGCTTTCCTGACGGACCTCGGCCTCCACGAGACCGGCCTCAACCGGATGATCCACGCCGGCTATAAGCTGCTTGGCCTCATCACCTTCTTCACCGCGGGTCCCAAGGAAGCGCGCGCCTGGACCACACACAAGGGCGCGAAAGCCCCGGAAGCGGGGGGCGAAATTCATACCGACTTCGAGCGCGGCTTCATCCGCGCCGAGACGATCGCGTACGACGACTATGTCAAATACGGCGGAGAGACAGGCGCGCGAGACGCGGGCAAGCTACGTTCCGAGGGCAAGGACTATGTCGTCCAGGACGGCGACGTGCTGCTGTTCCGATTCAATGTTTGACGTCCAACGCTGGACGCCGGCGACTTCGTAGAGCAACATTCGCCCGTTAATCGCGGGGGTCTATGCTCGATCGACGCCATTTTCTCGGCACTGCCGGCGCGGCGCTGGTGGCCGCACCTTCGATCCTCCGTGCGCAAACTCTTTGGCACCATTTCCCGTTCAGCCTCGGAGTGGCCGCCGGCGATCCTTCGCCTGACGGCTTCGTGATCTGGACGAGGCTCGCGCCTGAACCGCTCGAGCCGCACGGCGGGATGCCGATGGGCACGATGCCGGTGAACTGGACTGTCGCCAGCGACGAGGCATTCCGAAACATTGTCGCCAAAGGCCAGGAGCCTGCTCGCCCGGAAGTCGCACACACGGTCCATGTGGAGGTAGCGGGACTGCAGCCAGACCGCACCTATTTCTATCGCTTCGAAGCGGGCGGCGAGGAGAGTATTCGCGGCCGTGCTCGCACGTTGCCGCTCGTCGCCGCGGCGCCCCAGCAACTGCGGTTCGGAGTCGCCGGATGTCAGGCTTACGAGGACGGCTATTACACCGCCTATCGCTACCTTGCCGCCGAGAACGACCTCGCCTTCGTCTTCCACTATGGCGACTATATTTACGAATATCGCGGCGATCCGATCGGCGCCGGCGGGAACGGCCAGGTCAGCGTGCCGGTACGCCAGCATTCCGGCGAAATCCTCATGTCGCTCGACGACTATCGCCGCCGCCACGCCCAGTACAAGACCGACCCCGACCTGCAGCGCGCGCATGCCGCTCACGCCTTCTTCGTGACCTTCGACGATCATGAAGTGCGCAATAATTGGGCGGGGGACATCGACGATGAGGACGGCGCTCCGCCGGAAATCTTCCGCTTTCGCCGGCAGGCCGCTTTCCAGGCGTGGTACGAGCACATGCCGGTGCGCCGAGCGCAACTGCCGAATGGCTCGGCCATCCAAATGTATCGCGGCGCCCGTTTCGGCAATCTTGCCGCGCTCGACTTCCTCGACACCCGCCAGTTCCGCAGCAACCAGCCGTGCGGCGACGGCTATAAGATGGCCTGCGCCGACGTGAGCTCACCCAATGCGCACATGATCAGCGCTGAGGAGGAGGCCTGGCTCACCCGCAACCTGCAGAGGCGCGACGCGCGCTGGAACATCATCGCTCAGCAGGTGATGATGATGTCGCTGGACTACCGCGAGAAGAAGACCGGCGAAGCCCCAGGAAAATTGCTCAATCTCGACAGCTGGGCGGGCTATGAGGTCCAGCGCCAACGGCTGCTCGCCCGAATGCGCGGTCTCGACAACGTCGTCGTCCTGACCGGCGACGAGCATCAGAATTTCGCTGGATTGCTCCACGACCGTGACGAGCCCGTAGCGGTCGAGTTCGTCTCCACGTCCATCACCAGCGACGGCGACGGTCAGGACGTTCGGCCGGGCAGCGACAGGATCCTCGCCAACAACCCGCAGCTGAAATTCATCAACGATCAGCGCGGCTATCTGACCTGCGACGTCACTGCTGACGAATTCCGGACCAATTTCATGGTGGTCGACAAGGTGAGCACGCCGGACGGCAAGCTCAGCAAGCGAGCAACATTGGCCGTCGCTCACGGAGAGCCGTCACTGAATCAGGTCTGATCCGAGCGAAACGAGCAGGAACTCTAGAACTTCGCTCCCATTCGGATGCCGAACGTGCGCGGTCGGCCCGGAACGATCTTCACCTGGGTGCAGATGCTACACACGACGAAGCGCGACAGCTCATTGCGCTCGTCGAAGATGTTCGAGCCGAACAATTCGACGCTGTAATTGCCCCAGTCGTAGCCGGCGAACAGATCGACCAAAGTCGACGCCTTGAGCTTGCCGATCAGCGCATTCTGGGCCGGATCGATATCGGATCTCGCCGAGCCCTGATAGGCGATCACGCCCTGGACGTGCGCTTTGCCGGACCATATCGGCCAAGAGTATCGCGCCGTCGCGCTCCCTTTGAACTTCGGAGTCACCGGCAGCCGCGACCCGGAGGGAGTCACGATGAAATCCGGGTCGCCGCGTGAGTTCGAGACCCGAGCAGTCGGGCGACGGGTCGACGACGATGGCGGCGTTACAGATGTTCCCCTTCGTCTTGGCGTCGGTATAGGCCGCGGCGGCGGTGAGCGAGAGCCCGCCATCGCTATAGTTGATGTCGCTCTCGATGCCGTTGATGCGTGCATTGCGGCCGTTCTGGATCACCGTCAGGCTGTTCAGCCCGAGGAAGCTGAACTGTATGTCCTTCCAGACCTGATGATAGATCGCCCCATTCCAGCGGAGGCGGCTGCCCAGGAAGGTCGTCTTCCAGCCGGCTTCGTAGTTGATCAGGAAATCCGGCGCGTATGGAGGCGCGAGAGGCTGCCGGTTGATTCCGCCCGGACGGAAGCCCTTCGACCAAGTCGCGTAGAACATGATGTGTTGTTGCGGCTTCCATTGCGCGTTGAAGCGGTAGAGGCTTCCGTGATCCTTGCTTCGGCGAGGAATGGCCTTCCCGCTTGAATCGACATTGGCCACGTTGAAGCACGGTATGTTGTAGGACAGGTTGCCCGTCGCGAGCGGGCTGTCGGGGTCGTTGCGGACCTCCAGCCCGTTCACCGTCAAGCACCGACCCTCACCGGTGGTGGAGCCGATCGGATTGGGGAAGCCGAAACCGGCAAAGCCGAATAAGGTATTGTCAAACCGGTACAGCCGGCCGCCCGCGGTCAAAGTGATCTGCGGGGTGACGTCCCAATTGGCTTCGCCAAACAGGGCCCAGTCCTTGTCCTCGCGCTTCTGGTTGGTCAGCCAGAGCGTCCCCGGATAATCGCCGACGGACAGGTCCGTTGCCAGATTATCGACCAGGTAATTCTGGAAGATATGGTTCGTTTGCACTTGGTAGAAGGCGCCGACGAGCGCGCGGATCGGCTTGTCCGCGGGCGAGGCGATGCGCACCTCGTGGCTCATCTTGGTGAAGTGATCCGTGCCGGTGATGTGCTGGCGCGGATCGATGATGTTGCCGTTGTTGTCGGTCCAATCATTGCAGCCGAGCAGTCCCCCGGGCGCCGTGCAGTAAAGCGGATAGGCCTGATAGTAAGCGATGTAATAAGCGTCGTAGGTGTCGGTGTAGTCCGTATAATCGGTATCCGCGAACCGCTTCCGGTCCATGAAGGAGCCGGCGTAGGTGATGTCGAAATTGGCGATCTTGCCCTGGATGGTCAGCGCGGCTTGCCAGAATTTATCCCTCGCGATCTCCGGCCGGAATCGAACGGTGTCGAGGTCCTTCTGATCCTCGTCCATGAAGAACGAGCCGTCCGCAACCGCCTTCTGGTACATGAAGGTCGGAAGGACGGTCCAATTGTCGTTGAGGTCGACCTTCAGCGCCGCCCGGCCGCCGTAAGTTTTGACCGGATTGTAGTTCTTCTCAACGCAGCAGCTGTTGTCGACGTGGATATTGTCCGCCGGATCCGGCGCAAGGTAAGTCCGCTCACCAAAGACATTGTCGATGAAGCCCGCGTCGCGCTCGTAGAAGGCAACCGCCCGGAAGGCGAGATGATCGCCGATCGGAAGGTTGATCATTCCCTCCGCTCTGCCGCCGATGCCGCCATGGTCGACCGTGTTGATCTCACCGTCTACGCGGCCGGCGGTGACTCCGATCTCCGGCTTGTTGGTGATGATGCGGATGGTGCCCGCCTCGCTCGATGCGCCGTAGAGCGTACCCTGCGGCCCGGCGAGGCTCTCGATACGGGCGATGTCGTAAATGTGGACGTCGAGCGTTCCACCGATCGTCGTGACGGGCTGCTCGTCGAGATAGGTGCCGACCGACGGGAGCGACCCGGAGTGGTTTCCGTCACCGCCCGTGGCGATGCCGCGCATGTACACGGTAGTGAAACCCGGCTGAGCCGTCTGGAAACTGACCGACGGGAGCTGCTTCGTATATTCCTCGAAGTTCGAGATGTTCAGCTGGTCGAGCCGCCGAGTGCCGAGCACTTGTACGCTGATCGGAACGTTCTGAAGATTCTCCTCCCGCTTGGTCGCGGTGATGATGATATCGTCCTGATCCTCGTTGCGCGCCCGCGGGCTTGCCGCCGGCGGTGACGTTACGTCGGTCGCGTTTGTTCCGGGTGCCGGAGATTGGCCCGTCGTTTGCGGCTGGGTTGCCGTCTCCGGAGGCACATTCTGCGCAAACCCCGGCGTTGCGAGGAAAGTCGAGGCGAGAAGTCCGAGCGTGAACGCGCGGGTCGAACGTGTAGTCATCGAATGCCCCCATTCCGGCAAAGTGTCGCTATTGCGACAGACGCGTAACGGCTTGTCAACAGCGGTGTGAATTGGGCCGCTGCGATTGTGGCCCTACCGTTGCAGGAACGACGCGGGCGCGTCGGGATAGGCGCTCAAAACTTCACCTAGAGCATGTTTCAGCGGGCCAAGGTGCGGTTCGTACGGCCGCCACTCCTCCGTAGCCTTCCGGTACATCGGCTGCCGCACCTGTTCCGAGCTTGCGGTACGCACCGCGCGCTGCGTCTTGTAGAATTCGAGGCAAGCCGGCTCGAACTCGAGCCCGCAATAGTCGAGAAGAGCCCGCACTTCGGCCTCCGTGTCGTCGACCATGCGCTCATAGATTACGCGATGGACACGGCCGGGAAGCACCGCATCCACATGAGCCATCAGCCGCACGTAATCCGCGTAATAGCGGCCCACGTCCTCGAGGCTGTAGGTGAACGCCTGTCCGCGCGCGAAATGCTGGCGATAATTGGAGAAGCAGCAGCCGAGCGGATGGCGCCTGGCATCGACGATCTTTGCGTTGGGCAGGATCAATTGGATGAGCGGCACGAACAACCAATTGTTCGGCAGCTTGTCGATGAACAACGGCCGTTGCGTGCGGCGCTGCACGGACGAGCGTTTCAAATAGGCCTCCCCGCGGGCGCGACGTTCCTCGTCCGACAATTTGAGTGCCGCTTCGGGATAATTCTTCCCTGCCACGGCAGGCAGGTCTGGAAGTTCCGACGTCCCCTCGATCAGACTGTGGCTCGACAGGATCTGCTCGACCAGCGTCGATCCGGCGCGGGGCATTCCGACAATGAAGATCGGGTCTGGAGCTTCGCACCCACCTGATCGCGCTGCGAACACCTCGCTCGTGAAAGCGGCAATGCTTTCGTCAACGAGACGGCGGATGTTGTCGGGATCATAGGGCTGCTGTCGCAGACGTAGCGCATTTCCGCGAGCGTAATGACCGAAAGCATCGTCGAAGCGGGAGCGGTCCTGCATCGCCTTGCCCAGTGCGAACTCCAGATGCAGGCGGTCGTCGTCACTCAGATCGTTCGTACCGATCGCGTCCGCCATCGCGGCCAGGTCATCCTCCGCAAATTCGAAGGTCTTGAGATTGGCGAGACTCCACCAGGCTTCTCCGAGCGTCGGCCTCAATTGAATCGCCCTGCGATATGCCGCAATTCCATCGGCTTGCCGGCCGACAGTCTTCAACATGTGACCGCAGCTCATCCACACCTTTGACTGCTTCGGCGCTCGGGCAAGCACCTCTTCATACATGCGGATGGCGTCGTCGAATTCGCCGAGCCGACCAAGCGTCGCCGCTTTGAGATTCAAGTGGCCGACATCGTCGGGCTCCTCGGCGAACACTTCATCGAGCAGCTCCATCGCCTCCGCTGGCCGACCCATCCGGCCGAGGACGAGTGCCAGATTGGCTTTGGCAGCAGTCCAGCCCGGCGCCAACTCGACCGCTCGACGGAGCAAATTCTCGGCATCGCGCCACCGGCCGATCCGCGCGGCGAGTTCGGCGAGCATTCGGATCGCCGCCGCATCGAACGGATCCTCCTTGAGATGCGGTTTGAGCAGACGCTCGGCGATCTCGAGCCGATTCTCGTTGAGCGCGATCGCGGCCTCGATCAGGCGCGGGTGCCAATGGCTGCCGACGGGAGAATGCGTTGCCACGCTCGTCAGCCTAAGCGGCTGGCGCACTTACGCCAAGCTGTGCCGGCGGCTATGCGGCCGCGATGTACTATTTCGAGGATTTGGAGCTGGAATCCGAAAAATACTTCGGCTCCTATGACGTGACGCGGGAAGAAGTGCTGGAATTTGCGAGTAAGTATGACCCGCAGCCGTTCCACTTGTCCGACGAAGCCGCCGCCAAGACGCACTTCGGCCGAATCGCGGCGAGCGGCTGGCACACTTGCGCAATGACCATGGCGGTGCTCGCGCGCTATGCCGTGAAACACGGGCAAGCCAGCCTCGGCTCACCCGGCATCGACGAGCTTCGCTGGACGAAGCCCGTCTATCCAGGCGACACGCTGCACGTCCGGGGCGAGATCGTCGAGAAGACTCCATCCCGCAGCCGCCCGGAGATGGGCTCGTATCGCACGAAGATGACCGTCACGAACCAGCACGAGCAGCCGGTCATGACGTTTACGTCGATCGTTCTGATCCGGCGGCGGCCAGAGTCTCGCCAGTCTTAGTTACGGCCGCGTTCGGGGTCGTACCGTTGGGCGTTGGTTGAATCCCGTCCAATTCTCGCGCATCGCCGGTCTCGTCGAGCGCACATCATTGGTCCTCACGACATTGTTTTGGCGCTGCGTCCAATAAGAACGCTGACGGTCGTTCCAATTGTGCCGGCGGCGGTGGGAATCGTACACGTAGACGCCGACTCCGGGATAATAGAAGTCGTCGTACCAACCGTAGTAGCTGCCGAGCCCATAAGCGGAGCCGCCGTAATAGCCGTATGGGCTATAGCCGCCGTAGCCGCCGTAACCGCCGTAGCCATAACCGCCGCCATAGCCGAAATCGCCGTAGCCATAGGCGCAGCCAGCCAGCGCCAGCGCGCCGGCCGCGGTGAGGGAAATCATTGGGATACGCATGTTACACCTGCCAAAGAAGAGGGGCAGGCAAGGAAACGAACCGCCTGAGGCGCCGTTCCTCCGATGAACGCGAATTCACTTGGGTCGGGAAAGGCTTAGCCAGCGACGCCTTGCTTGCGTTTGGCGCGCCGGGTCCGCTCTTGAGCCTCGGGCGTCAGCACTCCGGTCTCCCGGACTTTACGCTTCGCCTCCGCCCAGATCTGACGGTAGGCGAGGTAGCCCAGCACCGTCGCGAACAGCAGGAAGATAGCAACGGCCCAACCCGCGGCATGGCGGCGCTCGAGACTGGGCTCGGCGGTCCACACCAGGAATGCCGACACGTCCTTGGCCATTTGATCGACAGTCGCCGGCGTTCCGTCGGCATAAGTCACCTGCCCAGTCGTGGTGAGCGGCGGCGGCATCGCGATATTGAGGTTCGCGAAATAAGGGTTGAAGTGCAGCCCCTGCGGCGGCTTGGCGTCGGCGGGAAGCGCCTTGCCCTCTTCGTTCTTGTAGGTGTCCGGATTCCGATAGCCGGTGAGCAGCGAATAGACATAGGCTGCACCGCCCTCGCGGGCCTTGGTGATCAGCGACAGATCGGGCGGAAGGGCATTGTTGTTGGCCGCGCGCGCCGCAATGTCGTTCGGGAACGGCGACGGGAATGTGTCGGAGGAAAGCGCCTTGCGGGTCGCCGGCTCGCCGGTATCCGGATTGATCGACGGGACCTGGATCTTCCAATATTTCCCCGACCCAGCATAGGCTTTGATCTGAGCCTCGTTGTAGCCAAGTCCCTCGAGATCGTGGAACGCCACCTGCTTCAGGCTGTGGCAGGCCGAACAAACCTCCGTGTAGACCTGCAATCCGCGCTGCAACTGCTCCTTGTTGAACTTGCCGAATGGCCCGTCGCTGGACAGCGCCAAATGCCGCGATTCGACGTGAAACTCCTCAGCCTCGAGCGGAGCGGGCGGATTGTTGAAATAGGTCGCAAGATTGCTGAACATGGAGATCAGCAGGATCAGAGCGAATAGGGCGCCGATGAAGCCAAGAATGAAACGCATGTCTCCGCTGTCCCCTTAACCGGCCGCCACGACTGAGCCATCGCGTTTCACATTTTGGCCCAAGGGTGCGGCCTCGGCAGCCTCGCCATGAAGGACTGATTCTGTGATCGAGCTCGGCAAAGGATCGGGTGTTTCGAACGCTGACACCAGCGGCAGGATCACGAGAAAATGCAGGAAATAATATGCCGCTGCTGCCTGCCCCAGGGCGATATTGCGGGTTGAGATCGGTGCTCCGCCGACATAGCCGAGGACGATCACGTCCACGACCAAAAGCCAGAAGAAACGCTTGAACACCGGCCGGTAGCTTCCAGAACGAACGGGCGAACGATCGATCCACGGCAGGAAGAAGAGCAGCAGGATGGAAAAGAACATCGCCAGCACGCCCCACAGCTTCGCCGGCAGGATGAAATCGACGGTGAAGGAACGCAGGATCGCGTAGAACGGCCAAAAATACCATTCGGGAACGATGTGCGCCGGGGTCGCGAGCGGGTTCGCCTCGATGTAATTGTCGGGATGGCCAAGATAGTTTGGGCCGAAGAATGTCACGAGCGCGTAGACCAGCAGGATCGCGCCGGAGAACCAGCCGTCCTTTGCGGTGTAGAATGGATGGAAGGGCAATGTGTCCTTCTCGTCCTTGACGTCCACTCCCGTCGGATTGCCGGAGCCCGGGATGTGCAACGCCCAAATGTGCAGAATCACGACCGCGGCGATCACGAACGGCAGGAGATAGTGAAGCGAGAAGAAGCGGCCGATCGCCGCCTGGTCCGGAGCGTAACCGCCGAGCAGCCAGATGCGGATGGGCTCTCCGACCAACGGGAAGGCGGAGAAGAAGCCGGTAATGACCTGCGCTCCCCAATAGCTCATCTGCCCCCAGGGGAGGACGTAGCCCATGAACGCCGTTGCCATCATCAGCAGGTAGATGACGAGGCCGAGCATCCACACCAGCTCACGCGGTGCCTTGTACGATCCGTAATAGAGGCCACGGAAAATGTGGATGTAGACGACGATGAAGAAGAAACTGGCGCCGTTCATGTGCGCATAACGCAAGAGCCAACCGGCGTTGACGTCGCGCATGATCAGCTGGTTGACGGAGGTGAAGGCGCCACCGACCGACGCGGTGTAATGCATCGCGAGCACGATGCCGGTGATGATCTGGATGGTCAGGAACAGCCCGGCAGCAACTCCGAAATTCCAGAAATAGTTGAGGTTGCGCGGCACCGGATAGCCACCACCGACCGCGCCATAGGCCAAGCGCGGCAGCGGCAGGCGCTCGTCGAGCCAGCGCATGAAGGAACTCTTGGGTTCGTACGGCTTGGCCCAGGAAAAACTCATATCTCGCGAACCCCTCAGCCGATCTCGACCGTAGTCGGCGATGTGAACTTATATTCCGGCACCTGCAGATTGAGGGGCGCCGGGCCTTGGCGGATCCGCGCGGCAGTGTCGTACGCCGAACCGTGGCAGGGGCAGAAATAACCGCCATAGGGCCCACGGTTCTCATCCGAAGTGATGCCGAGCGGAACGCACCCAAGATGCGTGCATACTCCGAGCGTGATCAGCCAATTCTGCTTGCCGGGCTTGGTTCGCTCGGCCAGCGTCTGCGGATCGCGTAGCTCGGACAGAGGTACGGCGTTGGCCTCGGCGATCTCTTTCGGCGTGAGGTTGCGGACGAACACCGGCTGTTTGCGCCAGCTGACCTTGATCCCCTGCCCGGCGACGACCTTCGAGATGTCGACCTCGGTTGTCGCCAGCGCGAGGACGTCCGCCGACGGCGACATTTGGACGATCAGCGGCGCCAGAGCGGCCACAGCGCCAACCCCGGCAAAGCTCACCGCGGCGACGTTCAGAAAGTCGCGGCGGCGGACGCCCTCGCCGGAATCGCTACTGTTGTCGGATACCCCAGCGGATTGTGCCTTGGTGGCCATCATTCCCCTTTTGACGCGAATGGCTGGTGCGTGCCGGAAGGTACGTCAGCTAAGTCGCTCCGGCCGAGCGCCGGTGCGATTTGCGGGCCTGATAGCGACGGGTTCAGGCGATGTGAAGGGGCCGATTTCGCTCTTCACGAGACGTGACTTCGTCAACCGTCCTGGCCGAAACCTTCCGGCATGTCCGCGAGGAGCACGCCGAGCCGCTCGCGCACATTATTCGGAAAGGTGAAGGCGTCGTCACCAAGGTTGAGTTGGGCTAGCCCGTGGGCCACGCTTTGCAGCGCCGCCTCGCGAACTCCTGCAAGCTTTTCAGGATATTGTCCCCAGGTCTGGCCGACCAGCAAGCGGACGACCGTCCGAAGCGCGATCACCTCCGCGCCAAGGTCGACGATGTCTGCGCCTTGTTTCTGTTCCATGACCCGGCTCTTTCCCCAGTCCGACCCGAAAGGCAACCGCGTGCCCGTATCGAAGGCCATTGCCGTCATCCCGGCCTTGAGCCGGACCGTATCTTTGCGCCGTCTCGAAAGTGAAGGCAGACCCCGGACCAGGTCCGGGGTGACAGGGAGGGGTGCGCCTTCGCGATCACCGAAGTGATTGCAACCCGGACCGCGGTGTAACGTTTCAGGAGGGCGCACTGTCGTCATGATCGACGAGGATGTCATGAATTTGCACATTGTCGCTCCCGCTTCCGGTGCCTTTCGCGACGTCGACTATTTGGCGGTCGTCCGCCGGCGCCGGCATAGCCTGTTCATCATTGTTGGCCTGAGCGTGCTTAGCTGGGTGCTGATCGGCGCGCTGGTCTGGGAGCTCGCTTGAATTCGCGATACCGAAGAAGGCCCGCTCCAACGTGCCGGGAGCGAGCCTTCTCTACTCGGGGATTTTAATCCGGATCCTCGAACCGCTTCCGGCGCACAAGGGGATTAGCGAGCCGGTGAGACCCGCATCTCACGGCCAGCCCCAACGCCTCAATCGGCGATTCCGGACTGTCCCTGTCTCGGACGCCGCCGCTGAACGTGTCCGGCACAAAAAACTTCAACAATTCCCGTTCTTTACTGTCGCTTAAGGGTGTCATGAGACACTCACTCACGGAGTCGAACCATGAGTGCGAAGGCGTTGACCATTACCCTGATCATCGGCATCGGCCTGATTGCCGTCGTCGTCCCCAAGATCGTGCATGGGAGCAGCGGCGATGCCGGGCTTGGGAATTGCTACGCCGATTCCGAGGCGACCGCGACGCCAACGATCTGCCAATGACGCCGGCCTGATCCTTGCGACAAACGGCTGTTTCTCGCGCCAGACGGAGACATGCCGGCTCAACTAAGGGCGAAAACAAGCGTATGGCGCCCACGGGCCAATCACTGGTCCGGGAGACGGGGCCATGGATATCCAACAGGTGCTTCAGCAGACCAGAGCGATCGATGCCGTTTCGCGCGAGCTCGGGGTGGATCCCGACACCGCCAAGGCGGGTGCTGCGGCGCTGCTGCCGGAGATTCTGAACGGGTTCAAGGAGCCGGTCGCGGCGACTGAACCGCAGTCGGCGATCGGCGGCGGTGCGGCGCAGTCCTTGGGCGGCTTCGGCGGTGTGCTCGAGACCATATCCGCGCTCGGCGGTGGCAGTCTGCTCGACAATGTCACCTCGAATCAGCCGACCGAGGTCGACAAGGGCAACCAGATCCTGGGCCAGATTTTCGGATCCAAGGATGGCAGCCGAGCGATTGCGGCGCAGGCCGCGGCCAAATCTGGAGTGGAACCGTCACTGCTCAAGAAGATGTTGCCGATACTGGCGATGGTGGCCGCGGGCTATCTCGCAAAGCAGGGTGGCCGCGGCGGCGAGGCCGGCGGAGGCGGGCTCGGCGGAGCGCTCGGCGGCATCTTGGGGGGGCAGACCGGGGAAACTGGAGCGAAAGCGGCGCCGTCACAATCGGGCGATATCCTCGGTCAGTTGATTGGCGCGGCAGGCAAGTATTTCGGCCGCTAATTGCAATTCACCCCCCAAGAAGGAGCATTGGCATGAGCATCTTCAGTCGAATTAAGGACGCGATCTTTGGGCATCGGACCACGACGACTCAGGGTCAGACGACGACGACGCCGCAGCCGACGGGACAGACCGCCGGATCTCCGACCGCAACCCAGACGCAGCCCCAGCCCACAACGACGCAAGTCGACGTGGAGGAAGTCCTGCTCCAGATTTCCCGCGACAAGGGCAATCCGGACCTCAACTACAAGACGTCGATTGTAGACCTGTTGAAGCTGCTCGGTATCGAATTCGAGCCTTGAAAACCGCAAAGAGCTAGCGACCGAGCTCGGCTATCAGGGCGAGAAGGACGGCAGCGCGGAAATGAACATCTGGCTGCACAAGGAAGTCATGCGCCAACTCGCCGCGCATGGCGGGAAAGTGCCAGCGAATCTGACGGATTAAGCTGTCGGCGTTCGGGCGGGGCGGCCTGGCGCTGCCCCGCTCCTATTGAAAATCATCCTCAAGGGCGTGAAATCCTCACCGCCCTCCTGACTCTCTCTCGCCGCTCGGGAATCTAACAAGCCCAAGCTCGAATCGCTGCTCGACGCCCGGCCCCCAGCCGGGCTCGTGGCGTTTGTTCGAGCGAGACGATTTTCAGGACTGACCCCCGGTCTCAGCCGGGGAAGGCAAGAGGGCAACGGAATATGGCAACGGACGCAGGCACGATCCTTTCGCGAATCAAGGACGAGGAGCTCGAGTGGGTCGACCTCCGCTTCACCGATCCCAAGGGCAAATGGCAGCATTTGACCATGGCATCGACGGTGATCGACGAGGACAATCTCACTGACGGCTTCATGTTCGATGGAAGCTCGATCGCCGGTTGGAAGGCGATCAACGAGAGCGACATGATCCTGAAGCCCGATCTGGATGCAGCCTATGTCGATCCCTTCAGCGCGACGCCGATGTTGGTGCTGTTTTGCAACGTCGTCGAGCCGTCGACCGGCGAGCTTTACGGACGCGACCCGCGCTCCACTGCGACGCGCGCCGAAGCTTATCTCAAGCAGACGGGGATCGGCGACACATTGTTCGTCGGGCCCGAAGCGGAATTCTTCATGTTCGACGACGTCCGGTTCGAGGACGGCTACAACGTCAGCTATTACCGCATCGACGACATCGAGCTGCCGACGAATTCGGGTCGCGAATATGAAGGCGGCAACCTTGCTCACCGGCCACGGGCGAAGGGTGGATACTTCCCCGTTGCCCCGGTCGACAGCGCGATGGACATCCGCTCCGAGATGGTTTCGACCATGCTCGAAATGGGTTTGCCCATGGACAAGCACCATCACGAGGTCGCGGCTTCGCAGCACGAGCTGGGGCTGACCTACGGCGGACTGGTCGAAACGGCCGACCGGATGCAGATCTACAAGTACGTCGTGCACATGGTTGCGCACGCTTACGGCAAGACCGCGACCTTCATGCCCAAGCCTATCGCCAAGGATAATGGCAGCGGCATGCACACCCACATGTCGATCTGGAAGGGCGGCAAGCCTTTGTTCGCCGGGAACGGCTATGCGGGGCTGAGCGAAACCGCGCTCTACTTCATTGGCGGCGTGATCAAGCATGCCCGAGCGTTGAATGCGTTCACCAACCCGACGACCAACAGCTACAAGCGGCTGGTCCCGGGCTTCGAGGCGCCGGTGCTATTGGCTTATTCCAGCCGTAACCGCTCGGCGAGCTGCCGGATCCCCTACGGCGCTGGCGAGAAGGCGAAGCGTGTCGAGTTCCGCTTCCCCGACGCGCTGGCGAACCCCTACCTCGCTTATTCGGCGCTGCTGATGGCCGGGTTGGACGGCATCCAGAACCGCATCCATCCGGGCGACCCGATGGACAAGAACCTCTACGACTTGCCGCCGCAGGAGCTGGTCAACGTGCCGACCGTCTGCGGGTCGCTGCGCGAAGCGCTGGTGAGCCTGATGAACGACCGCGCCTTCCTCACCCGCGGCGACGTGTTCAGCGACGACCAGATCGACAGCTATATCGAGCTCAAGTGGGAGGAAGTGATGCGCTGGGAGACCACGCCCTCCCCCGTCGAGTTCGACATGTATTATTCGAGCTAGTCCAAGCTCCCCCTGCATTCGCAGGCGAGGGCGGACCGTGCCGAAATGCACACTTCCGTAACCCTATTCGGCGATAAACGCCGCCGAAGTTTACGGAAGAGGTGCGATGAACATCCGGTCGAGGATCAGCCGCGGGCGCGCGCTCGACGGTTCGCCGGTCATACAGGCGAAAACGCCCAAGGGCGCCAAGGCGGACGCCTTGAACAGCATCGCCGTGACGCGCGAGGTCAGCCGAAGCGCGAACACGCGGCTGCAGGACCGTCATCGCCTGGCCGAGCAGCAGGTGAAGGTGACGCACAAGCGCGTCGATCATCTGGCGCAGCTGATCAACCTGTCTGGCGGCGGAGCCATGGTCGCGGGCGATTTCGACCCGATGCTGTGGGACAAGGTGAAGCTACACCTTGGTGACGATGGAGTGCTCGATTGCGCGGTGTGCTGGCTCAAGGGCGATCGCATCGGGCTGGAGTTCGCGCACGAGACGCGTCTCGACTGCGAGGCCGGCAAGCAAGCGCAGGTCCTTCGTGACGCGATCGCCAACAGTTTCCCTGACGTCGAGTTCGAGGCGGAAGCAGCGAAGCCGGCGGAGGATGAAGCGCCGTCGGACGAGCATCGCGGCGAGCGGCGTCACCCGCTGATATGGTCGGGCGAGCTGCACTATGATTTCTCGACCACGCCGGTGCGCCTGCGCAACATTTCCGAGCGCGGCGCGCTCATCGAGAGCGACCGGATCCTGCCGGTGGGCGCAGAGCCGCTGCTCGATCTCGGCGAGGCGGGGAGCGTTTTCGGCACCGTCACTTGGGCGGTTGGCGATCAGGCGGGTCTGAGTTTCCACACTCCGTTCGACATGACGATGCTGGCGAAAGCGAAGCCCCAACTGGCGCCGGCGCGCTGGGAGGCGCCCGATTATCTCAAGTCGGGTCGCGGACCGAGCTCCCCATGGGCCAATGAATGGGGCCGGATGTCGCTCGGCGAGCTCAAGGACGAGCTCGACGGCTTCCTCAAGCGCTAGTCAGTCTTCCTCGATCAGACTCGTCGTCTTGGTTTCGCGCATGCGGACGTATGCCACGAGCGAGGAGGCGGCGAGCGTCGAGATATACAAATAGAACCAGCGCTCGTGACCAATATTCTTGAGGTATAAAGCGACATATTCGGCGGTCCCGCCGAAGATCGCGTTGGCGATGGCAAAGGGCAAAGCCACTCCCAAAGCTCGAATGTCGGCGGGGAACATCTCAGCTTTGATGATCGCGTTGATCGAGGTGTAGCCGGTGACGATCACCAGGCTCGCCATCACCAGCGCGAATGCAGCCGGAATGCTGTTCGTATGCTCAAGCGTCGCGAAGATCGGAAAGGTGAAGAGAGTCGCTGAGACGCCGAAGAAGATCATCAGCGGCTTGCGCCCGACAAAGTCGGAGATGCGGCCGGCGACCGGCTGAATCAGCAGCATGAGCATCAGCGCGACGGTCATGATCCGCGATGCCGTCACGCGATCGAAGCCGCTGGTGTTGGCGAGGAACTTTTGCAGGTAGATCGTGTAGGCATAGAAGGCCGCGGTTCCGCCGGCGGTCAGCGCCATGACCAGGAACGCTTCTCTCGGATGGTCGCGGAACAGGTTGCCGATGGTCGAGCGGCGGCGATCGGGCTTTGCGGCGACATTCTCATAGCTCAGCGTTTCGTCCAGCCGACGGCGAATGAAATAGACGACGATCGCCAGCACCCCGCCGGCGGCGAAGCCGATGCGCCAGCCCCAGGCCTGCATCGCTTCCTCACCGATCGTCGCCTGCAACACCACCAAGAGCGCCAGCGCGGTCAGTTGGCCGCCGATGATCGTCACATATTGGAAGCTCGACCAGAAACCGCGCCGCTCGCGGTCGGCCATTTCGGACAAGTAGGTGGCGCTCGACCCATATTCCCCGCCGAGGCTGAGGCCCTGAATAATGCGCGCCAGAAGCAATGTGGCGGGGGAAAGAACGCCAGCCTGCGCATAGCTCGGCGCGATCGCGATCATCAGCGAGCCGACGCACATCAGCGACACGGAGAGCATCAGTCCCGCCTTGCGGCCCTTGTGGTCGGCGTAGACGCCCATCAGCCAAGCGCCGACCGGCCGCATGACGAAGCCCACGGCGAAGATGGCGGCGGTCTGGAGGAGCTGGGCGGTCTGATCGCCCGTGGGGAAGAAAGCATGCGCGAAATAGAGAGCGAAAGCGGAATAGACGTACCAGTCGAACCACTCGACCAGATTGCCCGCCGAGCCGCCGACGATGTTCTTGAGGCGCTTACTCGAAGATATTGCCATGAGCACCGGTTCTGGCGCGGGCCCTTTCCGCTGCTCCGCTTCCGTAGATGAAGTAGAGGATCAGGCCGATCACCTGCGCCGCCAGGAAAAACAGCTGTGTGCGGTTCGGCAAGCTGATGAAAAGGTAGAGACAGCCCAAAATTCCGACCACCCCGACCGGCCAGGCCGCCGGAGTGCGGAAGCGGCGCTCGCGCTTCGGTTCGCGCCGGCGCATCACCAGCATGGCGGCGCAGACGGCAACGAATGCCGCGAGTGTTCCCGCGTTCGCCAGGGCCGCGATCGCGGTGAGCGGTATCAGGCCGGCGAAGACCGAAGTGATGATCGCGGTGAAGATCGTGATGCGCACCGGCGTTCCCCGTCTCGACACCCGCGCCAGGCTACTGGGCAGGAGGCCGTCCCGAGCGACGCTGAAGAAGATTCGGCTTTGGCCAAAGAAAAAGGCGAGGATCACCGTCGGCAGAGCGATCACGGCCGATGCGCCAAGGACCCGTGCCGCCCATGGCTGGTCGATCTCGCGCAGGATCAGGGCAAGCGGTTCGGGGCTGTTGGCAAAGCCCGTATAGGCGACCGCCCCGATCGCGGCCACCGCCACGACCATGTAGATGAGCACACAAACGATCATCGATCCGACGATCCCAATGGCGAGATCGCGTGCGGGGTTCTTGGCTTCCTCCGCCGCGGTCGCGATCGCGTCGAAACCATAGAAGGCGAAGAAGATGATGGCCGCGGCGGCCATCACACCGACCTCGCTCCCCGACGGGCCGGTGCGCGGAAAACCGAAGGGCATGAATGGCTCGAAGTGAGCCGAGTTGAACGCCGGCAGCGCGACCGCGATGAAAAGAGCGAGCGCGAGCATCTTGATGATCACCAGCAAGGCATTGAGCGTCGCGCTTTCCCGAGTCCCGGCAATAAGCAGGCCGGCGACCACCCAGATGATGAAGATCGCCGGCAGATTGATTACGCCGCCAAGCTCCGGACCCTGCACGAGCGCATCGGGCAGTCCAAGGCCAACCGATTTGAGGAAGCCCGCCGCGTAGCCCGACCAGCCGACGGCAACCGCGCTGACGACCAAAGTATATTCCAGGATCAGCGCAACGCCGATCATCCACGCAATCAACTCACCGAACACGACATAACTGTAAGTGTAGGCCGAACCGGACGCAGGCAGCATCGTCGCGATCTCGGCATATGCCAGCGCGGCGCACGCGCAAATCACTCCGGCGATCGCGAACGACAGGATCACCGCAGGCCCGGCCTTGCCGGCGCCAACACCGATCAACGTCAGAATTCCGGTGCCGACGATGGCTCCGACGCCAAGCGCGACGAGATGCGGCCAGGACAGCGAGCGCGCGAGCCGATGTTCCTCGGGAAGCAACTCGGGCGCGGAGATGACCTTGCGGACGTTCCAGTTTTTCATTCGGCTGAGACCCCTCCTCGCACCCCACGCGTGATCCGGGGTCTGCCTTCACTTCGAGGCACGGCGCAAGAAGAAAAGGCGGGTCCCGGCTCAAGGCCGGGATGACGAACTGGGTGACGCCGTGAACCGTCACCCCGGACCCGATCCGGGGTCTGCCTTCTCTTTGCCGCCTCAGAAGAACAGGCGGATCGCGGATCCAGTCCGGGATGAGGGCTAATAGTCTTTCGACACGCGAACGCTGGCGCTGGATCGGCCGATCGTCGAAACCGTCGACAGTAGCGAAAGCCAGCGGGTCATTTGATATTCGACCCGTGTAGCCGAATAGCCTTGGCCGTCGGTCACGACTTCGACGAACAATTTTCGCGTAATATATTTTCCTGCGCCGATCGCCGTCTTCTGGCCTGTCGCAACGTCCGCCGGGACGACGCGCAGGCGGTCGAGACCCACTGCGCGGCGAAGGGCGTTGATCGGGTCGAGGCTTCCCGAACCGGAACGCATCGCGGCAACCGCCGAAGCGAGCTGCAGCGCCTCGGGCGCTGACAGGTTGGTGATCGACGTGCCGAAGAGGATCCGAGAAAGCAGTTCGTCCTGCGGCATGGGCGGGGTGCTGGCAAAGGTGATTTCGGGCTGCAGACCCGTTCCGCGTACCGACACGCTGGCGTCCAGGCCCTGCACCTGCGCTTCGGCGTGGATGTCGAGTTGCGGGTTGGGCGGGGTTTCGCCGACGAAGCGGATCACGCCATGGTCGAGCCGGAAGATTCGGCCCGCGAAATCGTAATTGCCTTGAACGAGGTCGGCCCGGCCGGTGAATCTCGGCGCGTCGGCGAAGCCGCCGACCTGGAGATCAGTGGTCCACCGGCTGTTGATGCCGAGCCCGACCACTTGCAGATTGCTGCCTCGGACCTTGAGGTCGAGCTTCCACGGATGGACGTCGCCGATCTCAATCACTTCGTCCGGGTCGAGGCCGGTCTCGCGAACCTTGAGCTGCGGGACAGAAGCGGCGGCGCTGGCCCTGCCCAACTGGAACTTGCTGCCCTTGAGCAACCGGAGGTCGCCCGAAATCGTGCCGCCCTGCCCTTCCGAATTGATCTTGATCGGACCGGTGACCTTTGCGGCGATGTCGTCGCGGTTGAGGAGCAGCGCCTCGGTCGCATTGAACGAGAGGTTGAGGCCGACATTTCCATCGGCGAAGGTCACCGAGCCGTTGCCCGTGAGGGAGCCGCCGCCCGGCGTCTTCCCGACGATCTGATTGAAAATGAGCTGTGGGCCGGAGAAGCGCGCGTCGCTGACCAGCTGCTCGATCACCATTCCCGTCACCGCGCTCTCGAGGCGGGCGTTCTGGGTCTTCAATGAGCCCCGGATGACCGGATTCGAGAGGCGGCCGCCGATGTCGGCACCGACGGCAAGCGGGCCCGAAAGGTCGATCACCTCCGTTCCGGTCAAGCGCCAGAGGGCGTCGGCGGGCCCCACGTAACGCAGCTGGGCGAACAGCGGCGCGTTCATCAGTTCGGCGACGAGCGGACCCGCGCCCATCGGCGCGAAGCGGGCCTGCGCGCGGCCGACGATCGAGCCGTTGCTCGCGACGACGGCGCGAAGTGCGGCGTTATTCCCCGTCACGGCCGCGGCGACACCGACGTCGACCGGCTGCGAGGTGAGGACCAGGCCAGCGCGGCTGAGGCCGCGCACCTTGAGATCGAGACGGCCGGCACGATTGCCCTTCCAGGCATAGTCGAGGCGGCCGGTAGCCTTCCCGGCGAGGTCGAGGTTCGGCCAGGCGAGGTCGAGCACCTGAAGGGGCATGCCCTGGACCTGCGCATGCACTTCGGGGCGCGAACCGCTGCGGCCGGAGACGATCGCGGTTCCTCCCGCGAAGCCGAGGTTCGTTGGGGCTAGAGCCCAGCCGTCTCCCGAGCGGGTGAACACCGCGGCCTCGTTGAGCACCAAAGGCTCGCGCTCGAACTCGGCCGCTGCCGGTCACGCGGATTGTGTCGGGCGAAATGTCGGCGACGGTGGAGAAAGCGAAAGCCGCCCCACGACGACCGGCGAAAGCGGCGTGGACCTGTCCGACGCCGTTGACCAACCGCGCGTTGGCGGTGAGGCGAGCGAGGGTCATGCCCCCGATCGTGAGGCCGCGTGCCTCAACGGATCCGTCGATCGTCGTCCGCTGATCGGCGAGGATGATTGAACCGTCCGCACGGCCTTCGCGCACCGCAAGGGCGCCGGGGAAATTCGCGTTGCTGGCAATGAGGTGGGCGTCGATCCGCTGCGCGCCGGAAACGGGCGAAAAATCGAGCGTTCCGTTGAGAGAACCCCGGGCAAGGAGGAGGCGGCCGAAGAAGCCGCCCGGATCGGATCGCAGCCTGCCGCTCGCGTGCGCTCCGCCGACGTCGAGTGCGGCAATCGCGATCACCGTGGGCGCGTTATTGGGAAGCAGGATCTGGCCGTTGCTGGTGAACGGACCGAGCTTCGACCCCCCGCTCGCGCGATAATCGAAGCCAGCGGCGATGGGACTGAGCAAGAGCCGCACGGCGCGAAGGCCCAATCCCTCATTTGGGCTGGCGAGGAGCAAATCGACGCGCGGCCGCGCGATGTCGCCATCGAGGATGAGCTTCAACTGGCCGTATTTGGCCTGCCGCCCCGATGCGACGATGTGGAAAGTGCCGTCGCGGTTCCGCTGGCCGAAGCCCGAAAGGCGAAGCGCGGGCGAATAGAATTGCAGGTTCGAAAAACGGACGATTCCGTCGTTGCCGCGCGTGTAGTTTGTTTCGAGCCGTGGAAGGCCGCCGGTGAGGTCCCGGAAGAAGCTGTTGTCGAGGCGGCGTACCCAGGCCTTGGCCGTGCCGACGACCGTGCTGCCGTGGCCGCCGGGACCGGGCACGACCTTCAAGTCGGTCATCACGTCAACGATGCCGAGGCCGGGGATCAGGTAACGCTG
This sequence comes from uncultured Alphaproteobacteria bacterium, assembly GCA_963730925.1. GTDB lineage: Bacteria > Pseudomonadota > Alphaproteobacteria > Sphingomonadales > Sphingomonadaceae > Sphingomicrobium. The sequence goes on from CAVSTS010000002.1 coordinate 610,026, forward strand.
CATCCTCCCCGACAGCTGCACCTGGAAGTGGCCGGTCACGAGGTCGATCAACAACGAGATCTTGCCGTTCCATTTGGCGCTCGTGAGCTTGAGGCCGTCGCCCCGGACCATCTTTGGCGTGAAGCTCAGCCAGCCTTCGATCCTCGGATTGGCGAGCATCGCCCCGGCCTCATCGCCAATGCCGGTGATCGCTCGTGCGCTGAGGCGGATGGGGACGCGCATTGGCCAGGGCGAAAGGCGTCCTCGGCCCTCAGCGCGAAACTGGACCAGGCCGACATCGTCGAACTTCACACCCTGCGAGGTTAGTCGGTAGGAATAATCGGCGGTCGCGAACGGGCCATCGAGCGTCCACACCATTCGAACGCCACGGCCGGTCATGTTCGGGAACAGCGCGGGTGGCTTCATGAGATCGATGCCCAAACGAAGCTCGCGGTACCGGCTTTCGTTGAGATCGATGGCGCCCTTGGCTACTGCCCGCAGGGCGGCGGAGCCGACGGCCAATTGACCATCGAGGATGCTGTCCTCCAGCGTCCCTTGACCCTCAATATTCACGACCGGCGCAGTCAGCTGAAGCAGTCGACCCTTGAGGAACTGCGCCGGCGCCCACTTGCCGGCGAGGCGGTAGCGGCCCTGGTCGACGCCAAGCGCCAGGCGTAGCGTCGGGCGGCCGGAGAGGTCGAGCGCGGCGTTTCCACGCCAGCGGGTCCAGCTTCCGTCTCCGGCAATAGTGAGGTTGATCGGGCGACGGATGCCGGCGAGCGCGGGGACCAGGCCATTGGCTGGCGAAATCACCCGCGCATCAACGTCGAACTTGTCGCGGTCGGGCTCCGCGTCGAGGCGGAAGGCGATGCGATCGCCGCCATTGTTGATCAGCGCGGCAAGCTCCACGAGTGCTCGCCCAGAATGGATGTCCGCCTTGCCCTGCACGCGGCCGCTGCGTGGAGTGCCGCCGATCGCGGGACCGACGTCGAGCCGGTCGATGCGAAGCTCGCCGATTTGAATGTCGAAGCTGGGGAGGATCGGGCCTTTCTTCAGACTCGGTCGGGTCTTCGGCAGGCGGGTGAGGCTGACCCGCTCGGCGGTCAAATGATCGATGTGCAGCTTGTTTCTCAGCCATGCACCCGGCGTCCAGTCGAGCTTGATGTTGGGCGAGGTCAGGAAGACGCCCTGCGGATCGGAAACGCGAACGTTGCGAAGTTGCGAGACGCCGAAGATCGAACCGTCGATCCGCCCGATCTGGATGCGCAAGCCCGACGAGGTTTCAAGCTTGCCAAGCCGGTCGACAATGAAGCGATGGCCTGGTGCGCTGTCGAGCAGCACCAGCGCTCCAGCAAGGAGCAACAGCAGAGCGACCAACAGCGCGAACAGTTCATTGAGGAGTCGTCGCGGCCAGTCGGAACGGAGCCTCCGAGGCGGTGGCGGTGCGCCTTCCGTGTCGAGCGCTACCTCGGCCACGTCAGAAGGCCTGACCAAGCGAGACGGTGACGGCGACCGGGCCATCGCCCTTCTGCCGATTGAGCGGGACGCCCACGTCGATACGGATCGGACCGAAGCTCGAATAATAACGAACGCCGAGGCCCGCAGCGAAGCGCCAGTTCCTGAAATCGGGCAGCGCCTTCTCGGTTAGCGATCCGCCGTCGAAGAACGGCACGACACCGAAATTGCCGCCGAACTGCTTCAGTCGAATGCGGGCCTCGAGCCCGAACTCGGCGAGGCCGCGCCCGCCGATCGGGTCGCCGTCCATGTCCTTGGGTCCGAGCTGTTGATAGCCGTAGCCGCGAACGGAGCCGCCGCCGCCTGAATAGAAGCGGCGCGAGGGCGCAATGTCGAAAGCACTCGCTCCAACGATCGTTCCGAGGCGAATACGACCCGCTACCACGATGCGGTCGGTGACCGGACGATAGGCGCTCGCGTCGATCTGGGCTCGCGCGTAGGCGAAGCTACCTCCATGTGCAGAGAGCTCTGGGCTCAACCGACCGCTGAGGCGGAATCCGCGCGTCGGATCAAGCAGGCTGTCGCTGCCATCATAACCCGCGCCGAGCGGCAGTGCGGCGATGAAAAAGGTCCGGGTGTCCTTGAGGCCCGCGGGACTGAACACGCCCTGCTCGTCTGTCGCGAGCAATTCCGTCCCGTAAGTCCAGGTCCACTTCTTCTGCCAGATGAAGTTGCTTTGCCGCTCGATATTGGCGGCGAGCTGGACGGTGCGCGCCTCATAGGCGTCAAACTTCTGATGCGACGCGGAAGCGGAAAGATTCAGCACCTGGTCCCGGCGAAGGAAATTGCTGCGGCGAAGAGCCACTCCTGCCAGCTGCTCGCTGGTACCGATCACACCGCGCAAAGTCAGCGCGCCTTCGGGGTTGAAGAAGTTGCGGTCAGTCCAGCTCGCTTCAATTCGCGCGCCCTGGCCGGTGCCATAGCCGAGCTCCCCGGCGATCGTGTGCGACGGCGCCGGTTCCAGCTTCACCGCGACATTGACCGTGCGGCCCTCATCGATCGGGACCAGCTGTATGTCGGCGCTGGACACAAGGGTTGTAGCGATCAGCGCGCGGCGGAGGTCGTCGACCTTTGACTGCCTGAAGGTCTGGCCGGGTTTGAACCGGGCGATAGTCTGGACGTGCCGGGCGCTGAAGGGGGGCTTGCCGCTAACGCTGATCGTGCCGAAGCGAGCCACGGGGCCGGGGGTAATCGGGAGAGTCAGGGTCGCGAGATGCGTCTGGTGATTGATCTCGATATCTTGGTCGCCAATCTTAGCCTCGGCATATCCTTGCTCTCCGAGCGCGGTCTTAAGCGCCGAGCCGGCCGCGATCACGTCTTGGGCATTGACCGGATCGCCCGAGTTGACCGTGAACGCCTTCCGCAGCTTTTCTGCCTCCGGGCCCGCCGCTTCCAGGCCGGGAAGGGTCACCGAACCGAAGCGGTATTGCTGGCCGGGGTCAGCCGTGAGGACGACCTGGATCGTATCGCCTGAGGCGGTCGTGCTCGGTTCAACGTTCGCATCGTAGAATCCCTGGCTACGCAGGAGCTCTTCAAGCAGCTCTGCGTCGGCGCGCGAGCGGCGTTCGAGCTGCGCGGCATTCGCCGGTTTCTTGCGGTTCGTTTCGAGCGCCGATTGCTGGCGGAAAGCCTTGAGCAGGTCCTCGCTCTTCGGGATCGCGGCAAGGCCCTCGACCTGCAACGTGTAGCGGCGATCGCCCTGCGCCTCTGCACTAGCCTGAGTGGGAGCATTGGCCGTCGGGGTCGTGCTGGGCGGCGCCTCGTCCTGGGCATTGAGGTCGGGCCAATCGACGTCGAGATCGGGCATTGGGTCAAGGGGCGCGGAGGGGTCGAGTTCAGCGGCGTCGGGCGACGGGTCGGTGGAGGGTGCAGGTGCTGCGGTTTGCGCGAACGTCGTGGTCGCGAGCGCAGAGGCAGCGGCCGCGCACAGCAGCCGCGCGGCCCACCGCGCTGATCCCCACCCGCTCATTCGGCGTAAGCCTTAGCCAGCACTGCCGAGCGGCGCCAGCATAATGAGATGCGTAGCGTCGTCTGTCCGACGACCTACATCTCTTTGAAATCCTGCGGCTTTAGTGGACCGTTCCGTGGACCTCATCGCTGGTCAGGGTCGCGATCACGCGCTCAATCTGCCGCCAGTGGCAAAAGCGCATCACATTGCCGTTGTCACGCGAGCGTTCCGCGCGAGCCGCTGCTTCAAAGCAGGCTTCGGCCCCATAACGGTCGATGAGTTCGGATGCGTCGTAAAGAGCGCCGCGATTGTGAATGAAGAGCCAATCCATTCTGGCACTCTAGGGGACGCGGGTTTCGGGACGCCCATCAGACGCGGTGAACGAAGCGCTAACCACAAAAATGCGCGAGCTTCCCTCTTGTCTGGCGGATCGGCTGGTGCCCCGGCCATAGCTCTGTCATGAGCGCGCCCATGCCCCGCAGGACAACCAAAGCCGGAGGATGTTTCCTGACCATCTGCATCCTGGCCGGTTTTCCGCTGGGATTGGCGATGGGCAATCCTATGAAGGGCATCCTCATCGGCACGGCCGTGGGCGCGGTGCTCGCGCTCGCGACCTGGCTGATCGACCGTAGCCGGCGCGGCTAAATCACCTTGCGGCCGGCCCAGATGACGCGGCCGATGCAATTGATTTCGTCAAGATCACAGTCGGGCCAGTCGGGATATGCCGGATTGTCGGACTGCACCGTCACGCGCCTGCCCATCGGGTGAGGCGCGAGGCGCTTCACCAGAAGAGAATCGCCGACCCGAAGGACATAAATGCCTTCGCGGAGCTGCGCCGCGGCATCGCCGAGATCGACCAGTATATCGTCGCCGGAATTGAGCGTGGGCGACATGGAATCGCCTTCCACACGCACGATCGAGAGATTCTCGGGCGCGGTCGCTGTCAGGGCTTTGAGCCAACGCTTGTCGAAGCCGAAATAGGGCTTTCCTATTTCTTCCGTGACGATCGTCCCTGGGCCAGCGGAAGCCATAACAAGGTGTCGCTTCACGCTGAGCAGGTCATCGGATTTGCCCGCTTCATCAGGGGGACCGCCGAGTAAAGTCTCGGAAATCGAGAAATAGCGCGCGAGCTTGCGCCGTTCTTCTTCCTTGAGGCGCTTGGGTACGCCGCGGCGAACGAATTGCTGAACATAAGCTTGGTTGCGCCCGAGCATGCGCGACAGGCCGGCAAAATCCTCCCCGCGCTCGAGGCAGAGCCGTTCTAAAACAAGGCGCGGGTCAGACCGCATTAATGTCCCTTCAATAAGGATAGGAAAGTGCCTAGACAAGTAGGAATTCGCTTGGAAAAGGCGGTGAAGAGCCGAGTCGCATGAGAGTATAAGGATCGACAGTGCCGCTGCGATAGACGCTGACTTCGTCGGTCATACGTAGGTCTCGCGAGCGATGTTGGCGTGCACGATTGGCAACACTGTCCTTGGGGAACCTTGTCGATCGCAAGAAGCACGGCTCTCGGTCGCTGCTGCGCGATCAACCAACGCAAGGACGTGGATCTTGTGGTGGTAGCCGCCGCACCGTGCTTCGCCTTGTTCGGAGACCGTTGAAAGTCTCGTCGATCTCGACGACTGCCGTCGCCGCCCGATCGGGACGAGTTCGCCCGTAGCGCATGGCTTCGCGGATGCGGTGCGACATAAACCAGGCAGTCTTGAGGTGACGCCCAAGTCCGGTGAAGCTGGTTGCGAGCTAATGCCCTTCTTCGATGCCGGCGATGAAGAAAATTGCCTGAAGCCAAATGTGCAGCGGCACGTGGCGAGCTCTCGAAAATGGTCCCGATAGCGCAGGGTGAACGGCTTGCGGCACTGGTAGCACTTGTGAAGGCCCTTGCGCGGTCCTTGCCGCCCAGGTATTTGCTTAGAGAGGTGGAGAGATTCTTGAACCGGAGCGACGTCGCACCAACGCGGTTCGGGCGCGACGCCATGGGGGACCCACGCTTCGTTTTCGACTTGAGAAACGGTCGCGACCCTCGGCCAGGAACGATTGCGCGCGTACGCGCCTATCTGGAGGCCGCGCAATGGTTAGGATAGCGATGTCGGCGGCCGCTTCCGGCTTGCTTCGCGCTCTCATCGCCCGTGCGGGAGTTCCTCGTGATAGGATTTTGCTTACCGACTTACTGTCGGACGATTGGCAATCGCTCACCTTTGTCGGGGAGCGCCATCAAATTTCCCTGCGGATCGCCGGACCCCACTCGGATGCCGTCGCGCGACGCATGAGGGATGGTTTGGAAGACGCCGACTTCGCGATTCCAGGACAGATTGTGGCCGACATCAGCGTGATCAGCGGGCCGGAGAAAGCCGGCGACGGTTCAACACAATTGAGCTTTGAGGCGCTCACGGTTGCCGAATGATCTAAGCGAGCGAACGGCGAAGCTGAGCGAGAGCTTCAAATAAAGCCTGCGATGCGTCCGCTGGTGTGGCCGGGGAAGCGCCCTCATCGAGATGGCGGTCGATCCGCGCTTTGAGCTGGCCAGGCGTCGGCACTGCCGATGGGTCGAACAGCCGCACGACGCGCGAGTCAGGGCCGATTTCGCCAAGAATGTCGTCGAGCACCAGCGGATCCTGCCCTTCAGAAACCAGGCGATCCGCGTCCGTCAACAGCAGTTCGTCAAGTCCAGGATCCAGGCGATCGGCCTGGGTGAGGACGAGTTCGCCCAGAGCGAGGGGCTCAATCCCGAGGACGGCCTCGAAACGAGGCAGAGTGAGGGCTCGAGGTGCAGCGACGCTCCGCAAGATGCGCCCGCAAAGAAAAAAGGAGACGGCAAATGCCGCCGCGCCGGCCGCCTCCGGCTGCGGATGCGCGAGCGGGCGAAGCAGGGTGAGCACGCAAAATCCGACCGCCGCGCCGAACAAGGCTGCCGCGACTCCGTCGACCGCATATTCGATCCGTTCGACTGCATTTCCGTTCATGACGAACGCAAATAGCGCGAAATCCTTGCCGTTCGGTTTAGGCCGGAAGCTCCCTCGGATGGAGAATCTCGCTCACCTCAGGAGCATTCTCGATCAAATCGATGACGGCGGCGGTGAACGGCTCCACGTCGCCTGGTTTGCGGGCGGTTACGATATTGCCGTCGGTGACCGCAGCTTCATCGATCAAATTGGCGCCTGCGTTCCTAAGGTCCGTCCGGATAGATGGCCAGCCGGTGACCCGCTTTCCGCGGACCAAATCCGCTTCGATCAGCAGCCACGGCGCGTGACAGATCGCGCCAATCGGCTTCCCTTGGCGGTCGAAGTCACGGATCAGGCCGATCACCGAGCCGTGCACTCGAAGAGTGTCCGGATTGCGCACGCCGCCCGGCAAGATCAGCGCATCGAAATCGTCCGCGAGCGCCTGATCGATAGTGAGATCGGGGCGGATCGTCTTGCCGGGGTCGTCGTGCACCGTTGCCTGGATCGGGTCGGTCTTGAGCGAAGCGAGCACCACCTCCGCCCCGCGCTTCTGTAAGATTTCGCGAGGCCCGAAGAGCTCCCATTCTTCAAACCCGTCAGTGGCGACGATCAGGATTCGTGAATCGGGAATCAGCGGCATTTCCTTCTCCTTGCGAGTGACCGCAGGAACCCGCCCCGCAATCCGTCGCTTATGCTCCTCGATGAGTTCGTGTAAAATCCGCTGGCCGCGTAAATGCTTCGGCATAGCAGCGATACCGAGCCCGGGATCACGCGCAAGCGTATGGGCCGCTACTGGGCCTATTTCGATCCGGCTGGAAAGCGGATCAGCAACCGAACCGAAATCGACCGCCTGAACGCGATCGGGCTCCCGCCCGCATACACCCATGCCTGGTTCTGCGTGGATCCCAACGGGCATTTGCAGGCAACCGGAATCGATGCGCGCGGACGCAAGCAATATCGCTACCATCCCGACTTCCGCGCAAACGCCGAGGCAAGCAAGTTCGCTGGTCTGGCCGACTTCGGCAAGGCGCTGCCAAGGATTCGGCGGCAGGTCGACAAGGATTTGCGCAAGCCTGCGTTGAGCAGGGAGAAAGTCGTCGCAGGCGTGGTCCGTCTGCTCGACGATGATTTCTTGCGGGTCGGCAACCGCGAATATGCCAAGGAGAATAAGAGCTTCGGCGCGACGACCCTGCTCAGCCGGCAGGTTCATGACGATGGTCGCAAGGTAAAGATGCGTTTCAAGGGAAAGAGCGGCGTCGAGCAGGAGGTGACGATCACCGACCGCACGCTTCGTCGACTTGTCCGGCAACTGCAGGAACTGCCCGGGCAATCTCTGTTCCAGTTCATGAACGGCGACGGCAATCCGCACCCGATCACATCGACCGACGTCAACGACTATATCCGCGCGGCCACAGGCGGAGAGTTTACCGCAAAACATTTCCGCACCTGGGGAGCGAGCGTCCTCGCTTTTGAACAGATGCTCAATCACAAGGAGGCGACGAGGATCAGCGTCACCACCATGATCGAACCTGTTGCGGAAGCGCTCGGCAACACTGTGGCGATCAGCCGCAAGGCCTACGTTCACCCCGCTTTGGTGGAAGCGGTGAAGGAGCGGCCGCGTGATCCACTCGGCGGCATCGACCGGCCCCGAGCGCGCAAATGGCTGTCCCAATGCGAGGTAGGATTGATGCAATTCCTCGCGAAATCCAGGAAGCGCAAGCGCGCCACCGCCGCTTGATCGCGGCTTCCGCTACCGCCATGGACGTCGGCGATGGTCCTCACCCAGCTTCGTGACTGGTTTCTTGCCAATCAGCTTGGATTGCTGATCGGCGCTCTCGTCGCCGCGGCAATCATCGGAACGCTGCTGTTGCTGCGATGGCTTGGCGAGCGCTCGGTGAGCCGGGATCCCGATGGCCGTAGGTGGAAATCCGTAATCGGTAGGGCGCTCGCGAAGACGACCGTCGCCTTCATGATCGTCGCAGCCGCGGACAGTTTTTCCACTTACTCCAACCTGCCCCCGCGACTGGCCCGAGTTCATCGACATCGCCTTCGTCATCGCCTTTGCGCTGCAGGGGGCGATTTGGGGACGCGAACTTATCCTTGGAATGATTGGCCGCCGCGCTGCGGACGCGCAAGGCTCCGGCGCGCTCGGCAATGCGATGGCGATCATCCGGGTGTTGATCAGCATCGCACTCTTCGCGATCGCCGGCATCCTGATCCTCGACAATCTCGGAGTGAACGTCACTGCCCTGGTCGCCGGCCTCGGCATTGGCGGTATCGCTATCGGTCTTGCCGCTCAGGGCATTTTCTCGGACCTGTTCGCGGCACTCGCCATTCTCTTCGACAAGCCTTTCCGGAAGGGCGACACGATCCGCTACGACACGACGACCGGGACGGTCGAGCGCATCGGCCTCAAGACCACGCGCCTGAGGTCGCTCACCGGCGAACAGCGGATCATGGCCAACACAAAGCTGCTGGAACGCGAAATCCAAAACCTCGCGCAGGCCAAGGCGCGACGCATCACCATCTATCTGGCTGTTGGCGGCAAGACGTCGGCGGACGCGGTCGACATGGTGATGGAAGCCGCCGACAAAGCCGTCGCCTCGCAGAAGGGCTGCAAACTGGTGCGCTGCGTCCTCTCGGGAGCTGGGACCGGCGCGTTCGCCTATGAGCTAGTCTATGACGATTTCGAGCCTCGACAACGACCGCCTCGCCCAGAATCGCTCGGCGATCCTCCGATCGCTGATTGCGCTACTCGCGACTCACGAGCTCGAGCTCGTCCGCGCCTCGGACCAGCCTACCGCACCCCTTCCCTTCTGATGCCGCTCGCCACCCTCGACGAGATTCGCAGCCGCATTGGGACAGAGGTCGGAGTTTCGAGCTGGGTCGGCATCGACCAGGCGCGGATCGATGCCTTCGCCGACGCGACGGAAGACCGGCAATTCATCCATGTCGATCCGGAGATGGCGGCGCAGACACCCTTCGGCGGCACCGTCGCGCACGGCTTCCTCTCGTTGTCGCTGCTCTCGCGTATGGGCGCCGAGGCGATGCTTCTGCCGGAGGGTCTGAAGATGGGCATCAACTACGGCTTCGACCGCGTCCGCTTCCTTGCGCCCGTAAAGTCGGGGAGCCGAGTGCGTGGGCGCTTCACGCTTGACTCGGTCGAAGAGAGAGCGCCGGGACAGTTGCTGATGCGCCACGAAGTGACGGTCGAGATCGAGGGCGAGGATAAGCCGGCGCTTACCGCCGATTGGCTCAGCCTGATGTACATTTAAGGAGACTGGAATGCGCGACGCCGTGATCGTTTCGACGGCCAGGACCCCAATTGGGCGCGCTTATAAGGGCGCGTTCAACGCAACGCTGGGGCCGACACTTGGCAGCTTCGCGCTCAAGCCGGCGATCGAGCGCGCAGGAATCGAACCAGGCGAGATTGACGATGTCGTTTGGGGCGCAGTGCTCACTCAGGGCACTCAGTTCGGGAATATCGGCCGGCAGGTCGCGCTCCGCGCAGGATGCCCGGTTTCGGTGTCGGGAATGACCATCGATCGTCAATGCTCTTCGGGATTGATGGCGATCGCCACGGCCGCCAAGCAGATCATCGTCGATCGGATGGACGTCGTCGCCGCGGGCGGTCAGGATAGTATCTCGCTGGTTCAAACGCCGGAAATGCGAATTGCGCCCGATCCGTCGCTGATGGCCATGCACCAGCATATTTACATGCCGATGCTGCAGACTGCGGAGACCGTGGCGCAGCGCTACGGCATCAGCCGGGAGCGGCAGGACGAATATGCGCTCAAGAGCCAGCAACGCACCGCGGCCGCCCAGGCCGCAGGCCGGTTCAATGATGAGATCGTCCCTGTCACAACGACAATGACGGTCAAGGACAAGGACACGGGCGAGGTCTCGCAGAGAGACGTGACGATTTCGAAGGATGAGGGAAATCGCGCCGACACTACGCTGGAGGGCCTGGCGGGTCTCAATCCGGTGCTCGGCCCGAACACGTCGATCACCGCGGGGAATGCGAGCCAATTGTCTGACGGAAGCTCGGCAGCGATCCTGATGGAAGCCAGAGAGGCCGAGCGACGCGGGATCGCGCCCATGGGTCGCTACGTCGGAATGGCCGTCGCCGGCACGGAACCCGACGAAATGGGCATCGGTCCGATCGATGCCGTGCACAAGCTGCTGAACCGGTTCAATTTGAAAGTCGACGACATCGGCTTGTGGGAACTGAACGAGGCGTTTGCGGTGCAGGTGCTCTATAGCGCCGAGCAGCTTGGCATTCCGGAAGACCGCATGAATGTCGATGGCGGGTCGATCTCGATCGGGCATCCGTACGGAATGAGTGGTGCGCGCATGACTGGCCACGCGCTGATCGAAGGAAAGCGCCGCGGCGTGAAGCATGTGGTGGTCACCATGTGCGTGGGCGGCGGAATGGGCGCTGCGGGATTGTTCGAGGTGTTCTAACGCATCGATCGCCGGATTATCGAGAATTTCGCGGGTGGAAATGCAGTTCCAGTCGGAGCGATCATTGCCGCGATGCTTCGATCCCGCTTAGCAGAAATCCAGCGGGAGCTTGCGATGAACCGTCGTTTGGTGGCGTTGGCGTTGATTCTTCTTTCTTTGCCCAATTCAGCACTCGCCTGCCTGCCGCCTCAGCCTCCGCCGCAACTGCCCGGAGAAACCGACAAGGCTTATGAGGAACGCGGCGACGAAAACGCCCAAGCGCAATTCATCGAAGACCGCCGAACCGCTCAGATCTATGTTCAAGAACGGGCGAAAGCGAGCTTCATTGGCATCGTGTCGGACAGACATGAAATCGGCCACGGGGAAGTAGGTTACGAGGTGCGCGTCCGCCCCGTTCGAACGCTCAAAGGACCCCTGCCGGACGCACCGGTGCCTTTACGCGAGGTCAACGCCAGAAGATGCTCCGGTCTCGACGGACGCTCGATCACTTCCGCAGTTCCGGGCGATTATCTCATTATCTTCCAAGGCGTCGATACTGGTCCTCCCGACGGCATCGTTGATGTCGGAATCTTCGCCAGTGAAGCGCGTGACCCCTTCGTTCTCAAGACGTTGCTTGATCTGGGGAGTGAAGCTGCACACTGATTGAGTCAACATTCCATGCGGACGCACTACCGCAAGGGTAGGAAAGCCTGGACCCGTGCCCTTTCTGGGGTACAGTTCGCTCGTGTCCGCCGTCGAGCTCATCGCTTTGGCCTCGACTGTCAGCCTGCTCGCCGGCTGGCGGCTCTATCTTGTCACCTTCGCTGTCGGAATTGCGATGAGGTTCGGCTGGATAGCGCTTCCGGATCAGCTCCATGCGCTCGATGTGCTCTCCAACAATTGGATCATTGGAATTGCGGCGGTTGGCGCCCTCGCCGAGTTCTTCGCCGACAAGATCGCTTGGGTCGACAGTGCGTGGGATGCGATTCATTCGGTCGTGCGCCCGGTTGGCGGAGCCTTGCTTTCCATGGCGATCATCGATGGCGGTGATCCGGCGTGGCAAGTCGGAAGCTTGCTCCTTGGTGGCGGTGCGGCACTCCTCGCACACGCTGGAAAGGCCGGCGCAAGGACCCTGATCAACGCCAGCCCCGAGCCCTTCTCCAACGCGATCGTCTCGACGGGCGAAGACGTTGCGACCGGCGGCCTGCTCGCGCTTGCGATTGCCTATCCCATCGCCGCCGCGGCGATCGCGCTCCTGCTCGTCGGGCTGTCATTGTGGCTCGTCCTCGCTGCGCGTCGAGCCCTTCGGCGCTTCCTTGAACCCAAACGCCCGCAGGCGGGTTAAGCGCTGCGACAGGAGACAATACCAATGCCTGAATCCAATCGTCCGCTGGTCGAGCGCATTGCGCGGGTGCTCGCCGGCGCAAAGCTCAGTGCCAATGCGGAAGGCAGCAATGGCTCGGCTGGCCGTGAAGTCGACCGCACCTGGCGCGAGCATGTCAATCAGGCGCTGGCGGTGCTCCACACGGCACGCGAGCCCGACGAAGCGATGGCGTCGGTCGGCGATACGGAAGTGTGGCGCAACATGGTCGAAGTGGCAATCGCGCAGCGCGTCGATTGAGCCCCCGCGACGCCAGCAGCGGCAAAACCAGGGCGCACGCGCGCTGGACTCTGGTCGCCTGCATTCTCGCGTCGAGTTTGTCGTTCGTCGACGGCTCGGTCCTCAATGTCGCTCTGCCCGCGATCCGCGCGGGATACAACGCCGGCGCTGCGGACGTGCAATGGGTGATCAACTCTTATCTGCTTCCACTCTCAGCACTCCTTCTTCTTGGCGGGGCGCTCGGCGATCATTTCGGACGAAGGCGGTTGTTGATCGGTGGAACGACGTTGTTCGGAGTTCAGCTCGCTGCTCTGCGCGCTGGCGCCGAGCCTTCCCATCTTGCTGGCCGCCCGCGCGGCGCAAGGCGTCGGAGCTGCGCTGTTGCTTCCCAACAGCCTCGCTTTGCTCAACGCCGCCTTCTCAGGCGAGAAGCGGGGACGCGCCGTCGGCATCTGGGCGGCGGCCGGGGCCGCGGCGGCGGCCGTCGCTCCGCTAATCGGCGGCTGGCTGGTCAGTACAGTCGGGTGGCCGGCCATTTTCTACATCAATCTGCCGCTCGCTGCAGGAGCGGTAGCGCTGGCATCCAAATTCGTTGTGGAAAGTCGCGACCCCGGCGCCGGCCGGACCGATTACGCCGGGGCCTTGCTTGCGACCGCGGGACTGGGCGGAGTGACCTATGCGCTCACTTTATGGTCGGCATCGGGTCGCTTCACCGGTCCGGCATGGAGCGCGCTCGTCGCCGGCATCGCGCTTTTGGCAGGATTTCTCTGGGTCGAGGTCCACCGCAAGAACCGTGCAATGCTTCCCATCGCCCTGTTCGGGAATCGGTGTTTCTCCGGGCTCAATTTGCTCACCTTGCTGCTTTACGGGGCGTTCGGTGCGGCAATGTTACTCGTTCCCTTCGTCCTGATCAGCGCCGGCGGCTATTCCCCGGTCGAGGCCGGCCTCGCAATGCTCCCGCTGCCGATTCTGATGACCGCCGCATCACCGACGATGGGAAGCCTTGCCGCTCGGATCGGCCCGCGCATTCCGCTCACGGTTGGTCCGATTGTCGTTGCAGCGGGAATGATGCTCGCCCGACTGATCGGCGAGGATTCCGGCTATTGGACCGGTCCTTTCCCTTCGATTGGAGTGATGGCGCTCGGCATGACCATCGCGGTCGCTCCGCTGACGTCTTCGGTGCTGGGTTCCGTTGAGGAACAGCATGTCGCCATGGCGTCCGGGTTCAACAGCGCGGTCGCACGCCTTGGCGGCCTCATCGCCACGGCCCTCCTGGGTTCAGTTCTCGGCAAACATGGCGCCGAGATGTTCCCCGATTTTCATTCGGCGATGTTCGTGTCCGCCGGCGTGGCCGCGCTCGCGAGCATCGTCGCACTGACGATGCTTCCCGGAGTGAGAATGAAAAACGCCGCCTAGTCGTTGGCGGCGATGAACTTCTCGACTTGAGGAGCGATTCTCTCGCGCCACTTCCGTCCGTTGAAGATGCCGTAGTGACCGACATCCTTGGCGAAGAAATATTTCTTCTTCGGCGCCGGCACGTGCGTCGCAATGTCGAGCGCGGCGCGGGTCTGACCGATCCCGGAAATATCGTCGCGCTCGCCCTCGATCGCGAGCAAAGCCGTATCCCGGATGGCTTTCGGATCGACCAGCCGGCCGCGATGCTCCATCTCGCCCTTGGGCAGGAGGTGCTTCTGAAACACGACGTCGACCGTCTGAAGATAGAATTCCGCGGTCATGTCGCACACCGAACGATACTCGTCGTAAAACTTCCGCGTCGCGTCGGCGCCTTCCTCGTCGCCAACGACCAGATGCTTGAACATCTCCCAGTGGCTGATGAGGTGCGAGCCGAGGTTCATGGTCATGAAACCGGCGAGTTGTAGAAAACCCGGATAGACCTTCCGCCCCGCGCCCGGATAAATCATCGGCACGGTCGCGATCACATTGTTCTCGAACCACGCGAACGGCCGCTGCGTCGCCAGAGTATTGACCGCCGTCGGCGCCTTCCGCGTATCGATCGGTCCGCCCATCATCGTCAGAGTTTTCGGACGGTAGGGATTCTTGTCCGCCGCCATCAGGGCGGTCGCGGCGAAGGCTGGGACCGCGGGCTGGCAAACGGCGAGCAAATGCGGCCGCTCACCAGTTTTCTTGCCGATCAGCTCAAGGAACTCGATGAGATAGTCGATATAGTCGTCGAGATCGAACTTGCCGTCCTTCAGCGGAACGCACTTCGCGTCGCGCCAGTCGGTGATATAGACGTCGCACTTGGGTAGCAGGCGCTCCACCGTGCCGCGCAGCAGGGTCGCATAGTGGCCCGACATGGGCGCGACGATCAGCAGGTGCGGCCCCTTGTCATGCCCTTCGCGATAGAAATGCTTCAGCTCCCCGAACGGCTTGCGGAGGAGAATCTCTTCGTGGACAGGGACGTCCTTGCCCCCGATGTGGGTCGATTCGATTCCGAATTCGGTCTTGCCCCGCGGCGCGGAGGCGTGGGCGAAGACTTCGAGACTCGCTGCGACCAGCGGGCCCATTGAACTATAAGCCCATGGATTCGAAGGGTTATTGAGCCATCCGGCCCCTAGTCCTGCAAGCTTGCTCGCACCTGCGAGAAAAGAGCGCTGAACTTCATACGCGTCGTATAGCATCGAACCTCATCTGCGCGCCTCTCGCTACCTCCAGATGTGGCCGCCAATGTAAGCGGTTGCAAGCTTATGTTGCACCGCGAAGCCGCAGTGCGGCATTAAGGTGTGGAAAAACGCCCCCGCTCGCACCCCATTGCGGACCGTCAAGGAACACGGCACGATATCGGGAATGGCTCGATATATGAAAAAGGCGCTCGTCGTTGAGGCCGTGCAATGGTTCAAGGACGGAGATCATCCGGCAGTGATTTCGGATCCCGCGGGCGGCCGCACCGGCCACATCGACACACCCGAGGGCCGGCTCACCGTCGAGCCCGGCGACTGGATCATCACTGGCGTTGCCGGCGAAAACTACCCCTGCAAGCCCGACATTTTCAAACAACTCTACACTCCGGAGACTTGATCGGGAGGTGAGCGCGCAAGCATTTGAGGGTGCGCGCACACACTGCTAACTGCCCTAGCTCATGGCTAACACACCCAACCGCCCGCCGGGCCGATCGCTCAAGAACCTGCGGATGGTGTGGGGCTTCGCGCTTAAATACCCCGGTCATATTGCCGTAGCGGCGCTGGCCTTGCTGATCGCGGCCGCGGCGACGTCTGGAGTGCCTTACGCATTCAAGCTGATCATCGACAAAGGCTTCGCAGAGGGCGCGGGCACCGGTCGCGATCTCGCTCGGTGGTTCGAATATCTCCTCCTCCTCGTCGGCGTGATGGCGATCGCGACCGCAGTTCGTTTCTATTTCGTTTCGTGGCTCGGCGAACGGACGGTCGCCGACATCCGGGTCGCGGTGCACCGCAACTTGCTACGTCTCTCTCCCGGCTTCTTCGAGGAGAACCGGCCGGCGGAGATCACCTCGCGCATCACGGTCGACACGACCATCATCGAACAGGTGGTCGGAACGACGGTTTCGGTGGCTTTGCGCAACGCCGTTCTCGCCGTCGCATGTGTCGTGATCCTCTTCGCGCTGGCGGCCAAGCTGGCTCTGCTGATCTTGCTTGGCGCCGCGCTGGTCGTTGCACCCATCACAATCCTCGGTCGCCGAGTGCGCATCATCTCGACCCGCAGCCAGGACCGCATCGCCGACGTGGGGGCGGTAACGAGCGAAGTGCTCGGCGCGATGAAAATCGTTCAGGCGTTCAATCAGCAGGAGCGCGAAAAGTCGCGCTTCGCCGAAGCGGTGGAACGAGTCTTTGCGACCGCCAAGCGCCGCATCCTGATCCGTGCGCTCATGACGGCAATCGTCATTTTCCTGATGTTCGGCGCAATCACGTTGATCATCTGGGAAGGCGCGACCGAAGTCGCCGCCGGCCGGATGACTGGCGGAACGATCGCCGCTTTCGTTCTCTATGGCGGCCTTCTTGCGGGAGCGTTTGGCAATCTGTCGGAAGTCTATGGTGATCTTCTCCGCGCGGCGGGCGCCTCGGAGCGACTGACAGAATTGCTCGATGCGGAACCCGATATCCGCGCGCCAACGAATCAGGTGGATCTGCCGGAACCGCCGCGCGGTGAGCTCGCGTTCGAGCATGTCACCTTCCACTATCCAACTCGGCAGGACACGTCGGCGTTGAACGGCTTCAGCGTGGCCGTGAAACCGCGTGAGCGGCTGGCTGTGGTGGGTCCCTCCGGCGCGGGGAAGACCACGATATTCCAGCTTGCCGAGCGCTTCTACGATCCGCAGGCCGGACGCGTGCTGCTCGACGGCGTCGACCTCAAGCAAGCCGATCCAGCCGACATCCGCCAGCGCATCGCGATGGTCCCGCAAGAGACGGTGATCTTCGCTGCGAGCGCACGCGACAACCTACGTTACGGCAATTGGGATGCGAGCGAGGATCAAATTTGGCGAGCCGCGCGCGACGCCAATGCCGAAGACTTCCTGCGCGCACTGCCAGAGGGCCTCGACACGTTCATGGGCGAAGGCGGAGCGCGTCTTTCCGGCGGTCAGCGTCAGCGCATCGCCATTGCGCGCGCGCTGCTGCGCGATGCGCCCTTGCTCTTGCTCGACGAAGCGACGTCGGCACTCGATGCGGAAAGTGAACGGCTGGTGCAGGACGCGCTCGACCGCTTGATGGAACATCGGACGACGATCGTGATCGCGCACCGGCTTGCAACAGTGCGCGCAGCGGACCGCATCGTCGTCATGGACCACGGTCGGATCGTCGAGGAAGGCACCCACGCGACGTTGACCGCGCACGGGGGCCTGTATTCGCGGCTGGCGCGGCTTCAGTTCGAAGATCGCGCGGCTTAGTTAGCTCGCGCCGCCTCCTCCGCTCGATCCGCCGGTCGGGCCGCGCGTCGTGCGTGAGCGCGTGCTGCGCGAACGCGAGCCGGCCTTGCGTGCGCGAGACGCGGTGGCACGCGGCTTTGCCGCCGTTGAACGCTTGGCCGTCGAGCGCTTGGCCGTCGAGCGCTTGGCCGTCGAGCGCTTCGCGGCGGGCTTGCTGCGCGAGGCCGATGCACCGGCCGATTTGGCACGCGTCGTCTTCCGCGCCGTGGACGTCGAGCGCTTGGCGGTCGAGCGCTTGGCGGTCGAGCGCTTTGCGGTCGAAGGTGATGCGCTCGACTTGGCACGCGAACTCGTCTTGCGCTTGGCGGTCGAACGCCGCGCGGTACCCCGCGCCGGTGCGGCGCCAGAAACCAGGGTCTCGACTTCCGCCGTAAACTTGCCGGACATGACGCGCTGGGCGGCGTCGGCGACGGCTTCGGCGATGAGCGAACCCAATTTGGTTGCACTCGACACCATGTTGCTCGCGGCTTGCGAAGCAGTGTCGGCGGCATCGAGGCCGGCGTCGCGAATCTTCTTTCGCACCGCCGGGCTGGCGCTGATCGCGGCGGCCGCGGCGGCGAGTCCGGCAGCCAGCATTTCCTTGCTCATCGCGGCCTTGGCGAGCTTGTCGACGGTTTTGTTTTTGGACTTGGAAGTGGAACCTGAAGACGATCGCGAAGAAGTTCTTCTTGCAGATTTGGCCATCGCTTTATCTCCCTCCAGCAAAAGACACTTTAAGGCGGCAACAAGTTCCCGTTTGGGGCACGAGCGCGGTTAAGGCGAAGATCGTCAGATATGTTAAAGGGCACCGCTGCGTCAAAGCAGCGATGCCCTTCGACATGGTCAGCGGCCGAAGGTGTGGCCGTTCGTCAGCACTTAGGGCCTACGAACACCCCTCTCCGACCTCCCTGCTGAACCATGAGACATCGGATCACCTCCTTTCGCTGCGTTGAAGCCGGTACCGAACATGAGTCTTTGCGGGCCCAAGCGCAAGACTTGTAATGATGTGAACATTCGGCAATCATCTTGCCCTTCGCGCGCCGGGAGATGTCAGGCGCGACAATCCTCGATCACTCGAGCTGGTTCTTCCCAGGCTGGTACGATTAGCGCCGTCGTGTTCGCCACGCTCACCGCGAATCGGCCGCGACTGAAGGCGATCGCGTCAAGCAGCAAATCGTATGCCGTGACGCTGGCGCTGAGCCTGTAGGTCGCAGGATTGTAACTCGCCGGAAGGTTGCGTGTCTGGCTGCTCGTCCAAATGATGAGGAACGGCGCGGCGGCCGTCGCTGGCTTGGCGATTGTCACCAGCCGGCTCGCGCGTGTGCAACGGACAAACAATTGCGGACGCGCGCTCGAATCGAGAAAGCTCGCTTCGCTTCCGTCCGTCGTCGCGGCATAAATCCAGTTGCCGGGAAGCGGCGTAGCGACGCCAAAATCGGTTTGCGAAGCGGGTGCCGCTGTCTGTGCGTGGAGGGACGAAGCGGCGGTCAGCGCGAACGCTGCAGCAATCGTGAATCGCATGTCGGCTTAGCGGCTCAGACGATCGACTTTGGCTTTGAGCGCGGCGAGCTCGGCCTTCAGTTCGTCGACCTCGCCGCTGCTCGGCTTGGGCTCGGCCTTCGGCTTGCCGCTGCTGAAGGCGCGGCTAGCGCCCTCCAACATTTCCATGTTGCGCTTGGCGATATCGGCGAAAACGTTGCCGCCGAAGGCGTCGCGCACGGCACTCTGATTGCGCTGGAACGAATCCATCGCCGCTTCCAGATACTGGGGAACGAAGTTCTGCATCGAATTGCCATAGAGGCCGATCAGCTGCTTGAGGAAGTTGATCGGCAGCATGGTTGCGCCGCGTGCTTCTTCGTCCACGATGATCTGAGTGAGCACCTGCCGGGTGATGTCGTCGCCCGTCTTCGCATCGACCACTTCGAACTCACGGCCTTCGCGCACCATCTGCGCCAACCGATCGAGGGTGATGTAGGTCGAGCTTTCAGTGTCGTAGAGACGCCGGTTGGCGTACTTCTTGATCGTCACCTTGCCGGTAGACTTGGCCATGGATCACTCCCACACTCCCATGATGGCCCTACTACCGGAGCATAGTGCGCTGCAACATCAACACGCGCCGCGACCGCTCCCGCTGTTTCTCGAGTTGCTGCGTGAGGTGTCACAGCGGGACCCGGAACTGGCGCGGAATGCGCTCGCCGGGCTGAAGGGGTACGAACAGGCGCCTAGGGTCGAGCGGCCGGCGCCGAAACCGGAGGCCGCGCGGATCAACGGAGCCTGCTTGCGCGACCACGGCGGCGAGGGGCCGCCTGTGGTACTGGTCCCATCGCTGATCAATCCGCCGCGCGTTCTCGACCTTGATCGCGAAACTTCCCTGACCGCTGCGATCGCGGGGATGGGCCGCCGAACGCTCCTTCTCGACTGGGGCGAGGCTGGTGCTCGATCTTCCCTCACCGTTTCGGGCCACGTCGAAGATCTGCTTCTTCCGCTCCTTGCTGAACTCGGTGAATCACCGGTTCTCATCGGCTACTGCCTGGGTGGGACGATGGCGATCGCCGCTGCGAACCTCGCGCCAGTCGAAACGGTGATCACCCTCGCTTCGCCCTGGAACTTCCGCCGCTATTCCAACTCGTCGCGGCAAGCGCTGGCGGAAATGTGGCGCCATTCCGAACCATCGGCGCGAAGCCTTGGAGCACTGCCGATGGAAGTGCTCCAAGCTGCCTTTTGGTCGCTCGACCCGCAACGGACGGTAAGGAAGTTCGCGCAATTCGGCCGGCTCGATCCCGCGAGCCCGGAGGCCCAGCGTTTCGTCGCTCTGGAGGATTGGGCGAATGAGGGCGAGCCGCTTCCCTATCCTGCCGCGAAGGAGTTGATCGAAGACCTATTCGATCGCGATCTGCCTGGATCGGGACAATGGCGAGTCGGTAGTCGAACTGTGTCGGACGAGCTTCGCGTGCCGGCGCTCCATCTGACGGCCGAACGCGACCTCATCGCTCCAGCGGTCACCGCGCCCGACGGAAATGTCGTTGGGATTGCGTCTGGGCATGTCGGAATGATCGTCGGTTCCGCCCGGACCTTGGTGTACGCTCAATTGAAGGATTTCCTGGCGCCTTGCCGCTGAGTGCCGCCATCGCTAAGTCGGCGC
This sequence comes from uncultured Alphaproteobacteria bacterium, assembly GCA_963730925.1. Lineage (GTDB taxonomy): Bacteria > Pseudomonadota > Alphaproteobacteria > Sphingomonadales > Sphingomonadaceae > Sphingomicrobium. Next base: position 630,492 of record CAVSTS010000002.1, read on the forward strand.
GCACGCACCCGTAGCTCAGCTGGATAGAGCGTTGCCCTCCGAAGGCAAAGGCCACAGGTTCGAATCCTGTCGGGTGCGCCACCATGGCTTTTACGCGTGACCCGTTCCGATCGGCCCGCCGGTCTAAGGCGCTACTGCCGAGGTGATGAGCTTGAACAGGATCAGAACGAAGCTCCATGAGCTTGCCGCTAAAGCGATCATGATACCGAGCCTGTCTCTAAGCGGTAGTTTGTCCGGGAAGAACTCAGCATCCACACCCAACCCGTGGCCAGACCGCAGAAAGTGCAACGGCTCGCCGTTCGTCTGAAAAACTCTCAATTCGGCAAAGCGGATCCTGTTCGGCATAGTCATCGTCATTTCGAAGCCTCCTGACGTCGTCTCTCTCAGTCCGCTGACCGCCCTAAAAATCGACCTGGGCACGAACGGCGAAGACATCGACTCCGAATTTGCGCTTGTTGGCAGGAGTGGTGGTTCCGACCGGGAAGATGCCCAAAGTGGGCGGCGGTCCAAGGGTTGCTACCGTCGCGCGCGGTCCGCCGGTCACGTTGATGTGACCATATTGAGCCATCAAGCGGACGTAGTCGGTGGGATTCCAGATCAGGCTGCCCTGGTAGGCGACTTGCCGACCACCGTTGACGTAGAACGGCGCGGCCATGGACGATGAGCTCCCGTCTACGCGGTCACGAAGCTCCACGTAATCGACGCGTCCATTAAGCTGGAGAGCGCCCCAACCGCCCTCGTTGAACGGATGCAGGACCTTGGTGCGGGTGAAGCTGCCGTTCTTGTAGCCCCGGGTCTCCCCGGTGAAATAATAGCCGACTTCCGCATAGCCGCCCCAGAAACTAGGATTGCCGTTTAGCGCAACCGCGCCTGCAGGGATCGTATCGTTGGTATCGGTCCGACCATTGAGATCAGCGATCTCCGTCGCGTCATAAGCATGGCGGACCCAGACCTTGGCTGCTTCGGCGGCGAAATGCAGGCTCTTGTGGATCGCAGCGAGCTCGATTCCGGCAACATCGTCACCCTTCGAGGCGATGTTGCCGGTATCAATGAAGCGTTGATCGGTGATCTGCGTCGTCGGACGTTCCCGATACTGCTGCGCGAGCGCCTCACGAGTGTTCTGGCGGTGCTGGAAATTGGCCCCAAGATGAAGCCGCGTTTCACCAAGGGTCGGCGAATAGACTCCGCGAATGGACGCCTGCCAGCCGGTGCGATTGAAGCTGGTGTCGTTGATCGGCTGGTTGAAGATGCCCGCTTGGAATGTCCAATTGTCGTATTTCTTATCATTGCCGAGGAAGGCGATGCCGAGACGCCGATTGTAGCTGAAAGCGTCCGTGATCCCGGCGCGCTCCATGAAGGACGTGAACTTGGAGCTCGTCATCGTCTCGAGGCTCGAGAATGGATAGAAATATCCGGCCTGGATGGTCAGCGGCGAATTCTGGACATCATAGGCGAGCCAGATGTCCTCATAATCGACGGTGGCGTTGGCAAAATTGAATTCGGCGCTGTAGCGGAATCCACCCGGGATCGTTCCGTCCGCACCGATGTTCAACCGACGAGCGCGGCTATTCCAGCCGAGATTGGCGAAGTTCAAGCCGCCGACCGTGCCGCGAAGCTCGTTGCCGCGCGGAAAGCCCACATAGCCCGCGTCCCATTGGATGAGACCCTTGGGTTTGAAACTCCAACCTGCTTCTTTGTCATCCCACTGCGGGGCCCCCTTCCACGAGGGCGTTGCCTTCACCAGCTGACCCTTCACCTGCTCGATAGCGTCTTGCAGGGCGTCAACCTGTGCCTGAAGCAGCTCAATCTTGGACTGAGCGTCGTCGACAGCCTGGGTTTCGGCGATCTGCGCGTCCGCCGACGAGTCGGACGAGTCCGGTTCTGTCGGCAAGGGTTCGCCCTCCGCCTCGGCCGCTGGGACCTGCGCGAAGACGGGTGTGGAGATGCAGAGTGCACTTCCTGCGAGGAGGGCCGCAAACACCTTGGATTTCATCTCAGCTTCCTTCGAAATGACCGTGTGCGATCGCTCGCAAAATGAGGGGGGTCGTGATGCCCAGCGTCGAAGCCACGCCAGGGGAGTCGGCCGCGGTTGCTCGCGACACTGGGCATCACGGTTCGTCGACTCGGCCCGCTCGTCAGCGCTTCGCGGCCGCAAAGACCGAAAGCTCGCGGGTCGAATCATCAGGCTAGTTGGGATCGGCAAAGGCCGGAGAAACTGCGACGAAGTCGGCACAACCAACGTGAAGGATTTGCCAAAGATCGTCATCGCGACTCCCCTGTTTGAGTCGCTCAGAGCTTAATCTCTAGTTCTCTAGTAGGAAAATAGGGTATCCATTCGACTCATCGCAACGGACGCCCCTCTCGTCGCGCTGTGGGGCCGTCCGGCGTGACCCGCCAGCGCCGGCAGCTCTCCTAGACGATCCATCGAGCAAGCGCGTTCAGGAGATTCGTTTGAAGGCGAGCAGCGCTCCAAGTTCATGCGTTGAACCCTCGTGAAATCCATTTTGACCCCGCCATTCTCGCGGGTTCTTGAAAGTTCCGAAGATCATATCGGGCAGAGGGATGTCGCCGTAGTTGAACGCGTGGACTCCGCGCTCGTGGTGGATGAGGTGGCTCTCGGGACGTTGAAGGATGTATCCCAGCCAGTGCGGAGTACGGATATTTGTGTGCTGGAACATGCCAGGGATGGTGGCAACGACGCCTACGACCAACGCGGCTACAGCGCTAAGACCGAAGATCCAGACCAGGCACAGCGAGCCAAGCAACGCCCAACCAAGCATGTCGACAGGATGGAAATAGTAAGCGCCCCAAATGTCGGGCCGCTCGGCAGCGTGGTGCATCTGGTGCGTGAAGCGCCAGATCGGATCGATCTGGTGCATGGCGCGATGCCAGAAGTAAATGCCGAATTCGAGGATGAAGAAGCCAATCACAATCTGCGCCCAAAGAGGCAGAGCGGTGGCATCGGTCAGCCGATGCGATCCAAGGAAGCTGTCCCAAAGGAAGGGCGCGTAAGTGGCGATGGCGAAGTAGAGCACGAATGAGATGACACCCATCATCCGCCAGTAGCGGACATTGGGAAAGGCGGTGCGCCTGCCCAGATGGTCAGCCAAAGCGAAGGCGATGAAACAACCCAGAACGACATAATGAAAAATGGTCATTGCTTTGCCCCTCGAAAGCAATTCCGCCGAATGAGCCTAGCCGCGATTTCCGAGGAATTCCATCGACGACGAAACCTGCCGATGCGAAAGCAGCCTTGAGCAACATGGGACAGGAACGCACGAGCCAGGATCCGCGACTGCTGCGTCGACTGCTGCGCGCCAGGGACCGGATGGACGCGGCCTCGCACGAGGAATGGCCGGTGCCGCGGCTGGCGCGCGTGAGCGGCGTATCGCCGGCCCACTTCGCCCGATCGTTCAAGGAAGCTTTCGGGGTTCCGCCGCATCGTTACCTGCTCACCCGCCGGATCGAGCGCGCCAAAGCGCTGCTGCGCGATACCGATCTGTCGGTCACGGACATTGCCTTTCAAACCGGCTGGAACAGTCTGGGCACGTTCGGACGGATTTTTCGCGACATCACGAGCGAAAGCCCGAGCGAGCTGCGGGCGCGTGAGAAGGCCGCTCGGCACGAGCTCGAGCGGGTTCCGCACTGCTTCGTCAGGGCCGCCCACCGCCCCGACCTCAGAATCGCAGTTTCGGAGAAGCGGCGCCAGGAATTGGGCGATAGTGGGACCTTATGCAACGAAACGGAGGTCCCATGAGCGAAGGTGTCGGAGTGGTCGGGCTGTACGTCCGCGATCAGGACGAAGCGATTGAATTCTATGAAAAGCTCGGTTTGCGGTGCACACGGATGCTCGCAACGGCGACTATCGCTGGCTGACGGTGCAGCACCCCGATCAACCGTCGTTCCAACTCGGCTTGTTCAAGCCCCAACCGCCGACGGTCGACGAGGCAACCGCTCAGACGCTCGGCGAAATCGTCGCGAAAGGCGCGATGCCGCCACTCGTGTTCGTGGTCGACGACTGCCGCGCGGCCCATGCGCGCCTGCATGAACGCGGCGTGGAGTTCACGCAGGAGCCCATCGACCGCTACGGTAGCGTCGACGCCAGTTTCCGCGATCCATCAGGCAACGGCTGGAAGCTGATCGAGAGCCGATGACATGTGGGCGAAGGATTTCAGGAGAAACGGAATGGCTGAGGACAATGACGCCTCTCAGCGGATCGATGCCAAGATTCAATCTCTGGGCGACTGGCGCGGAGCGGCGCTCGCGCGGCTACGCCGCCTCATTCACGAGGCCGACCCGGCCGTCGTGGAGGAAGTGAAGTGGGTCAAGCCGAGCAACCCGTCCGGCGTGCCCGTCTGGTCGCATGCGGGAATGATCTGCACCGGCGAGATCTATAAAGATAAGGTCAAGCTGACTTTCGCGCGCGGTGCGTCGCTCGAGGATCCCGAAAGGCTTTTCAATTCGAGCCTCGCTGGCGGCACCCGCCGGGCCATCGACATCGGCGAGGGAGAAGACGTCGATGCCGCGGCATTCAAGGATCTGGTGAAAGCCGCGGTGGTCGAGAATGGCATGAGGGCGAAAACATGAGACGTTCTTCTGAGGTCATTCAGTGAACTTGCTTTCGCGCCGGCGGCCGACAAGCAGACCGGCTTCCAGGCGGGCGCACAACGCCGCGTAATAATCGGAGAGGAAACCGTAATCGTCGCCGTCGTCGGGAAGTCCGGCTTTGGCGCGGATCGTGTTCGCGACGGTGACGATTGCGTCAGGCTGCTCGTTGCGCAGCACATCTTCGAGCATCTGCAGCTCGTAAATTCCGTAAAGACTGAGCGCGGACTCCGGAAACATACGGCGCACACGGTGCGCGCTTCCGACCAGATCCTCGGACAGCGCGGCCTTGCCGGCACGCACCACCCACGTTCCCGCCACCAAGTCACCGACGCGCAGGCGGTCACGGTTGAACAAAGGAAAAAACAGGAAAATCCCGCTCCAGATGAGCGCGAACAAGACGAGAAACGTGTCGGCGGTTCCTTGCGCCGTCTGTTGGGCGAGGAAGGACAAGGGAAGGAAAATCTCGATCTCCCGCATGGCATTGCGGGCAATCACGGCCGCGCCGGTGAGGCGGGCGCCGTCACGGGCAACGACCCGTAGACCGATCAGGCGCTTGCCCGGAGTCGCACCGCGGCTACCCATCTCGAACAACGAAAACCAGCCGTTCCGCAGGACGAAGAATCCGATCAGCCACAGGATCATGAGGAACTGACCGGTTCCCGGCACGGCCATGAACAGGAGAGCCAGGGTCACGGCGACCAGAATCACGTTCATCAGGATGAAATCGATCAGGAACGCGCCCGCCCGGCTTCCAGCGGAGCCGAGCTCCAGCTGCAAATCGACTCCCTCGGGAGTGATGAACGCGCGCCTCAGGCTGCGCAGGGAAAGCGCGTTAGTGGCCATATTCGGCTTTCGACGAACGCCAGGCGTAGAAATAGACGAGCCACCCGGCGAGGGCCGCGCTTCCGATCAGCGCGCGCAGGCCGTCGTTGAGGATGGTCTGCCGTCCGACACCCTCCAGGAGACCCGCGACGGCGAGCATGATCACCGTCCCGACCATTGCAGTCGCCGCGGTGCGCCCGGCTCGCACCGCCGAGTCCATGCGCGACAGCCGGCCCGGGAAGGCGATCGACATTCCGATCCGTATCCCCGCCGCGCCCGAAATGCAGATGGCGAAAATCTCGGTCGTGCCGTGAATCATCAGCCAGGCGGCGACATTGGGCAGCAGGCCCTTCGACGCAAACACGGCGAGGAAAGCGCCCAGCATCAGCCCGTTGTAAATGATGAGCAACAGCGTCGGCACTGCGAAGGCGAAGCCGAGCGCGAAGGAAAAGATCGCAATTTGGCTGTTGTGCGTGAACAAGAAGGTCGCAAACACCGCGAGCCAATCGCTTTCTTTTCCGTCCTTGTCGTAGAGCGTCGAGCGCAGATAATCGGCCGACGCCGACGGATCTCGGCCGCCGGCAAGGCCTTCGGGTATCATGCTGTAGAACCAGCCCGGGTCGCTGCGGATCAGGAAATAGGCGACCAAAGCGGCGCCGACAGTGAGGGCAACGCAGAACAGAGTCTCACGCCACAGGGCGCGCACCGCTTCAGGCCAGCTGCTGGCGAAGAAGCGCGCAATCTGCCGGTGCGGTGGGGTCTGCACTCCGTAGATCTGAAAGTAGGCGCGCGTGCATAGCTGCTCGAGATAGGTGATGAGCGCTCGGTCGAGCGAAGTATCGCGCGCGACCGATAGGGACGAAAGCGTCGTTCGATAGAGCGCGGGTAGCTCGAACAAATCGTCGTCGCTCATTGCACGGATGGATCTTTTCTCCATGCGCGTGACGAGCTCGTCCAACCGCTCCCATTCGGCGGCATGCGCCTGACGGAAGCGCGTGGCATTGACCAAAGGCGCGTTAGCGACGGGGGCGTTCACAACAGGTTCCTGCGCTTAAGGTCGAGATACCCTTGAACGAGCCGCTCGCCGACACGGTCGTGCTCACTCTCGATCACATGCACGCCGAGATGCTGCAGCCCGGTGATCACCACGCGGCGCTCCTTGAGCAGTGCCGCCGCGGTGATTGCGCGAGTCACGTCGTCGGCCGTTTCCGGTTCGCGGTCCACGATCGATTCCAGCTCCTCATCGCGCAGCACGACGACTAGCAGCAGATGCGTTTCGGTGAGCCGGCGAAGCGCGCGCAACAGGAAATCGGCCGAGATTGAGTCGGTGAACTCGGTGAACAGGATGATCATCGAGCGCCGCGTGAGCTTGGCGGAAAGCGTGGTCAGCGCGAACGTATAGTTGGTCTCCTCGCCGCTATAGTCGATCTTTGCGGCGATGCGTTCGAGCTCGGCGAAAGCGCCGCCGCCCGAAACGAAGCCACTTGAGAGGCGCGGTCGTGAATCGAATGCGTTGATCGCGACACGGTCGCCGAGCTTGAGGGCGATCCACGCGGTCAGCAACATCGCCGAGACGGAGCGGTCGACGCGCGGCAGGCCGGCGACCGGCTCGCACATCTGCCGCCCGCTATCGACGGCGAATACGATCTGGTTGTTGCGCTCGGTGCGATATTGCTTGGCGAGCAGCTTCACGTGACGCGCGGATTGCTTCCAATCGATCGAGCGGCGATCCATCCCGGGGCGGAACTCCACCAGCGCGTCGAAATCCGAGCCCTCGCCCCGCGTTAGCTGGGTAATCAGGCCTTCGAGCGCGTACCGCTGAAAGATGTGCGCGCCGCGTTCGTGGATCGGGCGGATGTCCGGCAGAATGGGAAACGCCGCACCGACTTCGATCGTACCCTGTCGCCAGGTGAGGCCGAGGGGACCCGTCCAGCGCAGCCACAGCCGCTCGAAGCGCGCGAGTCCTCTCCGCAACATCTCCAGCGGCACCAGCACAGCGCCCCGCCCCTCCTCGAGTGGCACACGGATTCGGCCGTCGTCCTCGATCCCGACCAGCACTGACGGCTGCAACGCCACATGCGCACTCGCCGGTCGGCTGCCGACGTTGACGGTGACCGTGCAGTCACGGGTCTCGCCCACATAAGCATGACCAGGGAAATCGACACGCGCCGTCGCTGCGCCGATCCCGCGCAGCGCATCCACAGCGCAGAGGAGCACAACGGCGAGCGGCCAGGCGAGCGCGAGGAACCAGCGCTCCGGCGCGACCGCGGCGACGGCGAGCGCCACGGGCAGACCCGCGGCGGTCGCGACCACGGCGGCGCGCGTCGGATAGATCAACGCGGCGCCTCGATCGCCTCGATGATCGCACCGACGATCTCCTCGACCTTTCGGCCGTTGATCTCGGCTGCCGGCGACAGGATTACGCGATGGCGCAGCAGCGCCGGCGCAAGCGCCTTCACGTCATCGGGGATCACGAAATCCCGACCGTCGATCGCCGCCCGCGCCCGCGCCGCTCCGGCGAGCATAGCCCCCGCGCGCGGAGAAGCGCCGGACTCGAGATCGGCATTCTCGCGGGTACCGCGGACGAGCGCCGCGATATAATCGATGACCTCGTCGATGAGGCGGACGTCGTTCGCTGCCTTCATCGCAGAAGCAATCGTCTTCGCTTCGGCGACCCGTTCGACACCCCATGCGGAGGGCTCCATCGCCTCCTTCTTCGAGCCGTGCGTGGCGATGATTTTCCGCTCTTCCTCGACCGAGGGATAGTCGACGGTCTGCTTGAACAGGAAGCGGTCGAGCTGGGCTTCCGGAAGCGGGTAGACGCCCTGCTGCTCGATCGGATTCTGAGTCGCGACAACCATGAAGCGGTCCCCAAGCTCGTGGCTCTGCCCGTCGATCGTCACCTGTCGCTCCTGCATCGCTTCGAGCAGCGCCGCCTGCGTCTTGGGCGGAGTCCGATTGATCTCGTCGGCGAGCAGCAGCTCGGTGAAGATGGGCCCGCGTGTCAGAGTGAAGCTCGACGTTTGGAAGTTGAACAGGTTCGCTCCGACGATGTCCGCGGGCATGAGGTCGGGGGTGAACTGGATTCGCCCGAAATCGAGCCCGATCGCCTGAGCGAAGCTGTGCGCGAGCAGGGTCTTGGCCGTGCCGGGCGGACCTTCGAGCAGGATGTGACCGCCCGCGAACAGGGCGACGAGCATCAGCTCTACAGTGCTGTCCTGGCCGACGACGGCTTTCGCTATTTCTCCTCGAATCGAGTTCCCTAGCTTTTGGACTTCGTCGACTTTCACTCCTGAACCTCCTCGACCCAATGATGCAAAGATTGTGCGGCTTTGAGCAGCTCGTCGCGGCTACGCGCGTGGCTGGCCGCGGTCGCCAGACCAGCAAAACTGCGGCGCGTGTTGAGCGCTTCGAGGCGCTGGTCGAGCGTCTCGGCCGAAAGTGTCGGCGGCAGGCGGAACAAAGCGGCGGCGCGCTCGCGGATCACCTCGACGTAGCGTGGACCCAGATCGGCTTCGCGGCCCGCCTTGCGGATCAGCGCTGCGCTATTGTCTACCAGCGCGGCCTTGCCGAAAGCGATCGCGCGCTCCGTGCGCTGCGGCGCACCGAAGCGCACCAGCGCCTGGATTCCGGCAAGCAGCATGGCGACGAAGATGGTCAGAGTGGCTGCCAGGAAGGGCGGATCGAAGGCAAGCTTGAGCGGGCTTGGCGAACGCCCCAGCCCGTTGCTGGTCACGTCGAACAGGATCGAGGTCGCCCCCGTGCTGTTCAGGAAATCGAGCAGCGCCAGCGCCGCTCGCGCCTGCCGCTCGTCACCCATTCCGTGATTGTTGATGAGGTCCGGATCGGCGAGCACATAGAGCGACCGATCCCCGACTTGCCCAAGCACGATCCGCCCCGAAGCGTCAGTGATCACCGGCTTCAACTTGTCGCTGGCGATCGTCTGCGTGACCCGGGGCGCGATGAAGCGAAGCTCCGCCGGCGCCGCTGGAGATACTGTTCGAAGCAACTCGCCGCGCGATCTCGCTCGGACGACCTTGGATGGTACTCCGGGCGCCAGCGTTGCTTCCGGATCGTCCGACGGGAGCAGGCCCGACACCTCCACCCAGCCGCTTCTCGTCTTGTTCGGTCCCGTATCCCATTTAGGCAGGACGATCAGCGTGACCCGCGGCCCGCGCGTGTCGAGAAGCTCACCAAGATTGGTCCAGCCATGATCGGGGGTGATCACCGCCAAGTCCTCGCTGTCGAGCTGGTCTACCGAACGAACGATGCTCGGGTTACGGCCGGTCGCTTCGGCTAGACGGATCAGGCCCGAAAAACCGGTCGCGGCATTTGACAACGCGTGGGCCCCGCCGTTGCGGCCTGAGCGCAGATCGGGCGCATAGGCGCCGAGCACGAGCATGGCGATGAAGGCCAGCGTGCCGATGGCGGTGATCAGCAGCATTGTCGCGCGATTGAACGCGCCTTCGCTCACATCCCGCGAGCCGATCGCTATCTCGCTCATTTTCGCCACGCCCCCGCGAGCGCGAAGTCGGAATAGGCGCCGCGAGCTTCGAGCCAGTCCTTCTCGCCGACCGCGCGCCCGCCGAACAAGCTGCGCTCGACCAAACGGGCGATGGCGGCGAACAAGTCCCGCGCTCGCGACGGAATGCCGTCGGATCCAGCGATCTCACGGCTGGTCAGCGCCGGCCGGACGAGATTGGGCCGACGTTTGGCAATGTCCTCGATCGAACGGAACAGCAGGTGGTGGATGGCTTCGGCATAGCGCCCCTCCCGGGCCAGAGCGTCCGCTTCCTGAAGCCAGGATCGCGCGGGCGCTTCATCCGGCGCCCATTCCTCTTCAACGGTCACATCGGTGATCGGAGCGAGCCGCGGAAGCTTCAGCCGCCATTGGCCGAAACGCAGTCGGTTGTAGATCGCCCAGGCAAGCGTCAGGCCCGCCAGCACAAGCACGCTCCAGAGAATTATCCGTGCATAAGGCGCGTCGGGAAGAAAGCTGCCGATCCAATTGAGGAATTTGCCAGCGGGCTCGAACACATGATCGAGGAGCCAGCGGCCCAGCGCCTTGAGCCAGTCAGGCGGCTCCGGCTGCGGCTTGGGCGGCGGGAGATTGAACTGAATCGACGAATCCGCGCGCAGCTCCTTGTACGCCTGCGCAAATTTGTCGGCCCCGCCCGCCGCTCGGTCAGCCGCGCTGATCACCCGTCCCCATCCCAGAGCCACGCTTAGCGGGAGGCGACCTCAGTGCAAGGTACGAAATTGCACGAGATTCGGTGGAATTTCCCGAATTGGGCGAAATTGCTGGACAGCCGCGACCGCCTCACGCAACATTTCGCTTTCGCAACGAAGGGGGATTTGAACCATGGCAACACCCGCGCCTGCGGCAGGCGACAGATCAGTATCTATTGGGCGCGTGCTCGAGCGTGCTTACGGAGCGCTGCGCGCCAATCCGGGCGTCATCCTTGGACTTGCTCTGCTCATCGGCGCGGTGCCCGGCCTGGTCATAACCTATCTCTTCATCAAGATGGGATTTGGAACCCCGGAGATGGCCAGCGGAGCCATCTCGCCCACGGGGATTGTCGCCCCGCTCCTCATCTTGTCCCTCGTCAGCATAATCATCTCGGCTCTGGTCCAGGGCGCGCTGACACGAGCGACGGTCGTCGCCAGCGAAGGAGGCAAAGTCACCTTCGCAGATTGCCTCTCGACGGGCCTGAGCGTGGCCTTGCCCCTGATCGGCCTGGCGATCATATCTGGCATCGGGATCATATTGGGCATGATCCTGCTGATCGTTCCCGGAATCATCCTGGCTTTGATGTGGTCGGTGGCCGTTCCGGCATTGGTCGTTGAGCGTGTCGGAGTGTTCGAAGCGCTGGGACGGAGCAATGTGCTCACCAAGGGAGCCAAGTGGCAAATCTTCGGCCTCGGCGTGATTATCATCGTGGCTTACTGGCTGTTGTCGATCGTCTTCGGATTCATCGGACTCGCGGGATACAGCGCCGCCAACGCGGCTACCGGACTGTCGATCAGCGGAATGCTTGGGAGTGTCGTGCTCGGCACAATTCTCAACACCGCCTGGGGCACGATCCAGCCGTCGCTCTATGTCGAGCTCCGCCAGTGGAAGGAAGGGACGGACGTCCAGAGCCTCAAGCAGGTCTTCGCTTAAACGCATTCGCCTCGCGCCTGAAATATGGCGTTGAGGCGTCGGCGGTCTATTTCCTAAAGCGGACGAACGTGGTGGGGTCTCAGCCGGGGCCCCATCCTCTTGGAAGCTGTGCCGCAAGGACGAAGACCACTTGGATCGTAGTTTCAGCATTATCACCACCTGCAAGGGCCGGCTCGACCATTTGAAGCGGAGCCTCCCTCGAATGATCGGGCAGGATGGGGCGGAAGTGATCGTCGTCGACTATTCCTGTCCCGATGGGACAGCCGATTATGTTGAAGAGCACTTCCCTTCGGTCCACGTCGTACGAGTCGAGGGCGAAAGCGGCTTTTCCAACTGGCGGGCGCGCAATCGTGGCGCGGAAGTGGCCAATTCGAACGTTCTGGTGTTCTGCGACGCGGATACAATCCTCGCGGAAGATGCGCTGAAAGTCATTTCCGCGACGCTTCCTCCGCGGCGCTACGGATATTTCTCGCGCGAGGCCACACTCCGTTTCAACAAGAGCCGCCTCAGGATCGGGGACAATCAGCTTCGGGGATTTCATGTCATTCCAACGCCAGCCTTCCGCGCGCTCGGTGGTTATGACGAAGTCCTCGAAGGCTATGCGGCCGGCGGAGATACCGACTTAGAGGAGCGGCTGGCGCTCCGGGGGATTCAGCGTTTCGAGCTCGGGGATGGCATCGTCGACAATGTGATCGAGCATGATCACGAAACCCGTTTCACCTATCATCGCGATCCGATCAGCGTCAGCTATGCGGCAGGCATCTTGTACCGCCGCGCCAAGCTCGCCCTGCTCCGTACGGTCAAACAGCCGAACCTCGATTTGCCGGCGCGCCAGAATCTTTATGCGGTCGCCCGAAAGGCGGCGTCAGCGATTCCCGCCGGCAAGAACGTGGCGACGATGAACGTCACGTTCGAGAACCAGCCGGTGGGGATGCCACGCCAGCTCGGTTATTCAAGGGGAACGCAGACCGTCTCCCTCACCGTTCGGATCGCGCTGGAGGGGAAGCTCGACAAACCGCCAACCAAGCTGCGATGACCCTGCGGCGGCGCTCCGCTCAAGCGCGGCGGCGAGCCGGATAGATTCCCAACGCTTTGGCGGTCCGTTTGAACGCACGTTTGGCAATGGGCCGAATGCGTCGCCGCAACCGTTGCCGAAGGTCCAAGGCGCCAGCCTGGAACTCGAACACGAGGTAATGCGCGGGCCCGTCACCGATGTTGCGAATCCCGTGCTTCTGGCCAGCCGAATAATAAACCACACTCAGCGGACCAACCTCCTGCCCGAGCGTTTCGACGCGCCCCGACAGCATGAGGATGGCGACGTCGTGGGCGTCCACGTGCGCACTATAGCCCGCACCGCATGCGAGCCTCGTCACATGGCATTGCAACCGGCCAAGCAGGTCGGTCGGACCCTCGAACAGTTTTTTAGTGGCGAAGCCTTTCGACTCTTCCGAAGCAAGCTCTTCAAATCGGAAGAAGTCCATGGAAAGTGGATTTGCCGACGATTGGACAGCGTCGACGTGCCATTTGAACATCAGATAGGTGACGGGCAAAGATCCGCTGTTGCGGATCGTATGATGCTGGAACGCCGGATAATAAGCGAAATCGCCGCGACGAACGTGGATCGGCCGTGCGCCTTCGTATGAAGGCTCGTCGGCGATCAGCAAATCCGCTTCGCCGTCGAGCACGATCAGCAGCTCTTCCTCCGGATGGGAGTGAGGCGGGTGTGGCGAGTGACCGGGGGACAGGACTGCCGCGTGACAGCGCATGTCGTCGACGCTTGCAGTGACCCCTTTGAACAAGCCATGCGGCTGCCAGCCTCCGCCCGGACGCTCGCTGAGCGGAAGCTTCAGTGACCGGATGCATGTCGAAAGCATGGGCAATCTCTTCGAAATGGAGGGTGAGGGTGGCGCGACGATTCGATTTGCCTCGTCCTTGGCAGTGCCCTGCACGACGATCGCCGGCGGTCGCGGAGTGCCGACGAAGGCGAACGGCCATTCGAGCTGCGCATGGTCGTGGATGCGCACGGGGCTATCGGCCGCTGCATATTGAAGGAGGATTGCCGAGCGCGTCCCCCGAGGCCGATCGTTGCGAGAGCCGTGCCAAAGTCCGCGATCGAACAGGATCGCCTCCCCGTCATCGACGTGCGGCTCGGCCAGCCAGGCTTCGGGATTTCGCGTACGAGCCCAATCGAGGACGGTCGAGGCGGCGGCTTTACCGCGCTCAAAGCCCATGTCCCGCTGAACCTGCTGAACGGTTTCCTGGAACAGGTGCGATCCGGCGATCAGTTGGAGTCCGGCATTTCGGTGTCCATTCTCCAGCGCCATCCACACAGTTGCGAAGCGTCCCTTGGCCCAGGAGCTTTCGATATCGACGTGCCAGGGGTGATCTTCGCCCGGCCGGCGCCGCACGACCGAGCAGCCCCAAAGGACGATGTCCTTGCCTAGGATCGGGGTCAGGAGCTCGAGAAGCCTCGGATTGGCGGCGAGTTGGTAAAGCGGCCAGTCCGTGACGGCTTGGCCCTTATGCCAATCGGCCGGTGGCGCAGTCCGATCGCTGTCGAGATGGCGGCACAGCGCGGCGCACTCCCGCTTGGTTAGAAGCCGGAACGGGGCGGAAAAGCCGTCCCGCTGATATGCCGTCAGGATCGATTCCACTGGCGATCACCCAAGGACGCGGGAAAACTCAGCCTAACATTCCTGATCCTGCTCGTAAAATTTGGGTTTACTCAAACCACCGTCCCCGTCCCAATGCGGGAACCCGCGCCTTTGACGCTCCGTTGAGGCGCCGTGGACCAGCAGGTTGCAGAATGGCCCAACGGCCCCTTGCTCAAGCCTCACCCGGCGGCTGAAGCCTTTTACTCTGAAGTCCTGCAGCTCATGGCGAAATCGGGCATACCGTTCCTTCTGTCCGGTACTTATGCGCTAGCAAGCTATACGGGTATCGACCGGCCGACCAAGGACGTCGACGTCTTCACCAAGGCCGGCGACGCATTGAGGATGCTCTCATACTTCAAGGAGCAGGGATTCGACGTCGAAATGGTCGACGAGCGCTGGCTCGGACGGATCACTCGAGGGAGCCTCTTCGTCGACATCGTTTACAACATGCCAACGGTCACCACGCACGTGACCGACGAATGGTTCGGGAAGGCGCCGAAGGCCGAGCTATTCGGTGCGACCGTTCTCCTTGTTCCGCCGACGCAATTCGTCTGGTCCAAGATCTTCGTCCAAGACCATCATCGCTACGATGCTGCCGACGTCGCGCACATGATCTTGAAGCGCCACGACGAGATCGATTGGCAGCAGCTCCTGTCGCACATGGAGCTTTATTGGGAGGTGCTGCTGATCGCCCTCCTCAACTTCCGCTTCATCTACCCGAGCGAGCGGGAGGCGGTCCCCAAGTGGCTCATGGACGAGTTGCTCGGTCGGCTGGCCGACCAGGAAAAGGTCAAGCCACCGCGCAAGAAGGTCTGCCGCGGGCGGATTTTCAGTCCGCGCGATTATGCCGTCGACGTCGATCATTGGGGCTTCTCCGACGCGGTCGGCAATCTCGAAGAGCAATATGGCGACGAGTGACGGCAAGCTACGCGTAGCGGCCATCGGCGACCTCCACGTGATGGAGGACAGCGTCGCGCCGTACCGCGAGCTCTTCAGCGAAGTCTCCAACCACGCGGATGTGATGGTCCTGTGCGGCGATCTCACCAATTTCGGGAAGACGGCAGAGGCGGAGATTCTGGCCGAGGACATCCGCGCCTGTACCATTCCCGTGGTCGGAGTTTTGGGCAACCACGACTATGAGTGCGGTCAGCCGGAAAAGGTCTGTGAGATTCTGCACGAGGCGGGGATGACGATCCTCGACGAGCAGGCCGTCGAGATCCACGGTGTCGGCTTCGCGGGAGTCAAAGGCTTCCTCGGGGGCTTCGGACGGGGCGAGCTCGCGCCGTTCGGCGAACCGATCATCAAGGCGTTCGTCGATGAAGCACAGAAGGAAGCGCGCAAGCTGGAAAATGCGCTGCGCCAACTCCGAACCGAGCGCAGCGTCGCCGTCCTGCATTACTCGCCGGTGATTGACACGCTGGAGGGCGAGCCTCTGGAGATTTTCCAATATCTTGGCTCGGCGCGCCTTGCCGATGCGATCGACCGCTTCGATCATGTGAAGGCCGTGGTTCATGGCCATGCGCATCACGGCAAATATGAAGGCCGGACGCTGCGCGGGATTCCTGTCTACAACGTCGCGCAGTTCGTGCTGAAGCCGCTGTTCGGGCGTCCTTACGCGCTGCTCGAGATCTAATCCGAACTTTCGCGCCGACTATAACCAGCTCTCCAGCACTTCGACGAAGCGCGTGAGCCACGTATTGGTTTGGTGACCGTCGACGACACGATGATCGATCGTCAGAGTCACATAGGCCATCGGCCGGATGAGGATCGCGTCCTGCCCGTTGACCTGTCGCACGACAACGCGCTTCTCGAGTTTGCCGACGCCGAGGATCGCCGCCTGGCCCTGATGAAGAATGATCGGCGCCGCAAGCAGCGAGCCCGACACGCCGTGGTTGGAAATGGTGAAGCTCCCGCCCGACACTTCCGCACGCTCGAGCTTGCCGTCGCGTGCGCGCCGGGTGAGGTCGTCGAGCTTCGCGCCAATTTGCTCGAGCGTCAGCGAGCCCGCATCCTTCACGACGGGAACGACAAGGCCCTTCTCGCCGAGCGCGGTCCCGACGCCGAAGTCGATCGTCGGCGAAATCGCGATCCGATCCTTCTCCCATCGGCCGTTGATCGCAGGAGCGACGGCCATCGCCGCGGCGGCGGCTTTGACGATGTAAGCGGTGTAGCTGAGCTTGACGCCCTTGGCCGCCATCGCGGCCTTATGCGCGGCGATCGCCGTGAAATCGGCCTCGAACAGGGCCGTCACATGCGGGGCTTCGCTGACCGCGCGCACCATATTTTCCGCGATCGTGAGGCGCATCCGGTCGTGCGGAATGTCCTGCGCTGAAAACTGCCGCGGCTGTGCGGTTACGGGTTCGCCGACGCTGACGACGGTCGCCTCGGCGACGCACCGGTCGACGTCTTCGCGTGTGATTCGGCCGTCTCGTCCGCTGCCCTGGATGCGTGTTGGATCGATGCCATGCTGCTGGAGTGCTCGACGGACAGAGGGGGACAGGCGGGTTTCACTAACGTTCCCCGGCGAAGGCCGGGGTCCAGAAGCGCCGGTAGGCGAAGCTGGCGCATCGCCCTGGGCCCCGGCCTTCGCCGGGGAACTGATGACTGCCGTCGAATCCGTCTCGATCCGGCCCAGCACCGCCCCCGGCACCGCCTCGGCATCCGTGTCGAGAACGATTTCGGAGAGCACGCCGGCAGCCGGCGCCGGCACTTCCTGAGTGACCTTGTCGGTCTCGAGCTCGACCAGCGGGTCGTTCTCGGCAACTGAGTCGCCGACCTGCTTCAGCCAAGAGCGGACGACCGCTTTCGTGCCTTCTTGCTCCTCGGGGACAAGGACGTCGATCAAGCTCAGAACCCCACCAGCCGGTCAATTTCGGCACGAATGTTCGTGGCTGAGGGAAGCGCCCATTCCATCAGCTTTGGATGATGCGGGCTCGGAATGTCGGGCATCGTCACTCGTGCGACCGGAGCGTCCAGGTCGAGAAAGGCTTCGTCGGCGACGACAGCTGCAATCTCCGCGCCGAAGCCGCCGGTGCGCAAATCCTCGTGAACGATCAGGCAGCGCCGAGTTCGGCGGACGCTGTCCAGGACCATTTCCTTGTCCCACGGCTGGAGCGTGCGGAGGTCGATGACGTCAGCGCTGATGCCCTCTGCCGCGGCTTCGCAGCGGGGGACCATCGCTCCCCAGGTGACGATCGTGATCGCGTCGCCCTCGCGCGTCTTTTTCGCGCGGCCAAAGGGCAGGACATATTCGTCGCCGGGCCACGGTCGCCGAGCCCATGCTTCGTCGAGCATGGCGCGATGTTCGAAGAACAGCACCGGATCGTTGCCGCGCAGGCTTAAACGCAAGAGCCCAACCGCGTCTTCGGCATTGGATGGCACCGCCACCTTCCAGCCAGGATTGTGCACGAATTCGACCTCGTTGGTCATGCTGTGCCACGGGTCGCCACATTTGAAGAAACCGCCCGGCACACGGAGCACCATCGGCGCTGCGAAACGGTTGTTGGTCCGCCAGCGCATCGTGCCGCAATCGTGGATCTGCTCAGTCGCCGGCTCCGAATATTTGCGGAACTGGATTTCCGGAACCGGCATCAACCCGGCAAGAGCCATCCCGACCGCGCGACCGACGATGCCTTCCTCATTCAGGCTCGTGTCGAACACGCGTTCCTTGCCGAATTTTTCCTGTAAGCCGAGCGTCACCGCATGCACCCCGCCCTTCGGCCCCACGTCCTCGCCGAACAGCAGTAGGCGGGGATTGGCCTCGAGTTCTTGTTCAAGCACTCGGCGGATCGCCGTCACCATGTTGATACGCTGGCCCGAACCAGCCGTCTGTTCCGTCGAAGGGGGCGGTTCGTAGGCGCTGTTCCAAAGACCCCCGACCTCCTGCAACTGGCCTTCATAGAAGACGTTGCTGGTGACCTTCTCGGGCGACGAGACTCCGCGCGACTCGGCCTCGGCGACCGCAGCTTGGACTTGCCATGCGGCTTCGCGTTCGAGGTCGGACCATTGCTCCGCGCCGATCTTCAGTTTGGCGCAACAAGCTTTGAGCCTTGGCAACGGATCTCGCGCCCATTCGGCTTCGATCTCGGCCTCGCTCTTGTAGGTCTGGGTATCTTGGAAACTATGGCCTTCGAGCCGTGGGACCGTGAGGCGGAGCATCGCCGGCGTCCCATTGCTCCGCACGTGGTTCACGGCCTCGCCGATCAGGCGCGACGCCTCAATGGGATCGCTGCCGTCACCGCTGAAGATGGCCAATCCTGAGAAATTCGCGAGATTGGCTGCGATATCCTTGCCAGGTGTTTGATATTCCGAGGGAACCGAGATGCCGTAGCCATTGTCCTCGATGTACATTAACAACGGCAACTGTTGTGTCGTGGCAATTGTTAGCGCGGACCAAAATCCTCCGGTAGCGGCGCTTGCATCCCCTCCGAGCACGAGTGAAATCGCATCTGCCGGGCCCTCGTCCAGCACCTTCTGCTTATAAGCGATCGCCTGAGCCCAACCCGCCGCCGGCGTGTATTGCGCGCCGACGCCTCCACACATCGGCAGCGCATGAGCCCCGCCTGGATTGGGATAGTTGAAGACGACGCCGATATCTCGCCCATCCGAATAGCCGCCGGCGAGGCCCATTCCGGAGCCGAGCGCATCGGCCAGCGGCACGCCGAGCGCGAGAAGCAGCGGCCGCGATCGATAATAGCCGAACACGCCGTCGCCATCCTTGAGCTGGAGACCCAAGAGCACCTGCGCCATGTCGTGGCCGCGGGCTGAGAACTGATAGAGGACCTTTCTGGCCGGGACGAGTTCCTGCTCCTCGATCCGGTCCATTTCACGGCTGGTGAGGACCAACCTTGCAACCTCGCGCCAATCCACCTCGGCGGATACCTTGCCCGGGTCGCGCTCGGCCATGGTCAGGCGTCCAGCGCCTCGACCACGGCGGCGATAAATCGATCGATCGCCTGGTCAGCCATTCCGACGACGTTGAAGCGGCCGCTGTCGGCCATGTAGATCCCGTGCAGCTCGCGCAGCTCCAGCACCTGCTCGCGCGACAGCGGCAACATCGAGAACATCCCATATTGGCGGCTGATGAAAGCGAGCCGCGGGTCCGCGGATGCAATGCGCTGCCGCACCGAATTGATCCGGTCGCGCATGGCCTCGAGCTCGATCAACCAGTCGGCGCGAAGCTGCGGGTCTTCAAGAATGATGTGAACGGCCGCGGCGCCATGATCGGGCGGCATCGACCACATTTCGCGCGCGCGCTGGAACACATGCGCCATGGCACGAACCGTCGCCTCGGCCGACCCGGTCTTGACGAACAGCGAGCCGACCCGGTCGCGATAGCAGCTGAAATTCTTGTCGCAGCTCTGCGCGACGATCACGTCTTCGCAGGAGGACAACATCAGCCGAACCCCGAACGCATCTTCGTCAAGCCCGCGACCGAAACCCTGATAGGCGATGTCGATGAACGGAATGAGGCCGCGGTCGACGACAACGTCGCGCACCTGAACCCACTGGTCCTCGTCAAGGTCGGCTCCGGTCGGGTTGTGGCAGCAGCCGTGAAGCAGCGCGACGTCGCCCGGCTCGCCCGATTGCAGCGCCCCGAACATGTCCTCGAAGCGGATCGTCGCCTGACCGCGCTCGTAATAGGGATAATTGACGTGCTCTAGCCGGACCGCGTCGATGATCGGCGGATGGTTCGGCCAGGTCGGCGTGCCGACGAAGACGCGTGCGCCCGGATTGACCGTCGCGATTAGCTCGAAGCCGAGGCGCAACGCGCCACAGCCGCCAGGAGTTTGCAAGCCGGCGATCCGCTCGTCGTCGGAATGCTCGCCAAGCAGAATCGGGCGAAGCAGTTCCGCGAAGCGCTTGTCGCCCGCGCTGCCGAGATAGGACTTGCTGGCCTGCGTCTCGAGCAGGCGCCTTTCGGCCTCCTTCATCACCTTGAGGATCGGCGTGTTGCCTTCGCCGTCGCGATAGACGCCGACTCCTACATCGATCTTGTGCGGCCGCGGATCAGCGTTCGCCAATGCGATCAGAGCCAGGAGCGAATCGCTCTGGACGGGCGGAAGATCGGCCAGGCCGCGGGCCTTCGCGTCTGCGCGGGTCAGCATGACTGTGCTCTAGCGCAGGAACCCAAAATCGTCATCCCCGCGACGAAAGATGGCTCAAGCATCGTAATCCACCGCGACGCCGCCACCGAGCGGGACGGACTGGCACGTCAGCACATAGCCGGCGGCGACTTCTTCGTCCGTCAGGCCGTATCGAGCGGCCATCTCGACTTTGCCCTCGGTGACCTTGGCCCTGCAGGTCGCACAAACTCCGGCCTTGCAAGCGAAGGGTGCCGGGAGACCCGCGGCGCGGGCGCTGTCGAGAATGTTGCCAGCCGTGAAAGGCACTCGCCGAGTGCGTCCGTCGAGGGTCACGGAGACGGTCACCCCTTCCGCCTCGGTTTGAAGCTTCGCCATTTCGCGCGTGACCGACCCGGGCGGGCGGTCGGCGGTGAAACGCTCAATATGAATGCGATCCTTGGCGATTCCGCGGTCGAGAAGCGCTCCTTCGGCCGCGTCCATCATCGGTCCGGGGCCACAGATGAACCAGCCGTCCACCTCGGCGGTGTCGGGCACCAGATGCTCGATCGCCTCTTCGCAGCGAGCACGGTCGAGCATGCCGTTGAACAGGTCGATGTCCTGCTCTTCCTGGTCGAGGAAGTGATAGATTTCGAAGCGGCCGAGATTCTTGTCTTTCAAAGCGGCGAGCGCCTCGAGGAAGATGACGGAGCTGCTATCGCGGTTCCCATAAAGCAAAGTGAACCGGCTCTGCGATTCGTATTTGAGCATGCTCCTGATCAGCGACATAACTGGAGTGATTCCGCTGCCCCCGGCGATCCCGACCAAATGGCGCTTGTTCGCCGGATCGAACTCGGTGGTGAAGCTGCCGTGCGGCGGCATCACTTCGATCACGTCCCCGGGCTTGAGGTGATCGCCAATCCAATTGGAAAACAGACCGCCGCCGATGCGCTTCACGGTCACAAGCCAATCATTCTCATCCGGCGCGGTACAGAGCGAGTAATTCCGGCGCACTTCCTCTCCGTTGAGCGTCATTCGAAGGGTCAGATGCTGGCCGGCCTTGAAGGCGAAACGCTCGCGCAGCTCGGGCGGAATCTCGAAGCGGATCGAATTCGCTTCGTTCGTTTCCGGCACGACTTCGGCGACGCGCAGGGCGTGAAAATGCTCAGCCACGGGACCGGCTTATTCTACCACTTCGCGTCGGGATAGGTGCGCGGCAGGAACTGCATCACGGCGAGCAGGTGGCCAAGATGCTCGCTGTGGTGCCCGCGTCGGCCTCCGACAAGAGGGCGCTGCTCTGCAGGCGTTTCTAACTTGGCTTCAGTGAGGATTGCCGCGATCGCTGAGCGATATTCCTCTTCGAAGGCGCGCGGATCGGGGGCGATGCCTGCCTCGATCGCAGCCTGAAGGGAGTCGTCGACCTCGAACAATTCGGGGACGAATCGCCAGCACCAGTCGAGACCCTCTGCCATGCGCCGAGCGCTTTCCTCGGTGCCGTCGCCGAGACGGATCGTCCATTCGGATGCAAGTTCGCGGTGATAGGCGACTTCCTTGACCGCTTTGTGCGCGAACTCCGTCAGAAACTGATCGTTCGAATTCTGCAGACGCTGCAAAAGCATGTGCTGCCAATTCGTGTAGAGCAAATGTCGCGCGATCGTCTGCGCGAAGTCGCCATTGGGCTGCTCGACCAGCAGGCAATTGCGGAAATCGAGCACGTCGCGGTGGAAAGCCAGCCGATCTCCGTCGCCCGCCTCCTCGAGCAGCAAAGTCGCCTGGCCGACTAGGTCGAGCGCGAGGTTGGCGAGGCTGATGTCGACCTCGAGCACCGGTCCATGTCCACACCATTCGCCGAGACGCTGCCCGAGGATGAGCGCATCGTCGCCGAGGCGGAGGAGGAGATCAGTACGAGTGCTTTCTTTCAACGTTGAGGCCAAAACCAACTCCGTTCGGGCTGAGCTTGTCGAAGCCCTGTGTTTGCTGTCGCCCCAAGAACAGCCCTTCGACAAGCTCAGGGCGAACGGTAATGGAAGTTATATGTGCTTCACCTCGTCAGGGATGTCGTAGAAGGTCGGGTGACGGTAGATCTTGCTCTCGGCCGGCTCGAACAATTCTCCCGCCTGATCCGGATCGCTCGCGACGATCTCCGCTGACCGCACGACCCACAAACTCACCCCTTCCATCCGCCGCGTGTACGTATCGCGCGCGTGGGCGAGCGCGAGCTCCGAGTCAGGAGCATGAACGCTGCCAACGTGGCGATGTGCAAGACCACCTTTGGCACGGACGAATACTTCCCAGAGCGGCCAGTCGCCACTGCTCACGCTGCCTTCCTCTCGGCGCGCTTGGCTTCATGCGCGGCAGCGGCTTCGCGAACCCAAGCGCCATTCTCCCAAGCCTCGCGGCGCGCCTTCATCCGCTCCTTGGCGACAGGGCCCTCGCCCCGAACAACGGCGTAGAATTCCTCCCAGTCGACCTCGCCGAAGTCGTAGCCGCCCTTCTCCTCGTTCCACTCGAGCGCGGGGTCAGGCACCGTCAAACCCAGGAATTCCGCCTGCGGCACAGTGATGTCGACGAACTTCTGCCGTAACTCGTCATTCGTCTCGCGCTTGATCCGCCAGCGCATCGATTGGGCGGTGTTCGGACTGTCCGCGTCCGGCGGGCCGAACATCATCAGGCTCGGCCACCACCAGCGGTTGAGCGCATCCTGGGCCATGCGCTTCTGGTCGGCCGTTCCATTCGCCATGGCGATCATGATCTCAAAGCCCTGACGTTGATGGAAGCTCTCTTCCTTGCAGACGCGAACCATCGCGCGGGCGTAAGGGCCGTAGCTGGTGCGCTGTAACGGCACCTGATTCATGATCGCCGCGCCGTCGACCAGCCAGCCGATCGCACCGATGTCGGCCCAGGTGAGTGTCGGATAGTTGAAGATGGTCGAATATTTGGCCTTCCCCGAGTGCAGCGCTTCGACCATCTGCTCACGACTCGTGCCCAGGGTTTCAGCGGCGCAATAGAGATACAGGCCGTGTCCAGCCTCGTCCTGAACCTTGGCCAGAAGGATCGCCTTGCGCCGGAGCGAGGGAGCGCGACTGATCCAATTGCCCTCGGGGAGCATGCCGACGATTTCGCTATGCGCATGCTGGCTGATCTGCCGCGTGAGCGTGCGGCGATAAGCCTCGGGCATCCAGTCCTTGGGCTCGATGAACTCATCGGCCGCGACCCGCGCCTCGAACTCTTCGAGAAGCTTCGGGTCTTCAAGATTCTCGATCTTCGCGCTCTTCTGTAACTCGGTCGTATACATGACGCCGATGTAGCCCTTGGCGCGACGCGGTTCAAATCGGGCTTACTGACGAGCGGACGCGAAATGCGCTAGATTGTTTCGCCGGCCGTACGATCGGCCTCGAAAACAGGGGAGGACTCAATGGCTAGTGCCGCTGCCGAAACATCGACTGTATCAGATCTTGCAAAGCACAATTGGGGCTGGTTCATGGTGCGGGGCGTGCTCGCGCTCCTCTTGGGCATCATAGCTATCCTGCGCCCATTCAGCGCGCTGTTCGCTTTTACGCTCGTTTTCGCGGCTTATTGCTTCGTCGACGGCATTGCGTCGCTCATGGCCGGGATCCGCGGAGCACAGGCTGGAAAGAGCTGGGGCGCGTTCGTGTTCCGCGGAGTTACCGGCATTCTGATTGGGGTGCTGTTCGTACTCCTGCCGATGATCGCGACCGCGACCTACGCCTTCCTCTCGATCCTGATGCTGGCCATTTGGTCGGTCATCACCGGCTTGTTCGAGATTATGGCGGCGGTCCGCCTCCGCAAGGAAATGGTGGGGGAATGGCTGCTCGGGCTCTCAGGAGCCATCTCGATCCTGCTCGGTATTGGGATCGTGGCACTTGTTCTCCCCAGTCCGCGCGCAACCATCCTGTCGGCGGCCTGGCTGATCGCCATTTACGCCTTCATCGTCGGCGTTGCGTTGGTCGGCCAGGCCATCCGCCTCAAGGGAAAGGCGGCCTGACGAATAAGGTTTCGCATTCGCGGCCCGCTCTATCAGGCGCGGGCAAGTGAGTTCGATGCGTTTCGATCGGCGCGCGTTCCTCGCAGCCGCGGCGGCCAGCGTCGCGGCGGGCGCGGCGCGCGGACAAGCCGGACCCGTCATGCGGCCCGAGGATTTCGGAGCGCGCGGTGACGGGGTCACGAACGATTCGCACGCATTTGCAGCCCTTGGCGACGAAATAAACCGGCGGGGCGGCGGCACGATCGCGCTTGGAGCCAAGAGAACTTACATCGTCGGCGGACACATACGCGGCGCCGATCTTTCCTGGGCGCCAGCTCCAGTCTTGAGCCTTCACGACCTTGCCGCCCCATTGAAGATCATCGGCAATGGAGCGCGGCTGCGCTGCGAGGCCGGTCTTCGTTTCGGGACCTTCGATCCCGCCACGGATCATCCCGTGCGTCGCAAGATGCCGAACTTCCGCCGCTCGGAGGTGGTTAGTCCTTATTGGGGCATGATTTGGATCAAGAATTGCCGCGCCTTGATTGACGTGCGCGACCTGGAGCTTGACGGAAACATCGAACGGCTGCGCATCGGCGGTCCTTTCGGCGATACCGGCTGGCAAATCCCAGCGACTGGCCTTCTGCTTCAGGGGAATCTCGCGGAGGAAATGGTCGAGAATGTCTACACTCATCATCACGGCCAGGACGGCGCGATGATCGTGGGGGATCCGCGACGCAGCGCTCGAAGCCGCGTCCGACGGCTGGTCAGCCGCTACAACGGGCGGCAGGGGCTGAGTATCACCGGCGGCCGCGGGCTGGATTTCGAGGATTGCGAATTCAGTCACACGGGCCGCTCGGCGATCATGAGCGCGCCCGGTGCCGGCGTGGATATCGAAGCAGAGAACGAGCCGATCCGCGACGTTTCGTTCACGAGCTGCAAGTTCATCGACAATGCCGGCGTCGGCATGGTCGCGGACAGTGGCGACAGCGAGGACGCACGCTTTGACGATTGCCTCTTCGTCGGGACGACGGCTTGGTCAGCCTGGCCCTTGAAGCCCCGTTTCCGCTTCGACCGTTGCACTTTCGTCGGATCGGTCGTGCATCCCTTTCCGGATGGGGATCCCTTGCGCGCCGCGAAATTCGCCGATTGCCGCTTCACCGACGATCCGAAACTGTCTCCGAACGGTAAAGTGTTCGTCGGCGGCGGGCCGATCGTAAACCTGGCGACGAGCGATAACGTGCTGTTCGACCGCTGCGTCTTCGATCTTGTCGGTTCAGGAGTGCTGCCCTGGAGCTGGCGCGCAACTTATCGCGACTGCACGATGAAGCAGCGTTCGAACAAGACTTCAACTCCGAAAGGGAAATTTCTCGGTCGAACGACGATCAGTGGTCCGGTCGACCTCTACGGCTCGAAAGTGCTCGGGACGCTGGTGCTGAACGGCAAATCGGTTCCGCGCGGGCAATTGGGCGGCGCGCCGTGGTGAAACCTATGGCTCCAGAATCTGGCCACCTATCGAGCGCGAATAGCCGGTGAACTCGGCGACCGTGCGGCCGTCCCCGGTGCGCACTGAGACGCGGGTTACGCCGCTTCGACCGGCATTGGCGAGTTCTTCCCCTTCGGCGATCAGCGTTTCTCCTTCGCCAGCGCTGCCGAGGAAGACGATCGAAGCCTGGGCGGCGACCGTTCTCTCGTTATTGCCGTTGCAGACGTAAGCAAAAGCAGTGTCCGCAAGAGCGAATATCATTCCACCGTGGACGATGCGGTGACCATTGAGCATGTCGGGTCGGATGATCATGGAAAGACGCGCATAGCCCGCCCGCGCCTCCTCGATGCGAATGCCCCAGGCAGGGCCGGTCCCCTCCTCGGAAAGCATTCGGTGCGCTACGCGCGATGCGAGTTCGTCGGTGTCCATGCTGCGCTTTCGTCATGCCGGGCTTGACCCGGCATCCGCCTTCCTTCTTGTGCCACAAAGAACAAGGCAGACCCCGGATCAAGTCCGGGGTGACGATTGGAACTGACAAATGTCCGACTACGAGACCATCCTGTTCGAAAACTCCGGTCCAATCGCCCGGATCACGCTCAATCGGCCGGACCGGCTCAACAGCTTCACTGCCGCAATGCACGGCGAGCTGAAGGACGCGCTCGACAATTTGGGCGAGGCGCGGGTGCTGATCCTCACCGGCGCCGGGCGCGCTTTCTGCGCGGGGCAGGACCTCAACGACCGCGCCGTGTCGTCGGACGGGCATCCGGTCGATCTCGGAATGACGGTGGACACCTGCTGGAACCCGCTCGTGCGCACACTAACGTCGCTGCCGCAACCGGTGATCGCGCGCGTTAACGGAGTCGCTGCTGGCGCCGGCGCCAACATCGCGCTCGCCTGCGACATCGTCGTCGCGGCGCGCTCCGCCAAATTCATCCAGAGCTTTTCAGCAATCGGCCTCATCCCCGACAGCGGAGGCACATGGATCTTGCCTCGACTCGTCGGTCAAGCACGCGCGCTGGGCCTAGCGCTGACGGGCGAGCCGCTATCCGCCGACAAGGCCGAGGAATGGGGACTGATCTGGAAGGCAGTCGACGATGCGGCGCTTGACAGCGAGGTCGATCGGATTGCCGACAAGCTTGCGTCTCTCCCGCCGCTGGGTCTCGCTGCGATCAAGCAGATGATCCGCGAGAGCTGGGGTCATACGTTGGACCAGGAATTGCAGCGACAGCGCGACGCGATGCGGCGCCTCGGTTTCACCGACGACTATCGCGAGGGAGTCGCCGCATTCCTTGAAAAAAGGCAACCGACCTTCACCGGCCGATGATCATCTCCCCTCTGCACAAGTTCATATTCGTCGCGATCCCGAAGACCGGCACGCATTCGGTCCGTAAGGCCCTGCGCGATCACATGGGCCCGGACGATCTCGAACAGGTCGGCCTGTTCGTGCAGAAAAAATTCCCCATCCCTGAGCTCGCTCGACTGCAGCACGGTCATCTCAGTCTTGAACAAGTGCGGCCCTATTTGCGGCAGGCGGATTTCGACTTTTTTTCAAGTTCGCCTTCGTGCGGAATCCGTTCGACCGCTTCGTCTCCTATTGCGCATTCATGTCTCGGGCGGACGGCCAGTTCGAACGGGATCCTCACGCCGTCATGCGCCACTTGATCCAAAACCCGCCGTGGCAGCACGTGCTCTTTCAGCCGCAGCACAGCTTCGTCAGTTCCTCGGATGGGCAGTTGCTGACCGACTTCGTGGGGCGGGTCGAGGAGATGCAGAAATCATATGACGAAATCGCGGCGCGCATCGGGATCGAGACCAGGATGCTCGAACGGATGAACCCCTCCAACCGGCAAAGCTATCGCGATTATTATGAAGAGACTCTGGTCGAAGGCGTCGCCAATCTGTACGCCCGCGACCTGGAATTGTTCGGCTACGAATTCTGATGCTCGAGATTCAGCCCAATCCACGCAAGACCACGTCGATCCGTCATCTCGGGACGGTCGACATCGGCAAGTTGCGCGAGGCGGCGCTGGCCATTCCGGACTCGGTCTGGGACGCGGAGAATGAGAGTAAGCCTAACCGCTTTGGCGCGCTCGACGCGAACTCGACACATCATCTTCCGGTTCGTCTCCAACTTCCTAGACTGGCGACAATCGTATGAAACGCCGCTCTGGAACGAATGGAAGGAGCTGCTCCAGCCGGTGCTGGACGCGGCCACCGCCCCTTACGGCTATGCCCGCGGTTCCTTTCCCCGGGTGATGCTCGCGCGCATGGCGCCTGAAGGCGTGATCCACCCGCACCGCGACCAAAATCCGGCGGCGAAATGGCCGCACAAGATCCACATCCCCCTCCTCACAAACGAACGCGTTTCCTTTTCCGTGGATGGAAAGGCCTATCACTTCCCGGAAGGCGAGGCCGTGGAGGTCAATAATATGGGCCTGCACGCGGTCGAGAACCGCGGCTCGACCGACCGAATCCACTTGATCTTCGAATATTACGACCTCGACCAGCCGGAGCCGGAATGGCTCGCCGGGCTTCTCGCCTCGGCACGTTAGGCCCCAACCGGCTTCAGTTCGTCACCCCGGACTTGATCCGGGGTCCGCCTGCCTTTTGCGGATCGTGGGGTTAGGAACAGGCGGGTCCCGGCTCAAGGCCGGGGTGACCTTAGGGTGACGCCTAATACGCGGAAACTCTCCGGCTGCTTGGTCGTTACGTCCGGCAAACAAGGACAATTGGAGGTGAGCTTATGCTTGGCACCATTCTCATCATCCTGATCATTCTGTTGCTGGTCGGCGCACTGCCGCGCTGGGGTTACAGCAGCGGTTGGGGATACGGGCCTTCCGGCATTCTGGGCCTGATCCTGATCGTGATCGTCATCCTGCTGCTGATGGGCCGTCTCTAGGCCCCAGCCTTCCGCGCGAAACCCCACGCGGCCGCGGCAAGCATCGGCACCCGCTCGGCGATCTGTCGCGCATCGGCGTGGGAAGCCGTGCCGTCGATCACCCGCTTCTTGATGCCCTGGATGATCCCCGCAAGGCGGAAAAGATTGTAGGCGAAATACCAGTTGAGGCTGTCCGTAACGGCCACTCCTGAACGTTCCGAATAGCGCTGGATGATCTCTTCCAGCGTTGGAATGCCAAGCGCCGCGAGAGGCAGGCCACCGAGCGCGGCGCCGCCATCGGCGGCCATCACCCACTGCATCGCAAGGTATGAAAAGTCGGCAAGAGGGATCGCCGAGCGTCGCCAGCTCCCAGTCGAGAATGGCGGTCAGGGTGCCGTCGCCGTCGAACATCGCATTGTCGATGCGAAAGTCGCCATGGACGATCGACGTGCCCGATTGCTCAGGAAGCGTCTGCGGAAGGAAGGCGACGAGCCGCTCCATCTCCGGAATGTAGTCGGTCTCGGAATCGCGGTACTGGCGCGTCCAGCGGGCAATCTGACGCTCGAAATAATTGCCCGGACGACCGAAGTCGCCAAGGTCCGCTGCTTCCGGATCGATACCGTGGAGGTCAGCGAGCGTGTCGATCAGCTGATCGTAAATGCGCCGACGCGTCAGCGGGTCAAACTCGGGAAGTGCCCCGTCCGCATAAGCGCGGCCTTTGGCGACCTCCATTACGTAGAAGATCGAGCCGATGACTTGCGGGTCGTCGCACAAGGCGAGCGGCCGCGGCACGGGAAAGGCGAGCGGGTGGAGCGCCAAGAGCAGCCGATACTCGCGGTCGACCGAATGCGCCGACGGCAGGAGCTGTCCGAACGGCTTGCGCCGAAGCACGAAGTCACCCGACGCGGCGGCAATCCTGTAGGTCGGATTGGACTGACCGGAGGGGAATTTCGTCATCGCGAACGGCGGCTGGAATCCCTCGACATTCGCTTCCAACCAATCTCCAAGCGACTCCAGATCGAGCTGTTGATCGCTCATCGGTGCTTCTTGAGCTCGAGCCTTGCAATCGTCCGGCGGTGCACTTCATCCGGCCCGTCCGCAATTCGGAGCGATCGAATTCCCGCATAGCTACGCGCCAAACCAATGTCGTCGGAGACGCCAGCGCCGCCGAACGCCTGGATCGCATCGTCGATGACCTTCAATGCCATGAGCGGCGCGGCGACCTTGATCATCGCGATTTCGCCCTGCGCCTCCTTGTTCCCGATGCGGTCCATCAGGTCGGCTGCCTTGAGGCAGAGCAGCCTCGTCATCTCGATGTTGATGCGCGCATCGGCAATGCGCTCCTCCCAAACGCCCTGCTCGGCGATGGTCTTACCAAAGGCGGTGCGAGACATGAGGCGCTTCACCATCGCGTCGAGCGCTTCCTCGGCAGCGCCGATGGTGCGCATGCAGTGATGGATCCGCCCGGGCCCGAGCCGTCCCTGCGCGATTTCAAAGCCCCTGCCCTCGCCGAGCAGCATGTTCGAAGGCGGCACGCGGACATCCTCGAGCAGGATCTCCATGTGTCCGTGCGGCGCGTCGTCATAGCCGAACACGGGCAGATGGCGCTTGATCGACACGCCCGACGCATCGAGCGGAACGAGGATCATCGACTGCTGCTTGTGCAGCTCTGCGTCAGGATCGGTCTTGCCCATCAGGATGGCGATCTTGCAGCGAGGATCGCCGGCACCGCTCGACCACCATTTGCGGCCGTTGACGACGTATCCGTTGCCGTGGGCCTCGATGCGGCATTCGATATTGGTCGCGTCCGACGAGGCGACATCGGGCTCGGTCATCAGGAAGGCCGACCGGATTTCGCCGTTCATCAGCGGGCGAAGCCACTCTTCCTTCTGCTCCCGAGTGCCGTAGCGGTGCAGCGCCTCCATGTTGCCCGTATCGGGGGCGGAGCAGTTGAACACTTCCGCCGCCCAGAGGATTCGGCCCATCTCCTCGGCGCAGAAGGCATATTGCAGGTTGCTCAGTTCCGGCCCTTCAAAGGCGAAGCTGTCGTCCACAGGCTGCGCCCCATGCGAAGGCGGCATGAACAGATTCCACAGTCCCTCGGCGCGGGCTTTCGCCTTGAGCTCCTCAATGACCGCCAGGACTTTCCACCGGTCGCCTTCGCGCTGTTCCGAGTCATAGTCGGCGACGCGCGGACGGACGTGCGCGTTCATGAAGGCGCGAACGCGGTCACGCCACTCGGTTTCCGCCGGCCCCAGGCTGAAATCCATCTTCGCCGCCTATCAGGGCGGCCCGGCAACGGCAATTTCAGGCCGCAACCAATTCGGAAAACTTCTGGAGGTCGACGTTGCCTCCCGAAACAATGCAAACGATCGGCCCCTCCCTCGCTTGACCTGTGAGGGCTGCGGCCAACGACAGCGCGCCCGCGCCTTCTGCAATCGTCCGCGTCTTTTCCGCGATCAAGCGCATGGCCGCGCTGGTCTGGTCCAGAGTGACGGTGATCGTGCCGTCAGTAACCGGCCGCATCCGCTGCCACATGCGCTCGGTGACGCTTTTCCCGCCTGCGCCGTCGACGAACGAAGCTTGCCAGTCGGGAAACTTGCGTGGTCCGCCCTCGCCAAGCGAGTAGGCATAAGGAGCTGCCGTTTCCGGCTCGGCGCCGATCACGCTGGCGGAAGGGCGGCGGGCCTTGATCGCGCTCCCGACTCCGGTGATCAGCCCTCCTCCGCCGATCGCTGCGATGACGGTGCTGACCTCAGGCAAATCCTCGAGAATCTCCAACCCCATCGTGGCGTGGCCGGCAATGAAGTCATGATTGTCGAACGGGTGGATGAAGGTGCCCTCGAGGCCTTCGAATTGGTGCGTTTCCGCGGCGAGCCAGGCCCGGTCGTACGACACCGGGACGATGGTCGCGCCGAGTGCGCGCATCCGGTCGAGCTTGGTCTGCGGCGCGGTCTCGATCGCGACGACCGAGCAAGGGACGCCATATTGTCGCGCGGCATAGGCGACACCTTGTCCCGCATTGCCGGCGCTGATCGTCCACACACCACGCGCACGTTTCTCGTCAGAAAGATTCGCCACGGCATTGGTCGCACCGCGGATCTTGTAAGCGTTGGTCGGCTGAAGATTTTCGAGCTTGAGCCAGATTTCGGGCGCGGCGTTGCCTAACTCCAGCTTGACGAGCGGCGTTCTCAGGACCGTTCCGGCGATCCGATTGCGCGCCTGCTCGATGTCCTCGATGGCAATCGACCGTACCGGTTCGATCATGGCTGCTCTCTCCAATCCGTCATGCTGAACTTGTTTCAGCATCCATTTTCTTCATAGGGCGGAGCGGTTTCCGGAACAGACCCTGAAACAAGTTCAGGGTGACAGGTGCAAGTATGAAAACTCTCAAGCTCCTAAATTACGAACGCGATCGATGGATTGCCGGCGAAGGCAATCTGGCGGAGATGCCAGCGCCATCGACGGCTCGCCGGTGGCGCTCGGCGGCTCCGGTGGGCTCGATTTCGCCGGCATGCTCCGCCATGCACGCGAGGTCGGTGGACCGGCGCTGCGCAAGCTGACGTTTCACGATCGCGCGCGGATGCTGAAAGCGCTCGGTCTCGCGATCATGGCTCGAAAGGATGAGCTGTACGAACTCAACTATCTGACGGGCGCTACGCGCAAGGACGGCTGGATCGATATCGAGGGGGGCGCGGGCACCCTCTTCTCATTCTCGTCGAAGGGCCGGCGCGAGCTGCCGGATGCGCACGTGCTGTTGGACGGTCAGGTCGAAGGGCTGTCGAAGAAGGGCACTTTCGTCGGTCAGCACATTTACACGCCCCTCCAGGGCGCGGCCGTGCACATCAACGCCTTCAACTTCCCCGTGTGGGGAATGCTCGAGAAGCTCGCTCCAACTATTCTCGCAGGTGTTCCGGCGATCGTGAAACCCGCATCGGCGACCGCATATCTCGCCGAAGCCGCATTCCGGGTGATGATCGAGGCGGACATCCTTCCGCGAGGCTCCATTCAGCTCATCGTCGGCCAGGTCGGCGACCTGTTCGATCATCTCACCGGGCAGGACATCGTCAGCTTCACAGGATCGGCGTCCACCGCGCTCAAGCTTCGAACGCATCCGACCGTCATCCGCGAATCGGTCCGTTTCGTTGCCGAACAGGACAGCCTCAACGCCTCCGTTCTGGGCCCTGACGCCGCGCCGGGCACACCCGAGTTCGACCTGTTCGTGAAAGAGGTCGCGACCGAAATGACGGTGAAGGCGGGCCAGAAATGCACCGCCATCCGCCGCGCAATGGCCCCCGCAGAACATCTGGACGCGGTTCAACAGGCGCTGGCTGAGCGACTGGCGAAGACCAAGGTCGGCGATCCGCGTGCGGAGGACACGCGCATGGGCGCCTTGGTCAGCATGAGTCAGCGCGAGGACGTGCGCCAGCGCATCGCCGAGCTGGAAGCGGCTGGGGCGAGAATCGTGTCGGGCGACCCGAATGCTCAGCCACCGATTCCCGGCGGCGCCTTTCTTCCTCCAGTGTTGCTGCGCACCGACGATCCCTGGGGCACGAAGCCGTGCATGATGTGGAGCCCTTCGGGCCGGTGTCGACGATCATGCCCTATAAGAACATGGACGATGCGATCGCTCTGGCGAATCGCGGGCGCGGAAGCCTCGTGCTGTCGCTCTTCACTCATTCTCCCGATGCGGCTCGAGAGTTCGTCCAGGGCGCCGCCGCCTATCACGGGCGGATGCTGGTCATCGACCGCACCAATGCGGCGGAGTCGACCGGCCACGGCTCGCCACTCCCGGTGCTGGTCCACGGCGGGCCGGGGCGAGCCGGCGGCGGCGAGGAGATGGGCGGCGTGCGCGGGGTGAAGCATTACATGCAACGGACAGCGCTCCAGTCGTCGCCCGGCGATGATCGCGGCCATCACCGAGCAATACATTCCCGGCGCGCCTAAGCACGAGATCGACGTCCACCCGTTCCGCAAACGAATGAGCGAATTGCACATCGGCGATACGCTGAAGACGAAGAGCCGCACGGTAACGCTCGACGACATCGAGCATTTCGCTGATTTCACCGGCGACAACTTCTACGCCCATATGGATGAGGAAGCGGCCAAGGCTTCGCCAGTGTTCGAGGGGCGAGTCGCGCACGGCTATCTGATCCTGAGTTTCGCCGCTGGGCTGTTCGTCGACCCCGATCCGGGCCCGGTGCTTGCCAACACCGGTCTCGAGAACCTCCGTTTCCTGGCACCGCTTTATCCGGGCGATTCGATGCGCGTCGAGCTGACGGTCCGCGCCAAATCGATCAAATCGGAGGAGACGGGTCAGGTGCGCTGGGCAGTCGAAGTCTTCAACCAGCGCGACGAGCTGGTCGCGACCTACGACCTCCTGACGGAGAACGTTCCGTGAGTTTGCGGACTGTCGCGCCGCAGCTATCCGTCGCCACTGTCGTCTGTCTATTCCTGTCGACGCTTGTTCCGATCTGGGCCGCCCTCACCCCCGGCGAACCGAACCCTGCCGCTGCCGTTATCGATGGAATTCTCGTCGTTCTGCTCGTTGGCTTGCTTTGCGTGCTTTATGTTCGGAATCGAACGGCGGTCACCCAAGATGATCGGGCGAATAGCTTCGATATCTGCCGTTGGATTGCCTCCGTCCCGCTCCTGCTCTTTGTCATCTACGCGCTGGGCGCGAAGCTCAAATGGGATGTTCTTCTCATCGGACTGGGCTGGCGGACATGGTATCTGGTGACGGTTCTGCCGTTCCTGGTCAGCATCCGCGATCGCCGGTTGTGAGCGGCTGATCGGAACCGCATCCAAACCCCCCACCGTTCGTTTCCACGGTCAAATTTCGAAAAGAGGGAGAAGCGACCATGAAAGTCAGCGAAGTGATGACCCGCGAGGTGCAAACGATCCGGCCCGACCAACCGGTACAGCAAGCCGCGGATTTCATGCTCAGCGCCGACGCCGGGTCGATCCCGGTCACGGACGGCGATCGACTGCTCGGCATGATCACCGACCGCGACATTGCGGTGCGCGGCGTAGCCAAAGGCTATGGGCCGGACACGCCGGTGCGGGATTTGATGACTGGTGACGTCATTTGCGTCCGAGTTGACGATAGCGTCGAGGACGCGGCGACGAAGATGAGCGAGGCGCAGGTGCGAAGGCTGCCCGTCATCGACAGCGAGGAGAAGCTGTGCGGCATCGTCAGCATCGGCGACCTCAGTCGCGAGACCGACGACGAGACGGCAACGCAGGCGCTGGAGGGCGTGAGCCAGCCTGGCGGCGTACACCGCCAGTAACGGGGTTCAGCCCGCGGAAATTTCCTTGATCGCCTGATCGACGAGTTTCGCGTCGGTGGCCGCGTCGTGGCGCTCGGCGATCAGCTTCGCGGCGGCCTTCGCGGCCGCATCCGCGGCGGCGGCGCGCAGCTGCTTGATCGCAGCGCGTTCCTCAGCCGCGATCTTGTCCTCGGCCATGCGCGTGCGGCGACCGATCAGCGCCTCTGCGTCCGTCTTGGCCTTTGCGACGATTTCGTCCGCCTCATGCTTCGCCCGCTCGATCAGCGCGTCCCGATCCTTATCGGCCGATTTCGCCTTCTTCTCATATTCGGCCTTCAGCGCTTCGGCTTCCTTACGCAGCGCTTCGGCCTCCGCGAGTTGATCGCGGATCAGCGCGATCTTGTCGTCAAGCGCCTTGGCGATCGCGTGATGGACCTTCTTCCACAGAATAATGCCGATGACGACGATCATCGCCAGTGCGATCCAGGCCGGGGGAGCCAGCCCGAAGGCGGTCGGTTCGGCGGCCTCGTGTCCAGACGATTCTGTGGTCGCGGTGGTCTGCGCTTCAGACATTAAGCTCGGCCTTCACCGCCGCCGCGGCGTCTTTTGTGTCGACTTTCAGACCGGCGAGACGGACGACCATCTCCTGCGTAGCTTCCGCAGCGACGGCTTCGATCTCCGCTCGTGCGGCCGTCACCGCATCGCGGATCTTTGCTTCGGCCAATTCGACCTTCAGGCCGATCTTGTCAGCCGCCTTCTTAACCTTCGCCTCTGTTTCGAGCGCGCCCTTCTGCTTCGCCTCCTGAGCGATTTTCCCAGCTTCAGCGCGTGCTGCATCCATTCGGGCACGCCAGGCGGCTTCGGTTTCCTCCGCCGCGGAGCGCGCAGCCTGGGCGCGCTCGAGGTCGTCCGCGATCTTCTTTTCACGCGCATCGACGGTCGACTGGATTTTCGGCAGCATTCCCCGGCCGACACCGAAAAAGATGACGCCGAAAACCAGCAGCAGCCAAAACAGCTGCGAAAAGAAGATTAATGGGAGTTGGTTGATCTGAGGCATTCAGGTCCTCGCCCGGGAGCTTCGCTTTAGCGCGCGTACAGGATGATCATCGCAACGGCGAAAGCGATCAAACCGAGGAGCTCCGCCGCGGCGAAGCCGATGAACAGGCGGCCTTGTTGGCTGTCCGCCGCGGCTGGGTTGCGCAATGCGCTCTCCAGGAACGAGCCGAAGACGTTGCCGACGCCGACAGCCGCAGCGCCGACGCCAATCGCCGCGAGACCGGCCCCGATGACCTGAGCGGAAGCGAAATCCATGTGAAAACTCCTTGGGTTTGGACTCTAGTGAAGATTGATTGCGTCGTTGAGATAAAGCGTCGTCAGCAACGCGAACACATAAGCCTGAATGGCGCAGACCAGCAGCTCGAGCGCGGCGACGCCGATGATGAACAGGAAGCTGAGAGCGCCGACGCCCCAGCCCACGGGCCCGCCATTGAGTCCGCTGACGATGAAACTCCCGAACACCTCCATGAGGATGTGTCCGGCGATCATTGCGACGAAAAGTCGGAGACCGAGGCTGAACGGCCGGACCATGAAGGAGATGAACTCGATCGCGGCGATCAAGGGGACCATCACCAAGGGCGTGCCGTGGGGCACAAACAGCGAGAAGAAGTGGAGGCCGTGCCGCCAGAAGCCCACGATCAGAACGATCGAGAAGCTCATTACGGCGAGCACGCCAGTGATGCTGAAATGGCTGGTGGTGGTGAAGCTGTGCAGCCCCGGAAAGATCGCCAGCGGAAGGAGTCCGAGCAGGTTTGAGACCAGGATGAAGACGAACAGGGAGAAAATGTAGGGCATGAACTTCTTGCCCTCGGGACCGATGTTCACCTTCACCATGTCGTCGACGAAACCGGTCAGCCCTTCGACAGCGGCTTGCCAGCGCCCAGGGACGAGCTCACGCTTCATGCCCATCGCCATGAAACCGATGATCACGGCGAGCGTGACGAGCAGCCACAGCGAGCTGGTCGTGAAGCTCACGTCATAGGGACCGATGTGCAGCGGAACGAGCGGTTCCACCGTGAACTGGTGCATCGGGTCGATCTTGCCTTCGGCGGCCACGTCTACGCTTGCCTCATCTCAGTTGCCCGGAGGAGTCCGGGTCTTGGAAAGTCGCATGATGTTCCTCACGCCGACGCCGAACCCGAAGAACAGCATCAACAGGAAGAACAAGGGAAAAGTCCGGTGGCCGGTAAGTCCTGCCAAACTGTCCAGACCCCATCCGATCACCGCTCCGCCGACCGGAGCGCCGATCAAATGACCGAAGAGCTGCTGCCAGAGCCGATCGCTCGGGTTTGGCTGCACCCTTGCCGTCCTTTTCGCTTCCGCCTGCTGCAAGCGCTCGAGCCGCTCGTCGAGCAATTCGAGCCTTGCGTCTGGTGGAAGCTTCGGAACCTCGTCAGTTTCATCCTCTGCCATGCGTCTCCCCTGTGCGTCGCCCCTCAAGGAATATAGGGACCAGCGCGCGACGAAGAACATGGCGGAAAGCGACACCGCCAAGGCGCGGACCCTTTATGAACGGGGCGGCGGATAGTCAACCGCGTCCAGCGGCTGTAAGCTCGGCCCGATGAAACGGGGGATCGCTCTGGCCGCGGTTGCTGCGGCGTTTTCCATCACAGTCGCCAATGCCAAGCCGTTCAAGACCGAGCTCAAGTCGAAGTGGCTCGACTTCGAATATGGTTGGTCGAGCGAAGCCAATGCCATTCCGGCCCTGGTTGCCCGCTTCAGCGCCGACATGAAGAAGCAGCGCGCCAGCCTCACGGCCCAGGCCCAGAAGGACGCGGCCGACCGCAAGAAGCAGGGATTTCCGTTCAACGCCTACCAGCAGGTGACGAGCATCACGACCGTGGGCGAGACCCCGCGTCTCCTCAGCCTTAGCAACGACACCTATGAGTTCGCCGGCGGCGCTCACGGGAACAGCGGGACCAAAGCCATCCTCTGGGACCGTAGATTGAACAAGCAAATCGACCTCAGCGCCCTATTCCGGGCCGGCTCAGGCTATTTGACGCAGCTCCGCGGTCCGTACTGCAAGGCACTCAACGCGGAGCGAAAGAAGCGCCGCCAGGGCGAACAGCTAGGCGCCGAATTCAACCAATGCCCGCAGTTTTCGGAACTGACCCTCATGCCTGCCGATCCGAAGAAGAAGGGCCGCTTCAACCAAATCCTGATCGTCGCCGATCCTTATGTCGCTGGCCCTTATGTCGAAGGCTCGTACGATATCGGCGTTCCGGTGAATGCCGCCCTGATGACGAGACTGAAACCGGAATATCGTCCGTCGTTCGGCAATTAGCGGCAGTAATCGGGGACCGGGGCGGCCTGTCCTGGTGCGCGCCGCCGCCACCCGCCCTCGGCAAGCATGTAGGCCTCGCCAACGGTCACCCTCGCCAGGAGCTGACAACCCGCCGTGATCCCAACGTCGCGCGGGGAAACGCCCCGGCTCGCTGCCAGACTGCTGTAAAGCTTACGCCGCTGGATATTGATCGACGCGACCTGGCTCCGCACCGCGGCTGACACCGGTGCGGCCACTCCGAGATAGCCGTCGAACCTTTCTCCTATGGTCCCCGCCCCACGCGCGGCATTGACGGCTGGTGTCTGGGCAGATGCCGGCGTGCCCAGCGCCAGCGCCGCAAGCACGATGAATCTGATCATTGCTTCGGCGATTGCTGCTGCGGGAACGCTTCCGGGTTCTGGTTGATCAGCTGCTCAACGTCGCGTTGCAGCCTCACGACGACCTCCTGCCGGATCGTCACATTGAGATTGACCTCGATTGGCTTCTCGGGGGTCTTGACCGAGATGCAGCTCGACAGCGGGACCGCGGCGAGCGCAGCTCCTGTGACAATGAGGGTCTTGCGCCTGTGGGTCATCTTTGCCTCTCGTTGGCGGGGGTTGGGGTGACGGTCTCCTCGACCGGGGTTTGCGATTTCTGCTGCACCTCCTCGACCCGGCGGACCTCCGTGACGATGCCGGGAACGTCTTCGAGCGGGCGTGGGAGTACTGTGTCGACCTGCTGGCGCGGATCGCGGTAATATTTGGCGGTCTGGATCAACGACCGGAACGGACCGCGGATCGCGATATTGAAGCGAAACGGCACCTTGCGGAAGGCGCCCTGGATGAACTTCGAGATCCCGCCTCTGCCAGCAAGGCCGAGTTGCTCGATAGTGAGCCGCGTAGCGAACTCACCGGCGAGATCGCCGTCGAGCCGGATGATCATCGAGCGGAAACGAAGGTCCTTCAAAGCATCGAAGGCGAGATTGCCCATCATTCCCAGGTTCGAGCGGTTGACGATGCCGACATAAGAGAGAGTCCCCCCAGGATCCCGCGAATCGAGCCGGCCGCCGACAATCCGTCCACCGGATTCGTCGAAGATCATCGGCAGCACACCGTCGAACAAGCCGGCCGCCCCAATCTCCTTGAAGCCGAGGCTGTCGACGAACGTCTTGGCGTCAAGGCCGACCACTTCGAACGTTAGCCGCTTCGCCGTCGGCCGGTTGAAGTTGAGCACCGTCTCATGAAGGATCAGACGGCCGCCCATGAAGGGCCAGTCGCCGCGCTCGATCTTCACCAGCTGGTTGGGCAACAGCTGATAGTGGATCACTCCGTCCTCGACGAGGATTCCGGGGTTGATCGCCCGAGCGGTCAGGATCTGCCCGGGCGGTGTGGTGAGGCCGAGCAAATCGTTGAAGTGGATCGTCCCGCTGAGGCCCTCGGCCGGGCCGAACGGTGCGGCGAGGTCGAGGTTCGTGGTCGAAAAGTCGCCGGTCGAGGTCACCTTGCCGCTGGCCGTCCAGTCGATGCGACCCCGTCCGGTGATCGTACCGTTCACGAGAGCAATCACGTCTTCGGTCAAGCGGGTGATTTCGTTCGGCTGGAAGTTGGGGCCGAAGGTCAGTCCGGGCACGTCGAGCGTCGCGTGGCCTGCACCGCTGGAGAGGCGGTGCTCGATGTTCACCTCGGTCACCAACGCGCCATTCGCGGGATGCCGAAGCGCTCCGGTCGCCGTGATCGTGTCGCCGGCAAGACTGAAACGGACGTCATTGCTCTTGAGCGGATAGAATTTCGGGTCGGGATCGCGATCGGAGACGGTCAGCTGGCTGTCGGCGCTGAGGTTCCCGTTCTGCACCCGCCAGGTGCCCACGCCGTCGCTGAGGAGCAGCGGCACATTGCCGATCGTCGACTTCGCCCCCGTGAAATTGCCGCGCACTCCGGCGCGGACGATTGTACCGGTGATTCGCGCGGCATCGAAGACGATCGGCGAATCCGCCCGACCGAGCCGCATGGCCGGACTATTCAAAGCGAATTGCTTGCCGACGATCTGACCGCCGTTCGCGGTGAAGTGGAGGGGCGAGCTGCCAAGCCGGCCGTTGAGTACCGGACCGCTGAAGCGAGCATTTGTCAGTAACGGTCCATTCGGCCGCTTGGAGATGATGGCCGGCCCGATCGGACAAATCGGAAGGCGGGTCGGTCCAAGTTGTAGCGAACTATATTGGAGGGCGTTGAAGCTGACCGCGGCGCAGCTTGTGCCGAAGGCGAAGCTGCCGCCCTGGCCGATGCGGCCGGTGATCGGAAGACGCAGCGCCCGCGCCCGTCCTCCTGGAAACGGCCCGTCAAGTTGCGCGAGCGTGCTGAGAGCGGTCGACCCCCCCGGCCCGGGCTCGAAGCG
Source organism: uncultured Alphaproteobacteria bacterium (assembly GCA_963730925.1). Taxonomy (GTDB): domain Bacteria; phylum Pseudomonadota; class Alphaproteobacteria; order Sphingomonadales; family Sphingomonadaceae; genus Sphingomicrobium. The sequence continues at coordinate 671,126 of CAVSTS010000002.1, forward strand.
GATTGGCGACATCGCCAGCCGCGTCGCGCCGACTGTGTAGGGTGCAAGTTGAGCGACGCCGCTCATGGGGCCACCGGGACGGGGCTGTCTCAACGACACCTGGCCGCTAGGCAACCCGCCTCCGCCCATCTGGATATTGCCGTCGATCCTCAGCGCGGATGCGGGCCAGTAATAAGTGACCCCGGTGCCACCCGACACGCGCGCTCGGGCCCCGGCCGGCCCCCGGACGTTGGCGCTATCGATACGCACCGCGCCGCCGCCGGGAAAATTGACCACTCGTATCGATCCCTCGGCGTTGAAGTTGCGGGCCGTCCGATCGATCGCTTCGCCGATGCGACCCGCGATCGGTCCGATCGGCGTTCGGGCGGCCGCTGCCAGCGGTTGGGTCACGCCGGCAATCATCGAAGGATCGAGCGCCGTGCTGGTCGCTCCGAACTTGCCGATCAGCGCGAAAGTGCCGGCGCCGAAGCCGAGGTGATAGGCGCCGTTCAGCCTGGTGCGGTCCGCATAGATGGTCGCGATCCGAGACTTTTGCGCGGTGAGGTTCACAGAGCCTTCGACCCGCTGCAGCGACCCCTCATAGGTCAGGTCGCCCGCGAAGGCGGCGAGGCCGTTCGCGCCGGCCGTCAGGGTCGCAATCGCCATGCGCCCGCCACCGTCGACGCTGGTGAACGCCTCGTTGAAGCTGGTTTTGGTCTCGAACCGCGGCAGCACCACGTCGAAATGGCTCGACGGACAGGCGAAACGATCCAGAACGAGGGGACCTTCGATCTGAGGCCGCCGGGCGATCACCGTGACTGCCACATTCGCGCGCAGGTTCGTCGCGGCGCAGCGTCCCGGAGCCATGCGCGGGCTGGCGATCGCCAAGCGGCCCTTGAACCCGCCGCTGAGCTTGCCATTGCCCTGCACCGCGACCCCCACCGGGCCGAACGGCGTGGCGAGCGAAATGGTGCTGTCCGCGATATCGAGCACGAACTCGGGAAGCGCGAACGGCTTCTTGCTCGGCGGTGGCATCAGCTTGTCGATTTGGCCCCAGCTCACTTTGCCGTCGACCAGCCGACCGCGCAGGCGCACCCCACGGGCTACGATGCGATAGACTTCGAAGCTGCCGTCGAGCTTCAGACGCATTTGGATTTGGGCAAATCGGGCGGTGATATCGGGCCGTTTCGGGTCGCCGATGACGAGATTGCTGACCTGCTGGGTGCGCAGGCCGACGCGATCGAGATGATAGCTCGCCTGGACTCCGCGCCGCTCGAATTCGCGCTTGAGGAAGGACGTGGCAATCGACCGCCGCTCCGTCCACGCGATCGCGATGGCGATGAGCAGGAAAATGATCAGCCCGAAGCCGACTAGCGTCGCGGCGCGGGCCCACGAGCGGCGACGTGTCCGGATAGTGGTTTGGCTGCCTTCATTCACGCGAACTGCTGCTTCTCCACTCCGCCCTTCCGCCATGGGCATAACTAACCCATGCGCGGCATCACCGTTCCAGATGCGGCATGACCGCTTCCCCGGTGGCGTCAACTGTGGTTAGTGAAGGCTGCTCGGAGGTCTGCCACGAAGGAGCGGCATGCACGAGCGCGTCAGCAAGGCGGATGAACCGGATTCAAGCGGCCATCGCGCGCGATTGCGCAAGCGTCTGCTCGAGGCCGGTCCGGACGGCTTCCACGATTATGAGCTGGTCGAATATCTCCTCGCGCTGACGATACCGCGGGTCGACACGAAGCCGCTCGCCAAGCGGCTGATCCACGATTTGGGGGGAATCGGGCCGCTGCTCTCCGCAAGCGTCGATACCCTCCGGCGAGAGGGTCTGACCGATCCGACCATCGGCGCGCTGAAGATCGCCAAGGCCGCGGCTCTGCGCCTCCTCGAGGCACGGGTCGAGGGCCGGCCGATACTGTCGAGTTGGGAGGCGCTCGGCGATTATCTCCACGCCGCAATGGCGCATTCGCGTGTCGAGGAAGTTCGGATCCTCTTCCTCAACGCCAAGAACATGCTGATCGCCAACGAGGCACTGTGGCGCGGCTCGATCGATGAGGCCTCGGTCCATGTGCGCGAGGTGATCGCCCGCGCTATCGCGCTCGGAGCGACGGCATTGATCATCGTCCACAACCACCCCAGCGGAGACCCGTCGCCGAGCCAGCAAGACATCCGCCTGACGCGGGACCTGGTTGAGGCAGGTCGGCACATGAAGGTGACAATCCACGACCACGTCATTGTCGGCACTCAGGGACGCACGAGCATGAGGGCTATGGGACTGATCTAATGTCCGATTTGGAGCCCATGCTTACCCCAACTTGCGCACGGGCTATTTAGCTGAGACTGTCGCTTGGGGGCGCTCATGGGTCCGTTCGACTTCGTCTTCACTTTGTTTGGATTGCTGCTCGGATTCACCCTGATCCAAGTGTTGGGAGGGTTCGCTCGGACGGTCAAAGCCGCCGCGCCCGACCCGCGAGGGGAAGGAGTGGAACCCGTCAGTTTAGGCTTGCTGACGCCGCTTCTCGGTCTGTTCGTCCTGCTCGACATCACGAGCTATTGGTGGAACATCTGGACTGTCCGAACCTTGGTCCCGATGGGCCTCGACGTGCTGTTCGGAGTCCTCTTTTTCGCCAGCATTTATTACTTCGCCGCATCGCTCGTTTTTCCGGACAAACCGAGTGACTGGCCCGATCTCGACCAATGGTTCTGGCTCCATCGCCGCCAAGTGCTGGCTTGTATTTTCGCAGTGAACTTGACGTGGGTTGCCTTGTCCAAGAGCCAGGCGGCCCCCCTTCGGAGCTTGACGGCAACGATCGCAATCCAGGCCGCATATTTCTTGCCGCTCGCTGTAGCGATTCTCGCCCGGAACGCACGGCTCGTCGGGACTGCGCTGGCGTTTCTGATCCTGCTCTATTTGGGATTAGCCGTGGAGGTGCTGGTCAAGCGTTCCTGACTCGACGAGTGCTCAGGGAGTAGATCTTTAGGTGGGGCACGGGCCTCGGCTGGCTCGTAAGGTGTCGGCGATCCGGTAACCGCGAAGGATCGCCGTCCCTGCCCTTAACAATGATTGGTGTCCTTGCAGCCTCTCTGGGTCTGCGCCTGCTCAATCTCTTGGCGCGTCACACGACGATCTTCGGCCCATTGCGCCCGCGTTTTACAAACACGAACGCTGGAGAGACGACTGCCAGTCTCCTCTTGCCGCTCACAAACGATCTCGTTTGGATCCTTCTTGTTGATTTGCTGCTGAGAGCCCTCGGCGAAAACCGGGCCGGAAACGATCGAGCTAACCACAAACGCCACAACGCCCAGTCTCATGGAACCTCCCGTAATACCTCAAAATGTTCGGAGATGCCTTGCTTCCTAGATGAGTCAGCATGAACCGCGCAATAGTGGCAAACGTTTTCAAGCTCCTTCACGCCCTGCCGAACCGAAACAACACTTCAAGTATCCGCGGATCGGTCGCTTTCAAGCGACGCTCGATCTCGTGACCGATCTGCGCATCATTCTCGGGGCCTGGCTCCAGGGTCACAGCGACCAGCACGCAAGTGGGTCCAAGATGCAATGTCGCAAGATCCGTTAACCGGTCGGACCACGGCTGCCCGCGAACCGAAGACCAGAGATCGCGAAGAACCGGAGGTGCGACCGCTTCACCGGCGACGAGGCTTCTCGTGGCGACCAGGATTGCGATCCCGTTGGCGATCAGGATCCCGCCGATCAGGACTGAGGCCATACCATCGGCGCGAAGGAAACCGAAGTAAGCGCTGGCAACGATACCCGCGGCTGCGACCGCAATTCCGGCAAGCGCCGCACCATCCTCAAGCAAACTCTCGTAAAGGCTCGGGTCTTTGGACAATTTGATGAACTGGATGAGACCGATGGTCTCTCCGGGCGTGCGGTGGGCTGCAACCACCTTCTGATACTGCCGGTATCCGATCTTGAATGAAGTGCCTTCGAAGATGGCGGAGAGAAACAGCACGATCAGACTCAATTCCGGAGAGCCGATGGGATGAGGATCCGCCAGTTCCGCGAGGCCCCGGTAGATCGAATATGCCCCGCCCGCGAGGAGCACTAAAACCGCTACGACGAACGTCCAGAAGTAGATTTCCATTCCGTAGCCGAACGGATGGGTCGGATCGGCGGGAAGCTTGCCTCGTCTGACACCGATCAGCAGCAGGAGCTGGTTCGTGCAATCGGACGTCGAATGGATCGCCTCCGTCAACATGGCGCTTGAGCCGGAGATTGCCGCGGCGATGAACTTCGATGTCGCGACAAGAACGTTTCCGGCTAATGCGGCGTAGACGACCCTGCTAGACCCGTCGGCCATTGCATCGCTCCAGTTCGGCTTAGATTGAACGCTGACGCCATTCTACGCGTTGACGGGCGTTGCGTCCCGTTGGCGGTTTGCAGGAATGAGGTGTCGTCGAAACGTCAAGGCTGATCGAAGCTGAGATCGTCGAGGCACAAGCGGACCTATTCCCTGCTCGAGGCGACGCTCCCGGTAAAAGCTTGAGGGCCAGCGAAGCAGGAGAAAGGATATGGCGCCGCAAACTGTCCGGGGTAAACCTAGGCTATTGCACCCCTTCTTCATTGGACTGGGCGGCGCACTGCTGATGGCGGCCCTGTTCAGCGACTATATGTATTACAGCAATTCGCTGATTCAGTGGTCGAATTTCTCCGGCTGGCTGATCCTCGGCGGGCTGGTGTTGGCGCTGGTCGCCGCAATTTTTTTGGTGATCGAAGTCGTCCTCGGCCGGGCTGGGCCGATCCGTTGGCCGGACTTCCTTCTCCTCGCCGTCGCGGTCGTTCTGTCGATATTCAACGAGCTGGTTCACACCCGCGACGCGTGGACGACCGTCGTTCCGACCGGGATTACCTTGTCGGCGATCGTCGCGCTTCTTCTCCTGATCGCGGGGCTGCGTGGCTGGACCGTGACCGCCGCTCGGGGAGAAAAGAAATGATTCCCGCTTTCGTCCGCGCAAGCGCAGTTCTTTCTGTTCTCGCCTTTCTGGTCGCATGCGACAGCAAGGGCGGCGATCCCGCGAAGCAATACGGGCCCAACCCCGTGCTGCCCGAACCTCAACAATATCTGCTGCCGCCGATGAGTGTTCCTAAGGCGATCGGTTGGAAGCCCGGCGAGACGCCGACAGTCCCGGTGGGCCTTCGCATACAGCCCATGGCGACTGGCCTCATGCATCCACGGGTTGTCTACCCGCTGCCCAACGGCGACGTCCTGGTTGTCGAGGGCAACGGCCCGGGAACCCAGCCTTACCGTCCGAAGGATTACATCCAGGGCAAGGTCAAGGCGATCGGCGGCGCGGACAATAAGGGCGGCAACCAAATCACCCTGCTCCGCGATGCCAACGGCGATGGTGTGCCTGAGCTTAAGACGGTGCTCGTCGACCGTCTCCACTCGCCATACGGGGTCGCATGGGTTGCCGGGACGCTCTACGTCGCCAACACCGACGCGATCCTCGCCTTCCCCTTCACTCCGGGTCAGACGAAGATAACGGCCCCCGGGGTCAAGCTGGCCGACCTACCCGCTGGGCCGATCAACCATCATTGGACCAAGTCGATGGTTGCCAGTCCCGACGGTTCGAAGCTCTTTGTCGGGGTCGGGTCCAACAGCAACATCACCGAGAATGGGTTCGAGGTCGAAGAGGGCCGCGCAGCGATCTACGAGGTCGACCGAGCTACAGGCGCCAAACGTATCTTCGCGACCGGCACGCGCAATCCGACAAGCCTGGCGATCCAGCCCGGCACGGGACAGCTGTTTGCGGTTGTGAACGAGCGCGACGAGATCGGCCCGGATCTGGTCCCTGACTATCTGACGTCGATCAAGGAAGGCGGCTTCTACGGCTGGCCTTACAGCTATTGGGGGCAGCACGTCGACGTACGCGTCCACCCGCAGCGACCGGACATGGTCGCGAAGGCGATCAAGCCTGACTATGGCCTGAGTTCACACGTCGCGACGCTGGGCGTCACCTTCAGTCAGGGCCAGACACTGTCGCCGCGTTTCGCGAACGGAGCCTTTGTCGGAGAGCATGGCAGCTGGGACCGCGACCCCGTGAACGGCTATCAAGTGATTTTCGTGCCCTTCATAAATGGCAGGCCTAACGGCAATCCCGTTCCGGTGGTCACCAACTTCCTCGCCGCCGATCACAAGACCGTCCGCGGCCGACCGGTCGGCGTCGCTCTCGACCGCACCGGCGCGCTGATTGTCGCCGACGATGTCGGGAACGTTGTGTGGCGAATCAGTGTTTCGACCCCGTGACTGGTGGTCGAAGCGGGCGGAAGCGGCCGCAAGAAGTCGCGTGTGGTTGGAATATTGAGGCTAGGGCCGCAGCTATATGTTATGTTGAGCGCGAAGCGCGGAGGTGCGTATGACGGGCATTCTTGACAAGTTCCACGTCGAATATGGAATCCACGGAGCAAGGGTGATGACCCGCTCGCAACAGCTCACCAAAGACTGCGTCGAAGAAGCTGAGATCGATAGCGTGATCGAGGCGCTCAAGGACGATCTCGACGCTTGTGCGAGAGAGATGAAGCGGCTCGTAAACGTCAATTCTCGCGGTGCATTGTTCGAGGGCTGGCCGACCAACGCTTAACGATCACCGCCGTCGTTTCGAGCGCCGCTTTCCATTGTTGGCGAACAGCCCCGGTCTGAACCTCGCTACAAACATCAGCACCGTCGGCACGAACATGGTGAGGAGCACGTCCTTCACGCCCTCGCCATATTGTTGGCCGGGGTCGGGCCATTGCTCAACCCACAGGTCGACTGTTTCATTCCACAGGATGAAAGCGAGCAGCCACAGCCAGGGGTACCACGAGGACAAGGGCCGCCGAAGAACCACGCCTAGGGCTACCCACAGCAAAACGCCGATGATCACATGCAGTGCATCGTGATGGATCGCGATCGTATGCTCGATGAAAAGCTTGCCCTCGTGCCACGAGGTCATGATTGACGTGATGGCGTCCCACACAGTGCGCAACAGATCAGCTCCGCTTTATTTGAAGACCACGTGGCGGGTCGGGCGAAGGTCACTTCTCTCAGCCCGGGCCGGCTTCTGGCGCTGTACCAGAAGCGCGAGGCACATCGTAAAGACCGTGCCGATAGCCGCGGTCCGCAGTGGGTAATCGACCATGCTATGAGCGAGGATCGCTGCTGACGCGATCGATGCCGCACGGGCATAATGATCGGCATCCGACGAGCGCCAGACCCGAACGACAGCGGCGCCCCACCAGATGAAGAAAGCCAGGAGCAACGCCACGCCGGGAATGCCCGTCTCAAGAGCGAGCTCGGCATAATCATTGTGCGCGTGGTTGACGATCGTCGGTACGATCCTGTCGGGATCTTCGAACAAAGGGTAGACGCGCGGGAACGAGCCGAGGCCAGAGCCGAGCGGCAGAAACTCCTCGGTCGCGGCAATTGTCGTCGCGAACATCTGCTGGCGCGACGTCACTGATGTTGCGGCCTGGGCGCTGAAATTGCTGCCTATGGGGCGCATCCACAGCGCTCCGACGGCGGCGATCAGTAACAGGACGACGAGCCCGCCCGTCCAGCGCCGGGCAGTCCCCGAAGGAATGACGACCAGCGCGCTCGCCAGGAGGACCGGAAGCGCCAGTGCATAGCCGGCAAGCGAGCCGTTGAGCATCAGGCCGATGACGAGCACCACCACCGCACCTGCCACAAGTGCGGCCACCGCCGAATAGCGCTGAACATTGCCCCCGCGTGCCGAGGCCACGAGCGCCGCTAGAAAGGGCAAGCATACGACCAACAGGGTCGCCATATGATTGGCATTGGCGAAGAAGCCCGTGGCCGCTCCGAAGTTCGTCCGTCCATACAGATACCAAGGCGAGTGCAGCGGGTCCCCGCTGGTGACCTGCAGTGCGCCGAGCAGAATCCCGGCGAACGCCCCCAGCAGCAGCGCGACGACGAGCCACGCGGGCCGTGAGGCGCCTACTCGAATCAGGAAGCAAAGCATCGCGATCGCCGGTATCGACGTCAGGAATGCGGCAAGCGTCGCATAAGGCGTGAGCGACAGCGGCATGGCAGGGGTTTCGATGCCGAGCAGCCGATAACCGGCGGCGATCGGCTCTCGGCCAGGTAGGTGTTGCCACACAGACGCAGGCAAAGGGACAAGCTGCAGAGCGATCAGTCCAAGGCACAAGCATCGCCAGCACGAAAATCTGCCTGGCGGAACGCGACGCCGCTTGTTCTGCAGGACTGAGCGCGGCCCAGGCGATCAAGCCGATGCCGAGCAACTGGAGCAGCATGTTCGCCCAAATGCCTTGAGCACTGCCGCCCAGCAGCAGGCATGCGAAAAGGTAGACGGGGGCGGCGGCCTCGCGCACGCGGCTAGCCACGGGACGAGTCTCGCGCGAGGCTCAGTTGGTTGACCGTGACATCCACCTGCCGTGGGAGGTCAGAGGATGAGCCGAACAACTGCAGTTGCTGGGCACTGCACGACTCTCCAACTGTAATCGCCCACCCGCTCCGTGCCACGGAGGCGAAGGGGGCAGCGGCGATTTCCTCCTTCGAGTTCGCGCAGACCAGTCTCCATTGCAGCGGTTGCACGGCGGCAAGGTCTCCGCTCGCGCGCATCGTGAGCCGATAACCGCCCGGCGGCAGGACCAGGAGCTGACTCGCAAGAGCACCATCTTCCTGTCCGTAGTAGATGACGTGCAACCCTCCACCCGGCCGTCGCTCGGCCAGTCCAACCGTCGAAGACGTCAGCGTCCAGTTGAAGGGAGGTGGAACTTCGGGGCGCGAGAAGCCCGAGTCGAATATGAGCGTCTGAGAATCAGGACGAACGTTCGACAGCTCGGCCCATACCGATCGCGCCTTCGCATATTCGCCCGCGCTCACGAGGCTCGAAAGTAGGGCCGAGATCCACGGACTGCGCGGATCCCGTTGCCTTTTGTCTGCAAGCGCCAGGATCACATCGGCATTCGCCGGATCCTTCGCCAACGACTGCAGAGTCGCCGCTGCCAACTCAGGATTCTCGCGCAACACGGTGCGCAGCTGTGGCCAGGTTGATCGGTCAACCGCATAGGCTCCGAGATAGGGCGCAAGGCTCGAGGCGCCGTATGGCGCGAGACGGGCAAGAGTGACGATCTGTCGCAAGCCGCTCGCCGCATCACCTTGCCGAAACGCATCTTCGGCCAGGAAATAGCGCGCTGGAAGCGACCGCGGATCGCGCCGCTGGGCGGCGGCGAACGCTGCCCTGGCGGCAGCGGGATCACCCGCGATTTGAGCTTCCACTCCGCGAACGAGAAACGGTTCGGGCGCGAGCGGATCCTTCCGACTGGCGTCATACACCGAGCGCAGGATTTCGGGGGTGACGGGCTGGCGTTGACGGGCGGCCGCGGCAATCGCAATCATCCCTCGAGAAATTTCGACGGCAGGATGGCCGGGCCAGACTTGCGCCGCGCTCTCAGGGTCGCTCTCGCTGAATGCAACCGCCGTCGTATTCCTGACGATCAGGGCCGCGAGTGGGACAGCCAGCACGGCAACGGCCAACCCGCGCGCTATTCCCCCGCTTCCCGCCGATCTGGAGTTCAGCTGTCGCTCCCTTGTGGGATCATCAAGATTTCAGACCGCTTCTTCGCGAGCTTCCCATAGCCATAGCCATATCCGTAACGGTCACCGCGATAGCCGAACGCCGCTCCTGTGGCCTTCGTTAGCACGGCGCCCAAAACGTGAGCACCCGTCGCCTCGAGCCGGTTCAGCGCCTCGATCGCCGCGCGGGTGCGGGTTTTCCCGCTCTCTACCACGAAAAGGATGTTGGTCGCGGCGGACGAAAGCAGCGGAGCGTCGGCAAGACCGAGCGTCGGCGGACCGTCGATTACGATCAAGTCGAACCGCTCGCTTGCCTCCTGAATGACTTTCCGAATGCGCCCGGTGGACAGAAGGTCGGCCGGATTAGGCGGCACCGGTCCGCTGGGTAACAGCCAAAGCCCGGGATGCTGGGTCAGGACCACATGTTCATCGATGTTGTCCTCGGTCGTGAGCAGCTTGCTGAGCCCAACTCTGTCGTTCGCGGCTCGGAAGGCTGGCTTTCTGAGGTCGCCGTCGACAAGCAGAACCGATTTCTCTCTGCGTGCGAAATTTTGCGCGAGCGCCAGAGCGGTCGAGGACTTGCCTTCTGTCGGCTGGGTACTCGTCACGAACAGGACCTTGGGCATTCCGGCATCGGTGCTGAAGCGCAGCGCAGCTACAACCGCGGAATAGGCTTCCGATATGACCGAAGCGGGGTTCTTGAGCTCCTCGACGAACGAGTCCTTGCCAGTAACTGGAACCAGACCGAGGCACGCCAGGCTGAGCTTCGACCGAACGTCCTCGCGAGTCTTGATCGTATCGTTGACGAACTCGAGCCCGACGGCGGCCCCGAGGCCCGCGAGTAGGCCGAGCCCGAGACCGGCTATCAGGTTCAAAAAGACGTTCGGCTCGAAGGGGAAGGTCGGGGTGTCGGCGCGGTCGACGATCGAAACAGGAGCCAGGCCGATGCCGCCCGCGACCCCGATCTCTTTGAACCGCTGCAACAACGCATCGTAAAGGCTGCGGTTGGTATCCACCTCGCGCTGCAGAATGTTGTATTGGATGCTCCGCCCCCGCAGATTCAGCACCGCCCCCTTTAGTTGTCCCACGCGCGCCTGCAGCGCGCTCTCGGCCGACAGTGCCGCCCGATAGTCGGCGAGCAGGGTATTCGTCCGGCCGGACGACATTTGCGCCGATTCCCGAGCGATCTGCTTGTCCAGCTCGTTGATCTGAGAGCGCAGACTGAGCATGTCCGGGTGCTCGGGTTTCATGAACGTCAGCTTCTGCTGGTAATCGGCTTCGAGTTGGGCCCGTTGCTGTCGCAGCGCCTGTGTACTGGCCGTGACTTCGCTCGTCGGGCCGGTCGCTTGCGCCTGCCGGTAGGCGCCTTCGGCAGCGACCCTGCGGGCCGTTGCGTCAGCGAGGGCCTTGTTGAGGGTTACGAGCGATTCTCCCTGGAGCGAGTCCGTGTCGCTACCGCCACCACCGCCGGCCACGCCACTTCCATCGGTGCCTCCTCCCCCCGTGTTGATGATGCCCTGCGCCTGCGCGTAGGCGACGAGCTGGCGCTCCGAACGTTCCAGGTCGCCGCGAGTCTTGACGATCTGCCGCTCAAGAAAGTTGCGTGCGTATGCCGACGCTTCGTAGCGGCGCTGCAACGATGCGTTGATGAAGCTGTCCGCAACCCCGTTCGCTACCATCGCGGCGAGCTGCGGTGAGGTCGAGTCATAGCTGAACTTGATGATCTGCCCTTCCTCGGGCTTGATCACCTTGAGGCCGCCTTGAACCTGGCCCGCGGCGATCCGGAGCCTGCTCGACGGGTCGAGGTTCAGCGGGACGAAATCCGGATTGTTGGCAAGGTTCAATTCCTGCGCCGTGCGCTGAGCGACGCTTTTGCTGGATATCAACTCTGCCTGAGTGGCGACAAAGTCATAGGAATTGGAAACGCTGGTTTCGCGTTCCTTCGACTGTTCCTCGTTGACTGTAACGGCCGGCGGATTGGCTTCCAGGCTCACCCATGCCCGATAGACCGGAGTGGTGAGCAGCGTCGCGATGATCCCACCGATCAGCCCAAGGAGGACCGCACCCAGAATCAGCCAGCGCCAGTGCTGGACGATGCGAAACAAGGTGGGCAGGTCGAGAATGTTCGCCGCACTATAGACGCGCTGCCCGGGCCGCGGCTCCATCGCCGGCGCATAGGGCTGCAGCGGCCAAGGTCTTTCGTCGGGGACAGCGATGCTGTTGTTCACGTTTCCTCGTCAGCCTGTTTGAGTTCGTCTATCCGCTAGAACGGTCTGAAGATCGAGAGCAGCGGGATGGTTTGCAAAATCTGCTTCTGTGCTGCCTTGATCGACGATCCGTCCACGACGACGATATCGCCCGCATAGACCTGCGGGTCCTGCGCCTGTCCGCGCCGGATCGCCATCAAGTCGAACGCCGCCGCTTGCCGCTGTCCGCCGATCGTCCGGAAAACGGCCACGCGATGTGCGTTCGCATCTTCCGAAGTGCCTCCGGCCTGCGCGATCGCCTGCATCAGCGACGTACCGCCAGCGACCGGGAAAGATCCTGCCTGTTTGACCGCGCCATCGACTGTCACGGACCTTTTCGTCGAAGCCTTCACGCCGACGCTTACGTCCGGATTCTGGAAATATTTCTGGCCCAACACTTCTGTGAGCCTTTGATCGAGCTGGGCCGTCGTAAGGTTCGCTGCCTCGACTTCGCCGATCAGCGGCAGGGAGATGTGACCGGTCAGGTCCACCTCATAATCGGACGATAGATCCGGTGCCTTGAATACCTTCACGGTGACCGTGTCCATCGGCGCGATCTTATAGTCGGATTCTAGCGAAACGACCGACGGTGCATCGGGCACGCCCAGCGCCTTATCGTACGGAATGGGCCCGCCGGGTCCTTCCGTCGCACAAGCCCCGAGAAAAAGAAGCATTGCCGCGCACAGCGCCGCCGCTGCGCTCAAACGAACGGGGATCAAATCAACAAACACGATCGCACTCCGCAAAAAACTGCGCGATTCCCCCGTTATCTCAATATGGGAACGACCAACTAGCGGAGGGTCCGATCCGGATCAATCTATCGCTGGATCGGCGATACTGCCCGCGTATCGATGAACCAACGATCGTCCCCTTCGATTCCCAGTGCGGTCAGGATGCCCGTCGCAAACGCTCCGGTGTCGATACCAATCCGATTGGCTTTTTCCTGCACTTCGGGAGTGATCGTGTGACCGTGGACGACAATGAAGCCGTAATCGCTCTCATTGACCAGGAACGGCTCGCGGATCCAGCGTAAGTCCGACTGCCGCTGCTCCTGGAGTTCGATGCCAGGGCGAATGCCGGCGTGGACGAACAGATAATCGCCGAACCGACAGGAATCGATGAAGCCACGCAAGAAATCGACGTGCTGCGACGGAATTGCGCGCCTGATGAGATCGATAGCGTGCCCTTCCTCGGCGATGGCCACTTCTTTCGATGCAAGACCGTAGCTTTGCAGGCACTGGGCTCCGCCAAACTTGAGCCAGCTCGGGATGAGCGACGCATCTCCATCCAGGATGCGCAGCATGACCTCTTCATGATTCCCAAGAAGGAAGATCGGCCGGACGTTCGGATGTCGATACGTTCGCAGCCGCTCTATGACCCGAGCCGAATCGGGCCCGCGATCGACCAGATCGCCGACAAACACCAGCAGGGTCTCGACCGGTCCCCGCCGCTCAATGTCGGCGTGAATTTTATCGAGCAACTCGTCGAGCAGGTTGAGGCACCCATGGATATCGCCCACCACATAGGCGCGCAGCCCCTGCGCGCCTTGAGGTTTGTCGATCGCTTTGCTCGAAGGCGTAAACATGCTCACTCTGGGTTCAGAGATGGGGGCTTTGCCGGCAAATCCCAAACGCGGGATGAACCCTATGAGCTGAGAAGCAGAAAGCGCGGGATGACGACGTCGAAGGCCGTTCCGTCTTCATCGACCAAGCGGTAGCTTCCGCTCATCGACCCGCTCGCCGTGTCGAGCGGGCATCCTGACACATAATCGAAGCTGGATCCGGGGGCGATCAGCGGCATTTCCCCGACTACACCCTCGCCGTGCACCTCATGCACCGTTCCCCGCCCATCGACGATCTGCCAGCTGCGGGAGAGCAGCTGCACCGCAAGCTCCGCCCCATTCTCGATCCGCACATGATAGGACCAGAACCAACGGTTCGACGACGGGTCGGATTGTTCCGCGAGGAAAGTGACCGCGACGCGCACCGCTATTCCGCGAGTCACGGCCACGTTTGGGAACAGCATGGCGAGGGCGTCGGTAGTCATTTTGTGCACCTTAGCGGCCGGACATGCGCAAACAACTAGAGAACGCCTCCAGCGCGGTGCAGTCGGTCGACAAGGCGATCGCGCGCCTCGCCTATCGGCTTCGAACGATCGGTCAGCACGTCCCGGCTTAGAAAGTGGCCAGTGAGATTGAGGCCCTGCGCGATCTCCTCCCACGAGGCTTGCCCACCCTGTCGCACGAAGCGCGGAAGCGGCAAGAGCTTGCCGGCATAAGGCTCGGCCTCGGCGGCACTGATCGCCCGGCCCGATTTTGGGCTGACCGCAACCAGGTCGTCATTCGTGCCGCTGACCGCACATCGGTCGAGGTCGAGCCCAAAACCCAGCTCAGCCAGCAACAGCAGCTCGTAGCGGACCAGAGCAGCGCTCCATCCGTTGGCTGACGGCGCTGCCTCGATCGCGTCGAGCAATCCCTCCAGGGCTTCATAGAGCCGTGGATAGGGCTGGCCCTCAGGGAGAGCGGTGGCGGTCAGCACTGTCGCCCATTCGATCGCGGATGCCGGTAACGGCTCCGACAGGAGCGGCCCGCGGCTGTGTACGAGCTCGACGGCGGCTTGGGGCAATTGCGTGTCGGTTCGCGCGGAGAGCTGCGCCTGGACGACGTTGCCGCCAATCAGCACAGGCCTCATCCGCCGACCTCTAGCCCCGCGTACGTAAGCCGCAACGAGACCCTGTTCCGGGGTCATGAGCCGCACAACCGCCCCGTGTTCGCCATGGTTGCGAAGTGCGCAGACGATGGCTCGAGTCGTCGCCCGCATCACCCTCTCGGATGGAAATAGTCGTACAGCTGACGTGCCATCGTCCTGCTGATTCCGGGGGCCTTCTCGAGATCCTCGAGCGCCGCTCCCTTCACTGCCCGAGCCGTGCCGAAATGCATCAGCAGCGCGCGCTTTCGCGTCGGCCCGATGCCGGGCACGTCATCGAGAGTGGAGGTCGTGAGGCTTTTCGCCCGTTTCTGCCGGTGCGTTCCAATCGCAAATCGGTGAGCTTCGTCACGCAAGCGCTGGAGATAAAACAATAAAGCCGAGTTGGGTGGTAGCGTCAGCTCGCGCCCGCCCGGCAGATGGAAGGTTTCGCGTCCGGCGTTGCGGTCCGGTCCTTTTGAGACCGCGACGACCGGGACATCGTGGACTCCGGCATCTTCCATCACCTCGCATACGGCGGACAGCTGCCCCTTGCCGCCATCGATCAGCAATAGGTCGGGCCACTCGCCGCTGCTGCGGTCGGGGTCTTCCTTCTCGAGCCGCGCAAAGCGACGCTCCAGCACTTCGCGCATCATTGCGAAATCGTCGCCCGGCTGCGTCTCCGGCCGCTTGATGTTGAACTTGCGGTAGCTGTTCTTGCGGAAGCCTTCCGGCCCGGCGACGATCATCGCGCCCGTCGCGTTCGTGCCCATGATATGACTGTTGTCATAGACTTCGATCCGCTTGGGCACGTCGGCTAAGTCGAAAGTATCGGCGAGGTCGCGCAGGATCTTGCCTTGCGTTGTCGTCTCGGCGAGGTGCCGCTCCAGCGCCTCCTCTGCATTGCGACTGGCCTGATCCATGAGTCTGCGCCGATCCCCGCGCCTGGGAACTTCGATCGCAACTCGCCGCCCTGCCCTTTCGGACAGCGCCTCTTCCAACAACTGACGGTCACCAACCTCCCGGTCGACCAGAATACGACGCGGCGGCGGCATGTCCTCATAGAATTGGACGAGGAAGCTCGACAGGACTTCGGCTTCGGGGACGTCATTCGTGTGCGCCGGAAAGAAGGCGCGATGGCCCCAATTCTGGCCGCCGCGAATGAAAAAGGCCTGGATCGACACCGTGCCCCCCTTGCACGCGAGAGCGAAAATGTCCGCGTCTCCCAATCCTTCGGCATGCACTGTCTGGCTGCCCTGGATGTAGGTTAAAGCGCGCAGGCGGTCCCGGTAGACCGCTGCCAGCTCATAGTCTTGCCGTTGCGCGGCGTCGGCCATCAGCTTGCTCAATCGCCCCTGCACGCCGGTCGATTTTCCCGCGAGAAACTCCTTCGCTTCAGCGACCAACTCGCCATAGTCCTGCTCACTAATTCGACCGACGCACGGTGCCGAGCAACGTTTGATTTGATAAAGCAGGCAAGGACGAGTTCTATTCGCAAAAAAGCTGTCAGAACAGCTCCTTAGCAGGAATAGCTTTTGAAGCGCGTTAAGTGTTCGGGTCACCGATCCGGCGCTGGCGAACGGACCATAATATTGGCCCTTGATCCGCCGCGCACCCCGATGCTTCTGGACGCGCGGGAATTCATGATCTTCGCGCAGAAGGATGAACGGGAAGCTTTTGTCGTCCCGCAGCAGCACGTTGTAGGCGGGCCGGAAGCGCTTGATCAACTGGGCTTCGAGCAGCAGCGCCTCGGCCTCGGTCCGAGTCGTCACGATGGTCATCGACCGGGTCTGAGCCACCATGCGTTGCAGCCGCTTCGGGAGTTTGGCGACCTGGGTGTAATTCGTCACTCGGTTCTTCAGCACCCGCGCCTTGCCGACGTAGAGCACGTCCCCGCGCGCGTCCTGCATTCGATAGACGCCCGGCCGCCGCGGGAGAGTCTTCAGCACCTCCCGAATGGCCGCGACTCCCTTCTCAAGATCCGGTTGGTCCGACCCGCGCACGGCATAGGTCGCCTGCTCCTCATTGAAGCGGTCGGCGGCTCTGGGATGGTCGGGACGGTCGGCCGGTGTGCGGTCCATGAGAGCGATTTAGGATGCGCGTGAAGAGGGCGCCAGCTTCTCCTGTTTGATCGCGATCACCTCCCACAGCGCATTCTTGAAGAACCATCTCTTCAGACCGTCCCCCAGGTGACGCCGAGGCTCGGCTCGGCCCGCCTGCTTTGTCTCCTCGACGGTGTCCGTTTCGGACGCAATCCGCAGCGGCAATCCAGCAAACAAATTCCTGGCCGCATTCAAGGTCAGGTGCACTGTATGATCCGCGAACGGCGTGACCTCGAACGGGATGCCGAGCGCCCGCCATCCAGCGTGAAGGGTCGCCGCCCAATGATACAGCGGGTGGTGGACGTTGACCGTGAAGTACAGCAACCCGCCTGGCGTCAGGACCCGGGTCATCTCCTCGACGATCCGGCGCGGATTTTCCGCATGGTCGACAACATTGTCCGAAAGGACCACGTCAAAGCTCGAATTCTCGAACGGCAGCCTTTCCCCAAAGGCCGCAATCGTCGTGGCACGCTCCTGCCAGACCGGAAAGAGCTCACGATAGTGATCCGCGAGAGGGTCAACCCCCACCCGTTGTCCGCCCTCGAAAAAGAAGATTAACCCGTGGGCGCCCGAGCCGACTTCGAGCACTCGCGCTGCATCCGGAATCGGCCGCACTGCACTGAGCTTATCGCGAACCGCGGCGGAGTGGCCGGCCATGCCGGTCATCGTCTCGGCCTCATGACCACGAAGTATTTCGGCTTTCCGGCGCTGGTACTGGAGCTGGCGGTCCAGCGCCCTTCGGGCACGCCGCTGGAGACCCGTGTCGCCCATCAGGCAAGCAGACCAGAAGCAGTCTTGGAGATCAATTGGTCCGGCTAGGCCGCCGCTCGGGCCTGCTCTTCGTCAGCCAGCATCCAATCGACCGCGGCGCGAGCGTGGATTTCCGTTGTGTCATAGACCGGCAGCACATTGGCTCGGACGTCGACGGCGAGCACCAGCTCGGTGCAGCCGAGGACCACCGCCTGCACCTTCTGCTTCGCCAGTTCGGTGATCAACGTCTTCAGCTTCCGCTGGCTGTCGCGCACGACGCGGCCGGCGGCCAGCTCCTCGAAGATGATGCGGTCAACCTCGTCCACCCAGCTTGCAGCAACCGGAGCAATGTTGATCCCCCGGGCTTCAAGTCGCCCAGCGATGTGGGGTTCGGTCATCGTCAGGCGCGTGCCCAGTAAGGCGATGGTGCGCCGACCGTCCGCGGCAATCCGCTCAGCCGCGGCGTCAGCGATATGAAGGACCGGCACGTCAACGCTCGCGGCGAGGGCATCGTAGACCTTGTGCGTCGTGTTGCACGCCATCAGCAAACCATCCACGTCCGCGGCCCGGAGTCGTTTTGCGGCGTCGATGTTGAGGTTTGCGACCCCGTCCCAGTCGTTCGCCTGCTCCAGCGCAAGCAGGTCGGCGAAATCGATGCTTTCAATTGCCAAGCGTGCGCTGTGGAGGCCGCCGAGCCGCCGACCAATGCCGCGATTGATGTGCTCATAGTAGAGCGCGGTCGAGGTCCAGCCCGTTCCACCGATGATGCCCAACTTGCGCACTTCCTGTGCCCCTTCTCCACGCGACCTCACGGATTCGGGCCTCAAGCCCGCTCGTCTTGTCGATTATCCGCCACTGCGCGACAAGTGGTAAATGACTGGTTTACCGAGAAATTAATGCGGATTGCGGCAGGCCGTGGCTGCGCCTTGCCACGAGGCCCGCCAGGGGCTGAGAATGACGCATGGCGAGCGAAGTCCAAACAAGCGACACGGTGCTTCTGGTGAAGCCGGCGAGTTTCGGCTTCCACGCCGAGGCCGCGCGATCCAACGCATTCGCCAGTGACGTGGACGATCCCAATCTCCTTGGACGGGCGATTGAAGAGTTCGAGGGACTTGCTCGGCGGCTGACGGACGCCGGAGTTGAGGTCCTGATCCTCGAGGATAGTCGCGAGCCGGCGAAGCCCGACGCGATTTTTCCGAACAATTGGGTGTCGTTTCACGCCGACGGGACGATGGTCTTGTATCCGATGGCGACTAAAGCCCGACGGCTTGAGCGCGAGCCCAAGCGGTTGCGCGATTTGCTTTCTTCGTCCGGATTCGACGTCCGCCGGGTGGTCGACCTCAGTTTCCACGAGCGTAGCGAACATTTCCTTGAAGGTACCGGAAGCCTGGTCCTCGATCGGCCAGGCAAGCGCGCCTATGCGAGCATCAGTCCGCGGACCGACCCAGTGCCCGTCGCCGACTTCGACGATCGGCTCGA
This sequence comes from uncultured Alphaproteobacteria bacterium, assembly GCA_963730925.1. Taxonomy (GTDB): domain Bacteria; phylum Pseudomonadota; class Alphaproteobacteria; order Sphingomonadales; family Sphingomonadaceae; genus Sphingomicrobium. The sequence goes on from CAVSTS010000002.1 coordinate 689,922, forward strand.
CTATTCGACTTTGCTATTCGACGCGCACGACCGGTCGGGACACGCGATTTATCACACCAACGTGCTGATGAGCCTCGGCACTCGCTTCGCCGTGCTCTGCCCGGAGGTCGTCGCGACCGAATTTCAGGACATATTGATCGGCGAGATCGAGGCGACCGGGCGAACCGTCATCCGGGTTGATTATGACCAGCTGCGTGAGTTCGCCTGCAACCTCATCGAACTTAGGAGCCGAGCGGGCCAGCCGGTCATCGCCCTTTCTTCCGCGGCACTTGCAAGCTTCCGGCCCGAGCAGAGGCGCCTTCTGGAAAATCTCGGAAATCTAATCGACGTACCCATTCCGACTATCGAAGCGGTCGGCGGCGGTAGCGTTCGCTGCATGATCGCCGACATCCATCTGCCCAGAATCGAGCAAAGCGTCAGTCGAGGTTCTTGACGATCTCCTCGACCATCTTCTTGGCGTCGGCGAGCAGCATCATCGTGTTGTCGCGGTAGAAGAGCTCATTGTCGACACCGGCATAGCCGACGCCGCCCATGGAGCGTTTCACGAACAAGACCGTGCGCGCCTTCTCCACGTCCAGGACGGGCATGCCGTAGATGGGTGAGGTTTTGTCGGTCTTGGCCGCGGGGTTGGTGACATCGTTGGCGCCGATCACGAAGGCGACGTCGGTCTGAGCGAACTCGCTGTTGATGTCGTCGAGCTCGAACACTTCGTCATACGGCACGTTCGCTTCTGCCAGGAGCACGTTCATGTGACCCGGCATACGCCCAGCGACTGGGTGGATCGCATATTTGACTCGCACGCCCTTGGACTTCAGCAGATCGGCCATCTCGCGGAGCGCGTGCTGCGCCTGGCTGACGGCCATCCCGTAACCCGGGACGATGATCACCTGGTCGGCCTGACCCATTAGAAATGCCGCGTCCTCCGCGGAGCCGCGCTTGTACGGCCGATCGATGGCGGGGGCCGTTCCTGACACCGCCTCCCCGCCAAAGCCGCCCGCGATCACCGAGATGAAGCTACGGTTCATCGCTTTGCACATGATGTAGCTCAGGATCGCGCCCGAGCTTCCGACCAAAGCCCCGGTGATGATCATCGCGCTGTTGTGGAGAGTGAACCCCATCGCGGCCGCGGCCCAGCCCGAATAACTATTCAGCATCGAGATCACGACCGGCATGTCGGCACCGCCGATCGGAACGATCAGCAAGAAGCCGATGGCGAAGCTCAAGCCCACGATAGTGAAGAACACCCACGGCGCCTGGTCCCGGGTGAAATAGGCGATCAGCAGCACGATCGCGATGAGCGTGCCGAGATTGATCACATGGCGCGCGGGCAAGAGGATCGGCTTGCCGGACATATTGCCGTTGAGCTTGAGGAAGGCGATCACCGAACCCGAAAAGGTGATGGCGCCGATAGCCACTCCGAGCCCCATCTCAATCCGGCTGACCGGCAGGATGCTGATGAAGGACGGGCTCGCGATCGGCGTGATCCGAACCGCGATCCCGAACGCTTCGGGATTGAGGAATGCGGCCGCACCGACCAGCACCGCCGCCATTCCCACGAGGCTGTGAAATGCGGCGACGAGCTGCGGCATCGCCGTCATCTGGATCTTGCGGGCGGTGACGAGCCCAATTCCGCCGCCGATCGCCATTGCGCCGACGATCTCGGGAAGCGATGCAATTTTGTGCGTGACGAGCGTGGTCGCGACGGCGATCGCCATCCCGATCATTCCCGCCCGGTTGCCGCGGCGGCTAGTTTCGGGGCTCGAAAGGCCTCTCAAGGCCAGAATGAAACACACTCCGGCAACCAGATACGCGAGCGGCACTATCCAGTTCGGTCCCGTGACCGCGAAGACGTAGTCCGTATGCGCTTCGGGAAGGCCGAAGTTCGCGTGGGGTTCGGGAAGGCCCAAGGTCAGCGCTCCCGCTTCTTGTACATCGCCAGCATCCGCGCAGTGACCGCGAACCCGCCGAAGATGTTTACGCTGGCGAGGGCGACCGCGATGAGCCCGAGCCACTTCGACCCCGGGACCGCGGCGGAAGCCGAAGCGATGAGCGCCCCGACGACGATCACCGATGAAATTGCGTTGGTCACGCTCATCAGCGGCGTGTGGAGCGCTGGCGTCACCGACCACACCACATAATAGCCGACGAAACAGGCGAGCACGAAGATCGACAGGATGGAGATGAAGTCCATGACCCCTCCGGCTGATAGAGCCGGCTTTGTGGCGGGTCGTTCAGGGACTGTCGAGTGCCGAGAGCCCTGATCGCGTCGTTAATCGCAACGGGGTTAGCGAATTAATAACCTTTTCGCGCGCATGCGGGACAGACCACGTGGGAAGGATTGCGCGCAGGTGTCGAAGCGCACGACCGCCAAGGCCGAAATGCCGCCATGGAAGCTGCTTCTGTGGACGATGATCGCCGGCCTGATCTTCGGGCTGCTCGGCGTTGGCGAGCCCGTCGAGGATATGCTGCGCATGAGCCGCAACTACCTCCACGTGCACAAGGCGAGCGGGGACATCGTCCTTATCAAGATCGACGATGAAGCTCTGCACAAGTTTGGACGTTGGCCGTGGCCGCGGGACTATCACGCCCAGCTCGTCGACAACCTGGACAAGCTCGGCGCACGCCGGATCTTCTACGACGTCAGCTTCTACGGAACGAGCGACACCGCGAATGATCGTAGCTTCGACGCAGCGCTGCGCCGCTCTGGGAGGGTCATCCTCGGTGCAAGGACTCGTTCGGGCCGAGAGGGTGAGCAGCAGGACGGAATGCCTCTCCCGATCTTCGCAAAACATGCGAAGGTCGGGACGATAAGCTGGCAGTACAATTATGCCAACGCCGTCTGGCGCGTACCCTATTCCACCTTGTGGAAGGGGCAGAAAATCAACTCATTCGCCAGTTTGTTGTCCGGGCGCTCGGGGTCACCGAACGCCGACTTCATGGTCGATTATTCGATTGACCCACAGTCGATCCCAAGCGTGTCCGCGAGCGCCCTTCTCGACCGGAAACTCGATCCGTCGGCGATCAAGGGCAAGGATGTCATTGTCGGGGTGACGACGAATATTCTCGGGGACGTCACGTTTGTCCCGGGTACGGGACAGATGGGCGGCGCCTACGTTCATATTATCGCCGCCGAAACGCTGAAATCCGGCAAGCCGATCAGCATCGGCTGGATCCCGCTCTTATTTGCATGCCTCGCGCTCTGCGCCTTCGCCGTGCGCCAAAGCTTTTCCCGGCAGAGCGTGTTGCTCCTAGGCGGCGTGGTCGCCATGCTGCTCGCCCCAGCGCTGCTGGAAGCCAAGTTGATCTTTGCTGATGTCACCCCCGGACTCTTCGTCCTCCTGGGCATCACCGGCGTGTGCGCCTGGCGCCGTTTCCGCCAGGGCGGCCTCATGAACGCGACTTCGGGCTTGCCGAATCTCAATGCTTTGCGGGCGAACAAAGAGGGTCGCGATCAAGCCATGATCGTCGCCCGCGTTCTCAACTATGCCGAGATTGTCGCAACGCTTCCTTCTGGAGAAGAGCGGCAGCTGGTGACTCAGATTGTCGCGCGCCTCTCGGTAGGCGCGAAGGATCGCGTCCTTTATCAGGGCGACGACGGCATTTTCGCCTGGTTCGAAGAGCCGAAAAAGCCATTCGGCCATCACATCGACGCCCTCTACGCCTTGTTTCGCAATCCCGTGCGCGTGGACGGAATGTCGATCGACCTGTCGATAAGCTTCGGGGTGGAGATCGGCAGCGGCCGCTCGCTCGGCAATCGACTTGGAAGCGCACTCGTCGCAGCCGAAGAAGCGGCACATGACGGCCTGAAGTGGAAGGTCCACGATCCCGAGACGCTCGAAGACGCATCGTGGAAGCTGTCGATGCTCAGTCAGCTCGACGCCGCGATCGACGAGGGCGAGGTGTGGATCGCACTCCAGCCCCAGCTGGACCTCAAGACCCGGCGGATCATTGGCGCCGAGGCGCTGGCTCGTTGGACTCACCCGGAGAAGGGACCCATCGCCGCGACCGAATTCGTCGCAGCGGCCGAGCAGCATGATCGCATCGGGAAGCTGACGGATTTCGTGCTCGAGAAGGCGGTGGCGGCAGCCGCCGCGATCAACCGCCGCGGGCAACCCTTCACCGTCGCCGTGAATCTGTCGGCGCGGTTGCTCACCGACAGGCATTTCACGATGCGAGTTGCCGCCTTGCTGGCGCGTCACCGCCTGCCGCCTCAGCATTTGACGCTCGAGCTTACGGAAACGGCGGCATTGAACGACTGCGGCGACTCGCTCGACATGCTGAACCGGTTGCGCGAGCTCGGAATCGGCATTTCGATTGACGATTACGGGACGGGGCTGTCGACGCTCGAATATCTCAAGAAGATCCCTGCGAATGAGATCAAGATCGATCAGAGCTTCATCCGGTCGCTCTGCGACAATCGCAGCGACCGGTTGATGGTTCAGTCGACGGTAGCGCTCGCTCATTCGCTCGGTCGAACGGTCGTTGCCGAAGGCGTGGAGAATCGCGAGATTCTGGACGCCCTGCTCGAACTCGGTTGCGATATCGCACAGGGCTACATCATCGGCCGGCCGATGAGCATCGAAAATCTCTCGAAGCGGATTGCGGCCGACCAAAAGCGCCACGTCGCATAGGGTAGCCCACTTCCGGGCCACTTCCGATCAACCGAACGCCGAACTCGCGTGCAAGTCGACGCCGCGTGCTCTCCCGATCTTGTCTTAGGCTGAAATCGGCCCGCGTGGACTTATGTCCGCGGCCTTATGGTTAATCGATTGCTAACCATATCGATTAAGGTTAATGTCCTCCTGACTGTCGAATCGAAGATCGTACAGGGGACGGAAGATGAAAAAGCAGACTCGTGGTTGGCTATGGAATTTGCTCTGTGGCGGTGGCTGGGGCGGCGGCGGCGCTGGCGGCTGAGCGGCCTCAAGCAAAATTCATTTTAGAAATAATGCGTTATTGAGCGCTCGCCGGATGGCGGGCGCTTTTGTTTTGAGTCCGTGCGCTGCTCTGGTTGAGCCAACTCATTTGCGGTAGCGCACTGCGGCCATGAAGCAGCAAACAGGCCGAATCAGGGTTCGCGCGCCGAGTCGCGGTTTGCACGACATCACTCAAGAAATTGCCGATTGGAGCGCCGAGACCAGCATTTCCGAAGGACTGCTGACTCTCTTTTGCCGGCACACGTCGGCGTCCCTAGTGATTCAGGAAAATGCGGCTCCGTCCGCGCGGCGCGACCTGGAGCGTTATTTCGAAACGATCGCTCCCGAGGGCGGACCGTATGAGCATGACGATGAGGGTCCAGACGATATGCCCGCGCACCTCAGAACCGCTCTGACCCAGACCCAGCTCTCCATCCCTGTCCTCCACGGACGACCGGCACTCGGCACCTGGCAAGGGATTTTCCTGTTCGAGCATCGCCGCATCACGCCGGAGCGTGAGATTGCGCTTCATCTGATCGGCGAATGAGCGCGCAATCCGTCCGGGCCTGGCTCGCCGATCATGCTCCCGACCTCCGCCTGATCGAAGTCGAGGAGAGCACGGCCACGGTCGAAACGGCGGCGAAGGCCCTCGGCGTCGAGCCCGGTCGAATCGCCAAGACATTGGCCGTCCGTGCCGGCGAGCATCTGTTCCTATTGGTCGCCCGCGGCGACGCTCGGCTCGACAACCGCAAGTGCAAGGATGAGTTCGGCGCCCGCCCTCGAATGCTCGGTGCGGATGAGACTTTGGAGGTGACTGGCCATCCGATCGGCGGCGTCTGCCCATTTGGCCTGAAATCGCCGTTACCCGTCTATTTCGACCGGTCGTTGGAAGCGTTCGAGCTGGTCTATCCGGCTGGTGGATCGCTCAACACTTCGGTCGAGGTGCCGACGGGACGGCTCTTCGACCTGGTTGGCGAACGCTGGGTCGACCTATGCCGGCCCCCGGTCGAACCGGCGGGGACTTAGCTGCTCCGGAGTGACATCCGCCAACGGCCAGGGATCGCCCGCGATCAGCGATCCGACGATCCGGGCTATGGCCGGCGAAGTCTGCAAGCCGAAACCGCCCTGCCCGGCCAGCCAAAAGAAGCCCTCCGCGCGAGGGGCGAAGCCGGCGACTGGGTGTCGGTCCGGAGCGAAGGTCCGGAGGCCGGCCCACCGGCTGTGGATCCTCCCCACCTTCACGATCGTCCGCTCCTCCATTCGCCAGGCGGCAAGCGCAACCTCATATTCGCTAGCCTGGGCGTCCGTCGGGTCGCTGGGGACTTCGTCCATTGGCGAAGCGAAGAGCCTCCCGCTTTCCGGCGCGAAATAAAGCTCGTCGCCCACGGTCTTTGTGAACGGGAGCCGTTCGAGGTCCGTGCCCGCGGGTGCATCGAAGGTGATGATCGTCCGCCGCTTGGGCTCGAGTCCCAGCGCCTCGACTCCGGCAAGCCGCGCGAGCGCGTCAGCCCAGGCGCCGGCGGCATTCACGACTATGGGCGCGGAATAGGAGTCGCCCCTTTGGGTGGCGATGGTCCACACGCCTGAAGCGCGCTCCATCCCCTGGACTCGAGTCCCGGTATGCAATGCGCCTCCCCGCTCGCGGATCACGCGCAAATACCCCTGAAGTAGAGAATGGGCGTCCAGGCGGATGCCGTTGAAATCGGCGATCCCGCAACATGCGCCCTCTTCGCCGACCTTGAGCAAGGGGCAAAGCTCGGCGACTGCACGTTCATCCAGGCGCTCGAGCCTGGCGAACGGCGAGATTTCGGCATCGAGCGCATCCAGCGCAACGCGCTCCGCCTTGCGCGCATGAATGAGGACGGGCATGCGGTGCCCGAGCGGGGCGTCGCTGAAGCCTTCAGGCGGTTTTTCGATGAACTCTCGGCTTGCCAGAGTCAGCGCCCGGACCAGCCGATCGCCGAGGGCATAATGGAGCATCGTCGCGCTGCGTCCGGAGGAATGGAATCCGATCTGCCCTTCGGCCTCGAGCACCGTCACCTTGGCGGTTTTGGAAAGTTCGGCAGCAGCCGACAGTCCGGCCACTCCGCCGCCGACGATCAAAATGTCGCACGATTTCATTCTCCCCTCCCTGCAAGGGAGGGGATCAAGGGGTTGATGCTCGCGCCGGCTCGATGCCGGCGTGCGCATCTCTTTGGCCATCATTAACTCGCTTCGCTCGTACCCACCCCCAACCCCTCCCTTGCAGGGAGGGGAGGATCATTGCGCGAGCCTTTCGTTCGAGACCTTGCCCTTGTGGGTGAGCCGGATCGCGGTCACGATCTCGTCCTCCTCCGGAAAGACGGGCCGCCCCTGGTCCTTGTCCCAAAAGGCCGAGAGGAAGTTGTAGAGGTTGCGCGCAAATAGAGCGGAAGAGTCGGCGGGAAGGCTCCGGGCAAGGTTGGACGCGCCGAGGATCGTCACTCCATGCTTCACCACTTCCTCGCCCGGCAAGGTCCCCTCGACATTGCCGCCAGCATCCGCGGCCATGTCGATGATCACGCTGCCCGGTCGCATGGTCGCGATCTGCGCGTCGCTGATCAGGCGCGGCGCGGGCTTTCCGGGGATGAGAGCGGTGGTGATGACGATATCCTGTTTGGAAATGTGGTTCGACACCAGCTCCGCCTGCGCCTTCTGATATTCCGCCGACGTCTCTGTTGCATAACCGCCTGCGCCCTCGCCCTCGATTCCCGCGACATTCTCAACGAAAATCGGTTTGGCGCCGAGCGACTGGATCTGCTCCTTGGTCGCGGATCGCACGTCGGTTGCACTGACCTGGGCGCCGAGGCGTTTGGCCGTCGCGATCGCCTGCAGGCCCGCGACTCCTACGCCCATCACGAACACCTTCGTCGGGCTGATCGTCCCCGCTGCGGTCATCATCATCGGGAAGGCGCGCCCGTATCGCGAAGCGCCATCCACCACTGACTTATAGCCCGCGAGGTTGGACTGCGAGGACAGGATGTCCATCGACTGGGCGCGCGTGATTCGCGGCATCCATTCCATTGCGAGAGCGTCCAGCCCGGCCGCCGCATAGCCCTCTATGGCCTCGCGCCGCCGAAGGGGATCGAGTGCCCCCACGAGCAACGCGCCGTCCTTTACGCCCGACAGCGACGCCGGTTCAGGCCCGTTGATGCACAGGATCGCGTCGGAACCACCGAGCACTTGTTCACGGCTTCCGAGGGTAGCTCCCGCTGCCTCGAATTCGGCGTCCGGAATGGAGGCGCTCTCCCCTGCCCCACGTTCCACCGCCACTTCGGCGCCCAGCAATGCGAATTTCTTGACCGTCTCGGGGATCGCGGCGCACCGTGTCTCCCCAGCGGCCATCTCCTTGAGGATCGCGATCTTCATCCAATGCGGCGAATTATTTGAGGATCAGCAAGACGATGAAGGCGATGATTAGGCAGGCGATCGCACCCCATTTCAGCATCTTGGTAAACCGCTCATAGTCACGAACGTGCGAGGCCACGTCCCTCGTCGGAGGGCTCACGAGCAGCGGTTCCTCTTCGGCCATGCCAATCCCCTTGTGTCCCAGACGCGATAATTGTGGGCTCCATAACAAGCCGGCGCTTCACCCCCAACCCCCTTGGCCGCTCGACCTCTTAAGGCGGCCTTTACTCTTCGCGTCCTATTCTGGGACCGAGGAACACAGATGGCCGACGAGCGCATCCGATCTCTACTGTTGCTTGATGCCGACGCCGATGAGCGCCGGCTGATCTCGGCGATTGCCGCGCGCGCCGGGTGGAGCGTCTCCACCGCCAGCGACGAAAGAGCCGCGAAGTCGCTGCTTCGGGGACCGCACGGCCGCGACATCCACGCCGCGCTGATAGCGTCCTGGGACGCCGATAATGGTCCGACCAAGATTGCATGCTTGCGAGGCCAGCGCGACAAGCTTCCTGTCATCGTGGTGAGTCAGGGCGAAAGCGTCTCCCACGCCGTCGACGCGATGCGCGCGGGAGCGAGCGACTTCCTGGTGCGTCCCGTGGCCGCGGAACGGCTTCTCGAAGCGCTGGCCGCAAGCGCGGATCGCCGCAAAGGCGCCGGCGAGCTCGCACCGGTATCTGAGAAACTCGCTCCGCCGCTCGCGCTCGAGCAACTGATCGGCGCCGCCCCGGAATTCCGCGCGGCCCTCGCCGTTGCGGCAAAGGCGGCACGCAATCGCCTGCCGATTCTGATCGTCGGGGAGCCCGGCACGGGCAAGGAGACGGTCGCACGAGCCATCCACGCGGCGAGCCTTCGCGCCAAGGGTCCGCTTCTCGCCCTGGATTGCAAGGCGGTTGCCGCGAACATCATCGACAGCGAGTTGTTCGGTCACGAAAAGGGCGCCTTCCCGGGAGCGTTTTCCTCCAGAGTCGGAAAGCTGGTTCAGGTCGACGGCGGGACTTTAATCCTGGATGAGATCGCCGCGCTTCCGATCGAAACGCAGGAGCGGCTGGACCGGATGCTCGCCACCGGCGAGGTGCGCCCCGTCGGATTGAATGGCAGCCACTCGGTCGACGTGCGCGTGATCGCCACGAGTAGTCGTCAACTACCCGAAAATTTCCACCCCGCGCTCGCCGAACGAATCGCCACGACTACGGTCAATTTGCCGCCTTTGAGGGAACGCAGCGGCGACATCCCGGCGTTGGCGAGGCATTTGCTCACTCGTTTCGCGGATCACGCCGGAATGCGTGCCTTGTCGATCGGCAACGACGCCCTCGCGGTCCTGATGCGCTACGGCTGGCCAGGCAATGTGCGCCAGCTCGCTGGAGTGCTGTTCCGCGCCGGCCTACATTGCGACGACAATTCCCTGACGGCCGAGCAATTCCCGCACATCGCAATTCAATCCCGCTATACCAATCGGCGCAGCGACTTCTCGCCGATCCTTAGCAAGGCAAACAGCGACGAAGCGATCAGCGGGGCTCCCGGAGTGACGCTCTACACGAGCGAGGGTCATCTGCGTTCGCTCGAAGAGATTGAAGCCGACATCATCCGCCTGGCCATCGGCCATTATGGCGGCCGGATGACCGAAGTCGCCCGCCGCCTCGGCATCGGCCGCTCGACACTCTATCGCAAGCTCGGCGACCTGGGGATCGAGACCGCAGCCTAGAGCGGCAGTGTAGCTGCAGGCTAGGCAGCCTCGACCAGATCGACGCAGCCGAACTGTACCACATGATAGCCAAGGAGCTGCCCGAGCCGATCCGTCATCCAGCCGCGACGATAGGCGCGCTGCATGATGTCGAGATCCGGCGCACCGTTGCCCTCCACCAACATCAAACCGTGGGGGGTGATGGCTACGTCCCACCCAACCAAGATCCGGTCGGCGAACGCGCAGTGGGCTTTTTCCGTGAAAGATCGGAATTCGCCCCAATACGGTAGCCTGAGGCCCTCAATTTGAGCGCCTGAGTCGGGATGGCGATCGAGCCATCCGAGGCTGCAGTCCATCCCGAGGTTGCTGGCGAGCCCGAGACAACCGGTTTCGAGCGAGATCGCCGCAGCGATACCGCCGGCGTGAAGATTGTCCACGACATGATTTTCGCCAACGGCCATGCGCAATACCGCGCCAAGCAACTCCGGAGTTCCGGATTCATTGAGGCATGTGAGAGCGCGAACCGTAGCCAGTGCATCATTGTTGAGGGGCGCCAAATCGGGATGGTTGCGAATGCGCGGCTGAATCAACCTCGGCCCGCTCCACGACACCGCTGCGATCGAGATGAGCATCCCGATCGAATCGAGCTCCTTGCCCTCGGAGGAGCGATAGCGGCCGTCACCCAGATAATCCCACCTTTGGGCGCCTCGCCCGCCCTTGCCGTTCAACGGCTTCACGAACAGGTCGAGCGCGAGCTGATCCAGCGATCGAAGCCCGTCCACGCCGTCCGTGCGCACGATCGCTAGGACGGGCACCGCCGGAATCCCGCGGGCTTCGCACCAGCGCGCAAATTCAGCCTTGTCGGTCAGCTCCGAGGTCGGCGGTTTCATATCCTTGAGGAGCGCGGGAACACCGTCCTTGCATTCGCAACGCTGAATGAAGCTTCGCGCCTCGCGCTTCACCGGATGCTTGTGCAGTTCGTAGATGTAGTACCACGGCGGAAGCACTCCGGCTTTCACATACAGCCAGATCTGGTCGCCGAGCTGCGCTGCGATCGATCTTTTGATCCGGCTGCTGATCAGGCGGCCGTTGCGTGCGGTGAACCAGATCATCATGCCGATCACGATGAGCGGCGACAGGATGAGCGCGAGCGGGACCCTCAGAATATCGCTGGGCGAGTGCAGAGCCCAATAGCGCGACCTATAGGCGCTTCGAACGAGCTTTCCGGGGCTGTGTCGCGGTGGATGCCTCAGCGCCCGCATTGCGATCGGGAGGCCGGCAACGCGATAAATAAGCTTGGTACCCTGGACTCTTGCGACGCGCCGGAACGACCTGACCATTTTTTTCCCCAGGCGCCCACGTGGGAGACCAGCGGTAAATTGTGGCAATATTCGGGCCCCCTGAGAGGGGATCGACAAATGGCCGAAATCTTTCTGTGACCCGTCGGGTATCGACCGTCGACTCGAACTGCGGCGCGCGAGCGACTCGCTCTGGGACGGCGCGATGTCGACCATGGCGTGCTCCGGACGCCCCCGAATGCAGCACGCACGTTTTTACATGACTCGCATTGCGCGACCGGGTCGAATTTATGAAGTTCCGTTCACGTTCAAAACATTAGCGGCCCGGAGCTAGCGCCTGATCGCGAAGCCCGCGCCAGACGCGGAGCCCCTGCACGGTTTCGAACACATCGTGAGCGCGGAGAATCTGTACGCCCTGTTCGACCGCTTTAATCGCGAAGGCGATGCTTCCCCCGAGCCGCTTGTCGGCCGGCGCTTCGCCTGAGAGGGCGCCGATCGTGCGCTTGCGGCTGGCGCCGACGACGATCGGGCAGCCGAGCGCGTGCAACAGCGCCAGGCCGTTCATCAACTCCAGATTGTGGCCGAGCTTCTTGCCGAAGCCGAAGCCGGGATCGATGAGAATGCGCTCGCGGGCAATTCCCGCATTGGCGGCCGCCCCGATCCGCTCCTCAAGCCACAGATAGACCTCGACCAGGACGTCGTCGTAGCGCGGGTCCTGTTGCATTGTCTCGGGCGGCCCCTGGTGATGCATCAGGATCACGGGCACATTGGCCGATGCGACGAGTGCGGCAGAGCGATCGTCATACGTCAGCGCCGAAACGTCGTTGATCAGGCGTGCTCCGGCTTCGAGGGCTGCCGTCATGACGTCGGCCTTGCGGGTGTCGACCGAGACCGCCGTTCCCCCTGCGGCAAGTTGGCGAATCACGGGAACGACCCGCTCGATCTCGTCCCGCTCCCAGACCAAGCTGGCGCCTGGCCGAGTGGATTCGCCGCCGACGTCGATGATTGCGGCGCCCTCGGCAGCCATTTTCGCACCTGCCTCCGCGGCCGCCGAAGCGTCGGCGAACTGCCCCCCGTCGGAAAAGCTGTCGGGAGTGGCGTTGATGATGCCCATCACCTGCGGCTGATCGAAGCGGATGACGCGCTCGCCGAGCTGCAGCGGGGAGCGCGCGGACGTGAGCGCCCGCCACTGTGCCGCCATGTCATCGTCGAAGCGCTTCTCGATGCCCTCCACCGGGACCAACTCCGTCGAGACTCGCTCGTTCCCATCGACCTGGATCAGCTCGACGGCCGCGAACCAGTTCAATCCGCCGGCAAGCCTGGCGACCTTGCCGTCGTGGCCGAAGGGAGAATCGACGAAGGCCGTAGGGCGAAGGAGCGTGCGCATGGGTCCGCGCTATAGCGCGGCGAGATGCTGTTGCCGCAAAGCGTCCAGCGGATGAAGCCTCCCGCCCTGCTCGACGTGCCAGAAGGTCCAGCCGTTGCACGAAGGTGCCCCCTGCAGCGCCGCTCCGACCTTGTGGATCGAGCCGGAATGAGGTCCGGCGGAAATGGAGCCGTCGACCCTGACCGTCGCGTCCCAGCGGCGTTTCGAGTCCACGATTATGCTTCCCGCGGGCACCAGCCCGCTTTCGACCAGCACTCCAAAGGCGACGCGCGGCTGATCGCGTTTGTCGGTCACGGTCTGCATCGCGCTTTCGTCGAGCGGCAGGGTCGATTTGATCCGCGCCTGCGCGACTCTCACATATTCCGACTCACGCTCGATCCCGATCCACCGCCGGCCCAGACGCCGAGCGACGGCCCCGGTCGTCCCAGTGCCGAAGAATGGATCGAGCACGACATCGCCCGGCTTCGTGCAGGCGAGCAGGATCCGGTAGAGCAATGCTTCCGGCTTCTGCGTCGGATGCGCCTTCGATCCGTCCGCTCCTTTGACCCGCTCCGTTCCGGCGCAAATCGGCAGCAGCCAGTCCGATCGCATCTGAAGATCGTCGTTCAACCCCTTCATCGTGCGGTAATTGAAAGTATAGCGCGCCCGCTCGTCCTTGGCGCACCAGATGAGTGTTTCATGGGCGTTGGTGAAGCGCGTGCCGCGGAAATTCGGCATCGGATTGGTCTTCCGCCAGACGATGTCGTTGAGCACCCAGAATTTGGCGTCCTGAAGCAAGGCGCCGACTCGATAAATGTTGTGATAGCTCCCGATCACCCAGATCGTGCCGTTGTCCTTCAGGATCCGCCGCGCTTCGGTGAGCCACCCGCGCGTGAAATCGTCATAAGTCGCAAAGCTCTCGAACTTGTCCCATTCGTCGTCCACCGCATCGACCCTGCTGCCCTCCGGCCGGAACAAGTCGCCGCCCAGCTGTAGATTGTAAGGCGGGTCGGCGAAGATCATGTCCACGCTCTTGTCGGGCAGCCGCGCCATCTCTGCGATGCAGTCACCCTGAAGGATCTCGTCGAATGGAAGCTCACGCGGTGCCGGGCGCCGAGAGCGCGCAACGGACACTGGCTCCGCAATGCGGGCGATTAAATTCATCCTCCGGCCCCCTTACTCCAGGCCGAAGGGTGAGTCAGGCGAGACCGGCGGTCAAGCGAACAAGAGTTAACCAAGGATTCCCAGGCGCAACAGCTATGCGGCGGGGCGGCGTTCCTCCACAAGATGTTGAAGTCGGTTCTTGAGTCCTTGACTCAACAACTTGTGGGTGTGGCGCAAAGGACTCGCCCGTAACGATTTCTGTAAGCGCCAACTCCGGCTGGGCTGCAGCCTCGAGAATTTGGCGCACGAAGCCGAAGCTTCGGCGATGCAATGGCGTTGGCCCAAGCTCCTTGAGGGCGCGGCGATGATCCGGCGTGGGATAGCCGCGATTATGCTCCCATCCGTATCCCGGATAGTTGCGAGCGTGCTCGGCCATCATCCTGTCGCGAGTGACTTTGGCGATGATCGACGCGGCGGCGATGGAGCGGCACTTGGCGTCTCCATCGACGATCGCCTTGGACGGGCGCTGCCATTTGGGGCAGGCGTTGCCGTCCACCAGCACCCACGCCGGCTCTAGCCCCAGCGCTTCGACGGCGCGAGTCATCGCCAGCATCCGCGCCCAATAGATGTTGATTCTGTCGATTTCCTCGACCGATGCGATCCCTACGCCCCAAGCCGCGCATTTCACGAGCCGTTTGTAGATCGCTTCGCGCTTCTCGATCGGCAGGTTTTTGGAATCGTCGATCCCACGCGGGAATTTCTGACGATCGAGGATGCAAGCGGCGGCCACCACCGGCCCGGCCAGCGGAGCGCAACCCGCCTCATCCACACCGGCGAGCGGCTGCGGATAGTCGAGCTCGAGCCTGAAGGAGCAGCGACGCGGCATCGACGATCCTTATTCGTCATTCCCGCGAAAGCGGGAACCCAGTTTTGTCAGTCATCCACAAAGAAATTGCTGGATCCCCGCTTTGGTGGGGATGACGATCAGTTTTCCATCCGCCAGGGCGGAAAACGTCGCGCTTCCCCGGCCTTGTAGAGGAAGATGATGTTGCCGTCTGGATCGCGCAGGCGCGCCTCGCGCCACATCCAGGGTTGGTTCCTGGGGCCATGCTCGAACGGAATGCCGCTCCTGGCGAGTTGCTCGACGCGCTCGTCGAGGTCGTCGCACTCGAGATAGATCGCGGTCGTCGCGATGATCTTCTCCTCCGGATCGATCTGGATCGAGAAGGTCACTCCGCCGCCAGTTTCGAACCGCGCATAATCGGGCGGATTGTCGACGATCTGCTTGAGGCCGAGCCGGCGATAGAAGTCGACCGAGCGCTCATAGTCCGTACCGGTTACCGTCACTTGATTGAGACGCAGGGCAGCCCCGGCGTCGAGTCGGACGTTCTGCTGGCCGATCGGCCCCGCGCCCTCCCCGAAACCCGGCGCTTCCCACAGTGCGACCCGAACGAATTCGCGGGCGCGAGCGACGGCATCGGCAAGCGATGAGCCCTGTGCGAGGAAAGTCGCGATTGCGCTCGCGAGCGTGCAGCCCGTGCCGTGCGTGCTTTCGGTGTCTATCCGCTGGCCCTGCCAGCTGGTCATATTGTCGGTCTCGATCAGCGCATCGGCAAGCGCATCGCCCTCCTCATGCCCGCCCTTGATCAGCACGGCGCAACCGTGCGCGCCGACAAGATGCAGCGCGGCCGCCACCGGATCTTCCTCGGATGTCAGTCGATTGAGTTCTGGCAGGTTGGGAGTGACGATGGTCGCGACGTCCATCAGCCGGCCAAACGCCGCGACGGTCGCCTCATCGGCCAGGGCCGAACCGCTGGTCGAGACCATGACGGGGTCGAAGACCACCGGGATGCCCGGCTGCTCAGCCCGAAGGCGCTGCAGTCTCGCCGCGACTTGTTCCGCCGCAAAAGCGCCCCCAATCATTCCGATCTTCACTGCATCGACGCCAATGTCGGTTACGACGGCGTCGATCTGCGCGAGGATGACCTCGGCTGGAACCGGATGAATAGCGGTGACGCCCAGCGTATTCTGCGCCGTGATCGCGGTAACCGCGGTCATCGCATGGCCGCCGAGCATCGTTACGGTCTTGATGTCGGACTGAATTCCCGCGCCGCCGCCCGAATCCGAGCCGGCAATGATCAGGATCCGGGCCGTCGAGTTCATCGAAACGGCCTTCGTCCCGCTTTTCGGGGCGAAATTCTCAATGTGCACGGCAACCTCGTTTGGCCGACAAATACCAACAAAGCGTTCACGCGGCCGATTGCACGGCCTCGCAAATGTCGTCGACCACGCGTTGTACCAAAACGGGATCGTCGCCCTCGGCCATGACCCGGATCAACGGCTCCGTGCCCGATTTGCGGATGACCAGCCGTCCCTTGCCCTCCAATTCCGCTTCGGCCGCGGCAATGCGCTTCTGCACGCTGTCGGCTTTGAGCGGCTCGATCCCGCCGTTGAAGCGCACGTTCTTGAGCAGCTGCGGAAGGGGTTCGAACTGCCGCAACAGCTTACTCGCTGGCGCCTGCGCCTCGACCAAGGCGGCGAGCACTTGAAGTCCCGCCACCAGCCCATCGCCGGTGGTCGAATGATCCATCAGAATGATGTGCCCCGACTGCTCACCGCCGACGTTGCAGCCGCTGCGGCGCATCTCCTCGAGCACATAACGATCGCCGACTTTGGTTCGGGTGAGAGCGAGGCCAGCGTCGCGCAACCGCCGCTCGAGCCCGAGATTGGACATCACCGTCGCGACCACGGCATTGCCTTGCAGCTCGCCACGGCTCTGCAGGCCGAGTGCGATCAGCGCCATCAGTTGGTCCCCGTCAACCAATTGGCCCTTCTCGTCGGCGACGATGATTCGGTCGGCATCGCCGTCGAGAGCGAGACCGATGTCCGCGCCGTTCGCCACCACCGTCTCCTGCAGGAGCTTCGGGTACGTCGATCCGCAGCCATCGTTGATGTTGAGGCCGTTGGGAGTGACTCCCAACGGGACCACTTCGGCGCCGAGCTCCCACAAAGCTTCGGGAGCGACGTGGTAGGCCGCGCCATTGGCGCAATCGACCACCACCTTCAGACCGTCCAGCCGCAAATGCTCCGGAAAAGTCGATTTGGCGAAGTGGATGTACCGGCCGCGAGCGTCGTCGATCCGGCGGGCGCGCCCGATCAGTTCGGACTTGGCGAGTTTCGTTCCTTTCTCCAGCCGCTTTTCAATCGCGAGCTCATCGGCGTCGCTGAGTTTATAGCCATCGGGCCCAAAGAGCTTGATGCCATTGTCGGCATAGGGATTGTGCGACGCCGAGATCATCACTCCGATGTCGGCCCGCATCGAACGGGTGAGCATCGCGACGGCGGGCGTGGGCATCGGCCCCACCAGCACCACGTCCATGCCGACGCTGGTGAAGCCCGCGACCATCGCCGATTCCATCATGTACCCAGACAGGCGCGTGTCCTTGCCGACGACGACCCGGTGACGGTGGTCGCCCCGCAGAAAGTGCGCGCCCGCGGCTTGCCCCACGCGGAGCGCGGTTTCCGCCGTCATCGGCTCACTGTTTGTCGTTCCGCGGATTCCGTCGGTGCCGAAGAATTTGCGTGTCATTCCAATTCCGTCATGCCGGACTTGATCCGGCATCTGCCTTCTCCTCTTCTCACTAGCAAGAAACAAGGCGGACCCGGCTCAAGGCCGGGGCGACGCGTTTACAACCACCGCCAGACGCCGACGGGCATCGGGTGCACCCATGTGATCAGCAAGAAGAACAATGTGCCTCCCACCACGGCGATCGTGCCCGGATAGGCCGCGCCCCGAGTGAATGGCACGAACGCCGTCTTCAACGACCACTCATGCCACGCCTCGCCGAGCTGGACGCGCTTCTTCCCCTCCTGAAGCTTGGACCCGCCGAGAGCGAGCACGAGGATCGCGGCATCGAGGATGAGGGCCTTGGGAGTCGCGACCACGGCGGCATGGACGATCGCCCAAATGGCGAAGCTCCACATCATCGGGTGACGGGTGATCGAGAAGACCCCTTTCGGCGCGGGGATCGTCGCGACCCGAGCGCTTCCGGGCCGGCGCGGGAACGCCGGATTGCCCTGGAACGAGCCGACGAGCAGGATCGACGCGAACCACATCAACAGACTGGCGACGATCCACAACGGGTCGCCCTGCTCCCAAAGCGGCGTTTCGCGTCCGATGCGATGATAGGCCCATATCGTCAGGCCGAGCGTCAGGAAGGCGACAAACACATAAATGGCGCTGAAGCCCTTTTCCCCGAACCGCCGGACGACGGGCTTGCGCAGCGGATGCGACAGCAGGAAATGCGTTCCGACGAACGAGATGGCGGCGAGTGCGAGACAGGCGTACCCGCTCAATGTCTATATGCCTCGGGAAGATCGCGCGGCGTGAGGTCGCGGTAGCGATCGCGCAGCCGAGTCTGGTGGGTGTCGAGCGGCTGGCGAACGCCGTCGATGAAGACCGCTTCGGCGGCGCTTGACGCTTCGAGGGGATCGCCCGACCAGATCACCACATCCGCGCGACGGCCAGGAGCCAGGCTGCCGATCTCTCCGCCGAGGCCAATGGCCTCCGCCGGCCTGGATGTGATCATGGCCAACGCTTCACCCCAGCTGACGCCGGTTGCCCCGGGGATGCGCTGCAATGCGACGAGATTGCCGGCGTACTGCCGTTCTTCGAAGATGTAGCGCGTGTCGTTGTCGTCGATCAGCCCGATCGAGACGTTCACGCCCGCGGCGCGCATTCGGCCGACATTGGACTGGGTCGCCGCAAGCTGCTCGAACGAGGCGGGCAGATCGTTCACGGCCGACGCAATAACCGGCACTCCGGCGCGCGCAATGCGATCGGCGACAGTCCACCCCTCGCTTGCGCCGACCAGCACGATCTTCAGCGACGGGAACTCGCGTTTGAGCGCCAGCACCGCGAGGATGTCGCTCGCGCGCTCCGCATGGACGAAAAGATATTGCCGCCCCTGCAGCACCGGCACGAGCGCCGCCGCATCGAAGCGCGTCAGAAGCACGTCCTCGCTCCGGCGAGCGTCTGGACCGTAGATGCGGGACTCGTTGGGGTTGCGAACGATCGGACGCTCAGCTTCCCCGGGTGTGCGAGCAGCCTGGATCGGAAGCGCGTACCGCCGCAACTCCGCCGCCTCGCGCAAGGCATTGCGGAACAGGACATGCGCGGACGAACGGGATCCCCCCGCTTTGTCCTTTCCTGTCTCCCCAAGCTCGACGAATTGGAATTTCCGCGCTGCCGTGATCGGCTCCATGTCCGCGCCGGTGTCGATTACCGCGCCCTGACCCGCGAAGATGCTCTTGCCTGCAACCGGAGCGACGAACGCACGGGTCACTCCGTCTGCCCGATTGACCGCCACGGTCGTGTTCAGTGGATTGATCGATGGAACGACATCTATGGCGGCACTGAACGGCCCGTTCGAGGCAGTGTCGTCCGATCCGTCCGCCGACAGGTCGACCTCGCTCAGCCCCAGGCGGGTGAAGCCCGCGACAATACCGGGCGTCACCCACTTGCCGGTCGCGTCGATCACCTGTGCGCCTTGCGGGACACGGACGCCCGCACCCGCGGCCACCACGCGTCCGTTGCGGACCACCACGGTGCCGCCCTGGACCGGCTCCGAGCCGTCGCCCTTCGCGACGATTCCATTCACGATTGCGAAGGTCTGCGCGGCGAGCGGGGACCCCCAAACCATCGTCGCTCCCGCCAAAGCGGCAGCCCATCCTCCCCACGATTTCGTGGGAGGAGGATCCGCCTGTTCGGCGCGGACCGGTCGTCATTTGACGTCCCCTTCACCCGGCTGACCGAGCTCGAAATCACTGACCGGCCGCCTTTTCGGGTCATGAGCGTCGTACATCAGCGCTCCGTCGATCCACACGCGCTCTGGCCGCGTGTAGTCGCTGAACGGATCGCCGTTCCACAGGACGACGTCCGCCATCTTGCCCGGCGTGAGCGTCCCCGTCTTGTCGAGAATGCCGAGTGCCTTCGCCGGATTGCGGCTGAGCCATTCCCACGCGACCGCTTCCGAAAGGTTCGGAATCCCTGCGCGCTCGCCGTCCGCCAGCGCCTTCGCCGCTTCCTGGTTCAGCCGTTGGATTCCGTTGGGGTCGTCGGAATGGACGATCGCGCAGCCGCCCGCGTTGTGAACGAAGGGGATGTTCTCTTTGATTCCGTCATAGGCTTCCATCTTGAAGCCGTACCAGTCCGCCCACATCGCCGCGCAAATCCCCTCGCGCGTCAGCAGGTCGGCGATCTTGTACGCCTCGACCGCGTGGTGGAAGGCGCTGATTTTGTACCCGAACTCGTGGCTCATATCGATCATGTTGGCCATTTCGTCGGCGCGGTAGCAATGGTTGTGCACCAGGATCTTGCCGTCGAGCACGCCCTTCAGTGTTTCCATCGCGAGGTCGCGCTCGGGCATGTCGCCGCCCTTGGCGTTATATTTGTCCCACTTGCGCTTGTAGGCCTGCGCCTTGATCCAGGTCGCTCGAGTAAGCGCAATATTGCCCATTCGAGTCTGCGGCATGTTGCCCTTGGAACCGTAAACGCGCTTGGGATTCTCACCGCACGCCATCTTGAGCCCGTATGGAGCGCCGGGAAACTTCATCCCCTGGGTGGTGCGCGCGGGAACATTTTTCAGCACCACCGATCGACCGCCGAAGAGGTTGGCCGAGCCTGGCAAGATCTGCAGCGTCGTCACTCCGCCGTTGATCAGCGCCCGGCTGAAGCCAGGATCCTGCGGCCAGACGCTATGCTCGGCCCACACCTCGGGTCGTGCAGGCGCCGTCGCCTCATTGCCGTCCGAAAGCCCCGGCACGGCCGGTGACGGATAGTCCCCAAGGTGGCTGTGGACGTCGATGACCCCGGGCGTCACGAACTTGCCCGTCCCATCGATTTCCAGAGCGCCAGCGGGACTCGCCAGTTCGGGCCCGCCGATCGCCTGGACCACCCCGTCGGCGAGCACGACCGTGCCGTCGTTGATCTGACGCCCTTCGCCATCGAAGATGGTCGCGTGGCGAATGACGGTCGGCACGCCGGGGTAGCGGACATAGGTCGAGGGATAGGGATCTTCGTTGATCGCTATGGGTGGCGCCGGCTTGGGCTTCGGCGCGAGCTCCGCGCAACCGGAAGTGAAGAGGGCCCCCGCTGCGACTGCTAGCGCGGCAAAACCCCTATTTGACACCGTGCATCCAGCGCTTGAGCGGCCACGACAGAACGAAGAGAACCAGGCCAGCAATGATCGCGTACCAAGCAATGGTCGTGAAAGCCGAAGTGTAGGTATCCAGGCTCACTTTCAGGTTGGTCACCTGCCCGCCGACTGTCTCCACACTCATGAATTGCGCGACGAGACCCGCGACGTACTGCGCGACGGAGATCGAAAGGAACCACACCCCCATCATCAGGCCCACAACCCTGGCGATCGACAGCTTGGTGATCATGCTCAATCCGACCGGCGATATGCACAGTTCTGCAAGCGAGTGGATGAGATAGAGCCCGGCGAGCCACCAGAGCCCGACCTGGAAGTTCTCCGCCGCGCCGATGAAGGTCGATCCGAAGACGAGGAACAGGAAGCCCGCGCCGACGCCGACCAGCGCGATGGAGAATTTGACCGGAATGGAAGGCTCCAGCCCGCGCTTCGCCAGCCAAATCCAAAGGGCGCTCATGACCGGGGCAAAGAGCACGATCGAGATCGGATTGAAGTTCTGCGTTTGCGGCGCCGAGATCGCGAAGAGCCCGAACACGCTGCGGTCCGTGTTGCGGTCGGCGAACAAAGTCAGCGACGAGCCCGCCTGCTCGAAGAGGGTCCAGAAGAAGACGTTGAAGATGATGAGGATCATCGCCGCGGTCATCATTTGCGCTTCCTGCCGTGTTCCCTTGGCGTAGGACCAGGCAAGAATGCCCGGCACGGCGATGATGAAGGTGCCGAACAGCAATTTGCCCATCAGCGGAAGCGAGGCGAGATAGCCGATGAAGCCCGACCCGGGCTCGGCTTCGGCCGAATTCATGAGATTGTTGAACAGGAAGACGAAGACCGGCACTGCAACCAGTGCGCAGATGTAGATGAGGATGTCGCGGTTGGGCGCGTGACCTGGCCGCTCGCCATAGCCCGAGAGCCGTCCGCCATCGAACTGGATCAGCGCGTAGCTGATCAGCATTCCGACCCCGGCGAGGCTGAGGCCTGCCCACCAGCCGAACGTGTCGGCGAGCAGCGGGCAAAACAGCTGCCCGCCGATCGAGCCAAGATTGATGCCCATGTAGAAGATGGTGAAGCCGCTGTCCCGGCGGCGATCCCCCTTATCGTACAATGTGCCGACGATGGTCGAGATGTTCGGCTTGAAGAAGCCGTTGCCGACGCAGATCAGCGACAATGCGGCGAGCATGATCGCGATGGTGAAGGGGTCGCGCTCACCACCGGGCTCCATTGCGCCCTTGGGCAGCCGCCGCGACTCCTGGCCGTTATCGAGAAGCGAGATCGACCCATCCTCATTGCCGCGGATCTGCAGCTTCTTGCCGTTGTCGATCAGGAACCGCGCCTCTTCGGGGTGGCTCGTCGGCCGGTCGACGAAATTGTCGACGACGACCTCGTACCTCTGTCCTTCGACGATCGCGTAAGGTTTGGCCGGCGCACCCCCGAAGGCGAGCGTGAAATAGCCGATCGCCATGATGATCGCGCCGAATTTGATCGAGCGTTTCGAGCCCAGATACTGGTCGGCGAGGAAGCCTCCGACGAGCGGCGTCAGATAGACCAGGGCCGTATAACCGCCGTAGAGGCCGGTCGCCTGCTGGTCTGAAAAGAGAAAGTGCTTGGTCAAATAGAGCGTCAACAGCGCTCGCATCCCGTAATAGCCGAACCGCTCCCACATCTCCGTGGTGAACAGCCGGGCGAGCTCGCGCGGATGGCCGAACCAGGTCCGTTTGTCGGCGGGATTGACGTGGCTGGTATCGGGCGCGCCGGATTCCTCGACCGCGGGCGTGTCGACCATCGATTTTTCTCCCCTGGCGCCCTTGAGAGGCGCAGCCACGGGCGACCGTAACGGCCAATTTCCTCTTGTGAAGCGGATTGTTACCGAGTGGCCGCGTCGCTATCCGCCCGCTCGATGCTCAACGACCGCACATCGATCCTCTCGCTCCTCGAGACCCGCCGTTCCGGAAAGCCGCGGGAGCTGGTCGGCCCCGGCCCCACGCCGGATGAGCTGCGCCGAATCCTGACAATCGCGGCGCGCACTCCAGATCATGGCAAGCTCACCCCCTGGCGGTTCATCACCGTCGCCGAGGACCAGCGCGACGCACTCGAGGCGCTTCTTCGACGGGCCTTGGAGGCAGAGGAGCCGAACCCTCTCGAAGCCAAGCTGCAGAAGGAGCGTGAGTTCGCTCATTATTCGGGTGCGCTGGTGGTGCTCGTCTCCGCCCCGATCGAGGGCCACAAGATCCCCGTTTGGGAACAGCAGCTGTCGTGCGGGGCAGCGGGAATGAACCTCATGCTGGCGGCCCACGCTCTCGGCTATGTGCCCGGCTGGGTCACCGGATGGCGCGCCTATTCCGAGCCGGTCCGTCAGGCGTTCTGCGGCCCAGGCGAGCGGATCGCCGGCTTCATTTTCATCGGCCGGACGGCCCGGGAGGTCGAGGAGCGCGAACGCCCTTCGTCATCGACCGTTTGGAAGCCATGGCAGCCTCCGGAATAATTAGTTTTCGGTTGAAATTCAGGCGATCCGCTGTATTATGACAGCATGACGCTTGGAAAGCCCCACGATAAGCCCGTTTACGTCCGCCTCAGGGAGACGATCGCCGATGCGATCCTGGCGGGAAAATATGCCGACGGCGATTCCCTGCCTTCGGTCCGAGCGCTCGCGGCGGAAGAACAGGCAAATCCCTTGACCGTAGCCAAGGCCTATCAGGGTTTTCAGGACGAAGGCTTGATCATCGTGAAGCGCGGCGTCGGTATGTTCGTCGCTCCCGGCGCGCGAGCGAAGCTCAGCGATTCCGAGCGCAACCGTTTCCTCAAGGAGGATTGGCCCGAAATCCGTGCGCGCATGCGTCGCCTCGGCATTGATCCGGCAATCCTGCTGGATCGCGAAAGCGCCTAACGCCGCCTCGCGGCGCTTGCGCCGATCAGCCTCATAACGACGGCAGCGACCGCCGACTTCAATACTGCACCAGGTAAGAAGGGAATCACGCCCTTCGTCATTGCCGCGGCCGTCCCAATTTTCGTCGAGAGCCACCACCCGCCCGCCGCCAGAATCAAAAGATGAGCAACGATCGCGGCCGCGAATAGCTCGAGAATGTCCGTCCGCGACCGTCGACGCCTGGCTGCAAATCCAGCCACCGCCGCTGCAAACGGAAAAGACAGAAGATAGCCTGCGGTCGGACCCGTCAGATGCCGGACTCCTTTTTCCGCTCCCGCGAAGAAGGGCAGCCCGACTGCCCCGCCGGCAAGCCAAACAAGGGTGGCGGCGAAACCCAGTCGAGGCCCCAGCAAAAAGCCGGTCAGAACGACCGCAAGTGACTGCAGCGTGATTGGAACGGGTCGCATTGGAATCTCGACCTGCGACGCCAAAGCGAGCCCGGCGACAGCGAGCAACAGCAACAGAAGCTGCATGGTCCAGGAAGAAGAGCGAATCCTCATGGGTGGCGCATATCGCGCTCCGCTCTTGAAGCAATGGAGCGCCAAAGCGCTTGAGACTAACGTCGCCCTGAACTTGTTTCGGGGCCCATTTTCGTGAAGGGCTCCGGCATCCCCTTCACAATGGATGCTGAAACAAGTTCAGCATGACGGAAACACGAATCCTCCCCTACAGCGCCGATTCGATCGCCGAAGCCGCGCGCCTGATCCTCGCCGGAGAAGCCGTCGCGGTGCCCACCGAGACGGTGTACGGCCTCGCAGCCGACGCCACGAACGCCCAGGCGGTTGCGCGAATCTACGAAGCCAAGGGTAGGCCGAGCTTCAACCCATTGATTGTCCACGTTTCGGACCTCGCAGCGGCCGAACGGGTCGGCGCGTTCGATGCGGAAGCGCGAGCGCTTGCCGGAGAGCATTGGCCCGGTCCGCTCACCCTGGTCGTACCGCTACGAGAGGGTGCGGGAATCGCTTCAATCGTTACCGCTGGCCTCCCGACGGTCGGCATTCGCGTGCCGGCGCATCCGGCCATGCGGGCGCTCCTTCGAGCGGTGGACAGGCCCCTAGCAGCGCCTTCGGCGAATGCCAGCGGGTCGATCAGCCCGACGCAGGCCGAGCATGTGCTGAAGAGCCTCGGCGGAAGGATAGAGCTGATTATCGACGGAGGCCCGACGGAACGCGGTCTTGAATCCACGATCGTCGCGGCCACCGGCGGGGCACTGCGGCTCCTTCGCCCCGGTCCTATCGCGATCGATGCCGAGATGTCGTCAGGGCCGCGGATCGAGGCGCCCGGCCAGCTCGCTAGCCACTACGCACCGTCGAAGCCCCTTCGGCTCAACGTCGGCCATTCCGATGCCGATGAGTTCCTGATCGGTTTTGGGGCCGTCGTCGGAGACGCGAGCCTCAGCGCCTCCGGCGATCTCGTCGAAGCTGCAGCCAGGCTGTTTGATCTGCTGCATCGGGCAGAGGCCTCGCTTAAGCCGCGCATTGCCGTGGCCCCCGTACCGGCGGGAGGCCTCGGCGAAGCGATCAACGATCGGCTCAGTCGGGCAGCTGCTCGACCATGACCACCGGCTCCTCCGCCTCGTTTTTAGAGCGGAACCGCGCCGCGTCTTCCGACCCGTCGGTGGTGTCGCCTTCGCTATAAGAGTGGGCGCCGGCGCCGGCGAGATGGCCGCCTTGGACGATCAGATATTCCTCGCGGATCGGCCGCCCTTCCAGGAAACATTCGAGGATCTCCCTCGTCCCGGCCGCATAGCGGGCCTGGGCGGAAAGCGATGTGCCGGAAATGTGCGGAGTCATTCCGTGATGCGGCATGTGCCGCCAGGGATGATCGGCAGGCGCAGGTTGCGGAAACCAGACGTCGCCGGCGTAGCCCGCAAGCTGCCCGCTCTCCAACGCCCGAGCGACGGCGTCACGGTCGACGATCTTTCCGCGCGCAGTATTCACGAGATAAGCGCCGCGCTTCATTCGAGCGATCATCGCTTCGTCGAAGAGATTTTCCGTCTGTGGATGGAGCGGGCAGTTGATGGTCACGACGTCGCAATAGGGCACCATTTCCGCGACGGAGGAGTGCCGGGTGACACCGAGTTCGCGCTCGACATCCTCGGGGAGCGGATGGCGATCGTAATAATGGAGATGGACGTCGAAGGGCTTCAGCCGACGGAGCACGGCTGTGCCGATGCGGCCTGCCGCGACCGTTCCGATGTGCATGCCCTCTACGTCGTAAGACCGCGCCGCGCAGTCAGCGATGTTCCAGCCGTCGCGGAGCACCCAATCGTGCGACGGCAGATAATTCCGCACCAGCGCAAGTATCGCCATCACGACGTGTTCGGAAACGCTGATGGAGTTGCAGTAAGTCACTTCGGCGACGGTTATTCCGCGTTGAGAAGCGGCTTCTAGATCCACGTGGTCCGATCCGATTCCGGCCGTTATCGCGAGCTTGAGATTCTTCGCCTTGGCGATGCGTTCGGTGGTCAGATAGGCGGGCCAGAAGGGTTGTGAAATGACCACATCGGCGTCGACCAGCTCGCGTTCGAAGACCGAGTCCGGGCCGTCCTTGTCCGACGTGACGATGAGCTCGTGACCCTGTTCTTCCAGGAACCGCCGCAGGCCCAGCTCACCCGAGACGCTGCCGAGCAATGCCCCAGGCTGGAAATCGATCGCCTTGGGCGTCGGCAGAGTTTGCCCGTCCGGATAATGCTCCATCTGGGGAAGGTCGTCGCGGGCATAGCTCGACGGATGTCCGTCGATCGGATCGTCGTAAAGCACGCACAGAATCTTGGCCATCGCAGGCGCTCCTCTCCGTCAGGCCCCTCCCGGGTGAGTCGCAACTGTTACGGCGACGGAACGCCTGCGCGCAGCTGAAGTCAACTACAGCACCCCGCACGGGCGCAGCCCACCCGCGATCGAGCGCAAAAAAAAGGGGCGGACCGAGCGCCGCCCCCTTCCCCTGTTGGAGATCGGTCGGTGGCACGGACTGGCCGATCTTCCAACCCGATTTCGTTCGGGTGACGTAAACTAAGCCGACGCTGTTGCCGATTTGACACGCGCTTGGAAGCTCTTGCGCAGCTTCTGCAGCTTCGGCGGGATCACGGCGAGACAATAAGGGTTCCGCTGCCCTTCGTTCGCCCAATAATCCTGGTGATAATCCTCGGCCGGCCACCATTCGCCCGGGAACTCGATCGTGGTCACGATCCGATTATCGTGGTCCGGGTTGTTCCGTTCGATGGCCGTCCGCGCCTTCCGCTCCTGCTCGTCGTTCTGGGGGAAGATCGCCGATCGGTACTGGGTTCCGACGTCATTGCCTTGCCGGTTGAGCTGTGTGGGATCGTGCGTCGCGAAGAAGATGTCGAGCAAATCGTCGTAGCTCAGCTGTTCGTTGTCGAAGGTGACGCGGATCGCCTCGGCATGCCCCGTATCGCCACCGCACACCTGCTTATACGTAGGATTGGCGACCTGTCCGCCGGTGTAGCCGCTTTCGACCGACTTCACTCCCACCACATCGAGAAAAACCGCTTCGGTGCACCAGAAGCACCCGCCCGCCAGAACCGCGACTTCTTCGGCCATCGTCGATCTCCTTTCGGTATGCGGGAGAGATAGGCTTCGGCGGCCGAAATTACATCAACGTCATGCTGAACTTGTTTCAGCATCCATTTGGGAGAAGCGTTGGGCGGGTCTCGAAGATGTACCCTGAAACGAGTTCAGGGTGACGGCGACGCTTCAGTTCTTTTGGTACGAGGCCTTGAGGCTGGCGAGCTCGACCCGTTTTCCGACCCATTCGGCGAGCTCGTCGAAATCGAGCGGTTGATCGAACACGATTCCCGCCTTGCGCTCGGAATACCAGCGGACCTCGCCGGTGATCGGCTTGAAGCTCTCCACGACCACGACGACTTTCTTGCCGACGCAATATTCCTCGATCGGCGCGACCTTCATCCCGCCGAGAGAAACATCCTGCACATCGACGGTGTAATAAAGCTTCCCAATGCGCACTGAGGCCTTGCACGTCACCTGCAAGCGCGGCGGGCGCGAACGAAAGCCGTGGCGCGGCTTGCGGCCGGCGAGCAGCTCGCCGATGTCCACATTCTGGTCGAACTTCAGGCCCGCAACGTCGCCGCGTGTCCAGACAATTGTGGCGGGAATGGTCTGCGAAGACAGTTCGACGCCGACCCGGTCGCCCACCTGGGGTGTGTGGCTCACGATCGCCGCCAGCCCCCCGGCCGAAAGGTTCCTCACCCGGATCAGCTGTTCTTCGCCCGCCGCGCCGGTGAGTTTGGCCACCCGAAGCAGCGCGGAGACTCGTTCTTCGGCGCGACGCTCGACCGGACGCGGAACGTCAGTCGACAGCGAAACGGTCGTCGACTCGAACCCCATGTCGCCCGTTGCGGACCCGAAGGTCGCGGGTTTCCGACGGATGAGCGATGAAAACATCACAACTCCATGCGCGTTCGTCGCGCCAAAACGGGACTTTATGGACCTCATGGTTAAATTTGCGTTTCATCCGCTTGACGGCGCGACTGGTGCCGCTCACTGCTCGCTGGGGGAGATGAGGAGATCGAATGTCGCAGCCGCGGTTGCTGCTGATCGACGATGAGCCTGCGCTGGCCGAGTTTCTGGCAAATGCGGCGCAGGCCACGGGGTTCGAGCCGGTGATCACTGCCGAGGACGAGGAATTTCGCAGTGAATTCCGCGCCGCTCGGCCGGATATGGTCGCGCTCGACCTCGGCATGCCCGGGATGGACGGAGTCGAGCTTCTCCGGTTCCTCGCCGACGAAGATTATCAGGCGCCGGTGCTGATCGTCAGCGGGTTTGACAGGCGAGTGCTGGAATCGGCGTTTCGACTGGGCGAGGCGCTGGGTCTCGTCATGGCGGGTCCACTTGAAAAGCCCGTCCGCCTCGAAGAACTCGAAAGCGAGCTCCAACGCCTCAAGGCGACCTTGGTCAGTGATGCGGAAAACTGAAGCCCAGCTTCTCACGAGCCTGCGGCAGGCGCTGGAGGAGCAGCGGCTGCACATGGTCTATCAGCCGAAGGTCACGCTTCGTGAAGGCAAGCTCGCCCGGGTCGAGGCGCTCGTCCGCTGGGAAGACCCCGAGCTCGGAACGATCGAGCCATCACGTTTCGTTCCGCTGGCCGAGGAGCACGGCCTCATCGACGACCTCACTCAATGGGGTCTTCGAACGATCCTTCGCCAATGGCTCGATTGGTGCGAGGAAGGGATCGATACCTGCATCGCGCTCAATATTTCCGCGCTGAGCCTGCAGCATCTTGATTTCCCCGACCTCGTCGAGCGGATGTGCCGAGCGCTCGATGTTCCGACCGACCGGCTCGTGCTCGAGCTGACCGAGGGCGCGACCCAGCCATTGATCAAGCTCATGGACACTCTGACGCGGTTCCGGATCAAGGGCATCGGGCTCGCCATCGATGATTTCGGCACCGGCTATTCGTCGCTCATGCAGCTTCGACACCTGCCCTTCACGGAAGTGAAAATCGACCAGGCGTTCGTCGCCGACATCGCTCGTTCCCGCGATTGCCGCCTGATCGTTCAGGCGATCGCCGACCTCGCGCATGCGCTGGGTCTCAGGGCCACTGCGGAAGGCGTTGAAACCCTTGATCAACTGCGCTTGGTGCGGGAAGTCGGCTGCGACCTGGCGCAAGGCTATCTCATCGCCCAGCCCTTGGATCCCAAGGCGCTTGGGCCCTGGAAGCGGAAGTTCCGCCGCGCTTGGCCAAGCCTGATCGAGCAAGAGAAGCTGGCGCTATGGGGCGATGTCGAAACGGATTCCCTGAGCGAGTGGCAGATCTGAGCCATAATTGATCGTGTTGGTCTGGCGGCGCATGTAGGCGCGCCAGCTGTCGGAGCCGCTTTCGCGCCCGCCGCCGCTCTCCTTCTCGCCGCCGAAGGCGCCGCCGATCTCCGCGCCCGACGGTCCGATATTCACATTGGCAATGCCGCAGTCCGATCCGGCTGCGGACATGAACCGCTCCGCCTCGCGCAAATCCGTCGTGAAGATGGACGATGACAGTCCCTGCGCCACGGCATTGTTAAGCGCGACGGCCTCCTCGAAGTCGCGGTAGCGCAGCACGTAGAGGATTGGCGCAAAGGTCTCCGTCAGGATCATTCCCTCCTGCCGTTCCACTTCCACGATCGCGGGGCGCACATAATAACCGCCAGGCACCGCATCGACGCGCTCGATCTTATCGCCGATCGCCCGCTTCATTCCTTCGAACGCAGCCTCGTCGATCAGCGGGCCGATCAACGTATCGGCTTCGCGCGGATCGCCGACTTTTACCTGTGCGAACAGACCCTTGAGGCGTTCGACGAGGAGATCGGCAATGCTCTCTTGGACGATCAGCCGTCGCAGCGTCGTACAGCGCTGGCCGGCAGTCCCTGCAGCCGAAAACAAAATGGCGCGCGCCGCGAGCTCGAGATCTGCGCTCGGGCACACGATCGTGGCGTTATTGCCGCCGAGTTCCAGCAATACGCGACCGAACCGCTGTGCGACGCGCGGGCCCACCGCCCGGCCCATAGCCGTCGATCCGGTCGCCGAAACCAGTGCAATACGCGGATCGTCGACCAGCGCCTCACCGATGTCGCGCTCCCCCTGGACGAGTTGGACCAGGCCGTCGGGCGCATCGCCGAACGTCCGGATCGCGCGCCGCACGAGCTGCATCACCAACTCGGCGCAAAGCGGTGTCTTCTCGCTCGGCTTCCATATGACCGGGTTGCCGCACACCAGCGCAAGCGCGGCGTTCCAGGCCCAGACCGCGACTGGGAAATTGAAGGCACTAATCACCAGCACCGGCCCAAGAGGGTGCCATTGCTCCATCATTCGGTGGTTGGAGCGCTCACTGGCAATCGTCAGTCCGTAAAGCTGTCGCGAGAGACCGACCGCGAAATCGCAGATGTCGATCATCTCCTGCACTTCGCCGAGGCTCTCCTGCATGATCTTTCCGGCCTCGAGCGTGATCATCTTGGCCAGTACCGGTTTTGCCTCCCGCAGGAGATCGCCGAGTTGCCGAACCAATTCTCCTCGCCGCGGCGCCGGCACTTCGCGCCACACAAGAAATGCCTCCGCGCTTCTAGAGCAAGCGGACTGGGGATCGCCGATCGTCACGCGCCCGATCGGCTTGCCGTCGATGGGCGAGTTGCTGACCAGCCTTCCGCCGCAATCGATCGAGAACAGCTCCAGGACCTGCGCGGCGGATTCGGCCGGAGTCATGCGAGCACCTCCTTCGCCCGAGCCATCGCCGCAACTCCCGCGTCGATCGTCTCGTCCTTCTTGCCGAAGCAGAGCCGCACCAGGTGCCTCGGAGGATCGTCTTCGGCGAAGGCAGACAGCGGGACCATCGCGACGCCGGCTTTCTCAACCGCCGCGATAGCGAAACTCTCGTCGTCCATGTCGATGCCGGACGCTTCCAGGTCGACGCACAGGAAGTAGGTCGATGCGGCGTCGAGCACTGCGTAGCCGGCGTCCTTCAGGCCCCGAGTCATGCGATCGCGCGCCCGTTCGAAGCGCCGTCTCATCGGCTCGATCCACGCATCACCCTGCTCCAGCCCGTAGGCGACGGCCAACTGCAAATTGGGTGCGGTCGAGAAGGTCAGGAATTGGTGCGCGCGGGCAGCGACAGATGCGATCTCGGGCGCAGCGACCATCCATCCAACCTTCCAGCCGGTCAGCGAGAAGATCTTGCCCGCTGAGCCTATCTTGATCGTCCGCTCGGCCATTCCCGGGAGGGATGAGATCGGTATGAACCGCTGATCGTCCAGGAGCACATGTTCCCAGACCTCATCGCTGATGACGATCAGGTCGTGGCCGCGGGCGACGGAAGCGATAGCTTCTATCTCATCCTGCCCGAACAGGCGTCCCGTCGGATTGTGCGGATTGTTGAACAGGATCGCACGCGTTTTCGGTCCGATCACAGCGTCAAGCGCTTCACGCTCGATCCTCCATAACGGCGGCTGGAGCGCGACTTCTTTCACCGTGCCACCCGCCCGCCGGACCATCGGCGCGTAACTGTCGTACGCAGGTGTAAGAAGGATGACTTCATCACCGGGCTCGACCGCCGCCAGGATCGCCGCGCCTAGCGCCTCGGTCGCGCCGCTCGTCACACAAATGTGGTCGGCGGCGACTCGAAGTCCTTGGTGCCGATCGTAATGAGCGGCGACCGCTTCGCGTAGCGCTGGCAGCCCGCGCGACGGTGGATATTGGTTCGAGGCCTGCTTCAGTGCCTTCGCGGCCGAGTCCAGGATCTCGTCGGGCCAACCGAAATCCGGGAAGCCCTGGCCCAGGTTAATCGCTCCATGCTCGAGCGCGAGCGCCGACATGCGCTCGAACACACTGGTCTTCATCTCGACGTAAAGCGGGTTCATCTGCGTCGCATAGCGCGGGCGCCGTTGCTCCGCGAGTGACCGGTCAGTCGGTTATGCAAAACCGGGACTCGATTTTGCCGCAAGGCTGGCTGGGGCGGCAGGATTCGAACCTGCGAATGCCGGTACCAAAAACCGGTGCCTTACCACTTGGCTACGCCCCAGCAGGCGGTCCGCATTTTGCGGGAAAGCGGCGCTTATAGCCGCGAAGTCACGGGTTGGAAGGGGCGATGGGGTCTTCGGCGGCACTGCGCTATATGTCGAGCATGGCCGACCACCGCATCCGCGATTTCCACGCCCACATCTATTTTGACTCCGAGGAGATTGAGCTCGCCAAGCAGCTAGCCGCTGCCGCGCAGGCGAGATTTTTGGTGGCGGTCGGCCATTTCCACTCGAGGCCCGTCGGCCCGCATCCGCGCGGGAGCTGCCAGCTGACCGTCCCGACCGATCAGTTCGGGGAGGTTGCCCAATGGCTCGTTCTCAATCGCGGGCCACTGACTATATTCGCCCACGCCAATACCGCCGACGACCTCGCCGATCACACTCAGCACGTGATCTGGTTCGGCAAGAGCGAAGAACTCAACCTGTCGATCTTCGGCTGATCGCCTGGCGCGGTTCGATCGTGTCCCGGCTCTCCGCGATGTCGCCGACCCGGCCAGTCTCGCCAAAGCCAATTAAGCGTTCGGAATGCGACCGTTGACCAGGTCTTCGTAATCTTTCGACAGCTGAAGCGTGAGTTCGCCGACCTCGAAATTCCAGGGGCCGGCCGATCGCACAGGAGTCACTTCGACTGCAGTGCCGGTGAGGAACATCTGCTCGAAACTCTCCATCTCCTCGGGCCAGATGGCTCGCTCGACGACCTCCACGCCCCGCCGGCGCGCCAGGTCCATGACCGTCCGGCGCGTGATGCCGTCGAGGAAGCAGTCGGGGGTCGGCGTGTGCAGCGTGCTGTCCGAGACGAAAAAGACGTTTGCGCCAGTCGCTTCGGCCACCCGGCCTCTCCAGTCGAACATCAGGGCGTCGTTGTAGCCGCGCTCCTCCGCCTGCTGCTTCGCGAGAGTGCAGATCATATAGAGACCGGCGGCCTTGGACTCCGTCGGCGCGGTGTAGGGGGCCGGACGGCGCCAGGGCGATATGTCTAAGCGGATGCCGCTCTCGGAATGGCGCGGGTCATAATATTTCCCCCATTCCCAAGACGCGATCGCCAGATGCGGTTTGGTGCGGCCAGGCGCCACACCCATCAACTCCGCGCCGCGCCATGCCACGGGCCGCATATAAGCGTCGGTGAAATTATTGGCCTTGAGCACCTCATTGCAGGCCGCGTCGATCTCATCCGCCGTCCAGGGAACTTCGAACCCCAGAAGGCGCGCACTCTTGTGCAGCCGTTCCGTGTGCTCGCGCAGTTTGAAGATCGCGCCATTATAGGCCCGTTGGCCCTCGAACACGCTGCTCGCATAGTGCAATGCGTGGGTCAGGACGTGAACCTTGGCATCGCGCCAGGGCACCAGCTCGCCGTCGAACCAGATCCAGCCGTCGCGGTCGTCAAAATTGCTCTGCAGCTCGGCCATCAGCTCCTCTGTTACGGATGCGTGACGGGCCTAGGCCAG
The DNA here is from genome assembly GCA_963730925.1 of uncultured Alphaproteobacteria bacterium. Lineage (GTDB taxonomy): Bacteria > Pseudomonadota > Alphaproteobacteria > Sphingomonadales > Sphingomonadaceae > Sphingomicrobium. Next base: position 723,807 of record CAVSTS010000002.1, read on the forward strand.
GCGCTCGTCTTCGGCAAGCGAAGCGGACTTCGCTTCTTCGGCCAGCTCCTCGTCCCGTCGCGCGGCGGCCTGGATGGCAACTCCGATCAGCTGATTGAGCACTTGATCCCGGTCCAGCACGGCAAGTCCGGCTTGTGTCGTGCCTTGGGGGCTGGCGACGCGTTCCACGATCTCGTCCATGCTTTCGTGCGTTGTCGCCGCGAGCCACGCGGTCCCGAGCACCGTCTCGAGCGCAATGGCTGAGGTGATTTCGCGTGATAAGCCTCTATCCTCGCCCGCCTTGGCAAGTGCGGAGATGAACCGCGCCACATAAGCGGGGCCCGCGCCCGCTATCTCACCCACGACCCCCAGCTTCTCTTCCTCGTTCATCCAAACGCCGAAAGCCAACGGGGCGAAAAGGTCGGCAAGCTTCTCACGTTGCGCGTCGTTAGCTTCGTCGCTGTACAGCGCGACCACGCCCCTCCGGACCGCTACCGGCAGATTGGGCATGGCGCGGACGATCGTCCCGGCGCTTCGAAATAGGTCGCGCAACATGGCGCGATTCGACGCCAGCGAGTAGCGACATGACCGTTGCCTTGGACGTTAGCCAGGGTCGAAGCTGCGGGCGCGATCTCACCGAGCGTTTGCGGTTTAACGGCAAGCACAACGAGTTTCGGGGGCGGTCCCGCCTCGGCGAAGCTGGTTACCGTTCGAACGCCTTCCACCGGAGTGCCGCTCGGGCGGATAACAACGAGGCTCGAAAGGTCGAAGCCCGAGGCTCGCCAGCCTTCGACGATTGCCCCGCCCATGTTCCCGCAGCCGACGAACCAGGTCGGGACAGGCAATGGTGAAATCATGCTTCGATGCGCCTCAAGCCTCGCCGTGCGTGTCGATCAAAGCCGCCGAGATTGCCTCGCCCGGCGACTTTCCTCCCCACAGAACGAATTGGAAGACCGGATAGAAGCGTTCGCACTCTTCGACTGCCGCTTCCGCAATCGCCTCGGCCTGCTCGAGGCTCAGGCCGTCGTCCTCGCGCAAGTCGAGGATCGTCGAATGGCGGAACACCACCAGGCCGGAGCCTGACCACATTTCGAAGTGGCCGAGCCACAGCTGCTCGTTGATCAAACTCAGCGCCTCGTAGATGGCGACTCGTTTTTCCGACGCGACCTTGATGTCGGGAAAGGCGAGGAACTGCAGCACCTGGTCCTCAGGGCGCCAGACGCCGCGCAATTCATACTGCGCCCAGCTGCCGGTCGCGGATGCGACGATCTCGCCCTCGGCAGTCCGCTCGCATGCCCATCCCCGCGCCTCGAAATATTGTTCGAGAACCTCGATCGGGGCGCCGTCGTCGCGCTCTTCTTGGGTTTCTTCTTCGCTCAGTTTCACGCTCCCGGGCTGGCCTTCTTGCCGCCGCGCTTGGCGCTTCCGGCCGTCGGACCCGCGATCTTCGCTTCCAAGGCCGCGATCCGTGTCTTGAGAGCCTCGTTCTCGTCACGAGCGGCCGCGGCCATAGCCTTGACCGCCTCAAACTCGTCGCGGCCGACGAAGTCCGAACCAGCCATCCACTCGCGCATTTTCTCTCGCGCCGACGTTTCGGCTTCGCGGCCCATGCCGGCCATTGTGCCGGCAAAGCCGTTCACCATCTTCACGAAGTCGTCGAACAATTTGTTCTCGGACTGCATTGGACTCTCTCCCTTTCGGCGCGGAAATAGGGACTTGGCGTCGATTTCGCCACCCTGGCCCCGGAAGCTATCCCCAACTCCCCTCAGCTATCCCCAATTTTTTGGGCTCCTGATTTTTCCGCGCCGAGCAGAAATTCGACATTGCCTTCCGGTCCGGTGATCGGACTCTCGGTGATCCCAAGCACATGCCATCCTTGCGACGCGACCCATCCGGCCGCCGCGTCGCAAACGCGCCGGTGCACGTCGGGATCGCGAATGACGCCGCCTTTCCCGACCTCCTCTCGCCCCGCTTCGAACTGCGGTTTGATGAGCGCGACGAGAATCGCGCCGGATTTGGCGAGTTTGAGGGGTGCCTCAAGCACCTTCGACAGGCCGATGAAGCTTGCGTCGCACACGACGAGATCGACCGGTTCGGGCACCTGCTCGGTCGTCAGGTAGCGGGCGTTGGTCTGCTCAAGCACGATCACACGCGGGTCTTGTCGTAGCTTCCAGGCGAGCTGGTTGGTCCCGACGTCCACGGCATAGACCTTCTCCGCGCCACGATGCAGGAGAACGTCGGTAAAACCGCCCGTCGAGCTTCCGACGTCGAGGGCCACCGCGTCGGCGACGTCGAAGCCGAAATACGTCAAACCGTGATCGAGCTTGATTCCCCCGCGCGAGACCCACGGATGATCCTTGCCGCGCACCTCGAGCTGCGCGTCCTCGGCGATCATGTCGCCTGCCTTGGCGAGCTTCCTCTCCCCGCTGAACACTACCCCAGCCATGATCAGCGCCTGCGCGCGTGTCCGGCTATCCGCCAGGCCGCGGTTCACCAACAACTGGTCTGCTCGCACTTTTCTCATTCAGTAGAAGCAAGAGGGTTCACGCAAAGGCGCCAAGGCGCAAAGGCGTGTGAGCTGGCCAGGCCAGCGCTTTCGTTGAAAGTCTCGTCTCACCGCGAGCCACTTTGCGCCTTTGCGCCTTTGCGTGAACCCTCTTGGGCCTAGGCGCGGACCTCTTCAATCCCGGCGCTATTGATGCGGAGCGCCTTGAGGACGGTCTCGACGATATGCGGAGCGTTGAGGCGGGCTTCGTCATATTGCTTGTCGGGTTTGTCATGCTCCTGGAAATGGTCCGGAAGGCGCATGGTCCGGATTTTGAGCCCGGCGTCGACCAATCCCTCGTCGCTCGCGAGGGTGAGCACATGCGCGCCAAGGCCGCCGATCGACGCCTCCTCGACCGTGACCGCAACTTCATGCGTGGTGAGCAGGCGTCGGATCAACTCACTGTCCAGCGGCTTGGCGAAACGTAGGTCCGCAACGGTGGTCGACAGACCCTTGGCCTCGAGCTCGTCGGCAGCTTTCTCTGCCTCTGCCAGGCGCGTGCCGAGAGACAGGATTGCGACGGTCTTGCCCTCGCGGACCACTCGGCCCTTGCCGATATCGAGCTGCTTCGGCTGCTCGGGAAGCGGCACTCCCCTGCCCTCACCGCGCGGATAGCGCACCGCGATTGGGCCAGCGTCGTGCAACGCCATCGTGTGAACCATGTGGACGAGCTCGGCTTCGTCCGCCGCCGCCATCACGACGAAATTGGGCAAAGTGCAAAGATAGGCGAGGTCGAAGCTCCCGGCGTGTGTAGCTCCGTCAGCCCCTACCAAGCCGGCACGGTCCATCGCGAAACGCACCGGCAGATTCTGAATCGCGACGTCGTGCACCACCTGATCGTAGGCGCGTTGGAGGAAGGTGGAATAAATGGTCGCGAAGGGCCGGTAGCCCTGCGCCGCCAGCCCTGCCGCGAACGTCACTGCGTGCTGCTCGGCGATGCCGACGTCGAAGGTGCGCTTGGGGAATTTCTCGCCAACCTTGTCGAGGCCGGTACCCGACGGCATCGCGGCGGTGATTGCGACGACCTTCTTGTCGCGCTCCATCTCGGCACAGAGCGCCTTGGCATAGACGCCGGTGTAACTCGGAGGTCCGGCCGCGGGTTTGGCCTGCACGCCCGAGACCACGTCAAACTTGACCACGCCATGATATTTGTCCGCGGAATTTTCCGCCGGCGCGTAGCCCTTGCCCTTCTGAGTGACGACATGGACCAGCATCGGACCGAGCTCGGCATCGCGGACGTTTTCGAGAACTTCGACCAGGGCCCGAACGTCATGTCCGTCGACGGGGCCGACGTAATAGAATCCGAGCTCTTCGAAGAGCGTTCCGCCGGTGACCCAGCCGCGGGTAAATTCTTCGGCTTTGCGGGCCCAATCATGGATCGCTTCCGGCATCATCCGGGCGATCCTCTGCGCGACTTTCCGCGGACCCAGATATTTGTTCGACGACACCAATCGCGCCAGGCTGTTGCGCACCGACCCGACGGGCGGAGCGATCGACATGTCATTGTCGTTGAGGATGACGATCAGCCGATTTCCGGCAGCCGCGGCATTGTTCATCGCCTCATAGGCCATGCCTGCGCTCAACGCGCCGTCGCCAATCACGGCGATCGCGCGCGCCGAGTTTTTGGACAATTTGTTGGCGATCGCGAAGCCGAGAGCCGCGGAGATCGAGGTGGAGCTGTGCGCCGCGCCGAACGAATTGTACTCGCTCTCGCTGCGCTTGGTGAAGCCGGAGAGGCCTCCGCCCTGGCGCAAGGTGCGGATGCGGTCTCGCCGGCCGGTCACGATCTTGTGCGGATAGGCCTGATGGCCGACGTCCCAGACCAACTTATCAGTCGGAGTGTCGAACACATAATGGACGGCGACGGTCAGCTCGACCACGCCGAGTCCAGCGCCAAGGTGCCCCCCGGTCACCGAAACAGCGGAAATCGTCTCCTGCCTCAGCTCGTCGGCGAGCTGCGGGAGTTGATCCTTGGACAAGGCTCGGATGTCGGCCGGATACTGGACCGTATCGAGCAACGGTGTTTCGGGGCGGTCACTCATGGGTTCAAGGACTTACGCGGACGAAGCTCGGAAGTCACCAACCCGGCCGGGAACCGTGGCGATTTCAGGAATTGCTCAGCAAATCCTCAGGGAGCGAGCGCGCACGGAAGCGCGCTAGTCGGGGTCGCAATCCCCGCAGGTGCCGCGCACCTCGATCACCGGTCGCGGCGCGGTAAATCCGGCGCTTTTCGCCGCCTGCCGAACACCGCCCGACAGGCTGTCGTCGTCGATGTGCACCGTCTGACCGCAGGTGTCGCAGATCAGGAAAATGCAGTCGTGCAGGCAGTCGGGATGCTGGTTGGCGACATAGGCGTTGGCGCTCTCGACCCGCCGCGCAAGGTTTGCGTTCACGAACAGATCGAGAATCCGATAGACGCTGTTCGCAGCGACGCGGCGGCCCCGCTGGTTCGACACCGCCTCGGCGATATCATAAGCGCTCGCCGGCTTGTCGAAGCCCGCCAGCGCATCGAACACGGCGGCGCGCATGTCGGTCCATTGTTCTCCCTCGCTGGTCAGTCGCGAGCGCGCCGCGGCCCTGAGGGCTGCACCCTGATGAAGTTGGTGGTCGTGTCGGGCCATGAGCTGAAGCATCGGATAGACCTCGCCCGAAGAGCGGGCAAGTGAATGATATGTTATTCCGCCGCCAGGACGTTGAGCCGGTGTCCGAGCGCGAGGATCATCACGCCGATGACGGTGTAAAGGGCCTCGCTCCCGTCATGCGGCAGGCTGAGCGCGCCGGCCATCACGCCGAGCCCGAGCGCGCCGATCGCGCTGGGCATCAGGAAGCCGTGTTGAACGATGCCCCGGCCGAGCGCGATGCTACCGAGGATCATTGCGAGGGTCAGACCGACCTCGTGAATGATCGGCGCTCCGAGAATGCCACCCGCAGCCGATAGCAATCCAAGCAGCACAGCCGTCGCGAGGCAATGAACGAGGCAAAGCCCCGAAAGGCCCACCGCCATTCGGTCGAGCCGAGTTGTGGGAATGGAAAGCTGCAGCATGCCGAAACCGCATATAATTGAGCGTTTTGGAAGTTACAATATATCATTCGTGATGAATCTCCCGCTTGCGGCTCGGCTCGCCGCAAGCGAATAGACGCCCGATCCTATGGACTCCGCATTTGCCTCCAGAGCGACGCCGACAATCCGTGCCGGGCCGCGACCGCGTGCGCTCTCGAACCTTCTGTTCCTGATCGCAGCTCTCGTCTTCGCCATGGTGGTCGTCGGCGGGATCACCCGTCTCACGGAAAGCGGCCTTTCGATCACGGAATGGAAGCCGATTAGCGGCGCAATTCCTCCCTTGTCCCACCCGGATTGGGAGCGCGCCTTCGCGCTCTACCGAGCAACGCCCGAATTTAGGGAGATCAACGGTCCTGCCGGAATGACGCTTGCTCAGTTCAAGCACATCTATTGGTGGGAGTTCGTCCACCGGCTGCTCGGGCGGCTGATCGGAGTCGTTTTCGGTGTCGGGCTTTTGTGGTTCGCCGTGAAGCGGGCCATCCCCAAGGGCTACGGTTGGAAAATGATCGGCCTGCTGATCCTCGGCGGCCTGCAAGGTGCGCTCGGTTGGTACATGGTCATGTCCGGCCTGTCGCAGCGCACGGACGTCAGCCATTTCCGGCTGTCCGCCCATCTCCTCCTCGCGCTGACGATCATGAGCGCGCTGATCTGGGTAGCGCTCGACCTCCGGCGCCTCGCTGCCACCGGCAAGAACCAACCTTCGCACCTCATCGCCCCCGCGGCGATCACGCTCGCGATCCTCTTCATCCAGTTGCTACTGGGCGCCTGGGTCGCGGGGCTCAATGCCGGCCAAGTCGCGCCTGGCTGGCCCGATATGCAGGGACGTTTCTTCCCGGAAGGAGTCCGCTGGGATCGCGGCTTCCTCTGGGCGCTCACCAACGATCCTTATCTGATTCATTTCATCCACCGCTGGTGGGCCTGGGTGGTCGTCGCGGCGATAGTCGTTTTCGCGCGCAGGGTGCGTATGAAAGGCCCCCGATCGGCTTCGATCGCCATTTATTCTGCGCTAGGCACACAGATCGTTCTCGGCATTCTCACGGTGCTTTCAGGAGTTGCGATCTGGCTCGCCGCCCTTCATCAAGCGACCGGAGCGCTGCTCGTCGCCGCTACCGTCTGGGGAGCGCATGAGGTGGGACGGTGAGCGTCGTCTCTGTCTACGCGGTGTTCGCCAATGCCGAGGAAGCTGAGCGCATCGGCCGGGCGGTCATCGAGGAGCGATTGGCCGCCTGCGTCAACATCCTCGGGCCCTGCCGCTCGATCTATCGATGGGAAGGCAAGATTGAGGCGGCGGACGAAGTGCCCGCGATCTTCAAGACCTACCACTGGAACAGTGACGACCTGATCGAGCGGATCGCCGAGCTGCACAGCTACGACGTGCCGTGCATCGTCACCTGGCCAATCAATAAGATCCTTCGGAAATATGCGGATTGGGTGGAAGATAACACCCGCTGAACTTGGGGTGGCTAGGCGGCTCGCCCTCGCCAATAGGATCCGATCTCCCGCAATTGTTCGAGGTCATGTTTCGCTTCATCGAGGAGTGACTGCTCCTCTGCGCTCAGTTCGCGCGGTTCGATCAGCCACTCATCGGCGGGGACGAGCATCCGAGCCACGACCGAGTCATTCAGAAGTCCGAGCGCGTCCTGCAGGCTTTGGACGGCCTTGCCGAACGTCTTCCGTTCCTCTGCGGCAAATCCATGAAGGCCTTCGGCGAATTCCAGGGCGTACCGCAGCTTCTTGATCTGGATCCGAAGTCGATGGCGCTGGTCGTCGTCCGATTTCTCAAGTCTCTTGGCCTGACGGACCTTTGCCCACAACCGGTCGATCCGGTGGTTGAGATATGGCTCCAAATGTCGCTGGGCTAGAGCCTGTCCTCGCCATGTGCCCAAAGCCGCCCAGGCGATGAGATCGAGCATAAGCCGCCGGAAGCGCCGCGATTCCATTGCAGCGATCACTTGGTCGTACGCTTCCTCTCGCTTCTGCTCGAGCCGCCTGCGCTTCTCCTGCGCAACGTCGCGCTGGAGATAGACGTCCAGGTTGCGCGCGTCGCCAAGCTCTCCGGTAAACCAGCGCAGCTCATCGCGCATGCGCTCGAACTCCTCATCGGCAATTGCGGGCCGAAACAAGCTCAGCGCCGAACGCAACCTGCGCATTGCGACGCGCGCCTGGTGCAGCGCTTCCGACTTCCGCTGCTCGATGACGAGCGGCTCGTTCAGCCGGAAGTGGCGGAGGCAGACGCTGACGATCGTCGCGAATCCTTGGCCGACATTCATTTCGGCCCGCACCGGCACCCCTTCCGCCTTGGCTACCTTGCCGAGCTTCCCGTCCGCCAGGGCAAAGCCGCGTTCCGCCTTGCTCATGACGCTGAGCTTCACTGGCACTTCGGCCGCGATACGGCGCGCGAGCGCCAGCGCAGCCCCGGTTTCGCCGCGCAGCAGCTCGATCTCGACCTCGCTCACGGGCAACTCGCGACCGCGCGCTCTCATGGTGCCTTGATCGATGTCCAGCTCGATTTCCGCGCCGTCCGGGCGCATTCGGCAGGACGTTCGGTTCACATCGGAGGAGATGATCGGCTGCAGCTTGTCCAGGCAAAGCTCGGCAAGCGGAGTAGCAGCAAGTTCGGCGAGGTCAGGTCCGGGCCCTGGAACGCCGCTTTCCCATTCCCCGCGGTCGAACAGCCCCGCGCCCCCATTTAGCGACTTGACGGTCTGGACGAATCCATCGCCGATTGAACGCACGCGCAGGGAATAGCCACGCTTGCGCAACTCATGATCCGTCGTGTCGAAATAGATCGATAATTGCCGCTGTGAATGCGTCTCGTCTGCGCACAGCCATGGTTGCCGAATCAGCCGTTCGATATCGTCGGGCGAAAGCTCGAGCTTCAGCTCAACTTCGTGACTCATGCGGCGAGCGCGCCCTTTCTGTGGATAATCCGAACATACTGCTTGCACCGGTTGTTATGACGTCATGAAACTGACCGAAATCCTCAGCAAAATTGCAAGCTGATTCTAGAGCCATAGCATGAGTCGGGAAGGAGAAGGGACCGTACCGCTACAATCGGGAGCGCTGCCATGGCGGTTCAAGCGCCGCAAGAAGGCCGAAGTGCTGCTCGTCACGGGGCGCCGCTCCGGCCGCTGGATGATTCCCAAGGGCTGGCCGGTCGCTGGCAAGTCGCTCGCCGATTCGGCGGCACAGGAAGCTTTCGAGGAAGCCGGCATCAAGGGAAAGGTCGATCCGAAGCCCATCGGCACCTTCCGCCACGTGAAGCAGCACCTGCTGCTGGGAACGCTTGAAGTCGATATCCTCGTTCACCCGATGGCAGTGGAACGAGAGCTTGGCGATTGGCCGGAACGCGGGGAGCGGACCCGCAAATGGTTCGACCTCGATAAAGCCGCCGACAGGGTGGATTCCGAGGAGCTGCGAGAGCTGATCGTGCAGTTCGGCAAGAGCCTCAGCGCGGCGAAGCGCGCTTAGCGCTGCTTAGCTGATCCGAGCCGATAAGGTACTTCGTCGAGCTTGCGCCGGAGTTCCTCAATCGTTGCGTCTTCTTTGGGCTCGCCGGAATATTTCGCCTCAATTTCGGCCTCTTCGGGCGTCTGCTCACGGAAATAGGTGATCGTCAGCCGCCTGCCGAACACGTCGTCGCCGCGGATCTTGAGCTCGGCTTCGTGATCCGCCGGTAGATTGTCGCGGATCGCTTCGAGATAACGGATCAGGTCGTCGAGCGAGGTGTACTCGCTGATGTCGATATAGTCCTTGACGCGTCGCGGCACGGGTGATGTCACTCCGACAAACGGCCTCGCAAAAGCGCTCCAGCAGAAGCGCCCCTCTCAACTAGAGGCACTACCCGATCCAGGCAACGCGCGATCGCGACCAATTTCCCGTTTGGAGCGGCAGTTTGACTGTCAAAGGGACGAATGTCGGTGTTTGTCATCCCGGCCTCGTGCCGGGATCCGCCTTGTTCATCATCCCGCGGTTGCAAAGGCGAAGCAGACCCCGGATCAAGTCCGGGGTGACGAAATCGGTTTGGCTCGCTAGCCCAGCTGAAGCTAAGCGATGAATGTGCGAGGTATTATTTTACCCGTTGGGAACTACCCGGATTTGCTTGACTTTCTGAAGCGCGTCGGCAAATGACGGCTCACCGGCGCCGCCCCGTTGCGGCGCCTTCCGCATTTCGATGAAAGGATCAGAGCCATGAAGGCGCTGATGAAGACGACCAAGTCGGCCAAGCCGGCCGAGGTCGATAAGAAATGGCATCTCATCGACGCCGACGGCCTTGTCGTGGGCCGCGTCGCGACGATCGTCGCCAATATCCTGCGCGGCAAGCACAAGCCGAGCTACACGCCGCATGTCGACTGTGGCGACCATGTCGTCATCGTCAATGCCGACAAGGTCCGGTTCACCGGCCGCAAGCTTGAGCAAAAGCTCTATTACAAGCACACCGGCTATCCGGGCGGCCTCAAGGACGTCACCGCCGGCAAGGTGCTGCAGGGCCGCTTTCCCGAGCGGGTCCTGGAGAAAGCGATCGAGCGCATGATCCCGCGCGGTCCGCTTGGCCGCGACCAGATGCGTGCCCTCCATCTCTACAACGGTACCGAGCATCCGCACGGTGGGCAGAACCCCCAAGTCCTCGACGTCGCGTCGATGAACCGTAAGAACAAGGTGGGCGCATAATGTCCGATACGCGTGAATCGATCGCCGATCAGCTCGGCGCCACCCCTGCCCCTCCGGCCCCGGCCGCGGAAGCCGAAGCTCCCGTGGAAACACCGGCAGCGCCGCCGCCGGTTCAGGAGGCCGCTCCGATCCGCGAGCAGCAGCTCGACAAGTTCGGCCGCGCTTATGCAACCGGCCGCCGCAAGGACGCCGTCGCGCGCGTCTGGCTAAAGCCGGGTTCGGGGCTGATCGTCGTCAACGGCCGAGAGCAGGACGTCTATTTCGCGCGCCCAACGCTGCGCCTTGTGATCAATCAGCCGTTCGACATCGTCGACCGCCGCGGCCAGTACGATGTGGAAGTGACGGTGAAGGGCGGCGGCCTCTCCGGCCAGGCGGGAGCGGTCAAGCACGGCATCGCCCAGGCGTTGACACGGTACGAGCCGGCGCTCCGCGGCTTGGTCAAGCAGGCTGGCTTCCTGACCCGCGACAGCCGCGTCGTCGAGCGGAAGAAATACGGCCGAGCCAAGGCGCGTAGGTCGTTCCAGTTCAGCAAGCGCTGATTTCTCTCTCCTCCCTATTGCGCAGCGATGGGGAGGGGGACCATCCTGCGGGCCGCCCCGGCGGCTAGAGTCCGTTTTGGGTGGGAACCAGCGGGGAGGCCGCACCACTTCGAGATCATCCTTCAAGAAGCGCGTGAGCCTGATCAAGCCACTTAATCCGAGCTTCCACGTCCGCTTGGGCACCGCGAGCGGCGATCGCCACTCCTTCGCGGTGGTGCCCGGTTGGATCAGGCTCGAAGCTCGCGAGTTCGCTTAGCGCGATGCGTGCATTGCCCCTGGCCTTCTCGACCAACGCCAACTGTTGCGCGCGGGACAATATTCCAATGTAGTTCATTCGCGTGCGCACGGGGTCGACGGCCGCGCCCCCCATCCAATCCTCCAACCCCATGATCCAGTCGCGCAGCGCGGACTTTCCGGCTTCAGTGATAGCCAGCCGACGCGTGGCCCTTCGATCCTCGAGTTCGGGCGTGCTTTCCACGAGCCCATCGCGTGTCAGGCGTTTGATTGCCGGATAGATTGCCCCCGTGCTCGACGACCAACCGCGCGTGGTGGACGCGGAAAAGCGCTGAAGCACGCCATAAGACGTGATCGGCCCTAGACTCCAAATTACGCCGAGCACCGCGCCTTCCAATTCTGTCATTCGATCACTCCGGCAAAGGCTCTTGCGACAATTAGCAAATCTCGACGATATTGCGAATCGCAATAAATGGAGATTGGCATGAGCGCTTCGATCCACTTGGCAGCAGCAATTGTCCTCCTTCAACCGGCGAGCATTTCGCCCGCTGAGCCAAGCAGCGCGCTGAGTAGCGACCAAATGGATCGCCATTGCCCGGCGTGTGACGATTTCAATCGTTTCGCCAACGGCGGGTGGATCGACAGGACGACCATTCCCCCGGGACGGTCGGCCTGGGGTACCTATAACGAAGTCGACGCCAATACCCGCCGCGACCTCGAGGCCATCATCGCCGAAGGCGTCGTCGCGGCACGTGCCGGGCGGAAGGACGACCTGGCAAAGATCGGGACCTTCTATTCGACTTGCATGAACGAAGCGCGAGCCGAGCACGAAGGTGTCGAGCCGCTTCGGGCGGATCTTGCACGCATTGACGCCATCCGCACCGCCGACGACGTCACCGAAAGGCTCCGCCAATTCAACCTTTCCCTGCCCGACGTCTTCTTCGTGGCGGATTTCAGTGCAGATCCATCCGACCCGCAACGCATGCTACTGAACTTCTTTCAGGGAGGACTCAGCCTTCCCGAAGCGAGCCTTTACACCAATTCTGGCAAAGAGGGGCAGGATGCCCGCGAAACCTTGCGCCAGACCGCGGCTCAATTGTTTCAGCTTTCCGGGCTCGATGCTGCCCGCGCCACCGGCGACGCTGAGCGCCTCGTCGGGCTGGAGACCGAACTAGCCAAGGCCACCCTGCCGCCCGAGAAAATGCGCGACCCCCACGCTAATTATCATCCAATGACCGTGGCCGAACTCAATCGCCTTACCCCTCACTGGGATTGGACGAAGGCCATGAACGCCATCGGCGCTCCCTCATCTGCCGCACTCAGTGTAGCGCAGCCCGACTTCTTCAGGGCGATGGATCGTGCGCTTGCGGAGCGCGATCCGGCGGATTGGGCGGCGTACCTGAGATGGAAATTGCTCATTTCCGCCTCGCCTTGGCTCAGCAAACCCTTTCGCGACGCGCGACGTGCTTTTTATCAACACTTTTCGGGTGCGAAGGGCGACACATCCCGAGCCGAGAGATGCTCCGGTGCGCTGAGTGGCGGCCTGGGCCGTGCGCTTGGCGCCGTCTACCAGCACCGGCACTTCACCCCGGAGTCGCGCCGGCGTGGCGAGCGCATGGTCGCCAACCTCAAGGCCGCGATGGCTCAGCGCATCCGCGATGCGAAGTGGATGACGCCTTCGACCCGCGTAAAGGCGCTGGCAAAGCTTGCCGCCTTGCGAGTCTATTTGGGGGGACCAAAGGAAACACCAGATTTCAATGGGCTGGACGTCACTGACGGCCCCTTTTGGTTGAACAAAGCGCGCGCGAATGCCTTCACCACGCGGTATTACACCGAGCTGCTTGCGCATCCCGTCTATCGGGAACGGTGGGATTTGCTTCCCCAAGACGTGACAGGAGGCGCGGATCCGAGCCGCAACGTGTTCCATTACCCGGCAGGCAAATTCCAGCCTCCATTCTTTGACCCGAAAGCCGACGACGCGCTGAACTACGGCGCGCTGGGCGCAACAATGGGGCATGAAATCACGCATCTGTTCGACGATCAGGGCCGACAATATGATGCGAAGGGTAAGCTGCGTGACTGGTGGGCGCCCGCGGACGCGAAGGCCTTTAAGGACAGGACGATGCGCCTGGTCGATCAATTTAACGCCACAACCGTCGCCGGCGAACATATCAATGGGGAACTTACCCTGGGCGAGAACATCGCGGATCTCGGCGGCCTAACGATTGCTTATTATGCGCTCCAGCGTGAGTTGCGCGGCAAACCTCGTCGACGAATCGACGGCTTTACTCCGGAACAGCGCTTCTTCCTCGCCTGGGCCCGCAACCAACGGGAGCGCGCGACACCAGAAAGAATTCGCCGGCAAGTCCGCTCGGATGAGCATGCTCCTGCTGAGGCTCGGGTCAACGTTCCGCTTTCCAATATGCCAGAGTTTTACCGCGCGTTCGATTGTAAGCCCGGCGACAACATGTATCGGCCAGCGCGCGATCGAGCTCGAATCTGGTAGCCGAAAATGGCCTCGACCCGCAGAATTGAGAGCAGCTGCGCGCGAGCTGCTTCCGTCCTGCCGCGCTTTCTCCTCAATCTCCACGAAGACATGCCCGTCTTCAGATCAACAGTGCAAAAGCTGCCCAAGTTTCGTACTGCGGGCAACCGGTGTGAACTGGAGTGGAGAATGAAGGGTCTTTGGGCTTTCCCTCTCTTGTTCACCGCGGCTACCGCGACTGCCGCTGCGGTCAGTGTCGAGGTTGCGAATGGCGACTGGAGCAAGCTACCGCAACTCAACCAGCGCGGCTACGAGCATCTCAACGAAAAGATGATGGCGAAGCTGTACGAGATTGCAGATTCGAAGCGGTGCCCTTCCTTCACGGTCAACCAGGGCAAGCTCGACTTCAGAATCGGGTTCGCAGTCCAATATAGTGCCGCTGGAAGCCTTACCCGTGTCGTCCTTCCCAGACTCGAGTGTCCCGAAGCTGAAAGTGTCGCCGGCGGCGCGCTTCTAGAGATGCTCGAGTCCGGCGACTTCGCGCCCACCGGCAAGAGCCGTAACGGCTGGTATCAAGGAACGCTCGGCTTCTCTTTTGCCGGAAGGGCGGCTCTGGATTCCGCCGGCGTCAAAATCGCGGCACAACCGGGCGCGGTCAAAGGCCCGAACCCAACGGAGATGGTCTGCGAAAAAGTCGAAGTCATGGGAACGCGCCTCGCCAGTAACCGCGTCTGCATGACGCGCGCCGAATGGGCTCAGCGCAGACGCGCCGACCGAGAGGAAGTGGAACGCGTCCAGACCCACCGCGGCTGCGGAGCCGACATCAACTGCTGACGCGTCCGCAGTGGGGGAAGCGGACAGACGTCACTCGCGCGCCAGCAGATACCGCAATCGCGCCCGAACATCGCGAAGCCGAACCAGATCAGTATGACTGTGACGTAGAACACGAGTTCCGCGAACTGTTGCTGGACCGCTGCGAGAATTTTGCATCTCGTTAACTTTTCGTTTACTACAGCATGGAGTTGGGCGCCTGTATTCGTCCAACCGCGTACGTCGCAACGGGGGGGCCCATGGCGATACACGCGATCAGCCTGGTTAAGAATGAAGCGGACATCATCGAACACAATTTGGGCGCGGCAATATGCTGGTGCGACCACATCTACGTCTTCGACAACGGAAGCACTGATGGGACTTGGGAAAAGGTGCAGGCGATGGCGACGACATTCGCCGCAGTCGTGCCGTGGAAGCAGGATCCAAAGCCGTTTCGGGATGCTCTCCGCTCCGAGGTCTTCGATCACTTCAGAGGTGAGGCGCGGACGGGAGACTGGTGGTGCATTCTCGATGCCGACGAGTTCTACATAGACGATCCTGCTGAGTTCTTGGCGCGCGTGCCAGATAGCTACAGCTCCGTATGGCCCCAGCTTTACACGTATCTGTTCACCGAGATGGATGCCGAGGAATACGCCCGCGATCCTGAGAACTTTGAGAAAGTGCCAGCGCCCGAACGCATGCGATATTATGTGCTTGGCAATTACAGCGAACCTAGGTTCGTCCGACACACACGCTGGCTAACCACCCATCCATTTGGACACCGACACCCGATCTACCCACGGCGCATCAAAATGCGCCATTATGGCTATCGATCTCCAAATCAAATTACTCGCCGTCTGGAAACGCGACTTGAGCCCATGCTTCGGGGCGAGTTCGTTCACGAAAAGCGCTCAAACTGGCAGCCGAACGGATTTGCTTCCCCGGGGCCTGCTACGCCCGCCGATCTGCCGGGCAGATGGACGGAACGCATAGTGTCGAGCGAAGAATGCTATCTCGACGCAGGACCTGAGACACTCTTGCCGCCGCACCAATGGGAGTGGGACTTATTGATGTGGACGCCGACGGCCCCTAGCAGCATGGCTGGTCGGCTGAAGCGGCTGAGCAGGGCGCTCATGCTCGATCAAATGGCGAGCTAAACGGAGACTCCGGGCGCGCGGCTCGCTGCATTCGCTGCTTTTCGGACGCCGGACTCACACGCGCGCGTTGAGGGGTGAACTTAGTGAACTTTCGCGTGCTTGGCGGCTCCGCCATTTTCCGCATAGGTTGAGTCCATGCGCCGCCTGATCCTGCTCCTCATCGGTCTGATCTCGCTGACTGGCGCAGCGCCCGCGCAGCCGAGCCACGACGCAATCCTCATCTATTCCGGGACGACGGGATTCCGGCACAACTTTATTCCCGCGGGGATCAACGCGATCACTGCGATCGCCCGAAAGCGCGGCCTCGAGGTCGTCGCCAGCGAGAATCCATCGGTCTTTTCGAAAGCTGGATTGAAACGCTTCCGCGCGATTGTGCTCCTCAGCTGTACGACCGACCCTAAGAATCCGGCCTCCGAATGGCTGGTCGGTGAGCGCCGGGACGCGCTTCAGCAGTTCGTCCGGCAGGGCGGCGGGATCGTCGCCATCCACGCGGCCGCGGACTCGCATTACAACTGGCCCTGGTACGGGCGCTTGATCGGCGGACATTTCGCGCGGCACCCCGCAGGAACGCCTCAGGGAATAGTGCACGTCGTCGACCCTTCGCATCCCGCCGTTGCCGGGCTTACGCGGACAGAGCGCCGCAAGGACGAATATTATTATTTCGACGATTACGATCCGACCTCGCGCCTGCTCGTCATCCTGGATCCCTCCTCTATCGGCGAAAAGGATGTGAACCCCAATCCGATGAGCTGGGTGCGCAATGTCGACGGTGGGCGCGTCTTCTACACGGCGATGGGGCATACCAAGGAAAGCTATTCCGATCCCTGGTTCCTGCGGCACGTTGCCGACGGTCTCGACTGGGTGCTGAGGGGGAAATGACGATGTTTCGGCGGCTGCTCGGTCTCCTTCTCCTGCTGGTCGCGCTACCCGCGCTCGCTGAGCCAATCCTCCTCAAGCCGGCGCAAGTGTTCGACGGGGTAACTCGCCAACCACATGCCGGCTGGTCGGTGCTGGTCGACGGCGACCGCATTGCCGCAGCGGGACCGAACGTCACGGCCCCGGCGGGCGCACGCGTCATCGATCTGCCGGGAACCACCCTTATCCCCGGGCTCATCGAGGGCCATTCGCACCTCTTCCTTCACCCCTACGATGAGACCCTGTGGGACGATCAGGTGCTGCACGAGCCGCTGGCACTGCGAACCGCGCGCGCGGTAGTGCATGCCCGAAAGACTCTCGAAGCCGGATTCACCACCGAGCGCGACCTCGGCACCGAGGGTGCCGGCTTCGCCGACGTCGGATTGAAGCAGGCGATCAACCAGGGAATCGTCCCCGGCCCTCGCCTGCTCGTCGCCACGAAGGCGATCGTCGCCCGTGGCGCCTATGGGCCGAAGGGGTTCGAACCGGGAGTGCCAATTCCCCAGGGCGCGCAGGAAGTCGCGGGAGTTGATGAGATCGTCAAAGCCGTGCGCGACCAAATCGCCGGCGGAGCCGACATCATCAAATTCTATGCCGACTATCACTGGGGTACAGGCGAGCCGAGCCGCCCGACCCTGTCCCAGGCCGAACTCAACGCTGGTGTCGCCGCGGCGCATGATGCGGGCCGCCTCGTCGCGGTTCATGCGACGACTGCCGAAGGCATGCGCCGCGCCGCGCTCGCCGGCGCCGACACGATCGAGCATGGCTATGGCGGAACAGCCGAGGTGTTCAAACTGATGCGCGACCGGCACATCGCTCTATGCCCGACGATCGCCGCCTCCGAAGCCTATGCGCGCTATTTCGAGCACTGGAACGGCCAGGAACCGGCGCCCGAAAGCGTTCAGGAGAACCGCCGCTCTTTCGTCCAAGCGTTCAAGGCCGGCGTTCCGATCTGCATGGGCGGTGACGTCGGCGTGTTCACTCACGGCCAGAATTGGCTCGAAATGGAAGCGATGGAGCGCGCGGGAATGCCCGCAGCGGACGTGCTGATCGCAGCCACCTCCGGCAACGCCAACATTCTTCATCTCACCGATCGCGGGGCGATCCGCCCTGGGCTGCTCGCCGACCTCGTCGCGGTTCGGGGCGATCCCAGTCGCGATATTTCGGCTGTCCGGCAGGTCCAATTCGTCATGAAGGGCGGACAGATCGTCCGCGGGCCATGATGCATCGCGCCTTCACCCGAGCGGTCAGTACAAGGCTGCCCGAATGCGCCCTCACCCATCTCGAGCGCGTGCCGATCGACGTTGCAAGAGCGAGGGCGCAGCACGCGGCTTATGAGCAAGCACTCGCAGGCGCAGGCTTCGATGTGGTCCGCCTCCCCGAGCTTCCCGATGACCCCGACGCCGTTTTCGTCGAGGACACAGCCCTGCTGCTTGACGGCCACGCGATCATCGCGCGTCCGGGAGCGGCCTCACGAATAGGCGAAACAGAGTCTACGGCAGAAGGTCTCGCTTCTCATTTCGAGCTGCATCGGATCGAGTCCGGCTTCCTCGACGGCGGCGATGTCCTGCGCATCGACCGCACGCTTTACGTCGGTCTTTCCACTCGCACCGACGCTGCGGGCGCGAACGCCCTCACCGAGATCGCCCGCCCGTTGGGCTTTCGTGTCGTCCAAGCTGAGCTTCGCGATTGCCTCCACCTGAAGACGGGCGTGACCTTCGCGGGTCCGGACGCACACGGAACTTCGGTGCTGCTTTACAGCGATCGCTCGGTCGATCCGTCCCAATTCGGCGGGGTTGAGCCAATGCCCGTCGATGAGCGGGAACCAAGCGCCGCGAACTGCCTGCGCGTCGCCGGGAGACTGATCATTCCGGCAGGAAATCCTCGCACTGTCGAACGCCTCACAAGCCGCGGCTTCGACATAGTCGAACTCGACGTCTCTGAACTTCAAAAAGCTGAAGCCGGAGTCACCTGCATGAGCTTGGTGAGCGAGATTTAGACCTCAAGCGATCAGGGCTTCCGCCTGGTCGAGGACTTTGCTGAAACTGTCGACGATCAGCCGGTACGGCTCGGCGCTCGCCATATCGAGCCCGCCCGTCTTCAGCAGATTGTAGCCCGTATCCGATCCGCCGGAGCGAAGCACGTCCAGATAGCGATCGCGGTCCGCGGCCGTGCCGTGCATCACCTTCTGGGCGAAAAAGTTCGCGGCCGTGATCGAGGTTGCATACTGCCATACATAGAAGCCGAAGAAGAAGTGCTGGATGTAGGCCCACTCCGCCCCATAGGCCGGTTCAATCTGCACCTTGGGGCCGTGATACCGCTTCAAGAGGTCGAGGTAGATCGCCGTCATCTTCTCGCCCGACAGCCCCTCGCCCTTGTCGGCGAGGTCGTTGATCGCGAGCTGGAACTCGGCGAACATAGCCTGGCGGAAGAATGTCCCGCGGTAGTTTTCCATGATTTGCCCGAGGTAGAAGAGCTTCTCCTCTTTGTTCTTCGCTCGCTCGACCAGCATGTTGGCGAGCAGCAGCTCGTGCGCCGTCGACGCGACCTCCGCGGTAAACGTCGGATAGTTGGACAGTTCGTACGGCTGCGCCGCATTGGCGAGAAGGCTGTGCATCGCATGGCCCCACTCGTGCGCATATTGCGAAAGCCCGTCATATTTGTCGCTGAGATTGAGCAGCAAATAAGGATGAACGTCATAGGCCCCTGGCTGCATGTAGGCGCCTGACGCCTTTCCCTGTCTCGGGAACGGGTCCGCCCAGCGCTTGGCGCTCGCCTCCGCAAAAATGCGGCCATAGTCGGCGCCAAGCGGCTTGATCGCGTCGAGGGTCAGCTGCCGCATCTCGGCGAGACTGTACGCGCGGTCCGACTTCACCAGCGGCGGGTAGATGTCCCAATAGCCCATGTCTGGAAGACCGAGCATTCGCCGGCGGAGCTCGAAATAGCGATGCAAGACCGGAAGCCCGCGATTGGTCTCAGCGATGAGGGACCGATACACCGCCTCAGGCAGGTTGCTCCCGTCGAGCGCGGCGTGAAGCGCTGTGTCGTAATGACGGGCCTTCGCTCGGAACTGATCGCCTTTCACCTGCGCCGCCAGAGCGGTTCCAAGCGAATTCTGGAACGACTTGTAGCTCGTCCAAAATCTGTCGAAGACCATTTTGCGATCGGCGCGGTTCGGCACGCCCCGAACGAGCGTATAGCCTTGATCGTCGAGCCGCATTTCCTTGCCGTCGCTAAGCTTCACCGTCGGCCAGGGGATGTCGGACGCCGTGAGCTGGTCGCGAATGTCCTGTGGTCCGGCAAGCGGACTCGCCGCGGACGCAAGCAGCTGCTCTTCGTCCGACGACAGCGTGTGCGGCGCCAGTCGCAGCGTGTCCCGCAGACCGAAGGCGAATTTGTCCAGCCCGCGATCGGCGGCGATCAGCGCATTCACTCGCGCCGCGCCAAGCGCGACGATCTCCGGGCTGGTCCAAGCCGTCGCCTCGCTGAGCGCCGTGAACACGTCCTGCGCTTGCTGCTTGCGCTCCTGGTTGGCGGATACCCGAAGGTCCTCGTCGGCCTTCAGCGATGCGTAGGTGTAGAGCCGGGAGGCGCGCTTGTTCAAATCCGACTGTGCCTGGAGCGCTGCGAGCAAACTCGCCGCGCTCCGGCCGAGCGTCCCCTTTTGCGCAGCCAGCGCAGGAACGTCCTTCAAAATGGCTTGCCGCTCGGCTTCCCATGCCGCGTCGGTGGGGTAGATGTCGCGCAGGTCCCAAGCGGCCGCCGGCGCTGAAGCCGCCTGCGCGGCCTGAGCCAGGGCCCGCGCGGGCGCCGCTGTCGAAGCCAGTGAGACCGCAGCGGCGGACGCGAGCGCCTCGCGACGCGATAGTTCGAACATGACCAAGCCCTCCCTTCCGGGGGCACTGGCATGCTCGCGCTGACCGAGCCAGAGGCTGATCGACGAACGGGCGGCGGAAAGGCCCTAGCGGTTGACCGAAGCCATCCCCTGCTCTGTGTAGCGGAGCCCAGCGACCGCTTCAGCTGGGATGACGGCTTGGATCCTCTCAAGGTCGTCCGCCGAAAGCTTGACGTCGAGCGCACCGATATTGTCATCGAGGTGCCGGCGGCGGCGCGTTCCCGGGATTGGAACGATGTCTTCGCCCTGCGCAAGCACCCAGGCGAGCGCTAGCTGCGCGGGAGTGCAGCCCTTCTCCTCCGCAAGTTGCTTCACCTCGGATGCAAGCTTCTGATTGCGGTCGAAGTTCTCGCCTTCGAAGCGCGGGAAGCGGCCGGCTCGCCTTGAATCGTCTTCGGCCAAATCCTCCGTACTGGCGATCGTGCCCGTCAGAAAACCGCGGCCGAGCGGCGAATAAGGAACGAAACCGATCCCCAACTCGCGGCAAGTGGGGAGGATTTCCGTCTCCACGTCGCGCGTGAACAGCGAATATTCGCTTTGCAGCGCGCTGATCGGGGACGTGGCATAAGCCGCGCGAATCGTCCGTGGCGCCGCCTCCGACAGGCCGAGGAAACGGATCTTCCCCTCGTCCTTGAGCCGCGCCATCTCACCGACCGTATCCTCGATCGGCACATTCGGGTCGACCCGATGCTGATAATAAAGATCGATCGTCTCGATGCCGAGCCGCTTCAAGCTCGCTTCGCAGGCCGAGCGGACATATTGCGGGTCGCCGCGCACCCCAAAGAATTCGCCGTCGACGCTCCGAACATTGCCGAACTTGGTCGCGAGGAACACCTGGTCCCGGCGGTCCTTGATCGCTCGACCCACGAGCTCCTCGTTCTTGAACGGCCCATACATGTCGGCCGTGTCGAAAAAGGTCACGCCCCGGTCGATCGCGTGGTGGATCGTCGCGATCGACTCCTGTTCGTCGGACGGCCCGTAGAATTCGCTCATCCCCATGCAGCCGAGGCCAATGGCCGAGACCTCCGGTCCGTTTCTGCCGAGCCGCCGCTTGCCGACTTGATGCATCGTCATTTCCTTTCCTTGTGAGTTCCCAGCCGCCTGCGAATTTCGCTCTCGGTAAGTGGGGTGGACAGTCGCTTGTGACGACTGGCGTGCCCCGCAATGATCGACACTTCTGAACGGTTGATCCCAAGTGACTTGGCCAGCAGCTTCTCCACCGCCGCATTAGCCGCGCCATCGGCGGGAGCTTCGGCGACGCGAACCTCGAGCTCCTGCCGCCCGCCTGCGTCCAAGCGCCAGCCCCCGATCCCCGGCTTGGCCGAACGCGGCGTGACGCGAATGGCGACGACCCCGTTCAATCCATCGCGGCGTGAGGCTGACCGGTGCCGACCCGATTGCCGCGCCGCATCAGGAGCAGCAGGGGAAGCACCGCAAAGGTCACGATCATCATCAGCTTGAAGTCGTCGAGATAGGCGATGAACAAAGCCTGCCGGGTCACTTCGGCATTGATGTAAGCGAGCGCCGCGGGCCCCGCGACGGGCGCGATCGTCTGCAGGACTTCCGGGTTCAGGGTCGGGATCGTCTGCTGTGTGATGTTCGCCGCGAGATCCTGGTGCGACACCTGGGTCATCCGCACGAGCTGCGTGCTGACGACCGAAATGCCGACCGATCCGCCGATATTGCGCGACAGGTTGAGCAGCGCCGCCGCGGTCGTTCGCAGGCGCGGAGCCAATGTCTCGAACGCCAGGCTCTGCAGGGGCACGAAGATGAGGCCGAGCCCGAGACCCTGCACGATGCCGCTGACGATGACCGGCCGCGACGGCTGATCGATCGCGAAGCCCGTCATCATCCACAGCGAAATGCCCATCAAGGCGACGCCGATACCGACCAGCGCCCGCGAATCCACTCTGCCCACAAGCCGCCCCGCCAGGAGCATGGAAATCAGCGTGCCGACGCCCCGCGGAGCGGTGAGGAAGCCCGACTGCAGCACGGAATAGCCGTACATGTTCTGCAGCAGCGGCGGCAGCAGAGCGAGGCCGGCGAGCAGCAAGACGCCGGTCACCGCCATGAAGGCCAATCCCGTCGCGAAATTCCGGTCGGCGAACATCGACCGTTGGAACAGGGGATTCTTGGCCGTTACGATATGGACGACGAACATCCAGGTGGCGGCGATGGCGACGCCGAGCTCGACGATGATCTCCCAGCTCGACAGCCAGTCCTTTTGCTCACCCCGGTCGAGGAACAGCTGCAGGGCGGCGAGCGCAATTCCGAGCAGTGCAAAACCGAACAGGTCGAACTTGCGCTCATGCTGCTCCGCCTTCGGCATGAACCGGGCCATCAGCAGCGCGCAGACGATACCGACCGGCAGGTTCACGAGGAACACCCAGCGCCAGTTGTAATTGTCGGTGAGCCAGCCGCCGAGCACGGGGCCGAGGATAGGTCCGATCATCACTCCGCCGCCGAACAGCGCCATTGCCTGACCGTGCTTCTCGCGCGGATTGATGTCGAACAGAGTGGCTTGGGCGAGCGGGACGATGAAGGCCCCGCCAACGCCCTGGAAGGCGCGGAAGAGCACCATTTCAGTGAGCGAGGTCGCCGTCGCGCACAGCACCGAGGCGACCGTGAACACTCCCACGGAAATCAGCAGCAGCCGCTTGCGTCCGACCCTGTCGGCGAGCCAGCCGCTGATGGGCAAAGCGATCGCGGAGGCGACGATGTAGCTCGTCAGCACCCAGTTGATCGTATCCTGGCTCGCGCTGAGGCTCGCCTGCATGTGCGGCAGCGCGACGTTGGCGATGGTGGTGTCGAGCACCTGCAGGAGCACGGCCATCATCACCCCAATGGTGACGATCAGCCGCTCTCCGGTCGGAAGCGGATGCGTTGCAACATCCGGCGCGCTGGCCATTCGAGCTTACTTTCCGAGGTCGACCGTTGCGTTGACGGACAGGCCGGCGATCATCGGCTTTGCGGGCGTGCCGTCGAAAGCGATCCGCACAGGCACCCGCTGCGTCACCTTGACCCAATTACCGTTGGCGTTCTGCGCCGGAAGCAGCGAGAATTCACTTCCGGTGCCCGCGCCAATGCTCTGCACATGTCCTTCGAACTTCTGGCCCGGATAAGCGTCGACCTCGATCGTCGCGGGCTGCCCGCGAACCATCCGGCCGACGTCTTTCTCCTTGAAGTTCGCCTCGACCCAAGCGCTCTGACTATGGACGAGCGAGACCATTCCTAGGCCCGTGACCGCCATCTGCCCGACCTGAAGGTTGTCGGCATTTTCGATGACTCCGTCCATCGGCGCGCGAACATCAGTCCGCGACAAATCGAGCTGCGCTTTATCGACCGCCGCCTGCGCCTGGGCGATCTGCGGCTGCTGGCCCGGAGCGAGCGCGGAGTGTGCGTTGGCAGCCCGTGCCCGCGCGTCGGCAAGGTCCTGTTCCGCCGTACGAACTTCGTTCAAGGCATCGTCATAGTCGGAGCGCGTCGTGAAGCCCTGCCTCAGCAAGGCCTGCTGGCGCGAAAAGGCGTTGCGCTTGATCTCCAGATTGGCCTGTTCGCCCGTTATGTCGGCTGCAGTGCCAGCCGCCTGCGTCCGCAGTTGCGTCGTCTGCAGCTGCGCGTTCGCGAACTGCGCCTGCGCCTGCTCGAGCGCGACGCGATAAGGCTGGGGGTCGATACGGAACAACAGATCGCCGCGCTTCACGTGCGCTCCGTTGCGCACGAACACTTGCACGATCTGGCCGTTCACCTGCGGGCTGACGGAGACGATGTCTTGCTTGATCTGCGCGTCGTCCGTCGAGACGCTGCCGCCGCTCGTCAGCCAATAATAGCCGCCGCCGATCAGCAACAACGCCGGAACGATCAGCAGAAGGATCGTTCGCAACAAGCTCTTGTTGGCTCTGAGCTTGCCGATTTTCCCCCGCTTCGGCGATTCTTCGGTCGCCGTTCCGGTCATCGGTTCTGTCGCCATTTTATTCATTGATTCGACGCCCTTTTTGATACTCCGGCACGAGCCGCGTTCTCACGTGCGCGCGCGAGGACCCGGCGAGTGGTTTCGATGTCCTTCGGATCGATGCCCGCAAACACTTGCCCGACGAGGTCGGCGCCGACCGCCTGAAGTTTTTCGATGAGCGGCTGCGCGTTCGCGGTGACATGCAGCCGCCATGCGCGACGGTCTTCGGGGTCGCGTGTGCGCTCGACCAGGCCGGCTTCCTCCAGTCGATCCACGATCCGGCACAATGTGATCGGCTCGAGATCGAGCATGTCCGCGAGCTCGACTTGGCGAAGGCCGGGCGCGCGGGTCAGCTTGAACAGCACCTTCCATTGCGCGCGAGTGACGCCCATGCCGACGGCGAGCCGGTCAAAGGCTTTGCGAAGAGCGTGCGCCGTCTCTCCGATTTCGAAGGGAATGGTTTCCATTTGATACGAATATAGTAAGCGTGCTTATATTGAGCAACGCTCTTCCGGCCCGAATCGTGCCCACATTACGAACTTTTCATGTCCGTTGACGGGCTCGAACCCGCGACCTAATCGAAGCGCGGCTCGAACGCCTTAGGGCGGGTATGATGTAATGGTAGCCTGTCAGCTTCCCAAGCTGATCGCGCGGGTTCGATTCCCGCTACCCGCTCCAAAAGAGGCGCATCGCCTAAAGCATGAAATCGCCGTTCGTCAGGAACATCTGACCACTTAAACGGATCGCGAAGTCGGCCAGTCCATCGCCATTAGTGTCACCGTAAAGAACCGTCTCGATGACTTTGTTGACAGTCACGAATTCGTACCGGAGCTGGCCTGCCGAATGCGTGAAAGCAGAGCGGCCGATGAACGCGAATGACTGGTCGCCGGCACGGTTCGAATTGGAGTCCAGGGATGCGAGATCGATCAAGTCCCCTTCCGCGCGATCGAAGTCTTAAATCCAATCCGCATTCTGCCTGCTGGTGCCGCTGAAATCTCCGGCTTGAAACTGGAATTCGTCCGTGCCGCGGCCGCCGGACAGAATGTCCAGACCTGGACCGCCTTGCAGGGTGTCGTTCCCAGCGCCTCCGTAGAGGCTGTCGTTACCCGCGCCCCCTCTCAAGACGTCAGCGCCGCCATTTCCGTTGAGGATGTTGTTCGCCGAATTGCCGACGATTTCGTTGTTCAGCGCGTTGCCAGTGCCGTTGATTGCTCCCGAGCCTGCCAGAGCAACATTCTCAACATAATTTTGTAGGTTGAACGAAACTGACGAGACAATGAGATCCGTTCCGCCCGTCGCACTGGTCTCGACCGCCAAATCGCCTGAATTATCGACGATGTAGGTGTCGTTGCCGGCGCCCCCGTACATCATATCCGCACCCGCGCCGCCGTCGATGAAATCGTTTCCGGCGTAACCCCAGATCTGATCGGCGAAGGATGTGCCGATCAGATTGTCGGCATTGTTCGTTCCGAGGATCTGAACCCCACTGTCCCAATATTCGATTGCCCCGAGATCGAGACCGCTCCGTCCGGTCAGGTCATGATCCATATAGTCGATGAGGAAGCCCGGAATTGCCACGGCGCGACTAAGCGCATCCGACGTTGCCCCAAGCCGGAAGTCCCTCATGGTCGGATTTAGAAAGGCGGCGCGCCCCTGATATTCATCGGCGGAGAAATAGCCGGAGCCGAACGGAACATTGATGACGTCATAAAGATTGTGAGAGTGATGATAATTGGTCGCTCCAACAGACCAATAATCAAGATTTTGGATACAAAAGATATTGTTCTCGACAGTTAGGAAACTTCCGTCGCTTCCGTCGAAGCCGAATGCAAAGCTCGTGCTGTCGGTCCGGTTTCCTGTGCTGTAAACAGTATTGCTGGTGAAATTGACGTTGGAGATCGATCCGAGCGCAAAAGCGTCAGTGCCGTTGTGAAAAAATGCAAGTGATTCGCTATTCACGATAATATTATGATCAAACGAAATATTTGAGACGCTGTCCGTGCTGCGTCCTCCAAATTCCGTGACAGCATTCACATTCTCTATGTAATTGCCCTCCACGACAACGTTGTGAGCGGAGCCGTAAATCTCGACCGTTGCTCCATCCCAGCCAAAATCATAGCTGAGCTGCATGAGGTTCTTGAAGGTATTGTGGATAACGGTGACGTCGCTCGCCAATACGGTGACGGCTACGCAGCCGTAGTCGTCATATCCGCCGGCTGTGTTCTGCACCATGCGCAGGTCGTGGATGTAGCAGTCCTTGACCGTGCCATAGGCGCTTTCGGAAGGCGCGCCCGTGTTGCTGGCCGAATTCCGTCCAAACCAGATGCCCGTTCCAGTGCCGGTGATTTCGACATTTTCGATGGTCACATGAGTGCCGAGTACGCGAATGCCCGCGTCCGTGATGTTTCCCGTGGCGTACGACGGGTTGTCGATTTTGATATCTCTGATGACGAAGTAACTGGAGTTTTGCTCTACATTGATCACCGCATCGCTTTTGCTCGTGTCACTCCCATTAGCGTCGGGCACAAAGTGACTGTTGGTGATGACCGGCGGTGCCCCGTTCCCGTAGGCGCCAAGTGTAATCGGCTGCTCGGCCGTTCCGTTTCCGCTGAGCCAGAGACCGTTGCTGCTCGCGGTGTCGTAAGTATAGCCCCGCTTCAGAACAATTGTGTCGCCAGGCTGGAATCCGACATTCGCTGCATACCATTGAACATAGTCCAGCGAATTCCGCGCCGATCCTTCCGAGAGCCCGTTTCCGCCAGGCGCCGCGCCGGGGTCGACGTAAAAAACGTGGCCGCTACCGCCTTGGCTGTACCCGCTGGTTATCTCGGTGTGGAACTGTGTCGTGTAATCGGCCACTGCGCATGATCTCCCTCGGCTGGTTGATCAGCGGCCCCGTTCTGATCACACAACAACCTCTCGTTGTTGGTCGTCGAACGGTGATGATTGTTCGGGAGACTTTTAAGAATCAATGAGCGGAATGTCGCTTACGGCGAGCTTGCTGCCGTCTTCAGCGAAAAGCCGTGCTACTTGCGCGGGAATGCGCGGTCCGCATGCCATGCGCTGTTCGTCGACACCGACAACACGACGACGTCGTGATCCGTCACCAGCCTCAGCGGAGCAACCGCTCCAAGCGAATTATTTGACGACGAACGTGACCTTTAGCCGCACCCGCCATTCGCTGATGTGATTACCGCTGACCGCGACCTCGGTGTCCTTGACCCATGCGCCTTGTACGTCGTCCACGGACTCCGAGGCCTTGGCGACGCCTTGCTTCACCGCGTCCTCGAATGACGTGCTCGAGGTGGAAATGATTTCGATCGTTTTCGCAACAGCCATTGCTGTCCTCCCGCTCTGCCCGGCTCGATTGCGGGCGCGGCATCAATGCGCGAACGCGTCCGTTGCTCCCGAGCACAAATTGGTGTGGCGCTAGATTCCGCCTTCGACGGGCTCGTAGCCCGCATCCTGGAGCCGACGAGCAAGTTCTTCGCCCGTTCTAAGCGCCAGTTCGCCATCTTCCGAACGGATCACGAAATTGGCGCCGTAGCGGCCGTCCTTGAAGAAGGGGTAGCTCCCGATCGCCACGCCTGGATTGGCGGCCTCCGTGTCGCGAAGCAAATCCGCAACCTCGCTTTCTGCCGCCCTCGCGCCCAGGGTCACCGACACTATCGGACGCCCGCCCTCAAGCTTCCCGGTAAGCGCCTCGAGCATGCTCCCGGCGATGCTCGGCACTCCGGCGAGGATATAGAGATTGTCCATCTTGACTCCCGGAGCGCCTGAGTAGGGATTGGGGATCAGCTCCGCTCCTTCGGGTACCCGCGCCATTCGCAGGCGCGCCTGGTTCAACCCGCCGGGTCGATCGCGGTAATAGTCTTCCAGGATCGCTTTGGCCTCGGGGTGGATGACGACCGAGACGCCGAAAGCCGCGGCAATCGCGTCGACCGTGATGTCGTCATGTGTCGGGCCGATACCGCCGGTCGTGAAGACATAATCGTGGACAACACGCAAAACGTTCACGGCCTCGACGATTCGCTCTTCGACATCGGGAACCATTCGTACCTCGGCGAGCCGGATGCCTTGCTCGTTAAGCCACGTCGCGACCTGCGCGACGTTCCGGTCCTGCGTTCGCCCGGAGAGGATCTCGTCGCCGATCACCACCAGCGCGGCAGTCCACTGCCTTGTACGGTCCATTTCGCCTCCGGTGACTCTGGGCGTCCGAATGCCTATCTAGGCGTCATGACTCAATACATCACTGTGGCTCCCGACGATCGGGTCGAGGCGCGCAACGGCGTCATCAAATTGCACGGACCGGAAGCTTTCGAAGGCATGCGCCGCTCCGGCGCGCTTGCGGCGTCGATCCTCGACGCGCTTGTGCCGCACGTCGTCCCCGGGGTGGCGACACAGGATCTCGACGAGATCGTCCACCGGCTGACCCTCGATGCGGGCGCGGTCCCGGCGACGCTCGGCTACCGCGGATACACCAAGAGCAGCTGCATCTCGATCAACCATGTCGTGTGCCACGGAATCCCCTCCGACAAGACGCTCAAGGACGGAGACATCGTGAACATCGACGTGACCCCGATCGTCGACGGCTGGCACGGCGACACGAGCCGCATGTATTTGGTGGGCGACGTGCCCTTGAAAGCCCGCAAGCTTGTCGAGGTCACCTACGAGTGCCTGATGCTCGGTATCGAACAGGCTAAGCCCGGCAATCATCTCGGGGACATAGCCGACGCGATCCAGCGCCATGCGGAATTGCATCGCTACAGCGTCGTCCGCGATTTCTGCGGCCATGGCGTCGGACGACTGTTCCACGACAGTCCCGAGGTGATCCATGCCGGCCGCCCCGGCACCGGTCCAGAGCTCAAACCGGGGATGATCTTCACCGTCGAGCCGATGATCAACATCGGCCGGCCGGACGTGAAGGTGCTCGACGACGGCTGGACCGCTGTCACCCGGGACCGCTCGCTCTCTTCTCAGTTCGAGCATTCGATCGGCATCACCGAATCAGGCTGCGAGATTTTTACCAAGAGTCTTAAGGGCTTGGACAAGCCACCCTATTGAGACCTCGCCGCTCGACTCGCTCGCGACGTCGTCGGGGTGTTCCCGACCTCCAGACGGCTAGGCCGCCGACAACATCCACTCCGCCATCGCATCGAGCGCGTCCGCTTCGGCCTCGGCAGACGTGCGGCCGCTTTTCACAGGTACTTTGAGCGAATGGTCGGCATGGCTGACGAGGTGCAGAGTGGCGCGATCGCCGAGGTCGGCGACCATCGGCCTCAGCAGGTCTATCTCTGCCAAAGCGTCGTGATCCCCCGAAACGAACAGCATCGGAATGTGCACGCGCTCGAGATGGTCGGCACGGTCGATACCGGGCTTGCCGGCGGGGTGGAGGGGAAAGCCGAGAAAGGCCAAACCACGTACGCCGGGAAGCGGCGACTCCGCCTGAGCCTGAGAGGTCATGCGACCGCCGAACGAACGGCCGCCCGCGAAGAGTGGCAAGTCCGGAGCAAGCCGCCCCGCTTCGGCCACCGCCGCTCGAACCGCCGCATGCGCGATCCTCGGCGGGTCGGGGCGCCCACTTCGCTTCTCCATGTACGGGAACTGGTAGCGCAGCGTTGCGATCCCGCGCTCAGCCAGCTTTTCGGCATTCGAGGCCATGTTCGGGTGATTCATCCCGACTGCGGCACCATGGGCGAATACGTAAAGGGCTTTCGCTCCCTCAGGACGCAGCAACAGGCCGGAGACGCGATCCTCGCCGACCGCGATCGAGATATCCTGCGCGTTCATCGCGTCAGGCAGCCGCCACTTTCTCCACAGCGTCCCAGCGCGCGGTCAGCTCGCGCGCATCGTCGACGTCGGGCGGGAAGTCGACCTCGCCCCATTCTTCGCCGTGGATGTCGAATGTCCAGACGTCCGCACTCTGCGCAATCTGATGGATGACGCGTAGGTACCAGATGGTCGTTCCTTCCGGGGTGCGGATTGCTCGGTCGATCGCCTCGCGGAACTGCTGCGCACCGGCCGAGCGGAAGGCGAGCAGCCCGATCGACTCGGCGTTGACGCTTTCGAGCGGCAAGCGCTTGCCGATCGCCTTGAGACGGCCGTCCTGTTCGACCACCTTCATATCGTCATCGTCGTAGCCGCCGTCCTTGCGATCGATCGTGACGCAGATGCCCGGCCGCGGATTGGCGACCACTCGCTCCATCAGAGTCCGCGAAACGAGCGTATCGCCGTTCCATACCAGGCAATCGCCAACGAGCTCCTCGCGCGCCATGTACAGCGAGCCGGTATTGTCGGCGACTTTGTAGAAGGGGTTGTAGATTGTGCGCACCGCAGGGCCACCGCTGCGGCGAGCGATGGCTTGGCTCACCAGCTCATCGTGGAAACCCGTAACGACCACGGCCTCGTGCACGCCATTGGCTTCGAGCGTATCGAGCTGACGATCGAGCAGAGTGCGCCCGTTGAAGTCGATCAGGCACTTGGGCCGGTCATCGACCAGATGGCCGAGGCGCGACCCTTGGCCTGCGGAAAGGATGATGGCTTTCATGATGTCGCGGCACCTGCCTTCCAAATGCGGCGGCGATTGGGCATTAGCGAATTCGCAGCACGCATCAACGGGGCGCCCAAGTGAAGAAGATTGAGGCGATCATCAAGCCGTTCAAGCTCGACGATGTGAAGGATGCGCTGCACGACGCCGGCGTATCGGGCATCACTGTCGTCGAGGTGAAGGGTTTCGGCCGGCAGAAGGGTCACACCGAGCTCTACCGAGGCGCGGAATATGTCATCGACTTTCTGCCAAAGGTGAAGGTTGAGGTCGTCGTCGAAGATTCGCAGGTCGAGAATGTGATCGAGGCGATCGAGAATGCGGCACGCACTGGGCGCATTGGAGACGGCAAGATCTTCGTCCTCGACGTAGAGCAGGCGATTCGCATCCGCACCGGCGATCGGGGAGCCGACGCGATTTAAATGACCGACATACGCTCCAACGAAATGCTCGCGTCCATGGCGCCTGACGAGTTGCGCTCGGCGATGCGCAGCCTCGGCTATCGCACTCAGAACGACCTTGCCCAGGCGATCGGCGTCTCTCGCTCGGCGGTGAGCCTTTGGCTCGAGGGTAAGGTCGGTGTGCCGCGACCGATCGCCATGTTGCTTCGAATGCTCGTCAACGCCCAACGGCGGATTTATTGAACAACCCGACCCGTCGCGCGCTTATTGAGGCGCCTGCCGACTTGCGCGTGCCTGCTGTCGCTCCGCGGAAGTCACCAATCCGTCGCGATTGATGTCCTGTTTGTCGAATTGGGCAAGGGCCATCGTCTCGAACTGCGATTTGGTCACGGACGGGGTGGCACCGAAGAGCTTGTCGATCATCCGCTGAGCTCGTGCGCCGCCGTGCCCTGAGGCGCTGTCCATCTGGGAGCTGGCTTGCTGGGCTTCGTCGCGGGTGACCACTCCGTCGTGATTGAGGTCGAAGCGGTCAAACATCGAACCGGCAAGCTGTT
The DNA here is from genome assembly GCA_963730925.1 of uncultured Alphaproteobacteria bacterium. Classification (GTDB taxonomy): domain Bacteria; phylum Pseudomonadota; class Alphaproteobacteria; order Sphingomonadales; family Sphingomonadaceae; genus Sphingomicrobium. Next base: position 755,549 of record CAVSTS010000002.1, read on the forward strand.
GCGCCTGCTGTCGGCTGATTTCGCGTGGCATGCGTGTTTCCGCCGGGGCGGTCTGCGCGGCGATCGGGCTCGACACTATCGTCGCTCCAAATGCGACTGAGAACACGAGCTTATTCATAGGTTTCGGTCCTTCTAGGGGCCGCGTCTCGCGGCTGGATCCCTGTCGCGCGGGTCCTTGCGTTCGTCCGGGTGAACGGCGGATTTACATCGCTTGCCTCCGGGCGCCGCTCCTTCCAAGGACGGGGGCCATGCTCCCCTTGGACGATCAGCAGCAGGCGGCGCGCGATTGGTTCGAATCGCTGCGCGACCGCATCTGCGCCGCCTTCGAGGAGATCGAGCGCGAAGCCGGAAGCGAAGCGACGTTTGTCTATACGCCCTGGGAACGGACCGACGACAGCACCGGGTCCGGAGGAGGCGGGACACGCGGGCAGATGACGGGCAAAGTCTTTGAGAAGGTCGGAGTCAACGTGTCGACGGTCGGAGGCGAGTTCTCTCCTGAATTTGCCTCGAGCATCCCCGGCGCCGAGGAGGATCCGAGCTTCTTCGCCACCGGCATCAGCCTCGTTGCCCACATGGCCAACCCGAACGTGCCGGCGGTGCATATGAACACTCGGTTCCTGACCACCACCAAACGCTGGTTCGGCGGAGGTGCGGACCTCAATCCGGCGATCCCTTATGAAGAGGACACCGAGGCCTTCCACGCGCGCCTGCGCGCCGCTTGCGCCGCGCACGATCCGACTTTCTATCCGCGCTTTTCGAAATGGGCGGACGAATATTTCTGGCTCCCGCATCGCGGTGTCCCGCGGGGCGTCGGCGGCATCTTCTACGACCACCTCGAAGGGCATTTCGATGCGCACTTCGCGTTTACTCGCGACGTCGGCGAAGCCTTTCTCGATATCTTCCCCAAGGTCGTCCGCAAGCGGATGGGCACGCCCTTCGACGACGAAGACATGGACCGGTTGCTGACTTTCCGCGGCCGTTACGTCGAGTTCAATCTGCTCTACGACCGGGGGACATTGTTCGGGCTAAAGACCGGCGGGAATATCGACGCAATCTTGATGAGCCTGCCCCCGTTGGCACGTTGGAAATGAGCTACGACGCAATCCCCTCCGGCGAGCTCGCCGCAGTGGTAACCTACCTCGAAATGCATTCGCCTCCCGGCACCGAGGTGCCCGACTCCTCTCTTTCATTGCGTCGCATCGCGGCGCCTGAGCCCCGGCAATATCGGGAGCTTTTCCGCTCGGTGGGCTCGCCCTGGCTATGGTTTTCGCGGCTGGTGATGAAGGAAGAGGAACTCGCAGCAATCATCCAACATCCCAAGGTTGAACTCTATTCGGTCACCGAAGAAGGCGGACGGGAAGTTGGAATGCTCGAGCTCGACTTCCGCGAGCCGCAGGAGTGCGAACTCGCCTTCATCGGGCTCGTCCCGGACCTCGCCGGCAGAGGACACGGCAAGTGGCTGCTGGCCGAATCGGTCTCGCGCAGCTGGCGCGATGGGGTTCGCCGAGTGCACGTCCACACCTGCTCGCTGGACCACCCGGCGGCCCTATCGGCCTATCGCAGAGCGGGGTTCACCCCATATAAGCGCGCCGTCGAGCGCTTCCCCGACCCCCGGTTGATCGGCATTCTTCCGCGAGACTGCGCGCCGCAAATCCCGCTCATCGGCGGCTAGCGGAAGGGCTCGGCCTGGCCCTGGCCGGAAAGCTGGACGTAGACCCGGGCCAGCATCGTCATCAGCAGCACGGTGAATGCCGCCGCGACAAGCTGGCCGACGATCGCAACCAGCAGCGCTCCAACCGTCAGTGGATCGAGCGATCCGAAGAGCAGTTTGGCCAGCAGCCCCATCACCAAATCGACGGCGATGAGCACGACTCCTCCCGCGATGACGAACAGCAGGAAGAATCCGAATAAGCGCCACCAGTTGCCGGCCGTCAGCTCCCAAGAGCGCTTGATGATTCCGATCGGCCCGACTCGCTCCGCGCTCGCGACGGGCGCGGATAACAGCATGCGGATGGCGAAGAAGATCATTACGGGTATGGCAACCAGGACGACCAGGGCGGCGGCAGGGGAAAGGCTGGGATTGCCGCTCGCGGAGCCCTCCGAAGTGGTCGCTCCCACGACTCCGCCGACGATTAATGCGAACGGCAGGAGCCAAAGGATCGTCGCCCCGAGATAGGCGGTGGCACGCCCGAAGGCGTGAGCGATCGCCTCGCCGACCGTCTGACGGGAGCCGATCGCCAAACGGATGATCGCTAGCTGCCCGACCAGTGCGATCAGCAGCGCGATACACGTGACGACCGTCCAATAGCCGAGCTTGGGAAACGCGCCTGGGGTAGGAGTTGGGGTGACAACGTCGCTGACCACCCCCGGAAGCACGATCAACGCAAGTGCAATGGTCGCGAAAAGCTTGCTGTCGCGAGCGATTATGGCCGTCGTTTCTTCCCAGGCTCTTGATATCGATATGTTCGCCATGATGTCCTTGCTTGCGGTTCACCCTGCTTATGCGTGGGCGCAATGCCCCGTGCAATCGTTCTTGCCCGAGCAGCTGGCCGACGCCATCTGGGCCCCACATGGACGAGTTCGGCGAGATCGAATGGCGTGTGAGCGAGACGCCTGTACCTTATGAGGATGCGCTCGCTTTCATGGAGCAGCGTGCCGCAGCTATTCGTGAGGGCACCGCCGGCGAATGCGTCTGGCTCCTCGAGCACCCGCCCCTTTTTACCGCCGGCACCAGCGCCAACTCCGCCGAACTGATCAACCCGATGGGCTTCCCCGTCTATGTTGCCGGCCGCGGGGGCCGGTACACCTATCACGGTCCGGGGCAGCGGGTCGGTTACGTGATGCTCGACCTGGAAAAGCGTGGAAGGGACATTCGCTGCTTCGTCCACAGCCTGGAGCAGTGGATGATCGACGCCCTCGCCACCGTCGGCGTGGCGGCCCACCGCGCCAACGGGCGCATCGGTATCTGGGTCGGCGAGGGTCCAGGCGAAGCGAAGATCGGAGCGCTAGGGGTTCGGGTGAAGCGTTGGGTGACCCTTCACGGCTTTGCCATAAATGTGTCCCCCGATCTTACGCATTTCGGTGGCATCGTCCCATGCGGAATCGCCGAATTTGGAGTCACCAGCATCGCCGCGCTGGGGAAACAAATCTCGCTGACAAGCATTGATCACGCCTTGAAGCGCAGTTTTCCATCGTTTCTCAACGGTTTGGAACGGGCGTGCAAAGACCCTTGATGGAAGCTTGCGCTTCAGACTATTGTCCGCGCGATTTGCGAACCGGGAGACCGGTCCAGATCGCAATAAATAGGGAGTCTTGAATGCGTGCTCTTATCCTGGTCGCTGGTGCGGCCCTGGCGGTCTCGGCTTGCAGCAGCAACGAGTTGGCCAACAATACCATGAACGTCGATGAGAACCTCACGACGGACATGAACGCGACAACCGACATGAACGCGGTCGACATGAACGCGGTCGACATGAACGCGACGATGGACGCGAACAATGCTGCCGACGCTGCCAACAGCGCGGCCGACGCTGCCAACAGCGCTGCGGACGCGGCCACGAACAACGCGATGTAATTATTACGCCTCCGCTCCAAAGGAGGCGTTGGCGTTTCAAGGGGCTGCCGGTTATTCCGGCAGCCTCTTTTTTTGGTGGACAGAATTCGGAGATTTGCATGCGCGCCATCATCCCCATCGCCGGCGCTGCTCTGGCGCTCGCGGCCTGCGGCAACAACGGTCAGGCGGGCAACAACACGAACCTCAACGAGGGCCTGACTGCCGAAAACATCGTCTCAAACGACGTGACGGCGATCGACGCGGTGACCGGCGACGCAGCGAATATGGCGGCGGACATGGACGTCGGCTTCACCAATGAGATGGGCAACGATCTCGAAAATGCCGCCAATTCGGGACCGCCCTCCCGCCGCTCGGCGGGGTCAAAGCCGGCCGTTGCGCCGCCCGCGACGAATGAAGCGGCCGGAAACGAGGCCGAGAACGCCGCGGAATAATCCTTACGGCAGGCCCAAAACCTTGTGCGCCTGAAGCGTGAGGCGCCACTTGGGCCGTTCCATCGCCAGCCGAATCGCGGCCTGGATGGCCGCATCGCGTTCGTCGCAATCCATCGGCTGGACGAGGAAATGGTCGAAATCCCAGGTCTCGAGGTCCGCCGGATCGATCCCATCCTGCGGCCACACGAGCTTTAGCTCGTCGCCCCGCCGCTGAATCACCTCCGTGCCCGCTTTCGGACTGACGCAGAGCCAGTCGAGACCGGCGATAGCTGGCAAGGTTCCGTTCGACTCGGCGGCGATTCTGAATCCGCGGGCATGGAGCGCGTCGACTAGCGGCGTGTCGAGCTGAAGCATCGGCTCTCCGCCAGTTGCCACCACCAGCCGGTGCTCGCCGCCGCCGCCCCAGATCCGCTCGACATGCGACGCAAGCTCCTCGGCATTGCCGAATTTGCCTCCCTCCGGGCCGTCCGTCCCAACGAAGTCGGTATCGCAGAATTGGCATTGCGCTGCGGCCCGATCCTCCTCTCGCCCCGACCAAAGGTTGCAACCCGCGAAACGGAGGAAGACGGCCCGGCTGCCGGCCTGCATCCCTTCGCCCTGCAGGGTAAGGAAGCACTCCTTGACTGCGTAGGTCATGCGTAGACCGTCGGATCCTTAAGGCCCGCATCGGTAAACCCCTTCGCCCGCAAACGGCAGGCATCGCAGCGGCCGCAATGGATTCCATCGGGGAGCGGATCGTAGCAGCTGTGGCTGAGCGCCGCGTCAAGACCCAGCCGCTCGGCCTGGAGCGCGATCTCCGCCTTGGTCATGTCGAGGAGCGGCGCGTGAACGGTGAAACGATCGCCTTCGACGCCCGCCTTGGTCGCGAGATTGGCGAGCGCTTCGAACGCGGCGATGAACTCGCGACGGCAGTCGGGATAGCCGGAATAGTCGAGCGCATTCACGCCAATGAATATATCGCGCGCTCCGCTCGCCTCGGCCAGTCCCAATGCTAGGCTGAGGAAGATCGTGTTTCGCGCCGGAACGTAGGTGACTGGGATTCCCGGTTCCACACCGTCCTTGGGCACGTCGATATCGCCGGTAAGCGCCGAGCCTCCGAACAGCCGAAGGTCGAGCGGCAGCACGACGTGGCGCTCCGCGAGTTGGGCCGCGATCGCCTCAGCGGCGTCGAGTTCCACTCGGTGACGTTGGTTGTAGTCGACCGTCAGCGCGGTCACTAAGAACCCCGCCTCACGCGCGATCCCGGCGCAAACCATTGAGTTCGAGCCCGCCGGAAAGCAGCACGACTGCGCTTTTGGTGTTCGCCGTTCGGTCCATCGGCGCGCATCTAGTCGCGCGGGCCCGCCAAAAGAAGGGCCGCTCCTCGTTAGAAGAGCGGCCCAGTTATCGGGCATACTTGCCCGATTGGGAGGAAAGCGTGCCAAATCCGGCACGCGATCTATTTACGACAGGATGGTTAAACGCCGCCTTAATGGGCAGACGCTGACGAGGTTTTTGCCGGACAATCGCCGACTCGGCGCGCCTGTAGCACATAGCCGAATGGCAAGTTGCCGGAGATTCCCTGCGTTTCGATCCTGAGGTTGCGCGGGGTGATCAGGTCGATCTTCGAATGACCGAAGCCGGCGCCCCCGCAGCTATACTCGATCACCATGGAGCTCTGGTCGCTCCTCAGCACCTTCCTCGAACAGTTGCGGCCGCGATGCTCGATCTGGGCCAGCGCCGCGATGTCGCCGACGCACTGGCGAATGGGGGATTTCGCGCCTTCAATTCCACTGATTTCCCAAAGGCCCGGGCTGGCCTGAACGAGCGGGTTCGGCCGCTGCGCCGCGCTCAACGCCAGGATCGCCGAGACTCCAGCCACCATTAGGATTGCGAGTCGCTTCATGGTTCCGCCGTTTAACATGTACGAGTTAACGAGTAGAAATCGCGACCGCTTTAAGCGAGCTCGCCCGGCTCGATCGCGAAGCTCGATGAGCAGAATTCGCAATCGACACAAATCTTCCCATCCTCGCCTACCATTGCCTCGCGTTCTTCCGCGGGAAAGCGGGCGATGACCGAACGGACATAATCGGGGTCACAGCGGCATCCCTTACGAAGATGGATTGGATCGAGCGTGCGCACTTCCTCCTCTTCGTGAAAGAGGCGCCAGAGAAGATCGTCGAGGGGCAGTTCCGGATCGGTCAGCTCCTCGGCTTTCACCGAGCCGGCAAGGATCGCGACATGGGGCCAGTCGGGGTGGTCGAGCCGCGTGTGGATGCGCTCGCGCCCCTCCTCCCCTTCGGGCAGGTGCTGGAACAAGAGGCCGCCGGCCGACCAGCGGCCATCCCGCTTTTCCGCCGCGAGCCGGACAATGCTCGGGATCTGCTCCGATTGGGCGAAAAAACTCTGTGCGGCGTGCGCCAGACTTTCTCCCTCCAGCGGTACGATGCCCTGATAGCGTTCGTTCATCACCGGATGGTCGAAGGTGATCGCGAGATATCCGCGCCCAAACAAGGCGAACAGCGAGGGGTTGGGTCCCGCGTCCGCAAGCCTTTCGGGATCGTGCCGGATGTAACCGCGCAGTTCGCCGCCAAGATAATCGCAGACGAGAAGGTCGACGATTCCGCTTTCGGTCTGAGCCTGCAGCGTGATCTGTCCTGTGGGCTCCTTCAGCAGTGTGCCCAGGAGCGCAGTGAGCACCAAGGCCTCGGCGAGCAGTTGCTCGACGACCGGCGGATAGCGATGGTTCGACAAGATATCGTCGACGGTGGGCCCCAGGCGCGCGATGCGCCCCCGCGCGTTGCGCGCCGGGATCGCAACGCCGAGCGCGACGTCGGTATTAAGCTGCGATGTTGGCATGGCGGAAAGATAGGGGCGATACGGACACGGGACAACCAATGTGCAAAACACAACTTCGTTCGTCCTGAGCGAAGTCGAAGGGCGCTCCGCAACGTCGGCGCAAAACGCCCTTCGACTACGGCGCTTTGCGCCTCCGCTCAGGACGAACGATGCCAGTTCTTACAGACTATGCGGCCTCCGCTGGCACCTCATACTCCCCGGCAGCCGCTGACAGCGTGTCGACGAACTCGCGGATATGCTCCTCCTCGATGACCAGCGGGGGGATCACGCGCATCACATTGTCGCCGGCGCTGACGGTCAGCAGGCCCTTGGTGCGCAGATAATTCACAAATGCGCGGCTGTCGGTCTTCATCTTCACTCCGAGCATCAATCCGACGCCGCGAACGCTCTCGAACAAATGGTCGTGGTTCGGGATCATCTGCTCGAGCGCGGCCCGAAGGCGCTCGCCCTTCTGGCGAACGCTGGCGAGAAATTCCTCGGTGGCGACGATGTCGAATACCGCTTGCCCCGCCGCCATGGCCAAGGGATTGCCGCCGTAGGTGGATCCGTGTGTGCCCACTACCATGCCCGCGGCCGCCTTTTCCGTCGCGAGACAGGCGCCCAGCGGAAAGCCGCCGCCGATGCCCTTGGCCGACGCCATGATATCCGGAGCAACGCCATATTGCTCGTAGGCGTAAAGCGTGCCGGTGCGCGCGACGCCGCACTGCACCTCGTCGAACACCAACATCAAATCATGCTCGTCACACGCCGCGCGCAGCCCCGACAGGAATTCATGCGTGGCTGGACGGATGCCGCCCTCGCCCTGGATCGGCTCGACTAGGAAGCCCGCGGTATTCTCGTCGATCGCCCCTAGCGCCGCGTCGACGTCGTTGAACTCGACCACCGTAAAGCCGGTGAGTAGCGGCGCGAATCCGTCGCGCAGCTTCGCCTGGTCGGTCGCGCTGATCGTCGCCATGGTCCGGCCATGGAACGCGTTCGAAAAGGTGATCAAATTGTGCTTGTGGGCGTTGCCCTTGGCATAATGATAGCGTCGCGCGGTTTTGATCGAGCATTCGACGGCTTCCGCGCCCGAGTTCGTAAAGAAGACCGTGTCGGCGAACGTAAGGTCGACGAGCCGTTGCGCGAACGCTTCGCCCTGTGGTGAGCCGTAAAGGTTCGACACGTGCATCAGCGTTGCCGTCTGATCCTGGATCGCCTTGGTCAGATACGGATGTCCGTGCCCGAGCAGATTGACCGCGATTCCCGCCGCGAAATCGAGATATTTTTCGCCCTGCTCCCCATAGAGATAGACCCCTTCGCCGCGCACTGGGCGGACAGGCGAGCGTGGGTAAACGGGCATGAGCGGCGTAATGGCCATGGATTGCGGCTCCTGGAATTCTGGTCGTGGGAGCGGCCCCCGGCCGCCGCCGCGCCTATAACCAGCCGCGCCGGAAAGGGCAAAAACGTCGCTGGAATGCAAAAAGGGCGCCCAGTCTCCCGGGCGCCCTCCTGTCTGATCGGGCCGAGGCGCGATCTAGTCGTGGTCGCGGCCACCGTCGTCTTCGTAGCGATCGTTACGGCCGTCGCGGTCGCGGTCGATGTAACCGTTATTGCCGGTGTAACCGTTGCGTCCGTTCCAACCGTAGCGGTTGCCGTCACGCACTTCGTGCCGCACGTGCTGCTCGAGCCGCGCGATGCGATACTCGACGTTGCGCAGCTCGTTCGGATTCAGGCCGTTGCGGCTGCGGTTGAACAGGCGCCGCTCCAGATCGCGCGATTCCGAACGGAGCCCGTTCGCCTCGTTGCGCGAGATCATCCGGCGATCGCGCAAATTCTCGATCTGCCGCTGGATCGAATCGATCCGCACGTGCAGGGCGCGCACCTGGCCGTAGTTATAGCCATAGCCGTTCCCGTAGCCCGGATAGGGCTGCGTACGGTAAACTTGCGCGCTGGCGGGTGCTGCCAGGCCGAGAGCCGCACCGGCGGCAGCAAGGGAAATCAAAACTTTACGCATTACGGCTCTCCTTCAAGCCAGGTTGATGCGCAACTTGTCGGCGATTCGCCTTGAGAGCAGGCTGAACGCACTCGTTATCGATTGTTCAACATCGTAAACGATCGTTGCTCCCGCAAAAGAAAAAGGCGCCCGCAACAGGCGCCTCATCGAAGACAAGAAGGTGTGCGACTTAGTCGTTGCTATCGGTGCGATAGCGGTCGCCGTCCTGGTCCACAGGAAGAATGTGATAGCGATCGTCCCGGCGGTCGCCCCAGCGGCGGTCGCCGTCGCGAGATTCGCGGCGGATTTCCTGCTCGAGCCGCGCGATTCGAAAATCGATCTCGATCCGCTCGGCATTGTTCAGCCCATTATTGGATTTGATCCCGACCAGGGCCCGCAAAGCGGCAGCCTCCCCGCGAAGACGCCGTGCTTCCCGTCGCGAAAGGATATCGCGCTTGTCGAGCCGGTTGATCTTGGCCTGCAACTCAACGACTCGGGATACGTAGATCCGCACCGCCATATTGTCATAGCGCCCTCGATCGGCTGCAGCGGGCGTGGCGACAGCGGCAGCGGTTGCTGCGGCTGCAAAACAAATCAAAATTTTTCGCATTGGCGCATCTCCTTGAAACGGTTGATGCGCAGGAGTTGGCAGCTTGGCGGTAATGAGAGGCTGAACGGATTCGTCAGCTGCCGTTCAACTTGTTCGGCAGGCGCAACGACATTCAGGCTTTGATCTTCCAGCCGCTTTTCAGAACCCCATAGCAAGCGGCCCAAAGCAGAACGTTCAAAACCAGAAGGCCGATGCCCCCGATCAAGAGCGGCGAATCGCTGATTCCGAGGAAACCCGCACGGAAGCCGGAGATTACGTAGAAGAATGGGTTGGCGTGGCTCACCGCCTGAAATGTCGGGGAGAGCTGGCTGACCGAGTAGAAGGTGCCGCTGAGCAGTGAAAGCGGCGTGACCACGAAGTTCGTCACCGCGGCCGCATGGTCGAACTTCTCGGCCCACACGGACGTGAGCAGTCCTAGGAACGAGAGCAACAGCGCCCCCATCAGCCCGAACCAGAAGACGAGGTCCGGGCGGCGGATCTCCACCGACACGCCGGGCCAGAGCAGCATCGCCAGCCACACCGCAAAGCCGACCAGGAAGGCCCGGGTCACGGCCGCCCCGACAAGCCCCGCGATCAACTCGCCGGTGGATAGCGGCGGCATCAGATAATCGACGATATTGCCCTGGATCTTGCCCACCAGGAGGGAGAAGCTCGCATTGGCGAAAGCGTTCTGGATCATCGCCATGACGATCAGGCCCGGAGCGATGAAATCCGCGAAATGAACGCCCATGATCGTGCGCCCGCTGCGTCCCAAGGCGACGGTGAAAATCGCGAGATATAGGAGGGTCGTGATCGCCGGAGCCCAGACAGTCTGCAGCTGGACCTTGAAGAACCGACGGACCTCCTTGATATAGAGGGTCTTGAGGCCTCCCCAATTGACGCCCTTCAGCACGGGTTTGCCCGGTGCGCTACGCACCCAGTCGCCTGATTGGTCGTTCACGGGAGAGGCGCCTATCGGTTGGCGATCAACCGGGCAAGTTTGGAGCGAAACTTAGATATGTCGTGGACCGAAGAGCGCATCGAGCGCCTGAAGAAGATGTGGACCGATGGAGCCACCGCAAGCCAGATCGCCGACGAGCTCGGCGGCGTCAGCCGCAATGCCGTAATCGGCAAGGCCCATCGCCTCGGCCTCGAGCAGCGCCCGTCTCCGGTAAAGGCCGGAGAGGAGAAGGAAGGGAAGAAGCCTTCTGCTGCTGCGCCCAAACCTGCTCCGAAGGCCGAGGATCCGGGCCCGGCGAAAGCCGGCGCTGCGCCCGCGACCGCTCCGGCTGCGCCGCACCCCCGCTCGGGCCAGCGCCTGTCCCCGCAGGAGCTCCAATATCGTTCCATCGGCCCAGGCGGCTTCATCCGCCAAGGCCCCGGCGAGCAGCAGGCACCCATCCCGCCAGCGCCGCCGCGCCGGCTCGTCCCTGCGAAGCCGAGTCCAGAGGTCGCCGACAAGACCAGCCTGCTCGAGCTCAACGACCGCATTTGCAAATGGCCGATCGGCCATCCGGGCGAGCCCGATTTTCATTTCTGTGGGCAGTCGGCAAACCCCGGCTTTCCCTATTGCGTCGAACATTGCGGCGTCGCCTATCAGGCTCAGCTCCCGCGCCGCGATCGTCGGCCGCCGCCGCCGCTTCCGTTCGGCGGACCCCGAGTTCGCTGAAGTCAAACTCCTCCCTATCGCGCAGCGATGGGGAGGGGGACCATCCAACGAAGATTGGATGCGTTCACTGCATGGCTCCCCCTCCCCACGAGCTCCGCTCGCAGGGAGGAGCCTTCACTTGTCAGAAAGGCGCGCATTTCGCGCACTAGCACCGGCCATGCTGGCTCGTTTCCGAGCAAGACGTGGTTCGGACTGTCGAGCTCGACGAATTTCGCGCCCGCGATTCCATCGGCGACGGCACGACCCGCGGCGAGCGGTGCGTTGCCGTCCTGCTTCGAATGGCAGACCAGCGTCTCCGCCCGAACCTTCGAGAGTTCGGCCCGAACATCGATGTCGGCGGCAAGCTCGATCATTGCCTGTAGCCGCTCGGTGGGTCCGAACTGGTCGAAATGGCTGTTGTGCCAATCGATCAGCTCCTGGTCCGCGGCAGGGAAATAAAGCGTCAGGAACATCTCGCCGAGCTGGATCCGGCGGAACGCCCATTCACGCTGGTTCATCTCCATCAATGACGTTCGCCAGGCAATCTCTTCCGGGTCCTGCCGCACTCTCCAGCCGGCCGCGAAACTGTTGACGAGGACGAGCTTGCGCACGCGGTCCGGGTTCCTTGCCGCATAAGCGATCGCGATCGGGGCGCCGTGCGCGATCCCGATCAGGTCGCAGGTCTCGAGATCCAGTTCGTCAATGACTGCGGCGAGATCTCCGACCATCGCCTCGAAGGTGAACTCTTGCGGGTCGAGCTCCGACTTTCCGAATCCACGCATGTCCGAACGCACGAACCGGCCGAGCTTCGAACATTCCGCGATCCAGTGCCGATAGGTGGGATTGGACAGGTCCGTGTCGATATTGGTGATCCAGTTGGGCGCCTTGACCAGGGGAAAGCCCTCCCCGCTCACGGCGTAGCCAATTTGCGTACCGTCCTTCGCGGTACAGAAGCCGATCGTGTCGGTTGCCGACGGAGCCTTTGGCTCGGGGCTTCCAAGCACTTCCGCATGGCCATCGAGGAATTCGCGGCTGATCTCGCTGAACATTGCCCAGGCGGGCTCACTTTCGAGCAGGATGTGGTTGTTGCTCTCCAGCGGAATGAAACGAGCGCCCGGGATTCCCGCGGCGAGCTCTTCTCCTTGCGAGAAGGGAACGGCCTGATCGTGACGCGAATGAAAGATCAATGTCGGCGTGCGCACCAACGGCAAGAGATCGCGCACATCGATTGCGCCTAACTCGCGTTGCAGCTTGACCGCATTCTCAGGCGAAGCCGACAGCCGCTGCATCTCGTTGAACCAGTCCATCTGCTTCGGTGTCGCGCCGGGGATATAGTGATTGGTGAACAATTGCCTGTACGCGGGATTGTCGGCGCCCCAGCCGATCTCTGTCAGCGTCAGCATTGCCTCGCGGCGCGCGAGCTCGGTCGGGTTCGCCCGCACGGCCCAGCCCGCCGCATAGCCGTTGCAGATGATCAGCCGCCCGACTCGATCGGGGTGACGAACCGCATAAGCGATCGCAACCGCGGCTCCCTGGCTGATCGCCAACAGATCGAATGTCTCGAGCTCGAGGCAGTCAGCGACGCATTCGAGGTCATCGATGAACGCGTCCAACGACAATTCTGGCGTGTCCCAGTCGGATAACCCGTTGCCGCGCTCGTCATAGCGAATGAGCGACTGTCCATTCGTGAACGCGCAAATCCAGTGCCGCCAAAGCGGACTGTCCCAATCATGCTCGATATGGTTCAGCCAGTTCGCGGTCTTGACCAGTGGACGGCCTTCCCCAGTGACGGAATAGGCCAGCCGAGTGCCGTCGTGCGCGGAGCAATAACGCACGTGCTGCGGGGGTAGGTCGCGCGCCTCCAGGCTCTTGAGGCGAGCTTGCTCTTCGGATTCGGCTCTGCGCCGCCAGGTGGCCGGAGGCTCCCCATATTCGCGCTTGAATGCTCGACTGAACGCCGCTTCGCTATTGAAGCCCACCGCATAAGCGATGTTCGCGCTATTCTGCTTCCCGTCTCGCAGCATGTTTGCGGCCGTGCGCATCCGCCAGCGCGCGCAATAGCGCATCGGCGGCTCACCGATCAGTTCGACGAAGCGTTGGCCGAGAATCGTCCGTGACACGCCAGCCTCGCGCGCCAGCCCCTCCACGTCGAGCTCCTCCGCGTAGCGGGTGTGGATGATCGAGAGCGCTTTGGAAACGGCAGGGTCGCGAAGGCCGGCAAGCCACCCTTTAGCTCCGCCAGCCTGTTCGAGATATTGGCGGACGGCATGAGCGACAAAGGCTTCAGCGAGGCGCGCAACGGTTTCCGGTGATTGATTGGCCGAGAGAAAACGCATCGAACTTGCGACCCACTCGCGATCGGCGTGATCCGGGTCGAGGACCAGCATCGGCGGCAGGGAGTCGACCAGCGGGTGCTTGTATTCGGAAACTCCGAGGAAGCCGCAGAAAAGATCGACTGTCGCGCCGCTGCCGTCGATTCGGATCGTCGCCGGCCCGTTGTCGCGGCCGGGCTTGAGAAGTGAGTCGGCATCGACCTCTGGCAAGCCTGGGCGGGTGTACAGGAGATGACGGTCGTTGCGCGGCAGGATGAGCACCGAGCCGGCCCTGAGGTGCGTCGGGGGATGTCCCTCCACCTCAGCCCACAACTCTCCCTCACGCACATAATGATAGGCGATGAGCGTTCCGGGGACCGGAAAGTAGGCGGCGCAATGCTCCGCCGTGAACTGCGAGACCAGGCACCAATCGTCATGCATCTGGGCGTCGACGACCACTCCGCCAGTGAGGCGAAGCGACGCGAGGATGTCGTCCAAAACGTCCACGGCAGCTCCCGCCGGCATACGTATGCGGCGTTTCGATCAATTTATCCGGCAAGCCGATCATTTTGGCAAACCGCGGCCTGACGTAAACGCTGCTCATCATCACCGGGACCGTTTCCTGACTTGGGCGAAGTGCTTTTCCCAAGCCGAGAGAACTCGTCCGGTGAATCGAAAAGGGAAAAGCAAATGTACGAGATGAATGACGATCTGCGTTCGCGTCGGATTGGGATGCTTCTCTTCGCGTTTCTTTCCGTCGTCTCGGCGATGTCTACCGCGTTCGCACCGGCATTTCTCCACATTTGAGGAAGGTCATTACCGCAATGTATCACGACTTCAATTATGAGAAGACGCTGGCTTCCTCGCTACGTGCGCAGTGGCATCTCGATGATGTTTTGCGCGCCGACCAGGAGTTGGATTTTTCGCGGAACTTCTTGCCGGAGAGTCTGGCACGGACCGCTGAGATCAAGTCGCTGAATCCGTTCGAGCAGCGCATCCTCAATCAGATTAGCGCGCATCAATACTTGTCCATCTTCGTGGTGGTCGAGGAATTCATTCTGCCGTTCCTGTTCGATCACGCGCGTGAAGAGCTGCGCGGCGACGACTTCCGAGTGCGTGCGCTCATCAATTTCGCCGGTGAGGAAGCCAAGCACATCCATATGTTCAAGCGCTTCCATGAGGCGTTCGTGCGCGGCTTTCCGGTCGAATGCGAGATGATCGGTCCGTCGGAAGCGATCGGCGCCGAAGTGCTCCGTCATCAGCCGCTCACGGTCGGTCTCCTGATCCTGATGCTCGAGTGGATGACTCAGCAGCACTATCTGGGTTCGATCCGCGATGCCGGCGACCTCGACCCGCTGTTCAAGAGCCTGATGCGTCATCATTGGATGGAAGAGGCGCAGCACGCGAAGCTCGACACGCTGATCGTCGAGTGCCTCGCGGAAGGCAAAAGCCAGGCCCAGATCGACCAGGCGATCGATGAATTCTTCGAAATCGGTGCCTTCCTCGACGACGGCCTGAAGACGCAGGCCAGCTTCAACCTCGATGCGCTCGAGAAGGTGATCGGCCGCAAGCTCGACGATCGCGAGGACATCCAGGCGCGGCAGCATCAGGCGGCGCGCTGGACCTACATCGGCTCCGGCATGGTCCACGAGCGCTTCAAGGCGACGCTCGAAGCCATTTCACCCGAAGCTGCGCAGCGGATTGCCGCAGCGGCACCGCAGTTCGCCTAATTCAATCCCCACAGGAGAAACTGAAAATGCTTGATACCGTGAAGAGCCGCGTCAACGGCCTTGATCTCACTGCCCTCGGCGAAGTCGTCGAAGGCATTGAGAAGGATCCGAGCCAAGCGATCGCCGGCTTCGAGGTCACCACCCGTTGGGCCGGTCAGACCCGCAGCGAGACGATGGTCGAGGGCTTCACCCTGGCCGGCGAGCGAATCGCCCGCACGCACAAGATCGTCGCCGACGAGCCGTGCGAGTTGCTTGGCGGCGACAGCGCGCCCAATCCGCAGGAGCTGCTGATGGCCGCGTTCAACGCCTGCATCACCGTGGGCTATGTCGCCGGCGCCGCGCTCAAGGGAATCACTCTGGACTTCGCTCGAAATCCGCACTCGCGGGGAGCTCGACCTCCGCGGATTCCTCGGTCTCAGCGACGCCGTGCCCCCGGGCTACGAGTTCGATCGCTTATGATGTCCGAATCAAGGGCGATGGGTCTCCCGAGCAGTTCGAGGAAATCCACCAGACGGTGATGAAGACCTCGCCGAACTATTTCAACATCAGCCGACCGATCCGCGTGAACGGCACGCTCCACGTCGGCTGAGCCTCGATCCCGAGCGCGCCGCCGCTCCCCTCCCCTCACGGCGCGCTCGGGAAAACCCGAAAGGACAAGAGAAATGCTGAAACACCTGCTCATGGATCCCGCCTTTCCGGACCTGGTCGCGGATTGGGCTGCGATCGATCAAGGCAGGCCGGCTTGCCGCGCCTCCAACGACGATCGCGAGCGTAGGAACGCCGATTCCGTCGATCCGCTGACGATGCTCGGCAAGCTCGAGATCGCCGCAACGCGCCTTTGGTAAGGCCGCAGCCAACCGTTTTTCACTGGAGATTCAACCAATGGCAGATTTGGGCATACCCGCCGTCAACCCGAACAGGGTGCTGTGGGAGAAGGGTGACTTCACCCGCATCGCGGAGACCATGCGGCAAAGCGGCGAGGAACTGGTCGAGAGCCTCGGCATCGACCCGGGCACGGCCGTACTCGACGTCGGCTGCGGCGACGGCACCACCGCTCTCCCGGCGGCGCAGCGTGGCGCGCACGTGCTTGGGGTCGATATCGCCGCGAACCTGGTTGCTGCCGGCAATGCCCGAGCGATGGCGGCTGGCCTCGACAACCTCCGTTTCTACCAGGGCGACGCGTCTCGGCTGACGAGCGTTGCGGACTCGAGCTTCGATCTCGTGATCAGCATTTTCGGTGCGATGTTCGCGCCTCGCCCGTTCGACGTCGCTCGTGAGATGGTCCGAGTGACGAGGCCGGGCGGACGCATCGTCATGGGCAATTGGATTCCGGGCGATCCGACCCTCGTCGCTCAGATCCTGAAGATCAGCTCGGCCTACACCCCGCCCCCGCCCGAAGGGCTTCGTCAGCCCGATGACCTGGGGCGACGAGGCCCAGGTCCGCGAGCGCTTCGAAGCGGCCGGAATTCCGGCGAAGAACATCCGCTGCGAGCCGGCGACCTGGGTCTTCCGCCACGACGGTCCGCCGGCCGAGCTCCTGGCCATCTTCCGCAACTTCTACGGGCCGACGATGAACGCATTCGAAGCGGCGGAGAACGGCGGCCGGGCGCATCTGGCGGGCGAGCTCGCGACTTTGTTCAACGCTCAGAACCGCGGCGGCGATAGCACCGAGATTCCGGCGACCTACCTCAAGGTCACTGTTTTGAAGGACTGAACCTCATGAAATGCGAAGCCCCGGAAGAGCGCTGGCTCCCCGGGGCTTCTTCTGTCGGACGCAGCCGCGCTCAGGCGTGCTCGGCCTCAGCGTCGACGGTCTGCTCCGATGTGAGCTTTGCTTCGCCGCCGATGTTGATCTTCTTCGGCTTCATCGATTCCGGGATCTCGCGCACGAGGTCGATCGCAAGCAGCCCGTCCTTCATGTCCGCCGCCTTCACATTGATGTGGTCGGCAAGCGCGAACCGCCGCTCGAAAGAGCGCGTCGCGATTCCGCGGTAGATGTAGTCCGAGCTTGTCTGCTCGCCGTCCTCACTCTTCCGGCCCGATACGATCAGAACGTTCTGCTGGGCCGTGATGTCGAGTTCGTCCGGCTTGAACCCCGCGACGGCAAGCTCGATCCGATATTCATTCTCGGCGACCTTGATGAGGTCGAACGGGGGATAGTTTTCCTGGGTCTGTCCGAACGAGCTGTTCTCGAGCATGTCGAACAGCCGGTCGAAGCCGACGGTGGAACGCCGATACGGCGCAAAATCAAAAGCACTACGCATGTCATGTCCTCCAATGTGAGCGACTAGGCGGAGCGGCCGTGCAGCGTGTGGAGCAGGACCGCCCCGTCGCCGAACCCGAATGGCGTCCGGCAGCCACGATTTGGAATTGCCGCCCGCGGATTCAAGAGCTGTGGAAAACGCCTTGGCCTGCGCTTGGCACGCCTTGAATCCACGCCCTATATCTTTCGCCAATGGCCGACCTGTTTTCCACTTCCGCGTCTCCCTCCCCCGACAGCTACGATGCTAGCGCAATCGAGGTGCTCGAAGGTCTCGAGCCCGTCCGTCGCCGCCCGGGCATGTACATCGGAGGCACGGACGCACGGGCGCTGCACCATCTCGCCGCGGAAGTGATCGACAATTCGATGGACGAGGCGGTCGCGGGCCACGCGACCCGGATCGAGGTGGAGCTCGGCACGGGCAACCTTGTGACAGTGTCCGATAATGGCCGCGGAATGCCGGTCGACCCCCATCCGAAATATCCGGGCAAGTCCGCTCTCGAGGTCATCATGACCATGCTCCATTCCGGCGGGAAGTTCGAGGGCAAGGCCTATTCGACATCAGGCGGGCTGCACGGCGTCGGCGTCAGCGTCGTCAACGCTTTGTCGACCGAGACCGTCGTCGAGGTCGCGCGCGAAAAAAAGCTCTACCGCCAGACCTTCGCCAGGGGCCTCGCCACCTCGAAGCTCGAGGAAATCGGCGCCGCCCCCAATCGCCGCGGAACGACCGTCACTTTCACTCCGGATCCCGAGATCTTCGGCGCGGACGCCGCTTTCTCCCCCGAGCGCCTCTACAAGCTCGCGCGCTCCAAGGCCTATCTCTTCGCGGGCGTGGAGATCCGCTGGCGCTGCGATCCCTCGCTCGCCAGCCCCGAAGTCCCCGAAACCGCCGTGTTCCAGTTCGCGAACGGACTCGCCGACCATCTCGCCGAACAGCTCGGCGACCGCCCTGCCGTCACCAACCAGCCCTTCACCGGCCGCCAGGACTTCCCCTCGAACCAGTCCGGAGACTCGCAGGGCAGCGCCGAATGGGCCGTCGCCTGGCCGCTCTATTCCGACGGCAGCGAGAGCTATTACTGCAACACCATCCCCACTCCGGACGGCGGCACCCACGAAGCGGGCCTGCGCGCCGCTCTGACCAAGGGCATTCGCGCTTTTGGCGAGCTGGTCGGGAACAAGCGCGCCAAGGACATCACCGCCGACGACGTCTTCAACGGCATTGAGCTCATGCTCAGCGTCTTCATCCGCAACCCGCATTTCCAGAGCCAGACCAAGGACCGCCTCACCTCCCTCGAGGCGGCGCGCTTCGTCGAGGCCGCGGTCCGGGACCATTTCGACCATTTCCTCGCCGACAATATGGATCGCGGACGGGCGCTCCTGGGCTCGATCGTCGAGCGGATGGAGGAGCGCCTCCGCCGCCGCGCCGAGCGCGAGGTGCAGCGCAAGACAGCGACGTCGGCCCGCAAGCTCCGCCTACCCGGCAAACTCACCGACTGCTCGAGCGACGATCCCGAGGGCACGGAATTGTTCATCGTCGAGGGCGACAGCGCCGGCGGCTCGGCCAAGCAGGCGCGCGACCGGAAGACCCAGGCGATCCTCCCCATCCGCGGCAAGATCCTCAACGTCGCGTCGGCTACCGCCGACAAGATCCGCGCCAACCAGGAGATCGCCGATCTTCAGCTCGCGCTCGGCTGCGGCATGCGCGACAAGTTCAACGAGGATGCGCTTCGGTACGAGCGGATCATCATCATGACCGACGCCGACGTCGACGGCGCCCACATCGCGACCCTGTTGATGACCTTCTTCTTCCAGGAAATGCCCGAGCTGGTCCGCCGCGGCCACCTCTTCCTCGCCCAGCCCCCGCTCTACCGCCTCACTGCCGGCGCCAAGACCCTCTACGCCCGCGACGACGCCCACCGCGCCGAGATCGAGGCCACCGAGTTCAAAGGCAAGAAGGTCGAGGTCTCGCGCTTCAAAGGCCTCGGCGAAATGAACCCGGGCCAGCTCAAGGAAACGACGATGGGCCCCACGACGCGCTCACTCCTGCGCGTGACGCTGCCGAGCGACTATGAAGGCCGCCAGCCGGTCAAGGATTTGGTCGAGCGCCTGATGGGACGGGACCCGGCGCCGAGGTTCGAGTTTATTCAGAACAGCGCCTCAGCCGTCGATGAGGATGCAATCGACGCGTGAACCGTCATCCCGAATGTACGCGCAAGGTTGCCGGTTCATGCGTCGGGTAAAGAACAAGGCGGATCCCGGGTCAAGGCCGGGAAGACGGCCTGGTGACACAGCCCCAAAGAACGCCGACCCCGTCATGCCGGACTTGATCCGGCATCCGCCTTTTCTCGTCGAGAGCAGGGCGGGTGAGCCCCACCTTTCTTCTTTGGCTTTGCAACTCGCGTTAAACTAAACTTTCCTACACCCTCTCTTCTATGTTCCAATATGGTTCAAGGAGAACCATATGAACGAACCCAACCTTAAATTCCCCTTCACCCCCGTTCCAGTCCGCGCACGCCACGACGGCTGGACCGTCGAGCGGCAGTACGCCTTCATCGAGGCGCTGGCCGAGACCGGCATCGTGGAGGAAGCGTGCCGCCGCGTCGGCATGTCGCGAACCGCCGCCGACAACCTCCGCCGCCGCCCGTGCGGCGCGCCGTTCCGCCGGGCGTGGGAGGCCGCGCTAGATTATTCGCTGTACCGGGTCGAGGAGGACGCCTTCACCCGTTCGCGCCGCGGCGTCGCTCGGCCGATCTTCCACAAGGGCGAGCAGGTCGGCGAATGGCGCCACTATGACGAGCGGCTGACCATGTTCTTGCTCCGGAGCTACCGGCCCGATCGCTACGGCAAGGCGCGCGACAGGCTGCTCGCGCCCGAATGCGATGAATTTGGGGAGGAGTGCGCTCCGGAAGATCCCGGCATCGTCCTCGAGGGCGGGCCTCACGCGAATCGAGTTCGACGCCAGAGACGTCCATCTCGACGAAAGCGACGAGCCGCCCGCGCTGTGAACGGCCGGCGGGACTCGCGCGCGCGTTGAGGGCACAACTTTGACAACTTCCAACCTCTTGTTCCCCGGCGGAGGCCGGGGCCCAGCGACGCGTGACGCATGCGACGGCTCACGCACCGCCCCCTAATCCTGATAGGTCACCGGATGTTCGTTGATGGCCCTGATGAGGCTGATCGGTCCCTTGGCGATCGTCTTCACGTGAAGGTCCCCGCGGCCCTCCAGGATCCAAGCGCCGGCAATTCCGCACAGCAGCCAAATGCCCAGCGCAAAGCAGCCAAAGAGCTTCATCGCGACCCTCGTCGGGTCACAAGCAATCACGCTTCGGGGCTTGAGTCAAAATGGTTGGAGCCCGCTTGCCTAGCGCGCTCCCCAACCTGTCAGCATCGTCTTGATCGTGCGCAGCAGGATGAGGAGATCGAGCGAGGGGGAGAAATATTTGATGTAGTAGAAATCGAATTGCAGCTTGCGATGAACCTCGTCGACCTCAGCCACATGACCCTGGTTGACCTGCGCCCAGCCGGAGATTCCCGGCTTCACCACGTGCCGGTAGCGATAGAAGGGGATCTCGCTCGTGTACCAAACCGACAGGACTTCGGCTTCGGGACGCGGGCCAATCCAGCTCATCTCCCATTTGAGGATGTTGAAGATCTGCGGCAGCTCGTCGATCCGAAGCTTGCGCAGGATTCTTCCCACACGAGTGATCCGGTCGTCGCCGTCACTGGTCATCGCCGCCTGCCGCTCGTCGGCGATTTCGACGGAATGCATCGTTCGGAACTTGTAGATGGTGATCCTTTTGCCGGCGTGGCCAATTCGCGACTGGCGGAAGAGCATGGGACCGGGGCTGTCGAAACGAATGGCAATTCCGATCGCGATCATGACCGGAAGCGCGACGGGCAGAATGGCGACCGCGAGGAGAAAATCGAGCAACGTCTTAAGATGGAAGTAGCCGCGCGCCGGAAGCAGCGATCCGAAACTGTTTTCCGAGAGCTGCTCGAGCTCAACTCTTCCGGTCAGCGATTCCGACAGCTGTTTGATCTGATAGACGATGCGCCCGGCAAGCGCCGCGTCGGCGAGGAACGCCTCCCATTCATCCGGTAGGTCCGCGCTGAAATCGGCGACGATCGCATCGCAGCGGCGCGCATCGTGCAGCCGCGGACGCGCCAGCGTGAACCAATCCACGTCGTCTATATGGGTGAGGCGCCCGATCCGGCCGAACGGAACGACTGCGAAGCGGCGGCGAATCCGCTGCTGGGTATAATGGTAGAGGACATAAAGCCATGCGATATGCAGAACGATTGCGACGGCCAGCCCTAGGCGATCGTACGGGGCGCGGGTCAGTACGAACGACGCCAAGGGAATGGCGTGGCTCGTAAGCGTGATCGGCAGGATGACCGAGCTTCGGCGGATCCCTGGATACACCTCGATCGACAATCGCATCCAGAAGGCGATCAGCACGGCCCAACCGTTGGCCGCCAGCGTATTGATGCTCGCCGGCTCGAACATCTTGCCAGGCAACGGAGCGCGCATCAGCCACGGCAGCAGCGCCACGATGCACAGCGTGCCGGCGAGCTGAACGCGCTTGCGCGCCAGAAGCGATCCGCCGCGGACTGCCGGCAGGCGGTCGTGACGCATTGCTCAGCCTTGTCCCGTCGCCGTTTTGGGGAAATGCATCGGACCTACTCAATTCGCGTTGCTATACGCGTTGACATCATATCGGATGCAACACCATCCGAATTGAACAAATCAGATCATGTTTTAAAGCCGTCCACGCCCAACGCCGTAATAAACGAGACCGGCGCCTTCGGCATCTTCGCGGTCATAGACGTTGCGCAAGTCGACAAGCGTCTTGCCGGCCATCGCCGCAGCGATCTTGTCCAGGTCGAGCGCCCTGAACTCGTCCCACTCCGTGACGATCACGAGCGCATCCGCGCCCTTGGCCGCGGAATAAGCATCGTCGGCGAAGTCGATGCCGTCGAGCACCTGCTCGGCCTGATGACGAGCGACCGGATCGAATGCGCTGACATGGGCGCCGCGCTCCAGCAGGCCGTGGATCAACGGGATGGAAGGGGCCTCGCGCATGTCGTCCGTGTTCGGCTTGAACGCCAATCCAAGCACTGCGACCCGCTTACCGGCGAGCTCTCCGCCCACTGCCCGCTCGACTCGGTCGACCATCTTGGCCTTGCGCTCGTCATTGACCTCGACCGTCGTTCGAACAATCCGCTGATCGACCCCGGCACCATCCGCCGTCTGCAGGAGCGCGAGTGTGTCCTTAGGAAAGCAGCTGCCGCCATAACCCGGGCCGGCGTGAAGGAACTTCGGACCAATCCGATTGTCGAGGCCAATGCCGCGAGCGACGTCTTGCACATCGGCGTCCACCGCTTCGCACAAATCGGCGATCTCGTTGATGAAGCTGATCTTCACCGCAAGAAACGCATTAGCGGCATATTTTGTCAGTTCCGCGGTGCGCCGACCGGTGAACAGGATCGGCGCCCGGTTGAGGAACAAGGGCCGATAGATTTCCTTCAGCACCTCGCGCGCGCGTTCGTCCTCCGCGCCGACGACAATCCGGTCCGGGTGCTTGAAGTCCGCGATCGCGGCACCTTCGCGAAGGAACTCCGGGTTCGATGCGACGGAAACGTCGGCCATACCTTCTTCGTTGAGGATCTGCTCTATCTGGTCGCCAGTGCCGACGGGGACCGTCGATTTGGTGACGACCACCGTTCCCGGCGCCATCAGCGTGGCAAGCTCGCGCACCGCCTGGAAGACGAAGGTCAGATCGGCGTGACCGTCCCCGCGCCGCGCTGGCGTACCTACGGCGATGAACACCGCCTCGGCGCCTCTCACCCCCGCGGCAAGATCCTTGGTGAAAGTCAGCCGTCCGCGCTCGACATTGGCCTTCACCAGCAATTCCAGTCCGGGCTCCCAGATCGGCATCTGCCCGGCATTCAGGCCGTCGATCTTGCCGTCGTCCTTATCGACACAGCACACCTCGTGCCCGAAGTCGGCGAAACAAGCGCCGGACACGAGCCCAACATAGCCAGTGCCGATCATCGCGATACGCATTGAAACTCCCGTCTTAAGCCTGTCGAAAGATCCCCCGTCGAGGCGGACCGGCTCTTAGCCGCAGCACCGTACCGCGAACAAGCACTTGGACTTATAGATTCCGCAGCTGTTTTTGTGGGCCAGGAAGCCATCCGAGGAGTAAACGCCTCCCTCATGACAATTGACCTTGATCGCGCCGTCCTCCTTCCCATTGACATGCAGAAGGCGTTTGACGCCCCGCCCTGGCCGAGACGCTGGAACGACCGGGTCGACGCGAACGGCCTCGCCCTCCTCGCCGCCTGGCGCGAAGCGGGGCGCCCTATCATTCACGTTCGCCACGATTCGGTTCAGCCGGGCTCAACTCTGACCCCGGGTACACCGGGAAACGCCTTCCGCCCTGGCTTCGAACCGAAGGACGGTGAACAGCTGATCACCAAGAACGTCAACTCCGCCTTCATCGGTACGGACCTCGCCGAGCGCCTGAAGGTGCTCGGCGCCAAGCATGTCGTCACCTTCGGGATCTCCACCGACATGTGTGTCTCGACGACCGTGCGTGTGGGAGCGAATCTCGGCTGGGACATGGTTCTCGTCCCCGACGCCTGCGACTGCTTCGACCTGCCCGATCCGGCGGGTGACGGCTGGATCGACGCCCGCGAAATCCAACGCGCACACGTCGCCACCCTCGCTTACGAATTTTGCAAGATCGTTTCGACCGCTGAGCTGACGGCGCTCAAGGCAGCCGCTTAGTTCATCGGCCTAGTTTTCGCCGCAAAATCCCTATATTGGCGCGGCCCTTCCGATGAACATCACAACCCTTCCCAAGCCGCCGCGCGTCGGGCTGGTCTCGCTTGGCTGTCCCAAGGCCCTGGTCGACAGCGAGCGGATCATGACCAAGCTGCGCTCCGACGGCTACGACATGTCGCCCGATTACGCCGGAGCGGATGTGGTCTTGGTCAACACCTGCGGCTTCCTCAACTCCGCCAAAGAGGAGAGTCTCGAGGCGATCGGCGAAGCCATCGCTGAGAACGGGCGCGTCGTCGTCACCGGCTGCATGGGCAAGGAAGCGGACGTGATCCGCGCGCGCTTCCCCGATGTGCTGGCCGTCACCGGTCCGCAGCAATACGAAGAGGTGGTCGCCGCTGTGCACCAGGCCGCGCCGCCAGTCCCGTCCCCCTTTGTCGACCTGGTTCCGGAGGCGGGCCTCAAGCTTACCCCGCGCCACTACAGCTATGTGAAAATCTCCGAGGGCTGCAACCACCGTTGCGCCTTCTGCATAATCCCTCACTTGCGCGGCGATCTCGTCAGCCGGCGGCCTGACGCGATCCTGCGCGAGGCCGAGAAGCTCATCGCCGCTGGCACCAAGGAGCTTCTGGTCATCAGCCAGGACACAAGCGCTTATGGCGTCGACATCCGCCACAAGGCGTGGCCTTGGAAGGGTGAGGAAGTCCGCGCCCACATGACCGACCTCGCTCGCGAGATGGGCAAGCTCGGCGCCTGGGTTCGCCTTCATTACGTCTACCCCTACCCGCACGTGGACAATGTCATTCCGCTTATGGCCGAGGGTTTGGTACTTCCTTACCTCGATATCCCCTTTCAACATGCCAGTCCGAACGTGCTTCGCCGCATGCGCCGGCCGGCCAACGACGCGAAGGTGCTGCAGCGCGTGCGCGATTGGCGCGCTCAGATCCCCGATCTGGCGATCCGTTCGAGCTTCGTGGTCGGCTTCCCCGGCGAAACGAACGAGGATTTCGAATATCTCTTGGGCTGGCTCGAAGAAGCGCGGCTCGATCGCGTCGGCGCTTTCAAGTTCGAGGCGGTCGAAGGTGCGCCCGCGACGGACATGGATGAGCAGGTTGCCGAAGGTCTGAAGCAGGAGCGCTACGATCGCGTCATGGCGCTCTCCGCGAGCATCAGCGCGGAGAAGCTCGCGGCCAAGGTGGGTAGCGTCATCGAAGTATTGATCGACGCAGTCGACGAGGAAACGGGCGGCGCTACCGGCCGGTCCAAGGCAGACGCTCCTGAGATCGACGGCGAGGTTCACCTCCGCGATGCTGGCGGGCTTCAACCCGGAGATATCGTCAGCGTCCAGGTCGAGGATTCCGAAGAGCACGACCTCTACGCGGTTCCGCTCGAAACGGTCTGAACTTGAAGAAGCAGACCTGGACGCCGGTCTTGCGAATTATTCAAGCGGTTGAATTCTTAACCTTTTTACTGGCAATTCAGTGGCCGACCGGCGCTGCATATGTTATTAGTGACCGGCACAGGTGATCACGCCTGAGGCATCAAACTGTGATTTCCGGGGGGTTAATCATGGAACAGACATTCGGTTGGAAGAACGCCGTCGTGGGCCTTGCCCTGACGGTCGTCGTCGTTTGCTCGGCCTGCGCGCTCGCCTTCTCCTAGGTTAGCGGCGCGCTCGCGGAAGGCGGGGCGCGACTAGACTTGCTTCCTCACCGCGGGCAGCATGCGCTGACCTGAGGGGGAGCTGTCGCGTGGAAATCCATCGACCCGGAGTCGTTCGCAACTGGCGCGAATTCCTCAAGGAGGTGGGAATCATCGTGCTCGGCGTATCGATCGCGCTCGCGGGCGAGGAAGCAGTCAATTATTTCAACTGGAAGCAAGAAGTCTCCATAGTCGAAGACAGCGTCGACGACGAGCTGGCGGACGCGCTCTTCTCGGCGATGGAACGCGTCAAGATTGCCGATTGCCAGAAGCGCACCCTCGATCGCCTCGATCAGCTCGCCGACGAGAGCCGCGGCACTCTGGTCATCCGCAACCCTCCGTTGCGGCGGATGAGGCTTTGGGGCTCGGCCGCATGGGACGCGGCTGTCGCGTCAGGCGCTATCGCGCACATGCGGCATGACAAGAGAAACACTTATGCGAACCTCTTCAGCTTCCTGCACTTGTTCCGCGATCTCAATCTCCGCCAAGAGGAGCTCTGGGCGAGGATAGACACCTACCAGCACCCAAGAGCGCTCACGGACGAATCGCGCGACCGGTTCGCCGAAAGCATCTCACAGCTGCGTGCGCTAACCGGGACCATGAACATCGCCGCGCAGCAATTCGTCGAGCAGGCGAAGCCGCTGCATCTCCAGCTCAGCCCGGAGAACGCGGCCGAGCTGCGCAAGCCGCTCCAATGTCCCATGCCGTAGCCGTGGATTTTCCCCTTCATGACGCTAAGGCGGCGGGCCATGACCGATTTCGCCTCACTCCTCGTTGCCGATCGCGGGCAGAAAGCCCGCCTGATCCACCTCGTCGACAAGGATAGCTTCGAGGCCTGGGCAAAGGGCCGCCCGCCCGAAGACCGCACTCTGCTCCACGCGCATCGGTTCGATGGCCAGACGGGCTTCGCGTTCGTCCTGCTCCCGCGCGGCGGCGATCTCGAGGTCGTCAGCGCGGTCAAGAATGTGCAGTCGCTCTCGCCCTGGTGTCTGGCCAAGATGGCGGAGAGCTTGCCAGAGGGGACCTACAGGATCGCCGATGGCGAACCCGGCCAAGGCGGCACTCGGCTGGCTGCTCGGCCAGCACAGGTTCGACGCCTACCGCTCGATAAAAAGACCAGCCCGAATCCGGCCCGCGAGTCCTGATCACGGGCGAACTGGCCCGGATTGATTCGACGGTGCGACTTGCCGAAGCGACGGCGCTAGTTCGCGACCTCGTCAACACACCGGCCGGAGACCTCGGTCCAGCGCAACTCGAGCAGGCGGTGCGGGACGAAGCGAACCGCCTCGGCGCGCAGGTTCGGGTCACGTCCGGCGACGAACTCGCGACCGGATATCCGCTGATCGCGGCCGTCGGCGCCGCCGCATCGCCGGCGCGGGCTCCGCGGCTGATCGAACTGGAATGGGGAAAGCCGACGGACCCGCGCATCGCAATCGTGGGCAAAGGGGTTTGCTTCGACACCGGAGGGCTCGACCTGAAGCCGAGCTCCGGGATGCGGATCATGAAGAAGGACATGGGAGGTGCCGCTCATGCGCTCGCGCTCGCCGGCCTCATCATTGCCGAGCGGCTGCCGGTGCATTTGCACATGCTGATCGCGGCGGTGGAGAATGCCGTCTCGAGTAGTGCGTATCGCCCCGGGGACGTCGTCAAATCGCGCAAGGGCTTGTTCGTGGAGGTCGATAATACGGACGCCGAAGGGAGGCTCGTGCTCGCGGATGCGCTGGACCGCGGCGCGGAGGGCGAGCCCGAGCTGATGATCGATTTTGCGACACTCACCGGGGCCGCGCGTGTCGCTCTTGGCCCCGATCTTCCGGCCTTATTCGCGAACACAGACGAGCTTGCGAGTGCCATCAAAACCGGCGCGCGCGAAGTCGAAGACCCGGTTTGGCACATGCCGCTCTGGGATCCCTATGACGACAATCTGAAGAGCGACATCGCCGATCTTGCCAACATGGGAAACAACCCGATGGCCGGCGCCATTTATGGCGGGCTCTTCCTCAACCGCTTCGTTCCGAAGGAGATCAGCTGGGCTCATCTCGATACCTGGGCATGGCGCGATCCCGGCAAGCCCGGACGTCCGAAAGGCGGCGATGCACTCGGCCTCAGAGCCGTTTTCGCCATGCTGCAAGACCGCTACTCGCAGGGCTGAGAGCCCCATTCACCGAGAAATAGGCACTCTTAAGGTGGTGCCCCTGCAACATTTCGGCTCCTTACCGGTTTACTGGGAGGACATGCGACATGACCATGGAGACAGGCAGATATGAGTGAGGTTTCGCTTACCGGCTGGATGAAGGCGCTCATCGCCTATGTCCGATCGGGCGAACCCGACCTCACCAATCGGCAGATGGCATTGCTGATGCTGGTTTATCTCACTCCTGGACCGCATACCGTCCGCGGATTGGCGCGGGTCCTCGGCGTATCGAAGCCCGTCGTGACACGCGCCTTGAATACGCTTGGAGCGCTCGGCTATCTGCGCCGCGAGAGGGACCAGGACGACAGGCGTAACGTCTTCGTCGTCCGTACCAGCAGCGGGGCAGAATTTCTTGAAGGCTTCAAGCGCAACCTCCGGGAGGGGGACACCAACTCCGCGGCCCACCGGCCGATCATCGGACAGGCCCCCGCCTACGCGCACCAGCGCTGAGGGAATCATCCTCTCCGGCCCGTCGGATCTGCCCGACCCCAATTTCAATGCGTATCGCAAGGATCTTGCAGACATCGGGTTGGTAGGAGCGGTGGTCGCTTCCCATTATGCCGAGGCGATCGAGCGGGAGATTGCCATTGAAACAGAACTCCGGGCCGCGCCAGGTGACGATGCGGAAATTCTCGTTGAAGTCCACCCAGGCGAGCCTTTCTGGATTCTCGACGAAAGTGTCGGTTGGGCCTGGGGTTATGCCGGCAAGGATCGACGCGTCGGATATGTGAAAACTGACGCGGTCGAGCGTTTAAATCAGCTCAATACTGCCGTCTGCAGCCAGATGATTTGGTAAACGCTGCTCGCCGCGAGCACAGCGATCACCGCAATGAGCGACCAGTCCCGCGCCGGCTTGCGCGGTCGTCTAACCGGAAAGAGCAGCCAGCCCGAGAGCGCGACGAGTACCAGCGTGGCGATCGCGGAATGATTCACGAACAGCGCCACGGTCCGCCGGACATAATCGTTTCCCACGGCGTCATTGCTGCCGTGCGGAACTCATCAGCAAAGCGGTGCCCCAAAGGATGACGGCCGCGAGCAGCAAGACTTCGCCGACGAAAATCTGCCCCCGACCAATGCCGCGGTTTTTCACCGCTGCCCTCGAGCACGCTGGATCGCGAACCATTTGGCGACATTCGCTTCCTGCTCAGCGAGCGTTTCTGCGAAAACGTGCCCACCGGTTCCGTCCGCCACGAAATATAGCGCCCTGGTTTGGGCGGGATGCAGGACGGCGGCAATGCTGTCCCTGCCAGGGTTGGCGATCGGCCCTTCAGGCAGGCCGGGACGGCGATACGTGTTGTATCCATTCACGGCGTTCAGCTCGGATCTCCGGATCCGACGCCCCAGCGGTTTTCCCTTGGTCACTGGGTAGATAACGGTCGGGTCGGCATCTAGCTTCATGCCGATCCTCAAGCGGTTACAATAAACGCCTGCAATCATCGGCCGCTCGGTCGCCTTGGCCGTTTCTTTCTCGACGATGGAAGCGAGGATGAGCGCCTGATCCTTGGTAACGATCGGACAAGCGGTGCTGCGCTTCGGCCACAGCTGATCGAGCGTGCGGGTCATCGCCGACTGCATCCGCTTGACGACTTGGGCGCGGCTTTCCCCTCGCTCATAACCGTAACTGTCCGGAAGCGCTGAACCTTCCGGAATCGGGGGTAGCGGGCCTGTGAGGAAGCGGTTAGCGGCGAGTTTCTCCGCGACGATGATCGAAGGCATGCCCTCGGTCACCGTAATCAGCCGCTGCACCGGCTTGCCGTGCTGCAGCAGGTCGAGGATCGATGATCCGCCCATCCCCTTCGGGATCTCGAATTCGCCCGCCTGGATCGGGTCCTTGGAGCCGAATAGCCGGGACATCAGTCTGTAGGTACGCGCAGAGCCCGGAATCGCGCCCTCTTTCTCGAGCTGCCGCGATACCGACGCGAGCGTCGAGCCTTCCTGAACGATGATGGTGTGCGGTCCGGGTTTTGGTCCGGCGCCCCACCAGAGAAGGTAGACGACGACCAACGCTGCGACGACCACGCCCGCGATACCGGCCAACAGGATGCGCCTCAAAAGGTGCCCCCCGCTTCCGCGGGGGTGGCGGAGCATCAGTCCACCGCTTTCATGATGAGGCTGGCATTGGTCCCGCCAAAGCCGAAGCTGTTGTTGAGGACCGCGCGAACGGGCCGCTTCTTCGCCTTGTGAGGGACCAGGTCCACGCCTTCGGTACCCTCGTCCGGATCGTCGAGGTTGAGCGTCGGAGGGACGATCTGGTCGCGGATCGCGAGGATGCAGAAGATGGCTTCCACGGCCCCCGCCCCGCCGAGCAAGTGGCCGATTGCCGACTTGGTGCTGCTCATCGACGCCCCATGGAGGTCGTCTCCGAGCACCCTTTTGACCGCGGCCAATTCAATTGTGTCGGCCATGGTCGAAGTGCCGTGAGCATTCACGTAGTCGATATCTTCCGGCTTCAGTCCGGCCTTTCTCAGTGCCATGCGCATCGCCAACTCCGCGCCCCGGCCCTCCGGGTGCGGCGCGGTCACATGATAGGCATCGCCCGACAGGCCATAGCCCGCGATCTCGGCGTAGATTTTCGCGCCGCGCGCCTTCGCATGCTCATATTCCTCGAGCACCACCACGCCAGCGCCCTCGCCCATGACGAAGCCGTCGCGCGACTTGTCATAAGGTCGGCTGGCCTGCTCCGGCCGGTCGTTGAAGCTCGTATTGAGGGCGCGCGCCTGGGCGAACCCGGCGACGCCGAGCGGGTTGATCGTGCTCTCGGCTCCGCCCGCGAGCATGATGTCGGCATCGCCATCCTTGATCATGCGCGCTGCATCGCCGATCGAATGCGCGCCTGTCGAGCAGGCGGTCACCACCGAATGGTTCGGTCCCATCAGCCCGTATTTGATCGAGACCTGGCCGGAGGTGAGGTTGATCAATCGGCCGTGGACGAAGTGGGGACTGACGCGCCCCGGGCCTTTTTCCGCCAGCACCAAGGATTCGCTTTCGATCCCCGGTAACCCGCCAATTCCGGAGCCGATCGAAACGCCGGCGCGCTCCTTGAGATCGTCGTCCATTTCCGTCAGCCCGGCGTCCTCAATCGCCTGGCCGGCGGCGTCGATCGCGTACACGATGAATGGGTCGACCTGGCGCTGGACCTTGTGATCGACGCGCTTGTCCGGATCGAAGCCGTACGGATGATCCTTGGGCTTCACTTCGCCGGCGATCTTGGCTTTCTGGTCGGTGGTATCGAAGCGGGTAATCGAGCCGATGCCGCTTTTGCCAGCGATGAGGTTTTGCCAAGTGGTCTCGACGTCGCCACCAAGCGGCGTCACCAGCCCGAGACCTGTCACGACGACACGGCGCATGTTCCCAACTCCGTCTGTCCCTTACAAACAAACGGCCTCCCGATAGGTTCGGGAAGCCGTTCGTGCCGCCTTCCGGCGATGGTGGCGGCAGTCAGCGGACCCGATCAGCCCTTGTTCTGGTCGATGTAATCGATCGCGTCGCGAACGGTAGTGATCTTCTCCGCGGCATCGTCCGGAATCTCGACCCCGAACTCTTCCTCGAACGCCATGACCAGCTCGACGATGTCGAGGCTGTCGGCGCCGAGATCGTCGATGAAGCTCGCGTCCTCGGTGACCTTGTCAGCCTCGACGCCGAGGTGCTCGACGACGATCTTCTTCACCCGATCGGCGGTCTCGCTCATGTTTCGCTTCCTCCGTATGTGCTTTTGCCTTGCCCTAGCGGCGGCGTGAACGAGCGGCAAGTGGCCCGTCAATGTGAGGGTCGAGGCCGCGTAGCAATCCGCTCGCCATTCCGGATTGCTTCGCTACGTTCCCAACGACGATGAAAGAATCGCGCGCGCTCACTTCCGGAGAAATCGCGATCGCAAGATCGGTGTTCGGTGACGCGATCGACTATGCGCGAGTTCGGATGATCAAGGGAAAGTGGTGGCCGTTCCATCCGCGCAATGCCGCCATGGCGCCAATGGGGGATATCTATTTCCATCCCGAAGGCGGAGTCTGGTCGGAGGATTTCGCGAAGGAATCGCTCGGCCGCCAGGGCTTCTTCATCCACGAAATGACCCACGTCTGGCAGGCGCAGACGAAAGGCCTTTTCTATCTGCCGCTGATGCGCCATCCGTTCTGCCGCTACGATTATCAGCTGCGGTTGGGGAAACCGTTCGGACGGTACGGTCTGGAGCAGCAGGCGGAGATTGTCGCGCATCGATTCCTCGCCGATCGGGGCTGCCTGGTCCCCTGCACGCCACCCCACGACTTGCTTCCCTTTTCGTGCGCGCCGACGGTGTAACAATCCTGCAACAGCAGCGGGGGGAAAGTGGCCGGAAAGCGCTCCCGCCCTTCCGACTCTCCCCCATTCGGGCATAGTCACGCCCACGCAACGACCAAACAGGGGGTCTCCATGCGCATTTCCACAGCATTGCTGCTTGGCACGTCGATTCTCGCGCTCGCTACTCCGGCGCTAGCCCAAACCACTGAGGAACAGGCCGCGCAGTCGGCCAATCAACAGGCGGCCAACCAGCCGTCCGCCATCGAGGAAGACGCGATCATCGTCACCGCGACGAAGCGTGCGTCGCGGGTCCAGGATGTACCCTTCTCGATCAATGCCCAGACCCAGGCCGATATCCAGCGCGCCAATGCGCAGACCATTGAGGACATCAGCCGCAACGTCGCGGGCCTCACCGTCCAGAACCTGGGCCCGGGTCAGAGCCAGGTTTCTGTCCGCGGCGTCAGCGCCGGCCAGATCGCCCGTGACCAGCCGGGCGTCAAAGAACAGGTCGGCATCTATCTCGATGAGACGATCACCTCGCTGTCGCTGTTCACGCCCGATTTCGACCTGTTCGACCTGAACCGCGTCGAAACGCTGCGGGGCCCGCAAGGCACGCTGTTCGGCGCGGGAAGCGTTGGCGGCACCATCCGCTACATCACCAACCAGCCGAACGTCGACAGGGTCGAGGTTGCGGCTGAGGCAGATGCCAACGTCCTGAAGGGCGGCGACCTTGGCTACGGGCTGAAAGGTGCCGTCAATTTACCGCTGGGGCCGACCGCCGCGGTCCGGGTCGTCGGCTACGGCACACATTTCGGCGGGTTCATCAATTCGGTCGGGCCGTTCAGCAAGAAGAACGTCAACGACGGACGGCGGATCGGCGGACGGGCATCGATATTGTTCCAGCCGACACCCGAACTGAAGATCACTCCGCGCGTGGCCTATCAGGAGGTCGAAGCCGGCGGCTTCAACCGCGAGGATCACTACATATTGTTCGACAACCAGTTCACGTCACTCGGCGGGACCGATCTCGGCAAGCGCAAGCAGTACCTCAAGTTCCGCGAGAAGTTCCGCGACAAAACCTTCCTCGCCGATCTCGTCGCGAGCTATGATTTCGGGCCTGCCGAGCTGACCTCGGTCACCAGCTACGTCCATCGCAATATCCTCGTCAGCCGCGACGCCTCTGCCTTGACGGGATCGGTCTTTGTCTCGTTCGCGGGAGCGGCGCCCCTGGCAATCGGGGGAGCGGCCCTGGACTCCAACCTGCGCGATACGACCAAGCTCAAGCAGTTCACCCAGGAGCTCCGGCTTGCCTCGACCGGGTCAGGCCCCTTCCAATGGGTGTTTGGCGGCTTCTATAGCCATGTCGACCGCAAATATTCGCAGAGACTGCCAACCCCGGGCTCGGACGTCTTCGGCCAGGCGTTCCTCGACGTGATCGCGCCGGGAACTCCGATCTCCGCTCTTCGCAACGGCTTCCCTGCCGACAGCCCCTACAACGCCGACCTGCCCTACATCATCAAACAGTCGGCGGTGTTCGGCGAAGGCAGCTACAAGTTGGGCCAGTTCAAGCTCACCGCGGGCGCCCGCTATTATAGCTTCAGGGAGAAGCGTGACTTCGTCTCGGGCGGCGTATTCTCCGACGTGAACACGAACATCGGTGACAAGACCAAGTCGCACGGCGTCAGTCCGCGTTTCATCGTGAGCTACGAGCCGACCCGCAACTTTAGCGTCAACGTGCAAGCCGCCAAGGGCTTCCGCCTCGGTGGCATCAACGATCCCCTTAACGTCCCACTGTGCACGCCGGAGGATCTCGCGATCTTCGGTGGTCGTGGGGACTATAAGGACGAGACGCTGTGGAACTACGAAGCCGGCGTCAAATATTCGAAAGGCGGCGTCACCTTCAATTCGGCGGTGTTCCATAACGAGATCCGCGACCTGCAAGTGACGGCCACCGCGGGCAGTTGCTCGTCGCGTATCGTATTCAATGTGCCAAAGGCGCATTCGACCGGCGCGGAGGCCGAGCTTGCCGTCCGTCCGCTGCCGGGCCTCGACCTGTCGATCAACGCCAATATCCAAAGCGCCAAGTTCAACTCGACCGTCCAGGCGGGTAATGGCTCGATCATCGCGGGCATCCGCAAGGGCAATCGCCTGCCGACCGTGCCGAAGTTCCAGCTCGCCGCAGCCGCGACTTACGGCCAGCCGCTCAACGACAGCATGGACTGGTCGATCACCGCCAGTTTCCAACATATCGGAAACCGCTTCGGCGAACCGGGCGATCAGGAGCCTGGAGCGGGCGTGCTGAGTATCGCTGCTGGCAACCCGGCCCTGTTCTACGATCCAGCTACAGGGGCGTTCGGAAGCCGCGACCTGGACTTGGGTTCACTTAAGCTGCCGGCTTACGATCTCGTCAATCTCTCGGCGAACGTCCACTGGGTCAATGGCCTCGACGTCACGCTCTACGTCAAGAACCTGTTCGACGAGAATCCAAAGCTGTCGATCGATCGCGAACGCGGCCTGCGTGCCCGCTTCGGTTATCTGATCGCACAGCCGCGGATGATCGGGCTGACACTGCGGTATAAATTCGATGGGGACCGGGCGGCACCACCACCGCCTCCGCCTCCGCCGCCACCGCCGCCACCACCACCAGCGGCCGAGCCTGCTCCGCCACCGCCACCGCCGCCTCCTCCTCCGCCGCCACCGGTCGAGAGTGGGGAGCGGGGCTGACCGAAGCGGCGCGCTGCCGCTGAGCGTGACACGCCGCTCGCTCCTCCTCGGAGCGGGCGGCGTTGCACTTTCCCCCGCGATGGCCAAGGCTGCTCGGATGAGTTCAAAGCAGCATGTCGTGGTGGTCGGCTCCGGCGTGTTTGGCGCCTGGACAGCGGTGCACCTGCTGCGCGCAGGTCATCAGGTCACGCTTGTCGATGCCTGGGGTCCCGCTCATTCGCGCGCTTCGTCGGGCGGGGAATCGCGGCTGACCCGTGGCGCCTACGGCAAGGACGCCATCTACACCCGAATGGCGTTCGACAGCCTCAAGGAGTGGAAGGCGCTGAGCGCCGTCGCGGGCCTGCCCATCTTGCACGAATGCGGAGTCCTCTTCTTCTTCCCCACCGAGGAACCGTACGTCCAGGAGAGCATCGCCGCGCACAAAGCGATCGGCCTTCCAACGCAGGCGCTCAGCCAAAAGGAGATGAGCGCGCGCTTCCCGATGATCGATTTTTCCGGCGTTGTGGTCGGTCTGTTCGAGCCCGGCTTTGGAGCGCTGATGGCGCAGGCGGGCGGTGCAGACTTTGATCGACGTGTTCGTTCAGCGCGGCGGCAAATATGTCGAAGCCGCCGCACGGCCTCCGCGGGGCTCCGGAGACAGGTTGGTTGAGGTGGACCTTGCCGACGGCACCGGAATTGCGGCCGATCAGTTCGTCTTCGCTCTCGGGCCGTGGCTGCCCAAGGTCTTTCCCGATGTGATCGGCCGACGCATCCTGCCCTCGCGCCAGGAGGTGTTCTTCTTCGCGCCTCCCGCCGGGGACCAGCGCTTCCTTCCGGGCGCGATGCCGGGGTGGGCCGATTTCAACGGCGGCGACATCTTCTACGGCTTCCCCGATCTGGAGGCGCGCGGAGTCAAATTCGCCCACGATGCGCACGGCGTCGAGGTGGATCCCGATACCCAGGACCGCCGGCCGACCGAAGCCGCCCTGGCGGAAATCATCGCCTTCCGCGACCGCCGGTTCCCGCTGCTTAAGGGGGCGCCACTCACCGAGGCCCGGGTCTGTCAGTACGAGAACAGCTCGAACGGCGACTTCCTGATCGATTTCCACCCGCAGCTGAAGAATGTGCTGCTGGTTGGTGGGGGGTCAGGTCACGGCTTCAAACATGGCCCGGAAGTCGGTCGCTATGCGGCCAGGCGATTGTTCGGTTCAGTCGAACCGGAGCCGCGCTTTAGCCTCGCCACCAAGAGCGAAGACCACCACCGCGAGGTTCATTAGGGCTTCTTCGCCACTCCGACGAGCGCAGGCCGCAGCAACCGGTCCTTCATCATGTAGCCGGGCTGCATTTCCTGAACGATCGTCCCCGGCTCGGCCTCGTCAGTCGGGATTTCGACCATCGCCTGATGGCGGTGGGGGTCGAGTGTCTCTCCGACGGCCTTGATCCGGCTGATCCCGTGCCGCGCGAACACCGAGTCGAGTTCGCGGCTAGTCGAATTCTATGCCCGCAAGGAACTGGCTCGCGACATTGTCGGCGCGCAGCTCCTCGTTGACTGCGGCGAGTGCCCGGTCGAGATGGTCCTTGATCGCCAGCATGTCGCGCGCGAACGCCGCCGCGGCATAGCTCGAGGCCTGCTGCATTTCGGCTTCGAGACGCCGGCGCACGTTCTGCGTTTCCGCCGTGGCGTAGAGCGCCTTCGACTTGGCTTCCTCGAGCTGTTTTTCGAGCTCGGCGATATGGTCATGTTCCGTCAGTTCCGGCGCGCCTCGCGCCGTTTCCTTACGGATTTCCTCTGCCTCTTCATGCAGATGGTCTTCATCTTCTTGCGTTGCTTCTGTCATGCCATGAGTCTCGTGAGCGCTTTCGCTGTGAAATCCACCATGGGCACCACGCGCGCATAGTTCAACCGCGTTGGCCCGATTACGCCGACAACGCCGACCACTTGCCCTTGGCTCCCGCGGTACGGCGCTGCGATCACCGAAGAGCCGGAAAGCGCGAACATCCGGTTCTCCGAACCGATGAAGATTCGGCAACCCGGCGCGTCCCGTGCCCCCTCGAGCAGCCGAGCGATCTCTTGGCGATCCTCAAGCTCGTCGAGCAGCCGGCGTACGCGATCGAGGTCCTCCGCGGCGCTGTCGTCGATCAGATGGGCTTGGCCGCGCACGATCAGTACGGGGCGGCGGGCGTGGTCCTGACTCCAGGCGGCAAGACCGGACGCAACCAGCTCCGCCGCGGCGCCGTCGATCGCTTCCTTGCGCTCGCGAATTTCGGCACGAAGGCGCGCCTGAGCTTCGTCCAGGGTGAGGCCAGAAAGGCGGGCGTTGATGAAATTGCTGACTTCCGAAAGGGCGGCCGGAGTCGTCGCCCCGTCGAGCGTGACGATGCGGTTCTCGACGCCGCCGTCAGCCCCTACGAGTATTGCGAGGGCACGGGTGTCGCTCAGCGGAACGAAGCTCAGCTGCTTCAATCTCAGCTCCTGCTTCGGAGCGAGAACGACGCCCGCCGCCTGGGCGAGACCCGACAGCGCCGCGGAAGCCGAGGCCAGCGCGTCCTCGATCGGCTGGTCGCGGGCGATCTGCCGCTCGATCTCGCGCCGGTCGCGAGGATCGGGCGCCGCCGCCTGCATGATCCCGTCGACGAACAGGCGCAGACCGCTTTCCGTTGGAATCCGCCCCGCGGACGTATGCGGGTGGGTGAGCAGTCCCCGCTCCTCCAACTCCTGCATCACCCCGCGGATCGAGGCCGGCGACAGGTTGACCGTTCCGGCGAGCGCCTTCGAGCCAATAGGCAGGCCGCGATCGAGATAAGCCTCGACGATCAAGCCGAAGATATCGCGCATGCGGTCGGTGAGTTCGCCGATCGGCTGGGTCATCGCGTCGATCTAGTGCGGGAACTCGCTTGCCTCAATGTTTGCCGATGAGCTTCTGGACCTCGGGGATCGCGTCGGGCGCATTGCGCAGAGCTTGGAACATCGCCGCGTTCCGCTCCATGTCGCAGCCATAATAAACGTAAAGGTGAGATGGCTTCGTGTCCGTCCAGCGGATCTCGACCGAGGGCATGTCGGTTGCGACCCGGCCATTGCACTCCGCCTCCGCGCTGAGGCGCCGCTCGCCTTCGGGACGGTACGGCTGCAGCCGATTGCGGAATTCCGCATATTCCGTCGGGGTGACCGTAAAGTCGCGCGCCCCCTGCGCAGTGGTGAATTGCTTGCCGTCGAACGTCGCGGTGCCGTCGGAGCGAACGGTCAGGACGTAGGCGGGACAGGTCCCATAGCAGCGGCCGGTCTCGTAACGGATCGTCTCAGCTGTGCCGGCAGTGCCGGATAGCCGCCAGAACTCGCGGCGCACGCTCCAAGCACCGTGAATGCAGTGATCCCGATCAGTCTCATCAATCCTTCCCCTTCCGCATTTGGGCGGCTCAGTCTAGGGGCTGCCGCACCCGCGACCTTAGGAGAAATGA
Source organism: uncultured Alphaproteobacteria bacterium (assembly GCA_963730925.1). Taxonomy (GTDB): domain Bacteria; phylum Pseudomonadota; class Alphaproteobacteria; order Sphingomonadales; family Sphingomonadaceae; genus Sphingomicrobium. The sequence goes on from CAVSTS010000002.1 coordinate 794,013, forward strand.
ATGCGCCCGTCAGGACGCGCCCCCGATCAGATGCGCGAATTGAGCTTCGAGCCCGGCTTCACCCGCTACGCCGAGGGATCTTGCCTCATCTCGTTCGGCGGAACCCGGGTGCTCTGCACTGCAAGCGTCGAGGACAGGGTTCCGCCCTTCTTGCGCGGCAAGGGCCAGGGCTGGGTCACCGCCGAATATGGAATGCTCCCGCGCGCGACTCACACGCGCGGTAACCGCGAGGCCGCGAAGGGGAAGCAATCGGGGCGAACCCAGGAGATCCAGCGGCTGATCGGGCGATCGTTACGAGCCGTTGTCGACCTTCCGAAAATCGGCGAGCGCCAGATCGTGGTCGATTGCGACGTGCTTCAGGCGGATGGCGGAACACGGACGGCGGCTATTTCCGGAGGCTGGGTCGCGCTTCGGATAGCGGTCGATAAGCTACTGGAAAGCAAAGCGATTCCTTCCGATCCGATCCGCACGCAGGTCGCCGCGGTCAGCTGCGGGATTCACGATGGAACGGCCGTGCTCGACCTCGATTATGACGAGGACAGCCAGGCCGGCTGCGACGGCAATTTCGTGCTGACCGCCGACGGAGCGATCGTCGAGGCGCAGGTGACGGCCGAAGGGGAATGCTATGACGAGGAGGGCCTCCTGCGCCTGCTTCGACTGGCGCGCATCGGCTGCTCGGAGGTCTTCGCGGCCCAACTGAAAGCCGTAGGCCGGTGAGGCCGATCGGCGACAAGCTCGTCATCGCGACCCACAATCCGGGGAAGCTGCGCGAGATTGCGGAGCTGCTTGAACCGCTCGGCATGGAATGCGTGAGTGCAGAGGAACTCGGACTCCCCGAGCCCGAGGAGATCGGCAACAGCTTCGCCGACAATGCCGATCTGAAAGCGCGCGAGGCAGCGGACCTTTCCGGCCTTCCCGCGTTGGCGGACGACAGCGGGCTATGCGCCGACGCACTCCACGGACGTCCGGGCATCTTTTCGGCGCGATGGGCTGAAGACGAGGACGGCAACCGCGAATGGATGCGCGCAATGGAACGGCTTTGGCGGGAAGTGGAGGCTGCCGGTCCTGAAGCCGGACATGACGCCCACTTCGCCTGCGCCCTGGCGCTGGCCTGGCCCAATGACGGGCAGGTCGAGACGTTCGATGGTCGAGTCGACGGCACGCTCGTCTGGCCGCCGCGCGGCGACCGCGGGTTCGGATACGATCCGATGTTCGTGCCGCTGGGCTTCAACCGGACCTTCGGCGAGCTCGATCCGGAGCTAAAGCACTCCATCAGCCATCGGGCGAATGCGTTCCGCAAATTGACGGGCGCCTTGCGCTCGTCACCCTGAACTTGTTTCAGGGGCCATCATGGAAAAGGCGGAGCGGGGGAGGAATGGATGCTCAAACAAGTTCAGCATGACGACCTCGCGCTCTACGTCCATTGGCCATTCTGCGTCAGCAAATGTCCTTATTGCGATTTCAACAGCCACGTCCGCGCCAGCATCGACCAGGAGGCCTGGCGCGAGGCGTTGCTCGCCGATCTTGCGCATGAAGCGCGCCTCCTCCCTGGCCGTCGACTGACGTCGATCTTCTTCGGCGGCGGCACACCGTCCCTGATGGAGCCGGCTATTGTCGCGTCGATTATCGACGCCGCCTCAGCGCATTGGTCTGTGGCGCCGGACCTCGAGATCACCGTCGAAGCCAATCCGAATTCCGTCGAGGCTGCGCGGTTCGCCGACCTTGCTGCCGCCGGAGTCAACCGTCTGTCGCTCGGTCTCCAGAGTTTCGACGATGCCGCCCTTCGTTTTCTCGGCCGTGCCCATTCGGCGCGCGAAGGGTGGACGGCGCTCGAAATCGCGCAGAAACAATTTCCGCGCGTCAGCTTCGACCTCATCTATGCGCTGCCGGGCGAAACGGAAGCGGGCTGGTCGGCGATGCTCGCGCAAGCCCTCAGCCTCGGCACCACCCACCTGTCTGCCTATCAGCTGACGATCGAGCCCGGCACCCGCTTCGCCCGAATGGTGGCGAAGCGTGAGTTCGAACCTCTGGGCCCGGACGCTGCGGCTGCTTTATTCGAGCTGACCGAGGACATGACCTCGTCCGCCGGACTGCCTGCCTATGAGATCAGCAACCATGCCCGGCGCGGCAAGGAGAGCCGGCACAACCTCATTTATTGGCGCTACGGCGACTATGCCGGCGTCGGCCCCGGGGCACACGGGCGCCGCCTTGGAATGCGCACAGTACGGCATCGGAAGCCGGAGAACTTCATCTCGGCGCTGCGCCGCAACGGACACGGCATCGCCGAAGAGGCGCTCCTTTCGCCAGCCGAGGCCGCGGATGAAGCTTTGGTCATGGGCCTGCGCCTCGCCGAAGGGGTCGATGTGGACACCATCTCCGAACGCTTCCAAATGCCCGTCATCGACTGGCGGAGGGTGGATCGTCTGGTTCAGTCAGGGCATTTGACGCGGGACTCGGGACGCGTCCGGCTCACATCCGGTGGCCGGCTGCTGCTCGATGCGATCCTCGGCGAGATCGCCGCCCCTATTTTGGCGGCTGCGAGCTAAGGGTCGCCGGTGTCGCAGCGGGAGTCGCGGCCGACGTCTGCGGCTTGTTCATGTCAGCCATGAATTGATATTTGTCGACCGAGGTCGCGACATAGTCATCGATCGTCATATTGGCGTCGTCGCCCGCCGTTTTCTTCGCCATTCCGTTCTTCATTCGGAAAGCGACGACCGCCGATCTGAGCGAACCCAGCTGGACGGTGCAGGCATTTCGCAGATAGACTTCGATCGCGTCTCCACCGACCTTCTCGCCGCTCGCTTTCGAGCTGGCCTGCTTGAGGCAGGCGCGGAAAGCTTCCGTCGGGGCATTGATTGCCGCCTGAGAGGCGGTCAAGAACATGGCCGAGACGCCCAACAATGCAATCATCGTACCGCTCCCCAGGCACAGACGACAGATGCGCACGATGACTCTTTTTCGGTTCATTTGAAAGCATTTAATGGTCATTTCAAAGAATGAAGGGCTTCTTCCCGGTCTCCACGTCGTGGCGACGCCGATCGGCAATCTCGGCGACCTCAGCCCACGCGCGGCCAACGTGCTGCGCCACGCGGACCACATCCTAGCCGAGGATACGCGAGTCACCGCCAAGCTCCTCGCGCATATCGGCAGCAAAGTGCCGATGAGCCGTTACGACGATCATACTTCCGAGCAGGAGCGGGAGCGGATTGTGGCGCGGCTCGGTGACGAGGCGATCGCGCTGGTCAGCGACGCGGGGACCCCGCTCATCTCCGATCCCGGCTTCAAGCTCGTACGTGCGGCGCGAGCGGCGGGCCATGATGTGCAGACCGTCCCCGGGCCGTCCGCGGCAATCGCTGCCTTGACGCTTGCGGGGCTTCCGACCGACCGTTTCCTGTTCCTCGGTTTCCTTCCAGCGAAAGCGAAAGCTCGAACGGATGCAATCGCCGAAGTGGCGCAGATACGCGCGACGCTCGTCTTGTACGAGAGTGGGCCGAGGCTTGCCGACACACTTGCGGCGCTAAGCGAAGGGCTTGGCAATCGCGACTGTGCTGTCGCTCGCGAAATCACCAAGATGCACGAGGAGTGCCGGACCGGCACGCTGAGCGAGCTGGCGTCGCTTTATTCCAAAGCGGCGCCCAAGGGCGAGATCGTGATCGTTGTCGGGCCGCCGGCGGCGACCGCGCGATGTCAGCGACGCCGCGATCGATACAGCGCTCGATGAGGCGATGCGGAGCCTCTCCCCCTCCCGAGCGGCCGCGGAAGTTGCCGAGCAATTGGGGGTGCCGCGCAAACGCGCTTACGCCCGCGCCCTAGAACGAGCCAAGTGAACCGTCACACAGCGGAACGCCGCGGGCGCGGCGCGGAGACCCTCGCCTGCTGGTACCTGCGTCTGCACGGTTGGCGCATCGTTGCCCGACGGGCCCGTGTGCGTGGGGGCGAAGTCGATATTGTCGCCCGGCGAGGCCGCACGCTCGCCTTCGTCGAAGTGAAGGCGCGAGCGACGGCAAATGCGGCGGCCCTCGCTCTCGACGACTGGCGGCTGCGCCGAGTGGCCGTGGCGGCCGAGCGGCTGGCTCCGCGCTATATGCGCGATGGCGACGATATCCGGATCGATGCGCTGTTCGTGGTTCCGTATCGCTGGCCACGGCACCTCCCGAACGTCTGGCAAGGGTGACAGTCGTGCTTCGATACGGCATTTCGACTTTACTCAATGCCTACTCAGCATGAGCGGTTTTACTTTCCGCTCATCCTGAGTAGCGGCTGAGCTTGTCGAAGCCGCGTATCGAAGGATGAAATTCACATGCCGCTCCGCGTCGCAGTGCAGATGGACCCGCTGGAGGCAATCAACATTTCCGGCGATTCGACCTTTGCCCTGATGCTCAAGGCGCAGGAGCTCGGTCACCGGCTGTATCACTACCTCGCCGGGGACCTCACCTATCAGGGCGGTCGCCTTTATGCAGGCGCGCACGAAGTCCGAGTCCAGGCGGTTGCCGGCGATCATTATCGTCTGGGCGACTTCGCCATTCTGGACCTCGGAAGCGACGTGGACGTCGTCCTCATGCGTCAGGATCCGCCGTTCGACCTCGGCTACATCACAGCCACGCACCTGCTCGAGCGGATTCAGGATGAGACGCTAGTGGTCAACGACCCGGCGGCGGTTCGGAATGCGCCGGAGAAGATCTGGGTGCTCGACTTCGCCCAATTCATGCCGCCGACGATGATCACTCGATCGATCGGCGCGGCGCGCCATTTCCTCGCCGAGCAAGGGGACATCGTCCTGAAGCCGCTGCACGGCAATGCGGGCAAAGCCGTGTTCAAGATTTCCCGCGACGGCGCAAACCTCACCGCGCTGATGGAATTGTTCAACGCCACCTATCGCGAACCGCACGTCCTCCAGACCTTCCTTCCGGAAGTGGCGGAAGGGGATAAACGGATCATTCTCGTCGAAGGCGAATTCGCCGGAGCGATCAACCGCCGGCCGGCCGCGGGAGACATTCGCTCGAATCTCGCCGCCGGGGGCACGGCCGAGGCCGCCGAACTCACCGATGCTGAGAGCGAGATCTGCGCGGCCCTTGGTCCCGAGCTGAAGAGGCGCGGTCTGCTGTTCATCGGGATCGACGTGATCGGCGGGCGCTGGCTTACCGAAATCAACGTCACATCGCCCACCGGCATCGTCGCCGTCGACAAGTTCAACGGCACCGACACTCCGGGGCTGATCTGGAGCGCGATCGAGCGGCGCCTCGTCGCACCCGATTAAATTCAAGCGCGAGGATGGGCGTGACGATAGACGTCGAGCAGGCGCGCCGCGTCCACCGCCGTATAGATTTGCGTCGATGAGAGGCTTGCGTGACCGAGCAGTTCCTGGAGCGCACGCAAGTCCGCGCCCCCTGCCAGGAGATGCGTAGCGAAGCTGTGGCGCAATGCGTGCGGCGTGAGGCTGTCCGGTAGTCCCAGGCGCTTGCGCGCCGCAGCCACCGCTCGGCGGACGAGATCGGCGTTCAGGCCCCCGCCCCGCGCACCGACAAATAGCGGGCTGTCGCTGCCCAGCCGATAGGGGCATTGCCGCACATAATCGTCGATCGCTTCCCTGACCGCCGGGACGATCGGAACGATGCGCGTCTTCGACCTCTTGCCGGTAACCCGCAATGTGGCGCCGATCGGGAGGGCCCGGGGGGTAAGCGATAAGGCCTCCGCGACCCGCAAACCCGCGCCATAGAGAAGCAAGAGGATGGCCAGATCCCGCGCCCCGATCCAGGGTTTGCTCGCGGCCTCGGCGGCGTTCTCCGCAAGCTCCATCGCCTCGGCCGGCGCTGCTGGGCGAGGCAGGGTTCGTGGACGCTTGGGAGCACGGGTCCGCGGAAGCTGCGCATGCCTGCCGTCCTGCTCCGCCGAATATCTGAGGAAGGCACGGACCCCGGATAATTCGCGCGCGGCAGATGCAGCTCCCAGGCCTTCTCCGCGGCGCCTCGCAAGGAAGGCCCGCAGGTCCACCGCGGCCACTTCCGCTAGGCCGTCGGAGCTGATCCCCTGGCCGCGATGTTGGCCGAGGAAGTCGATAAACCGATGCGCGGTCGCGACATAAGCCCGCACGGTATGCGGTGAGCGTCGGCGATCGTGCTGAAGGTAGGCTGCCCAGCGTACGGCCAGTTGCCGTGCCGGATGATCGATCAAGCGTTCGGGATGATCAGCCACCGGCGGATCATAGCCGCAACGCTCCGCCCGAGGAACAGCAGCAATTCGGATCCATGCCGGGCATCGAGATTCAGCGCCGCACGCTGGCCCAGCGCCAGCAGACCCGAGGGAAGCGGAGGCTCAGCGTCGATACGGATCAAAGCCTCGGCGCGGATCAGATCGCAGGCCGGACCGAACAATGGGTGCCCCCGATCGACCGTACGCATTTCGACTCCGTTGATCTGGTCGATCGTACGAAGGAGCATTTTCGGATCGACGATTTGCACCCCGTTTCCGTCGGCCCGGAACCCCTTGTCCCCCACGATCAGCGACAAGGCGACTGCGTCTATGCGAAGGATCAGAGGCCACTCCTGAGTGACCACGTGAAGCAGTGCATCGATGCTGTCGGCTTCGATTCCAGCCAGCACGGCGGTGTGGATGGAAGCGACCGCGCCCGAATGGCCGCGCGCGAAGGCGATCAGGTCCTGGTTCGCCTCTTCAGCCGCGCCAAGCCGCTTGCGCAGATGCGCAACCGCGCGCTCCTCGAAGGGAATTACCGTCGCCATATTGGTGCAGGATACGCCTGAGGCGGTTAATTTCCTACCTCAAGCAATAGCCGTTTGCCTCAAGGACCGTCGCCGCAGGGCAACGGAAACGCTACCCGCAGCGCGCCACGAGATCAGCGTAATCGCTATCGCGGCGATGCCGTCAGCGGCATAATGCCAGCCAAGGAGCACGGAACCGACAAGGATCAGTGCGAAGTACAAATATCCGATCATTGCAGCGCGCGGCAGATAGGCACGCATTACGAGGGCGAACCAGAGGGCGATCGCCACGTGGAGCGAGGGCATCGCCGAAATCCCTGTGCCGATGTCGCCTCCGGCACGCAGATAGTCGGTCCACAGATAGGAAGTCGTAACCTTGACCCAGGGCTCGATCGGGAGCGCGTCGAAACGATCTCCGAAACCCAATCGCGCGTAAAACACCGGTCCGCCGGAGGACAGGAGATACTGGCCAAGCGCGGTACAGGCCATGATCGAGAAATAGGCGATCAGCGCTTGCGTCTTCTTGCGTGATTCCGCTGCGGCCAGGACCGTGGCCAAGGTCACGAACTTGACCAGAACCCAGGTTACGTAGGCCCCATCGATCATCGGCGCGGCCCAGCCGAACAAGGCTTCCGCGATCCTCCACGGATCTGCCCGAAAAACGGCGTGGTCGACGTCGGCCAGCAGCGGGTCGGCCCAGAACGGGCTTGTGAGCGGCAGCATGATCTTGGTCCAGGTCAGAATGGCCATTTGGACCGCGACCAGCATCGTACCGATCACAAATCCATAGCATCTCGAAAACTCCGCCAGCAGTCTTCGTGCCGGCCGAGGCTCACGCTGCGCCGCGTAACGGACAAATTTCGAGACGACGAAGATTGTAATGCCAAGCAAGGCGACGCCCGCGCCAGTGATTGCATAACTGTCGAATGGAATTCGGTAGCGAAACCCTGCTTTGATCCCGATCAGCAAGGCGAACACATATTCGATGCTGATGATGGCCGCGGCGGGCACGACCCAGCTCCTTGCCGATCTCGCTCGATACGTGTCGGATTCGGCCTCGACGCCTGTTCTCGCGGATGCCTGTGCCTGGACGCCTTGGACGTCCGCCCGAATTTTCCGCTCGAAACCGCGAAAGCTTTCGAAACTCATGTGCTCCGCTTTCAGAATGGTCGGCCCAAGCGGCCGGCTCCGCTGACTCCTGTTCGTCAGTGTCCTAGGAGGAAATTCTTAAGACAGCGTTCACCATGGCCCGCTGCCGCTGGAAGGCTGGCGCACAAAAGAAGGCGGCGGCGTCTTGCGACGCCGCCGCCCCTTTTTTCCCGCTTGGGAGCTAGTCTTAGCTCGACGGCAGGTTCTCAGCGACGTTGTTGAACGTCGTGGTGAGGCGGCTGCCGACGCTCGTCAGCGCACCGATGATCGCAACGGCGATCAGGGCCGCAATCAGACCGTACTCAATGGCGGTCGCGCCTTCCTCGTTCTTGAAAAGCTTCAGAAACTTGCTCATGGTCTTCGCTCCTTGGTTCCAAGTGGAGCGTTGCCGCTCCGACCTGCAATCCACTGTGCAGGATGCGAAGACCCTATCCCTCTAGCGGTTAGGAAATCGTTACGCGTGAGGGTTGCGCAAAGGTTAAAATTCGAAGCGCTACATCACCCGATTTTCTGACCGGTGGCTTCCCAATCCTTGAGGAAACTGGCGAGACCGGCGTCCGTCAGCGGATGCTTGAACAATTGCCAGATGATCTTGGGCGGGGCGGTCATCACATCCGCTCCGATCTTGGCGGCTTCAACAACATGTATGGGATGACGAACGCTCGCGACCAGGATTTGCGTGGGAAATTCGTAATTGTCGTAAATGAGGCGGATGTCGGCGATCAGCTGCATGCCGTCAAAGCCGACATCGTCGTGACGACCGACGAAGGGCGAGACAAAGGTTGCGCCAGCCTTCGCCGCAAGAAGCGCCTGAGCCGCGGAGAAACAGAGCGTGACATTGACCATCGTGCCGTCCGCTGTGAGCGTTTTGCACGCCTTCAGACCGGCAGGCGTCAGCGGTACTTTGACCGCGATATTGTCGCCGATCTTCCGCAGCACGTCCGCTTCGCGCATCATCTGATCATAATCGAGCGCGACCACCTCAGCCGAGACCGGGCCTGGAACGACGGCGGCGATTTCGCGCACGACCTCGAGGAAATTGCGGCCCGACTTGTGAACCAGGCTGGGGTTGGTGGTGACGCCGTCGAGCAAACCCTCGGCGGCCAGCTCGCGAATCTCTTCAATCTCGGCGGTGTCGGCGAAGAACTTCATAGATTTGCACGGGCCCCAGCTTTGGTGAATGTCGCGTGGGCATAGCCGGTGGAACCGGGACAGTCATCCGATTCGGGAGCGACACGATGAGCGAGCAGGTCCGAGTGGAGAAGAAAGACGGCGTGCTCTCGATAACCCTCGCCCGGCCGGAGCGGCGCAACGCGATCACCGTCGCAATGTATGCCGCCCTCGCCGATGCGCTCGAAAGCGTCGCTGGCGATCCTGCGGTACGGCTGGTCACCTTCCGCGGAGAAGGCCAGGATTTCGCGGCCGGCAACGACCTTGCCGATTTTCTCAATGCATTGCCGCGCGACACGACCGAGATCCCGGTGTGGCGCTTTCTTCGGGCCCTGGTCGATTGCGAGGCCCCGATCCTTGCCGCGGTGCACGGCAATTGCGTGGGTATCGGCACGACGATGTTGCTGCATTGCGACTTCGTGGTCGCCGACGAAACAGCCAAATTCTCCATGCCTTTCGTCGATCTGGGGCTCGTACCCGAAGCCGCGAGCTCGCTCCTCTTTCCCCGCTTGGCCGGCCGCCGCCGGGCTGCGCGCTACCTGCTGCTCAGCGAGCCGTTCGGCACTGACGAGGCGCTCAGCATTGGCTTGGTCAGCCATCGAGCGGCCGCCGGCAAGCTGGACGAGGTGGCGAGAGATGTCGTGGCCCGGCTCCTCCACAAGCCTCCGGGGGCATTGCGCCGCACGCAACAACTCTTGCGCCACGGGACTCGCGACGAGATCCTCGAACGGATGAAGGTTGAAGGGAGCGAGTTTGCCGAGCGCCTGCAGTCATCAGAGGCGAAGGAGGCGATCAGCGCCTTTTTCGAGAAGCGGGAGCCCGTCTTCCGCCCGACGAGTAAAGCCTAACTCGAGATCCAGACCCGCTTGGAACGGCTGAGGCTGACCGTCGGACCCGGGAACAGGAGCATGTCGGTCGGCTGCGAATAGTTGACCTTGAGGTCATAGAAGTTGCCCGTTCCGTCGCTGCCGGGCACCGGATCATCAACCGTGAAGGTCCCCGTACCGGTTCCAGCCACGCTGCTGTTGATCCTCGCCTTGACCTGGACGATCGTCGGCGAGGTGCAACCGGTTGACGTAGGGCTGAGGCACAAGGTCGCATAGCGCGCGCCCTCTCCGAGCGCTTGCTGCATTCCCGCCATGGCGCGGTACACCTGAGCGATCTGGACCATCATCCAGAGCAGGACAACGAGGATGGGCAGGGCGAACGCCGTTTCGATCGCGGCGACACCCTTTTCATTGCTGCGGAGCCGACAGGCGAGCATCATTGAGTCCTCATTCCGGCGGTAGCCGACAGGTGATAAGTTCCGTCACCGTTGAAGTTGAGGAAGTGGATCGGGAACACCGGCGTATACTTGTCGGTCACATTGACCTCGATGTATCGCGCTTCAGTCTCGCTGGAATTGCAGGTCAATGCGTCGAACGCGACCGGGTCGGTGTTCGTTTGCGTGCTTCCGAGCGTCGTTCCACTCCAGCACTCGAGTTTGTAGGTGACCGTCACGTTGGCGGTCGTGATCGGGCTCGACTTGCAAGTGCCGTCCGTATTCGTGCCATTCACCTGGCAGACCGCTTCAGTCTTGAGCGTGTTTTCGACAGAGTCGTCCTCCGTCGTCTGCATGATCTTTTCGATCGCGCGATGAGCGCCTTGCTCCAGCGTCAGCTTGCGGCTGACGGCATTGCTCATGTCGACGACGCCGGCGATCATCAAGACGAGGAGCGGAGCGATGAGCGCGAGCTCGATCACGACCGCGCCGCGCTCGTGCCCGAACAGCTTGTGCCTCGGTGCGGACATCATGCGACCAACCTCACCATCACTGTAGAGGTGTTGCTGGGCAGTCCTGCGGCGATGCAGGCGGGGTCGTCCATCCCCTTGATTTTGATGCCGCTGGTGCCGATGAAGACGATCCGTCGCGCGATGAGCATCGTGCAGGTCGAACCCACGCCGCTATTGCCGTTGAACCAGAGCTCCTGTTTTGGGAGGTACATCGCGCCAACGATGCCCGTGGTTGAACCGCCGTTGATGTGGGGAGACCCGAACGCTGCGCGCCGGTCCTGATAGATCGCGATACCCGCAAAGGGCCCCGTCGTGGGCGCAACGATGTTATTCTCGGCCTGGGCGTTTGAAGTGATGGTTCCAATCGTCGCGTTCGTCGCTGTGCTTTCGTTCGTCAGGACAAGCGTGCAGTGGCTGCAGTTGAACGTGCCCTTGAGATCGATGCTTCCGCCGTTGATGTAGATTGGCCCGAAATCTGCTGGAATGTTCAGCGTCTTGTTCGACCCGACCGACAGTGAGGTGACACAATTGTAGCCGGCGGCCTTCAAAGCGGCAAAATTGGTGGTCGCAGTGGCGTTGACGTTCGTGCAATGCATGTCGCTCGGGCTGGGAGTAACGTTCGCAAACGGATCCGGGAGTGCCGGCGAGTAGGGCCGGTAAGAGCCCACATGCCAATTGTTGGATTGCGCAATGCCGCCGACCGCCGCAATCGCCTCCGCCGTCACGCTTGAGCTGCCGCCCGCACTCGCAGAGTTCGCCGATGGCGAATTCGAGTACATGATGCAGTCCGGCGCATCGACAGTCGTGTTACCGTTGTTCGTGATGCCGGTGAAGCTGGCGCTCGTTTCCAGCGCCTGCACGCATGCGCTGCCTCCGACCTGGACGGCAGCGGCCGTCGCGTTGGCGATGATCGTCGGCGCCGTCGACAGGAACATCGAACTGAACGGCAGCCGCTGTTGCACAGCCAGGGTCACGCGGACCTGATTGGTCGCCGAGCCCGAATTCGCCGGGAACGCGACCTGCGGATAGCCTGTCTTCACCGGCATCCAGGTGTGGAGGTTGACCGTAAGGTCGTGGGCAACGACCGATGACGTGTTCGTCGTCGCCCCGTTCGCGTTCACCCGATCGTAAACGCCGGCGAGAGCCGCCGAGTTGGCGGCGCGCTGCAGCTGCCGCTTCCACAAGGTCCATTGAACCGTGTCCAATGCCAGCCCGCCCGCGCCTATCACTAGCGGCATTGCCGCGCCCGCGATTGCAACCACGTTGCCGCGACGGTTTTTGAGCAACCTTCTGAGAAACCCGATCATCGGCTAATCCTTGTCTGGCGCTTAGCTTTGGGTCGGGGCTTACACAGATCAGGGTGAGCGAAGTGTTGAAACCCTTGGTTAACGCCGTTCACAGTCCCGGCCTGGGACTTCCCTTGAACTCACGTGTCTTACAACTATAATACAGCGGATGTCCCTCGAGCGGGCGCTGGGCGTTGACCCGTCTCCGACCGCGCCGCAGAAGGGAAGCGAAAGGATCTGATCCATGGCCAGCGAAGCCGAAACCGCCACCAAGACGAAGCTGAATCTCGATCCCCCCGAAGCGCTTCAACCGGTCGCGCCTGCCGAGGCGGCAGGTCTGGTCCCGCTGAAAAGCGAGGAGACGAACGAACTCGATAAGCGCGTCGCCCAGTTCGTCGACGAGCTCGCGAAGCTGGACTCCAACAGTCCCGAGTTCGGCAAGAAGGTCGACCAGCTGACCGCGATGGGGCGCAAGGAGATTGCCGAAGCCGCCGGGGCGTCGAACCGCTTCCTCGACCGGCCGGTCAAAGCGATCGACAAGGATACGGGGATCGGCGCCGATCTCACCGAGCTTCGCCGAACCGTCGAAGCGCTGGATCCCAAGGAAGCGACGAAGACGCGCAAGCTCTTGGGAATCATCCCGTTCGGCAACCGCGTCGACCGCTATTTCGACAAGTACCGAAGCTCGCAGACGCACATTTCCAAGATCCTCAGCAGCCTGGGCAACGGCAAGGACGAGTTGCTGATGGACAATGCGGCGATCGATACGGAGCGCGCCACTTTGTGGAAGACGATGCACAAGCTCGAGCAGATGGTGCACATCTCCAAGTCGCTGGATCAACGCCTGGAGGACAAGGCCAACGAGCTCGACGCGACCGAGCCTGCCAAGGCCAAGGCGATCCGTGAGACCGCGCTCTTCTATACGCGCCAGCGCACGACCGACCTGCTGACGCAAATGGCGGTGACGGTGCAGGGTTATCTCGCGCTCGATCTCGTCAAAAAGAACAATGTCGAGCTGGTGAAGGGTGTCGATCGCGCCTCGACGACCACGGTGGCGGCGCTGCGCACGGCGGTCACGGTCGCCCAGGCGATGACCAATCAGAAGCTGGTGCTCGAACAGATTGGAGCGCTCAACACGACGACTGCCGGAATGATCGATTCCACGGGCGAGATGCTGCGCACCCAGACCGGCGCGATCCACGAGCAGGCCGCGTCATCGACCATTCCGCTCGAGACGCTGCAGCGCGCCTTCCAGAATATTTACGAGACAATGGACCAGATCGACCGCTTCAAGCTGGAGGCGCTCGGCAATATGAAGCAGACGGTCGACACGCTCTCCAAGGAGGTCGAAAAGTCGAAGGGTTACATCGCTCGTGCCGAAGGGGTGAACCAGGCGAAACTGGAGGGTGGGACGTCGCCGCTCACTCCGATTGAGGCGAAGTGACCGACGTAACGGACAAGGTTGAGCGGGCGATCGCGCGGTTCGATCGGGTAACACGGCAACTCGATGGGCGCGACGGGCCGGCGCGCGAGGCCGCTCGGCGTGAACGGCAACGGCTCAACACAGACCTTGGCCGGCGTGTGAAGCGCGTGGGCGTCGCGATCCTTATCGTCAGCTTCGTCACATTGGCTATCGGCCTGGTCATGCCGATCGGCATGTTCGGCTTCCTTGGCGCGATCGGCCTTGCGATCGGCGTCGCCGCGCTCCTTGCCTTTCTGCCTTCGCAGGAACGGAGCGTCGCCCCGCCCTCGACCGACCTTCCCAACGGCGAAATGGTCCAGCGCTTCGATTCCTATCTGTACCGCGCGCGCCGGGCCCTCCCCGCGCCGGCCCAGGCTGAAGTCGACGCGATCAGCTCGACCCTGCCGACGCTCCGTCAGACGATGGAGCGAGTGGAAACGCTCGACCCCAACGCTCAGGACGCGCGCCGCTTGATGTCCATCCACTTGCCGGGACTGATCGACCGCTACGTGCGCGTCCCCACCGCCTTCCGCAAGGAGGTGGATGGCGAAGGCAAGACGGTCGACGACCGCCTGATCGAGGGCCTAGCCGCGGGCCGGACCGCCCTGGGCGAAATCTCGGAGACGCTCGCGCGCGCCGACGTGGCCGCTTTCGAAACGCAGGGGCGTTTCATCAAATCCCGTTACGGTGAAGAGCGGATCGACGGCTGACCTTAGGCGCGAGCGACGAGTTAGCGATTGCGCCCAAGCCCACTGACTCGCATGATGCGGACGAGCGATATCGGCGGGAGCTGATGGGGATGCAGCTTACGCTGCCCAATTTCGAGCAAGCTCTGCAGAGCCGGTTCCGGCTTCCGCCAACTGTGCCTCCGTTCAGCACCCGGACGCATCGGATTTTCACAATCCTGTGGTTCGCCGCTTTCCTTTTGGCGCTCATAGGTCCGGCCACCGGCTTCTACTTCCGTTACTCGGCGCCTCCGAACAATTCGCAGCTTCTGCTGGGGAGCCGCGCGGGTTTCGCCGTCTCCCCGAAGGATGCAACGCGGATCCGTTTCACCGTCGGCCCCTGGGCGACGAAGGAAGGTATCAGGCCGGGCGATAAGATCATCGCCATTTACGGACTTCCGCTGCCGAAGGTGATGCCAATCACCGAAGAAGCGCTCTCCGAGCATAGCGAGGACCCGGCCTATATCACGATGGGCAACCTCCTGTTCGGCACCGACAGTGCCGAAGTGCCCATCACCGTCCGCCACACCGATGGACGCGTTCGGGAACTCACCGTGACAACCGGCGAAGAACATATCGACGCGGGCGCAAGAGGGCTCGGGATCAGCCCGAAGCTCCTGAGCTTCATCGATCTTCTGCACATCCTCTTCTATCCCTTCCTGCTTTGGGCGGCCTGGATGCTCCACCGCCGCAACTCGCGCGACGCGGTGAGCTCGATCCTCTCGCTCGCCGTGCTGTTCACAATAGCTGCGGAGCAGCCGTCGTCGGTGTTCCTTGCCACGATCGGCATCCCCCGATGGCTCAACGTTGCCCTCTACGATCTTGGCAACGTGCTGCTGCTCACGGGCATCCTGCTGTTCCCGCATGGGCGCCTTTCGTGGCGTCTGCTGGCCCTCCTGCTCTGCCTCCCCGCGCTCTTCTTCCTGCAGGGCCTCCCCTATCAGATAGCCTTCGGCGGCTTCATGGTCCTCGCCGTATTGATGCTCCTGCACTGCCTTCGGCAGACCGAGTCAGGCGAGCTTCGCCAGCAGATCCGCTGGGCCCTTCTCGGTTTCAGCGGCTACGCTGTCCTGCGCGGCCTCTCGATCATCGGCGACCTCATGAAATCGTCGGTCGGGAGCTTCGGCCAGCAACTGCTGGTGGAGATGCTCGCGGGAATTTCGCTCGGCATCGCCGTATTGCTGCTTCAACTCGGTCTGCTGATCGCGCTCCTCCGCTATCGTCTGTACGACGCCGAGGTCGTGATCAGTCGTTCAGCGAATTTCGCGCTGATCACGCTGGCGGTGGCTGCGGTATTCGCGGCCGCGGCGGATGCGCTGAAGCAAATCGTCTACAATTTCTACGGCAATACGGGCAGCGAGGGACCCGTGGTGATTGCGGCGGCGATCGCCACCGTTCTGGTCAATCCAATCCAGGAGCGCATCCAGCGTTGGTCGGAGAAGAAGTTCCAGAAGAATTTGTTCCTACTCCGCGACGACCTCCCCGAACTTGTGCGGGACATGCGGGAAACGGCATCGCTGCAGAAAATGGTCGATGAGATTCTCGCTCAAGTGGATCGTGGTGTCCGCGCCGTCCGCAGCGCGATGATCGTGAACGGGCAAATCCTGAGGGCGCGCGGAATTTCGGTCGATGAGGTGAAGGGCTGGCGCTCGTCCAGTTTCGCGGAGGATTACACCAGCGACATTTGCGAAGCGTCGGATCGGGTTTTTCCGATTCGCGTGCCGTTGGTGCCGAGTTCCGGCGACGAGGCTCCGGTCGGATTCCTCCTCGTTGGCCCTCGGCCTGACGGCTCGGTCCCGAGCCGCGACGAGCAAAAGGCACTCGCCGGTGTCTCGGAGCCGATTGGGCGCGCGATCCGCACCATCATCAAACGCGAAGCCCACGAGCGGGAGATGGCCGAGCTGATCCAGGCGAACACGCAACGCATCGAACGGCTGGAAGCGCTGTTAGGGGCGCCGAACAGTCAACGGAGAAAAGGCTCAGCCTGAGGCCCACTTCAGTTCGTCACCCCGGACGTGATCCAGGTCCGAACCTCACGTCGTCACCCCGGACTTGATCCAGGTCCGAACCTCACGTCGTCACCCCGGACTGGATCCGGGTCCGCCTGCCTATGGCGATCATAGGGTGAAAACCGAGGCGGATCCCGGCTCAGGGCCGGGATGACGGCAAGGTGACGCCTGAAGTTCGCTCGGCTTCGCTGGTTCATCCGATCTTGAGCGATTATGCTCAGATTCATTGACCCCTTTCAAATCCAAGCATAATTTGCCGACCAAATCGGAGAGGGGCATTTCAATGTTGCGTGCCTTGCTACTCACAGGGCTGCTGGCGATCGCGCCTGTTGCCGCCATGACGTCAATTCCCGCTGCCGCTCAAGGGCAGCCGCAGCAGCAATGCGCCGACACGGCCGAGAAAAAGGCCAAGAGATCGATGTTCGGAAGCATGCTGGGGAGCATCGGCGGCTCGCTTCTGGGCCGAGCGGGGGCGGCGGGGAACGTCATTTCGCTCGCTATGCCGGCCGCATCCTATCTCTCCGACGAGCTCCTGAAGATGCTCGACTGCAAGGAGCAGAAGCAGGCAGCGCAGGCCACCGAGCAAGCGATGCGCGGCGGTGTCGGAACCGAGGTCAACTGGAAAAGCGACTCCCGGGCGAACGTTTCCGGCAAGTCGAAAGTGACTGGCGAGGAGAAGCTCGCCGACGGGACGCAGTGCCTCACCGTGACCGACGTCGTCATCGTCGACGGCGAAGAAACCACCGTCCCCAAGAAAATGTGCCGCCAAAAAGGCGGAAACGGATACGCGAAGGTCTAGGATGCTCACTAGCCGCATCAGATCCGTTGCCGGGGCGTGCCTGCTGCTGCTCAGCGGCGCAGCCACAGCCGCGGTCGACCCGACGAATCCGACTTGCCCCAAGGATCTCAATTTTTCGACCTATCGACAGATGCGCTTTGCCCTCGACACGGCCAATGGCCAGCGCGTCCTTCGCGCGGAGGGTCTGATCGACGAAGATGTCCCTGCTCGACTGCAGGATGCGCTGCAGGCGAATGGTCAGATCGACGAAATATGGCTCCGCTCGCCCGGCGGAGTCGCACGGGCCGGCAACGAAGCCGGCAAGATCATTCGGAAGGCGGGTATCCCCACGCGTATTCCCAATGGGTGGGCGTGTTTCTCCGCCTGCAATTTCATGTTCATGGGAGGGGCCATTCGCTATGTGGACGAGGGCGGTATCTTCGCGGTCCACATGTTCACCCATCTCGGGGATAAGGATGCCGTCCGCTCCGAGCTCAAGAAGGGCGCCGATCAGGCGATTGGATTGATCGGTGATGTCGAGCAGGATTTGGCTCTGCTGGCGAGCGAGGACAATGATTTTCTGATCAAAATGGGCGTGTCACGAAAGCTGCTGACGGAAATCATGTACCAGCAAAAGGCCGTCGCTACTGACGCCAACGACAAGTCGACCCGCCGCTGCCTGACGACGACGGAAGCGATGAAGTACAATGTTGCGAATGCACAATAGGGAGCAGGGATGATGCGATCGAAGCTTATGCTGTTGGGCGCCGTTGCGGCCGCCCTGAGTTCGACAGCCGCGTTTGCAAGCGTTGTCGTCGTTCGGTCCCTTGGCCCTTCCTCCAAGGCCTATCCCCCCGGCAAGACGTTCCCTGAGAGCGCGAAGATTACGCTCCAGGGCGGAGACGTCGTCACTGTCCTCAGTCCGAATGCCGCACAAACGCTGCGCGGACCCGGCAATTTCACCGCCGGCGAGGTCAATCTGGCTTCGGCGGCCGCCAAGCGCGGACGGTTCGGAGCGCTGCGGACGGCGGAGGTCGCGAGTAACCCGAGCATTTGGGACCTCGACGTCACTCAAAGTGGCAAGATGTGCGTTGCTCAGCCGACCAAGCTCAAGCTGTGGCGGCCCGACTCCGACAGCGAAGGCAAGATCAGCATCCGCTCGACCGACGGGCAAAGCGAGGACGTGACCTGGGCTGCCGGCAAAGCGACCGCCGCCTGGCCCGCCGCCCTACCGGTGAAGAATTCGGTTGAATATCAAATCGAATGGGCGGGTACGGGCGATAAGGCCAAGGTCACGTTCGTGACGGTGCAGAACTCGCCCGCCGATCTCGTTGGAGCAGCGCAGCTGCTGATCGAGAACGGCTGCCAGAACCAGCTCGACCTCCTGGTCGAAAGCGCGAGCAAGGGCGGCAAATAGACTAAGCGACGATCCCTTCGGATTTCAGCTGCGCGAGCTCGTGCGGCTCGAGGCCAAGCGATGCGATCACTTCATCCGTATGTTCGCCCAGCCCGGGCGGCGGGAGTTCCGAATCCGCCCGAGCTCCATCGATGCGTACCGGCGAACCGACCAGCGGCGTTCCCGCAATCGTCCGAACCATGCCGCGATGCTGGGCCTGAACGTCGGATAAGGCCTGGCTGATACCGTTGATCGGCCCCGCTGGAATGCCCGCATCTTCGAGCTGAGCGAACCATTCGGCCGCGGACTTTCGGCGAATACACTCGCTCACCAGTCGAACCATCTCTTCGCGGTTCGCAACTCGTGCGCCGTTCGAGGAAAAGCGCTCGTCGTGGGTCCATTCGGGATGACCGCACATCTCAGCGAGGCGGGCGAACTGCGCATCGTTGCCGATGGCGATGATAAGCGGCTGATCCACCGCGTCGAACGGCTGATAAGGGACGATATTGGGGTGCGTGTTCCCCTGGCGGGGCGGGTCTTTGCCGGAGATGAGAGCGTTCGACGCCTGATTGGCGAGCATTGCCAGCTGCGTATCGAACAGAGCCATATCGATATGGGCGCCGTCGCCTGTCTTCTCGCGGCGATAGAGCGCGGCGAGGATGGACACGCAGGTGTAGAGGCCCGTGAACAGATCGACGACGGCGACGCCGACGCGCATCGGTCCTCCACCGGGCTCGCCATCCGGTAGGCCAGTGACGCTCATCAGCCCGCCCATGCCCTGAATGATGTAATCGTAGCCGGCGCGGTCGGCATAAGGACCCTGCTGCCCGAAACCGGTGATCGACGCGTAGATCAGGCGCGGATTGGCTTCGCGGAGGCTTCTCGCGTCCAGCCCGAACTTCTTAAGACCGCCAACCTTGAAGTTCTCGACGACGACGTCGGCCTGCGCGGCGAGGTCCCGTACCAACGCCGCGCCTTCGGGCCGGGAAAAATCGATCGCCGCGGATTTTTTGCCGCGGTTGCAGCTCAGGAAATAGGCCGCGACGCGCTCCTCGCCTTCGCCGTGCCAGGGCGGCCCCCAATGGCGCGTATCGTCGCCTTTCCCGGGCCGCTCGATTTTCACGACTTCCGCGCCGAGATCGGCAAGCAATTGTGTGCACCAGGGTCCCGCCAGCACTCGGCTGAGATCGAGAACGCTGACGCCGTCAAGCGGCTTCACTTACGACGCCGTTTCCAGAAGCGGCGGTCGGACAGCACCGCGTGCGCGGCATTGTGGCCTGGGGCGCCGGTAACCCCACCGCCCGGATGCGCTCCCGATCCGCACAGATAGAGACCCTTCACGGGCATGCGGTAATCGGCCGCGCCGATCATCGGCCGGGCGCTAAACAGCTGATCGAGACCCATTTTGCCGTGGAAAATGTCACCTCCGATCAGCCCGAAGCGGCGCTCGAGATCGAGTGGCGAATGGATTTGTCGGCCGATCACCGACTTGGCGAAGCCGGGGGCATGGCTGTCGACCGTTGCAATGATCGCATCCGCCGCCTTCTCGCGCTCATTGTCCCAACTGCGGCCGGTTCCAAGGTCGTACCGGAAGTGCTGGCAAAATAGCGACGCGACGTGCTTGCCCTTGGGCGAGAGGCTGGCATCCAGCGTCGAGGGTATCAGCATCTCGATGATCGGCTGCTTGGTCCAGCCGTTCACCGCGGCGTCGAGATAGGCGCGATGCATATAGCCGAGGCTCGGCGCCATGATGATTCCGGCGGTCAGATGATTGCCCCTTTTGGGAAGCACCGTGAACCGCGGCAGCTCGGATAGCGCGACGTTCATTCGGAAAGTCGCGCTTTCGCATTTCCAGCCACGCATCCGGCTCGCAACGTCCACATCGACGGCTCCGCCTGGAACGAGCCGGTCGAACAGCAGTTTCGGATTGACTCCGGCGATCACGGTATTCGCTCGCCACGGCTTCCCGCCGGCGACGACGCCGGTCACCCCGCCGCCATTGACGATGACCTCCTCGACGGGAGTGTTGAGCACGATATCGACGCCAGCTTCACGGCAGGCCCGCGCCATCGCTTGGGTGATCGATCCCATGCCGCCGATCGCATGCCCCCAGGCGCCCGGCACGCCCGCCGCTTCGCCGAACAAATGATGCAATAGGACGTAACCCGTTCCGGCCGATTCCGGGGATGCGAAATTGCCGACCACGCCGTCAAAGCCGAACAGCGCCTTGGTCAGCTCCCCTTCGAAATGGCGGTCGAGGATCTCGGCCGCGCTCCGGACCGCGAAATCGTGAACGATCCGGGTTTCGGCGAGCGTCAGGCCGGCCATGTCGCGGCCGAGGCTGAGAAGCTTGGGAATGGCGCTGACCTTCGCGCCCGCGTTGGGGGGTGCCCGAAGCAGCCATTTCTTGAGCAGGCGAACGACGGTTTCGAGCTCGGCGATGTAGCGGTCGTAGGCATCGCCATCGCTTTTCACGTGGCGCGCGATTTCCTTTCGCGTGAGCCCGTTGCGGCCCGCGAGGAGATAGTCCCCGTCCCCGGGCAGGAAATTGTCGGTCTTGCGCAGCACGACCTTCAGGCCGTGGCGCTCAAGTTCCATGTCCCGGATCACCTTGGGCTGGAGCAGGCTGACCGTGTAGCTTGCGGCGCTGTTCCTGAAGCCGGGAACGAACTCGTCGGTCACGGCGGCTCCCCCGACCGTGCTTGCGGCCTCGAGCACGGCGACCTTCAAGCCCTTCTTTGCCAAATAATGAGCGCAGGTCAGGCCATTGTGGCCCGCGCCGATCACGACCGCATCCAGTTCCATCGTTACTCCGGGTTGCTGAGCCTCCCGCCTAAAGGGAGCGCCTTGCCGCGTCCAGAGGCCCAGGGGTAGCGCCGATTTTTGGCACGTGGGCCACCGCATTTGCGCAATCTTGGTGGGCGTGTTGCTCTACTAATACGGCTCAAGCGAACGGAGTGGCGAAAATGCGTATGGCGATCCTCGCAGGTGCGGCGGCCTTGTCTCTGATTTCGAGCAGCGGCGGAACGCAGCCGGCACCGGCTCCGGCCGCTGCGGCTCAGGTCGATCCGCAGAAGGTGGTTGCCGACGTCCGGCGCATCCTCGCCGCCAATTACGTGCTTCCCGATGTCCGCCCGAAGCTTGATGCCGCGCTCTCTCAGGGCCTCGCTTCCGGACACTATAACGTGACCGATCCAAGCGTCCTTGCGGACCGGATCAACGCCGACCTCAAGGCGGTCGCTCACGACAAGCATCTCGGCATGCATTACGACCCGAAGCAGGCTGCGGAACTTGCGGCACGACCGGCTGGCGCCGGCGCCGACGACGCTCCGCCAACTCCGGAAGAAATCCGGGAGGCCACGCGCCTCAATCACGGGATAAACGAGCTCAAGGTACTCCCCGGCAACGTTCGCTATATGAACCTTATCGGGTTTGTCTGGGCCGGACCGAAGACCGCCGAAGCCTATGACAATGCCATGCGCTTCCTGAAGGACGGTGACGCGGCGATCATCGATCTGCGCGAAAATGGCGGCGGCAGCCCCGAAGCGGTGCAATATCTCGTCAGCCACTTCCTCGAGCCGAACAAACCGATCGTGACGTTCTATATGGGCGCGAGACAAAGTCGATAAGCTGTCCAGCCTGCCCTCGCTCCCCGCGGGGCGTCTCGTCGGGAAACCGCTTTACGTCCTCACCAGCGGTGGCACTGCCAGCGCCGCGGAGGAGTTTACCGGTCACGTCGCCGGCTTCAAGCTCGGGGAGATCATCGGCGAGACCACCGCGGGCGCAGGTTTTCGCAACGAATTCTTCCCGGTCGCGGGCGGCTATGCCATCAGCGTTTCGGTCGGCCGCGCAGTGCTCGCTTCCACCGGCAAGGATTGGGAAGGCGTGGGCATCCCGCCCACCACCAAGATTGAGCCGGACAAAGCGCTCGATCTCGCCCAAGTGCACGCGCTGCGACGGTTGGCGGGAACGGCGTCACCCGGCGAGAAGCGTGCGCTCGACGGCCAGGCGGCGCTGCTCGAAGCGAAGGTGAAGCCAATTCCGACGGCGCTCCCGCTGGAACGTTATGCCGGCACCTACGGCGAGCGCTCGGTCACAATGGAGGGCGGAGGCCTCGTCTATCAGCGGCAGGGCGGCCCCAAGGTTTCGATCATCGCGGTTGCCGCCAACGAATTTTCCTTCAACGAAGACCCCGGAGCGCGAATCCGCTTCAACGTTTCGGGAAATAATGTGACCGGATTGGAACTGGTCCGCGGCGACGGAACCAAGGTCGAAGCGCAGCGCACACAATGAATCAGCGCATCAGCACCAGCTCTTCGGCCATGGTCGGGTGGAGTGCGACCGTGGCGTCGAAATCGGCCTTCTTGAGCTTGCCCTTCACCGCGATCGCCGCGGCCTGAAGGATCTCCGGCGCGTCCGGACCAATCATGTGGATCCCGACAATTTCGTCCGTCGATTCGTCGACAACGAGCTTATAGAGCGAGCGCTCATTGCGCCCGGCGAGCACATTCTTCATCGCCCTGAAATCGGAGGTGTAGGTCCGAATCGCGCCGAGCTTGTTGCGGGCGGCTCCTTCGGTCAGGCCCACGCCAGCGAGCGGCGGGTGGCTAAACACCGCGCTCGGGATGCAGCCGTAATCGACCTGGTGCGGCTTCTCGCCGAAGAAGGTGTCGGCGAACGCCTGGCCTTCCCGAATGGCGACTGGCGTAAGCTGAACTCGGTCGGTCACGTCGCCGATCGCAAAGATTGACGGCACCGACGTTCGATTGTCAGCATCGACCTTGATCTCGCCTCGATCGCCGACCTCAACGCCAGCGACTTCGAGGCCCAAATTTTCGGTGTTCGACTTGCGGCCTACCGCGAATAGCAGCGCGTCGGCTTCGATGTCGTCGCAGCCGGTCATCGCGATATGAAGGCGGCCGTCTTCGGAGCGATCCACGCGGTCGATCATGGCGTTGAACTTGAAATCGATGCCCTTGCGCAGAGAGATTTGGATGAGCCTGTCGACCAATTGCTGATCGTAATGGCGCAGGATCACGTCGGTGCGATTCACCAAAGTCACGTGACTTCCGAATTGGTGGAAAATGCCCGCGAATTCACTGGCGATATAGCCGCCGCCGGCGATCACGATCCTCTTCGGCAACTCCGGCAGATGGAAAACCTCGTTGGAGCTGATCGCATGCTCGATGCCCTCCATCTGCGGCATCACTGGGCGAGCTCCCGTGGCGATCAGGATCTTGTCCGCGGTGATTTCGCGACCGCTCGCGAGCTTCAGCTTATTGGGGCCAGTGAGTTCGGCTCGCTCGTGAAGGATTGTGACATCGTGCGTCGTGAGCGTCTCGGTATACGCTTGCTCCAGGCGCGACACTTCCGCCAACACATTGTCGCGGAGGACGGGCCAGTCGAAGCGCTTCTGCGGCACGTCCCAGCCGAACATGGCTGCATCGTCGAGGTCCTCGGCGAAATGGGCGCCATAGACGAGCAATTTCTTCGGTACGCAGCCGCGGATCACGCAGGTGCCGCCGACCTTATACTCCTCGGCAATCGCGACCCGAGCGCCATAGCCCGCGGCAACCCGCGAAGCCCGCACGCCGCCGCTTCCGGCGCCGATCACGAACAGGTCAAAATCGGCCATTACACTCCTGCTCTTTCGATGAGGGCGCGGGTCGACGGGTCGAGGCTTTCCTCGTCCGCTCCTTCCGATAAGCGCCGCGCGAGGTCCTTGCCGAGCTCAACGCCGAACTGGTCGAAGGGGTTGATATCCAGCAGCGCCGCATTGGCGAACGTCCGGTGTTCGTAAAAGGCAATCAAAGCGCCGAGCGAGCGCGGATCCAGGCGTTCGAGCAGGATGGTGGAACTGGGACGGTTGCCAGGGTCCCTTCGTTGCGGATCCTCGCTCGCCCGCCCTTGCATCAGCGCCGCGCTCTGCGCGAACGCGTTGAGCAACAGCAGACGATGGTGATCTGGATCCTGGGCATCGTCGCCCTCCGATACCGCGACGAACTCGACCGGTATCAGCACGGTGCCCTGGTGGAGCAGCTGGAAAACGGCATGCTGGGCGTCGGTCCCGGTCCCACCCCAGGTTACCGGTGCCGTCGCATGCGAGACAGGCTGGCCGTCCTTGGTTACGGACTTCCCGTTCGACTCCATCTCGAGCTGCTGGAGGTAGAAGGGCAGAAGCCGCAGCCGCTCGTCATAAGCGAACACTCCGCGAGTCTGGCAACCGAGCGCTTCGACATACAGCCGGTCGGCAAAGGCGGCGATCAGCGGGACATTCTCGCGCGGCTCGGTAAAGCGGAAGTGCCGGTCCATCTCCGCCGCTCCTTCGAGCAATTCCTCGAATGCATTCCAGCCCAGAGCCAGCGCGGCCGTCAGCCCGACCGAACTCCACAGCGAATAGCGCCCGCCGACGCCCTCGCCGAACTGAAGGATGCGGGTCTCGTCGATGCCCGCCTCGACGGCCGCTTCCGGATGCGCCGTGATCGCGATGAGGCGGCTGTCGGGGTCTTGAACGCCGTTGCGGGCCAGCCACTCCCTCGCCGCTTGCAAATTCGTGAGCGTTTCCAGCGTCGTGAACGTTTTCGACGCCACGACGACCAGGCTCGTCGCTGGGTCGAGCGGCTTCACCGCTTCGTCAAAGGCCGCACCGTCGATGTTCGAGAGAAATCGTACAATCAGCGTGGCTGTCGATCGGCCGAGGGAATCCACCAGCAAGTCCGGCCCCAGGACCGAACCACCGATACCGATATGGAGCACGCCGGTGATGTCACCGAAAGCGCCCGCCTCGATCGCATCGATCAACGCGCGCATGCGCTGCCGCCGCGCGGCTGCGAGGTCGACATCTTCCGGCGCTCCGCTGCCGCGCTCGGCAATATGGGTCGCCGGTCGCTCCTCGCTGGGATTGACGATCTCTCCGGAAAAAAGGGCCTCGCGAGCTGCGGCAAATCCCATTCGTTCCGCCCGCGCCAGGAATGCATCGACGATCGGTTCGTCGAGATGGGTTTTGGACCAGTCGAAATAGAGTCCGGCGACCTCGAAGGTCAGCCGACTGAGGCGGTCCGGCTCTGCGACGAAGAGCTCGTCGAGAGTTTTCACCTCGCTATGTCGCTGTTTTGCCGCCATCGCCGAGGCACATAATGCCCAAGGCCGCAATTGCCAGCCCGGCTTGACCTTGCCCTAACGCGCGGAAACAAGCGGCCGGATGCGTTGGCCATTCACCCGCACCGGTCCTCAAGAGGCCGCGGCTCGTCCAAAGGAAGAAGCAAAAGAGAGCGGCTGGAGCACCGCACGCTTCATCCTTCTGCTCGTCGTGTTCGCCTGGGCGATCCGCAGCCTCGTCGTTGCGCCGTTCAATATCCCTTCGGGCTCGATGCTGCCGACGCTGTACATCGGCGACTATCTAGCAGTCGCCAAATGGCCTTACGGCTATTCCCGTTACAGCTTCCCGTTCGGCTCCCCGTCCTTCAACGGCCGCATTTTCGGGGGTGTGCCAAAGCGCGGCGACGTCGTCGTATTCCGTCATCCGAGCGAGAATGCCGATCTGGTGAAGCGCGTCATCGGACTTCCTGGCGATTCGGTCGCGATTCAAAACGGCCGAGTGATCCTGAACGGCCGTCTGCTCCCACGCCAGGAACTGCCGCGCTACGCCTTGCCGATCAGCGCCAATACTCCGTGCAAAGTCCTGCCGCCGGCGCGCCCGACGGTCATCCAAGCCAATGGCCGGGCATATTGCAGTTACTCGGCCTATCGCGAGACGCTGCCAGGCGGCGTCAGCTATACGATATTCGACCAGATCGATGGCGGGCCGGCCGATGATTTCGGTCCAACGTATGTGCCGCCCGGTCACGTCTTCCTCATGGGCGACAATCGCGACGACAGCCTCGACAGCCGCTTCTCCGCTGCCGAGGGCGGCATCGGCATGGTGCCGGTGGAAAATCTCATCGGCCGAGCGCTCGTGACCTTCTGGTCGACTGACGGAAGCGCCTCTTACTGGAGGCCGTGGACGTGGTTCACAGCGCTTCGCGGCACCCGCATCGGCAACGGTTATCGGGGCGAGGCCGAATGAGCGGGGACATCACCTCCTTCGTGCGCCAGGAGCTCGGTCACAAGCCGAAGGATCCTAAGCTTTTCGAGCGCGCCTTCAGTCATTCGAGCGCCGGGCCGGATAGCTATGAACGCCTGGAATTCCTGGGCGATCGGGTGCTTGGATTGGTGATCGCGAAGGCCTTGTACGAGCGCTATCCCAATGAGCCGGAAGGCAAACTTTCGCGCCGCTACAATGCGCTTGTCGCCCGCGAAACCTGCGCCGAGATCGGGCGCACGCTCGGCATTCCCTCGCTTGTTCGCCTCGGCCGCCAGGCGCGCGAGGATGGAGCGAACCTCAGCGACAATGTCGTCGGGGACGTGGTTGAAGCATTGATCGGGGCTCTGCTGATCGATGGAGGAATGGAGCAAGCGGAGCGCTTCGTGCTCGGCGCTTGGGCGCTTTATCTCGAAGGTCAGGGTCGAGCGCCGCACCATCCGAAGTCGGCGCTGCAGGAATTGGCGGCGGCACGGGGGTGCAAGGCACCCGATTATTCCGTCTTATCCCGCACGGGAGCTCACCACGCGCCGCGATTCACCGTACGCGTGTCGGTGCCGAAGCTCGGTGAAGCGAGCGCGGAAGGGTCGAGCAAGCAGGAGGCCGAAACCGCGGCGGCGGCCGCGTTGCTGAGCCAGCTGCAATGACGGAAGCGCCAACTCGCGCCGGCTTCGTCGCGGTGATCGGTGCGCCGAACGCCGGCAAGTCGACCCTCGTGAATGCAATCGTCGGCCAGAAGGTCGCGATCGTGAGCGCGAAGGCGCAAACCACGCGCGCTCGGCTGATGGGCATCGCGATCCAAGGACCGGTGCAAATGCTGCTGGTCGATACGCCCGGGATCTTCGAACCGAAGCGGCGGCTCGACCGCGCGATGGTCGCGGCCGCCTGGACGGGTGCGCAGGACGCGGACATGATTCTCCTCGTCATCAACTCCGCCGCAGGTTTGAATCCGCAAATCGATCGAATCGTCGCATCGCTCGATCGGCGCGAGGGTCCCCTGTTCATCGCGCTCAACAAGGTCGACCTGATCAAGAAGACGGCACTACTGGACCTCTCCGCCCAGCTCAGCTCTCGCCTAGATCCAGACAAAGTCTTCATGATCAGCGCGACAAATGGCGATGGAGTGGCGGATCTGAAGCAAGCGCTCGCTGAAGCCATGCCCGAAGGCCCGTGGCTCTACCCCGAGGACGAGGTTTCGGACGCCACCGACCGCATGATCGCGGCTGAGCTTACCCGCGAGCAGATCGTCAATCAGCTGCACCAGGAGCTGCCCTACGCAACCGCGGTCGAGACCGAGACCTGGGAAGATCGCTCCGACGGGTCGACCGCGATCCGCCAACAGATCCTCGTCGAACGCGACAGCCAGAAGGCGATCGTGATCGGCAAGGGTGGGCGACGACTGAAAAGCATCGGCGCCGCCGCGCGCGCGGAGATCGCCCAGCATCTTGGACGCCCCGTCCACTTGTTCCTGCACGTGAAGGTCAATCCGCGCTGGGACGAGGACCGCGGTCTCTACCGCGAGATCGGCCTGGAATGGGCGGATTGACCTTCGCGGGAGGATAGGACCTCCGCCACCCACGCGGGCACCAACTCGCCAGCTTTGCCGATGCGGCTCTCCTCAAACAAGAAGCTCCCGGCGCTGGGTTCCAGGTTCATCTCCAGCGTTCGGGCGCCGCAATAGCGCGCGGTCTGGACGAAGCCAGCGGCGGGATAGACCGCGCCCGACGTACCGATCGAAACGAACAAGTCGCAGCGCCTGACCGCCTCGTCGATGCGGTCCATGTCGTAAGGCATCTCACCGAACCAGACGATGTCGGGGCGCAAGCCGCCACTTGCGCCGCAACTCGGGCATGATGATTCTTCGCTCATCGGTTCGTCCCAGGGAAAGCGCCGGTCGCACGACAGGCACCAGGCCTTCTTATTCTCGCCGTGCATATGGATGAGGCGCTTCGAGCCGGCACGTTCGTGCAGATCGTCGACGTTCTGGGTGATGAGCAAGAGCTCGCCCGGCCAGTCCCCGTCGAGCCGCGCAAGAGCCCGGTGCGCTGCATTGGGTTCGACGGCGTCGACCTGCGCCCGTCGAGCATTGTAGAAGGTGTGGACAAGCGCGGCATCGCGGCGGAACGCCTCGGGTGTCGCCACATCCTCGACGCGATGTCCTTCCCACAGGCCGTCAGTGCCCCGAAACGTAGCGAGACCGCTCTCGGCGGAAATTCCCGCTCCCGTCAGGATGACAATCTTGTGCATTTCACTCGATGCCATTTCCGGTCCCTACTGCCTCGGCTCACGGACGAAATCACTGTTTTATCCAGTTAATCTCGCAATGGCTGCACCGGTGATATAATCAGTCACGCGAAGGGTGCTCGCTGCCTTTCGGGTAGGGGGTGCGTATCAAGAAGATTCTAAGATCGAGGCTCCCCGAACGCCTTGCCGGCAAAGTACCGCCTTTGCTGGTCGAGCTCGCGGTCGGTGTTGTCGCCCCTTTAGTCCTTGTTGCACTTCGGGCGGCCCTGCTTCCGATCGTTGGCGACCGCGCCCCGTTTGCGTTCAACTTCCTGGCCGTGGCGATTGCCGCCGTCCTCGCCGGCTGGAGGAGCGGACTGCTCGCGCTCGTTATTGGCCAGGCGGCGATCTGGTTTGCCGTAGTTACTCCGCAGTGGGCAGGCACGCCGCTCGTGTCCGATCGGCTCGGCGGTCTCATCACCGCGTCGGTCGCAGAGTTGCTCGTGCTGATCGGCATCGCTCTTTATCAGCGCGAAATCGCAAAGGCCTGGGCCGAACGCGAAAAGCGGATGGATTTGCTCGACGAAGCTCTTCGCGAGATCGATCATCGCACACGGAATAATTATCAAACCGTACTCGCCATGATCGAGCTTCAGGCCAAGCGATCCACTGACGAACAAGTGGCGACGGCGCTCCTACAGGTCGCGGATCGCATCCAGGCGATCGCCAATGCATCGAAGCAACTCGCGGTAAGGAGCGCCGAGCTTGGTGTCGTCCGGCTGGAAGATCATCTCTGCGGCCTCGTTCAACAGATCGAGCGCGGTCTTTCCCGCAAGGAAATTCTGGTCGAATGCAAGGTCGATCATGTGACCGCGAGCGTTGACAAGGCCACCTCGATTTCCATCATCGTCAATGAACTCGTCACCAACGCGATCAAACACGCCTTCAACGGCAATTCGTCCGGTCACGTATGGGTCACGGGCAAGACCGGGAGGATGTTCGAACTGATGGTCGCCGACGATGGCCGCGGCATAAGGGCGAGCCAGCGCGAGGGTCACGACGGTCTTGGAAGCAAGCTCGTTGAGAGCTTCGCCCGTCAACTGAGCGCTGTACACGACGTCGTCTCCACGGAAAAAGGCACGACGCATCGCCTGGTCATTCCCGACCTTCGTTAGGTTGCATACAAATGGAAAAATCCGCGTTGGTGACTGTGTGAGCGAGGGACGGATCCGCATCGGTATCGGTGGCTGGACCTATCCGCCGTGGCGCGGCGTCTTCTACCCGGAGAAACTCGCGCAGACGAAAGAGCTCGAACATGCGTCACACGCGCTGACCGCGATCGAGATCAACGCGACTTTTTACGGGCGACAAAGCCCGAAAAGCTGGGCCAATTGGGAAAAGGTCGCTCCTGACGGTTTTCAGTTCGCGGTGAAAGGCTCTCGCTATTGCGTCATGAAGCCCAAGCTCGCCGAAGCGGCAGAAGGCCTCGCCGGGTTCTTTGCGCAAGGTTTCGCCGCGCTCGGCCCCAAGCTCGGCCCAATTTTGTGGCAGTTCGCGGCCCGCCGCAAATTCGACCGCGATGACATTGCGGGCTTCCTGAAGCTGTTGCCGCGCGAGGTCGACGGTGTCGCGCTTCGTCACGCCATCGAGCCCCGGCACGAAAGCTTCCGCGACGACCAATTCCTCGACCTTTGCCGCGAAAACAATGCGGCGGTGGTGTTCGAGGATTCCGACGACTATCCGTGCATCGAAGGCGATACCGCCGACTTCGCTTATGCTCGGCTGCAACGCATGAGCGAAGACGTTCCGACCGGTTACGATAAGTCGGCGCTCGACGGCTTTGCTGAGCGCGCACGCCGATGGCAGAAGGGCGGCGATACTTACATTTTCATGATCAATGGCGCGAAAGTCCGGGCGCCGGCCGCCGCGCTCGCGCTCCAACAGCGCCTTGGCATCGAGCCGGCCGCCACCTAAGCAGCGGTGCATGCGCACGGCCGACCAGCCGATCCAAATCAGCCTGACCGCGCCAAACGGCCGCATGGGCAAGGCGATCGCCAAAGCTGTTGCGGAAGACAACGGCTTTGCCCTCGATCAGGATCATGGCGATGTGCTGATCGATTTTTCGGCGCCGGACGCGCTTCAGGCGAGCCTCGACAGGGCTGTGTCCGCTGGAGTCCCGATCCTTATCGGAACGACGGGCCTGCAACCGGAGCATCATTCGACGATCGCTGAGGCAGCCAAGACAGTTCCCATCATCCAGGCCCCGAACACTTCGCTCGGGATCAACCTTCTCCGGGACCTCGTCGAGCAGGCTGCCGCTCGGCTGGGCCCCGATTGGGACGTGGAAATCCTCGAAATGCACCACCGACACAAAGTCGACGCTCCATCGGGAACGGCGCTGATGCTTGGGCAGTCGGCGGCCAAGGGTCGCGGCTCGACGCTCCAGGACCTCAGTCGGTTCGACCGTATCGGCGAGCATCCGCATAGGCGCGAGCCTGGAACCATCGGCTATGCCTCATTGCGCGGGGGATCGGTGGCGGGTGAACACCTTGTGATTTTCGCCACCGAAGGTGAGCGGCTCGAGCTTGGCCATCGCGCGGAAAGCCGGATGATCTTCGCTCGCGGAGCGCTTGCCGCTGCACGCTTTCTCGTCGGCAAGCCGGCGGGGCTCTATTCGATGCGAGACGTGATCGGCGCATTGTGAAGCGCGAACAGGTTTTCGAATTCTTCCGCCGGCTCGCGGAGGCGAACCCCTCGCCCACCACCGAGCTCGACTACATCAACCCCTATACGTTGCTCGTCGCCGTCGTGCTGTCGGCGCAAGCGACCGACGCAAGCGTCAACATCGCAACCCGCGAGCTGTTCGACCGGGTGAAGACGCCGCAGCAGATGGTGGCTTTCGGCGAAGATGCATTGCGCGAGCAGATCAAGACGATCGGCCTGTTCAATACCAAGGCGAAAAACGTCATCGCCCTCTCCGAAGCCTTGATCCGCAACCACGGCGGAGAGGTTCCTCGCACGCGCGAAGAGCTGCAGGCGCTGCCGGGGGTCGGCCGCAAGACCGCAAACGTCGTTCTCAACACGGCGTTCGGAGAGGAGACGTTCGCCGTCGACACCCACGTCTTCCGCGTCTGCAACCGTACCGGGCTCGCGCCGGGCAAGACGGTTGACGCGGTCGAAGCCAAGCTCGACAAGATCGTGCCGCAGCCGTTCCGCCGTGACGCACATCACTGGCTGATCCTTCACGGCCGCTACATCTGCAAGGCGCGCCTTCCGGAATGCTGGCGCTGTCCCGTGATCGATCTCTGTCGCTACCAACCGAAGACGCCGCCTCCGGGGGCTAGACCCAACGCCGGTCGAAGCGGGAGCCGAGGCAAGTCAGTAGCTCGTACTGCGAAAGACCGGATTGCCGAGAAGCCGTCGGCAGGTCGTAGTCGATCTCGACCCAGTCACCTTCCTTGAGATCGGGCGCCGCATCGCACCCGATGGCCGTCAGATCCATCGACACTCGGCCGAGGACAGGCAAAGCGGCTTCGCCGGCAAACGCCGTGCCATGCGATGAGAAACCGCGAAGATAGCCGTCTGCATAGCCGATGTTGAGAATGGCCGCTTCCGTCTCATCTTCGGCGACGAACGTGCCGCCGTAGCCGCAGCTTTCGCCAGCGCGGATGGTCCGGCGCTGAACGATCTGAGCTTCCACGCGAGCAACCTGGCGAATATTGCCTTCGAACTCCGGCCGTTGGACGCCGCCGTAAATCGAAACGCCGGGGCGGACGAGGTCGAAACTATAATCACGCCCGAGGCCGATCCCCGCCGAATTCGCCATACTGTAGCGTTTTGCCGGAACTGCGCCGGCGACGCTTCGGAAGCGTTCCAATTGCATCGCGTTGAGCGCGCAATCCTCGTCGGCGCAAGCCAGGTGGCTGTGAAGGGTGTCAATGGAAAGCCCATCGAGGAGATCGATGTGGTTCGGCCGGATTCCCAGGCGGTTCATGCCCGTGTCGATCATCACGTCGCAAGGCCGCCCCGGCGCGATTTCCTTCCAGCGCGCGATTTGCAGGGCGGTGTTGAGAACGGGCCGCGCAGGCAAGGCGAGCGCCGCCTCGACGTCGTCTGGCCCAACGCCGTGAAAGACGACCAGATTGGAATCTTCTGGCAAGGCCCCAAGCGCTTCAGCCTCGGCCCAGGTGGACACGAACAAATCCCGGCAACCGGACTCCAGCAGCGCGGCCACGGTATCCTTCGCTCCGAGGCCATAGCCGTCCGCTTTTACCGCCGCCCCCGCCGGCACACCTGCGCGTTCGGCGAGCCAGCGCCAGTTCGCCTGAACTGCTGAACGATCGATCGTTAGGCGCAGCGGGCGGTGCATCGCGATGCCCGTAACGGCGCTAATGCTGCGCGTCGAGATCGGCCTTTGCTGCCTCCCAGTTTCTGCCGTCGAACTGTTCGATCGCAAGCTCGACGAGTTCGTCGAGACAATTCGCATTGACGCTCCACGCCTCCGGATGCGAGCGCGGCTGATAGAAGCTTTTCACGCCGCAATGACGACAGAAGAGATGGTCCGCAGTGCCCGTCCCGAAGCGATAGCTGGTGAGCGCATCGCGGCCGGTGATGAGTTCGAACCGGTCATGCGCGACTATGATGTGGAGAAAACCGGTCATTCGGCAAACTGAGCAGTTGCAGTCGATGGCCGGCACCGGCGGCTGAGTTACTTCCGCCTCGAACCGAACCGCGCCGCAATGACAGCCGCCCTGAACTTTCATGCCCGCGCCCTAGGCGAGCGCGGGCTTGGCTTCAACGCGCAGCGGTCACCGCGATCGGCTGGCCTGATCGCGCGGATGCGACCAGCGTGTCCCGCCGTGCGCGAGCTTGGGTAAGGACGTTGTCGCGGCAATCGCGAACGTGGTTCTTGCCCGCGAGATCGGCATCGGAAGCCGTCCCGCAAACTTCGCGCGCGGCAACGACCAGGCGCTGATCTAGCTGACGACGTCCGGCGTCGGTCGAAAGGTCGAGGTCGGCCGTACGAACGACGCTGACGTTCACACTCGCTGAAGCGGCGAAGGCCGGAGCCACCTTCAACACGGCAGCCGTTGTGAGAAACGCGGTGAGAATGATTCGGAGAGTCTGTTTCATGGGGTCGCTTGCCTCCTGTTGGGACCGGACGTTCCCCGGCGCGACCTTCCAATTAGTCGCAAATCGAAACCAATAAGAGCAACGATGTTGCGTTATCGTTCTGCAATAATGCAGAATAGGCGACATGGACTGGAACGACCTCACGTATTTCCTCGCCGTGGCGCGTGACGGCAGCACGCTCGCCGCGGCGAAGACGCTTCGGGTCAGCCAGACTACGGTGGCGCGCCGCATTGCCGCCCTCGAAGAGGCCCTCGGCCTTTCGCTCTTCGATCGGCGCCAGGCAGGTTATGCGCTGACGCCCACCGGAGAGGATTTATTGGGGCGGGCCGAGCAGGTTGAGCGTGCCGCTGCCGGCTTTGGCGACGCCGCCGCCTCTTATGCGCGAGATCTTCGCGGAACGGTGAAGATCAGCATGGAGGAGATTTTCGCGACCACGCTCATTGCTCCGCTGCTCCGCGAACTCCACGAGCTCCATCCCGAAATCCACATCGAGCTCGACACGTCGGCGGGGCTGCGCGATCTCGGTGCTGGGGAAGCCGACGTCGCCCTGCGCAGCACGACGGAAGATCAGCCGGCGGGAATCGTCGGCCGACGCCTCGGCGACGACGATTGGGCTTTTTATTGCAGCCGCCTCTACGGCGAGAGGTTCGGAGTGCCCGATTCCTTGCAGGAGCTTCGCAAGCACAAACTTGTGGGCGGAGGGGGAGGGAATCTTTGGCGCCATTATCAGGCCTTCCTTCAGCGCCTGGGCCTCGAGGACCGAGTGACCATGCATTATGATTCCTCGACCGGTCTGCTGTCGGCCGTCCGTGCAGGGGTCGGCATCGCCGTGCTGCCCTGTGTCGTCGCCGATTCGGATCCCGATTTCATCCGCTGCCTGCCACCGCGCCAGAACCACGGCCGCATGATGTGGCTGGTGACGCATGAGCGGGTACGCCATGTCCCAAGGGTGCGCGTGGTGATCGATTTCCTTTACGATCGCCTGAGCCGCCACATCCGGGAACTGGAGGCGAAGAAGGCCGCCTAGGAGACCGCCCCGCCGCGCCACTCCGGCATCGGCCTCTCGCCAATCGCCACTTCGACCGCCGCCCGAGCGAGAAGTCGCGTTGAATCGAGTGTCGGCAAAGGAGAAATCTCGGGCGTGATCAGCAGGGGAATCTCGGTGCAAACCAGGGCCACGGCGTCGCATCCCTCCGTCGCCAATTTGTCGATGATACGCAAATAGGCGTCGCGCGATTGATCGGTGAAAACACCAAGGCACAGCTCGTCGAAGATGATGTCGTCCACAATCTTGCGATCGGCCTCGTCGGGAATCGCCCACCCAATTCTCCGTCGTCCAAGAGCGCCCGGATAGACCGGCCCGGTCATTGTCCATTTGGTGCCGAGGATGCCAATCTTTTCGAAGCCCCGCTTCTGCGCTTCGTCACCAACGACTTCGCCAATGTGCAAACCAGGTAAAGGAAATGGCTCACCTTCGCTCTCCAGCGCGATGTGCGCCGTATTGTCTGGACAGACGAAGAAGTCGGCACCTGCCGCGGCGAGCTTGGCGGAGTCGGCCCTGAAGAAGGCTCGCAGCTCCGCATTGTCACCGCGCTCCCAGGCGTCCAGCACCAGACCCATCGGGCTGCAGGTCATCGTGATCTCCGGGTGCATGTGCGGGCCAAGCCGTTCCACCCCCTCGAGGCATGCGGTCCGGAAGCACAGGGTCGCTCCTTCGAAACTGTGCGCCAATATGCCAATGCCCTTCATCGATCCGCCTTCCCGAACAATTGTTCGACCGCCGCTATGCCGCTCGCCCACGCGCCGTGGACGGTCGCATAATCGTCGTCCGAACAGGCCTCACCAGCGAATGCCAACGGTCCGTCGACCGGCGCTCGCAATGCCGCACGCGCCCCATGCTGGCCCGGCCGGGCGTAGCTGTACGAACCGCAAATGAAGGGATGCCGCTTCCAGTCGGAATAGGCCACCGCTTCCAGGTTGCCCGCGAAATCCGATCCGAGGAGCTTTCCGAGTTCCTCACGACCCTTCGAGGCCAGATCGTCCGCGTCCATCCCTTCCAGCCAATCGCCGCCGAAAAAGCCTTCAACCACCGGGAGCCCCAAGGGTCTAAGCATGTAGCTCCCCGTGTCCGCCGATCGCGGATTGCCGATCAGGTGGGCATTGACCGGAACGGTCTCGGGATCGGCCGATGTAAAGAAGAGCTTCTCGACCCGGCCCAACGGCAGTTGAGCGGCGGCATGGAGGTGATCGTCCAATGCCGGCGAGAAGACGATCGCGCTGGACGCAAGTCTGTCCGTCGGCACAGCGATAATGGCGCGCTTCGCCTCGACAGTCCCGCGATCGGTGTCCAGCCCTACGCCACCATTTGACCATAAGACGCGGCGGACAGCGCAATCCGTGCGTATGTCCAGCCCCTCGGCGAGCGCCGTCACCAGCGCGCCGTAGCCACCCGGCAGCCGCCAATTGCTGTTGGCCGACGCATCCCAGTAAGCGATGAAATCTTCGGCTGAGGTCTTGGCCAGGCTCGTGCCGTTGAGATAGCCGTTCAGTGCTTCCAGAAAGCCGTTCCACTCGCCGCCCGCTTCCAGCGCCTCGCTCGCCCGATCGTCGGTTGGCCCGGCTCGCAGCCGCTTGGCGAAGGCATCCATCGCAGCCCAGGACTGGGCTTGCTCCTGTGGCGAATAGCCGAGATTTTCATACTGATCGCGCCACGGGGCCGGCGCGCGATCGACAGCGATGCCGAGCTCTTCGGCAAGCGGCACCAATGGATTGCGCCCCGCCGAATGCAGCCAGGTTGCTCCGAGATCGAGCGCATGGCCTTTCCAATCGGTCGTGAACGCCCGCCCACCGACCCGGTCGGACGCTTCGAGAACGATGGCCGTGACGCCGCGCTTCCTCGATTCACGCGCCGCGGCAATTCCCGCCGCCCCGCCACCGACGATAGCAAGGTCGATCACTCGACGGTGACGCTCTTGGCGAGGTTGCGCGGCTGATCGACGTCGGTCCCTTTGAGCACCGCCGTGTGATAGGCCAGCAATTGCACCGGCACCGCGTAGATCAACGGCGCGATCAGCGGGTGGACCTCCGGCATTTCAATCGTGGCGATGCAGCCATCCCCCGCCTCAGCGATACCGCGGGCGTCGCTGATCAGCACGATCTTGCCGCCGCGCGCCCGGACTTCCTGCATGTTGCTGACGGTCTTCTCGAACAAAGGCCCGGAGGGGGCGAGCACGATCACCGGTACCGCATCGTCGATGAGCGCGATCGGTCCGTGCTTCATCTCGCCCGCCGCATATCCTTCGGCGTGAATGTAACTGATTTCCTTGAGTTTCAGAGCGCCTTCCAAGGCCATTGGATAGTCCGGGCCGCGGCCGAGATAGAGCACGTCGCGGGCGGGAGCGATAAGATGCGCCATCGCGGCAATGTCGTCGTCATGGCCCAGCGCGGCATTGAGCGCCGCCGGAGCCTCCTGAAGATGCGCGACGATTTCCTTCTCCTCGTCGCCGCTGAGCCGTCCCTTGGCGCGGGCGAGGTTCGCCGCGAGTGCCGCAAGCACGGCGAGCTGACAGGTGAAGGCCTTGGTCGAGGCCACGCCGATCTCCGGCCCGGCATGGGTCGGCAGAAGCAAATCCGCCTCCCGGGCCATCGAGCTCGTCGGGACATTGACCACGACCGCGATCCGTTGTCCCTCGTTACGCGCATGGCGGAGCGCGGCCAGCGTGTCGGCCGTCTCACCCGATTGGCTGATGAAGAGCGCCAGCCCGCCCGGCTCCAGGACCGGGGATCGGTAACGGAACTCGCTCGCTACATCGATGTCGACGGGGACGCGGGCGAACTGCTCGAACCAATATTTCGCGACGAGCCCGGCGTAATAACTCGTGCCGCAGGCGACGATCGTCACCCGATCGACAGCGGAAAGGTCGAAATCGAAATCCGGCAACGCCACTTCGCCTTCGAACGGCCGGACGTAGCTCTGGAGAGTCTGTGCAACGACGATCGGCTGCTCGAAAATCTCCTTCTGCATGTAATGGCGATAATTGCCCTTTTCGACGGGAGTCGAGGAAGCTCCCGATTCGACGATCTCGCGCTCGGCCGGCTGGTTGTCGCGGTCGAAAATCTCGATCGTGTCGCGGCGGACGACGGCCCAATCGCCCTCATCCAGATAAGCGATGCGCTGCGTCCACGGGGCAACGGCCAGCGCGTCCGAGCCGAGATAATTCTCGCCAGCGCCATAACCGACGGTGAGTGGCGCCCCCATCCGCGCGCCGATGATCAGATCCGGATGATCGCGGAACAGGAAGGCGATCGCGAAGGCCCCGCGGAGGCGAGGCAGCACCGCCGCGACCGCATCCTGCGGTGAAGCGCCGCGCTCGATCTCGCGCGCGACGAGATGGCCGACCACCTCGGTGTCCGTCTCGCTTTCGAACGTTCGCCCTTCGGCGATCAGCTCATCGCGAAGAGGTTTGAAATTCTCGATGATGCCGTTGTGGACCAGCGCGACTGGTCCGACGATGTGCGGGTGCGCATTGCCCACGGTCGGGGCGCCGTGGGTCGCCCAGCGCGTATGGGCGATCCCAGTGATCCCGTGGAGCGGATCGGCCGCTAGCTCGCGCTCGAGATTCTCGAGCTTGCCCTCGGCTCGGCGACGCTCGAGACGCCCCTCGTTGATCGTGCAAATCCCCGCGGAATCGTAGCCGCGATATTCGAGGCGTTTCAGCCCGTCGAACAGCCGCTGAGCGACGTCGCTCTTCCCGACAATTCCAACAATTCCACACATTTACTCGGCCGCTTTCCGGCTCATCCGTTCGCGGAATTGGCGCGCCCAGCCGGCGATGCCCTTCTGTTTGCTTCGCTCCACGGCAAGACTGTCTGGCTCCACATCCTGGGTGATCACAGAGCCCGCGCCGACGATCGCGCCCGCTCCGATCGTCACCGGGGCCACCAGCGCGCTATTCGAGCCGATGAACGCCCCCTCGCCAATGACGGTCCGATACTTGCCGAAGCCATCGTAATTGCAGGTGATCGTGCCCGCACCGATGTTCGAGCGTGCACCGACCTCGGAATCGCCGATGTAGGAGAGATGATTGACCTTCGCGCCCTCGCCCACTTCGGCCTTTTTGAGCTCGACGAAATTGCCGACCTTGGTGCGATCGGCGAGGCGCGTTCCCGGACGGATCCGCGCGAAAGGGCCGATACTCGCCTTTTCGCCGACGATCGCGCCTTCGATATGACTGAAGGCGTGGATTGTCGCCCCGTCGGCGATTTCGACGCCCGGCCCGAACACGACGTGCGGCTCGACCGTCACATCACGACCAAGCTTCGTATCATAGGCGAACCAGACGCTCTCGGGATCGATGAGCGTCGCGCCTTCGTGCAGCACCTGCTCCCTGCGTCTCCGCTGCCATTCCAGTTCGAGGTGCGCGAGCTCGGCACGGCTGTTGACGCCCGCCGTCTCATAGGGGTCGCCCTCGATCACCACCGCGTCGCGCCCCTCGCCGGCCGCAATGTTCACGATATCCGGCAGATAATATTCCTTTGCGGCATTGTCGTTCGTCACCCGCCCGAGCCAGCGGAACAGGTCTGCCGCGCGCACCGCCATCATGCCCGAGTTGCACAGCCGCACCGCGCGCTCCTCCTCGGTGGCGTCCTTATATTCGACCATCTTCGCGATATGGTCGCCTTCGCCCAGGATGATCCGGCCGTATTTGAGGGGGTCGTCGGGCTGGGAGGCGAGCACCACCACTCCTGGGCCTTTATCCCCGTCCAGCCGATCGAGCATGCGCTTGAGCGTCTCGGCCTCCACGAACGGGGTGTCGCCATAGAGGACCAGGACGGCTCCGTCATAGCCGGCGAGTGCGTCCGCGGCCTGCTGGACGGCATGGCCGGTACCCTTTTGCTCGGTCTGATGCGCGACCGTCACGTCGCGCGCCTTGAGCGCCACTTCGACCTGATCGCGGCCCTTGCCAACGACGACCACGCGCTTGTCAGCGCCGAGCGCATCGACGCGGTCGAGCAAGTGGAGGAGCAACGGCCGGCTGGCGATGGGATGCAACACCTTGTGCGTGTCGGAGCGCATGCGCGTCCCCTGGCCCGCGGCTAGGATCACAACGGCGAAACGGCGCTGATCGGTCATCGCGGCGTGCAATGGCATGTCATTGCGAGGAGCGCTAGCGACGAAGGCGATCGGGTCCAGAGCCGCGGTGAGGCTCTACAGACACCACGACCGCCAACCTAAGAAAAGGGCGGCCCCGAAGGGAGCCGCCCGATCGATCATCCAGGCCGGAATCGACCTAAAAAACCTGAGTGTAATATTCGTTCCCGACGAAGCCCATCTTCTGGACGTGGGCACGCTTGGTGATCGCCAACACTTCGTCGACCAGCTCATATCGCGCCGTTGCGTCCGGCTGCAGATGAAGCTCCGGAATCGGGTTCATCTGCTGCGTGACTTCGAGATATTGACGAAGCTGATTCTGGGTCACGGGATTACCGTTCCACAGGATTTGGCCCTCGGCCGTCACCACGACCTTGTTCTTTACAGGCTCAATGACTTGCGGTGGCGGATTTTGCTGATTGACCGGAAGGTCCAGCTTCACCGCGTGAGTCTGGATCGGAATGGTGATGATGAACATGATCAAAAGAACCAACATGACGTCGATGAGCGGCGTCACGTTCACGTCCAGCATCGGTTCGCCCGATTCGTTGTCGCTGGTGGTCTGCATCGACATGCGAAAAACTCCTATTCGGGGCGATAGCCGGTCAGCGGCGGAGGCTCGGAAATAAATCCGACGCGCTGGAATCCAGCTTGCTGCATCGTGATGATCGCGGCGCCGACGCACTTATATTGGGTGGTGACATCACCCCGGATATGCGCCTCGGGCATATTGTCTTCGTTAATGTTCTGGACGCCGCCCACGGCGCGAATTTGCGCTTCGAGCTTTTGCACCGCCCGATTGAGAAGATCCTTCTGCGTGACCTTCTGCACGCCCCAATACACCTCACAGGTGCCGCCGGGTCCGTTGCGCACCGTGAGGGACACATTCTCCGGCTTGGTCATGGTCGGTTCGTACCGGACATTCGGCAATTTGATCGGGACTGCCTGCTTGATCACCTGGGTGGTGATCAGGAAGACGATCAGAAGCACCAGCATCACGTCGGTCAACGGCACAACGTTGATGTCCGATAGGGCTTCTTCTTCGTCTTGGATGATTTGTCCTGCCATGCGGCTGGTCTCTTTCTAAACGTCAACCGAGGGAGGCCCAGCGGCAGCCGGGCCTCCCGTCGTCATTATTTCGCGGTCGTCGGCGTCCGAACGGGCTCGCTTCCGGCGCGTACCGGAGCCGCACCCGCCGCCTGCGCGGTCGTACGAGCGCCAGAGGTGCCACCGCCCCCGCCGATGCGCGGCTTCACGGCGCCGGCGGACATCAGATATCCGTGGAGGTCGTTGGTGAAAGCGGCGAGATCCTCCATGATCGACTTGTTGCGGCGGATCAGCCAGTTGTAGGCGAGCACCGCCGGAACCGCGACGACGAGACCGAGAGCGGTCATGATCAGCGCCTCACCGACCGGGCCGGCGACGGCGTCGATCGATGCCTGACCGGAAGCACCGATCTTGATCAGCGCGCGGTAGATGCCGACGACGGTGCCGAACAGACCGATGAAGGGAGCGGTGGAGCCCACGGTCGCGAGGAAGGCGAGGCCTTCACCCAGCCGGGCACCGATGGCGCCCTGGCTGCGCGCCAGGCTGTTGGCCATCCAGTCGTGCTGGTCGATCGGGTCGGTCAGCTTGCTGTGCTGCTCTTGCGCGAGAAGCGCATCGTCGACGATCGCGCGATACGCGCTCTTCGCTTCCAGCTTCTGTGCGGCATCGCGCAGGCTCGGCGCGTTCCAGAAGCTCGATCGCACCTTCCGGCCCTGGGCGATGATCTTCTGCTGCTGCATCAGCTTCGTGAAGAGGATGTAGAACGTGCCGATCGACATGATGACCAGGATGGCGAAAACCGAAATGGCAATGATGCCGCCCTGCTGAAGTGCGGGAACGAGGCCATATGGGTTGGCTCCTGCGGGTGCTGCTTGCATAACTGTACTTTCCTTCTGAAATTCCGTGTAAAATGTGGTCCTAAACTAGCCTTCCAGGCGCCACACGATCGATGGCGTGGTGACCGTGTCAGTCGTCGCATTGCCGTTGCTGTCGCGCGCGGGCACAAACTTGGCGCGGCGGCGAAGAATGT
Source organism: uncultured Alphaproteobacteria bacterium (assembly GCA_963730925.1). Taxonomy (GTDB): domain Bacteria; phylum Pseudomonadota; class Alphaproteobacteria; order Sphingomonadales; family Sphingomonadaceae; genus Sphingomicrobium. The sequence continues at coordinate 836,141 of CAVSTS010000002.1, forward strand.
TGCACGTGGCCGAGTCCAGCGCGCCGTTGCCGGTGGACTGGATGATGTTGCAGCCAACGACCCTCCCATCAGTACCGATGGTCAGACTTGCCCGTGCAGTCCCCTCCGCGCCGGCGGATTGGGCCGAGGCCGGGTAATCATCGCCACTGAACAACGATCTCAAGTCACCCTTGGCACTGGTCGCCGACTGCACCTTGCGCGGCGGCGGAGGCGGTGCCGGCGGAGCAGGCGCGACGGGCGGAATCATCACTGGCGGCGGCGCCGTGATCGTCTGGATTGGAGGCTCAGGAGCCTGCATTCGTACCAGGGGCGGCGGCGTTACCGGCGGCGGCGGGACCTTCGGCATGTCCTTCGGCGGTGGCGGCGGCTCCTCCGGCGGCGGCGGCTCCTCCTCCACGTCGAACGTCTTGAGGTCCTGAGCGGCCTTCTTGATCACGTTGTAGGCAAGGCCGGTGACGATCGCATAGCCCAGAGCGAACTGGAGGACGACGACCATGATGATCGCCAGGGTCCGGTTGCCGCTGATTTCCTTGCGTTGGGCGTAGGACATTAACCCGCGATTCTCCTCGATATGCCGTGGCAACTCCACGGCCAGACGGGACGTACGGACGCGCGCCCTGCCTTCGGATGGGATCGTCGATGTTTCAACATATCATCGGCGACAAGCGCGCCTCCTTATAACTGGCTGAAAGGTCGTGCAATCCATTTTGTTCCACATCCGGAAGGCGTGAAACTCTGCAAGCCAGCAACAGCGGGTCAGAGGATCGGCCACAATCCCGGAAAAGAAGCGATTTCGACGCCGACCCCGTGGGCATCTGGATAGATGTCCGGCTTCGACGTGCGCACCCTGAGATCCTTCACTCCGTGGAAGGCGGCAATGCGGTCGAAGACCGCGTGCGCCAAAGTCTCCTGAAGATTGAACCGACGGCTGGAAGCGATCTCCTCGACCTCGTTGCGAAGGAAGTCGTAGTTCCACGCCCGGCTCGGATCGTCATCTGGAGGAACCGCCGGATCCTCGAGCCAAATCTCGACGGTGACGAGGAGCCGCTGTGGCTTGCCTACTTCGAAATCGTGAAAGCCGATGTCCGTGGTCACCTCGAGCGATTCGAGGATGATTCGTGCGGATCGTACCTTGAGTTCGATCCGGCACGAGGCCGCTAAGGTCGGCCTTGGCGCTCATGCGTTCCCGAGGAACTGGACGTCTCGATCGAGCGCCAGGAATCGCTGACCGGAATCGATCACCAGCACTTGGCCGGTGACGCAGGGCGCATCGATCAAATAGCGGAGAGCGCCGATCACATCCTGTGGCTCGACGCCTCGGCGCAGCGGGTTGTCCGTGTGCATCGCCTCGAAATTCTCCTCGCTCTGCCCACTCGAACGCAGCATCAAGCCGGGTGCGATGCCATTGACGCGGATGCGCCGCGACGCAAGGGCCCGGGCCGCGAGCTCCGTCAGGCCCGCGAGCGCCTGCTTGGACAAAGTGTAGCTCAGATAGTCGGGATTTGGCGCGGCAAGCTTTGAATCCAGGAGGTTGACGACCAGCGCATCTTCGAGGCCCTCCTGCGCGCCGGCGAAGCGATCGATCAGCAGCGCCGGCGCACTGACATTGACGGCCATGTGGGCCGCAAGTTCCGCCGAGTTGAATTGGCCGAAGCCGTCCCAGGCGAAGCGCGCCGCATTGTTGACGAGCAGCCGCACCGGTGGACCGTCGGCCGCCGCCGCGAAGATCCGGTCGGCGCAATCGGCATCGCCAAGGTCGGCAACGATCTTCCTTGCTCCTGGCGCGACTTCGTCGGCCTCGTGATGAACGTGGGCGACGACTGCCCATCCGTCCGCGACCAGCTCCCGGGCGATCTCAGCGCCAACGCGCTTCCCGGCGCCCGTGACGATGGCGGTGCGAGAGGGGTTTGTCGTCATTACGGGCCGGAGTGACGAAGCAATCCCATGAGTGCAAGGGCTGGATCGCTTCCTCTTGCTTTCGGAAGCGCGGCAATGACAGACGGACCCAATGCCCGAAACGCGTCAACCGATCGAGCTGAGCGACCTCAGCCTCGCCGATCTTCAGAAGATGATCGACGAGCGTCGCCTGCCGCCGGTGGATCGATGGAATCCGGATCGCTGCGGGCATTCGGGCATGCGCATCGGTCGCGACGGCACCTGGTATCACGAGGGCGAGCCCATAAGGCGGCCGGCAATGGTCCGCCTCTTCTCGACCGTGCTGCGACGCGAGCCGGACGGCACTCATGCCCTGGTCACGCCAGCGGAAAAGCTCACGATCGACGTTGAATCGACGGCGTTCAAGGCGATCGAGATGCAGAGCGAGGGCGACGGTGAATCCCGCCGCATTGCATTCCTTCTCGACAGCGGCGACGCCGTGATCCTCGGCGCCAATCACCCCCTTTCAATAGTAGAAACGGCGCAGGGCCCCTCGCCGCGCATTCTCGTTCGCCATGGGCTTGAAGCGGAGCTCACGCGCCCGCTTTACTATGAGCTTGCCGAGATCGCGCTTGCCGAGGGGGGCGATCCCATGGGCGTCTGGAGCGATGGCATCTTCTTCCCTTTGGAGGAGCGCGCTTGAGCTCCGCCGCGCTACCCGAGCGGCTGCGGGAAGCCCTGGAGTCGGAGCCCGCCGAGCCGCCGCTCGCCGGTGACCTGCCCGAATTGCGGGCGCAGGCTAGCGTCCTCGCCGCGGTCCTGATCGCAATCACCGACCGGCCGAAGCCCGGAGTAATTCTCACCGTCCGGCGAGAGCATATGAGGACCCATGCCGGACAGATCGCTTTCCCCGGAGGTCGTCTCGATCCGGGCGAAGATGCGCTCGACGCGGCGGTAAGGGAGGCGCATGAGGAACTGGTCATGCCACCGGAGGCGGTGAACGTCGTCGGGCAGCTCGAGCCCTATCACACCGTCACCGGCTATATCGTGACACCGGTGATCGCAGTCATTCCCCCGGATTTGCCGCTCGAACCCCACGAACATGAAGTCGCCGATTGGTTCGAGGCTCCATTGGCCTTCCTCCTCGACACTGCGAATCAGCATCGCCAAAGCGCGCTGTTCCGGGGCCGCGAGCGTGACTATTGGGAGATCATGTGGAACGGGCGCAGGATTTGGGGGGCAACCGCGGCGATGATCGTCAATCTATCGCGAAGGCTGCGGTGGAATTGAAGCTCGACGCGGCCAAATGGCGCAAGATCCGCGGCACGGCGCGTGTGCTCGAGGCCCTCGGCGCGGGCGAGGGTTTGACCCGCTATGTCGGGGGTGCCGTTCGTGACGATCTCCTGGGTCTTCCCGTCAATGACCTGGATCTTGCGACGCGCCTTGAGCCGGCGGAAGTGATGGCGCGGCTCGAAGCCGCGAAGATCAAAGCGATACCGACGGGGATCGAGCACGGGACCATTACGGCTGTCAGCGACGGCCATCCATTCGAAGTGACGACTCTTCGCCGCGACGTCTCCACAGACGGGCGGCGCGCAATCGTCGCCTTCACCGACGACTGGAAGGAAGATGCGGCCCGGCGCGACTTCACCATCAATGCGCTCACCGCCGACCCGCTCACCGGCGAATTGTTCGATTATTTCGGCGGCCTCGAGGATTTGAAGACTCGCCACATCCGCTTCATCGGCGATCCGCTGCAACGCATCGCCGAAGATCATCTGCGGATCTTGCGCTTCTTCCGCTTTCATGCCCGCTTCGGTTCGGGCGCACCGGATGCCGCCGCGCTGGAGGCCTGCACCGCGCGGGCGAACGATCTCATGGCGCTGTCGCGCGAGCGCATCGCGGACGAGCTATTAAAGCTGCTCGCGGTCGCCGATCCGGCGCCGACGAGCGGAATCATGCTTCGGCACGGTATCGTGCGGCCGGTGCTGCCCGAAATGGCGCCGGAGCGCCTGCCCCACCTCGAAGCCCTCATCCTCGCCGAGCGCCAGGCTGGAATTGCGCCTGACCCGCTGAGACGCCTGAGCGCCCTCCTTCCTCGCGAACCGCAAATCGCCGATGATGTGGCGATACGGCTGAGGCTGTCGAACAAAGCCCGGAAGCGGCTGGCTTGCGCGGCTTCGACCGACCTGTCTTCCTCAGCGGAGGCGCTGTCCTATCGCGTGGGAACCGCCTGCGCCGTCGACCGCCTCTTGCTGGCCGGGAAGGTGGATCAGGCGCGAGCGATTGCCAATTGGGCTGCACCCCGCCTGCCCATTAGTGGCGGAGCGTTGATCGCGCGCGGCTTGCCCGAAGGGCCCGCGGTCGCGCGCGCCTTGAGGACGATCGAAGACCGCTGGATCGAGGCCGGCTTCCCCCCGGGCGAATCCTTCGACCGGATCGTTGAAGAGGCGTTGGCGAGCGCCGCTCGAAGCTAATTTCCGCGCAGCAGCTGAACATATTCCTGCGCGAGCTGCTGGTGGATGCGCCGCGCGGCGGATGAGACTGCGTTTTTGGCGGCCGCCCGCTCGGTCAGTTCACGCCGGCGGAAATAGTCGACGGATTCAGGATCGATCATTCGCCCCACCCAGGATTTCAGTTTCAACATCCGACATTCATAAGCACGGGATGTGACAACTTGGCTATAACATTGAGCATTTTCCGTTACTTAGCGGCGACAATGCAAATATGCCGAGCGGGCCAAAGCAAGTCCCGGGACTAGCTCCGCCTCCGCCGAGGCGCTGTTTCCCGCGGCCCTGCTCGGGAGAGGTCCACGAACGAGATTGGCGTAGCGCTCGAACAGTTCCGCAAAATGCTCGTCCAGGGTGCGCACATCGCTTGCGCGAGCCGCCGCACTCAGTTGAAGATCGGTTCTGAGGCGAACGAACGCATCGATCGCCTGGCTCAGCGACCGTTCGTCGCCTGCTCGATAGGTGAGCCCGGCACCCGCGGTTGCATGGCCGGCGGCACCGCCGCGATCGGGAACGATGAGGGGGATTCCGCTGGCCTGCGCCTCGGCGGCGACCAGGCAGAAGGTTTCGGCTTCGCACCCGTGGACCAGTGCGTCGGCGCTCGCCATCAACCGCGCGAGCTCGGCGCGGTCTTCGATTGTCGGCAAAAGCGCGTTGTTTGGCCCTACTAGTCGTTCGAGCCTCCGGCGTTTGGGCCCGTCGCCAATCAGCAGGAATCCGATGTCTCGCCGCCGCGCGCTTTCTCTGACGGCGCGCAGGACCATGTCCCATCTCTTCTCAGCCGACAGCCGGCCGACTCCGATGAGGAGGATTGCCCGGGAATCCAGGCCAAGCGACCTGAGGATGGAAGAGCGAAGGTCGGAACTGCGCAAGGACGCGGAAAAGGCGCCCGCTTCCACCCCCAAGCGGTTCGTCTCGACGTTCAGGACTCCGCCGGATCGGAGGCGGTCGCTGAACTGCCGGTTGGGGCAGATCACGGCATCGAACATTCGCCCAAGGCCGCGCAGGTGACTCCAGAACCAACCAAACAAGCGGTCGATCGTCGCCGGGGAGGCAATCTGCCCGAGCCAGCGATACGCGTAAGCAGCAAGGGGGTCGCAATGCATGACCAGCGAGCGCGTCGCACCGCCCTGCCAGCGTCCGACCATCGTCGCGCTCGACCAGGGCGACGAGGCCTCCACATGGTCGGGTTGCCAGGCGTCGAGCACCCGATGAACCGCTTGCTCGTCATCGAAATACCGATACCGCCGATCGACCGGAAGCTCCGGTGAAGGCACTGTCACCAGGAATGCGCCAGGCGCGCGCTGAACCGTTTCATGGTGCGCTCCGGGGGCGACGACGATCATCTCGTGGCCGAGCCGCGAAGCCGCCCGCAATTTGGCTTCGACATATGTTCGAACGCCACCTCCGGCCGGTGTGTAAAAGGCGCAAACGTCGACGATACGCATCGGCGGTTCGAGGCCGCCAAGCGCCATGAATTTCAAGTGAAGCTTTCGTAATGGCTCGGCCAAGCAGCGTCTGGGCGTCACCCTGAACTTGTTGAATGCTGAAACTAGTTCAGCATGACGTCAGCGGCTTATTCAGAACTTCAATTGGAAGGTCACCGCGGGTCGGCGTGAGCGGCCGGGGCGGCTGTCGGCACGCGAATCGCCGCTGGCTTTTTTCTTCCCGTACATGCTGGCGAGGCCAAGCCCGATCGCGGCGTTCGGGGCCAGATCGCGGCGAAGGATCATCCCGGGCGAAAACGTCAGGCGCTGGCGGCTCCCAAGCTCCTCCGAAAGACGCAGGTCGAGCACCCGCTCCTGCGCCATCGTCGCCACGGAGCCGGGAGCAAGGCCCCGCAAGTCGGGTTGCGCAGCCGCAAACGACGATCCAGCCGCAATCATGAGCAAACCGATCAAGGTTGCGCGACTCCCCTGTTCCCCCCGGAGAGTTAATCACAAATTCGAACGGAAGTTCCAGTCCCCACGACCACGCCCGCATATGAATGTGGGCCGTGGACCGTTAGCGCCGGCGCGATCGCCAATATTCGAGCGCTGCATCCGCCTCGAGTGGCCGTGCAAAATAATAACCCTGCCCGGACGCGCAGCCGAGTGTCGCGAGCGTCGTCGCCAGCTCGACGGTTTCGATGCCCTCGGCAGTCGTCGACATTCCCAGAGCGTCGGCGAGGCTCAGCACCGCGCGCACGATGGCGACGCTGTCGGGGTCGATCATCATTCCGGAGACGAAGCTGCGGTCGATCTTGAGCACGTCGATCGGAAGCCGCTGCAAATAGGCGAGGCTGGAATAGCCGGTGCCGAAATCGTCCATCGCGACGGTCGCATCGAGCGCCTTCAGCGCGTCGAACACCCGTGTCGCGCGAGCCGGATCCTGGACGATCGAGCTTTCCGTGAGTTCGAGGGTCAGCCGATCGCCAGTCAGCCCGCTCGACTTGAGCGCGCTCTCCACCACATCCGCGATATTGTCGCGCGCCACTTGGATCGCCGAGAGATTGACCCCGACGTAGAGGGGCAGCTTCTCGCCCGTTTCGCGATCCCAGTCGGCCAACGTCCGCGCCGCTTTGTCCATCGCCCATCGGCCGAGCTGCAGGATGAGGCCCGATTCCTCGGCGACGGGGATGAACTCGGTCGGACTGATCTCGCCCCGATCATCATGCGTCCAGCGCGCCAGCGCCTCGAAGCCGGCGACTTCGCCGGATTTCAAGTTGATCAACGGCTGATAGAAGAGCTTGAGCTGGTCTTTATCGAGCGCCCGGCGGAGCTCGGTCTCGATCGAGAAGCGACGCCGCGCCTCCGTGGCCTGTTTCGGCTCATAGACCTGCGGCTTTCCGGCGAGTTTCGCCTGCTTCACCGCGAATTGCGCGTTGCGGAATAGCTCTTCCGGGTCTTGTCCCGCGTTCATCAGCGCCACGCCGATGGCGCATTCGACGCGGATCTCCAGGTCGGAGATTTTGAAGGGCGCGGTCATCACCTGCTGGATTCGCTCGGCGGCTTTCAGCGCGTCCTCGATTCCGCGTCGCAGCGAGACGAGGACGCCGAACTCATTGCCGCCGGTCCGGGCGAGCACGTCGCCGCCGCGAAGCGCGAGGATCAGCCGCCGTGCGAAGGTGATCAGCAACTCGTCTCCGGCGAGGCTGCCCATGGACTCGTTGATTCGGGAGAAGCGCAGCATGTCGACGACGAGCACGGCATGCTCGAGGTCGCGCGCGACCCGTTCGCCGGCGTGCTCGACGGCCTCGGTGAAGGCCAGCCGATTGGGCAGCCCGGTCAAACTGTCGCGCAGCATTTCGGCGCGAAGCGTTCGTTCGGCCTGCACCTCGACGGTGCGATCGACGACGCTCATGCAGGCACCGGGGAAACTTCGCCTCGGAATTGGGCAGCGGTGCAAGCTTGACCCGCAGATAGCGAGCCGAGACGCCCTCACCGTCCCTCATGTCGAGCTCGCCGGTGACGTCGCTTCCGTCAAAGAAGCTCCGCAGCAGGTCGGCTATCGGACCGGCCTTGAGGCATTTGGCCTGGTTCCAGTCCCTGGCGATGCAGGTCGATTGCTGGATGGTGTCGAAGAAGCGGCCGTTGTGGGCGCTGATCTTGAGCGCGTTGCCTTTCCCCAGTTCGACGACCGCGGCCGCGATCGGGAGTGCGTCGAGCAAGCCTGTATCGTCCGCCGTCGCAATGTGCGGTTTCGCGCCAAGATGATCCGCCCGCCGCCGCCCCTCGCTACGCGGCAGGCGGTTTGCTGCAGCCTGCATGACCGGCGTCTATGCCGCAGAGGAGTTAATTCGGAGTATCTTTCGGGCTATTATGGCGGCGACTTAACATTGCCGGGAGCGACCGAGATGGAATTTCGCTCATTGCTGTTCGCCACGACCCTTTTGTCCGCGGCGGGCGCGGCGTCGGCCCAATCCAATAATCCTCAGGCTACTCCCAACGCCAGCTTCAACCGAGGTGGGACCGTCCATGCCAACTTCGTTGAAGCGGCCAATGTGCGCTTCACAAGCGATATCGAGGCCTTGAGGAAGGAGGGGCTCGCTCAGCAGGGGCTGGACGGTGGAACGCTCACGCCCGCGCACCGTGCCGAACTGCAGGCGAGGCTGGACCAGATCAACGCCGCCTACCGGGTTAGGATCGGGCGGTCCGATTCCTTGGACGTCAACGCAGACGGCTCTCGGCGCAATCATTAGCGCTTAATCGAAGCGGTTATTCCGCGGAAAACCGACTGGCGGCATTCGCCCAGCGGCTCCTCGGGCGGCGCGCCATGACGTCAAATCCGTTTCGGTCCGGGTTCGGCCGCTTTCTCCGCCCAATGTCCAGTTCAGGCCCTCGCCGAGGCGGAAAGCGGTCGCGTCCGACAAGCCGCCGTCGCGGTAGCGCTGCAAAGTCACGCCCTGACCGCGGGTCAGCTCTGGCAGCTCGGCAAGCGGGAACACCAGCATCTTGCGGTTCTCGCCCACAACAGCGACTGCGTCCGCCCCCTCCGGAATGGAGCGAACCACCGCCACTTTCGCGCCGGGTCGGACGTTGACCAATTGCTTGCCTTTTCGGGTTTCGGCGAGCGTCGCTTCGCCGCTCGTCACGAATCCCTTGCCGTCACTGGACGCGACCAGAAGCTTCAGATTCGGCCGGATCACCAGCAGTTGGACGATGTCCACTTCCGCATCGAGGTCGATGAGCAGCCGAACCGGCTCGCCAAATCCGCGAGCGCTCGGCAGTTTGTCGCCAGCGAGCGTGTAGGCACGCCCGTTCGAGGCGAACAAGGCAAGCCGGTCCGTGGTTTGGGCATGGAAATGGATGAATGGTCCGTCGCCCTCGCGCCATTTGAGGTCGGCGACCTGTTCGAGCGCCAAATGCCCCTTCATCGCTCGGATCCAACCGCGCTGCGACAGGATGACGGTGATCGGCTCCTTTTCGATCATCGCCGACCAGTCGATCTCGCGCGCTGGGGCAACCTCCTCGAGGCGGGTCCGTCGCTCGTCGCCAAACTTGTCCTTCAGCGCCGCGAGATCGCGCTTCAGACGCGTGCGTTGCCGGCCGGGACTTTCGACCAGCTTGGTGAGCTCGTCGCGCTCCTTCGCCAGCGCTTCGCGCTCCTTGGCGATCTCCATTTCTTCGAGCCGACGCAACTGCCGGAGGCGCATGTTGAGGATCGCTTCGGCCTGCCGATCGGAGAGCGCAAACTCAGCCATTATCACCGACTTTGCTTCGTCCTCCTCCCGAATGATCTGGATCACCCGGTCGAGATTGAGGAAGGCGACAAGGAAGCCGTCGAGGAGCTCCAGCCGTTCGTCTATTTTGCCGATCCGCACCTGACTGCGACGGACCAGCACTTCGATCTGGAAGGCGAGCCACGCGGTGAGCGCCTGCTTGAGGCTCATCACCCCGGGGGTGCGGCTGGCATCGAGCACGTTGAGGTTGAGCGGAAAGCGGATTTCGAGATCCGTCAGCCGGTACAGGCTCTCGAGCAGAAGCTCGGGATCGACGGTTCGCGCCCGCGGCTCCAGGAGCAAGCGCACCTGCTCGTCGCTTTCGTCCTTCACGTCAGCGAGAATGGGCAGCTTCTTGTCCGCGATCAGGGCCGCGATCTGCTCGATCAGCTTGGCCTTGGGAACGCCGTAAGGGATTTCGCTGACCAGCAGGTGCCAGCCGCCGCCTTTCTCGCGCTCGACGTCGATCTTCGCGCGAAGCCGGAACGCTCCGCGGCCTGTCGCATAGGCCTGAGCTATGGTCTCTCGGCTGTCGACCAGCACACCGCCGGTCGGGAAGTCCGGTCCGGCGACGAAGTCCATCAGCGACCGGTCCTCGGCCTTGGGATTGTCGATCAGATGCATCGCTGCGTCGATCAGTTCGCCGGCGTTGTGCGGAGGAATCGACGTGGCCATGCCGACTGCGATCCCGCTGGCGCCGTTGGCGAGGAGGTTCGGGAACAAGCCTGGGAAGACCTCCGGCTCCTCTTCCTCGCCATTGTAGGTCGGTCGGAAATCGACTGTGCCTTCGTCTACTCCGACCATCAGCTGCGCGGCGACGGTGGTGAGGCGCGCTTCGGTGTAGCGTTCCGCCGCGGCATTATCGCCGTCGATGTTGCCGAAATTGCCCTGTCCGTCGACGAGCGGATAGCGAAGGGAGAAGGGCTGCGCGAGGCGGACGAGCGCATCGTATAAAGCGAGATTGCCGTGCGGATGGTACTTGCCCATCACGTCGCCAACGATGCGGGCGCATTTCTTGTACGCGCCGGCCGGATCCAGACGGAGAAGCCGCATGCCCCACAGGATTCGGCGGTGCACGGGTTTCAGCCCGTCGCGGACGTCGGGAAGCGACCGGGCAGTGATGGTCGATAGGGCATAGACGAGATAGCGCTCGGACAGCGCGGCATCGAACGGAGTCTCGATAACGGAGGAAATGTCGGGATCAGCCATCCCGATTGCCTAGCAAGCGGAATTGTCGCCCGCCACCAAGGAACGCCGCCACTCTGTTACTCGGCCGCTTCCCTCACCCAATGTTCCGCCAGGTCGACCTTCGCTTTCTCCATTTCCGGCAGGAGCCATTCGCGAAAGCGCTTCACCTTAGGCACCATTCGTCGCTCGGTCGGATAGACCAGCCAATAGGCCCAGCCGCGAGCCGAGACACGTTCGGGGAACGGCACCGCCAGTCGGCCGGCCGCGACATCGCCTTTCCACAACAGCGGCGTCAGAAGCGCGAAACCCTGACCAGCCATCGCGGCATGGCCCTCGTTCGCCTGGTTCTCGAGGCGGAACTCCGGGTCGGCGGAGCACGGACTCGTCAGCCGGCACACCGTTGTCGGAAAACCATTGCTGCCACCATTCATCGCTTGGATTGATCAGATGCTGGTGGGAGATGTCGTCCGGTTGCAGCGCCCGCCCGAGTCGACGCTCGACTTCGGCGATACACTCGGGACTCGCCATTGGCGTGAAGGCGGATTCGAACAGCCGATGCTGCTCGAGGCCCTCCCAATCTCCGCGGCCGGCGCGGATCGCCACATCGGCGTCTCCGGCCCTGAGATCGCACAGCTCATTGCTCGTCGTCATCCGAACGGCGAGGTCGGCATGCTCCATCTGGAAGCCGCCCAGCGTCCAAGCGAGCCATGTGTTGGCAAACGTATGCGTCGTAGAGACCGTGAGAAGCAACTCATCCTCCTGGCGATGACTGGCGAAGGCCGCTTCGATCGCGTCGAAGGCGCCTGACAACGGCGGCAAGAGTCGGGCGCCAAGCGGAGTCAGCCGTACCCTCCCTTTTTCGCGAACGAACAAGGGCGAGCCGAGACGCTCCTCGAGGCTCTTTACCTGATAGGAAACGGCGGCTTGCGTCATACCGAGTTCGGCCGCGGCGGCGGTGAAGTTCTCGGTTCGGGCAGCCGCTTCGAAAGCCCGTATCGCAGCGAGTGGTGGCAACCGTCTCATCGGCTCGGTTCATAAGGGCAATTTATGGCTGCTGTCGAGCGTTTGATTGGCGAAATGAGCCTCCGAATCATAGATAGTCACTAGCCGCCGGCGAGGACGATCCCTCCCCTATCAAGCCCCCTCCGCCGGCGGCCCACAAAAGGGAAAGGAGTTAAGCCATGACTTATGGCCTCGGTACCCGTGTGTTCATCGAAGACGGCCCTGCCGAGCAGGTCGCCAGGGCGGACTCGGTCCGCTCCACGGCCAGAGCATGGCACGTTCTCGATGAAGCACGCCGGCTGGCGCTCGTCGAACGGGCGCTGAACCCTGCCAACGACTGCATCGACGCCTTCCCGCTGGCGCTCTGAATGCAGCAGATGAGGAAAGGAATCGTCACCATGGTGGATGAGATTTTCGACCGCCACTATCGCGAGGGCCGCGCTGAGCTCAACGCGAGCATCGAGCAAGCCTTGTCGCGGCTTGGCCGTTCGGTCAGCAATGCCTTCAACGTGCTGAACCGGATCGAATATAACGCCCCCTGGGCACCCAGGAAAAAGACCGTCGGCCGTGCCTGACGGAAAGGCGAGGAGCGCGGACTAGCACGCACCGCGCTCCTCGCTTATAGCCGCCGCTCCTTCCCATTGCCGTTGGAGTGACGCTGAACCGTGGCTCGCCGCCGCCAAATCTATGAGGGCAAAGCCAAGATCCTCTACGAGGGTCCCGAGCCCGGCACGCTTATCCAATATTTCAAGGACGACGCCACCGCGTTCAACGCGCAGAAGCGCGGGACGATCAGCGGCAAGGGCGTGATCAACAACCGCATCTCCGAGCATATCTTCACCTCGCTCTCCGCGATCGGCGTTCCGACGCACTTCATCCGCCGCCTCAACATGCGCGAGCAGCTGATCCGCCAGGTGGAGATCATCCCGATCGAGGTCGTCGTTCGAAACGTCGCTGCCGGCTCGCTGTCGAAGCGCCTTGGCATCGAGGAGGGCACGCAGCTCCCTCGAACGATCATCGAATATTATTACAAGGACGATGCGCTCGGCGACCCGATGATCGCCGACGAACATATCGCCTGCTTCGGCTGGGCGAGCCAGGACGAGATGAACGACATCGCCGACATGGGCATCCGCGTGAACGACTTCCTCTCCGGCATGTTCGCGGCGATCGGCATTCGCCTCATCGACTTCAAGCTGGAGTTCGGCCGTGTGTGGGACGGCGATTATGCCCGAGTGATCCTCGCCGACGAGATTAGCCCGGACGGCTGCCGGCTATGGGATATCAAGTCCGGCCAGAAGCTCGACAAGGACCGCTTCCGCCAGGACCTCGGCGGAGTCGAGGAGGCCTATCAGGAAGTCGCGCGCCGCCTCGGCCTGCTGCGGGAGGAAGACGAGGTTGCGGTCCTCGACCTGGACCAGCACCGCAAGAAGAGGGGTCGCTAGCACCTCCGTCACCCCGGGCTTGACCCGGGGCCTGCCTTTTCTTCCAGCGGCTCAAGGCTGGGGTGACGAAGAATCATCCCTCAATCACCTCGAAGTGCAATACCTCGGGTTCCATCTCGAGAAGGAAATCGGGATCGAAGTCATAATATTTGGCCTTCGTCAGCTCGTCCCCGGCAAAGCGACGGATCGCTTCCTCATTCTCCCAGAAAGTGAAAGTCTCCACATGGACCACCTCGCCTTCGCGGCGGTGGAGGCACCAGGCGCCGAGATTGCCCGGCGTTGATCGATAGTCGGCAAGCCCGACGTCTTTCGTCAGTCGGAGATATTCCTCGGCCTTGGAAGCGGGCACTCGACCGTGCCAGCGTCTTGCAATCATCGCGAACGTCCTTTTCTTAGACGTCCCAACCCCTTCAGCCCCGACAGTCTCCTAGCAAATGAATCGCGTCCGTGTCGTCACCTTCAATGCCGCGCTTGGGCCGCTCGACTATCGCGTCCCGGCCGAGCTGCGCGTCGAGCCCGGTTCGATCGTCGTGGTCCCGCTCGGTCCGCGCCAACTCCTCGGAGTGGCGTGGGAGGCAGAGCGGCTACCCTCGAACGAGGTCCCCGACGATCGCCTTCGCCCGCTGGTCGGGATTGTCGATGTGCCGCCGCTCGCCGCGCCTCTTCGGCGCCTGTGCGAATGGACCGCCGATTATTACCTCGCTCCGCTAGCTTCTGTCCTGCGGATGGCCCTTCCTTCCTCGGCCGCCCTCGACGGCCCGCGCCAACTCACGGAATATCGACCGACCGGACTTGTCCCGGACCGAATGACTCCGCAGCGCGAGAAAGCCCTCGGCGCGCTCGAAGGCCGACAGGGCACGGTGCGCGAGCTCGCCGCTCAAGGGGGTGTCAGCGATGCGGTCCTTCGCGGCTTGGTCAACGCCGGCGCATTCGAAGCCGTGACCGTCGACGCGGACCGTCCGCTGCCGCGCCCCGACCCGGACCATGCCCCACCCAAGCTCAATGAGGATCAGAAGAGAGGCGGCCGCAAGCCTGACCTCGGCAATCGGCAAGAGGCTTCGACCCGGTCCTGCTCGACGGAGTCACCGGATCCGGCAAGACGGAGGTCTATTTCGAAGCGATCGCCGAGTGCCTGCGCCAAGGCAAGCAAGCGCTCGTGCTGCTCCCCGAAATCGCGCTCACCGAGCCGTTCCTGAAGCGTTTCGAAGCCCGCTTCGGCTGCGAACCCGTCGCCTGGCACTCGGGTCTCCGCTCGTCCGAGCGGAGGCGCAACTGGCGCGGAATCGCATCGGGTGAGGCACAGGTCACCGTCGGCGCGCGCTCGGCCCTGTTCCTGCCCTATCCCAACCTCGGCGCCATCGTCGTCGACGAGGCCCACGAACCAAGCTTCAAGCAGGAAGACGGAGTGCAATATCACGCGCGCGATACGGCCGTGATGCGCGCCAAGTTCGAGGATATTCCAGTGATCCTCTCGTCAGCGACCCCGGCGATCGAAAGCCGGCATATGGTCGAGCTCGGCCGTTATCGCCAGGTTTCGCTCCCGCACCGCTTCGCCGGCGCCAGCCTCCCCGGAATCACTGCGATCGATCTCACGAAAGATCCGCCGCCTCGCGGCCGTTGGCTGGCGCCGAGCCTCGTGCAGGAACTCGAGACGAATCTCGAGCGTGGCGAGCAGTCCCTCCTCTTCCTCAACCGCCGCGGCTTCGCTCCGCTGACCCTCTGCCGCAACTGCGGGCACCGGTTTCAATGCCCCAATTGTACGGCTTGGATGGTCGAACATCGGCTCATGCACCGCCTCGCCTGCCACCATTGCGGGCACGTCATGCCGCCGCCCAAGGCCTGTCCCGAATGCGGCGAAGAGGAGACGCTCGTGCCTTGCGGCCCTGGAGTTGAGCGGATCGCCGACGAAGTCGCCGGCCTGTTCCCGGACGCACGAACCGCGATCGTCACCTCCGACACCATCTGGTCGCCGCAGCGCGCCGCCGAGTTCGTCGCGGCGATGGACCGAGGTGAGATCGACATCGTCATCGGCACCCAGCTGGTGACGAAGGGATATCACTTCCCCAACCTGACGCTCGTCGGAGTGGTCGATGCCGACCTCGGATTGGCGGGCGGCGATCTCCGGGCCGCGGAACGGAGCTTCCAGCAGATCCAGCAAGTCGCCGGCCGCGCCGGCCGCGGCGACAAGCCGGGACGTGTGTTCGTCCAAACTCACGATCCGGCGGCTCCGGTCATCGCGGCGCTCGTTTCGGGCGATGCGCCGGGCTTCTACGCCGCCGAGACCGACGCACGGCGGGAGGCGGCGATGCCGCCGTTCGGCCGCCTCGCCGCTATCGTGGTTTCGGCGGAAGATGCTTCCGAGGCTGAGGCGGTCGCCCGCCGAATTGGCCATGCCGCGCCGCAAGTCGAAGGCATGGCCATTTTCGGTCCCGCCCCTGCGCCTTTGGCGATGCTCCGCGGCCGCCACCGCCAGCGCCTCCTCGTCCACGCCCGCCGCAGCCTCGACGTCCAGGACGTGATCCGCGACTGGCTTGCGGACATCGATTGGAGCGCGAAAGTCCGGGTCAGCGTCGACGTCGATCCGTACAGCTTCCTCTAGGCTGTGCATTATTCGTGCAGCAAGATCACGGCGGAAAGCGACGCGGTCAGAAAAGAAGCAAATAACATCTTCGAATAAAGATAGACCGAACGATATGCCTTCCTTTAATTGGTTCATATATTCGCAAACTTTGGTTTAGGTGCTCGCGGATTATACTCAAACCAAGGATCTTCTATCTCTTTTGATTCTCTAGCAATCAGAACGTGAAAGGACCACCGAAGCAACGGTCATTAACATGTATAGCCAAAATTAGGTCAATAATTGAATATTTAAATGATGCATTCAGTGAGAAGATTGTATCTCGATAATTTTCCGAGAAAGCATAAAGGATCCCTCTTTTTTGTCGTACCTGAATGTAAGCCCAAGAGACAAAAGCGCCTCATCAACAAGATGTTTGTATCCATTGATGCTATCGCGATCGCGCGTCGTTTCATAAACGTAGTATCGGTCTGGCGAACCAATCCGTTCAAAATCGTCAGAAGCTGCCGATACATTTCATCCTGCGCGTGCGCGATCCGCCGCCGGACCCACCAGGGCTGCACCAATTGGCCGTTGCGGATCGCCAGCCATAGGAGCCACAGGCCGAATCCCGTGGCGACGAGGATCGCGATGATCGACGCCTCGAGGCCGAAGCCATTGCCGGTCAACAGCGGCGGTCCGCTGAGGCGAGCATCGACCATCCCGTGCACCTGTGTCCCCGAGACCGGAATGTCGTAGACCTCGCCCTGCGTGAAGTTCCACGCGGCGTGGAGCCCCATCGGCAACCACAGGCTCCGAGTCAGCATGTAGGCAGCGCCCAGCATGACTCCCGCCTCGAGCGCGATTCCCACTGCGGCGATCGTGCTCGCGTGCGGGTTCAATAGATGCGCCGCGCCGAAAAAGAGCGATGTGAGAAGGAGCGCGAACCAGCTCCCCCCGAAATCTTCCAGCCAGCGGAACAGGATGCCGCGAAACAGCAACTCTTCGGACACGGCTGGAAACAGCGCAGCTCCGATCAGAGCCGCAAGCATTCCGCTGAAATCACCGATCCCGACAATTCGATAGATTCCCAGAGCGGCGGCAACGAGCACGGCCAGGGAGAATATGGCCGCGCCGCCCACCAGCCCGAAAAGCAGGTGCCGAAGCGCCTTTGGGTCTTTGAAATCGTTGCGCGGGTTTTCGCCCAGCCGGGCGATGACGAATACGTAGACAATGATGAGGAGCGGCAGTGCGAGAAGATTGAATTCCAATTCGAAAGTGAGGCCTGGGATCGGGGGAAGGGCGAATTTGGCGATGATCCCCGCGACCATCATGCAGAGCACGAAAAGGACGACGCCGATAATCATCGCAACCAGCGGGAAATCGACGATCCTCCGCCAGAGCGGCCGCACTGCTGTGCCGTTTGTCATTCCCACCCTCCCCATTCTCTGCTGGCGCTTGTCCAATGAAAATCGGCCTCCTGCAACGGTCACCGAAAAGCGGAACGAAATCGGGGTCTTGCCTGGGGATGAGGGACTGTTAGCCTCGCCGTGCCGAAGGGAGGGACGGTGCACCGGTGAAGAGCAAAATCATGTTGGGCCTGACGCTGCTCGGATTGGCAAGCAGCGCTCAGGCCGAGTGGCGGCGTTTCGAAACTGCGCATTTCATCATCTACAGCCAGAGCAACGACAAGCAGGTGACGGAGCTCGCCACCGGGCTGGAAAGCGCGGACGGATTGATGCGCATGGCAACGGGCCTGCCCGCCGATGTCGAGCCAGTGAAGGTTCGCATCTATGAAATGGCCGACGAAGGCGCGGTCGACGCCGCGATCGGGGAGCACAACAGCGGCGTAGCGGGATTTTACAACAGCAACAGTCTCGGCCCCTTCGCGGTCACGGTCCGCAAGGCCTATCTGGCGTCGGACGGAGACTTCACCCGCGAACTCGTGCTGCACCACGAATATGCGCATCATTTCATGTTTCAATATTTCCCTGCGACCTACCCCGGCTGGTACGTCGAAGGTTTCGCGGAGCTCATCGGATCGAGCAAAATCCTGCCGGACGGGCGCATCGCCTACGGCTGGCCGGCGAAGCATCGCGGCGACACGATCTCCTTCGAATGGGTGCCCGTCAGAGACGTCCTTCTGAAGCCCCCTGAAAAACTGCGAATGGATTGGTACGGCCAAGGCTGGGCGCTGACCCATTATTTGACCTTCGCCAAGGGTCGCTCACAGCAGCTGCGGCAATATCTGGCGATGCTGACGGCCGGGAAGAGCCCGCAAGAAGCCGCGGCTGCCTTCGGCGATCTCGACCAACTCAATCGCGAAGCCCACGCCTATTTGTCGCGCGGGCAGTTCGATTACCGGCCAATAGAGGTCCCCATTCACAAGCCGGTGATCGAGCGCGTCGAGACTCTCCGCCCCGCCGAAGCGGCGCTGATTCCAGACACGATCGCCTTCAACGACGACGATCTCTCCCAGTACCGCAAAGATTCCGATCGCCAGGATGAACGCAGGCGTCGCGCCCACGTTCTCGCCCACATTCAGAGCGAAGTCGCACGCTACCCCAATGATCCCTTTGCGCTCTATCTCCTGGCAGAAACGCAAGACGCGTCCGGAAACGCAGCGGCGTCGGAGGCGGCGGTGGACCGGCTCTTGGCGGTTCAGCCCGGCAACGTCCGCGGCATGGTCCGCAAGTCACTGCTCTTGTCCCAGGCCGCGGCAAAGCTGACTGGACCGGCTCGGCAGCAGAAGGCGGCTCAGGCACGGCAGCTGGCGGTCGCCGCCAATAAGGCCGACCCCAACGAACCATTGGCGTTCGTCGCTTTCTATCAGAGCTACCACGGCGCCGGAGCAGCAGTGCCCAAGACCGCACTTGACGGACTTGAGGCAGCGGTCGCGACTCTCCCCGGCAACACCGGCATCCGTCAGATGCTCGTCGGCGAATATGCGGCGGAACGCCGCTGGGCGGATGCGATGCAGGCGCTGGCCCCGATCGCGAACGACACACACCAGTCGCCAATGCGCGAGGCCGCTCGTGAACGCATGGCGCAACTCAAGGCCGAACTCGAAAAGGAAAGCGGTTCGGCGAAGGCGAACTAGAGCGGAAGGTGGGCCTGGGCGCCCGCCTTCTCGCTCTCCAGGAGTTTGAGCTTACGATCGAGCCCGCCGGCGTAACCGCCGAGCGTTCCGTCGCTGCGGATCACGCGATGGCACGGGATCAGCACGGCCACATGATTGTCGCCATTCGCCGTTCCGACCGCCCGAACCGCTTTCGGCGCCCCAATCGCGGCGGCGATCTCCGCATAGCTGCGCGTCTCACCCAGCGGGATCTTGCGAAGCTCGCGCCACACCGCCTCCTGGAACGCGGTGCCCGCGACGTCGATTGGCAAGTGCGGCGCCGCGGCGGGACTCTCGATCGCCGTCAACGCGCCTTCCACCAACTCCTTGAGGCCACCGTCGTCTTTCACGATCGTGGCACGGGGGAACAGGCGCCTCAGCGACTCCTCGCTGTCTTCGAAGGTCAGCCGGCAAATGCCCCTGGAAGTGGCGGCAATAAGCATCTCTCCGATCGGGCTGTCGAAAGTGGTCCAGCGGATCGTCTCTCCGCGGCCGCCATCACGCCACGCCGACGGTGTCATGCCCAGCCGCTCTTTCGCATCGCTGTAAAAACCGCTGGGGCCCGAATAGCCCGCGTCATAGATTGCGTCTGTCACTCGGCCATTCTCCTTCAGAGCAGCCTCGACCCGCTTGTTTCTGAGCGCCCTGGCGTATCCCGCCGGTGAAACTCCGACGTCGCGCTTGAAAATGCGCTGGAAGTGGTGCGGCGCGTAGCCGACGGCCTCGGCCAGCTCGGCGAGCGTTGGCGCTTCTTCCGCCTGCTCGATCAGCTTTATCGCCAGATCCACGGCCTCGCGGTCGCGCCCGACCTCGTCCGGCTTGCAGCGCAGGCACGGCCGGTAGCCCGCCGCTCGCGCTTGCTCGCCGCTCTTGAAGAAGCTCACATGCTCGCGTTTCGGCCGCCGCGCCGGGCAGCTCGGTTTACAATAGACGCCGGTCGTCTTGACCGCGCCAATGACTCGGCCGTCCCAGCTCCGGTCACGGCGCATGAACGCCGCCCAGGCCGTGTCGGGATCGAGGCGCGCCACATTGTCCATAAGTTCCGATCTAGGCGACCGAATTTCTCGTGCAAGCGTTGCCATGATTTCAAATCCTTTCGATTTTCGCCGAGAAGCAACCGCGCGCCGCATTATGGGCGTGAATGGTCAAAATCTCGTTGTTTTCCAACAATTTACGAATGCCCGCGTCCGCCTCGCCCGGCTGGGTAAGGATCGCGTCGACCATCATCCCGTCCTCGTCGAAGCCACGCAGCGAGAGCGCCCGCGAAATGAAAACGGGCGGTAACTGGTCCACAAACTCGGCCGCCTCGTCCGCGCCCTCCGTAACGAAGATGGCGTGACTGGCGCGATAGGGGTTTGCGACTTCATGACTGACGTGGTTGAGGAGGAGCACGCTCTCCCCGATGTCCCGGTCCGTGAGGCTCACGCGGCAGGGGAAGCTCGGCTTCTCATCGACGATCATGCGGACGATGCCGCGGTTCGAAAGCCCCTCGTCCGAAAGGCCGAAGAGCGGGCGATAGGGAGTGGGGTCCAATCCAGTGATTCTGTATGTCATGGGGACCCAATAGCCCTCGCCAACATTTCACGCTTCCGAAGGCTTGCGGCCAAAGTAAGGGGCGGCATGGGCGTCACCTTCAATTTGGGCGATCTCGACAGCTCCGACGTGCAGTCGCTGCTCGCGTTTCATTTCGAACAGATGCGCAAGACTTCGCCGCCGGACGCCTGCCATGTTCTGCCGGCCGATGGCCTCCGCGATCCGGCTGTGACCTTCTGGTCGGCTCGCGAAAATGGCGAATTGCTCTGCGTCGGAGCCCTGAAGGAGCTGGCGCCCGATCACGGAGAGGTCAAATCGATGCGAGCCACGCCAGCCGCGCTAGGGCGGGGCGCTGGACGAGCGCTTCTCAATCACATTGTCGCCGAGGCGCGAAATCGCGGCTATTCGCGCCTCAGCCTCGAGACCGGAAGCACCGAATCGTTCGCGGCGGCGGTCCGCCTTTACGAAAGCGAAGGCTTCGTTCCCTGCGGTCCGTTCGGTGAGTATCGGGACACGCCATTCACGCGCTTTTTCACGCGAGAATTGTAGGCCAGTCGCGCACCGCCTTGCATCGCCGCGCACCCCTTGCTAGGGGCCGCGCCAACCGATGGGGGCGTGCGGGGCTAACCCGTTGGGCGCCCCACTTTTTGCATCGGGGCACATTTCCGTTTCTGGAGCTTTTCGCGCGTGGAGACATCCGGCGGCATTCGGGCCAACTTAGCGGGGCGCTACGCATCCGCTTTGTTCGACCTTGCTCGTGACGAGCGACAGATCGATTCCGTGGGCCGCAGCCTCGATGCGCTGAATCAGGCCCTGCTCGATTCGAAGGATTTCGGCGAGCTGGTCGCGAGTCCCCTGGTTTCGCGGGAGCATGCCGGCAAGGCGTTTGCGGCTTTGGCTCCGCAGCTTCAGCTCGACCCGATCACGACCAACTTCCTTGGCGTTCTTGCCCGCAATGGACGCAAAAACGAACTGCGCTCGGTGATCCGCTCTTTTCGCTATCTCGCCGCCGAGCATCGCGGCGAAACCACGGCGGAAGTCGTCACCGCCCGACCGCTCAATGATGACCAGCTCGCGGCGCTGAAGACTCAGCTCCGCACCCGCGCCGGCCGCGAAGTGAACATCGCCGCTCAGGTCGATCCCACGATCCTCGGCGGGATCGTCGTGAAGCTGGGCAGCGAGCAGATCGACGCATCGATCCGCACCAAACTCAACCGTCTCGCATCTGCGATGAAAGGCTAAGCAAGAATCATGGACATCCGCGCCGCTGAAATCTCCCGCGTCATCCGCGACCAGATCGCGAATTTCGCCGCCGACGCAGAAGTCTCCGAAGTCGGCACTGTGCTGTCGGTCGGCGACGGCATCGCCCGCATTTACGGCCTCGACAATGTCCAGGCGGGTGAAATGGTGGAATTCGCGAACGGCACCAAGGGCATGGCGCTCAACCTCGAGGCCGACAATGTCGGCGTCGTCATCTTCGGCTCTGACGCGGAAATCTCGGAAGGTTCGACTGTCAAGCGGACGGGCACGATCGTCGACGTTCCGATCGGTAAGGGCCTTCTCGGCCGCGTCGTCGACGCGCTCGGCAATCCGATCGACGGCAAGGGCCCGATCGAAGCGACCGAGCGCCGCCGCGTCGAGGTCAAGGCACCGGGAATCATCCCGCGTAAGTCGGTGCACGAACCGGTGCAGACAGGGCTCAAGGCCCTGGACGCGCTCGTTCCGATCGGCCGCGGCCAGCGCGAGTTGATCATCGGCGACCGCCAGACCGGCAAGACCGCGGTGGCGCTCGACACCTTCATCAACCAGAAGGAAATCAACAAGTCGGACGACGAGAAGCAGAAACTCTATTGCATCTATGTCGCTATCGGCCAGAAACGCTCGACCGTCGCTCAGATCGTCCGGGCGCTCGAAGAAAATGGCGCGATGGAATATTCCATCGTCGTTGCCGCAACCGCTTCGGAGCCGGCGCCGCTGCAGTTCCTGGCGCCTTATACAGGCTGCGCGATGGGCGAATATTTCCGCGACAATGGTATGCACGCGGTGATCGTCTATGACGACCTGTCCAAGCAGGCCGTCGCCTACCGTCAGATGTCGCTCCTGCTGCGCCGGCCACCAGGCCGCGAAGCCTATCCCGGCGACGTCTTCTATCTCCACAGCCGCCTGCTCGAGCGCGCCGCGAAAATGAACGACGATCACGGCGGCGGTTCGCTGACCGCGCTACCGGTGATCGAGACCCAGGCGGGCGACGTGTCGGCCTACATTCCCACCAACGTGATCTCGATCACCGACGGTCAGATCTTCCTCGAGACCGACCTTTTCTATCAGGGGATCCGCCCCGCGATTAACGTCGGCCTCTCGGTCAGCCGTGTCGGCTCCGCCGCTCAGACCAAGGCGATGAAGAAGGTCGCCGGCTCGATCAAGCTCGAGCTAGCCCAATATCGCGAGATGGCCGCTTTCGCCCAGTTCGGTTCGGACCTCGATGCGTCGACGCAGAAGCTTCTTGCCCGCGGCGCGCGCCTCACTGAACTTCTGAAGCAGCCGCAATTCAACCCAATGCCAATCGAAGAGCAGGTCGCCTCGATTTTCGCCGGAACGCAGGGCTTTCTCGACAGCGTCCCGACAGCGAACGTGGTTCGCTACGAAGCGGCGATGCTGAGTTTCCTGCGTTCGGAGAAGCCAGAGATTCTGAAGGCAATCCGCGAGACGAAGGAGCTGAAGGACGACACTGCAGCGGCGCTGAAGGACGCGCTGACGGACTTCGGGAAGCAGTTCGCCTAAATGGCTTCACTGAAGGCCCTCAAGGTCCGCATCGGCTCGGTCAAGTCGACGCAGAAGATCACCAAGGCGCTGAACATGGTGGCGGCTTCGAAGCTGCGCCGTGCTCAGCAAAACGCGACGGCGGCGCGTCCCTACTCGACGCGGATGACCGACGTCGTGGCTTCGCTCGCGTCACGCATCACGCCGGGGCCGCAGACCCCGCGCCTGCTGGCCGGTACGGGCAAGGACGACACACATCTCATCATCATCGCGACCAGCGATCGCGGACTCGCCGGCGCCTTCAACAGCAATATCGTCCGCGCGGCGCGCCGCAGGGCGGACGAGCTGATTGCGGACGGCAGGACCGTGTTCTTCTACATCGTCGGCCGTAAAGGCCGCCCGGTGATCCAGCGACTGTACCCGAAGGGCATTATCGCTCAGTACGATACGAGTGAAATGAAGGCGCCGACCTACTCCGACGCGCAGGCGATCGCGAAGGACATTATCGACCGCTACGTCACGGATGGGATCGACGTGGTCCACCTCGCTTACGCGAACTTTCGGTCGACCTTGGTGCAAGAACCGACGGTCGACCAAATCATTCCCATCCCGCCTCGCGGAGAGACAGACGAGGCCAAGGGACCTGCTTCGCTCGCGGCCGTAGAATATGAGCCGGACGAGGAGGATATCCTCAACGATCTGCTTCCACGCAACATCGCCGTGCAAATCTACCGCGCGATGCTCGAGAATCAGGCGGGCTTCTATGGGTCGCAAATGACCGCGATGGACAATGCCACCCGCAACGCCGGCGACATGATCAACCGCCTATCGATCCAGTACAATCGGACACGCCAGGCAGTGATCACGACCGAATTGATTGAGATTATTTCGGGAGCGGAGGCTCTCTAGCATTCCTGTTCCCCGGCGAAGGCCGGGGCCCAGGCGGCGCTTCGCGCCGGTTTTTGTTTTGGACTGGACCCCGGCTTACGCCGGGGAACTGAAGGGAAAAATAAGACATGGCCACCGCCGCCGAAACCAAGCCCCGCAGGAAGGCTACGCCGAAGGCTGCGACCGAATCGCCCAAATCGCCCGCGCAGGTGAGCAACCTCACCGGCCGCGTGGCCCAGGTGATTGGCGCCGTCGTCGACGTTGCGTTCGAGGGCGAACTCCCTCCGATTCTCTCGGCTCTGGTGACCGACAATCAGGGCAACCGCCTGATCCTCGAGGTCGCGCAGCACCTCGGCGAGAATGTCGTGCGCACGATTGCGATGGATTCGACGGACGGCCTCACTCGTGGCCAGGTGGTGAACTCGACGGGCTCGCAGATCCGCGTTCCCGTCGGTCCAAAAACGCTTGGCCGCATCATGAACGTGGTCGGCGAGCCGATCGACGAATTGGGTCCAATCGGCAGCGACATGACTGCCCCGATTCACGCCGAGGCTCCGCCCTTCGTCGATCAGTCGACCGAAGCCTCGATCCTGGTCACTGGCATCAAAGTCATCGACTTGCTCGCGCCCTATGCCCGCGGCGGTAAGATCGGCCTGTTCGGCGGCGCCGGGGTCGGCAAAACCGTGCTCATCCAGGAGCTGATCAACAACATCGCCAAGGGGCACGGCGGCTATTCTGTCTTTGCCGGCGTGGGCGAGCGCACGCGCGAGGGTAACGACCTCTATCACGAATTCCTTGAGGCCGGCGTCATTGCCAAGGGCAAGGACGGCAAGCCGACACCCGAGGGTTCGAAGGTCGCACTGGTCTACGGACAGATGAATGAACCGCCGGGCGCCCGCGCGCGCGTCGCCCTCTCCGGCCTCACCATTGCGGAATATTTCCGCGATCAGGAGGGCCAGGACGTCCTCTTCTTCGTCGACAACATCTTCCGCTTCACCCAGGCGGGTTCGGAGGTGTCGGCGCTGCTCGGACGCATTCCATCGGCTGTGGGTTATCAGCCCACGCTCGCGACCGACATGGGCACGCTGCAGGAGCGGATCACCTCGACCAACAAGGGCTCGATCACGTCGGTGCAGGCGATCTACGTGCCTGCGGACGACTTGACCGACCCGGCCCCGGCGACCAGCTTCGCCCACCTGGACGCGACGACCGTGCTCAGTCGCGCGATCTCCGAGCTCGGCATTTATCCTGCTGTCGACCCATTGGATTCGACTAGCCGCGTCCTCGAGCCCCGCGTGGTCGGCCAGGAGCATTACGAGACGGCTCGCGCGGTTCAGGCAATCCTGCAGAAATACAAAAGTCTGCAAGACATCATCGCCATCCTCGGCATGGACGAGCTGTCGGAGGAAGATAAGCTGACCGTTAGCCGCGCGCGGAAGATCCAGCGTTTCCTCTCGCAGCCGTTCCACGTCGCGGAGGTCTTCACCGGCTTCCCCGGCAAATTCGTCCAGCTCGAGGACACGATTCGCTCGTTCAAGGCGGTCGTCGATGGCGAGTACGACCACCTCCCCGAAGCCGCTTTCTACATGGTGGGCGGCATCGACGAGGCCGTCGCCAAGGCGGAAAAGCTGGCACACGAGGCCTAAGCCTTGGCTGACGACCTTATCCTCGAGGATTGCGTCAACACGCGCTGCCCGTGGTCAGGAGACCCCGTCAGCGCCGACAGCCTGACGCGCTACAGGGGCAAAGTCGTCGGTTTCTGCAACACGGGCTGCCGCGACAAGTTCGAGGCAGCGACACGAGCGTTCGACGCTGCAATCGAAGGTAAGGCATAATGGCCGATCTGCATTTCGAGTTGGTCACGCCCGAACGGCAGATGATGTCCGAGGACGTCTATATGGTGGTTGTTCCCGGGACCGAGGGCGAATTCAGGAATCATGGCCGGCCACGCGCCCTACATGACCACGCTGAAGAACGGTGAAATCGCGGTCTATCGGAACGCAGGGGGTCAGCCAGAGCGCATTCCCGTGACCGGCGGCTTCGCTGAAGTCAGCGACAAGGGGCTGACTGTGCTTGCGGAGAGCGCTGGCGAGTAACCACACCCGTCCAATCGCCGATTAACGCAATTAGCTTTTTCTAAAAGTTTCGGTCCTATTCACCACCCCGACTAAGCGGAAACCGCATTGGACGGGATGGCATGAGCGCATTCGGAAAGCGTAGCGGAATGAGCGGCGGACGCCCGAGCTTCGGCGTCGCCAAGCCGATGAAGGGCTCGGGGTCAGGTTCGACCTCTAGCGCGGCGGTGCCCGAGGGCGGGGAGCAGTTCCCGCCGCTCGAAGAGCTCACTCCGCCGGTCGATGCACCGATCTCAAAGTCCGGCGCGCCCGCGGGTGCCGCGATGGACCGCCTCACGGCGCGCCAGAACGGCAGCGGCGATCAAGCGAGCAGCAAGGCCGAGGGCTTCGAGGCTTCCGTTCATCGCATCAAGGAGCAGGTGCTTCCACGCCTCCTGGAGCGCGTCGATCCAGAGGCCGCGGCCACGCTCAGCAAGGACGAGCTCGCCGAAGAATTCCGCCCGATCATCAGCGAAGTTCTGACCGAGCTCAAGATCAACCTTAACCGGCGCGAGCAGTTCGCACTCGAGAAGGTGCTGGTCGACGAGCTTCTCGGCCTCGGGCCGCTCGAGGAGCTAATCGCCGACCCGGCCATCAGCGACATCATGGTCAACGGGCCCGACCAGACCTACGTGGAACGCAAGGGCAAGCTCGAGGTCGCCACGATCCAGTTCCGCGACGAGGAACATTTGTTCCAGATTGCTCAGCGGATCGTGAACAAGGTCGGTCGCCGTATCGACCAGACCACCCCGCTTTGCGACGCACGCCTCCAGGACGGCAGCCGCGTCAACGTCATCATCCCGCCGCTGTCGCTGCGCGGCACGGCCATCTCGATCCGTAAATTCTCCGAGAAGCCGATCACGCTCGACATGATGAAGGGCTTCGGCTCGATGTCGGAGAAGATGGCGACGATCCTCAAGATCGCCGGCGCCTCCCGAATGAACGTCATCATCTCGGGCGGTACGGGCTCGGGTAAGACGACGATGCTCAACGCCTTGTCGAAGATGATCGACCCGGGCGAGCGCGTGATCACCATCGAAGACGCAGCCGAGCTTCGGTTGCAGCAGCCCCACTGGCTGCCGCTCGAAACCCGTCCCGCGAACCTCGAGGGTCAGGGTCAGATCAGCATCCGTGACCTCGTCATCAACGCTTTGCGCATGCGTCCCGACCGCATCATCCTGGGCGAGATTCGCGGATCGGAATGTTTTGATCTCCTTGCCGCGATGAACACCGGCCACGACGGTTCGATGGCGACGCTTCACTCCAACTCTCCCCGCGAGTGCCTCGCGCGTATGGAGAACATGGTGATGATGTCGGACATCAAGATCCCGAAGGAAGCGATCTCTCGTCAGATCGCCGATTCCGTGGACCTCATCGTCCAGGTCAAGCGCCTTCGCGACGGCTCTCGCCGCACTACCAACATCACCGAGGTGATTGGAATGGAAGGCGACGTGATCGTCACTCAGGAGCTGTTCAAGTTCGAATATATGGACGAAACCCCCGACGGAAAAATCCTCGGCGAGTTCCGTTCGATGGGCCTCCGCCCCTACACGCTCGAGAAGGCCAAGCAGTTCGGCTTCGATCAGCCCTATCTCGAAGCCTGCCTGTAGCCTCCAGACCGTCCTAGCCCTTGCTTTCGCCGGGTCATGCGGCCTCCAATAGAGGTTGTCCCTCTGATCGGCTGCGAGACCATACCACTTCCTCATTCGCCTTCCCCACGTCCCCCCCCTCCCCGACGCCGGCTCACCAACTCGTCACCAAAGGGAAAATGGTGGGCGTGGCAAGGATTGAACTTGCGACCCCTGCGATGTCAACACAGTGCTCTACCACTGAGCTACACGCCCACTCGGGGCTGGCATTTAGGGAGGGCAGGTAGGAGGCGCAAGCGCCTTGTAACCTCTCCCCCTACGCGACTGCGCAATCCCCCTGAAGGTCATGCGGGGAGAGCTCCGCCATTACATGGTTTCGGCGAACCCGCTCGTTGCATCCGCCGAACAGTCAGTTTCTTCGCCGAAGTGATCAACAGCGCCGATAAACGCAAAGCACTCCGCGGCATTGGACTAGAATGCGTGCCGGACTTCGCATTGGTGCCGTCCCTGCCTTCTCTTCTCGCATGCGCGTCGACGAGCGCGTTGGCCCAGCCGACCGAGGAAAGCTCCTCCGACGACGCTTTCGGTCGCTTGGTGGGGACAGAATTGATCGGTCTCTATTCGGCCAGTCAGGTTCGTGGATTCAATCTCGAAAAGGCGGGCAATTTCCGGGTCGAAGGCAATTATTATGCCCGGTCAGCGCCGGTGAATTACATCATCCGCGATTTAACTGTGACCCGCATAGGGGTCAATGCATTGCGCTACGATTTCCCTGCTCCGTCCGGAGTGGTCGACATCAATCTGCTCAACGCACCCCCGGGCAAAACGCTGAGCATCGAAGCTGGGCGCCGTGCCTATAACGGGCCGGTCGCCGAAGTCATCGGATCGATGGGAAGCAGCGACGGCAAATTTGGGCTCGTGGCCGCCGCCGATCTTTGGCCGGACCAGCGCTACGCCAACGGTTCCGGCGGCGATTATGGCGGCGGCGGTTTGGTCGCGCGCTGGTCGCCAACGACCAACGTCAAGATTAGCGCGTTCGGGTCGCTCGAATATTGGGTCACAGATCCGGATATCGGCTTGGTCCCGGGAGGCGACTTCCTTCCCCCCAAGATCGAGCGCGGGGTCTATCGCGGGCAGCGCTGGGGTAAGTTCGACAACCGGAATCAGACCGCGGGCCTGTTCGGGAAGGCGGACCTTGGCGGCGGGTGGAAGCTCAGCGGCGGCGGATTTTATTCCGCCACTCAATTTACCCGCGCCGATTTCAACTTTCTGGACGTGCAGAATTCGGCGGGCGACTATCATTCCTACTTGTTCGTCGCGCCGCGCCGCTCAAGCTCGGCCCCATCGGCTTACGTTGCTACTCGAGCGTTCGTGGACCAGCGGCTCCCTCCGTCATCGGTTGGTCGCGACCGTTCGATATCGCCGGACCCTCAACCTCGCGGCTCCATCGCTGGCCTGGTGGATACCGGACTCGGCAATCTGCTGGGCGACTATCCGCAAATCGCAGAGCCGGATTTCTCGATCGGCGCCGAACGGAATTGCGACCTCATCCTGCAGAAGACCGTCGGCATTGGCTATCGCATCAGCATCGGCAAAGCCTTGGAACTCCATGCGGATGTTCAAAAGACCGATTACTCTCATAGGCTTCGCTCCATTTCGGGCGCGGTCAGTACCGGCAGATCGAGGCCGTTGCTCTATAGCGGTTCGGCGTTGTGGGGCGTTACCGACAAGCTCGCGCTGTTCGGAAGCTATTCGAAAGGGCTCGAGGAATTGGGGATCGCGCCCAATAGCGCGATCAACAGCGGTGAAGTGCTTCCTGCTGTGATAAAGGGGAGCTGGCGCGCGCTATCGGTGTGACATGAAGCTGTCTCGGATTGCGGGCTGTTCGACACGCGTAAACTACACGGCAAGGGCTCGGATGGCGTTTTACGGTAGTCGGAGAGGTTCTATCGCGGCTTCGTAGCGTTGCTGGCGGGCGCTTTGACACGGGTGAACATTCTCGCGGGGGTGATGCTGCTGGACGCGACTTTGAGCGGGCCGCTGGTCGATCAGGCATCAATGATTACGAGCAGTTGCGCGCGATCACGTGGTACTGTTGAACGCTAATTGGCGGCTAAGGGGTTTGATGGGCTTCCTGAGGGACGTTAACGCGTGAGGCAAGGTCTACATCAGCACACGCATCTAAAAAAATTTTTTTTTTTTTTTTTTTTTTTTTTTTTTTTTTTTTTTTTTTTTTTTTTTTTTTTTTTTTTTTTTTTTTTTTTTTTTTTTTTTTTTTTTTTTTTTTTTTTTTTTTTTTTTTTTTTTTTTTTTTTTTTTTTTTTTTTTTTTTTTTTTTTTTTTTTTTTTTTTTTTTTTTTTTTTTTTTTTTTTTTTTTTTTTTTTTTTTTTTTTTTTTTTTTTTTTTTTTTTTTTTTTTTTTTTTTTTTTTTTTTTTTTTTTTTTTTTTTTTTTTTTTTTTTTTTTTTTTTTTTTTTTTTTTTTTTTTTTTTTTTTTTTTTTTTTTTTTTTTTTTTTTTTTTTTTTTTTTTTTTTTTTTTTTTTTTTTTTTTTTTTTTTTTTTTTTTTTTTTTTTTTTTTTTTTTTTTTTTTTTTTTTTTTTTTTTTTTTTTTTTTTTTTTTTTTTTTTTTTTTTTTTTTTTTTTTTTTTTTTTTTTTTTTTTTTTTTTTTTTTTTTTTTTTTTTTTTTTTTTTTTTTTTTTTTTGTGGCTTTACGGTGAAACGCAAGTTAGTGGCTTCAAGATTGAGAATGAGGGTAACTATCACACATGGAAGGCAAATGATTTAGCGAGTGTGAAGAGCGTGATTTATTATGATGATGAGAAGAAGGGGACGACAGTGAGTATGGGTGTCAATGCGCTGCGTTAAGACTTCGCTGCGTGTTAGGGAGTGGTTGAATATGATATTTTAAGAGTATGGCTTAGGCGGAAGGCGTTTTTTATTCGAGACTGGAAAGAGTGTGGGCGTTAGTTATGTCTTTAGACATGGTAGGGTGAGTGAAAAAGGCAAAAGAGCGGATGGCAAGCTCGGTATTATAGCGGTAGTTGAGTCTTTCAGTTCATCAACTTTACGTTAATGGGGTTGGATGGCGATTTCTATGAAGTCGGACTGTGTCGTTGTAGCTGGTAGATGAGCATAGTTCAGTGAAGCTGGCTGCTTTTGGCTCTTTTTCAGTGACTAGGTGGAGCGATATCGACATTGGGTTAAGTGTTTTGGTGGAGAATTTATGTAGTTAAAAATCAAAAGAGGTGTTTGTGTACTTAGTAGTGGAAGATTATGGAAGAATAGAAGGGAAAATGAGGGGTTTATTGGGATTAGTTGAACTTGGCGCGGGTTCTGAAAGTAGCTAGAGGCGGTTCTCTTCTACTTGCGGGTTAATATTAGTGTTGAAATGATTTCAATATTGTGTTTAAATTGTTAATATAGTAGGGCGATTATCACGTGTAGCGCGTTAGTGTGTTAGGGTTTTTCGTGGTGAATCTCAGTAAGGTTCGATTATGATAGAGCACAACTGGGGTAGCGGAGGTTTTAGTATTAGAAATAGTTGGTTATAGTTAGGATGAGTGGGACAATTAATAGTAAGTGGATTTATTTTTATTATTTTCGATATTGGTGTATTAGAATTTTGTAGATATTATTATTTTAAAGTATTGGAGTAGGATTTCACGATAGATGATAGGTGTGTGGTAGATTAAACGTAGTAAGAGATTGTAGAACTTGGTTATATTGTATTTAGGTATTGGTGGGTGGTTAGAGTTGTGTGTTGATATGTAAAAGATAGATTAGTAAAAAGATATGTATAACGTTAGATGGTTTTGGAATTGGTTGTTGGTAAGTAGATGTTGTGGTTTTGTTAGGTGTTTTTAGTTTTGTTTGGTGTTATGTTGAAATTAATTGTTTTTGGTAGTTATTTTTGTGGTTTTGTAGTAATTAGGTGTTTTATTAAATTTAGTAGTTAATAAGGGTGAAGTGCTTCCGGCCGTTATTGCCACCCAGCGGGAGCTCGGTGCCCGCTACAACTTGACACCGAAACTGTCGCTGATCGCCGGCCTGTTCGACACTCGCAAGCCGACGCCCGGCACGGGTCCGGACGGCCGCTTCGATCTGGTCGGAGAGGTTCGTCATCGCGGCTTTGAAGCATCCTTGGCTGGCGCGCTCACCCCTCGGCTCAACATTCTCGCCGGAGTGATGATCCTGGACGCGACCTTGAGCGGGCCGCTGGTCGAACAAGGCCTCATTG
The DNA here is from genome assembly GCA_963730925.1 of uncultured Alphaproteobacteria bacterium. Taxonomy (GTDB): domain Bacteria; phylum Pseudomonadota; class Alphaproteobacteria; order Sphingomonadales; family Sphingomonadaceae; genus Sphingomicrobium. The sequence goes on from CAVSTS010000002.1 coordinate 868,160, forward strand.
GACGCCACGCCGTGGCGCGACCGGACCACACGGCCTTGCTCAACCTGAGCTGGCGGCCGAAATGGGTCGAAGGTCTGTCGTTAGACACGACTGTGACCCGCCTGGGCCGCGCGTACATCAGCAGCAGCAACGTCACGAAAAGCGAGCTTCAGACGACGGTCGACGTCGGTGCCCGATACCGGTTCAAGCTGGGCAAGCAACCCTTCAGCCTTCGGGCACGAGTGCTGAATGTGTTTGATAGCTTCTATTGGCAACCCGATACGAGCGGGACGCTCTACCCGAGTCCCCAGCGCGACTTCGACCTAACGCTGAAGACGGAACTTTGAGCCCGGCCTAGAGCCGCCCGTGCTGATCCTCGGTCTGGAAAATGCGGTCCACCTCCATCACCAGGTCCTTGAGGTGGAAAGGCTTCGACAGAAGCTTCGCTTCCGGGGCCGCGCGGCCGCCCTGCAAGGCAACCGCGGCAAAACCGGTGATGAACATCACTCGGATCGACGGATCGATCGCGCTCGCCTTCTGCGCCAGCTCGATCCCATCCATCTCGGGCATCACGATGTCGGTCAGCAACAGGTCGAACTGTTCGGTCTCGAGCAGAGGCATGGCTTCGGTGCCACAGCCGACCGCCGCGACCTCATAACCGACGCGCTGCAGGGCTCGCTGCAGATACTCGCGCATCGACGTGTCGTCTTCGGCCAGAAGGATTCTCGCCATCGGCCTCTCTATGCTCTGAACGATTTGGTTTTTCCAGAAGCGAATAACGATTTCGCGCGTTGCAGCGCCTCACCGTAAGTCCTAATCTGGGACGAAATCGTGCACATGACACCGCTTTCTCCGCCGATGATTCGCCTGCCGCGCGGGGACCTGCCGGTAATCCTGTCGGTGCCGCATTCCGGCCGCGACTATCCGGATTGGCTGGTCGCGATGGCCGCGGGTGGCCGGGATGCGCTCGCTACCCTTGAGGATCCCTACATCGACCGGCTGGTATGGCGAGCAGTCCAGCGCGGCGTTGGAGCCGTCATCGCCCGGGCGCCGCGCGCGGCAATCGATTGCAACCGAGCCGAGGATGAGGTCGACCCAGCGGTGGTCGATGGCTCCCGGCGCGGCCGGGTAACCGCTCGGGCGCGAGGCGGCCTCGGGATCGTTCCGGCTCGGACGCAGCAGCACGGCTTCCTCTGGCGGCGAGCGATCAGTCAGGAGCAGCTTCAGGAGCGCCTCGAGCAGGCGCACCGGCCCTACCATCAGGCGATCGAGGAGCAGCTTCAGTTGATGCTGGACCGGTACGGTTGCCTGCTGCTGCTCGACTGCCATTCGATGCCGCCCCCGCCCGAGGGCGTTCCGCCGGTCGTCTTCGGCGATTGCCGCGGCCGGACTGCCGCTTCCTGGCTCAGCAGTGAGGCGGTGGCGATCTCCCGCCGCTTCGGCTTCGACGCTGGGCTCAACGATCCATTCGCGGGCGGACATATTATCGAGCGCCATGCAAAGCCCAGGTCAGGCGTTCACGCCCTACAGATTGAATTCGACCGGCGCCGCTATCTCGACAGGACGCTCAGGAAACCAGGTCCCGGCTTCGATCAAGCCGCGTCGTTGATCGAGGCACTTGTCCTCGAGCTAGGCAATGCGTTGCTCGGGCGGCAGTTCGCGACCGCCGCCGAATAGCTTCGCCTAAACCGTTGCCGGAGCTGGTTGTGGAACCGCCTGTGGCGCCTTGCCTTGCGCCAGTTGGCGACCGAACACGTCGCGCATCTGCGACAGCGAGAACAAATGCGCGAAAATCAACGGAAGTATGCCGTTCTGGTTCATCTTCCGCAGTTCGTCGCCGCGGAGCTCCCGCACCTTTTCCTCGTCGACCATGCGAAATCCGCGATAGATGAAAGGTTGCTGGAAGCCCTCGGGCTGGATCGCCACCTCGCCATCCATCAGCAGGCCCGACTTCTTGATCTCTTCCATAAAGGCGGCGGTTCGCTGTCCAGCCGTTTCGAACTGCTCGCAAAATTCCAGGATCGCCTTGGTCGCGTCGTTCGGCTGGTCGCCGTCGAACAAGGGCTCGCCCTCATCGAAATCGCCGATAGCATCGGCCGTCGGGTCGAAACAAAGCGACAGCTCATCGCTGTCCGGCCGGAGACGCGCCAGGAGGAAGGGATAGCGCCGGATATAAGCCGGAATGTAGACCGACTGATCATTGGGCCGGCCGCTCTCGTCGAGGAAAACATTCACGCCTTCGTTGAGGCCCATCAGTGCGATCGGGATGGGATTGTCGCCGATCGAGAAGACGATCGGATAATGGCGCTGGACGAGTGCGAATTCGTCTACCGTTACCGGAATCGCGTGGGTCTGACCGATCTGCGCCATCCGGAGTACGCGACGGACCTTCATCTTGCCGTGCTGAGTAACGTTCAAAGGCTCGATTGCATTGTAGAAGAGCGGCAGGTTCTGCGTCGGCGCTGCGGTCGCCATTATGATCGTCTCCTGGGGTCTCGGTCTTACGGCTTCGGCACTGCGAAGCGGCCGAAATTTGTTAGCGAGGGCCTCTATTGGCCTTCAAAGCTTTAGGCAAGCGGCCCCCTCCATCGGGATTGGACCACCGAAAGTTCATTGATTGTTCAAGGCTTGGCTGCGAAGCGGCAGCGAGGAGGGCGGGCCAAGGATTGTCTCCGGCGAGCATTTTCAGTGTAATACCGATGCTGTTCGGCGTCTTCGCCGCGCAACCTGGAGTCATGCAGCAGTCGGTCACTCGCCTGGTCGTCCGGGATGGGGTGATCCTCCGCGTGCGGGTTCAGCCGCGACCGCTTGTGCAACAGGTTGTCTGGGTCGAGCAGAAGGGTCCGAAATGCATCCCCGTTGGCGCCATCCGCCGCGCCCTCCTTTCCGGACCCGAACAGGTCGATTTCATTCTGGCCAGTCGCGCAAGGGTCCGCGCCGAGTTCGATGAGGACTGCCCTGCCCTCGACTTCTACGGCGATTTCTACTTGCAGCCTGAGGATGCGCGTCTCTGCGCCGGACGCGACGCGGTCCACTCCCGTATCGGCGGGAGCTGCACGATTGAACGCTTCAAGCTGCTGGTTCCGAAGCTCCGGCGCCCCGTCACGGCCCTGACGAAATAGTCGGATGCGGGGAGCGCCCGGCGAGGGGGCGGGAGCGGGGGAGAAGACGCCGAACGATCCCCGCAACCGACGCGTCTTGGTTAGTGCTTCCACCCTGACGTTTCACCGTTCGCGCGATTACAAATCGGCAATGTGAGGACGGTCCGCCTAACCGGCTCGTCGCAAGCTCATGACGACCCGCAGGCCTGGAGCGTTGTCCAGAAGGTCGACGTCACCCCCATGGAGCCGCGCGATCGCTCGAACGAAGGCGAGGCCCAACCCGCTGCCTTCGGTCGTTCGGGCCTCGTCGAGCCGCCGATACTTTCTCATGGCATCGTCGCGAAGGTCCGGGGCAATGCCACAGCCCTGATCGGCTACCCAGAGCTGCACCAGCTGGCCCTGGTCGTTCGCACCGATTTCTATGTTGCCGCCGCCATATTTCAGCGAGTTGTCGATCAGGTTCGCGACCGCCCTGCCGATCAATTGACGATTTCCGACGAAGGGGATGCTGCGCGGTTCCTGGACATTGAGCGAAATTCCCCGCTCGTCGGCGACGGGATAGTAGATTTCGCAAATGTCCCGCATGAGGTCCCCGAGGTCGAACTCGGTGAATTGCCGACGGCCCATTCCAGCTTCCGCCCGGCTGATCTCTAGAGTGGCTGAGATTAAGCGCAGCATCCGATCGATATCGATCGAGACCGCCTCGAGCGCCTGTTGTTGCTCCTCTTCGCTCGCGTGAACCGCGGCACGTTCGATGTTCGCGCGAATCCGGGTCAGTGGGGAACGAAGGTCGTGCGCCAGCGAATCGGTGACGATGCGTAGCTCCTCGACCAACTCCTCGATTCGAGCGAGCATCGCATTGATCGATGCGGCGAGTTTACCGAATCCCTCGCCTTCAGAATTCTTCGTCGAGGCGCTGGCTCAAGTCCCCAGCCGCGATTCGCGCGGCGACGTTGCCGATGGTTCTGGCATGCCGCTCGGTGATCCGCACCACTAGTAAACCGGAGAACGCGCCGAGCGGGATCGCGAGCAGCATTGCGCCGATGAGTGCCTCGACCAACGAGTCCCGCATTCGCTCCCGGTCCTCGACGTTCGTCCCGATGACCAACCGGTGACCGGTCGGCAGACGAAGGACCCGCAGCGCGAAGAGCAGAGCCGTAGAGCCGCCATCCGGATAGAGGCGCATTTCGGTCCATTGGATCGGTCCAGGCATGTTTGCGGAGGGGATTGTGATGTTCCCCGCGATTTTTCGACCCCGCGGATCGAGCAGGAGGATCGCACCGCCCCGGGCAATCCCCGAGTCCACTTCATCCGCAATGGACTTCTGCAATCCGGGAATCCCGCCGGTTCGGAACCCTAACATGAGATTGCGCTCGCGATCGTCGATGCGGTTGACGATCCGCACTTCGAAGAGCCGGTCCGTCTGGTGATAGACAAACAAGAGGACCGGGAGTGTGATGATGAGGCTGAACGCAACGCTGAGCAGCGCGGCTCGCACCAGCGGCGATAGGCGAACGCGCGGTCCTGGTTTCAAGCAGCGTCACTCAGCATGTAGCCGACACCGCGCACGGTGTGGAGCAACGGTGCGTCTGAACCATCGTCAATTTTCTTTCGCAGCCGGCTGATGTGCACGTCGATCACATTCGTTCCGGGATCGAAATGATAGTCCCAAACTTCCTCGAGCATCATGGTGCGCGTGACGACCTGGCCCTGGTTCCTCAAAAGCAGCTCGAGCAAACGGAACTCGCGAGGCTGCAGGTCGATCTTAGATCCGCCTCGTTCGAACTCGTCGGGCGAGGAGGTCCATCGTGAGGTCGGCGCAGGCGAGGCTGGTCGCCAGCGGCGCAGCGGCCGCGCCGCTCCGCCTTTGCACGGCCTCGACGCGTGCGAGGAGCTCGGAAAAGGCGAACGGCTTGACGAGATAATCATCCGAGCCACTCTTCAGGCCCCTGACGCGCTCGTCGATCGACCCCAACGCCGACAGGATGATCACCGGCGTCGCGACCGCGGCCGCGCGGAGCGCGCTGAGCACTGCCAGGCCGTCCATGCCGGGAAGCATGCGGTCGAGGATGATCGCCGCGTAACCGGCGTCGGTGGCGTGGAACAGGCCGTCCCGACCGTCGGAGGCACGATCCACCACATAGCCGTGCTCCTCGAGCCCCCTGGCGATATAGTCGGCCGTCGTGGCATCGTCCTCGACAACCAGGATCTTCTTGGTCATCGGGGTGCCTCCTTCGACCAGCTCTAGCACGTTTGTCGCGGGGTGATGATGCCCGGCTTGGATTCATCACTCTTCGAACCCACATTCCTTGACAAGTTCAAGGGCCCGGGCATAGCCGCATTTGGCATCTGCCGCACCGGCCAGTAGAAGCCGCGGCTTACCCTTATCTTCCGGAATTTGAATGTCTTTCGCCGATCTCGGCCTTTCTGACGAATTGCTCCGCGTCGTGGAGGACAGCGGCTATGGCGAGCCGACGCCGATCCAGCGCGCCGCGATCCCTTCAGTGCTGATGGGCAAGGACCTGATCGGAATCGCCCAAACCGGTACCGGCAAAACCGCGGGCTTCGTCCTGCCAATGCTCGATATCCTCCACCAAGGGCGCAGCCGTGCGCGCATGCCCCGCTCGCTGATTCTCGAGCCCACCCGAGAGCTGGCGATGCAGGTCGCGGAGAATTTCGAGAAATACGGGAAATACCATCCGCTCTCGATGGCGCTGCTCATCGGCGGTGTGCAGATGGGCGACCAGATCGCGGCGCTCGAGAAAGGCGTCGACGTGCTGATCGCAACGCCTGGACGGCTGCTCGACCTCTTCCAGCGCGGCAAGATTCTGCTCACCGGTTGCGAATTGTTGGTGATCGACGAAGCTGATCGGATGCTCGACATGGGCTTCATCCCGGATATCGAGGAGATTTGCTCGAAGCTTCCGAAGTCGCGGCAGACCCTGCTTTTCTCGGCGACCATGCCGCCGCCAATCCAAAAACTCGCGGCGAAATTCCTCACCGATCCCAAACGGGTCGAGGTCGCGCGGCCTGCAACCGCGAACATCAACATCGAGCAAAGGCTGGTCGAGGTCAGCGCCGACAAGAAGAAGGAAGCGCTGCGCGACATCCTCCGCCACGAGGAATTCAAGAACGCGATCGTATTCTCCAACCGCAAGACGACAGTGCGCGAGCTGGCGACCAGCCTCAAGCGTTCCGGCTTCGCGGTAGGCCAGATCCAGGGGGACATGGATCAATCTGACCGGATCGCCGAGTTCGATCGCTTCAAGATGGACGAGATCACCGTTCTGGTCGCGTCCGATGTCGCGGCTCGCGGGCTCGACGTCAAAGGCGTCAGCCACGTGATCAACTTCGACGTGCCGTGGCAGCCGGACGACTATATCCACCGCATCGGCCGCACCGGCCGCGCGGGGATGAAAGGCATCGCCATCACGCTCGCAACCCGTGCGGATGCCGAGGCGGTGGCAGGGATCGAGAAGCTCCTCGGCCACAAGATTCCGCGCCAGGGTTCGGAAAGCAGGAAGTCCGAGCCGACGGAATCGCCCGACACAGCAAACCCACCGAAAGCGGAGAAAGCGACGCCGGCCCGGCAACCGGCAAAGCCACGGTCGGCACCGGAACCAGCCAAGTCCAAAGCGGTCGAAAAGCAGCCGAGGCCCGAGCGCTCGCCGGTCGTGGAAGACATCAAGCCCGACTGGAACGGCCCGCTTCCAGGCTTTCTCTCGGTCAGCGCCGACTGAAGCTCCTCCCTAGCCGAAGGCTGGGGAGGGGGACCATCGAACGGAGATTCGATGGTGGAGGGGTTCGGCGCAGAGGTCTTAAACCCCTCCACCATTCGGCTGCGCCGAACGGTCCCCCTCCCCATCGCTTCGCGATAGGGAGGAGCGATAGCGCTCGACGAACTCCGCGTGCGAATGCCTCCAGCCGCTGCTCCGCAATCGCATCGCGCAGGCCCTGCATCAATCGCTGGTAGAACCAGAGATTGTGCTGGGTCATCAGCATGGCGCCGAGAATCTCCCCGGACTTGACCAGATGGTGGACATAAGCGCGCTCGAAGTGCGTGCATGCGGGGCATGGGCAGCCCGGCTCGATTGGGTCCGTGTCCTCGGCGAAGCGTGAATTGCGAAAGTTGAGCGGGCCATCGGAGGTGAACGCCTGGCCCGTCCTGCCGGAGCGCGTGGGGAGCACGCAATCGAACATGTCGATCCCCCGCTGAACCGCACCGACAATGTCATCAGGCTTGCCGACACCCATAAGGTAGCGCGGCCGATCGGACGGAAGCATCTCGACGGCGAAATCCAGGCAGGCGAACATCGACTCCTGGCTTTCGCCTACCGCGAGTCCGCCCACGGCGTAGCCGTCGAAGCCGATGCCGATCAGCGCGTCCGCGGAGGCCTTGCGCAATTGCTCGTCGAGCGCGCCCTGCTGGATTCCGAAGAGCGCCGCGCTCTGCGAATGCTCGCCGCCACGATCGAACTCCTCGCGCGAGCGCTTGGCCCAGCGCATCGACCGTTCCATCGCCTCGCGCTGCTGTTCACGCGTCGACGTCGTCGGTACGAGCTGATCGAACGCCATGACGACGTCCGAACCGAGAAGCCGCTGCACCTCGATCGAGCGCTCAGGCGTCAGCATGTGCATAGAGCCGTCGAGATGGCTCTTGAAGCGCACCCCCTCCTCGCTCGTCTTGGTGAGGTCGGAGAGGCTCATCACCTGATAGCCGCCGCTGTCGGTGAGGATCGGCCGTTCCCACCCCATGAACCTGTGCAACCCGCCGAGCTTCGCAACCCGCTCCGCGCCGGGGCGGAGCATCAGATGATAGGTGTTGCCGAGGATGATGTCGGCGCCCGACGCACGCACCTCTTCGGGCCGCATCGCCTTGACCGTCGCGGCAGTCCCCACGGGCATGAACGCCGGCGTGCGGATCTCGCCTCGCTGCATCGCGATAACGCCAGCGCGCGCCGCGCCGTCGGTCGTGGATAGGGCGAAGGAAAACCGGGTCACGCGCGCGCCATGCCAAGCGGTCCGTCGCAAGTCGAGCCGCGGCCGTCTTGCAGGCGGTCGCGCGGTAGGCTCAGCCCCGAGTTGACACCGGCAGCAATAGGCTCGCGTCGCCGTAGCTGTAGAAGCGATAGTCCTTGCGGATCGCGTGGTCGTAAGCCGACTTCATGACATCCAGACCCATCAACGCACTGACCAGCATGAACAGGGTCGAGCGCGGCAGGTGGAAGTTCGTGATGAGCCCGTCGACCGCCCTGAAGGAGTACCCCGGAGTGATGAAGATGGCCGTATCGCCTTCGAACGGGCGGATCGTTCCGTCTTCGTCCGCGGCACTTTCCAGCAGACGCAGGCTGGTCGTGCCGACCGCAATGAGCCGCCCGCCCGACCGACGGACCGCGTTGAGCCGGTCCGCTGTTGGGGCATCGATGTGGCCCCATTCGGCGTGCATCTTATGGTCTTCAATTTTCTCCGACTTGACCGGCAGGAAGGTTCCCGCGCCGACGTGGAGGGTCAGCGTTTGGCGGGCTATCCCGCGCGCATCGAGGGCTTCGAGCAGCCGCGGCGTGAAATGCAGAGCCGCGGTCGGCGCGGCGACCGCTCCCTCCTCGCGCGCGAAGATAGTCTGATAATCTTGCCGGTCCCGCTCATCCACTTCGCGCCGGGAGGCAATGTACGGCGGGAGCGGCATGCGCCCGGCGCGCTCGAGCAACAGCTCCACGGGCTCATCCCCCTGAAAGCGCAACAGTGCCGAACCGTCGCCCGCCTTCTCGACCACCAAGGCCGAGACGCCCTCGCCAAAGTCGATGATGTCGCTTGGCCGCGCCCGCTTCGCGTTGCGCAGGAACGCCCACCATTCGCGCATACCCTCGCGCTTGTGCAGAGTCGCGCCGATGCTCGACTCTCCTCGTCGCCCTTCGAGCTGCGCGGGGATTACCTTGGTATCGTTGAACACCAGCACGTCGCCAGGTTCGAGCAGCTCCGGCAGGTCGAGCATTTGGCTGTCCGCAATCTCCGATCCGCGAACGACTAGCAGCCGAGCGCCATCCCGCGGGCGCGCGGGCCTCAGCGCAATCCGTTCAGGGGGTAGATCGAAGTCGAAGTCGGCGACGCGCATCGCGCCGCGGATTAGCCGCCCAGCGTCGCCTTGACGATCCTGGTCGGCTCCGCCGGCGGTTCCCCAGGTGCGATCCGATCGACCGCGTCCATTCCGGAGATCACCCGCCCGATCACCGTGTAATTATTGTCGAGGCTCGAGTCCGGGGCGAACATGATGAAGAACTGGCTGTTGCCCGTGTCGGGGTTGCCGGCGCGCGCTGCGCCGACTGTGCCCCTCAAGAATGGCACCGGAGTGAATTCCGCTTTCAGGTCGGGGAGCTCTGAACCGCCCTCGCCCGTACCCTTGGGGTCGCCGCCCTGCGCCATGAAGCCGGGGATCACGCGATGGAAAGTGAGGCCGTCGTAAAAGCCGCGACGCACCAGTGTCTGGATCCGCTCGATATGGTGGGGAGCGAGGTCCGGACGCAGCTGGATCATCACGGTTCCACCGTTCGACAGCAGCAATGTCATCCGGTTCGCCGGGTTGGCGACCACCTCGGGCGGCGGCGCGATGCTTGGCGCGGGCGGGGTTGCGGGCGGCGGAGCGGCAGCAACGAGCAGGGCGGCAATCGGCAATGCAAACAAGCTTTTGATCATGATCCTCCCGATGGTCAGCAGACTGATGTGAGCGTCGCGCTGACTCTAATCCGAACCGTTCAGGTGGCGACGGACGTCTTGCGCCACTGCGGGCATCACGAATTTGTCGATCGACCCGCCGTAGCGCGCGATTTCCTTGACCAGCTTCGACGAAATCGGCTGCAGCGAGACATCGGCCATCAGGAAGACAGTTTCGATGTCATCGTTGAGCTGCTGGTTCATGCCGGCCATCTGGAACTCATATTCGAAATCCGCGACCGCGCGCAGGCCGCGCAGGATGGCGGTCGCGCCCTGCTTCTCGGCAAATTCCATCAGCAGCGAATTGAACTCGACCACCGCGATGTTGCCGGGAATGTCCGCGATTTCCCGGCGAACCATCGCGAGCCGCTCCTCCACGGAAAACATCGGCTCCTTCGACGGATTGGTCGTGACCCCGATCACCAACTTGTCGACCAAGTGAGCGCCGCGACGGATGATGTCGAGATGCCCGAGCGTGATCGGGTCGAACGTCCCCGGATATACCGCAATCTTCACCGGCCCCTCCCCCTAATGATCCCGCTCGACCGCGAAACGGGCGATCGCGCGCAGCAGATCGGCTTCGCTGCCGTGGCCGGACAGATGCTCGATCGCCTGGTTGACGAGGAAGCCCGCCTGTTGCCGTGCGCGTTCCTCGCCGAGCAACGAGACGAACGTCGCCTTCCCGGCGTTCGCGTCTTTGCCGGTGCGCTTGCCTGCGGCCGCTTCATCTCCGCTGTGGTCGATAAGGTCGTCGGCGATCTGGAAGGCCAGACCGATATTCCGCGCATAGCCACGGTAGGGCGTGCGCGCCTCGTTCGGCAGCCGAGTCATGATGCACGCCGCCTCGACCGCATATTCGATCAGCGCGCCCGTCTTCAGCTGCTGCAGCCGAGTGATCGCCGGCAGGTCGAGCTCCTGCCCCTCGGCGACCAGATCCATCATTTGCCCGCCTGCCATTCCGGCGGGTCCCGCCGCACGAGCCAGCTCAAAGACCAGATCGGAACGCACCCACGGATCTTCGTGCGTCGCCGGGTCGGCCAGGATTTCGAACGCCAGCGCGTGCAGACTGTCGCCCGCGAGCACGGCCTCCGCCTCGCCGAAGGCCTTGTGCACGGTTGCCCGTCCGCGCCGCAAATCCGCATCGTCCATGCACGGCAGGTCGTCGTGGATCAGCGAATAGACATGGATCGCCTCGATCGCGCAGCCGACGCGCAGCGCCCGGTGCGGATCGATCGCGAACAGTCGCGATGCGGCGATCGTCAGGAGCGGCCGAAGCCTTTTCCCTCCACCGATCGCGGCGTGGCGCATCGCCTCATAGAGGCGCTCGCGACCTTCTCCCGTCGACGCCAGCGCTCTAGCGAAGAAGCTGTCGACATCCGCTCGGACGCGCTTCGCTTCGGCCTGGAGCTCTTCCGCCTGCCGGTCGATGGTCTCAACCGGCATCGAATGGCTTGAGCCCCGCCGGCTTGCCGTCGCCGCCGAACGCGATCTGCTCGATCCGCGCCTGCGCATTATTGAGGCGAGCCTCGCAATGGCGCTTCAATCGGTCGCCTTCCTGGTACAGCTCGATCGACTGGTCGAGGGGCGCCTCGCCCTTCTCGAGCGTTCGCACAATCTCCTCGAGCCGCGCGAGGGCCGCCTCGAAGCTCAGCTCGCTGATGTCGGTTTCAGCAGTGGCCATGGGTCAGCTTCTGACCCTCAAGAGCAGTGGAATCAACCTATTCGACGGGTGTGTTCTTGAACGGGTCGCGGATGCCTGGAACGACCTCATCCCGAAGCGTCTCCGCTCCCGCCTCGGCGAGCGCTGCTTCGGCATCGCGGACATGCTGCTCGCGCTCGGCCCGAAGCTGCTCGATCAGCGCCGCCCGATCGCCCTCAAGTCGCGTGTCCTGTTGCTCAGTCTTGCCGGCCGCCTTTGCAGCCTTCGCGACCGCGGCGTCCAGTTCGCGCTGCGTCGTCAACCCGAGCGTGACCGGGTCCTTGGAAGTGATGTTCGCCATATTCCAATGCGTCCGTTCGCGGATCGCGGCGATGGTCGTCCGGGTGGTTCCGATCAGCTTGCCGATCTGCCCGTCGCTCACCTCGGGGTGGTTCTTGATGATCCAGGCGATTCCGTCGGGCTTGTCCTGACGCTTCGATACCGGCGTGTATCGCGGACCCCGCGTGCGACGCACTGCTTCTGGCGCCTTGTGCATCTTGAGCGAATAATCGGGGTTCGCCTGACCCTTCTCAATCTCTTCGTGCGTGAGCTCGCCCGCACGGATCGGGTCGCGGCCGGTGAGCTTGGTCGCGGCCGTATCGTCGGCGATCGCCTGTACCTCGAGAATATGGAGACCACAGAATTCGGCGATCTGCTCGAAGGTCAGCGAACTATTGTCGACCAGCCAGGCGGCGGTCGCGTGGGGCATCAGGGGCTGGACCACTGGGAATTCTCCCGAAAACAGGGTGTTTGAAATGAATAGGGCCGCCCCTCACGGAGCGGCCGGCCTGCCCATCCTCTAATACGCAGCCAATTCAGCCGCAAGTATGGCCGTGCACGTTCAAACCGCTCGACCGCCCGAATCGAGCGAGGCCGGGCCGACATTTATCCCCTCCGAACAGGCTCTGTCGTCGCTGAAATGAACATCTCGCCCCGACGAACCACGCGGAAGCCGATCTACCTTGAAGTCGAGGCGGCTGGAACGGGCAATCCACTAGCCCACACGAACAGGGTGCAAGTCATGCGTAAGGCGCTTACCGCGATCATCCTCGCCAGCCTCCTTGCCGCTCCGGCGGAGGCCGCGAGTTGGCAGGACCAGGCAATCGACTCTCGCCCCGGTGCCTTCCTGGGCGCACGGCTGAAACTGCCGCTCGGACATCAGGCTGAGGCAAAGCCCCGAGCGGAGCTCGCTTTCGCTCCAACGCAGAGCCGTATTTCGAGCGGTGGCCTGGTGCGCACCCGGATCGGCGAAGGTTTGGCATTCGGTATCACGCCGAAGGCGAAGCCGACGCTCACGCTCGCCGGCATGCGCGCGGACACCGCGCTCGGTCTCACTCGGAGGAGTAGATCGAACGCCGAGCAGAAGCTTGGAGTTTCAACCGGCGGCTGGGTCGCGATCGGCGTGGGGGCGGCCGTTGTGATCGCCGGTGTAGCCTATCTTGCCTGGGCCGAACACGTGCGTGACTGTGGCGCCGCGAGAACGGTTGCTCATAGTCGTTCAAACGGATCGCGCTCAGACCCGCCTTCAGCCAGCTATCTAGGCATCCATCGGAATATGCTTTGGGTGACTCATGATCCGCTCCATCCAGGCGACGACGGCAGGGTAGAGCGCAAGGTCGAAGTCGGCCTCGTCCGCGACATGCGTGTAGGCGAACAGGCAAATGTCGCCGACGCTGATCCCATCGCCGACCAGCCAATCCCTATCGGCGAGACGCTCGTCCATTAGCTTGAGGGCGGCAGTGCCCGCCTGCCGCTTCAGCGGAATTTGCAGTCTTTGCGCCTCGGTCAACCGGTCGAACCCGACCCAATCCTTCCAGAAGCGCAGGGTCGCGATATTCGGCTCGTGATTATATTGCTCGAAGAACATCCAGCGCAGCATGTCAGCCCGATCGAACCGGTCGCCAGGGATCAGCGACGAGCCTTCCGCGAGATAGAAGCAAGCAGCATTGCTCTCTGGGATGAAGCGGCCGCCGATCTGAAGCACGGGGATTCGGCCGTTCGCATTGACGTTGGCGAGGAACTCGGGCGCCCGCGTCTCGCCCTTCATGATGTCATATTCGATCCGTTCGAGCGGCACCCCGACATGCGCCGCGGTCAGGCGAACCTTGTAGCAATTGCCGGACGCCGCATATTCGTGGAGCACGAGCTTCTCGCTCATTCACCGACCTCCAGCACGATCTTACCGACGTGCTTCCCGGCTTCCATTCGGGCGTGGGCCGCGGCCGCCTGGCTGAGAGGAAAGGTGCTGTCGATCACCGGCCTCAGGCGGCCGCCCTCCACATAGGGCCAGACGGTCTTCGCGATCTCGTCGGCGACCATGGTCTTGAACTCGACCGATCGTGGCCGGAGGAGTGAGCCGGACAGCGTCAATCGCCGCCGCGTGACCTCGGAGATGTGGACCTCCGCCCTGGAGCCGTGCTGCCAGGCGATGGAAACGTGGCGGCCGTCCTCGCCGAGGGCTTTGAGGTTGCGCGGCACATAGTCGCCGCCGACGATATCCAGCACCACCGAAACGCCCTTACCGTCCGTCAGCTTCTGAGAAACCTCGACGAAATCCTGCGTCCGGTAATTGACCGCCGCTTCGGCCCCGATCTCCAGTGCCCGCTCGCATTTCTCGTCCGTCCCGCAAGTGACGATCACCTTCAACCCAAACAGCTTTCCAAGCGCGATGGCCATCGTCCCGATCCCGCTCGTCCCGCCATGCACCAGCACCCAGTCCCCGTCGGCCGCGAAGCCGCGCTCAAACAGGTTCACCCAGACGGTGAACAGGCTCTCCGGCATTGCGGCCGCCTGGACTTGAGTGAGTCCCGGCGGGATGGGCAGACAGGTCCCCATCGGCGCGACGCAATATTGGGCGTAGCCGCCGCCCGCTACGAGCGCGCAAACTGGCCGTCCCAGGAGCGCCTCCGCACCCTTGCCCGTCTCTGTGACTTCGCCAGCGATCTCGAGTCCGAGGATATCGGGGGCGCCCGGCGGAGGTGGGTAAAGCCCCCGCCGCTGCAGGAGGTCAGGACGGTTCACTCCAGCGGCGGCAACCTTGATCAAAACCTCCTCGCGTCCGACCCGAGGGATGGGCCGCTCGACCAGCGCCAGTTCCTCGGCCCCGTCGGGTTGCGGGGCGACCACCGCCAACATGGAGGAAGGGACTTTCGTCACTGCGCGGTGCTTATTGACTTGGCCGAACAGAGGGTCAACGATTCTGGGCCATGGACCTCGACGACCTGTTCCCCAGCAAGCCGGACGACCCCCTCGTCGCGCTCGCCAAACAAGACCTCGATCCCCTGTCGATCGAGGAGCTGAAGGAGCGGATCGAGGCGCTGAAGGCGGAGATCGCCCGGGTTGAGGCCCACATGCAACGCGCGCAAACCCATCGTTCCGCCGCGGAAGAACTTTTCAAGAAGAATTAACCATAATCCGAGCATCGTGTGAGTCGCGCACTTGATTGGGCGCGCGGTGCGTATGACATTGTCGTTGAAGCCCGGCGTCCCTGCCGGGCGCGGAGTCTTATCGTAATGCCTAGTTTCGCTCGCGAACTCGAACAAACCCTCCATAATGCCCTGGGAGAGGCCAGCCGCCGCAGGCACGAGTATGCGACTCTTGAACATCTCTTGATTGCCCTCATTGACGATGAGCATGCGTCGAAGGTGATGACCGCCTGCGGCGTTAGCCGCGACGAGTTGCGCACTAGCGTCAAGCAGTATCTCGACAATGAACTCGGTGCCCTGGTCGCCGACAGCGCGACCGATCCGACGCCGACGAGCGGGTTCCAACGCGTGGTCCAGCGCGCGATTCTGCACGTGCAATCGTCCGGCCGGGACGAAGTGACGGGCGCCAACGTGCTCGTCGCGCTCTTCTCCGAGCGGGAGAGCTACGCGGTCTATTTCCTGCAACAGCAGGACATGAGCCGCCTCGATGCGGTGACCTATATCAGCCACGGAGTTGGCAAGGGCGAGACCGCGGTCGAGCCGCGCTCACCCGAAGGCGGCGAGGACAAAAGCGAGAAAGAGGGCGGCAAGAAGGAATCCGCCCTCAAGCAGTTCACCATCGACCTCAACGAGAAAGCGCGTGCCGGCAAGGTCGACCCACTGATCGGCCGCATGCCCGAGGTCGACCGCACCGTGCAGATCCTTTGCCGCCGGTCGAAGAACAACCCGCTCTATGTCGGCGATCCGGGTGTCGGGAAGACGGCGATCGCCGAGGGCCTGGCGCGCAAGATCATCGAGGGCGATGTCCCCGACGTCTTGAAGGGCGCCACCATTTACGCGCTCGATATGGGCGCCCTGCTCGCCGGCACACGCTACCGCGGCGACTTCGAGGAGCGCCTCAAATCAGTCGTCTCCGAGCTGGAGAAGATGCCGCACGCGATCCTGTTCATCGACGAGATCCACACAGTGATCGGCGCCGGCGCCACATCAGGCGGAGCGATGGACGCGTCGAACCTGCTGAAGCCGGCTCTTTCCAGCGGCACCATCCGCTGCATCGGCTCGACGACGTACAAGGAGTTCCGCAACCACTTCGAAAAGGACCGCGCGCTGCTGCGCCGGTTCCAGAAGATCGACGTCAACGAGCCGACCGTCGAGGATACGATCAAGATCATCGCCGGCCTGCGGTCGTCGTTCGAGCAGCACCACAATGTCCGCTACACTCCGGACGCGGTGAAGAGCGCGGTCGAGCTATCGGCGCGCTACATCCATGACCGCAAGCTTCCGGACAAAGCGATCGACGTGATCGACGAGGTCGGGGCGATGCAGATGCTGGTGCCGCCGAGCCGCCGCAAGAAGGTGATCACGACCAAGGAGATCGAAGCCGTGGTCGCGACCATGGCGCGGATCCCGCCGAAGTCCGTGTCCGCCGACGACAAGCAGGTGCTCGAGCATCTCGAGGCCGACTTGAAGCGCGTCGTCTTCGGTCAGGACCTCGCGATCGAGAAGCTCGCCAGCGCAATCAAGCTATCGCGTGCTGGGCTGCGCGATCCCGACAAGCCGATCGGCAATTATCTGTTCTCCGGCCCGACCGGCGTCGGCAAGACCGAGGTCGCGCGTCAGCTCGCCTTGATCATGGGTATTCCGCTGCAGCGCTTCGACATGTCCGAATATATGGAGCGCCACGCGGTCAGCCGGCTGATCGGCGCTCCTCCCGGCTATGTCGGCTACGACCAGGGCGGGCTTCTGACGGACGCGGTCGACCAACATCCGCACAGCGTTCTGCTGCTCGATGAGATCGAGAAGGCGCATCCGGACCTGTTCAACATCCTGTTGCAGGTGATGGACCACGGCAAGCTCACCGATCATCACGGCAAGACGGTCGATTTCCGCAACTGCATCCTCATCATGACCACCAATGCCGGCGCTTCCGATATGGCGCGCGAGAGCATCGGCTTCGGCGCGGCGAGCCGCGAGGATGCGCAGGAGGATGCGGTCAAGAAGATGTTTTCGCCCGAGTTCCGCAACCGCCTCGATGCGATTGTGCCGTTCAGCTACCTGCCGCCGGCGGTGGTTTCCCGGGTCGTCGACAAGTTCATCCTCCAGCTGGAGCTGCAGCTAGCCGACCGCAATGTGCATATCGAGCTCGACGAGGAGGCCCGCCATTGGCTGGTCGAACGCGGCTATGACAAGCTCTATGGCGCGCGCCCGATGGGTCGCCTCGTCCAGGAGAAGATCAAGCAGCCGCTCGCCGAGGAACTGCTGTTCGGCAAGCTGGTCAACGGCGGCGAGGTCAAGGTCCGGATCAAGGACAATGCGCCTTCGTTCGAGATCGTGCCCGCGCCGCCCAAGCTGACCAAGGCGAAGGCAAAGGCCAACGCCAAGCCGAAGGCGGACAAGCCTCCGGTCAAGGTGGCAAAGAAGAAAGCCGGCGGCGACGCTCCAGCGGCGGAGTAGCGCTCTACGCCGCCCCGGGGGGGAATTCGCGGCTCCGGATGGTTAGGCAAGCTCCTACCGGATTCCTATTGTTGGAAATCGATGCGCGTTTGACGGGCTTACCAGCCGTGTTCAGCGACAAAGTGTTGACGGATAGAAGCAGCATTCCGCCTCTGGCCGCATGTTTCATCTTTTCCTCGCGGCTCTGGCGGCTGCGCCGCCGGCGGTTCAACCTCCCGTTGTCTTCAAGGATTGGGTGGTCGGGTGCGACAATGGCCTTATTGCGAAGCCGAATCTCTGATCCTGGTACAAGGACCGCCGAATATACGAGATCAACGTCGCTTTGTCGCCGGACCCTCGAATCAGTCCCTTCATCGACATTCATCAACGACAGCGGCGAGCTCGGCAACAAGCTGGCAATCGACGGGCGTATGCTGCCGCCCGAGTTGCAGTCCGACGAGCCCCTTATCTTACGATAAATGATGACCCAAGAGCTCGTACGATAGCCTCCTTCACGGCAAAAGAGTTGCAGTTCCTGGACAAGAGCGGCCGCAAGATCGGCTTTGCTTCGCTTCAGGGATTGAGGCCGCGCTGCGCTATATGGACGAACGGCAGAAGCGGGCAGGCACGAAAGCCGCCCTAGTTGCGAAAGGCCCGTTTCCAATCTCTCGAGTGCCGGCTGAGCCAGATTATCCTAAAGGTCAATCTTCTCCCCTGGCCACCTGCATGGAGCCGAGCCTGCAGCTCCACCGCGAAAGCTTCTCGCTGCCAAGCACAAGCGGATTTGTGGGACGCGATTGGGACAGCGAAGCGAATCCGGCCGATGTTCAGCGGTTCGATTCTCGGCATTCGCTTGCTCGTGCTCACCATTTCGATGCGGTTTCGGATCCTATAATCCGGCGAGCATTCTCCCTCGTGAACCGTGACGGGCAGGCCGAGTGGACCGAACCGAAATTCGACGTTGGAGGCATCTCTCGCCCTCTGCTGCGATGAGCAGATCGAACGCCCGTCGTCGAACGGAGGGCACTTCGAGCCTGGCCCCGTATGCATTGAGTCGATGAGTTCCGCTAACGACATAAGGCCCGCAGCAATCGGTGAAACGGCGGTCATCCGGAGTCGTGCAAGGGTTCATCTGGCGACGACGGCGCTTTCCGCCTCCCAGTCCGACGGAAAGAAATGCCCATCTCCGAGGCAGAGAATCTTCAACACCGTGCTGAGCTAGCAGTACGCGCGTTAGTTGTACGGAAAGATCTTATCAGTGCTCATTGTGGATATCCCGAAACGATCCGCACTCACCTCACCAGAACCGGCTGTACGCAACCGCCGGCGTGACCGAGGCGGCGGTATTGTGGCCCTTGGGCACGATCCAGACGCCGAAGATCACGCCCGACCGGTCGCTCCAATTATATTCGACCGCGGGGGAAAAGCCGACGTTCCAGCTTTTCGGGACGGTTTGCTTCACCAACGGTCCGCCGGGCACGTCGTGGCCGACGATCCGCGTCTTGCCCCAGAAGTCCGCCTCAACGTCCACAGCCAGGACCCACTCCTTCGTGAGGCTATACTCGACTGCTCCGATCAGAGTCGTCTTCGAGCCCGGCCGGACGTGACCACGAAAACCGGGTCCCGTCCCGTATACGCTCCGGCCCGCGACGTCGGTTCGAAGCGGAAAGGATTGGAGGACGTTGATCCGGGCGCGCAGCAGCCGGTCATTCTTCAGCAGGAAATAGTGTTGGACGTTGACGCCGACTTCAGGGGCGAAGGATCCGGCGCCGTGCCCATGCTTGAGCGTGCCGAGATGGTCGTGCTTACCGGTGGGAAGAACGGCGTTGAGGACCAGCGCCACGGTCGGGACGCGATGCTCCGGAGTGAAATGGGTGAGGCGCAGCTGCGACAGCAGCTTGAAGTCGCCGAGCGATGCGCCGCGATTGGCCCGGTCGGCTCCGAACGCGAAGTTGGGCTGCACTCCGACCGTCAGGGAATCGAACAGCCCGTACTGATAAAAGCCGCTCGATCCGGGATGATGATCGCCATCCGAAATGACATCGAACAAATAGGGCTCGGTATAGAAATGCCCCTGCGGCAACGTTTCGGCATTGGACGCGAGCAACGGTCCGGTCCAGCGCGCCGACTTCATCGCGGCCCGCAGCCGTTCTACCTCCGCCGAATCGGATTGGGGAATCCTCGGCAGCCTTTGCCGGCATCGAGCAAACCAACACAGCCGCGAAAATTCCCAGCACATACTTCATCGAACGCCCCTCCAGAGTCACTCGCGGGACCGCGGCTAGAGCGTGGAGGCTGCAGCGGCATCCGGAACGAACTCGTCAAACTCGGATGAGCGAATGAACAGATAGGGAACGCGCTCCGCCAATAAAATTACAAGGGAGGGTCATAAGGGGCGCGACGACGAATCCCTTTGAGAGCGCGGCTGCTCCCCGCTAGAGGCGGCCCGTTGCCTTCAAGGGGAGTAGAAGTCATAGTGAAAAAGACCCTGTGGTGTGCCGCGAGCGCTATCGCTCTGACTGCAAATCCGCTGACCGCCGCCTCGACGGGCGGGTTCAATCCTCAGCGGCTGTCCGAGCATGTGAAAACGCTCGGCTCCGACGACTTCCAAGGCCGCGGAGTCAACACGCCCGCGGAGACCAAGACCGTCAATTACATCATCGACCAATTCCGCTCGGCAGGCCTCGAGCCCGGCGGCGATGTCGTCGAGGGCAAGCGGACGTGGACCCAGGCTGTGCCCTTGCTCCAGTCGGACATCGTCGGCACGCCGCAACTCTCACTCGATCTCGGCAACGGTCAGACTCTCCCACTGACGCAGGGCGACCAGATCGCGGTCCGTTCGCCGACCAACGGCCAGAACGCCGTGAGCCTCGCCAATACTCCGCTTGCTCTTCGTCGGCTACGGAGTCACGGCGCCCGAGCGGCAACTGGGACGACTTCAAGGGCCAGGACGTGAAGGGCAAGATCCTCGTCGTCCTCGTCAACGATCCCGATTTCGAGGGCGGCGAAGGCGATTTCGGCGGCAAGGCGATGACCTATTACGGCCGCTGGACCTACAAATATGAGGAGGCCGCGCGCCGCGGCGCCGCCGGGCGTGCTGGTCGTCCACGAGACCGCGCCGGCCTCCTACGGCTGGACACGGTCAAGAACTCCAACACCAACACGATGTTCGACATCGTCCGCCAGAACCCGGCGGCCGAGCACACCGCCCTCGAGGGCTGGATCCAGCGCGACGCTCGCCGAGCAGACTCTTCGCGGCAGCGGGGCTGGACTTCGAGCAGCCGAAGGCAGGCGCAGACGCCGCGACTTCCAGCCCGTCCCGCTGAAGGCGACGCTCAACGCCAACGTCCAGGCGAAGACCGAGACGATCAACTCGCACAACGTCGTCGGCCTGCTGCCCGGCAAGAAGCATCCCGACGAGACGGTGATCTATACGGCCCACTGGGACCATCTCGGCATCGGCAAGCCCGACGCGAACGGCGACAAGATCTACAACGGCGCGGTCGACAATGCGACCGGCATCGCCCAGCTGATCGAGCAGGCGCGCGCTTTCGCCGAGGCCCGCGGCCCGACCGTTCGGTCGTCTTCCTCGCAGTCACCGCCGAGGAGAAGGGCCTGCTGGGTTCCGAATATTACGCGACCCACCCGCTCTACCCGCTCGGCAAGACGGTGGGCGTCCTCAACATGGACTCGCTGGGCGTTAGGGGGCCGGCGAAGAACTTCACCATCTCCGGGACCGCCAAGCTCGACCTGCTCGACGATCTGGTCGCGGAAGGGTAAGCGCCAGGGCCGTTATTTCACCGCCGATCCGCATCCGGAGACCGGCGGCTTCTTCCGCTCCGACCATTTCTCCTTCGCCAAGGTCGGAGTCCCGGCGATCAGCTTCAAGCCGGGCAACGACCTGGTGAAGGGCGGCACTGCTCGCGGCGAGGCGCTCGACAAGGAATATACGGAGAAACGCTACCACCAGCCGGACGACGAATTTGATCCCCAATGGGACTTCAGCGGCATGGCCGAGGACGCGCAGCTGCTTCACCTCGTCGGCGAACAGCTCGCCAATTCGCGCGAATGGCCCAATTGGAGCGCCGACAGCGAATTCCGGGCAACGCGCGATCAATCGGCAGCAGAGCGCTCCGGAGCCGCTCCGGCTGCTCCGGAAACGGTCCCTGAACCGAAGAAGGGAGAGCGCGGCTGAGCTGTTTACTTGAGGTGCCGCCGTGACGGGAGTAGTTCGCCTTTTGTTCCGATAGGAGAGCGAAAATGACTGACCTGATCTTCTACACCCACCCGCAATCGCGCGGGCAGACGATCCGCTGGATGCTCGAGGAGGTCGGTCAGCCGTACGAGACCGAGGTGCTCGATTACGCTTCGACGATGAAGGCCGAGCCTTATCTATCGATCAATCCGATGGGGAAGGTCCCCGCGATCAAGCATAAGGGAAAGGTGGTGACCGAGGTTGCCGCGATCTGCTGCTATCTCGCCGATGCTTTTCCCCAGGCTGGCCTCGCGCCGCCGACCGATGACCGCGCCGATTACTACCGCTGGATCTTCTTCACCTCCGGTCCGGTCGAGGCGGCCTTCAGCAACAAGGCGGCGGGTTGGGAGCCGACTCCGGAACGGCAGCGGATGTTCGGCTATGGCAATTACGACCTTGCGATCAACACGCTCGAAAAAGCGCTGACCGGCAAGGAATATATCGCAGCGGATCATTTCACCGCGGCGGACCTTTTCGTCGGCGCGAACGTCAATTTCATGCTGGCGTTCAACCTGCTCGAACCTCGGCCGGTGTTCGTCGATTATGCGCGCCGAATGACCGACCGCCCCGCATACGATCGGGCGAAGGAGATCGAGTCGAAGCTGATCGCCGAAATCGAGGCTCAACAGGTCCAGCCGGCATGACGCGGACCTCCGCCAGCAGGCGATCCTCCTTTACGACCGCTTCACGCACGAGGGCGGCGATCGCCGTGCCTTCCTGGCGCGGATGGTCAAGCTTGCCGGCAGCGTCGCCGCGGCCGAGCTGTTGATCGCGACCATCGCCGCCTCGCCCGCCGCCGCGGCGGTCGTTGCCGAGCGACGACAAGCGGCTCACCACCAGAACGCAGGACCTCGTCGGCGGCTACAAGGCCTATGTCGCGGAGCCTCGCACCCGCTCGCTCAAGCCAACGGTGCTGGTGATCCACGAAAACCGCGGGCTCAACGATCATATCCGCGACGTCGCTCGTCGGCTCGCCGTCGCCAATTTCCGCGCCGTCGCGCCGGACATGCTCTCGCCGTCTGGCGGAACGCCGGCCAATGAGGACGCCGCGCGAGATGCGATCGGCAAGCTTGATCTCGCCAAGTCCGTCGCGGACGCGGTCGGCGATGCTCGCCGAGCTTGCGAAGTCGAGCCGCGGCGGCAAGGTCGGCGCGGTCGGCTTCTGCTGGGGCGGCGGATTCGTCAACCGGCTCGCGGTCGCTGCCGGCGACAGGCTCGCTGCCGGCGTGGTCTATTACGGCCCCGGCCCCGATCCGTCGGAGGCGGCCAAGGTCGAGGCGCCGCTCGAAATCCACGACGCCGGCCTCGACGAGCGCGTCAATGCCACGTCATTCCCCTGGGTCGACGCCCTCCGCGCGGCGGGCAAGACGGTGAAATTCTTCCTCTACGAAGGCGTCAACCACGCCTTCAACAACGACACCTCGGCCGAACGCTACAACAAGGCCGCCGCCGACCTCGCGTGGAAGCGGACCTTGGCGTTCTTCGAGAAATATCTCGCTAGTCACGCTGCTGCGGCCGCTGCCTCAGCGCCGCGCAGAAAGAACATCACGTAGACGAGCCGGCCGTTTTCGATACTATCGCCAAACCCGGGGCCGCTGGTGTGCCAGTAATGCGGCTGAAGAAGGACCAGCCGATTGAAGCGCATCGGCACGGTCATGGTCAGCTCCCATTTCGACCGGTCGAACGCGTCGATTTCCAATATGTCCCTTCTCACCTCATCGTATGACGAATAGCCCGCGGCCTCGAGACTTGCCTGGTCCATCGGCAGCCTGTCCGTCCCTGTCGGAAGGTGACGGTAGAATTCGGTGCCGCCGCGGCAATCCTCGGGCCCGCTGAGGTACAGGATTCCCGACCAGTGGCTTTGGTCGATGTGGATCCGCCCTGGCCGATCGTCCGACGCCAGCGACAGTCGGCAGCTCGCGTGGGAAAAGTCCTTGTTCCAGGGCGCCCGCACCGGCTCCCGAACGATCTGCGAGATCACCTGATCGAGCCCGTCGATCCTGATCTTCTCGACCGAATTGAGGCCCGGGAAGCGGCCCTCGACGGAATAGTTGAGCGAAAGCGCCTCGGCGCGGACGGCTTCGGCGTTCCTCAGGAAATCGTCGATGACAAAGAGATGGGGGACCACTAGCTAGTACTAATCGATCCTTTTCGGATTGGGCAAGAAAAAGGGCCGGCGTTTCCGCCGACCCCTTCCATTCAGGCCTGACAGAGGCTTACCGGCGGTCGCCCACCTTGGCGCCGCCTCGCCCGTCATTTGTCGTGGGCTTTTTGCGATAGACTAAAGGCAGCCCTCGCTAAGGGGCGAGCGCGGGCATGATCCCGGCCGAAATCTCGCTAACCATCTGGTCCCGGTCGAATTCAAAGCGCAGCCCGGGCGTCGTCTTCGGTGCCGCCGAAGTACAGATCAGCGCCAGGCCCGCGCCGGGGGCGCTTTTCCAAAAAGAGAAGTAAGCCGTCCTGACCTCTGCCTCGCTTGAGTTCGATACCGATCCCGCGATACGGTCCGCACCGCAGGCGGCACCCAGACGTCTGCCGCGAGGCGAACGTGATGGACGCTGACTCGCGTCACTACACCGTTTTGCACGTACACGGTGAGCCCGGGAACGTAAGGCGTCCAATAAAGACGGCAGCGATCGTCGAAGTCCTTCTCCATCGCTGTGTCGAGGGCGTAGCGCTCCTGCACTTCGGCCAGCTTCGCTCCAATAGGAATTCGGCTGTAGCCCGCCGGGCTAAGGATTGCCGGCGCACCAAGTACATCCGCAAGAGGCTCGGATCCGGCCGGCGGGGCCGGCAAGTAGGTAATCGTGCTGTCGGTGGGGACTCTGCTGTGCCAGACTCTTGAATCCGGGGCCGCGGCGGGAAGGTTCGGGCGCCGCACCGAAGCTTGCGGCGGCGGTGACAACGGCGGTCCTGCCGTAGAGCATGCGGACAGTGCCAATCCAACGATAAGGAGCATTCTCATCCGGTCTGAATAGCCGATCGGAACCCTTCGCTCCGCTGAACGAAAAGGGCCGGCGTTTCCACCGGCCCTTTCCACTCAGACCTGACTAAAGCTTAGCGGCGGTCGCCCATGAAGCTCAGCAGGAACTGGAACATGTTGATGAAGTCCAGGTAGAGCGAGAGCGCGCCCATGATGACGGTCTTGCCCATCATCTCCGTACCCTGAACGTAGAAGTACATGCTCTTGATACGCTGCGTGTCGTAGGCGGTGAGGCCCGCGAACAGCAGAACGCCGATCGCGCTGATCGCCAGCGCCATCGCGCTCGACTGCAGCCACAGGTTGATCAACATCGCGACGATAATGCCGACCACGCCCATGATCAGGAACGTGCCGAAGCCGCTAAGGTCTCGCTTGGTGGTGTAGCCCCAGAGGCTGAGGCCCGCGAAAGCCGCCGCGGTCGCGAAGAATGTCTGCGCGATCGAGACGCCCGTGAAGACGATGAACAGCGTCGACATCGACAGGCCCATCACCGCCGCGAAAGCCCAGAAGAGCAGCTGCAGCGTGCCTGTCGACATCCGATTGACGCCGAAGCTCATCGCGAAGACGAAGGCCAGCGGCGACAGGGTGACGATCCAGCCGCAGCAGGCTCATGCCCTGCCCGCGGCGTTGGATGAGGACGTTCTGGGCATAAGGTGCGAACAGCATCGCAATGATGCCGGTCAGCAGCACTCCAGACGCCATATAGTTGTAAACCGAAAGCATATACGACCGAAGGCCCGCATCGCGGGTGACGCTCGGAACGCCAACCGTTGCGGCGTTCACGCCGCCAGTCCTCTCGGCGGTGCTGCGCGGGTCTTGCCAATTGGCCATTTCATCTCCTCTCGCGCGGGCGAAGGGCCCGATCGCTACCGCAAATATATCGTGGATGCGCTGGGGGACTTCAAGCGAAACCGGACAAGAGCGGGGTAGCGATCCGTCGAAGCCTCCCTGATAATTCGTCGACAATGCAGCCAAAATCGCCCGGGCCGCTCCCTCCTGTCACGATCGTGATCGAGTGGGAAAATGCGATCGACGTAGAGGATCAATGGACGCGCTCGGCGATGGCGGCGCTAGAGCGCGAGCTTGCCGACGCCGGCCCGAAGATGGCGAGGAAGCCGCAGGTCACCTATCTTTACGACAAATGCTCGATCGCCCCCGGAACGATCGAAAAATCCCTCGAAACGTCCGCTCCCCGCCTGAGGCAGCTCGCGGATGTGGAAATCGTTCCGACTGAAGGACTTAGCTATTACAAACTCAAGAACTTCGGAATTGCCCGAGCGAAGACTGATATCTCGATCATGCTCGACAGCGACGCGGCCCCGCAGCGCGGCTGGCTGGAGAATTCGATCAAGCCCTTCAAAGACGCTGAGATCATGGCCGTCGGCGGCTTTACGGTCCTCGGTTACGATGGACTTTCTCTCAAAGACGATGGCCCTCTCCTGGATCTTCAACACCCGTGACGAGGCCGAGAAAACGGTCAAGCGGCACAAGATCCACGCCAACAATTGCGCCGTCCGAACCGATTTCTTCAAAGCGAACCCCTTTCCCGACCTTCCCGCCTTCAAGAAGCAGTGCGGCTTTTGGCTCCGCGACCTTACGGCCAACGGTTATCGTTATCTTCGCACGGCCGACGCCGTGACCATCCACGCGCCGCACCCGGGCTACCGATTCCTTGTATGGCGTGCCTGGACGATGGGATTGGACCGTGACTATCAGGGCTTCCAGACGGAGACCCGCTCGAGGCTCGGTCGCATGGCCTACGCGTTCAAGCTTCTTTGGCAGGAAAGGTCGGGAAGTCCTGGTCGCGAATTTGGACACGAGGACATGTGGTTGACCTCCCCGTGTGGCAACGGCCCCCGGCGATGGCCGTCGCTCTGGGCTTCTATGGAATTGGACTGGCGGGTGAACTGAAGAGTGCGCTCACACGCGACTTCGAGCCGCTAACGCTTCCGCAGCGGAAATCGAATCAGACGCACGTGGCCGCCTGATCCGCCGACGCGCTGCGCGCACCAACAATTCGCGCGCGCCGTTGGTGAGCAACGCGCTCGTGCGCCATATTCCGAACTCGCTCGCCGCAAGACGCAAGTCCGAGGCGACCTGCCCGAAGTCCCGATCGCGGATCAGGAGCAGCATGTGCCGGCTGATGTCGCGCGCCAATCCGACCCGATAATGGGGCACCCCATGGAATTGCGGGTATCGCCGGATGATCTCCAACGTGGACGCGAGGAAGCGTTGTCGACTCGTGATCCGATTTGCCGACCAGGTCTTGACCCACAAGATGTCATCAATCGAAGCGCACTTCGCGCATTGAGTGAGGCGAATCAGGAACTCCAGATCCTGTCGCTGCTTCACGTCTTCGGCGAACATGCCGGCGCGAATGGCTGCATCGCGCTTCATGCTGATGGCGGAGGTCGCCTTCCACATCTCGCGGCGGAACAATTTGCGGGCGAACTCCTTCGTTGAGTTCGTCACCGGATTGCGAAGCTCGAGCCGTTCTCGTCGCGCCTTGGGCGACGTCAGCTTGATGAAGCTGTCGACGAGCACCTCCAGGCTCGGCTGTCGCTCGAAAATCCGAAGGATGCGGGACAGCTTGTTCGGAAGATAGCGGTCGTCGCTATCGAGAAACGCCAAAAGCGGCGCTCGTGCATTTTTGATGCCTTCGTTCCGAGCGGCGTTGCTCCCCCGGTTCCGAGCGAAGGTGATGAGGCGGACGCGCGGGTCGGGGCACGATCGCACGACATCGCCTGTCCCGTCGGTCGAGCCATCGTCGATGACGATGAGCTCGAAATCACGAAAGTCCTAAATCAGTACGCTGTCCATCGAATCCCGGACCATCTCGGCCCGGTTAAACGCCGGCAGAATCACGGAAATACGCGGCACGACTTTCCCATTGCGGTTACTCTTTCGCCGCCAAAAACTACTCCCCAGCAGCCCATGTTCCCACTGCAGATCGCCACCAAAAGGCGGCACTTTGCTGCGTTCCTAACGCCATTGCCGTTCTCCTGGACGAATGCGACAGTGGGTTCATGCCTCTGGGTGGAGCAGTGGGCCGGCTTCAGCGAGCCGCGCGATGCGCGGTGCTGGCTCTCTTCGTCCTGCTCGGCGTTACGGGTGCGGCAGCAGTAGCGGCCCCCTCACAGGCCCCGCGCATCGTATCTGTCGGCGATCTCCACGGCGACTATCAGGCATGGTTGCAAATCGCCCGCGCTGCAGGCCTAATCGATGCGAAAGGCCATTGGGCAGGCGGCAGGACCGTCCTCGTCCAACTCGGCGACGTCACCGACCGGGGATCGGACTCGCTAAAAATCATCCGCAGCCTGCAGCAGTTGCAGCAGGAGGCTCCGCGGGCCGGCGGCAAAGTCATGGTCGTGCTCGGCAATCACGAGGCGATGAACCTGCTCGGCGACTATCGCTACACGACGCCGGGCGAATATGCGGCCTTTGTGGATGATCGTTCCGTCGCTCGCCGCGAGCGTATCTACATGGCCAACAGGGCGCAGCTCGAAGCGGCGGCCCGCGCGACCAACCCGAAGGCGCTTCCATCCGAGGTCCGTGAGCAATGGCTCGCCCGGACTCCGCTCGGCTGGGTCGAGCACCGTCTGGCGTGGAGCCCCTCGGGCGAGCTTGGCAAATGGGCGGCCAAGAACCCCGCCGTGGTGCGGATCGGCGACACATTGTTCGTCCACGGAGGCCTCAGCGCCGAATATTCGAAGATCCCGGTCGAGGAAATCAATCGCCGTGTCGCCGCTGCCATGGCCACGGGCGAGGACGATCCCCGGTCCATCCTCAACGATCCTTTGGGCCCGCTCTGGTACCGCGGGCTGGTGGGCCGCGACCCGGATGCTGAGGCCGCCCGGGCGGCCGCGCCCCGCCCTGCTCCCGGCTTTTCGGACGAGCTGAACACCGTGCTCGGCAATTATGGGGCGAAACGTCTCGTGATCGGTCACACGCCGAGCCTTACCGGAATTGCGATGACCCACGGCGGGCAGCTAATCCGCATCGATACCGGCATCTCACGCTTTTACGGAGGGCCGCTCAGCTGGATCGAAATCATCGGGGATGCAGTCGTCCCCCATACCGTCGCGAGGGCACAATGAAGATCTTGGCGTCCATTACCGCCTGCATGCTCGCGGTCACCGCACCGGCCGTCGCCCAGGTTCCACCCAAGCCCTTATTCGCGGCGTCCGAACCGCTCCGCCTCATCATCCAGGCGCCGCTCTCCACTCTGATCCGCAACCGGGAAACGCGGGAGGCCATAAGCGGCACTCTGGGCGATTCCACCGGCAACAACCTGCCTGTCAACATCGCTCTGCGCGGGATCACGCGCCGCACTTCAGAGATTTGCGACTTCCCGCCGCTCCGCATCGACTTCACGACCCCGCCACCCGCGAGTTCGATGTTCGCCGGCCAAAGGCGCCTGAAACTCGTCACCCATTGCCGCAACAACCCGTCCTTTCAGCAGAACCTGCTGCTCGAATATGCCGCCTACCGAATGTACAATGTGCTGACTCCGCGCAGCTTCCTCGTGCGGCTCGCCAGCATCGACTATCGCAACAACGACGGGCGCCCGATCGTTTCGCGCGTCGGTTTTTTCATCGAGGATCTCGACGACGTCGCGAAGCGGAACGGCACTCGCGAGCTGCATGCGCCGGACCGCATCCCCGTGGCCGATCTCAGCCCGCCGGACTCCGCGCGTTACGCGCTGTTCCAGCACATGATCAGCAACCACGACTGGTCGATGCGCGCTGGACCCGTGGGGGACGATTGTTGCCACAACGCCCGGCTGATCGGCGCACTCGGCCCCGGCACGGTGATACCCGTTCCCTACGATTTCGACTTCTCGGGGCTAGTCAGCGCGCCCTATGCGATGCCGCCGGAAGAGCTCCGCATCAACAGCGTCCGGCAGCGCTTCTACCGTGGCTATTGCAACCACAACCCTCAGGTCGGGGCCGCCGCGGCCCAAATCCGCGCCGCGCGTCCCGCAATCCTCAGCGCGATCGCGCAGGTCCCAGGCCTCGAGGAACGGACGCGCGCTCGAGCGACCAGCTATCTTGACGGTTTCTTCGGCGAAATCGCCACCGACGCCAGCGTCAGCAGCAAGATCATGGGTCACTGCGTTCTGGGCGGTAAGCCCTAAGCCGTCAGGCCTTCGGCTTCTCTGGCGCTGGCGGCGCGGCCTCGTTGATCCCGTCATAATCGGCGAGATAGCGCTTCATCCCCTTGCGCTCGCCATATTCGGTTATCCAGAGGCCGACGAAACAATAGTTGAAGGCGATCGTCATTACGGCCGCAAGCTCCACCGCGCCGATCCCCGCCGACAATCCAACCCCGACTGAGAGCAGGATGAACAAGGCGTCGCCCGAGCTCTTGAGCGAATTGCGGAAGCGCACGGCCCCGGCAATCCCCGCGAGCGAGAAGGCGAGCGCCAGCGAATTCTGCACGATGATCACGATGCCGGTCACGACCATCGGGAGGACGAGGATCGTGTTGATCAGCGATTGATCATATTCGACGTCGTCGCGAACGCCCATGTAGACCCAAGTGACGGGCAGGGCCGCCAGGAAAGCGCCGATGATCGCCACCACCAGCCAGAACAGGCTCTCTCCGAGGTTGCCGACATGGGCGGCGCGCACCGCCGCGGTCGCCTCCAGCGGGTTGGCCGACGGCTGCTTCACCAGCGCCTCGACACCACCGATCGGAAGATAACCGACGATCCACGGCCAAATCTGCACCGCGGCGAAAACGATCACGCCGACGACGACGTAATAAATCGTCAGTTTGGCCAACAATCGCAACGCGCGCATCCCGCTCCCCCTTCGAACTGGGCGCCTTGCAAGCATGCCTACGCCATCATTGGCGCAGGTGCAAAAATCTCACTCGGCGTGATGCTTGTGTTTCTTGTGCCCTTTGTGATCCTTGAGATGCTCGTGGCCGTGCGCGGAATATTTCGGGATCGGCTTGAGCACTCCATACCGCTCCTCCAGCGGTTGGTGCGTGAGCGGCGGCCAAGGGATGTCGGCGAGCGGAAGCTCGGTGTCCGGAACCCGGTCGAGCAGATCCCGGAGCAGCGTCAGGCGCCCAAGCGGCTGATCGTTGAAGTCGACGAGGGTCCAGGGTGCGAATTCCGTATGCGTCGCCGCCAGCATCATCTCGCGCGCTTCGGTGTAATCCTCATAGTGCGAGCGCGCCTTGATATCGATCGGCGACAGCTTCCAGCGTTTGATCGGACTGTTCAGCCGATTGAGAAATCGTTCCTCCTGCACGGCCTGGTCACAGCACAGCCAATATTTGAACAGCAGGATTCCGTCGTCGACGATGTGGCGTTCGAACTCCGGCACCGCATTCAGAAAGGCCTGCGTCTGCTCGGGCGTGCAGAAGCCCATCACCTTCTCGACGCCCGCACGGTTGTACCAGCTGCGGTCGAACAGCACGATCTCACCCTCGGCGGGCAGATGCTCGACGTAACGCTGGAAATACCATTGGGTGCGCTCGCGCTCGTTGGGCCCCGGAAGCGCCACCACCCGGCACTGGCGAGGGTTGAGCAGGCGCGCGAACATGTCGATCGATCCGCCCTTCCCCGCTGTGTCACGCCCTTCGAACA
The DNA here is from genome assembly GCA_963730925.1 of uncultured Alphaproteobacteria bacterium. Taxonomy (GTDB): domain Bacteria; phylum Pseudomonadota; class Alphaproteobacteria; order Sphingomonadales; family Sphingomonadaceae; genus Sphingomicrobium. The sequence continues at coordinate 899,344 of CAVSTS010000002.1, forward strand.
CGACCACCACGCGCTGACCCGTCTCGGATACCCAGCGGGCCATCGCGCTGAGCTCTTTCGACATCGGCTTCAGAAGGTCTTCATATTCCTTGTCGTCGAGCTTGCTTGGACCGCTCATTGCCGCCCCCTTTTTGACCAATGACTCTGGCACGCGCCGGAGCGGATTGGAACCGTTCCGGCTAGCCGCTAGTCCGTAGCGCGTGTCTAGGAGGGTGTCCGACAGACTCCTGCGCCCGCTTTTCACTGCGGCGCACAAGGTTCTGAAGCTCGCTTGGTTCGTGCGCCGACCACGGACGTTCGGCGCCCATGCCCTCGCCCTCACGCGGGAGCGCAAGGTCATCCTCGTCAGGCTGCGCTATGCTCGCGGCTGGCGTCTTCCCGGCGGCGGAAGGAGCGAGGACGAGGACCCGCGCGACGCGGTGCTGCGTGAGCTGCGCGAAGAGATCGGCATGACCGGACATGGTCGCGTTCGCCGCGCCGGTGACCTCGAAGAAATAACCGACTTCAAGCGCGATCTGGCCTCGCTGCTGATCGTCGAGGACGTGCGCTACTGGCCGCCGCGATGGTCATGGGAAGTTGAGCAGATCATCGAGCGATCGCTGGACGACCTGCCGACGGATATGGCTTCGGTTGCAGCGAATTGGATCGATGCCGTCCGCGATAAGCTCTGACGCGAAAGGACGAACGTGCACCGCTTGTTCATCGCCATTCGCCCGCCGGAGCAAGTCCGTGACTTGCTCGTCGACGCCATGGACGACAGCGCCGATTTCCGCTGGCTGATTGACGAGCAGCTGCACCTCACGTTGCGTTTCGCGGGCGAAGTTGACCGCCCGGTCGCGGAGGATCTCGCCGTCGCGCTAGCCCGCATCGACTTCGATAGCTTTCAGATCCGAATCAAAGGTGTCGGACGTTTTGAGCAGCGCAACGCCGGCGCTCTTTGGGCGGGGGTCGAGCCGAAAATATTGCTCGCCGCCCTCGCCGCCAAGGTGGAGCGTGCGTGCCAATCCGTGGGACTTGATCCCGAGCGTCGCGCTTTCCATCCGCACATCACGCTCGCCCGCTGGAGAGGCCGCCGGACGCGCGAGATTCAACGGTTTCTCGAACGCCACGCCACACTCAGCTCCGACCCCTTCGGAGTTGACTGCTTCATCCTCTTCGAGAGTCGCCTTTCACGCCACGGCGCGCATTACGAGGAGGTCGTCGCTTTTCCTCTCTCCTCGCAAGGTCACCAGATCCGAACGCGTTTCTCCGGCGAGATGTAGAATTTCGAATCTGGACCGATCTTGAAGGCCTCGTACCAAGCGTCGAGGTTGCGCAAGGGACCGATCACCCGGAACCGCCGCGGGCTGTGCGGGTCGGACGCGACCTGCGTCTTGATCGCGTCCGCGCGTTGCGCCCCCCGCCAGGCCTGGGCAAAGGCGAGGAAGAAGCGCTGGTCTCCGGTTAATCCGTCGACCACCGGAGGCTTCTTGCCGTTCAGCGACATGTTGTAAGCTTCGTAAGCCACCTCGAGGCCCGACATGTCGCCTATATTCTCGCCCATGGTGAGATCGCCGTTGATGAAGATTCCCGGCGCAGCCTCATAGGATGCATATTGCTTCTTGAGCTCGGCGGTCAGCGCCTTGAAGCGCGTGGCGTCGCCCGGCGTCCACCAGTCCCGGACCGCACCGCTCGCGTCGATCTTCCGACCCTGGTCGTCGAAGCCGTGCATGATTTCGTGCCCGATGATCGCTCCGATCGCGCCGTAGTTGACCGCCGCGTCCGCCTGCGGATCGAAGAAAGGCGGCTGCAGGATCCCGGCCGGAAACACGATCTTGTTTTCCAGCCCGCCATTATAGGCGTTCACCGTCGCCGGGCTCATCGCCCATTTCTTCCGGTCGACGGGTTTGCCGAGGTCGCTCAGTTGATAATCCCACTCGAAGGCGACGCTCCGCTTGACGTTGCCGTAGAGGTCGTCCGGTTTCACCGCGAGCTTGGAATAATCGCGGAACTTGTCCGGATATCCGACCATCACGTCCATCTTCGCCAGCTTGGCGAGCGCCGCTTCCTTGGTCGCGGGCTCCATCCAGCTGTTGCCCTCGATCCGCTTGGCCGCGGCTTTCTTGAGATTGACGACCAGCTCTTCCATCATCGCCTTGGACTGCGGCGAGAAGTAGCGCTGGATGTAGGTTTCGCCGAGCACCTCTCCCAGGCGTCCGTCGACCTGGTCGATCCCGCGGCGCCAGCGCGGCCGTTGCTCCTGCACACCGCTTAGCGTCTTGGCGAATGCGAACTGGCTCTCGTCGAACCGCTTCGAAAGATAGGGCGAAGCCTGGTCGGCGATCTTGAAGCGCTGCCAGGTTTTCAGCGTTTCGAGCGGCGTCTTGTCGTACAGCGCCGCGAGCGCCTTCACCGCGCTCTTGTCGGTGACGATCAGCTTCGAGGCGTTGATCCCCGCCGTGGAGAGATAATCCGACCAATCGACTCCCGGAGCGTAAGCCTTCAGCTCCTCGATCGTCATCGGATTGTTGACCTTGTCGATGTCGCGCAGGTCGGCGATCGGCCACGAAATCTTCGCGATCTCGGTCTCGAAGGCGAGGATCCGGTCCGCGGCCGGGCCCGCATCCGGCGTGCCGATCATGCTCAGCGTTCGCTCGATATACGCTCGGTATGCGTCACGCTGCTGCTTGTATTTGTCGAGCAGATAATAATCGCGGTCGGGCAGACCCAGGCCGGATGTGCCCAGGTATAAGGTATTGATGTCCGGTTGCTTCGGGTCGGGTCCGATGCCCGGTCCAAACAGAGTCCCGCCGAAGTCGGCGTTGCTTCGCGCCATGTCGCGTGTGAAGGCGGCCTTGTCCGCGATCGCGTCGACCCGCGCGAGATCGGCCTTGAGCGGTGCGGCATCGAACTGTTGGATCCGTGCCTCATCCATGTAGCTCGCATAGAGTCCGCCGATCTGGCCGTCCTTGGCGGCGCCGGTGACTATCGACTGCAGTCGCTCCTGATTCCGCAGATAGGTTTCGTAGCCAACGCCGTTCGACGGCTGATCCGCCGGGATCGGGTGCGCGTCGAGCCACCTGCCCGAGGCGTAGCGCTGGAAATCGTCGCCCGGCTTCACTTTGTCGTCGCGTGCGCTGAGGTCGACCCCCCAGGTGCCGAAGTGCACCGTCTCCGTATTGGTCGACGCGGCGCCCTCTCCGAACGCAGGCGTCATCGCCAATAGGCTCGACGCGGCCAACAAAACGGCCGTCGAGCGCACGGCCGCGAATTTGATTTTCCCCTGATCCCGCATGATTTTGCCCCGATAAAGCAATGAGATGCTGCGGGCTGGCCTGTCGCATCGCAACCGGCCAGCCCGCATCGACCAAGGTGTGGACTCTGTCGACGAACTCCGGGTCCGCCCCGGCACCGATGGTCTATTGTCCCCGCTCTCCGCGCTCGATTGCCGGCGGTGGCGGTGGCAGCGGAGCTGGTTCCGGCGGTGGCGGAGCCGCTTCCGCCGGAGGCGGCGGTGGAGCAGCCTGGACCACTGGCGGAGGCGGCGGCGCCTTTGCGCCGCCCAGCGGCAGGACAAGCTTGAAGTTGCCGCTGTGGCTTCCTCACGTCGCTGTTATACTCGCCTTCATAAGCGATCCTCAGGTCGACGGGTCCTAGCTTCCCGCCGATGCTGAGGCCGGCAAGGAACGTGCCGCGCTTCTGGCTCGCCGAGATGATCGCGAACTCCGCATCCTCGCCACCAATTCCGGCCGCGGTGAACTTCGCGCGCCGCTCGCCAAAGCGGTAACGATAGCCAACGTTGATCTCCGGAACGACGCCGCCGATTTGGGTCGCCCATTTCACACCGCCCGTGAGGAAAGTGTGCGCCGAGCGCCCGCGCGCAACGCTGAGCTCCGCGCCCTCGTCACCAGTGACCGTCCTCTCGGTGAAGCCCTTGATGCGCGCATCCACATAATCCAGGTTGAGGTAAGACGTCAGGACCGAAGCCTGACCCAGCGGCACCCGGTGACCACCGTGCAGCCCCAGGGTCCACATGCGAACGTCCGGATCACCGTCGAGCCGGCTCGCGAACGTGCCCCCGAGGGGCTCGAGATCGATGCTCCGGCTGCTGTCGCCGTCGAGCCAGCTGTAGCTCGCCACACCCTTCACATAGAAGGCACCCGGATCGTAGACGCCATAGGCGCCGACCTGATAGCCGTCTGCCTTGATGCGGTCGCCGAACTGGTGATCGCGGACGTGGTTCTGGATCGCGCCCGCGGTGATCCCGGCGAGCGCGGATCCGCTTAGTGCCGCATCGACTCCGATCAGTCCGGTGTACCGCTTCGAGCGGGTGCTTCCGGCCTCTCCGTCGCCGTCGGCCTTGCGGTTCTGATAGTCGAGCTCGCCCCAGAGATGGACCTTACCACCCACGCGGCACTCGAGCACGGATCCGGCGAGCGCCGGCATCTCGCAGCTCGTCGCTCGGTCGACGAGGTCGTTGGAATGCACCCCGAGCGATCCGAACGACTGCAGATAATTGGCGTAGGCCGAGCCCGACAGCTGGTTCAGCGCTTCATTATAGTCGGCCGCATCGTGGATCAGGAATAGGTCTGCAACCAGGTCCGCAATTCCGCCGGTGAGCCCCGGGCGGTAGAAGCTCTCGATCGCTCCACCGACCGCAATGCCGTTGCGGTTGAGACCGTCCACCGCATCGAACGCGACGCGGGTCAGCGCCACATCGACATTGCTGTCATCGTCATAAGAGCAGCTGAAATCGAGCAGCACCGAGCCTTCATAACCGCCGCCCAGCACGCACTGGTCGAACTCGCCGTCGACCGTACCGGCCACAATCACATCGTCCCAGCTATAGCCGTCCGCGAACAGGCCGTCCTTGGGCGTCAGCCGCGCCTCGAGCGTTCCATCGAGGTTCGCGGTGCCGGCATAGAGTTGCGGATAGCTGCCCGGATCCTGCTCACCTCTCTCCTCGGGCTCGAGCGCGAACGCCAGAGTCCCGCTCTCGTCCAGGTTGAGCGTGTCGACGGGCGGGACCGTCATACGCCGCCGGATCGTCCGAGAAGCTTGTTTCGGCAACGCAGCTTTCTTTGAACATGCAGGTAGCGCCGGTGGACGTGTCGGCGGTCCGCCAATCTCGCAATTAGGGTCGGTGAAACCTGGCATCCGCGCGTCCGCGCACCCATATCGATGAGGTCCGCGTTGACCCGCGTTGCCGGCTCGCGCTATCAGAACATAAACGGAACGAATTTCAACCGATGCTGACCCACATTTCCGTCCGCGGCGCGCGCGAGCACAACCTCAAGGGGATCGATGTCGATATCCCGCGCGAGAGCCTAACGGTGATCACCGGCCTTTCCGGGTCGGGCAAATCGTCCCTCGCCTTCGACACCATCTATGCGGAGGGGCAGCGGCGTTACGTCGAAAGCCTGTCGGCCTATGCGCGCCAGTTCCTCGAGATGATGCAGAAGCCCGACGTCGAGCATATCGACGGACTCTCGCCCGCCATTTCGATCGAGCAGAAGACCACCAGCCGCAACCCGCGCTCGACGGTCGCCACCGTCACCGAAATCTACGATTATATGCGCTTGCTCTGGGCGCGGGTGGGCATCCCTTACTCGCCCGCGACGGGGCTTCCGATCGAAGCGCAGCAGGTCAGCCAGATGGTCGACCGGACGATGGCTCTGCCGGAGGGCAGCCGTCATTATCTGCTCGCTCCGGTCGTCCGCGGTCGCAAGGGCGAGTATCGCAAGGAGCTTGCCGAATGGCAGAAGGCGGGCTTCACTCGGGTGCGCATCGACGGCGTCTTCTACGCGATCGAGGACGCGCCCGCGCTCGACAAGAAATACAAGCACGACATCGAGGTCGTCGTCGACCGCATCGTCGTTCGCGAAGGGATTGAAGCGCGGCTCGCCGACAGCTTCGAGACCGCTCTGACGCTGGCCGACGGGCTGGCCTATCTCGATCCGGCCGAGTCTCCCCTAAGCCCCTCCCGCGACCGGGAGGGGGCAGAGCCGCGAAGCGGCGAGGGGGAGGGCCTGTCCGACGACAGCAGTGCAGGCGACAATACCTCCCCCGGCCCCTCCCGCGAGCGGGAGGGGAGCCAGTTCAAGCTCGACTACACGCCCCCCGGCAGAATCATCTTCTCCGAGAAATTCGCCTGCCCGGTCAGCGGCTTCACCATTGCCGAGATCGAGCCTCGGCTTTTCTCCTTCAACGCTCCGCAGGGCGCCTGCCCCGCCTGCGACGGTCTCGGCGAAAAGCTCGTGTTCGACGAGGACCTGGTCGTCCCCAACCACAGCCTTTCGATCGCCAAGGGCGCGGTCGTTCCCTGGGCCAAGTCCAACCCGCCCTCGCCTTATTACATGCAGGTGCTGAGCTCGCTCGCCCGCGCTTATGGGTTCGAGCTCAACGTCCCCTGGCGCGACCTTCCGGAGGAAGCGAGGGAGGTGATCCTCCGCGGCACCGGCGGGCGACCCGTCACCCTCCGCTTCATCGACGGCAAGCGCAGCTATGAAGTGAAGAAGCCGTTCGAAGGCGTGCTCGGCAATTTGAACCGCCGGATGGCCTCGACCGAATCCGCCTGGATGCGCGAGGAGCTCAGCCGCTACCAATCCTCCCTGCCGTGCGAGGTCTGCCACGGCGCCCGCCTCCGCCCCGAGGCGCTAGCCGTGAAGATCGCCGGCGAGGACATTTCGCTCTCGACCTGCCGGAGCGTCGCCGACGCCCGCGATTGGTTCGCCGCTCTGCACGAGAAGCTCACCTCCACCCAGAACGAAATCGCCAAGGCGATCCTCAAGGAGATCAACGAGCGCTTAGGCTTCCTCCACAATGTGGGCCTCGATTATCTCCACCTCGACCGCACCAGCGGAACCTTGTCGGGCGGCGAGAGTCAGCGCATCCGCTTGGCCTCGCAGATCGGCTCCGGCCTGTCGGGCGTGCTCTACGTCCTCGACGAGCCCTCGATCGGCCTCCACCAGAAGGACAACGACCGCTTGCTCGAAACGCTGAAGCGCCTCCGCGGTCTCGGCAACACCGTGCTCGTCGTCGAACATGACGAGGAGGCGATCCGCACCGCCGATCACATCATCGACATGGGCCCCGGCGCCGGAGTCCACGGCGGCGAGATCGTCTGTCAGGGCACGATCGATCAGCTCCTCGGGTGCGAGGGCAGCCTCACCGCCGACTATCTCTCCGGCCGCCGCGAAATCCCGCTGAGGCCCACCCGCCGCAAGGGCAGCGGAAAGTCCGTCACGGTCTACGGCGCCACCGCGAACAATCTGCAGTCCGTCACCGCCGCCTTCCCGCTCGGCACCTTCACCTGCGTCACCGGGGTCAGCGGCTCGGGCAAGTCCTCGCTCACCATCGACACGCTCTATGCCGGAGCGGCGCGCGCCCTCAACGGAGCCCGGATCCTCTGCGGCCCCTGCGACAATATCACCGGCCTCGAGCAGCTCGACAAGGTCATCGACATCGACCAGTCCCCCATCGGCCGAACCCCGCGCTCCAACCCCGCGACCTACACCGGCGCCTTCACCCAAATCCGCGACTGGTTCGCCGGCCTCCCCGAGGCGAAGGCGCGCGGCTACAAGCCCGGCCGCTTCAGCTTCAACGTCAAGGGCGGGCGGTGTGAGGCGTGCCAGGGCGACGGCCTCATCAAGATTGAGATGCACTTCCTCCCCGACGTCTACGTCACCTGCGACGTCTGCCACGGCGCGCGCTACAACCGCGAGACGTTGGAGGTGAAGTTCAAGGGCCATTCCATCGCCGACGTGCTCGACATGAACGTCGAGGAAGCGGCCGAGCTGTTCAAGGCCGTCCCCGGAATCCGCGACAAGATGCGCATGCTGCAGGAGGTCGGCCTCGGCTACATCAAGGTCGGCCAGCCCGCGACGACGTTGTCGGGAGGCGAGGCGCAGCGCGTGAAGCTGTCGAAGGAGCTGTCGCGGCGGGCGACGGGCAAGACGCTCTACATTTTGGACGAGCCGACGACGGGCCTCCATTTCGAGGACGTGCGCAAATTGCTCGAGGTGCTCCACCGCCTGGTCGAGACCGGCAACACCGTGGTCGTGATCGAGCACAACCTCGACGTCATCAAGACGGCGGACTGGGTGATCGATCTGGGCCCGGGCGGCGGGGTGAATGGCGGGCGGATTATCGCGGAGGGCGTGCCGGAGGTTGTCGCCAACGTCGCGGTGTCTGCGACGGGTCAGTATTTGAAGCCGATCCTGGAGAGGGCCTCAATCAAACCCGTCATTGTGGAAACAAGGCCGCGTAAGAAGCCAAGCCGCAGGCGCAGACTTGATCCGGGGGAAGTCGAAGCGGAGGATGAACCCGACCTGATCGCGGCAAAGTAAAAGGGTGATGGCTAGTCCTACGGCAGTACAGGAAGTTTCTTGAGTATTGCCGAGCGCATGCGCTGTCCTGCTGGACTATTGATTTCGAGTTGTCGCAACACAAGCTGTTTGTAGCGCTTTAACGTGAGGCCTAAGGATTGAGCGATTTTAGCTGGTATGCCGGTATTTTTGATCGGCAGCTTGGAAACACCTGCTAAGTTCGATTTTGTGGCGAGGAAGTGGTCAATTTGCCGTTCAACACGCCTCTCAATAGCGGCAACATTTATGCGAGGTATCGACGCATTTCCGCACCGTACCCCATCCACCGAAACCTTCGCCTCTGACAATTTGCGATTGACGAGCCAAGCGGTTCGTCGCGCAATGATCTCACTTCTGTCACCGGCGATTATGCTTTGAAGGCTCGCGTCTGCAGCGTTTATAAGGTCGTCGGCGTTGCCGCCGATTGCGCCAACGAGGACGCCTGCCGCTTCTTTCACCACTTCCGGGAGGAAGAACAGGTTTTCGACAGTCGGAACCTTCAGCGCATATATGTTCTTGGCCCGAAGGGCGGCAATCTCTGCCGGAGTTCTGCCGTCGCGATCAATTACCGGTTGAAACTGTCGAACTGTTGAAAGAGGTTAAGGTCTAAGTCGGTGAGCGACATCTGCAAATTTTCCCAGCCATGGCTGAAGGTAATTTGCCTGTGTCCTGGGTAGTAATTAGCTAAGCCGGTCGGCAATCTGCGATAAAGGTCTTGGAGCAGGGCAGATTTCCCAACGCCGTTTGGGCCGACCACGAGGGTAACCGAACCAGTCGAGACGTGCAGAAACTCACCGCCGGCGCTCGTGTCTATGGGAATGCTGAACTGCATCAGTGCACTAATTTTCCGGCCGCGCCGCCGCAATGGCGGGAGCTGCCGCCTGCACTGGAAATGATGGCGCGACCGAAGGCGCAACGGGAGCCGGGACAGCAATCGCCAAATCCTCATCGAGGAACGCCTTCACCCCCGACCCCGCCGGCATCTTGGCGCTGGTGCCGGTCAGGAAGAAGCCGGCGATCGGCACGAACACGATCGCGCCGACAACTCCCGCCGTTCCCGTCACGCCCTTGTCGTCGAAGCTGCCGGTGAGACGGATCAGCCGGTCGCCAACCCTCGCGTTGATCACCCGTGCGACAATCCGCCCGGACTTGCCCCACATGCCCTTGCGACGAAGGTCGGTCACCTCACCCGTAGCGGGAGTGCCCGCCGGGATGACAACGACATTCCCGAGCCTAACGTCGTTGGCGACGGTCATTCGGAATCGCGTGCCTTCGCGAATGGTCTTGTCGTTGGAATCGAGACCTTCTTCCAATCGCAGCGGAACCTCGGTCCCGGCGCGCAACAGATTGCCCGTTGACGGCGCCAGGATCACCGCTTGCGGCGGTGCCGGAGCTATCGTCGCCGCCGGTGCTGATTGGATGCTCGCCTGCGGCGCGGCAGCCTGCGCCGCCGCAAGCGCGGCGAGCGCGATTGTCGAATAGGCCATGTGGACTCCCTCCCGTTGCGACTCGCTCCCCGAGCACGAGCGCGGCAGGAAGCTGCCTCAAACCTATCAATTATGCAAAAAGTGAACTGCCTCCGTTATGATCGAGGCATGCCCCGTCGCCGCGACCCCAACTTGATCACCGGCCATCTTTGCCGTTTCTGTGGGGAGCTCGTGCCCTGGGGCACGATCCTGCGCCTGATCCGCGCCGATCCAGAGCCTCACGCGCAGGACTGCCGGGGGCCAGTCCGAGCATGCGGCTCCCGCCTTCATGCTCAGCGAGAGCGCCTGCCACACCGAATGCCTCCGCCGCCTGCTCAGCCCGGACGTGCCGCTGACCTTCCACCGCCATTGGAACGGCAGGGCGCCGATGCTCGACGACAGCGCCGACATCGACGGCAAGCCCTGCGCGATGTGCGAGCAGGTGATCGCCCCCGCCGACCTCGTCCGCCTGCGCGTCCAGAAGCCCGCCGGCCCCGTGAAGAAACCCGAGTTCGACGAGCAGACCCTGCCCCTCCACTTCGAGTGCCTCGCCGCGGTCAGCACTTCGCGTTTGTTTTGATCGCCTAATCGACCGTCCGAAGGCGCTGGAACCGGCTGACCGCTCCCGCCCGAGGGCTCAGTTGAATGAGCCCAACGGGCGAGAGCGGAACGCAACTGGTGCGAAGGCTGAGCCAGGGTCGGGGTGGGTCCGGAACCGAGCAAACCGAACCGACGGAAAGCTGGCGGCTGCCCTACTCCCTCTCGGGCGACCGCCCACCTAGGTCTTGGCAAGTCCCGTGCGGACCTTCGACACTCCGACCCGTTTATCGACAACAATGCGGATGCGTCCACCCCACTTCGCGGTTGTTTCGAGCCGGGACACCCCACCGTTCCTCCCGTCATGCCGGACTTGATCCGGCACCCGCCTTGTTCTTTTTCCAGCGCCGCAAAGACAGGCGGATCCCGGCTCAAGGCCGGGATGACGGAAGCGGGCTCTTCGTGCCCCTTCGACACAGCTCAGGGCAGGCTTCGCGCCTTCGTGCCTTCGCGTGAAACCAAATTTGCCCTGTCCTACAGCACCCGCTTTGAGATAGCTGATCTGTCCTTCTTTGCCTCGGAGGACACATTGACATCCAAACTTCCCGTCGAATTCACTCCCGTCCCCGCAAGGGCCTCGCGCGTACAGGCGCCCGCACGCGCGTTGAGGAGCAAACTTTGCCAACTTCCGTCCCACGTTCCCCGGCGAAGGCCGGGGTCCAGGCGTGACATCGGCGCCACTCCGCCCGTCCCATTTCGTGCCGTAGGGGAAACGGGTGGAACGCCTTTAACTTATGTGAATTACCGTTGTTGATGGACGAAACTCCCATCGACCGAATGCGGGACCGAGCGCGCCAGCTGCGCCGCATCGCCAACTCCGCGCATGATCGGGAAATGATCGGGATGCTTCTGAAAATGGCTCACGAGGTGGAGCTCGACGCCACCCGGCTCGAGACTGAGCTGAAGTCCGGCCCGGAAGGCGATGAGGCGGCGGCGCCGGAGAGCCCGCCCCCGGTCCCGCGCGCGCGCTCTTAACTTGGCTGTTGTTGACGAAACCCGTCGGCGGCGACAAACCTTCGTCCGGCAATTCACCCAGCGTAACGGGGGGCTGTGGCCAAGTATATCGTCTATTGCCTCAACGAGGCGGGGAAGATCTGGCGTTCGGAATGGGTCGACGCCGACAGCGATGAGGAAGCGCTCGACGCCGCCCGCGCGATCGACCGGCCCCACGGCTGCGAAGTGTGGGATCACGATCGCCTCGTCGGCAGGGTCGAAGGTGGACCGGACTGATTTCGCTGGATAGGGGCGCCCGTGCCCGCCGGCATCGTACGTTGGATATGTTCTGCAAGGGGAAGTGGAATGAACGGATTGGTGCGTATCGTGATCGCGGCCGCTCTTACCGGCGGGCTCGCCGCTCCGGCTCTGGCGCAGGATGATGTCCAGGCGCAGGGCGTCATCGGCGACATCATCGATAAACTCATCGGCCACCGCTACAATGTCAGCGACCGCCAGGCCGTCCGTCAGTGCGGATGGGCCGCGGTGAGCAAGGCCGAGCGCGAGTATCGCCCCTGGTTCAAGGGCCGGCCGCACGCTTATCCCAACTATCGCGGCTTTGTCCGGGTGACGGCGATCACGGACGTGCAGCGCCGAGCGACGGGCGTCCGCGTCCGCGGTCTCCTCGACACCGCGCGCTACGGTTACGGCAGCGGCCGGCCCGGAGCGGATTTGAGCTTCCGCTGCGACACTAACCGCAAGGGCAAAGTCACCGACGTCCGGATCAATGTGAACCCCGGCTTCCGGCCGCGTTAGGATCGGCCAGGCTCAGAGTTGCAGCTGGCCGACTGCGGGCCAGAGCAAGCTGGCGGCGGCGTGGATGAGATAGAAGCCGATCAGTCCGACGAGACAGGCGATGCTTAGGGTCCTGTTTCGTGTGAAAGCGGCAACGAGCAGCAGCGCGTAATAGATCGGGACGGAAATCCACCAGGCCAGCGGCAGCTGTCGGACTGCCAGATAATCCTGCCAGCCGAAGACGGCGAGGTTGCAGAAGCCGACGGCCAATAGGATTGCCCGGTGATTCTCGAAATAATGAGCGTCGAAGTCCGCCGCGCTCTCGCCTTTCTCCGGGAAGACCATCGATGCCGCGAGATAATAGACGGAGATCACCACCATGCCGAGGAACAGGTGCCCGTACTCTGGGATCATCCACTCCCGCGCCCGCCACGCGCCGTTCCAAAAGGACGTGATGTCGAGCATGACGAATATGCCGAGAAGCGGCACCAGCCAGCCCGGCCAAATCCTCGGCCTCGCCTTCAGCAGCCGGGCGAACCCCGACACCACCACGGCGACGCTGAGGCCGAGCAGCAACCCGTAAAGCGAGAAGAAGATGCTGAATGGCGCCATGCGTAATCCCCCTCGTCGTCCCAGACTTGATCCGGGATCCGACTTTCATTCAAGAACAAAGCAGACCCCGGCTCAAGGCCGGGGTGACCGACCTCGCCGCCCGCTTCTTCCCGCCAAAGTTCTCGATTAGAACAGCCGTAGGGGGCCGCTTATGCACATTCACGTTCCGAAGGAGCTGAACAGCTGGGTGGGCGTCCTCAAGGAGATCGGAGTCATCACCGTCGGCGTGCTGATCGCCCTCGCTCTCGAACAGATGCTCGAGGACCGCGAGTGGCACCGCAAGGTGCAGGCCGCCGAAGCGGGGATGGTGCACGAGCTCTTCTGGGACAACGGGCCGCAGATCTATCAGCGCGCGGCGATGCATCCTTGCGCGGTCGGGCAGCTCAACCGCATTCGCGACGCGGTCGAACAGGGCAAAAGCCGGAAGGAGATCGGGCGGCTGATCGACGGCTATTGGGTGCAGTTCGTGACCTACGACAGCCTGGCCCACGAAGCGGCGAACAATTCCGACGTCGCGGCCCATACGGAACAGGATGAGCGCAACGCTTTCGACGAGGCCTACGCCCCGATGCCGCTGATGGACAAGACCAGCGCGACGGAAGCGGCGGACCTCGCGCGGCTAAGAGCGCTGAAACGCAATGGCGGGCCGCTCGAACAATATGAGGAGGCCGAGGTGCTCGCCGGAGTGGAGGCATTGCGCAACGACGACCGCATCATGTGGGTCTCGGCCAAATCGGCCTTCGATGCGATGCACAGGCTTCACGGACGGCTGGATCCGACGCGACTTAGGCTCTTCATGGACAATGCGCGCGACCATTACGGCCAATGCATCCAACCCTTGCCCGACAACTGGCCGGACGGGCTGCCACGAGACTATTGAACCGGCAGAGAATTGCTGTTTTTCGAAGGCTCGTGCATCTGATCGCCCGCTGCCGCGTTCTTAGCCAGTCCCGGGATGTTCCGGGCAGTAGGGGGTCAGTTATGACGAACCTCGCAAAATTGCTTACCACTGCCGTGCTGGCCGGCTGCCTCGCGGCTCCAGCGGCCGCGCAATATCCCTATCCGCAGCCCCAACCCTATCCGCAGCAGTACCCGCAGCAGTATCCGCAGCAGGGCTATCCGCAGCAGGGCTATCCGCAGCAGGGCTATCCGCAGCAGGGCTATCCGGCTTACCCGGGATATCCGCAGAACCAGGGCGTGCTTGGTGGAATCATTGATTCGCTGATCGGCAACCGCTGGGGCGTCAGCGATCGCAATGCGATCCGGCAATGCACCTTCGCCGCGGTCAACCAGGCGGAAAATCAGTACCGGCCGTACTTCGGGCCGAACTTCCGCCGGCCGTATCAAGGCTATAACGGCTTCATCCGGGTCTCTCAGATAACCGACGTCCAACGCCGGTCCTCCGGCCGCGTGCGCGTCCGCGGATTGCTCGACACCGGGCTCTACCGGACGCAGCCCTGGAATCCGGGGTATGGCGGGCAGGGCGATCTCGGCTTTCGCTGCGACGTCGATTATCGGGGCTATGTCACCAATGTGCGCATCGATCGCACGGCCTATTGGGGACGCCGCTACTAGGGCAATTGCGCAAATGAAAGGCGGCCCAACCCCGAGCTGAGCCGCCTTCCAGAGCAATGGAGACTCGCCGTCGTTTTGCAACGATGGGGGGTAGGGTGCAGCGAGTCTCGAAGTGAAATTAACACGAGTCGGGTAAATAAAAAATGAAAAGCGCCCGGCGGGGGGAAGTCACCGGGCGCTCGCACTCAGCCACGCTCCCCAGGGTAGGGGCGAAGGAGGGGGCGCGTGTGACCGACGCGGCAACGGTCCACACATGGTTCCGTTCCGCATCCTTCTATGCCCGTTCGCTCCGATCCCGTTGCGGGATCGCTCGGCCTTCTCCCCCTTGCCGAGACGTGGACCGTTGAGGCACAAGCCCAACGAAACAGGGAGTCACTGGGATTCTTCCTTCCTTCTTGGCCGACCCGTCGGTCCTGATCCCGTTCATGCTGATCGGCTTCGCGGCGCAACTTATCGACGGCGCCCTGGGCATGGCCTTCGGCCAGATCTCGAGCACGCTGTTGATCAGCATGGGCGTGCCCCCTGCGGCGGCGTCTGCCGGCGTGCACACGGCCGAGACCTTCACTACCGCGGTGTCCGGCATCAGTCATGTCGCACACCGCAACGTCGACTGGCGGCTCTTCATTCGAATCGCCGTCCCCGGTGTGATCGGCGGCGTCCTCGGCGCCTACGTGCTGACGCAGATCGATGCCACGACCGCCAAGCCATTCGTGCTCGCCTATCTGACCGCGCTCGGCCTTTATCTCTTTTATCGCGGGCTGATGCACCGTCACACCGAGCGGCGACCCAAGGTCGTCTCCCCGCTTGGTCTTATTGGCGGTTTTCTCGATGCAGCGGGCGGCGGCGGCTGGGGCGGGATCGTGACCTCCAACCTGCTCGTTCAGGGCAGCAACCCGCGCAAGACGATTGGGACGGTGAACACCGCCGAGTTCTTCCTGACTGTCACGATCTCCGCCACCTTCCTCCTGACGCTGGGGTGGAAGGCCTTCACTTACGCCACGCTGGGGTTGCTGCTTGGCGGCGTTCTTGCCGCCCCCTTCGGAGCGTGGATCGCAAAACGCGTGAATCCTGATCTGCTTCTGACCTTCGTCGGAGGGATTCTAACCTTGACCAGCTGCTACGGCCTCTATCGCGCACTCAGCTAACTCTGGCTTCAAACGATCAAGTCGATTACACTGCTCGAATTGATCGAGTTCGCCAATGACAGTTCACCTCCCCACCATCAAGCAGCTCCAATATCTGGTGGCGCTCCGGCAGCACGGCCATTTCGGCAAGGCGGCAGAGGCGTGCTTCGTTACCCAATCAACTTTGTCGGCCGGCCTGCGCGAGCTGGAAACATTGCTCGGCGTCACGCTGGTTGAACGGACGCGGCGGGTTGTCCGCTTCACCGCCCTTGGCGAAAAGGTCGCGGACAAGGCCGTTTGTGTTTTGCGCGAAATAGAAGAGCTGGCCGAGCTTGCCCGCGCGGAAGGAAAGCCCTTGCACGGCGAGCTTCGGATGGGGGTGATCCCCACCATCGCACCGTTCCTACTTCCCGCGATGCTGCCCCGCCTGCGCAGTGAATGGCCGCAACTGAAGCTCTATCTGCGCGAGGAAACGAGCCAGGCTGCGTGCGAGGCCCTGCACCGCGGCCAGCTTGACTGCGTGTTACTTGCCCTGCCCTTTGGCTGCGGCGACGTCGATTCCACTCCGTTGTTCGACGACCGGTTGTTCGTCGCCTTCCCGAGCGGGGAAGCCCCCGACGGACCGACGGTCGACGTCGATGCAATCGACGAAAAGCGCATGCTCCTGCTGGAGGACGGCCATTGCCTCAAGGACCATGCCCTCTCGGCCTGCAATCGCCCGGAACTGCGCGCCCATGCGGCAATGATGGGAACTTCGCTCCACACGCTCGTACAGATGGTCGACAATGGCCTTGGCCTTACCTTTATCCCGTCGATGGCGATCGAAGCCGGAATCCTCGTCGGCACGGACGTGGATGCGAAGCCGCTCCGATCGAACCACGGGTTCCGGCGGATCGCACTCATCTGGCGCCGCTCCAGCCCGCGGGAGCACGAGTTCCATTTGCTCGCCGATGCGCTCCGCCGGATTATGCATGAGCTAATTCCGGACCTCGAAGCTGTCGGCCCCGCAGCTCTGGCAACTTCCTAGTTCGTCGTTCGGTTTGCCGCGGCGCTCTGGGGAAGGGGAGAAAAGCGCCGCGGCGGCCGAAACTATTGCGCCGGCTCGAGTTGTCGCTCCGACGCCACGTCCTGAGCCGTGTTTCGGGCCAGGTCGAACCGGTCGGCGTTCATCACCTTGGTCCACGCCTTGATGAAGTCGCGGACAAACTTCTGTTCGTTGCCCTTCTCGGCGTAGACCTCGGCCGTAGCACGGAGTTGGCTGTTCGAGCCGAAGATCAGGTCCGTCCGCGTCGCCCGCCACTTCTCCTGCTTTCCGCCGCGATCGTAACCGATGAATTCTTCGTCGCCGCTTTCGTCGACCACTTCCCAAAAAGTGTCGTTGTCGAGCAGGTTGACGAAGAAGTCGTTCGTCAGTTGGCCCTTCCGGGTCGTGAACACGCCGAGCGGAGCATCCTTGTAGTTGGCGCCAAGTACGCGAAGGCCGCCCAGCAGCACTGTCATCTCCGGCGCGGACAGTCCAAGCAACGAGGCGCGGTCGAGGAGCAGCTCCTCCGTTTTCACCGAATGCCTGGTCTTGAGATAATTGCGGAAACCGTCAGCCGCCGGCTCCAGCGCACCGAAGCTCTCCACGTCCGTCCATTCTTGCGTCGCATCGCCGCGTCCGCCGGTGAACGGAACTTGGACGTTGAAACCGGCGTCCTTCGCCGCCTTCTCGACGGCGGCGGTGCCGGCGAGAACGATCGCGTCGGCCATCGACAAGCCGCCGCGCAGCTCGTCGATCTTTGTCAGAACCTGGGTCAGTTCGTCGGGCTCATTGACCGCCCAATCCTTCTGTGGCGCAAGGCGAATACGCGCACCATTGGCGCCGCCGCGATGATCGGTCCGTCGATAGGTCGATGCGGATGCCCAGGCCGCTTTGACCAACTGCCCAATGCTCAAGCCGGAATCGAGGATCTTCGCCTTAAAAGCTGCGACGTCTTCGTCCGACGGCTTACGACCGGCCAGAACCGGGTCCTGCCAGATCAAATCCTCCGCCGGCACTTCCGGTCCCAAGTAGCGGATCTTCGGCCCCATGTCGCGGTGGGTGAGCTTGAACCAAGCGCGCGCGAAGGCGTCCTTGAACGCCTCGTGGTCGCTCCGGAACTTCTCCGAAATCTTGCGGAATTCGGGATCCATCTTCAGCGCCATGTCTGCCGTGGTCATCATCGTCGGCACACGCTTCGACGGATCGTGGGCCGACGGTGCCATGTCCTCCGGCTTCTGGTTGATCGGCTGCCACTGCTGTGCGCCCGCGGGGGACTTCACCAGCTCATATTCATAGTCGAGCAGCAGTCGGAAGTAATTTTCGGACCATTGCGTCGGCGTGTTCACCCACGAGCCTTCGATGCCACTTGTGATGGTGTGCTCGCCGATGCCGCTTTCATGCCCGCTTGCCCAGCCCAAGCCTTGCAAGGTGATGTCGGCGCCCTCCGGAGCGACGTCCACGAGGCTCGGATCGCCCGCCCCGTGCGCCTTGCCGAAGGTGTGACCGCCGGCGGTGAGAGCGACGGTTTCCTCGTGGTTCATTGCCATGCGTTCGAACGTGATCTTGATGTCGCGCGCTGACTGCAGTGGATCGGGGTTGCCGCCGGGGCCCTCGGGATTGACATAGATGAGACCCATCTGGACGGCCGCGAGCGGATGCTCGAGTTCCATCTCGCGATCGGGCTGGTGGCGCGTTTCCGCGCCCTCGCTAACCCACTTCTCCTCCGCGCCCCAATAAACGTCGCGCTCAGCTTCGTAGATGTCTCTGCGGCCGCCACCGAAGCCGAAGATGGGTCCGCCCATCAATTCGATCGCGACATTGCCAGCGAGGATGAACAGATCGGCCCAGCTGATGTTCTGGCCGTACTTCTGCTTGATCGGCCACAGCAGACGCCGCGCCTTGTCGAGATTGCCGTTGTCCGGCCAGCTGTTGAGCGGGGCGAAGCGCTGGTTGCCCGAGTTGGCGCCGCCGCGTCCGTCCGCGGTGCGGTAGGTGCCGGCAGCATGCCAGGCCATGCGAATGAAGAACGGCCCATAATGCCCGTAATCCGCCGGCCACCAGGGCTGGCTGTTGGTCATTAGCGCCGTAAGGTCGCGCTTGAGCGCCTGATAGTCGAGGGCCTTGAACGCCTCGGCATAATCGAAATCCTCGCCCATCGGATCGGGCGAAACACCGCCCTGGTGGAGGATATCGATCGGGAGAGAGTCCGGCCACCAGTCGCGGTTGGTGCGGCCAAGCAGCGAGCGCACGGTGGTTGGACGGTCCACCGGACAGCCCATCAATTCACCGGTCTTTGCGTCCATGATGCTTCCCTCTCTTCAAAACTGGCTATCCAACATGCCTAGGCGTGGAGGAGAACCGGCGGAAATGAGGAAAGTTCGTCAGTGAAAGTCGGAAAATCGATTATTGTCGCTGAAGCGACTAATCCATGTGTCGAAGACCGGTGCGCAGATAATCGTAGCCGGTGATCAGGGTTAGTGCGGCGGCTGCCCATAGGCTTACCAGACCGACCAGGTGCACCCACGGCTGATCGGGGAGCGCGCCGCCAAGAATCAGCGCCCCCAGAGCGACCAGCTGGAAAGTCGTTTTCCATTTGGCAAGGGCGCTGACCGGCACCGACACCTGGAGCACCGCGAGGAACTCGCGCAGCCCCGACACAATGATCTCACGCAGGAGGATGATCAGCGCCGGTATGACGTTCAGGTCCTGAATGATGGGCACGTCGCCGTCCGCCTTGCGCGAGGCCATGAGCATGACGATGACGGCGGCCACCATGATCTTGTCCGCGATCGGGTCGAGGAACTGGCCGAGCTTGGAAATCTGCCCATGCGCGCGGGCGAGATAGCCGTCGAAATAATCGGTGATCCCCACGATGCAGTAGAGAACGAAGGTAATTGCATAATCCCACGGCGCCGGCTTCCACAGCAGGAAGACGAGAATCGGCACCGCGAGGATGCGCGATAGCGTCAATAGGTTCGGCAGCGACAGCATCGTTCCTGGCCTCAAGAGTTATAGGGTTTGGCGACATGCGCAAAGCTGGCTATGCCACCTGCCCAACGTCCATGGCAGCCAGTACGTCCCAGTTTTGATTCAGAACGTCACCCATCTGCTGCGCGCACGGCGATTCCTGCCCCTGTTCACGACGCAGTTTCTCGGCGCGTTCAACGACAGCCTGTTCAAACAGGCGGTCGTGCTGTTCGTCACCTATCAGCTCTATTCGAACCCGGCGAAGGAGTTCCAGTTCAGCGCGATCGCGCAGGGCCTCTTCATCCTGCCCTTCTTCCTTTTCTCGGCGCTGTCCGGGCAGCTCGCGGACGATCACGACAAGGCCCGGCTAATCCGCATCATCAAGCTTGCGGAGATCGGGATCATGATCCTCGGCGGCGCGGGAATCA
This sequence comes from uncultured Alphaproteobacteria bacterium, assembly GCA_963730925.1. Taxonomy (GTDB): domain Bacteria; phylum Pseudomonadota; class Alphaproteobacteria; order Sphingomonadales; family Sphingomonadaceae; genus Sphingomicrobium. The sequence continues at coordinate 919,210 of CAVSTS010000002.1, forward strand.
TGCTCGCCAACATCCCGCTCATGCTCGCTGCCGTCGGCCTGATGGGCGTGCACTCGACCTTCTTCGGTCCGATCAAATACGCCATCCTGCCGCAACATCTGCACAAGGATGAAGTGCTCGGCGGAACGGGCTTGGTGGAAGCGGGCACCTATCTCGCGATTCTCGGCGGGACGATTCTCGCGGGCGTACTCTCGGCAACTCCGGCGATCGCCGCCGGGGTTACGATCGGCATTGCCGCCATCGGTTTCCTCGCCGGTCGCCAGGTGCCTCCGGCCCCGCCAGCCGCCGAACGCATTCCGTTTGACCGCCACATCATCCGGGCATCGATCGCGCTCGTGAACGCGACCATGCACATCCGGCGCCTCTTCCTCGCCATTTGTTCGATCAGCTTCTTTTGGACCATCGGCGCGGTGCTGATCATCATCTTCCCGCCGCTGGTGAAGAATGTGCTCGGGGCCGACGAGCGCGTGGCGAGCTTATTCATTGCGGTCTTCTCGATCGGGATCGCGATCGGTTCGGTCCTGATCAATCGGCTCCTCAAGAGCGAGGTCTCGGCACGCTACGCTCCGGCCTCCGTCATTGCGATGGGAGCGTTCGTGCTCCTTCTCCATTTCGTGTCCCTCGCTTGGGACAAGCACAGCGATACCTTGGTCACGCTCGGCAATTTCATTTTTCAACCGATGGCCGGACTGATGATCCTGGCGTTGCTCGGAGTCGCCATCACCGGAGGCATGTTCGTGGTGCCGCTCTACGCCTTTCTCACGACGACCGTTCCGAAGACAGAGACAGCGCGAACCGTCGCCGCCAACAATATCGTCAATTCGGGAGCCATGGTGATCGGTTCCTTGATCGCGTTCGCTTTGAGCAGCCTCGGCGTCGGGCCCGTTGGGCAATTGCTGCTCGTTGCCGCCATGTGCCTCGTTTCCGCCTGGCTCGGCTGGAAACTCCACCTCGCCTGCGATTAGGCGATCAGGATTGAAACGAAGACGAAGCCAGCGAAAAAGGTGAATGCGAACAGCTTGAGATCCGCGCCAATCGCGGATCGACCTTCGGCATCGCGCACACGCCGGCCAAAGCGGCGCGGGTCTGGAGCGAATGCGGGTCGCGCGAGCTGCATGGCAAATCCTTAACGCGGCTTTTACCATGTTCACAACCGCTGCGTGCGCAATTTGCCCCACCCGTCCCGGCGCGGGACAGATGGTTAATGAAGTCGCCGTTGGTCTTTAGCCGGCGATCGCGCCGGGCAGCATTTGACCGTCAGAGCGGTGGCTCATGTCGAGCAGCGCCGCCGCTTCGTCCGCGGGCATCGGTTTGCCGAAATACCAGCCCTGGCCGAAGCCGCAGCCAAGCATCACGACCGCGTCATATGCGGCTTCGCTTTCGATGCCCTCGACCCAGACCGGAACTGACAGCGCGCTGGCCAAAGTCGAAACCGCGCGGACGATCGCCATGCTTTCCTTGTTGCGGTGGACGTTGGTGACGAAGCTGCGGTCAATCTTGATCATGTCGAACGGGAGGGAGCGCAAGCTCGACAGCGATGAGAAGCCCGTGCCGAAGTCGTCCAGGGCGAGGCGGATCCCCTGGTTCTTGAGGCTCGCAACGATCGAGCGCGCAAGGTCGATGTCGGCGAATAGCGAGCTTTCCGTGATCTCCACGACCAGGCGATCGGCGGGGAAACCGGTGTGGGTCAGCAACCGCACGATCCGCTGCGCCAGCCAGCCGTCGGCGAACTGCGTCGGCGAGATGTTGACGGAGATTTTGACCGAAGCGTCCCACGCCGCGGCTTGCCGCAGGGCTTCGCCAATGACCTGCTCCGACAATCGCCCGATGACTCCGATCTCTTCGGCGACCGGGATGAAAACGTCCGGTCCGATGATTCCAGACAGCGGATGGTTCCAACGCGCGAGCACTTCGAAGCCGACGATCTCGCCGGTCGCCAAATCCACCTGCGGTTCGAAATAGGGCAGGAACTGGCCGTGCTCGAGGCCGAAGCGGATACCCTGCTCAATCTCACTCTGGGCGATGAGCGCCCGTTCCATTCCATCGTCGAACCACACCGGCCGAGTGACTCGTCCGGATTTGGCGTGGTTCATCGCAATGTCGGCGCGGCGCAAGAGATCGGTGACGCTCGCCTCTGCCGCGCCGGCGGCGGCTATTCCGACGAAGGCTCCGACCTGGATCATTCGTTCGTCGAGCATTGCGGGACGAGTGACGATTCTAAGAGTGCCTTCGGCGAGGCTCTCCGCGCGACCGAGCTCCGCCTCACTAAGGGCGAGGGCCGCAGCGAACTCGTCACCGCCAAGGCGCGCAATGATCGCGTCGGGGCCCAGCTCGTCCATCAGCGCGCCCGCCAAATTCCTGAGCAGCTGGTCACCGACGTCGTAGCCATGCTGGTCATTGACCGCCTTGAACCGATGGATTTGGAGCGAGAGGATCACGAGCTCTTGGCCGCGCGCATCCGCGGCCTCGGCCAATTGCTCCACGCGATCCGCGAAGCCCTTGCGATTGTTTAAGCCAGTGATCGGATCGGTGCTGGCCAGCACCGCAGCTCTTTGCTCTCCATCCGCCCGCAGCTCCGCTTCGTGCTGCAGATCGATGTAGCGGCGCCAACCGAAAAGGATCAGCACGACGTTGAGAGTCAGCGCGGTACCCGCGAGACGCACGTCCTGACCGAATTGGGATCCGGCAATCCGGACATGGGTGAAAAAGCTGCTGCCGTTCCAGATCAACAAGACGACTGCAGCGATCAGGACCGTTACCACGATTGCATCACGCCGAGCGTTCAACAGCGCCGAGCGAGCTTTCGACGCGACATTGTGATCCTGGCGGACGCTTGACACCGCGGCGGGTTAACCCGGTAAGGCTTAATAAATTATCCAACCATTATGGGTGCTTCGCGCACCGGTCTCGCAAGGCCTGTGAAAGACCATGCGCGTTACAGTCTTCGGCAGGCTAAAGGGTCCGATGGTGGTGCGGACGGCGGGACTCGAACCCGCACGCCCCTTTGGGGGCAGAAGATTTTAAGTCTCCAGCGTCTACCGGTTCCGCCACGTCCGCGTGGCGATCATAAGCCGCCGCTGCCGTTCGCTTCCTGGAGGTTCAGGCGTTCGCGCATTTCCTTGCCGGGCTTGAAGTAGGGCACGCGCTTGGCGTTGACCGACACAGCCTCGCCGGTCCGCGGATTGCGTCCGATGCGAGCATCGCGGTTGCGCGTCGAAAACGCACCGAAGCCGCGCAGCTCGACCCGCCCGCCCTTGGCGAGATGGTCGGTGATGGAATCGAAAATGGCGCTTACCACGCTCTCGACCTCACGCTGAGTGAGGTCCGGAAAATCGGTGCATAGTTTCTGCACCAGTTCGGAACGGATCATTGGCATCCCCGATAGAACGGTTGAACGGGTCCCCTCTCCCCCAAGGAACGTCGGGACCGTCTCATTTCAGGCTGTCAGGAAACCCGGTCTCATGCAAGCCGGATTCGGTCGGCGGCGTCCCCAGTCGAAACAGCTGAAGGAACGCCGCCATTCCAATCACTTCTTCTTTTTCGGCGCCTTTTCTTCCTTGGAAGAAGCCTCGGCCTTTTCCTTGAGCGCCGCGCCCAGGATATCCCCAAGGCTCGCACCCGAGTCCGACGACCCATATTGTGCGACGGCCTGCTTCTCCTCGGCGATCTGGAGCGCCTTGACCGAGAAGTTCGGCTTTTTCGAACGGTCGAACCCAGACACCAACGCGTCGAACTTCTGGCCAACCTGGAAGCGCTCCGGACGCTGTTCGTCGCGGTCGCGGCCGAGATCGGTGCGCTTGACGAAGCCAATCGCCCCATCATCGCCCACCTGCACGTCGAGCCCGGCGTCCTGAACCGCACGGACAGTGACCGTCACTGTGTCGCCCTTCTTCACCCCGCCGGCCGCAGCAGGTCCGGCGCCAGCAGCCGCGCCGCCCCCGCCTTCGAGCTGCTTCATGCCCAGCGAAATGCGCTCCTTCTCGACATCGACGTCGAGAACCTGCGCCTTGACCGTCTCGCCCTTGCGATGAAGCTGAAGGGCCTCCTCGCCCGACACGCCCCAGGCGATGTCCGACATGTGAACCATGCCATCGACGTCGCCCTCGAGACCCACAAAGAGGCCGAATTCGGTCGCATTCTTGACTTCACCCTCGACGACGCTGCCAACCGGATTCTTCTCCGCGAAAGCGGCCCAGGGATTCTCTTGTGCCTGTTTGAGGCCGAGCGAGATGCGGCGCTTCTCCTCGTCCACCTCGAGCACCTTCACATCCACTTCCTGCGAAGTGGAGACGATCTTGCCCGGGTGTACGTTCTTCTTGGTCCAGCTCATTTCGGAAACGTGGACGAGACCCTCGATGCCCGCCTCCAATTCGACGAAGGCGCCATATTCGGTGATGTTCGTCACCCGGCCACGGAAGACGCCTCCGACCGGATATTTGGCGGCCGCGCCCTCCCACGGATCGCTTTCCAGCTGTTTCATGCCGAGCGAGATGCGCTGCGTCTCACGGTTGATGCGGATGATCTGCACCTTCACCGTGTCGCCGATGTTCAGAACTTCGGACGGATGGTTGACCCGCTTGTAGCTGATGTCGGTGACGTGGAGCAGACCGTCGATTCCGCCCAAGTCGACGAAGGCGCCGTAATCGGTGATGTTCTTGACCACGCCCTCGATCACCTGACCCTCCGCGAGGCTTTGGATGAGCCCACTGCGCTGCTCGGCACGGGTCTCCTCGAGGATTGCCCGGCGCGACACGACGATATTGCCCCGGCGGCGATCCATCTTGAGAATCTGGAAGGGTTGCGGAATGTCCATCAGCGGGCCGACGTCGCGCACCGGGCGGATATCGACCTGCGAACCCGGAAGGAAGGCTACCGCACCGCCGAGATCGACGGTGAAGCCGCCCTTCACTCGGCCGAAGATAATTCCTTCGACGCGGTTGCCGGCCTCGAATTCCTTCTCGAGCTTGTCCCACGCGGCTTCGCGGCGCGCGCGATCGCGCGACAGCATCGCTTCGCCCTGATTATTCTCGACCCGGTCGACATAGACTTCGACCTCATCGCCGACCGAAAGCTCGGCGCGCTGGCCCGGCGCAGCGAACTCGCGCAGCGCGACGCGGCCTTCCGACTTCAGCCCCACGTCAATCACCGCCATGTCGTTTTCGATCGCGGTGACGGTGCCCTTCACCACCTTGCCTTCGAACGCCTCATTCTCGCCGCCGAGGCTCTTATTGAGGAGGGCCGCGAAATCGTCGCGGGTCGGGAATGTCGTGGTCGCCATGAGCGTGTTGTTCTTCCGTGTCTTCAAATCGGCCTGCCGCGCCGGGCCACCGCGGCCGGGCTTCAACATGCGGACCTGGTTGTACCAACTGCCGCGCCGGCCCCATGCCGGCGTGGCGTCCTTGGGCGCTTACCCTGCGAGACAGCCGTCATGACAAAGAGCGCGTTGCGGCGCCGGTTCGTACCGGTACACCGTACGCGCTCGCCAAAGAGACGGGCTGCCCAGATGGGACCACCGCCCGCCGGACGGCGGCGCCTTTAGCTTAGAGGGGAGTGGAGGGCAAGGTGCTGAGCCAAGTGCCCACCCTCTCCGTTCGGCTCAACCAACACCGCACCAACCTGAACGCCTCCACCCAGAAATAGGAATTTTCCTATTGCATCTGAGGAACAGATAGGGAACAAAGAAGCTCGGAGTCGCCCGGAATGCTTGTTCTTGATCCTGCCCTTTTGATCGCCCTCGCCGCTCTCATCAGCAGTTTGTCCGCCTTCGTGTGGGCGGTGAGGAGAAAGCCTTAGCAACTGACCGACGGTCGGTCGGACCTTTTGTGCAGTTCTTACCGCGGCGTTAACCATGTTCCGAGGGCGGGCGGTAACCCTCGCGACCTTAGACCAGCTCCATGATCAGGGGCATCCTCACAGCAGCGGGCTTAGCGCTTGTGGCAGCGGCGCCGGCAACCACTCAAACTCCGATGCTGACCGGCGCGACCGGCGCGGTCGCAGCGCAGATCCTCGCCGCGCATAATTACGAACGCGCGCTAGTGGGCCATCAGCCGCTGGTGTGGGACCCGCTGCTGGCCGAGCATGCCGCGACTTACGGACCGGTGCTCGGACGCCTCGGCGACCTGAAGCATTCACCGCGCGAGACCCGGCCGGGCGAACGCGAAAATCTGGCCATGGCCTGGCACGGGACGATGAGCCCGACGCAAATCGTCGGCCTCTGGGCGAACGAGAAGAAGCTCATGCAACCGGGCGTTTTCCCCGCGGTCAGCCGTTCGGGCAATTGGGAGGACGTCGGTCACTATACGCAAATGGTGTGGCCGAGCACGACCCATGTCGGCTGCGCGATCTATTCGACAGACTGGGATTATCTCATCTGCCGCTACACGCCACCGGGCAATGAAGACGGCAAACGGGTGTTCGTCGCCGAGGCTCGGGCACCCTACCACAGCGCCAGCGCGGCAATGGCGACTGCGGCCTACGCGTCACGCTGATAAACTTTTCGTTCATCAGCACCCGAATAGCCCTCCCGCGCAGGCATCCATTAGTTTAAATGGCCGCACTCTCGCGGCAGTGAGGCAGAGCAGGTTTGGGGCATGGTAAGGGCAGTTCTTCGGTTTGGCACGGCTTTAGGGGCGCTCGCGCTCGCCGTCCCCGCGCAGGCGCAAGAGCAGGACGTCGCGCCTGCAGCGGTCGTGGAAACGACTGTGCCGGGAACGACCGCAGCGGCTCCGACAATGCCGGCGGAAACCACACTCGCGCCGGCTGTCCCTGAAAGCAGTGTGTCCGCGATCGCGCCCGCCGATGCGGCAGCGCCGCCGGTGGTTCTCGCCGACAGTGAAGTGGATGCTTTTTATGCTGCGCGCGGCGGTGCGGCTCTGTGGATGCGCAGCGCGGACTCCCGGGCGGCGGCCGAGCGGCTGGTGAGCCGCCTCCGTCACGCCGACCTGGACGGTTTTGCCGAGGGCCCGCAGACGGCTTCGGCCGTCGGGGCGGCGATCGCCGCCGGCCAGCCTTCGGACGATAAAGCGATTTCAGTAGCCTGGGTACGTTTTGTGCGGGCGCTCAAGGGCCCGGTCGGCGGTGTCAGCTACGGCGATCAGGCGCTCGCGCTGACGGCACCGTCGGCAGCCGCGATCCTGGGCGAGGCGGAAGGCGCGGCTTCGCTCAGCGCCTATGTCGACCAGGTCGGCGGCGTGAACCCCTTCTATTCGGCGTTGCGCGATGCCGCGCTCAAGCAGGATTCGGGCGCCGATCCGCACGTCCGGGCGACGCTCGACCGACTGCGCCTGATTCCAGCCCGCGGCAAGGCGATCCTCGTTGACGTCGCCAATGCCCAGCTGATGATGCTCGAGAACGGGCAGGTCGTCGACACGATGAAAGTGATCGTCGGCAAGCCGGAAGCGGCGACACCGCTGCTTGCCGGAACGATTCACTACGTGACGTTCAACCCCTATTGGCACATTCCGCAGGACGTCGCGCGCCGCAAGGTCGCTCCGGTCGTGTTGAAGCGCGGTGTTTCTTACCTGAAGAGCGCTCGCTACGAGACCGTCGCCGCATTCGGTTACGACAAGGAAGAGCCGATCGATCCGGAAAGCGTCGATTGGAAAGCTGTCGCCGACGGTACGGCGGAAGCGCACATCCGGCAAAAGTCGGGCCCCGGCAATATGATGGGCGCGATGAAGTTCGGCTTCGTCAACAATTACGGCATTTTCCTTCACGATACGCCGCACAAGGATTTGTTCGCGAAGGCCAGGCGCAACTTGAGCCTCGGTTGCGTGCGCGTGGAAAAGCCGCCGGTGCTCGCGCAGTGGCTGCTCGGCCGCGACCCGACCCCGCCCACTGACGGATCGGAGCAGTTGGTCCAGGTCGACAAGGGAGTGCCGATCTATATCCTCTATCTGACCGCACGGCCCGATGGCGAGAAGCTGGCGTTCGCTGAGGATGTTTACGGTCTGGATAAAACGCCGGCCGAGAAGACGGCGGTGGCGGCCGCTACGGTCTCCGCCGCTTCCGCGCGACGCTGACATTTCCGCTCCCCCCCGCTACGACCTCGATCGGCGGTGGGCGCGTGCGCTCCAGCGGGATTTGCTCTAAGAGGTGGAAGTGGAACTTCACGGCACCATTGCGAAAAATCTCACGTCCGCGGTTCAAAGCGCTCGACGGCTGAAGGATCATCCCATTCACGCGGACACACTTGGGCACTGGAAAGACCTTCTCGACCATGCTCGCCGCGAACTTGCGAAGGGTTCGACCGAGCCGCTCCAGGCGCTGATTCTGGAACTTGAGAACGAACTTGCTGATCGGACAGTCTGACCGATATCATTGACATTGGGCGAGTAACCCCCAATTAGACGCGAAGCGAAGCTATTTGCAGCGTGAACGGCCAAACGGCCCTGGCTCTGCTTCGCACCTTTTCAAGAGCTTCCCATGTCACGCGGGGTGTTCAGAACCCTGTAGTCCGGACGCGGCCCGCCGCGCCCGGCGATCATGACGAAGTGAGAATTTTCAATCATGTCTTTTACAAACCTCGGGCTTTCCAAGCCCGTCCTCGAGGCATTGGCGCACCGGCAATATAGCGCGGCGACGCCAATCCAAATCCAGGCCATTCCGACTGTTCTGGAAGGCCGCGACCTGCTGGGCATTGCCCAGACCGGAACTGGCAAGACCGCGGCCTTCATGCTGCCGTCCATCGATCGCCTGGCCAGGTCGAAGGGCTTTCCACGTCCGACCTCGTGCCGCATGCTGGTGCTCGCTCCGACGCGCGAACTCGCCGGTCAGATCGCTACCAGCGCGCAAGCTTACAGCCGCGGCTCCCGCCTGTCGGTGACAACCGCCTTCGGCGGCGTCCCGATCGGGAAGCAGCGCCGGGCGCTCGAGCGCGGGGTGGACATTCTCGTCGCGACTCCGGGCCGTTTGATCGACCTCGTGGAGCAGCGCTATTTGACTCTGCGCGAAGTCGAAATCCTCGTCCTGGACGAAGCCGACCAGATGCTCGACCTCGGCTTCATCCACGCCCTTCGGCAGATCGTGAAATGGGTGCCCGAGAAGCGTCAGACCCTGTTCTTCTCAGCGACCATGCCCAAGTCGATCAAGGAGCTCGCCAGTCGCTTCCTGACCAATCCCGCCGAAGTGCGCGTGGCGCCAGCGGCAACGACCGTCGAGCGGGTGGATCAATATGTGAGCTACGTTCAACAGGGCGAGAAGCAGGCGCTGCTGACGATCATGTTGCGCGTCGGTCTTTCGGAGCGCGGAAACATGAGCCGAGTGCTCGTCTTCAGCCGCACCAAGCACGGCGCCGATAAGGTCGTAAAGCAGCTGGCGGCGAACGGGATCCCGGCGGCTGCGATTCATGGCAACAAGAGTCAGCCCCAGCGCGAGAAGGCGCTTGCTGAATTCAAAGCGGGCGAAGTTCCGGTGTTGATCGCGACTGATATTGCTGCGCGGGGAATTGACGTCAGCGGCGTCAGTCACGTCATCAATTTCGAGTTGCCGAACGTCCCCGAACAATATGTCCACCGGATCGGCCGAACGGCGCGCGCTGGCGCAGCTGGCTACGCCATCTCCTTCTGCTCGGAGGAAGAGCGAGTCCACCTGCGCGATATCGAGAAATTGATAAGGAAACGCATCGAAACCGCGCCCCTGCCACCGAATCTGGCCGCCGAAGCAACGCGTCTACGCTCTGTCCATGCGACGGCGATCGCGACCCGGCGCCATGAGGATCGGCATATCCATGTCCGATCGAAGCGCCGCCCCGGCCCGCAGCGGTTCAGCCGCGGTCGCGAGCGGCAGCGCCAGTCTCGGGCATAGCAGCGTAACAGCAAGAAAGGGCGCTCACTTCCATGAGCGCCCTTTCGTCAAACCACCTGCGTGCGAGTGGTTTGTAAGCCCTTAGTGCGCGCTGTTTCCGTCAGCGTCGGCGCCGTTGCGAACGGAGTCAGCGTGGTTTTCGCCCGCCGCACGGACCTGATCCGCGGTGTTATCGCCAGCCGCACGGACCGCATCCGCCGCGTTCTGACCGTTGGCCTCTAAAGTGTCGGCGACATTTTCGGTGTTCGCCTCGATCATGTCGGCAGCATTCTCAGCGTTTGCCTCGACATTGTCGGCCGCTTGTTCGCTGGGACTATTGTTGCAGGCCGAGAGCGCTGCGAGACCGATAGTGACGGCAGCGAGGGTGATAATCCGCATCTGATAGTTCCTCCTGTTGAAGTGGCGATCAATGCCGGCACATACGCGTTTCTCACACCTTCTGTTCCACGATCGCAACGACGTCCTATCCCTTTGACACTGCGGAACTGCGGGGGAATTCCTGCGTTTCGCTTCGCGATGACGGATGAGGTGGAAGGCCTTTATTTCGCCCAACGCGAACGGCGCGAGCGAGCGATGAGTCGCCATTCCTCGGACGGGCGGGCGGCAGCAGCTCACGCCGAGATGGCGGACCGGTATGAAGCCCTTGCGGTCGTCTTCGGCGCCAAGCGCCCGGCGGATTTTCCGGTCGATTATCTCTAACTACAGGTCAACCGTACCGAAGATCGCTTCGGTCATCCTGTGAATGCGCGCGCGAATGTCTGGAGCAACGGTTTCCGGGATTCGGTCCACTAGAGTTTGCTTCGCTTCAAGATAGCTGCCGTGAACCCGAACCAGTTCCATCGACCAATCGGGAAAGCTCCGGTCGTCGATCAGGCGGTCATCCCGGACTTCAAGCCCCGAATGGCGGTGGTCGCGGCGCAATCTTTCCAGCAGGTCGCCGATTGCCGAGTCCGCGCCTTCGATAATCTGCAGGAAGTGCGTTCCGTTGAAAATGAGAATACCGGTCACGCCGTCGATGGCATTCAGGTCACGCGCGGTGCGATGGATGGATTCCACGTCCCCGACCGAAAGATGCAAGGAAGCCAGGCTCGTATAGGTCAGCGATCTGAGGTCCATTCAGATTTTCGTAGCGAACGCAACGAGATAAGCAATGGCAATACGGTGCGCGGGAATGCGCGCCGCGCCGTCTTGATTCCCGGATCAGCTGCGTGCGCGTCGCGCCTTTTGTCGCCTCTCCAACACAGGAACGCAAAATGCGGCGCAGTGTTTAGCGAAGCAGAGCATAGCGGGGGCGACTGTAGGAGTATCGATATGGCAGACGAACGGGACGAAGAACGATTTGGCGAGCCCGAAGGCAAGAACGCCGATCAGCAGACGACGGCACAGCAGCGCGAGCAAAACGGGTTCGCGCAACAGCGCCAAGAGGCTGGAGGAATTGGCTCACAGCAGGGGCTAAACCCAACCAACGAAGCCAGCAGCAGTGGCGGCGACAGCGGTGCCGAAGGCGGCGGAGCGTCTGGTGAAGGCTTCATCGGCTCGCAAGGGTCCGGCTCCGATGACTATCTGCGGAAGGATGACACATCGGCGACGGACGCGACCGGCGGCTCGGATTTCGCCAAACAGGGCCGCGGCGCTCTCGAAGAGGAACAAGAAGACGAGGCCGGCGACGGTTCCACCAGCGACGGCTCCGGCGGCGGTTCCTTCTAACCACTGCCCTCGCCCAATGAACGCCGCGCTCATCCAAGGGCGCGGCGTTTTCACGTCCGCCCGTTGCGGACACCGCCTGCTCGGCTCAAAAGCAGCGGGTGATCATGAATGAGAATTGTTGGGGACGCGTCGCCCGAACTTTGCTTTGGACGTTGCTGGCGCTGTCGGTTCCCTATGCGCTGTTGATGAGCGCGACGGGAATCTTCTTCGGTCTTTGGAACGCGCCCAATCCACTGCTCACGATCGTGTGGGGTTTGATCGTGACGTCTCCGATCTGGCTGACGCTCCTGATCGTCCTTTCCCGAGGCAGTCCGCTAAAGTCCATTGGCGCTGCAATCTTCGGCTGGCTGACCGCCGGACTCCTGCTTCTCTACATCTATAGGTGACGGCCGGCGTTGGCGGATCGCGGCCAAAATCGTCCGACAGTGTAATCGGCTCCGGGTGGGAAGAAGCGGCCTCGACCCCCGGCGGGCGAAAAGGTCATCTCACCGAAGTAGACGCGCCCGTCGACCTCGTAGAAGTCGACGTCGACGAACTCGAAATCCTGGCCGAGCGTCTCGGCGAATTCGATCATTTCTCCGAGCTTCTCCGGCGGCTCGGGATCGGGAGCTCCCCGACGATGATAGAAGTCGAACGGGAGCGGAGCCCAATTGCGGTCGAACATATATCTTTTGTGATCGACGTAACGGCCCTCGTCCTTCCAGAGCAGTTCCACGCGACCGCCGAACACCCAGAACTTGAAATCGGGCGGAACGCATTGGCCATCGCCGAGCATCGGCTCGACAAGCAGCCGGCGCGGGATGCGCTCATACTGAAACTCCCGATTGTTCCGCCCCACCACATAGCCATGTGAGAGCCATTCGCCGACGATGGCCTCGATTTGATTCCAGTCCTCGTCGGCTGCGGTTCGAATGAACAGGTTCGAGTCAGAACTGTGCGCCGCCTTGATGACGTAGGGCTTGGGCCAATTCCGCTCCTCGCGCGGTGGAAGCTCGGTTCCCTGCCAAAGTGTCGCGATGACATGCTGGGCGCCGATCGTATTGGCAACGTGCTCCTTCACAGCGATCTTGTCGCTCAATTCCGCGAAGCGCGGATCGCCCCTGAACCTGAGTTTATAGCCAAGCAGATGCTCGTTGAAGCTGCGTGGCGTCTTGAATGAGGGCCAATGTCCGAAATGCCGGCGAAACCGGAGGCCCAGATAAGCCCGGTCGGAGAAGAGCGCGGCGATCTTCTCCGCGGCGCGAATACTCCACCAAGTCAAGGCGCTCGCCCCAACCCTCCCATCGCCCCTTCGATCGCTCAAGGACCCGCTCAAAATAGGACCGGCGGTCCCAGACGAACGACCCCAGGCTTGAGACGCTTGGGCCGGAAGAGTTGCTTGAAGTGCCGCACGGAGCGTTTGACGGTATATTGCTTCAGCTTCCGATCGAGCAGGGCCTGAACGTCGGTCGCCCCGCGCTCCTTGGCCAATTGTCCGATATCCCAAATGAACGAGGCCGTGCCGTCATTCTTCATGTCGAGCCTGCCGATCAGATCACGGACCGATGCATCCGGTATCGGACCCTCCACCCCGAGCAGCTTGAGCGTCAGCTGGGTCCGCGCGCATTTCGAACATTTCCCGCAATTGCGGGTGGATTTGAATGAGCAGACCTGAAGCTGATTCATAAGCACCTCGTTGTTGCTGATGAATTCGATCTTCTGAGTGCGCCACTTGTCCGCGCCATAGTGAACGATGGTGGTCGCCTCGCTGCTCCACAGGGGGTCCAAAAGAGGATGCGATCCCCACGGGTGAAGTTCCCGATAGGTATGAGACGAGGAGATGTAGAAACGGTCAAAGCCCAGGCTTGCCGCGATCAGGTTCAGAAAGGGCCCGTGAAGGTAAGCCCAACTGATCTTCAGAACGTTCGCGACTTCACGCACATTCGTTTCAATGGGCAGGAACGTCTTACCAAGCTTCGTGGCGGTCGCCTGCAGCTTGCGCTTCACAGGTTCGAACGGCTCGTCCGGAGCGTGCCAATCGAAGCTGTTGAATGTCAGAAGGTGCGTGATCTCAGGGTTGCGCGCCAAAGTATAGGCGCTGTCCACGCCCCCGGAAAAGCAGGCCGCCGCCCCCGGATTTAAGCTCGCGACGGGCTTCGCGGGAGCATCGACCTCGACTTCGGAGAAGGGAGGGTTCCACAGTTTTAGCAGTGACTGGACCTTGGGCAGATTTTCGAGAATGCGCGGGGAGATTGGTGCGTCGATCGTGATGCGTTCTCCGCGGAATTGACCGAGCAGGATCGCATAAGCGAGGAACGGTTCGCCGCGCCGCTCGACTTCCACGTTGTCCGGAAAATCGAACCAAGCCGGAACTCCATCGATCAGGCCGCTCAATCTGCGACCTTCGAGAGCGATGTTCCTCACTTCCACCATGCTGCCTATCTTTCCCGACACGCCCCTGAGAGCAAGGCCGGAATGCATCGGCACGTCTCACCCGTCTGCTTTTGGGACAGACCGGCGACGTAGGAAAATCACGCTTGGACGAAAGCTCATACCCCCAGGGTTGAAGAGGACATTTCCGCCATTGGTGTCAGACGAAACATTGACGGCCGGTAAGCCACGCCGCGCATCTGCAACCGACCCAATTCCGCCCTGCAGGCGTTACCGAAGTCGGCGAAAAGGTCGACGGAATTGCTGGCGAGGAAATCCCTGATCTCCGCCTTGGTCCGGTTGGATTCGCTGTAGGCCTTCAGGATCTTGTGCGCGATGCGGTTCGCTTCGTGGATCACGGGGTCGGACGAATAAAGCCGCATTCGGCCGATTTCGCCGTAAAGGTTGGCCATCCGTCCTGGATCGGGCTCATTCTCCTGGAGCGCGTCGGCGTAGCAGCGCGCGGTGGCCTGAACGAATTCGCTGTAGAGCAGCTGTCGGCGTTGAATTTCCTGCGAGACCAATTGCGACCGCGATTGCACGCGCTGGGCGAGCCACGAGGCGAGGACGGACAGAAGCCCGCCAAGGACCGCGCCAAGAAGTGCCGCAACCGTTGCGTCCATTATCGGTCCGCTTTGTTGTGGTGACGACATAACGTTCTACCGCAACAGTGGCCAGAGAATGCGCATGAAAGCATCCGCCCCATCCATCAGCCAGCGTAGACTGCGGGCCGGTGGGTTCGGGCATATCGAGGATTCAGCGGAAACGAGCTCAGCCCATTCAGGTTTCCATTCCAGTGGATGGACGCCGGTAACCGTACCGATCGATGATGAAGCGGTCGCGGTTTTGGACCAGGCGAAGCGTCTCCTCGTCATAATATTCGGCATAGTCGCGGCGAACCGAGACATTGTGCTTGCCCCATTCCGCCGCCTCCCCTGGCGGAACCTCGATCCCGGCCGAATCCATCAGGCTGAGCAAATCCTCGTTCAGCGCTTCGACGCGCAAGACTCGGTCGACGATGCTGTGCTCGTCGGCAAAGGCAGCGAGTTCGTCATAGCTCCGGCATTTGCGGCCGACGCGCCTCCATTCCGCATAGTCGGTCGTGAGGGCGAGGAAGGAATAGGTCATGAAGCCAACCGCCACCTTGACCGGGCTCGACGCATATCCTTCGTGACCCATGCGCAAACCCTCGGAGCCGAGCATCAGCCCCAGCCACTCGCGGAAATGCGCGGCCTTGTTCGGGTCTGAATAGAGTTGCCGCCAGTCGGGACGGCCGCGGAGCGTGCGCATAGGAAAGCGAAGAATGGAGCCCAAATCCTTATGCTTCACGGCCTCGCGGAATTCGCTACGCGGCAGATTATCGAAATAGTGCCAAAAAGCGCCGTGACCGGTGCAGCCAAAGGCCCATAGCGACACGTACCAATCCCACGGATCGCGGATCGAGCTGACGACAAGCCGGGAGGCATAAGGACCACGGTCCTTCAGTCGAGAATGCTTTTCTTCGTCCCGAGCCCCGTTGCAATATTGATGCAGGACGATCGTGGCATGCGTGCTGCCGGTCTTCGGCATTTGCAAATAGACGATCTCGTCCGACACGAACACCGACGGCTCTCCCCAGGCGAGCCAAGCTCAGCACCGGGGCGACGGAAAGTCTACCGCCGCGAGAAGCGACCTCAGCTACCATTGCGGACGCGGGTTCATCTGTTAGCGTTATCTACAAGCGCGATTTTCAAAGGGGGTCTTCGTGCGGAGGAGAATAGAACTCGTCGCGTCTGCCCTGATGGCGGTCTGCACGCCTGTTGCCACTCTCGCTCAGCCGGTCGCGCCCCCGGCCGCATCTGCGGACCAGCCGTGGCTCGATCCCAAGCTTCCGCCCGAAACTCGCGCGCGAGCCGCCCTCGCCGCAATGACGTTGGACGAGAAGCTGCGGCTCGTCTTCGGTTTCTCCGATCAAGCGGTCACGGATGTCGCCAAGGTCCCCGACGACATCGTGCCGCCCGATCTCAAGACCGCCGTGCAGACTCGCGCCGTCAAGGGGTCGGCGGGGTTCGTGCCTGGAATTCCGCGGCTCGGCATTCCCGACCAGACGCAGACCGATGCGTCGATTGGAGTGCGCAACAGCCTGATCCCGAGCACCGCCCTTCCTTCATCCCTCGCCACGGCCGCAAGCTTCGACCCCGAGGTCGTCCGCTCGGGCGGGGCGATGATCGGCGCGGAGACTCGGGCGACGGGGCACAACACCATGCTTTCGGGCGGCGTGAACCTGGCGCGAGAACCCCGGAACGGCCGCAACTTCGAATATACGGGCGAGGACCCGCTGCTGGCCGGCACCATGGCCGGAGCGTTGATCGAGGGCATTCAGTCGAACCGCATCATCTCGACCGTCAAACATTATGCGGTGAATGATGCGGAGACGCAGCGGACGACGATCGACGTGACCATCTCTCCCGAGGCGATGCGTCAGTCCGACCTGCTCGCGTTCGAGCTGGCGATCGAGAAGGGCCAGCCAGGATCGGTGATGTGCTCCTACAACCTCATTAACGGGCGCTGGGGCTGCGAGAACGACTATCTCCTCAACAAGGTCCTGAAGGGAGATTGGGGGTTTAAGGGCTTCGTCATGAGCGACTGGGGCGCGGTCCATTCGACGGGTTCCGCCAACGACGGTCTCGATCAGTTCACCGGCTTCTGCTGTGTGACGGACAAGCCTTATTTTGCTCCCAAGGTGCTCAAAGCCGCGCTGCAGTCGGGCGAGATTTCGCAGCGGCGGCTGGATGACATGGTCGAGCGCATCCTTTGGGCGCTGTTCAAATCGGGCGCCGTCGACGATCCGGTCAAGCCGGCGCCGATCGACTATGTGGCCCACGCCGCCGTTTCGCAGAAGGCGGCCGAAGAATTGCTCGTGCTGCTGAAGAACGACGGCGACCTCCTCCCGTTACGCAGCGTGAAATCGATCGCGGTGATCGGCGGCAATGCCGACAAAGGCGTGATGGCGGGGGGCGGCTCGTCCGACGTGACGCCGGTCGGGGGTGCGGTGATGATCGACAAGCACACCTTCATGCCCTCCCCGCCGTTGACGGAGCTCAAGCGCGAGATGCCGCGCGCCCGGATCAGCTTCGACGCCGGCACCGATCTGGCGGCCGCGCTCGCGCTCGCCGCAAAAGCCGACGTAGCGATCGTCTTCGTCACGCAGCACAATAGCGAAGGCTATGACGGCAGCCTCGAGCTCGCCGGTAATCAGGACGCCTTGGTCGCGACGGTAGCCAAGGCAAATCCGAAAACGATCGTCGTGGTCGAAAGCGGCGGGGCGGTGTTCATGCCCTGGGCGCCGCAAGTACCGGCCATCCTGGAAGCTTTCTATCCCGGAATCCGCGGCGGCGCAGCGATCGCTCGGATCCTGACCGGCAAGGTCAACCCGTCCGGGCATCTGCCGATCAGCTTCCCCGCCTCACCCGAGCAGCTGGCGCATCCGGTGCTTCCAGGCCTCGGCCTACCGAACGAGACGCCGGCCGCGATTACCTACGACGAAGGCGCTGCGATCGGGTACAAATGGTATGACGCGAAGGGCCTCAAGCCGCTGTTCCCGTTCGGCCATGGCCTCAGTTACACGCGGTTCGCCCTTGCCGACCTGACGGCGCGGACGGATGGACGCTCCGTCCGGGTCAGTTTCTCGATCAAGAATGTCGGCAAACGCCCCGGCAAGGGGCTCGCTCAGATCTATGTTGCGTCCGCGGATTGGAAGAAGACGGGCTGGGAAGCCCCGAAACGTCTTGGCGCCTTCGCCAAGGCCGACCTCAAACCGGGAAAGACCAAGCGGTTCGAGCTGAGCGTCGATCCGCGACTGCTTGCGACTTATGAAGCGGCCGGCAACAATTGGCACATCAGGGCCGGGCGATACCTCTTGTTGCTTGGCGACACGTCCGACGCCCAAATGCAGAGCACGGAAGTGACTCTGCCCGACAGCGTTTGGAGCGCGAACCACGCGAACTAGGGCAATGACCAGTGCCTACCTTTGGCACACTTCAGGATTGTCGCCCGAGGATAGCCGCGTGGACCAGAAGTCGGACGATGTGCTGATGATGACTCCGCTCGATCCGCATCGTCTCAGCTGGAAGCGGACCTTACGCGCCCGGAAATCGAGCGACACTCGGCGGAAGGTTTCGAGGAGATCGGTCCCGAGCAGCAAAGCCGGCTCCTCTGAAAGACCGAACAATTTGAACGGCGGGACATCCGCAAAGGCAATCGGCACGTCGCGGAAGGTCACAGAACCCAGTTTGAGCTCGCCAACGCGCGCGAGCTGCATTTCCATGGTTATCCCCGTTACGCCCGTTGCAGCGACAGTAACGAACTTGCGCCGATTCCCGCGGATCAATTTGTCGCGAAGCGCGAGATTGCCGATCGTAATTTCCGATCCGGTGTCGATCACCGCCTCGATCGGCAAGCCGCCGGCGGTGACCTCGGTGAGGATGAGCTGACCGCGCCGGCGACGGGCCGTAATTACGATTTCTCCATGAACGTATTTCACTGGGATTCGCGCGTCTTCGGCTTTGATCACGCGCTTCTCGAAATCCATCATGAGTCGCTGATTCACGAGCGCGTCGATGCCGACCATGCCTTCGCCGCCAAGATCGTCTTCCTTGAGTGCAGGAATTTCCAGGGTCCTTATGGTGCTCTGCCCGAGGGAGAGCTGATCGACCAAGACTTGATCGACCTGGGCGCTGCCGGTCATTCCGTGCAAGATGGTCGGCGTGCCCATCGGCAGTTGCAGGTCGCGCGCGATGCGCAGCCCGACGACCGAGCTGTCGGCACCGCTGTCGACGAGAAAGCGGTAGGGACCGCGGCCGTTGACCTGCACCTCGACCGTCATGCGCGAGTTCAGTTTGCGCGCCTTGATGTCCTCTCCGCCAATGACGAGCTTGTTGTCGATCACCGCGGGAGGAAGCGGCGGCAGTTGCAGCGTCGGAACCGCGCGCGGCTTTTGCACTTTGGGCGCTTGAGCGACGCCCGCCTCACCTCCGGCGGGTGCCGAGAATGACAGCGCCAGTACCGCAATCAGACTGAAGCGACGTATAAGCAATCGCTTCCACTCCTATATAGCGACTGGCTCTGAATACGCCGACCGACGCACGGATTCCACGTAAACTAGGCAGGCGATTCGCCTTATTCGACGTAGGGATGTGTTGCCTTTCCCGTCGCTAGCCACTTGATGCCATTGCGAACCAAGGCGATCCACTTCAGTCTGTGCGAATGATCACAGGCCTCAAGCCGTTGATCGGCGCGGTTTCCTCGCTTTTCGCGCTCGGTGCACCGGCGTCGGCCGCAGAGCTTCCCTTCGTGCTGAAACAGCTCGGTCCGGGCGTGTACGCAGCCATCGACGGGCCAGAGCATAAGGCCGGCTCCAACGCCGGCTTCGTCATCGGCGATGACGGAGTGCTCGTCATCGACGGCTTCTTCGAGCCTGAAGCGGCCAAGGACCTGGTTGCCGAAATCCGCCGGCTGACCCCCAAGCCGATCCGCTATGTCGTCAACACCCACTATCACGCCGACCACACCGGCGGCGACTCGGTGCTGCGCGACGCGGGGGCGATCATCATCGCGCACCGCAATGTGCGCGCATGGGTCAGGACCTACAACATCAACCTGTTCGGGGACCGGATCACGCCCGAGCTCAAGAGCAGGATCGAGGCGCTGCCGCTGCCCGACATCACGACCGACAAGGACCTGACCGTCTGGCTGGGTTCCCGCAAGGTCGTGGTACGGACGGTGCTCGGTCACACGGGCGGCGACCTCACCGTCTCTGTGCCCGATGTGAAGGTTCTGTTCTGCGGCGACTTGCTGTGGCGCAAGGTCGCACCGAATTTGATCGACGGCTCCGTCAAGGAATGGACGGCGACCGATTTCGACTTCGTCCACATGCCTGACGCCGCCCAGACGCATTATGTGCCGGGCCACGGGTACGTCGCCGACGTGAAGGACGTCGAAGAGTTCCGCGCCTATTTGCTCCACCTCGAGCGGCTAGTGAACGAGGCCCGCAAGGGCGGGCTCAAGGACGACGCCTTGGTACAGGCCGTCGCGCCGAAACTGAAAGCGCTCCACCCCGATTGGACGATCAGCGACCGGGCGGCGGCGGCCGAGATCCGCTACATGGATCAGGAACTCGCTGGGACGAAGAAGCGGCCGACCCCACAGCCCGAATGACTTGTCACTCCCTGTTCGGGGCAATCATTGCACGAGTTTGACAATGACCAGCGAGACATTGTCCGGCGCCCCGCGTGCCAGGACCGTTTCGATGAGATTGTCCGCGGCCTGCTGCAGCGCTCCCCCCCGAGTTCCGCCGCCAATTCATCGTCGGGGACAAGACGGGTGAGGCCGTCGCTGGCGAGTATGAACTGATCCCCGGGCCTCGCGTCACCGCTTACGATTTCGACATCGGCTGTTTCGGACGCGCCGACGGCCCGCGTGATGAGATTGGCATCCTCGTGGGTTTCCGCTTCTTCGGCCGTCAACATGCCGGCATTGACCAGGTCCTGGACGAGGCTGTGATCCCGACTCACCCGCGCAATCTCTCCGGCGCGCAGGAGATAGGCGCGGCTGTCGCCCATCCAGAAGCAACGGAAGGCGGCGCCCGCGATGGCAAGGCCTACGACGGTCGTGCCAATGGTCCGCCCGGAGACGCCCTCCCCGGAGCGGGCGAGGCTAATCAGCTCGCGATTGACCTGCCCCAAGGTTTCAACCGCGCGCTTGGCGAGCACATCGAGATCCTCGGTCGTCGGCAGGCAACGAAGGGCATCGGTGACCATCGTGCTGGCAATCTCACCAGCTTCGTGTCCACCCATGCCGTCGGCCACGGCCCATAATCCGCGCTCCGTCTCCACCAGGACGGAATCCTCGTTGATCTTGCGCCGAAGACCAATGTGGGTGCGGCTGACGCATTCAAAGCGCATCGATCCCGGCTTCCTCCGCCGTGCAGACTAGTAATCGCTAAACGTTCGTGCGATTTATCATTTTATAACAAATGTCGAGAGGGCCGCTCGACCTATGAACAAGGCGTACAGCAATAAGGCGCTGCCGCCCGGCACGGTGCTGCGTGAGTGGCGCCTCGAAGAAGTGCTCGGCGTCGGCGGGTTCGGAATCGTCTACAAGGCGCGTGGAATCTATTTCAACGAGCTCGTGGCGATCAAAGAATATTTCCCGAGTTCGATCAGCGAACGCGATTCGGACGCCACTGTCGTGCCGATCGATTCCGACGCGGAGGAAGTACACGCCCTCGGCCTCAAGAAGTTCGTCGAAGAAGCGAAGCTGCTGTGGAACCTCTCGACCCCGACGCGGCACCCGAACATCGTCAGCGTCCGCAGCCTCTTCGAGATTCACGGCACGGCCTACATGGTCATGGATTTCGAAGACGGCCTGTCGCTCGCGAAGATGTTGAAGCAGGGGCGGCGCTTCAACGAAAGAAGCCTGTGGAACATCCTTCGGCCGATCGCCGAGGGACTCGATCGGGCGCATCGCGTCGGCGTGCTCCACCGCGACATCAAGCCGCCGAACATCCTCATCAACGAGGATAACCGGCCGGTATTGATCGACTTCGGCTCTGCGCGTTTCGACACGGCCGAGGCGACGAGCACGAAGGTGACCTTCCACACTCCGCCCTACGCCGCGATCGAACAATATGTGAAAACCTACAAGCAGGGCCCCTGGACGGACGTCTACGCGCTCGGTGTCGTCATGTCGGAGTGCGTGACCGGCGAAAAGCCGCCCGAAGTGCTCGAGCGGCTTCATGCGGGGCTCGGCAAGCCGCTCGCCGAGGGCAAATGGCCCGGATACAGCAAGCGCTTCCTCGCCGCGATCGACACTGCGATGACGGTGAAGCCAGACGAGCGTCCCCAGTCGATCAGTGATTGGCTAGCGATGTTCGGCAAGACGGTGGGGCAAAGCACCGACGTCGGCGACGATGAGGCCACACGCTTCTACGCCGCGCAGGTCGCGACCGAAGACATCGTTCCGGTTCCGCCAACTCCGAACATCAAAGCGCCGGTCGACACGGGTGTTCCCGCCGATCCCAAGAAGGCCAAATTCAAGCGCGCCGGCGAGGAAACCGGCGCGGCCAAGAAGGCAAAATCCGAAAAAGAAGCCGCCGAGGAAGCCGAAAAGGCGTCGAGCAAGGGCGCAGCCGCTGCCGAAGCGGCTAGCGTTGCGGCGCCACCGCCGCCGCCGGTTATCGACAGGTCGCCGAAGAGCGCAACGGCGGCGACGGAAAAGAAGAAGCCCAGCCCGGCCATGCTCGCGGGTGCCGCGGCGGCCGTGCTCGCAGTCGTCGGCGTTGGCGCGGTCGCGTTGCGCGGCGGCGGATCTGGACAGCAGACCGAGGCCGTGGGTCCGTCGGCTGACAATTCAGCAGCGACCGTTGCCGCTCTCGGCGGCTCCGAACAGGTAGCACCCGATGTGAATGCCATCTCGACCGAGACGGAGAACGCGGCCGTGCCGGAGTTGACCGATCAATCGACGGCGAACGACGCGCTGCGCAAGGAGCAAGCGAAATCGGCGGCGGCCGAAGCCAAACTCGCTGCAATGAGAAAGGCCCAGGCCAGGGCCGCGACGCTGCCGGCGGCACCTGGGGCCCCGGCCGCGCCTACCCGCTTGGCCAACCGGAAAACGACCGCTGCCACGGAAACGGCGACGTCAACCGAGGATAGCGGCGGCGGCGGCGTGTCTGCGGCCAAGGTGGCGCAATTCAATTCCGCGGTGGATGACGCTCGATCGCTTGCCCGCCAGGCCATGCGTTCGAACAATCGGCAGAATGCGCAGCTCGCGAAGAACTACGACAAATATCTGAAAACACTGAAAGATTCGATGCGCGGAGTCCAATCGGACAGGGAAGCGGACAAGCTCATCAAACAGGCGGGCCAGACTCGAGCCTATATTCAGTTCCTGCTTCGGGAGCAGTGACGAGGGGCGCCAGCTTGAGCGCGCCTCGGATCACGCGGTTGTAAAGATTGAGATCGCCCGGCGACGTTCCGAACGTGCCCGCCGCATCGCCTTCGACCAGCGCGCGCACCCGAACCTCGTCCGACCCCTGGTCGACATCGAGGTGGATCACTGGGACCGAACTCCGCAGTGCGAGCTCCACGACATACGCGGTTCCACCCGGTCCCCGCCCCTGCTCGCCGTCCCAGATCGCAATCATCAAGTCGGCGGTGCCGACAAGCAATTCGCCGACCTGTACGTAGGCGCCTTCGAGGTCGGACCGATGACCGGGAAGAGCGACTATCTCGTCGGCCGCAGCAAGCGCCTGCTCGAAACCGTCCAGCTCCTCGCCGGCCGAAAAATCCTTGCGATATTCGCTCGGCTCAAAGGGCAGCAGGGCGCGCACAAAATAGCCGCTAGAGCGGGCGCAGATCGCGGCAATCTGGTCGGCTCCCGTCGCTAGCGGCGTGTGAAGTCGCAGCTCGGCCGCCGTTGCGCTGCAGAATGCATCCTCCGCTTGCTGCAGCCGCAGGGTCGCGTCGCGCAGCTGACGAAAAACCGTATAGACGGTCGGCCGGAGCGTTCGAACGAGAGGTGCGGTGAACGCTCCCGCCCGATGGCCGGTCACACCGACATTGAGGACGATCGGCTTAGGCGTGCCGAGGTCGAGCAAGGGCCTTACGTCCGCCCGTCCACGTCAGGACGTGAATGCAAAATTCCCCGCCTGCAGATTGGCGCCGCCAAGCGCGTTGGCGCGCGCCAACGCTTCCGCGCGGGTTCGGATCGAGTGCTTCAGGGAAATCTGCCCGAGGCGGAGAGTCGATCCGACCGGCAGGATTGCCGCCCGACGAATGCGCGTTTCGTCGATGTACGTCCCGTTGGTCGAATTCAGGTCGGTGACGAGCAGTTCGTCGCTGGCGAGGCCAATGATGCAATGCTCGCGCGAGATGCTCTTGTGCGTCAAGACGATGTCCGCGGGTGCGGTACGCCCGAGTTTCACCCCGGATGAATCGATGACGAACAGCTCGTCCCCAAGCTCGCTCTCTTCGATTTCGAGGCAATGCACTTCGTCGCTGCCGTTCTCCGGTTGAAGATCGCGCGCTTTGCCCGCACGCGGCTGTCCGATCGAAGCTTCAGGGAGCTTGCCGACGATCGCTTCGTCGTCCTTTTTCCGGCTGGTCGGACTATGCGCAACTTCTTGGGCCGGACTGGTGGGCTGACTGGTCGCGGCAGCTTCCCGCGCCGTCGCGTCCATCGACCGCCTGAGGTCGTTGACGAAGGCCCGCCAATGGGCGTCGGTGACGTCGCCCGTCCAGTCGCAGAGATCCGCCGCGTGGGTCAGCTCAAAGATGATCGGCCGGTCGCACTGTTCGATGATCGCTGGAACAAGCTTCTTTCGACGGTCGGCCTGCGTGGCCTCGGCGCGGACCCAGCGCGATGCGACCGAACGGGGCGACCACAAGACGACGACCGCGCCCGCGTCCCTCAATCTCTGCTCGATCACCTCGTCGAAGGTCTCGCCGGAATGAAGCACCGCATCCCACCAGACGGTGAATCCCTCGTCGATGAAGGCCTCGGCAAACATGCGCGCGGCCGCCCGGTCCGTCCGAGCGTAAGATAGGAAGATGTCAGTTCCGGACATGCATTCCCCTTTTGCAATCACCGCCGAGGTCATCGTCTGTTAGCCCGAAGCCAGGACGCACTCCTGCCTTTCGCGAACTCACAATCTTCGCGAGGGTTAAAATCGGTTAACTAGAAGCAGATGTCGAGGTTGAATTGTAACGGGGCCGACTCGCAACGTCCCAGGCAGGGGCAGTATTGCGATTATCCGGTTCCAGTGGAACAACCCAATTCCGAGTGTCGCCGGCCGTGATTTCGGGCGGCGCGGACGGCCCAGGGGCTTCCGTTTGGGGGTAAGGATGACGGATTTCTTCTACGCCTTGCCGATCTGGCTCGCGGCGCTGCTGATCCTTTCGGTCGCGCTGGCGATCGGCCTTGGAAGCAGCCTCGGTTTGAGGCGGCTGTTCCGCTTAAGACCGACAGACGAAGAAAAAGAGGTGGCGATCAACCTGATGCAGGTTGTCGCAGCCTATATCGGCATCATGATCGCCTTTTCCGGGGTGGAAGTGTGGCAGGACTTCAAGGAAGCAGAGAATGCGGTGCATGAAGAAGCGGCTGCATCGGCGGAGCTCTATCGCGATCTCACGACCTATGGCGACCAAACAATGACCGCCCGCCAGGACTTGAGGGCGTATGTGGCGAGCATCGTCAACGACGAATGGCCACTGCTCTCGCACGGTCAGTTGAGCATGCGCACCGAAGTTGCGCTGGCCAAGCTCTTCAGCAGCATCGGGAATATCCGGCCGCAGGATAACCGCGACAGCGCCATCTATGCGGAGTCTTTTTCGAATCTGAACGAACTGGTCGGCTTCAGGCGCGACCGGCTCATTCATAGCCAGTCCGGAATTCCGATGCTCCTCTGGACGGTCGGCCTGATCGGATCGCTCTTCGTGATCGCCTATGCGTCGGTGTTCTCGGTGACGAGGTTGAACGTCGTCATGATCTGCGGCATTTCGATCTCGTTGGGATTGGTGTTTCTGTTCATCCTGACGGTGGACCGGCCGTTCAAGGGCGAATTTAGCGTCAGCAACCGCGAGCTGGCGGAACTGTCGTGGAAGTTCGACATGCTCGATCGAATGGCGCATCACGGCCCGTGAACTGGTCGCTTACTTTGCCGGCGAGCAGAACCTTCGTTCAATGTCGGCGTAGATCGTGCCCGCGCTAATCGGAGTGACTCCGGCTTCACCCTTCCAGCTGTCAGTACGTCCTTCGGCGTTCGTGGTTTTCGACGCGAGCAGCTGCAAAGTCCCGTCGCAGCGGAAGCGGACCCACTGGGCCGACTTCTTATAGGCGACCTGGTGGTTGTAGCCGTGCTCGCCGTGGATCCAGACTTCAACTTCGCGCGGAGCTTCGCGCGTGACCTCTTCCGACTTGATCCAGAATCGATCGTTTTCGACCGTCGCGGAGGCCCAGCTGATGTTGGACGGCAGATATTTTTGCCAGGGTGCGGGCGCCTGATCCGCCAGGGCCAAGAGCAAGAACCCGAACATCACTCACCTCCGCCGGACCATTCACAATGGCGCTAAGCGGTTGAGTTTACGCGGTGCTGCCGCGGCATGCCACCCGCGGGCGACCACTGACCCCGATTGGGACGCTCAAGCTGGTTCGCTTTGTTTCGCCGCCTCTCCCGAAGCGACCGGCAAGGCGCCGGAGAGCCAAGCGGCGATATTGAGGGCGTAACGATGCGTGTCCGCCATGGCCTCCGGAACGCGCTTCAAGCCGTCGCCAGGCGTTTCGGTAACGAAGCTCGGGCAGCCGGAAGCCGGATCCCAATTGTAATCCGCGAAGTGATGGAAAGTGCTCTCGGCAATCGCCGGGCCGCCATGCTCGCCGGGCTCGAACGCAACGGAAATGTTGAACTCGTTCCCGGTCACCTTGCTCCTTCCTTCCAAGATCACCCGAGCATTCTCGCCGTCTGGGGCGCAGACATCGCCTTCATGGGGATGAGACGGGAGATAGCGGATCGAGGTTGTCGGCGAGAGCGAATTGGCGAGCACCGGATGCGGTTCGCCGATGATTTCGACCTCTTGATAATCACCGTTCGCTCCGGAGTGGAAGTTCGGCCAGGAAATTTCCGTCGTATAGGGATCGTCGCGCTTACGCCGTTCGGGATTGGGGTCCTGTTGCTTGGAGTGAAAGTAATGCGCCTTGCCGACTCCGCCCAAGGTGCAGACGGACGAGCCGAGATCCATATGATCGCGCGTGACGAGTAGGCCGCGGCCGCTTTGGCGAAAGCGAGAAATCGCAGCGCAGTCCGCTTCGGTCAGCCCCTCCCCCGTATCGACCGCGAAGAGCCAGAGCGCGTCGAAATCGCTTTGGTCGATCGTCGAGAGCACGGAATCGGGTTGGCCTAAAGGATCCCGGTCACGTGTCGTGACGTCGTAAAGAGGGTTGCCGCTCGCATCGCGCTGCTCGCGCAGAAGCGCGGCGAGCTTGCTGAAGCGTGCGATCGACCAATCGTCTTCCGTGGTCGGGATCGTGGTCTGCAACAGGATCTTCTTCATGGCTCACTTCACTCCATGACGTTCGATGGACCCAAAATGCCTACTGACAGGCGCCATATACCTGCGATCCGAGCTTTAAACAGCTTCGGCGACAGATGCTCGACAAGACCCCGGTCGTGACGGAATAACTGCCGTAAGGGGGACTGTCGTGACTCGAACGCTCGCTCGGTGGAAGTTCTGGATTCTCGGCTTGGCCGGTGCTGGCGCGGCGATGATCGCCTGGGCCTGCTCGGGCGACTACGACAGGCCGACCTGGTCGCTGGACAAACCGGATTATGACCCGGAGGGAAGCGCGGCGATGCTCCTTCCCAGCAACGACACGCGGGTGAATCTCTACCTGCTGCTCGCCGACCGCGGCGGCGCACCGGTGCGCGATCCAAACACCAAGCAGGAAGGCCCGCCGCTCGTGCTGTTCCCCTGGACGGTAATGTCGACCGCCGCCCTGCCGCCAAACACCGATAGCAACGAGGATTATGGCGGATCGAGGTGTCATACGAACAAGAGCGGAGCCGCCGAATTCGCGGCCGCCGTGCAGTCGAGCAGCGCGGTTCCGGCAACGGAGAAGAAGCTCCTGATCGCCGCTCGTCAGGGCCTGGATGCGAAAGAGCAGCAGGTCGAGGATGGAGCGGACTGCAAAGCGCCGGCGCTGATTGACGCCCAGTTGTCCGGATTCGCATCCCGCGCGGGTCAAGAATTCGCGACATATCTCAAAGGTGCTCAGCTGTTCTACGCGGGCGACTTCGATTCCGCCGCAGCGCGGTTCCGCTCGCTTTCCGGGGCAAGCAATCCGTGGATACGCGACACCGCCTCCTATATGGTGGCGCGGACGTTGCTCAATCGAGCGCTCGACAAGTCGATCGACGAATATGGATCGCTCGCCGAGCGCGACAAGCGCGATATGGCAGGGATTGCCGCGGCCGGAGCAGCCCTGAAGGCTTACGTAGTTGCCAACCCCAACGGGCGTTACGCCAACTCGGCGCGCGGATTGATGCGGCGTGTGCATTGGCTTGCTGAGGACGATGCTGCGCTGGCGTCTGAGTATGACCAGCTGCTGGCCACGCCGACGCGCTTTGCCCAGGCCTTCCCTGCGGTCGCTTTGGTCGACGAGATTGAGAACAAGCTGCCGCTCCCGGTCAACCCACCGCAAATCATTCGCGATCCCATCCTGCTCGCGGTTGCGGACCTGCAGCGCATGCGGCGCCCGGGCGATGATGAAGGTAAGCCGCCGATCACCGCGGCAGAGATTGCGCGGCAGCGGCCGATCTTCGGCAAGGACACGGAGCTGTACGATTATCTCCGCGCCGCCGAGGCCTATTTCGTCCGCCACCAGCCTGCCGAGGTGCTGAAGCTGATCCCCGACGCCGCTCGTCAGCCCCGTTTCAGCTATTTGCAATTCAGCCGGCAGATGCTGCGTGGACTGGCGCTGCAGGATTTGAAGGACCGCAATGCGCGCGGCTTCTGGCTCAGCTTGTTCCCAGGCGCCGTCCAGCCCTATCAACGCGAGGCGGTCGAACTGGCGTTGGCGATCGATGAGGAGAAGGGCGGCCGGCTCGATCTCATCTTCGCGCCGACCTCGCCCGTGCGGCACCCGATCATCCGCGAGATGCTGCTCGAGCACACGGCCGGACCGGACATCCTTCGCCAGCAAGCGAGCGATGTGAAAGTGAGCCAGCAGGAACGCGAGATCGCGCTCTACATCTTGCTGTCAAAGGAGCTTCGCCGCGGCTTCTATCGCGATTTTCTGGGCGATCTTCGGATGCTCCCGTCCGGAGCGTTAACGGACACCTATCTCGAGGGGGCCACGAGCTACGATCCTTGGAACAACCCGACGTCTGAATTGCCACCGCTGGGCGTGTTTGGTTCCAAAGGGAAGCTCGGTGATTTCGGTTGTCCGCCGCTGCAGGCGACGGCGGCCGTACTTGCTGCAAGACCGACAGGCGATCCGGCCGCGGCTGTGCCTTGCTGAGTTCTTCCGCGACAACGGTTTCGACGATTACTGAATTCGACGACCCGGTGGCGGGGAACGGGCTGGCGAGCACACGTTCCTTGTTCCCGGTCGGAACGCCCTATTCGAGGCTTGAGGTCTACAAGGCGATCATGAATAACCGCGCGGCGTCCGCGGATGACAAAGCGTTGTCCCTCAACCGAGCGATACGCTGCTACGCTCCGTCCGGAGTTAACGATTGTGGCGGGACCGAGGTCGGCAAGGCGCAGCGTCGCGCCTGGTTCACCCAACTCAAGGCCGACTATCCGCGGTCGCGCTGGGCCAAGGACCTCAAATACTTCTGGTAGGCCGTTTCCTGCCGCTTGTGGCGCTTGTCCTGTTGCTTGCCGGCTGCAGGGAGCCCGGACGGGTCGACGCTCGAGACTATGACGCCTTCTGGCTCTGGGGCGGAGTTGCGCCGCAACCGGTGCTGAAGCAGGCGCGCACCCTCTATCTGCTCGAGAGCGAGGTGCGCGACGGCAAGCCGGTGCGCTCGGTTTCCCTGCGCGCGACCCCGCGACTCAAGGGCAAAAAAGTTTGGCTGGTGGTGCGCACCGACACGCTGCGCTGGCCGGATAGCGCTTACGGCATCGTTCTGACGCGGCTGGACCAATGGCGAGCCGCTGGAAATCGGGTGGCGGGTCTGCAGGTCGACTTCGATGCGCGCACGCGGCACGTCGGCGAGTATGCGCGGTTCCTCGCGACTTTGCGCCACCGCTTGCCTCAGACTTACGCGCTCTCGATCACGGGCCTCCTAGATTGGAGCGCGCATGGCGATCCTGAAGCGTTGAGGATGCTTCGCGGCACCGTCGATGAGGTCGTGGTGCAAACCTATCAAGGCCGCGACACGATCCCTGGTTACGATGCCTATTTCGATCGGATGAAACGCTTCGACCTGCCGTTCCGTGTCGGGCTCGTCCAGGGCGGGCGTTGGATCGAACCGGAGGGACTGAGGGCGAACCCCAAGTTCAGGGGCTATGTGGTCTTCCTGACGAATCCAGCGCGGCGCGGCTGATTAGCGATTGCTCCGGCGAGTGCGCGACGGAAGGCCGAAGGACGTCCCCTCCTCGGGCTTGACCTCGGGGTCTTCCTGCTTGGTCATGTTGAGGAAGCTGCGTACGGATTCGGCGGAAATAGCGCGGCCGAACAGCCAGCCCTGCGCTTCGGAGCAACCGTATCTTTCCAGCGCGTTTCGGATCTGTTCGGATTCGACGCCCTCCGCGCTGATCGGAACGTTGAGCGTGTGGCCGAGGCCCGCGATCGTGTTCACGATTGCCGCGGTCTGCTCGCTCTTTACGATCGTGGTGATGAAACTCTTGTCGATCTTGATTCGGTCGAGGGGCAAGCGATTGACCTGTGCGAGCGAGGCGTAGCCCGTACCGAAATCGTCAAGCGAAATGCTGACCCCCACGTTCCTCAAGCTTTGGATGATGTTCAGCACCTGCTCGCGGTCCTCGAGCAGCGAGGCTTCGGTAATCTCGATCTCGAGCCGGCGCGCCGGGAAGCCGGTCGAGGCAAGCAGCTTCAGAATCTGCTCTGCGAGCGTCGGATCGCGGAACTGGATGGGTGAGACGTTGACGGCGATCTTGAGGTTCGCCGGCCACGCTCGCGCCTCCTGGAGCGCCTGCTCCATCACGCTGAGGGTCAGGGGCCCGATCAAACCGGTGCGCTCGGCCGCATCGATGAAAAACTCGGCCTCAACCAGCCCGCGACTTGGCGACTTCCAGCGGGCGAGCGCCTCGAACCCGACGATCTGCCGAGATTCGAGATCGATCAGCGGCTGGAAGAAAGGAATGAACTCGCCGGCGCGGATGCCGCGGCGGATGTCCTCTTCGAGCGACAGGCGGTCGGCGAGCTCCCGCTCCAGCTCCCGGTCGAACCATGCGATTCCGTTGCGGCCCGCGCCCTTGGCCGCATAAAGGGCCACGTCCGCTCGGCGGAGCACCGTCTCCTCGCTCGCGCTCCGTCCCAGCTCGGCGAGGCCGATTGAAGCGGAGATCTGGATCTCGGAGCCGTCCGCCGGAATGGGATTTGCCATGCAGGCGAGGATCGCATTGGAGACTGCCTCAGCGTCCTCATTGGAGATTCCGGGCAGCAAGAGAGCAAATTCGTCGCCGCCGGTACGGGCGCAACAAGCGGACGGCGGCGCCGAGCGCGTGAGCGCGTCCGCCACGAACCGCAGCAGCTGGTCGCCGGCGAGATGCCCGTGGAGGTCGTTGACCCGCTTGAAATGATCGAGGTCGAGGAACAGCAGCGCTCCTCCGGTTTTCGCGTCGAGCGCGTCGGCAAGCGAGCGCATCAGCTCGCGACGGTTGGCGATTCCCGTCGTCGGGTCGGTGTTGGCATTACGCACGGCGAGGCGCTCGGCGGTCTCATAAGCGTTCAGAGCCTCGCGCAGGTCTTTCGATCGACGCCAGCCGAACAGGATCAGCGCGATATTGAGGAGGAATGCGATCTTCAGGCTCATGGCCGAACTTGGCAGGCGCACGCCGCCGATGGCCGCGGGAATGATCTGGCTCCCCAGCCCCACGAACAACAGGATCGCCGCGAAAGTCACGGCGCTAGTGATGAGATGGCTGCTCGCGATGCTTACAGCCTTGCTTCTCGTTCCCTGCACTCCCGGGTCCACTCCGGTTCCATTTCTACGGTGCCGGTTTTCGCAGGGATAAGTGAATATTGTCCTACATTGGCGCCAATTTGGTCGATCAGCGTACCGAATGCCCTTGTGCGAGCCGCTCCTCCACCAAGCGGATCGCCGCCGCGATCGCCTCGTCGACGTCGAGTTCGGTGGTATCCAGCAGCAGAGCGTCGCTCGCTGGTCGCAACGGGGCAATCGAGCGCGTGGTATCGCGCGCGTCGCGAGCGCGGATGTCGGTGAGGACGTCCGCGTAGGGGGCGTCCATGCCGCGCTCCCGAAGCTCCTTGAGCCGCCGCTCGGCACGAACCTCGGGTGAAGCCGAGATATATAGCTTCACGTCCGCATCCGGCGCGATCACCGTGCCGATGTCGCGGCCGTCGAGCACGGCGCCGCCGGCCTGGCGAGCGAAGGCCTGCTGTCTCCCCAGCAACACTTCCCGCACCGCCGGATAAGCCGAAACGGCCGAGGCGATCTTCGAGACCGGCTCGCTGCGAAGCTCGGGATCGTCGGCGTCGAGGTTGAGCTCGTCGCAGGCGCGCGCCGCTTCGAATTCGTTGCCCGGGTCGCCGCCCCAACGCCACAGATTGAGCGCCACGGCACGATACAGCAGCCCCGTGTCCATGTGGGGCAGGCCGTAATGTCGTGCGAGCGCTCGGGCGATGGTTCCCTTGCCACTCGCCGCCGGTCCATCGACCGCGATCACAAGGCCGCCGGTGGGCTCCCTTTTCCCGTCGGAAATCGTTACCATATCTTCAGCCAAGAGCCGCGCTTTGACAGGGGCATATCGCTATGGCAAGGCGCCGCGCCGAACGCCGCCCGCAAATGGAGCGGCTCACCTAATTCTAACTGGAGAGTATCACAAATGGTGAAGCCCGAATGGGGCGCCAAGCGCACTTGCCCCAAGTGCTCGACCCGCTTCTACGATCTCGGCAGCGAGGAGCCGGTCCACTGCATCAATTGCGGGACCGAATGGCTTCCCGAGCCGGTG
Organism: uncultured Alphaproteobacteria bacterium; assembly: GCA_963730925.1. Taxonomy (GTDB): domain Bacteria; phylum Pseudomonadota; class Alphaproteobacteria; order Sphingomonadales; family Sphingomonadaceae; genus Sphingomicrobium. The sequence continues at coordinate 951,825 of CAVSTS010000002.1, forward strand.
TTGAAGTCCAAGCAGCCGCTCGCCTTCGAAGCCGCCGCTCCAGTCCAGAAGGAGCCGGCCGAGGATGAGGATCTCGCGGCGGAAGAGCTGACGATCGACGAGGACGAAGAGGTCAGCGCCGACGAGGAAGTCGACCTCAACACAGGCGACGAGGACCTCGGAGTCGAAACCGCGGGCGAGGACGACGAAGCCTAAGCGGTTGGAAATTCGCCTGGGCCGACTATTTTTTCGCTTTTCCAGCGCGGGAAAGTTCGCCTAAGGCGCTTGCAGGACGTGGGGCCGTAGCTCAGCTGGGAGAGCGTCGCAATGGCATTGCGAAGGTCAGGGGTTCGATCCCCCTCGGCTCCACCAATCCTTCGCCGCTTGTGCGGCTTCGGCTGGTAACCCCCGCGACGCCCGCCCTACTTCGCTTGCGCTATGCTTAGATAGCGATCTTTCGACTTGCGCAGATAATCCAGCGTGGCCTGACGCTCCTCGGCATTTCTGTAGTCGGTACGGCTTTCCGCCTCGCCGATCACACGGTCCAGCCAAGCGGCAAAGTAAGCGGCGTCCGCTGGGGCCGTCGGGGGACGGCCGGGCATGTCCAGATAGATCGGGCTGGTCGTAGCATAGGGGTAGAGGTCCAGCACTTGGGGGTCGGCACCTTCGTTCCACCCCCGCAGGAGCAACCAGCCGCCCGCATCGACCTGCAGCTCCCCCGCCCCGTCGAAGTTGTGGCGATCGCCAGCCAGCGAGAAGCTTCTAACGACCTTGCCGTTCTGCACGAGGTCCAGGTGATCGACGGCGACGGGCGAGCGCAGCGCGATGCGGTAACGAAGGTTAGCGGGGCCGCCCCGCGAGATCGTATCTCCCGGCCGCTTGCCGTCGAGTTCGAGGCCGAGCAGCGGGCCGTTGCTCGCGAACGTACGTCCGGCTTTGAGCGCCGCCTTCAGCGCCGCCGGGCTCATGTCGCCGCCAGTGTCGAGGAATATGCGGTTCATTCCGACGGGACCGCGCAGCGAGGCGTAATTGGCCATGGCGTCCGTGCCTGCGCCCGCTGGAAGGCGAAAGCCGAGGTTGAGCAGGCGGTACCAAATGGCGGCCGTGGACTTGTGATCGGAAAAGCCGACGATCTCCATATAATCGACCTTGCCGCTTGCCACGTCGGCAGGAAGCGCGTTGCTGAGTGCTTTCTCTTTGGCGGGGTCGATTTCATTGTCGAAGGGATGGACGTAGCCGACCAAGGCGCCCTGCGCGTGCGCGAGATCCGCGACGACACCGTTGTGCGGATAGGGACTGGCGAGCGCGGTATGCTGATAGGCGGAGAAGTCGGGCGTGAGGAAATGGTCCGACAGGTGAAGAAGCCCGAGATGGCCCCAGAAGCTCGTGTGGAATTCTTGCGCGTGCATGATGGTCACGCCGTCGCCGCTCGCGGGGTCGGGATCAGGACGAAAGTAGCCGATATCGGGGATCCGCTCCTCCTTGTTGACGATGAGATCGTAGACCACGTCCAGATCTTCGGCCCGCGCCTGCCGAGCGAGATTCTCGGGGGTGTTCCGATAGGCGCCGCCGTAATTCATATGAACGTGCAGGTCGGCGCTGCGCCATTTGCCGAATGATGCCGGCAGGTCGTTGAGCTGCAGATTGACCGCGATCGTCCGGTTCGCGTCGGCGGCGAGGTTCACCGTTTGCCGCCACGGCACGTAGCGGAAGCCGCGCTGCACCCAGATGGCAGTGTTACCCGCAGGAGCTTCGAGCGTGCAGGGCGACACACAATGGAAATAGTGCGTCTCGCTCGGTTGCAGCTTCCGGTCGAAGCCGTCGTCTGCCTGCATCCAGGCGGAAACGGGCGCAGCGGCCCGCCCATCGCTGCCGAGCACGGCGACTCGAGCCGGGACCCGGCGACCCTGTTCATCCCGAATGTCGAGCGTTAGCGACGCTTGCGGCTCTTTATAGCGTCGCCGGGACGCGACGATCGGCGTTTCGGCGCCACCGATGAAGTCGCGGACCGAGAGACTAGTATTGCCATGCGCGTTGCTGATGAAGGCGATGCGCTTCCCTTCGGGAGACCAGCGTGCGTTCCACCGGTCGAAATCGCCAAAGGTCAGGGGAAGCGGGGCCGCGCCATCCGGCGTGGTCAGCCACAATTGGCGCCACTGCCTGCCGTGATAGCTGGCGAACAGAATCTGGTGGCCGTCCGGCGAGGTTTCGGGCCTGGCGCTCCAACTGGTTTCCTCGCTGAGCAGTTTCCGCCGGTCTTTCGGATTGTCGACGGCCACCGACCAGATGTCGCCCGTGCCCCATGCGACCTCGGTGTTGGCAACGTAAAGGATGCGCTTTCCGTCTGGCGACCAGGACGGGTTCAGACCGTGGTCGTAGGGTGAATAATAATAGCGGCTGATCTTGCTTTGGCGTTCGCCCAGGAGCGGATGCGCGTTGCGCAAGCCCTCAGTGCCGATGTCCGCGATGAATAGGTTGAAGTGGCCCGTGCCCTGCGTGGAGACCCAGACAATGCGTTTGCCGTCAGGCGAGAGGCGCGGCTCCACGTTCACCGCGCCGCCCGACGTTAGCGCTTGTTCGCGGCCGCTCCCGAGATCGAGGCGCCAGAGCTCGATCGCATTGCCGTCGTACCGGCTGAACACGACGCTGCGGCCGTCGTTCGCCACGTCGGGCTGATAATCATAGGCGCCGCGCGCGTGGGTGAGCTCAACCGCTTCATCGGACCCGATCACCTGCCGCCAGAGCGAGCCGGCCATGCTGTAGACGAGCGCCTTGCCGTCGGCCGTGAAGCTGACGCTCGAAGGGCCGGATGTCAGCTGCGGTATGTAGAGCTCGCGCCAATAATAGCTGTGCGGCAGGTCGACCTGCTTGAGCACCGGCTCGCGCGCCGCGACGAGGGCGATCCCCAATATCGCTGCGATAATCGCGCGCCGAAACATGTGAGTCACGGTACGGCTCCGACATCGACTCGAATAATCGTCCCATCGGCGAAGGATCGCGAGGCCGCCGCGAGATCGGCCGGTGTGATCGTCTGAAGCGCATCGCGCAGCTGCGCATGCGATCTGAGGCCGCCGGTCTCCACGAACTCGCGCGCGAGCTTGGCTGTCAGCTCTTCATTGCTCTGGGCCGCGGTCAAATCGCGGCCGAGCAGATGATTGCGCGCGGCTTCGACCTCTGCCGCGCTTGGCGGGTTGCTCGTCAGCCGAGCAAGCTCGCTGCGCAGCTCGGCTTCCATCGCCTCAGCCTTGTCCGGATCGACGCCGGTGGAGATCGTCGCCCAGGAGTGCCGGCCATCCGTCCGCAGCAGGCTGTAGATGTGATAAACGATGCCCTTGTCGCGGATCGCGGACAGGCCGAGCCGTCCGGAATAATCGTGCGTCAGCACATAAAGCAGCATCCGCCAGACGAGCGCTTCCCGCGTTCCTGGCGGAGGAGCTTCCACCACATAGCCGATCGCTCCTTGCGAGAGCGGCTTCGGGATCCGCTCGCGGACGATCTTTGGCTTGTTCGGATGCGCCGTTGCGTCACCCAATTTGCCCGCTGGAGTCCGCCCAAGCTGCCGCTCGAGAATGGAGAAGGTAGTGGTTGCGTCGATATTGCCGCTCACGAACACCGCGAGAGGCGTCGGAGCCTCGTTTGAGCGCGGACCCATCTGCGCCGCGATCAGCTGTTCCAAACGCGTTGCCGGATCTTCGCTTCGAGCTTCAGCTATTCGCGCCTGTCGCCCTGCAATTTGGCTGACCAGCGCGCCGAGTTCGTCTGGTGAGCCGGAGCGAATGACGGCGTCGAGACCGGAAAATTCGTCGGGATGCGCGCCACCCTCGACCGGCGCAGAGAAGAGCAGCTCAACGGTCGCGCTATCGGAAAGCGGGTTCAGCTGGACGATCGCCGGCAGACCGCCGGAGAGCCGACGGACCTTGGGCTGGCCTGCGGCGACAGCCGGAGACGGCGTTCCACGACGGTCTGTCGCAGCTCGCGGATTGCCGACGCCAACCAACTCCGTTGGAGTTTTGCCAGGCACCATCCAACCGACGGTCAGTCGGTCCGGCACAAGATAGGTGCGAGCGACACGCTGGACGTCGGCGGCCGTCACGGCGGCGACACGCCGCGGCATGTCGAGCAGCATATCGAGCGCACCGACGCCTTCGAAGAAGGCAAGCTGGTGAGCAGCATCTTCCGTGGTTTGCACGTCCTCGGCGATCGCCCGAGTCACCGCGGCCTTCGCGGCGGCGATCCGCGGTTCCGCTGTCGATTGCTCACGAACCGTGGCTATGCGTTTCTGGACGTCTCGCTCGAGGGCGCTCCGATTGGCATTGGCCGCGATCGAGCCGCTGACGATGAAGAGAAACGGATCGCGCGTCGGCGGCAGCCAAGTGGCGATGTCCTCCGTCGCACCGGACAACAAAGAGCCCTTTTCGGCGGGCGTAGGTGCCCAATCGCTCTGCCTTAGGTTCAGACCGGAACCCCCGGACAAGATTTGCTGCAGGACCAGCAAGGCCGGGAAGTCGGGACTGGACGCTGCCGGAGCGTGAAAGGCGAGCTGAAAATATTGACGATCGACGGGACCGGTCAGGAGCGAACGGCGCTCACCTCTCTGCGGAAGCTCGGTCGTGAGATTCGGCTGTGCGACGGGCCTTGCCGGTACGTCGGCGAAGGTTTTGGCGACGAGCGCTGCTGCCTCGGACGGCGTGAAATCGCCGACGATCGCAAGCACCGCATTCCCCGGCGCGTAGTGGCTTGCGTAATAGGCCCGCGCGTCATCGGCGGTCAGATGTTCGACGTCGCTCACATAGCCTGCCATCGGGCTGCCGTAGGGATGCGCCTGGATGGCGGTCCGGCTCACGGACTCCTGAAGAACCGAGGCAGGGTCGTTCTCGTAACTGTGCAATTCGGTGATTACCGCGCCCTTCTCCGCCTCGATCGACGCGGGATCGATGACGGTACGCGCCATTCGGTCGGCTTCGATCCGCAGCAGCAGATCGAGCCCGTCCTTCGGCATGGTGGCGAAATAAGTGGTCTGGTCGAAGGCGGTGTAGCCGTGCCACTCCCCGCCGGAATCGTAGATGAGTTCCGTGGCGCGGGCGTCGGGGAAGTTTCGGCTGCCGCGGAATGCCAGATGCTCGAGGAAATGGGCGAGACCGGTCTTGCCGGTCACTTCTGCGGCCGAACCGCTCTTGTAGAGCATCTGCACACTCACGACCGGGAAGACGTGATCCTCCAGCATGATCACCGTGAGGCCGTTGGGAAGATGGTTGACTGAAGCGCGTTTGAGGTCGAGCTCGGCGGATGCCGGCGCCGCGCCCGCCAATGCCACCGCCGCAAGTAGAAAGCGTGCCGCCTTCATCGCCCTCCCCAGCCCTTCGAGGAGCCTAGGGCGATTAGAGGATGAAAAACAACCGCGGCTTTGATGCTGCGCCGACCAACGTTAGTGTGACGTAATGAGCTCGGGGCACGTCTTTCATCGATCAACATCCGCGCGTCCCCCCGTCGCCGTTCGGGGAGAAGGCATTTTCCTGATCGACGCCGACGGCCGCCGCTACATCGACGCATGCGGCGGAGCGGCAGTTTCCTGCCTCGGGCATGGGCACCCCGCGGTCGTCAAGGCAATCGCCGAGCAGACAGCGCGTCTGGAATATGTCCACACCGGATTCTTCACGAGCGAGGCCGCCGAAGAGCTGGCAATGCTCATGGCCGACATGTCGCCAGGCGAGCTCGACCGGGTCTGGTACACGAGCAGCGGTTCCGAAGCCGTAGAGGCGGGGCTGAAGCTCGCACGGCAATATCACCTGGAGCGCGGCGACACCGGGCGCAACCGGATCATCGCCCGCAGTCTCAGCTATCACGGCAATACCCTCGGCGCGCTCGCGACCGGGGGAAGCGCCTGGCGGCGCGCGCCCTACGCTCCGCTCCTCATCGACGTCGCACTCATCGATCCCTGCTTTGCATATCGCTTCGCCGAGCCAGGCGAGACCGCCGAAGATTATGGTCGCAGAGCTGCCGACACGCTTGAACGGGAGCTCCTCAAACTTGGACCCGAAACGGTGATGGCCTTCGTTGCGGAGACCGTAGTGGGCGCAACCGCCGGAGCCGTTCCGCCCGTCCCCGGATATCTGTCGCGCGTGCGCGAGATCTGCGACCGACACGGAATCCTCCTGATCCTCGACGAGGTGATGTGCGGCTCGGGCAGGACCGGCACGTTTCTGTCGTGCGAGCAGGACGGGGTGGTTCCCGACATCGCGACGGTCGGGAAGGGCCTCGGCGGCGGTTATCAACCTATCGGCGCAGTGATTTGCACGAGCGCCGTTTACGAAACCGTGGCTCGCGGTTCCGCCGCGCTCAAGCACGGACAGACCTATAACGCCCATCCGGTGGGATGTGCCGCGGCGCTCGCGGTGCAGCGAGTCATACGGGACGAGGGACTGCTCGAGCGAGTCAGTGAGGCCGGGTCGCGGCTATCGACACTTCTGGGCGAGCGCTTCGGCGACCATCCCCACGTCGGCGACATTCGTGGCCGCGGACTGCTTCAAGCGATCGAATTGGTCGCAGACCGATCGACCAAGGCGCCCTTCGATCCGGAGCTTGCTGTTCATCAGCGCGCCAAGGCGGACGCACTTGCCCGCGGGCTACTGATCTATCCAGGCGGAGGTACGGTGGACGGACGTCGCGGCGACCATATCCTGCTAGCCCCGCCGTACAATGTGACTGACGAGGAGCTCGAAACGATTGTCGGCCGGCTCGCTGAAACCGTCGATGCCGTCGTTCCGATGAAGGTCGCGTCATGAGCCGCGACCCACGCTACGACATCCTCTTCGAGCCGGTTCGCATTGGTCCGGTGACCGCGCGCAACCGCTTCTATCAGGTGCCGCATTGCACCGGCATCGGCTGGACCCAGCCGGAGACGCTCGCGCGCCTTCGGGCGATCAAGGCCGAAGGCGGTTGGGCGGTTGTCGCCACGGAAGAGACCGAGATCCACCCCACCGCCGATTGCGAACCGTTCCACGAGGGGCGTTTGTGGGACGATCGCGACATCCCCGCGATCGCCATCATGGCGGATGCGGTGCACGCGCACGGCGCGCTCGCGGCGATCGAGATCATGCATCACGGCGGGTCGGTCGCGAACTGGGGCACGCGCATGGCCCCGATGGCCCCGTCGCACCGGCCGATCATCTATTCTTCGCCGGTCCAGGCGCGGGCGATGGACAAGCAGGACATCCGCAATCTCCGCCAATGGCATCGCGACGCGGCGATCCGGGCGAAGAAAGCGGATTTCGACATCGTCTACGTCTATGCGACGCACGATTTGTCGATCGCGCAGCAGTTCCTCGAGCGGCGCAAGAACGACCGGACCGACGAATATGGCGGCAGCCTGGAGAATCGCGCGCGGCTGCTGCGTGAGCTGATCGAGGATACGAAGGAGGCCGTGGGCGACCGCTGCGCGGTCGCTGTGCGCTTCTGCGCGGACGAGCTGATCGGCAATGCCGGCCTGACCCACGACGGGGAGGCGCGTGACGTCGTGGAGATGCTCGCCGAGCTGCCGGACCTTTGGGACATCAACATCTCGACCTGGCCGAACGACAGCCAGACGTCGCGGTTCGCGAAGGAGGGCTTCCAGGAGGAATATACGAGCTTCGTCAAGAAGGTGACGACCAAGCCCGTCGTGGGCGTCGGCCGCTTCACGTCGCCCGACACGATGGTGTCGCAGGTGAAGCGCGGAATCCTGGACTTCATCGGCGCGGCGCGGCCGTCGATCGCCGACCCCTTTCTGCCCAAGAAAATCGAGGAAGGCCGCATCGACGACATCCGCGAATGCATCGGCTGCAACATGTGCGTGTCGAGCGACTATACCTCGACGAACCTGCGCTGCACGCAGAATCCCACCATGGGCGAGGAATGGCGCCGCGGCTGGCACCCGGAGATCATTCCGCCCAAAAAGAGCGAGGGATCGGTGCTCGTGGTGGGCGCTGGGCCCGCCGGACTCGAAGCCGCGCTCGCGGCTGCGCGGCGGGGCTTTGAGGTCCATCTCGCCGAGGCGACCGACGAGCTCGGCGGACGAGTCACTCGCGAAAGTCGGCTTCCCGGCTTGTCGGAATGGGCGCGCGTTCGCGATTGGCGCGTGGGGCAGCTCGAGCGAATGGCGAACGTCTCCATCTACCGCGGGAGCGTGCTCGAGGCCGAGCACGTGCTGGAGTTTGGTGCTCGGCATGTCGCGATCGCGACCGGATCGGTATGGCGTCGCGACGGAGTGGGACGGGATTCCGGCTTCCCCCTTCCGGGCTTCGACGGCCCGTCGGTCCACACGCCCGACGATGTGATGTCCGGCCGCGATCCTAGCGAAGGGCCGGTCATCGTCTGGGATGACGACCATTATTACATGGGCGGCGTTCTCGCCGAGCTTTGCCGATACGCCGGCCACGAGGTGACGATCGTCACGCCCGCCGCGATGGTGTCGGCCTGGACCGTGAATACGCTCGAGGCAGTGCCGATCGCCAAGCGCATCGCGCGCATGGGCATTGAAGTGCTGCCGTACACCAGTGTCGCCGCTTTCGCTGACGGCAAGGTGCTGCTGACCAGCGCTCTGACCGGTTTGGAAATCGAACGCCCCGCCGCTTCGCTGGTCACGGTCACCGCGCGGCTGCCGGTCGACGAGCTTTACGCGGAGCTCGACCGGCAGCGCGACCGCTGGGCGGATTCGGGGATCGCGTCAATCACCCGGATCGGCGACTGCTGGGCGCCGAGCACTATTCAGCAGGCGGTCTATACGGGCCACAAATGGGCGCGCGAGTTGGACGAGGAACCGGAAAAGTTGACCCCGCGCGAGCTGCCGATGATCGAATCCGGGCGGCTGAAAGAACCGCTGTGAGAATTGCCCTGGCGCTCCTTGCCCTGGCGACATCGGCTGCGGTGCAAGGACGGGCCCGCGATCTTGGCGTCCCCTTCGAGGGAACGCCTGGCCCACTGAATGCCATCACCGACGTTCCCGGCATCGAAGTCGGCCAGAAGACACTGATCGCAGGCGAAGGCGCGCTGAAGGTCGGAGTCGGACCTGTGCGGACCGGCGTCACAATTGTCTTTCCGCGAGGACCAGCGAACCCGGCGCCAGTCTATGGCGGCTTCTTCGACCTCAATGGCAACGGAGAAATGACGGGGCGTGCGTATCTCGAGGATTTCGGGATCGTGCAGGGCCCGATCGGTCTTAGCGATACCAATGCCGTGGGCCAGGTTTATGCCGGCATCCAGCAATGGACGGCGAAGCGCTTCGGTGCCGCCACATGGCCCGTCGTAGCGGAAACATGGAGCGGACGGCTAAGCGATATTGAAGGCTTCCACGTCACCGCCGCAACGACCCATGCGGCACTGGACAGCGCCAGGTCAGGCCCGGTCGAGGAAGGCAATGTCGGCGGCGGGACGGGAATGGTCTGCTTCGGATTCAAGGGCGGGATCGGCACGGCATCTCGTGTCGTCTCGATCCTGGGCAAGAGCTACACTGTCGGCGTGCTCACCCAATGCAATACGGGCTATCGCGATGTGTTGCGCATTGCCGGAGTTCCCGTGGGTGCCGCGCTGGCGAAGCGGTGGTTGCCCTGCTTCGACACGAAACTCTTGGCCAACAACAATGAACTTCCGCCCTGCACTTCCGACGGCTCGGGGGGCTCCGCGCCTCCCGACCAGGGATCGATCATCATCGTCGTGGGAACCGACGCCCCGCTCATGCCGGTGCAGCTCAATCGCGTGGCGAAGCGGGCTGCGCTGGGTCTTGCACGGCTCGGCTCTTATTCGGGTAATTCGTCCGGCGATCTGATCGTCAGCTTCTCGACGGCGACGGCCGACGTCAACGATGAGGATCAGGAAAAGCCGAGTCCGATCAACGCTATCGGGAACGCCAGTATCGATCCGATTTTCCAAGCCGTCGTGCAAGCCACCGAAGAAGCCATCGTCAATGCGCTTGTCGGCGCACGCACGATGACGGGCGTGGATGGGGCGCGCTATTTCGCCCTTCCGCATGACGAGCTCCGCGTCATTCTGAAACGCTACAACCGGCTCCAGGAACGCATTCCATGAAAAACCTGCCGCGCGTCACCTATTCGAATATCGGCGAAGACTTTTCGGGCGTTCACGCCCACCTCGATGCGATCATGCCCGACACGGAGGCGCGCCTGCTCGGCAAGGCGCGTGCGGCTTTCATTGGCGGCAAAGATCGGAATGAGGGGCGGACCGTCCCAGAACATAGTCCGATCGACCGCGACATCCTGCTCGGGGAATTTCCGCAAGCTGATGCTGCTCTGGTCGACGAGGCCGTGCTAGCGGCAGCGACGGCCTTCCCGGCGTGGCGGGACTTGGGTTGGGAACGCCGCGTCGCCATCCTTCGCTCAGGGGCCGACGTGCTGGAGGAGCGCAAATGGGACGTGGCGATCGCCTGTTTGATCGAGGTCGGCAAGTCGCGGCTGGAGGCGCTCGGGGAAGTCGAGGAGGCGATCGACCTCATCCGCCATTATTGTGCGGAGATGGAGCGCACCGACGGATTCAGTGAGACGCTCGGTGGCGCCAAGTCCGAAGAACGCTACGGCGTCGTGCTTCGGCCCTATGGAGTGTTCGGGGTCATCGCCCCGTTCAACTTTCCGGTGGCGCTATCGGTCGGCATGATGTCGGCGGCGCTCGTCGCCGGGAACACAATCGTGTTCAAGCCGAGTGACTCGGCCGGGCTCACCGGTCGTCTGGTGGTTGAAGCACTGGTCGAGGGCGGATTGCCTGCCGGAGCGCTCAATTTGGTGTTCGGCGCCCGCGAGACGGGAGAAGCCCTGGTCCACCACCCGCGCATCGACGGCTTCGCCTTCACCGGTTCCAACAAGGTCGGGATGACGATCTTGCGGCATGCGGCTTCCGCCCAGGCGATGCGTCCCGTGCTCGCTGAAATGGGAGGGAAGAATCCCGCGTTCGTCACACGGAGTGCGGACCTCTCGGTGGCTGCTTCGGGTGTGGCGCGCTCCGCATTCGGACTGTCCGGCCAGAAATGCAGCGCCGCCTCCAAGGCCTATGTGGCGCGCGAAGTTTTCGACGACTTTCTCAGCGCCCTTCTCGAAACGACGTCGACCTTCGTCGTTGGCGACCCCCGCCTGCGTAACGTGTTCATGGGTCCCGTGATCAACGACGCTGCGCTGGACCGCTTCACTGTCGCCGCCGGAGATGCCGCGAGCTCAGGCTCAGTCATTCTCGGCGGAAATCAGTTGACTGGGGAGGTTTTCGACCGCGGTCCTTATGTTGCGCCCACGATCGTCCGCGGGCTTCCGCCCGACCACCGGATCAACCGCGACGAGCTGTTCCTGCCGTTCCTCAGCGTCCTGCCGTTCGACGATCTGGGCGACGCGATAGTGGAGGCGAACGGCAGCGCCTTCGGCCTCACGGCCGGCATCTTCACGACAGACAAACAGGATCTCGATCGCTTCTTGAACACGATCGAAGCCGGCGTGCTCTATGCGAACCGAGCGGCCGGCGCGACCACCGGAGCCTGGCCGGGCTATCAGAGCTTTTGCGGATGGAAAGGCTCAGGAACCACCGGCAAGGGCGGACTCGGAAGCTGGTACGTGCCGCAGTTCATGCGAGAGCAAAGCCGAACGATCTTCGGCGGCTCATGAACAAGATTTACGATTCCCCGCGGGCGGCACTCGAAGGCCTGCTTAGCGATGGAATGACGATCATGTCCGGCGGCTTTGGCCTGGTGGGCAATCCCGAAAGCCTGATCCCGGAGATCAAGGCGGCAGGAGTGAAGGATCTCACCGTCATCTCCAACAATGCGGGAGCGGACGGCTTCGGCCTGTGGCAGCTGCTTGAAACGAGGCAGATCCGCAAGATGATCTCGTCCTACGTGGGCGAGAACAAGCTCTTCGAGCAACAATATCTCGCCGGCGAGCTGGAGCTCGAGTTCAACCCGCAAGGCACGCTGTCCGAGCGTATTCGGGCGGGCGGCGCCGGCATCCCCGCTTTCTACACGCGCACCGGCGTCGGCACGATCGTAGCGGAGGGGAAAGCGCAAGAGGAGTTCGACGGCCAGCTGTACGTGCGCGAGACGTGGCTTCGTGCCGACCTCTCAATCGTGAAGGCCTGGCGTGCGGACCCGCACGGCAACCTTCAATTCCGCAAGACCGCGCGCAACTTCAATCCGGTCATGGCGACCGCGGCCGAGGTGACAGTGGTGGAGGTGGAAGAGTTGGTCGAGGTCGGCGCAATCAATCCGGACTGTGTCCACACGCCCGGCATCTACGTGCACCGTATCGTCAAAAGCACGATCAACGAGAAACGCATCGAGAAGCTGACGGTTCGGCCGCGAAGCTAACGCCGGCGGCTCCACCACGCGATTGCGCCGAGGACTAAAGCGCATGCGATCGTATCGGCGACCCAGTCCCACACGCTGCTGTCGCGATGAAGTGCGGGAATTGCCTGCACCACCTCGATGAAGGCGCCGAACAGCGAGAGGCGGAGCGCCAGTTGAAGCGGCGAGATAAGCGGATACGCCAGTTTCGAGAGCAGTCCCAAGGTCAGGAATGCGGCGACATGCTGCAGCTTGTCGGAGGGCTCACCGGGGATTTTCGGCGGATGCGGCAGAACTGCCATCACGAACGCAAAGACTGCGGCCGCCCAGAAGGCCAAACGCAATGCGCGTCCGCCGGGCTGGTATTCGAAATTCACGTTGTAATCGGAACGCCGCTATCCGCGCTCACCAAACGAAGGCGGCGGCGGACTGCTGAACCGTGGAGCCACGCCCTGGGTGAGGCGTTTCGGCCTCTTTTTGACGATGATGATGCTTCGCGCCGGTACCGGAGCCGGACGGAGCGTCGTGTTGCGAATGCAATTCTCAAATCCGGCCCAGTCGACTCGAAAGCGACTCCGTGCCGCGTTGCGGTTGCACATTTCGATGCGCCACGTTGGCGGCTGATATTTCCGCACCAGCTTCAGCGAACGCTTCATCGCCCCCTTTTGCTGGGACATGCAGCGCGGCTGCCACTGGCAGACGAACCCGATATTCAAGGTGACCGGATCGCCCAATGGCGGCCGGGCCGGCGCTTGCGAGCCGCCAGCCAGCAGGATGAGCGCGACCGGGACGACCACCCACTTCATGGCGCGCATGAGTGACACTGACGGGACTCGACCGCAATCGCTCACAAGACTCTCGCGCAAATTGCGTTGTAAAGTGTGACATTAACGCAAACCTTTTGCGAAAGGCTAACAACATTAGCCCGCAACCTCAATTTGCCGACCTCTTCAGCTACTTATCGCCGAGCAGATCCTCGAGCCGGTGCGCCGTTTCACGCAGCGACTTGGTCGCGTCGCTCCATTCGGGCGGGAGCGGGCTCTTGAGTTCTTCGGAGTGCCGGGGTTCTTCGCGGCGTTGCTGAACTCGGTACTCCGCGGGAAGATCCGGACCGCGGCGGCCGTCGATCGCCAGCGCCGACATCATGAAGTTGCGCCAAATCTGTGCGGGAACCGTACCGCCGCTGATCTTGCCCAGCGACCCATTGTCGTCGCGGCCGACCCAGACCCCGACGACGAGGTCTCCTGCAAAGCCGATGAACAAGGCGTCGCGATTCTCCTGCGTGGTACCGGTCTTGCCGAAGGTCGGGATGGAAAGCGCAGCACGGCGACCGGTGCCGTTGTTCGCGGCCGCATAAAGCAAGTCCAGCATAGGCGCCCAGTCGCGGCGACGGTCCAGCGTTCCTCCCTTCTGGAAGAACGCTGCAAGGCCCTCAGGCGGCCGATTCTCGGGGAGACCGCGGGCGAGGATGGGATAACGGCCGCTGGCGACGGCAGCGTAAGCGGAAGTCAGTTCGAGGAGGCTGACCCCAGCCGAACCCAGCGCAATGCTCGGCTTGTCGGGAAGCGGCGTCGTGATCCCGAAGTCCCGCGCGGCGCGGATCACGTTCTGGCGACCGACCGCTTCGGAGAGGCGCACGGTCGCGGCGTTGCTCGATCGGGCAAACGCCTCGCGCAGGGTGATCTTGCCGCGATAGACTCGGTCGCTGTTCATCGGCGTCCAGCCGTCGATAGTGATCGGCTCATCCTCGATGATGCTGTCAGGATTCCAGCCGGCGCGGAGAGCGGCGAGATACACGAACAGCTTGAACGCCGAGCCGGGTTGTCGCCGCGCCTGCGTCACCCGGTTGAATGGCGAGCGGCTGTAATTCTTTCCTCCGACCATCGCCACGACCCGGCCGTCGGGGCGCATCGCGACCAGCGCGACTTGCGCCCCGCCAACGCTGGCGCGGTTGACCGCCCGAACCGCAACCCGCTGAAGGTCGCGATCAAGGGTCGTGCGGACCTTGACCTCACCGAAGTCAGAATCGAACGCCTCCTGCGCAGCGGGCGCGACCCAGTCCGCGAAATAGGTCCCGGTTGGAATCTTCGAACTCACTCCGACGGGCCTTGCGACACGAACTCGGTTGGCGCGCGTGCGAGTGACGGCGCCGGTGTCCGCCATGGCCTTCAGCACGAGACGGCTGCGCTGCTGGGCAAGCGCCAGATTGTGCGTCGGCGCGAGCCGCGAGGGGGCTTGCACCAAACCGGCGAGCATTGCCGACTGGGCGAGCGTCAAATTCTCGGGATCGCGGTTGAAATAATGGTGCGCCGCGGCGCGCAGACCGTAGACCCCGTCGCCGAAATAGACGCTTGAGAGATAGCGCGAGAGGATCTCCTGCTTGGTGAGCCAGGCCTCGAGCCAGAAGGCGATGATCACCTCCTGCGCCTTGCGCTTGATGGTTCGGTCGCCGGAAAGGAAGTTGGTCTTGGCGAGCTGCTGGGTGATGGTGCTTCCGCCCTGACGAACGCCGCCTCCGCGCATATTGGCGATCATGGCCCGGCCGATCCCGCGCGGGTCGATACCCCAGTGGCGATAGAAACGTCGGTCCTCGATTGCGACGAACGCCGCAGGAGTCATGGGATCGAGTCTCGTGACATCGACCGGCGCCTCCTTGATCGCTCCGCGACGAGCGATCGCATGGCCGTCATCGCTCATGAACAGCAGAGCTGGATCGTCGAGCGGCTCGAGCGCGCGGGACAGTGGCGCGGTGACGATCAGCCAGAGCAAGGTGACGAGAAGCAGCCCGGAGATCGCATAGAGTATCATGGGCCAGCGGCGGCGTTTGCGCGGCGGCTCCTGAATTTCCGGTTCGGCATCGTAAGGCGGGGCCTGCGGGGCGAACGGGTCCGCCAGCTCCTCCATCGGCAACCCGCCGCGGGTCCAGATGAGATCGTGTTCGGTCAAATCCTCGGCCCTAAACGGAGTCGCCAGCTGACTTACTTAAGTAATACAGCGCGCTCCAAATATCCAGACGCTTGCTGAATGAGGGCTTGCGGTTAAACGGGCGGGATGCGGGCGTATCCCTTCCGCTGCTTTGCTGCCCTTGCGTCACTCGTCGCCGTGACGCTGACGTCGGCTTGCCGCGACCGGTCGGAAGGGGCTCCGAAGGTAGTCGTTATCGGTCGCTATCCCCAACTCCTCGATCCAGCAACGCAGCCGTTGACGGCGCCTGACGCGGTCCTCGTCTCCAGTGTCGCCCAGGGCCTCGTCCGGTTCGATGCGGGCGGCGACATCGTCGCTGGCCTAGCCGAGCGCTGGAATGTCAGCGATGACGGCCTCAGCTACATCTTCCGGATCGCTTCGACCGATTGGCCGAACGGCCGCAAGGTGACCGCTCAGCAAGTCGCGCGCGTCCTGAAACGCTCCATCTCGGCATCAAGCAAGAACCCGCTCAAGGATGCGCTGGGAGCGGTGGACGACGTCGTTGCAATGACGGACCGAGTCATCGAAATCCGCCTGAGGGCGCCGCGTCCCAACCTGTTGGCCCTGCTGGCGCAACCCGAGTTCGCGATCATCCGATCGGGCTATGGGACCGGGCCCTTCACGATCAACCAGAGGAAGAGCAGCTCGGGCGAACTCCTCCTAACGCGCGAGGTCGCATCGCCGGACGAGGAAACCAGCCGCCGCGACGAAGTCGTCCTGAGCGGCGCATCCGCCGATCGCGCCACACAGGCATTCGCGGCTGGCGAGGCCGATCTGGTGCTCGGCGGCACGTACGCCGATCTTTCTTACGCGCGCTCGGTCAAGTTGCCGCGAAACAGCCTGCGCTTCGATCCCGCCTCGGGCCTCTTTGGACTGGTTCCAGTGAACGCCGGCGGGCCGCTCGCAGAACAGGAGGTCCGGCGGCTTCTCAACGCCGCGATCGACCGCGATGCCCTGGTCGCCGCCTTTCGTGTCCCCGGCCTCGCCGCGCGCAGCACGGTGCTGGAGCCGGGTCTCGACGGCGTTCCCGGGCCGGTGCAGCCGCCGTGGTTCAGCGTTCGGCTTGCGGACCGGAGACCCGCCCTCGTGGCGGCCGCCAACCGGCTGTTCGGCGCCGAGAAGCCGACCCTGAAAGTGTTCGTCGGCAATGGGCCTGGAGCGGTCATCGTATTTGCGCGGTTGGCGGCCGATTGGGGCGCGCTCGGGCTGACGGTCGAGCGGGCGACGAACCCAGGCGCTGCGGATCTGAAGCTGATCGATTGGGTTGCACCGTCGACGTCCCCCGCCTGGTTCCTGCGGGAGTTCCGCTGCGGGAAAGTGCCGATTTGCGATGAAGAGACGGACCAGTTGCTGAACGCTGCGCGCGCTTCTCCAGCCCCCGCCCAGCGTTATGCTTTATTCGCGGAGGCGGCCGCGCGGATCGACCAGTCGCACGTCTTCATGCCCCTCACGGCGCCGATCCGTTGGTCTTTGGTCGCGCGCCGAGTTCAGAGCTTCGCCGGGAACCGCTACGCGCGTCACACGCTCACCGACCTTGAGCAGAATCCCGGAGGTTTGTGATGGTCGACCCGCCCAACGGGCGCCCCTCTTTTCCCAGCTTCGGCAAAGATCCAAAATCGGTACGGCAACGCGTCGAGGCGCTTGAGCGCGTGATGGAGCGGCTGGTCGTGGTCCCCGGCATCAAGCGACCGGTCGGACTCGACGTCATTCTCGATCTCATTCCTTTTGTCGGAAGCACCGCAGCAGCGCTGATCGGCGCCTATCTGGCATGGGAAGGTCGCAACATCGGCATGTCCAAGTGGCATTTGACGCGCATGGCGGGGAATATCGGGATCGACTGGATCCTTGGATTGATTCCGTTTCTCGGAGCGGTGCCCGATCTCCTTTTCCAATCGAACACGCGCAATCTTCGGATCATCAAGCGTCACCTGGATCGGGTGCATCCGGAGGGTGCGACCGTGGACCTCACCCCTCCCGGCCCTTGGAATCGAGGACTCGTCCTGGGCTTGATGTTCGCCATTGCTCTAGGCGCGGGCTTCATCATGTGGAGCAGCGGGCGATCAGGCCTCGAGCTGATCGGATTTGTCGCTGCCCGTGCATTGGCGATGACGATCTTGCCGGGCCTGCTGCTTCTGACGGTCCAGCGCGAAGATCGATCACGTTTGCGTGGTTACGACCTTCCGCTCGCTGTGTTTGCTTTCGTCTTATTGGGAGTCGTGTTCTTCAGATATCTATAGCTGGTTACGCTATCCGAGGGCCCTAACGC
Source organism: uncultured Alphaproteobacteria bacterium (assembly GCA_963730925.1). Taxonomy (GTDB): domain Bacteria; phylum Pseudomonadota; class Alphaproteobacteria; order Sphingomonadales; family Sphingomonadaceae; genus Sphingomicrobium. The sequence goes on from CAVSTS010000002.1 coordinate 969,338, forward strand.
GCCGCGTATCTCCATCCACCCACCGGCAAGCCCATGACGTTACCGGCGGGGCCGTAGCGGCACACGAGCACATCGTTTCCGCGAGCGCTGGCGATGCCGCACCCGACGGTCGTGGTCGTCGGCCAGATCATCTGCGTGTAATGACCCACATCGTGCCAACTGCGGGTCCGGCTGACGTAGGGGAAGGTGCCGGGCACGAACATTCGCCGCTCCGACGTCCAGCCGCCGATCATCTGTTCGATGCTGAATGCACCGCTGGTGCCTATCCACAGATTTTCGCCGAGCCCGCCGCGCGATCCACGGTTGGAATGCTGAAACATGCCGTTAGCGGCGAGCATTCGCGCGTAGGCGGTGGCCTGGTTGGCGAGGCTCGAACTCCAGCGCATCGGCGGCACGCGTGCGATAGACCGCTCGAAATTGTGGGCGGCGAGAAGGCGTTCCGGAGTGGTCGCGAAGCGCATAGTCGAGAATGGGCGCGGTGCAGCAGAAGCCGGCGCGCTGACCGATGCTCCGCCGATGAACAGGAGGCATGCAACCAACCTCTGCGCCGTTCGGCGGCGATTTCTGGCATACCCCTCCACGGGGATAGAGTTTGTCACAAGCAGGGTGAATGGGAATCCTGCCAGGACTCAACTCGTCGCAGCAAAGGCAGAACTGGCTGTTAACGGCGTTCATTTCGGACACTTAACGGTAGTTAATGAGAGACCCGGGCAGTGCCGCCAATCGCGTTGGATGGTATAGGATAAGTCCAGCGGCGCGGGGGGCCGATCATGACCCAGGACCAGAAGATCGTTGCGATTGGTGCCGTTAGCGGGCTTGTTGCGATGGCGGCTCTGGTCTGGCTTTTGTCCGCGCTTATTCCGCCTCCGGTGATCGCGGACACGTCGTCCGATCGGCTCAGCTTTGCATTGCGCTGGGCTGTGCCTGGGGCGCTGCTTTTCTTCTTCATGGTCGCCGCGGTCGGCAATGCGCGGTTCAAATCGGAGGCGATCGATCCGACGATTGGCAAGGAAAATGCCCGGATGGTCGTCGACGGCCGCGTCGCCGACAACACTCTTCAGCAGTTCGTGCTGTTCCTCGTTGGGATGCTCGGGCTAGCCCTGACGCTCCCGTCCCACCGGCTCAGCATTGTCGCCGCGGTGTCGATCACCTTCGTGGTGATGCGGATCGCTTTCTGGATAGGCTACCGAATCAAGCCGGTGTACCGCGCCTTCGGCTTCTCCTCGACCGCCTACATGAACCTCAGCATGCTCGTCGCGACCTTATGGATGTGGCTGCGCTGAAGCGGGAGCGATTGCGCGGGTAAGGGGCTAGTCGCCGCTGATCCGCGGGTCGATCTTCGATGCATCGTCAATGATCGGCGTGCCGACATCGCCCTGCCCCACCGTGCGGCCGGCCATTTCGAGCATGCGCTCGAGCGGGACCCGAGCGCGCTCCATGATGTCTGGAGACAATTCGATCCTGGGCTGAAGATCGCGGAGCGCGACGTAGAGCTTCTCGAGCGTATTCAGCGCCATGTACGGGCACATGTTGCAATTGCAGGCCCCATCGCCGCCGGGGACTCCGATAAAGGTCTTGTCGGGCGCCGCCTTTTCCATCTGGTGAATGATGTGCGGTTCCGTCGCGACGAGGATCGTGTCGGCGGGCGAATGGAGCGCGAAATCGAGGATCGATTTGGTGCTGCCGACGTGATCGGCGTGATCGATGATGTGCGGCGGGCATTCGGGATGTGCCGCCACCGGCGCCTCGGGATGCTCGGCCTTGAGTTTCAGAAGCTCGGTCTCGCTGAAGGCCTGGTGGACGATGCAGATGCCCGGCCACAACAACATCTCCCGTCCCGTCTTGCGGGCGAGATAGCCGCCGAGATGCCGGTCGGGACCGAAGATGATCTTCTGATCCTTCGGGATCTGGTCGAGGATGACCTTCGCGCTCGATGAAGTGACGATGATGTCGCTCAAGGCTTTCACCGCGGCCGAGCAGTTGATGTAAGTGAGAGCGATGTGATCCGGATGCGCCTCGCGGAACGCCTTGAACTGGTCGGGAGGACAGGAATCTTCCAGGCTGCAGCCGGCGTCCATGTCGGGTAGGATCACCGTCCTTTCGGGGCTGAGGATCTTCGCGGTCTCGGCCATGAAGCGCACGCCGCAAAATGCGATTATGTCCGCGTCGGTGGCCGCGGCCTTGCGCGACAGATCCAGGCTATCGCCGACGAAATCGGCAAGGTCCTGGATTTCCGGTTTCTGATAATAATGGGCGAGGATCACGGCGTTGCGCTCGCGCTTCAGCCGCTCGATCTCCGAGAGAAGGTCGACCCCTCGCAAACTCGTCGTTTGAACGGTCATTTCTCTCCTTGCGCCGCGCGCCGGCGCTCCGCTTCCTTGATTGCCTCTTCATATGGGGTGGACAGGTCCAGGTAGCTAGGCTCGTCGGTGCCGTCGGTAGGGAAGCGGGCGACGACCTTCACGTCCTTGAAGCCCGCCGCGAGCAGCGGCATCGCAAAGCTCCGCTCCACCGCCTGCCTCGCCGCCTGGCGGGCGAGCCGCATCGGCACCTCTGCCGACGCTTGTTTGCGCAGGTCGGCAACGGCCCGGGCCCGGTTCGTCTGGTCGAGCTGCTGGTCGGCATTCGTAAGCGCCGCGAGCACTCCGCCGTCGCCGAATTCGCGCGCTGCAGTGAGATCGACGTCGGGACCGGCGATCTCGACCTCGGGCAATTGGACTCGGAGCGTGTGGGACGAATTATCCCAGCTGACGTCCTTGGAATCGAGCTTGGACAGATCGAGTTCGTATCGAACGTCGCCAGGCAGAACGAGCGTGCGCTCCGAGCTGACGAGCCCGCCGAGCCGCTGCTGTTCGCTGCTCACCACCGACACATAACGGGCGACGAAAGCGATCAGCCGGTTCTGCGCACGCATCAATTCGAGGCTCGCGCTCGCAATGGTCTTGGGGTTGGGGCCATCGAAGATTCGATCGACGAGGCCGGTCGTCAGCCCCAGCATCACGCCAAGAACCAGCGCGATTCCGACCATCGCAAGCACCAGCGGCTTGTTCAGACGGCGGTCCATGTCTCTCCCTCCTGCCGGGCGAAGCCGCGATTCTGAAGGTCCAGCAAGTGGGCGTACACCGATCCGCCCGCCGCCGTCACCAACCGCGGGTCCAGGCCAGGATAAGCGTTCGCCACGATATCGGGGATATCGCGCGGCTGTTCGGCAATGAGCTTCAGTATCTGTTTCTCGCGCTGCAGGCGGTGACCCATCAGCGAGCGGACATATTGCTGCGGGTTGGTGACTGCGGGGCCATGCGCCGGGAAATAGATGCGATCGTCACGCCGCCGCAGCGCGTCGAGGCTCTGCATGTAGGCGGCCATGTCGCCGTCCGGCGGAACGACCACGGTCGTCGACCATCCCATGACGTGATCGCCAGTGAGCAATGCGCCTTCGTAAGCGAAGCAGAGGTGGTTCGACGTGTGGCCGGGCGTCGCCACCGCGACGATGGCCTTCCCGTCAATCTGCAGCCTCTCAGCGTCCTGAAGGACTCGATCTGGCGAATAATCGCCGTCGAAGGCCGCATCGGCGCGAGGGCCGACGGTTTCGAGCGCGAGCGGTGCGCAGCCAATGATCGGCGCACCGATCCTCTCGGCAAGCGGCCCCGCCGCCGGGCTGTGGTCGCGATGCGTGTGCGTGCACATGATCGCGACGACCGTACGGCCGCGGATCGCCTCTTCGATCGCATCGAGATGTTCGGGCAGGTCAGGGCCGGGGTCCACGACGGCGACTTCCCTCTCCCCCACCAGATACGTCTGGGTGCCGTAGTAAGTGAACGCCGAGGGGTTATGCGCGAGGAGCCGGGCAATGCCGGCCTCCACCTGCTCTATCTTTCCATAAGGGGCGTCCACGCCATGCGCTGTGCCATGAGCCGCGCGCGCACGCTAGCAGCGCAGGAAATATGGGCCCATGGAGTCCATGACCTGGCCCGAGTCACTGGCCTTCGCGCGACGCACGACCTGGATCTCCACCTTGCTTTCGACGACGCCCGTGCAGACTTCGCGCGGAAGGGCGAACTGGGTCGACTTGCCGCGAGCGAATTGCGCCAGCTCGACTTCGGCTCGAAGGTCTCCGCGCCGAACGAAGCGGATCGCCGTGCCTGGCGGAACCGCGTCGTCCGCGCGTATCTTGAGGATGGTTTCGCGTTCCAGCGTATCGCAGGGCGCGGCCCCGGCGAGATCAGCGGGATTGAAGCATTCGATCGTCAGTCGCGGCTTGGCGAGTGCCGGCAGCGATGCCGCGGCCGTCGCCGAAGTCGTGAACGCCGGATTGGTCGGCGGCGGCAACGGCGGCAGCACCGTATATTCGGGAGGCCGCTCGCTCGGCGTCGCTGGCCGGAGTGGCGCGAGGGTCACCGTTGGCGATGTCGCCCCCAGCGCCGCCGTCGACGCGACGCCGTTCCCGCCGCGGACTTCGGCCGCCTTGGCCCTCATCTGCGCAACCAGATCGTCGCGTTTCTCTGGCGCCATTCGAATATCTTCGGATAATTTCGACGCGGCACTTTCGAACATCTTCACGAGCTCGTCCGACGTGGCGTCCTTCTTGCTGCACAAGGTGACCTTCGCGACGTGACCGATCGGACCCGCTTGAAAAACGAAGACTTCACCCTCGCAGGCCGGGGGCGACCTCGCCGGTGCTGCTCCGGACGGCTGAGCCAGAGCCAGGGCCGAGCACAATGCGGATGCGACACCGACCAGCGCCACGCGCGCACTCATCCGCCGTTCCTCCATTGCGCAAGTCTAGAGTGTTCGCGGGCAGCGTGAAGCCCCGTTGAACCGGTCAGGCGGCGAGCGCGGCCTCCGCCGGCGCTTCCAGCCGTTCGGCATCCCGTTCGGCGAAGGCCGCCGGATAAAGCGTGCCGAACAGCGCCTCCATGCTGCTATCCCAGCTGAACTGCAGCGCCTTGGCTCTCGCCTCGACGGCCATGTTCGATCGATCGCTGTTCCACACCTCGAGAATGTGCCGGGCCATTGGGGCAGGACTGTCGACGGGCCCAAGCCGGCCCGTCGCCTCGGTCACCCGGTCCAGCATGGCGCCGGCGGAGACTCCCACGACCGGCAGTCCGGAAGCCTGTGCCTCCACGATCGACACTCCGAAGGTCTCGTCGGCCATGCCCGAAACATAGATGTCGGCCGAAGCCAGCCACCGCGCGAGCTCGGCCCGATCCTTGAGGTAGCCCGGCATGATGATCCGCTCGTCCCCAAGCGCCGCGATCTCCGCTTTGAGCGGCCCTTCGCCAATCAGGGCGAGCTTGGCTCCAAGCTCCCGCGGAAGCATTCGGAAGGCTTCGACGACGACATCCGGTTTTTTCTCTCCGTCGAGCCGCCCGGCATAAATGAGGAGCGGCTGGTCCTCGCCGAGGCCAAGCTTGTGCCTGAGCCGCGGGTCGCGGCGCTGAGGACCGAATTCGCCAAGCTCGACCCCCAGCGGAACGACGCCGACCGGGTCGATGCCGAGGGACCGCAGCTTCGCCGCGCCGCCATTTTCGCTGAGCGCGAAAACCGCGTCGAAGCGGCGATAGAGCAATCCGCAATAGCGGTAGCAGACGCGCCCTAACGCAGCGGCGATGGGGCGCCCAATCAGCCTGGCGAACGGCCGTTCGACATAAACGGTCGGGAAGTCCGTCATATACGCCGCGACCAAGGCCGTTTCGGGGAAATTCCGGCGATGGGCGATCGCGGTCCAGGGGAGGTTGTACGCGTCCTGGCATTCGATGAGGTCCGGACGGAAGCGATCGAGCGCGGCAAGGACGGCGCTGTTGCGCAACATCAACCGGTAATGCGGGCTCCCCGGCACACGCCGCGAGGCAATGGTGACGGTGATCGCGCGATCCTCAGTGATCACTTCGTCGCGCGGGCCCGGAATGATCAGCAAATGCCTATAGGGGGTGGATTCGAGGATGTGCCGCCTTTTGTGCAGCAAATAGGTGCGCACGCCGCCACCCACGTCGGACCAGCTCTGCGTCAGGTCGCAAAAGAGCTTCATCCCAGGAACCTTATCCTCCTCATCGGCGACCCAACCACGGAGCAGTCACAAAGTGCCAACGTCCGTCGGCGCGACTGTCGGGAAATTTTACGCAACGAACAGGCCGTCAATTCCACTTAGATGCAAAAACGTCTAAAATCAGCCGTTTTTCAGAATTGGCACGGGCATTGCTACACTAATGGCGTCCACTTGGTTCCACGCCAATGAAGGGACGGTTCGGAGCGGTACTCTGGTCCCCTCCGGTCCGTCCCTTCCTCATTTCTACCCCGCCTCCGCGCCCAACAATTCCTGCAGCTCGCCGTTTTCGAACATCTCCATCATGATGTCGGAACCGCCGACGAACGCGCCGCGGACGTAGAGTTGCGGGATGGTCGGCCAGTCGCTGTACGCTTTGATGCCCTGGCGGATCTCTTCATCCTGGAGCACGTCGACGGTTTCATACTTGGCGCCGAGCCGGTCGAGGATCGCGACCGCCCGGCTCGAGAAGCCGCACTGCGGGAACAACACCGTTCCCTTCATGAAAAGCACAATGTCGTTGCTGCTCACGATGTCGGCGATGCGGGCCTTAGGGTCAGTCACTGTGGGTCTCCGTTTGCGGCACTGCGGTTTCAAGCTGCAGCGCGTGAAGCTCTCCCCCCACTCGTCCCTCGAGCGCGGCATAAACCGCCTGATGCTGTTGGATTCGGCTAAGCCCTTGGAAGCTGCCGCTCACCACCCGGGCCGCATAATGGTCGCCGTCGCCCGCAAGGTCGCGGATGCTCACTTCGGCGTCGGGGATGGCCGCCTTGATCAGCCGCAGTATCTCGGATGCGGCCATCGGCATCAGAGGTTGCTCGCCTCGATGATCTGCCGCCGGGCCTCGATCTCCTTGTTCCTAAGCGCCTCGCGAACCTTCTCTTCGTCGCAATCGACGCCCGCCGCGGTAAGATCGCCCATGACCTTGCGGATCACGTCATGCTCACCCGCTTCCTCGAAGTCCGAGCGGACGACGTCCTTCGCATAGGATTCCGCCTCCGCCTCCGACAGACCCATCTGCCGAGCAGCCCATTGGCCGAGCAGCCGGTTGCGCCGCGCCGTGATGCGGAAGAGAACCTCCTCGTCGCGTGCATATTTAGCCTCGAAAGCCCGTTCCCGATCGTCAAACTGAGTCATGCGGTCCCCGTGTGTCTGGTCGCGGTGCGAGATAGGCCGCCACGCGCCGCGACGCAACGCGGCTCAGGAACGGCGCCGAAGAAGGCGCGACCAATCGGTGCGGATGAGCAAGATGAGAAGGCCGATGACCGCCAGCTGTATCGCGATCCCGACCGAACTCGTCAGCGTTTCGCGAAAGCTGTCCATCAAATTGCTCGCCCGCAATCGTCGCGCCGTGAACGAGTAGAGCGTGTAATAGCCGCATCGGCCGATGAAGAAGGCCGCGGTGCAGGGCCACAAACGGACTCGGAGCAATCCGGCCGCTTCGAAGAGTTGGGCCGACGGGATCGGTGCGAAGACGAACAGGCCGAGAGCAAGGAAACGATTGGCCGGCCGCCGCTCGATCAGCTCGCGGGCAGCGTCGAGATTGCGCTGCATTTTCTTGGGGAACCAATGTTCGAAGACGCTCGACAGAAGAGCGAGCACATGCCGCCCAAGCGCAGCGGCGATCGCAGCCGTGATCACCAGCCAGGCCATCGGCAGGTGGGTATTGAGACTATAGAGCATGATCACCGGCCATGTCGGCGGAGTGAATGCCGGCGCCAGGTGAATGGCGAAGACGATTGCAAAAAGGACCACATAATCCGGCATTGCTAATCCGAACGCAGTTGCCGTCAGCCGGGGACCAAGCCAACAGGCACTTCAGTCGCCTTCGTCCGAACACATTTTGTCGGCCGGATTGGACCAGCACAACAGGCCCCCGACCATAGTCGCTCGGGCAGGCACGGCGAGGCTTTCTTCGGCGAAAACCCACTCGAAGTTGAGGACACCCTTCTTCGCCGAATAGAAATGCGGCTCACTCGCGCCGCTGGCGCTGAACACTCGCACCCGTCGGACCGCGGCGGCACGGATTGGAGCCAGTTTCCTTCCATCGCACGCGTCGGCGGCGGCGGACTTGAGCGCGGCCCGAATCCTCGCGCGAAACGCCGCGAGATCGACCGGCGCGAACCTCTTTCCGGCGCCATTGTTCGCGAAGCTTTCGGGGTCGAGTTCGATTTGCCAATGATCGGCGCAACCGCCTTCCCGGGCCTTGGCCTGTCCGCCGCTGATTGCCAGCGCCACGACGAGGGCGGTGAGCGCGAGAAAGCGGATCATCCCCTTATTCGTCGTAATGCGCCGTCGTCTTCTCCCGAACCTCTTCGGCGGTCACGCCCGGCGCGAGCTCGACCAGCTTGAACGGGCTGTCGTGGGTCTCGCGCTGGAACACGGCGAGGTCGGTGATGATCATGTCGACGACGTTCTTGCCGGTAAGCGGAAGCGTGCATTCCGGGATGAACTTGGGGTCGCCGTTCTTCGCCACATGCTCCATGACGACGATGATCTTCTTGACTCCCGCAACGAGGTCCATCGCTCCGCCCATGCCCTTGATCATCTTGCCGGGCACCATCCAATTGGCGAGGTCCCCCTTCTCGCTCACTTCCATTCCGCCGAGCACGGCCAGGTCGATATGGCCGCCGCGGATCATCGCAAAGCTCTGAGCGGAATCGAAATAGCTCGACTGCGGAAGTTCGCTGATCGTCTGCTTGCCCGCGTTGATCAGGTCGGGATCAACCTCGTCCTCATAAGGAAACGGCCCGATACCGAGCATTCCGTTCTCGCTTTGCAGGGTCACGGTCATTCCCTCGGGGATGTTGTTGGCAACCAGGGTTGGGATGCCGATGCCGAGGTTGACGTAATAGCCATCGTGCAGCTCCTTCGCCGCGCGTGCCGCCATCTGGTCGCGCGTCCAGCCCTTCGTCAGCGTTTCGGTGCTCATCACTTGCGTCCTTGGGTCAGATCGGAGGGCAGCGGGTTTTCGGCAGTCTCTTCCTGCCACAGGATCGAGGCGACCAGCCATTTGCCGTCCACTTTCACCAGCTGGAAGCTGTTGATCCCGCGCTCGTGGAAGCTGCCGTTGGCAGTTCGTCCGTCATAGGCCGACCAAGCGGCGGCGAGCCCGCCCCAGACTTCGAACTCGCCGCCCGAGTTCGCGCTCGGTGAAACCCTCTTTCTCGAGGATTTCCGCGCTGCGGCTGATGTAATCTTCCAAAGTCCCGCCGCGCAGACCCTTGGGTCCGATCGCCTTCAACGTGGCCCCCGGCGCGAACAGCGACCGCATCCGGTCGAAATCGCGCTTCTGCCCAGGCGGCCCTGAAATAACCTCGTAAACGGCGCGGATCGCCTGATCGATTCCGGCGAGGTCGGCCTTGGCCGGCTGAGCGGGATCAGCCGCAACCGCGGCCGCAGCAAAGAGAAGCGCCCCGATCATGCCGCCTCCCGTTGCCGCACAGTGCGGAACTCAATCTTCTTGTCGTATGGCGCGCCGAGGATCAGCCGTTTTACGTAAATCGACGGAAGGTGGATGCAGTCGGCGTCCAGCGCGCCCACCGGCACGATCTCCTCGACCTCGGCGACGCACACCTTGCCGCAGGTCGCGGCCGGCAGGTTGAAATTGCGCGCGGTCTTGCGGAACATGAGATTGCCGCTCTCGTCCGCCCTCCACCCTTTGACGATCGACAAGTCGGCGCGGATCCCGCGCTCGAGGATATATTCCTCGCCGTCGAACGCCTTGACCTCTTTGCCTTCGGCGACCTGCGTTCCGTAACCGGTCTTGGTGTAGAAGCCGGGAATGCCCGCTCCGCCCGCGCGCATGCGCTCGGCGAGCGTCCCCTGGGGGCAGAATTCGACCTCCAGCTCGCCCGCGAGATACTGCCGCTCGAATTCCTTATTCTCGCCAACATAGGACGAAATCATCTTCTTCACCTGGCGGGTGCGCAGCAGCTTGCCCAAACCCTCGTTATCGATGCCGGCATTGTTCGATGCGATCGTCAGATCCTTGACTCCGCTCGCGACAATCGCGTCGACCAACCGTTCAGGGATGCCGCATAAGCCGAAGCCACCCGCGGCGACGGTCATGCCGTCGAACAGCAGCCCCTCGAGCGCCGCCTCGGCAGTGGAATAAATCTTCTGCATGCATCGCCAATGAGAAATGCGGCGCCTTGGGTCAAGAACGGCTCGTTCGAAGTCCTGCCGCGCGGACACCTGCCTCGGCGCAGGCGGCATCATCCGGCGAAGCTTCGCCCGATACTCCGACTGCGCCGATCCGGGTCTTCCCGTCGCTGGTGAATATTGGAAATCCGCCCGGCACGATCACGACATTGGGCGCGTGGTCGAAGCCGGGCGTGCCTCGCGCGTTCTCGAGCATCTGCGCGGTGGAAAAGCCCCAGGCAGCCGACGCTTGTGCCTTCGTCAGCGCGAAATCGAAAATGCCGCTGCCATTGCCGTCCATTCTCAAAGAGGCAACCAGATGACCGCCAGTGTCCACGACGACGATCGCGTGGCTCTGCCTCTTGGCGCTCGAATGTGCGGCACAGCCGGCGACGATGGCCTGCGCGGCCTTAGCGTCGAGTGTCTGGGACGACTGCGCCGAGGCCGGCGCGGCCAGAGCGACGAGTAGCGGCAAGACGATGCGGCGCATATTCCCTCCCGTCCTTGCAAGAAGCGCAAGCGATGTAGCGGGTTGGTGCCGCACGCAACGACGTTTCTATGAGCCGATGCTTGGCTCCCACTAACCGCCCAGCGCGGCCAGGGCTTTCAACGCTTCCTCACGCCGCTCCCACTGCACGAAGATGTGATCGTGATACAGTGCCGCGACGACATTAGAGCTGATCCCCGCATCGCTTAGCGCTCGTGCGAAAACGGCGGTGAGGCCGACGGCATCGAGGCTGGAGTGCACTCCAAGGCTGATCCGGGCCCATTCACCGGCGGGGCTGGCTCGGATCACCGTGACGCCCTCCTCCTCTCGCACCAGTGCGAAGATCCCGTCACCCAACTCCGGGCTGTCCGTCGCCTCGAACGCATAGCGGTCGCGCGCAAGCGTCGGCCTCAGATCCGCAAGAAGCCTGCCAAGATCGCGTTCGCCCTGGGACAAAATGGTCAACCGCGAAGCTTCGCCAGCACGCCCTGAAGCTGCATGGCGTTGGACATGTCGCCCTCGACCTTCAGCTTGCCCATCATGAACGCGGTCATTCCGTCCATCTGTCCGGCGGCGAGCTGCTGCCAGTCGTCCCAGCCGACCAGGATCGTCGTGTCCGCGGCGCCCTTATCATCGCTGACCTGCTCTGCCGCCCCATCGAGCATGACCGCACCCTGATCGCCGCCGAAGTCGATCTTCACGCGTTTGCCGGGCACCCACGCCTGGCCCTCCTGCATGCGCTAAATCAGGTCCTGCTTCGTCATCGCTTGTTTTCTCCTCTGTCAGTAGCGCGTAGCGAGACGGCGTCGCCGAAACAACATCCTCTCCGCTGCTTCGCAAGAGGGAAGACTGAGCCAAGTTGCAGCCGTGGCGGCCGAAGCCTAAATGGCCCGCCATGGGATACGAAACCGACCTCAAACTCTTCATCGACGGCGTGTGGAAATCGGGCGAAGGCCGTGAGGCCCATCCCGTCGTCAATCCGGTCAATGCGCAGCCGATCGCCGACCTGCCTTACGCCACCAAGGCCGACCTCGACGAGGCGCTCGCCGCTTCTGCCCGCGCCTGGCCGGAATGGCGGGCGCTGGACGTCGAGAAGCGTGGAGCCATCCTGCACAAGGCGGCGGCGCTGGTGCGGGAGCGCGCGGATCACATCGCCGCCACTCTGACGCAGGAGCAGGGCAAGATCCTTCCCGAAGCGAAGGCCGAGGTACTTGCCTCGGCGCAGCTGTTCGATTGGTACGCCGAAGAGGCCAAGCGGGACTATGGCCGGACGCTCGTCCGTCCCGCGGGGCAGCTTAGCCGGGTGATCCGCCAGCCGGTCGGGCCGACCGCGACCTTCACTCCGTGGAACTTCCCGATCTACCTGCTGGCGAAGAAGGTCAGCGCCGCGCTCGCGGCCGGATGCACGGTCATCTCCCGCCCGCCGCATGAAACTCCCGGTTGCTGCACGGAGCTGTTCCGGGCGCTGGCGGATGCTGGCATTCCCAACGGCGTCGCTCAGCTGGTCCACGGTGCTTCCGGCACTCATCAGCGAGACGCTCATCGCCAGCCGGGTGATACGCAAGGTCAGCTTCACCGGCTCGACCAACGTCGGCAAGCATCTGATGCGCCTTTGCGCCGACAGCATGACCCGTGTGACGATGGAACTCGGCGGCCACGCGCCGGTGCTGATTTTCGACGATTGCGACCTCGAAAAGACGCTGGACATGGTCGTCCCGCAGAAGTTCCGGAACGCAGGCCAGGTCTGCGTGTCTCCCACTCGCTTCTACGTGCAGAGCGGCGTCTACGACGCGTTCTTGAAGGGCTTCACCGAACGGACGGCGCAGGTGAAGATCGGCGACGGGCTAGCGGCGGACAGCCGGATGGGGCCCCTCGCCAACGAGCGCCGTCCGGAAGCGGTCGGCGCTCTCATCGAGGATGCGAAGCAGAAGGGCGCGCGCGTGCTCGCCGGCGGCGAGAAGGGCGACGGCGGCTTCTTCTTTCAGCCGACGCTTCTCGCCGATGTCCCCGACGAGGCGGCGATCATGAATGACGAACCGTTCGGTCCGGTTGCGGTGTCGCGTCCGTTCGACACGTTCGAGGATGCGATCGCGCAGGCCAACCGCCTCCCCTACGGGCTCGCCGCCTTCGCCTTCACCGAAAACGGCCGGCGCGCCAATCTGATCGGCGATCTCGTCGAAAGCGGCATGGTCGGGATCAACACTTTCGCCATTTCGGGTGCCGACGCTCCGTTCGGCGGAGTGAAGGACTCCGGCTTCGGGTCCGAAGGCGGAAAAGAGGGGCTGGAGAGCTATCAGGTGGTGAAAGCGGTGCACCAGGCCTGAGGGCCTGCTCATACTTTTCACCGTTCCTTTAACCTTTTCTAAGTGCCCCGCCCCCACACTCTCGCCCGGGTAGGTTCACGTGGGGGTAGAGAATGGGTGCGCCCGTTCCGGAAATGAATGCGGTTGAGGACGCGTCGGCGGAGGCGCTGCTGAGCTCCTTGCGGACGATCGCCGCGGCGGAGCGCCGCAAGCATGCGAGCGTCTTCAATTATTGGCTGGCCATCCGGCAAAACCGCGAATTTCCGCCGATCCGCGACCTCGATCCGCTCGAAATCTCCGACGCCGGGCCGTTCAGCATCCTCCTCGAGATGATCGGCGCCGAAGACGCCGACATCCGCCACCTTGGGCAAGCCATCAAGGGCGACGTCGAGGTCACCAAGCTGAGCGAGGCGCCGAACCCGTCGGTGCTTTCCTGCATCGCCAAGCGGATTCCGGTGGTCGCCGCCTGCAGGCAGGCCTTCGCTTTCGAGGATGAGTTCAAGACGGCGGACGGAAAAGTGCGCTGCTGGGTCACTCTGCTGCCCTTCAGCGCGACGGGCACTTGGATCGACTATGTCTACGGCTTCGTGAGCCTTGATCCAGCGCCGAGCGCTGTCGAGGAAGAGGTCGTCGAGGACGTTCCTGCACTAGCCGCGGAGTCCGCTCCAGAACCGGCGGGAAGCGTCGCCGAGCTCCTCGAAGTCGCAACGGAACTCGTCAAAGCCGCGGCCGAGCAGAACGAAGAAGTGCCGCCGGTTATCGAAGAAGCTGTGGAGCCGGAGCGCATCGAAGAAGCTGTTGGGCCGGAGCCCATCGAAGAAGCGGCGGAGATCGAGCCGCAACCGCAGGAGCAGGATGCCGTTGCGGACGACGAGCACGAGCATGAAGACGCGCCCACCAGCCAAAGCAACGAAGGCGGGATTCTCCGCGAAGCTCCTCGAGGGCCTCGCCAGCGTCGGCTTCTACGGCAAGAACATTCAGGTTGAGCCGGATCTTCCCGCCATTCCCATTGCGGAAGAAGCCAGCGAGCCGGTCGCGATCGAAGAATTGGTCGAACCCGAGGCACCGGACGAAGCTTTCGTCGGCGAGGAAGACGAACCGATCGAATTGGTCGCACCGGCCGAACCGGTTGAAATGATCGAGCCCGTCACGCCGAACGAACCTGTTGCATCCAAAAAACCCGTTTCCACGCCGGAGGGATCAATGCAGAGCAAATTGGACCAAGTCCGCTCGAAGGCCGATGAGGCGCGGCAGGCAAAACTGCGCGCCAACGTCGCCCTCTACGAAGGTTTGAGTGCGGCCTATGATTTCGCGCTCGATGCCGAGGACAATGCCGAGGAATATCTGAAGCTGGTCGAGACGCAGGGCCTGAAGATCCAGCTGCGCTCGCCGATGAAGCCGGTGGTGAAGCTCGCCTTCGACGGAATGTGCGACGAAGCGACGATCGCTCAGCTCGAAGCGGTCCTGGCGTGGGCGCTCAAGGCGGACCTGCCGCGCGGGTCGCTCGCCGAGCAAATTGAAGCCGCGGGGGGAATTGGACCGATTTTGAACGGTCAGGCGCGCGCCGCCTAGCGGGAGCCGCCGCCCTTAACCTGCTTCGTTTCGCCGAGCCGCAGGCCCTCAACGACCGCATCAACCGCGCACTTGCGTGAGAGCTCCGTCAGAGTTTGACGATCGCCAGTCTCCTGCGTCGACAAACGATGGGCGCGATTGGCGATACTGCGCAGCTCGCTGATCGCCGTTTCGGACAGTTGGGACTGATCCGCCAAGAGCTTGTCCAGCACGGTTTCAGCCAAAGGATTCGCGAACTCGACGCCGGCGAACTCGTGACAGTGCCACACGATGCGGCAATATTGCGTCTCAAGACCGACGATACTGAGCATGATCCACGTGTCGGCCGACGTACCGGTTGTCGCTTCGATACGGCAACCGTGAGTCGAAATGTCGATCAGTTTGGCCCCGACCCGGCTTCGGCCCGGCTCGCGAATGGACGCGCTGAGGCGCAGAGCGGTGCGCGGTGCGCGGCGGCGCTCAGGCTGATCGTCGGGCCAATCTTCAGAATCACTCATGCAAACCTACCCCGCATCATTTTTGCGCTTGGAGGATGAACAAATGGTTCCCAGAGACCGATTTGCCTCCAAAGTGCCCAATCCCGGCAGTTTTGAAACGGCCCCGCGCCCAGCTTCGCGGGGGTGACGGGTGGGGGCGTCGCGGCTAGAGGCTCCCCCATGACCAAGCGAACCGGGGGCCAAGTCCTCGTCGATCAGCTCAAGATCCAAGGCTGCGATCGCATTTTCACCGTCCCCGGCGAGAGCTTCCTCGCGGTGCTCGACGCCCTCCACGACACTCCCGAGATCGAGCTCGTCGTGTGCCGGCAGGAAGGGGGCGTCGCTTATATGGCCGACGCCGATGGCAAGATGACCGGGCGCCCGGGCATCGCCTTCGTCACCCGCGGGCCGGGAGCGACCAATGCCAGCGGCGGAGTCCACGTCGCCTTCCAGGATTCCACTCCGATGATCTTGTTCATCGGCGACGTCGCTCGCGGCGACCGCGGCCGCGAGGGCTTTCAGGAGATCGATTTCCCAGCCTTCTTTGGTCCGATCGCCAAATGGGCAGCGCGGATCGAGGACGCGCGACGGATCCCCGAATATATCGCGCGGGCGTATCGGGTGGCGACCGTGGGCCGGCCAGGCCCAGTGGTGCTCGCTCTTCCCGAGGACATGCTTCGCGACCAAGTCGACGTGCGCGATCGCCCGCCAGTTCCTCCACTCTGTGAGGAACCGGATCCCGGCGCGATCCAGGCGATGTTCGAGCTGTTGAAGGAAGCCGCCTCTCCGATCGCGATCGTCGGCGGTGCTGACTGGAGCCCGCGCGCAGCGCATCATTTCGCCAATTTCGCTTTCCGTTACGGGATTCCCGTTGCGGCCGCTTTCCGGCGTCAAGACGCCATCGACAATGGCTGCGGAGTTTACGCTGGGAATCTCGGCTACGGTCCCAACCCCAAATTGCAGCAGCGCATCCGCGACGCGGACCTGGTCATCGCGATTGGCCCCCGCCTCGGTGAAGCCACGACCGACGGCTACACGCTCGTCACGCCCGACCATCCGGAGCAGACGCTGGTTCACGTCCATCCCGACCCCAATGAGCTCGGCAGCGTCTATCACGCGGACCTGCCGATCTGCGCCGACATGGGCGAGTTCGCCGAAATGCTCGATGATTGGATCGACCCGGACCTCGTCCGCTTCTCGGTCGGTGACGAAGCGCACGAAGAATGGCTGGATTGGTCGGATCCGAACCCACGAAAGGGCGTGAAGCTCGACCTCGGCCCCTGCGTCAGAGCGATGCGCGACAAGCTTCCCGCCAATACGATCATCTGCAACGGCGCCGGCAATTTCTCCGGCTGGTGGCACCGTTACTGGCGTTACAGCTGCATGCCGAGCCAGCTCGCCCCGACCAGCGGGACGATGGGATACGGCCTACCCGCCGCGGTCGCGGCCGCGCTCCGCTTCAAAGATCGGGCGGTCGTGTGCGTCGCAGGCGACGGCGACTTCCTCATGAACGGCCAGGAACTGGCGACCGCCGCGCAATATGGCGCCGACATCCTCGTGATCATCGCCGACAACGGCAGCTACGGCACGATCCGAATGCATCAGGAGCGCGAGTATCCGAAGCGGATCAGCGGCACGGAACTCGCCAATCCCGATTTCGCAGCTCTCGCTCGCGCT
Source organism: uncultured Alphaproteobacteria bacterium (assembly GCA_963730925.1). Lineage (GTDB taxonomy): Bacteria > Pseudomonadota > Alphaproteobacteria > Sphingomonadales > Sphingomonadaceae > Sphingomicrobium. The sequence continues at coordinate 986,039 of CAVSTS010000002.1, forward strand.
TATGGCGGCTGGGCGGAAACGGTTGAAAAAACGGACGATTTCGCCCCCGCGCTAGACCAGGCACTCAAGCGCAAGGGCATTCGCCTTATCCATTGCAAGACCGACGTCGAGCAGATCACCAATGCGACGACGATCGCAAAGCTGCGGGAAAAGGCGAAGGGCTAGAGCTCCGCGCGAGTGCACCACGTAGGGTCAGTGAGTGTCTCCCCAGCCGTCCTCGCCGATCAGCGGTACGAACCGCACGCCGCCAAGATTGTCCTGCTTGAGCGCGCCGTCGACGAGCTTGGTCACCCTAACCAGCTCCTGCACTCCACCCGGATCGCCGAGCGGCATGACAATGCAGCCGCAGGGGGCCAGCTGTTCCACCAGGGGTCGCGGGACATGGCTTCCGCTCGCGGCGGCGAGGATTGCGTCGAACGGCGCGCGGTCGCGGTAGCCCTTGGTGCCGTCGCCCTCGATGATTTCCACATTATCGAAGCCGAGACGATTCATTCGCTGCCGTGCGATGTCGACGAGATCATGGTGGCGTTCGATGGCGATCACCTTGTCGGCGATCCGGCTGATGACCGCCGCCGCATAGCCCGAGCCGGCGCCGATCTCTAGCACCGTATCGCCCGGCTCAATGCCTGCCGCATCAATCATCAGCCCGACGATATAGGGTTGGGAGATCGTCTGTCCGGATTCGATCGGAAGCGGATGGTCGCCATAAACAACGTGCGCATGTTCCTCGCTCACGAACTCCTCGCGCGGCACGGCGAGGAAGGCGTCGAGGATGCGCTTGTCCGTGATCCCGCGGCGCTTGAGGTGCCGCTCGACCATCGCCTCGCGCTCCGTGGCATAGTCTGGCATGGTCTCGTCCGCCTCCCGGACGAAAAGAAAACCCGCGAGCACAGGAGCCCGTTCCGTCACATGACCACGACCGACACCGTGTTCGCCGGATCGATTCCCGCGATTTATGATCGCTACATGGTGCCGCTGATCTTCGCTCCTTATGCGGCGGAAGTCGGCAAGCGGGCGGCGCAATGGCTGCCCGAGCGCATCCTGGAGACGGCCGCCGGCACCGGGGTCGTCACCAAGGCACTGCTCGATGCGGTGCCGGATGCGCAGATCGTCGCCACGGACCTCAATCAGCCGATGCTGGAAGTCGCAGCGGAACGCGCGGGCTCAGCGGGTGTGTCCTTCCAAGCCGCGGACGCGCTCGACCTGCCGTTCGAGGCGGGGACCTTCGACCTCGTCGTCTGCCAGTTCGGAGTGATGTTCTACCCCGACAAGGTCCGCGGCAATGCGGAGGCGTGGCGCGTTCTGCGCGACGGCGGCCGCTACCTGCTGGTCATCTGGGACAGGATCGACCGCAATCTCGCCACGAAGGTCGCGGGCGCCGCGGTGGCCGAGCTGTTCACGGACGATGCCGCCGCGGCTTTCTACGAGCGGATTCCGTTCCGCTACCATGAACGCGAGGGGATCGAACGCGACCTCCGGGCCGCCGGCTTCGACGACATCCGGATCGAGACGCTCGAGCTTCGCAGCCGCGCTATGTCAGCGCGCGATGCTGCGATCGCGCTCGTGCAGGGAACACCCATGCGCTCGGAGATTGAACAACGAGACCCAGCCCTGATCGGCCGTGCGACAGACGTCGCGGAGGAAGCACTGCGGCAGTTCGAAGGCCCTGACGGCTTCGATGCACCGATGGCGGCGCACCTCGTCACGGCGATCAAACAGTCACCCCTCTAGCGCCGACCTGAGACTCGATCGAGAAAGGCGACCACCGCGCGCCAGTTTGCGTCCGCTCCTTCGGGGTTTCTTGCGGAAATGAGCATCGAAGAACCATGCACGGCGTGCTCGGGAACGTAACGCACGTTCTGAGCTGTCTTAGGCAGAGCCGCCATGATCGGATCCGCCTGGCTCATCTCCTCCTTCGAATTGGTCGAAGCGATGAATACCGGCACCTTCACTTTTGCAGCAGCCGTGCCGATCATGTGCGCGTCGTCGAAATACTCGCCGGGCGAAAATGCCAGAAGCGCGATGATCCCCTGCGGATCTTTTGCAGCCAGCGGGAAGATCAGCGCTGACGAATAGCTGCTGCCCCAGAGGATGATCGGCAGGTTGCGACTTTGCGCCCAGTCGAGCGCCGCCTGCAGGTCCGGCCGAGCTTCGAGATAATCGGCCTTCCTGCCGAGCCCGGCCGCGGTTTCGTTGGTGCCGAACATCCCGTCGCCCGAGCGCTGGTCGATCGCCAGCGCGCTATATCCGGCCTGCACCAGGCGCGGTGCGATGGTGGCATATTCATCCTTGCTCGACCCCGCCTGGTGGAAGAGCAGAACCAGCGCTTTGGGATGCGGCGCTTTGTACCACAGGCCGTGGACCGTGACCCCGTCCGATGCCTTGAGAGTGACGCGCTCGGCCGCGGCGGCTTGCTCGTCGGGCTGCGCTGCGTTTTCGGACACCTTATCCTCGGCGGGCTTCGCATTGCAGGCGACAGTGCCGAAGGCGATCGCAAGCGGAAGGGCGAACAGCAACCTCATCAATAGCTCCCTATCGCGAGAGATTAGATCAAGCCGGCCAGCGGACTGCTAGGATCGGCGTAGCGGCGCTTCTGCATCCGGCCGGCGAGATAGGCCAGCCGCCCGGCCTCAACCGCCGCTTTCATTGCCCGGGCCATCAACACCGGGTCCTTCGCCTCTGCGATCGCGGTGTTCATCAGCACCCCGTCGCAGCCGAGCTCCATCGCCTCCGCCGCGTCGCTCGCCGTGCCAACGCCCGCGTCGACCAGCACGGGCACATTGGCGCCCTCGACGATCAGGCGGATGGTCACACGGTTCTGAATTCCCAAGCCCGAGCCGATCGGCGCGCCCAGCGGCATGATCGCGACCGCGCCGGCCTCCTCCAGCTGTTTCGCGGCGATCGGATCATCGACGCAATAGACCATCGGCTCGAACCCCTCCTTCACCAGGACTTCCGTCGCGCGCAACGTTTCGCGCATGTCGGGATAGAGCGTCTTGGCTTCGCCCAGCACCTCGAGCTTCACGAGGTTCCAGCCGCCGGCCTCACGCGCCAAACGAAGCGTGCGGATCGCGTCCTCGGCGGTGAAGCAGCCGGCGGTGTTGGGGAGATAAGTGATCTTCTTCGGGTCAATGTAATCCGTGAGCATCGGCTGCTTGGGATCGGAGATGTTCACTCGCCGCACCGCAACCGTGACGATTTCCGCGCCCGACGCTTCGACCGCCGCCGCATTCTCCTCGAGGCTCTTGTACTTGCCCGTGCCGACGATCAGCCGCGAGGCGAACGTGCGCCCGGCGACCGTCCATGTGTCGGATTGCATGGACTGGGGAGCGTTCACTCAACCGCCTCCGACGAAATGGACGATCTCGTAGGTGTCGCCGTCATCGACGCAGACCTCGCCCAGCGCGGAGCGCGGCACGATCTCCCGATTGCGCTCCACCGCGACCTTTCTTGAGTCCAAGCCGATCTCGCTCAGCATTTCGGAAATGCTGATCCCGCCCGGCACCTGCCGGAACTCGCCATTCACATGGATTCCAAGGGTTGCGGCAACAGTCATTGACAAGAGCGAGATAGGAGGCTCCACCGCCCCACGCAAATGACCGAGACCATCTTCGTTCTAAACGGGCCGAACCTCAATCTTCTCGGCACCCGCGAGCCGCGCATCTACGGCACGCAGACGCTGGCCGACATAGAGGAGGCGCTCGAGCAACGGGCCAAGATCCACAAGGTCAGGCTCGACATCCGTCAGTCCAACCATGAGGGCGTGCTGGTCGATTGGCTGCACGAGGCGCTCGCCAAGGCTTCGGCGGTGATTATGAACGGCGGCGGCTACGCTCATACCTCCATTGCCATTCGGGACGCGATCGCGGCCCTGCCGATCCCGGTGATCGAAGTGCACATGTCCAACGTCTACGCCCGCGAACATTTCCGGAGGCAGAGCATGATCGCGCAGGTTGCGCGCGGCTCGGTCGTCGGCTTCGGGCCGTTGAGCTATGTGCTCGCACTGGACGCGGCGGCACACCTCTGCAAGGGAGCCGCTTCGACCCAGGCCAAGAGCCAGATTCAATAGGGAATAAGAGGATGGCCCCAGCCAGCAAGCCTGGCCCGAGCAAGGCGGAGGACGGCGAAACGAACGGCGCGATGCGCATCGACCCCCAGTTGGTGCACGAGCTTGCCACCCTGCTCACGGACAATGAGCTCACCGAGATCGAGGTCGAGGACGGCAATCGACGGATCAAGGTGAAGCGCGAGCCGGCGGCGATCTTCGGCGCGGCCGCTCCCGGTCCGGCTCCCGCCGTCGCCCAGCCCCTGGAAGCTCCGCCCATGCACGGCAAGGAAGACCTGGGCGAGGAGCCGGAAATTGCCGGACAGGCGATCAAGTCGCCGATGGTCGGCACCGCCTATCTCTCGGCTGAGCCCGGCTCAAAGCCGTTCGTCAACGTGGGCGAAGCGGTGAAGGCTGGGGACACCTTGCTGATCGTCGAGGCGATGAAGGTGATGAACCCGATCACCGCTCCCGCGGGTGGCGTTGTGAAGAAGATCATGGTTGCTGACGCGCAGCCGGTCGAGTTCGATCAGCCGCTCGTCGTCATCGGCTAGGCTCCGCAACCGATGAAAATCCAGAAGCTGCTGATCGCCAACCGCGGCGAGATCGCGCTCCGGATCCATCGCGCCTGCCACGAGATGGGCATCAAAACGGTCGCGGTACACTCGACCGCGGATTCCGATGCCATGCACGTCCGCCTGGCCGACGAGACGGTGTGCATCGGCCCGCCGCCCGCGACCGAATCCTACCTCAACATTCCCAACATCATCTCGGCGGCGGAGATCGTCCACGCCGACGCCATCCACCCTGGATACGGTTTCCTCAGCGAGAATGCGCAGTTCGCGGAGATCGTCGAAAGCCACAACATCATCTGGGTCGGGCCGAAGCCCGAGCACATCCAATTGATGGGCGACAAGATCGAGGCCAAGCGCACCGCCGCGAAGCTCGGCTTGCCGCTCGTGCCAGGCTCGGAAGGGCCGATACACTCCGTCAAGGAAGCGAAGAAGCTCGCGGCCGAGATCGGCTATCCGGTGCTGATCAAGGCGGCCTCCGGCGGAGGCGGAAGGGGGATGAAAGTCGTCCCAGCCGAGGAACAGCTCGAAAGCCTGATGAGCCAGGCGGCCGCCGAGGCACGCTCGGCATTCGGCGACGATACCGTCTACATGGAAAAATATCTCGCCGATCCCCGGCATATCGAGTTTCAAGTGTTCGGCGACGGCAAGGGCGGCGCGATCCACCTTGGCGAACGCGATTGCTCCCTTCAGCGCCGCCACCAGAAGGTGCTCGAGGAAGCGCCCTCGCCGATCATCACGAAGAAAGAGCGGCATCGCATGGGCGAGATCGTCCGCAAGGCGATGAGCGACATGAAATATCGCGGCGCCGGAACGATCGAGTTCCTCTTCGAGAAGGGCGAATTCTTCTTCATCGAGATGAACACGCGACTCCAGGTCGAGCATCCGGTCACCGAAATGATCAGCGACATCGACTTGGTGCGCGAGCAGATCCGGGTGGCCGCCGGCGAGGGTCTGTCCTGCACTCAGGAGCAGGTGCACCTCCACGGCCACGCCATCGAATGCCGGATCAATGCCGAAGACCCCGAGACGTTCGCGCCTTCACCCGGCCTGGTGAAGAACTATGTCGCGCCGGGCGGCATGCACGTCCGCGTCGATAGCGGCCTCTACACCGGCTATAGGGTCCCGCCGTATTACGACAGCATGATCGGCAAGCTGATCGTTTACGGAATGACCCGCGACGACTGCATCATGCGCCTCCGCCGCGCGCTTGAGGAATATGTGGTCGAAGGCATGAAGACGACGATCCCGCTCCACCAGAAAATCGTGCGCGACCCGGAATTTCTGGCGGGTGACTATACGATCAAATGGCTGGAATCGTGGCTAGAGGAGCAGCATTGAGGCTACTTCCGAGACCCAGCCGCTACATAAGTGCCATCCAATGAAGCGCCGAAGCCGCAACCCGGACGATTATCAGACGGGTCGTTTATCTGGACTTTGAGCGATCGGCCCTTCCGGCCAATCCGGCCTTCGATCTTAGTTTCGTCATCCTCGTGGACGGAACGCCCCCGCAGCACACCCGAAGAATCGATGGTCGCTCGCGCAGCCAAATCGCAAGTGATAATGTTGTTATTCCTTAACTCGTAACCGTTGAATTGCAGGAGAACCGCTCGATTAGAAAGTGGCAATACTGAAATCCAGAAAGATGAATTGGCTTCGTCTCTGTAAAAACGCCCTGTCATGAAGGGAAGATCAAATCTTTGTTTCACTGATTTGCCCTGAGCAAATCTGATTCGATCTCGATCTTCGCGATCAGGATGGATCATCTTATCTTCTGCGAGTGCATGAGCAACATAATCGATTATGTCATCTTTTTCAAAATCTGAAAGAGACATGATATCTTTCACAGCATCGAGAAATGCATTCGCTCTTGCCTTAGAATTATTTCTCTCTTTATCAAGTTGTTCGGTTCTTTGATTTGCTAGCAAAGCACCATTCATCATCTGTAGCGACATTGCTCCAATAATTACCTTTATCGCAAACAGTGAATAACACTTAACCTGAGAGTCTTGCATCACTTTCCTTGATTTTCTCTGGGAGGCAAGAGTTTTAGGGCGTCCTTCAGTTCTTCAGGCATGCGATTATCTATGATGGATTGATAAAGAGCAATCCGGCCAGCTCTCGCGCGTGCAGTTAGACGCCGATTGGATCGAGTTTGATAGATCAGTTTGTATATATGGGTAATTCTGGCAGCATATAGATTCCTGATAAGTTGTTCATCATAGCCTGTGTCATCGCGCGCAACTTTCGCGTCCGTCGAGGCGATCGCGTCGGCAAGAATCTCGGGAGCATGGCCATGCTGCACGGCACTCGACCAAGTCGCCTCCCTCACAGCGAAACCACGATCGTTCAAGTTCAGGCCCGTATTTTCATAGACCGTAGTCACTGCTCTCCGGTATTGGTTACCTCCAATGTAGTCCAATTGGGCCAGCTCGAAAGCGGCCGGATCGCGAGCCGCGATCTCCTTCCACTTTGCTCCAAACGCGCCCGGTTTCGTCGGATCCAAACCTGCGAATTGCTTCGCCCAGAGCTTGCCTTTCGTGGCCAGGAATCGCTGGACACTGCCGGCTTTCGAGCTGAGTTGGTGACTGCCGTACGAAATGCCTCCGGGATCATTCTTCCCCGATGAGACAGTCCCTACGCCGGCTCTCCCGCCGGATTCGAACTTCGCTGACAGATCTCCAAGGTCCCCATAATTTACTCGGAGATGTTTAGCTTCTTGGCGGCGGGCTGCCTTGAGCTTCTCAAGTGATGCTCGGCCGTCAGACGCCTTAGCAGGACGTACGGATTGTGGCTTTGTGACGCCGCGCGGCGAGGACGGCTGTAAAGAGCGCGCGGATTGTCCTGCAGTGCTTGCGACGCCGATACCGCTTTCGTTGTCGCCTGCGCCTTCGCCGCCGAAATAGCTCCCCTGCCCAGCAAAGGTGAAACGGCCGTCATTCGGATCGTGCCAGGGATTGAATTTGGTCTCGATCTCCTCGGGCTCATTGACGATCCTTCCCCACCGCACCCAAATCTCGAAGGCCGACATTCGCTTCATTCTCTGCTCCTCATCATTCACGGATCATACGGCTAGCTGAAGAGGTGAGTTGTAGGAAAGAATATTGTTCCAAATAGGTTCTGGATTTTGGCCGCAAACTTTCGACCGCGACGCGCGTTGATTGAACGAGACGCGCCTATGTCCAGCTATACCGGAACCGCTGACCGCCCCGACAAGGCGAAAGCGATCGCGGCCGTTGTCGCGGTGCACGCCGCGCTAGCGGGGATTCTCCTCGGCGGACTGAATGTGCAGATCGTCCGCCACGTCGTCGACAATCTCAAGACCATCGACATTCGCCTCCCGCCGCCGCCCCCAGCGAAACCGCCGAATCCCCCACCCAAACCGCATCAGGCAAAGCAGGGCGCCGGCGCCCCCGCGAAGCGCGCGGAACCCTCCCCCGTCGTCGCTCCGAAGCCCAGGATCCCCACTCCCTCCCCGCTCCCCGCCGCAGCGGTCGCGGGCGCCGGAAACGCGACCAGCTCGGGCGCCGCATCCGCGGGCACCGGCACGGGGGCTGGCGGGGCTGGCAATGGCCCGGGCGGAGGCGGCGATTATTCGAAGTTCACCCCCGCCCAGCGAATCTCGAAAATCCCGGATCGCGAGTATCGGCGCCTCGCCGCCACCGGTATCCGGAACGGCTCCGTCGGGATCGTCATCAAGGTGAACACCGACGGCCGGGTCTCCAATTGCCGGATCGCCCAATCGAGCGGCGACGGTTACGCCGACACGACGATGTGCCAACTGGCGCAGCAATATGTGCGCTTCCGTCCGGCGCGGGACCCTGACGGGCATCCCGTCGCGCAGGACGTCACTTGGTATCCCAATTGGTGGAAACCTTGAGTGCCGCCTAGCGCGTAGCGACCGCCCCAGCGGCTGCGGCGGTGCCGACGTTGCTGCCCATGCTCGCGAGCCGAGCGGCGTCGCGCCCGTAGACATCGTCGTAATAAGCGATCGCGGAGCCTTCCGGCATCGCCGTCAGATAGGTGATGTACACCGGCACTGGCGTCTGAAGCGGCACCTGTTCCTCGGTGCCCGCACCTTCCCACGTCAGATCGCGGCCGAACAGCCACCGGCTCAGCCGCCACGCGTCCTCGAGGCGAACGCAGCCTCCGCTATAAAGGCGAGCGGCCTGCTCGAAGAGTTCCCGCTCCGGATTGTCGTGGAGGTATACGCCGACGTCGTTGGGGAACATGAACTTGATGCGGCCCATGGAATTGTGCGCGCCAGGCAATTGGCGGATCAGCACCTCTTTTTTGCCGTCGGCGACCGCCTTCCAGTCGATCGTGCTGGGGTCGATGATCTGCGCGTCGGGCGTCCAGTCGGACAGCACCTGATAGCCGAGCTCGTCCAGATAGCCGACTCCGCGCTTGACGGTATTCGGCGCAATCCGCTCCGCGGCGAGGTCCGGCGGCACATACCAATAAGGGTTGAGGCTCGCGTAGCGGATCCACGCGCTCATCATCGGCGTCGGATATTTGGGCTTGCCGACGACGACCCGCATGGAATCGACCAACTGCCCATTCGCATACATGTAAAGCCGCTGCTGAGCCGCGTTGACGAGAACGTAGCGGTGAGGACCCGACGGCAAGGCGCGGGCGCGCTCCAGATTGACGGTGAGGAGCTGCCGTTCGTGGTCACTCGTGAAGCCGCGACTGGCGAGCGCCTGGCGGAGTTGGCCGTAGAGCGGGTTCATCCAGCCCATCGACTGGACGTAATTGGCAAGCGACGGGGCCGCCGCGGCCTGGAGCAGCGCGGCCATCGCCGAAGGGGGCGCCGGCCGCAGGTCGGGGTCGACATAGAGGATGCCGAGCCCAGGATCGCGCCTGAGGTCGCGGACATAGGCGACAAAGGCTTCCGATAGCTGTTCGTCCGCACGCTCGACCGCCTTGCGCTTGCCGCCCCTCGCGGATTGAAGCGCCTGCTGGAGAGCGGCGGTTTGGTAGCGATCGGCATTCAAGCCATCCAGGCTCGCCGTGCTGAGCAGCGCTACGAGCCGTTCGGCCGCATTGCCCGCCGTAGGCGCAAGCCACAGCGGAGCATTGTTTCGCGCGCGATAGAAATCGGCGACGCTTTGTCCGGTTGCGGGCTGGGCGCTTGCTGCCGTAGCGGGCGCGGCCGCGTGAGCGGACGAAAGCGGCGCCGCGACGGCAATCAATGCCGCCGCGACACCACCCAGTTTCCGAAAAGAGTGCACCGGCCGTCGGCCGGTGCACGCATTACGCAGACGTCTCACTTCTTCTCCATCCAAAGGGCTCCATCAACGTCACCCCTTGATGGGTCCAATTTAGCCGCGTTCGCCGGTCGCCGGGGCCGGAGCCGGAGCCGGAGCCATTTCAGGCGCCGGAGCCATGGCGGGCGGCGGAGCCGACGTCGGGGCGCCTGCATAATATTGGCCGTTTTGAACGTATCCGTCCACCCGGCCGTCATTGTTCTGGTCGGCCCAGATCGCGCCGGCGATACCGCCGACCGCAGCGCCGATCACTGCGCCTTCGAGCGTGCTGACGCCCGGAATGACCGCGCCGGCAACACCGCCGAGCACGGCACCGCCGACGGCGCCGGTCACGACCGCATGCGTGGTCGGGTCATAACCCTGCGGCGTGCCAGAATAATATTGGCCGTTCTGGACATAACCGTCGACATAGCCGTCATTGTTGTTGTCGGCCCAAACGGCGCCGGCGAGACCGCCGATCGCTGCGCCGACCGCGGCGCCCTCGATCGTGCTGATGCCGGGCGCAATCGCGCCGACAGCGGCTCCACCGGCCGCGCCGACAGCCGCGCCAGTCGCGACGTCAGCGGTCTCCGCATTGCTCGCGCAGCCCGCCAGGGCGACTGTACCTGCCAGCGCCACTACCAGAATGGATTTTTGCATCGTATTTCTCCCGTTTGTTGAGCTTTCCGGGACATACCGCCCAGTCCCTGGTTCCACGACCACGGCGCATGTCACATCGCAGGAACGACGATAGGCCCTCATCGTTCCGCGTCCGCGACAATGTTCCGATATACGACGTCGCAGCAGCGCCGGAATGCCTTGCTTGAAAGCGGGACTACGTCTTAGGAACGGGCGGCGAGATGAAAGCGACGATTTATCATAATCCGATGTGCGGAACGTCCCGCAAAACCCTTGAGATCCTGCGCGATTCCGGAGCCGACGTGTGGATTCACGAATATCTCAAGAATCCCCCGACCCGCGAGGAACTGAAGCGACTGTACGAACGCGCCGGGATCACGGCGCGGGAGGGCTTGCGCGCCAGGGAACCGCTCGCGCAAGAACTCGGCCTCACTCGGCCCGACGTCAGCGACGACGAGGTCCTCGATGCAATGCTCGCGCATCCGATCCTGATCGAGCGCCCGCTGGTCGAGACCAGCAAAGGCGTCCGGCTCTGCCGACCGCAAGACGTGGTGCGGGAGATCCTCTAGTCCGATTCACATCCGGAAGACGGCGCTGCCGCCCCGGCGGAGGGCATTGCACCTTCAAAGGTCTGCCCTTTCCGTTCGAAAAGGGCATATTCGCTGCATGAGTTGGCTCGATCCCCGTTTGCTGCTCCAGGGTTACGCCACCGGCGTTTTTCCGATGGCCGACAGCCGGGATGCGGATGAGCTGTTTTGGGTCGAGCCGCGCAATCGAGCCATTATTCCGCTCGATCGATTCCACATGTCCCGGTCGCTTCGACGCACGATCCGTTCGGGCAAGTTCGTCGTCACTCACGACCGCGTCTTCGGGAAGGTCATCGCGGCCTGCGCCGAGCGCGAAGAGACGTGGATCAATACCGACCTCGAACATGCGATGCTCGCACTCCACGGCTCGCGTCATGCCCATTCGATCGAGGTGTGGAACGGCGATGACCTCGTCGGCGGGCTCTACGGAGTGAAGCTCGGACGCGCTTTTTTCGGTGAAAGCATGTTCAGCCGCGCGCCGGACGCGTCGAAGGTGGCTCTCGCCTGGTTGGTCGCCCGACTGAAGGTGGGCAATTTCATGCTGCTCGACTGCCAGTTCATGACCGAACATCTGGCGTCGCTCGGAGCCATCAGCGTCCCGCGCGCATCCTACGTCGCATTGCTTTCCGCGGCACTCGGAAGCGGTGGCGGCGGCGCAGGCGCCATCTCATTCGAAGGCGCGGCTGGTGACTCGCTGGGACGCCCACCTGAAGGCCCGCCCGATTTCCTCGCGCTCGACACATTGCTTGAGGTCACCGGAGCCGCAGGCACGGCGGGCCCGGCCGGGTACGTCATCTCGCAGCTCTTCGGCCAGACGTCGTAGACGGCATGCTCGACAACATTCAGTGACGGCGACTCCTTATACAACCACCCAGAAAACGCCCGCTGCCATTTCCGGTCCGGCCGCTGGACGTCGACCTGGACGAAAGCACCGGTGAGCCTTTCGGCCTCCCAAGGAGCGGTCGTCTCGCAGGCGCGCAAGCGCACGATCACATCCTTCCACCGCGCGGATTGACCGGGGTGCAACGCCACGTTCTGCACGATTCCGTTGCGTTTGTTCAGGATGCCGAGCACGGCGACGCGCTGCGCCATCGGAGTAACTCCGGTCTGGTTGACGCTCCGTGTCGGCGCGGCGGCATTGTTGGCAGCAGGGGCCGACGCATTCTCATCACCTGCGCGACCGCAGGACGCGAGGCCGAGCGCGTATGCTGTCAGCAGTAGCGGGCCCGACTTCACGTTATTCCGGAATCCAGGGCTCGTAGTCGCCCGTCGAGGCAGGCCGGATTCTTCCGCTTCCCAGCGCTCCGTCGGGCCGGAACGCCGCCATCGTGCCGGTGAGATTGCCGGTGGGCTCAGTCTGGAACTTCCGGACCGGCGGCAACGCCTTGGACGGAAGTTCCTCGATCGTGTCCCTTAGCCATAGCTGCCAATCCGGCGGCACTCGGCTGCCGTCATTGCTCCCAGCATAGATCACCCAACGGCGGCGAGGATTCTTCCGATCGCGATAATAGATATTCCCCGCGTGATCGCGACCAACCTCGTCACCGAATCGCCGCGTCCACAACGCCGTGCCCCACGTCGCGCCATTCCACCAGGTGAAGGTTTTTGACCAGAAACCCATGGTTTGGTGCCTCTGCCTCGTCATTGCGAGGAGCGCAAGCGGCTCGCAATGACGGACGCCTCCTAGCGACCCCACTCTACCCGGTCGCCCTCGCGAACGCCGAGCTCCGCGGCGCGACCGCCGCGAATTTCCAGCACCAGCGCGACAGGTTCTCCCGAGGGCACGGGGTCCAGCGAGAGAGGTGTCGTGTTCGCCGCAATGCGCGCAATAGTTCGGTCCGCGCGAATAAAGACCATGTCGAGAGGGATGAGCGTATTCTTCATCCAGAAGGCGATGTCCCGTGGCGGGTCGTAGGGAAAAATCATCCCACGGTCCGGCGCGAGCGATTGGACAAACATCAGGCCGCGCTGCTGCTGCTCCGGTGTGGCCGCCACGTCGACTGTGAAACGATAAGCGCCGGTGGAAGAGTGAATCGTCAGCGGCACCTGTCTCAGTCCGGTCTGCGCGGCTTCGTCGTGCGGTGCATTTTGCGCCGGCGCCTGCGGACTGCACGCGGCGAGCGCGAGCGCTGCCGCGCCGAACCTCAGGGCAGTTTGAGCTCGACCGCTGTTAGCCCCTTGTCGCTGGGAGCGATTCTCGCCTCGAGCAATTGTCCCGGCTGGAGCTCCCCGAGCCGCCCCTGGCGCACCGTTTCCATATGGACGAAAACGTCCTGCGCCTCGCCCTCGTTCAGACGGTTCACGAAACCATAGCCACGAACGCGATTGAACCATTTGACCTCCACCGGCTCGAACTCTCCGGCCGCATCGGCGAGCGCCTTGCGGTCGGCACGGTCCGCTCCAGCGTTGGCCGAGCGCGGCTGCTGCGGCAAGGCCGAGGTGAGGTCTATCGATAAAACCTTCTTCGCCTGGAGCCCGCGCTCCAGCATCACGGGCACGCATTCGACGATCGCGCCCTCCGGAACGCTGCGGCGCCCATGCTCGCGCAGCACGCTGAAGTGGAGGAGGACGTCCCCGTCAACCTCCTCGCTAACGATGAATCCGAATCCGCGAGTCGCGTCGAACCACTTCACTCGACCGGTGATAGGTTGCAGTTCAGAGTTAGGAGGATTTTCGACCGGATCCAATTCGACCCGCGCCTCCCCTTCCGCCAGCGTTACCGACGCGTTTACCACCACCCTTATTAACACGAGTGCTTGTGTCGGGAAACGGACTTTAATCGCCGGTAAACCGAGTGCACTCCGCTAGATCGTCGAGGTCGATGGCCGCTCCGGGAGCGAGGCGCACGATAGCGCGGGCGAGCGCGAATCCGTGCCCGGCCCTGACCATTGTCGCCAGAGCGCGGTCCTGTTCTCGTCGATCGTTCGACCTCGCCAGAGCGAACGGCCCAATCTTGCGGCGTTCGGCGAAGCGGAGAGCCGCGAAAACTGCTTCCTCGTCGGCATGTGCGCGAGCGGCTCGGCTTCCCTCCTCGTCGACGCCCGCACCATAGAGCTTCTCAAGCAGCCGCCGCTTGCCGTAGCCTCGGGCGGCCAGCGAACGCGACTTGCTCAACGCGAAGGCGGCATCGTCAATATAGCCGAGCTCGGCGAATCGGCTGGTGATCGCCTCCGTGTCGGGCTCGTCCGTATCGCCCCATCCCCTCTCCCGGATCTTCCGGGCGAGATAAGCACCAAGCTTCGCGCGCGTCGTCGCGTACCGGCTCACATAGCGCAGCGCCAGTTCCTGAAGCTGCTTTCGGTCTAAGGGCCGAACCGCTTTCTTCGCCTTGGGGAGTGGCATTGCGCCGTTTTTGTGCCACACTCCGCCGCCATCAGGGAACCGGCTGCGTGAGCCGCGGCCCAAGACATGCGGGACAACAATCAGGAAGGGACGGCGTGCTCGAACGCAACGCCTCAGTCAAAAACGAGCTTGCGCCACCGGGCGCGACACCCACCCTCGACACGCAGCCGCGACGCCTCGCCGATTTCGCAACGATCGGCGACGCGCTGGATTATGCCGCGAACGGCAATCGCGGGCTCAATTTCCACGATGCGCGCGGGACTCTGACGCAGGCCTATTCTTATGCTGAGCTGCGCGATGACGCTCTCGCCCGTGCAAAGCGCTTTGTCGCGCTCGGCATCAAGCCCGACGATCGCATCGCCCTCGTGGCGGAAACGGGGCCCGAGTTCGCCGCCTGCTTCTTCGGCGCCGTCTATGCGGGCGCGTGGCCCGTCCCGCTGCCTCTTCCGACCAGCTTCGGCGGACGTGAATCCTATATCGACCAGCTCGGCGTTCAGTTGAAAAGCTGCGATCCCGCGCTGCTGCTCTACCCGCTGGAGCTCGCCGATTTTTGCGCCGAAGCCGGCCGCAAGGCCGGCGTCGCCTCGCGCGACTGGGAATCGGTGGCAAACATCGAACCCGTCGACGCCGACCTGCCCTCAGCCGAGCCCGAGGACATTGCCTATCTTCAATATTCCAGCGGGTCGACGCGCTTCCCGCACGGCGTCGCCGTCACGCATCGAGCTTTGCTCGACAATTTGCGCTCGCACGGAGTCGGTCTTGAGGTGCAGGCGAGCGACCGGGTGATCTCTTGGCTACCCTGGTATCACGACATGGGCCTCGTCGGCTGCTTTCTCTCCCCGATCGCAATGCAGATGTCGGTCGACTATCTGAAAACCGAGGATTTCGCGCGTCGGCCGCTCGCGTGGCTCGACATGATTACCCGAAATCCAGGAACGTCGCTGAGCTATTCGCCGACCTTCGGCTACGACATCTGCTCGCGGCGGATGAGCTCGCAGACACGCGCCAAGGATCGGTTCGACCTGTCGCGCTGGCGCATTGCCGGCAACGGCGCCGACATGATCCGCCCGGAGGTTATGCAGGCGTTCGTCGACAGCTTCGCGGAAGCAGGATTCCACGCCAGCGCCTTCTGTCCGAGCTACGGCCTCGCCGAGGCGACGCTCGCGGTCTCGCTCATGCCGCCCGGAGAAGGCATCCGCCTCGAGCTGGTCGAAGAGCACGAACTTTCCGGCTGCGCTCCGGGCGATGCGGACCGCCCGCGCAGGTACCGGGCCGTGGTCAATTGCGGGAGGCCGGTTTACGGCATGGAGATAGAAATCCGGCGCGCGGACGGCGACGTCCTGCCGGATCGCGGCATCGGTAAGGTCCACGTTCGCGGCGCGTCGGTGATGCATAGCTATTTCCGCGACGAGGAGTCGACGCGCGCCGTGCTGGCGCCCGACGGTTGGCTCGATACCGGCGACATGGGCTATTTGTCGAACGGCTACATATTCATCGTTGGCCGCGCCAAGGACATGATCATCATCAATGGGCGCAACTATTGGCCGCAGGATATCGAATGGGCGGTTGAGCAGCTGCCCGGGTTCAAGTCTGGAGATATCGCGGCCTTTGCCATCACCGGCCCATCGGGTGAGGAGACTCCGGCGGTCCTCGTCCACTGCCGCGTGTCGGACCCGGAGGAGCGAGGCCGGCTGCGCAACGATATTCGTGAGCGCATCCACGCAATCACGGGCATCAGGCCTGTCGTCGAACTGGTTCCGCCGCGGACGCTTCCGCGCACGAGCTCAGGCAAGCTGTCGAGAACGAAAGCGCGCAATCTCTATCTCTCCGGCGAGATTCAGCCCTACGACATCGCCGCCTAAGCGCCGCTTTTTTCCGGATTTAGGCCAACTTCTGTCAGTCACCCCGGACTTGATCCGGGGTCCGCCTGCCTTCGCGATCCTGGAATGAAGAAGTCGGATCCCGGCTCAGGGCCGGGATGACGAAGGGGAGCGAGCGGATTGAGGGTTTCACACCCGCGAACCAACGCCTGGCGCGAGTGACATGCCTAAGGCGTCTTTCGGACAGCAGAATCCGACCTACCTTGGAGGTCGCGGCGGCGTGGCATCATGGACGCTGAAATCCTCGATGACCTTCCAGCTTCCATCGTCCTGCTTCTTGTAGACGGTGAGATAAGTTCCGGTCTCGGATTTCACCTGATTGGTCGCGGGATCCGTGTATCGATCCGAAAACCGCCCGCGAACGAAGGCGAGATCGCCCGAATTGGAAACCTCAATCCGATCGCCGGCGAACCTCATGTCGAAATTCGGGTCGCGGGCGAGTGCTGCCATCAAAGTGCGAACGTTGTACTTCCCCGCCACGGGGTCCAGGCCCGAGGGGACGATATAGGCGTCAGGCGCATAATGAGCCGTCAATCGGTCCGCATTCTTCGGCTTGGCGTGATATTCTTCGTTCCACCTGTCCTGATCGGCCTGGATTTCCGCCTTGATTGAGGCGGTGTCCACTGGTCCTCGATTAGCTGCGCCAGCACGATGCTCGGATTCGCATCCAGCCGCTGACAGCATGAGCGCGCCCGCCCCGAACAACGCCACAGATTTCTGGAATCGCATAAGAACTCCGCGCGATTGAGAGCAGCAGCCAAATCACGGGCAGCAGCGCCGCGCAATAGGCGAGGCGGCCCGAGGAGAAATTCCCGTCGCCACGGAAGGTGGCCGGTCAAATGGCCCGCCGCGGGACATTCAGCGGCCAAATGGCCCGAATATGCGCTGAGTTGACGAAAAGTTACCGTTCCCTAGTTGAAGACTAGAGAATATGCTGCAGCCAACTCGAACAGGGGTGTCATTCGATGAAGCTGGTTCGCAATTTCCTCCTCAGCGTTTTGATTACGGCCGCGGCAACCATGCCGGCGGCCGCGCCTGCCGCTCCCAACGAGCTGCTCAACGTATCCTATGACCCGACCCGAGAGCTGTATCAGGAGATCAACGGCGCGTTTGCGAAGAGCTGGGGGCAACCTGTCACCATCCGCCAGAGTCATGGCGGATCGGGCAAGCAGGCCCGTGCGGTGATTGATGGCCTGCCCGCGGACGTCGTCACGCTGGCACTCGCCTATGACATTGACGAGATCGCCCAGCGCGGTCTGATCGCCAAGGACTGGCAGACTCGCCTCCCCAACAACAGCACGCCTTATTACTCGACGATCGTCTTCCTTGTTCGCGCCGGAAATCCGAAGAACATCAAGGACTGGGACGACCTCATCCGGCCTGGGGTGAAGGTCATTACTCCCAACCCCAAGACCAGCGGAGGGGCACGCTGGAACTATCTCGCTGCCTACGGTTATGCGCGGCGCAAATATGGTTCCGACGCCAAGGCCAATGGGTTCATGGCCAAGCTGTTCCGCAACGTGCCGGTGCTCAACTCCGGCGCCCGCGGATCGACCACCACCTTCGTCGAGCGCGGCCAGGGTGACGTGCTCATCGCCTGGGAGAATGAAGCGCTCCTCTCCGTGAGGGAGCTTGGCCGCGGCAAGTTCAACATCGTGATCCCGTCGGTGTCCATCCTCGCCGAGCCGCCCGTCGCGGTGGTCGACAAGAATGTCGACAAGAAGGGCACGCGCAAAGTTGCCGAGGCCTATCTCAAATACCTCTACACGCCGCAGGCGCAGTTCATCGTCGCCAACAATTATTTCCGGCCGCGCAACAGGGCCGTCGCCGCCAGGTTCAAAGGCCAGTTCCCGAACGTGCCATTGTTCACCGTGGAAAAGAATTTCGGAGGTTGGGCCCGTGCCCAGAAGAATCATTTCTCTGACGGCGGCACGTTCGATCAGGTCTTCGCGGCTGCGAAGCGCTGACGAGCGGGCATAGTCGACGAACCGTGGTGCCCAGTGTCGTGAGCAACCGCAGCTCCCCACTCCCTGGCTTCGGTCTGACGCTGGGCATCACGGTCCTGTGGCTTTCGCTGATCGTGCTCATCCCGCTCTCCGCGGTGTTCCTGAAGAGCGGTAGCGATGGTTGGCACACTTTCTGGTCGGCGGCGGCATCGCCGCGCGCGCTTGCTGCCTACAAGCTCTCGTTTGGAGCCGCGGCACTCGGCGCGGCGATCAATTGTGTTTTCGGCCTGCTCGTTACCTGGGTTCTCGTTCGCTACCGTTTTGCCGGGCGACGTCTTTTGAGCGCCCTCATCGATTTGCCGTTCGCACTGCCGACGGCGGTTGCCGGCATCGCGCTGACCGCCCTCTATGCAAACACCGGACTGATCGGCCGTATATTGGAACCGGCCGGGCTGCCGGTTGCCTACAAGCCCGCGGGCGTGGTGCTTGCCCTCACTTTCATCGGATTGCCTTTTGTCGTGCGCACGGTGGAGCCCGTGCTTGCCGAAGTTTCCAGCGAGATGGAGGAAGCTGCGTTGACCCTTGGGGCAACGCGGTTGCAGACATTTTTCCGGGTCATTTTACCGACGATCGCGCCAGCGCTGGCCACGGGCTTCGCGCTGGCGTTCGCGCGGGGTGCGGGCGAATATGGTTCGGTGATCTTTATCGCGGGCAACATGCCGTTCAAATCGGAGATCGCGCCGCTGCTGATCATCACCCAGCTCGAAGAATATGATTATGCCGGAGCCGCGGCGATCGCCGCGGTGATGCTCCTCATTTCGTTCGCGGTTCTCCTGCTGCTGAATGTCCTCCAGCATTGGCAGCGGCGGAGGCTTGTCTGATGAGGTCGGGCTTACGCGAACCCCCCGCAGCCAAGGCCGCGCTGATTGCCGTCGCGATCGCCTATGTTGCCTTGATGCTTCTCCTTCCGCTTGGCGCGGTATTGGTCGAAGGTTTGCGCAAGGGCTTGAGCATGTGGTGGGCCGCGATC
Organism: uncultured Alphaproteobacteria bacterium; assembly: GCA_963730925.1. Classification (GTDB taxonomy): domain Bacteria; phylum Pseudomonadota; class Alphaproteobacteria; order Sphingomonadales; family Sphingomonadaceae; genus Sphingomicrobium. Next base: position 1,005,329 of record CAVSTS010000002.1, read on the forward strand.
ACGGAGCCCGACGCCCGCTCCTCGATCAAGCTCACGCTGATTGTCGCCGCCATATCGGTCCCTCTGAACACGATCTGCGGAATAGCCGCGGCCTGGGCCATCTCTAAGTTCGATTTCAGGGGCAAGACCTTCCTCATCGCCCTCATTGAGCTCCCCTTCTCCGTTTCGCCGGTCGTGTCCGGCTTGGTCTTCGTCTTGATCTTCGGGGCGCAGGGCTGGATTGGTCCCTGGCTCGCCGATCGCGACATCCACATCATCTTCGCGCTTCCGGGGCTGGTCCTGGCGACGATGTTCGTCACCTTCCCCTTCGTTGCTCGCCAGCTGATCCCGCTGATGAGCGCTCAGGGCCGGGCGAGTGAGGAAGCCGCACTGACGCTCGGCGCGTCCGGCTGGCAAACCTTCTGGCGCGTTACCCTTCCGAATATCCGCTTCGGACTCCTCTATGGCGTGTTGTTATGCAACGCACGGGCGATGGGGGAGTTTGGAGCGGTTAGCGTCGTTTCCGGTCACATCCGCGGCGAGACCAACACTATGCCGCTCCAAGTTGAGGCACTTTACAATGACTACGACTTTGTCGCCGCCTTCGCCGTTGCTTCGCTCCTCACCCTCCTCGCGATCGTTACTCTTGCGCTCAAGTCCGCGCTCGAGTGGCGCCACCGAGATCAGCTCGCCGCCGCACATTGACATGTCGATCAGGGTCGAAGGCGTTTCAAAGAGCTTTTCCGCATACCCGGCGCTCGACGGAGTTTCGCTGACCATCCGCAGCGGCGAGTTCGTCGCGCTGCTCGGCCCCTCCGGTTCCGGGAAGACGACGTTGCTGCGAATCCTTGCGGGGCTTGAAGTGGCCGAAGGCGGCAAGGTCTGGTTCGGCAAGCGCGATGTCACCACCGACAAACCGTCGTCCCGCGGAATCGGATTCGTGTTCCAGCATTATGCGCTGTTCGGACATATGACGGTCGAGCAGAACATCGCGTTCGGCCTGGACGTGATGTCGCGCCGAGCGCGTCCCGGCCGCCGCCAAATCCGCAAGCGCGTCGATGAACTGCTGGATCTGGTCCACCTTCCCGGCCTCGGCAAACGCTATCCCAGTCAGCTTTCCGGCGGGCAGCGGCAGCGCGTTGCCCTCGCCCGCGCCCTCGCTCGCAATCCACGCATCCTGTTGCTGGACGAGCCCTTCGGCGCGCTCGACGCCAAGGTTCGCCGTGAGCTGCGCGGAGCGCTCAGGGCCATCCACGACGAGCTGGGCCTCACCTCGATTTTCGTCACGCACGATCATGAAGAAGCGTTCACGCTGGCGGACCGAGTTGCGCTTCTCAACCAGGGACGCATCGAGCAATTCGCCGCCCCAGCCGAAATTCAGAACGGTCCCGCCAGCGAGTTCGTACGCGGCTTTCTCTCATGAAGCTTTGGCGCGCCTCGGCAGCATCCGCCGAAGGACTCCGTTCTTCAGCACGTAATGGTGATAGAGGGCGGAGAGGGCGTGCAGCAGCGCGACGATGATGATCGTCCAACCGATCCATTCGTGAAGCTCACGCAGGAAATGCCGGTCCGGCCGCGCGATCTCTCCGATCAGGGGCGGTATGCCAAGCCCGAAAAACTCCATCGGCCGCCCGGCTCCCCAGCGGAAGGTGAAGCCGAGCGCCGCCTCGGTAACGAGCAGAACGTAGAGCAGATAATGCACGCCCTTCGACGTCAGCCGTACCCAACCCTCGGTGACTGTGGACATCCGGTGACCGGGCAGCAGCCGCCAGACGATGCGAAAGATGATCACCGCCGTCAGCACGACGCCGAACGACATATGCGTATCTTCCATCAACCCGTGGAGGGGCCGGCCGAACCAGCCCCAGGTCTGGGAGAGCGTGAATTGGATCACGACCAATGTTGCCGTCGCCCAATGCAGCCAAATCGAAACATTGTCGTAGGTCGCTCCATCGTTTCCGGCGACAATGCGGATCGCCGTGTCGAAGCTGGTTTTTGATGCGTCGTTCATGGCCGTATCGGTACATTCGTCCGCTCTTATTGCAAGTGATTCGCAAAAGCTCTTGCCAAGAGCGATCTAAGATATATCTGGGGACGATGACCGATACTGCGCCCGCACTCCCTCCAACGACATCGTCCCACTGGTCTTCAGATCCGGATCGACGCGTCCTCGCATGTCCAGCTCGACGCGCTCAAGGATGCGGTCGAACGGCATCTGGATCGTTTCGCCTTCCGGGAAGCGCCGCTCACCTACGATTGGCGATACGACCGCATTGATGGCGGTGCGTTGACCAGCTAACGACGCCGCCCGCGTTCTCGCTTGTATCCGCGTAATCCGCAATTTCGCCGGAGGTAGATGCCTGGCCATGACGGTTGAGGAAGGCGCCGAACCAGGCAACAGGGAATCTTTGATCGTTAGGTACCGGCGCCGGCCGCCGGCCCAACAACTGGCGATCGCGGCGGGCGTGCTCGTGCTCCTCCTGCTATTGTACCTTCTGTTCCGCCCGGCCGGCGCGCCGCAGGCGCCGCCGCCCGGACCCACACCGGTCGGCGTAGTCGTCGTCACCGAGCAACCGGTCACATTCACGACCGAGCTGCCTGGGCGCACTTCGGCCTATGAGACATCGGAGGTGCGGCCGCAGGTCAACGGCATCGTCCGTGCGCGCCTGTTCAGGGAAGGGGATTTCGTCACTGCCGGTCAGCCCCTCTATCAGATCGACCCCAGCACCTACCGTGCCAACGTCGTGAACGCGCGCGGCGCGCTCGCCAACGCGCAGGCGACGATCGCCTCGACGGAAGCGCTCGCTCGACGCTACGGCGAGCTGGTCAAGATCAACGGCATTTCCAAGCAGGAGTATGACAATGCGCTCGCGGGGGCTCGCCAGGCGCGCGCCAATGTGACCACGCAAAGGGGCGCGCTCCAGGCGGCGGAAGTCGACCTTTCGCGAACGACGATTCGCGCCCCAATCTCCGGCCGGATCGGCATTTCGACCTATACCACCGGCGCACTGGTCACCGCGCAGCAGACCGAGCCGCTGACCACTATACAGCGCCTCGACCCGATCTACGTCGACATCCAGCAATCGAGCGCGGACCTTCTGCGGCTACGCGAGCAGATGCTGACGGGCCAGATCGCGCGGGACTCGGCGCCGGTCCAGCTGATCCTCGAAACGGGCTCGGTCTACCCGCCCGTCGGAAACCTGCGGTTCGCCGATGTCACAGTCGATCCAACTACCGGCAGCCAGACGATCCGCGCGGTCTTTCCCAATCCGCAGCGCCTCCTGCTTCCCGGTATGTTCGTTAGGGCCCGGCTGGTGCAGGGCACGCAAGCTCGGGGCATCCTCGTTCCGCAGGCGGCCGTTACCCGCGATGATCGCGGCCGCCCGACGGTGTTGGTCGTCGGTCCCGGCAACAAGGCCACGCTTCGAGTGATCGAAACCACCCAGAGCGTCGGAAACAGCTGGGTCGTCACCTCCGGTCTTAGGCCCGGCGACAAGGTGATCGTTGAGGCCGGTCCCCTGCTGCAGCCCGGCGCACCGGTCACCCCGCAGCCCTGGCATCCTGCCGGGAAGCGCTAATCCATGTCGCGCTTCTTCATCGACCGCCCGATTTTTGCTTGGGTCCTGGCGATCCTGATTTCGCTGTTCGGATCAATCGTCGCGTTGCGGCTGCCGATCTCGCAATTCCCAACGCTCGCGCCGCCACAGATCTCGGTCACCGCAATCTATCCCGGTGCGGACGCTGAAACGCTGTCGAAGACGACCACGCAAGTCATTGAGCAGCAGCTTCAGGGCCTCGATCATCTGCGCTATTTCTCCTCGCAATCCTCATCCGCGGGCCAGGCGCAGGTCACCCTGACCTTCGATCAGGGGACGGATGCCGACATCGCGCAGGTCCAGGTGCAGAACAGGGTCCAGGCGGCCATTCCCTCGCTCCCGCAGCAGGTCCAGCAGCAAGGCGTCCAGGTCCAGAAGTCATCGTCCAACTTCGCACTGGTGCCGGGTCTCTATTCGTCCGACGGCTCGCACGACCAATCCGACCTTGCCGACATGTTCGTATCGCAGCTTCAGGACCCACTGAGCCGCGTCAACGGCGTCGGCAACGTATTCGTGTTCGGGTCGCAATATGCGATGCGGGTCTGGGTCGATCCCCTAAAGCTCAGCAGCTACCAGCTGACGATCGGCGACGTGGTCAATGCGTTGAGGTCGCAGAACGCGCAGGTCGCCGCCGGCCAGCTCGGCAATTTGCCCGCGCCGGCCACGCAACAGCTCAATGTCACCGTGCATGTCCAGTCGCGGCTGGAAACCCCGCAGCAGTTCGCCGCGATCCGCCTCAAGACCAATCAGGACGGCTCGGTCGTGCGCCTTGGCGACGTCGCCCGGGTCGAACTCGGCTCCGAAACCTACGGCTTCGACTCCCGCTACAACGGCCACCCCGCCACCGCCGCGGTGATCCGCCTCGCGCCCGGCGCGAATTTGCTGACGACGGTCCGCGACGTGAAGGCGCGGATCCAGCAGATTGCCCAGCGCTTTCCGCCGGACGTCAAGGTCATCTATCCGTGGGACACAACGCCGTTCGTCACCGCTTCGATGAAGCAGGTCGCCGAGACCCTGGGCATTGCCATCGTTCTGGTCTTCCTGGTCATGTACCTGTTCCTCCAGAACTTGCGGGCCACCTTCATCCCGACCATCGCCATCCCAGTGGTTCTCTTGGGAACGCTGATTGTCCTCGCGGTCGCCGGATATTCGCTCAACACGCTCACTCTATTCGGCATGGTGCTCGCCATCGGCCTTCTCGTCGACGACGCGATCGTTGTGATCGAGAACGTCGAGCGCCTGATCCAGGAGGAAGGGCTCAGTCCCAAGGAAGCCGCGCGAAAGTCGATGGACCAAATCTCCGGCGCGCTGGTCGCGATCGCGACGGTGCTGGCGGCCGTGTTTCTGCCGATGGCGTTCTTCGGCGGGTCGGCGGGCGTGATCTACCGCCAATTCTCGCTCACCATCGTTTCGGCGATGGCGCTTTCCGTATTCGTCGCCTTGGTCTTCACGCCGGCGCTCGCCGCCACGATCCTGAAGCCACACGAGCCTGGCAAGCACGAGGGCCATGGGCCGATCGCGCGCTTCTTCAATTGGTTCAACGACCGCTTCGAGCGGAGCCGGAACAGCTATGAAAATGGCGTGTCGCGAACGATCGCCGCCAAGAAGACCGCCGGCCTGATCTATTTGGCCGTGGTCGGCCTCATGGGCTTCACCTTCTGGAAACTGCCGACCGGCTTCCTGCCGGAGGAGGACATCGGCGTCCTGTTCACGCTAGCGCAGGGGCCGTCAGGCGCAACTCTGCCCGCGACCGAAAAGGCGCTCGACAGCGTCCGCGACTATTTCATGACGAAGGAGAAGGACAATGTCGTCGGCGTATTCACGGTCGCCGGCTTTTCCTTCTCCGGCCAGGGACAGAATGCCGGCATCGCCTTCGTCAATCTGCAGCCGTGGGACGATCGGAAGGGCAAGGCGAACTCGGCACAGGGCATTGCTCAACGCGCGACCGGTCCTTTGATTGGCAGCAACCGCGGTTCGTTCGTCATCCCCGTCACACCACCGGCCGCTATCGAGCTCGGCAATGCGACAGGCTTCGACCTTCAGCTGACCGACGCCGCCAACATCGGCCACGAAAAGCTCACCGGCGCGCGGAACATGATGCTTGGCATGTCGATGCAGGACCGGCGCCTCACTGGAGTGCGGCCGGTCAGCCTCGAAGATTCGCCCCAGCTCGATGTGAACGTCGATCAGGACAAGGCGCAGGCGCTCGGGCTCAACCTCGACGATGTCAACCAGACGATTTCGACCGCTTGGGGCGGCACTTATGTGAATGATTTCATCGACCGCGGCCGCGTGAAACGCGTCTTCGTCCAAGCGGATGAGCCTTACCGGCTTCAGCCTGAAAGCATCCGCGATTTCTTCGTGCGCGGGGCCAATGGGACGAGCATGGCGCCCTTTACCTCCTTTTCGAACCTGTCGTGGAAGAAGGCGCCGGTCCAACTCAGCCGCTACAATGGTGCACCTTCGCTCGAGGTGCAGGGCTCGCCCGCGCCCGGCGTGTCCACGGGCACGGCCATGGAAGCCATGCAGGAGATTCAATCCAAGCTGCCGCCGGGCACGGCTCTCGAGTGGACCGGTCTTTCCTACGAGCAGCAGGCCTCGTCGGGTCAGGCTCCGCTGCTTTATGCCTTGTCATTGATCATCGTCTTTCTTGCGCTCGCTGCGCTGTACGAGAGCTGGTCGGTGCCACTCGCGGTCGTTCTCGTCGTGCCGCTCGGCATCGTCGGCGCGCTGATCGCCACGAAGATTACAGGCGGGGATAACAACATCTACCTCCAGGTCGGACTGATCACGACGATGGGATTGGCGGCGAAAAATGCGATCCTGATCGTCGAGTTCGCCGAACAGCAGCTCAAGGCCGGCAAGGGCATCGTGCAATCGGCGATCGAGGCGGCGCATCTCAGGCTTCGTCCCATCCTGATGACGAGCCTCGCGTTCGTCTTCGGTGTGTTTCCATTGGCGATCGCGGCAGGGCCTGGAGCCGGCGGCCAGAATTCGATCGGCCGAGCGGTCGTTGGCGGCACGCTGACCGCCACCTTCCTCGCGATCTTCTTCGTGCCCTTGTTCTTCGTCGTGGTGATGCAGCTGTTCGGGCGTCACAAAGCCGAAGCTCCGGGCGGCACTGTGCCCGCTCCGCAGGAAGCCTGAGACGGTGCGCCGAAACATTCCGGTCCTGCTCGCCGGCGCCGCGCTTGCGAGCTGCGATCTCGCGCCGAAATATGTGCGGCCGATCGGGGCGGTCTCGCCCACGCTCCCGCAGGGCGGCATCTATCCGCCAGCGGCTAGCGACGCGCCGGACGTAACACGGATCGGCTATCGCGACTTCTTCACAGACGAGCGCTTGCGCCAGGTCATCGCGCAAGGTCTCGTCAATAACCGCGACTTGCGCGTCGCAGCTGCCAACGTGCTCGCCGCTCGGGCCCAATACCGAATCCAGCGGGCCGACCTGTTGCCGACCATCGCTGCGACGGGAACTGCGACTTACACCAACAATGCATTCGGCGGCGGCGAGCCGGTGACCGACATTCACAGCTACAGCGTCGATGCCGGCTTCTCCGCGTTCGAAATCGATCTGTTCGGCCGCATCCGAAATCTCAGCAAATCGGCGCTCCAGCGATATTTCGCCACCGAGGAGGCGCAGCGCTCGACGCGCATCACCTTGATCTCGGAGATCGCCAATGCCTGGCTGACGCTCGCGGCAGATCAGGAACAGCTCGTGATCTCCCGAGAGAATCTGAAGTCGCTCGAGCAGACGCGTTCACTGACCCAGGCGCAGTTCCGGATCGGCACGGCCTCGGAGCTCGAATCCCGGCAGGCGGATACGGACTATCAAGCAGCCCGTAACGACGCCGCGGTGCTCGCAACGCAGATCGCGCGCGACAAGAATGCGCTCGACCTGCTCGTCGGTGCCTCTGTCGCGCCCGAGCTAGTCCCGGCCGATCTTCCCCGAAGCGGGGCGACCATCGCCGACTTGCCGGCCGGTATTTCCTCGGAGGTGCTGCTGAGGCGCCCAGACGTGCTCCAAGCCGAGCATCAGCTGATTGCGGAGAACGCCAACATCGGCGCCGCCCGAGCGGCATTGTTTCCACGGATTTCGCTGACGGCCCTGGTGGGAACGATCAGCACCGCACTCTCGGGTCTCTTCAGCGGCGGCAGTTTCACCTACGATGTGTCCCCCTCGATCAGCCAAACGATCTTCGATTTCGGCCGCAATCGCGGCAATGTCCGGCTCGCGGAAGCGAACAAGCTCGCCGCCATCGCCAGCTACGAAAAGGCCATCCAGACCGCCTTTCGCGAAGTCGCCGATGCACTGGCCGAACGCGGCACCATTGGCGAGCAGATGGACGCGCAGACGCAGCGGGTGGAGTCGGCTCAAGTCGCCGCGCGCCTTTCCGACGCTCGCTTCCGCGTCGGTGTCGCCTCTTTCCTCGACGCGCTCATTTCGCAGCGCACGGCCTATGCAGCCCAGCAGCAGCTCGTCACCACCCGTCTCAATCGCGACCTCAACCTCGTCGAGCTCTATCGCTCGCTCGGCGGCGGGCTCTCGTGAGTAACTGCCCTTCTTGCTCGCCCTGAACCGACCGTGCGATGACGCCGCTGAAAAGGAGTCGCATGCGCTTCAGGACGTTCGCTCTTGCCGTTGCCGCGCTGACGCTCAGCGCGGAGACACATGTCCAGCCGGCGGTACAGCCTGGCGGTGACATTCCGTCCAAATTCCGGCCAGCCGTTCCGCCCATCCCCAAGGGCGGCGATATTCCCAAGGGTTTCAAAGCGCCCCGCGCGGAGTTTCAGTACGTTCGCCGTGAGGCGATGATCCCGATGCGCGACGGCGCAAAGCTCTACACCGTGCTGATCATCCCCCGAGGATCGCCAGGTCGCGCGGCCAAGTTCCCGATCATGCTCGACCGCACGCCTTACTCCGCCGAAAAGGGAACCTCGCGTAGCGGCCAATTGGGCCCCTGGCCGGAGAACATCCTGTCGCAAGCTTATGCCGAGCTGGTCCGCGCCGGTTACATCGTTGCGGTTCAGGACGTGCGCGGGAAGTACCGGTCCGAAGGCGAGTATGTGATGAACCGCCCCATGCGCGGGCCGCTCAATCCAACCAAGGTCGATCATTCGACCGACGCTTACGATACGATCGATTGGCTGGTGAAGAACGTGCCGGAATCGAACGGCCGCGTCGGTTCGATCGGCACCAGCTACGACGGCTTCACGGCCCTGATGACCCTGGTCAACCCGCACCCGGCGCTGAAAGCGTCCGTGCCGATCAACCCCATGGTCGACGTATGGAAAGGCGACGATTGGTTCCACAACGGAGCGTTCCGGCAGGAGATGATCAGCTATATCTATGGCCAGACCGCGACGAAGAAGTCCGATGAGGATTGGTTCAGCGGCACCTATGACGATTACACGACGTTCCTGCGCTACGGCTCGCCCGGCGCCTATGGTAGCGCGATGGGCATGGGGCAGCTGCCATTCTGGGTGCGCCTGACCCAGCATCCGGCTTACGACGAATATTGGCAGCTCCAAGCAGTCGACAGGATCCTCGCCAGAACTCCGCTCACCGTCCCAACGCTGCTCGTCGACAGCCTGTGGGACCAGGAAGACATCTACGGCGCGCCGGCTGTTTTCGACGCGGTCAAGAAGAATGACAATGGCAACGCGCACCTCGTGCTCGGCCCGTGGCACCACGGCCAGGCCAACGGACAGGCGACGTCCCTCGGGCCGTTCGATTGGGGTTCGGATACGGGCAAATGGTTCCGGCAAAACGTGATGCTCCCATTTCTCGACGAGCATCTGAAGGACGGTCCGCCCGCAAACACCGCGCGAGTGACCGCGTTCGAGGCGGGGACCAACCAGTGGCGCCGCCTCGACGACTGGCCACAAGCGTGCATGCGCACCTGTCCGGCGAATCTTACGCCGATCTATCTCGCCCCTTCCGGCGGCCTCAGCTTCACCGCGCCCGGAAGTCGGGCGTTCAACTCCTACGTTTCGGATCCTGCCAAGCCCGTCACCTATCGCGCCCGGCCCAATCTCTCGCCCTGGGCCCAGGGTTCGACCTGGCGCTATTGGCTCGTGGACGATCAGCGCTTCGCCGAGGCCCGCCCCGACGTCCTTACCTATTCGAGCCCGCCGCTCGACCAGCCCCTGAAGCTTGCCGGCACCCCCCTCGTCCACCTTGTCGCTTCGACTAGCGGCACCGACAGCGATTGGGTCGTCAAGCTGATCGATGTCTATCCCGATCAATATCCGCAAAAGCCGGAACTTGGCGGATATCAGCTCGCGATCGCCATGGACGTGATCCGCGGCCGCTACCGCGAGGACCCGGCGCGCCCGACGCCACTCCCCGCAGATCAGGCGGTGACTTACGAGTTTGCGCTTCCCTCGGTGAATTACACTCTCCAGCCCGGCCACCGGCTGATGGTTCAGGTCCAGTCGAGCTGGTTCCCGCTCTACGATCGCAACCCCCAGACATTCGTTCCCAACATCTTCTTCGCCAAGACCAGCGATTATCGCGCGGCCAATCAGCGGGTCTTCACCGGACAGGACGGCAGCTGGATCGGCCTTCCCCTCGTGAAGTAACCTTGCGCCGGCGGGCGCTGCTAGCTACCTCGCGAACACCGCGCTCCAATAGGAGTGTAGCTCAGTTGGTAGAGCATCGGTCTCCAAAACCGAGGGCCGGGGGTTCGAGTCCCTCCACTCCTGCGCGGTGCAAACTTGAAGACTCGTCCGCACGTCGCTAAGTCACGTTCAGCCCCGCCGGCCGCCCAGGTCCGCGGGGCGCTTTTCTATCCGCAACCAGAGAAGAACGATAAAGTGGCGAAAGTCTCCCCCGGCGAATTCATCCGTCAGGTCCGCGCCGAGACCGCCAAGGTCCACTGGCCGACCCGCAAGGAAACGGTGGCGACCGCGATCATGGTGATGATCATGACCACCGTGCTCGCGCTCTTCTTCTTCGGAGTCGACGCGGCCCTGTCGACGATCGTCAAATTCCTGCTGAGCTTGCTCGGCTAGCGCTTAGGTACAAGAGAACGCACATGTCCCGCTGGTACATCATCCACGCTTATTCCGGTTTCGAGAACAAGGTCCGCGACGCGATCATGAGCGAGGCGAACCGCATGGGGCTCGAGCGCTTCGTCGAACAGATTGAGGTCCCCACTGAAACGGTGACCGAGATCAAACGCGGCAAGCGCGTCGAAACCGAGCGCAAGTTCATGCCCGGCTACGTCCTCGCCAAGCTCGAACTCAACGACGAGGTCTACCATCTCGTCAAGAACACGCCCAAGGTGACGGGCTTCCTCGGTCCCAACGGAAAGCCCCAGCCGATCCCCGATACCCAGGCCGCGCGCATGCTCTCCACCAAGGAGGAGGCCGCGCTAGCACCCAAGCAGAAGATCAACGTCGATTACGAGATCGGCGACTCGGTGAAGGTGCTCGACGGCCCGTTCGCCAGCTTCAACGGCGTGGTCGAGGAGCTCGACTTCGATCGGGGGCGGGTCAAGGTCAGCGTGTCGATCTTCGGCCGTGCCACTCCGGTGGAGCTTGAGTTCGAACAGGTGGAACGGGTCAAGTGACGAGCTTACGGCTCGCCAATCCGATCTCATGTGAGGGCCGCTTCGGCGGCCCTTTTCTTTCGCGCCGCCGACTGACTCAACCGCGTCATAACCACCTCCCGCCCTCCTGTTGCAGACCTGGCTCTTGTTAAATCTGCATTAATCGTGCTTTACTGAAAGGCGATTGATCGGATCGGCGCGGGCGCGCGCATGCAGGGGAAACAGTTTCAGAGTGATGCTGATTGCCGCTCTGCTCGCTTTCCAGCCCGCCGTCCTGCCTGCCCTCAGCCCGGCCGCGATCCCGCTCGAACCCACAGTAGCAGCCGAAGCGACCGCCACGGAAGACGTCGGAGCCCTTGTCGGCGGAATCATCAGCTACTCGCGCTGGCCGACCGAGCCTCGCCCCGTCCGCCTCTGTCTCGTCGGCTCAACCCGCTATGCCCTGCGCATGAGCGATGCCCAGCGCATCGCTGGGCAAAGCATCCTCATCCGCTCCATTGGTGCCACCACCAGCCCGGCAGGCTGCGACGTCGTTTATCTCGGCACGATGCGCGCCGCCGCGCGCACGCGGTTGCTCGCCGCCACCCACGGCCAGCCGATTGTTTCGATCATCGAGAATGATCTCCACTGTCGCAGCGGCGCGATGTTCTGCCTTGAGCCCAGCCGCTCGAGTTTCAAGCTAAACATCGACGCAGTCTCGCGCAGCCAGGTGCACATCGACCCGCGCGTCTTGCGCATCGCGTCTGGCGGGGAACAAGGATGAAGGTCCGCCCGCTCCCAACCCTGCGCCAGGAACTGACTCGGGCACAGCTGCGAGTCACGTCCTTTGCCGTCTTTTTCACGGCGCTGACCGTGCTGGTCGCCGGATTCACGACCATCGGCATTTACGCCCGCACCAACCTCCGCCTGATCGCCCAGACCGCCAGCTATTCGGTCGCACCCGCGATCGTCTTCAACGATCCGATGGCTGAGCGCGACAGCCTCGCCCCCCTCGCCGCGACGCCTGGCGTCGCCAGCATTCAACTCGTCGACTCCGGCGGCAAGAGTCTCGCCCTTCTCCAGAACCGACGCGCCAGCCAGACCGGCGCCATCGACGATTTGAGTGAACGCCTCTTCTTCGCCGCGCCCGAATCCGCGCCGATCATGCACCAGGGACGGCGCATCGGCACCGTGCTGGTCCGCGGCGACGGCCAGGTCGTCGCGGCCTACGTCTTGTCAGCCCTCTTGGGCGCCGCAATCTGCTTCCTCCTTGCACTCGCGGGCAGCTTTCTTCTCGCCCGCCGCTTGCAGCTGCACATCATCGGCCCACTCCGCTCCATTGCCGAAGTTGCCCACGCGGTCCGCCGTGACCGAGTGTTCGACAGGCGCGCCGAACCAGCGTCGATCGATGAAGTCGAAGGATTGCGCACCGACTTCAACGCGCTGATCGGCGAGCTGGAGGTATGGGAGAGCCACCTCAAGAGCGAGAACGAGCTCCTCGCCTACAAGGCGATGCACGACGCGCTCACAAGCCTCCCCAACCGCGCGCAGTTCGAATTGCGCTTCGCCGAATTGGTGAAGCAGGCACAGCAACAGGCCCAGTCCTTCGCCCTGGTCTATGCCGACGGCGATGGCTTCAAGTCTGTCAACGACCTCCACGGCCATGCAGCGGGCGACGCCGTGCTGGTCGAGATTGCGCGGCGCCTCCGGGTCGCGCTGCGTTCGACCGACCTTGTCGCGCGGGTCGGTGGCGACGAGTTCGCGATGCTCTTGGGGCCGCCGTTCGATCCCGAGAGCGTCGCCCATGTCGAAGGCGTGATCGACGGTGTCATGCGCGAGCCCATAGCGTTGCCCTCAGGCCACTTGGTGCACGTGTCGCTGAGCGTCGGCGTCGCGGTCTTCCCCGATCACGGGCGGGACTTTCACGAACTGCTGCATCGCGCCGACACCGGCATGTACGCGACCAAGGCCGACTCCCGGCGGACTGGCAGCAAGGAAAGCAAGGAAGTTGGCTAGTCGGGAAAGGGCGAGCATGGGTTGGACAGGTCTCTGGCGACTGCGCGCTTGCCTAATGATCGCGGCCGCGACTGGGCTGGCGGCATGTCAGACGCCCGGTCAACCGCATCTGACGAAGCGCCAGGTGACGGCGCTCCAGGCGCAAGGATTCGAACGCACGGCACGCGGTTGGGAATTCGGAGTCCAAGATCGCCTGCTGTTCCCGATCGACGAAAGCGGCCTCACTGTGGAAGAACGCGTTACCGTCCGCCGCATCGCTGAAATCCTCCGGGGCGTGGAGATCGGCCAGGCAACGATCGAAGGCCACGCGGACGACACCGGCAGCGCTGAGCACAACCTCGTCCTGTCGCGCGAACGTGCCGAGGTGGTGGCCAGGGAAATGACCGCGAGCGGCTTTCCGGCGGGCGGACTTTCGGTGGTGGGGCTCGGGGAGAAATATCCCGTGGACACGAATCGCACGGCGAGGGGGCGGCGCGAGAATCGGCGGGTGGTGCTGGTGATTTCGGCGCGTTGAGGAAGGACCTTAGCGATTTGCCTTCCCCTGCCGCTTCGAGTATCGGCGCGGCCTTCCAGCAAACTGGAGACCCGCGGGAGCCGCCGTAGCCTTGGCGAAGGTGGCGATTGGACCGCTAAACTTGAGCGCTCCTGCGAAGCCTCGCGCGAAGCAGGACACAACAGAGTGAGACAATGGCAAAGAAAATCACCGGCTATATCAAGCTGCAGGTGCCAGCCGGCATCGCTAATCCCGCGCCGCCCATCGGGCCCGCCCTCGGCCAGCGCGGCGTCAACATCATGGAGTTCTGCAAGGCGTTCAACGCCGCGACGCAGGAACTCGAGAAAGGCGCTCCGATCCCGACGGTGATCACCGTCTATGCGGACCGGTCTTTCTCTTTCACGACCAAGACCCCGCCCGCGTCCTTTCTGCTGAAGAAGGCGGCAAAGATCCAAAAGGGCTCTTCGGAGACCGGCAAGGTGAGCGCGGGGACGATCCGCCGCTCGCAACTGCGCGACATCGCGGAAACGAAGATGAAGGATCTGAACGCCAACGATCTGGATGCGGCGACGAAGATCATCGAAGGCAGCGCCCGGGCGATGGGCCTCGACGTGGTGGAGGGCTGATCGATGGCAAAGCTTTCCAAAAGGCAGAAGGCGCTCACAGCGGTCGAGCGCGAGAAGTTCTACGGCGTCGATGAGGCGATTGCGCTGGTGAAGGGCAACGCGACGGCCAAGTTCGACGAAACGGTCGAGGTGGCGCTGAATCTTGGCGTCGATCCGCGCCATGCCGACCAGATGGTGCGTGGCGTCGTCAATCTTCCCAAGGGGACCGGCAAAACCGTTCGTGTCGCTGTGTTCGCGAAGGGAGCCAAGGCCGACGAGGCAACCGCGGCCGGCGCTGACGTCGTGGGTGCCGAGGATTTGATGGAGACGGTTCAGGGCGGCCAGATCGATTTCGACCGCGTGATCGCGACTCCGGACATGATGGGCGTCGTCGGCCGGCTCGGCAAAGTGCTCGGTCCCAAAGGCTTGATGCCGAACCCCAAGCTCGGCACGGTGACGATGGACGTCGCCAAGGCGGTAACCGACGCCAAGGGCGGCCAGGTTGAGTTCCGCGTCGAGAAGGCGGGAATCGTCCACGCCGGCATCGGCAAGGCGAGCTTCTCGGAGGGCGACCTCAAGGAGAATTTCACGGCCTTCATGGACGCGATCGTCAAGGCGAAGCCGTCGGGTGCAAAGGGCAAGTTTGTGCACAAGGTGTCTGTCAGCTCGACGATGGGCCCCGGAGTTAAAATCAATCTTGAGGAGATCGCGGGCGCCTGATCGGCGACTCCTTCACAATTCTGGGCTAAATCAGCAAGGGTCGGGAAATCGTCGGAAACGGCTGTTTTTCCGGCCCTTTTCGCTGGAGATTCGACGTTTCAGCGATGGATAGCATCGCCTCACTTGAAGCGGAGAGCCGGCGAAACTGGGGCCTTCGTCAGGCCCCTTTCGGAAATGCGCTCCAACTGTGGCGCGCAAGCAACAGATTTAAAGGATTTCCCTAACCTGTTGCTCTGGCGAAACCTTAGTTTGCCGCGTAAGTTGGAAGGGCATAATCAGCGCTGAAAGGGGCTTAGTTACATGCGCAAATATCTATTTCTCGCGGCGGTTGCCGCGGCTGCCGTGGCGTCTCCGGCGGTCGCCCGCGACAATTCGCCATATGTCGGGATCGAAGGGGGCGTGCTTCTGCCGCGCGACACCAATTTCGATGTCGACGCGCTTTTCCCGATCACGACGGATCCTTCGATTCCGAGCGGGCTCACGCATTTCGACGAAGGCTTCGATGCCAATTACAAGACCGGTTACGATGTCGACCTGATTGGCGGCTACGACTTTGGAATGTTCCGGCTTGAAGGCGAACTCGGCTACAAGCGGGCGGGGATCAAAGACCTCGAATTCGACGAGCCGCTCCTGTTCGCGATCAACGGCGCACTGGACATCAATCCGGCGCTGCAAAATAGCGACCTCAATTTCGGCGGGCACGTCAGCGTGCTCTCGGGCATGGCGAACGCGATGCTCGACTTCGGGGACGATGCCGGCTGGAGCGGCTTTGTCGGGGGCGGCGCTGGATATGCGCGGGTCAAGGTCCTTGGCGACAGCGACAGCGGCTTCGCCTGGCAGGCGATCGCCGGCGTTCGGATGGCGGTCAGCGAGAATATCGATGTCGGCCTCAAGTATCGCTACTTCCGCACGAAGACCTTGAATTTCGACCGCACGCTGGACTTCGGAGCCGATGGCCTCGTTCCGGTCGACACGCGCGGCCGGTTCGAATCGCACAGCCTGCTGCTGAGCCTCGTGTATAATTTTGCGGCACCGCCACCTCCGCCGCCACCTCCGCCTCCGCCGCCACCTCCGCCGCCGCCGCCGCCGGCGACGCAGACGTGCCCGGACGGCTCGGTGATTCCGGCTACGGACGCCTGCCCGGCACCGCCGCCTCCGCCTCCGCCGCCGCCACCGGCGCCAGAGCGCGGCTAAGCGGTCCGCAACGGCAAGAAACACCGGTCCGGGCCAACCGCCCGGGCCGGTTTTTCTTTTGCGCCTAAGTTCAAGGCCGGTGGCACGGGCGGAGTGAGCGCACACTGTTGACTTGATCCTACGAGCGGAGTCGCTATAGGCGCGCCCTCGCATCGGCTTTGGCCGGTGCACCGTCCGAGACAGCTGCCGCCCCGATCCGATCGGAAGCTTAATCTGCAGCCTAGACGGGGACAGGAATCATTGGAGCGCTTCGAGCGCTCCGTCGTGCGTTGTATTGCAGCGCCCGCGATCCAACTCCCCACGGACAAGAGTTCCCAGGTTCGCCTGGGTTTTGTTGAACCTCGCTCCAAGTCCGCTTGGAGTGAAATTTGGAGTTGGCATGGATCGTTCGCAAAAAGCCGATCTGGTGGCCGAGCTGAAGAACGTCTTTTCGGAGACGAGCGTGGTTGTGATTACCCGCAACCACGGTCTCTCGGTGGCGCAGTCCACCGAACTCCGGTTGAAGATGCGCGACGCCGGCGCCCAGTACAAAGTTGCGAAAAACCGTCTTGCCCTGATCGCACTCGAGGATACGCGCTACAAGCCGATCGGCGACCTTTTGAAAGGTCCGACCGCGCTTGCAACCTCGGGAGATCCCGTCGCGGCGGCAAAGGTCGCGGTGGATTTCGCAAAGACGAACGACAAGCTCGAGATCGTCGGCGGAGCGATGGGCGACACCATCCTCGACGCGAACGGGATCAAGGCCTTGGCCGCACTCCCGTCGCTCGACGAACTGCGTGCGAACATCGTGGGCCTCATCCAGGCGCCTGCGACCAAGATCGCCCGCACCGTCAACGAGCCGGGCGCGCAACTTGCGCGGGTCTTCGGCGCGTACGGGGCTCAGGCCGCGTAAGCCGCAACATTCTCAATCAACGCACGATAAACGGGGCGCTGCCCCACCAAGGAGTATCAAATGGCTGACATTACTAAGCTGGTCGACCAGCTTTCCGAACTGACCGTCCTCGAGGCCGCGGATCTCGCCAAGGCGCTCGAAGAGAAGTGGGGCGTTTCGGCCGCGGCAGCGGTCGCGGTTGCCGGCCCGGCTGCCGCCGGTCCCGCCGCTCCGGCTGCCGAAGAGAAGACCGAGTTCGACGTCATCCTCACCGGCGACGGCGGCAAGAAGATCAACGTGATCAAGGAAGTCCGCGCGATCACCGGACTTGGCCTCGGCGAGGCGAAGGCGCTGGTCGAAGGCGCACCGAAGCCGATCAAGGAAGGCGTCAACAAGGATGAGGCCGAGAAGATCAAGAAGCAGATCGAGGAAGCCGGCGGTACCGTCGAGCTGAAGTGACCCAGCGCGCCGACAGGCGTGTACGAGGTCAGAATGAACGAAGGGCGGCTCTTCCGGGCCGCCCTTTTTCTTGCCTCCCGAAATCCGCCACAATGGCGCCGTGGAACTTGGCCGACCCTTCCTGAAGCTTCCAATCCGCTTCGATGCGGACGCGATGGCCGCGGAGGTGCGCGCTTTGCCGACGACCGCCTGGGTCCCCCACCCCACCGGGTTCGTCGGCAACGAAGCGGTTCGGCTGGTGACTCCAGGAGGTCGGTCAACCGACGAGCTCAAGGGGGAGATGGGACCAACCGACCAACTGCTTGCCTGCCCCTACGTCATGCAGGCGATGGCGAGGATCGGGTCGGTGTGGGGCCGCAGCCGCCTGATGGGGCTTGGACCGGGTGCCGACGTCCCCCAGCATATCGACATCCATTATTATTGGCGGACGCACTGGCGGATCCACATCCCGGTCATCACCAACTCTCAGGTGACCTTCACTTGCGGCGATGAGACCGTGCACATGGCGCCGGGCGAATGCTGGGTGTTCGAACTCCTTCCGGGCGCACTCCGTGCACAACGGAGGTAGCGAGCAACGCGTCCATCTCGTGCTCGACACGGTTGGCGGCGGTCGCCTGCGTGAGCTGATCGATGCGGCCGGCAAAGGCGTCGGTCAGCCGGAATTGGTTCGGCCCGACTCCAGTCGCGACCCGAGGCTCGCGTTCGAGAAGGTGAACTCGCCCATCGTGATGTCACCATGGGAGATTCGCGCGCATATCGCTTATCTTGCCGACCACGCCGAACCGCATCCATCGCCTCGACGCGGTGCTCGAGAGGCTCGACCGTTTCGCCGAAGACTGGGGAGCCGTCTGGGCCCAATTCGAGACGCGCGAAGCAGGCTGGTCCGACTATCTCGCGCTCGTGACCGTCTTGTGGAGCGACCTCGGCGCTCTCGGAGGAATAGAGATGAGACTGAAGAACGAGTGGCGCTTTTACGTCGTGTTCGACCAGATGGTTCTCATGAACCTGTTCGCCGATCCAGCGGCCGTCGCTGCGCGCGCGAACGCTCGTACCGCGGAGCGGCGGCTGGCTTCCTAGCCGGCGGAGACATTCTCCAGGAACGCATCGATGGCAGCCAGCGCCTCCGGTTCGCCGAGGCTGGGCGGGTGTCCGACGCCCGGAACCACAGCGAATTCAGCGCTGGGAGCCGCGGCGCGCATCTTCTCGAAGGTTTCGCCCGTCAGCAAATCGCTCTGTTCCCCGCGAACCACGAGCAGCGGCTTATTCGCCAGCGACAGGAAGAGCGGCCACATGTCGAGGGGCGGGGCGGAACCCGCACTCTTGAGGGGCAAAGCGATCGCCATGTCATAATCGAAGCGAATCACGCCATTCTCCTCGCGGCACATGCGCTTTGCCATCGCGACCCAGTCGGCTTGCGTGAAGCTTGAAGGAAGGCCGCCGTGATTGGCTGCGATTGTCCGCGCCGCCTCGTCCCAGTTCTTGAAGCGCTGGTCCTTACCGACATAGCTTTTGATGCGCTCGAGCCCGGCGGCACCGAGGTCCGGTCCGATATCGTTGAGGATTGCCGCTGCGATCAGCTTCGGCGCGATGCTGGCCATGGCCAAGGTGACGAGGCCCCCGAGCGACGTGCCGACAAAGATCGCGCTCGGCACTTCCAGCTGTTGGAGCAGCTCGACCACATCGAATGCATAGGTCGGCGGAAGATAGCGGCTGGGCACTGGATCATAGTCACTGAGGCCGCGCCCGCGATAGTCGAGCACCACCACCCGAAATCGCGGTGAGTAGCGCTCGGCAAGCTCGGCGAAGTCGCGCGTGTTGCGGGTCAGCGCGGGAAGACAGAGCAAAGGCGGATTGTCGTCGCTGCCGGGATAATCCCGATAGTGCAGCTTCAGTCCGTCACGAACGGTGAAAAATCCGTCTCGGTACCGCCCGCTCGCAGGGCATTCTATGACCGCCATCTTTAGTCCATGCACGCTCACTCGCACCGCGAAAAGCTTCTTTGCGGGGGCGCGGGCATTTGCCCCTTTTCATGTCGAAGAAAATCACTATATGGGCCCTATCCAACACATATCGGCTCTGGCCGCGCGGTATCGTGCGCCCGGAGCTTTTCCCGTCCTCTCCGGGACAGGGTCCGAACAGCGCACGGGCCGAACGCATTGGAGAGGGTCGCGGGAACAGCGCTCCGAACATCGCGCATCTGCTGACGCAGGTGCCAGAACTGGACCCCGGCCGTCGCCGGGGAACAACAGTGGAGCGCGGGGTCAGGCCTTGCGTTCCACATAGCGCAGGGAAGACAATGGCGACCAAAGCGATCGACGCTCCGGCCAGGACTAGGAATGGCCGAAACACCGCAGCGCGGCGTATCCGCAAGATTTTTGGCAACATCCACGAAATCTCCGAGATGCCGAACCTGATCGAGGTTCAGCGCGAGAGTTACGAGCAGTTCCTCCGCTCGGACCCGACGACCGGCTATGTTTCGGGCCTCGAGAAGACTCTTCGGTCGGTGTTTCCGATCATGGACTTCGCCGGGACCGCCCACCTCGACTTCGATCATTATGAGCTTGAGGATCCCAAATACGATACGGACGAGTGCCGCCAGCGCGGCCTCACCTATGCCGCGCCGATGCGCGTCACCCTGCGCCTGACGACGTTCGAGATCGATCCCGAAACCGAGGCCAAGTCGGTCATCGATATCAAGGAGCAGGACGTCTACATGGGCGACATGCCGCTCATGACGATGAACGGCACTTTCATCATCAACGGCACAGAGCGCGTGATCGTCAGCCAGATGCACCGCTCGCCCGGCGTGCTGTTCGACCACGACCGGGGCAAGACCCACGCGTCGGGCAAGTATCTCTTCGCCGCGCGCGTGATCCCCTATCGCGGCAGCTGGCTCGACTTCGAGTTCGACGCCAAGGACATCGTAAACGTCCGCATCGATCGGAAGCGCAAGCTGCCGGTGACCGCGCTGCTGCATGCGCTCGGCATGACCAGCGAGGAAATCCTCAACACCTTCTACAACCGCATCGCCTATCTGCGAGGCAAGAACGGCTGGCAGATTCCCTATAACGCCGAGGCCTGGCGCGGGCAGAAGCCGACGCACGACGTTGTCGACGCCGACACCGGCGAGGTGGTGTTCAAAGCCAGTGAGAAAATCACTCCTCGGCGCGCCAACCAGGCGGCCAAGGACGGACTCAAGAATCTGATCATCCCGACCGAGGAAATCTACGGCCGCTATTCGGCATATGACCTCATCAACGAGAAGACAGGTGAGATCTACATCGAAGCCGGCGACGAGGTCACTGCGGAGAACATGGCCAAGTTCGACGAAGCGGGCGTGAAAACGCTCGAGCTGCTCGACATCGACTACATGAACACAGGCCCGTGGATCCGCAACACGCTGAAGGCCGACAAGAGCGAGGACGGCGACAGCGCGCTGGCCGACATTTACCGCGTCATGCGCCCCGGCGAGCCGCCGACACGTGAGACAGCGGACGCCCTCTTCTACGGCTTGTTCTTCGACCCCGAGCGTTACGATCTGTCGGCGGTCGGCCGTGTGAAACTCAATATGCGTCTGGGTCTCGATGTCGAGGACACGGTCACGACGCTGCGCAAGGAGGATATCCTCGCGGTCGTTCAGGAGCTGGTGAACCTCAAGGACGGCAAGGGCGAAATCGACGATATCGACAATCTCGCCAACCGCCGCGTTCGCTCGGTCGGCGAACTGCTCGAGAATCAATATCGCGTCGGCCTGCTGCGCATGGAGCGCGCGGTGAAGGAACGGATGAGCAGCGTCGACGTGTCGACGGTCATGCCGAACGATCTCATCAACGCGAAGCCGGCAGTTGCGGCCGTCCGCGAGTTCTTCGGCTCCTCGCAGCTGTCGCAGTTCATGGACCAGACGAACCCGTTGTCGGAAGTCACGCACAAGCGGCGGGTATCGGCCTTAGGACCGGGCGGCCTTACTCGTGAGCGCGCGGGCTTCGAGGTGCGCGACGTGCACCCGACGCACTACGGCCGAATCTGCCCGATCGAGAACTCCGGAAGGCCCGAACATCGGCCTCATCAACTCGCTGGCAAGCTTCAGCCGCGTGAACAAGTACGGCTTCATCGAAACCCCCTACCGCAAGGTCGTCGACGGCAAGGTGACCAATGAGGTCATCTACCTGTCGGCAATGGAAGAGGCGAAGCACACGATCGCCCAGGCAAACGCTGAGTTGAACAAGGATGGGACCTTCGCGGAGGACATCATCTCGGCGCGCCGCAACGGCGAATTCCTGATCGCTCCGCGCGAACAGATCACGCTGATGGACGTGTCGCCGAAGCAACTTGTATCGGTTGCCGCTTCACTCATTCCTTTCCTGGAGAATGACGACGCCAACCGCGCGCTCATGGGATCGAACATGCAGCGCCAGGCGGTGCCTCTGCTCCAGGCTGAAGCGCCGCTTGTCGGCACCGGTATGGAGGAGACGGTCGCGCGCGATTCCGGCGCTGCGATCGCAGCTCGCCGCTCGGGCATCGTCGACCAGGTTGACGCGACGCGTATAGTCGTTCGCGCCACTGGCGAGCTAAAACCCGGCGAATCCGGCGTCGATATCTACACGCTGATGAAGTTCCAGCGATCGAACCAGAACACCTGCATCAACCAGCGTCCGCTGGTGAAGGTCGGCGACACGGTCGAGGACGGCGAGATCATCGCCGATGGTCCGTCGACCGAGTACGGCGAGCTCGCGCTCGGCCGCAACGTGCTCGTCGCCTTCATGCCGTGGAACGGGTACAATTATGAGGATTCGATCCTGATCTCCGAGCGGATCGTGAAGGACGACGTCTTCACCTCGATCCACATCGAAGAGTTCGAGGTGATGGCCCGCGACACCAAGCTCGGGCCGGAAGACATCACCCGCGACATCCCGAACGTCGGCGAAGAGGCGCTGCGCAACCTGGACGAGGCGGGCATCGTCTACATCGGCGCAGAGGTCGAGCCGGGCGACATTCTGGTCGGCAAGATCACTCCGAAGGGCGAAAGCCCCATGACACCCGAGGAGAAGCTGCTTCGCGCCATCTTCGGCGAGAAGGCGTCGGACGTGCGCGACACGTCGCTGCGGCTTCCGCCAGGCGTGCAGGGCACGGTTGTCGAAGTGCGCGTGTTCAATCGGCACGGCATCGACATCGACGATCGCACACGGGCGATTCAAACCGAGGAGAAGGAGCGGCTCAAGAAGGACGCCGACGACGAACGCGGGATCCTCAACCGGGCGACCTTCTCGCGACTCAAGGGGATGCTTCTGAAGCAGACCGCGACCGCAGCTCCAAAAGGCATCAAAAAGGGTTCCGCCCTCGACGATGCCACGCTGGAAACGATCGAGCGCCACGATTGGTGGAAGATCGCGGTCAAGGACGATAAGCGCCAAGCCGACATCGAGGCTCTGAAAGCGCAATACGATGAAGCAGCCGGGGTGATTACCCGTCGCTTCGAAGATCGCGTCGAGAAGCTCGAGCGCGGCGACGAGCTGCCGCCGGGCGTGCTGAAGATGGTCAAGGTGTTCGTCGCGGTGAAGCGCAAGCTGCAGCCGGGCGACAAGATGGCCGGCCGTCACGGTAATAAGGGCGTGATCAGCCGCATCCTGCCGATCGAGGACATGCCGTTTCTCGAGGACGGGACTCAGGTCGATATCGTCCTCAATCCTCTGGGTGTGCCAAGCCGAATGAACGTCGGCCAGATTTTCGAGACACACTTGGGCTGGGCGGCGCGCGGTCTTGGCAAGCAGATTCAGGAGATGCTCGAAGCCATCCACGAGCGCGGCAAGGAGTTGACCGGTAAGGACGTCAAAGGCGTCCGGGCCAAGCTCAAGGACATCTACGGCGATGCCTATGCCAAGGAGATCGACGCCCGCGACGACGACGCGCTGATGGAGCTGGCATCGAACCTCACCGCCGGTATCCCGATGGGAACGCCGGTGTTCGACGGCGCTCGCGAACCGGATGTCAGCGACATGCTGGAGAAGGCCGGGCTCGATACATCGGGCCAGGTCGTCCTGTTCGACGGCCGCAGCGGCGAACCGTTCGACCGCAAGGTGACGGTGGGCTACATCTACATGCTGAAGCTCCACCACCTTGTGGATGACAAGATCCACGCGCGGTCGATCGGCCCCTACAGTCTCGTCACCCAGCAGCCGCTGGGCGGCAAGGCGCAGTTCGGCGGACAGCGCTTCGGCGAGATGGAGGTGTGGGCGCTGCAGGCTTACGGAGCTGCCTACACGCTGCAGGAAATGCTTACCGTCAAATCCGACGACGTGATCGGCCGGACCAAGGTCTATGAGGCGATCGTCAAGGGTGACGACACGTTCGAGGCCGGAATCCCGGAGAGCTTCAACGTGCTCGTCAAGGAGATGCGCAGCCTGGGCCTCAACGTCGAACTCGACACCGTCGCGGACGAGGAAGGCGAAACTCCGACCGCCCTCGCCGCCGAGTAATCGAAATATCCCACCAACCCCTCCCGCAGTGCGGGAGGGGTCAGGAGCTTGAAGAATGAACGAACTGACCCCCTTCGCCAATCCGATTGCCAAGCCGGAGACCTTCGACGAGATCCGGATCGGCATTGCTTCGCCCGACAAGATCCGCAGCTGGTCGTTTGGCGAGATCAAGAAGCCGGAAACGATCAACTACCGAACGTTCAAGCCCGAGCGTGACGGCCTATTCTGCGCGCGTATCTTCGGCCCGATCAAGGATTACGAATGCTTGTGCGGCAAGTACAAGCGCATGAAATACAAGGGAATCGTTTGCGAGAAGTGCGGCGTCGAAGTAACCGTCTCCAAGGTCCGGCGCGAGCGCATGGGCCATATCGAACTCGCCGCCCCCGTTGCGCACATCTGGTTTCTGAAGTCGCTCCCGAGCCGCATCGGCCTGCTGCTCGACATGCAGCTAAAGCAGCTCGAGCGCGTGCTTTACTTCGAGAGCTATGTCGTGATCGAGCCGGGCCTGACCGCGCTCGAGAAGTACCAGCTCCTGACTGAGGACGAGTTGCTTGCCGCTCAGGACGAATATGGCGAAGACGCCTTCTCGGCCGGGATTGGTGCAGAGGCCGTCAAGCAGATGCTGATGGACCTCGACCTCGATGGCGAGCGCGAGGCTTTGCTCAAGGAGCTCAGCGAGACCAAGTCTGAGCTGAAGCCCAAGAAGATCATCAAGCGCTTGAAGGTCGTCGAGAGTTTCCTTGAGTCCGGCAACCGGCCCGAGTGGATGATCATGGAAGTCATTCCGGTCATCCCGCCCGAGCTGCGCCCACTCGTCCCGTTGGATGGCGGCCGCTTCGCGACTTCGGACCTCAACGACCTCTACCGCCGCGTCATCAACCGGAACAACCGTTTGAAGCGGCTTATGGAGTTGCGCGCGCCGGACATCATCGTCCGCAACGAAAAGCGCATGCTGCAAGAAGCGGTCGACGCTTTGTTCGACAACGGCCGCCGCGGCCGCACGATCACCGGCGCGAATAAGCGTCCGCTGAAGTCCTTGTCCGACATGCTCAAGGGCAAGCAGGGCCGGTTCCGTCAGAACCTGCTCGGCAAGCGCGTCGACTATTCGGGCCGTTCGGTCATCGTGACTGGCCCGGAGCTCAAGCTCCACCAGTGCGGATTGCCGAAGAAGATGGCCTTGGAGCTGTTCAAGCCGTTCATCTACTCGCGGCTCGACGCCAAGGGCCTCAGCATGACGCTGAAGCAGGCGAAGAAGTGGGTCGAGAAGGAGCGCAAGGAGGTTTGGGACATCCTCGACGAGGTGATCCGCGAGCATCCGGTGCTTCTGAACCGCGCGCCGACCCTCCACCGTCTCGGCATCCAGGCGTTCGAGCCGGTGCTGATCGAGGGTAAGGCGATCCAGCTTCATCCTTTGGTTTGCGCCGCCTTCAATGCCGACTTCGACGGCGATCAAATGGCTGTGCACGTCCCGTTGAGCCTCGAAGCCCAGCTGGAAGCGCGCGTGTTGATGATGTCGACCAACAACATTCTCTCACCCGCCAACGGCAAGCCGATCATCGTTCCGTCGCAGGACATGGTGCTCGGCCTCTACTACCTCAGCCTCGAGAAGGAGGATGAGCCGGGCCAGGGCATGATGCTTTCCGACATGGCCGAGGTCCACCAGGCCCTCGCCGCCGGTGCGGTCACTCTGCACTCGAAGATCGTCAGCCGAGTCCCGCAGACGGACGAGGAGGGCGAGACCTACATGAAGAGGTTCGAGACCACTCCGGGCCGCATGCTTCTCGGCGAGACTTTGCCGAAGAGTCACAAAGTTCCCTTCGCGACGGTCAACCGGGTGCTGACCAAGAAGGAAATCGGCGACGTCATCGACATCGTCTATCGCCATACTGGTCAGAAGGAGACGGTGCTGTTCGCCGACGCGATCATGCAGCTCGGCTTCCGCCACGCTTTCGCCGCCGGCATTTCCTTCGGCAAGGACGACATGGTCATTCCGGAGGACAAGGAGCGGCTGGTCGAGGAGACCCGCAAACTCGTGAAGGATTACGAGCAGCAGTACCAGGACGGGCTGATCACCCAGCAAGAGAAGTACAACAAGGTGATCGACGCTTGGTCGCGCTGCGGTGATCAGGTTGCGAGCGCCATGATGAAAGAGATTTCCTCGACGCCCAAGCAGGCCGATGGCCGCCAGGCGCCGCTGAACTCCATTTACATGATGGCGCACTCCGGTGCCCGCGGTTCGCAAGCTCAGATCAAGCAGCTCGCGGGCATGCGCGGCCTCATGGCCAAGCCGTCGGGCGAGATCATCGAAACCCCGATCATCTCGAACTTCAAGGAAGGCCTGACCGTTCTCGAATATTTCAACTCCACGCACGGCGCGCGCAAGGGCCTGGCCGACACGGCGCTCAAAACGGCGAACTCGGGTTATCTGACCCGCCGCTTGGTCGACGTGTCGCAAGATGCTGTGATCATCGAGGAGGATTGCGGCACCGAGCGTGCACTCGAGATGCGCGCGATCGTTCAGGGTGGCGCGACGATCGCGTCACTGGCGGACCGCGTACTTGGTCGCACCACCGCGGAGGACATCGTCGATCCCAAGACCGACGAGATCGTCATCCCGGAAGGTAGCTTGCTCGACGAGGCGATGGTCGCCCAGATCGAGGAGATCGGCATTCAAGGAGTGAAGATCCGCTCGCCGCTGGTTTGCGCATCAAGGCAGGGAGTTTGCGCCAAATGCTACGGGCGAGACCTCGCGCGCGGGACGCCGGTGAACATCGGCGAGGCGGTCGGCGTAATCGCCGCCCAGTCGATCGGCGAGCCTGGCACGCAGCTGACGATGCGGACCTTCCACATCGGCGGCGCGGCGCAGCTCAACGAACAGTCGAACCTGGAATCGCCCGTCGACGGCACGATCGAGTTCCGCGAGATGCCCACGATCGTCGATCCGCGTGGCCGGCACCTGTCGCTGTCGCGCTCAGGCGAGATTGCGATTGTCGACATGGACGGGCGCGAGCTCTCGACGCACCGGGTGCCGTATGGCGCGCATCTGCTGTGCGAGAGCGGGCATATCGTCAGCCGCGGCGACCGCATCGCAGAGTGGGATCCGTCGTTCAGTCCGGTCATTACCGAGAAGGCCGGCATGGTGAAGTATCAGGACCTGATCGAGAATCGGACGATGACCGAGCAGGTCGACGAGTTCGACGGGCATCACGCAGCGCGTAGTCACCGACGACTCGGCCAAGTCGAAGAAGGACACGCTTCACCCGCGTCTCACGCTCACCGGTAAGGGTGCGAAGGAGGCTGGCGTATATCGACTCGCGGCCGGAGCAATCGTGGCGGTCGAAGACGGTCAGCAGGTCGAGGCGGGCGAGGTGCTGGCGCGCATGCCGCGTGAAGCCGCGCGGACGCGCGACATCACCGGCGGTCTGCCGCGGGTCGCCGAGCTGTTCGAGGCTCGGAAGCCCAAGGAGAATGCGATCATCGCCAAGGTCTCCGGCAAGGTCACCTTCATGCGCGACTACAAGGCGAAGAGGAAGATCGCGATCGTTCCCGACGATGGGTCGGAGCCGGTCGAATATCTCGTGCCGAAGTCGAAGATGATCGAGGTCCAAGAGGGCGATCATGTGAAGCGCGGCGACAATCTCGTCGGCGGGTCACCCGATCCTCATGACATCCTGGAGGTGCTCGGGATCGAGGCGCTGGCGGAGTATCTCGTGAGCGAGATCCAGGAGGTCTACCGACTCCAGGGCGTGAAGATCAACGACAAGCACATTGAGGTGATCGTTCGCCAGATGCTGCAGAAAGTCGAGATCACGGACGGCGGCGACACCACGCTGCTGCCGGGCGAGCAAGTCGACCGCGAGGAGATGGACGAAATCAACTCGCGCCTCGAGAAGAAGCAGAAGAAGGCGGAAGGCAAGCCGGTGCTGCTCGGCATTACCAAGGCAAGCCTCCAGACACGTAGCTTCATCTCGGCGGCCTCGTTCCAGGAGACCACCCGCGTCCTCACCGAGGCCGCGGTCCAGGGCAAGGTCGACACGTTGATGGGCCTTAAGGAGAATGTCATCGTCGGTCGGCTGATTCCGGCGGGTACCGGCGCTGGGATGAACCGTCTGCGCGTCGCCGCTTCGTCTCGCGACACGGCGCTCCGCGCAGCGCATCGCCGAGTGCAGGAGGCGCTGATCGCCCCCGATTCCGCTGAGGAATTGCGCGCCGCCGAGCGCGCTCGCACACCGCGAGACAACACTGGGACTGGCGACGATCCGCTCGGCGAGGTCGTTCCGAGCGGGCATGGGCTCGACGCCGACGCCGGGGACTATCTGCAAGACTGATCGTCTGCGTATCGCCTAACAAAAACCCCGCCGGAGAAATCCGGCGGGGTTCTTTTTTCCGAACGGCTAGGACTGTTACTTGCAGTAGCCCGTGTTGATCGCGTTTTCAGTACAGTTCGCGACCGAACTCACGTCCCCTGCAGCGCCCCGCACCGTGTTGCACGCGGCAATCGTAATGCAAGCGCTGACCAGCACGAATGCCATCACCCTCTGAACCATATCCGCTCCTTACGTTCTGGATGCGGAACGAGCATGGCCGCGGCGACAGCCGTTTGTCCAGTGAACGCCCTAACAACGGCCTCCATTCATCGCGTTCTCGGTGCAGTTTGCGACCGAGTTGGCGTCGCGCGCGGCGCCTCGAACCGTGTTGCACGCCGCAAGCACAAGCGCGGACCCGATCAACACTAGAGCCAGAACCTTCTGAACCATGACCACCCCTTTCGTTTTGCGTCTGGAATGATCATGGCTGCGCCACCGGACCTTTGTCTAGCGTGAACGGGTCAGCACTTCCCTTGCTTCATGAGGTCCTCGGTGCAGTTGGCCACGGAATTGACATCCCGGGCGGCACCGCGAACCGTGTTGCACGCCGCAAGTCCAAGCGTCGCGCCGATCAGCGTTATCATGATGATCTTCTGGAACATGTCCCTCACTCCGTTCCGGATGCGAAACGTATCCGATTAGATCGCATTATCGGCAGTGTTGGCGACGCTGTTTACGTCTTTAGCGGCGCCGCGGACGGTGTTGCAGGCGGCAGCCGCAAGCGCTCCACCGATCAACAGGACGGTCATTACCTTACGAAGCATGTTGTTTCTCCTCTCTTACGGAGGAAACCAACGCGGTCGTCTCCGAACGGCTCCATCGCCGACGCGGATTTCTTCTCTGCCTTAGCGGTGAACTGCCGTCAGACCGCGACGGGTGCCGCGATGTGCGGGTGAGGATCGTAATTTTCGAACATGAAATCCTCGGCCTCGTAACCAAACAAGCCCTGCCCTCGGTCCTTGATCACGAGCTGAGGAAGCGCGCGCGGCTCGCGCGTTAGTTGGAGGCGCGCTTGCTCGAGATGGTTCGAATAAAGATGGCAGTCGCCGCCCGTCCAAACGAACACTCCAGGCTCCAGCCCGCACTCGCGTGCGAGCATGTGCGTCAACAGGGAGTAGCTCGCGATATTGAAGGGCACGCCGAGAAATATGTCGGCGCTACGCTGATAAAGCTGAAGATTGAGGCGGCCGGCGGCGACCTGCGTCTGAAATAGGCAATGACAGGGCGCAAGGGCCATTCGCTGAATCTCACCAGGGTTCCAAGCCGTGACGATCTGGCGCCGCGAATAGGGATCGCCTTTGATCAGCTCGACGAGGTTCCTGATCTGGTCGATATGGTGCCCATCCGCCGTTTCCCAGTCGCGCCATTGCTTGCCGTAAACAGGGCCGAGATCGCCGTCTTCGTCGGCCCACTCATCCCAGATGCGCACATTTCGCTCCTTGAGCCAGCCGATGTTGGTGTCCCCGCGGAGAAACCACAGCAGCTCGACGATGATGGACCTTAGGTGCAGCTTCTTCGTCGTCAGGAGCGGAAATCCTTCGCCAAGATCGAAGCGCATCTGCGCTCCGAATAACGAGAGCGTTCCGGTGCCGGTGCGGTCCTCCTGTGCGACTCCGTGGTCGAGGATCCGCTGCATGAGTTCGAGATATTGGCGCATGAGGAACTCATCCTAAACACAGGTTCGGCGTCGTCCAAGCGGGCTCGTTCACTCCAAAATGGATATCCGTTTCGGACGCGGTTCAAGTGGGACCTGACCAGACACTCACTTACCCTCGCGCTCATGCGATATCAGCGTGCCGAGCTCCCCCTGCGGCTCGACGGCCTTGCCGCGGCAAGGCAATTCTTCGCCGGCTGCATGGCGGATTCGGATCCTGGTCGTGAGAGCATCTGGGTAGCGCATATCGATCATGAGGCGCGCTGCCTCCATGTATCGCGCCACGAGGGCGACGAAACGGGCGCGCCTTTTCCTCTGAAGGAGATCATTCGCGATGCCGCGATGCATGGCAGCGCCGGGATCGTCCTCGCCCACAATCACCCTGGCGGCGACACCACTCCTAGCGATTCCGACTGTCGAGCGACCCGCCGGCTCGCGTCCGCCGCGGAGGCGCTGGATTGCACGGTGGTCGACCATCTGATTTTTGCCGGTGACGAGTGCACCAGCTTCCGGCGAATCGGCCTGCTCTAGGCATTACAGACTTGCCACCGAACTGCTGATACAAGCTCCCCCTCGGCAGAAGCTCCGGGGGCCGCGATGACAGTTGTCGCATCATATCTGTACCGCGACGGTCACCGGGTGCGATCGATCCCGATCGACGAGCCCATCAACTGCAGGGACGCCAAGAGCGAGTTCGTCTGGATCGGGATCACCGACCCGTCGCAAGAGGAAATGCGGTCGCTTGCCAACTCCTATGATCTCCACCCGTTGGCGCTCGAGGACGCCATCACCGCCGATCAGTTGCCCAAGATCGACGTCTACGACGATCAGCTATTCGTCGTCGCCCGGACGGCCCGGCTGCAGGGCGAAACGATCGAATATGGAGAGACGGAAATCTTCGTCGGGCACAGTCATATCATCACCGTCCGCCACGGGTCCGAGCGCGCCCACACCGCCTTGCGCGAGCAGCTGGAGAAGGCTCCGAAGCTGCTCATGCACGGGACCGATTATCTTCTCCACGCCGTGCTCGATTACATCGTCGACGGCTATGGTCCGTTGGTGGATGACATTGAGGAGGAGGTTCTGGAGATGGAAGCCCGAGCGGCGGAAGGATTTCTCGACCGCAAGCAGGTCAATCATATCTTTGCCCTCCGCCGCGAACTCAGCCGCCTTCAACGCATTCTCGGCCCAATGGGCGAGGTCGCGCATAAGCTCGCCCGCCAGGAATTGCCCTGCATCGATGCGAACACCCGCCTCTATTTCGGCGATGTTGAAGATCACACGCGGCGGGTTCAATCGCGCGTCGACGCGCTTCGCGAGGCGCTATCGGCGGTGTTCCAGCTGAGTACTCTACTCGAGCAGCAAAGAGTGGGAACGATTACGCGGCAACTGGCGGCGTGGGCAGCGATCCTGGCCGTCCCGACGGCTATCGCCGGGATCTACGGCATGAACTTTGAAAACATGCCCGAGCTCCACATGCGATATGCCTATTTCGTGGTCCTGGCCGGAATCGTCGTGGTCTGCCTTCTTCTCTACGACCGATTCAAGCGAACCGGTTGGCTTTAGGATGCCGTCCCACAGGCCTGAATCGTCTCCGGCGCGGGCTTCGCACCTTCCAAGCGGAACGCCATGAAATAGGCTTCGCGGCCGGTCAGCATCCGAAATTCCACTGGCTTCATGCCGAGCGCGGCGAACTCGCACTTTAGCTGGGCGGGCGGGATTCCGTGGCGCTTGATCGACCGGTTGGAGTCGACGACCACCACCAGTCCATCCGCCTTCACACTGTCGCGCAGGTGCCAGAGGAAAGCGTAGGGCGATTGCACTTCGTGATACATGTGAACAAGGAACACGCGGTCGAACGATCGCCCCGGAAGCATCGGATTGTCGGGCGTGCCGAGCTTCACTGCGACATTATCGAGCCGCTCGCGCTGGACTCGGTCGCTGAGCGCGTCGCGGATATTAGGGACGATGTCCTCCGCCAGCACGCGGCCTTTCGGGCCCACCACCCGCGCCAGGCGAATGGTATAATAGCCCTCGCCCGCCCCAACGTCGGCCACCGACATGCCCTCTTTCGTACCGGCGAGCTCCATCACCTCTTCCGCCTCACCAAGCCGATCGCGCGCGTCCTCGGTCGAGAAAGCGTCGTCGACGATCGGAGCGACGTCGCGATGCGCCTGCGGGAACTGCGGTTCGCTCGGCTGCGCACGGCACGCCACGAGCAGGAGGCTGAAACAGAACAGCAGGATCCCGTTCGCCCTGAGCGAAGTTGAAGGGCGCTTCGCGCTGCGCGAAGGACGAACGAGGTCGAGCGCCCTTAGACTATTCCACATCCTCGACCTCGACGGTCTCGCCGGTGACGCGTTGCGACAAAGCGGCCGCCATGAAGCGGTCGAGGTCGCCGTCGAGCACATCGCTTGGGGACGTCGACGTCACGCCCGTGCGAAGGTCTTTGACCAGCTGGTAGGGCTGCAGCACATAGGAGCGGATCTGGTGGCCCCAACCGATGTCCGTCTTCGCGGCATTGGCCGCGTCCGTCTCCGCTTCCCGTTTCTGCAGCTCGGCTTCGTAGAGACGCGCCTTCAGCTGCTTCATTGCGGAGGCGCGGTTCTTGTGCTGCGACCGCTCGTTCTGGCAGGCGACGACGATGCCGGTGGAGATGTGGGTGATGCGCACCGCGCTGTCGGTGGTGTTGACGTGCTGTCCCCCGGCACCCGACGCACGATAAGTGTCGATCCTGAGGTCCTTATCCTCGACCTGTATATCGATGTCCTCGTCGACCTCAGGATAGACCCAGACGCTCGAGAAGCTGGTGTGACGGCGTGCGTTCGCATCATAGGGGCTGATGCGTACCAGGCGGTGAACCCCGCTTTCGACCTTGAGATTGCCGTAGGCGTTCTCGCCCTTGATGAGCAGCGTCGCGGACTTGATGCCGGCCTGCTCGCCAGAATGATGGTCGATCAATTCGACCCTCTTGCCATGGCGTTCGGCCCAGCGCGTGTACATGCGCTGCAGCATCTCGGCCCAGTCCTGGCTCTCCGTCCCGCCGGCACCCGCGTTGATCTCCACATAAGCGTTGTTGGCGTCCGCCTCCCCGGCAAGCAGCGCGGCGACCTTGTCGCGCTCGGCGCGCTCGGCGAGTTCGGCAAGGCTGCGGATGCCGTCGTCAACGAGCGCCTGATCGCCTTCGCTCTCGGCGAGCTCGATCAGCTCCGCCGTGTCCGACAGCTCACGCTCGATCGCCCGGGTCGCGCCGATTGCCTGCTCCAGCCGCTGCCGTTCGCGCATCACCTCCTGCGCCGCCTTCGGGTCGTCCCAAAGTGCCGAAATCCTCGACCTTGCTGTTGAGCTCAGCCAAGCGCTTGTTGGCGCGGTCCCAATCGAGGAACCGACGCAAGAGCGCGGTTGCGGCATTGATCTGCTCGATATGACCCTGCGCTTCGGCGCGCATCGTTCATTGACTCCATTCGTTCGTCATTCCCGCGAAGGCGGGAGACCCGCTGCCCTTAAATGGGAATGCCGTTAGAAAAGCGGGACCCCCGCTTTCCACTAGGGCGAAGATCGCCGACTACTAGAGGGCGTTCTGCGTTGGCAAGGGCGGCTGGCTCGCCGGAGCCGTTCGGGCAGGCGCCGGTCTGGCGCCTTGCGCCGCCGCCCGTTGCTGCAGGGCCTGTTGGCGTTGGCGCAGCATGGCCTGCCATTGGGCTTGCTGCTGCTGTGTGTTGTACGGATCGCCGAGCGCGCTCCGATAGGTGCGCCGCGGCTCCGTCTGCGGTTGGAAAGCCTCCCAGATCACCGACGATTTCGGGTCCTCCCTGACGGGAAAGATGCCGTAGACGCGCTTGCCTGTCCCTCGGTCGACACGCACCCAGCGGATGCCTGCCGGCGCAACGAAGGGCGTCTTCGGCTGATCCTTGAGTGCAGTCTGGGCCCATTGCTTGAAGATCGGGGCGGCTATCCGTCCGCCCTGGGCATATCCGCCCATGGATCGAGGCTGATCGTAACCCATGTACACGCCGGCGACGATGTCCGGCGAGCCGCCGACGAACCACACATTGGTCGGGCCCGAGGTGGTTCCCGTCTTGCCGAACAGCGGCCGGTCGAGGTCGCGCAGGACGGTGGCGGTGCCGCGCTGGACCACCCCTTCCATGATGTGCACCATTTGGAATGCGG
This sequence comes from uncultured Alphaproteobacteria bacterium, assembly GCA_963730925.1. Lineage (GTDB taxonomy): Bacteria > Pseudomonadota > Alphaproteobacteria > Sphingomonadales > Sphingomonadaceae > Sphingomicrobium. The sequence goes on from CAVSTS010000002.1 coordinate 1,039,458, forward strand.
CCATCGGCTCGAGAAGCTGGCGCGTACGACCCGGTGGACGCGGCATGCCCTTTCCATCCCACTCGGCCGCGTTGCAATCTTCCATGAGTGCGCAGCGATTGTCGGAACGGTAGATCACCTTGCCATTGCGGTCCTCGACATAGTCGATCGTCGTCGACTTCACCGATCGGCCCTGGTTCGCCAACACGGCATAGGCATTGACCAACCGCGAGACCGTGGTTTCGCCGGCGCCGAGCGCGATCGACAGATAATTGGGGTAATCGCCGACGCCGAGCTTCTTTGCCGTGTCGATGACTTTGGGCATGCCCGTCTGCGCGGCCGTGCGCACCGTCATCAGGTTGCGCGACTGTTCGACGCCCCAGCGCATCGTTTTGGGGCCGGCGTATCGGCGATCGAAGTTGACGAAGCATTTGTTCCCCAGGCCCGCGCCCTGCCAAACGCAGAAGGGCGCATCGACGACGATCGACGCTGGAGTGAAGCCGTTCTCGAGCGCGGTCACGTAGACGATGGGCTTGAACGCCGACCCTGGCTGACGAAGCGCCTGCGTGGCGCGATTGTAGCTCGATCCGATCACGTCGAACCCGCCCTGCATGGCAAGGACACGGCCGGTCTGCACTTCCTCCGCAACCATTCCGCCGGAGATTCCGGGAACCGAGCGAAGGCCGTAGGTGCCAGCTCCAGTCTGCTTGACGATGATCACCATGCCCGGGTTCAGGAAGTTGAACGCCGCCCCGCCAACTCCGCGTTTCGGCATCGAAGCCGCGGATGCCGGCAGCGTGCCGGTCGAGCCGTTGGAAAAGCCGATCGTCGCTTGGCCGCCGCTCTTCGACAGCACCACGGCCTTCCGCCAATCGGGAAAACCGGTGCCCACGGCTGCGCGATCGAGTTGGCCCGCCCAGTCTTTCGACAGGTCGATGCTCATTCCCAAGTCCGTCCACCCGCGGCCCCCGTCGAACTTGGCGAGCCCGTCCCGTAGCGCCTGCGCGGCGGCATCTTGCATGACCGTGTTCATCGAGCTGCGGACCCACAGGCCGCCGGCGTAGAGGCTGTTCGGACCGTTCTTCGAATCTTCGCCGAACTTGTCCTTCAGTTCGCGGCGAACCTCCTCCATGAAATAGCCGCCCTGCTGGCGAAACTTCTCGTTGCTGCCATAGCGGATCGTGCCCAGCGGCGTCGCCGCCGCCGCCTTCCACTGCGCCTCGGTGATGTAGCCGTTGCGATACATCTCCCCCAGCACATAGTTACGGCGATCAAGCGCCCGCTGAGTCGCGCGCGTCGGATCATAATTGGCCGGCGCCTTGGGAAGCACGGCGAGATAGGCCGCTTCGGACAGCGTCAGCTCGTTGACGTCCTTGTCGAAATAGGCGCGCGCCGCCGCCTGCACGCCATAAGCGTTCCGGCCGAGGAAGATCGAGTTGAGATAAAGCTCGAGAATCTGCTCTTTCGAAAGCGTCGATTCCAAACGGAAGGCGAGAATCGCTTCGCGCACCTTGCGGCCGACATTGTAGCTGCTGTCCTTCAGCAGATATTTCGCCACCTGCTGCGTAATCGTCGACCCTCCCTTGGCGCGGCCGCCGCCGGTGACGCTCTTGGTGGTGAAATCGACGACGGCGCCCAGCAGCCCCGTGACGTCGATGCCGTGATGCTGGAAGAAGCCCTTATCCTCGGCCGAAAGGAAGGCGTGGACCACGAGTGGGGGATATTCGTCGTAGGCGAGCTCCACGCGCCGTTCGCGGGCGAAGGTCTGGACGAGCGTTCCGTCATAACCCCGCACGTTGGTCGGCAGGGGCGGCTGATAGGCGAGCAGAGTCCGGGCCGACGGAATGGTCGAAGCGATGTACACCCAGACGCAGGCGACAAAGAAGAATCCGGCGAACAGCGTCCACGCCAGTCCCCGCACCCAGCGGCGCGCGAAAAATGGGTCCACCCATTCGTGCACCCTGTTGTTGAAGGCGACGAGATCCGGGAGTTCCCAGCCGGGGGCGTTCAGACGCTCAAACTTCATTCGCCACGCGTCTAGCTTGTTCGGACAAAAGCGGAAAGGAGGTTAATGCCGCGATCGGGAGGCGACGTCGGTTTCGATCGCCTGAGCCAGGGCGAGCACGATCGCCGATCGGTGCTGCGGCGAACGCAAGAGCGCTTCGTCGTCGACATTGCTGAGATAGCCTGCCTCGAACAGCACGGCCGGCGCGTCCGAGCGGCGCAGGACGTGGAAGGCGGCGAAGCGATGCGGATTTGGCCGCAGCTCGAACCGGCCCGCCGATTTGTGGACGAGCCTCGTCGCGAGGTCGGCGGACGCGCTCATTTGCGAACGGAAGGAGAGGTCGGAAAGCATCGTCTCGACCGAGCCGTTCCCGTTGCCCATAGCCGCGTCGCCATTTTCGGCCGCGGCAAAGCGGGCTGCTTCGGAGTCAGAAGCGACATCGGACAGCGAGTAGACGGTGGCGCCGCGCGCCAGCGGATTCGGGGCGCTGTCGACGTGCAGCGACACGAACAGACCCGCATTGAGGCGGCGCGCGACGGCGGCGCGATCCTCCAGAGTCAGATAGCGATCGTCCTCTCTAGTCATAGCCACCCTCACCCGCCCGCGGCGGACGAGCTGATCGCGAAGCTCGTCGGCGAAGGCGAGGGTCAACTGCTTTTCGACAAGGTCGCCCGACACGCCACGAGCGCCCGGGTCGCGGCCGCCATGACCCGCGTCGATCACGACGATCGCCCGCCCGCGAGCCGCTGGAGCAGCGTAGATCCGATCATTGACTGCCGAGGGTAAGGCGACCGTGAGGCTCGCCTGCCGCGCCTCGCCGAGACCGGCGCTTCCCTCGCTGGCGGCAGCTGCGCCGCTCCGGCTCGCGCCGATGGCGAACAGCATGGCGCCCGCGGCGGCGACGGTAAGTCCGGCTCCCGCGATCGCTCTCCAATTCGGCGGCCAGTTTATCAGCAAGCTCAGCCCAACCCCTTGATCCGGAAGCAGCTTATCACGCGAAAATAGTAAAGGGGAAATTATCCACCGTTGCAGGCATCGATGAGCCGAGCCGCAGTTGCGATGCAGCACGCCGGATGCTAACCCGCTTTAGTTCTCGGCCGCCCAGCCTATCCGGCATGGAGGAGAGAATACGCGCCGCTTTCTCGAAAAGCGGTCTTCACGAGGTTGACGCTTGCATGATGCCACAGAACGCCCTTCGTCCGCTCGACCATGAGCCGGCGGGCGTGGTTCCTGCGCCAGGACGCAGCTTGGCCCATGCAGCAGAGGCACGTTCCATGAATCTCGCCATCGCCAGCGGCACGGTTTCGCCCGGCGTGGCCCTAATCATTGCGCGCGACGGCTGTTCACTGCTGCCCTCGCGCGCCCGGAGAAATTTCAATGTCCATGCGCATGCTGATCGACGCGCGCCACCCGGAGGAGACCCGGGTCGCGGTCGTCAAGGGAAATCGGATCGAGGAATTTGATTTCGAATCCGCCGAGCACAAGCAGCTCAAAGGGAATATCTATCTCGCCAAGGTCACCAGGGTAGAACCCTCGCTGCAGGCGGCGTTCGTCGACTATGGCGGAAACCGCCACGGCTTCCTCGCCTTCAGCGAAATCCATCCCGATTATTACCAGATTCCCAAAGCGGATCGCGAAGCCCTGCTGCGCGAAGAAGCGGAGCACGCCGCCGAGGAAGAGCGGCTGCGCTCGGCAGAGTTCGAAGGACCTGAAGAGGACTATTCCGAGGACGCAGACGCCGCCGAGGCGAGCGAAATCGCCGACGCGGCCGGGACCATGACGGAGGCGGGCACGGGCTCAAATCGCTCGCCGGTCGATGAGTCGGCCGCGGACGAGCTCCGCAAGAAGCGCCAAGCGCTGCGCCGCCGCTACAAGATCCAGGATGTGATCCAGCGCCGCCAGGTGCTGCTCGTCCAGGTCGTCAAGGAAGAACGCGGCAATAAGGGCGCCGCCTTGACGACTTATTTGAGCCTTGCCGGTCGCTATTGCGTGCTGATGCCGAATACCAGCCACGGCGGCGGCATTTCGCGCAAGATCTCCAACGGTGCGGACCGCAAGCGGCTAAAGTCGATCATGGCGGACCTAAAGCTGCCCTCGACCATGGGCCTGATCGTCCGCACCGCTGGCCTGTCGCGCACGAAAACTGAGATCAAGCGCGACTTCGACTATCTCGCTCGCCTTTGGGATGAGATCCGCGAGCGCACCCTCGGCAGCACCGCACCGGCGCTGATCTATCGCGACAGCGATCTCATCAAGCGGGCGATCCGCGACCTTTATCACCGTGAGATCGACGAGGTGATCGTCGAGGGCGACGAGGGCTTTAAGGCAGCGCGAGGCTTCATGAAGCTGCTGATGCCGAGCCACGTACGGCGGGTGCAGCAGCACAGCGAGACCACGCCTCTATTCCAGCGCTATGGGGTCGAGGATCAGCTTTCCGCCATGTACCAGCCAATCGTCCAGCTGAAGTCTGGCGGGTATCTCGTGATCAATCCGACCGAAGCCCTGGTGTCGATCGACATCAATTCCGGCCGATCGACGCGTGAGCATAATATCGAACAGACCGCGTTCAGCACAAACGTCGAGGCAGCAGCGGAGATCGCGCGCCAGCTGCGTCTGCGCGACATGGCGGGTCTCATCGTGATCGACTTCATCGACATGGAGCAGTCGAGCCATGTGCGGAAGGTCGAGAAAGCGATGAAGGAGGCACTGAAGAACGACCGGGCGCGGATCCAGGTCGGCCGGATCTCGAGCTTCGGCCTGATGGAAATGAGCCGCCAGCGGCTTCGCACCGGGGTGCTGGAGGCCTCGACCAAGCCCTGCCCGCATTGCGAAGGCACGGGGCTGATGCGGACCGCGGCATCCGCCGGCCTATCGGCGCTGCGAATCATCGAGGATGAGGCGGCACGAGGCCGCGGCGACAAGATCGTGCTGCGCGCGGGGCGCGAAGCCGCGGTCTTCGTGCTTAACAAGAAACGCGCCGAACTGGCGGATATCGAGCATCGTTACGGCGTGTCGATCGAAATCGCGATCGACGAGACGTTCGAAGGCGCCCGGATGACTGTGGAGAGCTCGGGTCCGCGGCCGACCGCGCTTCCCCGCGTCGAGGCGCCGGCGCCGGAGGTTGAAGAGGACGATGAGATCGAAATCACGCTCGAGGATGAAGAAGAAGAAGAAGAAGAGGAAGAATCCGAAGAACGTGCCCCAGCGCCTGAAGGCGAACGTCAGGGCCGCCGTCGCCGCCGCCGCCGCCGCGGCGGTCGTGGCCGCAGCAGGGAGTCTTCGGACGCTGCGCCGGTAGGCGACGTGGCCGCTTCGTCCGACGCGGACGTTCATAGCGCGGCACGCGAAGCGCCAGTTGAACAGCCTCCTGCCGAGGAGATCCGGCCTCGCCGCCGCCGCCGCGGCCGCAAGTCGACCCAGGCTGAAGGGCCGACAGCGGTCGAGCCGGACAGCTCGCCAATGGTCGAACGGCCGATCGAAGAGGAGCCGCCGATCGCCGAGACCCAGCCGCTCGAGGAGGCCAAGCCCAAGCGGCGCCGGTCGAAGAAGGGCGCTGCCGCGGATGCCGATGTTGCCGAGCCGTCTCCCGCCGACGCTCCGCCGGCGGAGAGCCCCGACGAGACGACGCCTCTCAAGAAGCCCGCCCGCAAACGCAAGGCGAAGGCCGCGGAAACGCCCGCAGCCGAAGCCGACGCGGCTATCGCCGAGCCAATGCCGGTGCCGCCGGCGAACAACGACACGGCCGCCGACTCCGACGAGCCGCGGCGCGGCTGGTGGCAACGTACCTTCGGGTAGGATCTCTCCCTGCTCCGGGGAGCAATTTAATGCGGGGTTCAGGCGCAAGGATGGTAAGCGGCGGGCGATGAACTCGCCGGTTGCTCGCTTTGCGCGCCTGCTGATGCTCGCGCTCATGCTCACCGTTGCGGTAGCGAGGCCCGCGGCTGCCCAGGAGGCGGACGCGTCAGTCCTGCGGGACAGCGAGACGGAGCTTCTGTTCAAGGACATTTCCCGGCCGCTGATCCAAGCGGCGAAGCTTGACCCGAACAGCGTCAATGTCGTCCTTCTCAACGATTCCGAGATCAACGCCTTCGTCGATCGCGGCCAGGTCGTCTACATTCAATCCGGCCTCATCCAGGCCGTCGACAACGTCAATCAGCTGCAAGGCGTGATCGCGCACGAGCTCGGCCACGTTGCCGGCGGGCATTCGATCCGCCTGCAGCAGGGGGTGAAGGAAGCGACCGGTATCACGATCGCGACTCTGGTGCTGGGCGCCCTCGCCGTAGCAGCCGGCGCCGGCGATGCCGGCATGGGCATCATGGCGTTGGGGCAGCAAGCTGCTCTGGGCAAGTTCCTCGCCTTTACTCGCACGCAGGAAGCGTCGGCGGACCAGGCGGCGGTCAAATATCTCCACACCGCCGGCGTCAGCGGCAAGGGCATGCTCGAGTTCTTCGCCAAGCTGCGGAACCAGGAATATCGCCTCGCCATCTACGCCAAGGATAGCTACGATCGGACCCACCCGCTCGATTCCGAACGCATCCAGGCGCTGGAGCAAAGCTTCAAGTCGGACCCGGCGTGGAACAAGCCGATCGATCCTGACCTGGAGGCACGCTTCGAGCGCGTGAAGGCGAAGCTCAACGGGTACATCGATCCGCGGCGGGCGGTGATCAAATACCCGGAAAGCGATCAAAGCATTCCGGGCCACTATGCTCGAGCCTATGCCTATCACCTGGGCGGTTACCCCGATAAGGCCGAAGCCGAGGCGGATGCGCTGCTCGCGGCCGACCCTCACGATCCATTCTTCCTTGAGCTCAAGGGGCAGATTCTGCTGGAGGGCGGGAAGCCGAAAGAGGCCATCGCGCCGCTCCGGGAAGCCACTCAGCGTTCGGGCAATATGCCGCTCATCGCAGCCATGCTCGGTCACGCGCTGGTCGCAACCGAGGATCCGAAGAATTTCGCCGAGGCCAAAGACGTCCTGAAGGTGGCCGTTGGCCGCGACAATCAGAATCCGTTCGCCTGGTATCAGCTAGGGATCATCTACGATCGGGAAGGCGATGACGCGCGCGCGGCGCTGGCGACCGCCGAGCGCAGCAATCTCGAGGCCAACCCGAAGCTCGCCCTTGCCAGTGCCAAAATGGCAATGGCCGGAATCCCTGCTGGAACTCCGGACTTCCTTCGCGCACAGGATATCGCCATGGTGTCGCGGGCCGAGCTGGCCAAGAAAGACAAGCGCTACAGGGAAGAGAAACCGGACTAGTGAGCGAAACAAAAGGATCGTCGCCCTGGGCGGCGGCGGTCGCGGGGGGAGTGATCGGGTCACTGCTGACGGGGGCCCTGATCATGTTCGCCGCGCCGCAATTCTTGAGCAGCCGCATCGTCCGACAGGGCATGCTGGCGGACCCGCAGATTCTCGCCGACGCCGCCGATGCGTTGCGCGACGCTCAATATGCGCCCGCTCTGTCAGCCAATCGAGCGGCGATCGAAAAGCCGTTCGCCAGCTCTTGGAAGGGCGCCGCTAAGCCCGACGTGACCCTGGTCGAATTCTTCGATTATGCCTGCCCGTACTGCAAAGCTAGCAATCCGAGCATCGACCGGCTTCTGCAGGAGGATAAGGGCTTGCGCGTCGTCTATCGCGAGCTTCCGATTCTCGGACCTGAAAGCGTGACCGCAGCGCGCCTCTCGCTCCAAGCGTCCAAGGCGGGGCGGTTCGCGCAGTTCCACGATACTCTCTGGAAGGTCGGCCGTCCGGCGCCTGAGACGATCGCCGCGGCATCGCAAACGGCCGGAATTGCTCCGCAACCGCAGCAGGATCCGGTGGTTGAAGCCGAGCTCAAGCGCAACTTCCAGCTCGCGGGACAACTTGGCGCAACCGGCACGCCCTTGTTCGTCATCGGCGATCGGGTGATGAACGGTGCGGTCGGCTACGAGACGCTGAAGCAGGCGATCGCCGACGCGCGCAAGAAGAGCTGACCGTCTAGCGTTTGAACCCTTGAGCGACGACATACCATTCGCTCGAATCCTTCCGGCTGGCAGGAGGTTTGGCGTGCTTCACGCTGACGAAATGGCGCTTCATCTCCGCGACGAGCGCAGCATCCGCGCCGCCGGCCAGCACCTTGGCCACATAGGCGCCTCCCTCACGCAGCACGTCCTTGGCGAACTCCAGGCCAGCCTCGACCAGCACCATGGTGCGCAGGTGGTCCGTTCGCTGATGACCGACGGTGTTTGCCGCCATGTCTGAGAGAATGAGGTCTGCCGGGCCGCCGAGCGCCTCCTTGAGCCGGTCAGGAGCTTCATCGTTCATGAAATCCATCTCGAGGATGGTCACGCCCTCCATCGGGTCGGTCGGAATGAGGTCGATGCCGACGATTTTGGCTTGCGAGGCGCGCCGGCGCACGACCTGGCTCCAGCCGCCCGGCGCGATACCGAGGTCGACCACGGCTTTCACGCCGTCGAGCAGGCGAAAGCGCTGGTCGAGTTCGATGAGCTTGTAAGCGGCGCGGCTGCGGTAGTTTTCGGCCTTGGCACGGCGGACGTACGGATCATTGAGCTGCCGCTCTAGCCAGCGCGTTGACGAGACTTTGCGGCCTTTGGCAGTCTTCAGCCGCTTCACAGCGGCCAGCCGTCCCGCGCCATAAGCGACCGCAAAATGCCTTCACGAATGCCGCGGTCGGCAACCCCAAGGTTCTTCGCCGGCCAAATCTCGATGATCGCTTCGAGGATCGCGCAGCCGGCCACGACGAGATCGGCGCGGTCGCTGCCGATGCAGGGGAGGCTCGAGCGCTCTTCATAATCCATGCTCGCGATCATCCCGCTGATTTTCTGCATGGCTTCGATCGGCACGTGAAGGCCGTCGACGGCGCTGCGATCATAGGAGGGAAGCGCCAAGTGGACGCTCGCGAGCGTCGTCACCGTCCCGCTAGTGCCGAGCAGGCGGATCCCTTCTTTTTCCTGCGGGAGCATTGTGGCGAAATTCGCGAAAGAGCGTCGCGCCCGTTCCCGCATTCGCTTGTAAGCCGCGAGCCGATCAGGGCCCTCGAGCGCCTCGCGACCTTCGCTCTCGGTAAGCGAAACCACCCCCCAAGGCGCGCTCCACCAGCAGTGGATCTTCGGTCCGCTGTCGCTTTGGTCAACAAGCACAAGTTCGGTCGAGCCGCCGCCAATGTCGAAAATCAGCGCCGGTCCGTCGCCGGGCTCGAGCAGCTTGTGGCAGCCGAGTACCGCAAGCCGCGCCTCCTCCTGCGGTTCGATGATGTCGAGAACGAGCCCGGTTTCGCCGCGCACGCGATCAACGAACTCGCGCCCGTTCGCCGCCCTCCGGCAGGCTTCGGTCGCGACCGAACGAGACAGCGAGACATTTCGGCGCCGCAGCTTCTCCGCACAAATCGCCAGCGCCCCGACCGCCCGGTCCATCGCAGCGTCCGAAAGCTCGCCCGTTTGGGACAAACCCTCCCCAAGGCGCACGATGCGCGAGAAGGCGTCGATCACCGTGAAGCCGGAGTCATGCGGCCGAGCGACCAGAAGCCGGCAATTGTTGGTGCCGAGGTCGATCGCTCCATAGGTGTGGCGATGATGGTCCCGCCGCCCCGGCGGCCTTGGTTCCGATGGCCTGCTCTGCTCGGTATAACCGTGCTGCAGAGCCGGCGAACTGGCGACATGCTGCGCCATTTGACACGCCCGTTTCTGTCCTTCACCGCGCGGATACGCGGCTGACTTGATCCGGTTTTAATCACAAATGTGGTGGTTTGGGCAAGCCGGCCTCTCGGCGTTGACACTAGAATGACCGGTTTCTATCTCGCCCGCCACGGTGCTGCCCCGTCGTCTAATGGTAAGACTACGGACTCTGACTCCGTCAATCGTGGTTCGAATCCACGCGGGGCATCCACATAACAAAGCGGAAATTTGTGCCTCATGTCTGCTCTGGCGTGCGCACGAGGAGACGCTGCAGCGCTGGTCGAAGTCGTAAATAAGCAACGTAGCCGAGCTCTAGCAACGCGAGCATTGGGGGTACGCGCGCGAGCTGTCCGAGCGGGCGCAGGAGCGGAATGGCGCGCCATGCCGCGGCGAATGCACTGGCGCCAGTCAGTAGTCGCCCGTTCTCGAGCGCGTGAAGCCGGGCTATCATCTCGGGCTTTCCGACGGGACAATCGACATTCTCGGATTCCAGGTCGACGAAATTGATCGCGCCCCGTCGGTCGAGGCGCCTCATTAGCTCCATTTCCCGACAGCAGAGCGGACATGCCCCATCAAACCAGACGGTTACCTTCGTAGCTGATTCATTTTCACCCATCGTGAGTTTCGATCAGAAGAGCCTTACGGTGGTGGCTTCAGCACGCTCGGCGGAAAATATCCTCAGCCCAACTTGCGAGCAACCGCTCCAATGTAGCCCCGGAACGAGAAGTCGCGCGACGCCGAGCCGTGACCCGACGATCACACCTCGAAGGCGTCATTCGTGCATGGTTCGATAACCACGATTAGCCGTTGCGGAGGGGGAACGGTGCCGATACGTCTGTCCGCTTCGCCGCTCTGCGGTGCACTTGTGAGGCTTCGGGGGGTCCTGACGGCCGGTTCTGACGGGCATGCCAAGCTCGGCACCGGCTATCGATGTTCCTCATCTGCTCGGGCAGATTTTGTTGCGTTGCGCTGGGGGAAGAGATGGCGACGATTAATGGGACTGCTGGAAACGACGTTCTTAACGGCACGAGCTCTGCGCAACACGGCTTACCCAATTTCCCTGGGGCAGCGGCAATAGAGGCGGCCGTCGGGATATCAGCACCAGTCTGACGGCCACATCCGCTTGGGTGGAAAGCCGACGTTAGCTCGTTGCGCCAGATGGCGAGAGAGACTCGCTGGGCCTGGATTAAGTCATGCAACCGCCCCATCGGAAGGTGACGACGTGCTACCCGCGAGGAGGTGGACCATGAAGGCAATCGTTGTGACCGACCAGGCTGCAGGAACGGCCGGGATGAAGCTGGCGGAGCGCCCGGAGCCGCAGGCGGCCATAAACGACGTCGTCGTTCAGGTTCATGCGTCGGGATTCGTCGTGACTGAATTGGCGTGGCCGTCGACTTGGACCGATCGCCTCGACCGTGACCGAACACCGTCGATACCCGGGCACGAGCTGGCCGGAGTGGTTACCGCCCTCGGCTATGGCACGACCGGGCTGTCAGTGGGACAGCGGGTGTTCGGTCTCACGGACTGGTCTCGCGACGGCACCCTGGCCGAGTACGCGGCCGTAGAGGCGCGCAATCTCGCGCCGCTGCCGGGCGATGTAGACTTCACGGTGGGCGCGAGCTTGCCGATCTCGGGCCTGACCGCGTGGCAGGGACTCTTCGAGCACGGCCGTCTTCAGGCAGGGCAGAGCGTCATTGCGCACGGCGCGGCCGGCGCGGTCGGGTCGATGGTGACGCAACTTGCACGACTGGCGGGCGCGTACGTCATCGGCACTGGACGCGCCGCCGATCGGCAGAAGGCGCTCGACTTCGGCGCGCAGGAATTCGTCGATCTCGACAACGAAGCGCTGGAAGACATCGGCGAAGTCGATCTCGTGTTCGATCTCATCGGCGGCGACATCGGGAAGCGATCTGCGCGCCTGGTTCGAGCCGGAGGAACGCTGGTGTCCATCGTCGGGCCGTCCGAGGCGCGGCCCGCCGACGGTCTGGCGGTTGACTTTGTCGTCGAGTTCGATCGCGCCCAACTGAGTGAGATCGTCCAGCGGGTGCGAGACGGACGATTGCGGACGAACATCGGCACCGTCGCGACCCTCGACGATGCCGTCGCCGCCTTCAACACGACCGAGCGACGCCCGGGGAAGACGATCATCCGCGTCCGTCCGTGAGCGATACGCTCCCATTTATGCATGCGGCTCGGCTAGCCGGCTAAATGTCCGCCGTGCTTCGCGAGCCAGTGCCAGGCTACGCGCCGCTTCCTCCTTGAAGTAGGTCCATGAGGTTCCGCGCTGCCTCACGATCGGCCTCGTTCTCAAATGCGATATCCAGATCAGGCGCCGACCCCAGAGTATGCAGCAGTGCCCAAAGGGCAAATCGCTCACCACGATCTTTAGTCAGGCCAAGGTCGACTTTCATGTGCTCGATGCCGGCATTGAGAGCTGCCGGTGGCACTGATGCTAGGTCTGAAGTTCCAAAATAGCGGCGGATTTGATCATCGAGATTCATCGATGTCGTCTGGTCTAGGGACAGCCGGCCGGCAAGTCCGCGGACAAATGCACCGTACCGGACGTCACTTGCGATCCCCGCGGGGTATCCGTCCACTGCTGAGTGTCTTTTCCAGCGCCGCGCGCCAGCCGTCGATCAGCTCTTGTCGTCGCTCGGGCGCCATGTGCGGCATGAAGCCATCCCGGCGTTTCCAGATTCCGGAAAGCTCCGCGAGATTTTCCCAGACTCCCGTCGCCAAGCCGGCGAGAAACGCTGCACCTAGCGCCGTCGTTTCGAGATTCTGCGGGCGTTCGACTGGCAGATCGAGAATGTCCGCGAGGAACTGGCAGAGCCACGCATTGGCGGCCATTCCGCCGTCGACGCGCAGGCTGTTCAGGGGAGTGCCGCAGTCGTTCGACATAGCCTCGATGAGATCACGCGTCTGGTAACTCACCGCCTCGAGCGCCGCGCGGGCGAGATGCGCTCCAGTCGCATCGAAAGTCAGTCCAAAGATCGCGCCGCGCGCCTCCGGGTCCCAATGCGGCGCGCCCAAACCGACGAAAGCTGGGACCATGTAAACGCCATGGCTGTCGGGCACTCGTGTCGCCAGGCTGTCGGTCTCCGCGGCATCGGCGATAACGCCGAGTCCGTCGCGCAGCCATTTGATCGCGGCCCCGGCGGCGAAGATGGAGCCTTCCAACGCGTAGCAAGTCTCGCCGGCGAGGCGATAGGCCGGAGTAGTGAGCAGCCGATGCCGTGAAGCTACGGCCGCGGCTCCAGTATTGACCAGCATGAAGCAGCCGGTGCCGTAAGTCGATTTCGCCATCCCGGGCGCGAAGCAGCCTTGGCCGAAGAGCGCAGCTTGCTGATCTCCGGCCATTCCCGCGACGGGCAGCTGCCGGTCGAACAGGCGAGGAGCGGTCAGTCCGAAGATGCGGCTGTTGTCATGGACCTCGGGAAGCAAGTTTTCCGGAACCCTGAACAGTCGGCAGAGCTCAGGATCCCACCGCTGTTCGTGGATGTCGAACAGAGACGTGCGCGAAGCGTTGGTAACGTCAGTCCCATGCACGGTGCCTCCGGTGAGGCGCCAAAGGAGAAAGCTGTCGATCGTCCCACAGGCCAGGTCGCCGCGTTCGGCACGCACCCTGGCGCCCTGAACATGATCGAGGATCCACGCAATTTTCGTCGCCGAGAAATAAGGATCGAGAAGGAGGCCGGTCCTCTCCTGGATCAATGGCTCAGCGCCCTCGTTCTTGAGGCGCGAGCATTCCTCTGCGGTTCGACGGTCCTGCCAGACGATCGCGCGGTATATCGGCTCACCGGTCGTCCGATCCCACACGACCACCGTCTCACGCTGATTGGTAATGCCGATGCCGGCGATACGGCTGAGGTCGACGCCGCTCGAGCGGAGGGCTTCGCGGGTTACCTCAAGCGTGTCGTTCCAGATGCATTCGGCATCGTGCTCAACCCAGCCGCGTGCCGGATAATGCTGCTGGAGCTCGCGCTGGGCGACGGCGACTGCCCGAGCTTCGGAATCGAAGAGAATGGCGCGCGTCGATGTCGTCCCCTGATCGATCGCCAAGACGTGATCCGCTCGCGCCACGAATGAACCATAGGGTCGACCGCTTCGCCCCGGAAGGGGTTCTCACGCGTCGACGGGGCCCTTATCCGCGGCACATGAGTACGGCCGCGGCGCTCGATTTCAGCGCGAATGCAACCGATGCCGGAGATGGGTTCCGCATCGAAGTCCGCGGCCCAGCCGGCAAGTCGCGCACATACTCGATCCCGACGGGCCGGCAGCAGGCCTTCGCCGAATTCTACCGCGAGCTGTCACGAGACTTCGGAACGCGCCTGCCGCACCTCTTCGCCGACCCGGTCGAATATCCCGCGCCGACGATTCACTGGCGTCCCCTGCTCACCGAGAATATCGATCCGCAGATCCTCGTCGGCTACGGCGACCCAGCGGTGCTCAAGACCGCCCAAGGCTATTGGCTTGTAGCGACTTCGAACGACGCTCCGGACGCCTTCCCGATCCTCCACTCGAATGACCTCGAGCATTGGGAACACAAAGGCTTCGTCTTCCCCCAGGGACATGAGCCCAGCTGGTGCGCAAAGGGACGCAAGGTCGCCGACTTCTGGGCGCCCGAAATGGCGCAAGTGGGAGAGGAATATTGGCTCTGCTACACTGCGCGCCAAGGATCGAATGCGCTGGCCATCGGCTTGGCACGGAGCGCTAGTCCGACCGGCCCCTGGATCGACAATGGAGCACCGCTTGTCGCCGGCATGCCGGTGAACACGACCGGCCTTGGTTACGATACCTCGATGCCGGTGATGAGCGGCGGAGTCATCGATTCGCACATGCTGATCGATGCGAACGGCGACAAATATCTGTTCTGGAAGGACGACCGGAACAGCATCTGGCCGCGGCCGTTGGCGATGCTGCTGCACGCCCACCCGAACCTGATCGCGGAGCTATTTGAACGCGACGAAGACCGGCGCACTGCGGCATTCTCGGCAGCGATCGTCCAATGGGCGAATTTGCAGCGGCCGATGATCCGTTTCTTCGCGATGCAACCTTTGATCGAAACCGCGCTCGCCAACTGGGACCGGGTGCGGCGGACTCTCGTCCAATTCGGCCTCGCCAACGCAATTTTGGAGGCCATGACGACTCCGATCCGCGGCCAACGCCTCGGCGATGACGGGCGCTCCTTGATGGGAGAGGACCAGATCGTCCTTTGCAACGATCTCGACTGGGAAGGCCATTTGATCGAGGGCCCGTTCGTCACTCGCCAAGAGGGCCGTTACTGGCTTTTCTATGCCGGGAACGACTTCTCCACGCCTTCGTACGGCATCGGTGTCGCCGTCGCCGACCACCCCTTGGGTCCCTACGCCAAGCAGGGCGAACCTTTGCTCAAGTCGACGAGGGAATGGACGGCGCCCGGCCATGCGTCGGTGGCGCCCGGGCTAGACGGCAAGCCGCAGCTTTTCTTTCACGCCTTTCATCCCGGCACTGGCGGCTACAATGCGTTTCGCGCCCTGCTCACCGTGGGACTGAAATTCAATCGCGACCGCGTCGAAGTGGTCGAATTGCCCCCAGCAGCCTAGAATGACGGCCATGAAAATCATCGGCAGCTTCGTCAGCCCCTACGTCCGCAAGGTACTGGCCTGCATGAATCTCAAGGGGCTCGCCTACGAGGTCGACCCGATCACGCCCTTCTTCGGCAATGATGAGTTCGAACGCTTGAGCCCCCTGCGCCGAATCCCGGTGCTGGTCGACGGTGATTTCACCATCAGCGATTTATCGGTGATCTGCGCCTTTCTGGACGAAGCCCATGGCGGGCATCCGCTGTTCCCGACCGACCCGAAGGATCGCGCACGGGCGCGGTGGTTCGAAGAGTTTGCCGATACCCGCCTCGGCGACCTGTTCATCTGGAGCTTCTTTTACCAGAAGGTCGTCCGGCCGATGGTCTGGGGCGAGCCGGCCGACGAGGCCCGGGTCGAGCATGCGCTCAATGAGGGCATTCCGCGGGCGCTGGATTATCTGGAGGGCGAGCTTCCCCAGTCCGGCTTCCTCTTCGGCGAGATCGGGGTTGCCGACATCGCGATCGCCAGCTTCTTCCGTAACGGCAGTTATGCGGGCTTCGAAACGGACTCGCGGTACTGGCCGCGGACGGCCGCCCTGGTGCAGCGCACGCTCGACCATACCGCCATCGCGTCATTATTGCCGTTCGAGGACGTTCAGCGCAGCGTGGAGATCAAGCGCAGGCGCCAGGCATTGCTGGATGCGGGAGCGCCGCTAACCGATGAAACGCTGGGTCTGCGCGAGCCCCGCAAGGGTATGATGCCGCTTTAGTCGTTCTTGCAGTCAGCTCGCGAGCCGCGGGTGGCCTGAAATCCAATGTTCGAGGCGAGTCCGGAGCGAAGGCTTCGAGGGGATATAGCCCGGCTCCGCTACCGGAATGTAGTTCGTTTCCGGCACCCGCGGCTCTTCCGACTGATACAGCGTCAGGTTTTCCGGCAGCTTCGGCCGAAGCGTCTCGCGGCCGCGCAGCAGATCCTCGGCCATGGACAGGGAACGATGCACATCCTCAGCCGTGAACGGCTTCATCAAACAGCCTAAGGCTAGGTCGGGCATCGGGAACCGCGGCGCCTTGCCGCTCACGAAAAGGCAGGGCGTGCCCTGGTCCGTGAGGCGTGCGGCCACCGAAAAGCCGGTGGTGCCGTGCGCCAGATGCAGATCGAGCAGGACGAGATCGGGATCGTGTTCCTCGGCGGCGGCGATCGCCCCGTCGGCATCCTCCGCTATCGCGATCACGCGATAGCGCGGGTTGTCCTCCACCAGATATTTGAGTGTTGCCGCTAGTTGTGAGTTGTCTTCGACCACCAGAATCCTAAGCACTCCGCGAGCCTCCCCGACCGCCCCACGGAATTTCTTGCCTGAAAATCCGCGACTTGGATGCTGCGCTTCAATGAGTTGCGTGCGAATCCCCCGTGAACGCAGTTAACGGCGAGCCGAGTCCGACCCGCGCCGAAACGAATCCCTGGCGAAGAAAAACACCCCCAGAGCGGAGCTCGAGCGATGCTTTTCACCGATTGGGGTTAAGCGCGGTAGAAGATGTGCGAACCGATCCTCTGGGCCATATTGAGCCGGCGGCCCCAAGATGGCGAGACATAATTCGCGTGGTACCAGAGGACGTCGGTGCCGACGCTGGGCACGACATTCGACATTGCCAGACGCGCAACTCCCTGCGCCCGCGCCCAAGCGGCCGAACTTGTATCGATCCGCGGGAAGTGCCCGTGCCGGACGAACGAGAATTGCGACGGCTGTTTCACGACTCCGCACCAGGTCGCCGGATACTGGCCCGACGCCGCACGGTTCATGACCACGCGCGCCACCGCCAGCTGTCCATCGGCCGACTCTCCGCGAGCCTCGAAATAGACTGCGGTGGCCAGACAATTGGCCTCCTCGCCCAGCGGATCCCCAACACCGTAGCGGTCCGCGAGGGCATAGATCGGCCAGCCCGCGCGGTAGAGCCACGCGGCCTCCGTCGCGACCGACGTCGCGATCTTGAGGGTGACCGATGCTGCAGGCTGGGCCTGGATCACAGCGCCGCCTGTCGTCGCCAGCGCCGTCGTCGACGCCACCGCTGGCTGCGCGATCGCGGTCGCCGAACCGGTCGAATAAGAGAGATTCTGTGCGCTGGCCACTCCGCTCGAGCCCAAGGCCAGCATGAATGCGCCCATGGCCGCGGACGCAAGGCGCCCGCCCAATAACTTCACCACTCTTTGTAAAACCTTCGTTGGCGGACAATATCGCTGGGAGCGCTCGAGAAGCGCTTTTCTTCAGCCCTGCGGGGATGTCGTCCGTCTTGCCCTGGAACCCGGCGTCACCGCCTCGGTTCGCTCGCTTTCAAATCGTTAAAGGTCAGATAGATGGCCCCATCCGCGAGTCCAACCGATCAGCGGCGAACCGTTGCCCCACCACGATGGAATCCCGGAACCCTTTCAAAATGTTCAGATTCCCGCGGTTTTTGATCGATTCAGCGCTTGGATTGCGTCGGTTCGCCGAGCGGGTAACAACTGCGGCGAGGAGGCAGGCGATGGCTTATTGGCTGATGAAGTCCGAACCGGAAAGCTACAGCTGGGAGCAGCTGCAGAAGGATGGAGCGACCGAATGGGACGGCGTCCGCAATCCCACCGCGCGGATTCACCTCAAAGCGATGAAGAAGGGCGATGAAGCCTTCTTCTATCATAGCGGCGATGAGCGGCAGGTGGTCGGAATCATGCGGATCATGCGGGAAGCTCAACCCGACCCCAAGGACGCCAATTGGGTCTCGGTCGCGGTCGAGCCGGTCCGACCGCTCGGCCCGGTCACTCTGAAGGCGATCAAGGCCGAGCCCAAGCTCGCCAAGATGGAGCTGATCCGCCTCTCGCGCCTCTCGGTCTCGCCGGTGCGCGACGACGAGTGGAAGGAAATCCTCAAAATGGCAGGCTCCGCATGACTTGGATCCTGATCGCCGCTGTCGCCGCTGCCGCCCAGCCGTCGGAGACGCCGCGCGGTTTCATGGAGCGGCTCTACGCCCAATATCGCCATTCCGACTACAGCCCGTTCAAGCATCCCGAGCGGGTGTTCGCGCCGCAGCTCCTGGCCGCGATCAACGAGGATTCGCGGCTGGCGCGAGGCGAGGTCGGCTATCTCGACGGCGACCCGGTGTGCCAATGCCAGGACGCCGCGGGTCTCAAAGCCGCCGTCACCCGAGTGAGATTGCAGGGAGCGGGCAAGGCGACGGTCAGCGTGTCGATCGGCCTTCAAAGTTATAAGCCTCGCCTGGCCGAGTTCAGCCTTATCCGAACCAAGGCCGGCTGGCGCATCGCCGACGTCTCCTCGGCCGCCGAGAAGAGCCTGCTCGCCGGGCTCGAGCAATCCAATCGCGAACTCGAGAAAAAGAAATGATCCGGCTCGCGGCCTTGTCGACCATCCTGGCGGCTTCGGCGCCCGCGGCAGCGCCGCCCAGCTGGCCGCTGACTCCGGACGGCTGGGGACCGGCGAAGATCGGCATGTCGCGGGCGCAGGTCGAGCGAGTGCTGCACGTCCGACTGGAGGGCGAGGCGATCGAGGACGAAAAGGCGTGCATCGAGATGGTGCCCGCGGGCGCCGAACAGGGCCTGTGGTTCATGTTCGAGGATTACAAACTGAGCCGGATATCGATCGGCCAGCCGAGCAAGGTGAAGACGCCGCGCGGCATCGGCATCGGTGCGAGCGCCGCCAACGTGCGCCGCGCCTACGGAAGAGGGCTCAAGGCCGAGCCGCATCATTATGAGGGCCTTCCGTCGGAATATCTCACATACTGGACGGTGCCAGGCAAACGCGGCGTGCGCTTCGAGACCGACGCCAAACGCCGAGTCCAGACGATCCACGCCGGCACCAGCGCCATCGAATATGTCGAGGGGTGTGCGTGAGTGACCGGGAGCGTGCGCCCCGGATCAAGTTCGGGGGAAGTGATCCGCCTTTGGCCTAAGCCGCCTCCAGCTTTCGCG
Source organism: uncultured Alphaproteobacteria bacterium (assembly GCA_963730925.1). GTDB lineage: Bacteria > Pseudomonadota > Alphaproteobacteria > Sphingomonadales > Sphingomonadaceae > Sphingomicrobium. The sequence goes on from CAVSTS010000002.1 coordinate 1,058,628, forward strand.
CCGCCCTCTTCCGCTCATGCGGATCGAGAAACCGCTTGCGGAGGCGAATGACCTTCGGCGTCACCTCGACCAGCTCGTCGTCCTGGATGTAGGCGATCGCCTGCTCCAGAGTCAGGCGCCGCGGCGGCGTCAGGCGAATGCCTTCGTCCTTGCCGCTCGCACGGAAGTTGGTGAGCTGTTTCGACTTTAGAGGATTGACCTCGAGGTCCTGCGGCTTGGCATTCTCACCGATCACCATCCCCTCGTACAGGTCGTCGCCGGGGGAGATGAACAGCACTCCGCGCTCTTCCAGCGCGTTCAGCGCATAGGGCACGGCTTTGCCCTGTTCCATCGAGATAAGGACACCGTTCTGGCGGCCTTGGATCGGCCCCTTGTACGGCCCGTACCGCTCGAACAGCCGATTCATGATGCCGGTGCCGCGCGTGTCCGACAGGAACTCGCCGTGATAGCCGATGAGGCCGCGGCTGGGCGCGGAGAAGGTCAGGCGAGTCTTGCCGCCGCCCGATGGACGCATGTCGGTCATCTCCGCCTTCCTCAGCGCCATCTTGTCGATGACGGTGCCGGAGAATTCGTCGTCGACGTCGACGACGACCGTCTCGTACGGCTCCTCGCGGCCATTAGGACCGTCGCGGAACAGAACGCGCGGGCGGCTGATCGACAGCTCGAAGCCCTCCCGGCGCATGGTCTCGATCAGCACTCCGAGCTGGAGCTCGCCCCTGCCAGCGACCTCGAAGCTGTCATTGTCGGCGGCAGTCGTGACCCGGATGGCGACATTGCCTTCCGCCTCACGCTCGAGCCGGTCGCGGATCACTCGGCTCTGCACCTTGTCGCCGTCGCGTCCGGCATAGGGGCTGTCGTTGACCGAGAAGCTCATCGCCAGGGTCGGCGGGTCGATCTCGCGCGCGTGCAGCGGCGCGGTCACCGCCGGGTCGGCCAGCGTGTTGGAGACGGTCGCGTTCATGAGGCCGGCGATGGCGACGATCTCGCCCGCCTCGGCCTCTTCGACCGGCACGCGCTCGAGCCCGCGGAAGGCGAAGATCTTGGTTGCACGGCCTTCCTCGACGGCGTTGCCGGCGACGTCGATCGCCTTGATCGGCATGTTCATGGTCAGCTTGCCGCTGTCGATCCGGCCGGTGAGGATGCGCCCGAGGAACGGGTCGCGGTCAAGCAAAGTGGCGAGCATTCGGAACGGGCCGGCGTCGACCCGCGGCCGCGGGACGTGGCTGACGATGGTTTCGAACAGCGGCGTGAGGTCGCCGTCACGGATGTCGTCGGTAAGGCCGGCATAGCCGGCGCGGCCCGAAGCGTAGAGCGTCGGAAAGTCGAGCTGCTCGTCATCGGCGTCGAGGTTCAGGAACAATTCGAACACCTCGTCGAGGACCTCGGCCGGGCGGGCGTCGGGACGGTCGATCTTGTTGACCACGACGATCGGCCGCAGACCGAGCGCGAGCGCCTTACCGGTGACGAACTTCGTCTGCGGCATGGGGCCCTCGGCGGCGTCGACCAGCAGGATGACCCCATCGACCATCGACAGGATACGCTCAACCTCGGCGCCGAAATCGGCGTGGCCGGGCGTGTCGACGATGTTGATGTGGGTGGCGGATTGCGCTCCCGCGGGGGCCCACTCGACCGATGTGCACTTGGCGAGGATCGTGATTCCCCGCTCCTTTTCGAGGTCGCTCGAATCCATCGCCCGCTCCTCGACGCGCTGGTTGTCGCGGAAGGTTCCGGACTGGCGGAAGAGCTGGTCGACGAGCGTGGTCTTGCCGTGGTCGACGTGGGCGATGATCGCCACGTTGCGAAGGTTCATGGGATTTTTCCGGAAAAAGTGTTCGCTGCGATGTAGTGAAAAGTCGTTCATGTTGCAATGCAGCATGAGGGGAAACGTCGCGCTATCTCGGCAAGCGCTCCAAAATTTCGAGGCCGCGTTCCAGCGCGCGCATCTCACTGTGCGCCAGCTTGGCGATACGGCCCTGTAGCGACGCATCGGCCGCGGGTGGAGCGTTCAATTGCTCCCGCCCTGTCTCGGTCAGCTTGAGCGCCAGCCGGCGTCGATTGTCCGGATCGGCCTGACGATCGACGAGTCCGGCACGGACCAAAGCATCGACACCGCGGCTGACCGCGGGAGCCCCGCGTCGCACCTTAACGGCAACTTGATTGAGCGTGGCCGGTTCGGCCCCGGCGACCGCGGCAAGCAGAGCGCGTTGCTGCCCCTGCGCTTTCGCCGCTGCCATATCGCCGCCCAATTGCTCGACGAGCCGCGCAAAGCGCGCCGCGAGTGCAACGGGTGACCCTCCCCCAAACATGGTTGCAGCCTAGCAAATATTCGGCGATGCGCAATATTGTTTGGCGGAACAGCCGACGCTGTCAGCCAATTTTGACGAAGCTTCGCAATCCCCTTGGCGGTCATGGGATTGCTTCGCTACGCTTCCGATGACGAATGGGCACTCGGCCTCCCCTCCCCCGCAACGTGTGGACATTGGGATTCATCAGCCTGCTGATGGACCTGTCGAGCGAGATTTATCACTCGCTCCTGCCGGCGTTCATCACGCTCGTACTGGGACTTCCCGCAACGGCGGTCGGCGCGATCGACGGAGTGGCTGAAGGGACGGCCAATTTCGCCAAGCTCTTTTCCGGCCGTCTCTCGGACCGAAGTTTGAAGCGCAAGCCCTGGGTGATGGGCGGTTACGGCCTCGCCGCTTTGTCAAAGCCACTGTTCGCGCTCGCGACGAACGTTCCGACTCTTCTGGTCGCCCGTTTCGCGGACCGGGTCGGTAAGGGCGTGCGAGGGTCGCCGCGCGATGCGATGATCGCCGATGAAACTCCGCCCGAAATCCGCGGCCGAGCCTATGGCTTAAGACAGGCGCTCGACACTGCCGGAGCGCTGCTGGCTCCGCTCGTCGCCATCGGGCTCATGGCCTGGTTCGCGAGCAATATCCGGGCGGTGTTCTGGATTGCCGTTATTCCCGCCGCTTGCTCTTTCCTGCTCGCCTGGCTGGTGCTGCGCGAGCCCGAACAGCATCTAGGGCCGATCCCGCGCTCGCCTTTCTTCGCCGGCTTTCGCGAGCTGGACAGGGGGACCAAACGACTGCTCGCCGTCGGCTTCCTGCTAACGCTAGCGCGCTTCTCGGAGGCTTTCCTGATCCTCAAGGGCATGGAGATCGGACTCACCGAAGCGATGTCGCCGCTCCCGCTGGCATTGTTCAACCTTGCCTATGTCGCCCTCGCCTATCCCGCCGGCTCACTCAGCGACCGGATGAGCCCGCGCACGATCCTGATGGTCGGAATAGCGGCGCTCATCGCCGGGAATCTGGTCCTGGCGAAAAGTGACCACTTCGCCGGTTTGGTACTGGGCGTGATGCTGTGGGGAGCCCATATGGCACTCACGCAAGGCATATTCTCCCGAATGATTGCCGACAGCGCCCCGGAGCATTTGCGCGCGACGAGCTTCGGCGCCTTCTGGTTCGTGACTGGCATCGGAGCGCTGCTCGCCAGCCTTGGCGCGGGGCTGCTGTGGGATCGCGAAGGCAGCGCGGCGACGTTCATCACCAGCGCTGGCGTGGCCGCCGTCGCGCTAGCGATGCTCAGCCTTCTTGAAGACCCTGACCGACAACCACCCGCTCGCCGTCAGGAGCTGTGAACGGAGGCATCCGGGCGGACCCGCGCCAGTGGTCGATGAACTGGTGCTTCAGCGCCGCCGAGACGTGGAGCAGGATCAGGACGATCAGAAGATATGCCGCGAACTTGTGCACGTCTTCCGCCAGTTCGCCCGTATCTCTGCTGATTCCCGGAAGAACGGGAATGGCGATGCCACCGACAAGCGGGGTCGTTGGGCCACTCGCGTGTCCGGAGACGGCGACGAAGCCGACGATCGGCATTGCGAGCAGCAGCAAATAGAACAAGCGATGATTCCACACGGCCGCGAAGCGCTCCCACACGGGCAGCTCGGGCGGGAATGGCGGCGGGGGATTCTTGAGCCGATAACCAAGCCTCGCCAGGACCAAAAGGAAGATCAGGACGCCCACGGTCTTATGCCAGACAAAGACGGCGTCGCGGGCCGGTCCATCGTCCGAGAAAGCGAAAGTGAAGCCCAGAGTGGCCTGGGTCAGGACCAGTACGACAATGACCCAATGAAATGTGACCGCGACATTCGAATAGCGCAGAACCGCATCTTGCGGGGCAGCTTCGGGGACCGTAGCCATCTTCTCTCTCCCATCCGGGAGAGCAACGCCCAGTTACGTGAATTTCTCCCCTTTTTCCGCCTTTTCCAGAAGCAGCTTGGAGAAGCTGAAATCCGGCTTCATCCGTTCTTCCTGCCGTTTCAGCCCCTCGACGATGTTCGCTAGGCCTTCGCTATCGGCCCAATACATCGGGCCGCCGCGATAGACCGGCCAGCCGTAACCGTAGACCCAGACGACGTCGATGTCGGACGCCCGCTGAGCGATGCCTTCCTCGAGGATCTTCGCGCCCTCGTTGACCATCGTGTAGAGCGTGCGCTCTACGATCTCCTGGTCGCTGATCTCGCGCCGCTGCACGCCTTTCTCGCGGGCAAAATCCTCGATGATCTTCTGCACCACCGGGGAGGGCGTCGGACGCCGCTTCTCGTCGTAATCGTAGAAGCCGGCTCCCTTCTTCTGTCCCCAACGATCGATCGCGCATAGCGCGTCGCGGAGGCTTTCGATGCGGGCGGGGTCGCGGTGCCAGCCGATGTCAACTCCGGCGAGGTCGGCCATTTGAAACGGCCCCATCGGCATTCCGAACTCGACATGGACTCGATCGACTTGTTCGGGCGTCGCGCCTTCGAGCAGCAATTTCGTGGCTTCGATTTGCCGCGGCATCAGCATGCGATTGCCGATGAAGCCGTGGCATACGCCCGCGACCACGGGCACTTTCTTGATGCGCTTGCCGACACTCATCGCCGTCAGCAACACGTCCGGCGCGGTCTTATCGCCCCGCACGACCTCGAGCAGCTTCATGATGTTGGCCGGCGAAAAGAAGTGCATTCCAACGACGTCGCCCGGCCGAGACGTCACCGCCGCAATCTCGTTGATGTCGAGATACGATGTGTTCGACGCGAGAATCGCCCCCGGCTTCGCGATCCGGTCGAGACGCGTGAAGACGTCCTTCTTGACGTCCATATTCTCGTAGACCGCTTCGATGATGAGGTCGCAATCGGCGAGAGCCGAGAAATCGAGGGTCGGAGTCAACAGACCGATCGCCTTCGATACCTGTTCTTCGGTCAACTTCCCTTTGGCCGCGCTCGCTTCGTAATTCTTGCGCAGGATGCCAGCGCCTCGGTCGAGCGCGTCCTGACTCATCTCGATGATCGTCACCGGAATGCCCGAAGACAGGAAGTTCATCGAAATCCCGCCGCCCATCGTGCCGGCGCCGATCACTCCGACCTTGCGGATCGGCCGAGGCTCGGTGTTTTCAGGCAATCCTTCGATCTTCGCCGCCTTGCGCTCGGCAAAAAAGAAATAGCGCTGCGCTGCCGATTGCTCGCTGCCCATCAGCTCCATGAACAGTTTGCGCTCTTCGATGACGCCTTCGGAATAGGGCTTCTCGGTCGCGAACTTCACGGCGCGAATGGTCGCCTCTGGCGCGACAAAGCCACGGAAGCGTTTGCCATTCTCTTGGCGGAATTGGTCGAACACGGCGGGATCGGCGCTCGCGACTTTGTCCTGTCGCTCCGAGCTTTTCGGCAGCGGCCGCACATCGCGAACTTCCTCCGCATAGCCGACGGCGTGGGGGATCAGATCGCCTTCGATCAGGCGGTCGACGAGCCCGCAGTCGAATGCCTCCTTCGCTCCAACCGGGTTGCCGGTCGCGCACATTTCGAGCGCCTTCCTGACACCCGCGATGCGCGGCAGGCGTTGCGTCCCGCCGGCCCCGGGAAGCAAACCCAGCTTCACTTCAGGAGTGCCAAGCTTCGCACCACGATCGGCCACGCGATAATGGCAGCCGAGCGCGACCTCGAGCCCGCCACCAAGCGCAGTTCCGTGAATCGCCGCAATCACCGGCTTCGAGCAATTTTCGATAGTGTCGACGACCATCGGAAGCCACGGCTGCTGCGGCGGTTTGCCGAACTCGGTGATGTCGGCACCGGCGAAGAAGGTCTGTCCTTCGCAGGCGATCACGACCGCCTTGACGCCGTCGTCGGCTTCGGCCTCGGCAATCGCATCGACGAGACCCTGGCGAACCGCCGTCGACAGCGCGTTGACCGGCGGGTTGTTCGAAAGGACGATCAGCACGTCGCCATGTTTGTGCGTCGAAATCGGGCTGGTCGCGGGCTTTTCCAGAACGTCGGTCATGCGGGCCTCCGGAACGGTCCGCTAGGCCGCGGCTTACACGCTTGCAAGTGCGGCCCCGGAGCGCCACCCCTTCGGGCATGGAAACCGTGGGAGGCTAGGACTGCACTTTCCACTCTTCCCGCATGTGCATCTGGCGTTCGACGTGATCGCCTGGGCGAGTGCCGGCCTGCTCGCGCGCTTGCTTTACGAATGGCGCCTCAAGACGCTCGCTTCGCCGTTCAAGGCAATTGGTGTCGGCTATGCCTTGTCCCTCGCCGCGGGAGCCGCCGCGGGAGCCTGGATCGCGGGAACGCTCAACACCGGGGTGCTGCATCCATCCCACAGTATCGCGGGCGGTTTGGCCGGTGGGATTGTCGCCGTGGAGTTGTGGAAGGCCGCGCACGGCGTTCGACAGTCGACGGGCGCCTTCTGGGTCGGGCCTCTGGCGCTCGGCATCGCCGTTGGCCGCCTCGGATGCTTTTTCGCCGGGCTGCCGGACCAAACTTACGGCGTGGCGACGACCTTGCCGTGGGGAGTCGACCTCGGCGACGGCATGCGCCGTCATCCCGTCCAGCTCTACGAAAGCGCCGCGATGCTCGCATTTCTCGGCGTCTATCTTGCCGCCCTGGCTCGTCGCGCGGCCTGGACGCGCACTCGGGCCTTCTACCTCTTCGTCCTCTTTTACGCGGCGCAGCGTTTCGTCTGGGAGTTTCTGAAACCCTATCCGCGGATTCTCGGGCCGCTTGACGTCTTCCAGCTTCTCGCATTGGCGATGATCGGATACGCATTGCTGTTCGATGCACGCGCTCGCCGACAATCCCGCGCTGAGTCGCAAGAGCCAGCCGTGGATCTTCTACGGCCAGACGACGAGCCTGTGCGAAACCTGCTTCGAGCTGGTGCCGGCGAAGATCATCGGCGAGGACAATAAGGTCTATTACCAGAAGCGCTGCCCCGATCACGGCATCACGAAAACGCTGATCGAGGAGGACGCCGGCTATTGGCTGAGCACGCGCCTCTGGCTGAAGCCTGGCGACCGGCCGCTTTCTCGAGCCACCCGAACGGAGCGCGGTTGCCCCTGGGATTGCGGGCTCTGTCCCGACCACGAGCAGCACAGCTGCCTCGCCATCGTCGAGATCAACGATGCCTGCAATCTCACCTGTCCCGTATGCTTCGCCGACAGCGCGGTCGGCCGTGGCGGTCACCGCCCGCTCGCCGAGGTCGAAGCGATGCTCGACGCGGTCGTTCGGTGCTGAAGGCGAACCCGACCTCGTGCAGCTGTCAGGAGGCGAACCGACGATCCATCCGCAGTTCTGGGAAATCGTCGAGGCGGCCCGCGAGCGGCCGATCCGCCACATCATGGTCAACACCAACGGCATACGCATCGCCAAGGAGCAGGATTTCGTCGATCGCCTGAGAGATATTGGGCCAGGCTTCGAGGTCTATCTGCAATTCGATTCCCTCAGCGATGATGCGCTGGTCGAGCTGCGCGGAGCGAAGCTTGCGCGCATTCGTCGCGAAGCGCTCGAACGGCTCGAAGCGGCGGGCGTTTCGACGACCCTGGTCTGCGCTGTTCGCGCCGGCGTCAACGACGAAGAATGCGCCGCCATTGTCGACCACGCGCTCCAATGGGCCTGCGTCCGGGGCGTGGTCTTCCAACCGGTGCAGGACGCCGGTCGCAACCTCGGGTTCGACCCGGCGCTCCACCGAAGCACGTTGAGCGGGCTGCGGCGCAAGATCGCCGGCGGCGGCGTGTTCGACGAAGCCGATCTCGTTCCCCTGCCGTGCAACCCCGATCAGATCTGCATCGGTTATGGGATACGCTCCGGGCCGACCGTTCTTCCCGTGACACGGCTGATGAGCCGCGAGGACATTGTCTCGGCCGCGCCCAATACGATCAGCTTCGAAAAGCATCCGGACATAAAGGCGCGAGTGTTCGACCTGCTCTCGCTATCGACGGTCGAGGAGAACGGCGAGGGCCGGCTTGCAAGCCTGTTCTGCTGCCTGCCCGAGGTCGAGACGCCTGCGAGCCTTGCCTATAAGGACACGTTCAAGGTCGTGATCCTCCAGTTTCTGGACCGCTTCAATTTCGACCTTGGGACGGTGAAGCGCAGCTGCATCCACTTCGCGACGCCGGACGGGCGCATGATCCCCTTCGACACATATAACAGCTTCTATCGTCAGGGCGCCCCGGGCGCGGAGCGCCTGCGCGAGAAAGGAGGCATCGGCGCATGACCGACGAAAACAGGCCGCTGCAGCCGAGCGGCAGGACCGGCAACCGTATCGCGGGCCTGTTCCTGATCTTATTTGCGATCCTTCTGATCCTGGCGGGCGGCGGCTGCACGATTGCTTTGTTCGCAATGGGCGCGACCACGACGGACGCCATTCCGCTCATCCTGATTTCACTCGCCGTGCTTGGCGCCGGCGTAACGGCAATGTGGTTTGGCGTTCGCTTGATGCGCGGCCGCTACGACTAGCAGCCGGAATCGATCAGTTCTTGGCCTTGTAGCCGCCGATGATCCCGAGAATGAAGCTGGTCGCCAGGGCCAGCTGGATCTTCCCGTGCGGGTCGTCCCAGCCGAAATATCTCGCGCCCCAACCAAAGAGCGCGACGAACATGGCGATTGCAATGCCGGCGACCATTAAGACTCCTCTCCCAACGGACTTCCGTCTGCGGGTCCGGGCGGAAAATGCGCCGACAAGGTAAACAGATCGTAAAACTTGTCCCTCCAGCGAAGGGCCGCCATAGGAACGCCACACTGACATGCGACAGGCGAAATCATGAAAGCGCGCGTCTTCGTAACCTTGAAGCCCGGAGTCCTCGACCCCCAGGGCAAAGCCATCCACCACGCCCTCGAAGGGTCTGGGCTTTTCGGGCATCAACGACGTCCGTGCCGGCAAGCTGATCGAACTCGATCTGACGGAAGAGACCAGCAACTCCGACATCGAGGACATGTGCCGCAAACTGCTGGCCAATACGGTCATCGAGAATTTCCGGATTGAGCGACTGGAGAACGCATGAGAAGCGCGGTCATCGTCTTTCCCGGTTCCAACTGCGACCGCGATCTCGCTGTCGCGCTGGAGCAGGCGACGGGCCGCAAGCCGGCGATGGTGTGGCACAGGGAAAGCGAGCTTCCCGAGGGCACCGACTTCATCGGCATCCCCGGCGGTTTTTCCTACGGCGATTATCTGCGTTCCGGAGCGATGGCGGCGCGCTCGCCGATCATGCGGGCGGTGAAAGAAGGCGCCGACCGCGGCGTACCGGTCATCGGCATCTGCAACGGTTTCCAGGTGCTCACCGAAACCGGGCTGTTGCCGGGGGCGCTGATGCGGAACGCGCGGCTGAGCTTCGTCTGCCGGCCGGTCCCGCTACGGGTCGAGAACAGCCAGAGCCTGTTCACCGCGCAATATGATGCGGGCGAGACGATCACCTTTCCGGTCGCGCACCACGACGGCAACTACCAGGCCGACGACGTGACGCTGGACAGATTGGAGGGGGAGGGTCGCGTGGCTTTCCGTTATCTCGATGAGGTCAACGGGTCCGCCCGGTGTATCGCCGGGATCCTCAACGATGCTGGCAATGTGCTCGGGCTCATGCCGCATCCGGAGCGCGTGATCGAGCCTGCCCACGGCGGCACCGATGGCCGCCGACTGTTCGAAGGGTTGTTGGAGACCGTCGTCTGAACCTGTCTCCGGAAATGGACACGCTGGACCAGCTAGCGGGCAGCAACCTGTCGTTGCAGATCGTTCACCGAATATTCCCTGATGACGAAAGTTTTACTCGTGGCGTCTTGGGTCTTCTACGGAATGGAGACGTTCGACTTTTATCAGGATGCGAAGAAGTACCTCACTGGCAGTGGCGGGCGTTATTTGAGAATGGCGACATCCTTCACGAGTTGCTTCGCTTCGACCGTGAAATCACCGAGCAAGGAGCCCGCCGAGTCTTGTAAGGGCTTTAGCGCCGGTGGCGCAGCTTAGCTGCTGCCGCGGACGGGAAATCGAGGCCGCACCGGCGGCGGCCGCCTGTTCGAAGGGCTGTTCGAGACCGTCGCCTAACGGCGCTGCGCCATTTTGATCGGCACTTCCGTGCAGCCGCCGACGGCCGGAGGCGCCATGCACATCAACAGCCGGTCACGTCCAGGCGTGTCGATCACGAGGGTGTGGCGCTCGAGGGTCATGGGTTCGATGTAGATAATGACGGTCATCGCCTGGGCCGCGGCCGCACAGGTGAGCAGCAGGCCGGCGAAACCCAGTCGCACAAACCGCATAAACTCATCCCCTTTGCCCGCACGGTTTGTCCGGTCGATTGAACGCGGAGTGAACGGCCGTTCAGACGTCCGCTGAAAATGGCGTGAAATCCGTGCCGATGTCATAGACATCGACGCCCTCGCGCCGCTTCAGCCACCCCACGACGGCGTAGGTGACCGGCGTCAGGATCGCCTCCCAGCTGACCTTCAGGACGAACTGGCTGAGCATCACGGCGCCAAGCGCCTCGATCGGCCAATCGGGCATCCCGTAGAAAGCGAGCGGATAGAAGATCAGACTGTCCGCGCCCTCGCCGACGACCGTGCTTCCGATGGTCCGGGTCCAAAGATATTTGCCATCGGTCCAGATCTTCATCTTGGCGAGGACGACGGAGTTGAGGAAATCGCCCACGAAGAAGGCGGTCATCGATGCGAGAATGATCCGCCAGCCCGAACCGAACACGCGCTCGTAAGCGGGCTGTCCGGTCCAGCCTTCCGCCACCGGAAGATGCACGACAGTCCATTCCATCAGCGCCATGAACAGCAATGCCGCAAAGCCCGCCCAGATCGCGCGTCTCGCTCGCGCGAAGCCGTAGACTTCGGTCAGCACGTCATCGATCACGTAGGAGATCGGGAAGAAAAGGATGCCCGCGCCGAATGGCCACGGACCGATGCCCGGCAAGTCGAGGAACGAGCGCTTTTCGGCGCCGACAACGTTCGACAGCAGCAGCACGACGACGAACGCGACCATGACGAAGTCGAAATAGCGAAAGCGCGCACCGTGCATCGCGCGCGCCTCGACGTGCCTCGGCCGCTCCCCGCTCATGGCTGCACGCCTAGCGCGGTTCCGCTTCGCGTCAATTGCGGTTACTTCTCGTGCGCACGCGCCCGTAGCTCAGCTGGACAGAGCACGAGCCTTCTAAGCTTGGGGTCGCAGGTTCGAGTCCTGCCGGGCGCGCCAGATTTACCGATTGCGAGCATTAGACGGCCCAATTTGCGACCCGTCCCATTTCTCGAAAAATCATAACCGTACCGATAAGTCCATTTTTGTTGACAGCGCCCATTTGGAAGACGTCGCGGACTCGGTCTGCCTCACCTTGGAGCGGCGCGGCGCTGTAACCTCACACCCGGGAGTTGCTTCCCGGCTAGCGCGGACATTCGGCATGTGTCTGCTTTGGGTGGAAAGCGGACATTCCCCCACGTTAACCCGGCGGAGAGTTCGTCCGCCTAGACGGGAACGTCAGGAGGCACATTCATGAAATTCGTTTTGCTCAAGTCGCGCGGTGGCGATTATATGGTCATCGCGCAAAACGTCGCCTGGCTGCGTTCCCATGAGAATGACCAGACCAAGGTCGGGATTATCGGGAGCGACGCAATCCTCGTCGCTGGAAGCATCGAGGAAACCGCCGCCACAATATTGGCGGGCTAGATCCCGCTTGCGGTTTTCAGGGCGGCGCGCTCCGCCGCTTTCTCAGCGATCAGACTTCGCGCGCATTTCCTCGCTGCGCTTGCTGCGAGCGGCCATCGCCGTCCAGCTCGCTTCCGATTGAAGCCAGCGATCACGAACATTGTCGAGCGTTGCCGCGGCGGCGACGGCGCGAGCCTCTGCGGCGCGTTCGAGGTAGAATTCGTATTGGGCCAACATGATGCGATCTCCACCGCAGGAAAAGGGGCGGATGCCAGGCATCCGCCCCTTGTTTCTCCTCGCAAAAGCGAGGCCACGGCTTTAGGCGGTCTGCAGGTTTACTGCACTGGACTTGCCGCGCTTGTCGTTCTCGAGCTCGTAGGACAGGCGCTGATCCTTTTCGAGCGTGCTCATCCCGGCGGCTTCGACGGCGGTGATGTGGACAAAGGCATCGTTGCCGCCCGCTTCATTCGTGATGAAGCCATAACCCTTGGAATTGTCGAAAAATTTTACTGTGCCGATTGGCATATCTAATTCCTTCTTTCGATGGAGATCGAGATCGATCTCACTGATGCTAGGAGAAGCGAGAGAAGGAAAAAGGAGCCGCAAAGCGCCGAAGACCGTCAATATGCGACTGTAGCAATTCCAATATAGGCACTCGGGTGTGAAATGTTAGGGTGCATGCTGATCCAGAGCAGAATTCAACCAATGTCCGCAATGGGTGGAAAGCGGACGTTCCGTCTCACCCGCGCAATTGTTCAACTCGGGCCGGCCTTCTTATATCAGCCACAAGCGAAACCGTCCCGTTCACCTTTGTGGCGGCAGTCACTAATCGCCGCTGGCCCACGCGCCAGTTTTTCATCGCAGGTTGGATGACAGACCCCAACCTAGGGGTTTATCGCTCGCATCGATGATTCAGAATCGCGCCGAACGCCAACGCAACATTGCCGACTTGCTTCGTCATGACGGCCCACACAGCGCTGAAGACCTTGCGGCGCGCCTTTCGGAATCCGGGTTCGATGTGAACCAGGCGACGGTCGCTCGCGACCTCGACCAGATCGGTGCGATCAAGATCCAGCGCGAAGGGAAGATGGCTTATTCGCTTCCCGAAAAACTCGGCGAACGCAATCGCCCGGCCGAACGGCTCCAGCGGATTTTCGCCGAATGGGTCCAGGCGGTGGAGACGTCGGGAAATCTCATCGTCGTTCGCACACCGCCCGGCTCCGCGCATCTCGTCGGCCTCGCTGTCGACCAGGCGAAATTTCCGGAAGTCGTGGGGACGATCGCCGGCGACGACGCCTTGTTCATTGCGGTGCGCACGGGCCTGCCGCCGGAACCGCTCGCCCAACGACTTCGCGACCTCATGGAAGTGCGTTAGCGCGCCCGTCAGGGCACCAGCTTCCCCGGATTCATGATTCCAAGCGGATCGAGCGCTTGCTTGATCGCGCGCAGCGCATGCGTTCGGCCCGGCGGGGCGAGGCGCTCGAACTCACCTAGCTTCAGTTGGCCGATGCCATGCTCGGCGGAGATCGAACCCCCCGCGGCAGTCACGAGATCGTCGACAAAACGCGTGATCTCAGCGCCTTCGCGTTCGTACCAATCGGGCGCCGAATGGCCGCCGGCGCGCACGTGGAAATGGATATTGCCGTCGCCCAAGTGACCGAAGGCGCTGGCGATGACGCCGGGGAATGCGCTTTCGACCTGTCGAGCGGCTTCGTCGATGAACCCTGGCATGTCGCCGACCGCGACGGATATGTCGTGCGCCAAGGTTTGCCCTTCGACGCGCTCGGCCTCGGAGATGGAGTCGCGGATTCGCCAGAAGGCCTCCGACTGAGCTTCGTTGGCAGCGATGACCGCATCGCCGATCATGCCTTGCTGAAGCGCGTCAGCGAGCATCCGCTCGACGTCTGTGCCGAGCGCGGCTCGCGGGTCGGAAGTCGTGGCTTCGACAAGGACATTCCAGCGGTGGGCGCTTTCGAGCGGCGGCCGGGTCCCGGGAACGTGCTTGAGGACCAACGCGAGCGAGTCCGCGGAGACCAATTCGAACCCTTCGACCTTATCCGTCCGTTCTTCGAGGAAGCGCAACAGATCGAGCGCGCGCGCCGGGCTCTCGACACCCGCCCAGGCGACGATTCGCGTCGCGACCGCCGGAACCAGGCGAAGCGCGACCGCGGTGATCACGCCCAGCGTTCCTTCGCTGCCGATCAGCAATTGGTCGAGGCTGTAACCGCGATTATCCTTCTTGAGGTCGGACAGGCCGTTATGGATCGATCCGTCGGGAAGCACCGCTTCGAGCCCCGCCACCAAAGATCGCATCGTTCCAAACTTCAGCACCTGCGTTCCACCCGCATTGGTGGCCGCAAGTCCGCCGATCGTGCAGCTTCCTCGCGAACCCAGCGTCAGCGGAAAGCGCATGCCGACTTCCTGCGCTTGGCTGTGCAGTTCGGCCAGGACCACCCCCGCTTCGGCAATCGCCAGCCGGTTCTCCGCACTGATCGAGCGAATTCGGTTCATGCGCCGCATCGACAAGAGCAGCGCCGAGCCATCCGCAGGCGGGGTCGCCCCCGCGACCATTCCGGTATTCCCGCCTTGCGGCACAAGCGGAACTCGATGCTCGGCAGCCAGACGGACGATCGCAGCGACTTCGCCGGTCGTGGCTGGAGCTAAAATGGCGCACGCCGCACCGTGCACCCGCCCGCGCCAATCGGTTAGCCACGGCTCGATCTCAGCAGGATCGCTGATCACTGCTTTGGGGCCGAGGCTGTTCCCGACCGCGGCGATCAGCTGCTGTTGCGCGCCCATTTCACCCGGGCGCTTGGCATGAGCGACGCCGCGCGTCAAAGCGAGGGCATGGCCAAGCCTCGCATCACCATCGTCGTCGCCCGCGCCCAAAACGGAGTGATTGGGCGCGGCGGCAAACTCCCCTGGCACATCCCTGCCGACCTCAAGCGCTTCAAGGCGCTGACGATGGGCAGCGTGATGGTCATGGGCCGCAGGACGTTCGAGAGCTTGCCCGGTCTCCTGCCCGGGCGCCGGCACATCGTTCTAACCCGGGACCGCGAGTGGCGCCCAGAAGGGGCCGAGATCGCGCATGACCTTCAAGAAGCACTGCGGCTTGCCGGAGGCCAGCAAGTCTCGGTGATCGGCGGCGCGCAGATATTTGAGATGTTCCTGCCGCTGGCCGATCGGATCGAATTGACGGAAGTCCTCGCCGACATCGCGGGTGACACGTTGCTGGCCGATCCGCGCGACGGAGCCCACTGGCGCGAGACGTTTCGCGAAGATCATTCGGCGGAAGACGATCGTCCGCCCTTCCGCTTCGTGACCCTGGATCGAGTCTAGGTTCGCGGGCGCGCCGTCGCGAAGGCGCGAAGCCGCTTCATCTGCGCAGCAAGGACCTGATCGACAGCAGGAGCGAGCTTTTCCGCTCCGCCATTGGCGAAACCAGAAGCGCGGTAGTCGAGTGTCAGCTGTGACCCTGCAGCCGTCGATTTGATCTGCACGTCCATCACTCCGCTCGTCGCTTCGTAGAGCAACGGGCCGAGCGCGCCGGTCAAAATGACGCGCTTGCCCGGATCGACATATGTGACCCGCAGATGCTCGATTCCGCCGCCTTTGGGGAAACGCTCGCAAAAGCACCCGCCCGGGGAAAGGCTGAGGCTGAGATTCTGGGACTTGCCGCTGTAGGTGTGCTCCGGGTCCCACCAGGCGGCGATATCGCCGAAGGACGACCAGGCCATCTGGGGCGGCACCACCAGGTTCACAGTCTCGCGAACTTCGAAACCGTTCGGTGATGCGCTCACGATCTCGGCAGCAGCGGGCGAAGCGGCCAGCAAGGCAATCGCAGCGAGATATTTCATCAGGCCCTCCCGTATCGAGAGAATGCCCCGCTTAGGCTGCGCCGTCCAGAATCGCGTCGACCCGCGCAGCGACTTCGTCGACGGACAACATGCCGTCGATGCGCCGCACCAGCCCGCGCTGCTCGTAATAAGGCAGGACGGGCGCCGTTTTCGCACGATATTCCGCCATGCGCGTGCGCACGGTTTCTTCATTGTCGTCCTTGCGGCGCACGAATTCGGTCGAGCCGCACACGTCGCACACGCCCGGCGCTTTCGTTGGGCGGAACGCGTCATGATAGCCGGTGCCGCATTTGGCGCAGCTGAAACGGCCAGTGATGCGCTTCACCAATGCCTCTTCATCGACCGCGAGTTCGATCACAAAATCGAGTCCACGGCCGCGCTCGTCGAGAAGCAGGTCGAGCGCCTCTGCCTGCCGCCGAGTGCGTGGATAGCCGTCGAAGATCGCGCCATTGCCCTCCGCCGAATCGAGCCGCTCGCCGATGAGCGCGCTCACAATGGCATCGCTGACGAGCTCGCCCCTTTCCATGATCGCCTTCGCTTGCAGCCCGATAGGCGTGCCGGAAGCTACCGCTTCGCGCAGCATGTCCCCGGTCGATAGCTGGACCATGCCGCGGTTCGCCTGGAGGCGCGCAGCCTGCGTTCCCTTCCCCGCGCCGGGCGGCCCCAAAAGGATGATGTTCAGCATGCGGGCTCTCCCCCTAGTTCCGCAGCGCTACCGCCTTCGCGGTGTCGTCTTGAGCTTCGCTTTCTTGATGAGGTCGCCATATTGGTGGGCGATCAAGTGGCTCTGGATTTGGCTCACCGTGTCCATCGTCACGTTGACGACAATCAGCAGGCTGGTGCCGCCGAGGCGGAAGTTGAGCCCGGCCTGAGCCGACAGGAATTCCGGAATGAGGCAGATCACCACAAGATACGCCGCCCCGACCACGGTGATTCGGTTCAACAGATAGTCGAAATATTCTTCGGTCGCCTTGCCCGGGCGAATGCCAGGGATGAAACCGCCGTGACGTTTGAGATTGTCGGCGGTCTCTTCGCTGTTGAACTGCACCGCTGTGTAGAAAAAGCAGAAGAAGGCGATGCCGACGCCGTAGAGGGCCATATAGGCTGGCGATCCATGCTGCAGGAAGGTGCTGATGGTGATCAGCCAGTCGCTGGCGCCGCCTTCCGCAGTGGCCCGGCTACCGGCCCACTGGATCAACGTCAGCGGCATCAGCAGCAGCGACGAGGCGAAGATCGGCGGGATCACGCCCGCGGTGTTGAGCTTGATTGGCAGGTGCGACCGCTCCTGCTGCATTCCGCGCGCGGTTTGCCGCTTGGGATATTGGATCAGCACCCGGCGCTGCGCGCGCTCCATGAAGCAGATGAACAGGATGAGCACCGCGGCCAGCGCGACGATGCCAATGATCACGATCGCGCTGATCGATCCGGTGCGGCCGCCTTCGAGCAGCTGCGCAATCGCCTGCGGCAGGCGCGCGACGATGCCGGCCATGATGATCAGCGATACACCGTTGCCGATGCCGCGACTGGTGATCTGCTCGCCGATCCACATCAGGAACAATGTTCCGCCGACGAGGCTGACCGTGCCCGCAATTTCGAACAGCAAGCCGGGCTGAACCACGGCCTGGATGCCCTGCGAGACCGACTGGGATTCGAGGCCGCGCACCGCAAGATAGCCCTGCACCAAGGTAATCGCGACGGTCAGATAGCGCGTATATTGGTTGAGCTTTTTGCGCCCCGTCTCGCCTTCCTTACGCAGCTGCTGCCACGGCCCGTATAGAGTCGCTCCAAGCTGCACGACGATCGAGGCCGTGATGTACGGCATCACACCCAGCGCGACGATGCTGAAGCGCTCGAGCGCACCGCCGGAGAAGGTGTTGAAGACGTCGAGGATACCGCCGCTCTGCGTTTGGTAGAGCGCGTTCATCGCCACCGGATCGATGCCCGGCACGGGGACGAACGACAGCAAGCGGAACAGGATCAGCGCGCCGAGGGTGAACCACAGCCTTTTCTTGAGCTCGGTCGCCTTCTGAAAATTGGCGAACGTGATGCTGGAGGCGAGTGATTCGGCTGCGGATGCCATTGACGGTTCAATCCTTGGAAAATCGAAACCGCTCGTCCTGAGTAGCCTAGAGCTGTCCTTCGATACGCGGCTTCGACAAGCTCAGCCGCTACTCAGGACGAGCGGTGCGGCGTTACCCAGTTCCGCTCATGCTGAGTAGGCATTGAGCGTAGTCGAAATGCCGTATCGAAGCACGGCTCAATCCCTACTCAGGATGAGCGGGATTAGACGCTATATAGTGGCCCTTTGCGCGTTGTCAGGCCCGAGCCGAAGCCGCCTTGCGCGAGCCCTTCTTCGCCGCGGCGAGCTCGGCCGGATTCTTGCGCTCGATCAGCTCGATCGAGCCGCCGGCCTTCTCCACTGCCTCGCGCGCGCCCTTCGACACGCCGGCGACCTGGAATGCCAGCTTGGCCTTGAGTTCGCCCTTCCCAAGCAAGCGGACGCCGTCCTTGCCGCCGCGAGCAAGCCCGGCGGCCTTGAGCGCGGAGTGATCGAGCGTGCCCTTCACGTCGAGCTTGCCGGCGTCGATCGCCTTCTGGACCGCGCCGATGTTCACCTCGGCATAGTCGCGCGCGAAGATGTTGTTGAAGCCGCGCTTCGGCAGCCGCATGTGGAGCGGCATCTGGCCGCCTTCGAAGCCGTTGATCGACACGCCCGAGCGCGCCTTGGCGCCCTTCTGGCCGCGGCCCGCGGTCTTGCCGAGCCCCGAACCGATGCCGCGGCCGACGCGCACGCGCTGCTGACGTGCGCCTTTGTTGTCACGAATTTCATTCAGTTTCATCACTTGCACTCGCTTTCGCTTCTGTCGCGCCAAACCCTCTACCGCATCGCGGGAGAGGGAAAGACCGCCGTCAGGCGGTCGAGGGTGAGGGTGTGTCGTGCGAAATTGCACAGACCCTCACCCCGACCCTCTCCCGCAAGCGGGAGAGGGAGAATTGCTACGCCGCTTCCTCGACAGTCAAAAGGTGCTGAACCTTCTTGACCTGACCCATCACCTCGGGAGTCGCGTCAATCTCCACCGTCCGATGCAGCTTGTTCAGTCCGAGGCCGACGAGCGTGGCCCGCTGCCCCTTGTCCCGGCGGATCGGCGATCCGGTCTGCGTAATCTTGATCTTCGCCATTGGAATTACTCCACCACCGCTTCGGCCTGCGCCTCGGCTTCGGCAGCGCTTGCGCCGCCGCGTCCGAGCAGGTCGGAGACCTTCTTACCGCGGCGCTGGGCGACCGAGCGCGGGCTGGTCTGGTCCTTCAGCGCCTCAAAGGTCGCGCGGATCATGTTGTACGGATTCGACGTGCCGACCGACTTTGTCACGACGTCGGCAACGCCGAGGCTTTCGAAGATGGCGCGCATCGGGCCGCCAGCGATGATTCCGGTACCGGCGGGCGCCGATCGGATCGCAACTCGGCCTGCACCGAAATGGCCGAGGCCATCATGGTGCAGCGTCCGGCCGTCGCGCAGCGGAACGCGGATCATCGCCTTCTTCGCCGCGGCGGTCGCCTTGCTGATCGCTTCCGGAACCTCGCGCGCCTTGCCGTGGCCGAAACCCGCGCGGCCCTTGCCGTCGCCGACCACCACGAGCGCCGCGAAGCCGAAGCGCTTACCGCCCTTCACCGTCTTGGAGACACGGTTGATGTGGACGAGCTTCTCGATCAGCTCCTCGCCGCCGTCGTCGTCGTCGCGGCGTCCGCGACGATCGTCACGCCGGCCGCGTCCGCGTCCGCCGCCGTCACGGCCGCGGCCGCCGCGCGGACCACGGGGGCCACGACCCTGCGGCTGCTCAGCCGGCCGCTCTTCGACCTGCGCCGGAACAGCTTCAACCGCCGCAGCTTCGGCCTGTGCCGGAACAGCTTCAACCGCCGCAGCTTCGGCCTGTGCCGGAACAGCTTCGACCGGTGCAGCTTCTCCGGCTGCAGCCTCAGGCGCCGGGTTTTCGGCTTCGTTGGTCTGCTGGTTCTCGTCTTGCATTCTTAGAACTCCAGTCCGCCTTCGCGGGCAGCGTCGGCGAGGGCTTTCACCCGGCCATGGAAGAGGAACCCACCGCGATCGAAAACGACGCTCGACACGCCGGCCTTTTTGGCGCGCTCGGCGATCGTCTTACCGACAGCCGCGGCGCTGTCCCTGGTCGCGCCGGTCTTGCTCTTGAGGTCCTTGTCGAGCGTCGAGGCCGACGCGACCGTCACTCCGGCGGCGTCGTCAATGACCTGCGCATAGATGTGCCGGCCCGAGCGATGGACCGATAGCCGCGGCTTGCCGGCGGTACGGGCGCGAAGCGTGCTGCGTACCCGGCGGCGGCGGCGTTCGAAGAGAGAGAGTTTCGCCATGGCTTACTTCTTCTTGCCTTCTTTGCGGAAGATGTACTCCCCGCGATACTTGATGCCCTTGCCTTTGTACGGCTCGGGCTTGCGCCAGCGGCGGATCTCGGCCGCGACCTGGCCTACCTTTTGGCGATCGATGCCGCTGATCTCGACCGTGTTCTGGTCGGGAGTCTTGACTTCGATGCCCTCCGGCACGGGAAAATTCACGTCGTGGCTATAGCCGAGCTGAAGGCGCAGGTTTTTGCCCTGGGCCTGGGCGCGATAACCGACGCCACTGATCTCGAGCACCTTGGTGAAGCCCTCGGTCACTCCGGTGACGAGGTTTTGCACGAGGGTGCGCTGCATTCCCCAGGCGGCACGGTTGCGCTGCGCGTCGACTACCGGAGTCACGAGGATCTCGCCTTCGGCAACCTCATATTTCACGAGATCGTCGAGCAACTGCATCGCGAGCGTACCCTTGGGCCCCTTCACGGTCAGCGTGCCGCTCTCCATCGCGGCGGTGACTCCGGTCGGAAGGGCAATCGGTTTCTTGCCGATACGGGACATTAGAACACCTCCGCCAGCACTTCACCGCCGACATTCTGCTCACGCGCCTCGGCGTCCGACAGAACTCCGCGCGGGGTCGACACGATGATCGTGCCAAGTCCGTTGCGGATTCGCGGAAGCTCGCGCGCGGCCGAATAGACGCGGCGACCGGGCTTCGACACGCGCGCCAAATGCTGGATCGCGGGCTGGCCCTCGAAATATTTAAGCTCGATGCGCAGGCCCTTTTGGCCGGCGAGCACTTCTTCCGCGTAACCACGGATGTAGCCCTCGCGCTGGAGCACATCGAGCACGCGCACGCGCAGAGTTCGACGCCGGCGTCAGGATCGAATCCTTGCGCGCCTGCTGTCCGTTGCGGATGCGGGTGAGCATATCACCCAGGGGATCGGTCATCGCCATTCGTGACTACCTTACCAGCTCGACTTGATGACGCCGGGGATCAGGCCCTTGTTGGCCAGCTCCCGGAGCATGATCCGCGACAAACGGAACTTGCGATAATAAGCGCGGCTCCGGCCCGTCAGCTCGCAGCGGTTGCGAACGCGCGTCGGGTTCCCGTTGCGCGGCAGCTCGGCCATCTTCAGGCGCGCGATCAGCCGCTCGGTTTCATCCCGCGACTCATCGTTCGCGATCTCTTTGAGCTTCGCGTATTTCGCCGCATTCTTTTGAACGAGCTTCTTGCGCCGCTCGTTCTTGTTGATCGAACTCAGTTTCGCCATGACTTAAGTTCTTCTCCTATCCGGGGGCCGCTTACGCGGCCTCCCGCTGCTCCTCAGCCGGGAAGGGGAAGTTGAACAAGCGCAGCAGCTCGCGCGCCTCTTCATCCGTCTTCGCGGTCGTGGTGATGATGACGTCCATTCCCCGGACCTTGTCGATCTGATCGTAATTGATCTCGGGGAAGATGATCTGTTCCTTCAGGCCAAGCGCATAATTGCCGCGGCCGTCGAACGAGCGCGGGTTGAGGCCGCGGAAGTCGCGGACGCGCGGGAGCGCGATCGTCACGAGACGATCGAGGAACTCGTACATGCGGTCGCGGCGCAGGGTGACCTTGCAGCCGATCGGCATGCCTTCGCGCAGCTTGAACTGGGCGATCGACTTTTTCGCCTTGGTGATCACCGGCTTCTGGCCCGCGATCTGCTGCATCTCCGCGGCGGCCGTCTCGACGCGCTTCTTGTCCTGCGTCGCCTCGCCAACGCCCATGTTGATGACGATCTTCTCGAGGCGCGGAACTTCCAGGCGGTTCTTGTACCCGAACCGCTCGGTCATCGCCTTGACGATACGATCGTCAAAGTCGGTCTTCAGCCGCGGAGTGTAATCGGCCGGCTTCTTCGCGACCTTCTCGGCCTTCTCAGGCTTTTCGCCCTTCGCCGCAGCCTCGGACTTCCCGGCCTTCTCCGACTTCTCCGCCTTTGGCGCAGCATCGGTCTTCTCGGGCTTGGGAGCCGTCTCCACGGCTTCCGCCTGCACCTCGGTCTTCTCCACCTCGGCGTTCTCGACCTGCTCTTCGTTTTTCTCGTCAGCCATGGATCAATTCTCCAGACTTGACCGCAATGCGGACCTTCTTGCCCTCGCGCTCCTCGAAGCGGACGCGCGTCGGCGCACCGGTTTTCGGATCCGCGATCGCGACCTTCGACATGTGCAGCGGCGCTTCCTTGCGCTCGATCCCGCCCTGCGGGTTGACCTGCGACGGCTTGCGGTGACGCGCGTGGACGTTGACGCCCGACACGATCACCTTGCCGTCCTTCGGCATCACCTTGGCGACCTCGCCGGTGCGGCCCTTATCCTTCCCGGATAGCACCACGACCTTGTCGCCCTTCTTGATCTTCTGCCCAGCCATTACAGCACCTCCGGCGCGAGGCTGATGATCTTCATATGCTTGCGCGCACGAAGCTCGCGGACCACGGGGCCGAAGATACGGGTGCCGATCGGCTCCTCGTTCTTGTTGACCAGCACAGCCGCGTTGGAATCGAAGCGGATCACCGAACCGTCGGGACGGCGGATGTCTTTGGCGGTGCGCACGATTACTGCGCGGTGCACGTCGCCCTTCTTCACGCGGCCGCGGGGCGCCGCTTCCTTGACGCTGACGACGATGATGTCGCCGACGCCTGCGGTGCGTCGCTTCGAACCGCCCAGCACCTTGATGCACTGAACGCGCTTCGCGCCGCTATTGTCCGCAACGTCCAGGTTGGACTGCATCTGGATCATGATTCGACCCTTATCCTCTCAAACTTCCTCAGGCCTCGGCTTCCGCTTCGGCGACGTCCTTGGCCTTGGTCTTCTTGGCCGGCTTCTTTGCCGGCTTCTTTGCCGGCTTTTTCTCCGCCTTTTCCTCCGCCGGTTTCTTCTCGCCCTTCTCCTCTGCGGGCTTCGTCGGCTCCGCGGCAGGCGATTCCGGCACGATTTCTTCCGGCTCGACAATCTCGACCGTTCCGACCTTCGCGACGCCGATCCGGTCGACGACGGTCCAGGTCTTCAGCCGCGAAACCGGGGCGCATTCCTCAATGCGCACGATCTCGCCCGAGTGGAATTCGTTCGCCGCGTCGTGGGCGTGGTACTTCTTCGACAGCTTGATGATCTTGCCGTAGAGCGGGTGCTTCACCCGCCGCTCGACACGGACCACTATCGTCTTGTCGGCCTTGTCTGACACCACGGTGCCGGTGAGGACGCGCTTTGGCATTCCTATATTCTCCTCAGCCCTGCGCCTGTTGCACGCGGGCGCGCTGGCTCTGAAGCGTCTTGATGCGCGCGATGGTGCGACGCACCACGCGGACACGGCTTGGCTTCTCGAGTTGGTTGGTCGCCGACTGGAAGCGCAGGTTGAACTGCTCGCGCTTCAGCTCGCCCAGCTGCTGCTGCAGCTGGTCGTCGGTCTTCTGCTTCAGATCATCGATCGCGGCCATCTTACTTTTCCTCTTCGGCCAGGCTCTCGCCCAGACGGGCGACGACCTTGGTCTTGATCGGCAGCTTCTCGGCCGCGCGCTCGAATGCCGTTTTGGCGAGCGAGCCGGGAACTCCGTCGAGCTCGAACAGGATCCGGCCCGGCTTCACTCGGGCGACCCAGAATTCGGGCGAGCCCTTGCCGGAGCCCATTCGGACTTCGGCCGGCTTGGAGCTCACCGGGACGTCTGGAAACACGCGGATCCAGAGGCGTCCGGAACGGCGGATGTGACGCGTGATCGCTCGGCGGGCGGCTTCGATCTGGCGCGCGGTGATGCGCTCCGGCTCCATCGCCTTCAAACCGAAGGCGCCGAAGTTCAGCTCGGTCCCGCCCTTGGCATTGCCGTGGATGCGGCCCTTGAAGGCCTTGCGGAATTTGGTGCGCTTGGGTTGCAGCATCTCTTGGTCCTTCCGCTTACCGGTTGCCGCGTTCTTCGCGGGCCGGGCGGACTCCGGAGGTCTGGGCCTCCATCATCAGCCGGTCCTGGGCGAGCGGGTCGTGAGCAAAGATCTCGCCCTTGAAGACCCAAACCTTGACTCCACAGACGCCGTAAGCGGTGTGCGCCTCAGCCTCGGCATAGTCGACGTTGCCGCGCAGCGTGTGCAGCGGAACGCGGCCCTCACGGTACCATTCCGTCCGAGCGATCTCCGCTCCGCCCAGACGGCCCGCGCAGGTGATTCGGATGCCCTCCGCGCCCAACCGAAGCGCCGACTGGACCGCGCGCTTCATCGCTCGGCGGAAGGCGATGCGGCGCTCGAGCTGATCGGCAACGCCCTGGGCGACGAGCTTCGCGTCAATCTCGGGCTTGCGGATTTCAACGATGTTCAAGCTCACTTCCGAGCCGGTCATCCTCTGCAGCTCACGCTTCAGCTTCTCGATGTCCGCGCCCTTCTTCCCGATGATCACGCCGGGACGCGCCGCATAGATCGACACACGGCAGATTTTCGCGGGGCGTTCAATGACGACCTTCGAGATCGCTGCCTGCGGCGCCTTCTCGAGGATATACCGGCGGATCTTCAGGTCTTCGAGCAGCAGCCGCCCATATTCCTGACCTTCCGCGAACCAGCGGCTGTCCCAGGTGCGGTTGATCTGCAGGCGAAGCCCGATAGGAGAGGATTTCTGACCCATTACGCTTCTTCCTGCTCGCGAACGACGACCCTAAGGCGGCTGAACGGCTTGACGATCCGACTGGAGCGGCCGCGCGCGCGCGTCATGAACCGCTTCATCGAGATCGACTTGCCGACGCTCGCCTCGGAGACGATCAGCGCATCGACGTCGAGGTTGTGGTTGTTCTCCGCATTGGCGACCGCGGAAGCGAGCACCTTGCGCACGTCCTCGGCCATTCCCTTGGGCGAGAACTTCAAGATGTTCAGCGCTTCCTCGACCTTGCGGCCACGGATCATCTGAGCGACGAGGTTGAGCTTGCGCGACGACCCACGGATCGTGTTGCCGATCGCGAGCGCTTCCTTCTCGCCGACCTTACGGGGTGCAGCTGTCTTGCCCATTAGCGCTTGCCCTTCCTGTCGGACGCATGGCCGTGGAAGGTGCGCGTCGGAGCGAATTCGCCGAGCTTCATGCCGACCATGTCCTCATTGACCGACACCGGCACGAACTTGCGGCCGTTGTAGACATTGAAGGTCAGGCCGACGAACTGCGGCAGGATCGTTGAGCGGCGCGACCAGGTCTTGATCGGCGCGCGCGCACCCTTGTCCTGCGCCGCTTCCGCCTTCTTCAGCAGCGAAAGCTCGACGAACGGACCTTTCCAGACGGAACGGGCCATGGATTAACCCTTCTTCTTCGCGTGACGCGACCGGATGATGAACTTGTCGGTCGCTTTGTTGTGACGAGTGCGGGCACCCTTGGTCGGCTTGCCCCACGGAGTGACCGGATGACGGCCGCCCGAGGTCCGGCCCTCACCACCGCCGTGCGGGTGGTCGACCGGGTTCTTGGCGACGCCGCGGGTCAGCGGGCGCTTGCCGAGCCAGCGATTGCGGCCCGCCTTGGCGAGGTTGGTGTTGGCATTGTCGGGGTTCGACACCGCACCGACCGTCGCCATGCAGTCGGAACGGATGTAGCGCTGTTCGCCGGAATTCAGCCTGACGATGACCATCCCGCGGTCGCGGCCGACGACCTGCACATAGGTACCGGCGGCGCGCGCGATCTGGCCGCCCTTGCCCGGCTTCAGCTCCACGTTGTGGACGATCGTTCCGACCGGCATCTGGCCGATCTCCATCGCATTTCCTGGCTTCACGTCGACCTTCTTGCCCGCGATCACTTTGTCGCCCGGGGAAAGGCGCTGCGGAGCGAGGATATAGGCCTGATCGCCGCCCTCGTAGGTGACGAGCGCGATGAAGGCCGACCGGTTCGGGTCATACTCCAGCCGCTCGACGGTCGCCGGGACGTCCCAGGTGCGGCGCTTGAAATCGACCACGCGATAGCGCTGCTTGTGACCTCCGCCGATGCCGCGCGAGGTGACATGGCCCTTGTTGTTGCGACCGCCGGTCTTGGTCTTGCCTTCGGTCAGCTTCTTGACCGGCTTGCCCTTCCACAGGGCCGAACGGTCGACCAGGATCAGACCGCGTCGGGCCGTGGAAGTCGGCTTATATTGCTTGAGAGCCATGGCTTAGATCCCGCTCGTAATGTCGATCGTCTGCCCCTCGGCGAGGGTGACGATCGCCTTCTTCATATCCGAACGCTGATAGGGCTTGCCCTTCCAGCGCTTGGTCTTTCCTTTGGTCACCATCGTGTTCACGTTCGTGACCTTGACGTTGAACAGCGCCTCGATGGCCGCCTTGATTTCCGGCTTGGAGGCCGTCGGCGCGACCCTGAACACCACCGCGTTGGTCTCCGACAGCATCGTCGACTTCTCGGTGATGTGCGGCGCAAGAACGATGTCATAGTGGCGCGCGTCCGGCGCCTGCGTCGGCTTCTTAGCCATTGAAGCGGTCCTCCAACTTCTCGACCGCGGCGCGGGTCAGGACCAGCGTCTCGTGGCGCATGATGTCGTAAACGTTGGCGCCGACCGCCGAGAGCAGGTTGATGCTCTCGAGATTGGACGAAGCGCGGGCGAAACCGACGTTGAGCGCGTCACCGTCGATCACCAGCGCGGTCTTGCCGAACCCGAGCTGATTGAGCTTCGCCTTCAGCTCCTTGGTTTTGCCCTCGTTGAGGTCGAGGTTGTCGAGGACGATCAGGTTGCCCTCCTTCGCCTTCGACGACAGCGCCATCTTAAGGCCGAGCTGACGGACCTTCTTGTTCAGGCTCGACGTGAACACCCGAGCGCGAGGGCCGTGGGCCTTGCCGCCGCCGATGAAGATCGGGGCCCGCCGATCGCCGTGACGGGCGGTGCCGCCGCCCTTCTGGCGACCGAATTTCTTGCCGGTGCGCGCAACGTCGCTGCGCTCCCGGGCCGCACGAGCGGGCGCGCGGCGGTTGACGAGCTGCCAAGTGACAACTCGGTGCAGGATGTCGGCGCGCGGCTCAATGGCGAAAATCTCGTCCTTGAGCTCGATGTCGCCGCCAGCCTTGGCGGAGCCAGAGTCAGCTAGGGTCTGTACCTTGACCTTCATCTTAGCCTTCCTTGCCCTCGTCGGCTTCGGGCTTCGCCTCATCCGACTGAGCTTCCTGAACTGCTTCCTCGGCCGCGGCGGCTTCGGCTTCCGCCTCGGCGGCAGCGCCCGCTTCCTGCTCGGCGGCGATGGCGGCGACCTCTTCGTCGCTCGGCAGCGCCGGGATTTCATGGACCGCAGCCTCATCGACCAGGCCAGCCTCAGGAACGTGGACTTCCTGTTCCTTCAACTCTTCGAGGATTCCGGCCGGATAAGGAGCGGCGTCGGGGCGGGGAAGCTTGATCGCGTCTTGCACCGTCAGCCAGCTGCCCTTGTGACCCGGCACGGAACCCTTGATGAACAATAAGCCGCGGATCGGATCGGTACGGACCACCTCGAGATTCTGCTGAGTGCGGTCCCGCGCGCCCATGTGGCCAGCCATCTTCTTGTTCTTGAAAACTCGGCCCGGATCCTGACGGTTGCCAGTCGAACCGTGCGAGCGGTGCGAAACCGAAACGCCGTGAGTGGCGCGCAGACCGCGGAAACCCCAGCGCTTCATCGCGCCCGCAAACCCCTTGCCCTGGGTCACGCCAGCGACATCGACCAGCTGGCCCGGAATGAAGTGATCAGCGCTGATATGCGCCCCAACATCGAGCAGAGCGTCTTCGGCCACGCGGAATTCGACGACCTTCGCCTTCGGCTCGACTTTGGCCTTGCCGAAAGCCACGCGCTGCGGCTTGGCGACATTCTTGGCCTTCGCCTTGCCAGCGCCAAGCTGGACGGCGCTATAGCCGTCACGGTCCTGCTCGCGGCGGCCGATGACCTGCACGTCGTCCAACTGCAGGACGGTGACCGGCACGTGCCGACCGTCCGCCTGGAACAGGCGGGTCATTCCGACCTTCTTCGCGATCACGCCGGTGCGCATGATCAAACTCCTCCACAGAGGCACCGCGGGACCATCCCGGGTGCGTGCAGCCCGACAAACATATTGCGTGCCCCGCCTGGGCTAGTGCTCCTTGAAGGAGCGGCGGGGACGCAGCCCGGAGTTAATCTCCGGCGGTATCCTCGTCTCTTCGTCATCCCGGACTTGATCCGGGATCTGCCTTTTCTTCCCGCAACGCAGGAGAAAGGCGGATCCCCGCTTTCGCGGGGATGACGGGCTGGCTTACGCCAGTTTGATCTCCACATCGACGCCGGCGGCCAGATCGAGCTTCATCAGCGCGTCGACCGTCTGCGGCGTCGGCTGCACGATGTCGAGCAGCCTTTTGTATGTCCGAACCTCGAACTGCTCGCGCGACTTCTTGTCGATGTGCGGCGAACGGTTGACGGTGAACTTCTCGATGCGCGTCGGCAAGGGAATGGGTCCGCGGATGAGAGCACCCGTGCGACGCGCCGTGTCGGCGATGTCGCCGGTGGCCTGATCGAGCACTCGATGATCGAACGCCTTCAGGCGAATCCGGATGTTCTGCGTTTCCATTTCCCTACCGATGCGAAAGAGCCGATGGCGCTAGCTCCGCGGCGCCGTCGCCCTGAACTTGTTTCAGGGCCCATTTCGTCTTCCGCGCTGCGGGCGACTAGATGGATGCTGAAACGAGTCCAGCATGACGGGCTGTAGCCAGCCCCAAAACCAAACCTCAAAAGCGAACCGCGCGACCCTGATACAGAATCGCGCGGTTGGCGCCCTATATTACTTCGTGATCTCGGCCACAACCCCTGCGCCGACGGTCCGTCCGCCCTCGCGGATCGCGAAGCGCAGACCTGGGTCCATGGCGATCGGGGCGATCAGCTTGACGCCCAGATTCACATTGTCGCCCGGCATCACCATTTCGGTGCCCTCGGGGAGCTGTACCTCGCCGGTGACGTCCGTCGTCCGGAAATAGAATTGCGGACGATAGTTGGCGAAGAACGGCGTGTGACGGCCGCCCTCGTCCTTCGACAGAACGTAGACTTCCGCCTTGAAATCGGTGTGCGGAGTGATCGAGCCGGGCTTGGCCAGAACCTGGCCGCGTTCGACGTCCTCACGGCCGATGCCGCGCAGCAGCGCGCCAATGTTGTCGCCAGCCTGACCCTGGTCGAGCAGCTTGCGGAACATCTCGACGCCCGTGACGACCGTCTTCTGGGTGTCGCGGATGCCGACGACCTCGACCTCCTCGCCGACTTTGATCACGCCGGTCTCGACACGGCCGGTCACGACGGTACCGCGGCCCGAGATCGAGAACACGTCCTCGATCGGCATCAGGAACGGCTTGTCGAGCGGACGCTCTGGGGTCGGGATCCATTCGTCGACGGCGTCCATCAGCTTCAGGATCGATTCCTTGCCGATCTCGTCATTCTTGCCCTCGAGCGCGGCGAGCGCCGATCCCGAAATGATCGGAATATTGTCGCCGTCGAAATCGCGCTTGGACAGTTCCTCGCGAATCTCGAGCTCAACCAGTTCGAGAAGCTCGGGATCGTCGACCTGATCGACCTTGTTCAGGTACACCACCATCGTCGGAACGCCGACCTGCTTGGCGAGCAGGATGTGCTCCTTGGTCTGCGGCATCGGGCCGTCGGCGGCCGACACGACGAGGATCGCGCCGTCCATCTGCGCGGCGCCGGTGATCATGTTCTTCACATAGTCGGCGTGGCCCGGGCAGTCGACATGCGCATAGTGGCGCTTGTCGGTCTCATATTCGACGTGAGCGGTCGAAATCGTGATGCCGCGCTCGCGCTCCTCGGGGGCCTTGTCGATGTTCGCATAGTCGACGAACTCCGCTCCACCCTTCTCCGCCAGCACCTTGGTGATCGCCGCGGTCAGCGACGTCTTGCCATGGTCGACGTGACCGATGGTCCCGATGTTCACGTGCGGCTTCGTCCGCTCGAATTTAGCCTTAGCCATTTTAACGCCTCTTCTTCTGGAAATTCGGGCCCCGCCCGCTTCGCGAGCGGGCCCATAACTACAATTTCGCGGTTACGCTAGCTTCGCCTTCACCTCGTCGGCGACGTTCTGCGGCACTTCCTCGTAATGCGAGAACTGCATCGTGTACTGCGCACGTCCCTGAGTGAACGAACGCAGCTGATTGACGTAGCCGAACATGTTGGCGAGCGGCACCGTTGCTTCGACCACCTGGGCGTTGCCGCGGCTGTCAGTACCGTGGATCTGGCCGCGCCGGCTGTTCAAATCGCCGATCACGTCGCCGAGATAGTCCTCGGGGGTCACCACCTCGACCTTCATGATCGGCTCGAGCAGTTTGATGCCGGCCTTCTGCGCCGCCTCGCGCATCGCTCCGCGGCCAGTGATCTCGAACGCGAGCGCGGACGAGTCAACGTCGTGGTAGTTGCCGTCCGTCAAATGGATCTCGAAGTCGATGATCGGGAAGCCGATCAGCGAGCCCGTTTCCGCAGTCTCGCGCATGCCCTTTTCGACCGACGGGATGTACTCGCGCGGGATATTGCCGCCCTTCACCTCGTCGAAAAACTGCACGCCTGACCCGCGCTCACCAGGAGCGACGCTGACCTTGACTCGGCCGAACTGGCCCGAACCGCCCGACTGCTTCTTATGGGTGTAGTCGACTTCGACCGGACGAGCGAGGGATTCGCGATAAGCAACCTGCGGTGCGCCGACGTTTGCCTCGACCTTGAACTCGCGCTTCATTCGGTCGACGAGAATCTCGAGGTGGAGCTCGCCCATCCCCTTGATGATCGTCTGGCCGAACTCGTGGTCGGTCGTGACTCGGAAACTCGGATCCTCGGCGGCGAGCCGCGCCAACGCTAGACCCATCTTTTCTTGGTCGGCCTTGGTCTTCGGCTCCACCGCGACCTCGATGACTGGGTCCGGGAACTCCATCCTCTCGAGGATGATCGGCTTGTTCTGGTCGCACAGTGTGTCGCCGGTAGTGGTTTCCTTGAGGCCCGCGATCGCCACGATGTCGCCGGCATAGGCCGTCTCGATGTCCTCGCGGTTGTTCGCGTGCATCAGCAGCATTCGGCCGATCTTCTCGCGCTTGTCCTTCACGGAATTCGCGACGGTGCCCTTCTCGAGCTTGCCCGAATAAATGCGCGCGAAGGTGAGCGACCCGACGAACGGATCGTTCATGATCTTGAACGCGAGAGCCGAGAACGGCGCGTCGTCCGACGCCTCGCGCGTGTCGATCACGTCGCTGTCCGGCTTGACGCCTTCGATCGCTGGGACGTCGAGGGGGCTTGGGAGATAGTCGACGACCGCGTCGAGCAGTGGCTGAACGCCCTTGTTCTTGAACGCCGAGCCGCAGAGCACCGGAACGAACGAGAAGTTGAGCGTGCCCTTGCGGATCAGCTTCTTCAGCGTATCGCGATCCGGCTCATTCCCCTCGAGATAGGCCTCCATCACTTCGTCGTCCTGCTCGACCGCCATCTCGATGAGATGCGTTCGGGCTTCCGCGGCGGCGGCCTGAAGGTCGGCCGGAATCTCTTCATAGACAAACTTCGCGCCGAGGCTCTCCTCGAGCCAGATGATCGCACGGTTCTCGACGAGATCGACGAGGCCCTTGAACGAGCCCTCGATGCCGATCGGCAGGTACAGTACCGCCGGCCGAGCGCCGAGGCGGTCGCGGATCATGTCGACGCACATGTCGAAATTCGCGCCCGTGCGATCGAGCTTGTTGACGAAGCACATGCGCGGGACCTTGTACTTCTCGGCCTGGCGCCAGACGGTCTCCGACTGCGGTTCGACTCCGGCAACGCCGTCGAAGCAGGCGACCGCGCCGTCGAGCACGCGCAGCGAACGCTCCACCTCGATGGTGAAATCGACGTGGCCCGGAGTGTCGATGATGTTGATGCGGTGCTCTTCGCCGTTGGCCTCGTCGGCGCGCCAGAAGCAGGTGGTAGCTGCGGAGGTAATGGTGATCCCCCGCTCCTGTTCCTGCTCCATCCAATCCATGGTGGCTGTGCCCTCATGGACCTCCCCGATCTTATAGGACTTGCCGGTGTAATAGAGGATACGCTCGGTGGTCGTCGTCTTGCCGGCATCGATGTGCGCCATGATGCCGATGTTGCGATAGCGTTCGAGCGGATGGCTGCGGGCCATTTTCGGTTGTTCCTTAGCGATGTGGGGAGCCGGCGCATCCGGCTTCCCAGAATATAGGTACGATTTTTACCAGCGGTAGTGGCTGAAGGCGCGGTTCGCCTCGGCCATGCGGTGCGTGTCCTCGCGCTTCTTCACCGCGTTGCCGCGGTTCTGTGACGCATCCATGAGCTCACCGGACAGGCGCGCCGACATCGTCTTCTCCGAGCGAGCACGAGCAGCCGAAATCAACCAACGGATGGCGAGCGCCTGGGCCCGTTCGGGACGGACTTCGACCGGCACCTGATAGGTCGCGCCGCCGACGCGGCGGGAGCGGACCTCGATCCCCGGCTTCACATTGTTGAGCGCGTCATGGAACACGCGCAGTGGATCCTGCTTCATGCGCGCTTCGACATTGTCGAACGCGCCGTAGACGATGCCTTCGGCGACCGACTTCTTGCCGTCGAACATGACGGAATTCATGAACTTGGACAGGACGATGTCCCCGAACTTCGGATCGGGAAGAATCTCGCGCTTCTCGGGGCGGCGACGACGAGCCATTGGACTATTTCCTTTCTCTTCAGCCTGATCCGGAACACGTCCGGGGCTTACTCTCGTTGCGGGTTATTTGGGGCGCTTGGCGCCGTACTTCGAGCGGGATTGCCTGCGGTCCTTGACACCCTGAGTGTCGAGAACGCCGCGAAGCACGTGATAACGCACGCCCGGAAGGTCGCGCACACGGCCACCGCGGATCAGCACGACGCTGTGCTCCTGGAGGTTGTGGCCCTCACCGGGGATGTAACTGATCACCTCGCGCTGGTTGGTCAGGCGGACCTTGGCGACCTTCCTGAGCGCCGAGTTCGGCTTTTTCGGGGTCGTGGTATAAACACGCGTGCAGACACCGCGCTTCTGCGGGTTCTGCTCCATAGCAGGGACCTTCGACTTGGCCTTCTGCGGTTCGCGACCCTTGCGGATCAGCTGGTTAATCGTCGGCATGAAGCCCTTCACCTTGTCTATGCCGGAAGTCCCGGCGGTTACTTTGCTCAACACAAAAAGCGCGACGCCCAAGCAGCCGCCCTCTGATCATGAGAGGATGGCCCGCCTGGCCACGCGCAGATTGAGCAATGTTCAGCTCTTGCCCGGCGCTAGCGAATGAGATCCCTGTCGCTCGGACGGGCGGGCACATAGCGGCGGGGCGCTGACTGGTCAACGGTTCCCGCGAAGCCGCCACAAGTTGTCGTCGTCAGCGGACCTTTCGGCCGAAAGTGGGTCGAACGGGTTGTGAATAGGTCTGCGCGGGCGGCTGTGCATCCGGCGACTGCTCCATGGGTTCTTCGGGCGCTTCTGTCCCCAGGCCCAGGCGGCTCCAACGCTCGGCTTGTACGCCCGATACAGGGATCGACTTCTGCTGCTCAACCGCACCGACCCCCAGGCGGACTCGCGCGACTTCCCGGGAGCCGAGCGCCGAGTGCTGGGCAGAACGCAACATCTCGACCAGTTCCTTCAGCCCGCCCGAAGGCATTTCGATCATGTCAGCACGCAGCTTGATCGATCCGGAGGTGAATGCGCCAGGGGGGACCCTTAGCTCAACATAGTCCCGCTCGGCCGGAACCCAGCTCGGCAATCGGATCGGCAACTTGGAACGGCGCCAATTAACCTCGCGGATTTCGCGGACCTTGTCCCAGCTGTAATTGGAAATGCCGAGCAAGCCGCCGACGGTCACGCCGCGCTGATCGAACGAAAGCGCGGGATTGCGGGCGAAAAGCGCGACTGCTCGATACAGCCCGTACAACGCTGCGACCGTAGCGATGACCAACATGCGGACGCGATGACCGTCCAGCCATCCGGCAGCTGCTGCTGAACCGATCAGTGACGCCGCGAAAACCTCGAACCCGATCCGACCCGCCGATGGCGAAAGTAGCGCATGGCCCTCCCTTTCGGCTCGAAGTTCCGCCCGGACGACCGATGGGTGAAACCCGATGTGCGGCGAGCCTGTTCGTGGTAAGGATGAATGCGATCCGCGCGACACCCCGTTCAAGGAGAAAGGCATGGCCTACAAAGAATCAATTGTCGCTTTGGCGATGATTATCGCCGCTTCGCCGGTTTCTGCGGCACTCCCCGCGCCGATCGGGGAGGCAAGCCCTCCTGCTGAATCCCCAAACGCGAGATATTGCCTCCGTGTGGATCCCACCACCGGCAGCCGCATGGAGACCATTCAGTGTAGGACTCGCGAGGAATGGGCCCAACTCGATGTCGATGTGGACAAAGAGTGGGCCGACAACGGCGTCCGGGTCATCGCATAAGGCTATAGGATGCCCGTCAAGCGCTAAGTCGATATCTGGCTAGTCGCTCGTAATAAGGGTTGCAGCGGTCCGCTAGCCGACGCGAATCTTCGGGTAGCTCAACTGACTCCGTCTCGGGCGGACCGAAGCCGGAGCTGGCTTCCACGGACGCATACCAATGCGCCGCCCACGGACCGTCGGTTGGCCGCGGTCCCGGCTCCCAAGCCAACATCGCTTTGTCCCACGTGATGCCGAGCGCATCGCACAGCTTCGAAAGGACGACTTGCGGGTTCGCCAGAACGTCCCCGGCATCGATAACCGGTGGCGCCTTTCCAAGCCGATCGGCTTCGCGCTCGAAGAACTCCGCCTGCCGCTCCAGCCCGAAATCCTCGAAGGCCGCTGTCTCTCGCTTGCGGAGGTAGGAGGCGATCATCCGCTCCGGCTCGCGGATCAGGAAAGCGTGAGTGAAGCCCTCGAAATCCTCGTAACCGATAGGCCCGGTCATGTGGTGCCACATGTGTTTCTGATACCAGACGGGCGAACCGTCGGGCGCCTCTCCCCGAAGCGACGTCATGACGCTGCGCCAGTCGCAATCCATGGCCGCGATCACTTCCTCGCGCATCGGGTGATCGACGCCGGTATCGTTGAGGAAACAGCCGTAGAAGGGCTCGTCGGAAACGAAGGTATCCGCCCTGCTTCCGAAGCTGCGCATCATTGCCGTGGAGAGGTTTCGCGGGCCCGACCACATTGCGATGCGCAACGTCATGGCCGTGGTCGATCCTTAACGTCGCGCTCGACCCGCTCGGTATAGTGCTTCTGCAAACGCTCGACCGTCGGCCCGCGACACTTGAGCTTGCGGCCATCCACCTCTCGAACTGGAACGATTTCCGCGAACGTGCCGGTGACGAAGGCTTCGTCGGCGCCATAGACGTCGGTCAGCGAGAAATCCTTCTCGATCGCCGGAATTCCGGTCTCGCGAGCAATCTCCAGCACTAACCCTCGAGTGACTCCTCCAAGGCAATATTTGCCGCTCGACGTCCACAGCTCGCCCTTGCGCACAATGAAGAAGTGCGTGGAATTGCAGGTCGCAACGAAACCGTGCGGGTCGAGCATCAAAGCCTCGTCGGCGCCGGCCTGCGTCGCCTGGATCGATGCAAGGATGCAGTTCAGCTTGGAATGCGAATTGATCTTCTGGTCCTGCACCGCCGGGTCGCCGCGCCGGACATGAACCGTGAAGAGCTTGAGGCCGCGTTCGTAAACAGCAGGATCTGGCTCCTTATATTCCGGGATGATGACGATGGTGGCGCCCGAAACGATCACTCGGGGGTCTTGATAGGGTGTCGAGCGAATGCCGCGGGTGACCATCAGGCGTACATGGACGCCCTCGTCCATGCCGTTCGCGTCGAGCGTTTCGTAGAGCCGGCGAGTCAGTTCCTCGCGGCTAACGCCAACATCCATCGCGATCGCTTGGGCGCCCTCGAACAACCGGTCGAGGTGGCGGTCGAGGAACGCGATCCTACCCTTGTGGACGCGCAATCCTTCCCACACCCCATCGCCGAGCATGAAGCCGGAATCGAACACCGACACCACCGCCTCGGCGCGCGGCTTCAGCTCGCCGTTGACGTTGATCAGGATCGACGCATTCCGCGGATCGGAGACGTCGTGCATCGACTGGGCCATGAGTGCGACCGTTAATCGGCCTCCGCTTATTGGCAAGTGCCGCTCACTCGGGGGGCATGTTCCGTACCTAGTGTTCGCGTTCCGCACCCGCTCCTTGCATGGGCCGGACGAACAGTCGGCGGACCTGCGGCCAGCGCTTGTGCGTCTCCCGCTCCAGTTCCCGAACGATCCGCTCGACGTCGCCGGCGCTGATCGTGTCCCGGAAATCGACGTTGATCATCGCCGTGATCTGATCGGGAGCCGAATGGACCGTCAGCACATGACCGACCCCGACCACGCCCGTCTTACCGCAGGCCAATTGGCGAAGCTCGCGGACCAATTCGGGGTCGGCCGCTTCCCCAATCAACAGTCCCTTCGATTCATAGGCCAGCAGCAGGGCAGTAATACCGAGAATGGCGCCGATGACGATCGATGCCGCGCCGTCATAGAAAGGTTCGTCGGTCAGCTGCGCGAGGAACAGGCCGGCCGCCGCGGTAACGATGCCCGCCATAGCGGCGCCGTTTTCCAGCAGGACGATGAAAGACGGCGGGTCCTTGGATCGGCGGATCGCTTCCCACCAGCCAAGCTTGCCCTTCGCCGCCTTGAACTCTCGGAACGCCTCCAGGGTCGACCAGCCTTCGAGCAGGAAAGCGACGAGGAGCACGATGTAGGCCACGATGGGCGACACCGCCTCTTCCGGATTGGCGATGTGGATGATCCCTTCGTAGATCGACACGCCCGCGCCCAGCGCGAACACCAGCACGGCGACGACGAAGCTCCAGAAATAAACTTCGCGGCCGTAGCCTAGCGGGTGATATTTGTCGGGCGGCTTCTTGGCCTGGCGCCGACCCCACATGAGCAGCAGCTGGTTGGTGGAATCCACCACGCTATGCACGCCTTCGGTCAGCATCGCCGAGGAGCCGGTAATGGCCGCGGCTACGAATTTGGACGCGGCAATGCCAAGGTTCGCCAGAAGGGCGATGACGAGCGTGCGATTGCTGGCGGTCGGAGAACTCACGCGCTCATGCTCATTGGGGCGCGCTGGGCCCCTTCACCAACTTGCCGCCCTTGATCACCGCGTCGACATGCTCGAGCACCGCGACATTCTGCAACGGATCGCCGCGAACCGCGATGATGTCGCCAAGGCGTCCCGGCTGGATCACGCCCACGTCGTTGCGGCCGAGGGCGTCGGCGGCGTTGGTCGTGGCGGCGCGGATCGCCTGGATTGGAGTCATCCCCCACTCCACCATCTTGGCGAACTGCTTGCCATTGTCTCCGTGCGGATAGACGCCCGCGTCGGTGCCGAACAGCATCTTCACCCCCGCTCGGGTCGCTCGCTGGAACGTCTGGCGCTGCTTGAGGCCGATCATCTTTTCCTTGTCGAGGCTCTCCTGCTCGGTGCCGTTCGCAGTGCCCGTCGCGAGAATATAGTCGTCATTATATATATCCATGTCGAACCAGGTGCCGTGCTTCTTGGCGAGCTCGATCGTCGCGTCGCTGGCAAGGCTCGCATGCTCGATCGTGTCGATGCCGGCCAGGATGGCGTCGTGGATGCCCTCATCGCCGTGCGCGTGCGCGGCGACCCGCATGCCGAGCATGTGCGCCTCTTCGGCGATGGCTTTCATCTCATCCAGCGTGAGCTGCTGCGCGCCTACGCTATCGCCCAATGAGAACACACCCCCAGTGGCGCAAATCTTGATCACCTCGGCGCCATATTTGTGCATCCACCGAACCTTTTCGCGCGCGTCGGCGGGACTGCTGATCACTTGCGGCCCCTTCTTATCGTAAGAGGGCGGAAGTCCGGTGTCGTCGCAGTGCCCGCCCGTTGCTCCCAGCGCATAAGTGGC
Organism: uncultured Alphaproteobacteria bacterium; assembly: GCA_963730925.1. Classification (GTDB taxonomy): domain Bacteria; phylum Pseudomonadota; class Alphaproteobacteria; order Sphingomonadales; family Sphingomonadaceae; genus Sphingomicrobium. Next base: position 1,096,633 of record CAVSTS010000002.1, read on the forward strand.
GGGAACGATCCGCGGCCCCTCGACCCAGCCCCCGTCGATCGCTTCCTTGAGGCCAACGTCGCCGAAGTCGCTGGACCCGACATTGCGGACGGTGGTGAAGCCCGCATCGATGGTCTTCCGCGCATTGGCCGCGCCCACGACCTGCCAAAAACTATCCGTATATTTGAGGCCCTGATAGCCGCCGATCTCCGCGACGCTGGTCAGATGAACGTGCATGTCGATAAGGCCGGGCAGGAGCGTCTCGCCAGGTAGGTCGATGTGCTTCGCGCCCGCCGGAAGCTGAAGCGAAGCCAAGCTTCCGATCTGCTGGATCTTGCCGTCATCGCCAATGACGATCGCCGGTCGATCGACATAACGGCCAGTCGTGACGTCGAGCATGCGGTCGGCGGTGACCACGGTCACGGCCGAAGCCGGCGCGGTGAAGAAGACTGCCGCGGCGAGAAACAACAAGCCTTTCATCAATCCCTCCCCCGTCATGCTGAACGTGTTTCAGCATCCAATGTGAAGACACTCGCAGCCCTTCACGAAAATGGACCCTGAAACAAGTTCAGGGTGACGCTGCCCGTCAGATGTGGATCACGCGCCCGAAGGCGGCGAGAACGCTTTCGTGCATCATTTCGGACAAGGTCGGGTGCGGGAAGACGGTCTGGATAAAATCGTCCTCCACCAGCTCGGCGGTCTTGCCGATCGTATAGCCCTGGATCAATTCTGTGACCTCGGCACCGATCATGTGAGCGCCGAGCAGTTCGCCGGTCTTGGAGTTGAACACGGTCTTCACAAAGCCGTCGACTTCACCCAGCGCGATCGCCTTGCCGTTGCCGATCGCCGGGAACTTGCCGACCTTGACCTCGTAGCCCTTCTCCTTGGCTGCAGCTTCCGTCAGCCCGACACTCGCGACTTGCGGACGGCAGTAGGTGCAACCGGGGATGTTCTTCGGGTCGGTGGCGTGCGGGTGCGCATCCTTGTTCCCGAGCTCCTTCGCGATTGACTCGGCGGCGGTCACCCCCTCGTGGCTGGCCTTGTGCGCAAGCCAGGGCGGGGCAGTCACGTCGCCGATCGCCCAGATTCCGGGCACGTTGGTGCGGCACATGTCATCGGTGTCGATATGCCCCTTCGTGGTTTTGACGCCGAGCGTCTCCAAGCCGATATTTTCGGTGTTGGGAACGATGCCGACGGCGACGATCGCATGGCTGAACCGATGTTCGGCCGACTTGCCGTCGCTGGTCTTGATCTTAGCCGCGACGCCCTTTGCATCGGCCTTCAGGCTCTCGACGCTCGCCGCAATGTGAATGTTGAGACCTTGCTTCTGGAGACTCTTGGCGAGCTGCGCACTCACCTCCGCGTCCTCGACCGGGACGATCCGATCGAGCATCTCAACCACCGTCACCTTCGTGCCGAGGTCGGCATAAAAGCTCGCAAACTCGATCCCGATCGCCCCGGAGCCAATCACGAGGAGCTCCGTCGGCATCTCTGGGGGGGTCATGGCATGGCGATACGTCCAGATGCGCTTGCCGTCAGACTGGGCGAACGGCAGTTCGCGCGCTCGAGCGCCGGTTGCGACGATGACGTGCTTGGCTTGGATCTCGGACGTCTTCCCGTCCTGCCCGGTGACTGAGAGCTTGCCTTTACCGGTGAGCTTGCCCTCGCCCATGAGGACCGTGATCTTGTTCTTCTTCATCAGATGGGCGACGCCCTGATTGAGCTGCTTCGCGACCGCCCGGCTGCGGGCGACTACCTTGGAGAGGTCAAAACCGGCGTCTTTTGCGCTGAGCCCGTATGCGTCGGCATGCTGGAGGTAGTGGAAGATCTCGGCCGAACGCAGCAGCGCCTTGGTCGGTATGCAGCCCCAGTTGAGGCAGATGCCGCCCAGCAGCTCGCGCTCGACGATCGCGGTCTTGAGGCCGAGCTGCGCTGCGCGGATCGCGGCCACATAGCCGCCAGGCCCCGAGCCGAGGACGATCAGGTCATATTGGTCAGCCATTGGGTGCTCCATCGAATCCCTCTCCCCCTGAGGGAGAGGGCGACTCGCGCGAAGCGCGAGCGGGGTGAGGGGTCGAAAGTGCCGCTGCGACAACCCGCGCAACGCCATCCAAGTTCGTCAGAATATCGTTGTTCCAGAACCGCAGCACCCGATAGCCCTTGCTTTGCAAAAAGGCGGTGCGTTGAGCATCATTGACGTTGTCGGCATGCTGGCTCCCATCGGCTTCAACGATCAGCCGGCGCTCCTGACAGACAAAGTCGGCGATAAACGGTCCAATTGGCTGCTGGCGGCGAAACTTGACCCCGCCAAGCTGGCGATTTCGCAACGCCGACCAGAGCCTGCGTTCAGCGTCCGTCATTTCGCGGCGTAGATGCTGGGCTTTCGCAAGCGTTTCACCAGTGTAACCGGTCACGCCCTCACCCTTCCGCCGCTTCGCGGCTCCCTCCCTCTCCCTCGCGGGGAGAGGGGATGGGGCGCGGCTTCCCTGTCTCATCGAGCGCGACGAAGGTGAATTCGCCCTCAGCCACGACTTGTTCCGTGTCGTTGTCGCGTTGCCGCGCGATGGCCTCAGCTTTCAGACGAAGCGACGTGCGTCCCTCTTTCAGTAATTCGACATAGACGCTGAGCTCATCGCCGACCGCCATCGCGCCGGGGAATTTGATCGCGTCCGCCGCGACCAGGATCGCCTTGCCGCGAGTCCGCCGCGAGGCGAAGGAGCCGCAGGCGAGGCCCATCTGTCCCATCAGCCAGCCGCCGAACACTCCGCCATAAGGATTGGTGTCGGCCGGCATTGCGGTGACGCGGATCACCGGCACGCGGTCCGCTTGGCTCAAGCCAGCATCCCCAGCGGATTTTCGACCAGGCGCTTGAAGGCCTGCATCAGCTTCGCGCCGTCGGCGCCGTCGATCGCACGGTGGTCGAAACTTCCCGTGGCACTCATCACCGTCGCGATCTGCAGCGAGTCATTGACGACATAGGGCCGCTTCTCACCCGCTCCGATGGCCATGATCATGCCCTGCGGCGGATTGATGACGGCTTCGAACTGCTTGATCCCGTACATGCCCATGTTGCTAAGGCTCGCGGTGCCGCCCTGATATTGCTGCGGCTGAAGCTTGCCGTCGCGGGCGAGGCCCGCGAGCTCCTTCATCTCGGCCGAGATGGCCGAAACGCTCTTATTCTCGGCGCCGACGATGATCGGTGTGATGAGGCCTGCCGGGATCGAAACCGCGACCGAAATGTCGGCTCGGCTGTACTGGAGCATATGGTCGCCGGCGTAAGCGACGTTGCACTGCGGAACTTCCATCAGCGCCTGCGCCAGCGCCTTGATGAGCAGGTCATTGACGCTGAGCTTCACACCGCGGCCTTCAAGGCCGGCGTTCAGCTCTCCCCGGAGCTTCAGCAGGGCGTCGAGCTGGATATCAACGGTCAAATAGATGTGCGGAACCTGCTGCTTCGCTTCGGTCAGGCGGCGCGCGATCGTTTTGCGGATGTTCGAAAGCTTGACCTCTTCATGCGGGATCGCCTGTTCCATCGGCCCGGGCATGACCGCGTGCGTTGCGAGCGATGGAGCGGCGATACCGCCGGGGGCAGGCGCCGCAGCGGGCGCCTTGCCCACCGCAGCGTCGACATCGGCGCGCACGATCCGTCCGTCCGGACCGGAGCCTTGCAGCGTGGCCAAATCGAGACCCTGCGCTTCAGCCAGCCGGCGCGCGAGCGGAGACGCCTTGATGCGTTCACCCTCCGCGCGTGGAGGTGCAGCAGCTTGCGGCGGAGCGGCTGGAGTTTCGACGGGTGCCGCGGGCGGCGGAGCTTTTGCGCCTTCTCCGCGAGGGGGAGAAGGTTGGGATGAGGGGGTTCCGCCGCTCGTGGGTTCGTCAGGCTTGGGAGCCGCCTCACCCTTACCCTCCCCCTCCAAGGGAGAGGGAATCTTGCTCGCGTCCTCGCCCTCGCTAGCCAGGATCGCGATCGGCGCCCCGACCTTCACTCCATCGGTCCCCTCCGGCACGAGGATCTTGGCGATCGTGCCTTCGTCGACAGCCTCGAACTCCATCGTCGCCTTGTCCGTTTCGATTTCCGCGAGGATGTCGCCGGATTCGATCTTATCGCCCTCCTTGACGAGCCATTTGGCGAGCGTCCCTTCCTCCATCGTCGGGGAGAGGGCGGGCATTTTGAGTTCGATGGCCATGGTGCGTCCTAGCGCAGGAAAGGTCGCGCGGCTCAAAGCGAATGCGCCGGTTGCGGTCAAGTCTGCGGCGAAACCCTAGTCGCAAGCTTGCACATCCACGGCGATTGAAGCAGCACTGACGGTTCATGGGGGCAGACGAACTGAAACGCACCTATCTCGTCATCGTCGACGACAGCGCGGAAGCAAGCGTGGCGCTACGTTTCGCCGCCCGTCGCGCCGCGAAAACCGACGGGCGGGTCGAAGTTCTCGGCGTGGTCGAACCGCAGGATTTCGTGCAGTTCGGCGGGGTCCAGGCGGCGATCGAGGAAGAACAACGGCTACGCATCGAAGGCGTCGTCAGCGCCTCGGTCGGCGAGATCCTCGACGAGAGCGGAGTCGAAGCCAAAATCATCGTGCAACAAGGCGAGCCGGTGAAGACCGTACGCGACTTCATCGGCACGCGTGAGGACGTACATGCGCTCGTTCTCGGCGCTGCGGCCAGCGGCGATCCGGGGCCTCTCGTCGCTCATTTCACCAACGGCGACGCAGGCCAGCTCCCCTGCCCAGTGATGATCATTCCCGGGAGCCTTAGCGATGAGCGACTCGAGCAATTGAGTTGACGATTTCGTCATCCCGGACTTGATCCGGGATCTGCCTTTTCTTCCACTGGTTGAAGGAAGGCGGATCCCCGCTTTCGCGGGGATGACAACTTACAAGGCCTTCGAGAGAATCTCGGCGAGCTTCACGCAGCCCGCTTCGTCTTCTGGAGTGAACCGCGCCGCTTTGGGACTGTCGATATCGAGTACACCGAGCAGTTCCCCCTCCCGGATGATCGGAACGACGATCTCGCTGTTCGACGCGGAGTCGCAGGCGATATGGCCAGGGAACGCGTGCACATCGTCGATCCGTTGCACGCGGCGCGTTTCGGCTGCCACACCGCATACGCCCTGACCGAAAGGAATGCGAATGCAGGCCGGGCGCCCCTGAAATGGCCCAACCACAAGCTCGCCCCCAATGTTGCGGTAGAACCCCACCCAATTGACGTCCGGCAGGCTCTCCCAGATCAGCGCGGCCGCGTTGGCCATGTTGGCGACCGCATCGGGCTCGTCGGCGATGAGTGCTTCGAGCGCCTGGGCAAGGTCGCGATAGAGCGTCGCTTTGTCGTCGGCGGCGATCTTGAAATCGTACATCAGTCCAGCTCCACCCGGCCACGCGTACGCTTGACGGCGCTACGTTGCCGCTTCCTGTCCACACGCTCGGCTTTCGCTGCCCGGCTTGGCCGGGTCGCCTTGCGCTTCGGTTGCACGATATGGGCCGCGGCGATCATTTCCGCCAGCCGGCGCCGCGCATCCTGGCGGTTCGCTTCCTGGGTGCGGAAGCGGCGCGCGGTGATGATCAGCTCCCCGCCGCTAGTGACGCGGCTTCCAGCGATGCGTTTCAGCCGGTCGTAGACATCGGGATGGAGGCCAAGCCTGAAGAGGTCGACGCGCAGTTGGACCGCCGTCGCCACCTTATTGACGTTCTGGCCGCCCGGGCCGCTCGCCGCGAGGAAACTCTCGCTCAGCGCCTCCTCCGAAATGAGAACTTCCTCAGGCCGCATCGCGCCACTCACCGAAAGTCTGAGGCAGCGCAGACGTAACGTCGATGGGCGGCTTACCTTCGCGTGGCACGACGATCCGCGAGGCGTGGAGCAGCATGGGGCCGCCAGGGACGCCATAGACGCGGTCTCCGACGATTCCGCGACCGAACGCCTCGCGTGCATGCGCGCGGATTTGGTGTGTGCGTCCCGTGACGGGACGGAATTCGACCAAGGTGGAGCCGTTACGAACCGCGATCCGCCGCCAGTGCGTTGTTGCCGGCGAGCCATGCACGTCCGCGACCATCCGCCACCCCGCTTCGGCGCTCGACCGCTTCGCGAGCGGCACGTCGATCGATCCTTCCTGCTCCGCAATCTCCGCCGCAACAACGGCAAGATAGTGTTTCTCGACCTGCCGCTCCTCGAATGCGCGCTGAAATGCAGCGCGGGCCTTGGGCGTGCGCGCGAACAACAGGCAACCGCTGGTGTCCGTGTCGAGCCGGTGCATCGGCGTCGGCGGGCGCTTGAACCCGCATTTCAGTTCGGCAAGGCGCCCGGAGATCGACTCTCCGCCCCGGCGCGGCCGGTCGATCGGCAAGCCCGCCGGCTTGTCGAGCACGATCGCTTCCGCGTCGACGAAGAGAATGCAATCGGAAAGAAGCATTGGACCTCCATATCCACCCTTCGATTTCGAGGGGAGGAAGCTCGGCCTGTGGATGCTTTTGTGACTCGATTGCAACCGGCCAACAAAATCAGCCTGTTAGGAATTATTAACCTTTTCCCTTCAGACCTCGAATGGTTAATGATGGCTTCAAGGCCGTTAAGGGCGGTTTACGCTCTCGGCTGCGAATGGGGGAAATCGCAATGCGCGTGCTGCTGATCGAAGACGATCCGACGACGGCGAAGAGCATTGAGCTGATGCTCGGCACCGAAGGATTCAACGTCTACACCACCGACCTCGGGGAAGAGGGCCTCGATCTCGGCAAACTCTACGATTACGACATCATCCTTCTCGACCTCAACCTGCCGGACATGCACGGCTATGACGTGCTGAAGAAGCTGCGCACGGCCAAGGTCTCGACTCCCGTCCTAATCCTTTCGGGCGTCGGCGAGATGGACAGCAAGGTTCGTGCGCTGGGTTTCGGCGCCGACGATTATGTGACGAAGCCGTTTCACCGCGACGAGCTGGTGGCGCGGATCCACGCGATCGTCCGGCGTTCGAAGGGCCATTCGCAATCGGTCATCCGCACCGGCAAACTCGCCGTGAACCTCGACGCAAAAACGGTCGAGGTCGACGGCGCGCGCGTGCACTTGACCGGCAAGGAATATGCGATGCTGGAGCTCTTGTCGCTCCGCAAGGGCACGACACTGACCAAGGAGATGTTCCTCAACCATCTCTACGGCGGAATGGACGAGCCGGAGCTCAAGATCATCGACGTGTTCATCTGCAAGCTGCGTAAGAAGCTGTCGCTGGCCTGTGGCGGCGCCAATTACATCGAGACGGTCTGGGGCCGCGGCTATGTGCTGCGCGATCCGGAGGAAGTCTCGGAGCCGGAGCCGCAAGCGGCCGTAGCTTAGACCTTACGAGGGGCGACTGGGGCAAAGGCGGGGCCGAAAGGCTCCGCCTTTTCTTTTCCCGCCCGCGAGTTAGGCGTCGATCAGCAGGCGGTTGCGGGTCCGGCGGATCGGAAGGGCGATCGGCGCATCCTCCCCATCCGTCTCCACCTCGTCCATGCGGCGCCAGCCGTCCCGGCCGAGCCGTTCAAGCGGCTTGAAAGCGGTCTTGTAAGCCATGCGCGGCGAGCCTTCGACCCAGTAGCCGAGATAGACGTAAGGGAGCCCCGCACGCGCGGCGCGGACGATGTGGTCGAGGATGACGAAGGTGCCGAGAGCCTTGCGGGCGTCGGGCCCAACGTCGAAGAAGCTATAGATCATCGACAGGCCGTCGCTTTGCTGATCGCTAAGACAGGCCCCGACGAGCTTCCCCGGACGGCCGTTCTTTGGCGGCTCGCGATATTCTATGACGTAGGTGCGGACGGGCGTCTGCTCGACCATGTCGGCGAAGTCGCCCTCGTCCATCTCCGCCATTCCGCCGCCCGGATGACGAGCGGCGAGATAACGGCGGAGCAGCTGATATTGCTCCTCGGTGGTCCACGGCTTGCACGCCGTGACTTCCAGATCGCCGTTGCGCCGGAGAATCTTGCGTTGGGTGGCGCTCGCCTCGAACTCGGCGGCGAGCACCCGCACGGACACGCAAGCGGAGCAGTCGATGCAGCTCGGCCGATAAGCCACGGACTGGCTACGCCGGAAGCCGATGCGTCCCAAAGACTCGTTGAGTTCGCTCGCGTGGCGGCCGCTCAGTTCGGTGAAGACTTTCCGTTCAACCTTGCCCGGTAGGTACGGGCACGGGCTGGGGTTCGTAACGAAGAACTTGGGGAAGCGAAATGGTGCGCTCACCCGGCTACCTCACCTGAGCTGTTACGCAACTCTTTATGCCGCTGGTAAACGCCATAGGAAAGACTTTGGACGCGCCGAAACAGGCAAAAGTTACCTGTGTCTCGCCAAGAGACAGCAAAAACAGCCGTAATGGCCGTCAAGTCAGTCGAGCGATGCGCGTTCAACGCGGAATCCAGCCGCTTCGAGTCGCGCGACGACATCGTCGATCGACGCGGGGTCGCGGGCCTCGCATTCCACCTCGATCACCGTGTCCTTGGCGGGGAGTCGGGTGAAGATCCGGCTGTGGTTGATCTCGATGATGTTGACGCCCGCTTCGTACACCTGGTTCGTAATGGCGGCCAAAGCCCCGGGTTGATCGTGCGCCGCCACGTGCAGGCGGGCGATCCGGCCCTGCCGAACGAGATCGCGGACGAGGACGTTGGCGAGAAGGTGCGTATCGATGTTCCCACCGCACAGGATCGTCGCGACCTTCTTGCCCTTGAAGCGCTGCGGTTCCGCCAGCATCGCGGCCAAGCCTGCCGCGCCCGCTCCTTCCACGACCGTCTTTTCGATCCCAACGAGCATTGAAACGGCCCGCTCGAGATCGCGCTCGGAGACCAGCATCACACCGTTCACGATCTTGCTCAGGATTTGCGATGTAAGCAGGCCCGGCTGCTTGACCGCAATGCCTTCGGCGAGCGTGTCCCCGCCAAGCGGCAGGTTGCAGCCCTCGATCGCGCATTTCATCGAAGGATAGAGCTCCGCCTCGACACCGATCAATTCGATGTCCGGCTTGATCGCTCGGGACGCGATGGAAACTCCAGACATGAGCCCGCCGCCGCCGATCGGCACAACGATCGTGTCGAGGTCCGGAGCGTCCTCCAGCATCTCGACGCCGACCGTACCGGCGCCCGCGATGATCTGCGCATCGTCGAACGGATGGACGAAGACAAAGCCCTTCTCGAGCGCGAGCTCGCGCGCCTTGGCGTAAGCATCGTCGAACATGTCGCCGTGAAGGACCACGGTCGCGCCGTGACCCGCCGTCTGTGTCACCTTCACCGTGGGCGTCGACGCCGGCATCACGATCGTCGCCGGAATGCCCAGCCGCTTCGCATGATAGGCGACGGCCTGCGCATGGTTGCCCGCCGAAGCGGCGATGACTCCGCGAGCACGTTCCTCGGGCGTCAGTTGCAGCAATTTATTGAGCGCACCGCGCTCCTTGTACGCAGCGGTGAATTGCAGGTTCTCGAACTTGAGCCAGACCTCCGCGCCGATCTGTTCGGAAAGGGTGCGGCTGACGAGCATCGGAGTGCGGATCACGGCGCCGTCGATGCGTTGCGCGGCTCCGCGAATATCGTCGATCGTCGGCGGCTCAAGCATTGGCGCGAGGCCTAGCCGTTCACAGGCGGGTGAACAATGCTATGCGACCGTAATGATAAGAACCGTTCTCGCTCTTGCAGCACTCCTCCTCGCCTCGTCCGCAAACGCCGACACCATCGTCGAAAACATCAACGGCCTGCAGATCGGCTCAGACGGCAAGCTCCAGCATTTCGGCAGCTTCCTGATCGGCGATGACGGCCGAGTGAAGCAGGTGATGACCAACCCGACGCCGCGGATGAGCCGCTTCGATAAGATGATCAACGGCGAGGGCCGGACGGTGCTCCCCGGACTGATCGACGCGCACGGCCATGTGACAGCCCTCGGCTTCGGCGCGCTGCAACTGGATCTGGGGGGTGCGAGCTCGCTCGACGACCTGAAGCAGCGACTGCGCGCATATGCGGCGGCCCACCCGAATACGCCGTGGATCGTCGGGCGAGGCTGGAACCAGGAGCTGTGGCCGAACGGGAGATTCCCGAACGCCGCCGATCTCGACGCCGTCGTATCCGATCGGCCGGTCGTGCTGCAGCGCGTCGACGGCCATGCCCTCGTCGCCAACAGCGCGGCGATCCGAGCAGCGGGGATAACTCCTGCGACGCAGGCGCCGGCGGGCGGGCGGATCGAAAACGGCCTGTTTGTCGATGCCGCAATGGAGCTGATCTTCAAGGCCGTTCCGCCGTCCACGCCGGCAGAGTTCGATGAGGCCTTGAAGAAGGCGCAGGAAATATTGCTGAGTTACGGAGTGACCGGCGTTGGTTCGATGAGCACGTCGCTGGACGATTGGAACGCGATGAAGCGGGCTGGAGAGTCGGGATCTCTCGACGTCCGCCTAATGGTCTACGCCGACGAGCTGAAACTGCTTCCCCAAGTCCCCCATCCGACTGAATGGCTTTACGGGGACCGCCTGCGGATGGTCGGAATCAAATTCTATGACGACGGGGCCCTCGGCTCCCGCGGCGCGTGGCTCAAGCAGCCGTACGCCGACAAGCCCGACACGCGGGGACTGCAATTCCATTCGGACGGGGAACTGCTCGTGCTCGCCAGGAGGTCAGCGAAGGCGGGTTTCCAGGTCGCGATCCACGCGATCGGCGATGCCGCCAATGAGCAAGTGATCTCCACCTATGAAAAGCTCGGCCAACCTTGCCCCAAGGATTGCCGCTGGCGGATCGAACACGCGCAAGTGGTCGACCCGGACGACATTGCACGCATTGGCCGCGGCGGAATGATCGCCTCCATGCAGCCCACGCATCAGACCAGCGACCGGCTCATGGCGGAGAAAAGGCTGGGATCGAAGCGGCTTGCAGGTGCGTACGCTTGGCAGTCGATGCTGAAATCCGGAGCAAAGCTGGCGTTCGGATCCGATTTTCCCGTGGAATCGCCCAACCCCTTCCCGGGTCTCGCGGCTGCGATCAGCCGGCAAGATATGAACGGCCAACCGCCGGGCGGCTGGATCCCCTCCGAACGCCTGACCTTCGAGCAGGCCCTGGCCGCCTTCACCCGCGGTGCAGCTTACGCAGGTTTCGCCGAGGATAAGGTGGGATCGATCGAACCCGGCAAATGGGCCGACTTCATCATCCTCGACCGCGATCCGACGAAGATCGACCCTCAGCAACTTGCGCGCACGCAAGTGCTTGAAACCTGGGTCGCGGGCAAGAAGGTGTGGTCCTTCGAGACGCCGCTTCGACTTCGCTCAGCGGCTCCTCAGGAAGAGCGGGGGAAGTAAGAACGATCCGCTCATCCTGAGGAGGGATTGAGCGGCCCCGAAGGGGCATGTCGAAGGCCCGTCTCGAAGGACTGAGCGCGGGAGATGAGCATCGACGGGGTGAGGACTTGCGGGAGCTCCTCCGGCGGCTTGCCGGGCGCATACCAGAGGTAGAGCGGAACGCCCGCCCGCCCGCGGCTTTCCAGGAAGCGCGTGATTTCGGGGTCGCCATTGGTCCAGTCGCCGGCGAGGACCTTCACTCCGCCCTTCCGGAACGCCGCGCGCACTTCGTCTCGATCGATCGCCGCGGCTTCATTCGCCTTGCACGTCAGGCACCAATCGGCGGTGAAATAGACGAATGCCGGCTTTCCCTGGCGGACATAGCTGGCGACGCGACCGTCGCTCCACCGCTCGGCGCCTTCGATGTGGGGTATCGGTCCCCCTGGGCTCGGCGGTACTTGCCATACCGCCACTCCGACGACAGCCATCGCCAAGGGCAGAATGACCAGCGCGTCCTTCGCTTCACGACGCTGGGCGAAGCCGTACCAGATGAGCAAGCCGAGAAGCACTGCTGCCGCCACAAGCGCCACGATCAAGCCGCGTGTTCCAGCCTGACGTTCGAGGAGCCAAATGCAGGCGATCGCCGTCGCCCCCATGGGGATGGCGAGAAAGCGCTGCAGCCGGTTCATCCAGAGCCCGGACCTGGGCAAAAGATTGCGAAGCGGCGGGAAGAAGGCGACGAGAAGGAACGGGATCGCAAGCCCCAATCCGAGCGCCGCAAAGACCAGCACCGATCCAAAGGCCGGTAGCAATAGCGCAGTCCCGAGGGCGGCTCCCAAGAATGGCCCCGCGCAAGGAGTCGCGACAAAAGCCGCGAGTGCGCCGGTTCCAAAGGCGCCGGCCGGCCGCGCTCGTCCGCCCAGCACCGGCAGCTCCAGCAGCCCGACGAGGTTCGCGGTGATCGCGACCGAAAGCAGGAGCAGCAGCATGATCGTGCGGGGGTCTTGCAACTGAAACGCCCAGCCGGCTTCGGTTCCGGCGGCCCGAATCGCGAGCAGGATCGCGCCAAGTGCACCGGTGCCGACAATTGCACCGACCGTGTAGGCCAGAGCCTCCGAATGTGCGCGCTGCTCCTCTCCACCAACCCGCGAGAGATGCAGCGCCTTCAGCGCGAGAATTGGGAACACGCATGGCATCAGGTTGAGCAGGATGCCGCCCAAGATTGCGCCGAGCACAGCCCACAGCACTGCGTTGGCGCCGAGCTCACCAATTACGGACCCGCCTTCCGGGACGGCGCCGGGGACGGTGCGAAATTCCAACCCCCGTCCGTCCGTGAGCGCAAGCACGCCGGAAAATTCCTTCGGAAGCGCACCCTTCCGCTGGACCTCGGCGATCAGCCAATCGCCGGAACGGCGGAAATTCTGCTTCGCCGCGTAATCGACCGGCCCATCGGCGATTGGATAGACGTAAGGATCCTCGACGCCGGTGCTCGCAGGCAAGGGGATCGCAACCTGCAGCTTGTCCCCCGCAGCGGCGAAATGCCCGACGGTAGGCAGCGGCCGCGGGAGAGCCCTTCGCCACTCGTCGAACTGCGCTCGGCGCGGAGTCCCTGACCCAATTGGAAGATCGAGCGTGAGCTCGCCCTGCTCGGGAACGCAAACCTTATCCGTGCAGGCGAGCCAGTGCGCCTCGGCACGGATGGGGACATTCCCCCGCGCGTTTGCGGGGACCTTCAGCCGAACGAGCACGGCGTAATCGCGCTCGTAGACGTAGTTCATCAACCCCGCGATGTTCAGCCGCGTGGGGACCGGATATCGCAGCGGCCCGACGGAGAAGCCAGCCGGCAGCTGCCATTTCACGTCCATCGGCAGACCGGCATCGCCAGGGTTCAGCCAATAGCCGTGCCACCCCCGAGCGGGATGCATATGGATGGCAAGCTCGACCTCCCCACCGGGCGGCGCCGGCCCCTCCGCGACTAGCTCCGGCTCGATACCGCGCGCCTCGGCCAGCGCGGGCGCAAGCAGAAGAGCCAGCAAGAGAATGAGGAGCCGCTTCATCATCACCGAGTTCGTTAGCCCAAAGAACTCGGCTAAGTCATTTCATCTCGACTTTGACCAGCTCGCACCATTGGCCCGATTGCCGGTACCAAGGGGAAATGATATTGAAGGCGCACCCCAATCAGAGGGGAATTCCGATGCAAAAGATGATCGCAGCCAAAGCTGCATTGCTGTTGTCGGCCGCCTTCCTGCTCGGGGCGGCGGACATGAGCCGCGGCAGCTCGACGCCGACGTCGCCCAGCGTGTCGTCGCGAAATTATGACCCGGCCGCCGAATATCAGAAGGGTATGGAGGCGCTCAAAGCCCGTCGGTTCGAAGACGCCAAACTGTCGTTCCTGAAGGTCTATGCTGATGCTTCGAAAGACCCGAGCCTGAACACTGTCCTTGGCATCACCTACATGGAACTGAACGATTATAAGGGAGCTCAGAAATATCTCGAGCGGGCGGTCAAGCTCGACAAGAAACTGATCCTCGCTCACGAGCAACTCGGCATCACCTACGCCAAGCTCGGCGACCGGGCCAAGGCCGAAGCGGAGCTGGCGACACTGAAGCAACTCCAGGCGGCCTGCGGGACCTCATGCCCGGATGCCGACAAGCTGAACCGCGCCGTCGGCTCGATCTCAACGGCCCTCGGTCAGCCGCAGGCTGCGATAAGGGCTCCAGGCGAGCTGCTCTTCGCAAGTACCGAAGCTGGGGATACCGCCTACCTCGATGCCGTCAGCCTCATTCACGAGCATCGGTACCAAGAAGCTCTGCGATCGCTGCGCGAGGCAAGGGAGGTATTCGGTGCGCACCCGGACATTCTCACCTATCTCGGCTTCGCCAATCGCAAGCTCGGTCATTATGCGGTCGCCGAGGATTATTACCGCCAGGCCCTCGCCGCCGCCCCGAACCACAAGGGAGCGACGGAATATTATGGCGAGCTGATGGTCGAACGCGGCAACCTCAAAGGGGCGAAGGCGATGCTGGCGAAGCTCGACCGAATCTGCACGTTCGGCTGCGCCGAGGCCGACGAGTTGCGTCAATGGATCAAGGACGGTCACTCGCCGCAATCCTGATCGGCGCGGCATTCCTGCTCGCGGCTGACACGCCCGCTCAGCTGCCGATCCGCGAGGTTCGGTGGCTGGCGGCAGGTGTGCCGGTGGAGCACGTGAATCGTTTGCCTCCGGATTGTTTCCGGGCACCTCCCGATCCGAAGTCGCGCCGGTCCGCCGAAATCGGGAGGATATCATTCCGAGCGCCCTTGCTGCTCGGCGGCCAAGCGGCGCGCGTCGGCCTCAGCTGCTCGAGCTGCCATCGCAACGGCCGCGGCAATCCCGACTTCCATTTTCCCGGCATTTCCGGGGGGCCGGGCACTGCCGACGTGACAGCCTCTCTACTCAGCAGCCATCGCGGCGACGGGACGTTCAATCCCAAACCCATTCCCGACCTCGCCGGCGATCCGGCAAAACGGATTGTGTCACACGATCTTGGCAAGCCGGATCTCAAGCGTTTCATCCACGGCCTGATCACGCAAGAATTCGATGGACCTGAGCCCCCTCCTAAAGTGCTCGAAGGAGTCGCCGCTTATGTGCGCGCGATCGGTCCTGAGCATTGCGCTTCGAACGAGGTCCGGGTGACCGCGACTTCGCTCCTGGCGGAAGTAGATACGGCGGTTCGGTTGGCGCGCAGCGAGCCTGACCCTGCAACTGCCCGAGTCTTGATCGGCGCTGCTCGTTCGAATCTGGGGCGCGTGGATGAGAGGTTCCAATTGCCGGGTCTCGAGACCGACCGTTCATTGCTCGCCGAGGCAGACGGAGAATTGCGGGCGCTTCAGGAGTCGCTCGGCAGGCGAACCGAGACGCGTCGCTGGCGAGAATGGGACCGAAGCTGGAAAGCGAGGAAGCGCCAGATCGAATCGGATGCTCAGCGTTCACTCTTCTCCGAAGTGCTGCTGAAGGAGAACGCGCGTCTATCTAGTCGAGATTAGGCCGGAGCCAACGCTCGGCGCATTCGACCGAGCTCCCGCGCCTTTCGGAATAATCCTCAAGCTGATCGCGGCCAATGCGTGCCACTCCGAAATACTGGCTGTCGCGGTGACCGAAGTAGAATCCCGACACCGCCGAAGTTGGGAGCATCGCGAAATTTTCTGTCAGTGTGACTTCGCCCGGATTTCCGCCGAGCATGTCGAACAGAATAGGTTTCAGGCTGTGGTCGGGGCATGCCGGATAGCCGGGCGCAGGGCGAATTCCGTGATATTTTTCGCGGATCAGCTGCGCGTTCGACAAATGCTCGTCGGCATAGCCCCAAAGGCGGTTGCGCACCTGCGCGTGGAGCACTTCGGCGAAGCTTTCCGCGAGGCGATCGGCGAGCGCCTTCAACAGAATGTCGTCGTAATCGTCGACGGTCTGCTTGAAGCGTTCGAGATGCGGCTCGAGTCCGTGGATTCCGACCGCGAACCCGCCGATCCAGTCTTCGCCTTCAGGGTCGATGAAGTCGGCAAGGCACATGTTGTGCCGCCCTTCGCGTTTCTTCACCTGCTGACGAAGGAAGGGTAGCCGGGTCCAGTCGTTACCGGCGAGCACCAAGACGTCGTCGCCCTCACGCTTGCAGCGCCACAGGCCGACGGTCGCCTTGGGCGTGACCCAGCGCTCCGCGATTAGCTGGTCCAGCATCCCCTGTGCGTCGTCGAAGAGGCTGCGAGCGCTTTCGCCAACGACTGCATCGTCGAGAATTGCCGGGTAGGTTCCCGCGAGCTCCCAGGCGCGGAAGAACGGCGTCCAGTCGATCGATGCTTTCAAATCCTTCAGCGGCCAGTCGCCGAAATGATGCAGGCCTGGATATTGCGGCGCCGACGCCTGGCCCGAAGGATCGTAGGGGAAGCCATTGCCACGCGCCTCCCCGATCGTGGCGAGCTCGCTATGCCCGCTTCGCTCCCGCGATTTGCGCAAGCGATCGTAATCATCGGCTGTGTTCGTAATGAGCGGCTCACGCTGTGTGTCCGAAACCAGTGACGACGCGACGCCCACCGCTCGGCTGGCGTCGAGAACGTGGATCACCGGGCCTTTATACGCCGGGTCGATGCGCAGCGCCGTATGCGCCTTGCTCGTCGTCGCTCCGCCGATCAGCAAGGGCAGTGTCATGTCCGCGCGCTGCATTTCGCCGGCGACGGTCACCATCTCGTCGAGCGACGGAGTGATCAGCCCCGACAGTCCTATCATGTCCGCCCGATTGTCGTTCGCTGCATTCAATATGTCCTGCCAGGGCACCATCACGCCAAGATCGATCACTTCGAACCCGTTGCACTGCAGGACTACGCCGACGATGTTCTTGCCGATGTCGTGAACGTCGCCCTTCACCGTGGCCATCACGATTCGGCCCTTGCCTTGGGTGGCCCCCGTCCTTTCCTTCTCCTCCTCGATGAACGGGATGAGGTGGGCGACCGCGCGCTTCATCACTCGGGCCGATTTCACTACTTGTGGCAGAAACATCTTGCCCGATCCGAACAGGTCGCCGACGACATTCATCCCGTCCATTAGCGGACCTTCGATCACTTCGATCGGGCGGGCGAATTGTTGCCGCGCTTCTTCCGTATCCTCGACGATGTGCGCGTCGATGCCCTTGACGAGCGCATAGGAAAGCCGCTCGGTGACGGGCAGCGCGCGCCATTCGGCGAGCTTTTTCTCCTCTGCCGCATCCGTTCCTTTGAAGCGCTCTGCCAGCTCGACCAGCCGCTCGGTTGAGTTCGGCCGACGGTCGAGGATCACGTCCTCGCAAGCCTCGCGCAGCTCCGGATCGATTTGATCGTAAACGTCCAGCTGGCCAGCATTGACGATGCCCATGTCCATTCCCGCGGGAATGGCGTGGTAGAGGAAGACGCTGTGCATCGCCCGGCGCACCGGCTCGTTGCCGCGGAAGGAGAAGCTCAGGTTCGACAGGCCGCCGGAGATATGCACGCCGGGGCAACGGCGGCGGATCTCGCTCGCCGCCTCGATGAAATCGATCGCATAGCGGTGATGCTCCTCGATTCCGGTCGCGACGGCAAAGATGTTCGGGTCGAAGATGATGTCCCGAGCATCGGTTCCGTCGGCAACCAGCAGCTTGTACGCGCGCTCGCAGATCTCGACCTTGCGCTCGGCGGTGTCAGCCTGGCCGACCTCATCGAAGGCCATGACGACAACGGCGGCGCCGTACGTCCGGCATTTGCGCGCGAGCTCGAGAAAAGGCCCCTCGCCTTCCTTCATCGATATGGAATTGACGATGGGCTTGCCCGACACACATTTGAGGCCTGCCTCGATCACGCTCCATTTGGAGCTGTCGACCATCACTGGAATGCGCGCGATGTCCGGTTCGGCGGCGATCCGTTTGAGGAACACCGTCATTGCTTGCTCCGAATCGAGCAGCGCCTCGTCCATGTTGACGTCGAGGATCTGAGCGCCGTTCTCCACCTGGTCCCGAGCCACCGCGACGGCGGCGTCATAGTCGCCGGAGAGGATCAGCTTCTTGAAGCGAGCGGAGCCGGTGACGTTGCAGCGTTCCCCGATGTTGACGAATCGCGCGCCAGCGCCGGCTTGATCGACCTTGGACAATTCCATGTCAGGCAGCGATCAGCATCGGCTCGAGGCCGGCGAGCAAGGTTCCGTTCTGGGCAGCCGGGACGACGCGCGGCGTGCAATCGCGCGCCGCCCCGGCAATTGCGGCGATATGCTGCGGGGTCGTCCCGCAGCATCCGCCGACGATGTTCACCAGGCCGCTCTCGATCCAGTCGCGAACCTGCGCTGCGGTTTGCTCGGCCGCCTCATCATATTCGCCAAGTTCGTTCGGAAGACCGGCGTTCGGATAGGCCATCACCAGGGCGTCGGCGACGGCGGAAAGAGCCGCCAGGTGCGGGCGAAGCTGGGCCGCGCCGAACGAGCAATTGAGGCCGATGGTGACCGGCTTGGCGTGCCGGACCGAGGCCCAAAACGCCTCCACGGTGTGCCCGGACAGGTTACGGCCGCTCAAATCGGTGAGCGTCATCGAGATCATCAGCGGCAGAGCACGGCCGAGCGCCTGCTCCGCCTCCAGTGCGGCCATGATCGCGGCTTTCGCGTTGAGCGTATCGAAAATCGTCTCAATCAGCACGAAGTCGATGCCGCCTTCGACCAGCGCATCGATCTGCTCGCGATAGACGGCTTTGACCTGATCGAAATCGACTTCGCGGTAGCCGGGATCGTTCACGTTAGGCGAGAGCGACAGGGTCTTATTGGTTGGTCCGAGTGCTCCTGCGACCCAGCGCGGCTTTCCGTCCTTCGCCGAATAGCGGTCCGCCACCTCTCGGATGATTTCGGCGGAAGCGCGATTCATGCGAACGACGAATTCTTCCGCTCCGTAATCGGCCTGGCTGATCGCATTGCCGTTGAACGTGTTGGTCGCGAGCACGTCGGCGCCCGCGTCGGCGAAATTTTCGCAGATCGTTCGAATCACCTCAGGCTTCGTGAGATTGAGCAAGTCGTTGTTGCCGCGCTGATCTTTCATCAGGTCGAGACCGCCGCAATAATCGGCACTTTGCAGCCGCTCCTGCTGGATCAACGTGCCATACGCACCGTCCTTGATGAGGATGCGCTTGGCCGCTTCCGCCCGGAACGTTTCTGCAGAGCTCATTGCTTCGGCCTCGCACCGAGCAAATGGCAGATCGCGTAGCTCAGCTCCGCCCGGTTGAGCGTGTAGAAGTGGAAGTGACGGACCCCGCCGGCATAGAGCTGCCCGCACAGCTCGGCTGCGACGGCGGCAGAGATCAGCTGGCGCGCTGCGGGTAGGTCGTCGAGGCCCTCGAACATCGCGTCCAGCCAATCGGGGATACCCGCGCCGCAGGACTGCGCGAAACGGCGAGTCGTGGCGACGTTGGACACCGGCAGGATGCCGGGCACGATCTCGACGTCGATCCCCGCGGCCGCCGCATCGTCGCGGAATCGGAAGAAACAATCCGCCGAGAAGAAGAATTGCGTGATTGCGCGGTCGGCGCCAGCATCCACCTTGCGCTTCAGGTTTTCGAGATCGAATGCGCGCGATGAGGAGTCCGGGTGAATCTCCGGATAAGCCGCAACAGAGACGTCAAAGGGCGCCACCTTCTTCAGCCCCGCAACCAGGTCGACAGCGTCTCGGTAGCCGTCCGGGTGCGGTCGATATTTGGCTCCCGGCTCGGGGGGATCGCCACGGAGCGCGACGATATGGCGGACACCAAGATTCCAATAATCGCGCGCAACAGCGTCGATCTCCTCGCGCGCAGCACCGACGCAAGTCAGGTGCGCGGCGGGAGTTAGTTCAGTCTCATCGAGGATCCGCTCCACGGTCGCGTGAGTCCGTTCACGGGTCGATCCGCCGGCACCGTAGGTAACCGATACGAAGCGGGGATGAAGCGGCGCCAAGGTCTGGATCGACTCCCAGAGAGTTCTCCGCCATTTTCTCCGTTTTGGGCGGAAAGAATTCAAAGCTCACGGCAATGTCGCCGCGCGCCTCTGCGAATAAAGGCTGGTGATTCCTCAGCTGCTCGAAGGCGTTCATGCTGCCCTCCGCTGGGGGAGGGGCGCCTTGATCCCGCGCCAAAGCGTCACAGTCAGCTGACCGCCCTTCAGGTGCTGGATCTGGTCGACGGTCATCCCCGCCGCCGCGAACCAGCTCGTCATCGCTTCGTCTTCGAAGCCAAGGCGGATGTGGGCGTCAGTTGCTCGAAGCTCTTCGCGGTCGTGCGCCGCGAAGTCGATGACCAGCAGCCTCCCGCCCGGCACCAGAACACGCGCCGCTTCGGCGATCGCCGAAGCAGGGGAATGCGCATAATGCAGTACCTGATGGATGATGATGCTGTCGGCCGCCTCGTCCGGAAGAGGCAAAGCGTACATGTCGCCTTGCCGGAGGCTCGACGAGATTCCTGCCGCCTCCAGTTTCACGCGCGCGAGCCGGAGCATTTCGGAGGATCGGTCGATGCCGATTGCCAGGCTCGATCGCGGACCGAACAGCTCGATCATGCGGCCCGTGCCAGTCCCGACGTCGACGAGCCGTCCGAGCGGACGCTTGCCGAGCGCACGGCCGATCGCCTGCTCCACCTCGCTTTCGGCGACATGGAGCGAGCGGATTTGGTCCCAGGTTTGCGCGATGGCCGCGAAGTGTCGCGACGCGGCTTCCGCCCGCTCTGAGCGAATTGTCTCGATCCGCGCGGAATCGGACGCGAAAGCCGCTTGAGTTACCAGGTCGGCCCAGCGGTCGATCAGCGCAAAGACCGGTGTGACCCGCGAAGCGTCAGCAAGCGCCAGGAACACCCAGCTGCCTTCCTTGCGCCGCTCGACCACTCCAGCATCGGCGAGAATCTTCAAATGGCGTGAAACGCGGGGCTGGCTCTGGCCCAGCACCTGCGCGAGTTCACCGACCGAAAGCTCCATTCGCCTGAGCAGCAGGAGGATCCTCAGGCGCGTGGGATCAGCCAAGGCCTGCAGATGATCGGCAAGGGGAAGACGCGCACTCACAGACATAAGGATATAAAGATATCTTTATATCGTCAATTCACGGTTCTGAAATAATCCCTTGTGTGTAGATAGGGATTGCAGCTATTGCCGCCGGCTTGGCCTGAGCGACTCGCGCGAACGGGCCGAGACTTGGTGCCCCTATACGGGCACTTTTGAAGGGAGTGGAACGATCATGAAGAAAGTTGCAGTGACCGTTGCGGTCCTCGCCCTCGGCCTCGCCGCGTGCCAGCCGAAGGCGGAGAATAACGCCGCCAACGAAACCGCCGTCGAAAATGCCGCCGAGTACGATGTCAACGCGGCAACCAACGACGCGACCGCGGCTGCCGAGAACTCGCTCAACGCGGTCAGCAATGCCACCGAGAATGCGGGCAATGCCGTTGAGAACCTCGGCGACGCTGCGCAGAACGCTGCGAGCAACGCTCAGTAAGCTTTCGCGCTTTCAAGCGTAATCAGAAAGGGCCGTCGGTGTGGGTTTCCATACCGGCGGCCCTTTTTTTGTTCTCACCTGCAATGGTAGTTGGTGCGGAATGAAAAATCTGTTGTGCGTTTCGCTGATCCTGCTCTGCAGTTGCCGCGATCAGACCCCGCCAGCCCCGACGTCCGAACAGTCGGACCAGCTCAACGAGGCGGAGAACATGCTCAACGAGATCGCCACCAATGAAGAAGGGCCGAGGCAAAGCCCCGGCCCTTCCCATTCGTCAGACTGAGCAGTCGGACTTAGAAGTCCATCCCGCCCATACCGCCGCCAGCCATGGCCGGGGCCGGCTTGTCGTCCGGCAGCTCGGCGATCGTCGCCTCGGTGGTGATCAGCAGGCCAGCAACGCTTGCCGCGTCCTGGAGCGCCGTGCGCACCACCTTGGTGGGATCGATCACGCCCGCCTTGACGAGATCCTCGTAGGTCTCCGTCTGGGCGTTGAAGCCGAGCTTCGTATCGTTACCGTCGATCAGCTTGCCGGCGACGACGGCGCCATCGTGGCCCGCATTCTCGGCAATCTGCCGCACCGGCGATTGGAGCGCCTTGCGGACGATGTCTAAGCCGCGGGTCTGGTCGTCGTTCTCGCCGGTCAGACCGTCGAGCGCCTTGGCCGCATAGAGCAGCGCAACGCCACCGCCCGGGACGATCCCTTCCTCGACCGCGGCGCGGGTTGCGTGGAGAGCGTCGTCGACGCGATCCTTGCGCTCCTTCACCTCGATCTCGGTCGCACCGCCGACCTTGATCACCGCAACACCGCCGGCGAGCTTCGCCAGCCGCTCCTGCAGCTTCTCACGGTCATAGTCGGACGTCGTCGTCTCGATCTGTTGGCGGATTGCACCGACGCGGGCCTCGATTGCCTCACGGGTCCCGTTTCCGTCGACAATCGTGGTGTTGTCCTTGTCGATCGTGATCCGCTTTGCCTGGCCAAGCATGTTGGTCGTGACATTCTCAAGCTTGATGCCGAGATCCTCGCTGATCATCTCGCCGCCGGTGAGGATCGCAATGTCCTCGAGCATCGCCTTGCGGCGATCGCCGAAGCCCGGAGCCTTCACCGCCGCGACCTTGAGACCACCACGCAGCTTGTTCACGACGAGGGTGGCGAGCGCCTCGCCCTCGATGTCTTCGGCGATGATCAGCAGCGGGCGACCCGACTGCACGACCGATTCGAGGATCGGAAGCATCGCTTGCAGGTTCGACAGCTTCTTCTCGTGGATGAGGATGTAGGGGTCGCTGAGCTCGACCTGCATCTTCTCCGGGTTGGTGATGAAGTAAGGCGAAAGATAACCGCGGTCGAACTGCATGCCCTCGACCACGTCGAGCTCGAACTCGAGGCCCTTGGCCTCTTCGACCGTGATCACGCCTTCCTTGCCGACCTTTTCCATCGCTTCGGCGATCTTCTCGCCGACTTCCTTGTCACCGTTGGCGGCGATGCTGCCGACCTGGCCAATTTCACTCGACCCGGCGACGTCCTTCGAACGCTTCTTCAGATCCTCAACGACCTTGCCGACGGCGATATCGATGCCGCGCTTGAGGTCCATCGGGTTCATTCCGGCCGCGACCGACTTCATGCCCTCGCGGACGATCGCTTGAGCGAGCACCGTGGCGGTGGTGGTGCCGTCGCCAGCGATGTCGTTGGTCTTGGACGCCACCTCGCGCACCATCTGCGCGCCCATGTTCTCGAACTTGTCCTTGAGCTCGATCTCCTTGGCGACGGTGACTCCGTCCTTGGTGATCCGCGGAGCTCCGAAGCTCTTCTCAATGACGACGTTGCGGCCCTTGGGACCCAGCGTCACCTTCACCGCATCGGCGAGGATGTCGACGCCGCGCATGATGCGCTCACGCGCCTCGCGGCTGAATTTCACGTCTTTGGCTGCCATTTGGCTACCCTTTCGTTCCTTGGAAGTTTGCTAAGTTCACTCCTCAACGCGCACGCGCGCGAGGGACGGAGGTCAGCCGACGATCCCGAGGATGTCGCTTTCCTTCATGATGATGAGGTCCTCACCGTCGATCTTCACTTCGGTGCCTGACCATTTGCCGAACAGGATGCGGTCGCCGCTCTTGACGTCGAGCGGCGTGACCTTGCCCTCTTCAGAGCGCGTACCCGTGCCGACGGAAATGACTTCGCCTTCTTGCGGCTTTTCCTTCGCGGTATCGGGAATGATAATCCCGCCCGCAGACTTCTCCTCGGCCTCGACACGGCGGACGAGGACGCGGTCATGAAGTGGCCTGAAACCCATGGGTTAACCCCCTCTTTCAAATCAGTTGAACGAATCCATTGGCACTCTCCCCATGAGAGTGCCAGCGATGCCGCGCATATGGTTGTCGGTCCGTCGTCCGTCAACGGTCGATGCAACAGTTTTTGTTTACGCGTGCGACTGGCGCGTCAGTCCGATCCGGTCGCGAAGGGTCCACCGGGCGAGCATCAGCACGGCGACAGCGGCGAGCCCGCTGGCCAGGCCCACCCAAATGCCGACGCCCTTCCAATCGGCCGCGAAGGCGAGCCACGCGCCAATCCCGAGGCCCACGACCCAATAGCCGAAGAGGGCGAAAAGAAGCGGCCAACGCGTATCGTGCAGCCCGCGCAGCATGCCGGCGCCGATCACCTGCGCGCCGTCGACGAGCTGAAAGGCCGCGGCAACCTGCAGGAAGCTAACCGCAAGCCCGATCGTCAGCGAATTTGCCGGCACATCCTTCAGGAAGAGCGTCACCAGCTCGCGGGGGAAGATCCACATCGCGAGGGCCATGGTCCCCATGAAGCTCACTCCGACGATCCAGGCGGTCCAGCCGGCGCGGGCGATCCCCGCCTCGTCGCGGCGGCCGAACGCCAGTCCCACGCGAACCGTCACCGCCTGGCCCAGGCCGAGCGGGACCATGAAGGTGATGGCTGCGATCTGCAAAGCGACCGCATGAGCGGCGACGGCCGGCGCTCCAATCCACCCCATGAAATAGGCCGCCAGCGCGAACACCCCCATTTCGAGGGCCATGGTGACGGCGATCGGCCAGCCGAGGGCAGCCATGGCCACCGTCCGCTGCCGGTCGAAGCGCCACATATGCCCGAACAGGTGGAAACGGCGGAACCGCCGTTCGCCGGCGACGACCGCGACGAGGGCGCCGCACATCATCAGCCAGGTGAGTGTGCTCCCCACGCCGCCGCCGAGGAGACCGAGCGCCGGAAGTCCGAAATGCCCCCAGATCAACGACCAGCTAAGGAGCGCGTTGACGCCGATTCCGGCAAGGCTGAGCCAGAGCACGATCCGGGGACGCTCAAGCGCTGAAACAAAGCTGCGGAGCAGCTGAAACAGCAGCCACGGCGCGGTGCACCACATGTAGGCGCGGAGGAAGGTCTGGCCCTGCTCGGCAAGCTCCGGTGCCTGACCGAACGTCCGCATGAGGTCGCCGACGTGCCACAGGATGAGCCAATAGGGCGGCATCGCGATTGCGATGAGCCAAAGCCCGGCGCGAAAAGTCCGGCGCACGTCGCGCACGGCATTTGACCGCTGGCCGAGTGCGGTCGCCATCATCGGCGAAGATGCCGTGATGAGGCCGAGCAGGAAGATGTTGAAGGTGAACGTCAGATTGAGAGCAAGCGTCGCCGCCGCGAGCTGAGTCGCGCCGAGTTCGGCCCATCAGCAAGACGTCGGTTGCCTGAATGACCTGCTGGGTCAGGTTCGCGAGGATCAACGGCCAGGCGAGCGCCAGCGTGGCGCGCAGCTCTCCACGCCAGGCGTCCCGCCCGTTGGCCGAAATTCCCGTCGCCCTGTCCACTAAAGCCGCGCCTAGCTGCAAGGCCGCCGATCGAAAAGGTTTGGCCGGTCAGGGTCTCCTCCGCTAGCGAGGATTCGCAAATCATTAGAGGCACGTCGCTTATGAAATTCGTCCGCGCGGTCTGGAAGTTGCTGGTCGGCATCAAGGACGCCCTGGTCCTGTTGCTCATGCTGTTGTTCTTCGGACTGATCTACGCCGGCCTCAACGCCCGGCCGGCGCCGGTCAAGGACGGCGTTCTCGACCTGAATCTCAACGGCAGCGTGGTCGAGCAGCCGGCTCGCGTCGGCTGGTCGAGCGTCGCCGACGGCAGCCGCATTCGGGAATATCGACTGCGCGATCTGGTCGCGGCCCTCGATTCGGCGAAGGACGACAGCCGGGTGAAGGCGGTCGCGCTCGATCTCGACGGGTTCACCGGCGGTGGGCAGGTCGCGATCGGTGACTTGGCCGATGCGGTGCGGCGGGTCCGGGCGGCGGGGAAGCCCGTCATCGCTTATGGCGTGGGCTATTCCGACGACAGTTATCAGCTGGCTTCAGCGGCCTCTGAAATCTGGCTCAACCCGCTCGGCGCCGTGCTGATTGCCGGCCCCGGCGGCTCGACCCTCTATTACAAGGGCCTGCTCGACAAGCTTGGGGTGACGGCCAACGTCTATCGCGTCGGCACCTACAAGTCGGCGGTCGAACCGTACATCCGCAACGACATGTCTCCGGAAGCGCGGGAGAATTACGTCGCGCTCGCCCAAGCCCGGCTCGAAACCTGGCGGCAGAGCGTCAAGCAGGCGCGGCCGAAAGCGAATGTCGACCTGTTCCTCAAGAACATGACGGGAGCGGTCGCGGCCGCCGGCGGCGACATGGCGAAGGCGGCGCTAGCCGCAGGACTCGTCGACCGTATCGGCGACCGCCACGCATTCGATACTCGCCTCGCCGAGTTGCAAGGCAAGAAGGACGTGGCCGACCTCAGCCGAATCAAACTGTCTTCCTATGTCTCCAACGTCGTGAGCCCCAATCCGACCGGACCCATCGGCGTGGTGACCGTCGCGGGCATGATCGTCGATGGAAAAGCGGGTCCCGGCACGGCCGGCGGCGACACGATCGCGACGGAGATCGAGGACGGAATCCGCAAGGAGGGCGTCAAAGCCCTGGTCGTCCGCATCGACAGCCCCGGCGGCTCGGTCCTTGCCTCCGAGCGGATTCGCTCGGCCCTGCTCGAAGCCAAATCGAAAAAGATCCCGGTGGTCGTTTCCATGGGCGATGTGGCGGCATCCGGTGGATATTGGGTCTCGACGCCCGCGGACTTCGTCTATGCCGAGCCTTCGACCATCACCGGGTCGATCGGCGTGTTCGGTGTGCTCCCGAGCTTCCAGGGCACGCTGCAGAAGCTCGGTATCGGCGCCGACGGAGTGAAGACGACGCCTCTCTCGGGTGAGCCGGACCTGCTCAAGGGCCCTTCTCCCGAGGCCAGTCAGCTGCTCCAGACCGGAGTCGAGTCCATCTATGGGCGCTTCCTGGGCATCGTCGCCGAGGCGCGGCACAAGACTCCGCAAGACGTCGACCGGATCGCGCAAGGCCGGGTGTGGGACGGCGGGACGGCTCGCCAACTCGGCTTGATCGACGGGTTCGGCGGAATGTCCGATGCGATCGCCAAGGCCGCCGAGCTGGCGAAACTCGGCGACGAGCGCGGAGTCCGCTACCTCGAACCCCCGATCAAGTTCGAGGACCAGCTGCTCGAAATGCTCGCGAACAAGGAAAGCGACGACACGTCCGTTCCCGAAGACGCCTTCGCGGCGCTGTCGCGACAGCCGCAGCAGCAACTCGCAGCAGCCATTGCGGAAGTGCGCGCGATTCTGTCCGGGCCAAGCATCCAGGCACGCTGTTTGGAATGCCCGCCGGTCGCGCCTGTCGCCATCCGTCAGAGAGATTCGGGCCTCCTCGGCCTGCTCAAAGGATTGCTCTCCTGATCTGCCGCTGAGTGAACAATTCGCCAGGGCCGAACGCCGCCACAATGTATCTGTCGGCGCGCATGACTGTGCGGATTCGATTGGCGGGAGTGGCTGACGCTCCAGCGATTGCGGCCATCTACCGGCCGTATGTCACCGCTAGCCATTTCAGCTTTGAGGAGATTGCGCCCAGGACGCATGAAATCGCGGCGCGGATGTCCAATCCGCTCTATCCGTGGCTGGTGACCGAGGAGGAGGGCTGTCTCGTCGGCTACGCCTCTACTTCGCCGATGCGCAATCGCGCGGCTTATCGGTGGAGCGTCGAGACCGGCATTTATCTCACCCCGTCAGCCCAGGGACGCGGCATCGCTCGCCGGCTGCTCGGCGCGCATCTGGACCTGCTTCAGCGGCAGGGCTTCGTCACCGCTATCGCCGGAATCGCTCTCCCCAACGATGCGAGCGTCGCTCTGCACGAAAAGCTCGGCTTCATCCTGTCCGGAATCGAGCGCGGCGTGGGCTTTAAGCTCGGCGAATGGGTCGACGTCGGCCGATGGCAGAGGGACTTGGCGCCGCGCGACGCGGAGCCTGCCGAACCGCGGCCGTTTGAGCTGTTGTTGTCGTCATCCCGGCCTTGAGCCGGGATCCGCCTCTTCTTCAAAGCCGTAGAGGCGGACCCCGGATCAGGTCCGGGGTGACGGGTTTTACCGTCAAATATGGATCGGCTTCCCTGTCACCGCCATCGCCGCTTCCTTAAGCGCCTCGCTGTGCGTCGGGTGGGCGTGGCAGGTGTAGGCGATGTCCTCGCTCGTCGCTCCGAATTCCATCGCCTGAGCAGCTTGCGCGATCATCGTGCCAGCGACCGACGCGATCATCCACACACCGAGCACTCGGTCGGTCTTCGCGTCGGCGATGACCTTCACGAATCCATCGGGCTCGCGATTGGTTTTGGCGCGGCTGTTGGCGAGCATCGGGAACTTGCCGACCTTCACTTCGCCATGCTCCTTCGCCTGCTCCTCGGTGAGGCCGACGCCTGCGATTTCCGGCATGGTGTAGACGACCGTCGGGATCACATCCTCGTTTACGATACCGGTCTGGCCGGCGATATTCTCCGCGACCGCAATGCCCTCGTCCTCGGCCTTGTGGGCGAGCATCGGGCCGGGGATCACGTCGCCGATCGCCCAGATGCCCGGCACCTTGGTGCGGAAGTCATGATCCGTTTCGATCTGGCCGCGCTGGTTGGTCTGCAGCCCGGCCTTGTCGAGCGAGAGCCCTTCGGTGTTCGGACGCCGGCCGATCGAGACCAGGACCACGTCGGTCTCGATCGTTTCTGAAGCGCCACCGGCGGCGGGTTCCATGGTGAGAGTGACGACTTTGCCCTTCCGTTCCGCCTTCGTGACTTTGGTGGAGAGCTTGAAGTCGATGCCTTGCTTCTTGAAAATCTTATTGGCTTCCTTGCGGACATCGCCGTCGAAGCCGGGCAGGATTTGGTCGAGGAACTCGATCACCGTCACCTGCGATCCAAGGCGGCGCCAAACCGACCCCAGCTCGAGGCCAATCACTCCGCCGCCGATGACGATGAGACTCTGCGGCACTTCCGGAAGCTCGAGCGCACCGGTGGAATCGACGATCCGCTCCTGATCGATCTCAATCCCGGGCAGCGGCGTCACCGACGAGCCGGTCGCGATGACGATATTCTTCGCGCGCACCGTGCGGTCGCCGACCTTCACCGTGTCGGCGTTCTGGAAGCTGGCATGGCCCTTCAGCCACTCGACCTTGTTTTTCTTGAACAAGAACTCGACGCCCTGCGTCAGGCCCTTCACCGCCTCCTTTCGGCCGCCGTGCATCGCGTCGAGGTCGACCTCCACCCCGCTCGTCTTCACGCCCCATTTGGCGAGCGTCCCATGGGCCGCTTCCTCGAACAGCTCGGAGGCGTGGAGCAAGGCCTTGGAGGGGATGCAGCCGACGTTGAGGCAAGTGCCGCCCAAAGTCTCCCGGCTCTCCGCGCAAGCCGTCTTCAGGCCAAGCTGAGCCGCGCGGATCGCGGCGACATAGCCGCCGGGGCCGGCGCCAATCACCAGGACGTCGAAATCGTAACCATCAGAAGCCATTCCAAAACTCCGTTCGCCCTGAGCTTGTCGAAGGGCTGTTTCTCTTCTTTGCCTTCCCCAAGCGAAGGACGGGGCTTCGACAAGCTCAGCCCGAACGGGTGTGGTGACGCGTCAAAGGTCGATCAAGAGCCGCGTCGGATCCTCGATCGCTTCCTTGACTTCGGACAAGGAAGGTCACGGCTTCGCGGCCGTCGACCAGCCGGTGATCGTAGGACAGCGCCAGATACATCATCGGACGAGCGACGATCTGCCCATCCTCCACCACCGGGCGCTCCTCGATCCGGTGCATTCCCAGCACTGCCGACTGCGGCGGGTTGATGATCGGTGTCGAAAGCAACGAGCCGAACACTCCGCCGTTCGAGATGGTGAACGTGCCCCCCTGCATATCCTCGATCGCGAGCGTGCCTTCCTTCGCGCGCTTGCCGAAATCGGCGATGGCCTTCTCGATATCGGCGAAGCTCATCGCCTGAGCATTGCGCACCACCGGCACCACCAGGCCCTTGGGCGCGGAAACGGCGATCGAGACGTCGAAATAATCGTGGTAGACGATCTCATCGCCCTCGAGACTGGCGTTCACCGAGGGAACGTCCTTCGCCGCGAGCGCGCAGGCCTTCACGAAGAAAGCCATGAAACCCAAACGGATGCCGTGCTTCTTCTCGAATAGGTCCTTGTAGCGGCTCCGCGCTTCGATGACCGCCGACATGTCGACGTCGTTGAACGTCGTCAGCATCGCCGCGGTATTCTGCGCGTCCTTCAGCCGCTTGGCGATCGTCTGCCGGAGGCGCGACATCTTCACGCGCTCATCGCGGCGCTCACCAACGTTCCCTGGTGCAGGCCGGGGTCCAGGAGCCGAAGGCTTCGACTCGGTAACAGCGGGTGCCTTCGCCTCCAGCGCCTGGGTTCCCTGGGCCCCCGCTTTCGCGGGGGTGACGGATTGAGGTTGAGCCGGGGCACTGCGTCCCTCGGCCGCGGCGATTACGTCGTCCTTGGTCAGGCGCCCGTCCTTGCCCGTGCCCTTAATGCTGGTCGGATCGACATGATATTCGAGGACCGCCCGGCGCACCGCCGGCGAGAGGGTCATCACCTCGTCATGCTCTGCGTGCGCTTCATGCTCTGCCACAGGCGCGACCTCGTCACCCTTGGGCGCCGGAGTCTCGCCTGCTCCTGCCGGATTCGTAGCCGCCGTGGCTGCCGCCTGAGCTTGCGCCGGCGCCGCAGCGCCCGCGCTCGCCTTTTCGTCGATCCGAGCAATCACCGCCCCGACCGCGACAGTCTCCCCCGCTTGCACCAGCTGTTCGGTAAGCACTCCGTCGATCGGAGCAGGCACTTCGACGCTGACTTTGTCGGTTTCGAGCTCGGCGATCGGCTCATCGGCTGCGACCGCGTCGCCGGGCTTTTTCAGCCATTGCGCGAGCGTACCTTCGGTGATCGATTCACCAAGCACGGGCACTTGAACATCGGTGGCCATTGTGTCCCTTTATCCGGCGGCTACGGCAGGTCCGGCGCGTTCACTGCTACCGCCTTCCTGCTTTGTCGAGGGGTGCCCGAGCGCCGCCGCTATCAGCGTCGCCTGTTGGGCGGCATGGCGCTTGGCGAGCCCGGTGGCTGGCGAGGCGCTTGCATCCCGTCCGGCATATTGCGGTCGCAAGCGGTCGAAACCCGCATCGGCAAGGCAGGTTTCGAGCAACGGCTCAACGAAGAACCAGGCGCCGTTGTTTTTCGGCTCCTCCTGAGCCCAGACCAAATCCTGAAGCTTCGGCATCGCCTTGAGGCGCTTGAGCAAGGGCTCGGACGGAAAAGGATACAGCTGTTCGATGCGGACGATCTCGATACCCAGATCGCCAGCAGCGTCGCGCGCTTCCATCAGCTCGTAGGCGATCTTTCCTGAACAGAGGACCAGGCGCCGAGTTCTCGCCTTCGGACGGCGGGTTGAGATCCGACAGGATACGGCGGAAATGGCTGTCGCCGGTGAAATCGCCGATGCTCGACACCGCCAGCTTATGGCGCAGCAGCGACTTGGGCGTCATCATGATCAGCGGCTTGCGGAAATCGCGGCGCATCTGGCGCCGAAGGATGTGGAAGTAATTGCCGGGCGTGGTGCAGTTGGCGACCTGGAGATTGTCGTCGGCGCAAAGCTGGAGGTAGCGCTCGAGCCGTGCCGAGCTGTGCTCCGGCCCCTGCCCCTCGTAGCCGTGCGGCAGAAGCATCACGAGGCCGCTGGCGCGCAGCCACTTGGCCTCGCCAGCCGCGATGAACTGATCGATGATGCTCTGAGCGCCGTTGGCGAAATCGCCGAATTGGGCCTCCCACAACACCAGGCAGAGCGGATCGGCGAGCGAATAGCCATATTCGAAGCCCAGCACCCCGAACTCGCTCAGCGGTGAGTCCCGCACTTCGAAGCGGCCGCCCTTGACGTGACAGAGCGGGATATACTTCTCGCCACTATTCTGATCGACCCAGACGGCGTGACGCTGGCTGAAGGTGCCGCGGCCGCTATCCTGACCGGAGAGGCGCACTCCATTCCCTTCCGCGACCAGGCTCCCGTAGGCGAGCGCCTCCGCCGTTGCCCAGTCGAACCCCTCGCCCGTCTCAAACATCTGCTTCTTGGCATCGAGGACGCGCTGTAACGTCTTGTGGATGGTGAACCCTTCGGGAACCGTCGTGAGTATGCCCGCGAGGTAGCGTACCTCCTCGTCGTCGATTGCAGTTTCGATGTTGCGGCGGCCGAGCACCGGTTCGTCCGGGCATCCGAGGCCCGCCCAGCGCCCGCCGAACCAATCGGCCTTGTTGGGCAGGTAGGACGGCGCTGCCTCGAAGTCTTCCTCCAGTTCCGCGACGTAATTCTTTGTGCGCCCGTCTATCCAAGCCTGATCGACGACGCCCTCTGCGATGAGCTTCTTGCCGTAAATCTCGCTGATCGGCGGATGCTTCTTGATCGCCGCATACATTTGCGGCTGGGTGAAGCTCGGCTCGTCGCCCTCGTTGTGGCCGAAGCGGCGGTAGCACCACATGTCGATCACGATGTCGCGATTGAACGTCTGGCGGAACTCGATCGCGAGCTTGCAGCACCAGGTCACGGCCTCCGGGTCGTCGCCGTTGACGTGGAGGATCGGCGCCTGGATGCCCTTCGCCACATCGGAGGGATAAGGGGAAGACCGAGCGAATTGCGGGCTGGTGGTGAAGCCGACCTGATTGTTGATGATGAAGTGGATCGTGCCGCCGGTCTCGTAGCCTGGAAGTCCCGAGAAGCTCAGGCATTCCCACACCACACCCTGGCCGGCGAAGGCCGCGTCGCCGTGGAGCAGCATCGGCAGCACCGTGTCGCCCTGCTTGTCGTCCTTATAGGTTTGGGTCGCGCGCGCCTTGCCGAGCACCACAGGGTCGACCGCTTCCAGGTGCGATGGATTGGGCAGCAGCGACAAATGCACCTTGATCCCCTCGAACTCGCGATCCGAGGAGGTGCCGAGGTGATATTTGACGTCGCCCGAACCGCCAACATCGGCTGGATTGGTCGCTCCGCCGGCGAATTCGTGGAAGATCGCCTGCGGCGACTTCCCCATGACGTTGGAGAGGACGTTGAGGCGGCCGCGGTGGGCCATGCCGACGTCGATTTCCTCGACGCCCATCAACCCGCCATATTTGATCACTGCCTCGAGTGCCGGGACGGCGCTCTCGCCGCCGTCGAGGCCGAAACGCTTCGTCCCGACGTATTTCCTGGCGAGGAATTTTTCCCACTGCTCGGCATCGATGACCTTGGCGAGGATCGACTGTTTGCCTTCGGGCGTGAACTGGACGGTCTCTTCCGGGCGCTCGATCCGCTCCTGGATGAAGCGCCGCTCCTCGACCTCGTTGATGTGCATATATTCGAAGCCGATGTGGCCGCAGTAGGTCTCCTGAAGAACGCGAACGATCTCGCGCACCGTCGCCTGCTCGAAGCCGAGGACTCCGCAAATCCAGATCGGCCGGTCGAGGTCGGCGTTGGTGAAGCCATGATAGGCCGGAGTCAGGTCGGCGGGGACTTCACGGTGGAGGAGGCCGAGCGGGTCGAGGTCGGCGGCGAGATGCCCGCGCACGCGATAGGTACGGATCAGCATCATCGCGCGAATGCTGTCTTCGGCGGCGCGGCGGATTTCTTCGGGGGTTGAGCCGGCGGCGGTAGCCTTTTCCTTCACCGCCGCGGCGAATTTCTCGATCGTAGCCTGCGTCGGATCAAGGCCGAGATTCAGATCGTCGAGCTCGGACACCGGCCAGTTCGGCCGCGCCCAGCTCGGGCCCTGCTCCTTTTCGACAAATCCAGTGGCGACGTCGTTCAACTCACTCTCCGTTCCCCGGCGCAGGCCGGGGTCCAGGGCGGGCGCAAGCCCGCTCAAAACAGGGTGGCCAGAGATCCTCCCAATCAAGATTTCGCTCCTCGATCAGCCGTATCTTCCACGCCCGTTTCCACTCCTTCATCTGCAACTCGCGCCGACGCGCTTCCTGCAGATCTTCATACCCCTCGGACCACACCAGCAGCTTGCAGCCATATTGCTTCGTAAACCCGCTGATCAGCCCCTCACGATGCTCGTAAACGCGTTTGATGAGGTCGCTCGTTACACCGATATAGATCGTTCCATTCTTCCGGTTCGCCATGATGTAGACGAAACCAGCCTTCATCCTTCCTCCGTTTTTTCGAAACCCCACGGGGTTCCTGGGCCCCGGCCTTCGCCGGGGAACTTATGCTAGCGCGAGCAACTCCTTCAGAGTCCTGCCCAATTCAGATGGGCTCGGGCTGACAGTAATTCCAGCCGCCTCCATCGCGGCGATCTTGCTTTCGGCGTCGCCCTTGCCGCCGGAGATGATCGCTCCGGCATGGCCCATCCGCCGGCCCGGAGGCGCGGTGCGTCCGGCGATGAACCCCACGACGGGTTTCGCGCGACCGCGTTTCGCTTCGTCGGCGAGGAATTGCGCCGCATCCTCTTCGGCGGTTCCGCCGATCTCCCCGATCATCACGATCGACCGGGTTTCATCGTCGGCGAGGAACATCTCCAGTATATCGATGAACTCGGTCCCCTTGACCGGATCGCCGCCGATTCCGACGGCAGTCGACTGGCCGAGCCCCTCGTTTGTGGTCTGGAACACCGCCTCATAGGTGAGCGTGCCGGAGCGGCTGACGATGCCGACGCTTCCCTTTTTGAAGATGTTGGCGGGCATGATCCCGATCTTGCATTCGTCGGGGGTCAGGACGCCGGGACAATTCGGACCAATGAGGCGCGACTTCGAGCCTTCGAGTGCGCGCTTGACCCTCACCATGTCGAGCACCGGAATGCCCTCCGTGATGGCCACGATCAGCGGCACCTCGGCGTCGACCGCCTCCAGGATCGAATCCGCGGCGAAAGGAGGTGGGACGTAGAGCACGGAGGCATTTGCACCGGTGGCTTCAACCGCTTCCTCGACAGTGTCGAACACGGGCAATCCCAGATGCGTCGTCCCGCCTTTCCCAGGAGTCACGCCCCCGACCATCTGCGTGCCATAAGCAAGCGCTTGCTGCGTGTGGAACGACCCGGCTTCACCCGTCATCCCCTGCGTGATCACCTTTGTATTGCGGTCGACGAGGATACTCATCCTTGGTCCTTGTTGCTCCCCGGCGAAGGCCGGGGTCCAGTCTTAAAAACGAACGGCGCCAAAGCGCCGCCTGGGCCCCGGCCTTCGCCGGGGAACGGGGTTAATTCAGCGACCCGTCGATCTGCTTGCAGGCGACGAGCAGCTCTTTCACTGCATCGACGCTCACCTGGAAGTTGGCCTTGGCATCGTCATCGAGCTGGATCTCGACGATGCGCTCGACGCCTCCTTCGCCGATTACGCACGGAACGCCGACGTAAAGGTCGTTCACGCCATATTGGCCGTTCAGGTGCGCCGCGCAGGGCAGAACACGCTTCTTATCCTTGAGATAACTCTCGGCCATCGCGATCGCGCTGGTCGCGGGCGCATAATAGGCGCTTCCGCTCTTCAGCAATGCGACGATCTCGCCGCCGCCGCCGCGCGTGCGCTTCACGATCTCGTCGATCCGCTCCTTGGTCGACCAGCCCATCTTGACGAGGTCGGGGATGGGGATTCCGGCGACGGTCGAATATTCGACGATCGGAACCATCGTGTCGCCGTGGCCGCCGAGCACGAAGGCGGTGACATCCTCAACGCTGACCTGGAACTCCGCGGCGAGGAAATGGCGAAAGCGCGCGCTGTCGAGCACGCCGGCCATTCCGACGACCATCTTGTGCGGCAGGCCTGAGAATTCGCGCAACGCCCAGACCATCGCATCGAGCGGATTGGTGATGCAGATAACGAAAGCATTGGGCGCATGCGCCTTGATGCCCTCACCCACGGCCTTCATCACTTTAAGGTTGATTCCGAGCAGGTCGTCGCGGCTCATGCCGGGCTTGCGCGGTATGCCGGCGGTGACGATGCACACATCCGCGCCCTTGATGTCGGCGTAATCGGACGTGCCTTTCAGCTTCGCGTCGAAGTCGTCGACCGGACCCGCCTGGGCAATGTCGAGCGCCTTCCCTTCGGGGATGCCTTCGGCAATGTCGAACAGCACGATGTCACCCATTTCGCGCATCGCCGCGAGGTGAGCGAGGGTTCCGCCGATCATTCCGGCGCCGATCAGCGCGATCTTCTTCCGAGCCATGAGGCTGCTTTCCTTGCCTTTCTGCTTTGTCGGGCGGCGCTTCTGGAGAGTCACCGCTGGGGGACGCGGCGTCCGATTAGCGACGTGGCCCGCACGCCGCAACCGCGGGCGCCTTCATTGCACCGAGATTAAATGATCATTGCTTCTCGCCGATTCCCGCAACGGCCGAAAAGGCGGTTCGTTTGCGGCCTGTCAATTTCAGGAGAATTGGAATGAAATATGCCCTTCTCGCTCTGGCGGGAGCAGCCGTTTCTCTCACTTCGGTACCGGCGGATGCTCGACACCCTTCGAATGACTCGGCCTGCACCAAGCATGAGAACGGCCGCTGCGTCGCATGGCGCGACATGAGTCGCCGCGATGCCCGTCGCGCCGCATATCGCGTCGGCTACACCTTCGGCCCGAGCTACGGATATACGGAGTTCAGCGCTCTGCCGCAGCCGATCGTCACGCGCTATCATCTGCGCGACCGGGATCGCTACGTCCATCGCGACGGTTTCGTCTATGAGGTGAACCCGCGGACCTACCGAGTGATCCGGGTCCTTCCGGGCTGAGCACGGCAGAAACAAGGGGCCGCCGCGCGGACACGGCGGCCCCCTTCTAGGCTTAGCTCAATTGCCTTCCTCGATAAGGCTCAGGATGTTGCCATCCGGATCCTTGAACCAGGTCGTCTTGAACCCGCCTTCGCCGAGGTAAAGGTCTCCCTGCCGCTGTAAGCCCGGCAGGTCATATTGTTCGAAGAAGATGCCCTTTTCCTTCAACTCGCGCGCCTCCTTCTCGATGTCGTCGACGTCGAAGGTGAGCGCGGTCGCCTTGTTGGTCCCGGCGAATTCGGACTTGTACAGATTGATGCGGGTGTCGCCGCTTTCCAGAGTCACACCCTCGCCCCATTCGTCCTTCGTCTTGAGACCCAGAGTGTCCTGGTAGAATTTCTTCGCCCGATCGACGTCCTGGACCGCGATCATCGGCGTTGCGTCGGCTTTGCCAAGCATGATTTTCCTCCTTTGAAGGCGTGATTCGAACGGGCCTGTGGCTGTCACGTTCCTCCAACCCGCCGCTAATCCCCACGCCTCGTAGCTTTTGAAAAGCGGCTGATCGCGTGCTAGCGGCTCGGCCAAGCAAGGAGTCTTCGCTTGGCTGAGTTCACGCTTCCCAGGAACAGCAAAATCACCAGAGGCCGCGAGTGGCCGCCCGAGGAAGGCAAGCGCCTCCGGACCTTCAAGATCTACCGCTACGATCCCGACAGCGGCGCCAATCCTCGCTTCGACCGCTTTACGATCGACCTCGACAAGACGGGGCCAATGGTCCTCGACGCGCTGATCAAGATCAAGAACGAGATCGATCCCACTTTGACCTTCCGCCGTTCCTGCCGCGAGGGCATTTGCGGGTCCTGCTCGATGAACATGCAGGGGCGCAACGGCCTCGCGTGCACAACTGCGATCGACGATTTGAAAGGGGACGTCCAGATCACCCCGCTTCCGCATATGGAAGTGATCAAGGACCTCGTCCCCGACCTCACCGAGGCCTATGCGCAATATTCGCTGATCCAGCCGTGGCTGAAGACCAGCAGTGCAGCCCCGTCGCGCGAGCGGCTGCAGTCGCCCGAAGACCGCGCCAAGCTCGACGGACTTTACGAGTGCATTCTGTGCTTCTGCTGCACGACCAGCTGCCCGAGCTATTGGTGGAACGCGGAGCGCTTTCTCGGCCCCGCGATCCTGCTTCAGGCCTACCGCTGGATCATCGATAGCCGAGACGAGGCCACCGGCGATCGCCTCGATCAGCTCGAGGACCCCTATCGGCTCTACCGCTGCCACACGATCATGAATTGCGCCAACGTCTGTCCCAAAGGTCTCAATCCGGCGAAGGCGATCGCCGAGACGAAGAAGCTCATCGCCGACCGCGCCGCGTGAGCGACGACGCCCAGACCGGAATGCTCGAAGACGTCGGCGGCGTGCCCACGGGGGCGACGCCCGATCCGGACCATCCGGACTGGTTCAGCTGGGGCGACTTTCCCCGCAGCAGCTTCGCGGCCGCAACCGGGCGGTTGCTGTTCAAGCCCGACGGGACCGGCCGCGGAATTTGCCGGATGTTCCCGACCGAAGCACATATGAACATGGGCGGGTCGATCCATGGCGGCGCCATCATGAGCTTCATCGACATGTCGCTGTTCGCCGGTGGGCTCTGCGCCGGAATGGAGCGGGCGCATTATGTGACGCTCGATCTCACCACCCACTTCCTCGCCCGCGGCAAGGCCGGCAGCCCGCTGGACGCGCACGTCGAACTGATCCGCCAAACGCGTGGCCACGCCTTCCTGCAAGGGGTGGTGAAGCAGAATGGCGAGCCCTGCTACAGCTTCACCGGAACGCTGAAACGCATCCGTGAGCGTAACGGACCGGCATGACGGGACCCGTCGAGCGGGCCTATAGCCAGCTCCTCAATGCCGGCGAATTGAAGAGCGACCCTTTTCAGGCGCGTGCCGTCGTTGCGCTCGATCGGCTGGCGGCGGACCTGAAAACGGGTGGTTTTCTCTCGCGCCTCTTCGGCACCGAGGATGACGACATTGCTGGCGTCTATCTCTGGGGAGGCGTCGGCCGCGGCAAGTCGATGCTCATGGATCTCGCCTTCGAGCACATCGACGTTCACCCGAAACGCCGCGTGCACTTCCACGAGTTCATGCTCGAAACGCATAATCGGCTCCGCGAAGCGCGGCGCGACGAGGAAGGCGATCCGATCGAGCCCGTCGCCGAACAGATCGCCGATGAGGCGAAGCTGCTGTGTTTCGACGAGATGCAAGTCACCAATCCGGCTGACGCGATGATCCTCTCGCGATTGTTCGGCAAATTGCTCGACCAGGGTGTGAAGGTCGTCACCACCTCGAACCGCCCGCCCGCCGACTTGTACCTCGGCGGGCTCAACCGCGAGCTGTTCCTTCCCTTCATCGACCTAATCGAGCGGCGCATGCTCGTCGTCGAAGTCAACGGGCCGACAGATTACCGGCTCGATCGGCTCGAGGGAGTCGAGGTGTGGCATGTCCCAAACGGTCCCGAAGCCACCGCCGACCTGTCCCGCGCCTTCTTCCAGCTCACCGACTATCCGGTGGAGGACCGCGCCAAGGTTCCGTCTGAGGAGCTGGATGTCGGCGGCGGACGAACGCTGCACGTCCCCAAGAGCCTCAAGGGCGTCGCGGTCTTCTCCTTCAAACGGCTGTGCGGCGAGCCGCGCGGAGCCGCGGACTATCTCGCGATCGCTCGGCGATATCATACGGTCATCCTTGTCGGCATTCCCGTGATGGGTCCCGAGATGCGCAATGAGGCGGCGCGCTTCGTGACGCTGATCGACGCACTGTACGAACATCGCGTCAAATTGCTTGCCGCGGCGGATGCCGAGCCTGCCGCTTTGTACCCCAGCGGCGACGGCAGCTTCGAGTTCCAGCGTACCGTCAGCCGCCTCGAGGAAATGCGCAGCGCCGAATATTTGGCGGAAGGCCATGGCGTCGCAGCTTGACGGCTGAGGGCGCGCGCCTAGCGTGCGCTGTCCTTTTGGAGACTCGCCGATGCGTAGCTTGCTCGCCATCTTGTTCGCATTCAGCGCCACCGCAGCGTTCGCCGCGGCCGACCCGCGGACTGTCCCGACCAAGCTCGACCGGCATGGCAGGCGAAGACGCGGGAACTCTTCAAACAGGCCATCGAGATCCCAACGGTCCATCACCGCGGAGAAATGCCGCGAATGGCTGAGCTGCTCGCCGACCAGTTCCGAGCCGCGGGCATTCCGGACTCCGACATCCACATCATGCCTTATGAGGCGCTTCCGGGTGACAAGACGGTCGCGCTGATCGTGCGCTGGCGCTCGCCCCATGCCACGAAGAAGCCGATGCTGATCCTCGGTCACATGGATGTGGTCGAAGCCAAGCGCGAGGATTGGAAGTCCGATCCGTTCGTCTTCCGCGAGGAGGGCGGATATTTCTACGGCCGCGGTACGAGCGACATGAAGAACGGCGACGTCGCGACCACGATGGCGGCCGTGAAGCTCATGTCGGAAGGTTTCAAGCCCGACCGCGACATCATCTTCTTCTATAGCGGCGATGAGGAGACGAAGGGCGAGGGCGCAACTCTCGGCTCGACCAAGTGGCGCAACCTCACCGATGCGGAGTTTGGCCTGAATGCTGACGGCGGCTGTGCCTCCTACGATCGGGATTTCAACGCTCGCGGCTGCGGAATCTCCACCGCTGAGAAAACGTTTCAGACCTACTTCTTCACCACGCACAATCCGGGCGGGCACAGCTCACGGCCGCGGCCGGACAATGCGATCTACGATCTCGCCGACGCTTTGAAGGCGCTCCAGAATCACCGGTTCCAACCGATGCTGAACGACGCCAGCCGCGGCTATTTCCAAGAACGCGCCAGGCAGGAAGGCAATAGTCCGCTGGGCCAGGCGATCGGCCGCTGGCTGGCCAATCCAAACGACGGCAAGGCCGCGGACGAGGTCGAGGCGAACCCGCTTGAGATCGGCCTCACGCGCACCCGCTGCGTGGCGACGATGCTCTCGGGCGGGCATGCGGACAACGCTCTTCCGCAGACGGCGCGAGCCACCGTC
This sequence comes from uncultured Alphaproteobacteria bacterium, assembly GCA_963730925.1. GTDB lineage: Bacteria > Pseudomonadota > Alphaproteobacteria > Sphingomonadales > Sphingomonadaceae > Sphingomicrobium. The sequence continues at coordinate 1,136,940 of CAVSTS010000002.1, forward strand.
AATTGCCGCATCATGCCGGGCGTGCAGCCCAAGGACGTCCAGGCCGAGCTCCAGCAGCTTGCCGGCCCCAAGGTCGAGGTCGCGCCCGATCCCAACTTCGTCGGCGTGCCGACGCCGGCCTCTCCGCTTCGGCCCGAGGTGCTGAAGGCGGTGACCGACGCCGTCCAGCGTTTCCACGGCCCCGACATGCACGTCTTCCCGATGATGCAGACGGGAGCGAGCGATGGCTCCTTTTTCCGCGCGCAGGGAATCCCGGTCTACGATGTCGACGGAAGCTGGGGTATCTCGCCGGACGATGAGCGCGCGCACGGCCTCGACGAGCGCATACCTGTGCGCGCTATGTACGACGACGTGCTGCATTGGGAGATAATCATCCGCGAACTTGCAAGCTGAACCGACGAACGGCGGTCCACCGGCTTGACGCGCGGGCCGTGCACCCTAGCGTACGGCGCAAATTTCCGGGGAGAGACTGGCCATGCGCAATTTTGTCGCGATCCTGCTTGCCTTCAGTTCCACCGTTGCGCTTGCGCAAGAGCCCACCACACCGCTCACTTCTCCGCCGCCGAGCACGCTAGCCAATGCACCGAAGCTTTCGCCCAAATGGGAAGCGACGGCGCGCGAGATCTACAAGACTGCTGTCGAGAGTCCGACGGTCATGGGCCGCAACGCACTGCCAAAGCTGCAAAACTATCTCGCGGCCAAATTGAAGGCCGCCGGCTGGGCGGCAAGCGACATTCATGTGCTTCCTTATGAAGGCCCGCCGGGGAACCAGACGGCCGCGCTGATCGCACGCTGGCCATCGGCCAATCCAAAAGCCAAGCCCATGCTGATCATGGCGCACATGGATGTAGTCGAAGCGCTGCCGGGCGACTGGACGACCGATCCTTTCAAGCTCGTCGAGAAGGACGGATATTTCTACGGTCGCGGCAGCGGTGACGACAAGGGCGGCGGCATCCCAGCGCTGGTCGCCTTGATGAAGCTCAGGGCCGAGGGCTTCAAGCCGAACCGCGACATCGTCCTTATCTTCACCGGCGACGAGGAAACGCAGGGCAAGGGCGCCGAACTTGGAGCGACGGACTGGCGCAAGTGGACCGAAGCGGAGTTTGCCTTGAATGCCGATGGTGGAGGCGGCGCCTTCACGCGCGACGGTAAGCCGCTTGGGTTCGGGCTGCAGACCTCGGAGAAGACGTTCCAGAGCTATTATTTCCGGGTTCGGAACCCCGGTGGCCACAGCTCTCGCCCACGCCCGGACAACGCAATTTACGAGCTCGCGGACGCGCTCAAGAAGCTGCAGGGGCACCGTTTCACGCCAATGCTCAATGAAACGACGCGCGCTTACTTCGCAGAGCGCGCGAAGCAGGAGGGCGATAACTCGCTCGGCCAGGCGATGAAGGCCTGGCTTGCCAATCCCAACGACGGATCGGCCGCCGACACGATCGAGGCGAATCCGTTAGAGGTTGGCCTGACCCGCACGCGTTGCGTCGCGACCATGCTGAAGGGTGGCCACGCGGACAACGCGCTGCCGCAGCTCGCCGAGGCCACGGTCAATTGCCGGATCATGCCCGGGGTCGAGCCGAAGGTCGTGCAGGCCGAGCTTCAACAGGTGGTCGGTCCGAACGTCGAGGTCGCGCCGCTAGCGGACGCCGGCCGGCCGACGCCTGTTTCACCGCTCCGGGAAGACGTGGTGAACGCGTACACCAAAGCGGTCAAAGCGCGCTTCCCGAACCAAACCATCATCCCGCAAATGTCGACCGGCGCTACCGACGGGCTGGAATTCCGAGCACGCGGCATTCCCGTCTACGGGGTCGATGGCCAATGGGGCGTGTCGCCCGACGACGAACGCGCCCACGGCAAGGACGAACGTATCCCAGTCCAGTCGCTATGGGACAATGTGCTGCATTGGGAGTCGATGGTCCGCGATCTCGCCGGCGGTTGACCTCCCTGCTTAGATCCAGCGGAAATAAGAGATCAGCATATACACCGGCACAGCCCAAATCAGGATTTGGGCGATGCCGATCGCTGCCCCGGGCGATACGTCATAAAGCCATTCGAGGACGCGTCCGCCAACTCGAAAGGCGAAATAGGCAAGGACCAGCCCGAGCAATAGGAGCGCTGCAAACACGCCCAGAAACGCAGTAGCGCCTGTCGTCGGCGTAAGGCCTTTGAGAGATGGCAGCGCAAACAGCCAGAGCACGAGAGCAAAGACATCGACCGCCGCGCCGATCGCGCCCAGCCTTAGCATATCGCGAGTGCCGATCGACGCCGGCTGCGCCGGTGTCGCGGGGGGAACCGCCTCCCTAGCAAGACTTCGAATGCCCTCAAGGAATGCGTTCCGTTCCTCGCGGCTTTCCCAAAGCCTGTTCGGCAAGATGATCATGTCCCAACCGACGACCTCCAGAACGATTGCCTGCTTGAGGTCGTGGATCCGGCGTACGGACGGCCAGCTCCACTGCCGCCGTCGAAGCTCCGAATTGGTCGAGATTCCCTCGGCGGCCGATCACCACTTCCTGCTCGGCAACAGCCGCGTCGTAGCTCTGGCCGGTCGCGCCGCGCAGCCATCGCCGCTGAAGCGCAGTCGTCGCGACACTGACCAACACCGCCGCAACGAGGATGCCGAGCACCGCATCCGGAAATGCAATGATGATGATCGCCATGACTCCAACGAACACGGCCAATTGTTCGATCAACCTTGGAGTGCGGCTCGTGTCCTGTCGGCCGAGCTGGTCCGTGAGGGCCGTAAGCCCGACGACATATTCGTCCTTGCTCAATACGAACTGAAATCGCTCGTGCATCGAACCCCCCCGGACTGCTGAGCGATCGAATACTAGGCGCTCGCCGGTTGCTGGATCGCTTGAGCCGTCTTCAGCACATCTTCCGCGTGGTTCGGCACCTTCACCTTGCGCCACGAGCGAAGGACTCGCCCGTCCGTCCCGATCAAATAGGTGGCGCGCTCCATCCCCATATACTTCCTGCCGTACATCGACTTTTCGACCCAGGTCCCGAACGCGTCCGAAATTCGCCCCTCCGCATCCGATGCGAGCGGGACGGCGAGATCGTATTTCGCGATGAACTTGTCGTGGCTCTTCATCGGGTCTCGGGACACTCCGACCACGCGCACTCCGGCCTTCTCGAATTCGGGGGCCAGCGAGGTGAAGTCCTGCGCCTCCCGAGTACAGCCGGAAGTGTCGTCCTTGGGGTAGAAATAAAGCACGAGCGGTTTCGCGGGCGCGGCGAGGTCGATCTCGCTGCCGTCGCTCGTCGTAACCTTCAGTCCCGGTACTGAGTCGCCTTCCTGGATCATCGTGACGTTCCTTGCTTGATGCTGTTCCAAAGCTCCGAAATGCTCTGCCGCGCGGAATCGTGCTCGGCAAGAAGCTCGTCCCAGCTTGCGGCGCCGCAAGCTTCCGCGACCAGCTGCCACGTCTCCCCGGTCGGCTTCACATCGCCCGGCGCGACAAGGCGCATCATGACCAACATCCGTGTCAGCAACTTTTGTGCCTTAACAACAGTTTCGGGGATCAAAGACTCTGCAACAAGAACGTCTAATGCCACTCCGAGCCGCGGATCGAATGCGATCTGCCGGGTCAGTTGGAGCACGTGCACGGAGAATTCGAGATCGATCAATCCGCCCGGGCCTAACTTCACGTCGAGCGGGCTCTGAGCCGGCTTATGGCGCTCCATTTCCGCTCGCATCTTGATCGCGTCGGCAATCACCTTTTGCGGATCCCGCGGCGAATGGAGGATCGTCGCGATGCTCGCTTCAGCGCGCGCCCGTGCTTCGGAAGAACCGAACACCGGCCGCGCTCGGCACAGCGCCATATGCTCCCAGGTCCAGGCGTGTTCTCGCTGATATTGCTCGAATGCGTCCATCGAGACGACCAGCATGCCCTTCGCGCCTTCGGGGCGAAGGCGCAGGTCGACTTCGTAGAGCGGCCCAGCCGCGGTCGGGACGCTGAGCGCCGCCGTGACGCGATTCCCGATCCGGTTGAAATAGTCGTTGGGCCCGAGCGGCTTGATGCCATCGGAGGACCCGCCCGAATTTGCCGTGTGCAGATAGATGAGGTCGAGGTCGGAGGCATGCGTGAGTTCGCATCCGCCCAGTCGGCCGAGCCCAAGCACGACCAGCTCACCGCCCGGAAAGCGGCCATGCGTCTTCTCAAATTCGCCTTTCGCGGCGGCGGCAAGCGCGTTCAACGTGCCCTCGGCAACATGCGCATAGCCTTCGGCGACTTCGAGCGGATCGCGATGGCGATCGATCAGCTGCACTCCAAGCGCGAAGCGGCGCTCGTTCACGAGGCGCCGGACCCGGTCGAGGGCGACGTCATAGCCATGTCCGGTCATGGCCCCTTCGAGCAGCGACGCGAACTGGTCCGCAGCCGGCGGCATCGCGAAGCTGGAGGCATCGAACAGTCCTTCGAACAGCTCCGGTCGGCGCGCGAGCTGGTCGGCCAGCGCCGGCGCGTGCGCGAGGACCTTGGCAAGCAGTTGCGCTAGTGCGGGGCGGGCCTCGAGCAGGCGAAAGAAATTCACGCCGCTTGAGAGCCGCTCGACGATGTCGCTTAGCCGATTGAGGGCGTGGCCCGGGTCCGCTCCGGCCGCGATCGCTTGCAGAAGGTCGGGAAGCATCGCCTCGAAGGCTTGGCTTGCCGCTGGAGAACGTAGCGACCGCGCTTTGCCCGAACGCCAGTCCGAGACGTGCCGCGCCGCAGAATTAGGGTCTTCGAACCCGAAATCCCTCAGCTCCTGAAGCAGGATATCCGGATCGTTCGACAACTCTCGCCGATCGCCCGGCGCGAGGCTGTCGAAAATCGCGCCGACGCGTTGGACCTGGGGCTCCAACAAATCGAGTAGCTCGCGGGCATTCGCGAGCCCATGGAGCTGGGCAACATTGTCGAGCGCTCGGGATTCTAGCGGCAGCAAGTGCGTTTGCGCGTCCTCGATCATTTGCACGCGGTGCTCGACGGTACGCAGCAGACGATAAGCGTCGGCGAGGCCGCCGGCCGTGCTCTGGTCGAGCCTGCCCGCCGCAAGCAATGCGTCGATCGCATCGAGTGTTGCCGGCTCCCGTACCGCTGGGTCGCGCCCGCCGTGGATCATCTGCTGGATCTGCACGAAGAATTCGACCTCGCGGATACCGCCGCGGCCGCGCTTCAAGTCGTAGCCAGGACCGATGTGGGCGCCCTGTGCGAAATGGTCTCGAATGCGCGCGGAAATCTGCCGCACTTCTTCAATAACGCCGAAATCCAGGGAGCGACGCCATACGAACGGCTGGATGGCCTTCAGAAACCGCTCACCGAGCGCGATGTCGCCGGCGCAGGCGCGTGCGCGAATGAATGCCGCACGCTCCCACGGCAGCGCGCTCGATTCATAGTGCGAGATCGCTGCGTCTATCGGCAAAGCGATCGGTGTGACTTCGGGCGACGGCCGAAGGCGCAGATCGACCCGTTGGACGTAGCCATCGGCCGTGCGCTTCTGCAGAAGTTCAATCAGCCGTCGCCCGGTTCGGACCGCCGCTTCGCCGGCGTCGTCTCGTTCACGCTTCGGCAGAATCTCCGGATCGAACAGCAAGAGCAGATCGACGTCCGAGGAATAATTGAGCTCGCGGCTGCCGAGTTTTCCCATGGCGATAACCGCGAAGCCCTGCGGTCGAGCGCCGGGTACCCGTTCCTGAATGGCCGCCGCGACTGCACGATCGATTGCGTCGTCAGCAAAATCGGACAGGAGTCCGGTAACCCGCTCAAGCTCAAGCTCGCCGGACAAATCGCCAAGCGCTACCGCGAGCGCCAAACCCTGCCTTTGGAGTCTCAGCTCCTTTTCAAAGTCGTCGGAACGTTCAGAACGGGAGAGCTTCGCCGCCTCGAGTGCGCCCCTCTCCAGAAAGGCCTGGCCGATTTCGAATCGCGCTTTCAACGTTTCGCGCAGGAAAGGCGCGTGCGCTTGTGCGCGACCCAGGGCGTGCTTCCTGTCGGTGGACGATGGTTGCCGACTTATTGCCGCCTTTTCATTGGCCAAATGCGGCTTCGACGAAACCTCCTCAGCCATCGGTCGTTTGCCTAATCAATGAATTTGGAACGCGAAAACCTGACGGAATCGGATGTGAACCGAATGGACCGCCGGATCATCCTGGTGGAGATGCCGCCGGCCCACGCTGGTATCATGGCTGCGCTCCGCCGTGCATTCGAAGCGGCCGCGCATGAGCCGTGCGACCGCGATTTCGCCGACTTGCTGCACAAGCTCAATTGACCGCGTGCGAATCATCCCCGACTTGATCCGGGATCATTATTCGTGGTCGCGACTGAGTTCGTCGACTTCGCCCATGATGGTTTGCAGCGCGGATTTGTCCGGATCGGTCTTGTGCTGACGCCGTGACGGCAGCTTGCCGCTGGACAACAATTGCTCAAGCGCAACTCGCCCGCGAGCGACGCGGCTTTTGATCGTGCCTACCGCGCAACCGCAAATTTCGGCAGCCTCCTCATAAGCGAAGCCACCGGCGCCCACGAGGATCAGCGCCTCTCGCTGCGGTTGCGGCAGGTGCATCAAGGCGCGCTGCATGTCTCCCAGCTCGATGTGGCGATCCTGGCTGGCCGGAGCGGCGAGGATCTTGGACGCGGTAATGTCGTCCCACTCACCCTTGAAGCGCGCTCGGCGCATCTGGCTGAGAAACAGATTCCTGAGGATGATGAACGTCCACGCGCGCATGTTCGTACCCGCCTGGAAGCGCTTGCGCGCCGCCCAGGCCTTGAGCAGAGTCTCCTGGACGAGGTCGTCGGCCAAGTCGCGGCTGCCGGAGAGCGAACGGCCGAACGCGCGAAGGTGTGGAATCACCGACGCCAATTGTTCCTTGAACTCGGGATCGGACAGCGGAATCGGGTCGGGCGGAGCGCCCTCGGCACGTTCCTCTTCGCGATCATCTGTCAAAATAAGACACCCCACCCGTTACGGGCGCCGGCTCTGAGCCGGCACTGTTTGATCGAACATGAACGGCGATTGTGACAGAGCTAGGTGCTCAGGGCCGGCCAACCAAGACGATCACGGCAAAAAAAATCAACACGAGCACGGTTCCAATCCACAGGACGTTGCGCGCAACGCCAGGAGTGGATCCTGCACGCGCCTCCGTGGTCGTCTCCCGCACCTGACGTTCGGACTCGCTTGGGTCGGCCATTAAACTCTCGTCACGAAATCACTGTTCCGTCGGCCAACGCGCTGATCCGAGACGTGTTCCGTGTCAGGCCGCGGGCACCGTCGCCGCGTCAAAGAAGAGGGCTTGAGCGATCGCCGCTTTGACGGTCGAGCGCTGGAACGGTTTGGTGATGAGGAAAGTGGGTTCGGGCCGGGTTCCGGTAAGCAAGCGTTCCGGGAAGGCAGTGATGAAGATCACGGGCACCGAAAATTCCGCGAGAATGTCCTTCACCGCATCGATCCCGCTTGAATCATCGGCCAGCTGAATGTCGGCGAGAACGAGCCCCGGCGGGTTCTGCCGCGCCTGTGCAACGGCTTCGTCGCGAGTCACCGCAACGCCCGTCACGTTATGGCCGAGGTCGCGAACGATGGTCTCGATGTCGAGAGCGATGATGGGCTCATCCTCGATAATGAGAACGTCTGCGAGCGTCTGACGCTCGATCTCCTCCAACGCTTCGGCGACGAGCGAATCGACATCGGACGGCGATGCGCCGATCAAGTACCCCGTATCCTCCGACGAAAATCCTTCGAGCGACGTCAGCAGCAGCGCTTGTCGCGAAAGCGGGGTGATCCGTGACAGTCGCGCCTGGGCTATACCTTCAGGACCCGCGGGACTCCTCGTCGGCTCCTCGCCTTCTTCGACGTTCGCCGTGGACCAGATCGCATGGAACGTCTTGTAGAGCCCCAGTCGCGGGTCGACGTCACGCGGAAATTCGTCGGGTTTTGCGACGATAGCCTCGAGCGTGGCGCGGACGAAGGCGTCTCCGTGCGCCTGGCTGCCCGTCAACGCGCGAGCGTACCGGCGCAGGAAAGGAAGGTGTGGAGCAAGTTCCTGGCCAAGCGACATAGATGCAAACTCTCCTCGACTGGCGACTTGCCGCGTCTTTGGCGGCGTGTCGGATTTGTTTCAACCCTGGAGGGACTGTCGCTCTCGACTTTTTCACTGCCCCCGCTTTGATGTGAAGTGCCTCTGGAACAAAGGACCGGCGATTTGGTTTCCGAAGGTTGGGCTGGGTACTGCCGCAACGTCTCAAGCGCTGCGGCGGCTCACCAAAGAATATCGAGACGCCGCGCCGCCCAAACCGTTGCGCTCAAAGCTAGAATTTGTATGACGCGCCAGTACCCGCGCGAGGGGGGACGAGAGGTTGAGTGCAAAAAGGCGGAGTGAGTCGGACACCGGACGTTCGAAACACTCGAAAAGTCTCCCGACTACCGAGAAGAAGGCCCGCAAGCAGCGCTCGGCGGACCTCGGGCGGGCCTTGCGGTCGATTTACGACGATACGCTTCGTGAGCCGGTTCCGGACGACTTCTCCAACCTCATTGGTAAGCTCACCTGAGGAATTGCTGCGGGAGCGACGCGTATGAGCGTGGCTGAACGGTTCGCGAAGCTGCCGACCGCGGCCAAGCTTCTGCTGATCCTCACCGCCGTCCTTCTACCAATTGGAATCGCTCTGACCTGGATTGGCCAACGGGGCATTCAGCAGGCGAACGGTGCGTTGCAGGGCCGCGCGCGCGACCAAGCTCAGGCCGCCGCGCACGCCATTGAAAGCCTCATCGCGCGGAATGCCCTTGCACTCCGAATCGCAGCGGCCGGAGCGCTCCGCACTCCCGGCGCCAATCCCTGCGCGGAGGCGGCTGAAGCATTGACGACCGCTCCAGCAATCTCGCGCCGATTTTCCCTTCGGTCATTGGACGGCGATCTGATCTGCACGAACGGCGGATTCGCCGCTCAGGACCCGCGGCCATTCGTGGCACCGGGCGACATTCGCATTTGGATCGATCCGAACCAGACGGAGGTCGACCTCAGGGTCGGCATCGCTGGCGGAATGGCGACCTCGAATGTGCCGCAAGAAGAGATTCGAAGTGCGGCGACCGACACGCTCGGCCCCATCCAACATATGTCGCTGCGGGATGGGAGCAGGGTGATTCCGCTCGTCGGAGGCGCTTCTGGAGCGACCGATCCGCTTACCTATACCGAGTGGCCGATCGGGAACGGCGCGCTCGTCGCCCGGATCGGTTCCCCACGCTTACAGATCACGACGATCGACCGACTGATGCTTTTGCTTCCCGTGCTGATGTGGGTTGCCGCCGCGCTGATCACCTGGGTGCTGGTGAGCCGATTGTTGATCAGGCCGCTGAAGAAGCTGGAGCGAGCGGTCCTCGACTATCAGCCCGGGACCGGCGAGCTCGTCCTCCCAGCGAAAGCGGGACCGGCAACGGAAATCCAGGAGCTTCGCGACGCTTTCGCGCGAGCGGTGGCTCGGGTCGACGAATCCGAGCAGGAAATGAGCGGCGCGCTCGAAGGGCAGCGCCGGCTTGTGCGCGAAGTTCATCATCGCGTGAAGAACAACCTTCAAGTCGTCGCATCACTGCTCAACATCCATGGCCGCAGCGCGGAAACGGCCGAGGCGCAGGCGGCCTATGCGGGAATCAGTCGTCGCGTAGGAGCCCTCTCGATCGTCCACCGCAATCATTATGCGGAGATGGAGGAAAATCGCGGGATTGCGCTGCGGCCCCTCCTCACGGAACTCGCGGCGGAGCTTCGCGCCGGCGCACCTGAGGTCGCCCGCGGCCTCCGGATCGATCTCGAGCTGGAGCCCGTCTACACGACCCAGGACGTCGCGGTGGCGGTCGCATTTCTGATTACGGAGATCGTCGAGTTCGCAATGCTCCGCCACCCGCATGATCCGATTGAAATCTCGCTGAGACGCACGAGCGCGCTCACCGCCCGGCTCATGCTCGCCAACCACGTGCTCGTACCCGATGAAGCTGACCAGCCGGAGAAGGTTCAGTTCGAACGAATTGTCAGCGGTCTCGCCAAGCAACTGCGTTCAAATCTGGAACGGAAGCTCGGGCGATACAGCGTCGATTTGCCCGTTTTTCCGCCAGTCTGACGAGGGAGAATCGATCGTTACGGCGTCGGCCAAAAAAATGTTCCGGGCCTTCGGAACTGTTCACGAAGAAGGGGCGTTGTGCCCATCGGATAGTGACCTTTTGCCCCCCCGCTCTCGCTATCCGCTTAAATGGGCCCGGAACCGCCAACCCTCCCCCCCCCCGGTGGCGCTTCCGGGCCCTCTTCCGTCATATCCCCCGAAACAGAAGCATCCGACCGAGCCGCCTTGCGCGCCGCTCGCCAGTGAGTGATTCGGATCGCGAGGATGGCAAACTCGTAGAGGCCGTAGAGCGGCACGAGCAGCATCAGCATCGATACGACGTCGGGCGGCGTCAGGACCGCAGCGACGGCCGCCGCGCCGACGACGGCATAGCGGCGCGACTTGGTTAGCTGCTCACGAGTGACGATTCCCGCTCGCTCGAGGATCATCAGAAGGATGGGGAGGAGGAAGGCGGCGCCGAAACCGAAGATGAAGCGCGTACAGAAGTTCAGATAGTTGCCGACCCCGGGAAGCGCTTCCTGGCTGATCCCGCCGACATCTCCCTGGTAGCTCAGCAGGAAATGCAGGGCCCAGGGCATGGCCACGAAGTAAGCGAAGCAGGCGCCCGCGGCGAAAAAGACGGGGGTCATCAGGAGGAAAGGCAGGAATGCCTTCTTCTCCTTTACGTAGAGCCCGGGCGCGATGAACCGCCACAACTGCGTCGAGACAACGGGGAAGCTCAGCATGATCGCCGCAAAGAGCGACACTTTCACCTGCGTGAAGAATGCTTCGAAGATGTCCGTGTAGATGAGCTTGCCCTGCCCCGCCTTCAGCAACGGCTGCACGAGAACGGCAAAAATGTCCTTGGCGAACGCAAAACAGATAAAAAAGGTGACGACCAGCGTTGCCAGGCACCAGAGGAGCCGGCGCCGAAGCTCGATCAAATGCTCGAGAAGCGGCTGCTTGGTATCGTCGATGTCCCTCACGGTAGCGGACGGTTCTCGGGGGGAAGTTCCTCTTCCGAGGATTCGGGATTGGCTGTTGGTGGCATTTCGTCCGGAGTTCCGGCTTCGGGATGGGCGGGATTGGCTGGATGGAGGCGCATGATCCGCTCATTCTCCTCGCGCCATTTCTGCTCCATTTCCTCGAGCTCCGCCTCTCGAACCATATTCTCGATGCCGGCGGTGAAGTGGCGCGCCATGCCGCGCATCCGTCCAACCCAATAGCCGACGGTGCGCATCACCTTCGGCAAGTCCTTGGGACCGATGAAGATGAGCGCGAGGATCGCGACGACCGCGAGCTCGGTGGAATCGACGCCGAACATGCCGGCCCTCTAGGCTTAACGCGCTTCGTCGTCTCGCGGCGGAGGCGCGGAGGGCTCGACGGGTCGCGAGGCGACATCGATCGGTTCCTCCTCGCGCGGCAGCTGACGCGTCTCGGTCCGGCGGTGCTCTTCGTAGCGCTTGCGCTTCTCGTCCTCATCGTCGGCCATGCCCTGTTTGAAGCTTTTAAGGCCCTTGGCGACATCGCCCATCATTGAGGAGAAGCGGTTCCCGCCGAACAAGAGCAGGACGATGATCGCGAAGATCAGGATATGCCAAATGCTGAAACTGCCCATGAGAAACTCCTTGGCGCGGTATCTAGTCTTCCTCGCCTTCGCTTTCCAGCTGAAGCTGGAAGACCGCTTCATCGAGCGGATCGAGCAGGCCGGCGGCCTTGAGGTCATCGATCCCGGGTAAATCGCGTCGCGAAGTTAGACCGAAGTGCGTGAGGAATTCTTGCGTGGTTCCATAGAGCAAAGGTCGGCCAGGCCCTTCGCGGCGGCCCGCGGGGCGGACCCATCCGGCATCCATCAGCACGTCGAGCGTGCCCTTTGAGATCTGCACGCCGCGGATTCCCTCGATTTCGGCGCGGCTGACCGGCTCATGATAAGCGATGATCGCCAGTGTCTCGGTCGCAGCGCGTGACAGCCTGCGCGGCTCTTCCCTCGTGCGGCGAAGGAGATGCGCCAGGTCCGGCGCCGTTTGGAAGTGCCAGCGTCCGCCGCGCTCGACCAGTTCGATGCCGCGCCCTTCATATTGCGCGGCGAGTTGGCCCAATGCGATCTCGATTTCGCCCTCGCCGACATGCTCGCTGATTTCATCGACGCCGAGCGGCGACGCCGAAGCGAACAGGGTCGCCTCGATGGCTCTGACCAAATCGTCCATCAGGCGGCCTTGAGCTTGATTGGAGCGAACGGCTCCTCCTGGAGGAACTCCAGTCGTCCGCGCCGGGCAAGCTCCAGCATGGCGAGGAAGCTAGAAGCGAGGCACGAGCGCCGGAATTGCGCGTCCTGAGTCGAAGGGAGGAAGCTCTCGAGGAAGGTCCAGTCCAGCGCCATTCCGATCATCCGCCCGACGCGCTCAATCGCCTCCTCGAGCGTCATCACCGAACGGGCGTGCACCACGTGCAGGGCCGGCGCAGCCCGGGCCCGAACCGCTCCGTAAGCGGCGAAGAGGTCGAAGTCGCGCACTTGCCACGCCGCCTTGCGGATGAGCCGCAACCCTTCCGGTGCCCCGCGCAGGAAGACATCGCGCCCAACCCGATCGCGCCCGAGCAAGCGCGCGCCCGCCTCGCGCATCGCGTCGAGGCGTTGCAGCCGCATCTGCAGGCGCAGCGCAATCTCCTCGGGGCTCGGATCGGCCTCAGGGTCCTTTGGCAGCAGCAGGCAGGATTTGAGATAGGCGAGCCAGGCCGCCATCACGAGATAGTCCGCCGCAATCTCCAGCTTCAGCGCACGGGCTTCGGCGAGATAGGCGAGATATTGCTCAACCAGCTGGAGGATCGATATTTGCGCGAGATCGACCTTCTGCGCCCGCGCCAGGTTGAGAAGAAGGTCGAGCGGTCCCTCCCAACCGTCGAGGCTAAGCGTCAGTTCGTCCGACTGGCGGATCGGCGGCGTATCGAAAGGCTCTTCATGCACCACTAAACATTATCCGTTCGGGCTGAGCCTGTCGAAGCCCTGCCTTTCAAATCTGTGGAAAGAAAGACAGCCCTTCGACAAGCTCGGGCGAACGGCTGGCGGTTAGACCTGTGCCAGTAGCGCGTCGCGCTTGGCGATCGCGTCGGCGAATTGCGGGCCTTCGTCTTCGACCATGGTGCTGGCCATCGCACGAGCGAGGCGCGCCTCTCCATCCGCGCTGAGCTCCGGGACCGCGGCTGCAACCGCGAGCATCTCTTCCATCTTGCCCGAACAATGGAGTGCGGCGTCGCATCCTGCGGCGACCACTCCGGCCGCACGGCTGGCAAAGTCGCCGGCTAGCGCTTCCATTCCAAGGTCGTCGCTCATGAGGAAACCATCGAAGCCGATGCGCCCGCGGATGATGTCCTGGATCACGATGGGCGACAGGCTCGCCGGCCGATCAGGGTCCCACGCGGTGTAGACGACATGCGCCGTCATCCCCATCGGCGCCCATGACAGGCGTTCGAAGGGGTCCAGGTCGACCTCCAGCTCATCGGCGCTCGCCGTCACCACCGGCAGCTCCTTATGGCTGTCGACCAAGGCGCGGCCGTGACCCGGCATATGCTTCACGATCCCAACCACGCCGGCCGACGCCAGCCCGTCGAGCACCGCACGGCCGAGCGCCGCCACCTGCATCGGATCGGAACCGAGCGCGCGATCGCCGATGATGTCGCTCGCGCCTTCCTGTCGCACATCGAGCAGCGGAAGCGCATCGACGTTGACCCCCACCGACCGCAGCATCAGCGCGAGCGCTCGGGCGTTGGAACGGGTGGCCTCGATCGCCGAAGAGGGCGCCGCCTGGTAAAGTCTCGCGAAATTCTCTGCTGCGGGAAATGCCGGCCATTCCGGCGGCTTCATCCGCGCAACTCGGCCGCCCTCCTGATCGATCAGGATCGGCAAATCGGGTCGGCCCGTCAGATCGCGCAGCGAATCCGTGAGCCGCAGCAATTGCTCCTGATTCTCGCAATTGCGCTTGAAGAGGATGAACCCGGCTGGGTCCGAGTTCGCGGAATAGGGCGCGTTCCTCCCGCTTCAGCTCAAGCCCTTCGAGGCCGAAGATCGCCGCCTGCATCCGTTACTGCGCCACGAAGCAATTCTCGCCGGCCGCTTTCAACGTCTGGCAGGCCTGCCTGGCATCGGCAGGAGTGGCCGCGCCCGCGCGCAGCCGGATGCCGCCGGAGAAGGGAATGACCATCTTGCTCATCGCCGCGATTGCTGGGAACCGCGCGGACAACGCCGACCAGGCGCGTTCCGCTTGCGCCTGATTGGCGAAGGCGCCGAGCTGGATCACGCTTCCTGACCCACCAGTTGGCTTGGCCTCGGGTGCCGGTGCCGCCTCGGCCGGCGCCCCCGGCTTCGGCGCTGCTGGTGGCGCCTCCTTGGGTGGTTTGGTGACCGGCTTCTCCGCCACGGCGTTGAGATCGAGCTGCGCGTCATTGTCGGCCCCGGCGCTAGTCTCAAACGCGGTCTCGCTTTCGCCTGCCACGTCCAGACCGCCGGGATTGGCCGGCTTCACTTTGTAAGGGCCCGGTTCCGCCCGGATGAGCTGGGGCGGTCCGCTGAACGCGACGTCGCGGCGCCCGATCCAGAAGAACGTACCGGCGACGACGGCGCCCGCGAGCAGGACGACGAGAAGCGCGGCGAGCATTTTTCGCGCTGAAACTCCGCGCGGCTCGTCCTCGTCCTCGACGGCTTGCAGCCACGGCAGCTGACCATCGTCGTAGCGCTGGTCGGTCAACGCTCGACTCCCTTGGGTTTCCACGGCAGCCCCACGACCGCGCAGCTGTAGTCGATCTTTTGCATGCGCTGGCAGAGTACCTCCGAATGCGCTTGCGACGTGGTGCCAATTTGGAACCGGTAGAATTTGCGCCCTCGGGAATTGCGCGCTTCGCGCACGACGGCGGGAAGCCGCTTCACTCCAGGGTAGGCGCGCGTCATGCGCACCCAGCCGACCTTCGCTTGGTGAACGCTGCCGAACGCCCCGATCTGAACCACGCGTCCGTAAGCCCCACTCGTGACGCGCGACGGCCAGAGCCTGAGCGATTGGGCGGAGGCGAGCGGCGGTGTGCTCGCCGGTCGCTCGGATTGGGCCGCCGGTGCGGGTGAACCGCCCTTCTCCGCCTTCGCCGCGGCGTCGTCGCTCGCTTCCGCAGGCGCCGCTTTGTCGGCAACCGGTTCCGCCTTTGTGCCGTCGCTTCGACGCGTGGGCGCCGAGCGAATTGCGGGAGCGCGAGCCGGCGCCTCACGGACCTCGGGCAAGGGAGCCGGTTCTATTTGCGGAACAGGTGAAATCTGCACATCGCCGGCCGGCGGGAGGATCTGTGGTTGCGGGAGCGGCGTCGTGACGGTCCGCTGCGCAGGTGCGGACTGGGTCGGCTCCTGTTCGCCCATTCCCCGCTGAATGCCCAGCCAATAAGAGGCTCCAGCAACGAGCAGGACAACAGCCGCGGTCCACGCCCAAAGCGGGCGGACGGATGTCGAGTGGCGCTTTTCCGGCACATCCTGAAGCCACGGCAGCCGGTCTGGCGCGAGCGCCACCCGGGTATCGGTCATCTCAGCGCATCTCCTCGGTCGCAGCGACCCCCATCAAATCCAGTCCACTGCGTATGATCTGCCCGATGCCGAGAGCGAGTTCCAGCCGCGCGCGAGAAAGTTGTGGATTGTTTTCAATGAGGAAGCGCCTTCCGGGATCGTCATTGCCGCGGTTCCACAGAGCGTGGAACTCGGCCGCAAGATCGTAGAGGAAGAAGGCGATCCGGTGCGGCTCGTGGGCCATCGCCGCGCCTTCGATCACTCGGGCGTATTGCGCCGCCCGCTTCACGATAGCGAGCTCCTCTTCGTCGAGCAGGCCGAGGTCGGCCTCGACAGCGAGATCGACTCCTGCCTCGGCCGCCTTGCGCTTGAGCGAGGAAATTCGCGCGTGGGCATATTGGACGTAGAACACCGGATTGTCTTTCGACGCTTCGACGACCTTGGCGAAATCGAAATCGAGCGGCGCGTCGGCCCGCCGAGTCAGCATCATGAACCGCACCACGTCCTTGCCGACTTCGTTCACCACTTCGGCCAAAGTGACGAAGTCCCCGGCGCGCTTGGACATCTTCACCGGCTCGCCGGCGCGGAACAGCCGCACCATCTGGACAACCTTCACATCAAGGTCGACTCGCCCATCGGTTAGCGCCTTCACCGCCGCCTGGACACGCTTGACGGTGCCGGCGTGGTCCGCACCCCAGATGTTCACAAGATGATCGGCACCTCGTGACTTTTGCCAATGGTAAGCCGCGTCGGAGCCGAAATACGTCCAGCTCCCGTCCGACTTCTTCATCGGCCGGTCCTGGTCGTCGCCAAACTCCGATGAACGAAAGAGGGTCAACTCCACCGGCTCCCACTCGTCATGCGGGTCGAGGCTCTTCGGCCGCTCGAGCACGCCTTCGTAGACGAAGCCCTTGTCGCGAAGCACTTGCGCCGCCTGATCGACCGCTCCTGTCCGCTGCACTTCGGACTCGGACGAGAAAAGGTCGTGGTGAATGTTCAGGAGGCCGAGATCGTGGCGGATCAAATCCAGCATCGCCTTGATGGCCGCCTCGCGAAACACCGGCAGCCACTCCGCCTCCGGGGCCGTCACGTAGCGGTCGCCAAATTCGGCGGCGGCCATCTCGCCTACAGGGATCAGATACTCGCCGGGGTACATGCCCTCCGGGATGTCGCCAATGTCCTCGCCAAGGGCCTGCCGGTAACGGAGGTGCGTCGAGCGGGCGAGCGTATCGACCTGGGCGCCGGCATCGTTGACATAATATTCCTTCGTGACCCGGAAGCCCGCGGCTTCCAGCAGCCGCGCGAGGCTATCGCCCACCACGGCGCCTCGGCAGTGGCCCATGTGCAGCGGACCGGTCGGATTGGCGGAAACATATTCCACGTTCACCCGCTCGTTCTTCCCGATCTTGGAGAGGCCGTATTCGTCGCCTTGGCTGAGGATCGTGCGCAGCTCGTCGCGCCATGCGTCCGGGCTCAGCCTCAGGTTGAGGAAGCCAGGCCCTGCGATTTCGACAGCCGTGACGGGCGGCATCGCTTCGAGTTTGGGTTTGATCGCTTCGGCGAGCGCGCGCGGGTTCGTCTTCGCGGCTTTCGCAAGTACCATGGCGGCATTGGTCGCAAGATCGCCGTGCGCGGGATCGCGCGGCGGCTCGACGGTGACGTTGCGGCGGTCGAGATCCGCCTGCAAAACGCCGTCGGCGACGAGATCGTCGAGCACTCCATCGAGGAGCGCGGCATATTGGGCGTAGAGGCTCAATTCTTTACTTCACGAATGCTGGAAAGGACGGGCCTCTAGCGCAGCTGTCTCCGCTCGTCACGTGTCAGAACCGGTTTGAGGGCAAGTTCACTGGCCCGACCAGTTCCTCGTGGCGCGCGATGGCAAAACGATCGGTCATTCCCGCGATGAAATCGCCCATGGTGCGCAGTTGCCAAAGTCGGTCGGCATCGCCCCGCCAACCCGGCGGAAGCAGCGAGGGATTGGCGCGATATGTGTCTGCGAGGTTCGCAACGACTTGCTCGGCTTGCTCGCGAACGCTCGTGAGTTCAGGCGCGCCGTACAAGCGGGAGTATAGAAAGCGCTTGAGTTCCCGCTCCTCCCCGGCGAGCGCCTCCGAGAAGCCGACGAGAGGACGACCCGCCGAACGCACATCGTCGAGGTTCCGAACGCCTGATTGGCCGGTCCGCCGCTCGGTCTCCGCGAGCACGTCGGCGACCATCGTCCCGATCATGTCGCGCACCAAGGCCCTTTGCCTCTTTTCGGAAGGTGCCTCCGGGTGCCGCGCTTCGATCGCCAACCAGAGCCGCCGGATCAAGGGCAGCTCGAGCAATTCGTCCATCTCGAGCAAACCGGCCCTCAGCCCGTCGTCGACGTCATGATTGTCGTAAGCGATATCGTCCGAGATTGCCGCGACCTGCGCCTCCAGGCTCGGCCAGGAATCGAGTTCCAGGTCCCATTCCGCATTCGCTTCGCTCATGGCCCAGCCCGGTTCGCTCACGGGACCGTTATGCTTCGCCAAACCCTCCAGCGCTTCCCAGCTGAGGTTCAGACCGTCAAAGTCCGGATAGGGCATCTCCAGCCGGCTGACGATCCGCAGCGTATGCGCGTTGTGGTCGAACCCCCCAGCATCGGCAAGCGCGGCGCTCAGCGCGTGCTCCCCAGCGTGCCCGAATGGCGGATGGCCGAGGTCATGGGCTAGGCAAAGGGCCTCGGTGAGGTCTTCATTCAGGCCAAGAGCGCGGGCGATCGTGCGGCCAATCTGAGCGACCTCGATGCTATGAGTGAGCCGGACCCGGAAATGATCTCCGTCAGGAGCAACGAAGACCTGGGTCTTGTGGCGGAGCCGCCGAAAGGCGACGGAATGAATGATCCGGTCGCGGTCGCGCTGAAAGATATCGCGCGGTCCGCGCGGGCCGGAGTTCGGTTCAGGATGGAGGCGGCCGCGGGAGCTTGACGGTTGAGCAGCGATCGCCGCGAGAAGCTTCATTCAGTGGCGAGTGGCACAATCCTGTCCGCCTGTGAATTGCTCCATTTGAACGCATCGATGCCGACGGTTTCGAGATCCTCGGCAAAGATCTCCGCGTCCGACGAACCACGGAATGGTCCGATGACAAGGCGGGCGCGATCGGGGCTGCGCGCGACAAAGCCGCGAATACCGTCGAACAAATCACGGTTGCGCGATTTCATGCGACGGAACTCACCCGATAATGCATCGGCGTTGGTGCCGCTCGCGAGTTGCAGCCAGATCTTCGCACCCGCTTGAGCAGCGTTGCCCGTCACGGCCTGCCGGGATTTGGCGGGCGCTGCATAGGCGACCTCGGTCGGCCGCGGCTTCCTCGCGAAGGTCTTGACGGCAGGCGGAGGCGGCGGCGCACGGAGGAGATTGTCGAGATCGGTCAGCCGCTCGCTACTCACATTGTTCGTGAAGGTCGTCACGCCCGAATCCGGGCGGCTCGGCTGCGGAGTTGCATAAGCGTAAGCTGTCCCTCCGGCATCCGGGAATATGCCGAGGTTCACCGCCGCTGCCTTTTGACCTGGTTGGAGGCCCGGCAGACGTTGCAGGAATGGCGAAACGCTGGCCCAGCTTCCCGGCATCGCCGCATTGATCGCGACCATCGCTCCGTTGGAATCACCGGTCAGGGCGAGGACGAAAGCGCGCACGCGGCCGCAGGCGGCGTCGCCGCGAGCCGTCAGCGGAGCAATCGCCTCCAGCGCTCCCGCGCGGTCGCCGCTAATGGCGAGGCTGAGCGCGAGACGGCGCCGAGCTTCGTCCCCATCCGGGCCATTGAGAGCCAGGCGGTAGTCCGCCTGAGCCTGCTTCTGCTGACCCATCAAATCGTAGGCGAGTCCGCGATCGATGGCGAAGGTCGTTGCCGGCGCCCCAAGCTGTTGCGCGCGCGCGAAATAGGACAATGCTGCCCTGGGCTCGCCATTGGCGACTGAGACCGCGCCCATGCCCGCCTGAGGCAGGGGGCTGCGCGGATTCACCTCGTCGGCGCGGGCGAAGAAACCGGCGGCCGCCTGAGCATCGCCAAGAGCGATCGCGGCACGGCCGGCGCCAACGAGCGAACTGAAGTCCTGGGGATTGGAAGCAAGTGTCCGCACATAGCGCGCCAGGGCTGCGGAAGGCGTCTCGGCGTAAGGTGAATAGCTGCCCTGCGCCGCGGCGGGCACGACAGCCAAGGCTGAAGCGGCTCCGCAAACCAGGAGCACGCCGCCTAATCGCAACAATGTCGAACGAAACCGACCCCGCATCATACCCCCGTGTAGCAGTGAATCTTGCCGAAACCTTTCTGGCTAGGGGGTTTACGGTGAGCCGTGCAGGCAAGCCGGTGAGGTGCCGTCAAATCGAGACAGCTAATGGGAATGAAATGATCGGGGCAGCCACGTCGCCGTGACTGCCCCTCATTCTGTCCTAACTAGGAAATCGTCTACTGATTGTTTTGCCGATTGAGAAAACGCGGGATTTCAATCGGTTCGGGCC
Source organism: uncultured Alphaproteobacteria bacterium (assembly GCA_963730925.1). Lineage (GTDB taxonomy): Bacteria > Pseudomonadota > Alphaproteobacteria > Sphingomonadales > Sphingomonadaceae > Sphingomicrobium. The sequence continues at coordinate 1,157,006 of CAVSTS010000002.1, forward strand.
GATAATCTTCTTCGTCTTCGTCAATCTGCGCCTTCGGAGCGCCGCGAGCGATGTTCGACATCCGCTCGAACAATGTGCCGCCGGCCGCCGCGACAGGCAACTCGCTCGAATCCTCGTCCTCGGGCGGCGCGATCGGCGGAGCGCCGACGGGCGTCGTCAGGATATCGTCCGCGTCCAGGAGCAGCTCGTCGCCTTCTTCCTCGTCCTCGGTAAGGTCGACGACCACCGCTTCCTCTTCCGGCGGATTTTCGGCGGACGCCGCAACAGGAGCTGCCGTAGTCGGTGTCGCGGCTGAAGTGCGTGCCGGGAAAGTGAAGACCTTGGCCGGCGTTGGCTGCACGGCCGCGTCGGCGTCGATACCGGTGGCCACGACCGAGACCCGGATCCTGCCGCCGAGATCGTTGTTGAAGGCCGAGCCCCAGATGATGTTGGCGTCGGGGTCGACCAACTCCTTGATGTGGCTGGCCGCCTCATCGACCTCCATCAAGCGCATGTCCTCGCCGCCGGTGATCGAAATGATGACGCCCTTGGCGCCCTTCATGCTGACGCCGTCCAGCAGCGGATTGGAGATGGCCTTTTCGGCGGCTTCGATCGCGCGATTGTCGCCGTCCGCCTCGCCAGTGCCCATCATCGCCTTACCCATCTCGCTCATGACCGAGCGGACGTCGGCGAAGTCGAGGTTGATGAGGCCGGGCATGACCATCAGGTCCGTAATCCCGCGGACGCCCTGCTGGAGCACTTCGTCCGCCATTTCGAAGGCTTGCTTGAAAGTCGTTTCCGAATTGGCGAGCCGAAACAAATTCTGGTTCGGGATGACGATCAGCGTGTCGACATGCTGCTGCAGCTCTTCGATGCCGGCGTCGGCCGAACGCGCGCGGCGAGCGCCTTCGAAGGCGAACGGCTTGGTCACGACGCCGACCGTGAGAATGCCCTTGTCGCGCGCGGCCTTGGCGATGACCGGAGCAGCGCCAGTACCGGTGCCGCCGCCCATTCCGGCGGCGATGAAGCACATGTGTGCACCCTCGAGCGACTGCATGATCTCTTCGAGCGTTTCTTCGGCCGCCGCGCGCCCGATCTCCGGTCGCGAGCCGGCGCCGAGGCCCTGCGTGATCTTGAGCCCGAGCTGGATCCGGCGGTCGGCAACAGAGGCGTTGAGTGACTGGGCGTCGGTATTCGCGACGACGAAATCCACCCCCTGCACATCGGCGCGCATCATGTTGGCGATGGCGTTACCGCCCGCTCCACCGACGCCGATCACGCTGATCCGTGGACGGAGCTCGTCAACTTCCGGCCGGATGAAATCGATGCTCATGATCCAAATCCCCCCTCAAACGACAACGCGTTGAGCCTGCAGCATGAATTTTTGAATCATCCCGAGTCCTAAGCCAAGGGAAAAAGTTAACGCTAGCGAAAAAACTGGGGATGACTGTCGCCCGAAAGACTCACTTCAACGCAGGGCTTTTCGGTAACCGGTTCGTAATCCTTCCCGATCCAATGTCCAGGTCATGCGGCACGGGTGGTTGATTGGGTTGGCGATCGTTCAGTCAGGGTGCGATCGTGAGGGAACCGCGGCAACGCGCTCATCGATAACGGTTCCTCTGCCGCCGGCGCGCCCGGCGACGCCTTCACCTGGCTTCTCCCAGGCAACCCAGCCGTTGCAAGGCGCAGTGGAGAATTGACCCACCCGAGCCGAACCCCGGGAGCAACGGTCGGCCGGAGCTTCCCGATCATCGTCGCAAGGCTTTGTTAACCATAATGCGACAGCTTCCTACCCGATGCGGAGTATTTGCTAGTGGTTCTGCTTGCTCATCTTGAGTCCAGAAGTGCGCGGTCCAATCGGCGCGGTTCCGAGCGTCATGTCCTCAACCTCCGCGTTCCCGGTTCCACGCCCTCTCAATCGGCTGCGGTCGTTCTCATTCATGACCTGTCGCAAACGGGATTGCTGATCGAAACATCGGGCAGTCTCGAAGTCGGGTCGGATCTGGAGATCAATCTGCCCGAAGCGGGCGTGCGCCAGGCGCGGGTCCTATGGAACAGCGGCCACTATTTCGGCTGCCAGTTCCATGCGCCGATTTCGAAGGGAGGGCTGAGCGCCGCGCTCCTCAAAAGCCCGGCGGAGACGCACCCGTCCAGTGCGGACATCGTCTCGGCGGATGAGGAGAAATTTCCCCTGAGAACGAGGGCGGGGATCATGCTCGGCCTGGCGCTCGCTTCGTGGACCGTGATCCTGGCCGCGTTTTCCATTTTCTAGCGTCACGGGAGCACTGCCACACTTTAGGACAGTGCCCGCCCTATCTCTCCGTCATAATTGCCGCTCTTGGCGAAAAGCGGCATATTCGCGAGATCATGGCCGCGGCGGGAATTGGCGACTGGTGTTCGATACTTATACCGAAATCTTCAGCGAGCGCGCGAACAGCTATCATTCGGCGATGAAGCGTTGGCCGCGCGCCCGCGACGCCGAGTTCAGGGCCACGCTGGAGCCGCTCGCCGAGACTCCTGACGGCATTATTTGCGACATGCCATCGGGCGGCTGCTATCTTGCGGAATATCTGCGCCCAGGCATGCGCTACTTCGGCGTGGAGCAGGCCGACGGCTTCTTCGACAATGGCGCCGACAAGTCCGATGCGAGACTGATCGCGCCCATCGTCGACGTTCCGCTTCCAGACAATTCCGTCGATTATATCGTCAGTCTGGCTGCCCTTCATCATGAACCCGACCTCACGGCGGTGTTCGACGAGATGCGCCGTCTGACAAGAATGGGCGGGAGGATCGTCATCGCCGACGTCGAAGTCGACACCCCGCCGGCTCGCTTCCTCAATGGTTTCGTGGCCCGCAACAACCCGCTCGGTCATGACGGACGCTTTCTCGCCGCGGGCACTCCCGATTTGCTTGCCGCGAGCGGCTTCACCGTGATTGACGATGCCCTCGTCGCGGTTCCGTGGTCATTCGACAGCGTGGAGGATGCGGGAGCGTTCTGCAGTGACCTGTTCGGGATCACCGGACCCGGCAGGCACTCGGTGGTCGACGTTCTGACCGACGAGATTGGCTTTCACTTGGATGGTCCGCGAGTGCAGCTTCAGTGGGTCCTTCGGCGGATCGTGGCTCGACCGAACTAAACATCCGACATCGGCGGGCGCTGGTCAGTCCAGCTTTACCTGGCCGATCCGCGGGACTCCAACGATCCACCACAGGGCACCAAAAGCGGCAACCGCCGCTGTGACGATCACGGCCACGTCATAACCCGCATTCTTGACGATATAGCCGGTGAGGATGGGGCCGAAGATGCCCGATAGATTGCCCACAGCGTTCTGGATTCCGACCCATGTTCCGGCGGCGCGCGGGCCGGCGAAGATCTGCGCAACAGCGTAGGTGTTCAGCGACAATGCTCCCGTGGCGATTCCGGCGAGGCACAAAATCAGAGTGAGTTCGGTCGGCGTTTGTGCCCAGATCAGCCCCGAAACCGCGCTGGCCGCAAGCAACTGCCCGCCAAGCATCATCAGCCGGCGCACGCGATCTTCCGAAATGCCTCTGCGAGTCCACCAATCGGAAAGGACGCCGAAACTCATCGCCGCAACGGCCTGTACGGCGTAGCCGACGGTGGCGATCATCGTCATTTGGGGGATCGGGATTCCGCGCGATTTGGTCAGGAACAGCGGCAACCAGCCGAGCAGAAAATAGAAGACGTAATTGCTCGCGACATGGGCGATCGACATCGACCAGAGCGGCCATTTGCGAATGAGCGTTGCGATCGGAACTCTGGCTTCCCCAGAGGCTCCCTCGCCGGCTCCGTCGCCGGCTTCATCACCGGCTCGGCCGCGCGTGACGACCTGCCAGGGCAGCAGCCAGAAGAGCGTGACGACCCCGAACGCGATGAAGATCGCGCGCCATCCCAAAGACGCCAGGATCAGCCCACCAGCAAGGGTTCCGGCAGCCGGGCCGAGGGCAATCCCGAGCGCGAGCGCGGAATTGGCGAGTCCCCGCCGCTCGGGCGAGACATGGCGGGCGATAATCTTCGAGGCGCCGGGAAAGGCGATCGTCTCCCCCATGCCGAGCAGGATCCGCAGAAGGAGCAACGAGAGGAACCCGCCGGCAAAGCCCATCAGAAGCGTGGCCAAAGCCCACAGAAGCACGCCAGCGGCCATCAGCCGGTAGACGGAGAAGCGATCGACCAGCCAGCCGACGAAGAGCTGGACCGGCGCATAGACCCAAAAAAAGGCGGAGAGGATCCAGCCGAACGCTTCCGGGTCCAGGCTCAGTTCGCTGGTCATCTTCGGAGCGGCGATTCCGATCGCTCCCCGATCGACATAATTGAGGAAGACCGCCGCGCCGAGCAGCAGAACGATCAGGGGCACGGCCCGTCGTTGTGCGGAGCGGGTCAGTAGCCGCCCTTCATCGCCGCGAACAGGCGGCCGAACATTCCCCGGCCCGGCGTGCTCTTGGCCGTCGGTGTGAGCGCAATGTCGCGGACATCGCCTGTGCCCGAGGAGGCGAGCAGTGCAAGTCCGACGAGCGTCGAGAAACCTGGACCGCTGTGAGCATCCGGAAGACCGGTGACCTGCTTGGGGCGGCCGAGGCGCACCGCCCGGCCAAGCACTCCTTGCATGTAATCGGCGATATTCTTGAGTTCGGCACCGCCGCCGGTCAGAACGACTTGCCGGCCCACCGGCCCAGTGAAGCCCAGACCCTTGAGCGCTGCTTCGATCTCGCTGGTCAGCTCCTCGACCCGCTGGCGGATCACCATCATCAGCTGGGCGCGCGTCAGCTTCATCGGCTCGGCGCCCTGCTCTGCTCCGATCTGCGTCGCCTCGATCATTTCATGATTGTCGCGCGGGCTCGTCATCGCCGAGCCGTAGAAGCATTTGAGCCGCTCGGCGTCGCGGCGCTGGACGGCGAACGCGCAAGCAATGTCGTTGGTGATGTCACGGGCTCCAAGCTCGATCGACCGCAGACCGACGAGCATTCCTCCGTAATGCACCGAAACGTTCGTCACCTCGGCGCCCAACTCGACCAGGGCGACTCCGAGTTCGCGCTCCTCGTCGCTCAAACAAGCGCGCGCGGCCGCGATCGGTGAGGCGACGATTGCCTTCACGCCGAGGTGCGCGGAGCGGATCACCGTGTCGATGTTGCGCAGCGGCGACGGGTCGGCGGCGACGACGTGGATATCGACGCCGAGGCGGTTGGCGAAGAGTCCGATCGGCTGCTGCACGCCTTGCGCCCGATCGATCGTGTAGAGCGCGGGATGAGCATGAAGCACCACCTGGCCATTGCGGTCGATCGCGCTCTTCCCCGCGTGCATCAGCTCGTCGATGTCCGTCTGTTCGACGGGATGCCCGCCGAGCTCGACCTCGACCTGCGCGATGTCGCTGACTAGCCCGCCCGCGCCGTAACTCGCCCAGACATCTTCTACCGTGACCCCGGACATGCGCTCGGCAAGCTCGACGGCCTCGCGGACCGCGAACTCGCTCGCGGCCATGTCGGTGATGTACCCGCGCTTCACCCCGCGGCTCTCGCGCTGGCCGGTGCCGAGCACCATCAGCCGCCCTTCATCGCCCTGGTTGGCGATGAGCGCGCTCACTTTCGACGAGCCGATGTCGAGCGCGGCGATCAGTCGCTGATCATTGGGTGCGGCCACGGCTTTCCGGCTCAGCCCTGCTGCGGTTGCTGAGGCTGCTCGCCAGTGATCGATTCTCCCGGTGCACGCGGGAGGCGGACAATCATCTTGCCCGGCAAGCGCAAGTCGAAGCGCACGATTCCGCGCCCGAGCAATCCGCTTGAGCGATCGAGCTTGGCAAACCTCTCGAGCGCGCTGCTGGCGGCCTCCTGGCCCTCGGGAAGCGCAACGCTCTCGCCCGATTGAAAATTGAGGTCCCAGCGACGGTCCCCGACCCAAGTTGCCGACGCAAGCTGCGGCTTCAGCGTCGGAACGCCGGCCATCAGCTTGCCAAGATCCAGCGCGTGCGAATTGGCGCCGGGTCCGATGACCAGCGGCAGGTCGGGCATCTTATCGATGGGTACGCGGTCGAGGACCACGCCCTCCTGGTCGATCAACGCGAGTTGGCCCTTGTTCTGCCACAGCGCCGAAGGTGAGCGCTCGACGATGTCGATCACGAGCATGTCGGGTAGGCGCCGCGACACACGTGCGTCCTTGACCCAGCCGAAGCGGAGCAAGCGCTCGCGGATCGCGGCAACGTCAACCAGAGGTTGCGGCGCTTTGGCTGATTCCGCGACCTCGGCCGCCCGGTGCAGCTCGTCGGTGACCACATGGTCGACGAGGCTGCGGTCCATGTGATCGAGGCCGACGATTTGATATCCGCTAACGGTGAAGCCCGCGCGGCCGATCGCACTGCCGGCGGAACGTTCAGCCTTCGCCGGAATGTCGAGCGCGACGAGCACAACCGCGCCGATGGCGAGAAGGAAGCCGGCGAGGGTGAGACCCGCCACCTTATTGGCTCGCCGCTGACCGGCGGTCGGACGCTTGGCCATTTTTCTCGGGGACGCTGCCTTGCGCGGCTTCGCCCTCGCATTGCTCCCGCGCCGGACATGCGCTGGACTCATCTTGGCCGACCTCCTCGCTGGAATGCGTCCGCGATCAAACGCTCGACCAGCTCGCCGTAGTTGATCCCCCGGACCTTCGCCTGCTCCGGCACAAGGCTCAAGGGGGTCATGCCCGGTTGGGTGTTCACTTCGAGCAGATAAATGCCGGCTTCGCCCTTTTCGTCATCCCAGCGGAAGTCCGAACGCGAGGCGCCGCGGCAGCCGAGCATACGATGGGCACGGGTCGCCATGTCCATCATCGCTTGAGCGATCTCGGCGGGGACGGCGGCGGGACAGACATGCTCGGTCAGCCCGTCAGTATATTTTGCCGCATAATCGTAGAACCCCGCCTTGGGTTTGAGCTCGGTGACGGCGAGTGCTTCGTCATTGAGCACGGCGACGGTGAGTTCGCGTCCCCGAATGAAGGGTTCGGCCAGGAGCTCATCGAATTCGTGCCATGGCCCGGGTACGTCGCGTCCGATGGGGTTCCCGTAATTTCCGTCCGGGGTGACGATCGCGACCCCCACCGACGATCCTTCGTTCACCGGCTTGAGGACGTACGGCCGCTCCAGCGGGTCCTCGCGAAAGACGCTTTCGCTAGCGATGATCTTCCCCGCCGGCATGCGGATGCCTTGGGGCACGAGCACCATCTTGGTCAGTTCCTTGTCGATCGCGATGACCGACGTTTCGAGGCCGCTGTGCGTGTAGGGGATCTGCATCAGGTCGAGCATGCCCTGCACTGTGCCGTCCTCGCCGGGCGTGCCGTGAAGCCCGTTGAACACGACGTCAGGCTTGAGCTCCGTCAGCGTGGTCGCGACATCGCGCTGCATGTCGAGTTCGGTGACGTTGGACCATCCCCGTTCGCGCAACGCTTCCACAACTCCGCGCCCGCTGGTCAGCGAGACTTCCCGCTCGCTAGACCACCCACCCATCAAGACAACAACGTTCAAATCCCTGTTCATTCGGTGCCGACCCGCTGGATTTCCCATTCGAGAGTGATGTGGGTTTTCGCCTCCACTCGGCGGCGCACTTCCTCGCCCAGCGCCTCGATGTGGGAGCTTGACGCGGTACCGAGGTTGAGCAGGAAATTGCAATGCTTTTCCGAGACTTGGGCGTCGCCGATCTTGAGACCGCGACAACCCGCCGCGTCAATCAGCGCCCAGGCCTTGTGGCCCGGCGGGTTCTTGAAGGTCGACCCGCCGGTGCGGCTCCGAAGCGGCTGCGTTTCCTCGCGAGCCCGGGCGATCGCGTCCATTTCCGCACCAATCGCTTCGGGATCGCCAGGGCTGCCGCGGAATAGGGCTTCGACCACGATTGCGCCTTCGGGCACTTCGCTGTGCCGGTAGGTGTAGCCAAGCCTTTCGAGGGGCCATTCCATGACCTCTCCCGAACGCAGAACCAGACGGGCCGACACCAATATATCGCTGACCTCACGCCCGTAGGCGCCGCCGTTCATTCGGACGAAGCCGCCAACCGTTCCCGGAATTCCGCGAAGGAATTCGAGGCCCGCAATTCCGGCGTCCCGCGCCGATGACGAGACGAGAATTCCGCTCGCCCCACCACCGCAACTCAGGGTCGATTCGTCCGCTCGTGCGATTTTGGCGAAGGCCTTGCCGAGCCGCACGACCACGCCGCGAACACCGCCGTCACGGACGATGAGGTTGGAACCGAGCCCGAGCGCCATCACCGGCACATGCGGGTCGAGCTCGCGAAGGAAGCCGGTCAAATCTTCTTCGTCCGCCGGCTCAAGCAGCCATTCGGCTCGGCCGCCGCTCTTGAACCAGACGAGCGGGGCGAGCGGCGCCATGGGCGTGAGGCGGCCGCGCACCTTCGGCATGGTGGCGAGCTCGCTCATTTGCTGCGCCTCTTCTCGCAAATGCCCTCAGCCAGGAACGCAGCCCATTTGGTGATGTCGCCCGCGCCCATGCAGATGACGAGGTCACCCTCAGCGGCGAGATCGCGCAGGTTGCGACAGAGATCGTCGAGGTCGGCCACCGTCTTCACCATGCGATGTCCTCGAGCCCGCATGCCATCGGCCAGCACCTCGCCGTCAACGCCCTCGATCGGCTGCTCACCGGCGGGATAGACGGGCGCGACGAACACCACGTCGGCGTCGTTGAAGGCGCTTTGGAACTCCTCCATCAGCGCTTGAAGGCGCGAATAGCGGTGCGGCTGCATGACCGCGATGACCCGGCCTTCCGCATGCTCCCGAGCCGCGGCGAGGACGGCGCGGATTTCGACGGGGTGGTGGGCGTAGTCGTCGATAATCACGGCGCCATCCGCCTCCCCGACCTTGCTGAAGCGGCGCTTCACGCCGTCGAACCGCTCGAAGCCCTGCAGAATGGAGTTGTCGCTCAGGCCGAGCTCGAGGGCAACGGCGATTGCCGCGAGCGCGTTCTGAACATTGTGCCGACCGGGCATCGGCACGTGCACATCTTCGATGGTCCGGCGGCTGCCGTCGCGCTGGAGGACGACTGCGTCGAAACGGCTCCCGCCAGCCTCGGGGCTGACATTGTCCGCCCGAAGGTCGGCGAGCGCCGAGAAACCGTATGTGACGATGCGCCGATCGCGAATGCGCGAAAGGATGCCCTGCACTTCCGGATGATCCACACACATAACGGCGAGTCCATAAAACGGGACATTTTCGATGAACTCGCAATAGGCCTGCTTCACCTTCTCGAAATCGCCGTAATGTTCGAGATGCTCGGGATCGATGTTGGTGACCACGGCGATCGTGCCGTCGAGCCTGAGGAAGCTGCCGTCGCTTTCGTCGGCTTCGACCACCATCCAATCGCTTTTGCCGAGGCGTGCGTTCGAGCCGTAGCGATTGATGATCCCGCCGTTGATCACCGTCGGATCGATCCCGCCGGTGTCGAGCAAGGCGGCGATCATCGACGTTGTGGTCGTCTTGCCATGCGTGCCGGCGATAGCGATCGTCTTTTGCATACGCATCAGCTCGGCGAGCATTTCCGCTCGCTTGACGATCGGCAGTCGGCGCTCGACCGCCGCCTCCACCTCCGGATTGCCGCGGCTGACTGCGGAGGAAATCACGACGACTGCCGCCTCGCCGAGATTGTCGGCTGAGTGGCCGACGGTAACCGGAATGCCGTTCTTGCGCAGTTTCTCAACGACATAGCCGTCAGCGACGTCGGAACCCTGCACGTGGTAGCCAAGCTGATGCATGACCTCGGCGATTCCGGACATGCCGATGCCGCCGATCCCGACGAAATGGATTGTGCCAATGTCGGTGCCCAGCGCAGCCTTCACGCTGGCACTCCCCCCGCCGGCGCTTCGGCGGCCTTGCGTGGGCTGAGCACCTGACCGACGAGAATGGGCGCAAGCCCCTGACCAACACGCTCGACCAGGTCCGCAAGGTCACGCGCGGCGTGGGGCCGGCCAACCGACAGAGCACGAGCCGCCGCATTATTGAGTGCGATCGGGTCGGTCGCCATCGCCTCGATCTGGCGGGCGAGGATGTCGGGCGTGAAATCGTCTTGCTGGATCGTACGTGCTCCACCAGCATCCGTCATCTCACGCGCGTTCGCGGTCTGATGGTCGTCGGTGGCGGAGGGATAAGGAATGAGGATCGCGGGACGGCCGGCGGCCGTCAGCTCGGCGATCGTCGAAGCGCCTGCCCGACCGATCACCAGATGCGCGTCGGCGAGCTTTTCCGGCATATCCTCGATGTAGGTCATGAGCTCGGCCGGGATTCCCAGCTCGGCATAATGGCTCCGGACCTTGTCGATGTCGTCGGGACGGCACTGCTGAACGACCTGCAGCCGGTGGCGGAGGGACGGTTGGAGCAGACCCAAACCTTCGGGAACCACGCTGCTGAGGATCGTCGCTCCCTGGCTCCCGCCCGTAACGAGAATTTTCAAGGGCGCGACCTCATCGAAGGGCGGGAACGGCAATTCGCCGAGGCGGGCAATCTCCTCGCGCACGGGGTTCCCGACCAACACGACCTTTTTCCGATAGGCTTTCTTGAGCCGGTCGACCTCGGTGAACGCCGTGCCAATCGCTTTGGCGTCGCCGGCAAGCAACCGATTGACCCGACCGAGCACGGCATTCTGCTCATGCAGCACGCTGGGGATGCGCGTGGCACTTGCCGCGAGCAAAGCCGGGAAGGCTGGATATCCGCCGAAGCCGACAACGGCGTTGAACCAATATTCCTTATAGATCGCCTTGGCCTCGGCGCGGCCGCGCAGGACCGCTTGTGCGGCCCTGATCCACGCGATCGGGCCGCCACCCAACCTGCCGGCCGGCAAGACGTGGACCGGGACGCCTTCGAACAGTCCCGGCCAGCGCGCTCCGCGCTCGTCGGTTATCAGCATCACGCCGTGCCGCCTGCGCCTCAGCTCGGCGGCTAGCGCATGGGCCGGGATCATGTGGCCGCCGGTGCCTCCGGCGGCGAGAACGAAATTCATGCGGCCAAGATCATCATGCTGTTAACGACTCCCCGCTCCACTTCACGACATAGGGTGAGCGGGTCAAATACGGGTTCCGGCGAGTGAAGGCGAGAAGCAAGCCCATGCCGATCGACAATGCCAGCATGGAGGAGCCGCCATAGCTGATGAAAGGAAGGGTCATGCCCTTTGACGGCGCGAGCTGGACGTTGACCATCATGTTGATCAGCGCCTGAAGCCCAAACTCAATCACCAATCCGGCCGCAGCGAGGATGGCGAAGCTTGAATCTTCGTCGAGGAGCTTAATCAGAACGCGCGCGAGAATGCCGAGATAAAGAAGGGCGATGGCGAGGCAGGCGATGAGCCCGAATTCCTCCCCGATCACCGAGAAAATGTAATCGGTATGAGGTTCGGGAAGGCCGAATTTGCGAGTGCCGCCGCCCGGACCCATGCCGAACAACCCGCCGGCCGTCAGCGTCCGCATCGCATTGTCGGTCTGGAAGGTGTCGCCGGTCCCGAACAGGAATTCGTCGATGCGGGCGGTCGCGACGTCGTAGAAGAAGTAAGCGAGGACGACCCCCACGATCCCGGCGACAGCGAGGATTCCGAGCAGCCGCATCGAGACGCCCGCCAGCGCAAGCATCGCCAGCCACACCGCGCAGAAGATGATCGTGCTGCCGAAATCAGGCTGCTTCATCAGCAGGAATGCGATGGCGCCAGTCACTGCGGCGGACATCCAGTAGACCGGCAGCGACTTATCGCTTTCGCGCAGGCTCAAGAGCCAGGCCAAGGACACAACGAAAAAGGGCTTCAGGAATTCCGACGGCTGGACCTGGCCGACGCCGAAGTTGATCCAGCGTTTGGCGCCATTCACCTCGGGCCCGAGCACAGGCACGAAGATCAACAGCACGAAGAAAAAAGCGGCGCCGAATAGGGAGATTCGTCGCGCGCTGTCCCGAGGCATCATCGAGATGCCGATCATCACCGGCACGCCGATCGCAATCCAGGCGAGCTGGCGCCAAAAATAATAGAGTTCGGAGAAGCGGACGTTGCCGCCGGAGTAACGATGCGCGGCGGCAGGGGAAGCGGCGGCGACGGCGATCAGTCCGATGCCGATCAGCACCGCGAGCAGCAGCAGCAGGACCTTGTCGATTTCCCAGAACCAGCGGCCGATCGCGCTCGTGTCCGAGCGGCCGTAACGGTCAGGGATCGATAAGCGCCGCTTTCTCTTTGATCTTGCCGGAGATGCTGCCGATCATAGTTCCCCCACCAGCCGTTTGAATTGGTCGCCCCGGTCCTCGAAATCGCGGAATTGATCGAAGCTCGCGCAAGCGGGCGAGAGAAGCACGGTATCCCCTGCCTCCGCCTCCCCCGCCGCCGCGCGAACCGCGCGCTCCAGCGTTTCGCACTCTGCCACAGCCATGTGCGGCGACAAGAGAGAAGCGAACAATTCGCTTGCCGCGCCAATGGTATAGGCCTTGCGCACATGACCGAAATGCGGGGTACATTCATCGAGATTGTCGGTCTTCGCCTGACCGCCGCAGATCCAGCGGACCTTGTCGAACGCCGCGAGCGCGGGCGCGGTGGCGGTCGGGTTGGTTGCCTTGCTGTCGTTGACGAAGATCACGCCGCCACTTTCCCGGACGCGCTCCATCCGATGAGGCAAACCGGGATAGGTGCAAAGGCCCTGTTCGATCTGATTGTCGCTCATGCCAAGCATTCGGCACACCGCAATTGCTGCTGAAGCATTTTGGGCGTTGTGGGGACCCTGCAACGTTGGCCAATTACCCTGTCCGTCTTTCGCAGTCGCAGCAGCGATCTCGCAAACATCATCCGTACGACCGCCGACAATCAGAGTTTCGACTCCGACGCGATCAGCCTGACGATCATCGCAGGAATAAATTCCAGCGTGGCCTCGTGATTGCAGCTCGAACAGGCGAGCCTTCGAAGCCACATAAGCCTCGAAGCTCTCGTACCGATCGAGATGGTCGGGCGTGATGTTGAGCAGCACTGCGACGTCGCAGTCGAGGCTCTGGGTCAGATCGATCTGGTAGCTCGACAGCTCCAGCACATAGACCCCGCCCTCGGGCAGCGGGTCTTGGGCGAGGATCGGCAGGCCGATATTGCCGCCCATCGCCGTGGGTACTCCCGCGGTCTCGAGGATGTGGTGGATGAGGGCGGTCGTCGTAGACTTGCCGTTGGTGCCGGTGATGCCGACGATCTTGTGTGGCGGAAGCTCGGGCCGGGCGCGGGCGAAGAGCTCGATGTCGCCGATGATCTCGGTGCCGGCCTCTCGAGCCCGCTGAGCAACAGGGTGACGGTTGAGCGGTAACCCCGGCGTGACGACAAGGCTGTCGAACTGGCTGAGATCGGCTTCGTTCAGATTCGCAATTTCTGTTCCCCGGCTTTCGCCGCGAAGCAACCGATCATCCCACGCCGTGACCTTCGCGCCGCTGGCGAGCAACGCCTCCACAGTGGCGAGGCCGGACCGCGCCAAGCCATACACCGCATAATGTTTGCCGGCGAAGGCGCGGGCGGTGATCACGATTGACCTGTTCCCCGGCGAAGGCCGGGGCCCAGGAAGCTCGCTTTGGCTGGACCCCTGCCTGCGCAGGGGTGCGATGAAGCCTTCGTCTTCACCGCAGCTTCAGGGTCGCCAGACCCGCGAGCGCGAGCACGAAGCTGATGATCCAGAAGCGGATCACCACCGTCGGCTCCGACCAGCCCATATGCTCGAAATGGTGGTGGATCGGGGCCATCAGGAACACGCGCTTGCCGGTGCGTTTGTAGACCGCGACTTGGATCACGACACTCAGCGCCTCGACCACGAAAATACCCCCGACGATCACCAGCACGAATTCGTGGTGCGTCGCGACCGCCACCGCGCCCAGCGCTCCGCCCAAAGCCAGACTGCCCGTGTCGCCCATGAAGACCGCGGCGGGCGGCGCATTGAACCACAGGAAAGCGAGACAGGCCCCCACCACCGCGAGCAACAGCACCGTCAAATCGCCGACACCGAGGATGTGCGGGATTCCGAGATAATTGGCGAACCGCGCGTTACCGACCAGGTAGGAAATCAGCAGGAAGGCGATCGCGGCGATGATCACCGGCATGGTGGCGAGTCCGTCGAGGCCATCGGTCAAGTTCACCGCATTGCCGAAGGCGACGATGACGAACGCTCCGAAGGCGATGTAAAGCCAGCCGAGGTCTACCACCGGTTCCTTGATGAACGGGAGATAGAGGTCCGCATTGCCGGTGCGCACCATGATCCAGGTGGCAAAGCCGGCAATCAGGAACTCGAGCGCAAGCCGGGTCTTGCCGGAAAGGCCCGCGTGGTGGGCTTTCTTGATCTTGTCGTAATCGTCGAGGAAGCCGATCAACCCAAATCCAGCGGTCACCAGCAGGCATGCCCAAACATAGGGATTGGTGAGTTCCATCCAGAGCAGGACGGAAATCGACACCGAAATCAAGATCAGCAGCCCGCCCATGGTCGGCGTGCCCCGCTTGGCGAGGTGACTCTGAGGACCGTCGCTGCGGATTGGCTGGCCCTTGCCCTGGCGCACGCGCAACCAGCTGATGAACTTAGGTCCGAGGAGCAGGCCGATCAGCAGCGCCGTCCCCGCCGCCCCACCAGCGCGAAAGCTGATGTAGCGAATGAGGTTGAGGACCCCCGGGAACCCGAGTTGCTCGGCGATCAGGTAGAGCATGTCGCGCGCTCCCCTGTCACCCGCTCCACCAGCCTCGCAAGGCCGACGGAGTTGGACGCCTTGACGAGGATCGCGTCGCCCGGCCGAACGATGCGCAGCAGCGCATCAACCGCCTCGTCGACCGCGGAGACCAGCTCGACCGAGACCTTGCCGACAACCTTCTCCGCCAGCGGACGCATTTCATTGCCGATCAAGATCAGCCGATCGACATGCGCATCGAGAATTGCGGGCGCCAGGCCCGCGTGCAATTCGTCGCCGTGTTCGCCAAGCTCACGCATCGGCCCCAGGATCGCGATCCGGCGAGCGACATCCGGCTCGGCGCCAAGACTTTTCAGCGTAGCGCTCATCGACGCCGGATTGGCGTTATAGCTTTCGTCGATCAACAGGGCTTCACCTCCCTCGAGATCGATCACGTGCCTCTCGCCACGGCCCTTGAGCCCGCCAAGATCGGCAAGCGCCAGGCCGGCGATCGCAACGTCCACGTCGACGGCCTCGACCGCCGCCAGGACCGCCAGCGCGTTCGAGACCCAATGGTCACCCCGCTGTGAGATTGTGAAAGTGAGTTCGCGCTCGAGCAGCGCAGCGCTGATGAGGCTTCCGCCGCCGTCTGCGGACACGGCGTGGACGGCATGAATGTCGGCATCGCCCCCGCCGAACGTGATGATCCGATCCGCGTGCCGGCGCGCGGCTTTCACCAGGCGATCGCGATGTGGAGTATCGTTCGGAACGATCGCGACACCATTCGCTTCCAGTCCCTCGAAAATCTCGGCCTTGGCATTGGCGATAGCCTCTTCGGATCCAAGGTTCTCAATATGCGCCGGAGCAATGGCCGTGATGATCGCGACGTGGGGGCGCACCTGCAGCGTAAGCGTGGCGATTTCCCCTTTATTGTTCATGCCCATCTCGAACACTGCAAACCTCGTGTCGCGCGGCATTCGTGCGAGGCTGAGCGGTACACCGGTATGATTGTTGTAGCTCCTGACCGACCTGTGAACTTTCTCCGGAGCGACGCGATCGAGCGCGGCGTAGAGCGCTTCCTTGGTGCTCGTCTTTCCGACCGAGCCCGTGACCCCGAAGATCGTCGCGCGGCTGCGTTCTCGCGAAGCGCGCCCGAGGGCTTGAAGCGCGGCGAACACATCCTCGACCAGGATATGCGGGCCGCTGACCGGCTGCGAAACTAGGGCACCTGCAGCGCCTGCTCCGAAAGCCGCGTCGACGAATTTGTGGCCGTCATGAACGGTGCCCGGCATAGCCGCGAACAGGTCGCCAGATTGCACTTCGCGGCTGTCGAAAGTGACGCCGGTAACGTCGAACGGTGTACTTGCCGTCCCACCCGTTGCCTGCGCGATTTCGTCGGAGGTCCAGAGGGCAGTCACGACCGCAACCCTCCTCGTTCGTCCTGAGCGGAGCCCCGAAGGGGTGCAGTCGAAGGGCGGTTCATGACCGCAACCCACATCGTTCGTCCTGAGCGGAGCCCCGAAGGGGTGCAGTCGAAGGGCGTCTTGCACGAACGTCCTGCCAGCGCCCTTCGACTTCGCTCAGGACGAACGGATGTTGGTGCGCCGCACAGTTCACGACCCCAACCCTCGTCGTTTGGATGTTGTGCGTCACGCGGCGCACTCCCGGGCGACCAACGCATCGTCAAATGGCAGCACACGATCGCCGATGATCTGACCCGTTTCGTGACCTTTGCCGGCGAGGAGGATGATATCGCCTGCGCGAGCGATTCGGATCGCCTCAGTGATCGCCTCGCGCCGGCCTGGTACCTCCTTCGCTCCCGGCGCTGCCGCCAGGATGGCCGACCGGATCGTCGCGGGGTCTTCGCTTCGAGGATTATCGTCGGTGACGATCACCACATCGGACATGCGCGTGGCGACCATGCCCATCTCGGGCCGCTTCCCTTGGTCCCGATCGCCCCCCGCGCCGAAGACGGTGATCAGCCGTCCTTCGACATGGGGGCGCAATGCCGCAGCGGCTGCTTCGAGTGCGTCGGGGGTGTGCGCATAATCGATGTACACCGGCACGCCGGCTCGGCTGATGACTGCGCGCTCGAGCCGGCCACGGACCGGGGAGACACGCTGCATCGCGGAGAAAGTGGTGTCCCAATCGCCTCCAGTCGCCAGCACCAGCCCGGCGGCCGTCAGCACGTTGGACGCCTGATATGCCCCGATCAGCGGTAGAGCGACGCTGTGTGATTTGCCGCCATGCTCCAGCGTGAGCCTCTGTCCGAGGGCGGTCGGAATTTGCTCGACGAGGCGGATGGTCTCGCCCTTCCGGCCGACCGTCAGCAGCTTGTGCCCCGATTCCCGGGCGCGGTTCATGACTTCGACGGACTTGGGATCGTCGGTCCAGATGACAGCGGGCTTGTCCGCGGGAAGCAGGCGCTCGAACAGCAGCATCTTGGCTTCGAAATAAGCCTCCATATTCTGGTGGTAGTCGAGATGGTCGCGGCTGAAATTGGTGAAGGCGGCTGCGGCCAGGGGCACGCCTTCGGCGCGATGCTGGTCGAGCCCATGCGAGGAAGCCTCGTAGGCGACATGGGTCATGCCCATCCGCTCGAGGCCCGCCATATTGTTGAGAAAGGTGACGATATCCGGAGTGGTGAGACCCGTCTTCACTTGGTCGTCGGAAGTGGTCACCCCGAGCGTCCCGATCGACGCCGACCGGTGGCCAGACATGCGCCAAATCTGCCGCGTCATTTCGACGGTCGAAGTCTTGCCGTTCGTGCCGGTGACCGCGACGACCGTCTCCGGATAGGGCGCGTAGAATTTCGCGGCCAGCTCGGCGAAGAGCCGCCGCGGGTCGGGATCGGCGAGGTGGGGCACTTTGTCGACGATCGCCTGGGGCCGAGCAACGATCGCCACCGCACCGCGATCGACGGCTTGATCGATGAAGTCTTCGCCGTTGAAGACGGTGCCCTTGAAGGCACCGAATACGCTGCCCTGTGCGACCTTGCGATGATCGATCGCAAAGCCGCTCACGCTGGAATCCGAGTCCACGTTCGCGAGATCGCGCAGCCGCACCGGAACTCTACTTCTTCGTTTCGTGAACGAAGGGCAGAACCTGCGACATGTCGGGTTCGCGATTCTTGTCCGGCAGGACTCCCAGCATCGGTGCAATCCGACTGATGGTCCGGCTGACCACCGGCGCGACGTTCCAGCCGGCGGTGGAGAAACCGAAGGTCTCCGGCGTGGCTTTGGGTTCATCGAGCATGACGACGACCACATAACGGGGTTCGTCCATCGGGAACACACCCGCGAAGCTCGTGATGTTGATGCTCTGGCTGTAATGGCCGTTGATCAGCTTCTGTGCGGTGCCGGTCTTGCCTCCGACGCGATAGCCTGGGGCGTCGGCATTCTTGCCGGTGCCCTTCGTCACCACCAACCGCAAGAGAGCACGCATGCGATAGCTCGTCTCGTCGCTGAAGACGCGCTTGCCCGGTGGCAGCGGATGGTTCGGACCGATCTTCAACATGGTCGGCGGACGATAGATGCCGCCGTTGAACAGAGTGGCGTAGCCCATTGCGAGCTGGAGCGGCGCTACCGCGATGCCCTGACCAAATCCGACGGTCATCGTTTCGAAAGGACCCCAACGGGTGCCGGGAGTCAGTGCCCGGCCTCTTTCCTTAAGCTCAATCGGGACGGGACCGGTAAAGCCCATCTTCCCGAGCCAAGTTTTCTGCCGCTTGGCGCCAAGCTGGTCCGCGATCTGAGCGGTGCCGATGTTGGAACTCTCCTGCATGATTTCCGCGACCGTGCAGATGCGCCCGAACGGGTGCGTATCATGGACGAGATGGCCGTAGGCCGGGAGCACCTGCGGGCAGTTGTACTGCTGCCCGAACGATTTGATGATCCCGCTGTCCATTGCCATGGCGACGGTGAAAGGCTTGAACGTCGAGCCCAGCTCATAAACGCCTTGCGTGGCGCGATTAAACCGCGCCTCGGGTGAGGCATTGCCAGGCACGTTGGGGTTGATCTCGGGTAGTGAGGTCATCGCCAGCACTTCGCCGGTATGGACGTCCATGACGACTCCGGCGGCCCCAATCGCGGAGAACGTGGTCATCGCATCCATGAGCTCGTGCTCTAGCGCCTGCTGGACGGTGCTCGATATCGACAGGACAAGAGGCTCACCGCGCGTGTTCGGGCTGGCGAGACGCTCGTCGAACGCTCGCTCCATCCCGGCCACCCCGTGTCCGTCGATGTCGGTGTAGCCGAGGACGTGGGCGGCCAGACTGGTCTGCGGGTAGAGGCGGTCGGGCTCGCGCTGGATCGCAAGGCCGGGCTCCCCGATCGCGTTTACCGCCTCGACCAGACCAGGCGACGCCCGGCGCTGCAGGTAGAAGAAAGTCTTTCCCGACCGGAGCATCGCGAAATATTGCTCTTCGCTGCGCTCCGGCATGAGCCGAGCCAGCTGCCGAGCCAGCGCCAGCTTGTCGCCAATGACCCGGTTCGGGTGGATGGCGATGGTCCAGGCGTCGATCGTGCGCGCCAGCGGCTGACCGTCGCGGTCGACTATATCGCCGCGCTCCGGGATCAAAGTCGTGAGGCCTGCCTTCCGGCCAGCGTGATCGCCGAACGCCGCAAGCCACAAAATCCTCAACGCGATCAGAGCGACGATTCCCGCGTAGACCAGCATGCCGAACATCAGCCGCTGGTGCATGACCGCGAGCATCTGCCGGCGCTGACCAACAAGTCGAAGCCGCTCGGGCCGTGGCGCGACGAGAGCGGGCGACGGTGCGTTCATCGGTCGGCGGGCGAGTCCTTGGCGAATCTGGTTGAAGGCTTGCCAGGAAGCGGTGCTAGCGGATCGGTCCTCGCCAGCCGCACTGGCCTTGTCATCGGCTTTGCGACAGCGACCGCTGGTTTATCCACGACTTTCTGGAACGCTGGCGGCCTGGCCGGGCCCAAAGCCTTTTTGGCTACGGGCTGGGCGGCCGCGAGGCCCGGCTGGTCCACGGATTTCTTGATTGCCGGCTTCGCCGCTGTGGCCGGTCTATCCGTGGATTTGGGCTCGGTCGGCTGAGGCAGATCAGCCACCGTCTTTGCCGGGACCTCGCGCGTCTCGGTCTTGAGGCTTGCCTGATGGAGGAAGGCGTTGGCCAACGCCGGCGTTGGCGTGCCGGCATCATCCGTCGCCGGCTCGTTGATCGGCGCGCGATTGGGCTGCGGCGCAGCCGCCAACACGATCGGCGCCTGGAAGTCGACCTTATGCTGTTGCCGGGTCAGTCTGGCGAGTTCGAAACTGCCGGTCAGTATCTGGTCGGCGGATGGGGCAGACAAAGCGAGAACCTTGACGTTCCAGCGCTCGAGCTGAGCGAGGCGCCCGCGCGTTCCAATCTCGGTTTGCAGCAGGCGGATGTCGCGCTGCGCGAGCACGATCTTCGTTTCGACGCCCTCAAGCGCGGCGCGCTCGGAAGCAACGCGGAGCGACACGAGGTAGCAACCGAGCGCTGCTCCGGCGCAGCTCGCGACCATGAAGAGGGAACGGAAGCTACGCCCACCGCTCATTGCAACGATCCTTTCCACGACTTGGCCGACGTACGAACCGCGCTACGAAGCCGCGCCGAGCGAGCACGCGGGTTCGCGGCCAGCTCGCGCCCCGTCGGGGAGACCGGCTTGGCGACCCGCTCGAACGTTGGTTCTCGCGGGTCAGTGAGCGCGGGACGGTGGCGCGAACCGGCCGGCGTCCCTCCACTCCGCTCGCGGAGGAAGCGCTTCACGATCCGGTCTTCGAGGCTGTGAAAAGTCACGACGGCGAGTCGGCCGCCGGGCGCTAAAGCGCGCTCTGCGGCCTCAAGTCCCTGCTCGAGCTCGTCGAGCTCGGCGTTCAAATGGATTCGGATCGCCTGAAACGTGCGGGTTGCCGGATCGCTCTTCGCGCCGGGCCGAAAGCCGGCGGCCCGACGGACGATCGCCGCCAGCTCGATGGTCCGTTCTATGGGCCGGGCAGCGACGATCGCCCGAGCGATTGCTCGCGCGCGCGGCTCTTCTCCATATTCGCGAAGGACACGAGCGATCTCCGCCTCGTCGGCGGCGTTGAGGAACTCGGCGGCGGTCAGGCCCGATCGACTCATGCGCATGTCGAGCGGCCCGTCGGCCTGGAAGGAGAAGCCGCGATCCGCCCGATCGAGTTGCATCGAGCTGACGCCGATATCGAGGGCAATGGCGTCGACAGTGCCGATGCCGCGCTCAGTAAGCACTCGGTCCATCTGGCTGAACCGTTCGTTCACTAGGGCGAGACGCGGATCTGGGACGAGTGACCGGCCCTGTTCGATCGCATCGGGGTCGCGATCGAACGCGATCACTCGTCCCGCCCCCACCCCGAGCAGGGCGCGCGTGTAGCCGCCTGCTCCGAAAGTGCCGTCAACCACGGTTTCGCCTTCGCGAACACCAAGTGCCGCAATCACTTCATTGACCAGCACCGGCACATGTGGGGCCGTGTTCGCGCCGGTGCTGGTCATGACTGGCCTCGTTCTTCGAGGCGGAAACGGGCGATGTCCTTGAGGTCCTCGGGGATTCGTGGCTCTTTGAGGAGAAGCTGCGGGTTCCAGATCTGAAATGTCTCGCCGGTGCCGAGGAACAGAGCGAGGTCGTCGATCTGCCCATTGCGGCGCATCATCGGCGGAAAGAGAATGCGGCCAGAGCTGTCGTAGGGGACTTCTTCTGTGGCGGCGAAGGCCATCAGATTGCGCTGTTGATATTCGAGTTGCGCGTCGGGGCTGGTCTCTTCCTTCTCGAGCAACCGCTCCAGCTTGGCGTGTTTCAACGCCGCATAAGCGGGGTCATAGGCGCTAAGGCAGGGGAATGCCTCATGCTTGGCAAGGGTTATGGTGCGGGCGTCGCCGCGGCGTTCAATGACGGTGCGCAGGAATGCGGGAATGGAAACGCGGCCCTTCGCATCGACCGCGTTCAAAGCGCTGCCCTGAAATAGATGCTCAAGCGCCACTCACCATCCCCTCGCAGCGCAAAGCGTCCCCTTGCGCGGAGACACGGCATTGCCGCGCCCGCGTCAGGCTCCGGAAATCAAAGGGGCAGCCCCCCGCTACAGCCTATGTTGGTAACTCAAGCATTAGCGGGATACAATGGGATTTTGTGGGATTTGATGGGCAGACTATGGGAAATGGCGGATTTCCACGGCTTCTGGCGGGCACTAAGAGCGCGATAGTTCCCGTTCTGTTCTAGCTTCCTGGCCTGTGGATAAGTCTGTTGTTTTCCGAATCGGGTAAACGAATCACAAACGCTCGAGATTAGAAAGTTCAACGAGGATCGAATTCGAGATTGTGTCGCTTCGGTCCGTCGAGGTTTTCCACGTCGAGCAGGTCCGCATCGGCAACGATGGTCGCCTTTCCTTTCCCGATGCGACAATAAGCGACGAGCCGGTCCTTGCTGATCTCGCACTGGCCGAATAGCGCACCGGGAGAGGCGGTCAGGACATCAAATCCGCCGAGTTCGCGAAGCTTTGGCCCACGCTGATCGGGGAGGTCGAGACGCAAACCCCAATGGGCGAGCAGTCCCGTGTCCATGAACATGGGCGGCGGCCGCAGCGCGTCGCCAAGCGGACGTTCGCTCGGCCATTCGAGCATCGGATCGGCCAACAGCAACACGCGGCCGCCACGTCGCACCCACTGGTCGAGGGCGACGAGGTCGTCCGCTGGCTGAGCGAGTGGATGGGCCATGAGCAGCAGCCGCCCTTTCGCCAACTCAGCGGGATCGGCGACGCTGATCGGCAGGACGCGGTACCGCGTCTCAAGGGCCTTCAGCGCCGGCGATCCTCCGCCTTGAAGCGAGAAATCCTCGCTGAAGATCAGCGGCAAACTGGTCAGCAGAAGCAGCGTCGGTCGTTGTATTGATGGCCGCGGCGGCGGTCCCTGGGCGACGCGGCTCACCGCATAGGCAATTGCGGCCGCCCCGATCACCGCAAACAGCATCACGAACACGCGCATGCGCGCGCGCATCATTTTTTTCCGCTGTCGGAGCTGTTGTTGGTATCTTGAGAAGCGCCGGGCGCGACGCCCAGCTCCGCGAGCGGTTCGCTCGGCTGATTGGTTGTGGCTTGCTGTGCGGAATTTGCGTTACCGTCCCGGCTCGAACGGCTAATGATCGAGCCGAGCAGGACGAGGAGGAAAGCGAACGCGAGGCCCGTCAGTCCGATGCGAATCCGCTGAGCGCTACTGCCGGCCTGGTGGGGCATCAAGGCAATGAAGCTATGGTTCACATCGATACAATGCAAGCACATGTCTTGACGGTGCTTTTCGAGGTCGCGAAGGGAGGCCTGTCATGACTCGCATTTCCCACGTCCTCGCGCTTGTCGCGGCCGCCGCGTTAGCCGGCTGCAACAACGAAGATCACAATATCGTCGCTGGTCCTCCGGACGCTGACGACCAGGTCAATGTCGCTGCCAACGGCCCCGTCCAGCTCCCGCCGAGCATCGCTGCCAGCAAGACTTACCGCTGTGCTGACAACAAGGTGATCTACATCGACTGGATGTCGGACGGCAGCGCGCGCGTGAAGAAGACGCGCGACGAAGTCGGCACTTCGGTCGCCCCCGGATCAGGGGGATTGAAAGGCGACGCGAAAGCCGTATCGATCAGCTACAACGGCGAGCACTGCAAAGCCTGAGGCCAGCTTGACTCTCCCTCGGCGGACTTCGATCAACGCGGCCGCGGAGGGAGGTTTTCCATGTTTCTCACGAGGCGCGGATTCGCAGGCGGAGCGCTGAGCGTAGCCGTCGGTGCTCAGTTGAGCACGACCGCCTTCGCGCAACCCCGGCCCAACCTCTCAGCAGCACTCGCGGCGATCCGCGCATATGGCGAGGCGCACAGGACCCAATTCACGCTTCCGGGGATGACTCTCGGATTGACGACGCCGGATGGTTTCCTCGAGATCCTGAACTTCGGCTATGCGAATGCCGAGGCGCGGACGCCAATCACTCCGGATACGCTCTTCCAGATCGGCTCGATCAGCAAGGTGATGACCGCCGCAGTGGTGCACCAACTCGCGGCGGAGGGGCGTTTCAATCTGACCGACCGCGTCAGCACCCTCATCCCCGCCTTCCCGCTGCCGACCGGCAATGCGATCACCGTACAGCATCTTCTCGATCACACCGCCGGCCTCCCCGGCGATGCGCCTTTATTCCCCGAGGGCGGGCTGTGGACTGCTTATGCCCCGGGAGAGCATTGGCATTATTGCAACACGGGATACGACATGCTGGGCAAACTTGCCGAGCATTTCGGTGGGAAACCGCTGGATCGCCTCCTCGAGGAACGGATCTTCACGCCATTCGGCATGCGCCGGAGCCACGGCGCAATCATCGGTGCGGACCGAGTGCAATATGCGCAAGGCTATGAGGCTTCGGATTCCACGGCTCCATTCGCCCGTGGTGTTCCGCTGGCGCCGGCGGCCTGGGTCGACGTCACATTTGGCGCGGGAAGCGTGGGTTCGACCGCCGAGGACATGACTCAATTCCTTCGCGTGCTGGCGAATTCGGTGCGGGGCCGCGGGGGGCTCGGACTCTCGCCGGCGAATGCCCAGGCGTTCGCCGCACATGCCGTGCCGAGCGATACCCCGGGTATGACCTATGGCAACGGCCTCATGCACGTCAGCAATGGCAGCCGGTCCTACCTCCACCATACCGGGGGAATGGTCGCCTTCTCCTCATCCTTCCACGTGGACATCGCGAGTGGGGTTGGCGCTTTCGCAAGTTCGACGCTCAGCGGCTTTGCCGAATATCGGCCGCGGCTTCTGACCCGCTTCGCCGTCGACGCCTTGATCGAGGGTCTTGCCGGGCGGCCTATGCCTACGCCTCCGCCACTCAAGATCCAGCTGCCCAACGCAGCGACCTTCGTCGGGCGTTACCAAGGCGCGCACGGAGCATTTGAGGTCCGGCCGGGCGATCCTTTGACCTTGGTCGCAAACGGCCAGTCGGCCGCCCTGCAGCCTTGGGGCGGAAACATCTTCCGCACAACGCATCCAGCGTTCCACGCCTTCTCGCTGATGTTTGAGCGCACCGGCGCCGTTGTCACGGGCGCGAGCTGGGGGGCTGAGAGCTTCGTTCGCGAAGGTTCCGGCGGAACGCTCCCGCGTTCAGACCCTACGCTCGCACGCCTCGGGGGGCGTTACGTCAACGATAGCCCATGGATCGGCACGGCCATGGTTGTCGAGCGCGGGGGCAAATTGTGGCTCGGAACCGAAACGCCGATGGCAAAGATTGGCGACAACCTCTGGCGTATCGGGGAGGACAGCTGGTCGCCCGAGCGGGCGTCGTTCGCGAATGATATCGACGGGCGTCCGCAAACCTTCATTTTCTCCGGCGAGAAGTTCCTGAGACACGACATTTAGGTGAGCTCCTCCCCACGAGCTCCGAGCGCAGGGAGGAGCCTAAAGCTCAGGCGGTTTCGGGCTGTTTCTGCTTCGATTGCCAGGCTTCCATGCGCGACTGATATTCGGACGGGGGGACGTCCTCCACGTGGGTGGCGATGCTCCACCTATGGCCGAACGGATCCGTTATCGTGCCCATTCGATCGCCCCAGAACTGGTTCTCCACCGGCATTTTTTCGGTTCCCCCGGCGTCGATGGCCTTTTTGAACGCGATGTCGGCGTCGTCGGTATAGACCACGAGCCCGAAGGTCGTGCCCCCACGCGAGTTCGGCCCGAGATTATCCCAGTCCGGGAATTCGTCATTGAGCATGATCCGCGTGTCGCCGATCTGAAGCTCTGCGTGGCCGATCCTGTCGCCCATTGGGAGGCGCGAAATCTCCTTCGCGCCAAAAGCTTGCTTGTAGAAATCGATTGCCTTGGCAGCATCGTCGACCGTCAGGATGACGTTTACGCTGCGATATCCCTCGGGGATTGGGTTCGCCATTGTGCACTCCTTGTCAGAGCCCCCCGGCCCGCCCCAACTACTGCCGTTTCATGAGTCGGACCAGAGCCGCTTGGCGGCTGGAAGAGGCAGTTCGCCGACAACGGTTGTTCCTTGCCGCTGCCGAACAGAATAACGGTCCGGTGATGGCCAGGGCCAAGATTCAGCGCATCGTTTTGGGCGCCGTCGGACTTTTCGTCCTTGGAGCAGGTGGATGGATTTTGTCGCTACCGCCAGCGCGGAGCGCGGCGACGCCGCCGCCTGTGCCGGCGCAAGAAACGGAGGCCGCGCTCGCGGCGCTGAAGCCATCGAAGCGAGAACGACCCCTCATCGCCACGATCGGCATCAACGACGCTACCGAGACGACGGACTATCTCGTGCCGTACGGCATTCTGCGCCGAGCAGACGTCGCCGATGTGGTGGCCCTCGCCACCAGGCCCGGTCCGGTACAGCTCTATCCGGCGCTGAAGGTCGAGCCGCAAGCGACGATCGCTCAGTTTGATGCCAGCCACCCGAGCGGCGCCGACTATGTCATCGTGCCCGCCATGTCGCGCGACGATGACCCGGCCGTCATGCGCTGGCTCAAGGAGCAGGCGGCCAAAGGTGCCACGATCATGGGCGTGTGCGCCGGGGCCAAGGTGGTTGCCGCGGCGGGCCTCCTCGACGGCAAACGCGGCACGACGCATTGGTATTTTCTGAAGCAGCTACGCAAGGAGCACCCATCGGTCAGGTACGTGCCGGATCGGCGATTGATCGTGGACGGAAAAGTCGTGACGACGACGGGTATCACGGCGTCCATGCCGACGATGCTGACCCTGATCGAGGCCATTGCCGGACGGGAGAAGGCGCAGTCAGTCGCTCGTGAACTCGGTCTCAGCGGCTGGGACAGCCGGCACGACAGCGCGGCGTTCCGGATCGATCGCCCCTTCGCGCTGACAGTCGTCGGCAACAGGCTGGCGGTGTGGAACCACGAGCGAATGGGAATTCCGCTTACGCCAGGGATCGATGAAGTGTCCCTCGCGCTCGTTGCAGATGCCTGGTCGCGGACCTACCGCTCGCGAGCAATGACCTTCGCCGCGTCCCCCCAGACCAGTCGAAGCGGGCTGCGCATCCTCCCCGATCGAATCCGCACGTCCTGGGCGGCGACAGAGCGATTGCCCGACATCGGTTCCTCGCCGCCTGCGCGGCGGCTGGACTTGGCGCTCCAGCGGATCGAGAGCCGTTACGGCCGCCGAACTGCCGACATCGTCGCTATGCAGTTGGAGTATCCCCGATAACGGCGGGGTGACGGCTGCGGGGCCGCCCGCTAAGGGGCCGCGCATGGAAGTCTTGGAAGCTCCTAGCATCACTCCTGAAACCGTTGCCGAGCATGGCCTCAGCGAGGAGGAATACGGCCGCATCCTCAAAGCGCTCGGCCGAGAGCCCAATCTCGTGGAACTCGGCATTTTTTCCGTCATGTGGTCGGAGCATTGCTCGTACAAATCGTCGCGAGTTCCACTTGAAGAAGCTGCCGACCTCCGCGCCTTGGGTGATCCAGGGCCCCGGCGAGAATGCCGGTGTGATCGACATCGGCGACGGCGATGCCGCGATCTTCAAGATGGAGAGCCACAACCACCCTTCGTACATCGAGCCCTATCAAGGCGCCGCGACGGGCGTTGGCGGTATCCTGCGCGACGTCTTCACCATGGGCGCGCGTCCGGTCGCGAACATGAATGCGCTCCGCTTCGGCTCGCCCGATCATCCGAAAACGCGGCACCTCGTTGCCGGAGTGGTCGCGGGTATCGGCGGCTACGGCAATTGCGTGGGAGTTCCGACCGTCGGCGGAGAAGTGAATTTCGATGAGGCCTACGACGGCAACATCCTGGTCAACGCCATGACCGTCGGCGTCGCGAAAACGGACAAGATCTTCTACTCCGCCGCCGCGGGGGTTGGGAATCCGGTCGTTTATGTCGGCTCCAAGACCGGCCGCGACGGGATCCACGGCGCGACGATGGCTAGCGCCGACTTCTCCGAGGACAGTGAGGAGAAGCGCCCCACCGTCCAGGTCGGGGACCCGTTTACCGAAAAGTTGCTGATCGAAGCCTGCCTCGAACTGATGGCGTCCGATGCGATCGTCGCCATTCAGGACATGGGCGCTGCTGGCCTCACCTCCTCCTCGGTAGAGATGGCGAGCAAGGGCGGCGTTGGCATCCGGCTCGACATGAACAAGGTTCCGTGCCGCGAAACGGGCATGACCCCCTACGAGATGATGCTCTCCGAGAGCCAGGAGCGCATGTTGATGGTGCTGAAGCCCGGCCGCGAGGGTGAGGCCGAGGCGATCTTCACGAAATGGGAGCTGGACTTCGCAGTGATCGGCGAAGTGACCCAAACCGGCCGCATGGAGCTGGTCTGGAACGGCGAGACTGTGTGCGACATCCCCTTGGACCCGCTGGCGGATGAGGCGCCCTGCTATGAGCGGCCGTACGCGATCCCGAAAGCGCCCGAGGCGCTGACCGACGTACCCGAGAGCACGGACATCGCCGCCGACTTGCTCAAGCTCATGGGCTCACCCAACCTCGCCTCGCGGCGCTGGGTGTGGGCGCAATACGACCAGTCGGTCGGCGCCGATACGGTACAGCGTCCGGGGGGCGATGCCGCGGTGGTCCGCGTCCACGGCTCGAAGAAGGCGCTGGCGATCACCACCGACTGCACGCCGCGCTATTGCTACGCCGACCCGGTCGAGGGCGGGAAACAGGCAGTGGCCGAGGCCTATCGCAATCTCTGCGCGGTCGGCGCGAAGCCGCTGGCCATCACCAATTGCCTCAACTTCGGCAATCCGCAGCGGCCCGAGATCATGGGCCAGTTCGTCGGGTGCGTCGAGGGTATAGCCGAGGCTTGCCGGGCGCTCGACTTCCCGGTCGTGAGCGGCAACGTCTCGCTCTATAACGAGACGAAGCAGGACGATGGAAGCAGTGTCGCAATCCTCCCCACCCCCGCAATTGGCGGCGTCGGCCTGCTCGATGATTGGGAGAAAAGCGCGACGATCGGCTTTCAGGCTGAGGGCGAACACATCGTCTTGATCGGTCACAGCGACAGCCATGTCGGCCGGTCGCTCTGGCTCGAAGTGTGCCACGGCCGCCGCGCTGGTGCTCCTCCGCCGGTCGATCTCGCCGCCGAGCGGCGCGCCGGCGAATGCATCCGCGACCTCATCGCCAAAGGACTGGTCACCGCGGTGCACGACTGCTCGGACGGGGGCGCCGCCGTCGCCGTCGCCGAGATGGCGCTCGCGGGTAGCGTCGGCCTTAGCATGACCGTGGTCCCTCAGATCCCCAACCCCGGCGCAATTTTGTTCGGGGAGGATCAGGGGCGTTACGTCGTCGCGACGCGCGATCCTGACCGAGTCCGTGCCATCGCCAATGGAGCCCAGCTCTTCGCGGTTCCGATCGGCCTGACGGGCGGGGACGGCGTGGTGTTCGACCTCGTGGGTCGCGGCGGCCCACAGGGTGTGTCGCTCGCCGACCTGCGCGCGGCCCATGAAGGCTTCTTCCCCAAGCTGATGGGCAGCGAGCTGACGCCGGATATCTGAAGTGACGGCCGGCTATTCCGGGACGCCGCTGGCAAAGAAGCTGTCGCTTAAGGACGGTATGCGCACGTGGTGGAGCGGAATGCCCGACAGCGTACGCGACGAGATCGCAACCGACGGGCTGCAGCTTCATTTGCTCGACGAACCGGAGCCGCCAATCAATGCCGCGCATGTGTTCGTCACCGAGCGAGTGGATCTCGAAGCCAAACTCAAGCAACTGCTCCCTCTCCTCGACCCGGCAGGAATGATCTGGGTCAGCTGGCCCAAGAGGACGTCCAAAGTTGCGACGGACATTACCGAAGACACGATCCGCGACGTCGCGCTGCCGCTGGGTCTTGTCGACGTGAAGGTTTGCGCGGTCGATGAGACGTGGTCGGGGTTGAAACTCGTCATTCGGCGGCAAAATCGCGACGTTCGTTGACGTTTCGCTGGACCGCCCTAGCCTGAAGCCGGGAGGAGAGCGCCATGTTGAAACCGATCGCACTCGCGACATTGGTCGCCGGAGCCTTGGACATATTGTTCGCGACAATCCTGACGCTCTACTTCGGCCGCGAGCCTGGCAATATGTTGCGCTACGTGGCCTCGGGTCCGTTCCCTCAAGCCACGGAGTGGGAGACCGCGGGCGCGGCGCTCGGGCTGATTGTGCATTTCACGCTCATGGCGATCATGGCGACGGTCTTCGTCCTTGCGGCCCGCCGCTTTCCGGACCTGCTCCAAAGTCCGCTCAAGTGGGGGCTGGTCTACGGACTCCTCACCTATGTCGTGATGAACTGGATCGTCGTTCCGCTCCGCTTCGACGTACCTCTGCCACCCAAGCCGTTATCGATCGCGACGCAGTTGATCGCACACTTGTTCCTGGTCGGCCTGCCGATCGCGTGGATCACGGCCAAGACACTGGTCCTGCCAGCGAGTGGCGCGGCGGCCACGGTCCACGCTTGATTCCATCGGCTCGTCGATATTAGTTGCGAATAGGTCGCAATAGCATTATCTATCAGCGAATGATCGTTTGCGTTTGCAATGCCTTGACCGAGGACGAGGTGCGCGAAGTGGCGCGCCGCGGTGCGACTTGCCCGATCAACGCCTACGCCCGCCTGGGCTGCGAACCCCAATGCGGCTGCTGCCTCGACTATGCGCAGGAGATCCTCGATCAGGAGCGGTCGAACCGGCGCGCGCACCTGCGCGTCGTCGCCGGTTGAGCATGACCTGCAACTGACTTTCACTCGCAGACTTTTCCCAGAATTCCGCCAATTTTCCGCTTTCCAGCAACTGCCGGACGCACTAGGGCGTTGCGGTTCGATGGAGGGCTTAAATGAAGGGCGATCCCAAGGTTCTCGAGCTGCTCAATGAAGCGCTGAAGAACGAGCTCACCGCGACCAATCAATATTGGCTGCACTACCGGCTGCTCGACAATTGGGGCGTTCATACGCTTGCGAAGTTCGAGCGCGGCGAATCGATCGACGAGATGAAGCATGCCGATCAACTCGCCGAACGCATTCTTTTTCTCGACGGCCTTCCCAATTTCCAGGCGCTGGGCCGGCTGCACATCGGCGAGAATGTCGAGGAGATCCTGCGCGGCGATCTCGAGTTGGAGATGGAAGCGTTGGGGCAACTGCGCGGCGCGATCGCACATTGCGAGAAAGTGCGCGACTACGGCAGCCGCGACCTCTTCTCCGAGATCCTCGACAATGAGGAGGAGCATGTGGACACGCTCGAGCAGCAGTTCGAGATGATCGCCCGAATGGGCCTGCAGAATTACGTCCAGTTGCAGTCGGAAGCCGTCGAAGACGACTAGATTCGGCCGAACCCCTGGTTGCTGGCCTTGCGGCCGAAGCCGCCCGAACGGCTCATCAAGGGGTTCGTCGCTTTGTCGAAGACCTCAATCGTTTCATTGAACAGCCGCCGAAGTTCCACGACTTCGGGAACGAGCTCGTCGGGGAAACGATGGCTCTCGATGCAGAAGCGCGCGGTGGTTTCGATCAGCTCGGCGATCTTCGCCAGCGGCTCCGCTCCAAGCTGGCGGGATTCGCCCTTGAGCGTATGGGCGGGCATCACCAGCGCGACCGTATTCTCCTCACGCATCGCCTGCTCAATCTGGGCGATCGATCGGGTGCCGTCTTCCTTGAAGTAGCTTAAGATGCGGATGAAGCCGGGCCCGAGCTCGGACCGGCTCTTTTCGAAATGCCCCCAATCGACGATGTCGCTTGAGTCGTCGCTCACGCCAAGCTCCTAACGGCGCCGGATGCCCCGGCCGTGGTCCCACTTGCATGCTGGATAGGTCCAAAGAGTAAAATTCTCCTTATCGTTTCGCGCGATCGAAGGGATTGCGGCCGCCACGGAAGCTGAGGCGCAGGGGGACGTCGCTCAGACCGAAGTCCCGGCGCATCGCGTTCAGGAGATAGCGCCGGTAGCTATCCGGCAGATGATCGATCCGATTGCCGAAGACGACGAAGGTCGGAGGGCGCGTCTTCACCTGGGTTATGTAGCGCAGCTTGATCCGCTGTCCCTTGGGCGCCGGGGGTGGGTTCGCCTCGACCACATCCTCGAACCACCGGTTCAGCTCGCCCGTGGGTATGCGTCTCCCCCAGGCCTCGCGCAGCTCGAACGCGACCTTGAGGACCGTGTCGATGCCCTTCCCGGTCTTCGCGGAGACGGTGAGCAACGGAACGTCCCGAAGCTGCGACAGTCCCTCCGCAAGGGCGGCCTTCACACCGTTGAAGAGGCTCGACGCATTGTCCGCCACATCCCATTTGTTGAGCGCGATGATCAGCGCGCGCCCTTCCTCGACCACTTGGTCGGCGATGCGCAGGTCTTGCAATTCCAGCCCCCGCGTCGCGTCGAGCAGAAGAACGACGACTTCGGCGTAATCGATGGCGCGCTTGGTATCGGCGACGGACAAGCGTTCGAGCTTGTTCTCGACCTTCGCGCGTTTTCTCAGGCCCGCAGTGTCGACCAATTTCACCGGATGGCCGTTCCATTCCCAATTGAGACTGATCGAATCGCGCGTGATCCCCGCCTCGGGCCCGGTGATCATCCGCTCCTGCCCCAACATGCGATTGATCAATGTCGACTTGCCCGCGTTTGGGCGCCCGACCACTGCGAGGCTCAGCGGTGAATCGGCCGCGTCTTCCTCTCTCCCGGCCTCGAAATGCTCGTGCTCGACGTGCGGCCGCAGCGCCTCGAACAGATCCGCGACTCCTTCGCCATGTTCGGCGCTCATGGCGATCGGTTCGCCGAGACCTAACCGATAGCCTTCGAGGATCCCGTTCTCCGCAGCCCTGCCCTCAGCCTTGTTCGCGACCACCACCACGGGCGTAGTCTGCGTGCGCAACCAGCGCGCGATCTCCTCGTCGAGCGGAGTGAGGCCATCGCGCGCGTCGATGAGGAACAAGGCGACGTCGGCGTCGGCAACGGCGGCCTCGGATTGCTGGCGCATTCGGCCAGGCAAAGTCTCGCTGGCTTCGTCGTCGAAACCCGCCGTGTCGATGACTCGGAAGTCGAGCCCGAGCAATTTCGCGTCGCCCTCGCGCCGGTCGCGGGTCACTCCGGGCTGATCGTCGACCAACGCCAAGCGCTTGCCGACGAGCCGGTTGAAAAGGGTCGATTTGCCGACGTTCGGGCGGCCGACAATGGCAACAGTGGGCGAAGGCATGGGAGTGGCGTTAGCCTATCATGCTCCTCCCTGCGATCCCGGACCTGATCCGAGATCGTGGGGACGGGGAGACTGTGCCGCGCGCCAACATCCGTTCGTCCTGAGCGAAGTCGAAGGGCGCGCCACGAGCGTTGGTGCAAGACGCCCTTCGACTACGCCCCTCCGGGGCTCCGCTCAGGACGAACGAAGAGGGTTGTGGTCGCGCCCAATCCCTCCCGCTAATCTACCGAAAGGCGTGAAGCTGGCCGCGGTCGTCGAGGATGTAGAGCGTCGAATTGGCAACGACCGGCGGCAGGCTGATGCTTGCACCGACGTTGGTTTGGCTCTGGTAGGAGCCGGTGAGCGGGTCGACGTTTACCACCACGCCGCTGGATCCGACCACGATCAGGCGTCCGCCGGCGAGAATCGGGCCCTGGTAATCCAGCTCTCCCTTCTTCGACTTCGCCTTGCGGAACTGCGGCAGCTGGTTGATCCAGCGCACCTTGCCGTTCGCGCGCGACAAGCAAAGCAGCTTCGCCTCATCCGTTACGACGAAAATCCAGTCGCCCGCGAGCCAAGGGGTCGAAATGCCTGCGATGTTCGCTTCCCAGATGCGCTGGCCGCTGATGAGGTCGAGCGCCACCATTCGGCCGCCCTGCCCAACCGCGAACACTTGAGCGTTGTCGATGACTGGGTCAGCGTCGATGTCCGACAAGGACGAGACGCTAGTGCTGATACTCGTACGCTGCAGCGTGTCCTGCCAGACCTGCCGCCCATTCTCATAACGATAGGCGTTAAGCTCGCCCGAGGAGAATCCGGCGACGACGGTCCCTTGACCGACGGCGGGCGAAGCCGAGCCGAACACTCCGGCGATCTCTAGCGAAGCGGCCTGCGACCAATTGCTCGATCCGTCATCTTCCTTGAGCGAATAGATCTGATTGTCCTGGCTCATCACGTAGACGGAGCCATTCGCGACTGTCGGGGCACCGCGCAGGGGGCCGCCGGGTCGCTTCTGCCACGCGATCCCGCCGGTCCGCTCATCGAGCGCCGCGACATAGCCGAGTCCATTGGTCGCAAAGATGCGGCCGTCGCCGTAGGCGATTCCGCCCCCGTAGAGCGACGCTTCATTGCCCTTGTCGCTCGGCGTCTGGCTCGACCACAATTGGGCTCCGGTTCGCCCATCGAAGGCGCGAACGGCGCCAAGCGTGTCGATCGTATAGACGCGGCCGTTGGCGACGACTGGCGAAGACGCGAGCCGCGCCGTCACGCTGGTGCCGCGTCCGGCATTGACCGTGAACGCCTGAGTAAGCTCCGTCCCTAGCGCTACTTGCCCAAGCGACTTGGCCGCATTTCCGCCCGACTGGCTCCAATCGGTGTTCGCCACCGCCGGTGGAAGATTCATCGGCAGCGCCGCCGTGGGAAGATCGATTTCCACCGCGCCTTCGTTCGCGAGCACCGCGATGCGCTCGCCGATCACAGGAGTCTTCGGCTTGCCCCGCTTGAAGATACTGCAGCCGCTGGCACCGAGGGTTGCGGCAAGCATGACGGCGATTCGAAAATATTGGGTCTTGTTCATGGGGTTCCTATTTGGCCGGCGTCTCGAGCGCGGAACTCGCATCCACGCCGAGACTGCCGGCGATCTGGACGGCGCGCTCGCGGATCGAGTCCGAAACGCCCTTATCTCTGGCAATGGCGCCGAACAGCCGGCCGGCTTCCGTTTTCTTCCCCTGCTTGATCAGCGCCATCGCCGTCATTTCCCCGGCCGTGCCGAACCAGGGATTACCTGGCTTGGCGAGCGGCTCGAGACGGGCGACCACCTCCTGCGGCTGGATCTGGTCGAACTCCAACGCTGTCTGGCGGATGAGCGCAATCTGGCGATATGCCTCGGGCAGGTCGCTGTTGTTTGCGAGCTCGCGGTACTTCGCAATCGCAGTCTTGGAGTCGTTTTGCTGGACCGCAAGTGCTGCGCTGGCAAAGGCCGCGGAGGC
This sequence comes from uncultured Alphaproteobacteria bacterium, assembly GCA_963730925.1. Taxonomy (GTDB): domain Bacteria; phylum Pseudomonadota; class Alphaproteobacteria; order Sphingomonadales; family Sphingomonadaceae; genus Sphingomicrobium. The sequence goes on from CAVSTS010000002.1 coordinate 1,191,685, forward strand.
CCCCACGGCTTTGCGGCCGCTCGTCGACAAAATATCGAGCTGTTGCGCGGCGTTCTTCGTGTTCCCCGCGCCGATATTCTGATAGATTTCGCCGAGCTGTTCGATCTGCTCCCCGCCGCGCTTCTGCTGGTGCTGCTGCCACCAGATCCACCCGCCGCTCGCGGCGAGGAACAGCACGACAGCAACGACCAGCCAGGCACCGTATTTCTTTCCGAAATCGCGGAGCTGGTCGCGGCGTAGGTTCTCGTCGACCTCCCGCAGGAAGGTTTCGCTGATTTCCGGGGGTTGCGCCAAAGACGTGCCTCAGTCCGCTTCGCTGGGGGATACTCTTGCCGGTCGCTTCCTTCCCCACCCTGTATGAATGGAAGCTGGCGGCGCTCCGTCTAGCGGCAATGTGCGGAAAGGCAAAGCCGTTTAGCTCTTCGGCTTGTAGGTCTGGTCCGCGGTCGGGAAACTGCGGGCTTGTACCTCCTCGGCATAGGTCCGCGCGGCCTCGCCGATACGGGTTGCCAGATCGTCATAGCGCTTCACGAATCTGGGGGTCCGCTCGAACAGCCCAAGCATGTCGTCAGTGACCAGCACCTGACCGTCGCACTCGGCCGACGCTCCGATGCCGATGATCGGCGCCGCGACCGATCGCGCGACTTCGGTGGCGACATGCTCCAGGACTCCTTCAAGAACGATGCAGAAAGCGCCGGCATCGGAAACGGCCTTGGCGTCGGAGATGATGGTGTACGCCTCCCGCTCCTCGCGCCCGCGGGCTCCATAACCGCCCAGCACGTTGACCGCCTGCGGGGTGAGGCCGACGTGCCCAATCACCGGGACGCCGCGCTCGGCAAGGAATTTGATCGTCGGCGCCATTGCCTCGCCGCCTTCCAGTTTGACTGCCGCACAGCCCGTTTCCTTCATGACGCGCGATGCAGATTGGAAGGCTTGCTCTGGCGAGCCCTCGTAGCTCCCGAAGGGGAGGTCGACGGCCACCAGCGCGTGCCAGCTCCCGCGGACGACGGCACCGCCGTGCGCGCACATCATCTCCATGGTGACGGGAATGGTGGAGGGCAGGCCGTAGATCACCTGCCCGAGGCTGTCGCCGACCAGCAGCATGTCGCAATAGGGATCGAGAAGTTGGGCCATTCTCATCGTGTATGCGGTGAGCATCACGATCGGCTGCTCGGTCCGTCCGTCGACCTTGCGCGCGCGGATCGACGGCGCGGTCATCCGCTTCCCGGGAACGGGCGAAGGCGTGGCGCGGCTCGTCTTCGTGTCGATAGTGAAGGTCGACATGCGCGCGCCTTTAGACGTTGGACGCCGAAACAGCCAATCCCGTCTTAAGACCCAGTCGACGATAACGGGGAACCCGCTCGACAGAAATGCTTTCCGAAGCGCTTCACCCATCAACGTTGAGGATGAAAGAATGAGAGTTTTCCTGATCCTTGCCGGCACGGCACTCGTGCTCGGAACTGGAACGGCCCTGTCTGCACAGTCGCAACCGTCGGAAACGCCACCCGCGGGGGACAGCCGGCGACGCAGGACCCGCAGGCGACGCCGCCCGATGGGACTCCGGCAAGCGATCCCGCCGCATCTGCTCCGTCCGAACCGGCGGCGTCGGCAACGACGAGCGACGCGACGACCGACCAGAAGGCTGACAAAAAGAAGAAAAAGAAGGAGCCGGCCGAGGATCAGCCGCAAGCCGCAATAAGGAATGGGTCGGGCGCGCCTTAGCCTTGGTGCGCCCGGCTAACCCGTCTAGCTCAACCAGCCCCGCTGCCGAGAGTGGCGAGCGAACCAGTAGATCGTCCAGGTGAGAGCCGTGACGACGATCGCCACCAGCAAATCGTTGGCCGACATGGATTCGCGCAATGGCCCGACGACGATGAGGCCGGCGAGCCAAATCAACACTCCGATCAACGACGCCAGCAGAACCCATTCGGCGAGCTTGCGCCGTATCACCAGCAAGATGGTGCCGATCAAACCGACCCATACGGCGATCGCATTGGCGCCCGTCACCCAGGCCGGTTCCGCCTCCAGAGCGACGCGCTGATCGAGCGGTAGCGTGTTGGGATCGGCAAGCACGTGCATCAGATACATGATGCACCCAAGGCCCATGAAGAGGACGGACGCGATCGCCGCGGGCAGGAACCATCCGGCGATCGGTCTTGGTTCGTGGTGATGCTCAACCATGCTTGACCCCCATATTTCCGGACAGTTTAGCGCCGCTCCCATCGCGCTCAAATACAGCTATTTTTCGATCCCCAACCGTTCTTCCCAGCCGGCGCCTTGCGCCAACGAAATCGAATCGAGCGCCGCCGTGCTCTGATCGCGAAGGATCGTGAAGGCGCGACGGATGGCGCAGGTCGCCTCGTCGTGACAGTCGCCGCAGGGCGCGTAGAAATTGACGCTCGCACAGGACACCAATGCGATCGGTCCTTCCATGCTGCGCACGATCTGACCGAACGAAATCTCTTCCGCCGGTCGGGCGAGCTTATAGCCGCCCTTGGGGCCGCGCGCGCTCTTGACCAGCCCGGCCTTCTTCAGATCGAGCATGATCAGCTCGAGATATTTCGGCGGCACACGCTGCGTCTCCGCGATGCGGCTCAGTTGCACGGGGGCTCCGCCCTGCTCCTCGGCGAGGAACAGCAGCGAACGCAGCGCATAACGGGTCTTTTGGGCAATCATGCGTGGCGCAAAGCCTAGCGCCGCTCATCGCCGCGCGCAAAGGGCGGCGCCCCGTGAAACCAATGAACAAGACTTAATCGCCGCGACACGGGGCTGAGAAACGGTCGGACGTAGACCGTCGACCGCTCAAACCGAGCTCAATCACGGAGAGACTAGAAAATGAAACGTCTGATTGCCTCTTTCGCCGCGCTGGGCCTGGTCGCCACTCCGGCGCTTGCCGCCACAACTCCCGCCGCCAAGCCGACCAATGCCTCGCTGATGCAGCACAATAAGAAGAAGGCGAAGGTCACCAAGGCGTCGCTCAAGACCGACAAGAACGCCCCCAAGTCGAACTGACCCAGCGTCCACACCAACTGCACGGCCCGGTTCGAGGGATTCGCCCTCGCGCCGGGCCTTTTGCGTGAATGAACTCCAATTAACGTGCCGGCCACGGCGCCGAGAATCGACCTGGCTCATCGTCCTCCCTGTAGAGCCGCACAGCTGAAGAGAGTTTATGGGCCGCAAGATCCTCCTCGTCGAAGACGATCGCGAAACCGCCGCCTATCTCGCCAAAGGCCTGACTCAGGAAGGGCACAGCGTCGAGCAGGCCACCAACGGCCAGGACGGACTTTTCCGCGCCACCGACGGGACGTTCGACCTCATCGTCCTCGATCGCATGCTCCCGGTTCTCGACGGACTTTCGGTCCTCCGGGCCCTGCGCGCCGCGCACATCGAAACGCCGGTGCTCATCCTGTCGGCACTGGCATCGGTCGGCGACCGGATCGAGGGGCTGGAGTGCGGGTCCGACGATTATCTCGTGAAGCCGTTCTCGTTCGCCGAGCTGCTGGCGCGGGTGAATGCGCTTCTGCGCCGCCGCGAGGCCCGCGTCGATCCGCAGGAACACCGGCTCAGCGTCGGCGATCTGGAGATTGACCCCCTGTCGCGAACGGTGAAGCGCGGCGGCAAGAAGCTCGACCTGAAGCCCCGCGAATATCTCCTGCTCGAATATTTCGCCCGCAACGAGGGCCGAGTCGTCACCCGCACCATGCTTCTGGAGCAAGTGTGGGACTATCATTTCGATCCGGGGACGAACGTCATCGACGTCCACGTCAGTCGCCTTCGGCGCAAGCTTGACGAAGGGTTTGAAAAGCCGCTGCTGCATACGGTTAGAGGCGCAGGCTACATGCTCGAGGCGTAGCCCTTGCCGACCACGATCCGCATAGCGCTGCTCGCAGGCATACTCGCGCTCCTCTCCAATCTTGCCGTCATCGGCTTCATCTACTGGCGCACGCACGACGAAGCGGTCGCGACCGTCCGTCGCCAAGTGGTCGAGCAAGGAAAGGTGCTGACCGACGTCTATCGTTCGGGCGGCGGGGCGGCGATCAAGGACGCGGTCGAAGACACGGTCAATTATGCCGATCCGCAAACCGCCGTCGCTCTGCTCGACCGCCATGGCCGGCAAGTCGTCGGCAATCTCGCCGCCGTGCCCGGCGGGGCGGCCGAGCTGCGCGAGGGCTACCGCAATGCCCTGATCCGTCTTCGCGGGCAGCCCACGCCCAAGGAAGGCGCCTTGGTGGTCGATCACCTCTCGAACGGCCAGTGGCTGGTCACTGGTCGAATCGCCGGCGAAGGTCTCGCGATCCGCGAAACGCTCGAGAATTCGCTGTTGATCGCGCTCGTGGTGGCGGGCCTCCTCGGGCTGCTCTGCGGAGTAATCCTCGCACATTATGTCGGACAACGGATCGGAAGCATCGCAGCCGTCGCCAACCGGATCAGCGGACGCGATCTCAGCCAGCGCGTTCCTGTCTCGAACACGGGCGATGCCTTCGACCGCCTGGGCCGCCAGATCAACGCCATGCTCGACCGGATCAGCGCGCTCATGGAAGAGCTGCGGCTGCTCACGGACACGCTTGCGCACGACTTGCGCTCGCCCGTCAGCCGGCTCCGCTCCGCCGCTCACGCAGCGGCCGAGACCGGCGATCCGAAGGAACAGGAAGAATTGCTGGGAAGCGTCATCCGGCAAGCCGACGCCCTGATGCGCATCCTGACGGCGGTGCTCGAAATCAGTCGGTCCGAGGCGCTCACCGGGCGCAATCAATTCAGCTGGTTCGACGCCGGCGACCTCACGTCGGAGCTCGCCGAGATGTACGAGCCGCTTGCCGACGAGCAGGACGCCGCTTTGGTCTATGAACGGCCGTCGAGGCCGGTCCCGATGTTGGGGCATCGGCAATTGCTTGCCCAGGCGATGAGCAATCTGATCGAGAACGCGATCCGCTACGGCGCCTCCGGTCGCGAGATACTCATTCGCACCGTCGCAAAAGGGAATCGACTAAGAATCGAAGTGGCCGACCGCGGACCCGGCATCCCGAGGGAACGCCGCAACGAGGCGCGCCGGCGGTTCGGGCGATTGGACTCGAGCCGTTCGGACGAAGGCGCGGGTCTCGGCCTGTCGCTCGCAGAAGCCATTGCCCATCTCCACGACGGTCAATTGCTGCTCGAGGACAACCAACCCGGCCTGATCATCGTCCTCGACCTGCCGCTTCACGGCGATGGTGCCTCCGCCGCCGCCGAGTAACGCGGCCTGTTGAACGTGTTCAATCGGGTCGCACGAGATCGACGTGACTCACGCCGAGCGCAATTGCGAGCTCATAGATCGTCACTATTGTCGGATTTCGCCGCCCCTGCTCGAGGCCGCTCAAATATTGCTGGCTCAGTCCGCACTTCTCTGCGAGCTGTTCCTGAGTTAGCCCCTTCTCTTTCCGAATCCGCGCAGCATTCCGGCCGACGAGTTTGCGCATGTCCATTCAGCATCTCACGGTGGCGGGAAGACACCACCGTCCTCGGCAAATCGCACGCCTGCCGCCTCATAGGCTTGGTGGATCGCTTTGACCTTGTCCGGCTGGATGTCGCGATGATGCCGCTCAAACCGCAGCACAGTGCGACGGCTAACGCCCGCCGCCGCTGCCGCGTCCTCGAGCGACCATTCGAGCGCCGCCCGCGCCATTCGCGACTGTTCGGGTCGAAGCACGGAACCGCCCAGAAACCCCCCTTTACTGCCTGCCGCATGGTCCCTAAGAGGGACCGTAAAGGAGACCCTCAGGCATGGTGCCGGGAGGCATAACTTGACGCGCCCGGCTTTGCTAGGCGTGGGCAATCTCGCTCATGCCGCGGATGCGGGCGCCGCCGCTTCGAAGGCTGCAACACTGATCCGTTCGTCCTGAGCTCAGGTTCTCGGATGTCCCCCGGACATCCGTTCGCCCTGAGCTTGTCGAAGGGCTGTCCTCAACTTCCTAGCGCCGGAAAGAAAAGCAGTCCTTCGACAAGCTCAGGACGAACGGGGTAGCATGAACAGTTCACCCGCCACGCATCTTTGGAACCGCGCGCTCGCCGCCCTCGATCGCTCCGGCGCTCGGCTCGACGTATTCCGCCTGGAGGAGGCGGCAATTCCGCACGAGCAGCGAACCTTTGCGGACGAAGACGATCTCGACGAGCGCTTCAGCCGCCTCGAATGCGCCCGCCTCGCCGCGCTCACCCGACTGCTCCGCCAACCGGCGCCCGATCTTCCCGCCCTTGCCGTTAAAATCACATTCGTCCTCGATGAAGCCGCGTGGGAGCTCACCGACGCACGACCCTGCCTCGCCGCCCTCAAGGCGGATGCGCAGAGGATCTGCTATGGCGGTTGATCAGTTTTATGAAGACTGCGGGACCGCCTAATCGTCACCCCGGCCTTCGAGCCGGGGACTGCCTTTTTTCCTCAAAGGTCAGGCGGATGCCGGGTCGAGCCCGGCATGACGGAGTGTCACGTCGTGCCTTCGCGATAAAATCGAACTCAGAGGCTCACGAAGTGGCCGATATCGATCACCAGCGCGCTGATCGCGATGGCGAAGAAGATGATGCCCGCGATCCCGAGCCTGATTTCCCACTCGCGCGATTCCCACCACGCATTGCGTGACAGCTGCTCATTTGCCGGCACCGGATCGCGCCGGATGCGGGAGGGGCGCGCCGTCGGCTTCAGCTCGACGGTCTTCTTGCGAGGTGTCCAATGCCTGTTCACGCCGTGGAGGATAAACCCAACGAATTACCGACCGGTTAGCAAAGGTTCGCCTTTTGCACTGAGCAAAGACCATCACGCCCACAGCTTGCCGCACGACCCACCGCAACTCCCTTGGATGCGGCGCCCGTCTGTCCTAACCGGCCCCCGCGAAGAGTCGTTCAGCCAATCTGAGGAGCAACGCAATGGTCGAAGCACCGCGGTTCGAACTCAAGAATATGCCCCCCGATTTCTACCGGCATTTGCTGCAGATGGAGGGCCTCATCGTCCAGCATCTGGACCTTGCGCTCTATCATCTGATCAAGCTCAGAGCGTCGCAGATCAACGGCTGCGCTTATTGCCTCGCCATGCACACCGACGAGGCGATGAAGCATGGCGAGACGCCCGAGCGCATCGTGTCGCTCGACGCCTGGGAGGAATCGCCCCTCTACACGGACAAGGAGCGCGCGGCGCTCGCCTGGACCGAGGAACTCACGCTCATCGCCGATAGCGGCGCGAGCAAGGAGACGTTCGAGGCCCTGAAGCCGCACTTCAGCGAGGAGGAGATCCCCTGGCTGATCTTTGCGGCGGTGCAAATCAACAGCTGGAACCGGATCGCGATCAGCACCCGCGCTCAATATGAACGGCCCGCCCACAGCGGACAGCCGGCCGCACAGAAAGCCCACGAACCGGCCTGATCAGAGCTGAAACTGTCCGGCGATGACCGTATGGCAACGGCCGCCGAGCAGGACTCGCTCGGCGTCGAGCCGGCAGTGGAGCATGCCGGTGCGCTTGCTCGCCTGGAGCGCGGTGAAAGCCTTGCGGCCGAGCCGTTCCGCCCAATAAGGCGCGAGTGCCGCATGCGCCGAGCCCGTCACGGGGTCCTCATCGATCCCGAGATAAGGGACGAAGACTCGGCTCACGATGTCCTCGGTGCTGCCGCGAGCGGTGACAACCGCCATCCGCGGGACCCGGCGCAAGGCCGCGAAATCCGGATCCACCGCGCGCACCGCCTCCTCGTCCGCAAGCTCGATGATCGCGGCATCGTTGCATCCTTCGGCCAACCAGGCCGGAGAGTCGGGAACTCCAAGCGCCTCATTGAGTTCCGCCTCATGGACTTCGGTGAGCTTGGCGGCGGGCAAGTCCAATTCCAGGAGGTCGTCGCGGCGGCTGACGACCAGGATGCCGCCTTTGGTTGCGAAACGCAGCGGGTGGCCGGTCATGAGAACGTGGCCCGCCGCGAGCGTTGCGTGACCGCACAGCTCGACCTCGTCGGTTGGAGTGAACCAGCGCAGATCGAAATCCACGTCCGGACTGTCGCTCGGGACCGTGAACGCGGTTTCGCTGAGGTTGTTCTCCCCCGCGATCGCCTGCATCAGCGCGTCGTCCAGCCATTGTTCGAGCGGAATGACGGCCGCCGGATTTCCGGTCAGGGGCCGATCCGCGAACGCATCGACTTGGAAGAAGGGAAGCGTCGTCATGTTGCGCGTTCCGTAATTTCCTGAGGGAGTAGGGTCTCGCGATCCGTCTGACCCTCGGGATCGACGTGGATCAGGATTTCGGTGTTGGGAAAGCGCTGCTGCAATTCTTCCTCGACGCGGTCGAGACAGTCGTGGGCTTCCTGCACGGTCCAGTCGGCCGGCACCCAGACGTGAAATTGAGCAAAGTGGTGAGTTCCGCTGGTGCGAGTCCGAAAATCGTGGAGGCCGGCAAGCTCGGGATATTCTTTCGCCGCGGCGAGGAAGCGCTCGCGAAGTTCATCGGGCCATTCTCGATCCATCAGCTGATCGAACGCGATGCTCGACGCCTTCCACGCGCCCCACAGGAGCCACGAGGCGATGAGCAGACCGAACACCGCATCGGCTCCGGTCAAACGCGCGTACTGATCGAGGGCGAGAGCGACGATCACGGAACCGTTGAGCAGCAGGTCGGACGAGTAATGGAGACGGTCGGTGCCAATCGCCAGCGAGCCGGTGCGGCGGACCACATGCTTTTGGTAGGAGATCAGCCCGACCGTCAGCGCCATCGCCACCATTGAAACGCCGATGCCGAGCTCGGCATCGGCGGTTTGTGCGCCGCTCACCAATCGCTGCACAGCCCGGGCGGCGATGAAGATCGCCGAAATGGTGATGAGGATGATCTGAGTCAGCGCAGCGAGCGCCTCCGCTTTGCCGTGGCCGAAGCGATGGTCGAAATCGGCGGGCTGGGCCGCAATTCGAACGCCAAGAAGCACGACGAGGCTGGCGACGAGGTCGAGGCCGCTGTCGGCAAGCGAACCGAGCATGGCCGTCGAATCCGTCCGGTAGGCCGCCCACGCTTTCAGCACGATCAGGATGACGGCCATGGCGATGCTCGCCAGCGCGGCGCGCGCGGTCAGTTTGGACCGCTCGGATGGAGAGGCGGCGCTTTCGATCATGGATAGAGGAGGCCTTCGGTCCAGCTGCCGTCCTCAAGCGTGAAGAGCCGCCGCTCGTGAAGGCGGTGCGGACGCGCCGTCCAGAATTCGATCCTCTCCGGAACGACGCGATACCCGCCCCAGCTCGGCGGCCGGGGGACGTCCTGGCCTTCGAAGCGCCGCTTCGCCTCTTCGAACCGTCGCTCGAAGGTCGCGCGATTGTCGAGCGGGCGCGATTGATCCGAGGCCCAGGCGCCGAGCCGCGAATCCCTCGACCTGGTGGCGAAGTATGCGTCCGCTTCGGCATCCGACACGCGCTCCACAACGCCCTCGATCCGCACCTGCCGACACAGCGACTTCCAATGGAAGAGGAGGGCTGCCCGGGGATTCTCTTCCAAATCTTGCCCCTTGGCGCTCTGCTCATGAGTGTAAAAGACGAACCCGTCGGGCCCGCTCGCTTTGAGCAGCACGATCCGAGCCGACGGTTGGCCCTCAGCTCCCGTGGTCGCCACCGTCATCGCTTCGGGCTCGTTCGGCTCGCTTGCGCTTGCCTCGGCGAACCATTCATCGAAGAGCGCATGGGGATCGATCATTGCTCGTCGGCCTTAGGCTTGGCCTTGCGCGAACGGCAACCCATCTGGTCAGGCGAGGATCGTTACGGCATGGATGGGCAATGGCACTGGACCTCTACCAACGCTTGGGGCTGAAGCGTGGCGCGAGCCAGGCGGAGATCAAAAAGGCGTATCGCAGCCTCGCCAAGCAGCTTCACCCGGACCGGAACAAGGACAATCCCGATGCGGCGAAGCGCTTCGGCGAGGTCACCCAGGCCTATGATCTGCTGTCCGACAAGGACAAGCGCGCGAAATACGACCGGGGCGAGATCGACGAGGAGGGCAACCCAAAGATGCCCTTTGGATCGGGCTTCGGCGGCTATTCCTCGGGAGGTCCGCAGCCTGGAGCCGGTGGCGGGTTCGAAAGCTTCAATTTCAGCGGGGCGGATGCGGCGGACCTCAGCGACATGTTCGAAGGCCTGTTCGGCGCCGCCCGCGCACGGGGCGGGCCGGGAGGCGGGTTTGGCGGCTTCCGCCAGCGGGCCCGGGCTCCACAGAAGGGAGCGGACGTAGCGTATCGCCTGAAGATCTCGTTCGTCGATGCGGTGGCACTGAAGCCGCAGCGCATTGCGCTAGCCGACGGCAAGACCATCGACGTGAAGCTTCCTCAAGGACTGGAAGACGGTACCAAAATCCGCCTTGCCGGAAAGGGAGAGGAGGGCCCGGCTGGCCGCGGCGATGCGATCGTCACGATCGAGATCGCACCGCACCGCTTCTTCAAACGCGACGGCAACAATATCCGTCTCGAACTTCCGGTGTCGTTGAAGGAAGCCGTTCTAGGGGCCAAGGTGAAGGTGCCGACGGCGGAAGGCCCGGTGATGCTGACCATTCCCAAGGGCACGACGTCGGGCAAGGTCCTGCGCCTCAAGGGTCGGGGCTTCGCCAGCCGCAACGGCCAGCGCGGGGACCAGCTCGTGTCCGTCGAGATCGACGTACCGGCGCACGATGCAGACCTCCAGAAGTTCGCGGAGAGCTGGAGCGGTGGCGACGGCAATCCGCGCGCTTCACTGGGCGTCTAGCGCGGCCGTTGTATAATCGCCCGTTCTGAATGAGAGATCTCTCTCCTCAATCGCCAGAAGCCAGGCGCAAACGGCTCGCCAGCATGCGCGCGGCCTTCGGCACGGAGGTCGAAGAGAAGCTCAAGCCGAAAATTACCGCTTGGGAAGTGGTCAAACGGGTTGCGATCGGCGTCTACAATGACGGGTTCATCCACGCTGGCAACCTGGCCTATTTGTCGATCCTGGCCCTCTTTCCCTTCATCATCCTCGCGGCGGCCGTCGCGCATCTTCTGGGGCAAAGCCAGGACGCCCAGCTGACCGTCGTGAACATCTTGCACCGCCTACCGCCCGACGTCGCTTCGACTTTGGACGGACCCATCAACGAGGTGCTGACCGCCCGGACCGGTCCGTTGCTTTGGTTCGGAGCGATCGTCGGCCTGTGGACAGCCGGAAGCTATGTCGAAACGATCCGCGACATCCTTCGGCGGGCCTTTGGAGTGAAGTACAGCGCGCCGTTCTGGGAATATCGGCTTGGCTCGATCCTGCTCATCCTCGCTGCCGTTCTGCTGCTGATGACTGCATTCGCCGCGAGCGTGGCCTTGAGCTCGATTCAGGCCATCATCGAGCAATGGTTCCCCTTCGCCCGGAATATGGCGGACGACCTCGGCTTTTACCGGCTCGTTCCGGCAGCGACTTTGTTCTTCACTTTCTACGTCCTCTTCTTCGCCCTCACTCCCGCGAGATATCGCAAGCGCGCCTGCAGGAAATGGCCGGGAGCCTTGTTCATCACCCTGTGGTGGCTCGCGACGGTCGAGATCTTGCCAACCGCGCTTGGCCTGTTCGGCGGGTACAGCCTCACCTACGGCAGCCTCGCCGGAGTCATGATCGCTCTCCTCTTCTTTTTCATGGTGGGCTTGGGCGTCGTGATCGGAGCGGAACTGAACGCGGCGCTGGCGGAAGGCGGCGCCACCGCGCTAAAGGGCGAGGTCTATACCGGGCCCTACACCGACGAGCTGGAGGTTGAAGAACCGCAGCCGGGTGAGGACTTCGAACCGGTGTTGGAAACAAGGGGACCGCAACTTTGAATCAGCTGATGCAAGGCAAGCGCGGATTGATCATGGGGCTAGCCAATGAGCGATCGCTCGCCTGGGGCATTGCGCGGGCCCTCAATGGTCACGGGGCCGAGCTCGCTTTCTCCTATCAGGGTGAGGCGCTGGAAAAGCGCGTTCGGCCATTGGCGATGGAGCTTGGCTCGGACGTGCTCGTCGACTGCGACGTGTCGGACATGAAGGCGCTCGACAGGACCTTCGCGCAGCTGAAAGAACGATGGACGACGCTCGACTTCGTCGTCCACGCCATCGGCTATTCGGACAAGAACGAGCTCAGGGGGAAGTTCGTCGATACGTCGATGGACAATTTCCTGATGACCCTGAACATCTCCGTTTTCAGCTTCATCGCGGTCGCGCAGCGTGCCCGCCAGCTGATGAGCGGCGGCGGGTCGTTGCTCACTCTCACTTATTACGGCGCCGAGAAGGTCATTCCGCATTACAACGTCATGGGGGTCGCCAAGTCCGCGCTGGAAACGAGCGTCAAATATCTCGCCGCCGACCTCGGGCCCGAAGGCATCCGCGTGAACGGCATCTCGGCTGGACCGATCAAGACGCTCGCGGCGAGCGGGATCGGCGACTTCCGTTACATCATGAAGTGGAACGAATATAATTCGCCGCTCCGTCGGAACGTGACGATCGAGGACGTCGGTGGGGCGGGGCTTTACCTGCTTTCAGACCTCGCCAGCGGAGTCACCGGAGAAATCCATCACGTCGACGCCGGCTATAACGTCATCGGCATGAAGGCCGAGGACGCACCCGACATCGCAACGGTCTAAGATGCTGGCGCTGCTGCTTTTCGCCGCCGCCTCTGCCCCGGTTTCTGGGCACATTCCGCCCGATCTCGCGGCGGCTGTGGCCGCTTATGACAAAGCGCAGATCGACGGCAATCGGGCCGAGCTCGAGCGCTGGCTCGCCGATGATTATCTGCTGATCAACAGCAGTGGGAACTCCGAAACCAAAGCCGAGCTCATCGCCGATTACACGGCCCCCGGTTTCGACCTCGAGCCGTTCACAATCGAGCAGCCGGTGGAGAAGGTCTGGAGCGACGGGGCAGTCATGGGAGGGATCGCGACCTTGCGCGGCACCGATGGCGGCAAGCGCTACGAGGTGCGGCTGCGCTTCGCCGATATTTGGGTCAAGCGTGGCGGTCGCTGGCAGGTCATCTACACGCAGGTGGCGAAGGCGCCCTGATGGCGATCGCGCGCAAACTTCGACTGACTGGCTTGGTGCAAGGCGTCTTCTTCCGCGCCTGGACTCGCGACGAGGCGCGGCGGCTTCGTGTCCACGGTTGGGTGCGCAACTGCGACGATGGTTCGGTCGATGCCCATCTCGAGGGCGAGGACGTCGCCGTGAACCGGCTTATCGAGCGCATGCGCGACGGCTCCCCCGGTGCACGTGTGGATGAAATGGCGGTTGAAGAGGCCGGATTCGAAAACTTCGACCGCTTCGAGGTCCGCCACTAGCCCGCGAACGGATCCCGCACCAGGATCGTGTCGTCGCGCTCCGGCGACGTGCTGACCAGCGCCACCGGGCAGCGGATCAGCTCCTCGATCCGGCGGACATATTTGATCGCCCGCGCCGGCAGATCCGCCCAACTGCGCGCGCCCCGGGTCGAGCCCGGCCAGCCTTTGATCTCCTCATAGATCGGTTCGACGCGCATCTGATCGGCGGCGTGCGGAGGCAGATAGTCGAACTTTTCCCCATCGATCACATAGCCGGTGCAAATCTTCACCGTTTCGAAGCCGTCGAGCACGTCGAGCTTGGTGAGCGCGATGCCGGTGATGCCGCTCACCGCGACCGCCTGGCGCACCAGCACCGCGTCGAACCAGCCGCAGCGGCGGCGGCGGCCGGTGACCGTTCCGAACTCGTGCCCGCGCTCGCCGAGACGTTCGCCGATCTCATTCTCTTGCTCGGTCGGAAAGGGGCCTGAGCCGACGCGTGTCGTATAGGCTTTGACGATGCCCAGAACGAAGCCGGCCCCTGACGGCCCGATCCCGCTCCCCGAGCCGGTGGTCCCCGCAACCGTGTTGGACGAAGTGACGAACGGATAGGTGCCGTGATCGACGTCGAGCAGCACGCCCTGCGCGCCTTCGAACAGGATGCGACGGCCACGCTGAAGCGCATGATCGAGGTCGCGCCATACCGGCCGTGCGAAGGGCAGAACGAAGTCCGCGATTTCGGCGAGGTCTCGTTTCAGCCGTTCGCGGTCGACCGGCGGCTCGCCGAAGCCGGCTCGGAGCGCATCGTGGTGGGCGCAGAGGCGGTCGAGCAAAGGCCCGAGATCGTCGAGGCGCGCGAGATCGCAGACGCGGATCGCTCGGCGGCCGACCTTATCCTCATAGGCCGGCCCGATTCCGCGGCGCGTCGTTCCGATCTTGCCCGCGCCCGACGCATCCTCGCGCAGCGCATCGAGGTCGCGGTGGATCGGAAGGATCAGCGGACAGGTCTCGGCGACCATCAGCACGTCGGGGGTGACGTCGACTCCCTGCTCGCGGATGCCCTCCACCTCGGCCTTCAGTGCCCAGGGGTCGAGCACCACTCCATTACCGATCGCCGACGGAGTGCCGCGGACGATCCCGGACGGAAGCAGTGACAGCTTGTAGGTCTGGTCGCCGACGACGAGCGTATGGCCCGCGTTATGGCCGCCCTGGAAGCGAACCACCATGTCGGCGCGGCTCGCCAGCCAGTCGACGATCTTCCCCTTGCCTTCGTCGCCCCACTGGGCGCCGATGACGGTGACGTTACCCACGCGTTTCCTCCAACAACCGTTCGCCCTGAGCCTGTCGAAGGGCAGTCTTTCTCTTGAGCCAAGAACAAGGGCAGGGCTTCGACAAGCTCAGCCCGAACGGAGAAAAGGAAAATGTCCCTGCTTTTGGCGGCCCCAGCGCTCCTAGGGCCCGCATGACAAATCGTCCAGCGCGGGAACGCGAGCTTTGCGGGTCCGTTCGGCCCGCATGAAGCCGATGACCGATCAGCATCTGACGCTCTTTCGCCGGCACATGGTCGAGATCATCGACATGCATTTCGACTTGAGCAGCGACGAGATCGGCCGGAACACGCTAGACCCGCGGCTGCGTGCAGCGCTGATGGGCGTGCCCCGGCATTTGTTCGTGCCGCACGGTCTGATGCTGATGGCTTATCAGGACACGCCTCTGCCGATCGGCTTCGACAAGACGATCTCGCAGCCCTTCATCGCTGCTCTGATGATCGAACTGCTTGGGATCGAGCGTGACGTTCGCTTGCTCGAGGTGGGAACGGGGCTCGGCTATCAGGCTGCGGTGATGGCCGAGATGGGCGCCGAAGTGTGGAGCGTGGAGATTGTCGAGGAGTTCGTCGAAGCGGCTTTGGCGCGTTTCGCGGCGCTCCACTACGACATCCAGGTGCGCGTCGGCGACGGTTCACGCGGATGGCCCGACCATGCGCCGTTCGACCGTATCCTCGTCACCGCCGCGGCGGCCGAAGTGCCGCAGGCGCTGATCGACCAGCTGCGCCCGGGAGGGCGAATGGTCATTCCGCTCGGCGGTCAGGACGTGCAGCAGCTCACCGTCGTCGAGAAAAGCGCCGAGGACGAGCTGAGGACGCGCACGATCATGCCAGTGCGCTTCACCCAGCTGGAGATGGCGACCGAGCCCTCGGCGCCGGTTTAGGAATGCGCGCCGCTTGACGTGGGTCAAGAACTGAGCGGAACCACCTGCAACACGCCTGGGCAGATCGTGAAGGTGGGCTCGCTAGCGCCTCGTAAACAACGACCAAACTCCAAAAATAGGGATGTACGCGCAGGCGCATGTCATGAAGGCATATACCAAAATTCCGAACCAATATTCGATTGGCTTCTCGTTTCGATGGACGGTTCTGCCGCCACGATCCGTCCAAGCGCCAACCCTAATACCATCAATGAATAATCGCGCAGGAATTGCTGCGATCGCAAAGAATAGGACAATAAATGCCCAATATACCGCTAGTCGCATCGATCCTGCCGCTCCGCAGTCCAGTTATTGCAAAACTGTGGTGGAGCAAGAGCGGGATCGCCCAAGCTTGCAGTTAGAGCTTTGGACGCCTGTCAAAAACTCAGCGGAACGACCTCGCGGACGCCCGGGAGCTCGTGCAGCTGCTGCGCAACCTCTTGAGTTATAGGGTCATCGACTGCGACCAGTGCAACGGCTTCGCCTCCAGCAGCTCGACGGCCGAGGTTGAACGTCGCGATGTTGATCTTATTCTCGCCCAGTTTCGTGCCCAACGCACCGATGAAGCCGGGGGCATCGGTGTTGACGATATAGATCATCTGGCCGGCGAGGTCGGCTTCGACCGGAATGCCAAAAATCTTCACCAGGCGCGGCGCGCGATTGCCGAACAGCGTCCCTTCGACCCGCCGTTCGCCATGCTCGGTTCCAACCGTCACGGCGACGAGCGTGTGATAATCGCCTTCGCCTTCGTTGCGGATTTCGCGAACGGCAAGTCCCCGCTCCTTGGCGAGATAGGGCGCGTTGACCATGTTCACCGTATCCGACCAAGTACGCATCACTCCGGCGAGGACAGCGCCGGTGATCGGCTTGATGTTGAGCTCGGCAGCGGCACCCTCGACCTCGACGTCGATCGATCGGATCTCGGTTCCCGCGATCTGCCCAACCAGCCGTCCGAGCTTCTCGGCGAGTGCCATGTAGGGCCGAAGGCGCGGCGCCTCCTCGGCCGAGAGCGAGGGGACGTTGACCGCATTGGTGATGCCGCCGAGGAGCAGGAAGTCGCT
>CAVSTS010000003.1:0-286029 GCA_963730925.1 uncultured Alphaproteobacteria bacterium
GACTGGCGGCTCACAGAACATTATCGCGCAGGGGAATCTGGCCGTGGGCGCCGGTGACGATGGATTCGCCTCTATCGGTTATGGCGATGCAATCAACCGCGGCATCCAGTTCCTCGACAATGTGGTCGAGGATGGGTCGAAGGGGTCCGGCGTTTCATTTGAGGGGACCAATGGCGGGAACGCATATCGGAACCGAATCTACCGGGCGGGAATATCTGAAATCCGCATCGCTTCGCAACGCAATTGGAAGACGGGGCCATCTGATAATCTCGACCTCCGGGACAACTATTTGGAAGGTTGCGTAACGCGCGCCAGGACCGAGCACGGATCAGTAATGATCTTCAGCAATTTCAAGGACATCGGGCCGAACGTCATCCTGACCCGCACGACGATCAAGAACCCGGCAAGCGGGCCCGGAGTCAGGGCGTTCGGCGGGCCGAGGGCGGGTGCCAAAGTGGCAGCCCGGGTGGAAAACACCAGGATGTTGGGCGTCCGCAGGGACTTCAATATCGGCGCAAATGCCGTCATTTCGAACGACGGAAACCGGATGGTCGTTCGCTCCAGACATATTTCCGCGCGAGATTGACGACCACACCGACGCTTTGGCCGTTCTTCATTGCTTCTAAAGTGCCGCTGAGGATTTGACTCCGGACGCCTGAGAGGCGCCGATCAGCTCGGCAAAGCTGCCCTGTTCCTCAATTCGGCCTTCCGCGAGCCGGTAAACGATGTCGCAATGGCGCAGGGTGGTAAGCCGGTGCGCAATCATCACCACTGTATATTTACCCCGCAAGCCATCGAGCGCTTTCACAACGCTCTCCTCCGTCGCGTCATCCAAGGCGCTCGTCGCTTCATCGAGAATGAGGACCGAGGCGCACCTGTACAGCGCCCGGGCGATCCCAATCCTCTGACGCTGCCCACCTGAAAGGCGGGTTCCCCATTCGCCGATCGACGTATCGTAGCCGTCTGGGAGCGTTTCGATGAACTCGTCGAGCTGGGCGAGACGGCAGGCCTCGCGGACCCGCTCCCGATCGATCTTCTTGCGCGGCACACCGAAAGCGACGTTTTCGAGGATCGAGCTATCCATGAGAAAGATGTGCTGCGGGACGTGGGCGATCTGGCTTTGCCAGGCGAGGATATTGCCCTCGTCAAGCGGTATGCCATCTACCCTGATGGTTCCGCGTGTCGGCTGAAGCAGACCCATGAGTAAGTCCGTCAGAGTGCTTTTGCCGCTGCCGGTCTTGCCGATCAGCCCCACACGGGAGCCTCTGGGGACGAGCAGGCTAACGTCCTCGAGAACGTCTCCTGATTCCGGACCATAGTGGAAGCCCAATCCCTCTGTACTCAGCTCACGTTCGAACTTCAGCTCGGCGGCCTCACCTTTGCCGTGAAAGCGCGAGGGCATGGGGCGCTGAAGAAGTTCGACGACGCTAACGAGAATGGCCTGATTGCCGAGCACATTGGTCCACCCGTTGTAGACGGTCTGGAGCAGCGGCATTAGCCGTTGCGCTCCCAGCGCGAGAACAGCCAGAATGGGAAGAGATGCCTGAATCAGGCCCTCCGCGCTCATTACCAAGGCGAGCCCCACGAGGAAAATCATTCCGAACGCCTCGACAACGAACCGCGGCGTGGCAGAAATCAGCGCATTGGCGGACTGTGCATCGCGGAGCTTCGCGTCGATGCGGGCGAACTTGGCCACATAAATGGGTTGGGCATTATCGAGGAGAACGTCACGAATCCCGCCCAGCCCCTCATGCAGGGCCTGAAATTGCTCCCGCATGCTGTCTTTAATGAACACCGCATTGCGCCGCAGCCTCGGACGAAACCACAGGGACACGACGACATAAAATCCTCCAAGGCCGGCGAAAGAGATCAACGCGATCTTGGTGTTGATCATCATCAAGGCCGCGAGGATGAAGAAGCTGATCGTCAGCGCCGAGATCGCCTGCAGCAGCGGCAACATCATGCTCGAGAGCAAACGTTGCACGTTACTGATGTCGGCGACGATACGGCCGCTATTCGTGTTCACATGAAAGCTGTACGGCTGGTGCAGCATCCGGTCGTAAAGCGACACGCCGAGATCATAACCGATACGGAAAACGAGCTTCTGGCTGGACCAGGCCAGCAGAATGCGGATCGCGGCCGCGCCGAGCGCGATCGCGACGAAGACGCCGGCAAGCGTGAGCAAACTGTAGTGATAAGGATGGACCCCGACAGACGCGAGCATCTGAGCCATGCGTGAGTTCTGGCCTGCCGTACCCCCGCCCGACAGCATCGCCAATAGCGGGAAGACGGCGCCTATGGTGAACAGTTCAGCGACGCCTCCGGCCAGCATTAAGACAAAGAGCATCGAAATCTGATATCGGCGGCGGGCGGAAAGGTGATGCCTTATTAGCCACTCGAAAGCGCGCCACGCGCCAAGCGTCACTTCAGCCGACATGAAAACACCGCATAGATTGAAGGTACCTGAACAAAGATCAAAGTGACAACAGCGGGGTCGCGTTTGTCCCGATCCCAGACACACAGGACTGTGGCTCGACCGCCACTCCCCCTGTCCCATTTTGAACCATATTTAAAACGTACGTTTGCCTTTGGCGTTAACTGAGCAAACTGTTAATATAACTTTAACAGGCAATTCGGGGTCATCTGTGGCGACTGTAGCGTACCAACTCAGCGGGTCCGTCCTGCCGGTCCGGGAGACCGAGAAGGAAGCGCTCCTAAAGCGCGGCCTGGACCTGCTCGGCAGCCTCTCCGCCCTAGTTCTCATGGCGCCTCTGCTCATGGCTGTTGGAGCAACGATCTGGCTCTGCGGCGCCGGCCCAGTCGTTTTCTCGCAGGAGCGCATCGGCCGCAACGGCCGCACCTTCCGCTGCTACAAGTTCCGGACCATGGTTCCGAATGGCGAGCAGCTCTTTGCTGAGTTGCTCACGAACGATCCGCTTGCTCAACTCGAATGGGAGACGATGCACAAGCTCCGCCGGGACCCCCGAGTGACACGGCTGGGCAAGTTCCTGCGAATGAGCAGCCTGGACGAGCTTCCACAGCTGTTCAACGTCCTCAAGGGCGACATGAGTCTGGTTGGGCCGCGGCCGATCGTTTCGGCGGAGGCGGGAAGGTACGGCCGTCGTTTTTGCAGCTACTGCATGGTGAAGCCTGGTCTCACCGGCCTGTGGCAGGTCAGCGGGCGGAACAACACCAGTTATCGGCGCCGGGTCGCGCTGGACGTGACCTATGCCCGCCGGGCATCCTTGTCCCTCGATTTGTGGATCATGCTGCGGACCGTGCCCGCGATCGTGAGCGCCTCAGGCTGCTACTAAGGGCCTTGGTTTAATTATATTTTGGTGCATAACATAGCAGGTGGCGGATTGCTTCGTCGCATCTGCGGCCGTGGAGGGATATCTTGTCACCGACACAAATTCTCAACCTCTTCCGGCCTATAATCTAGACCATGTCTGCCATTCAGCCTCAGCTGCCTGCGCCTCGCGGAGGTCGCCAACTTGTCGAAACGGGCCACCGCGTGCCCGCCGTCGCGCCTCCTCCGACGGGAAGAGAGATCGCGCAATTTGAGTCCTTGGTCGACGTTCACTCAATTCTGCAGACGCTTTACCGGAATCGCTACTTGATCCTCATCGTCATGGTCGCAGCGCTGGCGTTGGGCGGGATCTGGACCCTCCTTTCGCCGCGTATCTATCAAGCGACCGCTAAGGTCGAGATCGGACAAGAGGTCGAAAGCCCGTTGGGCAATGATGCCTCAGGCCGTACGGGCGCGCAGGAAGTCGATCGCATGTTGCAGACACAGGTCGATCTTTTGGCCACCCGTGACATGGCGAGTGGGGTTCTTGAGCGGATCGCCAGCCGCGGGGGCAAGGATGCGCAGTTCGCCAAGGCCTATTCACCAGAATCCCTGCAAGGCGGCCTATCTGTGTATTTGCCGAGGAGCTCGCGCGTCGTGTCGATCAATTACTCCGATCCCGATCCCCAGGTGGCGGCGGTCATGGCCAATAATTTTGCCGAGACGTTGATCGATCGGAATCTGCAGACGCGTTTCAACGCGTCTGCTTATTCGCGTGAATTCCTGCAAAAGCAGCTCGGAATCGCGAAATCGCGACTTGAGCAGTCCGAGCGGGCACTTATAGATTATGCCCGTTCTGCGGGCCTGCTGGATACGAGTGGCGGCACGGCCGGTAGCCAGCCGACATCTCTCACCTCCTCGAACCTCATTTCCCTGAATGCTGCCTATGCGGCCGCGCAATCGGCACGAATTGCCGCGCAGCAGAAGTGGGTGCAGGCGAATTCGACACCGCTCATGGCGCTGCCGGACGTCATTACCAATCCGACGGTGCAACAACTGGCGCAGCAGAGGGCGGCGGTGCAGGTAAAGCTCGAGGAGGCTCGGCAGAAGTACCAGGATCAGCATCCCGTGGTGCAGCAGCAGCTCGCTAGCCTCGGCGAGCTCGATCGGCAAATTCAGGCGACTGCCGCGTCGGTCCGCGAGTCCATCCGCAATCAATATCTTCAGGCTCAGCGCCAAGAGCAGGCCCTTGCGCAAGGCGTGGGACAGCTCAAGGGCGCGACCTTGTCGGAGCAGGACCAGTCGGTCCGCTACAATATCCTGAAGCGCGAAGCCGACACCAACCGGCAGCTCTATGACGGACTGCTGCAGCGCTACAAACAGATCAGCGCCGAAGCCGGGGTCACGGCCAACAACATCTCTGTCGTCGATCGCGCCGTGACGCCGTCGACGCCGATTTCACCCGATCCGGGGAAGAATCTCTCGCTCGCGGCCCTGGGCGGAATGCTGATTGCATTCCTCCTGGTGTTCACCCGTGAACGGTTCGACACACGGGTTCGATCGCCGGAGTGGGTTGATCACGACGTATCGGTCCGTCTGCTTGGCGTCATGCCTCTCGTCAGCGGGGATGGCGGCCCGAAGGAGGCCATCCTCAACGGACATTCCGCCTTGTCGGAGGCCTGCCACTCTTTGCGCACGTCCATCGAGCTGGGCGCAGACGGCTCAGTGCCTTCGACCATCCTGTTCAGCAGCACCAAGGCGCAGGAAGGCAAATCAACGACCGCTTTGGGACTGGCACACGCCTTCGCGCAAGCCGGAGCAAGGGTGCTGCTCGTCGACGGCGATCTTCGCAAGCCCAGCCTTCACAAGCTCCTCGAGGTGGATAACAGCCGCGGCTTCTCTGACGTTCTTGCCGGTAGCTTGACCCTGCAGCAGGCGGTCATTCGGGCGGACGACTTCAAGATTGATTTGATTACGGCCGGGGCCAGGCCCGATAGCCCAGCAGCCTTGCTCGATCCGGAGAAACTGAAAGCCGTCCTTGGAGACGCGTTGAAGGTCTACGATCAAGTGATCATCGACGGTCCGCCGACCATGGGTATCGCCGATGCCACTCGCCTGGCGGCAGCGGTCACGGCGACGATCTTTGTCCTCAAGAGCCAGGGCGTGACAAGGGATGAGGCGCGCTTCGCCTTGCGGCACCTGCAATCGGAGCAGATCCACGTGATCGGAGCCGTGCTGACGATGTTCGACGGACGTCGGTCACTGACACCAAATTACTACGCGTACGGCTATCCCGAGCCGGCGAACTGACCGAGCTCGATACCGGACAATGGCAGAGGATCGAACGACGCCGGTCCGCGGAGCTAGGGAAAGAGCGATCCCGACCAGCGAGTGAGACTGTTCCAATGCTTGAAGTTGCCCGACTCGCAGCAAAATCAGCGCTTGCGCCCGTGCTGTATCGTTATCCGCCTTTCAATCTCAGACCCGCACGTCTCGCGTTTTTTATAACGGCTCTCCTCGATAGAGCGCATCTTCACCGCGATGTGGCGGAGGTTGGCTGCAGCACCGGTGGAACAGCAATTCTCGCCCGGCAAGCATTAAGGGCGGCAGGATGGAAAGGACAGTACACCTGCTTTGACACGTTCAACGGATTCATAAGCGAGCAATACGGGAAGGACGCCGAGAGCGGCCTCGACCCTGGCAAGCGCCACATGTTTTCGGCTAATTCTGTCGGGCTAGTACGCAAAGTCATGCGTCAACATGGTTGCGCCGACATCCGGCTGGTGCCGGGCGACGCAACGAAACTGCGCCCGGACGATTTGTCAAACTACTCCGTCGTTCTGGCGGACATCGACCTCGCGGAACCCAGCTACGAGGTCATGAAGATTTTTTGGCCTAGGCTGGTTCCCGGAGGAATATTGCTTTGCGACGACTGTGCCGAGAATGGCGGCTGGCTGGCTGGCGACGGATACCGGAAGTTTTGCGCGGAAATGCAACTTCCGGAGGAATATTACTACGGCCTCGGCATCGTCCGTAAGCCCGAATGAGTCGCACTTGAACCGTCGCTCTACAGCTATCGGCAACTCCCCCTGGTGGCTGGATCCGGGCAACTTCGTGATCTTCGTGATTTTGCCGATCTTCGTGAGCAGCGCTTTACTCGGCGGGCCGTTGATGACCGAGCAATTCGAGTCGTTCAATTTCTTGACGGGACACATGATCTTCCTCGGGATTGTCTCGATCTGCCTCCTTGCGATCGGCTCGAAGTTGGGCTCGACGGTAGCGAGCAGCTGGGCCGACCGGGGGACTTTTTTTCATCCCACCAAATTCGACCAGTTCCTCGTGCTCCTCCTCGTTTTGGCCCTGGCTTCCTATGGGCTTCTGCTTGGTTCGCTGCTCCTGGAACCCTCACTGGTGATGAGCATGCTTCGCGGCGAAGGAAACATGTTCGTTGCGAGATCTTACACCACGCGTCTCGTCGGCCTTACCTCATTGACCAATGTCACCCCGGTCTTTTGGACAATGTGCGCGATCCGCTATGTTACGAGGGGCGCCTTTTTCCCTTCGCGAGGAATCGGCTTACTCGCTTTGCTCTTGCCACCGTTGATATTCATTCACGCGTTCGTCGGGTCCGAACGAATCGTGCTGATCGAAAACGCCCTCAGCTTCATGCTTCCACTGTTCAGCTTTGACAGGCGTTTCAGGCGATTGGGCATCTATGCGCCATTCGCCGGACTTATTGCCGTTGTCATCATTTTCACGTGGGGCGAATACATCCGGTCATGGCCATTTTACCAGGATCGTTACGATTCCTTCGCAGAATTCGCGGGACTGAGACTCCTGGCTTATCTGGCGGTTTCCTCTAACACCGGAGCGGGCATGGTTTTGACAATGCCCCCAGTCGGCCATCCGTTGATCACCGCAGCTTGGTTCGCAAAACTGCCAATGGTGCATGTGAGCGACGCCAAACGCCAGTATCTCGTTGAGTATGGCAATCAGGAATTCAACAACCCCAGTGGAATATTCGCCGCGATTGTCGACTTCGGTTCAACTCTCGGTGTCATATATATCCTCATCTGGGGCGTAGTACTCGGCGTATTTTATGGTCTCTATCGCCGAGGCAATCCGGTCGGCTTACTGACTTTTCCGATTCTGTACGCCGGATTGGCGGACTTAACTCAGATTTGGTACTGGGGCCAGCCACCTTTTGTCTGGCAGTCTATTTTCCTGCTGGCCGCGATCCTGACTACGATCCGGCGACCCGCCTTAACCGCCGTACCTTCGAGGCGGTAGCCCTGCGTGCTCGAACGCCACGTCAAACCTCTGACGACGGAGTCTGCGCTGGCAGACGAGTGGAACACGCTTCGCACCGTGCGCGGCGCCAATTGGCCGCAACGCGTAGCTATCGTCCACTATTGGCTGGTCGGAATGCGCGGAGGTGAGAGGGTACTCGAACGCCTCCTCACCTTATTTCCTGACGCAACCATCTTCACGCACGTCTACAACCCCGACGCCGTCTCAAGCTCCATCCGCGAAAGAAGGATCGAGACGACCTTCGTGAACAAGATTCCGGGCGCTCGGCGATACTATCAAAAACTACTTCCGCTGATGCCCATGGCGCTGGAGCAGCTCGACCTTACAGGTTACGACCTTGTGATCAGTTCGGAATCCGGACCGGCCAAAGGCGTCATCACCAACCCGGACACCGTTCATCTTTGCTATGTCCACTCACCCATGCGCTACTTGTGGGACGGTTATCATCAGTATCGCGCAACCGCCGGGCCGTTGACCAGGGCCGCGATGCCGTGGCTGTTCCATGGGCTCAGGATGTGGGACTACGCGTCCGCCGCACGCCCTGATCAGCTGCTTGCCAATAGCCAGTTCGTGAAGCGCAGGATCGCCAAGGCATGGAACCGCGACGCCCGGGTGGTCTATCCGCCCGTCTCGCTCGATGACTTCACGCCAAGCGACGAAATCGACGATTACTATCTATGGGTCGGTCAAATGGCCCCGTACAAACGCCCGGAAATCGCCGTCGATGCCTTCAACCGGCTCGGCGTGCCATTACTGATGATCGGCGATGGGCCGCTGGCGGGGAGGATTCGCGCGCAAGCCGGCGACAATGTCCGGGTGGTCAGCAGGCTGAGCTTTGCGGACCTGAAACGGGCATATAGCCGCTGCAGAGGGCTGGTCTTCACCGCTGAAGAAGACTTCGGGATCATTCCTGTCGAGGTCGCCGCCTCTGGCCGGCCCGTTCTGGCCTTTGGCGGAGGTGGTGCCTTGGAGACGATTAGTGAGGGGGTCTCCGGTCTATTTTTCGAGAGCCAGACAGCCGCCGCGCTGATCGACGGGGTGGAGCGCATGGAGCGCTGGCTGAAGGATTTCCGGCCCGGGCAAGCGATCGCCTCGGTTAAGCGCTTCGCGCCCCACAATTTCGACGTCGGCATAATGCAGGCGCTCTCCAGCCAAATGCGCTAGAGTTGGCATGCAGAACGAAATCACCTGCGAGACATCGTACGCGTTCTTCGCAGTCAAGGGATTGGGAGATCTGCTGATCCAGCTCGGGAGCCTAAATCGTCTCGGCGAGAGGTTTCGACCCCATCTGTCTCTCTTGGTTGGCCAGCATCTCATCCCACTCGTCGAAGCACTGCACGTACCTTATCCGCTCCACGTCTTTGACCATCCTGACGCCGCGGCCGCGGCGCTCTTCCAAGTGCGGTCACGGCCGATGCACGATGTCGTGCGCAGTGCATTAGGGGTGCGACGGGGTCTTCGCGAGGCACTTCCGCCGTCAACGACTCTGATATTTGACGATCTGCTCTGGCGGGAGCAATTCCTGGCTTTCGGGCGACCGGCGCTCGGGCTTCCCTGGCGCGACAATCTTTATGAGCGGTACGACGCCTTCTTCGCCCAACAGCAATGGGTGTTCGAACCAGCTGGCGCCATCGCCGTCCCGACCGGGCACCGCCTACACATCTTCCCGGGCGCCCGCGAGCAGGACCGTCGCTTCTCCGAACGCTTCTTGCACGAGATTGTCGAGCTCGCCGCGCAGGCGGGACTGCGGCCCAAGATCTTCACCGTCGCGGGCGAGCTGCCGGAGCTCGATCGTGCTGACCTCCCGCTGGTCGAAATGCCCCGCGCGTTCGACGCGACAATCGAGGCGGTCGCCGGCGCTGACCGTGTGATCAGCGCAGACAGCATGACAGCGCATCTCGCGGAATATTATCACCGCCCCATCTTCGTCTGCTCTCGTATCCTGAAACATTATTGGTTGCCGCTTTCTGCGGCGCGCGCTGGGCGTCACATGCTCTTCAGCGAGGAGCGGGCCTCCCCGGCACTGGCCGCTTTCTTGCGGCGGAAGGAGACCGAATGCGAGACCTGAGGGCACGACTGGCCGAAGCTGCGCTGCTGGTCGCCGGCGATGTGATGCTTGATCGCTATTGGTTCGGCGATGTGGATCGCATCTCGCCCGAGGCTCCGGTGCCCATCGTTCACGTTCAGCGCGAGGAGTTCCGGCTGGGCGGCGCCGCCAATGTAGCGCTCAACGTCGCGGCACTGGGGGCGCGGGTGACGCTGATGAGCGTGATCGGCGCCGACGAGACAGGCGCGCGATTGCGTGAACTGCTCGCGGACGCGGCGATTGGCACCGTGCTTCGCGAAGAGGATGGTCTAACGACCACGGTCAAGCTTCGCGTCAGCGGTCGCTCGCAACAGCTCCTCCGAATGGACTTCGAACGGCCCCCGGCCGCGGACAGCATTTCGGCCATGACAGAGGACTTTCGTGCGCACGCCTCTCAGTTCGGAGCCGTAATTCTATCTGACTATGGCAAAGGTGGACTGAGCGGCGTCGCCGCCAAGATTGCGCATGCCCGTGAACTCGGCTTGCCGGTGTTCGTCGATCCGAAGGGACGAGATTATGCACGTTACAAGGGTGCGACCGCGATCACTCCTAATCGGTCGGAGCTCGCCACGATCGTGGGTCCATGGAGCTCCGATGAGGAGCTCGCGGATGCAGCACAGCGGCTCCGGCTCGACCTTGGGATCGATGCCATACTGCTCACCCGCTCCGAGGAAGGCATGTCGTTGTTCGATGCCGCGGGTGAGCTGCGCGTTGCAGCGCACGCGCGTGAAGTGTTCGACGTTACGGGGGCTGGAGATACGTGTGTCGCGGTCCTGGCGACGCTGGTCGCCGCGGGCTTGTCGCTGCGCGACGCGGTGCCTCTGGCGAACCGAGCATGCGGGTTGGTGGTCGGCCGCTTCGGCACGGCGAGCGTCACGGCTGACGAACTGTTGGCCGATGGAGGGGAAATCTGATCTGCGATGCCGCTTTTTGGGATCAGCTCTCGACCAGGCCGAGCTGTTGCTCCACGCTGCCGCATAAAGTGTGACCGATCAGGATATGTGCTTCCTGGATACGGGCGGTCTCCCCATGAGGAACGATAATTGCTTGATCCACTATTTGCGCTAGCCGTCCGCCGTCGCGTCCCAGCAGTCCGATCGCGGTGATCCCGTTGCGCTGAGCCGCTTCGACGGCGAGTACGACATTGCCGGAATTACCGGACGTTGAGATTCCAACAAGGCAATCGCCCGGCCGCCCGAGCGCCTGTACTTGCCGTAAAAAAATGTGTTCGAAGGAATAGTCGTTACCAATGCAGGTCAATGCCGAGGTATCCGTGTTGAGCGCGATCGCGGCGATCGGGTCGCGATCCTTGATGAAACGCCCGGTGAATTCCGCCGCCAGGTGCTGGCTGTCGGCCGCCGAGCCGCCATTGCCGCAAAACATGACCTTTCCGCCAGCTCGCAGCGCGGCGGTGATGGCTGTTGCGGCCGCGTCGACAGCCCCGTCCAAGGCATCGAGGCGCTCGAACAATGCTCTGTGCTCTGCGAGATTCTGAAGGTACAGGCTCATGTTCCACTCACACTAGAGCGCTGCGACGCCCGAAACTCCGCCACTATGACCCCTCGCCTAGCCATCGACAAGATCATTGGTCGAACCGATCGGCCCGATTGGTCCGTACTGCAGCGCCCCCTCGTATTCACCAACGGCGTGTTCGACATTCTCCATCGCGGCCACGTCATCTATCTCGAAGCTGCGCGCCAACTGGGCGCAGCCCTCATCGTCGCAATCAACACCGATGACTCGGTACGACTGCTGGGCAAGGGGCCCCAGCGTCCGGTCAACTCGGAGCTGGATCGTGCGATTGTCGTGGCCGCGCTTGCCAGCGTCGACGCAGTGACCTTCTTCGGCGAGCCCACTCCCTGTGCGCTCCTCGAAAACGTGCGGCCCGACCTGTACGTCAAGGGTGGCGACTATGACATTGAGACACTCGAGGAAACGCATCTCGTGCGCAGTTGGGGCGGCAATTCGCGCGCCATTCCATTTGTCGACGGTTATTCGACAACGGCGATTTTGGCACGGAACCGCGTGGGATGACGACAGGCGCGCGTGTCGCGTTCCTCGACCGTGACGGCGTCATTATCGAGGATTTTGGATATATCGGTCGTGTCGAGGATGTCAGGCTGCTCCCAGGCGCCGCCGAAGGTCTCCGCTTACTAAGGGCCGATGGCTACCGTCTTGCCATTGTGACCAACCAATCCGGCATTGGGCG
The DNA here is from genome assembly GCA_963730925.1 of uncultured Alphaproteobacteria bacterium. Classification (GTDB taxonomy): domain Bacteria; phylum Pseudomonadota; class Alphaproteobacteria; order Sphingomonadales; family Sphingomonadaceae; genus Sphingomicrobium. The sequence goes on from CAVSTS010000003.1 coordinate 11,896, forward strand.
AGGTTATTACACGCTCGATGACTTCCGCGCCGTCACCCGGCACCTGAATCTGATGCTGAGGCAGGAAGGCGTTGTCATCGACCATCTGGCTTATTGCCCGCACCCCCCGCCCGTTTCGGCAGACGGATGCCTGTGCCGGAAGCCAAATCCCGGAATGATTCTCGAAACCGCAGCGGTGCTTCAGGCGGACTTGGAGTCTTCCATCCTTATTGGCGACAAACCGAGCGACATCGCTGCCGGGCGGGCTGGCGGAGTTCGGCGCTGTTTTCGGATTGGCTTCGGCGATGAGCAGGCCGACGGCTGCTATTCCGACTTGCTGAGTTGTGCACTGGCGGTGATAAAGCGCGATTGATCGCTTCTCTCATCGCCGCTCGAAACATTTCCCCAATATGCCTTCGAGGCGGCCGAACGCCGTTGCGGCATGGTATCGCGCCAGCGGCAGTTCACCGGAAAGCAAAGCAACGATTGAACCGCCGACGGCTCGGATCAGATAGTAGAGGGAGATTCTGTAACCGAGCCGATGTTTGCGCATGACATGGCCCATTCCTCGGCCATATGCCCGTGCCTTCACGAGCGCCGCAGCGTCCGCATTGCGCCGATCGAACCCTCGGTCGTGGGCATTCAGGTTTGGATCGTACCAGCAACGCGCTCCGGCGGCCAAGACCCGCAACATAAGATCCTGGCCTTCAGCCGCCTGCCAGGGGGATGACGCCCCAACTCCGATCGTCTCGTCGTAGCCGCCGACCCGCTCCAGCAAATCGCGACGCCAGAATGCGATCCACTCGATTTGCGTCGTCCAGACATTTCCTCGTCTTATCCATTGGGCGGTTCGTTCGAAGCGCCCCAGAAGAGGTTCACCTTGCTCGCTCGTCGCTCGTCCTGTGAGCGCGTCCAACCGCTGATCGCGAAGTTGACAAAGCCCTAGCTCGATGAAGTTCAGCGGATACCAGCAGTCGTCGTCGGCGAAGAGAGTATATTCACCACTCGCAATTTCCAATCCCCTGTTGCGGCCGCGCGACAAACCTTTCTCATTGGGCGTATGCAGATACTTGACCGGAAATGATGACGGTCGCGCGCGTTGAACGAAAGGTGCGATTATTGGATCGGGATTTTGATCGACGACGATCAGCTCAAAGTCCGAGACGCTTTGACGCTGAAGCAAGTCCAGCAACTTCGCAAACTCCTGCTGCCTGCCGAGGGTCGATACGATGATAGACAGCGCGGGTGCCGCGCTCGTCGATGACCTTCCTTTCAGCAAATCCCCCAGCACGCCTACCCCTACCCTCGCGTCGGACCGGCAACACAAGGAGCTTTGAACCGACTAAGACAGCTACAGCACATCATCTCACGTCGCAAAAAGCCAATAATTTCTCTCCAATCTGGCGGCCCGACTGTGTCTCGTTTATCAAAGGGCGTCGCTCGTGGGGCCACTTCGGCCGATTGCTTTGTTTGGGAATCGAACCGGGAATGCCAATCGCTATTGTGGGCGCTAGTAAAATGCGCGAGCGCGCTAATTCGGCCGATCAAGGTGCGCTCTCATCGTGACCAGCGTGTTGCGCTTCTGGTCGCCGGCCCAAACCCAGGAAATCCCTTCGCTCGCCTTCGCAAAGGCAGTGCATCCGAGCGGAGTCACGCAGCGCATTCGAGTGATAACCGGCGCAGTCGAGCCGGCGGGACATGGTCGGTCTTCGGATGTGGTGATCCTTGCTCCCGCTGGCCCTTTCCATCCGGGGACGCGCTCGCTTCAGCAGGGCGTCGCCGACGCAGCGGCCGCGCTGGCTCCCGACGGATTGGTTTATGTGATTGCGCCGAGGCATTTGCGTCGAAAAACGTTGCGGCTGCTACGCGAACGCGGTTTCGAAATCGGTCCGCCGAGGCTTCACCTGCGAAGCGGCGCTGCACGATACTATATCCCGCTGACGGCACGGAGCCTCCGCTTTGCGGTCGATAGCTGGACACTGCCCCGTCGTTGGCGCTTCCTTATGGCGTTGTTGAGGGTCGTTCCGGGCTTCCGCAAAATTCTGAGTTTGCTGCTGCCGACGATCGGATTTACCGCCTCGCGCCCCGGAAGCTTACCGTTCTCCTGGCTATTGTCCCGTCTCCCCGATGGCCCCAGCGAAGCGCTCGTCGCCACGAGCTGGCGGCACACGGAGGCATCCGCACTTGTCTTTGGCTTCTCCGGAAAGGATTCGATCCCCCTCGTGGTCGCGAAGCAGGCGCCCCCATCGCACCGACCCTCCGCGTTCTACGAGGCAGACATGCTCAAACAAGTTGCCCCATTTGCTCAGCAGGCGGGGGTTGGCGTTCCCCGGCTCATCGAGTTTGTGGATGAATGGAGGCAGACCTACGTCTTGGAGACTGGCGTTTCGGGACGTCCCCTGTCGCAGCTCCTGGCCACTCGGCCCGGTGACCTCGCCGGTGTTGTCCATAAGCTGTCGACTTGGCTGGAAGCCTGGCACCAGAACAGCGTTCAACGCTCGCCTCTTACCTCGGCCGAGTGCGAGGAGATGATTTTGGACCCTGCGCGCGCGCTGGCGGAGGGATTGCACTTCGGACCCGAATATTTGGCGTGGCTCGAGGATGTCTGCTCGCGGTTGGTCGGGAGTGAAGTCCCTTGGGTCAACACGCACAACGACCTAACCATGGCGAACGTTTTGCGCGATCAGGACAGTCGCTTCTACGTCGTCGACTGGGAGGTCGCGCGCGCCCGCGGCTTGCCTATGGCGGACTTCTGGTATTCCGTGTGCGACGCCGCGACCGCCTTGGGGCCGCAGGATCGAGCGACCATGTTCAACCACTGTTTCCTCAAAGGAGGGACGTTCAGTGCCCTCGTGGGACCGCATGATCAGCGGTTGCGCGAAATTGTCGGCGGCCCGCCCGAATGGCTCGAGCTTTGTTTCCACGCCTGCTGGCTCCAGCACGCCGTGAACGAGCAGACGCAGATGCTGGCTGACGAGGACTCGCCCTTCTTGGCCATTGTGAACGCACTTGCCTCATCTGCGCTCGACTATGACATGCCTGGGCTTCCCGTGGCGAAGAACATCGCCGGCGCGAACGAGCGAGGAGCGGACTTCCGGCGTCGGCGGCGTTAAACTCGCAAACGTTCGTAGAGGGCCTCGTATCGCGCCAGCCACTCGGCTGAATCCTGCGCTCGCAGCGCCCATTGCCGCGCTGCTTCGCCGAGCCGATCTCTCCGCTGCGGATTTTTCAGCAGATAGATTGCACAGTGGACGAATTCCTCGTCGGAGTTAGCCGGCTCGAACTCCACGCCGGGACGAAGTTCCAATCCCTCGACGGCCGTGGCCGAAGCGATCAGCGCCTTGCCAGCGGCGCATGCCTCGATCACCTTCACTCGCATTCCGCCGCCCTGCCGCAATGGTGCCAGCATCAGCTTCGCACCTTCGAGGTAGGGGCGCGGGCTCTCGACCCATCCGGTGACTGCGACTCCGGGTTTCGAGGCGGCGATTAGCTCTTTGGGCGGGTCGGCGCCGACAATGTACAGCGTTGCCGTGGGCAGCGCTTCCTTGATTGCTGGAAAGATCGTGTCGACCAGGCGGATCGCCGCATCGACATTCGGCGGATGCCTGAAATTCCCGACGAATAGGAGGTCGGAAGGGATCGGCTCTTGTCCGAGCCCGTCGTCGGCGGACGCACGGAGCTGGAAGGGGATGGCAGTGCACGGCGGACCGGAAGGCCCGAGGAGATCTCTTACGACGGAACAATCCTTCTCCGTGAAAGCCACGACCGCATCGGCCCGCGATAAAGCCAAACCTTCGAACCTGGCCCAGGATCGCTTCCGGGCGGCACTTCCAAGCCATCGCCAAATCCCCCCTCTTTCATTGCCGTGATCGGCGGCGGCAACCAGGCCGATCTCGTGCTCGGTTACGACGCAGGGCGCCTCGGGCACGACATTTCTAAGTGTGGGAATGTATTGAGCCATAACGTGGAATTCGCAGTGCACGACGTCAGGGCGAAACTCGGCAGCGTTTGTCTCGATGGCGGCGGCCATCGTTTCGGACCAGGTTTCCTTCACCCAGCCGGGAACATCCCACAGGAGGCAGCGCAAGGCATCGACGGTTCGGCGCAGGCCTCCACCGAGCTCTTTCGGTCGGGACGCAATCTGCACCGGGATCAACCGGGCTCGATTGCCCGGCGGATGTTGGATTGCGGCCGCACCTTGCGGCGCCAGATACAACACCAGGACGTCGTGCTTGCGAGACAGCAGATCGACGATCTCGGCAGTCGCCCGAGCGCCGCCGTGCGTGCCGGCTAGATCCGGGGCGAACGGCAGCAGGAACAACAGCCTGAGCCTCCTCGGAGAATCCTCAACGCTCAGCGCTTCCCCCCAATTCCGGTCAGTCCGACAAGGCAGTCCATTGCCAATCCGAGCGGACCGATCTGCCATCCGCCCCGGCCATATCCATGTGCCGCAATCAGCCGCCCGAACGCGCGTCCGCGCAAGCGGTAGGTAGGTTCCTCGTACACAGCCGCGCGGAGGCGATAACGATGGACGAACTCCCCGTAAGCCTCGCATCCTTGGCGAAGCCGGTTTCTTAGCGGTTCCTCAGCTTGCTCCGTGGCCTTCAGCAGGATCTTCAAGCGGGCTTCTGCGGCAGTGAGCCGGCGGGTGATCGCGCGGCGCGAATCTTTCGCTTCCTCCGCACTGCGCGACAGTAAGGTAGCGAGACGCCCACGCCAGCCGTACGTGTTCGCTGCATGCTGCCGATAGTCGGCGAGCACATCGGGCACGTACACAATGCTCCCCAGCACCGACGCCAGGAAAAAATACCATTGGTCATGGGCGAGCGGCTCTCCGTCGCAATTTTGATCCGCCGAATTCGGCCATAGCCCGTCAAATTGCAAGAGCGAACGGCGAAAGACCTGCGTGAAGCCGAGAGCGAACAGCCACGGCGGAGCGGTAAGCGCCTCCCACCGCTTAAGCTGGTCGCCGCCCAGCAGCCTCGCGGTCGGTGCGCCGCCGGAGTCCACGACACGTGCGTTGTGTAAGATGAGTATGGTCTCCGGATCCGCGAACTCGACTGCGATCGTTTGCAGTTTCTCCGGTGACCAGCGATCGTCCTGATCACAAAATGCGATGAGTTCGCCGCTGCACCTGCCAGCGCATTGGATGAAATTCTGTCGATAGCCGAGGCGGGCGGGATTGCGATGAAGCTGGACGGGAAAGGGCGCTGAGTTGGCGAAGTCCTGGATAATATCCAGCGTATCGTCGTTCGAGCCATCGTCGCACACGACAAGCTCGCGTGGCAGCAGCGACTGTTTCGCGAGGTCGTCAAGCTGTTGCCGCAAATGGGTCGCTCCGTTGTAGGTCGCGAGTGCAACGGACACGGACGGATAGGTCACTGCAGCATCCCTGGGATCGGCTCAGCAGGAGTTACGTCAATGCGCACTTCTAACTTCACGGCTGCGGCGACCTCTGAGGTGGATGCCGATCACCGTGCCTGTGTCGGCTCAGGCCGACGTGCGCTCCGCCGAGGCGGAGGGAGGATGCGTTCGGCGTGGAAGAGGAGGTCGAATACATCGCGTGAGCCCAAAATATGGTCGTTCGGGGCCGGCTTGGGGGCCGCCATCTCCGGGGCATCGAACGCAAGATAGCCATACTCCTGTAGCAAGTCCCGAACGAGCGCGAAGCTGCCTTGCGATCTCCCCGCAGCGTTGCCCCGCACTTCGCACCAAATGTCGGGGCGATGACCAGCGGCGAGAAATTCCCTCATGCCGCGCACCGCGGCCACCTCCGCACCTTCGACATCGATCTTGATCAGTACGATCTGCGAGGGGTCACCCAACTCACCGTTCAGAGCGAGCTCCGAGAAAGTCTTCACTGAAACTGTCTCCCTCGAGCGCTTGCACCACTTCCTCGGCACAAGCGAGGTGGCGCCAGGGTTGCCTGGAAAGTAATAGAGTGGGAGATTTCCTCCCTCGTCGGAAAGAGCGACGGGGAAAACCTTACCAAAGACCTCATGGTTTCTTAGCAGATACGCGGCGTATTGAGGTTCGGGTTCGAAGCAAATCGTCTGCAGGCCAGCTTCGCATGCAATGAGGGAATAGAAGCCCAGATTGGCTCCCACGTCGACGAACGTCCTTCCGGGCTCAAGCTCCCGAATATATCGCCCCAGCGCGCTTCGCGTGTAATGTCTCCTGAGGTTGTAATAGCAATAGCCCATGAGCCGCTGGGGATCGTGGCGCATGTTCAAATCGATGTTGCCCATTTTGGCGGGTATCCGAGCGCGAGGCACACGAGCGAAGAGCGGATCGAGGGCCTTGAGGGCGAGCGCACTCGCCCGCCCCCCGGAGATGAATGAGGCAGGAACAAACCCGACTAGCGTTCGGATCGTTGAGAGCATCAGACCAATTTCCCGGATTTTAACGCTGAATTTTTGCTTCGCCGTTCCCACTCCTCCCATAAATACTCCCCCAAACACAATGATTTCGTCAAATCCGGCCTGGCGACTGCTGCGCAGTTTTGAGACACTTCTTGGCTGTCCGGGAGCGTTTGGACCTGATCTGCGAGTAAGGCAGAGCGATCGGCGTGAATCCATTCGCTTCCCGACGACCGCCTCGCCAAGGCCTTGTTTTCAGGAGAAGGTAGTGCCCAGTGCCTGAAGGTCCTCGTTATAATCGCGCCTCCCCGGCGGTTTCGGTAATTCTGCCCACTCATAATTCGGCCTCGTTCGTATTCCGTGCCATCGACAGCGTCCTCAATCAGGAAGGCAGCCACGAGTTCGAGCTCATCGTCGTTGACGATTGCTCCCATGATGACACCGTTTCGCTCGTGCAGCAGCGCTACGCGTCGGACAGGCGGGTCAATCTGATCGTTTCTAAGCGAAATGGGGGCCCTGGCGCGGCGCGAAACAAGGCTCTCGCGCAGGCAAGGGGCGAATGGATCGGCCTGATCGACGCCGATGACGCCTGGACGGCGGATCGATTGTCCGCCTTGTTGCCATTGTGCACCGCCAAGGTGGACATCGTTTTCGACAATATTATCGGCTACGACCAGGCGGCCGCAAAACGGTCGGGTCTGCTCTTTCCCTCCTTACCGCGCTCGATGACTGTTCCGGCTATGGCTGCCGACCAAGCGCCGGGAAGCACATTCAACTTCGGGTATCTGAAACCTCTGGTCCGACGTGGCTTCGTGCAGGCGACGGGAGTGCAATATCCCGACACCAGGGTCAGCGAAGATCTCCTTTTCTATCTGGAGGTTCTGATCAATGGTGCCCGAACCAAGACAACGGACGAGGGCTTCTATCTCTACACGACGAGCTTGGGGCAGATTTCGGGACGCCGTTCAACGATCTCGGCAACCGTTCCAGCTGACGTGCTCGTGAGCAATTTGCTTGACGAACTTGCATTCAAGTACCGACACCAACTCAACGAAGATCATCTGCATGCGATCTCTGCGCGCGCCGATCGACTTCGTCGATTGGCACCCCTCTCTCAACTGTACGATGACTGGACGAGGGGTCGTTATCTTTCCGTAGCACGGCAGTTTTTTACCCATCGATCCGCGAGGGAACATTTGTTCCGCGCGCTCTCGAAACGTCTGCGTGGAAACGAAGGGAAGAAGTCGACGCGACCATCGAGATAGCCGCGCCTATCCAACAGTTGGCAACTAAGGGGTATTACAGGGACCCGAGTTGAACGTGTTGTTCGACAACTGCAGAGTGGAGACCCCGCTGCTCACCGCGAAACATTTCTTTTCCATACCACTGGTCTTGTTCGCCGTATTCGCGAAGGACACTCCGGAAATGACAGCAGTCGTGGGAACATAGTTCAGGAGCCGCGCGCCGACCCAGGTATTAGGCTCTTGGATTGTCGTGTTGGCAAATTTTATGTTCTGAATGCTCGCGTAGTTGGTGAATATCATGACGGCGCCATGATCCACGTAGCCGGTTTTCACGTTCATGAGGACATTGTCTCGCAAGTCGATGTTGGAAACGCCGCCCGTCTTCCAATTGTTTTGACTCGCAATGCGAATACCGGCCGCAGCCGTTTGAGTACCACGGTTTCTGTAGGCGGCGCCTCCGATCGTTCCCTCAAAGGATACTGCCGAGCCGTGATTGCCGGCGCAAACGTTGTCCATGAATTGAACATTCTGGTTGCTGCCGTCGGCATAGCCAATGGAAGCAAAGCAATCGTCACCGGCGCCCTGCGCACTGTTGAACTGCATCAGGACGTTTTGGGACCCGCCCGTGACATGGAATGCGTCGGCCCGGCTGGAGACGACTTCGCTATTAAGTACCTTCGCGTTGCTCACATGATACAGGAGCAGGCCCGCACCGGATACCATTCGCGCTTTGACGCCATCAAGGATGACGCCGCTCGACTTGCTGACGAAGAAACCCTTCGAGTTCGGGTCGCTCGTCCGCGTCGTACTGGTCGGCGCGTAAATCTGGAAGCCGCTGATTAGGACGTTCGCTCCGTTATAGACGATGAAGGAGCTGTGCAGCGGATCTTTCGCTTGCAAGATCGTGCTGTCTTTGCCCTCTCCAACTACCGCGACATTGCTCTTGTAATAGAACGTCAGTTGTTTGGATGTCAGACAAGTCCCAGCGGGAAGCTGAAGTGCTTGATAGCTTTTGAGTGCATTCAGCGCGTTCTGAAGTGCGGTTGTGTCGTCCTTCACTCCATCGCACATGATGCCGAAATCTCGGGCCGCCCGGACGGTATAACCCGCCGGGATCGACGTGATCGGTGTCGGTGTCGGAGTTGGAGTCGGAGTCGGAGTCGGTGTAGGTGTCGGTGTCGGTGTAGGTGTCGGTGTGGGTGTCGGCGTGGGCGCAGGCCTCTTCTTCGACGCCTGTGTCGTAACGGTCGACGAAGTACTTGTCGTCACGTAGCCAACGCCCGCGACTGCAACGCTCAAGAGCATTGCGCTTTTAATTCCTGGCATTGAAAGCCCCCCCGAGCTTTGCAAAATTACATCTCTCAATTACTCCCGAGACTATTACGAAATTGTCAACGCCTCTTCGCTGTTATTGGATCGGACGTGCCTGACTGCGGAAATCCGATGATTTTAACCGAGCGAATTCACCGCCACATCGATCACTGATGTGCCGTCAGAACTGGCGTTAGTCCGCGAGGCCGGGAACCGAGCCCGTGCGGCTCCCGGATCGCGGCGGATGAATTAGTATCAAAGGCGCTGAAGGGTCCCGCTCGACCCGCTACTCACCGACTTTGAGCTCGCCCACTTGACTGAGGTCGGACCGCGGGCGCTGGGCGGCGGCCGCGCGATTCAGGTTTCGTCAGGGATGCTCGGTCAGCCCCGAATCGACCCACCCGCCGAAGGGGCTTGCTCCTAGCCGCAAGGACTTGAGTTGAGCGTGACGCCGGACTTGGACAAAGCCACTCCGCTTGGGCTCTTACCGACGCAATTGGTCACCCTGCCGTCACTCGTGATCGGCATGCCGTTGATGGCGACGGCGATTTTGGCGTTGTTCGGGACATAATTAAGGACTTGTACGCCCGCCCACGTCAGTGGGGCGGTCACGGTTGTATTCGAAAAAGTGACGTTGCTGATGCTATCCTTGGTGGTGAAGACGAGTACTGCGGGGTGGCCGATCTTCTGGTTCTGCCGGGCGTTGATGAGCACATTGTCGCGGAAATCGATGTCAGAGCTCGCGGCGCTGTTCCAGTTCGTCTGGCTCGCCACCCTCAAGCCCGCGACGCCCGTCAGCACGCCCTTATTGCGATAGATCTGAGCCCCGACCGTGCCTTCGATGCCGACAGCGGAACCGCCCGGGCCGTGACCATAACGACCGAGGTTATCATAGCATTGATTGTCGAAGATGCGGATGTTCCGTTTTGGGCCTGAACCACGTAGCCGATGGAGGCAAAGCAGTCGTCGCCGGCTCGGTGGCGTCGTTGAATTGCATCAGGATATTCTGCGAAGCCGCCCGTGAGGTGGAATGCGTCGGCATGACTGCTGTCCACTTCGCTGTTCAGGATACTGGAATTGAGTCGTCGAATTGAACAGAACGCCTGCGCCCGCCACATTGCGGGCCTTCACTCCGTCTAACGTCACATAGTTCGATCTCGCGACGAAAAACCCCTTGGAATTGGGATCGCTCGTGCGCTGGTTTGCCCCGGTGTTCGGCGAATAAACCTGAAAGCCCGGCAGACCGTGACGTTCGAGTGCGCCGAAGACGATCAATGAGCTATGCAGCGGATCCATCGCTTGCATGATCGTGCTGCATCCTTGCCGGCTGCCGCCCACGAGCACAGCGTTCTTGTTCCTAGAGCATCAGTTGCTTGGACGATATTGCAGGTGCCGGACGGAAGCTGCAGCGCCTGATAGCTCTTCAGTGCATTGAGTGCGATCTGAAGGGCGACCGTGTCATCCTTCACGCCGTCGCACCTGACTCCGAAATCGCGAGCGGCGCGCACCGTATAGCCGGCGGGGATCGCCGCTGTGGGGGCGTGGTAGTGGTACAGTGGCGAGCGGTGCTCGTAGACATCGTCGTCGCACTACTGTCGCCGATTGGCGGCGATCTTCGACAGCTCGAAGTAGTACTGGTCGTCGCGTATCCAACGCCCACCACTGCCGCGCCTACAACCAGCGCAGCCTGAATGCCAGACATGGCAAGCCCCCCCGAGCATTGCAACAAATACGCTCACTCAATTACTCCCTGAAGATATTACAGTAAATCGTCAATGATCGCTTTCATTATTCGAAGATACTTGTTCGATCGCGACGATTTGACGACTGTTGTCCAGAACGACCCAGCTGGACGACTATGTCGATTACGGACTTTGCATAAGCGATAGTATCTGACCTCGAGAGGCCAAGCCCGACTGCATCACCATGAGCGCCAGCTGCTCCAGGGCTCCGGCGGGCGAATTGGCGTGGATCGTGCTGAAGGATCCCGGATGACCGGTATTCACTGCGCGGAGGAAGCTGACGGCTTCCTTGCCGCGCAGCTCGCCCAGCAGGATTCGGTCTGGCCGCAAGCGCAAGGCGGCCTGGAGAAGATCGTCGGTGTCGATCATCGCTTCTCCGAGCTCACCTTTTACGGCGATCAGGCCGAGGTCGTTGGGACCATGCAGCTGCACCTCTGCCGTGTCCTCAACGACGATCACGCGCTCGTGCACGGGAACCTCGCGCAAGAACGCGTTCAGGAATGTCGTCTTACCGGTGGATGTGCCGCCGCTGATCAGGATCGTCTGCCGGTCCCGGACAGCCTCGCGAAGAAAGCCGATGGGATCGTCTTCCGGTACTCACAGCTCGGCCGAGCCAGCTCCTGATGCATCGCCCCCAGCGAATATGCGTCGAGCGGAACTTCGACCAGTCGGTGGCGACGGATCGCGACCGCCCAATGAGCCCGCGTTGCCGAAGGCGCCACGAATTGGACTCGGGCACCGTTCGGCAAGCATCGCGGCCAGCAGCGGCCGCTCGCGATTGATGCCCTGATTGGTGATTCTAGCCACTTGCTCGGCAAGCCGTTGCAGAAGCCTGTCGTCGATCGCCGGAGCGTCGTGACGCTCCATGCCTGACGGCCGTTCGATCCAGATCTCGCCCGGACGATTGACCAGCAGCTCGGTGACTTCGGGATCGTCCAGCCACTCGCGGAAGTGCTCGAGATACGCCTCAAGGAACGGATCACCCGCTTCTTCGGCGACGAGTTGCAAGGTCATCTTTTAGCCCTTGCCAGCGCCGGCGGGCGTGAAGATGAGGTCGCGCGCCGTGAACACCCGGACTGGTTCGCCTGGGCGAACGCGAATGGTGGGCGGACGCTGCAGATCGGCCTGGGCGGCGGCCGAGGCCGCATTCTGGCCGCCGGCCACGACTACGGTCGAGCCGCCACCGCTGACGAGCGAGCCCGCACCGCCAAGGACCGAGAGCAGCAGAGCTGTACCGAACCGCTGGAAGAAGTGGGTATTGACCGTGCCGGTCGACCCCCGCCTGGCCCGAAAAGTCGACCGCAGGTGACGACAATGCAATCGACACGCCATCGGGCCGAACCAGTCGCGTCCACAGCAAGTAAGCGCGCTTCTGACCCTGCGTGAGTCCGGTCTTATATTCCCCAATCAGTCGCGAGGAACGCGGAATGAGAACTCGCCGTCCATCGAACGACCGCACGTCCTGGCTGACGACGGCGCGCGCATATCCAGGCACGATCGCTATTGATCGCAGTTTCGAGCACCGCTGGAATGAGGGTGCCCTGCACCACGGTATTCGTCGGATCCGCCATGCGAGTCGATTTCGCCGCCGCCGTGTCTGTCCCCTCGTTCATGGCGAAATTCGTTCCGCCGCCGAGCATGGCCGGGCGTCTCGCCGGCCGCGCGCGGTGGACAGCGGCGGCCGCGACCGGTGGCGCGCCGCCGTCGAACACGAGAACCGGTGCGGGCCCGTGCCGGAGTCGAAACGTCAGTGCTCGGGCGCAGGCATTGGTCCGACATTGGACATCGGCATGGGCATCGCCTGCTCCGCCACGGCCGGAGCGGGCGGCACCGGCATCTGCGTAACGGGCGGGGCCATCGGCTGTCCCGCCGGCTGGGCGGAGGTCGGCGCATTGTTCGGAGTTCGACCCGAGCTCAGCGAGATGAAGGTCGCGCAGCCGAGGACCAGCGCAATGGCGGCTCCCCCCGCAACACCAAGGTTGTCGCGGCGACGCTTCTGCTGAGCCACGACCGGAAAGACGTTCGGCTGGCGAGGACCAGCGCCTGCTCGTTGAGCTCGACCCGGGGATCGGTCCCAGTCACGGTCGGCACATTCGACACCGGGGTCAGCGCGCCCCAGACGGTCTCCGCCCCATCGAGGCGGGTTGCTGTTGGATCATTTGCCATTGACGGTTTCCGATAGCTGATCTGTGAGGAGCGCCCTGACGTCGGGCGTGCGCAGCTGAGCGGCGGCATTCGCCGCCGTAGTGGACGACTGTGGCACGGCAGCACCGACCACCGCGGCCGCCGGCTGAAGAACCGCTGGGCGGGGCTGAGTGGCCGGCGCACTGGCTATGATGTTCTGCCGCTGCGGAGCCGCGGGGACTCTTGCCATGGTCGGCGGGGCGGGACGAACCGGAGTTGGAGCCGGCCGCGCCAGCGGCGCCGAGCGCCACACTTGCGCTTCCATTTTGCCCTGGCGCAGCAGGATGGCTCCGGGCACGGGATCGATGACGATATACTCGCCTGCGGTACGATAATTGATCGGCCCTTCCCTACCGTCGCTGGACATGGTGAGGATCGCCGGCAGCGGCGTGTCTCCGTCCCACGAAAGGTAGAGCGACGATCCGTCGTCGAACACGCGCGCCGGGAGGAGCCGCTTATGGCCCTTCTTCTGCCAACCGAAGAACAGCTGGGCGGGTGTGAGCGACGCTGTCTCGTCGGAGGCGACCTCCGCCTCCTTCGATGCTGCCATGACTTTCGGTCTTGCGTCCGGATATTGGAACCTAAGCGCATAGACCGGAGCGCCGGCGCTGCTGCGCGCCGTGAGGTCGAACATGTAGACGCGCTGGTCGGTGATGACCGTCATGTTGGTCGCGGTCGCACGGGCGAGCGGCTTCAGAAACAGCGCGCTGGCGCGCCGGTTCGGAGTGATCTGCCATGCTTCGGAGTTGCCAACAGCGACATTTTCGATGCGTTCGCCCTCGCCGAATTCAATCGTCGACTGGACTCCCGGACGGCCCACGACTTTCACGACCTGGTCGGGGTCATATTTGACCGTCTGAATGCGATTGTCGGCCGCGAAAACGTTCGCCGAGCTCAGCAACAGTGCGGCGGCGAGGGCGAATTTGTAGTTCATCGAATGATCTCTCGGGAAAAATTGAATGTCTTCGCTTGGGTGCGATGGCTGAAATAAAGGCTGTGACGACCGGTGCTGGCCTCGCTCGAGGTCGCACGCTGAAGTGTGGCCACGTCGCTCGATCCCGAACCCGCCGCGGACATTGCCGGCACGCGGCTCGAGTGAGACGCGGCGCTGAGGCTCGCGATCGTCGAGCGCACGCGGTCGGCGCCGAAGCTGTCGACGGCCGGCGCGGCTGCCAGCGTCTTTTCAATGGCAAGAGCGTCGGCTCGAGAATGGGCCGTGGACTCTCCGCCCCCTGCCCTCTCCGCCGACTTGCCCAGTTTCCAGCCGCTGGTCAGCGACCGGGCCAGTTCGATAACCAGGAACATGAGCGCGAAATAGACCATGGATGCGACGAGGATGCCGACTGACGTGCGAAGGGAGATCTCGCCTCCGCTGGTGGCGAGCCCCTGCACCATCGGCATGATCGTGATCACGGCCCCGCTGCCCATCACGACGGTCAGCAGCGGAACCATCGCGAAGGCGACGACGCTCTTGAGCCAGCCTTCGAACAGACCGCGAGTGCCCTGAAACAAGGCCAGCACGATGAATACCGGGCCAAGCATCAGCAAGGCCGCAAGCGCGATCCGACACACCACCAGCACGCCTACGGTGCCCAGCAGCAACATCAGCGCCGAGATCCACAGCATGTTCGACGGCGAGGCAAGCTTCGCGCCGCCGCTTCAGGCTCGCCCGCCAGCGGAGTTCGCAGCGTTCGTGACCGCGGTGAACAGGGCATCCAGTCGGTCGGCGAACAAATGCGTCGCCGAGCCACTGCTTCCGAGAAGTAAGCTCGCCACTTGGTCGGGTGCGCCGACAGCGAGGTTCCACACCACCGATTGATAGGCAATCCACGACGTCACGAACGTGAGGACGAGGCCCATGGTCATCATTTTCGGTGTCATCAGCGAAAGGCGCAGCGCCGACCGGCCGGTAAGAAGGTTCATGGCGAAGAAGGCAACGTAGAGCGTCAGAAGGATCGTCAACGCGGCGTGAGAACTGCCGCCCGGGCCGAATAGGCGGTTGAACGACATTGCGTGGCTTCCGCCGTCAGGCAGTCCACCTTCGACAACGCGTCGGCGATGCTCGCCGGGCCTGCCGCTCCAAAGGCTGGACAGGCGCTCATTCCGCCGCCGCCTGAAGCCAGACCTGGCCGGCCTCCGCATCACCCGGCCAAGGCGTGTGGGTGAGCAGTGGATACCAGTGCGCGGGATCGTCGCCGACAGAAGCGCGCGATCGAATCCAGCCGACGGACGGTGGATTCCCGTCCCGAGAGCACCGTCAATAGGTCCGGCGCGCTGCTAAGATCCAGCTTCACCACGACGGAGCGGTTGGACTGGCGGACCAAGAAGCAACGGCTATGCACCGGGAGGCTGCGGATGAACTCCAACTCCTGCCCGCTGAGGCCGAAGCCTTTGCAATAATCCTCTTCCCGCGCCTTGTTGTTGGGCATGAAGATTGCCGTCGCGGTCTGTTCGACGATGGCCGTAGCGATGGAGCTGTCGAGCGCATCGGCGGCCGATTGCGTGGCGAACCCGACAATCGCGTTCCGCTTACGCAGCGTCTTCATCCAATTGCGGATCCGGTTCGAGAACATCGGATCGTCCAGCGCTTTCCACGCCTCGTCGATGAGGATCATCGTCGGGCGGCCGTCGAGCCGGTCTTCGATGCGGTGGAACAGATACATGAGCACGGCGGTCCGGACCCGTCGGTCCTCGAGCAGCTCGGTGATGTCGAACCCAAGCGCGTGCGTGTCGAAATCGAGCCGATCCTCACTGTTATCGAACAGCCAGGAATGCTCGCCGCCCAAAATCCACGGATTGAGGCGCGACGGAAGATCTCCGGCACGCGGCCGGCGGCCGCCGGCCAGGAGATCGCGGAGGAACCTCAGCCGCCTCAGTTCCGGATTGTGGGAGAAGAGTTCGTCGACCGCGTTGGCGACGGTCATTTCCTCATCCGGCCCTTCTGGTTCGAGCAGGCAGCCGAGCCAGTCGCGCAGGAAGGCCCGATTGACGGGCGTGTCGGGGAGAAGCAGCGGATTGAAGCCGGTCGCTGTGCCGCGGCTCAGCTTTTCATAGCGTCCGCCGAGGCCCCGCAAGAAGATCTCCGACCCCCGATCCTTGTCGAACAGGATGGTCCTCGGCTCGAACTTCTGCGCCTGGGCGGCGAGGAAGTTGAGAACGACGGTCTTGCCCGAGCCCGAGGGGCCGATGATCGTGAAGTTTCCGAGGTCGCCCTCGTGGAAGTTGAAAAAATAAGGTGTGCCGCCGGTCGTCTCGAGAACCGAGATGGCGTCGCCCCAATGATTGTTCCTGGCGCGCCCCATATGGAAGCCGTGCAGGGAAATGAGGCCCGCGGCATTGGCGCTGGAGACTAGCGCCCGCCGTACGACATAGTGTTCGTTACCCGGGAATTGGCCCCAGAAGGCGGGCTCCAGATTGACGTCCTCTCGGACAGCGACCGCACCCATGTCGGCAAGTGCCGCAGCGACTGATGCCGTCGCCTCCTCGATCGTTTCGAGCGAGGAGCTCGCGCACGAGCACGCTCAAATGATGATCACCGAAACTCAGCTGACCGGCGCCGACGGCATCGCGCGCGGCCAACATTTCGGCCCTCTCGGTCGCCGCTCCTTCGTCAGCGCTCTTCAGGCGCCGTAGCGACAGGTCGATACGCTCGCGCGCCGTCTGCCGCTCGATTGGAGCAAAGCTCTCGGTGATGACGAGCTCGTGTGGAGCTCGCAGCAATCCGTCGAGGAGGCCGGGCCGAGTGGAGTCCGGATATTCCTTGATGCTGAGAACGGATTCGAACGCTCGGTGCCCTGCTCCCTGCACTTCGATTGCATCGAGGCCGAAGCTCACGCGGGTGTAGGGAATGTGCTGGCCGAGATCCTGCTCCTCGCGCGGCAGCAGCATCGGGCGATGCTCGCCATTGTAGATCGCGGACAGAAGCTCGAGCGGCGCGGAACAGTTTCCGTGTGGGGTCTCGTAAACCTCCAGCAGCTGGACGCCATAGGGCTGCAGCGCGGCGGTCAGCGCGGCCGTGGCAGAATCCAGCGCAAGCCATTCGGCGCTGCTGACGGCGCGCGAACCTGCGGACCGCCATTTGCCCAGACGCTCAGGAAGACCTGCCTTGCCGCGCGGCGGCCTGACGACGATCGTTAGATACTGCTCATTGAGGAACAGCCGCTGCTGCGCGAGCTTAGCGTTCCAGGAATGATCGATGTGACCGGCGAGCGGCTCCCACTCGTACGACCCCAGATGGACCTGCACGCGACGCCGAATGATGTGATGATAGAGAACGATCTTCGAGTTGATCGCGCTCCGGAGCACCACTTCGCGCACAGCGGCCAGGTGGTTGAGTACATCGTCCTCTTCCGTCTCGAACGGAAACCCGGCGATACGGATCGAGCGCATGAGCGACCCGTCGCGCAGCTGGATCGTCGCCGAATCCAGGTGACGCGCGTAGGGAAGACGGTCTCCGGCACGCGCTTCGCGCTTGCCCCAAGCCGCAGGTCCTAACCATTTGGTCATTCGTCTTGGTCCCCCGTCATGGCGCGTAGCTATTGCAACCCCAGCGGCTCCAATTCTTGACCCGAGGGCAGCGGCTCACGCGGGTGATCCACAGGTCGAAAATGCGAGGCTCGCGAAGGCAGGCGAAATAGCCGACGACGTGAACGGCTACGGCGACAGGCAGTGCGAGGAAGCTGTGCGTAATGAGAAAAGCTTCCGTCGTGACTGCGGCGTTGATGATGAAATAGGAATAGGTCACGCCCGCAAACATCTGCGGGCGCGTAAGGGCACGAAACACGGGAGCTCTAGCTAGCGCCATCGATCAACCTGCGACCGCGGCACTTTGAATGCCGCTTACGATTGCGCCAGCGCCGAACAAGATGAAGCAGCCGATGATGACGGTCGCTCCGAAGCGCCAGTTCATCCGGCCAGTCAGCATCATGAAACCAACCATGGCGACGGCGATCACCGCAACCGCGGTCGCGACGTTGCCGAGCAAGGTTCCCTGGAGCCACATCAGAGCGTTGACGATCGGCCCCGACCCTTGCGGATCCGCGGCGGCCGCGGCCGGAGCAGCCGAAACGAGCGCCGCGCCGGCGGCCAAAAAGTTCTTTGTTCTCATTGTTCACCTCGAGATTGGATCGATGAGGTCCGGTTGATGACGGATGTGACGTACAGCTGCGTTTCAGCGATCCGGGGCACGCCGTTCGCCTTTCGTACGCGGTCGGGGCCCGCATTGTACGCAGCCAGCGCTTTCTCGACGTCGTAATCAAACGACTCCAAGACCTGGCGGAAATAGCGCGCGCCGCCGACCAAATTCTGGAACGGATCGCTGGGGTTGACGCCAAGCTCGCGCGCGGTGCCGGGCATCAGCTGCGTAAGGCCGATTGCGCCTTTCGGAGAGAGAGCCGCCGGGTTCCAACGGCTTTCCTTCCACACCAGCGCCGACAGTAACGCAGGACTGACACCGGCGAGGCCCGCCGCCTGCTCGACCATTGCGCTGTAGCGGGCCGGGACCTTGGCATTTCCGATGGTCGTGATTGCTTCGCCGGGCAGATCAGGGACGTTAGCTTCTTCAACCGGAGTTGCCGCCGACGGATCAGCGACTTCCCAGGTGGCTGCGCCAGCGCCGTCTCGGCGGAATACCGTTCCATCCGGCGCGATTTCGAGAACTTGTGAATAGGCTGGCGAGGAGATCGCGGCGAGCCCAAGCAGGGCACAGGTCAATGACGCGCGCAGAAGATGCAGCGGCGGTGTTGGGCTTCCGAACAGGGACCCGACGCACCGCAAGCTAATTGAATGACAAAATTGGCGCTTCTCTCGCTGGAGAATCACCCTTCCCTCCCCCGAACTGAGTTACTTTGTCTCCGGGGCAGGAGCATTGCGCCATAGGGTTAATAAGTATTTACGTTGAATCGCAGCGGCGCTCCGATGGTTACCGAAAGTTTAAAGTGGAGCAGTATCGCGGGGCAGAAAGTGCCCGCTTCTGTTAATTTTCAATTGGTTGAGCTTAACCGAGCTGCCCGGTCGCCGTCAGGATCATTGCCCAGATCATGAAGCTCAGAATGCTACCGACCAAAATGCCCCGAGCCGCCGAAAGCGGATCCTCGTGAGCGCAAGTGGCAGCGTAATGCGTCATGCCTGAGTCATCCGCCCGCAACTCTTAACAATTAGTTATGCGAACAACTGTAAGCGTTGTCACCGGCGCGAACGGTAAAGTTGTGGATAAGTCAGGCGCTCAAAGCCAGCTGTGGATAAGTTGTAGTCTCAAGTGGGCCCTGTGCCGCATTGCAACAGACTAAACGTGATCCGCGGTGCAAGTTGCGCCCTCCAAACGACTGAAATATCATGAAGACATTGCGAGAAGACAGTGGCCAACACGCCGGATCGACAGGAGAAGAGACATCATTCGTCCAGTCATTTTGTCCGGCGGTGCTGGCACCCGATTGTGGCCGATTTCGCGGCAAAGTTTCCCAAAGCAGCTCCTCTCGATCGTCGATCGTAAGTCCCTGCTGCAGCTAACCGGAAGCCGCATATCCACGGGCACCTTCGCGGATCCTATCGTCGTGGCCGGAGAAGGCCATCGCTTCTTCGTCAAGCGCCAGCTCGAGGAAGTAGGAGTCTTCCCCGACGCCATTCTCCTGGAACCCGCAGGCCGGAATACCGCGGCGGCAACCGCGCTCGCTGCGGAGTGGGTGCAAGCGCAAGGGCGCGATGATGTTCTTTTGGTCGTTCCGTCGGACCACATGATCGGTGACGATCAGGCTTTTCTGTCCGCGGTCGAAAAGGCGTTGCCGTTCGCCGCGGACGGCGGGATCGTGACCTTTGGCATCAAGCCGACTGGCCCCAATACGCAATATGGCTACATCGAGATGAAGGAGGAAGGCGGCAGCGCCGCGGCTGTGCCGGTCGCCCGCTTCGTCGAGAAGCCGTCCGTCGAAGTTGCTGAAGCCTTGCTCAGCAGCGGTCGGTGCGTCTGGAACGCCGGGATCTTCCTGATGAAAGCGTCCACGTTACTCGAAGAAATGGGACGACATCTTCCCTCGAGTCTCGAGGCGATCTCCAAGTCCATGGCTCAAGCGCAGGTCGATGGAAGCTTCGTCCGCCCTGACCACGACCTTTTCATCCAATCGGAAAATATCTCCATCGACCACGGCATCATGCAAAAGACGGATCGTGCCTTCGTCACCCCGGTTGAGATGGACTGGTCCGACGTCGGTTCCTGGGACGCCGTCTGGCGCATCAATGCCAAGGATGATGCCGGAAATGTGACCTCAGGGGAGGTCATCATGGTCGATACGCACGGCTCGGTCCTCCGCTCCGAAGGCGGCGCCCTGTTGGCCGCGGTGGGACTAAAGGACATGGTCGTCGTCGCAGCCCGCGACGCCATTTTCGTTGCCCCCTTGAACCGGGCAAACGAAGTGCGGCAGATCGTCGAGCGGCTACAGCAGGACAAAACCGGATATGTCGACGACCCCGCGAAAGTAGAGCGTCCCTGGGGGTCCTACGAGACCTTGGATGCTGGCCCGCGGTTTCAGATCAAGCATATCCATGTGGCGCCAGGAGAGACTCTGTCGCTCCAAATGCATTTCCACCGCTCAGAACATTGGGTCGTGGTTGCCGGCACAGCCAAAGTAACCGTGGGGGAACGAGAGTTCCTGCTCAATGAGAATGAATCGACCTACATCCCAGCTGGGGAAAAGCATCGGCTGGCAAATCCGGGAAAGGTCCCGCTCCAGCTAATCGAGGTGCAATGCGGCACCTATCTCGGAGAGGACGATATTGTCCGCTTCGAGGATAATTACGGCCGCGCGTAGCGGCCGCAGCAGAATTCAAGCTGGGGTTATTTTCCCCGCTCTCCTCCCTGCCCCGGCGGCGGAGCCGGCGTGTTGGTCGCCTGGGCAAGCCAGGTCGATGATTGGCTGCATGAGCTCGTGAGCGTCAACGGCTGCCCCGGCTGGAATGGCGCCCCGTAAGACCAGCACTCCTGCGCGCCGGCCGCGCTCAGGCAAAGCTGCCCGTTGGCGATGCTCCAGTTGCCAGGCACCGTCTTCCCGGCCGGGGTCAGAATGCGCGCCGTTCCGCCCGGGTCGAGATAGACCGTATTGGTGACACCGTTGGTGGTAACCTGCAGCGGCTGACCGATGACCTCAGAACCGTCCTGGGCGAAAGCGGTGCCGGGTAGCGCCACCAAACTCATGAGGCCAAGCGCGGCCCCCGCGGCAAACCGACCCTTCATCACGCCTCTTCCTTTCTATTCGACATCGAGACCATTCCGTTCCGGTCACGCAGGACTTTCGTCATTGTGATGATTCTTTTTGATGACGAGAAAGTAGATCAGCGCGCCGGCCGCCAAAGCACCGAGGCCTAGGATCAGCGGATCGATGCCGAAACCCGCGCCGCCGACTTCAACCGGAGGAACCGGAACTGGAGTAGGCGGAGGCGAACCGGATGCCGCCGGTGCGGCGGGCAGATCGACTTGCGGCAACACACATCCTCCGGATGGCGCCTGCGTGGCCGCTGCCACCGTTGCGGCACTTCCACAGAGCGTTGCGGCAGGCGCGCCGCCGCTCATGGCAGTCAGAGCGGCCCACGGATTGATCGCGGGAATCGCGCTGGTCGAGGCAGCCGCGACCGCGCCGGTCGAGCTCATGAAGAGGGAAGAAGCCGCCAGCATACCAACAAACGGCATTAGCCGCGAACCACGCATTACGTATCTCCTAGTCAACTCGCGCGAAACCCATAGTGTAGAACAATGTTGCTTTGCACCATGTTCATGCAAAAAATTTAACAACGAATGATGCATTGCTGCAACGACACCTCACGACGCAGCGGCATCCGCCGCGCCTTCAGTGGCTGAATCATCCCACTCACGAACCGAGCTGGAAGCAGCGGCAATGGCCATGTGGGAGGTGGGCGCGTCTTGTTCCTCGAGCCAGCTTTGAAACATCAGGATCGCCCAGATCGCAGCGGTAAAGTCGCGGCGGCCGGTGAGGTGCTCGCGCCAGCGCCGACGTACGACGCCAGGGTCGAACCAGCCTTCCCGAGCGAGGCGACGCTCATCGAGGAGCTCTTCGGTCCATTCGCGCAGCGGCCCGCGAAGCCAATCTCCAATGGGAATGCCGAATCCGGACTTGGGCCGGTCGAAAAGCTCCTTCGGCGCCTCGCGATACAATAGCTTGCGGACAATTTGCTTGCCCTCACCGTTGGCGATCTTGAAGTCGATCGGAATTCGGGCAGCCAACTCGGCGACACGGTGGTCGAGAAATGGCACACGGGTTTCCAGGCTGACGGCCATGGCTGCACGGTCGACTTTGCATAATATATCCCCGGGCAAGTAGGACACTGCATCGCAATACATCATGCGGATCTCGTCGCCGGCATCCTCGGCGACCTCGAGGTCCCAGGCCGAACCAGGCCCCGGCGAGTCGATCACGGGGGAGGCTTCCAAGCTCCACTCATCAAGAAAGCTTGCATAAACATCGTCGAACCGGCGGGCCGCCGCCGAGATCCGCAAGCTCTTCTGAATTTTGGCGCCGACGTTTGACCGGCCATGGCCCGGAAGGAGGCCGCCTGCCCTGCTCCACAGACCGGTCGGCAATCGGCTGAGCGGAGTGCCGATCGCGCGGATGCGGGTCGGCACACGGTTGATTTGCTGCCAAAGCCGAGGCGCGTAGAAGTGGCGATAATAACCGCCGAAGAGTTCGTCCCCCCCGTCGCCGGTCAAAGCGACCGTGACGTCCGAGCGAGCCATGCGGCTCACAAGATAAGTCGGGATTTGCGAACTGTCGGCGAACGGCTCGTCATACATTGACGGGAGCAAGGGAATCGTCTCGAGCGCGTCCCGCTCCGTGAGAATTTGCTCGTGATGGACGGTTCCGAGCTGTTCTGCAACGCGTCGGGCGAAAGGCGCTTCATTATATGTCTGGTTCTCGAATCCGATCGAGAAGGTCCTGACTGGCTGGGTGGACCTGCGCTGATAAAGCGCCGCGATCGTCGAGCTGTCGATTCCACCCGATAGGAACACGCCGACCGGAACATCCGCTACGGACTGATCGCTGACGGCGCGATCGAGGACATGATCGAGCTCTTCAAGCGCCGCGGCCTCTTCGCCGATTGGGTCGGCAAGCCCCCGTCGAACGACGTCGCGATAGCACCAATAGCGATTGAGGCTGACCCCGCCGGACGAACCTTCCGCCGGCGGATCGTCGAGAGGCAACCCGGCGGCTTCACTCGCGACAGTCAGAATGCATCCCGGCGGGAGCTTGAAGATGCGCCGATAGATGGACAGCGGTGCGTGGATGTAGGTTTGCGCGGTGAACAGTCGCAGCGCCTTGCGATCGATTTCATTGTCGAAGCCCGGATGCGTTCGGAGCGCTTTCAGCTCCGATCCGAAAACGAAATCCCGCTGCACCCAGCCGTAATATAGCGGCTTTTCGCCGAACCGGTCGCGCACGAGGCAGAGCGTGCGCTGCCGCCGGTCCCAAAGGGCGAAGGCGAACATCCCGACGGCTTCGCCAAGCGCGCGTTCGAGACCCCAAACATCAATCGCCTGGAGTAGAGTTTCGATGTCGGAATGCCCACGCCAACCGCCGGGCGGAGTTGCCCGAGCGCTGTCTAGCCTCGAGCGAAGGTCCCGATGATTGTAGATCTCGCCATTGAAGGTAACGACGAAGCGGCCGGAAGCCGAATGCATGGGCTCATGGCCTGCCGGCGACAGGTCGACGATCGACAGGCGGCGGTGGCCGAGTCCGATGCCTGAGTCCGGGTCGAGCCATAGTCCCTGGTCATCGGGGCCGCGGTGAGCAAGCCGGTCCGTCATCCGCCGCAGCAGATCCTCTTCGACTTTGGCCGCCGCAATCAATCCCGCAATACCACACATAACGTTTTCTTAACGCGATGACCGGGCACAAGTCCAAGCTTTGTCAGCAGTTAGCAGCGAAGACACTATTCGGTTCGAGATTTTTTTGAACGACCTTAAAAGCGCGTTGGCAGATGAGAAAAATATTCGACGGTTCGCGCCAACCCTTCGTCCAACGGGATTTTCGGTTCCCACCCCAGCTGCGAACGCGCCTTGGCGATGTCCGGCTGACGCTGCCTGGGATCATCCGGCGGCAACTTCATCTCCACAATGGATGAGGAAGAGCCAGTGAGTCCTATAACCTGCTCCGCCAGCTCCCGGATCGTGAATTCGCGTGGATTGCCAAGGTTGATCGGTCCGGTGACGTCAGCCGGGCTTTCCATCATCGCGATGAGACCGTCGATCAAATCGTCGACATAGCAAAAGCTACGAGTTTGGGAGCCATCTCCAAAGATCGTGATCGGTTCGCCCCTTAGAGCCTGGACGATGAAGTTGGAAACGACGCGTCCGTCGGCAGGATGCATCCGCGGCCCGTAAGTATTGAAGATGCGGCACACCTTGATCTCGACACCGTTTTGCCGGTGGTAATCGAAGAACAGGGTCTCGGCGCAACGTTTGCCCTCGTCATAGCAGCTGCGCATGCCGATTGGGTTGACGTTGCCCCAATATTCTTCCGTCTGCGGATGAATGGTGGGGTCGCCGTAGACCTCGCTGGTGGAAGCCTGCAAAATCCGAGCGCCCACCCGCTTCGCGAGCCCGAGCATATTGATTGCCCCGTGAACCGACGTCTTGGTCGTTTGAACGGGATCGTGCTGATAATGAATTGGCGATGCCGGGCAGGCGAGATTGTAGATTTCGTCCACCTCGACATAGAGCGGCCAAGTGATGTCGTGCCGCATGAATTCGAAATGCGGATGAGATGCTACCCCCGCCAGATTGTCCTTCGTGCCGGTGAAGAGGTTATCGACGCACAGCACTTCGTGCCCCGAATTGATGAGTGACTCGATCAGGTGCGATCCGAGGAACCCAGCACCTCCGGTGACCATGATCCGTTTGCGGGAGGAATAGACGCGAGCCATGGCGGCCTAGGACCAGAGTTGCCGAGGTTGCGCAAGGTTTCGCATCAGCCGCAATCAGGCCTCCGTAGCCAGGCGGGCGACGACCACGGAAAGCGACTCCTCCCAGGGCGGAAGCGTCAAACCAAAGTCACGCGCAAACTTCGCCGAGGACATGATTGAATTCGCGGGGCGCGTTGCCGGGGTCGGCCAATCGGCGGTCGCGATCGGTCGCACGTCGGCGGCCGGCAGGCCGTGTTTGCGGCACTCCGCCATGATCGCCCGGGCGAATCCGTACCATGTCGTCGATCCGGTCCCCGCCAGATGGTACGTCTCCCCAAGCCCGTCCGCTCTCCTTGCGTTCCAGGTTTCGAGAATTCGGAAAAGACCTTCGGCAAGATCAAGAGCAGAGCTCGGGCTTCCTTGCTGGTCGTCGACGACGTTCAACACATCGCGGGTTTCAGCCGCCCGGATCATCGTTTTCACAAAATTGCGTCCGAACGGGCTGTAGACCCATGCCGTCCGAACGATCACGTGGTCGGGATTGGCCGAACGCACGGCTTCTTCGCCAGCCAGCTTCGTGCGTCCATAGGCTCCCAACGGATTCGGCTTCTGATCTTCCGTGTACGGCTGATCCGCGCGGCCATCGAACACATAGTCGGTGGAAATCTGGATCACGCGAGCGCCGATCGCCTCGGCCGCTGCGGCGACCTCTCCGGCACCCTCGGCATTGATCCGATTCGCGCGGTCAAACTCGACTTCCGACTGATCGACAGCAGTATATGCGGCAGCGTTGATCACCACGTCGGGACGGACGTCCGCAATCGCCTGCGCCCCGCTCCCAGCGATCTCGAGGTCCAACTGAGGCCGACCGAGCGCGATGAGCTCGATTTGCGGATGCGCAGCGCCGCGCTCCACAAGGCTCCGCGCGATCTGTCCCCTCGTTCCGGTGACAAGTACCCTCATTCCGGCAGGATTTGCCTTAGGAGAGGCGCCGCGCGATCCTTTTCGGAAAGGATGAGCTGTTCCATGTCGATAGGCCAGTCGATGCCGATGGTCGGATCGTCGAACCGCACTGCCCGCTCAAGCTCCGGCGCATAAAAGGCGCTCGCCTTGTAAAGAACCTCGGTTTCCTCCTCGAGGGTTACGAAGCCGTGGGCGAAACCCGCTGGAATGAAGAGTTGATTCCACTCTTTCGCGGAAAGAACCACGCCGGCCCAGCGGCCAAACGTCATTGAACCGGGGCGAATGTCGACCGCAACATCGAATACCGACCCACGGGCGACCCGCACGAGCTTGTCCTGCTCCGCAGGCGGAAGCTGGTAGTGAAGTCCGCGAAGGACTCCTCGGGCTTTCGAATAAGAATGATTGTCCTGAACGAAACGCGCACGAATTCCGGCCTCAGCCAACCGGTCTTCGCGCCAGACTTCGGAGAAAAAGCCGCGGTCGTCGCCAAAACGCCGCGGCCGGATTTCAAGAACGCCATCCAACTCTAGCGGCCGTACCTCAAGCATGGTCACCGCCTAATGGCGGGGAGCCGACAAGCCAAGGCGAGAGTGGTGCCCCTGGTCCGACTCGAACGGACACTCCGGTGAAGGAACTCGATTTTGAGTCGAGCGCGTCTACCATTCCGCCACAGGGGCCCCGCGGCGCCGCTTAGCTAGGCGAGCGAAGGTCGATCGGCAATCTCTCGAAGGCGAATCTCGCCAAATGAGAAATGAGGGCGGTGAAAACCGCCAATCTGCCGCCGCTCATCCGATGCTGGCTTCGACCTCTCACGCCAACTCCTTGAGCCGGCGTTTTGTCTTCCGGAGCGAACTGACGAATGGCTTGCGCTCGGAAGGAAGGATCCGCTGGAGCGGCTTTGTTGGCACGTTCGCTATGTCGAAGGTGAGCGCCGCCAGGAGCAACTGAACGCCCAGGATGATCGGCAGTGTCGCCAGCATCACCGTTCCGACCGATGCATTCTGGCCGGACAGATGGCTCTCAATCCAGGCAAAAATGCCAAAGACGACCCCGAATAAGAGCAGACCGCCCCCCAGGATCGAATGGACGGTGCCGACGCTGAAATCCCTGAGGAGGTAGTTATAGAAGTATCGCTTCACGAAATTTCTGAGGTGCCCAAACAGGAATCTCGGAATTGCGCGGTAGACGCTAAGGCTGCTGTTCTCTTGACCGTACCTGGCAGGGATAGGCACATCTTGCACCACCGCGCGCGAAATGTTCAGCCGGAACAACAAATCCGATTCGAAGAAATAGCCTCTCGCAACCTTCCACCACTCAACGTCCAGAGCAGCAGTACGGCTGAGCGCGGTATAGCCGTTGGTCGGATCCATGAGGTTCCAATAGCCGGACGAGATTTTGTTCAGCATCGACAACATCGAATTGCCGAGCAGCCTCACCATGGGCATGCGCTCCAGATAGCGCTTGCCGTAGAAGCGCGTGCCCTTGGAGTAATCGGCATCGCCGGAAACGACGGGCCGGATCAGCGCGGGAAGATAATCCAGGTCCATCTGCCCGTCGCCATCGACTTTCACGAGTACATCGTAGCCAGCACTTAGCGCGGCTTTGTAGCCGGTGATGGTTGCGCCCCCCACTCCCCTGTTCTTTTTGTGACACAGCACGGTGACGCGGTCGGCGCTGAAACTGGCCTCGATCAACTCGCCGGTATGTTCCGGGCAGCAATCGTCGACGACGAACACATGGTCGACTTGCTCCAGCGCCCCGGCCACGACCTGTGCCGCCTCGTTCCGCACGCGATAGCAAGGGATGATCGCGGCGACCCTCATGCTTTGCCTATCCGCTTCAGTTCGGTCGGAGCCCGATCGCCATCCTTCAGATGCGTGTTGAGGAAAGGCGCGACTGCCGCCGCAAATTCTTCGAATGCCAGTCCGTTGCGAAATTCGTACAGCAACTGTCTGGGCGACGGGCGTTCGAACAACCGGTTTGGATTCAATCGTTGAAGCTCGAAATTCGGCTTGGCGAACGAACTCCAAAGGATGAGCGGCCACAATCCCACGAAGGTCCGCCATTGCGACGGATAGAAGCGCAGCAGTGCGAGCGGTAGACGTCGCTCGCGCGCACTTAGGACGAACGCCGTCGTCTCTCCGTTCTGCGGCAAGATCGAGCGGAAGGTGAACAGCGGGGGCGGGAAACGATCGGACGCGCGATAGAAGCCCGCCTGCCAAATGTGATCAACGAGGTTACGCCGCGCTGCGAATGCGGCCGCAACCATCAGCGCAGCATCGTGGTCGGGATGACCACCCTCCCAAGCGAAGCTGTAGATTCCAGAGATGGAGCCCCAGGGCCGGCTCCAATCCTCGAGAGCGTCAAGGGCCCGATCAAGGTGAAGATACAGCCGACCATCCGGCAACCTGCCATCCTCTCCGGGAAAGAACGCGCAGTTTGGAGCGATGCCCAGAAACCCGATCGCGGCGCGACTCTCCGCCGCTCGAACGGAAGCGTACGGACCGGCGGCTGCACCATCCGTCAAATAGATCAGCCGGACCGCCTTTTTCTCTGCGACCAAGCGGCTCAGGAGCGGCGCAAAAGCGATCTCATCGTCCGGATGGGCGAGAACGAACAGATGTACATTTTGCAACGCCTTGCCCATCGACGGCATCCGCCTGCCCCATGCAGGAGCACCCTGGCTCCGCTACTTCGAATAGGGCCAGTAACTTATCGTTGAAGTCAAGCGGCAGAGCCGCCATGCCCCGGCGTGCAGGGCGAAGCACACTGCGGGCCGGGCCGTCGGTCAGGCGA
The DNA here is from genome assembly GCA_963730925.1 of uncultured Alphaproteobacteria bacterium. Classification (GTDB taxonomy): domain Bacteria; phylum Pseudomonadota; class Alphaproteobacteria; order Sphingomonadales; family Sphingomonadaceae; genus Sphingomicrobium. The sequence goes on from CAVSTS010000003.1 coordinate 40,378, forward strand.
AGACTTCCTCGAGAGCATCGGGGCTGTAGGGATCGGGTCCGTAGTCATTGGTGCCCTCACTTCCGGGCGTCACCATGAAGACGAACATGACAATACCCGCAATGAGAAAGCCGATGAGGAGAATTCCAAGCACGACGGCATTGATCGTCGAGGCGAAGGATTCGACGAAAGCCCCCGAGAACTCACCACAACGAACGCGTAATTTACGATGCTCAGCACGGCCCATAAGCCGCTCCGGCCGATGTCGTGGAGCCGCCGAACGGTCACTGCCAGGTTTGGAACGATAAGCGCCAGCATCAGCATCAGCGTGGTTGGCCCATAATCGCCGACGATGGGATCACCGACCATTGCGTCGGCAACCCCAGTCCCGAATCCGGCCACGCCGGCAAGGATCCTGTACCACCAGAACTCGGCCCTAGCGGCGCGGCCCGAGAAAACCGCATATTTCTTCACCGGGCGAAGCGCCCATTCAACTGGACTCAAATTCTGCACTCAACTCCTCCTCTCGTCCTTTCCGCTCGACGCTAACCGGCAATTCGTTAATTCCGTGGTGCCTGCCGGCGGTAGCTGAGCGCCTCGGCAACATGGATTCGTCCAACCTGATCCACTCCTGCAAGATCGGCGATCGTCCGCGCGACCCTCAGCACACGATGGAAACCGCGCGCCGAGAGGCGCATCGCCGCGGCTGCGTCGGCGAGGAGCTTGCGTCCAGGCTCGTCGGGAGTCGCGACCTGATCGAGCAACCCTCCGTCGGCCTCGGCATTCGTCCGCACTCCATTTCCGTTGTAGCGCCGTGATTGCACTTCGCGCGCCGCGGCTACCCGCTGCGCCACTTCCGCGCTTCCCTCTGCCGCGGGCGGCAAGGTCAAGTCCGCGGCTGAAACCCCCGGCACATCCACATGCAAGTCGATGCGATCGAGGAGCGGCCCCGAAACCCTTGCCTGGTAGTCGGTCGCACAACGCGGAGCGCGGCTGCAGGCGAGTGCCGGATCTCCGAGGTAGCCGCAGCGACAGGGATTCATCGCGGCAACCAGCTGCACGCGCGCCGGAAAGGTCACGTGCGTGTTCGCTCGGGCGACGCTGACGCTTCCGGTTTCCAGCGGCTGCCGAAGAGAGTCGAGAACTGGGCGCTGGAATTCCGGAAGCTCGTCGAGAAAAAGGACCCCGAGGTGTGCGAGGCTGATCTCGCCGGGGCGGACGCGCAGGCCACCGCCGACCAGAGCCGGCATCGAGGCGCTATGATGTGGAGCCCGAAAGGGCCGGCGACGTCGGATCTTGCCGCCGTTCAGTTCGCCCGCGACCGAAGCGACCATCGAAACTTCCAGCGCTTCCGACGGCTGAAGCGGGGGAAGAATTCCCGGCAGGCACGCCGCCAAGAGCGATTTCCCGGCGCCAGGCGGGCCGCTTAGCAGCAGGTTGTGCCCGCCTGCCGCGGCGATCTCAAGCGCCCGCTTCGCGACCTCCTGTCCCTTCACTTGCGCCAAATCTGGCCCGCCGCCCGGAGGTTCTGCTTCGGCGCTGGGGGGAGCCGGCACCAGCGCCGTTCCCTTGAGATGCGCGAGCAGCGCCAGAAGGTCCGGCGCTGCGATAACGTCGATCCCGCCGGCCCATGATGCCTCACTCCCTTGAGCGGCCGGGCAGATAAGCCCCTTGTCGAACGAGGATGCGTGAATGGCAGCGAGCAGCACTCCGGGCGAAGCGGTGATCCGGCCATCGAGGCATAGCTCCCCAACCGCGACATAGTGCGACAGCATTTCCGCGTCGGTCGCTCCGATGGCCGCGAGCAGGCAGAGCGCAATCGGAAGATCGTAGTGCGAGCCTTCCTTGGGCAAGTCCGCAGGGGAGAGGTTGACCGTGATGACCTTGGGCGGGAGCGCCAGCCCGATCGCCGAAAGCGCCGCGCGCACCCGCTCACGGCTCTCGGCGACGGCCTTGTCCGGCAGGCCCACGATCGTGAACCTGGGCAGGCCCGAGGTCAGCTGGACCTGAACCTCGACCGCGCGAGCCTCCAGGCCAAGGTAAGCGACAGTGGCGACGGTCGCGGCCATTCAGACCCCGTCACCCAAACATGCAACGCGCAGACACCCCCCTAGCTCGGCGGCCGCGACGGTAGCCGTTTGGGACGCGCGCTTGCAAGCGGGTTGCGCGAAGGCCGCGACTTGACCACATCTTGGTTCATGATCACGCGTAAGCAGTGGCGGGTTTTCATGGACAGCCCCGTCGTCGAATATTCGATTCTGGCGGTGGGCGTTATCCTGCTTATCGTGTCTCCGCTCGTCGGCGCGTTGCCGGGACCGGGGGGCATCATCGTTGCCGGCATTGGCCTTGCCCTGGTGCTCAAGACCAGCATGTGGGCCCGTCGCCACTATGTGAAGTTCAAGCGCTGGCAACCCAAGGCCGGGCGCTGGACCGATTGGGCTCTACGCCGGCCGAGCGCGAAGCGCCGTGAGGCCCTCCGCAAGGCCGAAAAGGAACAGTCGGGTGAGCTTCGCGAAACGGGCGCCGGCAATTGACTTTGCCAGGGCCCTCCACTATCGGCCCGCACGACAGCGGCCGCCTCTTGGGTGGCCCTTTTTCTTTTCGAATTTGAGGCATGAGCGATGAAGCGCACCTTCCAGCCGAGCAATCTCGTCCGCAAGCGCAGGCACGGGTTCCGGTCCCGCATGGCGACGCCGGGCGGACGCAAGGTGCTGAACGCCCGCCGCGCGCGCGGCCGCAAGAAACTCAGCGCCTAATCACGCTCACGAGGCGGGCCGACTTCCTCGCCGCCAACTCGGGCAAGCGCGCGTCCACACCCGGTTTCATCCTGCTCGTCCGCGACCGCAAGGATTCCGACCCCGACATGCGCGTCGGCTTCACCGTCACGAAGAAAATCGGCGGAGCGGTTGTGCGCAATCGGATGAAGCGCCGGTTCCGGGCCCTTGCTCGCGAATTGATGCCGGTCAAAGGCTTTGCCGGTTCCGACCATGTGATGATCGGCCGCTCCAAGGGCATCGAACGCGACTTTCGCCAGCTGCGCTCGGAACTCGAAGGCGCTCTCGACAGACTTCGCCAATGATGGCTCGGCTGCTTATCTGGGTCGCGCGCGGCTGGCAGCTGGGCCCATCCCAAATCCTGCCGCCAAGCTGCCGCTATCAGCCGAGCTGCTCGGCCTATGCGATCACGGCCATCCAACGCTATGGGGCCGCGCGGGGCAGCTGGATGGCCCTGAAACGAATCTGCCGCTGCCACCCCTGGGGAGGCCAGGGCTACGACCCGGTGCCATGAGGACCAAGACGTGAACGATAGCAAGAATCTGATCCTCGCCGTGGTGCTTAGCGCGCTCGTCCTGCTCGGCTGGAGCTGGGCCGCCAATAAATTCTTCCCGACGGCCAACCCGCCGAGCACGAAGATCGAGAACGGCAGGCAGCAGCCCCTGCCGCAGCCGCAGGCGCAACCCGCCCCGACCTCGACGAAGGCCCTGCGGAATCGCGCCGAAGTCCTCGCATCGACTCCCCGCGTGCGCATCCAAACGCCCTCGCTGCAGGGTTCGATCAACCTCAAGGGCGCGCAGATCGACGATCTGACGCTCGTCCGTCAGCGGGAGACAATCGCCAGGAACTCTCCACCGGTCCGGCTCCTTTCGCCGCTCGGCACGCCGGGCGCTTACATCGCCGAATTTGGCTGGACCGGTCAGGGCGTTCCCGCCCCCACGCTCGATACGATGTGGACCGCCGACAGGCAGCTGCTGACGGCCCGGCCAGCCGGTAACGCTCAGCACGCAAACGCCGGATGGAGCGCGCTATCAGCTGCGGATCTCAATCGATGACGGCTATCTTTTCACCGTCGATCAGCGTGTGATCAACGCGTCGGGCAAGCCTGTCATCGTCCGTCCGATTGGCCTCGTCAGCCGAGCTGACAAGTCGCACGATCCGGACAGCTGGACCAACCACATCGGGCCCATCAGCGTCTTTGGCGGCAAGGCCGACTATGCAATCGATTACAAGACTCTCGACCAAGACGGCAGTCAGGCTTTCAATGACGTCAGCGGCTGGCTCGGCTTCACCGACAAATATTGGCTGACTGCACTCGCTCCCGGAAATGCGGCAATGGCCGCGGACTTCCGCCGGTCACCGAGCGGCGGGGGCTATCAGGCCGACTACGCCTTGGCACAGGCCGTGGTCGCTCCCGGCCAGACGCTCGCCACGCAAACGCGGCTGTTTGCCGGCGCTAAGGAAAAGGCCTGGCTCGATCGCTATGAAGAGGCCGGCATACCCAAACTGTCCAAGTCGATCGACTGGGGCTGGTTTGAATGGTTCATGCGGCCGATCTTCGATCTGCTCATGTTCCTCTTCCGAGTGATCGGCAACTTCGGCTTCGCGATCATCTGCCTGACGCTGATCGTCCGGCTGATCATGTTCCCGATCGCCCAGAAGCAGTTCCAATCGATGGCCGCGATGCGCAAGCTTCAGCCGAAGATGAAAGCCATCCAGGAACGCTTCAAGGAGGACAAGCAGCGCCAGCAACAAGAGATCCTGAAGCTGTACCAGGAGGAGAAGGTCAACCCGGCCGCCGGTTGCCTTCCGATCGTCATCCAGATCCCGATCTTCTACGCGCTCTACAAGGTCCTGCTCGTATCAGTCGAAATGCGCCATCAGCCGTTCATTCTATGGATCAAGGATTTGTCGGCGCCGGACCCGTTGACGCCCGTCACCCTCTTCGGACTTCTCCATTTCACTCCGCCGGCCTTTCTCGCGATCGGCGTGCTGCCGATATTCGTGGGCGCGACGCAGTGGCTGTCGATGAAGCTGAACCCGCAGCCGATGGATCCGGTCCAGGCCCAGGTCTTCGCGATCATGCCGTGGGTGCTCGTCTTCGTCATGGCGCCGTTCGCCGCTGGACTGCAGCTCTATTGGATGACCAACAACGTGCTGACCATCGCCCAGCAATGGTGGCTGTACCGGCGCTTCGGGCTCCACCTGTCCGACACACATCCGGTCCACACGTGACGGAGGATCAGGACGCGGAACTCGCCGAGCGGGCGCATAAGCTGTTCGCCGGCCCGGTCGAGTTCCTGAAGTCCGCGCCCGAGCTCAAATTTCTACCCGACGCGGACGTACCGGAAATCGCATTTGCGGGCCGCTCTAACGTCGGCAAGAGCTCGCTCCTGAACGCGCTCACTTACCGCAAGAGCCTGGCGCGGACGTCGAACACGCCGGGGCGGACGCAGGAGCTCAATTTCTTCGACGTCGGCGAGCCGCTCCGGATGCAACTCGTCGACATGCCGGGTTACGGCTTCGCGGAAGCCCCGAAAGACCTTGTGAAGCGTTGGCGGCGCCTGGTGAACGATTATCTTCGCGGCCGCGCGGTGCTGAAACGCGCGCTAGTGCTTATCGATTCCCGGCACGGGCTCAAGGACGTGGACCACGAAGTGATGAAGATGCTCGACGATGCTGCCGTCAGCTATCACCTCGTGCTGACGAAGGCCGACAAGGTGAAGCCGACTGCCCTAGCGGAGACGGTTGGGAAGATCACCGAGGAGGCACGAATGCACCCGGCTGCGCACCCCACCATCTTCACGACGTCGAGCGAAACCGGTAGCGGGATCGCCGAATTGCGAACGGCAATCCTGGCGGCTGCGCTGGTGTAGGGAATACGTCATCCCGGGCCTGACCCGGGGATCCGCCTTTTCTTCGGGAGGCGGCAATGGAAAGCAGACCTCGGATCAAGTCCGGGGTGACGGGAGACGAGATGCTCAAGCTGATCATTGGCAACCGCGCTTATTCGAGTTGGTCGATGCGTGGCTGGCTTGCCTGCAAGCAGTCAGGAGAGAAGTTCGACGAACTCGTGGTCCCGATGTTCGACGCGGAATGGGAGAAGCGCCGCGAAGGCGATGAGTTCGCCCCATCGCTCGGCAAGGTGCCGATCCTGTGGGACGATGATTGCGTGGTTTGGGACAGTCTCGCGATCATCGAATTCCTCGCCGACCGGGTCGGCCGCAACCTTTACTGGCCCGAGGAAGAGGCAGCGCGTGGAATGGCCCGGTCAATGGCCGCGGAAATGCACTCTGGCTTCTCCAACTTACGGCGCGACCTGCCGATGAACGTACGCAAGAGCTTCCCGCCCATGGAGCTCAGCGACGCAGTGACGGAGGAAATCGATCGGATCCTGCAGCTCTGGGCCCAGGCTCGCGCCCGCTTCGGAGGAACGGGCGATTTCCTCTTCGGCAACTGGTGTGCGGCCGACATGATGTATGCTCCGGTGGTGACCCGCTTCATCACTTATGGGGTGCCGGTTCCATCATTTGCCGCCGTCTACATGAAGGTTGTGCTCTCCCAGCCGCACGTCGCCGAATGGATCGACAAGGCGCAGGACGAGCCTTGGGTGATCGAGCAGTACGAGGTCGACCGAGCGGCCTAGGGTGCTCCGGCGACAGGAGGACCCTCAATATGCTGACCCGTCTTTGTGGACGTAGCGATTGTCGGCAGTGAACATCATGTCGATGTCGGAATAGCCGCCGCCGCTATTGGTGCCCGCGCTGACGCAGATGAAGCTGCAGGGCTCGCTGCCGCGATTGATGAGGTGATGCCCGTTGCGCACTCCCTTGGGCCAAGCAACGATGTCGCCCACTTTGAGCTCGGTTTCGCCGTCGTCCTCGATCAGCACGGCATGACCCGACAACATGACGAGCAATTCGTCCTCCCCGTCATGCCAGTGACGCTGGCTCGACCAGGCGCCTGGATTCAGGACGACATGCCTCGCGCCGAGTTCGGTCAGCCCGGCAACATCGCCGATCGGACGCTGCCAGCGTTCGGCGACAGGTTCGTTGAACGGCGGCGGATAGCCGGTGCGATTGGTAGGCTGGATTTGCTCAAGGTCGATCTTTGCCATGCTCCAGCCATAGCAAAGTCGCGCTGCGTTCTAGAAGCTGCCTTTCAGCGAGATGCTGAAGAGAGGACCGATCAGCTGGTTCTGCCTTTGGTAGAACGCGATCGGTGTTCGGTCGCGATATCCTTGATAGACCGTTCGGTAGAAGAGGTGCCGGCCGTTCAGGATATTGTCGACCGACACCCGTAATTTCATCCCCAACACATTCTTATGTTCGACATAGAATCCGGAAATCCACGGCAGGTCCAGGCTGCGGTAGATTTCCGTCAGATAGAAGTTCTTCTCGTAATGTTGGTACTGGGCGTAAGCGCTCCAGGCGAAAGGCGTTCCCGGGATGTCGTGGCGGACCTGGGCACTGAACCAACTATCCTGCACGCCACTGATCGGGCGCTTTTCGCCGGTCAGAGGGTCGCGAACGGAGGTCCACTCGCGGCCGATGGTTAGGTCGAGCTTCGCACCCTTCCAGCCAATCGGATCGAAGTTGAACGTGCTCACGCTCTCCAGGCCGTAGCGGCTGGCCCGCGGAAGATTTCCGATTCCCTGCTCATTCTCGCCGATGGGGATCACGTCGACGATATCCTCGACGCGGTAATACCAGGTCCGGAGCCGGGTCTTGCCCCAACTCCCAAGGTCATGCGCAAACTCCGGTTTCAATTTCCCAGCTTTGCGGCGGGACGAGGTTGGGATTGCCGGCATTCTCGCGATCGTCGGCAAGCTTGGGCTGGGCGAGGAAATCGTAGAAGCTAATCTGCCCGACGCGCCGGCGCAGCTTGAGGCTAATGTCCCAAGCCGGCGACGGGTGCCATCCGAGCGTGACGCTGCCCTTCGGCCGGAAGAATTTGCGCGCCGGCTGGTCGTCATCGACCCGGTCGAGCCGGGAAATTTCCGCCCCTGCCGCAACCTGCAGATCGACGTTGGACGTGAGTGGCCGGCTGAGCGTCGCGACCGCTTCGTAGCGCACTTCGGTGACCTTCCCGCTGCCCTCGGGAAAAGGCACCTCGACGAACTGGCCGTCGGGATTGAGCGAGAAGAGGCCGCCCTTCTGATCGAGCGAGTTGAAGGCCCGCTCGAGCGAGACCTGCCAGTCGTTCTTGCCCGACTTCCAATGATATTCTCCTCGGCCGATCGTCTCGCCAAGATGCGTGTCGCGGCTGAACCGCGTGCCTTGATCGTCCGCGCCGCTGCTGTCGAAGTGGAGAATCTGGGTCGTTACCAACGGTTCGTGTTCCCAGTGGCGAACCCCGATAAGCTTGAGCCGTCCGGGTCCGAGCGCGAACTCGTAGTCTGCGTTGATGTCGGCATTATAGCCGTCGAGCTTGGTCAAGGTGGTGCGGCTACGTTCCTCACCCGTCGCGAACGTCCGGCGGTCGCGGATGTGCTCGGGATTCCAGTAGGGCGTGTAACCGAGCGTGAGGTTTGCAACCGAGGAACCGGGCCCGTCGAGTCCCAGCTTCAGTTGGAGGTTCGCCTTGTCCAGCTCCGAATGGTAGATCTCCTTCCGAGTTTCGATGAGCCCTCCGGTCGGGTCATAGATCCAGATCGGCCCGCCATAGGCGCCGCGGCCTGGGTCGTTCTTCGCCGATATCGTGTAGTCGACCGGCCCGGTCCTACCTGAATAGCTGATCGACCCGGAGAAGAAGTCCGGCTTGGCGTAATGCGCTCGAAAGATCGGATTATATTCGAACTGGCCCGATGAGCTCGCGGTCGATTTGAGGATGACGTTTGCCACTTGGCCAGACAGACCGGCGATGCCGAGGCTGGCCGAGTCCACGATCTCGATCCGCTCGACGTTCGCAGCCGAGATGCGCTGCAGCTGATCGATCGCTCCACCCGACTTGTTGGCGATGCGCTCGCCGTTGATGAGCACATTTTCCGACGCCTGGCCGAGACCACGATCGGTGCTGGCGCTGCGAATCGTGAAGCTCGGCACCTGGACCAACATGTCGTAAGCCGTCTTCGGCGCGAAACGGGCGAAATCGGCAGGAGTGTAAACACGCTTCGTCGCGGCGACTGGCGCAACCGACGCCGCGGTCTGGCCCATTGCCGGCGCGGCAAAGCAACAGCACATTCCCGCAAGCATCAGCCTGCGGGTCGCGTTCAACACGACCATCAACGAACTCCTCAAGCGGCAACCGGCTGGCTGTGCTACATTTGTAGCGTGCTACATTTGTAGCGGTAATGCAAGCCCCATTTCGAAGGCTTGGCGATCGGTAGATAAAAGGGCCCGTGGCTTGTCTCCGGCCCAGCGCTTGCTAGTCAGCGCCAATGCCAACCCCGGTCGATCCAGCCGCACTCGCGGCGGAGCTCATCCGTTGCCCAAGCGTCACTCCAGCTCGCGGCGAAGTCTTCGATATCCTGGAAGCTGCACTGACGCCCCTGGGCTTCACCGTGCATCGCTGGATTATGGGCGAGCCGCCGGATGGGCCGACCGAGAATATGGTCGCTATTCGCGGAGAAGGTTCACCCCATTTCGGCTTCGCTGGTCATCTCGACGTCGTCCCACCGGGTGACGGGTGGAAGGTCGATCCCTTCGCTGGCGACATTCAGGACGGAGTGCTGATCGGGCGTGGCGCCAACGACATGAAGAGCGCGATCGCCGCCTATGTCGCGGCCTTGTCACGGGTGGGGCAAACCGGTGGCACACTTTCCTTACTGATCACCGGCGATGAGGAGGGATATGCCACCTATGGCACGCCGCGCATCATCGACTGGCTGAACGAGCGGCACATCCGACCCGACATGATCCTGATCGGCGAGCCGACTTCGGTCGACCGGCTTGGCGACACCGTGAAAATCGGACGCCGCGGCTCGGTCAACATGTGGATCGAAGTGCCCGGCGTTCAGGGACATGTCGCTTATCCGCACCGAGCGACCAATCCCGTCGCGCCCCTCGCCCGAATCATCGGTGCGCTAGACGCGCTCCATCTCGACGACGGCAACGATGTTTTCCCCCGTCGAACCTGGAGTTCACGGCAATTTCGACGCCGACGACGGCGAGCAACGTGATCCCCGGATCGGCGACCGCCCAACTCAACATCCGCTTCAACAATCTTCAGCGCGGCGCCGACCTCGTCCGAATGGTCGAGGAAATCGCCAGGCGTGAAGCGCCGGACGCCAAGGTGACCGCGCGGATTTCGGGCGAAGCTTTCCTGACTCCTCCCGGCCCGCTCTATGATGTGGTCGTGGAAGCGGTGGAAGGCGAAACAGGGTTCAAACCCGAACTCTCAACCAGCGGCGGCACGTCGGATGGGCGCTTTCTGATCCAACTCTGCCCGGTGGTCGATTTCGGACTGCCCAATGCCACGATGCATAAAGTTGGCGAATGCGCAGCGGTCGAGGACATCCACGCCCTTTCCCGAATTTACGAGCGGATCGTTCGGAAGCTGTTCGCCTAGGCGACCGACTTCACGCCACCGCGCGCGCCGCGGATCCAGGCGAGGAACTCATCTTCATCCATCGGCCGGGCGAAAACGAAGCCCTGGACCAGATCGCAGCCCATCGCACGCAGGATGTCCGCCTGCGCGACCGTTTCCACGGCCTCGGCGACGACCTCGCAGCCTACGCCTTTGATCAGATGAATGACGGCCTGGACGATGATCCGCGCTTTCTCATCCCCTTCAATGTCTGAAATGAGGGTCGGGTCGAGCTTGACCCGGTCCAACGGCATGGAGCGCAGCCGCGCCAAGTTGGAATAGCCGGTTCCGAAGTCGTCGATGACGATCGTCGCGCCGTCTTCGCGCAACGTCGCGATTTCCTCGATGACGGCCTCTCCCACCTCCATCGCGGCGCTTTCGGTGAATTCGAGCTCGATGCTGGAGAGCGGCACTTCGGCGTCGGCGAATATTTGGCGGAGCCTGGAGAAGAAGTCGGGCCGATCCACCTGGCGCGGGCTGACATTGAACGCCAGCCGACCTTCGAAGCCATCGCACCGCCAGCTGGCAAGGAGGCTCGCGATTTCCAGCATCACCCAATCGCCAATATCGGAAATCACTCCGGTCTTCTCAGCCACGGGTATGAAAGTATTGGGAGCGCGCAGACCGTCGCGGGGGTGGTTCCAGCGCAGCAGCGCCTCGGCGCCGGCGATCGCGCCGCTCACGAGACTCATCATGGGTTGAAAAACGAGCAAAAACTCGCCCCGCTGGACGGCCTCGGTCAGTGCTTTTTCCGTTTCAGTCTTCTGCTGATAATCCGCCGCAAGATCCGAGTTGAACAGGCAATGCTGGCCGCCGCCCATCGACTTGGCCTGGTACATGGCGATGTCGGCAGCGCGCATCAGCGCTTCGATGCTCGTTCCATGATCCGGTGAGATCGCAACGCCCACCGAGGCGCCGATGTCGACGCTGCGGGAGGAGAGCTCGAAGGGCTCGGAGATGGCGAGCACGACCCGCCGGGCGACACGCTCGATCTCCGCGACGGAGGCGATCTGCGGGAAGAACATGGTGAATTCGTCGCCGGCGAGCCGCGCTAGCAGCGGACGTGCGCGGGCGCTGCCGGGCAGCTCGGCGTTCACAACGACCCTGAGACGGTTCGCCACCATAATCAGGAGCTGGTCGCCCCGGGCGTGGCCGAGACTGTCGTTGACCATCTTGAAACGGTCGAGGTCGACAAACAACATGGCGGACTGGCCGGTCGCCGGTCCGTCGCCCAGCAATTTGTCGGCTTCCGAGCGGAAATGGAGCCGATTTGGAAGCGAGGTGACTGGGTCGTACATGCCAAGTGCATGAGCGTTTTCGATCGAGGATCGCACTTCGGCGAACAGGCTGTCCACCGCAGCGGCTAGCTTGGGCATGATCTGCTGCACGGCAGGGGGTGCCGGAGAAATGAGATCGCCGTCCTCCACCGCCAACAAGCGGTCGCGAAGCGCGGCGAGCGCTCGGGAGCTTTCGCTATTGGGTCGTTCCGAGGCGATATAGCTCACCAGCAAACAGAAAGCGCCCGCAACAAGCGCTGCGAGGATCTTCTCGTTAAATTCGGTGAGGTAAAGGAGGCCTGCAAGGGAGAATACGAAAGAGGCGAAGCCGGCCAAGCACGAGAGGATCGCGTTGCTGATCTTCTGGGCTGTGCCAGCTTTCATCTTTTGGTGCGCCTCGGCCGACGGCAGTCGCCATCTAATCCGCCCGCGTTAAATGGGAGGGGTTAATAAAGCGTCAGCGCCGCCTTAACACGAGATACAAGCTGCCTCCGCCGCCATGACGCCGATGCGCTCCACGGACCGCCGCGATGCGCGATGCATGTCGCGACGCAGCAAGCCAGTCGTGAACCGCCGCGCGGATCCGGCCGCGCTCTACAGGAGGATCGCCGGGACGATGGTGCCCCGTAATAAGGAGCACGACCCGCTCTCCCGCGGCGATCGCCCGTTCAAGTCCACGGTCGATTGCACTCCACGCAGTATCGAGGTTCATCCCGTGCAGGTCGAGCACGCGATCCGGCTCGATCGAGCCGTCGCGAAGGCGCTTGTCCCAACCGCCGTCGAGGGTGCGGCCGCCAAGATCCCCGCCAGAACGGGAAGGGGCAGAGACGCGCGAGGCGGGACGGTCGAGCGGTCGTTGAACAGCCCTTCCGGCTCCCTCCACCGATGTCCGCGATTCCACTCCCCGTTCTGCGAATGATTCCCTTTCACGGGAAAGAGGACGGATGGTCGCCGTGACCCTGGACCAAAGCTCGGCCTCCTCAGGGCTGAGCGAGCGCACGAGCAGCGGTACCCTTGGGGACGAGGATGAGCGCCTCCCCCGACGCCGACATGCCGCCGGCGATCGCGACGGCTTCAGGGCCGGCGCCCCAAAAGGTGTCGAAGCGGTTGGATCCCTTGATTGCTCCGCCCGTGTCTTGTGCGACCCAGACGCCGTTCGCTTCCGGACGATCCATTTTTAGGAACACCGGTGCCCCGAGCGGGACGAAGTTCGGGTCCGCAGCGACCGTCGCTCTCGGGGTGACCGCCACGTTCAAGGCACCGAGCGGCCCCGGGCCGGTCAGCTCCTTGAAGAAAACGTAGGACGGATTCTCGCGCATCAATTCGCGCCCCTGGTCCGGATTTGCGAGAATCCAGTCCCTGATCGCCTGCATGTTGGCGCCGCCGGGCGGCAGGATACCTCGATCGCGGAGCAAGCGCCCGATGGCGACATAATCGCGACCGTTCTGTCCCGCATAGCCCACGCGAATCACACTCCCGTCAGCGATGCGGATTCGGCCGGAGCCCTGAATTTCCATAAAGAAGAGGTCTACGGGTTCTTTCGCCCAGGCGAGCTCCAGCCCCTTGCCGGTCAGCACGCCGTCCTCGATCTCCGAACGCGTGAAGTAAAGCACACACGCGCCCGTCTCGTCGATCCGCCCGCGCCCGCTCGTTCCATCCGGCTTGGTGCAGCGAACCAGATCCGGAGGAACGCGGTAGATCGGGACATAGCCGGGAAGCGGTACGCGCGAGCCCTCGATCTCCGGCTCGTAATAGCCGGTCGCGAAGGCCTTTCCGTCCGCCACCCGCGCCCAGTCGAAGCGATAATAGAAGAATCCCGGCGCGAAATTCGGGGCTCAGCGTGGTGGCTTCGTTGCAGACCGCAATCCAGTCGCCGGGCTCGCGTCAGTTCGGACTGGTCGCGTCGCGTCACCAGGGCCGGGCAGCTGACCCGGAAGGCCTGCAGAGCGCGATACGCCTCGTCGACCGGAAGAACCTTGGGCGCTTCCAGGGAAACTCCGGCAGCCCTCGCGTTCGGCGCAGTCGACGGGCGGAGGAACTGGGGCCGGGACCGGTGCAGGCGGAGGCTGCGTCGCTGGAGCTTCCGGTACGGGAGTTGGTTTGGTTGCGCAGGCTGCGAGAAGAGCAAGTGAAGCGAGCGCTACGGCTCGAGTGGCAATATTCACTCTTCCTCGTCGGTTTCGACCAGCAGCCAATTAGGATCGCGCGAGTTCGTATCACGGCGGAAGGTCCAAAGATCACGAGTCTGGACGGCGTCGCTGAGCGAACCGGCGATGACCTCGCCTTGCGCGTTGCGGGTGACAGCAGCGAAGTCCGCCTCGAACCTCACCGTGACGACGGCCACGTTTCGCTCAATCGTCGCTTCGGAAATGACCGCCTGATCGATGTTGACCAGCCGGTTCTCGAGCGTCAGCCCTTCCTTCTGGCGCTGCTCCATCGCGCCGGAGAAAGTCTCATACACATGGTCGTCGACATGGGGACGTAGCGTCGCCAGGTCGGACTTCCAAAACGCCTCGAGAACGACGCGATAGGCGGCCTTCGCGCCCTCCAGAAAGCGCGCCACGTCAAACGTGGGGTCGGCGGCGAGGATCGCGCGCACACCAGGACCCGCCATCGGCAGGAAAGCCATGTCGCCGGAATCCTGAGTGGTCGGCGGGACAGCGGACGGGGGCGCCGGCCGAGTCTCGACGAGCGCGTCCGAATCGGCCGGCTTCAGGATCGGCTGCTGCTCGTGTCCAGTCCGCTCGCCGAGCACGCTATAGAGGCGAAGCCCGATGAAAAGCGCGACCAGGGCCAGGATGACAATGACGGTCAATCTTCAATCCAGTCTTGAGTTCTCTCGCGCAACATAGTGCGCGCGGCCTTAAGATTCCAACACCGCCAACGCACGAAGCCAGCATTGCGCCTCAATTGTGCGACTGCTAGGCGCTCGGCCGCACCGTGCCGCTCTATCTAGCGGCTCCCGACATTCATCAGGTTGAGCAAGGACAGCATCAATGGCGGACCAGGATTTGCCGAACCAGGGTAACGGCTCTGGCGAACCGGGCACCGAGGCCCAGATTTCGGTACTCGCCCAATATATCAAGGACTTGTCGGTCGAGAATCCGAGCGCTCCGCAGGTCTTCCAATGGCAGGTCCAACCCAGCCTGGACGTTCAGTTCGCGCTCAACGCCAACAAAGCTGCCGACGATGTGCACGAGGTCGGACTGAAGATCGAGGCAACTGCCCGTTCGGAGAACGGCGTCCATTTCGTCGTCGACTTGAGCTATGCGGGATTGTTCGGTGTCCGGGGCATTCCGGAAGAAGCGTTGGCGCCTTTCCTGTTGATCGAGGCACCGCGGCTGCTCTTTCCTTTCGCGCGCCAAATCATCGCCGATGCAGTGACCAACACCGGCTTCCCGCCGCTCCTTCTCGATCCGATCGATTTCACTGCGGCGTACATGGCGCAACTCCAGGCGCAGCAGGGTCAGGAAGGCGCCGAGGCCGGCGAGGAAACGCCGACCGAAATCCCACCCCAAGAATGATCCCTCGCGGGGCGGGGTAAGGGATGAACCTCCACAAGGCGACGGGCACCATCGGCGGGCTGACTCTCGTCAGCAGGATCGCCGGATTCGCGCGCGAGATGCTGATGTCGCGCGTTATGGGGGCGAGCTGGCAGGCAGACGCCTTCTTCGTCGCCTTTCGCCTGCCCAACACCTTCCGGCGGTTATTCGGCGAAGGCGCTTTTTCGGCGGGTTTCGTCCCGCTCTATTCGCAGCGCCTGCAGGGCGAGAACGGCGAAGCGGAAGCGAAGAAATTCTCGGAAGAGGTGCTCGGCGTCTTCGTTCCGACGCTGATCCTGTTCACCGTCCTGTTTCTGATCATCATGCGGGTCTTCGTGGCCGCGATCTCGGGCTATGACGGCGTCAAGCTGGATCTTGCGACCTTCCTGACCCGCATCACCTTCCCCTATCTGTTGCTGATCAGCCTGGTGTCGCTTTTTTCCGGTATTCTCAATAGCTTATCCCGTTTCACGGCAGCGGCTTTCGCCCCCGCCCTGCTCAACCTCGCGATGCTCGGAGCCCTCATCTTTGTTCCCGTCGGCGGAACGACGACTGCCGTCGCCTTGGCGGTTGCAGTGACGTTTGGCGGAGTGCTTCAGCTCGTGCTGTTGCTGGCTGCCTGCAAGCGTGCGGGGGTGGTACTGAAGCTAAAGAAGCCGCGAATGACGCCCGGAGTGCGGCAGTTCGTGCGGGTGGTCGTCCCGGCGACCCTTGGCGCGGGCGTCTATCAGATCAGCGCCTTTATCGACACCTTCTTCCTCACCCGCATCGGCACCGGCGCGATGAGCTATTTCAACTATGCGGACCGCCTCAATCAGCTGCCCCTCGGCGTAATCGGCGCCGCACTTGGAACCGCGATCCTCCCTCAGGTCAGCAAGCATGTTGGAGCGGGCGAACCGGAAAAGGCCGCCCACATTCAAGGTCAAGCGGCCGAGCTTGCCATGCTGCTCTGCCTGCCCGCCGCGTTGGCGCTCGCCGTCAGTGCGCTACCGCTGATTTCCGCGCTGTTCCAAGGTGGACGCTTCACGTCGGAAGACGCCCGGCAAACCGCGCTCACCCTGTCGATCGTGTCGCTCGGTCTTCCGGCTTACGTCCTGGTCAAAGTGCTTACGCCAGGTTTCTATTCGCGTCAGGATACGGCGACGCCGGTGAAGATTGCGGCACTCGTTCTCGTCGCGACGGTCGTCCTCAACTTCCTCCTTATACCTACGTACGGCATCGCCGGACTGGCCTCGGCGATAGCCATCTGTTCGTGGCTCAACTGCGTCATGCTCTATGTCGTGCTGCATCGCCGCGGTCACTTCCGAATCGAGAAATGGCTGGCCAACCGAGTCTTCCGTCAATTGATCGCCTGCGTCGGCATGGCGGCCGCGCTTTACGCTATCCGGACGCTTTTGCCGAACTGGTTCAGCGGTTCCGCCGGCCACCGGATCGTCGGCGTCGCAGCCCTCGTCGGCGGCGGAATGGCGGTCTATTTCCCGCTCGTGTGGCTGCTTGGCGGAACGGACAAGGAGGAACTGAGGAACCTCTTCCGCCGCAGAAGGCCGTACACCGATGCCGGCTGATCCTAAGAAGATGCGCGTCGTTTCCGGAATCCAGCCGACCGGCGGGCTGCACCTGGGCAATCTGCTCGGCGCCATCCTGCGCTGGGTGAAGATGCAGGACGAAGCCGAGTGCTTGTTCTTCCTTGCCGATCTCCATGCACTGACGGTCGACGTCGAACCTGACGAGCTACGCTCCAACATCCGGGAAATGGCCGCGGCACTGATCGCCAGCGGCATCGACCCCGCAAAGTCGATCATCTTTCGGCAGAGCGCCATTCCGGCGCATGCCGAGCTGTGCTGGATCCTCAACGGCACCGCGCGGATGGGATGGCTGAACCGGATGACCCAGTGGAAGGACAAGGCCGGAAAGAACCGCGAGGGAGCGTCCGTCGCATTGTTCGACTATCCAGTGCTGCAGGCCGCGGACATCCTCCTTTACAAAGCGACGCATGTCCCAGTCGGTGAAGATCAGAAGCAACACGTCGAGCTGACGCGCGACATCGCGCTCAAGTTCAATACCGATTTCGACGTCGACCTCTTCGTCCCGCCGGAGCCCTATATCCCTGGCGGCGCCGCGGCGCGGATCATGAGCCTGCGCGATGGCGCGTCGAAAATGTCGAAGACCGACCCTTCCGAAATGAGCCGGATCCACCTCACCGACAGCGACGACGAGATTGCGCAGAAGATCCGCAAGGCGAAGACCGATCCTGAACCATTGCCCGATGACCCGGAGGCGCTCGAGGGGCGGCCGGAGGCCCGCAACCTGGTCGGGATCTATGCGGCCGTCACCGGCGATAGCGTTGAGGAGGTGCTTCGGAGTTTCTCCGGCCAGGGGTTCGGCGCCTTCAAACCGGCACTCGCGGACGTGCTTGTAGATCTGCTCGCGCCGCTTCGTGCGCGGCTTGACGAGTTCCGCCAAGATCCGGCCGAGCTCGATCGGATCCTCGCCGAGGGCGCCGCCCGGGCGACCGAGCTCGGCGCCCCGACGCTCGCAGCGGCCTACGAAGCGGTCGGCCTGACGCGGTAAGATAACGCTTCATCGACGGTTCACGGCCGCTGATGTTATAGCATTCCGACTTGCATACGATTCCTCCGACTCGAAGGGACGTGAGTCATGCGTATTTCCCGTTTTGCAGCCGTCGGGTTGCTCGGCATTGCGGCGCTTGGCCTTTCAGCCTGCGCGCAGAACCTTCGTACCCAAGTCACTCGTTATCAGGCGATGCCTGCGCCGGAGGGTCAGACGTTCATCGTCCTTCCCGGCGAGGGAATGGCAGCGCCCGGAGGCCTGGAGTTCCAGCGCTATGCGGGCATCGTCGCGCAGCAGCTGCAGGCGCGAGGCTACCAGCCGGCCGCTAATGGCCAGGGCGCGACCATGATCGTGCAGCTCGGCTATTCGGTGGATCACGGCCAGACGCGCATCGCGGACTATGGCGGCTATGGCGGCTATGGCGGCTTTGGATACGGAAGTTTCCGTTATTCGCGTTTCGGCTTTCACCGCTCGCCTTTCTTCTGGGGCTGGGACGACCCCTTCTGGTATGGCCCGGGCATCGACAGCTACGTCGAGTATCACGGTGAGGCCGACCTCCACATCCGCGCCGCCGGGACCAACCAACCGCTGTTCGACGGCCGAGCGCAGGCCCGCTCCCAGACCAATCGGCTTGATATTCTCGTGCCGGACCTGGTCGAGGCACTCTTCACCGGATTCCCCGGCCAGAACGGCGAAGTCGTGAAGATCACCATTCCCGCGAGAAAGGGAACCGGCGCCTACTGAATCCTTGGAGCGAGGGTGGAAGAAGGCCCGCCTGATGTGCTCAGGCGGGCCTCCGTTCGGCTGTCGGGGCAGCCGAATCCCCTCCCAGAAAAATCAGCCTTCGAGCTGTCGAGTCAGCAATCGAATGTCGGCGTCGAGTTCGGCGTCGCTGGCACGCAACTTCTCGATCTGACGGACCGCGTGGATCACCGTCGTGTGGTCGCGACCGCCGAAGCGTCGGCCGATGTCGGGCAACGACTTCGGCGTCAGCTGCTTCGACAAATACATGGCGACCTGCCGCGGCCTGGCCACTTCGCGGGCGCGGCGAGCGGAAGTCATCTCCGCCTTGCGGATGCGATAATGCTCGGCAACCTGCGTTTGAATCTCGTCGATTGAGATCCGCCGCTGGTTGGCGCGGAGGACGTTCGCGAGCACTTCCTCGACGAAGGCGACGTCGATCTCGCGCCCCGTCATCATCGCATAGGCACCGATGCGGTTGAGCGCGCCTTCGAGCTCGCGAACGGAGGAAGTCACTCGGCGGGCAAGGAAGTCGATGACGTTGCGAGCCATCTGAACGCCCGGAAGCGCTTCGAGCTTGGCGACGATGATGTTGAACCGGAGTTCGTAATCCGCCGCATTGATGTCCGCGACGAGGCCCCAAGACAGGCGCGAAAGGATTCGCGGCGCGATTCCATCGAGGTCCTGCGGCGCACGATCCGACGTGATCACCAGACGCCGGCCGGCGGTGATGATCTCATTCATGGTGTGGAAGAATTCTTCTTGCGTGGAATCCTTGCCCGCGATGAACTGCACGTCGTCGATCAGCAGCAGATCGGCATTCCTGAGACGCTGCTTGAAGCCAATCGTGTCATTGTCCTTCAGCGCCCGAATGAACTCGACCATGAATTTCTCAGCCGACATGGACACGACGCGTGCGCCACGGTGGTGGGCCGTGAAGGTGTGGCCGATGGCATGCAGCAGATGGGTCTTCCCCCTTCCCGTCCCACCGTGGATGAAAAGCGGGTTGAATGTCACGGTATGGGAAGTCGCGAGCGTCTTCGCGGCGGTGGCCGCGACTTCGTTCGCCTTGCCGACCACGAACGTTTCGAACCGATAGCGCGGATCGAAGTTCGGAGCGTCGGGATCCCGCTCCGACGGGGCCGGTGCCTCGTCGAGGATCAGGAGCGGAGTTGGCCGCGGGGCATCCGCGGCCGCAACGACTCGGATATCGCGGACGACCGGCAACACGGTCTTCCACGCCAACCCCAGCCGCTCCCCGAAATGCGAGCGCACCCAATCGGCCATGAACTGACTGGGCATCACGATGGCGAGCGTTCCGCTGTCGGGCTCGAACGGTCCGAGTTCGGCGGGCTTCAGCCAACCGTCGAAGGTGCGAGCGCCAAGATCGCGGCGAAGTCCGGTGCGGATCGAGTCCCAGGCTGCTTCGATTGGCGCGGCGACCGCGCCTGCGGCCAATTCAACAGAATTCGCACCAGTGGCCTGCACTTGTCCGCGCCTCCCTCGTCTTGCCCCAACCGAGACAAAGAGGTCCCCTGACGCCCGACCCGAGTTGCGGCGCATAGCCCCCTTTTTCTCTCTTGCCCCCGACGCGGATTCGCGTCCGGAACGCTCGTTTTGAGAGTCTACGCGTCAGCTTTCAAGTGCCGTTTTTTCACGAAAGTGAAATAAACACACTTGACATCGGAATTGCGCCGTTAGCGCTTAAAAACTGCGGGAATCTGCGATTTTTGTGGTAAGTTTTTCGTTAACGCATCCGCAAATCGCGGAAATTGCTACATTTTTTTTACGGTCCAAAAATGGGACGGGCCGCCAGTTTCCCGGCAGCCCTAACAGGAGCACTGATCGGCGTTAAATTTCAGCCGAGCAATGCCACCCTTTTCGACAGCCGGGAAAATTTCCGCGCGGCCGTGTTCTTGTGGATGACTCCGCGGGCTACGCCGCGAGCCATCTCGGGCTGGACCTGCTTCAGCGCCTCGGCGGCTTCTTTCTTCTTGCCTGCGGCGATCGCCAATTCGACCTGCTTGATGAAAGTCCGAATACGGCTAATGCGCGAATGATTGACCGTCGCGCGGTTCGCATTCCGGCGGATGCGCTTTTTGGCTTGCGGCGTGTTCGCCATCGAAAGTCCTTGTTCGAGCAAAATTAAAAAACGGCGCAGGGCCAAAACGGCCGCGCCGACGCGGGCGTTCCCCTACTCAGGGAGGCGCCTCAGGTCAACCTAGTGCTGGCATCGGGGGCAGTAGAAGGTCGACCGACCGCCTTGGACGATTCGCTTGACGGTGCCGCCGCACGAGCAAGGCCGACCTTCGCGATCGTAAACGGCAAAATTCTTCGAAAAATATCCAAGCTCGCCGTCCGGGCTGATGAAATCCTTGAGACTGGAGCCGCCTGCTTCGATGGCCTCGTTGAGGACGTCCCTGATGGCTGCCACGAGCCGCTCCAACCGGTCGAGCGACACCGAGCCGGAGGGTCGCTTCGGGTGAATCCCCGCGCGGTAGAGTGCCTCGCAGACGTAGATGTTGCCGAGGCCGGCGACGATCCGCTGATCGCCGAGCAGAAGCTTGATCGCCGCGATCCTTCCGCGAAGGCGCTTCCGGAGCTCGCGTGCGTCCAAATCGAACGGCTCGGGCCCGAGGGCCTTGAACGCCGGCCATTCGTCCAGCTCCTTCGTCGCAACGAGGTCGACCGAGCCGAAACGTCGCGGGTCGTTGAGCGCGAGCCGCTTTCCCTCCTCCGTCTCGAGCAGCAGGTGATCGTGCTTATCGAGACTCGCGTGGTCGATCCGCCAGCTGCCCGACATGCCGAGGTGAAAGATCATCGTGTCGCCGCGATCCGTCTGAATGAGCCCGTATTTGGCACGGCGGCTGAGCGCGGTGACCGTCGCGCCGGTCAGGCGCTGCCCAAGGTCCTTGGGAAACGAACGCCGAAGGTCCGCGCGCCTGGCTTCGACTCGCGCGATCCGCCGCCCCTGAAGGACTCGCGCCAGCCCGCGAACGGTGGTCTCGACTTCGGGAAGTTCGGGCATAGCCTCGATATGGCGGACACGTCCCAAGCCCGCTAGAGGCGCACGCGCCATGACCGACAAGGTGAATTTCGGCGACCAGCTGGTCAGCCCCGAGGAGAAGACGCGGCGCGTCGGGGCGGTCTTCAGCTCCGTCGCGGGGCGTTACGATGTGATGAACGACCTCATGTCAGGCGGCATGCACCGATTGTGGAAGGACCGGTTCGTCGCCCGCGTGAAGCCCCGCGCGGGTGAGCGCATCCTGGACATGGCGGGCGGCACCGGAGACGTCGCCCTTCGAATGGCGCCGCGCGGCGCGGAGGTGACTGTTGCCGACATCAATCCCGACATGCTCGAGGTCGGCAAGCAGCGCGCGGAGCGGAACGGCCTCGCGGGTCTCCAGTGGCGGGTGGAAAACGCCGAGGCGCTGAGTTTTTCCCAAGCCAGTTTCGACGCTTACACGATCGTGTTCGGCATTCGGAACGTGACCGACATTCCGGCGGCATTGCGCGAGGCGCGCCGGGTGCTCAAGCGCGGCGGTCGCTTCTTCTGCATGGAATTCTCGTCGAGCGACTGGCCCGGCTTCTCGACGATTTACGAAGCCTATGCCGCCAACATGATCCCGCGGATCGGCAAGATCGTTGCCGGCGACGAGGAGAGCTATCGCTACCTCGTCGAAAGCATTCGCCGTTTCCCGCGTCCGGAGGCATTCAGGCGAATGATTACCGATGCCGGTTTCGTCCGCGCTGCAGCCGAACCGATGCTCGGCGGGCTCGTCACCATATATTCCGGCTGGAAAATTTGACCACGTCGGTCACCCATCTGTGGCGCTTGCTCAAGTGGGGGCGGACGCTCGCTCGTCACGGAGCTTTGCAGGGAATCGAGGAAGACCCGCTCACGCCCCCACCCGTGCGCCGCCTGGCGAAATTGGCGAGGTTCGGTGCGAAGGTCCCTCGGACGCCCGAATATGCGCTGGCGCTGCAGGAAATCGGACCGGCCGCTATCAAGCTTGGGCAGGCGCTTTCGACCCGGCCCGATCTGGTCGGTGAGAAGGCTGCGGAAAACCTCTCCCAGCTGCAGGATGACCTGCCTCCGGCCCCTTTCGCTGCGATCAAGCAGACAATCGAATCCTCCTTTGGACTGTCTCTCGACGCTTTGTTCACGGAGTTCGACGAAGTCCCGATCGGCGCGGCTTCCATTGCCCAGGTGCACCGCGCCGTGACGACGGACGGGCGCAAGGTTGCGGTCAAGGTGCTCCGCCCTGGCATCGAGGACGAGTTCGCCAAGGCGATCGACACTTATGAATGGGCAGCGGCGCAGGTAGAACGAATGGGCGGCGAGGCCCAGCGGCTCCGACCCCGCTTGGTTGTCGCTTATTTCCGCCAGTGGACCGCGCGTGAGCTCGATCTGCAACGCGAGGCGGCATCAGCATCGGAGTTACGAGAGAATCTGATCGCCGAGCCGGGTTATTATGTGCCGGAGATCGATTGGCGACGGACGGCCCGGCGCGTGCTCACGCTCGAATGGCTGGACGGCATCAAACTCAACGATCGTCAGGCGCTGATCGCGGCGGGGCAAGACTGTCATGCCCTCGCGGCGACGTTGGTCCGAGCTTTCCTGCGTCAGGCCGTCGTCGACGGTTTCTTCCACGCCGACTTACACCACGGAAATCTCTTCGCTCTCCCGGATGGCCGCATCGGAGCGATCGATTTCGGAATCATGGGCCGAATCGATCGCCGGGCCCGTGTCTGGCTTGCCGAGATCCTCTACGGCCTGATCACCGGCAATTACCGAAGGGTCGCCGAGATCCACTTCGAGGCGCAATATGTGCCGGCCCATCATAGCGTCGAAGAATTCGCGACCGCGCTTCGCGCCGCGGGCGAGCCGATCCGCGGACTACCCGTGAAGGACATCTCGGTAGGCCGGATGCTCGATAGCCTTTTTTCGATCACCCGCGACTTCGACATGCCGACGCAGCCGCACCTGCTGCTGCTGCAAAAGACGATGGTGATGAACGAAGGGGTCGCGACAGCGCTCGATCCCGACATCAACATGTGGGAGACGGCCGAGCCGTTCCTGAAGGAATGGATCCGCTCGGAACTCGGCCCCGAAGCATATTATGCCGATCGAATCATCGAGCTGGTGCGCGCGGCGAAGAAGATCCCCGAGCTTATCCAACGCCTCGACCAATATTATCCCCCGCGCGGCGCCGCCCCTCCCGCGCCGCCGCTGCGCGAGATCGCCGTCATCGAACGGCGCGAATGGTGGCCCTATGCGCTGACCGGCATCGTCGGAGCCGCCGTCGGCGCACTGCTCATGTTTGTGCTACGCTAGAGCAATGGCGCACGTGCTCCTCATCGTCGGAGGCGGGATCGCGGCGTACAAGTCGCTCGATCTGGTGCGGCTGCTGCGGAAGGCCGGACACCAGGTGACGCCCGTTCTCACCAGGGGCGGCGAGCATTTCGTCACGGCGATGAGCCTCGGAACATTGGCCGAAGCGCCGGTTTACAGCTCGCTGTGGGAGCTCAAGGACGAGGTGGAAATTGGCCATATCCAGCTGTCCCGAGCGGCCGATTTCGTGCTGGTCTGTCCCGCCACCGCCGACCTTCTCGCCAAAATGGCTGCCGGGCTCGCGGATGATCTCGCCACCACGCTGCTCCTCGCCACCGACAAGCCGGTGGTGGTCGCGCCGGCGATGAACGTGCGCATGTGGCTGCATCCTGCAACCGGCCGCAACGTCCAGCAACTGGTCGACGACGGCATTAAGGTGATTGAGCCCGCAGAAGGCGAAATGGCTTGCGGCGAATTCGGTCCTGGCCGGTTGCCGGAGCCCGAGGCCATCATGGAATGGCTTGGCGCCAACGGGCTGTTCGGAGCCAAATGACGCTTCAAGGGAAGCACGTGCTCGTCACTGCTGGGCCGACGCATGAGCCGATCGACCCCGTGCGCGTGATCGCCAATCGCTCGTCCGGCCGACAGGGGTTCGCCATCGCCGCCGCAGCAGCCGAAGCGGGAGCTCGGGTGACGCTTATCGCCGGACCCGTCGGCCTCCCCACGCCGGCGCTTGTCGAACGCGTCGACGTCGAAACCGCCGAACAAATGGCCGATGCCGTCATGGCGGCACTCCCGGTGGACGCGGCGATCCTGGTCGCGGCCGTCGCCGACTGGCGGGTGGAGGCCGCGACGACGAAACTCAAGAAGGGTGAAGGTCCGCCGAGGCTCAAATTCATTCCCACTCGCGACATCCTCTCGGAACTTGGCGCCAGTCCGCAGCGCCCGCGCCTGTTGATCGGATTTGCCGCCGAAACGGAGCGTGTGGTCGAACAGGCAATCGCCAAGCAGATCGCCAAACGCGCCGACTGGATCGTCGCCAACGACGTGTCCGGCGACGTAATGGGCGGGCACCGCAACCGCGTCCACCTGATCACAGGCGATGGTGTCGAGGATTGGCCGGAGGCGAGCAAGGAGGAAGTCGCGCGGCGGCTGATCGCTCGTGTCTCAGAGGCACTTCGCTGATTCTCTGGGGACATCGACACGAGGTCCGCTTCGGAGTAAATCCAAATCCTCTAACTCGGAGGGCGAGAGATGAAGCGTTACCTTGCTCTGCCTTTGTTCATGGCCTTGATGGCGGCTTCGGCACCGCCGGTGACCGTCGAAGCGGCAACCGGAGACTGGAGCAAACTGCCGCAGCTCAGCCAACGAGGCTATAACCACCTCAACACGAAGATGATGGTCCGATTGCACGAGATCGCCAGTCACGGCCAATGCCGTTTGCCCGGCTACCTTGGAAACCGCCTCGACCTCAGGCTGTCATTCGCGGCCCAATTCGATCCCGACGGAACGCTTCGCCGGGTGGTTATCCCCAAGCTCGATTGCCCCGAGGCTGAAGGAATTGTCGGCGGCGCGCTACTGGAGATGATGCAGGGCGGCGATTACCGGCCGACGGGCAAGAACCCGGACGGCTGGTATCAAGGCAGCTTCACGTTCGGCTTCGAAGGCTGACCGCTTAAACTGAACCGCATGCGCGGCAGCCCGGGTCCGCCGGGATCGCGATCGTGCGCCAGCTTAGTTTCTCTCCGTCGAACAGGTGGATCTTGCCGGCGAGGTCACCGCCAATTTCGAGAATCGTGTTGATGGCCAGAAGCGCGGCGAAGGCGCCGACAGTGCCGGTGAGTGCGCCCAAAACGCCGAGCTCCGCACAATTGTCGCAATCGTCCGTGTCGAAAGCGTCACCAACGAAGCAGCGATAGCAGGGTCGGGAGCGGAACAGTCCGACCTGGCCTTGAAACTGAACCGCCGCCGCCGCAACCAGGGGCGTCCCAAGGGAAACGCAGGCGTCGCTGACGGCGAGCCTCGTCGCGAAATTGTCGCTACCGTCGACCACCACATCGTGCCCGGCCAGCAGCTCAGCCGCATTTCCAGCATCGATCCTTTGACGGACCGGCCGCACGTCGAGGAAGCGGTTGAGATGAGAGGCGAAACTGGCTGCAAGCTCGGCCTTCCGCTTGCCCACATCATCTTCGCGGAAGAGCGGCTGACGGTGCAGATTGGCAATCTCCACCACATCATCGTCGATGATCGTCAGGCGACCGATGCCCGCCCCGGCAAGCGCAGGGATGACGGCGCTGCCGATCCCGCCAGCGCCGATGACCGCGACCTTGGTCGACTTCAGCCTGCGTTGCCCCACACCACCGACCTGCGGCAGTACGATGTGCCGAGCGTAGCGCTCGAGCTCTTCGTCGGAGAGAATCACCGGCCGGTCGAGCCGAACCCCCCGGCTCCCCGACCCGTTTCGCCCAGCACCGCAACCTCCCGGAACTCCGCCTTGAGCACCGGCGCTGGGACCAGCTGAGCGATACGCTCGCCCCGCCGAACCTCGAATGGTTCGGTGCCGAGGTTGGCGAGGATCACCTTCACCTCGCCGCGATAATCGTGATCGATCGTGCCCGGCGTATTGAGACAGGTGATGCCGTGCTTCAGGGCAAGGCCGGAGCGCGGGCGAACCTGCACCTCATAGCCTTCGGGGATCGCGATCGAGAAACCGGTGGCCACCGCGTGGCGCTGACCCGGGGCAAGCACAAGCTCCTCGGCAGCGACGATATCGAGGCCCGCGGCGCCGTCGGTCGCATAAGCCGGCGCCGGCAGATCTTCTCCATTGGGTAGGCGCTGGAGCTGGATTTCGATCATTTCGCCTTCTTCCGCGGCGCTTTGCGGCCCCGCTTCGGCGTCGGGCCCTTTGCCGCTTTATCGTCAATCAAACGAACCGCCTCTTCCAAGGTAACGGCCTTCGGATCTGCGCCCTTGGGAAGCGTCGCGTGCGTCGTGCCGTCGCTAACATAGGGGCCATAGCGACCCGCCAATACTTTCACTTCCTTGCCGCTTTGGGAATGATTCCCGAGGACGGCGATCGGTTCGCGCGAAGCCCCGCGCTGACGCCCAGCGCCCGCGGCAGCATCGGCAAGCTTTGCGACGGCAGCGTTCATTCCGGTTTCGAAAACCTCCGCCGTCGAGTTGAGCCGCGCATATTTCCCGTCATGCGCGAGATAAGGCCCGTAGCGGCCGATCGATGCGGTTATGGGTTTGCCCGTTTCGGGATGCGGTCCAATCTCGCGCGGCAACGACAATAGTTTCTCGGCCAAGTCCGTGGATAGATCCTCAAGCGGTATATCCTTCGGGATCGACGCGCGTTTGTCATCCCGCTCGACGTAAGGCCCGAACCGCCCGGTCTTCAGCAAAATTCCATTGCCAAGCTCCGTAGGCCCTTCCTGCGCGCTTTCGCCCGTCGCGGCCTGACCGATTGGACGGGTGAATTTGCAGTCTGGATAATTCGAGCAGGCGACGAACGGGCCGTAGCGCCCGATGCGCAGCTCCAGGCGCCCGCCAGCGCATCCAGGGCATGCGCGCGGGTCCGAACCGTCTTCGCGCGGCGGATAAAGCCAGGGCGCGAGGAACTCGTCGATGACTTGCGTAATCTCCGACGGCTTCTGATCCATGACCTCGCCGGCCTTCGGCTTGAAGTCGCGCCAGAAGTCGTCGAGCAACTTCTGCCAGTCGAGCCGCCCGCCGGAAACGTCGTCCAGCTCCTCCTCGAGCTCCGCCGTGTAATCGTAGCTGACATAGCGCTCGAAGAATCGTTCGAGGAACGCGGTCACAAGCCTTCCGCTCTCCTCCGGCATGAAGCGTCCCTTCTCGACGCGCACATATTCGCGGTCCTTCAGGGTTTGCAGGATCGATGCGTACGTCGAGGGCCTGCCGATGCCCAGCTCCTCCAGCCGTTTGACCAGGCTCGCTTCCGAATAACGCGGCGGCGGCTGGGTAAAGGACTGGGTCGCATCGACTCCGGTCTTGGCCGGAGCATCGCCCTCGCGCAGCAGCGGCATGCGGGCGCCCTCCTCGTCCTCCGCTTTCTCGTCCCGACCTTCCTCGTAAAGCGCGAGATAACCGGGGAAGAGCACGACCTGGCCGCTTGCGCGCAGAACCGCCCTGCCCGCGCCATCGGTGAGCTCGACGGTCGTCCGTTCCAACCGGGCCGACGCCATCTGGCTCGCCAGCGCACGGTTATAGATCAGCTCGTACAGCCGCGCATGATCCCCCGATGCCGCACGGGCGCGGTCGAAATCCGTCGGCCGAATCGCCTCATGCGCCTCCTGCGCGTTCTTGATCTTGCTTTTATATTGTCGCGGCCGGTCAGGAACGTAGCCGGCGCTGTAACGGGTGGCGATAGCGCCCCGAGCGGCGCTCACCGCTTCTGGCGCCATATCAATCCCGTCCGTCCGCATATAGGTGATCAGACCGTCCTCGTAGAGCGACTGGGCGACCCGCATGGTATGGCTGGCGGCGAAGCCGAGCTTGCGCGCCGCTTCCTGCTGCAAGGTTGAAGTGGTGAAGGGCGGCGGCGGGTTCCTGGCGAACGGCCGAGTCTCGACCGAGGAGACGCTGAAGCGACCCGCTTCGACGACTGCCTTGGCGGCGTCCGCATCCCCCTTGGCGCCGATCGTCAGCCGTTCGATCTTCTTGCCATCGAGCTGCGCCAGGCGCGCGGTGAAGCTCTGGCCGTCGGACTCGAAAGTGGCGCTAACCTGCCAATATTCCTGAGGGCGAAAGATTTCGATCTCCCGCTCGCGGTCGACGATCAGCCGCAGTGCGACGGACTGGACCCGGCCAGCAGATTTCGCGCCCGGCAACTTGCGCCACAGAATCGGCGAGAGCGTGAAGCCGACGAGATAATCTAGAGCGCGGCGCGCCTTGTAGGCATCGATCAAATCCTCATCGAGTCCCCGCGGCTTTTTCATCGCCTCGCTGACGGCCGAATTGGTGATCGCGTTGAAAGTGACTCGCTGCACCACCGGCGGGAGAGCTTTCTTCTGTCGAAGCACTTCCTGGACGTGCCAGCTGATCGCCTCGCCCTCTCGATCCGGATCGGTGGCAAGGATCAGCGTATCGGCTTTCTTGGCCTCATCAGCGATCGCCCGCAGCTGCTTCGAGCGGTCGGGCGACACCTGCCATTGCATTTCGAAACCATGTTCCGGATCGACCGACCCGTCCTTTGGCGGAAGGTCCCGAACGTGGCCGAAGGAGGCGAGCACGCGGTGCCCGCTCCCCAAATATTTCTCGATGGTTTTCGCCTTCGCCGGCAATTCGACGACGACCAGCTTCAAAATTGATCCTCACGCATACGCGTAAAGGTGGGGCCGCGGGAATCCCCTCGTCAAGCGCCGCTCAACATTGCCAACCTTTGCCGAGTCTGCGACTTTCGAGCGAAGGGGGCAGGCATGCTGATTTTGGTCGTCGCGATTGCCGTGGAAGCACTTCTGCGTCCGGCGCTCCCCTCCTTTGTCGTCGGCTACAGTGTTGCGCGCGACGGCAATTCCATCGTTGAGGAGGTCCCGAAGGGCGAGACCGTCGACAAATGGACGCGAATGGTCACGACGCAGCGCTTCGCTGGTGTGGCTCGGCGGACCGACAGCAACGGTTTCCTTCAA
Organism: uncultured Alphaproteobacteria bacterium; assembly: GCA_963730925.1. GTDB lineage: Bacteria > Pseudomonadota > Alphaproteobacteria > Sphingomonadales > Sphingomonadaceae > Sphingomicrobium. The sequence goes on from CAVSTS010000003.1 coordinate 69,775, forward strand.
TCGATGCTCGATCGCCTGCAGCAAGCCTGTCCGGGCGCAAAGGTCATCTACCGCCGACCCGGCGGAAAGTCCTCGCAGATGCGGGTCGATTGCCCCTTGAATCCATCAACGGGCCTGCCGGAAACCTTCATCGCCAAGGCCATACCAGGGGCAGCGGACATGCACGTCGCGCAAGTGGCATTTCGTCGCGTGCCGACCGCCGAGGACGTGTCCTGGGCCGATCGTTACCTTGCCGGGGTCCAGCTCAAGCCCTGAGGCTGACCTTCCCGCCGGCGTGGCGGTCTAGGCGTCCGCCGAGATCCAATTCGAGCAGCGCCATTTGTACGGCGCCGGAACTTGCGCCCGAGAGCCGGATGATCTCGTCAACTGGCACCGGAGAAGGGCCGAGGAGGTTCTCGACTAGCTGCAGGGCGTCTTCATTACCGTTCATTGGCTCTGCCTCGACATGCTCATACGACGCGGAGACGGAGCGTAAGCGGGGCGCGATAGGCTCGATCGCCTCGACGACGTCCCCCGCATTCTGAACCAGCGTCGCACCGTCGCGGATCAATTGGTTGCAGCCCTGGGCTCGCGGGTCGAGCGGCGACCCCGGCACCGCCATCACCTCCCTTCCCGCTTCTGCGGCCAGCCGGGCGGTGATCAACGACCCCGATCTCGGCGCCGCTTCGACCACGACGGTCCCCGCGCTCATTCCGGCGATGATCCGGTTCCGATACGGAAAGTGACGAGCTCGCGGTTCGGTGCCTGGAGGCATTTCCGCGAGCACGAGTCCGCGTTCGTAGAGAGCCTTCTGCCGTTCCTCGTTTTCCGGTGGATAGAAAACATCGATCCCGCCGGCAATCACGGCGATCGTGCCGCTCTCCAATGCGCCGTCATGCGCCGCGCTGTCGATTCCTCGGGCGAGCCCGGAAACGACCGCGAGCTCCTTCTGACCGACGTCATGCGCCAATCCACGCGCGAACCGGCATGCCGCGGCGGAGGCATTGCGGGCGCCGACAATAGCAACGGCTTGTCGGCGGAGCAGGTTGAGGTTCCCCTTTGCGACCAGCAGCGGCGGCGCGTCCTCAAGCTCCGCAAGCAACCGCGGATAGAAGCCGTGACCCAGCGCCAGATAATTGGCCCCGAGCTTGTCGACCCTCGCGATCTCGCGCTCGGCCTGATCGCGGCCGAACAATCGCGGGGGAGCGCCTCCGCCGCGCCGGGCAAGGTGTGGCACAGCCGATAGTGCCTCCGAAGCGCTGCCGAACCGGGCCAGCAGCTGTCGGAAGGTGACGGGCCCGATGCCAGCGGTACGGACCAGACGCAGGCGGTCGACGAGGTCTTCGGTCAAGCCTTGGTTCTCCCAATGCGTGGCTCGGTCCCGGCCTTCAGGCGAAGGATGTTTTGGCGATGCTTCCAGACAATAAGCACCGCAAAACCGAGCAGCATTGGGAGGAGAGCTTCATCTTTCATTATGGCGGCGGTGACCGGCGCGCTGAGTCCCGCCGCAATTCCAGCCACGGACGAGATTCGGATCGTCAGCAAGAGGATGAGCCACACAGCGGCGTAAACGATTGCCGCAGTCGGCAGCAGCGGGATGAGAATACCGAGAAGGGTCGCGACGCCCTTGCCGCCGTGAAACTTCAGCCAGACGGGATAAAGATGGCCAATCAGCGCTCCAGCCGCAGCGATGCGGGCAGTCTCGGGGCCAAGGTATCGCTGGGCGATCAGCACCGCCGCGGTGCCTTTCAGGCAGTCGAGAATGAGTGTCAGCGCGGCGAGCCACTTGCTGCCGGTCCTGAGGACATTCGTCGCGCCGATGCTGCCTGAGCCGATCTTTCGCACGTCGCCCTTGCCGCCAAATCGTGCCAGCAGCAACCCGAACGGGATCGAGCCGAGCAGATAGCCGAGCAGCAAGGCGAAGAGCATTTCGCGGGTCATCGTCGCGGGTTGGTAGCAAATCGACAGTGTCACGCAATTGGTCGTCCTCGAGGATGCAGCGAATCCATCCGGCGATGCAATCTTGACATCCTCCCCACGATTTCGTGGGGAGGGGAACCAGCGAAGCTGGTGGAGGGGTCTTGTCCGTCAGTAAAGCTCGTCAGCTCCGTAAACGAATGAGCCCGACGGAAATCCGCCTTTGGCGCGTCCTTCGGCTCCGTCCGGAAGGCCTTCAGTTCCGCAGGCAGCATCCGTTCGGCCCGTTCGTACTTGATTTCTTCTGCAAGGCTGCCGGGATCGCAGTCGAAGTGGACGGAGTCGCGCATGACTTTGGAGACAATCCAGCGCGGGATGCGAAAAGGGACCGATGGGCCCTCGAACAGGGTGTCGAAACTCTTCGTATTTCCGCTGAGGATGTCAGGGGAAATCTAGAAGGCGTCGTCACCCACATTATTAAGCGTTGCCTTGAAAGAACCCCTCCACCGCACTTCGTGCGGTCCCCCTCCCCACGAAATCGTGTGGAGGATGACTAGCCGTGGACGCCTCTTCCCCCATTCTTTTCTTCAATTCAGGCGTTGGGGGCCTTTCGGTCCTTGCCCCGACGCTCGAGCTCCTGCCCAACGCGCCGATCGTCTATGCGGCCGACAGCGCCGGTTTTCCCTACGGCAAGCGCAGCGAGGCGGAGATCGCTAGCCGGGTGCCCGCGCTGCTCGGCCGCCTGGTGGAACGCTATCAGCCGCGCCTCGCGGTCATCGCTTGCAACACGGCATCGACGATCGCACTCGAACATGTCCGATCCGCGCTCGACCTGCCGGTTGTCGGAACGGTGCCCGCGATCAAGCCCGCGGCGGAAATCTCGAAGACACGCGTGATCGGCGTGCTCGGAACGGAAGCGACCGTTCGGCAGGCCTATGTCGACGAGCTCGCGGCGAAGTTCGCGGCGGATTGCACGCTCATCCGTCACGGCTCGCCCGATTTGGTGGAGCTCGCCGAAGCCAAGCTTGCCGGCGAAGAGATCTCGCTCGATGCGGTCCGAAAAGCGGCACAACCGATGTTCGATTCCGCGAACGGCGATCGGATCGATACGGTCGTTCTCGCCTGTACTCATTTTCCATTGCTTGCCGAGGAGCTTCGAGCGGTCTTCCCGAACGTGGACTATGTCGACGGCGGGCCGGGCATCGCGCGCCGCATCGCCTGGCTCACCCGCGAGCAGCCCTGGCCGTCAAAGCCGTCGCCGGGAGTTGCGGTTTTTACGGGCGCACCGCCGCCTCGGGCGCTGCTCAACGCGTTTGCACGGTTCGAGCTTACGAGAATCCTGGTCCTTTAGCTCCGGGAGGGGCAAGGCTTTCTGTCAACGTTGCAATAAACCGGTTCAGTCCTCCCCAGCCCCTCTATGACTACCAAAAGGCGGCCTCTCAGCGAGGTTACGGGTGGAAGAGTAGCGAGTTCATGAACAGGCGATTTGTTGTCGCAGCATCTTTATTGGCCGTAGCGGGAACTTCCAAGCTTGCGGCTGCGACGTTTGACGGGCCTGGCGACGCTGTCGGCGCCATGACAGCAATCGCGAGCGTCACCACGCAAACCACGACCGAAGAGTCGCCGGATGATGATCCGGTTGATGGTGCGGAGGCCGACGATGAAGAAATGGAATCGGGCGAGACTCCGGATTATGGCTATGCTTACGGTAATGCAGGACCTGAAGCTGTGGATTACACTGAACTTCCAGACGAATTCCGTCGTCCGAATCCACCGGCGCCAGAACCAACTCTATCCGTGTCCAATATCAAAAGAATGTATTTGCGTGATTTTCCTGGCGTAAGGGACGTACTTCGGCTTTCCGTAGTGCGCGACCCAGGCGCCCTGTGGAAAATCAGAAAAGACTTTAACGGGAACGTCATTTATCTCGACGCAGCCATTACAATTTACGATTATCTGCGCTTGATCGACGGGCGCTGCTTGGTCACGCTGGAATCGGCTTACGTCCGAAAACCTTATATTGGTTATGGACATTTCGGCGCGCCCGAGGTCGCTTCCATGGGTTCAAAGGGTCAAGAAGTCCCCTGCGATTGGAAGTGAATTCCGCGTTGACGCGCCCGCAGACCTTGCGCGTGTTCAAATAAGTCCTCGGGACGGCGGGCCCTCTAGCGAGTTTTTGCGAGTCGTTCTCAATGGCCTTGCCGAAGGCTCGGGGCTAAAGGCCGCCAAACGAGAGCCCAGCCCTTGGATTACGACCGCATTTTCAAATCTGCGATCGAGCGCCTTCACGACGAGGGCCGATATCGCGTGTTCATCGATATTCTGAGGACCAAAGGACAATATCCGAACGCCCGCTGCTTCGGCGGCAACGGGCCGAAGCCAATCACCGTCTGGTGCTCGAACGACTATCTCTGCATGGGCCAGCACGACGTGGTGGTCGAAGCGATGGAGACCGCGCTGCGCGAAGTCGGCGCCGGCTCGGGCGGAACCCGGAACATCAGCGGCAATACGCACTATCACACGGAGCTCGAGGGCGAGCTTGCCGAGCTTCACGGCAAGGAAGGCGCGCTTCTCTTCACCTCAGGCTATGTGTCCAATGAGGCCGCGCTCTCGACGCTGGGCAAGCTCCTTCCCGGTTGCGTGATCTTCTCCGACGAGCTCAACCACGCCTCGATGATCGCCGGGATCAAGAATTCCCTCTGCGAAAAGCGCGTATTTCGGCACAACGACCTCGATCATCTCGAGGAACTGCTTGCGGCGGAGGAAGCGGAAACGCCGAAGCTGATCGCCTTCGAGAGCGTCTATTCCATGGACGGCGACATCGCGCCGATCGCTGCCATCTGCGACCTTGCCGACAAGTATAACGCTTTGACCTACCTCGACGAAGTGCACGCCGTCGGCATGTACGGTGAGCGCGGTGGCGGCATATCCGAGCGCGACGCCGTCGCGGAGCGCCTCACCATTATCGAAGGAACGCTCGGCAAGGCGTTCGGGGTGATGGGCGGCTACATCGCGGCCGACCAGACGATCATCGACTGCATCCGCAGCTATGCGCCGGGGTTCATCTTCACCACCTCGCTGTCGCCGGTGCTGGTCGCGGGCGCCCTGGCGAGCGTGCGCCACCTCAAGGCATCCTGTGCCGAGCGCCAGGCGCAGCAGGAAGCCGCGGCGATGCTGAAGGCTAAGTTCGCCGCTGCAAGCCTGCCGCTGATGCCGAGCGCCACGCATATCGTTCCATTGCTGGTCGGCTGTCCGGTCAAGGCGAAGCGGATCAGCGACATCCTGCTCGCCGAGTACGGGCTCTACGTCCAGCCGATCAACTTCCCGACCGTGCCTCGCGGCACCGAGCGTTTGCGCTTCACGCCGGGGCCGCAACATACGGCGGAGATGATGGACGAACTGACGAGCGCTGTGGTCGAGATCCTGGGTCGCGAAGAGATCAAGCTCGCGGCCTGAGATTCCGTTCCTAACCCGCTGTGAAGCTTGTCGCCCGCTGATAAGGTGGGCGGACGCGAATCAGGCGGGGGCTGAGTTGGGGAACGCGTTCAAGTCCATATTCTCGCCGCCGGCTCGCCTGCGGCCACTGTCGCCTCGTTGGGCCCGGGTGCTTGGGCCGCTATGGATTCTGCTGTTCCTTTCGGCGGCCGCCGCGGTTGTCCTGGGCACGGTGCAGGCGGTTCGCGACGCGTATGAAGTGCGGCCGTCATTCAAGAGCGTCGGCCTCGATTACGATGTCGAGAGCAATGGTGTCGTTACGGTCGAGCCACTGGCCGGCCTGACGAATGACGGGCCGTGGCGAATTGTTGCGATCAACGCATCCCCGGTTCGCGCCGACACCCATTCCGGGGAACTCGCCCGGCGGCTGGAGGAAGCTGGCGGGAAGACCGTCACCCTCGATGTGAAAACGCATTCGGGCAAGCTCGTCACGGTCCAGCAGCAACGCGACACCTCCCCGGTCGATGAATCGGCGAGACGCGCTCGCGACCTCAGGGTCACTGCTCGGCTGGCGTCCGGCCTCCTCGCCTGCCTGACGCTCCTCCTCTGCTCGTTGCTCCTCGTGCGCAGACGCCCCGCCGATCCCGTCGCCTTGCTCTTTGCCTTTGCGTTTGCGGGAATGGCTGCGACGATCGATCCGCCGCTGGCCATGTGGATGGCGATCGGCTGGCCGGCGATTTACGACATTCTCTCGTCGGCCTGGTTCTATCTTCTGCTGATCGCGCTCGCCACGTTTCCCGACGGCATTTTCGTGCCGAAACCCTATCGCTTGCTGCTGGTCGCCGGAATCCCGTTGGCGGTGGTCGTATCCCTCCCGAGGTCAACGCGAACATCCAAGTGTTTCTTGGCATCGGCGCGCTGCTCGCAATGCTGATCGGCCAGGCCATCCGCTATCGGCGATTGAGCGGCGGAATAGAGAAGCAACAGCTAAAATGGGCCGCATTCGGCTTCGCGACGGGCCTTTTGCTTGTCTGCGCGGCCTTCGTCCTGCTCTTGTTCCTACCCGAAGATTCGGCCGCTCAGAGCCCGATCCTGAGCATGTCGATCGTGCTTCTGTTCAGCATCGGCATGGCCGTGATCCCGCTCGGTCTCCTCATCGCTCTCACGCGGTTCCGACTGTGGGAGGCCGATACGGTGATCACCCGCTCGGCGGCCTATGCAGTGGTCAGCGCGATCGTGGGCGTGGTCTGGGCGATCAGCACCGACCTCGCAAAATTCGTGATCGCCTCGACGATGGGCCAGGAGCATCAGGCGAGCGCCACTGCCGTCGGCGCCATCATTGCTGCCGGAATATTCGGGCCTGCCCAATCGGTCATCATGGGCTGGACGAGGCGCCGCTTCGGTGGGCCGGGAGAGATACTGGCCGAGCTTCCGGACAAGCTGCGCGAATGGTCCCTGGTCGAAACGCCGGTCGAAATCGCCACGCGGGTCCTGGCCCGGATCGAACGCGCGATGCACCCAGCCTATGCGGCAGTGGCACTCGGCGCGGGCACGAGCTCCACAATCGCCAAGATCGGAGACGTCGCGGAGATGGCCGATGCACGCCAGCTGCCGCTCGTTGACGAGGAGAACAGAGTCGGGACCTTGTTCATCGGACGCAGGTCGGACGGGAATTCCTATACCCGCGCGACGCTTGCGGGCCTGGACCATATTCTCGAACCGCTCGCGCGCGCTCTTCGGGCAACCGCCGGCCGTCACAGCCGCGAGGAGCAGATGCAGCAGATGATCGACCAGATGGCGGCGCGCCTGGCGCAGCTAGAGGGAGGAGAACCGAAGACGGCCTAGCTTTTGTGGTGAATGCTGGTCGCCTTCGGCGGCGTGTCCCGCGGAACGTCCGGCGGCGGCGCGCCCTCGCCCTGAATGATCGGCTCGCCTCTAGCCTCCTTATAAGCGTTCGACACCATGGGGTCGAAGAACAAGGTCTGCGCATTGGCCCGGATGCGCGGAGTGTCGCCGAACAGAGCGATCGATTTCGCAAAATCGACTTTCTTGCGCACCTCCTCGAGCGGCATTCCCGTTTTCGCGAGGGGCGCAACCTGTGTCCGAACGTCGCTGATCGCAGCAACGAGCTTGTCGAGATAAGCCCGATCGCTTTGCGGCCGACCATGGCCGGGGATTAGAGTGGTAAAGCCAATCGCCTTGACCTTGTCGAGCGTCGCCAACCAGTCGGACGGATGGCTTCCGAATCCAAACGGCGTGGGCGAAACGACTATGTCGCCCGTCGCCAATATTTTCTGCCGCGGCAGCCAGGCAAGCGCGTCCCCTTCGGTATTCGCGCGGCCGAGGTACAACAGCCGCACGGGAACGTCCTTGTCGTCGATCAGCAACTGACGCTCGAAGGTTTCCGTCGGCGGTACGATGTAGGTTCCGCGGAAATCCCTGATGAGCTGATCCATTTGGACTAGCGCCTTCTTGATCCGCTCCCTGCGGTCCGGTGCGGTCGCCGGGTCCTCGAGCAGCTTTTGCAACTCGGCCTTGTTGCGTTCACCCAGCTTCGCCGTGGCCTCGTCGAATTTGGGATCGGGCGAATAGCCGACATCATAAGCTTCGGGGCCGAGCATGCCCGCTTCCGTCGCACGCGTCGTGACGATCCGTACCTTCGGATAAGCGTCCCTGATCGCCGAGACGCCTTGCGGGTGATCGTTGTGCCAGTGGGTGATCATCACTGCCTTGATGGGCTTGTCGGCCAGCGAGCGGGCATATCGCACGACCGCCCGGCCGTTCGCCGCATGAAGGCCGCTATCGACCACGACAAAGCCGTCGCTTTGCTCGATCAGAACGACGTTCCCGACAGCCGCGCCATAATAATCGTCCGCCGTGGTCAGCAAATGCACCTTGGAGTCGATCTCCTGCGCGACGAACGGTGCGATCTCGACCGGTTCTGAGGTCGGCTGTACCGCCTGCGCATCGGCGGCAGCGCTTGCCAACAGCAGGGTCAGGGCAATTTTCCGCACGGATGTCCCCTTTTGGATAAAAGGTACGATCCGAACTAATGCAGTCTAGCGGACATCGACTTTGCTGTTGGACTCTTCGACGAACGGCCGGTCTCAGGGCCCGCGACCAGCCGCATTCACCGTCAGACTGAGTGGCGCAACACTGGCGAATCCGGCGCGCATCGCCTAGGCATGCGGCATGCGCATTGTCCTCACCGCCGATCATGCCGGGGTCGACCTCAAGGACGAGCTTGCGGCGTGGCTGTCCGAGCAGGGCCACGACGTCCTCGACCTCGGGACGCACACCCACGAGAGCGTGGATTATCCCCACTACGGAGTCATTCTGGCGGAGGCGCTTGCCGACGGCCGGGCAGAGCGCGGAATCACAGTATGTGGGTCAGGAATTGGGGTTGCGATCGCTGCGAACCGCAATCCGGCGTGCCGTTGTGCTCAGGTAGCAGAGCCGTTGTCCGCCACCCTCTCTCGCCGGCACAACGATGCCAATGCGATCGCTTTGGGCGCGCGACTGATCGGAAGCGAAATGGCGAAGGCTTGCGTTGAGGCTTTCCTCGCCACTGAATTCGCGGGCGGTCGCCACCAACGGCGTGTCGACCAACTTTCCAAGCAATTGCAGGACAGCGACTGATGGCCACCGCCGCCGACCTAAAGCAAGACGAATCCTATCGCGTACCCCACGGCTTCTTCACCAGCGGCCTTTCCGAAGTGGATCCAGCGGTCGAGGAAGCGGTCGAGGCCGAGTTGCGGCGGGAGCAGACCCAGATCGAGCTGATCGCTTCCGAAAATATCGTCAGTCGCGCGGTCCTCGAGGCGCAGGGATCCGTTCTCACCAACAAATATGCCGAAGGCTATCCGGGCCGCCGTTACTATCAGGGCTGCGCTCCGTCCGACGCGGTTGAGACGCTCGCGATCGAGCGCGCCAAGAAGCTCTTCGATTGCCAGTTCGCCAACGTCCAGCCGCACTCCGGAGCGCAAGCCAACGGCGCCGTCATGCTGGCGCTCTTGAAGCCGGGCGATACGATCATGGGCCTGAACCTCGCCTCTGGCGGCCATCTGACCCACGGCGCTCCACCGGCGCAGTCGGGCAAATGGTTCAACTCGGTCCAGTACGGCGTCCGGCCGGATGATCATCTCGTCGACTTCGACGAGGTCGAGCGGCTCGCCAAAGAACACCAGCCGAAACTGATCATCGCCGGCGGGTCGGCCTATCCCAGGCACTTCGACTTTGCCCGTTTCCGCCGGATTTGCGATGAAGTCGGTGCCTATCTGCTGGTCGACATGGCCCATTTCGCGGGCCTGGTCGCGGCGGGCGAGCACCCGACGCCGTTCGGCCACGCCCATATTGTGACGACCACGACGCATAAGACGCTGAGGGGGCCGCGTGGCGGCATGGTGCTGACCGACGATGAGGCCATCGCCAAGAAGATCAATTCGGCCGTGTTCCCAGGCCTCCAGGGAGGGCCGCTGATGCACGTGATCGCGGCCAAGGCGGTCGCATTCGGCGAAGCTCTCCAGCCGGAGTTCAAGGCTTACGCCAAAGCCGTCATCGCCAATGCCCAGACGCTTGCCAACCGACTGAAGGAGCGCGGTGCGGACCTCGTCGCTGGCGGGACGGACACGCACCTCGCCCTCGTCGATCTGCGGCCGTTGGGCCTGACCGGCAAGGATGCCGACGAGAGCCTCGAGCGGGCAGGAATCACCTGCAACAAGAATGGAGTGCCGTTCGACCCGCTACCGCCGGTGCAAACGAGCGGTATTCGCGTCGGTTCGCCCGCCGGAACCACGCGGGGCTTCGGCAAGGCCGAGTTCCGCGACATCGCCGACATGGTCGCGGACGTGCTCGACGGCCTCGCCAAAAACGGTCTCGAAAACAACGGCTCCGTCGAGCGAGAGGTGAACGAGCGCGTGCGGGAACTTTGCGCACGTTTCCCGATCTATCAGGGTTAGTCAGGCTTAGAGGATGCGCTGTCCGTTCTGCGCGCACGAAGCCAGTCAAGTCAAAGACAGCCGTCCGAGCGAAGACGGAGCAGCGATCCGCCGGCGCCGTCAGTGCGAAGCGTGCGGAGCGCGTTTCACGACCTTCGAGCGAGTCCAGCTGCGCGATCTCACCGTGATGAAGAAGACGGGCGAACGCGAACCGTTCGACCGCGACAAGCTCGCCCGCTCGATCGCCATTGCGTGCCGCAAGCGCGACATCAGCCCCGAACGGATCGACCGCTTGGTCTCCTCGATCCAGCGGCAGCTCGAGACCCGCGGCGACGAAGTGAAGGCGAGCGAGATCGGCGAGGCAGTGATGGACGGGCTCAAGACGTCTCGACCACGTCGCCTACATTCGCTTCGCCAGCGTATATAAGGACTTCAGCGAGCCCGGCGAGTTCGCGGAGATTGCAAGCATCGTCGAGGAGGAAGCGGCCCCGCCCGCCGACGACAAGCTGCTCTGATGCAGCCGCCCGTGATTATCCTCGTTCGCCCGCAGCTGGGGCAGAATATCGGCAAGGCGGCGCGGGCGATGCTCAATTTCGGGCTCACCGAAATGAGGCTGGTCGCTCCGCGCGACGGTTGGCCCAATCCCGACGCAGGTCCCGCCGCCAGCGGTGCGGACATCGTGCTCGAACGAGCGCAGGTTTTCGACACGGTGAAGGAGGCGATCGCCGACTGCTCGATCGTATTCGCATCCACTGTCCGCCGACGCGACCTCGTGATGCCGGTCCTTGCACCTGAGGAGATGGCGCAAGAGATTGCGGCTACGCCTGAGCGCTCGGCAATTCTCTTCGGGCCTGAGCGATCGGGCCTGGAAACCGACGAGGTTGCACTCGCGAACGCGATCGTGACGGTGCCGATCAACCCGCAATTCGCCTCGCTCAATCTCGCCCAAGCGGTGATATTGCTCGCTTACGAATGGTCGAAGCGCGGTGAACTTTCGCAGCCGCCAGCCAAGGAACTCGAGCCGGCCGCTCCGCTCGGCGAGGTGGATGGCCTGATCGAGCAGCTCGACAAGGAACTTATCGCCAAGGGCTATTTCCATCCGCCCTCGCGCACGCAGGCCACGAGGAACACCCTCCGGACCATCTTCACCAAGGCCGGCTGGTCTTCGCGGGAGGTCAAGGCCGTGCGCGGCATTATCCGAGCGCTGGTCAACCCGCCGCGACGCCGATGAACTTTTCGACGAATGGCCGTTCTAACGCATTGACCCACTGAAAAGTATCGGCTTTTGTGCCGCCTGCGTCAGGGAGATTTGGGATGTCGATGTTCTTTCTTGCGGCCATGATGATGGCGCAGGCCCCAGCTGCGGTTCAGCCGGAACAACCGGTAACGATCAAGAAGAAGCCGCGGCAGGTCTGCGAGATGATCGAGGTCACCGGCAGCCGTGCCCGAAAGCGCGTGTGCCGCGACGAAAATGGACGACTCGATCTTGGCCCGGGCGTGTCCAGCATGGGGGTCCAGGGAAAAATCCAACAGCAGGGCGGGTCAACGGGCGGACCGCCTGGGAGCTGACTTTGCTTGACCCTATGCGCCGCCTCGGCTAGCGGCGCGCCTTCGCAATTGGCACCGCACCCCGGTGAAGCGGCGGCCCTGCCCTCTTGAGCGCTTCAAGAGACGTAGCGCGGTTCCGGGAAGCTTTGAAACGCAATTGAAGGACAGATCATGACGAAGCGCACCAGCGCCAAATATAAGCTCGACCGCCGCATGGGCGAGAACGTCTTCGGACGTCCGAAGAGCCCGGTGAACCGCCGTGAGTATGGCCCCGGCCAGCACGGTCAGCGCCGCAAGGGCAAGCTTTCCGACTTCGGCGTGCAACTGCGCGCCAAGCAGAAGCTCAAGGGTTATTACGGCGACATCACCGAAAAGCAGTTCAAGAAGAATTACGTCGATGCGACCCGGATGAAGGGCGATGCTTCGCAAAATCTCATCGGCCTGCTTGAACGCCGGCTCGACATGGTCGTCTATCGCGCAAAATTCGCGCCGACCATCTGGTCCGCCCGCCAGCTGGTCAGTCACGGCCACATCCGAGTCAACGGCGTGAAGTGCAATATTGCCTCACGCAAGGTGGATGTCGGCGACGTAGTCGAGCTCGGCCCCAAGGCGCAGGAGATGGCGCTGGTGATTGAGGCGCAGAGCCTCGCGGAGCGCGATATCCCCGACTATGTGTCTCCGGACGGCACGTCGAAGGTGTCGTTCACCCGCGTGCCGAAGCTCGACGAAGTGCCCTATCCGGTGCGGATGGAGCCCAATCTGGTCATCGAGTTCTATTCGCGCTAAAGAAGCAATTGGAGCGGGAAGATGGGGCGGCCGGAGTTTTGGCCGCCCTTTTTCGTTTCTTTCCGATGCAACTTTGGTTGGCGGGTCGGCAAGCCTTTGCTAGCCGCCGCTCAATGTCCCTTTTCCCCCTTTCCGAATGGGCGCCGCACGAAGCAGTCTGGATCGGGTTCCCGAGCGACCCGGAACTTTGGCTGGGCGACCTGAAGCTGGCTGAAAGCGAAGTTGCGGCTTTTGCGGAGGCCGTCCACGCAAACGGCAAGGGCGAGAAAGTCTGGCTGGTCGCGGCGCATGAGGGCGCTGCGGAAAGCGCGCGTCAACTCTGTCCTTTTGCCGAGGTTATCGTCGAGCCGTTCGGCGACATTTGGCTGCGCGATACCGGCCCGATCGTCGTCGGCTCAGGCCCTGAGCGGCGGGCCATGGGGTTCGGCTTCAACGGCTGGGGCGGGAAATATGAGCTGGAGGGCGATCAGGACATCGGCGAGCGGCTGGCAAAGCGCTCGGATCTCGCCTTCTCCAGAGCTGATTGGATCCTCGAAGGCGGTGCGATCGACGGGGACGGCACAGGTATCGTCATCACCACCGAGCAATGCCTGCTCAACCCCAACCGCAACACACTGACGCGCGAAGAGGTCGAACAGCGGCTCAAACGCGATCTCGGCTTCGAACGCATCGTTTGGCTGGGCTCGGGCCTCACGAACGATCACACCGACGGCCATGTCGACAACCTCGCACGCTTTGTCGCTCCGGGGAGAGTCGCGATTCCGACGTGCACGAAGGACGATCCGAACGAAGCCGTCTACAGTGACGCCGCGCGGCGCCTCGCCGATGCAAAGCTCGACTTGGTCGTACTTCCCTCGCCTGGACGGATTACGGACGAGGACGGCGACGTCGTCCCGGCGAGCTACATGAACTTCTACATCGGCAATGCCGCGGTCGTGGTGCCCCAGTACGGCGCCCCCAACGACCGAGCAGCGGTCGCCGCCCTCCAGGCGTTGTTCCCGGACCGCGTTGCCATCGGCCTCCGCGCCGACCACATCCTCACGGGTGGCGGTAGTTTCCACTGCATCAGCCAGCAGATTCCGGCGTAATTCTCGCCCAAATAGCGGTAGTGAACGTCTGATGACGCGAGAATTCCCGAAGCCTTTTTACGTCACGGCGGGTATTTGTTCGATCATTTCGGCCCTCACAACGCTGATGCTAATCTTCATGCCCAGCTTCTTCGTCGAGGTCCCCGATGGGATCCCGGGGCGCATGCTTCGCGTAACCGACCCGGCTTATCAGCTGCGGGCCTGGGCGTATCAAATCCACCCCTTCCTGGCGTTCACGGCGGTCCTGGGGGTCGCAGTGGCGACCCGCCGACTGGCGCCGGCACTTGCCCTGGCAGGCCTGCTGGGTTTCTCACTGTGGGCGTACACTGAGGCAGCGCAACAGAGCCTCACACTATTCGCATTTGACGACTGGCGGCGCGCCTGGCTCGCGGGCGACGCCGCTGTCCGCCAGACGATTGAGCTGCGCCTCGCGATCTACGATGGCCTTTGGGAGGCGGCCTATTCGCTACTCTTGTTCGGCATCATTCTGGGGAGCGCTTTTTTTGCCGCCATCCTTCTCCGCATGCCGGACAGGCTCTCACGCGTGGTCGGCGCCTTCTTCGCCCTGGCGGCGATCCAGTCCATCTTCATACAGTCGGGGGAAGTTGGCGGTCCCGTACTGCCCGAATCCCTCGCTTATTGGATTTATCCCGCAACCCAGCCGCTCGCCCGGGTGCTGATCGGCGTCTGGCTGCTCCGGGTGGCGCGTTGCGGGGAGCCTCGTCTACAAGCGGCTGCATGACCAGGCTCACCGTCGCCGCACTGCAGCTCGCCTTCACGAATGACACGGTCGCCAACATTCGCGCCGTGGCCGAGCTCGTGCGCGAAGCCGCCGGCAAGGGCGCCGAGGTCGTGCTTCCCCCGGAGCTGTTCGAAGGGCCTTACTTCTGCCGCGTCGAGGACGAGAGCCTGTTCGCCAACGCGCGTCCCTCGAACGAGCATCCGTCCGTGCTCGCGATGCAGGAGCTGGCCAAGGAACTGAAGATCTGGATCCCGACGAGCTTCTTCGAGGCGGACGGGCCGCACTATTACAACTCGCTGGCGATGATCGGCCCGGACGGGAAGATCGCCGGCGTCTACCGCAAGAGCCACATTCCCGACGGCCCGGGCTACGAGGAGAAATTCTACTTCCGCCCCGGCAACACCGGTTTTCGAGTTTGGCAAGGTCCGCATCTCTCGACGCTCGGTGTCGGTGTCTGCTGGGACCAGTGGTATCCCGAGACCGCGCGGGCGATGATGCTGATGGGCGCCGACATCCTTTTCTACCCGACCGCGATCGGCACCGAGCCGCACGACCCCGACCTCGACACGTCGCGCCTGTGGCGGCGGGCGATGATCGGCCATGCGGTGTCGAACGTGGTGCCCGTCGTCGCCGCCAACCGCATCGGAACCGAGCACGGTCAGCGCTTTTACGGCCACAGCTTCATCTGCGACGAGCGCGGCGATATCCTCGCCGAGTTTGGAGCTGAGGAAAGCGGCGTGTTGGTCGCGACGCTCGACCTGGCGGCTGCGAAGAAGCATCGGGCCGCCTTCGGGTTCTTCCGCGACCGCCGACCGGACCTTTATGGGCGATTAGTTTCGGACATTTGAGGCCTAGTTCGTTGGTGAGCTGCTAATGACTCTTTCTGGCGCCATGTCGGCCGCTTTCTTCAAAGAGGCGGTCGAAAGTGAATGCGTTTTCGGCATCGAGGACGAAGCAGGTTCTCCTACCTTTGGCGGCGTGATGCCGTTCTTCTCCAAGGAGAGTCGTGCACGATCGTTAATCGAGCAAGTCCCGGCTTATTCCAAATTCCGGTCGTTTCGCATCTCCTTGTCGGATTTTAGGGAAGACTGGCTTCCGGACCTAGCTTCCCATGAGCTGATGGTCGGGCTGAATTGGTATGGAAGAAAAGCGACCGGATACAATTATTCGCCACAAGAGGTAGCCAGCTACCTTTCACGACACATCTCAGCGAAGGGCTAGCGCTCGTTCGAACACACTTGCGAACATCGCCGAGCTAAGACGCCGGGTGTTCTGATTGTAGCGCGAACAATGGTAGCTTGAGAGGAGGACTTGGCCATCCGGCGCGACCGCTTCCGCACCGTGGCCGAACTTCGTGGCCGACGACGGCAGGCCGAGCGCTCGAGCGGCGGCGACGTGAGCGATTTGGCCCAGCGCGATCACCACGCTCACATTCGGCAAGGCCGCTAACCCGGCCTCGAAATAGTTACGGCAAGTCGCGATCTCCGAAGGCTCGGGCTTGTTCGCCGGCGGAAGGCATTTGACCGCGTTCAGGATGATCGCGCCGTTCAGTCTCAGTCCGTCTTGTTGATCGGCCCCATATTTGCCTTCGGCCAGCCCGAATTTCAGAAGCGTCCCGTACAACAGCTCACCAGCATAATCGCCGGTGAAGGGTCTTCCCGTTCGGTTTGCGCCATGCTTGCCCGGAGCCAGGCCGACGATCGCTAGCCAAGCATCACGATCGCCGAACGCCGGCACGGGAGCGTTCCACCAGTCCGGATGCTCAACCCGGCACTCGTGACGAAACCGCACGAGCCGCGGGCACAAGGGGCAGTCGCGCGGCGCTTCCGATTGCGGGATCGGCGACCGGTCGGCGGGTTGCACAACGTCCACGCTCCCTCATAACGTTCGCCCCGAGCTTGTCGAAGGGCTGCCCTTGACGGAACCTCCTTACCTCTATGCGATCGCCATCGGCTCCAACCGGCCGCACGGGCGCTACGGAAGACCAGCCGGAGTCGTGGAAGCGGCGATTGCGAGATTGGATGAGGATTTTGGCCTGTTCGACGCCTCGCCAATCGTCCTCAACGCCGCCCACGGGGGCGCGGGACGCGATTTCGCCAATGCTGTTGCTTTGGTCGAAAGCGATCTCAAGCCGCCCGAAATGCTAAGGCGCCTCAAGGCGGCCGAACGCGACTTTGGACGCCGCCGCGGTCGCCGCTGGGGGCCGCGAGTGCTCGACCTGGACATCGCTTTGTGGAGCGGTGGCGCGTGGAAATCACGGCGCCTGAGGGTGCCGCATTCCCAGCTGGCAAAGCGCGGGTTCGTCCTTCACCCGCTCGCGGCAATCGCGCCAAACTGGCGCGTTCGCGGCCCTCTGACCGTCAGGCATTTCGCCGAGCGCCTTGCCCGCCGGCGCCCGCGAGGGTAACCGCGCTTCCGTGTGGGCCCTTAGCTCAGTCGGTAGAGCAACTGACTTTTAATCAGTAGGTCGCTGGTTCGAATCCAGCAGGGCTCACCAATGTTGGATTCAATATTCGTTCTCGGCCGCCAGCCATCCGCAACCGGATCGGCCATAGCGCCGAATGATCCAAGTCAATTGCTAGTGCTCACCGGCTAGGGCATGTCGGACCAGTGAATCCGCCTGATTTAGACGCGTCCGTCGCCTCGACCTCTTCCTTGGCTCCTGAACTTGCGGATTGGCTCGCCACGGAAACGGAAACCGATGTCGACAAGCCCGACGCGCACCGCGCTCGGTGGAACACTCTAAGAGATCAGCTGGCACGCATAGTGATTGGTTTTGGAGCCGCGGTGCTCGCGGTTCTTGTTCGATCGTTGCTCGGACTCCCGCTTGACGTTCTACCGTTCTTTCTTGTCGTGATTGCGGTCTGCTTGGTGACGGTATTCGCCGGTTTCCTCGGCGGCCTGACTACGATGATCTCGGGCGGTCTGCTTACGTGGTACTTCTTGCTCGATCCGAGCGGATCCTGGGCCATGGAGGGTCCCGGCGGCTACGCGCTGCTCGGCTATTTCGCCGTAACAAGCTTCATCCTGGGCACATCGCAGCTCTACCGTCTTAGCGAGCAAAGGCGACAGGCCGTGGCGATGCAGATGGCTGTGCAAGAAGCTCAACATCAAAGTCTCTTCGCTCGCGAGATGTCCCACAGGCTGAAAAACGCCATGACGATCGTCCAGGCAATCGCGAGCCAAACCTTCAGCCGCGATACTCCCGAGCTGGCGAAATTCGATGGCCGACTGAAGGCGCTGGCGAGTGCACACAATTTGCTGAACGAGCACGTCAAGCAACCGAGCGCATCGATTGACGACGTAATTGAGACAGCGATCCGCCCGTTCCGAGATGATGATCGCCGCTTCCGCATCAAAGGCGACCCTTTGCCATTGCCCGATCAGCAGGTCGTATCTCTCAGCCTCGCGCTTCATGAGCTCGCGACCAATGCGGTCAAATATGGTGCGTTGAGCCACGCAGATGGTTGGGTATCGATCGAATGGAGTGCAGCAGACGGTTCTTTTGAGCTCGAATGGAAAGAGCATGATGGGCCGGCGGTCTCGACACCATCCTTCAAAGGCTTTGGGTCGCGACTGTTGGAACGCGCCGGCCTAGGCGCCCAACTGCAATTCGAGGAGGACGGATTGCGGTGTGTGTTGCGGTCGCAACCGTAGCCTGACCGCTTCTTACGGCCGCGGCTAGCCACCGTCTGATTTGAAGCGGCGCAGCGGCTCTGCTAGCCGCGTCGGTCATGGTCCCCCGTTATTCCCGTCCCGAGATGACGGCCATTTGGTCGGCCGAGAACCGCTATCGGATTTGGTGGCAGATCGAGGTGTTTGCTGCCGAGGCAATGGGCAGGCTCGGAATGATCCCGCCCGAAGATGCGGCGACGATCCGGGCCGCTTATGATCGTGACGTTCTCGATGAGATCGATATCGAGGCCATCGATCGCATTGAGGCCATCACCAAGCATGATGTGATCGCTTTTCTCACCTGGGCGGGCGAGAAGCTCGGACCCGAGCGGCGCTGGCTGCATCAAGGCATGACGAGCTCCGACGTGCTCGACACGGCGCTTGCCGTACAGCTGAAGCAGGCGGCCGACCTTCTGATCCGCGATATCGACGCGCTTCTAGAAGTGCTGAAGCGCCGCGCGTTCGAACACAAGCTGACGCCGACCATCGGCCGCAGCCACGGGATCCATGCCGAGCCCACAACCTTCGGGCTGAAGCTTGCGCAGGCCTATGCCGAATTCACGCGGAGCCGCGAGCGGCTACTGTCTGCACGCGAGCAGGTGGCGACCTGTGCAATCTCCGGAGCCGTGGGGACGTTCGCCAACATCCCGCCCGCGGTCGAGGAGCATGTCGCGGCAGAGTTGGGCCTCACTGCGGAGCCGGTCTCCACTCAGGTGATCCCGCGCGACCGTCACGCGATGTTCTTTGCAACGCTCGGCGTGATCGCATCGTCTATCGAACGGCTGGCAACGGAGATCCGCCATCTGCAGCGTACTGAGGTGCTTGAAGCCGAGGAATATTTCTCGCCCGGTCAGAAGGGCAGCTCAGCGATGCCGCATAAGCGCAATCCGGTGCTGACGGAGAATCTGACGGGTCTCGCGCGAGTGATCCGGGGTTATGTGGCGCCGGCGCTGGAGAATGTCGCCTTGTGGCACGAGCGGGACATTTCGCATTCCTCGGTGGAGCGGTTCATCGGTCCAGACGCGACCATCACTCTGGATTTCGCGCTGGCGCGACTGACGAGCGTGGTCGACAAGCTCATCGTCTATCCCGAACGGATGGCCAAGAACCTCCACCGCATGGGCGGACTGATCCATTCGCAACGCGTGCTTCTCGCGCTTACTCAGGCGGGCCTGAGCCGCGAGGACGCTTACGCGCTCGTCCAGCGCAACGCGATGAAGGTGTGGGAATCGGACGGCGAGCTGTCGCTGCTCGATCTGCTGAAAGCGGATGCGGACGTATCGAAGCGCTTGTCAACGGGCGAACTCGACGGGCTGTTCGACCTCGATTATCACTTCAAACAGGTTGATACGATTTTCGACCGGGTGTTCGACCGGTCCGCCTAACCGTTTCAACGAAGTATTTTTCAGATGCGGGGTTCGATACCGGGGGCCGATGAACAACGTTCAAGAAGCGCATGTCGTATCCCGTACCGATTCGGGAGCGGAAGAAATGTCAATTCAGCCAAGCGGCTTTCTGCTCGAGCTCTCGCTCGACTGGATCGTCCTTCGTGCGTCCGAGAATGTGCACCATCTGCTCGGCAAATCGCACGTCATCGTCATCGATGAGCCATTCGGCACGTTCGTCCGGCAGCAGGCGCTCCACGATCTGCGCAATCTATTCTCACGCCTTAGCGCAACGACGGGAATCGCCCGCGCCTATCGCATTAGGCTCACCGAAGAGCATGAATATTTCGACATCGCCTTCCAACTGAGCGACGGGCGAGTGCTGCTCGAGGCGGTACCGTCGAGCGACGAAGCCTTCGGCGAGGCCTTCGGTTCGGTTGGCGGGCTGATCGCGGGATTGCCGGACAGCGGCGGGGGGACTCTGCTCGAAGGGGCTGCGCGGCGGATGCGTGCGCTCACTGGCTACGATAGGGTCACCCTGCTCGTCGGCCGTTCGAAAGCCACCAGCAGTCGCAGCGGCGTGCCGTTCCGCTCCGGAGCAAACGCGACGCTGAGCGACGGTTTGCCGGCTCTGGTCGCGAACAGCGCGGAGTCGTCCGTACCGATCTTCCCGCGGAACGATGACGATGGCGCGAGCTTCGCAGCGCTCTTGCGGGCGCCCTCATCCCTCCTGAAGGCCGAGCTTGACGAGCGCGGATTTGCATCGACCATGCGCCTTCCCGTCGTGCGCGAGGGACGAGCAATCGGAGAGTTCCGGCTTGCGCACACGACACCGCGGCCGCCGAGCTTCGAACTTCACGCGGCGGCGGAATTGTTCGCACAGATGTTTGCCATGCGGCTGGAAATCGATGGCCTGCGCGCTCCTGTAATTGCAGGCGCCCAGACCTAAGGAGATAACTGGATTCCCGCGTTCGCAGGAATAAGGCTCAACCCCCGAACATTCCCCGCACGCGGGTGAAGAAGCCCTTGGCCGCCGGGGATTCATCGCCCGTCTCGGTGGCGCGGAATTCCTCGAGCAATTGCTTCTGCTTCGCGGACATATGCGTCGGCGTTTCAACCAGGATTCGAGCGACCAGGTCGCCGCGACCGCGACCATTGAGCACGCTCATCCCCGAGCCGCGGTGGCGCAGCTGTTCACCTGACTGAATGCCAGAAGGGATCTTTATGTCGACTGACTTGCCGTCGATCCCCGGCAGGCTGATCGAGCCGCCAAGCGCAGCGGTGGTGAAGCTGATCGGGCAATCCGCAATCAGGCTGGTGGCTTCCCGCGCATAGATCGGGTGGCGCTTCATGTGCACGAAAAGATAAAGGTCGCCGCCCGCGGCAGCGCGGACTCCGGCTTCACCCTCCCCTGCGATCCGAATGCGCGTGCCTTCATCAACTCCTGCGGGGATTTTGACTGACAGTCTGCGCTGGGTGAGCGCCCGACCTTCGCCGTGACAATTTGCGCAAGGATCGGTGATAACTTCGCCGGAGCCGCGGCAAGTCGGGCAACCGCGCTCGACGACGAAAAAGCCCTGCTGCGCGCGCACTTTGCCCATACCGCCGCAGGTTTGACAGGTGTTGGCGCACTTGTCGGTCCGCGTGCAGCCGCGGCCGTGACAGGTCTCGCAGGTCGCCAGCGATTCGACCGTGATCGTCTTTTCGACGCCGGTGAATGCTTCTTCCAGGCTGAGCTCGAGGTCGTAGCGAAGGTCAGCACCGCGTGCGGCGTTTTGGCGAGCGCCGCGCGGGTCCATGAACTCGCCAAAAATGCTCGAGAAGATGTCGGAGAAGCCGTTGAAGCCAGCTTCCGCGAACGGGTCGCCATGACCGTTGCCGAAGGCCGCCTTGCCGAAGCGATCGTAAGCCGCGCGCTTCTGCGGGTCCTTGAGGACGTCATAGGCCTCGTTAATGGCCTTGAAGCGCGCTTCGGATTGCTTGCAGCCGTTCTTGCGATCCGGATGATGTTCTTTGGCGAGATTGCGATAAGCGGCCTTGATCGCCGCGTCATCCGCGCCCCGCTGCACTCCCAGCAATTCGTAATAGTCCTGCTCGACCATCACGGCTCCCCGCTACGCAATACTCGACGCCGGCCCCCCAATCGACGCGGGCGCCAGCCGGTCATTAGCCCTTATTCTCTTCGTCGACCTCGGAGAATTCGGCATCGACCACATCGTCCTGGCTCGCCTGCTGCTCCTCACCCGATGCGGAGGTTTCCGTTTCGGGCCCTGCGGTAGCCTCGGTCTCGGCCTGCTGCTGCTGCTGATACATCGCCTGGCCAAGCTTCATCGCCGCCTGAGTCAGCGCAGCCGTCTTCTGCTGCATCTGATCGGCATCGCCGCTTTCCACCGCGGCCTTCGCCTCAGACAGTGCAGTCTCGATCTCCGTCTTCACATCCGGAGCAACCTTGTCGCCGAACTCCTGAAGTTGCTTCTCGGTGGCGTGAATGAGGCTCTCGGCATTGTTCTTCGCTTCAGCCGCGGAACGCCGCTTCTTGTCCTCTTCCGCGAACTGCTCGGCCTCCTTGACCATCTTCTCGATGTCGGAATCGTTGAGCCCGCCAGAAGCCTGAATGCGGATCTGCTGCTCCTTGCCGGTGCCCTTATCCTTTGCCGACACATTGACGATGCCGTTGGCGTCGATGTCGAAAGTGACTTCGATTTGCGGCACGCCCCGCGGCGCGGGCGGGATCCCGACCAGGTCGAACTGGCCGAGCATCTTGTTGTCCCCCGCCATTTCACGCTCGCCTTGGAAGACGCGGATCGTCACCGCATTCTGATTGTCCTCGGCGGTGGAGAAGACCTGGCTCTTCTTCGTCGGAATGGTCGTGTTGCGGTCGATCATCCGAGTGAACACGCCGCCCAGGGTTTCGATTCCGAGCGACAGCGGAGTGACGTCGAGCAGCAGCACGTCCTTGACGTCGCCCTGCAATACGCCGGCCTGGATCGCAGCACCCATGGCGACGACCTCGTCCGGGTTGACTCCAACATGCGGGTCGCGGCCGAAGAACTGCTTCACGCGCTCGCGCACGAGCGGCATGCGGGTCTGGCCGCCGACCAGTACGACGTCAGCAATGTCCTTGGCATCGATGCCGGCGTCCTTAAGCGCTTTCTTGCACGGCTCGATCGTCCGGTCGACGAGATCGCTGACGAGCTTTTCAAGCTCCGCGCGGGTGAGCGTGACCACAAGGTGCAGCGGAGTCGTAGTGCCGCCCTCCATGCGGGCGGTGATGAAGGGCTGATTGATCTCGGTTGTCTGCGCCGACGAAAGCTCGATCTTCGCCTTCTCCGCGGCTTCCTTGAGCCGCTGCAGCGCCAGCCGATCGGTGCGGAGGTCGATCCCCTCCTTCTCCTTGAACTTGTCAGCCAGCCAATTGACGATCCGGGCATCGAAGTCCTCGCCGCCGAGGAAGGTGTCCCCGTTGGTCGACTTCACCTCGAACACGCCGTCGCCGATCTCGAGGATCGAGATGTCGAACGTTCCGCCGCCGAGGTCATAGACCGCGATCGTCTTGCCCTCTTCCTTCTCGAGCCCGAAGGCGAGCGCGGCCGCGGTCGGCTCGTTGATAATGCGCAGCACTTCAAGACCCGCAATCTGGCCGGCGTCCTTGGTCGCCTGGCGCTGCGCATCGTTGAAGTAGGCCGGAACGGTGATCACCGCCTGGGTGACGGTTTCGCCGAGATAAGCCTCGGCGGTCTCTTTCATCTTCTGCAGGATGAACGCGCTGATTTGCGAAGGACTATAGTCCTTGCCCCCCGCCTCGACCCATGCGTCACCGTTCGATCCCTTGACGATCTTGTAGGGTACCAGCTCGGTGTCCTTCTTGGTGATTGGATCGTCGAAGCGCCGACCGATGAGGCGCTTCACTGCGAAAATCGTATTGTCTGGGTTGGTGACCGCCTGACGCTTGGCCGGCTGGCCGATCAGCCGCTCTCCATCCTTGGTGAAGGCGACGACCGAAGGAGTCGTTCGCGCTCCTTCGCTGTTCTCGATGACTTTCGGCTTACCGCCTTCCATGACGGCGACGCAGCTGTTGGTCGTGCCCAAGTCGATCCCAATGACCTTGGCCATGTTTCTTATTCCCTCTTCTGCCCCGTTTCGGCCCCGATCAGGCGGCCGAGTTTGTTGATTTCGCAGGCGATATAGGTGGCCTAAACGGCAGGACAAGGCATTGGGGCGTGGCTTTCCGGTTACTGATTTCTTTACCAAATGCAGCGAGACAGCACTCTCGTGGAAACGTTGGCGAACGGCAGCTGGCTCAGCCGGGAACGGGTGCAGGGCGCAGCGGTGATCAGCGCCGCGGGCGGCTTGATCATGCTGCTCATCCTGTGGCTCGCCCGCCACGGCACCGTGGATTTCTTCGGGCAGCCGGTCGGTTCGGACTTCACCGCGTTCTGGGATGCGGGTCGGATCGCCAACTCGGGCGAAGCCGCCCGCGCATGGGATCAGCAGTTTCTGAATGCGAGCGTCCACGCGACCCACGGTGTCCGCTACGGGACGGCGTGGCTCTATCCGCCCGTCTTCCTTCTGGTGGCGGCGCCGCTTGCAGCTCTTCCCTATCTTCCGGCGCTCCTTCTCTGGCAATTGCTCAGCTTCGCGGCGATCACTCTGACGCTTCGCGCCATCCTTCCGGATCGCCACGCTTTGCTCATCGCCCTTGCATCGCCTTTCACTCCGATCGTGCTCGCGCACGGGCAGAATGCGTTCCTCACCGCCTCCTTGCTCGGTTCGGGACTGCTGCTCCTTCAGCGGCGGCCCTACGTTGCCGGCGGTCTTTTCGGATGCCTGCTCTACAAACCTCAGCTTGGCTTGATCATCGCCCCCCTCCTGCTTCTCACAAGGTGCTGGCGGGCACTGGCCGCCGCCGGCGCCGCTGCAGCGGGCATGGTCGGTCTGTCGATTCTGCTGTGGGGAACGGAGAGCTGGACGGCGTTCGCGGGCAGCCTGCGCTACGGCCGAAATCTACATGGAACTGGGCGCGGTCGGTTTTTACAAGAGTGCAAGCCTGTTCGCCGCTACGCGCCAGTGGGGCCTGCCAATCGAGGCAGCTTATGCCGTGCAGGGTGCTGGAGCTCTCGTTTCGCTGTGGTTGTTGTGGTTAGTCCGCGGATCAACTCCGTTCGTGCGGGCCGCCGCTGTCTGCGCGGGCGCGGCACTTTCGACACCCTATTTGCTCGATTACGACCTTGCGGTTGTGGGTCTTGGAGCGACCTTCTTGTACGCCGAGGCCAAACGCAGCGCGTTCCTCCCCTACGAAAAATCGGTCATCGCCCTCATCTGGATCGCGCCCTGGATCAGCAGGCAGGCGGCACAGGTTCTCACCCTACCGATTGGAGCATTGGCGATGATCCTGTTGGCGTGGGTCGCCGCACGCCGAGCCCGCTTAGGGCATTGCCATACCGCCGTTCACGTGGAGCGTTTGCCCGGTGACATATCCGGCCTCGCGGCTGGCGAGATACACGCACGCCGCACCGATATCTTCGCCTGAGCCCATTGTTCCAACCGGAATGCGCGAGAGGATGCTCGCGCGTTGCTGTTCGTTCAATGCATCGGTCATCGCCGACACCATAAATCCTGGAGCGATCGCATTGACCGTGATTCCACGGCTGGCGAGTTCCTGCGCGACCGCCTTGGTCATACCGATCAGAGCGGCCTTCGAGGCAACGTAGTTCGCTTGACCGGGATTGCCGGTCACTCCGACCACGGACGTAATCGAGATGATCCGTCCGAACCGAGCTTTCATCATCGGTTTGGCAGCCGCGCGCATCAGGCGAAACGCCGCTTCGAGATTTATCCGGATAACATCTTCAAACTCCTCATCTTTCATTCGCATGAGGAGATTGTCGCGAGTGACGCCGGCGTTGTTGACGAGAATGTCGAGCTTGCCGCCGAGAGCCTCGACCGCCTCAGGGACGAGCCGATCGACGGCGGCACCGTCCCCCAGATTACACGCAATGGAGATGTGATCGCCGCCGAGCTCCTGGCGAATGCGCTCGAGCTTTTCGACGTTGCTCCCGGAAACGGCGAGGCGCGCTCCTTGCGAGGCGAACGCCCGGGCTATCGCGCCACCGAGCCCGCCGCTAGCGCCGGTTACAAGTGCGGTCATGCCACTGAGATCGAACATTCGTTTCCTCCGTCATGCCGAATTTGTTTCAGCATCCATTTCTTCACCCGCACCGTGCTTCAACAGAATGAACCCTGAAACAAGTTCAGGGTGACGGTTTAGCCGATCTCCTTCGCCACCGCCTCGATGTCATCGATCGTCACGACGCTCGTCACCTTCGCGTCGGGAGCAATGCGCTTGACCATCGGCCCCAACACTTTGCCGCCTAACTCCACGAACTCCTCTACGCCCGCCTCTGCCATGTTGGTGATGCTCTCGCGCCAACGTACCCGTCCCGTCACCTGTTCGACCAGCTGATTGCGGATGACGTCAGGGTCGCGTGTGGGCTCGGCCGTAACGTTCGCGACCAGCGGCACTGCTGGAGACTCAACCACGACATAGCTCAGCGCGTCAGCCATCGCCTCGGCTGCCGGCTGCATCAATGGGCAATGAAATGGCGCCGACACGGGGAGGAGAACCGCGCGCTTGGCACCCATGTCCTTCGCGATTTCGACCGCACGGTCGATGGCGCCTTTCGCGCCGGAGAGCACGACCTGTGATGGGTCGTTGTCGTTGGCTACCGTGCAGACTTCTCCTTCGGACGCTGCGTCGGCGATTTTCTGGGCGAGCGTGAGATCGGCGCCGAGCAACGCCGCCATCGCACCCTCTCCGACCGGTACCGCGCGTTGCATGGCCTGGCCGCGGAGGCGCAGCAACTTCGCTGTCGTCGGAAGGTCGAATGACCGGGCCGCGCAGAGAGCGGAATATTCGCCGAGACTATGACCCGCAACGAAGCTCGCCGCTTTCTCGAGATCGACGCCGCCGTCCTTCGTCAGCACCGCGAAAACAGCGACGGCATTCGCCATGATCGCAGGCTGCGCGTTTTCGGTGAGGCGCAGCTCCTCCTCCGGCCCGTCACGCATGAGGCGAAAGAGACTTTGGCCGAGCGCCTCGTCGACCTCGTCGAACACGTCTTGCGCTCTGCGGCTTGCCTCCGCGAGCGCGGCACCCATGCCAACCGACTGACTGCCCTGTCCCGGAAAAAGGAATGCGCGCATCGCTCTACCCTGCCTGCTCCCGCAAAAGCGGGGATCGCGGCGCGGTTAGGTCGCCGCCGTGCAATTGCCAAGCCCGCCATGGGATGCGAAGCCGCCCAAATGACCGAAGAAGCCGTCTCCATCGATATCCATCCGGAACCCCGTTCGCGGATGCTCGGCAAGTGGATGAGCGCGGCGATGGTGGTCGGGACGATGGTCGGCTCGGGCATTTACCTCCTGCCCACAACCGTCGCGCCTTACGGACCCAATCTTGTTATCGCCTTCGTCGTCACCGGTCTCGGAACGATGTGCCTCGCCTTCGCCCTGGCTCGCCTTGCGGCGCAGATTCCAGGCGGCCCATTCGTCTACGTCAGCCAGGCGTTCGGCGAGACCGCTGCCTTCCTGACACTGTGGAGCTACATGGTCTCGCAATGGACCGGTGTCGCCGCGGTGGCTATCGCGGCGGCAGGAGCCCTCGGCCATGTCATTCCCGCGGTCGGGTCGGGTCCGGGACTGATTGCTTTCGCGCTCGCGTGCATCGCCGTTCTTCTCGTCGTCAATCTCTTTGGGGCGCGTTCGGCGGGCGGGCTTCAGGTGATTGCGACTCTCATCAAGATCTTGCCGCTTCTTGCAGTCGTGGTGCTTGTCATCGCTCGGATCGGAGGCGGTCGCACGCTTGAAGCGCTCGAACCAGTTCCAATCGGCATTCCGGCCATCACCGCAGCCGGCGCGCTGATGCTCTTCTCGCTCACGGGATTCAAGTCCGCCACCGTCGTTGCGAACGTTACTCGCAATTCGACGAAGACAGTTCCCGTGGCGACTATTGCCGGGACCGGCTTCACCGCCTTGCTCTACCTCATCGCCACGGTGGCGACTTTGATGATCCTGCCGAGCCTGATCGCGGCGAAAAGCAGTGCGCCTTTCGCCGACGCCATCGCACCGGTCCTCGGCACCGCGGCCGGCGCACTGGTCGCGATTATCGCAGCCGTCAGTGCCTTCGGGACCGGCAACGCTTTGCTGTTGCTGGGGGCCGAAACGGGGCGAACCATCGCTGGCGCGCGCGATTTGCCGCCGCTGTTCCGGCAAACCAACAAAATCGGCGCGCCGGTCGGGTCTCTGTCGATTGCTGCTGCGGTCGCCGCTCTGTTGGTGGTTGCGAGCTCATCCAAGGATTTTGTGGCGATCTACGTGTTCATCACCCTCGTTTCGACGGTGGCCGCACTGGTCCTCTACGTGGTTTGCGCCGCGGCTGCCCTCAAGCTCAAGATTGCTGGCCGTTGGTCGGTCATTGCGATCATCGGTGTCCTCTATGGGTTTGTGATGTTTGTCGGATCCGGTCTGGAGGCGACCTTGTGGGGTTTCGGCCTCGCCATCGCCGGGCTCCCGATCCGCGCGATTTCCCGTTGGCTAAACGATCGCCGTCCGTCATCATCCCCGCAATGAGTTTACATCAGCGCTAGTTTCGTACGCGTCTCCCTCCACTTGGGAGCATGAGATGAATGAACCTCAAGACGGCAAGATGGGATTGCCGATGGCGACCGCGTTCGTCATCGGCAGCATCATCGGCGTCGGGATATTCATGCTCCCGGTCGCGCTTGCCCCGCTCGGCATCAACGCTGTCGTCGGCTGGCTCGTCAGCAGCTGCGGAGTCATTTGTCTCGGCCTGCCGCTCGCAAGGCTCGCTCGACACGGAGCCGGGATTCAATCGGCCATCGAAGAGACTTTCGGCCCGACTATCGGCTTCATGGTCACATGGTCGTTTTGGGTTTCTTCCTGGTCCGGTGTCGCGGCGATCGCGGTTGGAGGCGCATCGACGATTTCCCGCGTCGTGCCGGTTCTGTCGCATTCCAATGGAATCGCCCTTTTGGCGGCCGCCCTTATAGCGATCATGATTGTGGTGAACGCGCGCGGCGCTCGGTCGAGCGGGACCATGGCCATCGTGACGGTCGTGCTCCGCATCCTTCCCCTCCTCGCGGTGGTGATCCTCGTCGTCGCCCGATCGACAGCCCATGAGCCTTTGCAGTCGCTCTGGCTCCAGCCGCTTACCCTGTCGGCCGTTGCGACCGCGGCCGCGCTCACCTTCTGGCCGCTCACGGGATTCGAGAATGTCAGCGCTCCAGTCGGAAAGATTCGCAATTCCGAACGCACGATCCCGCGCGCCTTTTTGACCGGGATAACCGCCGTCACCCTCCTCTACGTCGCGTCGAGCACTTCGGTCATGCTGCTGTTACCGGCCGACCAACTCGTGCGCTCACCGGCGCCGTTTGCCGATGCGGTCGGCGCCTGGTGGGGCGAAGTTGCTGCCATTCTCGTGGTTCTGGGAATCGCGATCAGCGCTTTCGGCTGCATCGGCTGCACGACGATGGCTGCTGGGGAGCTCTGCTATTCAA
Organism: uncultured Alphaproteobacteria bacterium; assembly: GCA_963730925.1. Taxonomy (GTDB): domain Bacteria; phylum Pseudomonadota; class Alphaproteobacteria; order Sphingomonadales; family Sphingomonadaceae; genus Sphingomicrobium. Next base: position 98,839 of record CAVSTS010000003.1, read on the forward strand.
TGTCCTTGAGAGGCGATCTTCCGAAGACGCTTGCGCGGTCGAACAAGTGGGGCGCTCCGGTGCTGTGTCAGATCGTTTCGGCGGCCCTTGCGATCATCCTCGTCCTGGCGAACTCCGGTCGCTCGACTGCCGGCCTTTTCACCTTCATCATTCTGGTGTCGACGGTCGCTGTGCTCATCCTTTACGTGGTCGCCGGGCTCGCCGCGGTCGTCAGGGAGCGGGCTGCCGGCACCAGCGTTATGGTCAGTGCCGGCATCGCGTTCAGCGCTTACGCTTTCTATGGTGCGGGACTGGAAGCCGCCCTGTGGGGACTGGGACTTGCGATTTCGGGGCTGCCGGTTCGCGCTATTTCGCGTTGGCTAAACGGCTCCAGCCGGGCGGCGGTGGCGAGTCCAGCCGTGCTTCCGGAATGAAGGTGCGCAGCTTCTTCGCGAAACTCCTTAGGCACACTTCGCTCGTCCCTAGCGGCCCGGCCTCATAGGTCGGAGACTGCATTCCGATCTGCACGCGCGTAATGAGCTCGGTGTCTTCGGCGTTCACGCGACGATTGATCCGCCAGTTGAGATATCGAACCGCCTTCATCTCGCGCCGGTCGTCGGGCAGGGCATAGCTGATTTCGCGCAGCAGCGATTCCGTTGAGCTCACCGGAATGAACTGCATGAAATCGACTTGGTCCGGATAGATGTCGAACGCGACGTTCGGGAACAGCTTGTAATAGAGCCACTTGCGCTGGTGGCTTTCCGGAAGGTGCGTGACCTTCGGCAAATAATGTTGGTACGTCCGCTCCGACGGGTTCGCCAATTCCTTCTCGATGAGCTCACCCTCCATGCGATCGACGTAGGGTTGCGCCTCGATCCGGTAGCTGCGTCCGAACAGCCGCGTTAGGCCAGGGTGGCCAACGGGAATGTGCAGGTGATCCGAATAATTGTCGGCGATCGTTTTCCAATTGAGCTGGCGCTGCCGGATTGTAATTCGGCCCAGCACGCGCAGGTCCTCGAACCGATAGGGCGCGACCTCCTCTTCGTACGGCGCCATCATTTCGGCGACCGATGGTAAGCCCGGTTCCAGAGTCACGAACAGGAACCCGCGCCAATTCTCGAGCGCGACGGGGAAAAGACCGAGCTTCTCCGTCCGCAGGCCCGGATATTCCTGCCGGTGCGGAACTCCGACCAGGCGCCCGTCCCGCGCGTAGCTCCATGCATGATAGGGGCAGGTCAAAACCTTCGCGCAGCCGCCGTTGCCGTCCACCAACCGCGACCCGCGGTGGCGGCAGACGTTGGAAAAGGCCCTCACCTCTCCGTCGTCGCCGCGCATGACGATCACACTTTCGCCAAGATAATCGAGCGTTCGCCACTCCCCAGGCTCGGAAATCTCGCTTTCGTGACACACGATTTGCGGAGAGGCGCGAAGGAACGCCTTCTTCTCTGCCTCGAAGAACTCGGGATCGAAATAGAGCCAGCCGGGCAGGCTCATGTCGTCGAGGGGGTCGGGCCGCGGAGAAACGGATTTGAGCCGAGTAGCCATAGGCCCTTTTAGCTACTCATTCTGAACCTGTCGAAGGGAGAGAATCACCAAGCCGTGCCGGCAAGGAAATGGGGGCTGCGGAGGGGAGGACGCAGCCCCCAAGCTGGTCAAACGAGCTCGAGTGCGTGCCTCTCGAGCTGGTCGCCCAGGTAGGAATGTTTAGCGGCAACAAAGTCGATCAGGCGCTCGGCATAATCGTCGGCGACTGCCGCCCGCACCGATGGGCGCTTCGCCAATGCTTCGGCCCAGGAGCGAACCTTGGCCGGTCGCTCAATCAGCGGCCGCCCGAGCCGCCAGTCGAACACGTCGAGATAGCGGAAGACCGGGCCGAAAGCCGCGTCGACGAGCCCAAAACGTTCGCCACCGAACCACGGGCCGGCAATTTCATTTTCGATGCCGCTCGAGTTTCGCCTGGATTTGCCGGCGTTCGGTCGAGAAGGTGGCCTCGTCGCTGGCGGTGTACAGGCGATAGATGTCGGCCAGCGCCAACGCGCCGATCTCGACCCATGCGCGATGGCGCGCCCGCTCCAGCGGATCGGCCGGAAGCAGTCGCTCCCCTTCGCCAATCTCGTCTAGATACTCGGCGATCACCGCGCTCTCGAAGATGACGTGGCCTCGCGCATCCTCGCCTTCGACTTCGAGCAGCGGAACCTTGCCCGTCGGCGACAATGCGAGGAACCAGTCGGGCTTGTTGGTGAGATCGATGTCGATCCGCTCGAACGGGATCTTCTTCTCGGTCGCGACGATGACCGCGCGCTGCACATAGGGGCACAGCTTGTGACTGATAAGGCGAAGATGCTTGGGCATTGGGCGACTCCATTCAATGCAGATGCATGTATATTTAGATGCATATGCATATATCGTCAAGATTGATGCATCTGCATGAAAAGGATAGGTTTCGCGGATGGACGTTTGCTCGACAGCCCGGCCGGAAGCCTGTTCGGACGCCGCGATGCGCGCCTGGGCGAGACTGATTCGCGCCCAGCGCAGTGCGCTTTGCTCCGTCGAGCGCGCGCTTCGGGAAGCGGATCTACCGCCCCTTGAATGGTATGACGTGCTGCTGGAGCTGGAGCGCGGCGGCCCGCTCAGACCCCGCGATCTTCAGGATCGGCTGCTATTCGCCCAATACAATCTCTCGCGGCTGCTCGATCGCATGGAGTCGGAGAAGCTGATCGGCCGGGAGCGGTGCTCAGAGGACGCGCGATGTCAGTGGGTACGAGCGACAACCGAAGGCAATGCCTTGAGGAAACGAATGTGGCCCGTCTACGCCGCCGCGATCCGACAGGCGGTTGGCGAGAAGCTTACGGACAGCCAGGCCGAACGCCTTGCCGAGCTGCTCGGCAAGCTTAGCGAATGCGCCATCGTAACCTGAATGCGTTCGGCGCCCGCGAACGACATCCGGCGCAACATTCGAAGTGGCTTAGGGGCGTTTCGGCTCGGGAAATGGAAATACGTCGACGCATTCCCCCGGATGAATCCGGCCTAAATGCTTCAGAACTTCGTGGTACTCTTTGTCACCGGGCTTACGGACGATTATCCCATGCCCGAGGACGTGCCTACCATTAAACGTTTCGTCCACGCGCAATCGGAGTGCGATGACTCGCTGACTGTCCATGTACGCCCAGCCGATTGGTATTTCTTTAGTGCGAGGCTGGTTTAATATCGTTTGATCTGAAACCCGCTGGCTCACCGCCTTGCTTAGGTCCGGCTCATAGCAAGCGGATATTGAAGACAACAGAAGAACCATACTATTCATTTCTACCATCTCCGCTTTTGCCAATAGGCCAACAAGTTCGGCAGGTTTGGCGTAACGATGCCCCGTTGTTTCATTATAGCAACTTGGTCTGGGGCAGCATGGCTCTACTGCTGGCGGAGACAACTGAGACCTAGCCTATCGTCGCGGCCGCCCTGCTGTGCATCTGGCTATTTCACTACCGCTGAAGAAAGATTTGTACTCATTAAACCGTTTTGGCAAATCCCTGCGCCCATCGCCGCTCTGCAAATTGGTAATTCTAGATCGTACTATCTGCACGTCCGGGTCCATGTATATGGGGTGATCGTAATCATATTCTTTGACCTCAGCCGTATATAGTTTTGAGCCAAACGTAAACGTATAGGTTGTTTTGCCACCCTCTCCATAATAAATCGCTTCGATCCTGCACCAACTGCCTTTAGACGTGATTACGCTGATTAATTTAGCGTAGCCTCCCTCAGTTGACATGTTCTTATCATTTAAATCTGCAGTTTGCAGTAAAGTAGATTTTACGACGGCAACACCTGAAAGCGAAAATAAAAATGCATACAAAACAATTGGCGAAGCTCTGAGTATCATCACACTAAAATACCATATTATGCAAATTTTTACCGGCTTTTTTTGTACATTTCTCTCATTCGTGTCATTGAATTCCCGAACATCATTTGAAAGTGTGGATAATCTCTCTTATCTGGTGGCCAGTTTCCGCCCCACTGAAAGCCGTTTTCAATCCCAATACGGGCGATCCGTTTTAGAATAGGAATATTTTCCTTGTCATTATCGGGGTCTATCCTTCCATCGGCAAGCACGGGAAAGACATCGATCGCGGTGCCGAAATTGTGATTGCTAAATCCGGCTCGTGCGTGTGTCACGACTTTTCCTGGAGCCGTTCTGCCTTTCGCGTATAAGGCATCCTGTTGTTCATAGGTCCGGTAGGCGTCCGTTACAACCAATCGGATGCCCAGCTCTGTTCGCACTTGGTTGATGAATTTTGTGGCGGGGTCTCGCACCTTCGGATGCAGGGTTGCAATATTTGCGGTCGTTCTGCGATCCATCGCCCCTCCAGCTTGCTGAGATGCGTTCCTGGTTCGTTTGCCGATGATCACGATCGGCTTTTCGGTGGGAGTGTTTCCACCGGTCACCTTGTCCGTCAGCAAGGTCGATGCATCGATCTGAATGCGCTTATCAGCCGTGACTTGTCGCCCTCCTCCGGTGGGCCTTGTCGCAGACGGTCGACTCGCTGCGGGCCGCGCAGGAGATCGAGTTGAAGTTCCCCCAGCGCTGGAGGCAGCTCGAGGAGTTCGCTTCCCTCGATTTAGGTGCGCCCCCGCCGAAGCGGTTACCCTGCCCCGCGAAAGTGAAACGGCCGTCGTCCGGATCGTGCCACGGGTTGAATTTGGTCTCGATCGGATCCGGTTTGGTGACGATCCGTCCCCAGCGCAGCCAAATCTCAAAAGCCGACATCCGCCTCATTCCTTGTCACTCCTCTCAAAATCAGTACGGCAACGTAATTATTGGTACAAATAAGTCAATATAAATGAGCCAGATCGGTTACATGCTGGATTATGCTACCTCCGGAGCCGCGAGGATCGACCTACTGCAGAATTGGCGGCCGTCCTGTTTTCGCTTGCCCTCGCCGAAGAATCGGATTGGATGCGGCGGGAGGCGAATGGGCGACGTCTTCATCTCATATGCGCGAGAAACCGCGACGGCCGCTAAGGCGATCGCCGATGCCGTGCGCCGCCACGGTTATGACGTCTGGCTCGACGACCAAATCCCCGCCCATCGCGAATATGCCGACGTGATCTCCGAACGGATCGATGCCGCCAGCGCGGTGCTGGTGATCTGGTCCGAACCGGCGGTTCGCTCGCAATGGGTCCGCTCCGAGGCCAATCGCGGACGGGAGAACGGCACGCTGGTTCAATTGCGCATCGACGATGCCCGCCTGCCGATGCCCTTCGATCAGATCCAATGTGTCGCACTGGCCAACTGGTCAGGCGACGAATCCGATTCCGGATGGCGCAAGATCCTCGAGAGCATTGACGCCTTGGTTGAGGGCCCCGCGCCTTCCGTCGCGGCACCGCAGCCGCGAGACGAAAAAGCGTCGCTGGCGGTGGTGCCCTTCAGGGATCTCAGCGCGGGCGGCGACCAGCGCTATTTTTGCGAGGGGATCGCCGAGGAAATCGTGATGAACCTCGCGCGCCTTCCCGGCCTGCGGGTCGCTTCGCCCGCCGCGCTCGTCGACGCGGATCAGTCTCTGGGCGCTCGGCGGATTGCGCAGATCGTGGGGGTAGCAAGCTTTCTCGAAGGCAGCGTCCGCCGGGCGAATGACCATGCGCGGATCGCGGTTCGGCTGGTCGAGACCGTCTCGGGCTTCACTCTATGGGCTGAGACGTTCGATCGCGACCTCGCCGACACCTTTGCCGTCCAGGACGAGATCGCGGGCTCGGTCGTAAACGCGCTCGGGGTCAAGCTCGCGAAGGGAAAGTCCGACTTCGGCATTGGCGGAACGGCGGATGCGGCCGCTTACGATCTGTTTTTGCGGGCCCGGCAGCTCGTCCGCAAGGAACTCGAGTCCGAGCGACGCAGTGCGGCGGAGCTGTTTCGAGAGGCGACTCGGCGCGATCCCGAATTCGCCCTCGCCTATGCCGGGCTCGCCGATGTCCTGGTGGATATCGCCCGTTCTCGTCTTTCCGACTGGGCGGCCGCGCAGCAGGAGGCAATGCTGGCCGCCGAGCGGGCAATCGCCTTGGCGCCGAAGCTTGCAGAAGCGCACGTCGCCCATGGCGCAGCGCTTCGGGTCAGTCATGCAACGGGAGCCCGGGCCGCATATGAGCGGGCGGTCGAACTCAGTCCCGACGACCCCACGGTACATTACCGCTTTGCCCGCTTTCTGGTTCTGGAGGGCGAGAAGCGGGAGGCCATCCGGCATTATGAGCGCGCGTTCGAGCTCGCCCCCGACGATTATCGCTATGTCGTCTATACCCTCCAGGAATATCAGGCGCTGGGGGACACGGCGGGCGAGCAATCGGCGCTCAAACGGTCCTGGCAGGCGATCGACCGGCATCTGAAGCTGAACCCGGACGACGTACGCGCGCTCGGCCACGGCGCCGGCGTTCTCGCACTGCTTGGGCGGAGCGACGACGCGGATCGGTTCGTCGCTCGAGCCCTCTCTCTACGGCCGGACGATTATGGAAACCTCGCCACCCTCGCTTGTGCGGCGATGCTCAATCAAAAGCCCGACCAGGCCCTCGATCTGCTGGAGCGCGCGATCGCTACTGGGCGCGGCGACAAGGAATGGCTGCTGCAGGACAACGATATCGCGCCTTTGCATGGAAATCCGCGGTTCGAGGCGTTGATCGCCAAGCTTGGGTAGACCCTTTGTCGTCGAGGCCGTCTAGCTAGTGCGGCGGAAATTGCGCGTTGATGACGGTTCCGGACGGAAGCTGGCACTGGCCGACGCCGCCGCCGCGCATCCCATAGCTTGGGCTCATCAGCGTGAAGTGACAGCGCATGAACCCGGCCGGTCCCTGCAGATTGGCAAGCACTTGTCCGCTGTAATGGGTGATGGTTTCGTCATAGGGACCCCATGGCCCCCAGCCGCCCCAACCCCAGCCCCAGCGGCTCCAGGGGCGGTGCCAGCCAAAGCCAGAGCCCCATCCGCTCCACAGCGGCCCGTAGTCGGTGACACGGCTTTCCTGGGTGATCTGAAAGAACGGCCCCTGGAAGGCTTGGCCGTTGGTTAGCCTCGCGATCATCGTGCCGCGAGTGGCACCCGTTGCAGTCCAGTTGAAGGTCGCTCCGACGTTGCCGGTGGTCGACTGGCCGGTTCCGAATCCGCTGGTGGTGCAACCCGCGATAGCGATGGCGACAAGCGACGCAGCTGCGGTTCTGAACGATAGGGCGGTCATGTGTCGCTCCTTTCGTGCTGACAACGGTGAACCGGGGTCCTAGCTCCCATGGCTCGCAAAGTTCTTGCGAATGTTCCGATGCGTGGGGAAACTCATGCGCTCGCTTGCCTTTTCGCTCCTTCTGAGCCATAGGCGCCGCCGCTGGCGCACGGCTCTGCCGTTGCGCCCGTTGTTTTTGGAAGACAGCCGGAGGGGCGTGCCACTGGGGCCCGTCAGCAATCGGCCAAAAGAGAGAAGTGAAACATGCCGCTCTACGAGCATGTTTTCCTCGCGCGTCAGGACCTCGCCCAGGCCCAGGTCGATGCGCTCGCGGAAAACGCCACGAAAATCGTCGAAGACAATGGCGGGAAGATCGCCAAGACCGAAACCTGGGGTCTGCGCAGTCTCGCCTATCGCATCGCGAAGAATCGCAAGGCGCATTACGTGATGCTCGACCTCGACGCCCCTCCTGCCGCGATCGCTGAGCTCGAGCGTCAGTCGAACATCAATGAGGACATCATTCGCTTCCTTACCATCAAGGTCGACGAGCATGAGAAAGGCCCGTCGGCAATGATGCGCCGCGGCGACAAGGAACGCGGCCGCGGCGATCGTGGCGATCGTCCTGAGTTCCGCCGTGAAGAGGAGGTCGAGTAATGGCCCGTGCATTCTTTCGCCGACGCAAGTCCTGTCCCTTCTCAGGCAAGGACGCTCCCAAGATCGACTACAAAGACGTGCGCCTGCTGCAGGGCTTCATTTCGGAACGCGGCAAGATCGTGCCGTCGCGCATCACCGCGGTTTCGTCGAAGAAGCAGCGCGAGTTGGCTAAGGCGATCAAACGCTCGCGCCACCTCGGCCTCCTCCCCTACATCGTGAAATAAGGAGCGCTTGAGATGGAAGTCATTCTGCTTGAGCGCGTGGAGAAGCTCGGCGCCATCGGCGACGTGGTGAAGGTGAAGGACGGCTTTGCCCGCAACTTCCTCCTCCCGCGCAAGAAAGCACTTCGTGCCAACGAAGCCAACCGCAAGCTGTTCGAAACGAACCGCGCGCGGATCGAGGAAGAGAATGCCTCTCGCCGCTCGGATGCCGAAAAGGGCGCAAAGGACGTCGACGGCAAGACCGTCAAGCTGATCCGCCAGGCGTCCAACACAGGCCAGCTCTACGGCTCGGTCTCGGCTCGTGATATCGTCGAGGCGCTGGACGCCGTCGGCGCCAAGGTCACCAAGAGTCAGGTCGTGCTCGACCGCCCGATCAAGGCGATCGGCGTGCACGAGGTGAAGGTCGCTCTCCATCCGGAAGTCGCGGTGACTGTGAAGGTCAACGTGGCGCGTTCGCCGGAGGAAGCCGATCTGCAGGCGCAGGGCATCGACGTCCTCCAGCAAATGTTCGAGGAGCAGGCGGCTCCGCTGGTCGCTGAAGAGCTCGCTCCGGCCGACGATGTCGCCGATACGGTCGAAACGGCTGCGGAAGTGGCCGGAGGAAGCTTCCGCTGAGGAAGCTGCCGCTGAGGAAGAGAGCGAGCAGCAGGGCTGATCGCTCCACGCCGCATGGAATCAAAGGCCGTCGGTCGCAAGATCGGCGGCCTTTTTGCATCTGCTGCGTTGTGCGGCTGGGAGTATCCGGAGCGAGTGAAGGAGGCGAGGATGCAAGACGAAAAGGAAAATGTCCGCGACACGACCGACGTGACGCCAAGCGACGACCCGAACCCGGTTGGCCAGGACAGCGCGAAAAACGAATATGGCGAAATCGGCTCGGGATCGGAGGCCGGCAGCCGACAATCGCACACGGAAGGCGCCGGCTTCATTCTTCAGCAGGATGACGGCGCGATCGAAGAGGAAGATGAAGGCATTCGGCCCTCGTGAAGGGGGACCGATGCGCCGGAACGCTGGACTAGCTCCAGGCCACGGTCCGCGGTTATCGCTCTTCGTCCACTCGATTGTCGGTGTGGCGGAAGTTGGCGAAGGTCCCGCCAGGCGGTCGAAACACCGTCACGGCATGCGATAGTAATCCGCAATCCGATCGAGGGCGAAGCTGAGTACGACCTTTCCGGCCCGCGCCGGCCAGCCAAGTGCGGTTTCCGCATCGCGCATCCCCTCGCCAGCGCACACCACTCGCCAAAGGATATCGGCTAGTCCCGGACCAGCGCATGCAATTGCCCCGTCAAAGCGGCGTCTAGCGTCGATCTGCGCTCCACTGAGGTCAGGTTCGGGCGCCGAACCCCCGCGGCCGCGCGAGAGGGGTGCGGCGTCCCAGGCCATCGTCACGCGCGGCGCCAGCTGAGCGCGTTCCCAATCGGCGCGCAATCGGTCTCCCGCTTCATATTGCCGAGCGCTGACGTGCCCGCGTGAGAAAAGCCAGCCGAGCGGCGATTCCGTGAGATTGACCGTGACCGAACGTTTTGGGCGAGCGCTCTCTCGCGTTGCTCCGTTCGTCGCTGTCTGACCTTCTATCGAGCGCTCGCTGAGCAGGCGCGCCTTCTCGCTCCTCATTCCGTCTCCTGGCGTTGATTCGGTTGCGGGCTTGCCACAAAGGCAAATGTGTAGGACAGGAGAAAAACCCCTTTGGTTCGCGAAATGGAGACTGCACCCGATGATCACGCGCATAAGAGAGGTGCGCAGGGCTCGCGGCATGACGCTCGACGACGTCGCCCGCGCATGTGAGCCGCCGACGACTCCGCAGACCATCGGTCGGCTGGAGACGGGCACACGCACCGTGTCGGTCGGCTGGCTCAATCGCATCGCCAAAGCTCTAGGGGTCGACGCGCAGGATCTGGTGCAGGGCGGAGAAACGACCGACCTCAAGGTCGCGGCCGTGCTCGGCTCGGGAGGCGTCGTCGCTCCGAAACGTGCCGCAATCGTCGTCGCGCCGCGCATCGATGAAACGCAGATCGCCGTCGTCGTTGCTGCGAGCATCGGTGACTATCGCTCTGGCGACGAGATCTGGTGCGACACACTCCAGCCCGAAGCCTATGCGAAAGCGCTCAACCGCGACGTGCTCATCCCCCGTCCAGCCGGGCGTTTCCTTTTCGGCCGCCTAATCAACCGTGATGAAGAGAAGCTGCAGATTCTTCCGCTCGAAGCGGGCGGTCGTCAGCAGGTCGTCGCCAACCCTCCGTGGCTCGCGGTGGCGACACGCCTTGTGCGGGGTCTGTAGCGCCACTCCGTCAAACTTCTGTTGTGATTAGCTGTCGATGGTGGGCGGTGACGGGCTCGAACCGCCGACCCTCTCGGTGTAAACGAGATGCTCTACCAACTGAGCTAACCGCCCTCCTCCCGCCAGTGCCACGCAAGAGCGAACGCCGCAAGCACGGCTAAAACGCGCCTAATTTCAGAAAAGCTCGCCCGCAATTCTGTGGATGCTTTCAACCTCTGAAGCGTCGATCCGAAACGTCGCGTTGGGATTGAATTGCAGCAGCTCCAGCTGTTCATTCGTTCGTCCGGCAAGCTGGGCAACAAGAGCAGGGGCGGCGTCCACCATTTCCAGCGATTGAAGGGATGGTTTCAGGCGTATCAGCACGTCATCGCCGATCGCCACCGAAGAGCGGGGCGCCACAGCAATTTTGCGACCGGGTCTGAACCGTGGCCACATGGCCTCACCGACAATCGTGATCGCATAAGCCTGGCCGTCGCCCGCCAAACTTGCCGGACGAAGCAGTCGCTCGACCAAATCGTCCGGCCAAATTTCAATCAAGTCGATGCCGCTCCCGGGCATTCCCCACTCGCCGGCAAGGGCGGTTCGGAGAAGGGGTAGCGGTGGTAGCTGCGCAGGTGCCCATGTCGGAGCCCGAGCATCGCCCACCCGTCGCGCGCCTTCCCATGGGGCCGATTCATGACCAAGGCGGAGCGCCTCGAACTCGGCAAGAGAGGAGCCAACGGCAGTGAGCAGCTTTTCAAGCGTTCGCCGGGAAGGATTTCCATGTCGACGCATGTCGGCCCACACAGCGCGGCTTACGCCCGCCTGCACAGCCCAGGCATTTGGCGTCAGATGCTCCGGTTTCAAGCGCATGAGATCGCGATAGACTTGCGATTCCTCGGTTGCCCCCATGTCCCGGAGTATCCCGACAGACCTATTGTGCATCAATGTAAGAGATGTCGAACTTTATTATTGACATGCGATGTTCGAGATATCTAACATTTCACCATGACCGAGACGATCATTACGGGCCCGTCAGATGACCGGGACGTCTCCGATCTCAGCGAAGTAGCGCCGAAGAGCATGGCTCGATTCGGGCGCCAACTCGACAAACACCCGGCGCCCGTCGTGGGGATCGGCGCGGCGGACGAATACGCCTTCCAATACCAGCGTTTTCAGCCAGCGGAGGGCCGTGGTCGCCGGAACCGCCGCCGCGATGCACAAGCTCGACACCGGTACGCGCAGCTGAGAAATCTCGGCCTGAAGCAGGTCGAGCAGCATGTCCCATGCGGGGTCGGCGAACAGCTCCTCGGAGAAATAGCGCGTCCGCAATCGACGAGCACGGATGACAGAACGGACCGTCTCGCCCGAGATCGGCGGCGAATCGGTACCAGAGACGCTCTCGACAGGGCGCGCCGTCCTGGCCGGGCCAGTCGAGAGCCGAGCCAAGGTCGAGGCGATGCGACTGACTTCTTCGCTGAGCTGCCGGAGGCGCGCCGCATTCTTGTCCGCGGTCGCTTCCGACACGCGCTCGTAGCGTGCCGCCTTCGCCACGGAAACTGCGAGTGCCGCCACCCGCTCGGCCTCGTCAGCGTCGACGAGAACATCAATTCCAAGGTCCAGCACATGCGAACCGATCCGATCGATCAGGGTCGCGGGTGCGGCAATTACGGCAGGGTAGCGCCCATGCGAAGTTTCGAGCGCGACATAGTCGAGGAGGGATTCCATGGCGCTTCCGGCATTGCTGTCGAGTTCGATCCAGACAGCAGAGGCGGCCCCCTGTCGTTCGATCCGGTCCTCCGCACGCTCGAACCGGATCACCTCAGCAACGCGCAGGTCTGGCATCGCGGCAACGGTTGCGCGCGCTCGAGCCGCAGCCTGGTCAGTGTCCGCCGCGATCAATACCGGAGGCGGTCCGAAAGAATTTCCGCTGTTTTGGCTGCTACTCAGATACGCATCCATGGGTGCAATCCCGTGTGGGCGGGTCCGAGCACGGTGCTGATAACGCGCATTGTGGATAAAAGTCAGGCCATTTTCGCCTCCAGATCGGACCAAAGGCCAACCCGTCTGCAACATCACGGCGCATAGCGCGCTGGGCCTGAGGAGATTGGAAGTTGCACCGTGCCCCCGATCAGGTCGTTGCGTTGGAGCGGGCGCGTTGGCTGGCCGAGCTTACCGAAGCAATCGTCCAGGCGCAAAAGCTCGCCTGGCAGCTGGGCTTCGCAGGAGGTGATGAGGAAGCGCTGGAGCTTTATTCGCGCCTCGAGACTATGCTCACCGAAGTGGAGTCGCTGCGCTTCGACGGGTTTGGCGATGTGCGACGCGAGATCGGTCCCGCTTTGCTCGAAAAGCTCATCCCTGACCATCCGTGGGTTGCCCCGCAAAGCGAAAGCTAGGCGTTACACGCCCGCAGGCAGATCGCCTCCCCCGGAAAAAGGCTCCAGGAATGGCTCCAAGCGCGGCGGCCTCCACCCGGAGGTGGCAACGAAGGCCCGATTGAGGAATGCCGGCTTCCCGTACTTTAGGGGAGCGCCGTCGGGTCCGTCGACCAGCCCCCCTGCCGCCAGTAACACCGCGTGACCGGCAGCCGTGTCCCACTCGCTGGTCGGTGCCGCCCGCGGATAGATATCGGCCTGGCCCTCGGCAACGATACAGAACTTAAGTGAGGAGCCGACAGAGACGTAGCCGCATGTTCCAACCGCGGCCTCGAGATAGTCGATGGTTGCCTGGTTGAGATGGGATTTCGAAGCGACCGCGGTGGTCTGTTCTCCGCGCGCGCGGGTCCGGATCGCTTGACGCCCCCGACCCTCGTCGACCCAGGCTCCCGTGCCCACGCAGCCACCATGCAGCCGCGCGGTCGCCGGGGCAAAGACCACGCCGAGCTTCGGTGTGCCGCCTTCGATCAGGCCAATGTTAACCGTGTAATCGTCGCCGCCCCGGATGAATTCCTTGGTGCCGTCGAGCGGATCGACGAGGAAGTAGATGCTCTCGTGGGCGGGGATGCGTCCAGCAGCAACCTCCTCCTCGGCGATCACTGGTACGCCCGGCGCGGCGCGGGCAAGCGCGGCCAGGATCACCAACTCCGCTGCCCGATCGGCTTCGGTTACGGGCGAGGTGTCGTGCTTAGCTTCGACTTCGAATCCGCGGCTCACGACGGTAAGGATTGCCTCCCCCGCCTCGCGCGCGGCTTCCGCCAGTTCATCGATGAGCGCGGCGTAGTCGACGATCAACGCGGCGCCATCCTTATGCCGCCGTCAAGCCGTACCGACGCCGCGTTCATATAGGGATTTTCAATGAGGAAGCAGGCGAGCTGCGCATATTCCTCGGGCTTACCCAGCCGTTTCGGAAAGGGAACCTGAGCGCCCAGGGCGTCCTGCACATTGGGCGGCATCAACGCCACCATCGGCGTTTTGAATACGCCCGGCAGGATGGTGTTCACCCGCACGCCTTCGTTCATCAAATCACGTGCGATGGGTAGCGCCATCGCCAGCACGCCGCCCTTCGATGCCGAATAAGCCGCCTGACCGATCTGGCCGTCCTCGGCTGCCACCGACGCGGTGTTGATGATCACACCTTTCTCACCATCGTCCAGCGGCTCCAAATCGATCATTCCGAACGCCGCGTTTGCAACGCAACGGAACGTGCCGATCAGATTGATCTGAATCGCCAACTCGAACTGCTGCATCGGATAGAATTTCGCGGCCTTCGTCTCCTTGTCGCGTGCAACGGTTTTCGCGGCGTTGGCGACGCCCGCGCAATTGACCAGGATCCGCTCTTGCCCATGCGCCTCTCGCGCCTTGGCAAACGCCGCCGCAACCCCGTCGTCCGACGTCACGTCAACTTCGCAGAACGTCCCGCCGATCTCCGTCGCAACCCTCGTGCCTCGCTCTATATCCCGGTCGAGCACCGCGACCCTCGCGCCGCGTCTTGCCAGTTCCCGAGCGGTCGCTTCCCCCAGCCCCGACGCTGCGCCAGTCACGACTGCGGCCACTCCATTGACGTCCATGCCTGCTCCTCTTGGCCTGCCTTTTCGGCGCTTGCCTTTGCCCCGAAACGGCGAGAACACAAGGCAATGATGGGCCCTCTGGCTGTCGCAATCTGATCACAGCTAAGGAAAAGCACATCACGGTTCATCGCGAATGCAGCTTGGATGGCGCACAAGCAACGCTTACATTTCCAACGCTTACATTTCGGGCGGACATGTCAGGGGGACGAAAGGTGCAGCTAAGGTTTCTAGCTTTGGGAGTGAGCGCCGCCGCATTGCTCGCCGGATCGCTCGCTGGGGGCGCTGCTGCGCAGCCCGTCCCGTCAACAACTGCATCGGTTCCTGCTGCAAGCGCGGTCGCCACTTTCTATGACACCTGGCATGTCCGGCCGATCTGGTTCCGCAACGGCCCGGACGATTCGGCGATCGCCCAGCTAGTCAATATCCTTCAGCGGGCCCCCTTCGATGGTTTTGCGGAGGGACCGCAGCTTGCGGCGCAAGTACAAGCCGCCGTCGCCCAGGCGCGCAGCGGCGATGCCGCGGCCGCTGCCGCCGCCGAACGCACCCTTTCCACCGCCTGGGTCCAATATGTGCAGGCGGTCAAAAGGCCGACGGCCGGAATGATCTATGCCTACCCGGTACTTCAGCCACAGGGTGCACGGGCCGACCAGATTTTATTGACCGCTGGCGCAGTGCCTTCCCTGGAGCGTCATCTGGTCGCGACGTCCAACGTGAATCCGATTTACTCGCAATTGCGCGACACTTCGTGGGCGGAAGCTCGGGCGGGCGGAAGCTTGACGCCGGACCCACGGCTGCTCGCCAACCTCGATCGCGTTCGCTCGCTCCCGGCCACCGGCCGGTTCCTGCTGGTCGACTCCGGCTCTTCGATGTTGACGCTCTATCAGGACGGGCAGCCAGTCGATTCGATGAAAGTGATCACCGGCACCAGCGAGCTACCGACGCCGCTGATCGCCAGCTTCATGTACTACATCACATACAATCCGTATTGGCACGCGCCGGACCATTTGGTGCGAAAGACGATCGCGCCCAACGTGGTGAAGCTCGGGCTAAGCTATTTCCGGTCGCACGGTTATGACGTGGTCGACGAATGGAGCGAGAACCCCAAGACGATCGATCCGTCGACCATCGATTGGAAAGCGGCGGCGGCGGGCAAGCTCCATCTGAAAATTCGTCAGGATCCGGGTCCATTGAACTCCATGGGAATTCTTGAAATTCCCGTTTCCGAATCCGGAGGACATTTACCTTCACGACACGCCTGATCATGCGAAGTTCGCTAAGGCCAACCGAAACCTCAGCAACGGCTGCGTTCGTGTAGAGGATGCGAGGAGGCTGGGCCGCTGGCTGATCGGTCACGATCCCGTATCGCCGGGATCGAACGCCGAGATACGCGTTCAACTGCCCCAAAGCAGCCGGATTTACCTCACTTACATCACCGCGAAGGTGACGGACGGCAAGTTGACCTACCTGCCCGATCTTTATGGCTGGGATCGATCACCGCCGACCCAATTCGCTAGCGGCTATCAACCTCAGGGAATGGCCGGCAAGTAAGCCGCCGGAGGGTCCTCGGGTCCTTGCGGCGGCAAGGATCGCACGGTCTCTAACAAAGAAAAACCGGCCCGGGCGGTTGGCCCGGACCGGTATTTCGTGCCCTTGCCGACTGCTTAGCCGCGCTCTGGCGCCGGTGGTGGCGGCGGAGGCGGAGGCGGCGGTGCCGGGCAGGCGTCCGTAGCCGGAATCACCGAGCCGTCCGGGCACGTCTGCGTCGCCGGCGGAGGCGGCGGCGGAGGTGGCGGAGGTGGCGGCGGCGGTGGCGGAGGCGGCGTGTAGAAGTTGTAGATCAGGCTCGCCAGCAAGCTGTTCGAACGATAGCTACCGTGCAGCCGGAACGGAACGCCTTCAAAAGTGTCGCTGAACTTCAGATTTGTGGTCGTGAAGAAGCGATATTTCAGGCCGACGTCGATGTTCTGGCTCACCGCAAACCGAATGCCGGCAATCGCCTGGAAGGCCGGCCGGGAATCGGTGTCGCTGATGGCATGTGCACCCGCGGTGCTGGTTCCCGCGCGAAGCTTCACGCTCGCGAAGCCGGCGCCGCCGCCAATATAGCCACTGAGGCCATCTTCATTGCCGAAGTCCAGCAGGACGTTTGCCATTCCGGAGAAAACGCTGGCTCGGCCCCCGTCGATATTGCCGCTAGTGTCCCCATCGGGAGCGATCAGCGGATCGACGTTGATGCCGTCGATGCTGGCGCGCTTGTACGAGAGCTCGCCCTCGACCCGGACGACCCCGAAGTCATATCCGGCAATCACGTCGGCATCGAAACCCAACTTATAGTTGGTGATGTAACCGTCGCGAATGTCCAATGGCGTTGGATCGCTATAGTTGAAATCCTGATCCTCGACGATCATCCCGCCAGCTTCGACACCCACATAAGGTGAGTGATCGCGAGCGAAGGCAGGAGTGGCGAGGGCCGTGGATGCGAGCGCCACCGTGATGGCCAGCTTGCGCATATTTGTCCCCTTTCAGATGCGTTCTCGTGAATGAACCGCTGGAACACATTATGAAAGCGCCGGTTGCCGTGCAAGCGCCCAATTCGACTGCCCTGTTGCCCAAAAGCCTCAGTCGAAAGCTCCGGCAATTTGAGAAGCGGTTGAGCCGGTTCGATTTTCTAAGAAGCAACCAGCCCGTGCTGTCGCAACACGCCGATGATTTGATCGATGGTCGACCGCGCCTCCGCGTCGACCGTGGCGCCGCCCGATGGGGACGCAATCGGACCTTCGCTGACTTCCCATGCCCCCTCCTGATAGCGAGCGCGGCACCCCGTCGACCGCACGTAGACATTCAGGCCGTCGACCGGCGCGACAAATCGCCAGCCGCCGCTCGTAAAGCCCGCAAGGCACTGAGCCTTGCCGGCCCACGCCCCGGTCGGATCAGCCGAAACGATGTAGCAGGCGCCCAGTTCAGGCGACGCAGGCGGCGTCGGCAGGGGCGGCTGCTCAACAGTCGGCGCGACGAGCAGCTCTAGGGCCTGGACGGCTTCATTATATGAAATTTCCTTCTGCGCTTGTCCGGCATTTCTTCACTGTGCCTGTCGTGTACCAAGTGAGCGTCACGCTGTCAAGCATTTTTTAACCAGATCGGTTCGCATCTCTTGGCTACGCTCGCGCCGCCGTTCGTGTTAAGACCGCGGCACGGGGGACTAGGAGGTGCCTATGCTCAGGTCTCGAGTCACCTTTACCTTGCTTGCTTTGATGCTTAGCCAACAGGCCGCGGCGCAAACTCCTGTCCAGACGATTTCCATGTGGAGCTTCGATTTCTCCCCTAGGCCGATCCACCTCGCCGCCGGCCGGCCCGTGATCCTCACGTTCGTGAACCGATCCGGCAATGGTCATGATTTCACGGCCAAGGACTTTTTCGCGAGATCGCAGATCACGGCAGGCGCCGCGCCCGGTGGCAAGATCGAGCTCGGCGCGCATCAATCCAAAAGCATCACGGTCGTTCCGCGCGCGGGAACCTACACGGCGTATTGCGGCCACTTCCTCCACCGCCAGTTCGGAATGGAGGACGCGATCGTCGTCAACTGAACGACCGTCATGCTGAACTCGTTTCAGCATCCATCTCGTTCGTAAGACTGGGCGAGTCCCGGAAATGGACCCTCCCGCCTAGACCACGTGCTCGTCGTGGCCATAGACGAGGATCGTCATGAAGCCCTGGAGTGACTGGTCAGCGTTTGCGCTCGCTTCGAACCGCTCGGCTTTGGCTTCGTCGCAACCATAGTCCGGAGTCATCGTGCCCGACTTCGACACGACCTGGCAGCCCTTGACCGCGCCGCCTTGGTCGATGGCGAGCGCCATGATCTGGCTTCCGAGCAGAGTGTCGCCGGCCGCGACGTCAGCGTCCGGCTGTCCGCCCGGAGCGAAGCGCCGTTCGAACGTGATGCTCGTATATTCGTCCTTGGATCCGCTCGGCGCCGCCGCGACGTCCGCGTCGGGGCCCGAGACCTCGCAGGCGGTCTGCGTCTGCGGTTTCAGGCTGGTCTCGTAGCTGCACGACTTGGGATTCCCGTCCGAGGTGACCGTCACCGTCACCTTTTCCCACCAGGGAGCGCTCGATTTCAGCGCTGGGGTCGAAACGGTCGATGCTGCGGCGAGGGCCAAAGCGGCAAGTTTGAGCACGTGTCACTCCTTCACGCCCGCCGCTCCGGCGACTTGATCGCCGCCGCCACCTGCCCGCCCCAACGCGCGAAATGGATTTTGGGTCAGCGCCGAACGATCAGCGGTTCGCCGCAACTCCGACCGAACGTTGCGGGAAGAAGAGCTCGGAGCCCGTCACCCCGGCCTCGAGCCGGGGTCTGCCTTATTGAGAAAACAGGCGGGTTCCGGGTCGAGCCCTGGACGACGCCTTTAAGGGCATCCACAGAATCCGAGCTGACGATTTCCCAGGGAGCGAGGCGAGGCCGAATCCAGCCCATAGAGAAATGGGGGCTAGCATTGCTGCTAGCCCCCACTGCGCCGAGCGAAGGATATGCCGGTGTTCGTAACCTGATTCCGTTGCCCGAAGGCTCTAGAACCCGCTTTCGATCCTGGCTCACCAGCTCAGGCGTCGCTTCTCATCCAACAGCTCCCTCCGAAGGAGGAGCCTCGACCGGCTCACCGAACCGCGCAACCCGAAGGTTCGCTTGTCCTTCAAACCGACCCGGCCTGCCAAGAACCGAAATCCTCGACCAAAACCGTTCGATGTTCTGCGGCCCTTCTTGGGTCGACCACTCTTGCGTCCCGCTTCGCTCTCGGCCCCGAAAGGCTTTGAACCGCGTCGCGCTAGAGGAAGATCAACTCTTCCGGCGCCTCTTCCCGGCTGGCCCCGCTTCCGCTCCCGAGAGAGCCTCTGCATTGCCTGCCGGCAGAGATCGGACCTTTGGTCACCTGCCGCCCTTCGTGCCGTTGCCGGCTCTTGGAGAGGCCGGGACCGCCGTCCCGATCACCCAAGCACCATGCACCCCTTGCCCGAGTTCGTCAAAGCGAAAAATTCGGGAAAAAGCCTGTGGATAACGGGGATATCGGTGACAACGTTTGGAACCTTTCCAATTCGGCCTAACCGCGCGCACATTCGGTCCCCGGGGTGCGCCCTCGTCGGTTGCCGTTCCGTTCTCCTCAGCCTACCTCGGACGGGTGCCTGAATCCGCTCTTCAACCGGAGCCCGCGTACCTGCAGGGCCTGAATCCGCCGCAGCGCGAGGCGGTTCTGACCACCGAGGGACCCGTACTGGTCCTCGCCGGCGCGGGTACCGGCAAGACCGCCGCATTGACGGCCCGCCTCGCTCACCTGATCGCTACCCGCAAAGCTTGGCCAAGCCAAATTCTCGCCGTCACCTTCACCAACAAGGCGGCGCGCGAGATGAAGGAGCGCGTTGCTGCGCTCTCCGGCGGAGCGCTGGAGGGCATGCCCTGGCTCGGCACTTTCCACAGCGTTGCCGCGCGGATGCTTCGCAGCCATGCCGAGCTGGTCGGCCTCCAGTCCAATTTCACGATCCTCGACACCGATGACCAGCTGCGAGTCCTGAAACAGCTGATCCAGGCCGCGGGGCTCGACGAAAAGCGCTGGCCCGCGCGTCAGCTCGCCGGTCTTGTCGATCGCTGGAAAAACCGCGGCTGGACTCCAAGCCAGGTGGACGCCGGCGAGTCCGAGATGTTCGCGGCAGGCCGCGGGGCCGACCTCTATGCCCAATATCAAGGGCGTCTCAAAACGCTCAACGCCTGCGATTTCGGCGATCTCCTGCTTCACATGCTGGTCATCTTTCGCAGCCACTCGGACGTGCTCGGCGGCTATCGCGATCGCTTCCGCTACTTGCTGGTTGACGAATATCAGGACACCAACCAGGCGCAGTATGAATGGCTGAAGCTCCTGGCTGAGCCGCGCCGAAACCTCTGCTGCGTCGGCGACGACGATCAGTCGATCTACAGCTGGCGCGGCGCCGAGGTCGCCAACATCCTCCGGTTCGAAAAGGATTTCCCGGGCGCGAAAATCATCCGCCTGGAACAGAACTACCGGTCTACCGGGAACATCCTGGCTGCCGCCGACGGGCTGATCGCTCGCAATGCCGGCCGGCTTGGAAAGACCCTGTGGACCGACGCCGGCGACGGCGAGAAGGTCCGCGTCATCGGGGTGTGGGACGGCCCGGAGGAAGCCCGGCGCGTCGGCGAGGAGATCGAATCCCACGAGGCTCGCGGCGGGAGCCTCGATTCTGTTGCGATCCTCGTCCGCGCTCAGTTCCAGACACGCGAGTTCGAGGAGCGCTTCATCGCCATCGGCCTCGCCTATCAGATCATCGGCGGCTTCCGCTTTTACGAGCGCGCCGAGATTCGCGATGCGATCGCCTATCTGCGCCTCATCGTCTCGCCCGCCGACGACCTCGCGTTCGAGCGAATCGTCAACACCCCCAAGCGCGGTCTTGGCGACAAGGCAGTCGCGACGATTCACCGCCACGCCCGCACCACCCAGCAACCGCTCCTCGTCGCGGCAGCGACCCTCCTCGACAGCGACGAGCTCACTCCGCAAGCCCGCCGAAGCCTCGCCAATTTCGTCGCCGATCTCGCTCGCTGGCGACAAATGGCGGCAGAGCTTCCGCATTCGGAGCTCGCGCGGCTTATGCTCGACGAGAGCGGTTACACCGCGATGCTCCAGGCCGACCGCTCGGCGGAAAGCGCCGGCCGCCTCGAAAACCTCGCCGAGCTCACGCGCGCGATGGAGGAATATGAATCGCTTTCAGCCTTCCTCGAACATGTCAGCCTGGTCATGGACAATGACAAATCCCGCCAGGGTGATCGAATCACGATCATGACTATTCACGCGGCAAAAGGTCTCGAGTTCGATCAGATTTATCTTCCGGGCTGGGAGGAAGCTGTATTCCCCTCGCAGCGCGCGCTCGACGAAGGCGGCCTCGCCAGCCTCGAGGAAGAACGCCGGCTCGCCTACGTCGCGATCACCCGCGCTCGCCGTAAGGCAACCATAATCCACGCGGCCAATCGCCGCATCTACGGCCAGTGGACGAGCAGCATCCCCTCGCGCTTCCTTGCCGAGCTGCCCAAGGACAATATCGAGGAAGAAACGACCATGACCGGCGGCGAGAGCATGTGGCGCGCGCAATGGAGCGAGCGCTCCGACCCCTTCGCCCACGTCGTCCGGCCCAGCCGCGGGCCCGGCTGGCAGCGCGCGGCGCGCCAACTCAGTCCCTCTCCCCTTGCGGGAGAGGGTGGCGCGGAGCGCCGGGTGAGGGGGCATTCAGACCCTTACTCCCGCCCTCCACTGGAAGTGAAAGCCTCCGCCGTCAGCCTTGGCAATCAAGGCCGCAACGACCTCTCCCTCGGCCAGCGCGTGTTCCACGGCAAGTTCGGCTATGGAACCATCGCCGCCATCGAGGGCAACAAGCTCGAAATCGACTTCGAGACCCCCCCCCCCCCCCCCCCCCCCCCACCCCCCCCCCCCCCCCCCCCCCCCCCCCCCCCCACGCAACGGCCGGAAGAAAGTCCTCGACAGCTTTGTAAGCGCGGGTTGATCGCGCCTAATTTCCGCCCTTTCGGACGGCCGTTCGGATCCAGGGCATGATCGACGACCAGCTCAATTCCTCGAACAGCTCGATCCCCGCAAGCTCACCTTTCCTCCAGGTCACCTCGCCGGGAGGAACGTTCAGCCCTTCAATGAAGATGGACACGTAGGTCCCCTGGGGCGGCAGCGAGTCCCCTTCGATCTGCAGTCCCCGCGCGGAGATATTACGCATCGTCGCGGTCGCGAGATCCCCGCCATATTTGAGGTAGATGCTACAGCGGATTTCGACTCGCGGCATGGTCCGGCGCTCGACCGGCTGGTTGACCAATTTCCGGTTGAGAAGCGCCAGCATGTCCACCGGCTGGTTGAAGCGTATGCCGGTCTCGCCGCCCTTGACCCAGTCGACCGTTCCCGCCGGCCGTTGACCGGTCGCAAGCTCGATTGCCACGTCTTCCCCCGGCGCTCTTGCCAGTTCGCCGCGAACGACCGCTCCAAGCGCCGAGATTCTGCGAATCGAGCATTCCTGCCGATCGCCGGAGTCATAAAGGACTCCAGCATCGAGAGGTCCGATCTCCGCCGGAACGCTCGAGTCCTCGGGCCAGGGGAGGCGATCTCCCACGACGAAGGTGGTGACTGAGGATGGTTCAGCCATGCGCAATTCCGACATGTGCGGACCAGGCTTGCGCCTATAGGGGCTAACAAGTCGCTAACGATGGCGCTACGCGCCGCGCATGCCCGACGGCCCACCTAAGTTCGCCATCCGCGACAATGTCGAAAAGCACCGCTTCGAGGCCGACCTCGGCGACGGCAGCTTCGCCATCGCGGAATATGATTTGCGGAAAGGCAAATTGGTCCTCACTCACACCAAGGTACCGAAAGCGCACGAGGGTCAGGGGATCGGCTCGGCGCTGGTTCGCTTCGCGCTTCACTCAGCGCGCGAGCGGGGATTGCGCGTGGTTCCGATTTGCCCGTTCGTCGCAGCCTACATCAAGGAGCATCCCGAAGAGCACGACCTGCTCGATCCGGCGTACCGGAAGGTCCTCCATTAGCGTCGCCTGTTCGGCTCTTCGCCCAAGGTCCAGCTCGGAGGGTCGCTCGCTGGAAACAATTCTTCGCCAGCTTCCTCTACCCGTTCAGTGCGAGACGGCAGGCTGTGCTGGCTTCTTCTCGAGGCTGAAGAGGCTTTGGCCGACCGCAACCAAAATGACCGCGAGCACCGAGAAGGCGAGGAGCAGGACGAGGACACTGGCGCCGAGCTCACCCAAGCTTTGCTGCGCCGGATCCAGAAACCAATAAGCGTACCACCCGTCCGCGGCGCCCCGAGCGAGCGCATAAAGGCAGTAGAGAAAAGGTGGAAGCAGAGCCCAGCCCACCTCGCTCCACCGCAGCCGCACAGGCGGCCCGACGAGCCAAAGGCCAACCCAGGCCAGCGGCGCCACGTCGTGCAGCAACATGTCCGCGACCTTCTGCAGGCCGGTCGGGCTCCACAAAGCACGAAGGGCGACGGAATAGATGATCCCGACCATGATGATCGAGCTCGCGGCCATCAGTCGCGCTCTCGGGCTCGCCAGACCTTGTGTCCTCCCGAGGGCCATCGCGGTCGCCACCATGGCCGCGCCGATGTTCGTCAAAATGGTATAGAAGCCGAAGAACCGCCAAAGCGCCGGTCCCGCGCCCATATTCTGCATCATGAGGAACAGCTGGAGCGCAAGTCCCGCCCAGCCGACCAGCGCGGCTATGGCGGCCACGATTCTCGTGCGTCCCGAGCGAACCATGGCCTCGCATAACATGCTCGAAGCCCGCTTCCGAGGCACGGAATCGAACGTGCGGTGGCGATCCCGCGGGGGGACATCAGAGGCCTAAGGGAACCGGAAACGCTATCCGTGCATTTTTACAACCAAAGTTAAACAGAAAATTGTGGTGTGAAATGAAGCAGCTGGCACGCATGCTTGTGGCGGCCTGTGCGTTCGCCCTCTCGTCGACGGCGTTTCCGCCGGCGGCCGGGGCGCTCGAGACCGTCGAAGCCAAGATGGAAGCCGACGAGGCGGCGCAATCGGCCGCGCTCGACATGTTCGAAGCGTTCGGTTTCAGCGACTTGAAGCCCGGCAAATTCTTGTGGCGAGAGGTTCCGGCGGACGCTGGGCCGGAGCGCGTCGTCATCAGCCTCACCGATCAGCTCGCTTATCTGTATCGCGGCAATACGCTGATGGCAGTCGCAACCATTTCGACGGGAGTGGAAGGGCGCGACACGCCGACCGGGATCTTCGCCGTGCGCGGCAAGACGCCGTTCCATCGCTCGAAGAAATACGACAACGCACCGATGCCGTTCACGCAATTTATCGACGAATACGGCATTGCCATGCATGGCGGACATAATCCGGGCTATCCGGCTTCGCACGGCTGCATCCGGCTGCCCGAAGCGTTCGCGAAGAAGCTTTACTCGCTCACCGAAATCGGCACTCCGGTCTACATCGGTGTCTAACCTTTTGCGGGGCGCGCGAACCTCCCGGCGCGACCCCGCCTTCAACATGATGACGCAGCATGTCGTCCCGCAACTGAACAGCTCAAGGGCCTGCCGCGCAGCTGCTCGGAACCTTTGGCGGCAGCCCGCACTTGCCCTGACTGTGCGCTGGAAGAATTCGATCGCGATAGAGGTACGTCCATGAGGGCGCTGGCCATCGCCTGGGCGGTGCTGACGAGCTGTGCGCTCGCATTGGCGATCCCGTCGCAACCTTCCATCGCGCAAGCCTATTCGACACCTGTCAATCAGGCGGTGAACGCATTCTACGCGTCGCGACGCGGAGGCGCCGCTTTGGTTCCAGTCCGGCCCCGACAGCGCTGCTGCTCGGGAGCTAATCGGAGCGCTTCGCCGTGCTCCCCTCGACGGCCTTCCGGGCGGTCCCTCGATGGCCAACGAGGCTCAGACGTTGATCGGACGCGTCAGGGCCGGCGACCCGGCCGCGCTCATGACCGCGGAGCGGCTGCTTTCAACCGCTTGGATCCTTTACGCACAGGCTCTGCAAAAGCCGCCTTCCGCAATGACCTATGCGGACAAGTGGGCCGCGCCGCGTCGGGATACGCCCTATGACATTCTTGCCCGCGCCGCCGCCGCGCCGTCACTTGCAACCTATGTGAGTACGGTTTCCACCGTGAACCCCCTCTACGCGCAGCTGCGAGAAGCGGCGTGGCAGCAAATGCAGACAATGGGCGTCCCCGCCGATCCGCGCGTGGTCGCTAGCCTCGATCACCTTCGCTTCGCACCCTTCCAGCATCGCTACATCATCGTGGATTCGGGCTCTGCTCGGCTGTGGATGATCCAGGACGGGCGCATCGTCAATTCGATGAAGGTCATCGTCGGTAAGCCATCGACGCAGACGCCGACGCTCGGCAGCGTCATTTATTATGCGACTTTGAACCCCTATTGGAACGTTCCTCCGGACCTCGTCCGGACCCTCACCGCCCAGCGCGTGCTCGACCAGGGCCTCGGCTATCTATCGACCCGCGGCTACCAGGTGATCACCAAATACGGCAGCGACGCGGAATTGCTCGACCCGGCGGAAATCGATTGGAAAGCCGTCGCCTCGGGCGAGGGGACGGTTGCGGTTCGCCAGCTGCCCGGCCCGGCCAACTCTATGGGCCATCTGAAGTTCGGCTTCGCCAATCCTCAAGACGTCTATCTTCACGACACTCCGGAAAAAAATCTATTTGGCGAACCCAACCGGAACCTAAGCAATGGCTGTATCCGCCTCGAGGATGCGCGTCGTCTCGGACAATGGCTGCTCGGCCGTGAACCGACGACGGACTCGACCGAGCCGGAACAGCATCTCCTCTTGCCGCAGCCGGTGCCCATCTACCTGACGTATCTGACGGCGCACGCGGACGATGGGCAGCTCGGCTTTGTCGACGACATCTACAGCCAGGGCGAACAGACCGTGGAGGATGTCGCCGCGAACCGCTGAGGCTTAGATGGTTACGTCGTCCATCGTCGTGAGCTCGGGCTCCGGCACGCCATCCGATTTGTAGCTCGCCGTCAGCTCTTTCTTCCGCGCTTCGAGCTGCTCTCCAAGGGAATTGAGGTCGAGCTTGGCTTTGCGCGCCTGAGCGAAGACGCCGCTGCTCGGCTTCTCTTCTTCCTCGACGTGGTGTTCGATTTCCTCCTGAAGCACCTTCACTTTGGCGTCGAAGAATTCGTCGCTTTCGCCTTCCCCGGACTGAATCTCGGCGATGAGGACCTTGGCGCGCATCATGCTCGACATAGCTCTCCTTGAGCAGGTCTTCCTCGACCGCGCCTTGGCAAGCGGGATAGAAAATCTCCTCCTCGATTGCGGTGTGGACCGACAGCTCGAGGCAGATCTGCTGCGCTAGCCGCTCCTTACGACCGTCGCCTTTCGCGTCTTCGAAATCCTTGAATAGCTTTTCGACCTTGCGGTGATCTTCTTTCAGAAGCGCGATCGCATCCTTCGAACTGGCAGCCATGAATCAATCCTCCTGTTACGCGATCTGTTACGCAGAAAAGGAAACCATTTGCGTGGCTTAGAGGTTCCGCAACCAATGCCCCACGAACCTTTGCAAGCGGGAATTCGCCCAGGCCCGGCCTCGACTGGAAGGGACTAGGATATCTCGTCTCTATCGTCAGCGTGTTCTTCCTGGGCGTCATCGCCTGGCCGAAAGACGGCGACCCGCGCTGGTATATGCCAGTGCTGATCGTCGGTATGACGACGTCGATATGATGGGGTGCCGCTACAAGGCGCATCTCGATGAGCTGCGCGAAATCAAGAAAACGCAGGCGGAAGCGAGCCGGCGCTAGCTCCTGTGCTTACGCTTCGCCGCGTCCGCAATGTCCCCGCTACCGTCGTTCTGCTCGGTCTCGACGGCTGCGATCGTCTGCGTTGAGGACGGCCGACTGTTGAGCTCCAACCAGTCGCGGAACGGCAGGCCGTAGAGCCTATCCATCACTTCGAACTCGAGCCCGCCCGGCTGATTGGTGTTGCTGTTCCATAGCGCGACCACCCCGCTCTTCTTCTCCGGGTCGAACAGGATCAACGAACGATAGCCGTTTATCCCGCCTCGGTGGCCGACGATGTGATGCCCGGCATAATCGTAACTACGCCAACCGTAGCCGTACCAGGCGGTGCCGAGCCGCTCGAGGAACTTCCTCAATCGCCCGCGCTCGGTAGGGGTCACCACATAAGGAGCGTGGATCGTATTGAGCACTTGGCTGTCCAGAACGTCAGGCATTTCGCCCATTTGCGCCAGCATCCACAGCGACATGTCCTTGATGTTGCTGTTGATTCCGCCGGCGCCCGGAACCTTGTAATAGGTGTCGACCAGCGGCAGCGGGCGCTTGCCGACCGTGTGCGGCTTCGCCCAACTGCGGTTCGCTTCGAGGCCGGAGAGCGAAACGCTGCCGCTGCTCATTCCAATCGGATTGAACAGATATTGTTTCACCGCTTGCTCGTACGGGAGGCCGGTCACTCTCGACACCATCTCGCTCGAGGCGTCGTAGGCAACGTTCTGATACGACCAGCAGGTGCCGGGCGGGCATATGGCGTTGAGCTGGGCCAGCGACTGGCGGAGGATGCTCGGGTCCTGCCCCTCCTCCAATTTGTTGTCATAGGCGTTCCGATAGAGTCCGAGCCGGTGCGACAGCAGGTCTCCAACCGTTGCGCGCTGCTCATTGCCCGCTGGTAATTTCAGGTCGGGAGCGTAGTCGGCGACCGGCGCGTCCAACCGTATCTTGCCCTGTTCGGACAGCTTGGCGACCATGGTCGCGGCGACACCCTTCGACACCGACGCCCATCGGAACACCGTCTCCGGAGTCACCGGTTCGCCCGATCCTTCCAGCGTTTCTCCATAGCCGCGAAGGAAGGTGATCCGCCCGTTTTCGACGACACCAACTGCGAGGCCGACCATCGCCGGCTTGTTCATCAGCTGCTGAAGCCGCTGATCGAGAAGCGCATAATCGATGTCATGGCGAGCTTCTGTAGACACGGATGCCAGCCGCAAATGCGACTGTTGGATCTTCGCCGCCTGGTCCGCGCTGCTGTTCGGCCGCGTGGCGAACAGCGAAGCGCCCATCAGCAGAGCCAGAGCGCCGAGCGCAATCTTGACCGGTGTCTCCAACGAAACTCCTCCCCCCGCATCACTGTGTGACCTTTGCGGCGAGTGCTCTCAATCGTGGTTTGGCTCTCGTGCGACGAGACGATTCAGCCGCGCGACGAACCGGGTTCTAGTCTTCAACGCACGGCTCGCCTAAAGCGCCGCACGTTATGCAATTCCTAAAGACCTTGTTGTGGGTCCTGATCGCGGTGGTCGTCAGCCTGTTTGCGTTTCGCAATTGGAACGACGTCACCCTCAACCTTTGGGGTGACATTCAGGCGGACATAAAGATCCCGCTTCTGCTCCTCGTCGTCTTCCTGCTCGGGCTGGTGCCGACATGGCTGATCATGCGCGCGCGCTTATGGTCCTTGAAGCGACGTCACGAAGCCGTCGAGCGGCAACGAGCAACGGCGGCTGAGACGCCATTACCCGCGGAGGAGGGCGAGCCGGCCGCATGAGTCCGATCTATGTCGCCATCGACACGCCCGACGTTCATCGGGCCGCTGCAATCGCTCGCGAAGTTCGCGGACACGCCGGCGGAGTGAAACTCGGGCTCGAATTTTTCTGTGCCAATGGTCATGAAGGGGTGCTGCGCATCGCCGAGGGTGAGCTGCCGATCTTCCTCGACCTCAAGCTCCACGACATACCGACCACAGTCGGAAAGACGGTCGAAGCGCTCGCTCGGCTCGAACCCGCGATCCTCACTGTCCACGCGGCTGGAGGTCGCGAGATGATGCGCGCCGCGAAAGCCGCCGCGCCAACCGAAACGAAAGTCGTCGGCGTTACCGTCCTGACCAGCCTCGACCAGGCCGACCTGTCAGCCATGGGGATCCAAGGTACGCCCGCGGATCAGGTGAGGCGCCTTACCGAGCTCGCCCGTGAGTTCGGGCATCGACGGGATCGTCTGCTCCGGAGCCGAAGTGGCGGCGGCCCGCGCGGAATGGCCGGACGGCTTCCTCGTCGTGCCCGGCCTCCGGCCTCCAGGTGGCGATGCTGACGATCAGAAGCGCGTCGTGACTCCGCGTCAGGCCCTCGACGACGGCGCTTCGGTGCTCGTCATTGGTCGCCCCATTACCGACGCCGCGGATCCGGAACAGGCGATCGCCGGAATAGCAGCGACCCTGGCGACCGAAAGAATGAGGATATCGCAATGAGTTGGCTGAGCCGTGTCCGCAGCGGCATCCCCTTCCTTCCGAAGCGTCAGACCGCCGAGAATCTCTGGCACAAGTGCAGCAAGTGCGGAACGATGGTCTTCGTCAAGGAATGGGAAGAAAATTACAGCGTCTGTCCGCGCTGCGATTTCCACGACCGGATCGGCCCGAAGAAGCGGTTCGAACAGATATTCGACGCTGCGCAATATGAGCTGCTTCCCTCACCCGAAGTTCGCGAGGACCCACTACGGTTCAAGGACAGCAAGCGCTATACGGACCGGCTGAAAGCCGCGCGCACCGCCACCGAGGAACGTGACGCTCTACTCAACGCCCGCGGCAAGATCGACGGGCGCTCAGCAATTGTCGGAGTTCAGGATTTCGCTTTCATGGGCGGATCGATGGGCATCGCCGTCGGCGCCGCTTTCCTCGCTGGTGTTCGCGCCGCGATCGCCGCCAAATGCCCCTACATCCTCTTCACGGCGTCCGGCGGCGCGCGGATGCAGGAAGCGATCTTGAGCCTCATGCAAATGCCGCGGACGACCGTGGCGCTCGCCGAGCTAAGGGAGGCGGGCCTGCCTTACATCGTCGTGCTGACAGATCCGACGACGGGCGGCGTCACCGCATCCTATGCGATGCTCGGCGACGTTCAGCTCGCCGAACCCGGCGCTCTCATCGGCTTTGCCGGTCAGCGGGTGATCGAGCAGACCATTCGCGAAAAACTTCCTGAAGGGTTCCAGCGGGCCGAATATCTGCTCGAGCACGGCATTATCGACATGGTCGTCCAGCGCGCCGACCTGAAGGAGAAGCTGGCCCTGCTGATCGCCTATCTCACGCCCGAGACGAAGGCGGCCGCGTGAGCAGTTGATGGCCGACTTCGCGCGCTCAGCCCACTCGGGCGTCCAGGCGCAACTCGACCGCCTCGACAAGCTGTCACCCGCCGGCGACCGCCTCGGCCTCGAACGCATTTCGGCCCTGCTCGAACGCCTCGACCGCCCGCAGGATAAGCTCCCGCCGGTCTTCCACGTCGCTGGAACCAACGGCAAAGGATCTACGGTCGCCTTTCTTCGCGCCGCACTCCAGGCCTCGGGCCATGCTGTGCATGTCTTCACCAGTCCCCACTTGGTGCGGTTCAATGAGCGCATCCGCATTGCTGGCGAGCTGATCGACGACGACAAACTCGCCACGTTGCTGACCGAAGTTCTCGACTCGAGCGAGGGGATCGAGCCGAGCTTCTTCGAAGTCGCCACCGCGGTCGCGCTGATGGCCTTCGCTCGGGCACCCGCGGATGCATGCATTCTCGAAGTCGGGCTCGGCGGCAGGCTTGACGCAACGAACGTCATCAAGCGCCCACTCGTGGCTGGAATCGCCGGCCTCGCCCTCGACCACCAGCATTTCCTGGGAAAGCGCCTGCCGAGCATTGCCGCCGAAAAGGCAGGCATTGCAAAAGCCGGCGCGCCGCTGGTTACTCAGCTTTACCCTCCTGTCGTCGCCGGCCGAATCGACGAGATCGTCCGCGAGGTCGGCGCAACTTGGTTGCCCCGTGGAAGCGTCTGGGACTCGATCGTTCGGCAAGGGAAGCTTCGCTACACTGACGCGCGGGGCACGCTCGACCTCCCCCTTCCGCGCCTTCCCGGCCGCCATCAGGCGATGAATGCGGCGCTCGCAGTCGCCATGCTCCGCCATCAGGAAAAATTGCGGGTTCCTGCCTCGGGTCTCACCGCTGCAATGGGCTGGACCGACTGGCCGGCGCGGCTTCAACGCCTCGCTCCCGGTCCCCTCGTCGACGGTCGTGAAGTCTGGCTGGACGGCGGGCACAATCCGTCGGCAGCGAGGCAGATCGCAGCCTGGGCTCGGCACCAGTTCGTCGGCGGCAAACCATTCCACCTGATCTTCGCGAGCCTGGCGACCAAGGACCCGGCCGGAATGCTCGAACCCTTCAAGTCCGTCGCGTCGCATGTCCACACGGTGCCAATCGTCGACCACGCCTGTTTCGCTCCTGACGAGCTGGTGGAGATTGCAGGCGCCCTGGGTTTCTCGGCGGACGCGCATGATAACGTTGAGGCGGCTCTGAGGGCTATTCCCAAGGACGACGCCGTGCTGATTTTCGGTTCGCTGTACCTGGCCGGCGAAGTCCTGGCCGCGAACGATCAAATCCCCGGCTGATCAGGTCTTCTGCGGGCGGCTGTTACCGCTACGCCGCGCCTTTATCGACGGTCGGCGCAGTTTCCATTGCCGCTCGCCGGCCCTCGGCCGCGACTCGCATCCATTCGAGCAGCACGAACAGAACCGCGAAGGCACCCGCCGCGGCCGTCCAGCGGAACACGGTCGCATATCCGTAGATGTCGAACGCTTCGCCGGCGATTCCCCGACCGAGCGAGCCGATGAGGAAGGTCAGCGACGACAGCAGTGCATATTGAACGGCCGTGAATCGCTTGCTGACGATACCGGACAAATAAGCGACGAACGCTGCTCCGGCGATGCCGGTCGAGATATTCTCCATCGAGATCGCGAGCAGCAACCGAACCATGCGCTCGTCGAAGCCGAACAGTCCGAACAATTGGGTCAGACCGACGGTGCCGGCGACGGCGTCCAGATACGGTCCCCCTTCCGCCAGATCGGCGTAAACGAAATTGCCGAATACGGGGAGGATCGCCCCGATCAGCACCGTCGGAAGTCGCCCGATCCGAGCGAACAAATAGCCGCCAAGAGCGATACCGATCATCGTCATGAAGATGCCGAACACCTTCGATGCAAACGCCACTTCGTCCTTCGAATAATGGAGGAAATCGAGGTAGAAGGGGAAAGCGAAGGACGACCAGATATTATAGCAGAGCGTGTAGGTCAGGATCAGGCCGAGCACGATCAGCACGCCCCAACCCAGCCGCGCCGACAATTCGCCGAGCGGCGCGACCAATGCGACATAGAGGTGGTTCAGCGCATTGCGCCCGGGGGTGTGCCGGTGATCGGCCTCGGTCAGCACGTGGCGCTTGCGCTTGCGCAGCCAATTGATGAGGGCGGAAACGATCAACGGGACGATCACCGTCGCGAAGATGATCCACGGACCGTAGAGCTTGGTGAAATCGGCGACCGACGGTTGCTTCTCACCAGGAGCGGTGGTCAGCATCGAGATCATGAACCGGCCGATGGTGAAGATCGCCCACGTCCAGCTCGACTCCGACGATTGCAAGGGCAAGGGCCCGCGCGCGCGGTTCGAGCGCTCCTGGCTCATCGAGCTCCTTGTGCAGCATTCCGACGTCGGGCCGTTCCGTATCCGGCGCCTGAAGGGCGATGAGCGACATCAAGGCGATCAAGCCGCCCATCAGCAAATACACCAGGGACCAGGACATGCGCGCGGCCATGACCAGAGCGAGCGCTCCGCCGACGATCGAAGCGATGCGATAACCGAATTGGTAGATGGCGGAGAGCAGTTCGACCGGCGTCCGCTCATCCGCGACATCGATGCGCCAGGCGTCCACGGCGACGTCCTGCGTCGCTGACGCGAGCGCCGCGATCACTGCGAAGATGGCGAACGTTCCTATGTTCGTTGCCGGATTTGTCGCCGCGAGTCCGGCGAAGCCAGCGATCATGATCGCCTGGCAAAGGATGATCCAGCTCTTGCGGCGACCGAGCCCCTCCAGCAGCGGAAGCTTGAGCCGGTCGACCAGCGGCGACCACAGGAATTTGAAGCTGTAGGAAAGACCGATCCACGACAGCACACCGATCGTCGCGAGATTGATGCTCGCTTCGCCCAGCCACGCGTTCAATGTGCCGATCAGCAGCGCGAACGGCAGCCCGGAGGAAAAACCGAACGCGAGCATCGTCGCCGACTTGCGCGTTGATAAGGCCGCTCGGAGAAGCTTCCAACCCTTCGGACGCTGAGCTGCCAATTCCCCCTCCTCGACTGAATCTTCGCGAACTTTAGACAGGTTTCACGACCTGCCTAGCCCGCAATGAACAGCTCGCCGGACTATTCTTGTTCGTCGACGATGATGAAGAGCTGTAGGCCCTTGGGCGGCTTCACTTTCTGGCCTTGGAGGTGTCGGTCGACGCACTCGATCGCCTTGGTCAGCTGTCTCTCGGAATAGGGCTTGGTGAGACAACCCACGGCGACCGTCGCCGCGTCCGGATAGGCATGTCCCGTCGCGAAGAGCGTCGGAACGCCTTGCTTCTTGGCGTGGTTCGCAAGCTCGATGCCGGTCTGGTGGCTGCGCAACCGAACGTCGCTCAACACCAGATCGACCTTCTCGCGTTGCAGCACTTCAAGCGCTTCTTCAAAATCGTCGATCGTGGCGACGATCTCATAGCCGGCATCGCCAAGCATATTTTCATTGTCGAACGCGGTCAGCGGCTCGTCCTCGACAATGAGGATCCGCTTGACGATTTGCTTATGTCTCCCGAACAGCATCGACACCCTCATGACTTTACCCCCGAAACGAGCGACCAAGCGTCCGGTGCCCGAGCTGCGCAGGGTTCGGCGCACTGTGCCCGCCGAGCCACAGGATCGTGGTGGGCCGCAGCGCATCGCCAAGCTGCTCGCACGCGCCGGAGTTGCCTCGCGCCGAGAGGTGGAGCGCATGATCGCCGAAGGACGCATCGCGCTCAATGGGGAAAAGCTCACCACGCCCGCGACCCTGCTCTCGGACCTCGCGGGGTTGACCGTCGATGGGAAACCGGTGCGTCCCGCCGCCGCCACACGCTTGTTCCGCTTCTACAAGCCCAAGGGAACGATCACTGCTGAACGCGACCCGAGGGGCCGTCCAACCATTTACGACCGGTTGCCGAAGGGATTGCCGCGGCTGATGCCGGTCGGCCGCCTGGATTTCATGACCGAGGGCTTGCTGCTCCTGACGAACGACGGCGAGCTGAAGCGACAATTGGAGCTGCCGCGGACTGGCGTGGTACGCACCTATCGCGCACGAGCGTTCGGCCAGGTCAGCCAGGGGCAACTCGAGAGGCTCGCCGAGGGGATCACCATCGACAATGTCCGTTACGGGCCGATCAACGCCAACCTCGAGCGTCGGACCGGCCGCAATTGCTGGGTCGAGATGAGCCTCACCGAGGGCAAGAACCGCGAAGTCCGCCGAGTGCTGGAATATCTCGGGTTGCAGGTCTCGCGCCTGATCCGCACCGCCTATGGTCCGTTCACTCTGGGTGGACTGGAGCCGGGCGGCGTCGACGAAGTCGAGAGCGCTGAACTCGACGCATTCCGCAAGACGCTCAGATGAGAAGTCATTGCGGGCCAGTGGCGCGGCCGACCGATCGAGGCTCCTTCGGGACTCGGCACTCGTCCAACCGCCGATAGGGTGCGCGAAACATTGTTCTCGATGCTTGTGAGCCGCCTCGGCTCATTCGAGGACCTTCGGGTCGCCGATCTTTTCGCTGGCAGCGGTGCCCTCGGGCTCGAAGCCCTCTCTCGCGGCGCCGCAACGGCAACATTCGTCGAAAGCGATCCGGACGCGGCCCGCATTCTCAAGCGCAACGTCGAGGAGCTCGGCGCGGACGATCGAGTCCGCATATTGGGCGGCTCGGCGCTGGCATTGCCGCGATCCGCGCCCTTCGACCTGATCTTCGCCGATCCGCCTTATGCGCCGGGCTCAGGAACCGCGATCGTGCAGGCGGTCACTCAGTCGGAATGGCTCGCACCGGGCGGGTGGATGAGCGTCGAAACCAGCCGAGGCGACGGGATCGAGTCCGGCCCGCTGGCCGTGGACACGACACGCGATGTCGGCCGTGCGCGGCTTACGCTTTTGCGCCGGTCTTAGTCTGTTTGGCCGCCTTGCGGATTTCCTCGACCTCGGTACCGAGCCGCCGACCGATCGCCGCGGCGGCCGCTGCCCCGGCGGCCTTCACTGCGCGGCCGGCGCGCTTTCCGGTGGACCCGCCCCCGCCGGCGCGATTGCTGAACCCTTGTTCCGCAAGCGAGGCTAGCGCGGCGGTAGCGGCAACTGCGACGAGCTCTGCGACGAGCGGGCTCTGAAGCAATTTGATGAAGGCCTCGCCCATCGAATCCTGGGCGCCTCCGTTCGAGCGGCGAGCGACCGCCCGGGTGGGCGTTTTGGGCCCGCTCTTTTTCGCGCTCTTGGCTCGCGTGCCCTTGGTTGTTGCCTTCTTCGCCATCGCAAACTCTCCTGACCTCTGAAGCTCCGACGCTTAACTCTCGCAGCGCCTCGCCGTATCCCACGGACACTTCCGTAAACATTGCACATACCCGACAAGCTTCGCGTCGGCTCCAGAACAACCGTTCGCCGTTAACGGTACGAGTTTCGGTTAACTTCCTCTCCACCTATCAGACGATGCGCCTCTAAGTGAGGGGCGAGAAACAACAGAGGGACAATTGATGCGCAAGGTCATTCTGGCGCTCGCCGCCACAAGTCTCGCAATTCCCGTGATGGACACTCCGGCCGCTGCTCGCGGCCATTATTACCACGGCAAGGTCTGGCGGGACTCGCACGGCCGCCTGAGGTGCAAAAGGTCCAACGGCACGACGGGCCTGATTATCGGCGCCGCGGGCGGAGCGCTGGTCGGCCGGGCCATAGACACGCACGGCGAACGTGCGACTGGCACGATCCTCGGCGCCGTTGGTGGTGCGCTCGTTGGGCGCGCGATCGAACGCGACCGGGTGGTCTGCCGCTGATCCGTTTGGCGGGCGTCCGGTCCCCTTGCATCCCCTCCCTGGGCGCCCGCCATTCTGTAGTACTGTATTGACACTATAATACACTAAGCGCTATCTTCCCTCGAAACAGCGGGAGGATGCCGATGTACAGCCAGCAAGAGCTTGACGACGCAGTTGTCGCGGGCGTGATCAGCGGTGAAGCAGCTGACGCGCTGCGCACGCACGTCGAACGGCAGCGCTCGACGCAATTCCCGATGAAGAGCAATTCCGGCTCATAACCGGCTTCAACGACATATTCGTCTCGATTGCGGCGGCCATTTTGCTCTTCGCCGTCGGCTGGATCGGACAATGGATCGGGCAGAACGCCAATCTAACGATCGACGGGGACGGCCCGTCGCCGCTTGCCCCATTGTTCGTGGCCATCGCCTCATGGTCGCTCGCGCTCTTCTTTACCGCCAAGCGCAAGATGGCCCTTCCGTCGATCCTGCTGCTCCTGACGTTCGTCGGCGGAGTCTTCGCAACCGTCGGCTTCACTCTCGTACTCGGTTTGGGCCCAGACGCGTTCGACAATAGTCCGCAAGTCGGTGGCGTGGTCGGAGCGATTTCGGCTGGGGTAGCGGCCGCTGCCGCCTGGCTCCATTGGCGGCGGTTCAGGGTTCCGATCACCGTGGCTGCGGGCGCCGCCTCAGTCGCGGGAATTGCGGTAGGACTGCTGGTTGCGGCGCTCGGTCAGAATGCCGAGCAGGCCAAGAATTTGATTCTCGGCTTCGTGCTGTTCCTCGGTATCGGCATTTTCCTTTTCGCTATGTGGTGGGATGGGTCCGATCGAGCGCGGACGACCCGCCGGTCCGATGTCGCCTTCTGGCTGCACCTGCTCGCCGCGCCGATGATC
Organism: uncultured Alphaproteobacteria bacterium; assembly: GCA_963730925.1. Classification (GTDB taxonomy): domain Bacteria; phylum Pseudomonadota; class Alphaproteobacteria; order Sphingomonadales; family Sphingomonadaceae; genus Sphingomicrobium. The sequence continues at coordinate 135,434 of CAVSTS010000003.1, forward strand.
GTGCATCCGATTTTCACCCTGCTCGGCCTGAACGACGGTCACGCAACGCTTGGCGAAGGTGTGGTCGTGATCCTCCTCTACGTCGCGCTTGGACTCACCGCTTTGGCGATCGACCGGCGAGCGCTGCTCGTTTCCGCTCTCGCTTATGTGCTGTGGGCCCTGGCCGAACTGTTTCGCCAGTTCGGCGCGGTCGAGCTCAATGTCGCGCTGACGGCGCTGGTGATCGGCTCGGCGCTGCTGCTTCTATCGGCCTTCTGGCACCAGGCGCGAGCCGCGATCGTGCGGCCGCTTCCGGAGGGATTGAAGGACCGGCTGCCGATACTCGATCGGCCGGCGATGATTACCCAACCAGCCGCATGAGCCGGCGCTCCAGCGGGGCGAGCACGGGCGTCAGCTCGTGCCCCCGCTTGAGCACCATCCCATGCTCGCTGACGAGCGCGAACGCCCCCTGCTTCAGTCGAAGCTCGGGGCGTTTCTCGATGCGGATTTCGGGCCGCTCGGAGTGGCGGCGGTAGGCAGCGAAAATCGCGACATCGGGATCGATCCGCAACGCATAATCGCGCCAATGCCCGGCGGCGACCATTCGGCCGTAAAGGTCGAGGATACGCACGATCTCCCTGCGGTCGAAACTCGCGATCGGGCGCCGGTCCCATCTACTCGGGAACGGCGCGATGACGCTCAAGCGCTCTTGACCTTCGGGCGCGGCTGGCTGGCGGTCTTCATGACCGCAACCTCCTTCCGCAACTCCTCAAGCTCACGCTCAAGCTCACCGATCCGCACGCGCACCGGGTCGCAATCTTCCCCGCAGGGGGTGCCGTAGGGAACGAAGCCGGGGCTATAGTGCACCGTATCCACCGGGACCGGCTTGGCCGGGATGCCGACCACGGTCGATCCCGGCGCCACATCCTTTGTGACCACCGAATTGGCGCCGATCTTTGCCCCCTCGCCCACTTCTACGGGACCGAGGATCTGGGCGCCCGAGCCGACGACCACGCCCGATCGGAGCGTCGGATGGCGCTTGCCGCCGATACCGGTCGAAGGGTTCGTGCCGCCCAGGGTCACATTCTGATAGATGGTCACATCGTCGCCGATCTCGGCCGTTTCGCCGATCACGCTGAAGCCATGATCGAGGAAGAAGCGCCTGCCGATCTTCGCTCCAGGATGGATATCGACGGCGGTCAGAAAGCGCGCGAAATGGTTGACCAAACGGGCGAGGAAGAACAGCTGGCCTTCCCACAACCAATGGGCGATCCGATGGAAAGCGAGCGCCAGCACTCCCGGATAGAATAAGACGTCCCAGCGCGAGCGCGCAGCCGGATCGCGGGATTTGACGGAGTCGAGATAGGCAACAAGCCCAGACTGCAAGCTGATCGACCTCTTTCCGTTGCTTGGGGCCAATCTAATTGTTCGTCGCGACAAATTCTAGCCGCGGCGATCGCTTAACTCAGCCGCTGCACCATGAGGTCGAACACTGCGGGGTGAAAAGGCTTGTTGAAATGCAGGCCCGCGACGAATTCGCTCACCCAGCAGACCTCGGCATCGAGCGCCTCCAGCCCCGCGAAGCGAATGAGCACATGCTCGCCTTCGCGCGGCCGCTCGACCAGCTCGACCTTGCAGCCTTCGGGCGAAAGATCGAACAGGCGCACCCGGTAATTGTTCTGGCCCAGCCGTCGCAGCATGACCTCGGCGTCGAGCGAAACGCGCTCAGTCGATCGCGGCTGCTGCTTGTCGACGACCAGGGCCTTGAAATAGAGCCCGGCCTTGCCTTCGGAGACCCAGCGCACGAGCGCCTCGATCGCTCCGCGGCGAAGCACGGACAGGGTGACCGGCTGATCGACGCTGAGCTCAACCGGCGTCTCGATGCTGCAGCCCTCGTAGGAAAGGTCGATCAATACGGCCTCGGCGGTCGTGCCGTCCTCGAGCAGGATGTGGCCATGCATGCGCACAGGGCGGCGCTCCTCCCGCTCCACATGCGCCTGAGCGGGCTCTAAGTCCGACATGTGCAAGGGCTTGCTCACGCTCGCCTCCAAAGTCCGGCAGAGTTGGTAACAGCGTAAGGTCAACGAAGCTTTAATGTGTCGCGGAGCCGACACATCCGAAATGGAGGGGCTATCGGACCTCGGCAACCGGCTCGAGAACCGCGCAAGCGATGCGCTCGCCGCTATTGCCGCTCGGATCCGTCAGATAATCGTCGGCCGCGGCGTGTAGCACCAGCGCGGCTCCATCTTCGTCCAGAAGCGCGCCCGACTTGGCGAGGCTGGCGTTCGGCAAAGTGACGGTCGCTCCAAGCGTGCCGTTCGCCGCCACCTCGACGTTGCGCAAATCTCCCGCATGCGGCCCGGCCATGTTGTTGAAACCATGCTTCCTCGTCGCCGGATTCCAGTGCACTCCGGCGCTCTCGAAACTGGGCGCGTCGCAGCGGCCGGTCGAATGGACGTGAATGCCATGCACTCCATGCGGCAAGCCGGTCGCGTCGATTCGGAAAGTCACTCCGCCCGCCGTCTGCCAGGCGCGCACTTGGCCGATCGTCTGCCCGTTCGTTCCGATCAGCGGCATCGGTGCGCCTCCCTTGGGCTCACCGGTCTCGCAACCGCTGAGGGAGACCGGCGCTGCGGCCAGCGCGGCGAAAGCGACGGTAACGGGAAGCGTTGGGCGCGTGACGGATCTCCTCCCCGTCATCAATGCCTCACTTGCGCTCTGGTTCAGGAGCGACGCGCGCAAGCAGCTGGCCTTCGGTGACCTGCGCCCCAGGCACGGCGGACAGTTCCTCGATCGTCCCGTCGAATGGAGCAATAAGCCCATGCTCCATCTTCATCGCTTCGAGGGTGAGCAGGCGCTGCCCCTTGGCGACCTTCTCACCAGCAGCGACGTCGACGGCCGTGACCTTGCCAGGCATCGGCGCCTCGATCTCGCCGTCGTGGATGCCGTGGCTCTGCGCCGCTGCCGCGTGACGTCAGCTCGAATCATAGGCCTGGCCCTCGTAGAAGACGACGACCCGCTCAATCGTCGCCGAATCGGCAGTGACCGCAGCGATCTCGCCATCGTCGGGAGAGACGCGTCGGACTGATCGCTTCCTCACCCGTGCGAAGCGACCGTCTCATTGGCGGAGGCCGGACAAGGTGACGTTTGACGCCGGAACTCGATCGGGAGTTAACTCATCTCGGTCCTGCTCGTACGTGGTTGCAAGGGGACCATTGCCCGGACCACCCCGCCAGATAGGCTCATCCGGCTCCGGGAACGGGCAGGCCAGCTGTGCGAGATTGTCGTCTCGATAAAGCGGTGTCGATCTTGCCCTGCCGCAAAATATTGTCGCTGAGGGCATTGAGCAAAAAGCCGGCATTGGTTTTGAACTGGCCAAACCTCGATGTCGCGCACACCGACGCGAGCTTGGCCCTTCAATGGCACGGTCAACCAATTCGGCATGGTCGGGACTATCCTCAATCCCGCCGTTGTAACCACAAACGATCTTCGCGATCATCGGGTCATAGATGGCGAACTGATCGCCTTCCGTTCGACACCTGTCTCAAGCCGCACGCCGACACCTCGTCATCGATATCGAAATGGTCGAGCCGACCCACGCTCGGCAGAAATCCCTTCGCCGGGTCCTCCGCATAGAGCCGCGCTTCGATCGCCATGCCCGGTGATCGACAGCTCGTCCTGTTGCAGCGGGAGCGGCTCGCCGCCGCAACGCGCAGCTGCCATTCGACCAGATCCTGTCCGGTGATCTCCTCGGTCACCGGATGCTCGACCTGCAGTCGCGTGTTCATTTCCATGAACCAGATGCGGTCGGCCTTGAGGCCCGTCAGATGCATCGGCGATGAACTCGATCGTGCCGGCGCCCTCGTAATTCACGGCTTTCGCCGCGAGCACCGCCGCATGGCACACCGCTTCGCGGGTCGCTTCATCCATGCCCGGCGCCGGCGCTTCCTCGATCACCTTCTGGTGTCGGCGCTGAAGCGAGCAGTCGCGCTCGAACAAGTGGACGACGTTGCCGTGGCTGTCGCCGAACACCTGCACCTCGATGTGGCGCGGCGACAGGATGTATTTCTCGATCAGCACGCGGTCGTCGCCGAACGCGCTTGCCGCCTCGCGCTTCGCGCTCTCCAGCGCGTCGTCGAAGTCCTTGGCGGCATCGACCCGGCGCATGCCCTTGCCGCCGCCTCCCGCGACCGCCTTGATCAGCACCGGATAGCCGATCGCGTCGGCTTCCTTTTTGAGGCTCTTCGGCTCCTGGTTCTCGCCAAGATAGCCGGGCGTCACCGGCACTCCGGCTTCCGCCATCAATTTCTTCGCCGCATCCTTGAGGCCCATGGCGCGGATGCTCTCCGGCTTCGGCCCGACCCAGATCAGGCCGGCGTCGATGACCGCCTGCGCGAAGTCCGCATTCTCGCTGAGGAAACCATAGCCAGGGTGGATCGCCTCGGCGCCAGCTTGCCTTCGCCGCTTCGATGATCTTGTCGCCGAGCAGGTAGCGATTCACGCGCCGGCGACGGCCCGATGTGCACCGCCTCGTCGGCCATGCGCACATGCAGCGCCTTGGCGTCGGCGTCCGAATAGACCGCGACCGTGCGGATGCCGAGCTTCCGCGCGGTACGGATCACCCGGCAGGCGATTTCCCCGCGGTTGGCGATGAGAAGAGAAGCGATCACCGGAAATCCTCCCCAGAACGGGGAGGATCGTAGAGCTTCGTAACTGTCACCACGTCCCACCCGGAAAACGCCGTTCCGCTCGAGCATGATCAGGCTGCCCCCAATAGAGCCTAATCTCCTCCAGAAATTGCAAAGCGCGGCCGCGCAGGAAACGGCGGGCCATTTCTTGGCCTCCGGCACTGTCATTAAAAGTTTCGATCGCGCCCGTTGCGAGCACTTCGAGCGCATTTGGGCTCTCGGTTTCCGCCAGCTCGTTGAAGAAATTGAAAACGCGCTGCGCTTCGCTCTCGGACAGGTTCCCGGCCTGGAGCAATCGAGCGACATGTCCGAAAACGACCGTGTCGCCGCAGTCCCAATATTCAGTCCGATGCTGCTCGAGGAACGGGCAAGCTGCCAGAAGACTGGCCACAGCAGAAGGCTGATTTGAATGCGTGACTTTCGTCACAGCATCACATCCTGAACACGCCGAACTGCGGCCGGTCGGGTATCGGCGCGTTAAGCAGTCGTGGCGAACGCCAAGCCCAGCACATCACGCGTCTGAGCCGGATCGATGATCCCGTCGTCCCACAGCCGAGCCGTCGCATGCCACGGATTGCCCTGCGCTTCGTAATCGTCGCGGATCGGCTGCTTGAACGCCTCCGCCTGCTCCGGAGTCCATTTGTTCGCGTCACGATGAACAGTCGCGAGCACCGACGCCGCCTGCTCACCGCCCATCACGCTGATGCGCGCATTGGGCCAGGTGAAGAGGAACCGGGGCGAATAAGCGCGGCCGGACATTCCGTAATTGCCGGCGCCGAAGCTGCCGCCGATCAGAACGGTGATCTTGGGCACGCTCGCGGTCGCGACCGCGGTCACCAGCTTGGCGCCATGCTTGGCGATTCCCTCGGCCTCATATTTCCCGCCGACCATGAAGCCGGAGATGTTCTGCAGGAACAGCAAGGGCGTGCGCCGCTGACAAGCGAGCTCGATGAAGTGCGCGCCCTTGACCGCGCTCTCGCTGAACAGGATCCCGTTGTTTGCCAGGATCGCGACGGGGATTCCCCAGATATGCGCGAAGCCGCACACGAGCGTGGAACCGAACAACGGTTTGAATTCGTGGAATTCCGAAGCGTCGACGATTCGGGCGATCACCTCGTGCACGTCATAGGGCGCGCGCACATCCTCCGGAATGATGCCGTACAAATCCTCGGCGTTCGTAATTCGGCGGACGCGGCTCGCGTAGCTCGATCCCAGCGCCCGTCTGGGGCTGCAGAGTCGAAACGATGTCGCGCACGATGGTCAGCGCATGCTCGTCGTTCTCGGCAAGATGGTCGACCACGCCGCTCTTCCGCGCGTGCAAGTCGCCGCCACCGAGGTCCTCGGCGCTGATCTCCTCGCCCGTGGCCGCCTTCACCAGCGGCGGGCCGCCGAGGAAGATCGTGCCTTGTTCGCGGACGATCACGCTTTCGTCGCTCATCGCTGGAACGTAGGCGCCGCCGGCGGTGCAGCTCCCCATCACGCAGGCGATCTGGGCAATGCCCTTCGAGCTCATCTGCGCCTGGTTGAAGAAGATCCGGCCGAAATGATCGCGGTCGGGGAAGACCTCGGACTGGTGCGGAAGGTTCGCCCCGCCACTGTCGACGAGATAGACGCAGGGCAGCTGGTTCTGCTCGGCGATCTCCTGCGCGCGCAGATGTTTCTTCACCGTGATCGGATAATAAGTGCCCCCTTTGACCGTCGCATCGTTGCAGACGATCATCACCTGACGGCCGGAGACACGGCCGATCCCCGCAATGATCCCCGCGCCCGGAACCTCGCTATCGTACATGTCGCAGGCGGCGAGTTGGCCGATCTCGAGAAAGGGCGAGCCGGGGTCGAGTAGCCGCTCCACGCGGTCGCGCGGAAGCAGCTTGCCGCGCTCGACGTGGCGCTGGCGGTGCTTTTCGGGTCCGCCCTTCGCGGCTTCAGCGACGTCGGCGCGCAGTTTTTCCGCCAGCGCGCGATTGTGCGCGGCGCGAGCGCGGAACTCTTCGCTGTCCCTCGCGATTTTGCTTTCAATCCGCGGCGCGCTCATCCCCCTCCAGCCATCCGTTGGTCGAACAGACGTGCCGCTCGCCTAGCCGGTGCTTGCGGCCATTGCAAAGCAGCGGTTTCAGCCACCGTCACGTTCCTTTCGAAAGAGGTCCAAATGAAACAGCAGCTGCTTCTGATCGCCGCGTCGGCGCTCGTTCTAAGCGCGTGCAGCGCACGACATGGCAACGAGGCTCAGGAGCAGAAGCCGGGCACCGACATCGGAATCGACCTCGCCTGGATGAACAAGGCGGTCCGCCCGGGCGACGATTTCTTCAGCTATGCCGATGGAAGCTGGGTCAAGAATACTCCCATTCCCGCCGATCGGTCGAACATCGGCGGATTCTACATCGCTGATTTGCAGCGCGAAAAGAATACGCGCGATTTGTTTGACGCAATCCTGAAGGCGAATCCGGGAGGAGAGCGGCAACGACGCCCTCATCGCCAATTATTACAACGCCTACGTCAACACCGGAGCGATCGATCGCTCCGGGATTGCACCGGCGAAGGCCGATCTCGACGCGATCGCCCGTATCGCCGACAAGAGGCAGCTGAGCGGGGCCATCGGCGGCACTTTGCGCGCGGACACCGATCCGCTCAACGCGACCAATTTCTACACGGAAAACCTGTTCGGCATCTTCGTCACTCAGGGGCTGACGACTCCGGGCGAGCAGCTTCCCTATCTCATGCAGGGCGGGATCGGACTTCCAGAGCGGGAATATTATCTCTCCGCCGATCCCAAGATGGCGGAGCTTCGAACCAAGTACCGCGCCTATGCCGCGCAAATCCTTCAGCTTGCCGGCTACCCGGACCCGCAGGGCTCAGCGAACCGGATCATGGACCTGGAGACGAAGATTGCCCGAGCGCATGCGACGCGCGAGGAGAGCGAGGATTTCGCCAAAGGCGCACAAATCTGGTCACGCGCCGACCTCGAAGAAAAAGCGCCGGGCATTGACTGGGTGGCGCTGTTGAACGCGGCTGCAGCTCGGCTCCGTGCAGAAGTTCGAAGCTTATCATTCGGGCGCAATACCGAAGCTCGCTGCTCTGGTCGGGTCCGAGCCGCTCCAGTCGTGGAAGGATTGGCTCACCTTCCATACCCTGAACGAACAAGCGAATGTGCTCCCCAAGGGTTTCCGCGACGCGAGCTTCGCCTTCAACGGAACCGCGCTCGCCGGAACGCCGCAGGAGCGACCGCGCGATCAGCTCGCGCTGAACGCCACCAGCGGCGCGCTGCAGGATGCGGTGGGCAAGGCCTATGTCGACAAATATTTCCCAGCCTCAGCCAAGGCCGAGATTCAGGGCATGGTCGAAGGGATCAAGACCGCCTTCGCCAAAAGGGTGAAGGCGATCGCCTGGATGGCGCCTTCGACCAAAGAGGAAGCGCTGAAGAAGGTCGAAACGATCGTCGTCGGAGTCGGCTACCCGGACAAGTGGCGCGATTATTCCGGGCTGACGATCACTTCGGACAATGCCTATGCGAACCAGAAGAATGTCGGTTTGTGGGAGTATCGCCACCAGATCGCCAAGATCGGCAAGCCGATGGACCGCGGCGAATGGTGGATGCCGGCGCAGCTGGTGAATGCGGTGAACCTTCCGGTGCAGAACGCGCTCAACTTCCCGGCGGCGATCCTGCAGCGGCCCTTCTTCGACCCTAAAGCCGATCCCGCGTTCAACTATGGCGGCATCGGCGCCACCATCGGCCACGAGGTCAGCCACAGCTTCGACAACAATGGCGCTCTGTTCGATTCGACCGGGCGGCTGCGCAATTGGTGGACTCCGCAGGATTTTGCCAAGTTCCAGCAGGCCGGGGATGCACTGGCGAAGCAATATGACGCCTACGAGGCGCTTCCTGGACTGCACGTCAACGGCAAGCTGACCCTCGGCGAGAATATCGCGGATGTCGCTGGCCTGGCGGCCGCCTACGACGCCTACAAGGCTTCGCTGAATGGCAAGCCGGCGCCAGTGATCGACGGGCTGACCGGCGACCAGCGTTTCTTCCTCGCTTATGCGCAATCCTGGGCGACCAAGATGCGCCCGGAAACGCTGCGCAAACGTATTGCGACCGACGGCCACGCGCCCGGTAATTTCCGCGCCTTGACCGTGCGCAACATCGACGCCTGGTATCCCGCGTTCAACGTCCAGCCCGGGCAAAAGCTCTATTTGACTCCGACCCAACGAGTGAAGGTCTGGGGCTAGTCCCTACTTCGCTGGACGATTCGACTCTGCTAAGGATCGCTTTCCTCGAAGCGACAGGCGGTGATGACCTATTGGGAATTCAAAGGCCGCGAGCTGGTCAATTGCAACTGCGAATATGGCTGCAACTGTCAGTTCAACGCGCTCCCGGATAAGGGCCATTGCCACGCCGTCGCCGGGATTCGGATCGATGAGGGAAAGCACGGCGACACCTCGCTCGACGGGCTGAATCTCGCCGCCATCTTCAAGTGGCCCGGTCCGATCCATGAGGGCAATGGTGAAGCCATCGCCTTCGTTGACCGTCGCGCCGACGACAAGCAGCGCGCCGCCTTGCTCAGGATCATGACCGGGCAGGACACGGACCCGTTCGCGACGATGTTCGCGGTCTATGCGTCGACCGTGACCACGATGCACGAGCCGGTGTTCACCGATATCGACCTCCACATCGACGTCGATGGGCGCAAGGGACGCATCTGGGTCGAGGACTATATTGACACGTTTGGAGAGCCGATCCGCAACCCGGTCACCGGAATGGAGTCGCGGGCGGAGATCGTCCTTCCCGACGGCTTCGAATATGCGATCGCCGAAATCGGCAGCGCGTCCAGCTACACATCGGGCCCGGTGCAAGTCGAATTTCGCGACAGCTACGGTCAGTTCGCCAACCTGCACCTTTCCAGCCACGGTGTCGTCCGCGCCTGACCTGACCAGCCGGATCTTGCGCCACGAGCGCGCGATCGTCCTTGGCGGCATTGCGCTGCTGGCGCTCGTCGGCTGGTATTATATCGCAGTCCGGGGCGGCGGGATGCGCGGCGGCATGGCTGCCATGCATGAGCCGCCCCTCCCCGCGCTCATTCTCATGTGGTGGCTGATGATGGTCGCGATGATGCTTCCGTCGGCGGTGCCCGCGGTCCTGCTCTATTCGCGCGTTCGCGACATTCGCGGGGGCGACGGAGCGATCGCCCAGACCTGGGTGTTCCTCGCCGGCTACCTTGCGGTGTGGTTGCTGTTCTCGATCATCGCAGCGGGTTTGCAGTGGGCCGTCGCCGGCCCGTCCATGGCACTCCACGACCGCTACGCCGAAGGAGCGCTTCTCATCGCTGCGGGAATCTACCAGCTTTCTCCCGTCAAGAATGCCTGCCTCCGCCGCTGCCGCTCCCCGGCGCAGTTCCTGAGCGCACATTGGCGTCCCGGCCGGTCCGGTGCGGTGCGGCTCGGGATGCTGCACGGCGCGGATTGCGTCGGCTGCTGCTGGATGCTGATGGCGCTGCTATTCGTCGGCGGAGTGATGAACTTGTGGTGGATCGTCGGACTGACCGCGATCGTCACCATTGAGAAGCTCCTTCCGCTCGGAGACTGGCTCGGCCGGACCGCCGGAGTCACTCTCGTCGCTTGGGGAATCCTCAGAATCGCCGGATTCTAGGCGCCGATCAGCTCTCGACCGATCAGCATCCGCCGGATCTCGTTCGTGCCGGCGCCGATGTCGAGCAGCTTGGCGTCGCGATAGTAGCGCTCGACCGGCCAGTCCTTGGTGTAGCCCGCTCCGCCCAGCGCCTGCACCGCTTCGTTGGCAACCTTCACGGCATTCTCCGACGCAAGGAGGATCGCACCCGCGGCATCGAAGCGGGTCGTCTTGCCCGTGTCACAGGCTTTGGCCACGCTGTAGACGTAGGCACGCGCGCTGTTGAGCGCGACATACATGTCCGCGACCTTCGCCTGCATCAGCTGGAACGATCCGATCGCCTTCCCGAACTGCTTGCGCTCGCGCACGTACGGCACGACGGTGTCGAGGCACGCCTGCATGATTCCGATCTGAATCCCGGCAAGCACCGTGCGTTCGTAATCGAGCCCGCTCATCAGCACCGCAACTCCGTCATTCTCCTCGCCGAGGATGTTCTCGGGCGGAACGAAACAATCGTCGAACACCAGCTCGTTGGTCGGCGAACCCCGCATCCCGAGCTTGTCCATTTTCTGGCCGATGGAGAAACCGTCCATGTCCTTTTCGATGAGGAAGGCGGTGATTCCGCGGCTGCCCTCGCCCGTTTTCGCGTAAACGACGAGCGTGTCGGCATGACCCCCGTTGGTGATCCAGAACTTGGTGCCGTTGAGGCGATAGCCGTTGCCGCTGCGCTCCGCCTTGAGCTTCATTCCGACGACGTCGCTTCCCGCGCCCGCTTCGCTCATCGCCAGTGCCCCGACATCCTCGCCGCTGATGAGCTTGGGCAGATATTTCCGCTTCTGCTCGTCATTGCCCCAGCGGCGGATCTGGTTGACGCAGAGGTTTGAGTGCGCGCCATAGCTCAATCCCACCGAAGCGGACGCCCGGCCGACCTCCTCCTGGGCGACGACATGCTCGAGATAGCCGAGGCCGAGCCCGCCATATTCCTCTTCGACGGTGATTCCGTGGAGCCCAAGCTCGCCCATCTGCGGCCATAGATGGCGCGGGAACTCATCCGTCTCGTCGATCTCGGCCGCGATCGGCGCGATCTTGTCGCTAGCGAAACGCTGGGTCGTCTCGCGGATCGTGTCGGCCATTTCGCCGAGGCCAAAATCGAGGCCGGTGTCGGACATCGTGCGTCTCCTGTTCGCGGCGGGCGCTAGCAGAGCGCGGAACGTTTGAACAAGTTAGGGTGACATCCCACATGTCCGTTCGCCCTGAGCTTGTCGAAGGGCTGTCCTTCTCTTAGGGCGAAAAGACAGGGCTTCGACAAGCTCAGCCCGAACGGTTTTTGGAGTTTTCAATGCCCAACGCATCCGATCCGATCGTCATCCTCTCCTACGCCCGCACGCCGATGGGCAGCTTTCAGGGCGCGCTTTCCGGCGCCAGCGCGACCGAGCTCGGAGCGACCGCCGTCAAGGCCGCGGTGGAGCGAGCAGGCCTCGATGGGGAGGACGTGGACAAGGTGTTCATGGGCAATGTGCTTTCGGCAGGCCTTGGTCAGGCCCCCGCGCGTCAGGCGGCGCTCGGCGCCGGCCTGCCGCGCTCGGCCGAAGCGGTGACCGTCAACAAGGTTTGCGGATCGGGCATGCAGACCGCGATCTTCGCCCACGACATGCTCGCCGCGGGCTCGGCGGACGTGATTGTCGCGGGCGGCATGGAAAGCATGACCAATTCGCCCTTCCTCCTCAAAAAGCACCGCTCGGGCGCTCGCATCGGCCACGATACCGTCTACGATCACATGATGCTCGACGGCCTGGAGGACGCCTATGACGCGGGCCGCGCGATGGGCACGTTCGCCGAGGATGCGGCGCGCGAATATCAGTTCACGCGCGAGGCGCAGGACGAATATGCGATCGAAAGCCTCCGCCGCGCCAATGAGGCGATCAAGACCGGCAAGTTCGACAAGGAAGTGGTCCCCGTGACCGTCGTCACTCGCAAGGGCGAGGTGACGGTCGACGTCGATGAGCAGCCGGGCAAGGGCAATCCGGAGAAAATCCCGCAGCTCAAGGCCGCCTTCGCCAAGGACGGCACGATCACCGCTGCAACCTCCTCCTCGATCAGCGACGGCGCGGCCGCTCTAGTGCTGACCCGCCAGAGTGTCGCCGACAAGCTCGGCAAGAAGCCGATTGCGCGCGTCGTCGCCCACGCCGCGCATGCTCAGGAGCCGGAGAAATTCACCTCCGCCCCCGTGCCCGCGATCCAGAAGGTGCTGGAGAAGGCCGGTTGGACGGTCGACGACGTCGATCTGTTCGAGGTCAATGAGGCTTTCGCCTGCGTCGCGATGATCGCGATGCGCGACATCGGCATCCCGCGCGAGAAGATCAACGTGAACGGCGGAGCGACCGCGCTCGGTCACCCGATCGGCGCCAGCGGCGCGCGGATCACGACAACGTTGATCGCGGCGCTGCAGGATCGCGGGCTGAAGCGCGGAGTCGCGAGCCTCTGCATCGGCGGCGGCGAGGCGACGGCGATCGCGGTGGAGCTGGTCTAGGCTACTTCTTCCCCGCGTAAGCCTGGCATTCGAGCTCGATCAGCGCTCCGAGCGCGAGCCCGTTGGCTCCGAAGGCGCTTCGGGCCGGCCGCTTCCCTTCGGGGAAATAGGTCACATAGACTTTGTTCATCGCCGGCCAATCTGCTCATGTCGCGAGCATCGCGGTGCAGTGGAACACGTCGCCATAGCCGAGACTCGCGCGCTTCAGGATGCCGCCGATATTGTCCAGCGCCTGCTTCGTCTGCGCTTCGATTCCCGTCGGCAGCTTGCCGTCCGCGCCAATTCCGAGCTGGCCCGAAAGATAGAGCACGTCACCCACGCGAACCGCGTCGGAGAACGGCAAGGGCTGACCGTTCAGCACCGGCCGTCCGAAATGTTCGACGGCGGGACGGGACTGAGCGCTGGCAATACTGGACATGGCGAGAACTCCGATGGCGATTGCGATTGCGAACTTCATGTGCCTCTCCCGTCACCCTGAACTTGTTTCAGGGTCCATTTCCGAGCCTCTCAGCCCTACGAACAAAATGGATGCTGAAACAAGCTCAGCATGACAATCTGAGAGCGTGAAAGAGCCATGCGTCTACATTCTTGCCAGCCACGAATACGGGACTTTGTACATCGGCGTATCGTCCGACCTACTCGCTCGGTTATGGCAGCACAGAACCGGTCAAGCGAAGGGTTTCACCTCGCGCTACGCCGTCTTCCGACTTGTCCGCTTCGAACAATTTGCAACGATGCATGATGCGATCTCGCGTGAGAAGCAGCTGAAACGCTGGCACCGTCAGTGGAAGATCAATTTGATCGAGCAAGAGAATCCCCAATGGGCGGATTTGGCGCCTTCGCTTGGGCTACCTCCACTCTCGTCACCGTGAACCTGCTTCAGAGAACGTCACCCTGAACTTGTTTCAGGGTCCATTTCTGAGACCCGCTCAGCCCTACGAACAAAAATGGATGCTGAAACAAGTTCAGCATGACGGTCTTGAGGAACGGTCAATCCACCACTTCATTCTCCCCGACGCCCCAGACGTCGGACGTTCGGATATAGCCTTCGCGCTTGCCGAATTCGACATGGCACCAGCCCGCCTTGCAGTGATCGATACGGCCCACGAGCGCCCTGTTCAGCCAGGTAGCGGACCTTGTCGCCCTCGGTTGGCTTGACGCGCACCGAGATCGGGTTGCCCTTTTTCACCATCGCCGAGCGGCGATCGCTGAGCAAAGTCACCAGCATCCAGCCCTGCGCTCCGTCAGGGTCCTGGATCAGGCGCCAATTCTCATATTTCTTGACCACTCGGACTGGAAGGTCGCGGCGCTGGTATAGCCAGATTCCGGGATAGTTCTTGCCAGGTCCGGTGCGCGTCATCGCCTGCCCGCTCGCGATCGATGCCCAATAGGGCGGCTTCTTCTCCTGCGCGGCGGCGGGGGTGCTCAGCAGCAACATCGTCATTCCCGCAAAAGCGGGAACCCAGTTTCTCTTGCTTCGCTGGGCCCCCGCTTGCGCAGGGGTGACGAAGAGGTCGTGCACTAGGCCCCCGTCAGTATCCGGTCGACTAATTGCTTCACGGTCGGGATGAAGCCGTTGGAGTAGAACGGGTCGCTCTTGAAGCGGAAGGCGGAATGCCCGGCGAACATGAGGTTATGCTCGACCGGTCCGCCATGGGCGATCTCCTGCAACGTCTTCTGGATGCAAAAGCTGCGCGGGTCCGCCAGCCGTCCGGTCGAATTCTTCTCATTGTCCGCCCAGGACGAAAACGCGCATTGGCTAAGGCAGCCCATGCATTCGGCCTGGTCTTTGCGGATCTGCTTTTCTTCTTCAGGCGTGACGAAGATCAACGTGTCGTCGGGCGACTTCATCGCACTGGTGAAACCGCGCGCATACCATTCGCGCGCGTGCTGCAGGTCGCCCTTGGTGACCCAGTAATTCTTCTTCGTGCCGATGCCGACGTCGAGCTGGAAATGGTGATCGCCGATCGGCTCCTTGGTGTAGGCGATCTGATGCTCGCTGCGGGTCTCGAGATTGCGCAGGAACGGATTGCGCACCGCCGATGAGTAGAAACCGGTCGGCGAGAAGCGGTGCAGCAGCACGTCGCCTTCCTCGAGGTCGAGGAGCTTCGCCTTCCACTCCGGCGGAATCGGGCTTTCCTGGGTGAGCAGTGGACGCGTTCCGAATTGGAAAACGATGTGGCCGAGTTCGGGATTGTCGATCCAGTCGTCCCATTCGTCCAGCCGCCACACGCCGCCGGCCATGACGATCGGCACCGTGTCCGCGAGACCCTCGGCGCGCATCGTCGCGCGCAGGTCTTTCACCCGAGGATAGGGATCCTGCGGCTTGCGCGGATCTTCGGCGTTGGAAAGGCCGTTGTGCCCGCCCGCGAGCCACGGATCTTCGTAAACCACCGCCGCGAGCCACTCGGCGGCCTTGTGATAGGCGCGTTTCCACAGGGCCCGGAACGCACGCGCCGAGCTGATGATCGGAAGGTAATTCACTCCGTAGGAGGCGGCGATTTCGCTCAGCCGATACGGCATACCGGCGCCGCAGGTGACTCCGGTGACGAGCCCCTTGGTCCGCTCGAGCACGCCATGAAGGACGCGCTGCGCTCCGCCCATCTCCCACAGCACGTTGATATTGATCGCGCCCGTGCCGCTCGCGATCTCATAGGCCCGCTGCACCTGCGCGACTGCGCCGTCGATCGCATATTTGATCAGCTCCTCATGCCGCTCGCGGCGGGTGAGCCCGTCATAGATTTGCGGAATGATCCGGCCTTCGGGATCGTAGCTGTCGGCATTGACTGCCGAAACTGTGCCGATGCCGCCAGCGGCCGCCCAGGCGCCGGAGCTCGCGTGGTTCGTCGCGGACACGCCCTTGCCGCCTTCAATCAGTGGCCAGACCTCGCGTCCGCCATACAGTATGGGCTGCAGGCCCTTGAACAACCCTCGTCTCCCAGCGCGTGAGGCGCCCTCGCCCGTCCATATAGGATCGCTTATCCTTTAATGCGCGTAAAAAAGTGACGGCCCCCCGATGATAGGGAGCCGTCACCTTGAACGGTCGGATGCCGGATAAACCGGCATTAGCGCATTCGGTTAGCAGTTGCCCGAAGCTGCCGCTCCACCGACGACCGCACCGAGCGCTCCGCCGACGATCGCGCCCGCGGTTCGGTCGCCGCCGCCATGGTGGCGATAATAACGGTGATGGCCGCCGTCGGCGATCGCGCTGCCGATCACCGCGCCGGCAACTCCGCCAATAGCAGCGCCTGCGACGGGATTGCCGCAGCGATTGCCATAGCCGTAGCCATAACCCGGATACCCACCGTAGCCGCCGTAGCCGCCGTAGCCGCCATACCCACCGTAGCCGTACGCCGGATAGCCGCCGTACCCATAAGCGGGGTAGCCGTAACCATAAAGCCATAGCCGCCATAGCCGCCATAGCCGCCATAGCCTCCGTAGCCGCCATATCCGTACCCAGGATAACCGATCCCGTAGCCAATACCGGGGTAACCGTAGCCGTATGAATAGGTATATCGCGGATAAGCGTAGCGATAACCGCTGTAACGATAACGGTTATGGCCGTCGTTCCAGCGGCGGCCGTCGCGGTCGCCATTCCAGTGACGGCCGTCACGGTCGCGATCCCAGTGGCGGCCATTCCAGTCGCCGCGGTGGTCGCGAGCTTCGGCGCTGGCAGGAAGCGCAATCACTGCCGCCGCAGAGAGCGCAAGAGCGATCAACTTCTTCATCGAAATACTCCTCGATCGAACGCACGTCGTCCGCGAGGGGACTAGCGGCCGACTCAGAGACGCTGCTGCGCTTTCGTTCCTGTCATGGACATGAACGCCGTTTCACCTCAGCCAACGATTCGACCGAATAATCGAGCCCTATGTCGACTGCGGGAGCGGACTGGGTGATCCGCCCGACCGAAATATAATCCACTCCCGTCTCCGCTATCGCGCGAATGGTCTCCAGCGTCACTCCGCCGGAGGCTTCGAGCGGGACCCGGCCGGCGACGAGCGCCACCGCTTCGCGAAGCACGGGCGGGGCCATATTGTCGAGAAGCAGCCGGTCGGCTCCGGCATCGAGCGCCGGCCCGATCTGATCGATGCGGTCGACTTCCACCTGAATTTGTAATGCAAGATCCGCCGCTTTGGCGCGGCGGACCGCCTCGCTCACGCCCCCGCACAGGGCCACATGATTGTCCTTGATCAGCACTCCGTCATCGAGCCGCATGCGGTGGTTTTCCGCCCCGCCCATCCGCGCCGCATATTTTTCCAATAGCCGCAGGCCCGGAATGGTCTTGCGCGTGTCGAGCAAGGTCGTGCCGGTGCCCGCGATTGCATCGACGTAACGGCGAGTCAGCGTCGCGATCCCGGAAAGATGCTGCAGCGTGTTGAGGGCGGAACGTTCGGCAGTGAGCATGGCTCGCGCATTTCCCTTGAGCCGCATCAGCACGGTGCCGGCGTCCGCCCGGTCGCCATCCTCGACGAGCCACTCGATCTGCACGTCGCCGTCCAGCTCTTCGAAGAATGCCGTGGCAATCTTTATTCCTGCGATGACAATGGGTTGGCGGCAGCTCATCTCTGCCGTGAAGCGCGCGTCGGGAGCGATCGTGGCGTTCGAAGTGACATCGCCCCCCGCACCAAGATCCTCCGCGAGAACCCGCGTTACGAATTCGTGGAGATCGAAATCGTCAGGAAGCGCCATCGGTCCCGTCTAGGCGAATGGCTTCGCGGCCCACAAGCTCAGTGCGCGGGCTCTTCGGTCTTCAGGATGCGCCAACGCCCGTTCTGCCATTCGTAACGCTGCGTGTCGGCGGGCCGGAATGCATCGTCCTCCCACCCGTTGACGGTCACCGTCACGCACCGCTCGTCGATGTCGATCGTGTTGAAGCTCTGCTCCTGCAATCGGACGCGGGTCGACGTTGCTGTCCCAGCCTGAATGACAAGCGCTCCCCCGGTCCGGGTCACGAGGTCGCTCGCGCGATGCGTCGCGGCGTGGTGAGCATGGCCGGCGAGCAGGAGGTCGACACCGGCTTCGTCGATCGCGTCGAGCGCCAGCTCCTGGCCGCCGATCGCCCGCTCAATCGTTTCACCCACCGGGATCGCGAACAAGGGATGATGGGTCACCAGGATACGAACCGCGTTCGGCGCCGTGCGCGCGAAGGTCTCACGGATGAAGGCGACTTGTTCATCGTTGATTCGGCCGTCCTTGAAGGTCAGCGAACGCGCCGTGTTGATGCCAAGCACCGCGACTCCCGGAAGCTCGATAAAGGGGCAAAGCGTCTCGTCGATGAATCGGCGGTAACGGGTCAGCGGGGACAGGAAGCGCCGGAGCACGTCGTAGAGCGGCACGTCGTGATTTCCCGGGACTGCGAGCACCTCATGGCCTTTATCGCGCAGCCGCTCGAGAAAGCGGCACGCTTCCTTGAATTGCTCAGTGCGCGCCCGCTGCGTGAAATCGCCGCTAATCACCACGAGATGGGGCTCAAGCGCATCGATGCTCTGCTCGACGGCTTCAACCAGATTCTCGTCGTGAGCACCGAAATGCAGATCGGACAGGTGAACGATGCGAGCCATTGAAAGACTCTAACCCGCGTCATGCTGAACTTGTTTCAGCATCCATCTCAATGAATAGAGTTCAGGCTGACCGCAGAGCCGTCAGAAGTTCATGAAGATGAGCAGCTTGACGTCGACTCCAAGGCCTTCGGCGCGCTTTTGTTCGACGAAGTTCGGGATCTCTGCGCGGGGGACGAGATGAACGTTGATGTCCTCGTGCTCGTCGCCCCCGCCCTCCCCGATCTTCCGCACACCGTGCGCCCGCACCAATGTGAAGCTCTCGGCGAGCATTCCTGGAGAGGCGTAGAATTCTCCGAGCCGTTCCACCCGATCGCAAGTGAAGCCCGTCTCTTCCTCGAGCTCCTTGATCGCCGTCGTCTCCGGGGTCGCGTTCGGATCATGGTCCCCGACGAGTCCGCGGGAAGCTCGACGCAGCGGCAATCGGGCGCGACCCGGGGCTGATCGATCAGGATCACCTTCCCCTCATATTCGGCCAAAATCACGACTGCGTTGATGTTGTTCGCGCGGCTCGCATATTCCCAATTGCCACGCTTCAAGGCGCGCACATATTTCCCCGCCCACATAACTTCCGGCGGCGGAAGATCGTCGAGGTTCATAGTTCGATCAATTTGTCCGGAATCTCGTTGGTGTCGCTGGTCCAGCGGGGGAAATGTTCCGCGAGCACCGCTCCGACGCGTTCGATCGCAGCGACAATTCCATCGCCGGGCCGGCCGTCGCGGACATTGCTCAACAGCTCGGCCATCGCCTCGCCCCAGGTGTGCTCGTCGGTGACCTTGAGGATCGCTTCGTCGGCGACGATTTCCGCGCGCCGTTCGGCCATCGACAAATAGATGAGGATCCCGGTCCGGCCGACGGTCCGGCGCTCGGCCGCGGCCCGGAACACCGCGACGGCGCGGCGGCGCACGCGCCGGTGTTTGGTAGCAGCGGGAGTCAGGGCTAGGCGCAGTGGCATCCATTTGAGGATCAGCAGGATCGCTGTGAACTTCAGCACCGCGAGGATCATCAGAAACGTGAGCAACTGGCCGAGCGTCGGGTCGGCCGACCAGCCGCCGGTCAATCTGTCGTACCACCATGTGAGGCAGGTCGGGCACCAGGCAGCCCAGGCCAGCACGAGGATCATGACGGCGACCGCCCAGTGGAGCGCGACGTCGTGATAAGGATCGCTGATCGCGGTCGCGACGGCGACGATTTCGCCGCTCGAATTCGCTTCGGCCGCTGCGATTGCGGCGCTGACCTTGTTATGGTCCGCTTCGGAGAGCTTCATCACCATGAGCCTGACGCTCCACCACCACCGAACGAACCGCCGCCAAATCCGCCGAAGCCGCCACCTCCCCCGCCGCTCCAGGATCCGCCGCCTCCTCCACCCCAGGAACCCCCGCCCCAGCCGCTGCGCGACCCGCGGCTGAGTTCATTCAGGCCCCAGAGAACGATCCATGGGTTAATGCCGGAACGGCGCGAGCGATAACGACGCCCGCCGGCACGACGCGCCATCGACAGGATGACAAAGCCGATGATCATGATCCAGAAGATGACCGGAAACACGCCTGCTCCCGAATGCCGCCGAGCCTGCTGTGCTTGCTCAGCTGCCGCAACGTTCTTCTTCGCTTCTGTCGGCGGCAGGCTCATCTGCTTGATGATCGCGTCCGCCCCGGCTTCGATTCCACCGCCATAGTCGGGAGGGTTCTGCTTGAAGTGTGGAATGATCGCTTCGCGGATGATGATGCCAGACGTCGCGTCAGTCATATAGCTTCCCGCGCCGTAGCCGGTCGCGATCGCGACCTTATGCTCATTGGGAGCGACCAGGAGCAGGACGCCATCGTCGTTTTTCTCGCTGCCCAGCTTCCAGTAGCGGCCGAGCCGGTAGGCGTAGTCGTCGACTGGATAGCCCTCGAGACTTTTGACGGTGGCTACCGCGAAAGCGCGCCCCGTTTGCGCGTAAAGCGCTTCGGCTTTCGACCGAAGGTCGATCACCTGCTCCGGCCGCAAGATGCCGGCCTGGTCGACGACCGGCGACCCATTATTCGCAGGAAAGGTCTGCGCAGTGGCCGGAGCCGCCAGCGTGAACAGCAGCGCGACCGTCATTGCAAGCAAAGCGAAGCAATCCAGAAACCTTCTCTGGATCGTCACGTCGCTACGCACCTCGCGATGACGGTGCCCGTTCACCTCAGCCGGCGGTGTTGAAATTCACTGTCGGCGCTTCCTGCGCCGCGGCTGCTGCCTCGAACGGCACCTTGGGCTTGGCGCCGTAGAAGATCTTCGCTCCGATCGCGTCCGGGAACGTGCGGATCCGCGTGTTATAGCCACGCACCGCCTCGTTATAGTCGCGGCGGGACGCATTGATGCGGTTCTCCGTCCCTTCCAGCTGATCCTGGAGCGCGAGGAAGTTCTTGTTGGACTTGAGGTCGGGGTAGGCCTCCTGCAGCCGCTGCAACGGAATAATCGCCTGAGTCAGCCGGCCCTGGGCGTCGTTGAAAGCCTTCACCTTGGCCGGATCATCGAGATCGCTCGGGGTGAGCTGGACGCGCCCAGCATCCGCCCGGGCCTGAGTGACCGCGATCAGGACACTGCTTTCCTGCTTGGCGTAGCCTTTCACTGTCTCAACGAGGTTCGGAATCAGGTCGGCGCGGCGTTGATAATCAGCCTGCAAGTCGCCCCATTTCGCGTTGACCTGTTCCTCAGCGGTCGGGACACTGTTCAGTCCGCAGCCGGCAAGGCTGAACGCGGCAAGCGGTGCAAGCAAACCGAAACGGCGAAGTGCGGTCATCTGGATCCTCCCAAGGGTCACGCCCGCGCTTAACTAGATACACGGCCGGTTCGTTTCAATATGCTGTCTTAGAGGCGCAACACAGCTGCACAAAGGTTGAAACTGCGCTAGATGGTCCGCGGCAGCTCAACGAAGGGAACAGAAATGCTCCAGGAATTCCGTACCTTCATCGCCCGCGGCAACGTTCTCGATCTTGCCGTCGCAGTGATCATCGGTACCGCCTTCGCCAAGATCACGACCAGCCTCACCGAAGACGTGATCATGCCAATCGTCGGAAAAATCTTCGGCGGGCTCGATTTCTCGAGCTACTTCGCTCTGCTCGGCCCGGTTCCCGAGGGCTATCGCGGAAGCATGAATGATTATGCAGCGCTGAAGGCCGCGGGCGCACCCGTGCTGGGCTGGGGCGAGTTCGTCACGCAAGCGATCAATTTCTTGATCCTCGCATTCATCATCTTCCTGCTGGTGAAAGCCGCGAACCGGGCCATGCGCCGGGACGTTCCGGCGGACGGTCCAACCGAGGTCGCACTGCTCACGGAAATCCGCGACGAGCTCAAAAAGCGCTGAGGTCGTCCTCCGTCACCCTGAACTGGTTTCAGGGTCCATTTCCGAGACCACGCCGCGCTTCATCGAAATGGATGCTGAAACAAGTTCAGCATGACGGACTGGAGCACGATCACTTCGGCATTCCGCTAAGGCCGCTGGCCTCGCGCAGGGCCTTCCCGTCGAGCCGGTAGCCGTCGAGGAATACCGTCTCGACGTGACGAAGATTGCCGAGATCCTTCGACACGTCGCCGTCGACCAGGATGAGATCCGCGGACTTCCCCTGCGTGATCGATCCGGTGCGGTCGTCCATTCCGGTCATCCGCGCCGGAACGATCGTCGCCGTTTGCAGTGCTTCGACGTTGGTGAGACCCGCTCGCTCATAGAGTTCGAGCTCTCGCACCAGTTCCAATCCGTAGCCATCGGTGCCGGCGACGATCGTCACTCCGGCTTCGTGCAACTTGCCGACGACACCCACCATCTTGTCAAAGCTCTTGCGGAAGTCGTCGCGGGTCAGATTGTCGAACAAAGGATAGCCGCCGATCTTCCAGCCGCGGGCGACGGAAGGCGGCGCAATGTCGGCGAACGGAGCATATTCCGGGGAAATCGTGCTTCCGTCGGAAGTCAGCAGCGGCTCCCACACCGTCAGTGTCGGGTCGATAATCGTCTTCCGCTTGGCGAGCTCGGCATAGAAAGCCTTCATCTCAGGGGAATCGAGATCGACGTCCTTGCCGTACTTGGCGGGCCCTTCGAGACGCGCGGCCGTGTTCGCCTTGTCGACGACCGACTGCGGCATCGCCTGCATCATGATGAAATTGATGTGGGTGATCTCGTCATAGCCGGCGCGAACGGCGTCGAGCGGACGCATTCCCGCCGGGATGTGGCCATGGACGTGGAGGCCGAGCTTATGGGCTTCGGCAGCGCCCGGGGCGATCCAGGCAGGATTCATCGAGGTGTAGAATTTCACTCCCCAGAGGCCCGCCGCCTTGATCTTGTCGACGGCGGCGATCGTCTCGGCGGGTGAGCTGACAGTGATCGCGCCCTGGGCGGCAAGGGGATCCTTGCGGTCGATGATCACGGAAATCTTGCCGTCGGGCGCAAGAAGATCACCGGCAGCGCGGCGCTTATAGATGCTTAGCGCGTCGTCGATGTCGGTTCCGGGGCTGCGGTAATTCGTCATTCCCGTGGCGAGATTCTGCAACAGGTTCCAATCGTCGCCGACATGCTGATGGGAATCCCAAAGCCCGGGCAGAAGCGTCTTGCCGGCACCATCGATGACCGTTGCCCCAGCCGGTGCCTTTATCGATCCGGCAGGGCCAATTGCGGCGACTTTCCCATCGGCGATCAGCACCGCCTGGTCGGGAAGATAACGACCCGCAATCGAATCGAATGCGAGCACGTGATCGACGAGCGTCGGAGTCCGGTTCGCTGGATTGAGGAATTTGTGCGCGACGTCTCGCACCATCGCCGACGTCGCTTTGTCCTGGATTGCCTTCAGTCTGGGTCCCGCCGCTTCATAGCCTTCGGGCAAAAGCGAAATGACTCCGGCGAAACCGAAATAGTGATTGTCGCTATCCAGCCAAACGGGATTCGGCGCGAACCCAGTGCCTTTGACGAAGGCGAGCTTTAGGGCCTTCGGCCCGTTCGGTCCGGCGATCTGCACAGACTCGCCGATGCTGATGCTTGCATGGCCATTCGGGAGCAGATCGATCCCCTTGTCGCCCGCGGCCACGAGCGCGTTAATATCGTTCTCGCCGGCAAGCCAAGGACCGCCATAGGTGCTGTATCTCTTGCCGGCGAAGGGCGCCGAGCCGGAATCCACGACGGTTTTCCATTGCGCCACGCCGTCGCTGCCGACCGTGAAATCCTCGGTTGCCTCGCCTTGATCGGTGAAGCCTCGAATGGCGATCGCCGTCGGGCGGCCGTCCGTGCCCAGCGTGACCAGCTGATCATCCTCGGTCACCCATCCGCGAAGGGACATGGACATTCGATAAGCGAGCTTTCCGTCGGGCGTTTTCCACGACCAGATGTCGCCATGTTTTCCAGCCGTTGAACTGATCGTGTAGTGCCTGGCGCCCGCCGGCGCCGTCATCAGCTGTTCCTTCGGAGTCGAAGCGGCCCATGCGGCTGGAGCGCAAGCGGACAGCAGAGCAGCAGCGAGAATCAAACGGCGCATGAAGACCCCTCCCATTGAATGGAAAGCCCCGTGGCGGAGGGCGCCGCTCCACGCAACCTCCCCTTCGACGGATCGACGAATGGCGCGAGGGTCAGCGAAGGCGGATCAACGTCTCCGGGATCTTGGTGGATCCGGGCCCGACGTCCCAGCGGACCTGCCGGCCAACCGGGTGCGCCGCCGCGCCGTCTTCGCTGTTGTTGGTCAGGATTTCGCCGTTGGTGATCACCGTGAACCTTCCCTCGGCCCGCGAGACCGGTCCGTCCTTCATCTCGCGTGTGGCCGCTGCTCCAGCTCTTGCCGCGAGAGGTCCCGACCCGCCAGTCATCGCCGGGGCGGTAACCAGAACTGCGCCGTCAGTGCGCCGGCGGATGGCGATGAAGGGTATGAGCAAGTCGTTGTCGGGCAGCATCGGGAACAGGAAGTCCTGCGTTGTCGTCCCTTCGAAATGATAGTCGACGTCGAACACGCCGTCTCCGCGATATGTGACCGAGCGCCAGCCGGCATATTTCATCAGCTTGGTGGCGAAGGCTCGATTCGATTCGTCATCGAATCCGGGAAGTCCGAAAGCCTTCGCCATCTCCTCATTTTCCTTGCGTTTCGAAGCAATCCTTTCGGCATGTTGTGCCTTTCGCTCAGCGATCTCCGTCTCCGTGCAAGGCCGCTCCTTGGGCCTCTCATTAGGATCAGCGCCGACCACTTCGGCGTAGCAGCGCGCCATCTCGTTCTTCCACGGCTCTTCCTTGGCGCCTGGCGGCAGCTGAAGGACGATCTCGCCTCGATAATCGAGCACGAAGCTATCGTCCTTGCGCAACGTCAAATCGGACGCGAACTTGCCCGGTCCCCACAGGCAGCCGGTGAGCAGCAACGGCGCGGCGAGCGCGAAGAATCGCTTGGTCCAGTGATGCATGGCCCCCTCCCTTACGAGGGAGCCTAGCCGACGAACATGTGAGGGAAAAGGTGGGGGACTTCTGTTGCCCGGCGTCCCCCGTGCCGCTGGAATCCCCTTCTGTTGCCCGGTGGGGTCCGACCGCGCTTTCGTTACCTAACTTCTATCCGTGAGGATGTCAGTTAGGCAGCAATTGCGAGCGCCTCGTTATCGTTGGCACTTGTGTGAATGAGCCGTCACGGTGGTCTCATACCGATCGGCAATCGAGCCTTTATTGCACTCGTCGATCCTATTTCGCCCCCATCAGCAGCCGCCGAAACTCGTTCGCGCAGGCGGCTGGTGGTGGAGGCGCCGGGGTACTGCCCCCCGGGTCCGAAATGCCTATTCCACTCAACAGTCTACCGACATAGCCGGTTGCCCGGCGAGGCCTAGATAGGGAATTTGCCCTGCGATCTCAAGAAATCGGGCCGCCCCATTGTCCAGTGAATCACGAAAGCCACTGGAAAGTCGCGCTGCCTTCCTGTTATGGCTGCTCGGGCACTTTTATTCGGATTGGGGACGGAAACCCATGAAAAGAATGGTTTTTGTATTGACTGGAGCGGCCACGCTGGCGCTTTCCGCGTGCGGCGGAAACAATCAGGACGCGCTGCAGAACGCGGAATTGAATCAGCCCAACGCCGAAGCGCTCGACGAACAAGCCAACCAGGCTGCGCTGGATGCCGCCAATGCCGAGGCGGCGGCACTCGGGCAGCAACAGCAGCAGCTGCAGGACCAGAATGCCGCGGCCGACGATCAAACGAACCCCAGCGACGAGGACGAGCAGAACGTCAGCGGCATGTAATTATGGATATGGAGGAGAAGGCGCCGCTCGATCGAGCGCGCCTTTTTCTTTGCGCCCAGCGCGCCTAGGCAAATCGCATGCACGATGAGGCAATTCCGGCAGCGACCCTGATCGTCGTTCGCGAACGCCCTGGCCGAGCGCCCGAATTGCTAATGGTCGAACGGGGTCAGGCCATGTCCTTCGCGGCCGGGGCGCTGGTCTTTCCCGGCGGGCGGATCGACGATGCGGACCGCGAGCTGACGCTAAGCCTCGGCCTCGGCGATGACGGGGCGGCGCGGATCGCGGCAATCAGGGAGACGATTGAGGAAACCGCCGTTCCGGCGGGACTCGGTTCGCCGCCGAGACCTGAGCATTCGCTCGACCTTCAGGCCGCGCTCGCTCAGGGCGAGGACTTCGGCCACATACTCGATCAGTCGGGAGTGGAGCTTGATCCGGACGCGCTGACACCCTTCGCGCGCTGGGTGCCCAAATTCCATGCCGTGCGTCGCTTCGATACGATGTTCTTCGTGACGTCGTGCCCGGAAGGGGAATGGCAGCCGAATGTGATCGAAGGCGAGTGCTCGGGCGGCTGCTGGATCAACGCGAACGAAGTTCTGGAACGCGAGCGCGACGGAGAAGCGCGGCTGATCTTTCCCACCCGGCGAGTCCTCGAACGGCTCGCTCAGCACCAGACTTTCGAGGACATTCGCGCCGATGCACTGGCGCACCCGATCGATCCGATCACCCCCTGGGTGGAAGAAAAAGACGGTGAGCAATTCATCACCATCCCCGATCATCTCGGTTATCCGGTGATCCAGGAGAGGCTCGACGGGCTCTGGCGAGGCTGACCCCGCCGCCGAGTCGCAAGCCGTTTACATGAAAAGGGACCCGCCGAAGCGGATCCCCTCTCTCGTCCAAACCTTTCCGAACTTACTTCAGATGGTTCGACAAATGCTTGTTCATCTCGAACATGCTGACTCGATCCTTGCCCCCAAAGATCGGCTTGAGCGTCGCGTCAGCCACGATTTCCCGTTTGTTTTGCGGATTTTGCAGGTTGTTCTTGCGAATGTGATCCCACACTTTCGAAACGACCTGGCTGCGCGGAAGCGGAGCGCTTCCCGTAATCTTCGCCAAATCCGCTGACGGGGTCACCGGGCGAGCCAGTCCGCCCCCTGCCTTACGACTGCCTTGTGCCATCACGGCCCTCCTGTTGTTCCTATCTCGATAGAGCGCAAAGCTCGCTTCATTGCAATGGCATTGCAGAGAGGAATCAGCGAATTTTCGCCCCGAACGGCACAACGCGGTTCTCGGCATCATGTCCGATCTCGGCGCGTCCGCCGTACGTGATGCCTGCCCGGGCGCACCAATCGGCGACGATCGACTCTTCGTCGATTCCGAATTCTGGGTCGTTTTCAAGTACATCACCAACGCGGCCGAGACGGATT
This sequence comes from uncultured Alphaproteobacteria bacterium, assembly GCA_963730925.1. Lineage (GTDB taxonomy): Bacteria > Pseudomonadota > Alphaproteobacteria > Sphingomonadales > Sphingomonadaceae > Sphingomicrobium. The sequence continues at coordinate 162,446 of CAVSTS010000003.1, forward strand.
CTCATGATCTTGCGGATGTTGTCGCTGGCCGTAACGTGGAACATGGAACGGTCGATCCGATAAAGCTGCTCACTCACCTCCTCGATCAGCAGTTCGACGCCCGAAAAGTCGGGTTCGAGCGAAGTCCCCAGCAAATTGGAAAGAACAGTGAGATTGAAAGCCATCGCGGGCGCCTCGAGGTCGGGCTCCAGCGCTGCTGATTCGCGGCGGACGAGCCAATCCAAAGCGCGCTCGATTGCAGTCTCGCCATCCTTGCGCATGACGTCCTGGGGCATCGGCCCCCAGGCGACTCCCAGCCCCGCCTTGTGGAAACCGGCGAGCAGGAAGCCGGCATCGCTATAGCCCATATAGATCTTCGTCCGAGCGGCTTCGGGAATGTCGGCCAGCACCGCTTCGGCAATTCGGTTGGATCCATAGCCTCCGCGCGCGAACCAGACCGCATCCACCGACGTGTCGGCCATGACCTCGACCAGAGCATCGAGGCGCGCTTCGTCCGGCCCGGCAAAATGCCCGTCAGTCAGAAAGCATTGCGGATGAACGAAGAGCTCGCAGTCGCCTCGTTTGTCGACGATCGCGTGCACCGCCTCGGCGGCCTCGGGCTTGAGCGTGCAGCTGGGTGCGACGACCGCGATCTTCATCTCGTCCTCAATAGCAGTGGCGTCCCCTTCCCGAATAGGGCAGTTACCCGCCGCTGGTGGAGAGGGGATTCATGAAGAGGCATTTGGTTCTAACGGTGGCGTTCGCGTCACTTCTTGCGAGCTCGGCGGCAACGGCGCCCAAAAAAGCGGAAACGGATTACACTCTGCTGATCCGCGGCGGCACGATTTACGACGGCTCGGGCGGCGAGCCTTTTGCCGGGGACGTCGCGATCAAGGGCGACAGGATCGTTTACGTCGGGCCGCACGCGCCCGGCAGCGCAGGCTCGAACCGTCGACGCCTCGGGCAAAGCGGTCTCACCCGGCTTCATCAACATGCTGAGCTGGGCGGTCGAGAGCCTGATCGCCGACGGCCGAGGGCTGAGCGACACGGTCCAGGGAGTTACTCTGGAGGTCTTTGGTGAAGGCGAGTTCGATGGGACCGCTCACGCCGGAAATGAAGCGGCTCGCGGTGCAGCGGCAAACGGACATCAAATATCCAATCCAGTGGACCACGCTTGGCCAGTATCTCGAATATCTGACGCGTAAAGGCATCACTCCGAACGTCGCTTCCTTCATCGGCGCGGCGACCGTGCGTGTGCACGAACTCGGTGAGAAGGACGTCGATCCCACGCCGGCACAGCTCGATCGCATGCGTCTTCTCGTGCGTCAGGCGATGAAGGAGGGCGCGCTGGGAGTAGGCTCGTCGCTCATTTACGCCCCCGGTACCTATGCGGAAACGCCCGAGCTGGTCGCGATCACCAGCGAAGCGGCGAAATGCGGCGGCATGTATATCAGCCACATGCGTTCGGAGGGGGACAAGCTCCTCGAGTCCGTCGACGAGCTGATCGCGATCAGCCGCGAATCCGGAGCGCCGGCGGAAATCTATCACCTCAAGGCTGCGGGCAAGCCGAATTGGGAGAAGATGGACCAGGTGATCGCGAAGGTGAACGCCGCGCGAGCCAATGGCCAGCGGATCACGGCGGACATGTACACCTATACCGCCGGGGCGACGGGACTCGACGCTGCCATGCCCACCTGGGTCCAATCAGGCGGATTGGAGGCGTGGATCAAGAGGCTGAAGGATCCGGCAACTCGCGCACGGCTGCTGGAGGAAATGCGCAAGCCCTCGAAGGATTGGGAAAATCTTCTTCTGCTCGCGGGAAGCCCGGACAAGGTGCTGCTCATCAGCTTCAAGAATCCGAAGCTGAAACCGCTTACCGGCAAGACCCTCGGGGAGGTCGCGAAGATGCGCGGCAAGAGTCCGGAGGAGACTGCAATGGACCTCGTCATCGAGGACGGGAGCCGGGTCGGTACCGTCTACTTCCTGATGGACGAGAATAATGTGAAGCGGCAGGTCGCGTTGCCGTGGCTCAGCTTCGGCTCCGACGCGGACTCGGAGGCGCCTGAGGGTGTGTTCCTCAAATCGAGCAACCATCCCCGCGCCTATGGCAATTTCTCGCGTTTTCTTGGCCATTACGTACGCGACGAGAAAGCGGCGAGCCTTCCCGACGCGATCCATCGCCTGACTGCGCTTCCAGCGACCAACCTCGGAATCAAAGGGCGGGGTGTGTTGAAGCCCGGTTATTATGCCGACGTGGTGGTGTTCGATCCCGCCGCGATCCAGGACCATGCGACGTTCGAGAAGCCGCAACAGCTCTCGACGGGAGTCCGCGACGTATTCGTCAACGGCGTGCAGGTGCTGAAGGATGGCAAGCACACGAGTGCCAAACCGGGTCGCGTGGTGCGCGGCCCAGGCTGGAGCGGCTGGCCAGACGGAGGCGCGTGCCACTAGCCATTTGCGCCGCGCGCCAATAGGGCGCGCGGATGATTGATTCTCCCGTCTTCTTCAGCGGAATTGGCGGTAGCGGGATGCTTCCGTTGGCGAGCATCGTGCGCGCGGGCGGAGCCAAAGTCGCCGGGTCCGACCGCTCGCTCGATGCCGGCCGGACGCCGCACAAATTCGACTATCTGCGCTCGCTCGGGATCCAGCTCTTCCCGCAGGATGGTTCGGGACTGCAGCAGGGCATGACTCTGGTCACGTCGGCCGCTGTCGAAGACACGGTGCCGGACGTCGTCCGCGCCCGCGAGCTCGGCCTTCCTCATCTCACCCGCCCGCAATTCCTCGCCAGGCTGCTCAACGATGCGCAGCGGAGCGTCGCGGTCGGTGGGACCAGCGGCAAATCCACCGTGACAGGGATGATCGGCTGGATCCTCCACGCCTGCCACCGCCAACCGACGGTAATGAACGGCGCGGTGATGAAGAATTTCGTCACGCCTTCGGCGCCCTTCGCTAGCGCTCTGGTCGGCGATCCCGAACTGTTCGTTAGCGAGGTCGACGAGAGCGATGGCTCGATCGCGCTTTACCGGCCCGAGATTGCGGTGCTCACCAACATCAGCCTCGACCATAAGGAGCTGGTCGAGCTTCGGCAGTTGTTCGCGCACTTTCTCAACATCTCGCGCAAGGCCGTGCTCAACCGCGACGATCCGGAGACTCGAGCGCTTTCCGAAGCCGTGCCCGCCGACAAGGTGATCGGCTATGGCTTCGACAGTCCTGGCGCGGACTTCATGGGCAAGGACCTGCAGCTCCAGCCGGACGGCGTGACCTTCGCGCTCGAAGCGGAGGGCGAGCGGCATGACGTTCGGCTCCAGGTGCCTGGGCGGCACAATGCATCGAACGCGCTCGCGGCAATAGCGGCCACGCGCGCACTGGGCGTCAGGCTCGAGGACGCGGTGCGCGCGCTCGCAAGGTTCGAAGGACTCCGCCGCCGGCTCGAGTTGGTCGGCACCGCGGGCGGAGTGACGGTCATCGACGATTTCGCCCACAATCCCGACAAGATCGAAGCCACTCTCGCCACCCTTCGCGCGCACCCGGGCCGCTTGTTGCTGATGTTTCAACCGCACGGCTACGGCCCGCTCGCCAAGATGGGCGAGGAATTGGCCGATAGCTTCGTCGACGGCATGGCGCCGGACGATTGGTTGTATTTGCCTGACCCGGTTTATCAGGGCGGGACGGTGGAGCGGGTGCGGGGCTCCGATTGGCTCGCCGAGCAGGTGAATGCGCGCGAACGCCACGCCAAACACATCCCCGATCGGGCGAAGATCGGAAAGGCGCTGCTCGCCGAGGCCAAGGAAGGTGATCGCGTCGTGATCATGGGCGCTAGAGACGACACTTTGATCGACTTCGCACAAGGGTTGGTTGAGCAGCTCAGTGCACTTCACCCTGAACTCGTTTCAGGGTCCATTGACGACAGGGACTGAACCGCCTCCCAAATGGATGCTGAAACAAGTTCAGCATGACGGCAGTTCAGTCGATATGGCCCAACCTGGAACCGTTGCCGGCTGGAAGCTCCCGCTCCATGAGCGAGCGCGTCTTCTCGAAATCTTCCCACCAAAATATCAGGACACGATCGCCGACCATGTGACCCTGCACTCCGGCGCCACGTCGCAGACCCCGTTGCCGCCCGACGTCGAGGCACGGGTCGTGGGCCGCGCCGACGATCACGAAAGTCTCGAATGCCTCGTGGTCGAGATCGACGGCACGACCGACCGGCCCGACGGCTCGACCTATCACATCACTTGGTCGCTAGGCGCTGGACGGCGGGCGGTAGAGAGCAACGACGTGCTTCGGGATCGAGGCTGGGAAGCTCTACCTGCTCCGATCCCGATCGAATTGCGGCCCGCGCGCTTCTGATGGCCCAAGGACAACGGCGCCCGCGCCTGTTCCTCGACGCCGACGGAGTGCTCGCCGACTTCGACAAGGGCTCCCGGCGTCTGCTCGGCAAGAGTCCGAAGGAATATATCGCGGCGCACGGCCGCGGAGCATTCTGGAAACGCCTCGCCAGTGCGAAGAACTTCTACGGCTCGCTCCCGGAAATGCCTGACGCCCGACTGCTGTTCGATGCAGTCAAGCATCTCAAGCCGACCATCCTCACGGGGCTTCCGCTCGGCAATTGGGCCGCGCCGCAGAAGGTTGCGTGGGCAGCCGAGCATTTCCCCGGCGTGCCCATCGTCACCTGCCTCGCGCGCGACAAGCACAAGCATATGCATCCCGGCGACGTTCTGGTCGACGACCGGGAGAAGCACCGCGACGCCTATGAGGCGCACGGAGTTGTCTTCGTGCATCACAAAAATGCCGAGGACAGCCTGAGACGGCTGGCGAAAATCTTTCCTTCGGTGAAAGTCGCTGCTTAGCCGTCATCCCGGCCTTGAGCCGGATCCGCCTTTTCTTCAGCGCGTCCGGAAGGCAGGCGGATGCCGGATCAAGTCCGGCATGACGAATCTCTTAGGCTGCGGCCTTGAGGTCGACCTTTTCGACCCACTCCGGCCAGAACACCGGCTCCCGGCTCGACCAGCCCGGCGCGGTTGCCGCGCTCTCGCTGATCGATTGGAGCAGGATCCGGCGGCGGTCCGGATGCAGATGCGGCAGCGCCGCGGCGGCGCAGAAAGCCGACGGCAACCACGGGCGCGACGCCGCTCCGATCAGCCGCTCGTACAAGAAGCGATAGGCGGCAAAGTTCGGCAGGCGATCCTGGCCGAGGTCGAACGCGGAAATGGTGATCAGCATGCCGATGAACGGCTCGATCATGTCGAGTCCGCTGTCGTCCGGCACCTGCAGGCGCAGATGATCGAGTTGCTTGTAAAGGCGGGCCTGGGCGCGGATCGACGCCGCTTCGCCTTCGTCGCGAGCCCAGCAATCAATCGCATCGCGGCGACCATAAGCCACATCGAGCGACCGGCGGATGTAGCGCTGCGTAGCCTTGGGGAAGCTCGCAAACTCTTTCATCTCCGAGATCAGCATCGCGCCGCTTGCCGGCTGGCTGGTCCGCGTAATCATGAACCCGACTCCTTTTGCCCGGGCGGGATCATGCGATGCAATGTGTTGCAATACGCTTAACCACAGTCCCATCCCCCGTCAGCCCCGAAGCCATTGAATCAGAGGGGAATCCTTGCCGCAAGGCTAGAATTTAACGGGTCGACGCAAAACTGTGGATTGTTGATTTATTGCAACTGCCGTCACGTTTTTGTGACGGTCACGTAACTTATTGGGGAAAACCCGATGACGGCACCGGCTCGTCATTTTGCCCGGGCTGCGTCGCGGCGGGAGGATCGGAAGCATCCATGGACTCGTCGCTCCCGACGTCGACCTTCGCATCCTGGTCGTCAGGGTTACGCTTGAGCTTGCGTTCAAGCTCGCGTTCGGGTGGGGCGGAATGCACCGGCGGCGGCTTGCTTTCCTTGTCCTCGGTCACTGAGGAATCTCCGTTATTTGCAATCATCTAACGAGTGGACGTCGGCGGACGTTCCTCTGCTGCGGGAGTTTCGACCGGATGCCCCGGAACTTCTGCCAACGGTCAGGTGGCGCTTTTCGCCGAAGCCATTTTGATACAAGACAGTCTTGATGCTCATGATGCCCCAGCCCCAAGCGCGAACGCGCTTCAGTGACTGGCCGCTAGCCGTGAAATCGATACTCGGCTTCTGGATTTTCTATGCCTTGACCGTAGTGGCCCGGGCCTTTCTCGGCACCGACCCCTGGACGACGCTTGAAAACAAGCTTGTCGTCGATCGCGATCGGCATCGCGCTTACTGGCCTGATCTACTTCGCCATCGTGCTGTTCGGCACCGGCGCGACCATTCGCCGCAAGGCGATCATCGCCGGAATTGCCTCGGCGATTGGGTCCATTGCCATGGGCGGCACTTTGATCCTCATCGAGGATATGTTCCGCGAGAGCAGGGAGGTATTTCGCTATCAGGCGCGCGAGGGCTTTACCGTCGTCGAGCAGGGTCAGAAGATCCGCATCGAGCGCACGGCGCAGGAACCGCTCGTCCTCACCATGCCGAAACTGAACGAGCTCGATTCCATGAAGCGCGTTCGCTACGCGCTCGATGCTTCCGTCGTGTGGCTGTTCTTCTTCATCGGCTGGAGCGCCTTCTACCTCGCGAACCAGGCGCAGGCGGATGCTTTGCGGGCGCAGCGGCGGGTGGCCGATGCCGAAAGCGCCGCTCAAGCCGCGCAGGTCCGGGCGCTGCGTTATCAGGTAAACCCGCATTTCCTGTTCAACACCCTCAATTCCTTGTCCTCGCTGGTGATGACCGGCCGCTCCGACCGCGCTGAAACGATGCTTTTGGCGCTCTCGACCTTCTTCCGCACAAGCCTGTCGCTCGATCCCGGAGCGGATGTGACCCTCGCTGAGGAGATCGATCTGCAGCGCCTGTATCTCGACATTGAGAAGGCGCGCTTCCCAGACCGCCTCCACGTCGAGATCGAGGTTCCCGAGCAGCTCGAGCAAGCGCGGCTTCCGGCGCTGCTGCTGCAGCCGATCGTTGAAAATGCGATCAAATATGGCGTGTCCAAGAGCCGCAAGGCGGTCGTCGTCCGGATCGAGGCGCGATCGATGCTCGACGGACGCATGCTCCTTGAGGTCAGCAACCGGCTGAAGAACGGCGGCAAGGACGAGCTACCCGCCGCCACGCACGAAGGAACAGGAGTCGGTATTGCGAACGTGTGTCAGCGGCTCGAGGCGCGGTTCGGCAGCCGCGCCGGTTGCCGCTTTGGCCCGATGAATGTCGGCGGTTACAAAGTCTCGCTGACGATGCCGGTGGAAGTGAATGGTTGAGAGCAAACCGCTCCGCGTCCTGATTGCCGATGATGAGCCGCTCGCCGCCGAGAGGCTGCAACTGCTCCTCGCCCGGGCCGAGGGCGCGCAGCTGGTCGGCACGGCGAGCGACGGCGATTCCGCGATCCATCTGACGGAAGCTCTCTCGCCCGACGTGCTGCTGCTCGACATCGCTATGCCGGGGCTGGACGGGATCGGCGTTGCGCGGGCGCTCGCGGCGCACAACCCCTCGCCCGCGGTGATCTTCGTGACGGCTTTCGACCAATTCGCCGTCGCTGCCTTTGAGGTCGAGGCGGTCGACTATCTGATGAAGCCGGTCGATCCGACGCGGCTGCAGCGGGCGCTCGACCGAACCCGCGCTTATTTGCAGAGCCGGACCGGACAGCAGGCGGCAGGCAAGGCCTCCCAATGGCTCGAGGAATTCTGGGCGTCCGATCTTTCGGGCCTCGTTCGCATCGCCTCGAAGGATGTCGACCGAGTGTCGGCAGAGCGCGACTATATGCGACTCCACGTCGGCCGCCGAAGCTGGCTGATCCACCATTCGATGGCCGCGCTCGAGGAGGGCCTCGACCCCGAACTCTTCGTTCGCCTCCACCGCTCTGCAATCGTCCGTAAGGACTTCATCGCTGGCTTCACCCGCAACCCGTCCGGGCGTTGGATCGCGCGTCTTTCAGATGGAACGGAACAGCCCGTCGGCCGACTCTATTCCGATCGGGTCAGAGCAATCGCCGGTCGCTAGTCAAACAAACCGCCGCGCACCCGGGAGGGCACGCGGCGGTCTTGGGTGGCGGTCACCGCGCCGTGACGATGAGCGCGGCGGCATCCATCACAGTGACGCTTCCGCGCCGGGCGGCGTTCACGGCCGCAGCATAAGCCGGCCGAGCGCCGGCGATTGCATCGCTCCGGCAGGCGTTCGTCTCGAGAGCGAGATCGACGTCTTTGCCATCGTCATAAATGCAGACGATTTTTGCGGCACGGACGATGCGGTGCTCCAAGATCTGCTGCCCTGGAGCCGACGCGAGATTGAGGTCGGCATAACTGACTCGGACTGAGTTCGGCTCCGCTGCCTGGCTGACGGTAGGAAGAACGAGACTCGTCGCGACAAACACCGCCGCGAACGCAGTAATGGTCTTCTGCATGTGAGCTCTCCATTTGCGGCGCGGGGGCTGGGGAAGAGGGCTTATCCCGCGCCGCAGGAGCGCTTTGCTCCTCGGATGCTACAGAGTCGCGGACTACTCGATGACAGTCAGCCGATCGTCGGCGCGCCGACAGAAGGCGTTCGTCAGCCGCTCAATCGACGAACGGCGGTCAGCTGGCGTTCAGCTGGACGGCTCGCCCTTGACCGAGCGGTCGACGGCAGTCGTGACGGCCACGTCCAGGGTGACGTTGCCGACCGTTCGGAAGATGTCGGGGACCATTTCCACAGCAACCAGCAGGGCGAGCGGCGCGATCGGAACACCCAAAGCGAGGGCGATCGGGGCGATCGAACTGATGAAGGTGACCTCTCCGGGAAGGCTCACGGCACCATAGCTCATGACGGCGCCGACGGCCGTCGCCGCGATCATCTGGGCCAGGCTTGGCTCAAGTCCAAGCCAATGCGCGACATAGAAAGCGACCGCGACGTTCATTGCCGGGCCGGTCGCTCGAAACAGAGCCACGCTGATCGGCAGAGCAACGTCCGCGACCTGTTCGCGCACCCCCATCGCGCGCGCCGCGGCGAGCATCGCCGGCAGCGACGCCAGCGACGAACGGGTCGAGATGGCGACCGCCTGCGGGGCGATCATCGCCTTGCTGAAACGCAAAAGGGAGATTCGGCCGGCAAGGATCGCAAGTGGATAGCCGGCAAGGGTCACGAGAATTCCGACCGCTGAGATCACCACGACATAGTGGCCGAGCCCCGCAAAAGCCGAGCCGCCCGCCGCGGAGCCGACGGTGAACGCGAGCGCGAACACTCCGAGGGGCGCAATCCACAGCACCCAGCCGATGATGACGAGCAAGGCGTCCCCGATACCTTCGAACAGCGTCACGATTGCGCGACGCCCCTGGTCGGAGATGGTGATGAGCGCCAGCGCGAACAGCACGGAAAACACTACGAGAGGCAGAACATCGCCGTTGGCCGCGGCTGCGACGACATTGTCGGGAATGACGCCCTTGAAGAATTCCGCCACTCCGGGGAGCGATCCGGTCGTTTTCTGCTCGACGCTCGCGATCGCCGATTGAAGTCCCGCCGCCGTTCCCCGCGACAGCGGAAAGAGCATAGTGATGCAGCTGCGTCATCACTGCGCCGAACACTGCCGAGACGGTACAAATGATGACGATCCACAGCACCGATCGCCCCGCGATGCGGCCCGCTTGGGCGGCTTCGGCGCTCTTCGCTATGCCCGTGACGAGCAACGCCACGACGAGCGGTATGACCGTCATCTTGAGCGCATTCAGCCACAGGGTCCCGACGAAACTTGCGGTCGCGAGGGCCCCGACCCGAACCCCCTCCTGGAGTCCGTCGGCAAATACCCCCGCCAGCAATCCGACGATCAGGGCCGCCAGCGCCCAATAGGCGCGAAAGCCCCGAGCGCTATTTTCGGGTGCGGTGGCCGCGGCCTCGCTCAAGCCGGCTTTTGGAACTTGAAGATGACTCGGTCCGTCTTGCCCTGCACCTTCGGGTCGAACACCAGGAGGCTGTGGTCGTCGGCCGGATTGCGCAGGATGTCGCTGGTCCCGACGAGCTTGAAGCCGGCGCGCTCGAAATCAGACTTCACGACGTTCGGATCGATCCGGTGAAGCTTGTCGACGGTCCCGCGAGTATCGTCGTTCGGGTTGGCGACATGGTCGATCACACCGATCACCGCTCCGGGCTTCATCGCGCCATAGACGGTTTTGAGGAACGCATTCGGGTCCATCTTGGGGACCTTATACTTCTCACTGGTCCAGTAGACGTCGTGATAGTTGAGGTTGAGCATCACGAAATCGGCGGTGTTCTTCGGCAACGCCAGCGCTTCGAACGGCGTCGAGACGATCGACACGTTCGGGTTCTTGGCGGTGAACTCGGCGAACGATTTCTTCGAAGCGTCGTCGTAAAACTGGGAGGCTTCCCACACGATCACTCGTCCCTTAGGCCCGACGGCGGGCCCGATGATCTCCGACCAATATTTGTTGGCGCCGAAAAGGTCGATCACGGTCATCCCCGGCTGCAGGCCCAGGAATTGCAACACTTCGGTTGGCTTGCGCGACTCGTCGAGCTTGACGTTGTCGGGCGAGCGCGCCGGCGTCGCCGCGGGGGCGGTGGCAGGCGCTGCGGTTTGGGCAGCGGCAAACCCCGGAAGCGGTGACGAAAGCGCGAGGAGAGCGGCGGCGATCTTCAAACTGCGCATGATCAAAATCCCCTTGATTTGAGCCTCTTTATCATTCGCGCCGCGGAGCGCCAGCGTCACGCCCTATTCCCTTGCCTGTCGCAGCTTTTCGACTAGCGTCAGCCCCTTGGACAAACTCGGGGAGAGAGTTTATGGCCACGATCGCCGTTCCGCCTTCGGACCGCAAAGCGGCGGAGCGGAAATTCTATTCGCGCATGGCGCTGTTTCTGGTGTTCCTCGTACTGCTCGGCTTTGGGCCCAGCTTCTACCTCCGCGGCATTGTCCCGGCTTATCCGCGTCCGAACCCGACGCTTCCACTGGCCGTGATCCTGCACGGGTCCGTCTTCACTTTGTGGATGGCCGCCATTGTCGCGCAGACGCAGCTGATTTCTGCCCGCAAATATGAAGTGCACATGTTTCTGGGCAAGCTCACGTTGCTTCTCGCGATATTGATGATCCCTGTCATGTATCTGACCGCGGTCTGGCAGGTCGCCCGCGCCAACCAGCCGCCGTTCACCGATCCGTTGACTTGGACGATCGTCCCGCTCGCGGTGATCATCCCCTTCGCGATATTGGTGTGGCTGGGCTGGGCCCACCGCCGCAACGCTCAGTGGCACAAGCGCTGTATGCTGAGCGCCGCGATCCTGATCGTCATGGGGCCTTCGATTGCCCGTCTGCCCCTCGCTCCACCGACGCTGCTTGGGTTTACGTGCCTCCACGTCCTCGGGCTGGCCCTGTTCATTCCGCTATTCTTGTGGGACCGGAAATCGATCGGCCATATCCACCCCGCGACCAAGCTGGGTTTCGCCATGGCGGTCATCCCGATCCTCGTCCCACAGCTAGTCTTCTGGGGCGGCCTGGATTGGGCGAGCGTCGCGCGTCACCTGCCCGGCGTCGCCTAAGCCGCTTTCGCTTTCGCCATCGCGGCGATGAGCTTCAGTGCTTCATGCGCTGAAAGCGCCGCGCCTTCCTGCCAGGTGGGTTGATAGCTGAGGTGTTCACCGGCGAAGACGATCGGCCCTTCCGGCTTCAGCAGCTCCGCGTAAACGGGACCGCGTCCGTCCGCAGCGGCGCCAGGACGAGGGTCGAAATCGCGCCACAAGGCGCCGACGCCCTCCGAATGAGGGGTAAGGCCCCAGGCCACGTTCACGCCCTTGCTTAAAAGGCGGGACTTGCCGGGATGCAAAGCCTCGACCAACTCCCGGCAAATGCGCAAACGCTCCTCGTGGCTGAGATTGGCAAAACGGTCGGGATTGTCCTGGTTTGTCCAGCCTGCGCAGTAACCGGTGACGAGCACGCCCTTGGAATCGTGATAGCCGTCCGAGGGATAGATGACATTCTCGTTGAGCCGGTCGGTCCAGGCGAGGCCGCCGTAAATGAAATCGTCCGTCTCCCAGAATCGAGGCGCTTCGAACGCGACCTTGACGCTATGCAGGTAATCCGGTGCAGTCGCGAGCGCGGTCTTCTTAGCGGGCGAGAAGTCATTCGGGATCCGCTTCAGGATCGGCATCGGCAAGGTGCAGATACAATAGTCGGCTTCGGTCATCTGCCCGCCTGGTCCGTGCTCTATGCGGACCCCTTCGCCGACCCGCCGGATGGCCGTGACATGTGTCCGCAGACGCACGGACGGCTTCACCTGCTCGTAAATCGCGTTGGCAATGCGATCCATTCCCCCGACCGGCTGCAGCAGGGATGGTTGCATGTCCCAGATCGTCTCGAAGAGGTACGGCAGCGCGACGCGCCGATCGGGCAAGAGCTCCTTCCACCCGAGCGGCTCCAGAGCGACCGGCGCCCGGGCATAACCCCCACCCTCAACCACATAGCCGGAGCGGCCGTCGGTCAGATAACCGCCTTTGTCGTCGAGGCCACCGTAAGGCGCCAGGAACGGCCGAATGAGCTCGAGCTCGTCCTTTGGCACCTCCTTGTCGAGCGCGTGGATATCGATCGCCTTGGCGAGAAGCTCGGATACGCGGCCGCGCATATCCATGACCATGCGCCGTTCCTGCTGGACCTTGCCGCCAAAGTCCCAGCCGGCACTGCGGTTGATATTGGCGAACCCCTCAAGGGGAACTCCGAAGCGGCGCGCATAACCCAGGATCACACGATGCGTGGTCGGAATCCGCGCTGGGCCGGCATTGAAATATAGCCCCGAATCGAAGGTCGCGTGCTGGTCCGGTCGACCGATCTGCTCGATCCTGTCGCCGCCGCGGATCGTCCAGACGCGTCCACCGATGCGGTCGCGAACTTCGAGGACTGTAACTTGGTAGCCGGCGCGGCGGAGCTCATAGGCCGAGACCAGGCCGGCAATCCCCGCGCCGAGGATGACGACTTTGCGCCCGCTTGGACTCGCCGGCGAAAGGCGAAAATCTTCGGCCCCGGCCGGAGTTGGGATCGCGAGCCCAAGCGTCTCCATCGCCGCATAAGCTGCGCCGGCTCCGCCGACCGCCCCGATATGTTCAAGCAACGTACGGCGGGTAAGTGCCATGATTTCCTTCCCCCCAGCGCCGCGCCAAACTGACAGGAAATCGCGGTTCAACCCAGAAATTTCGACGGAAAGACCGCATCGCCTTGGCCGTTCGAGCGTTTGGTTGGGTATCCACCTTCGGTAAGCCGGGAGTAAGCGCATGAATGAACACAGCCATTCGGATGAGATCAGCGTCCTCAACACACTGATCGCAACAACAATCGACAGCATCACCGGCTACGAGGATTCGGCGACGAACGTCGACAATGAGCGCTTGCGGGAAATTTTTCGCCAGCGCGCCAATGAGCGCCAGCAGGTCGTCGAGGACCTCCGCTCCGAAGTGCGCCGGCTCGGCGGCGAGCCTGAAGAGGGTGGCACTTTCCTGGGCAAGGCCCACCAGCGTTTCGAGGATTTGAAGGCCGCGATCACCGGACGTGACGAGAAGGCGATCATCAACGAGGTCGAACGCGGTGAAGACTATATAAAAGAGAAGTTCGAATCGGCGCTGAACAGCCAGGAATTGACGGCCGAAAGCCGGGCAACCCTGGAACGTGCCTACCAGTCCGTCCGTTCTGGTCACGACCAGATTAGCCGGCTGAAGCACGGACTTCAGACCGAGGTTTAGCGGGCCGAATCTCCGTCGGAATTTCCGCCTCGTCTACCGGGGTGGGTGCGGGGCGGTTCTAAGGCCAGCGGAACCGCCCCGCTTGCTGTCAGTAACCCATCAGCGCCAGGACCTCGCGACGGCTCCGCTCATCTTCGCGGAAGGTGCCCATCATTCGGCTTGTGGTCATCATCACGCCCGGTGTTCCGACCCCTCGCGCTGTCATGCAGGCGTGACTCGCCTCGATGACTACGGCGACGGCCTTGGGCTGGAGATGCTCCCAGATCGTATCCGCCACCTGAGCCGTCAGCCGCTCTTGAACCTGCAGCCGCCGGGCAAATCCGTGCAGCACTCGGGCGAGCTTGCTGATCCCCACGACTTTGTCCCTCGGCAGATAGGCTATCGCCGCCTTGCCGATGATCGGGGCCATGTGGTGTTCGCAGTGCGACTGGAATGGAATGTCCTTGAGAAGGACGATCTCGTCATAGCCCCCGACCTCTTCGAACGTGCGGCGTAGGTGGACCGCCGGATCCTCCCGATAACCAAGCGCATATTCCCGCCACGCGCGAGCGACCCGCCGCGGGGTATCGAGCAGACCCTCGCGGTCGGGGTCGTCGCCTGCCCAGCGGATGAGCGTCCGGACGGCTTCCGTGACCTCTGGAGGAATCTCGCAATCGGGCGCGGATTCGACGAGGTCGCCGTCTTCCGGCTCGCCATGCTCGAACGGAGGGCTCATCGGCCAAGCTCCCTTGCAATGTCGTCAGCGACTTGGGCTGCCTGCTCGCGGATATCAGGAACGGCGATGATCTCCCAATAACGGCCCTTGGTGAGCGGTCCGAGCGCCCACAGCCCATCGCCCGCACGCGAGCTTTCGTCGACCTGGAGCCCAAGGCCGAGATGGTCAGGTCGCACCTGGCCTCGATCGAGCAAGCTTCGCAGAAGCGGATCTCTGGTCCGCCCGATCGCGTGAAGCGGACCAGTGCAATTGAACGCATAAGCAAAGCGCATCTCGTCGATCAGTCCCGATCCGCGCTTGCGGACTTGGACCGTCAGCTCGCCGCCCTCCTCGCGCGCGGAGATGATCCGCCCGGCCACGATCTCGAGCCGTCCCTCGCCGATCAAATCGGCAAGCGTTCGCGCCACCTCCGGTGCGATTCGGTGGCGGTGCACATCCCACCAGGGTCGGGCATGGCGCAGGAACCGATGTTGCTGGTCGACGCTCAGGCTCTGCCACAACATATGGCTGTGGGGGCGTAGGCTGTCGACGGCGGCTCGCCACCCGACGTCGGCGCTTCTCCGCCGCAGCCACCGCCACAAGCCGCGAAGGCTGCCGTGCGGCACGTCTTCGCTCGAGACTGGCGCCGGCTCGAAATCCGCGTGCGACCGGGGAATCAGCCCACGGCGGGACAATGCGACGATCCGGCCGCGGTGGCCGCCCGCGTCGAGCGACAGTACGAGATCAATCATGGTGAGGCCCGTACCCACGAGGAGCGCGCTTGCTCCCGTCGCCGCAAGGTTCTGTACGGCGGCTCGGGCTTCGGATCCCCACGGATCGCGGATGAAGCGATCGCCGATGCCGGTGAAGGCGCTGAGCGACTCCGGCTCCTGATTGCCGATTGCCAGCGCGAGCATGTCAGCCTCGATGATTTCACCGCTATCGAGTTCGACACGCCAGCCGCCTCCTTCGCGCGCGGCTCTGGAGGCGGTGTCATGCGCAACCTCGATCTTCCCGGTCGCCAGTCCCTCTTCCAGGATTTCGCCGAGGTAGCGAGCGAACAAGCGGCGCTCGGCAAAGCCGCGGCGTTCCCCGCCTTCCGCCTCGAACCTCTCGGCGAAATGGTCCGGCTCGCCAGCCCAAGCGCTCATCCCCTCGGCGCGGACGTTGAGCAGGTGCGCGGGCTCGGTCGTCGAATAAGCGACGCCCCGCCCCATTCGGCCGCTGCCGTCGATCAAGATGGAGGCAATGCCGCGCCGAGCGAGTTGGGCCGCAAGAATGGTTCCCGAAAAGCCGCCACCGACGATCGCGACCGGGACGACCCGGTCAGATTTCATAATCGGGCCAGTTCTCCGGATTGGCAGAGCCGGCCTTACGACTCTGGATATGGTCATAGATGCGGGTCACCGTCTTGCCGCCGGTCTGCGTAAACCAGCCCGGCACGACCGCATGGACGAGCACCGCGCAGCCCGCGCCAATAAGCTCCACCGCGATTTTGGCTGCACCGACGCCATGCTGCACCCAGCTCATTCCGAGCGAACGCGGATGTTCGAGAAACAGACGATGCATAAGCCCCGATCGGCCCTCCCGGATGTTCGTCGCCATACCCCTCATCCAAATTGCTGGCGACCCCGACAGGATTCGAACCTGTGGCCCTCAGATTAGGAATCTGATGCTCTATCCTGCTGAGCTACGGGGTCGCGCCGACTCATCGAATAGGGGCTGGCGTCCGTCCGATCAATTCACGTCCGTGGGCGGGACGACCGGCAACGGCAAAGGCGCGACGGGAATACCTTCTTCGACGAGCGACTTCGCCTCTTGCACCGAAGTGCTGCCGTGGACTTGTTCGCGCTCGATCTCGCCATTGTGCATGGCGCGCGCAGTCTCCGCGAACTCGTCGCCAACCCAGCGCGAGTCCTTCAGCATCTCGGTCTGGATCGCGGCGAGGCGAGCGAGCGGATTATCGTTCCCCTTGCGTGGAACGCGCGGAGCCATCGGAGCTTTGCCGACATTGGACGACTGGCAGACCGGACATTGCACCAAGCCGCGAGAGCGCTGCTCTTCATAATCGGCGTTAGATCCGAACCAGGCTTCGAAGGTCTCGCCGCCGTCAAGGCACTGAAGATCGAAGACGATCATTGGGTCACCGCCTCGGAGATAGGACGGCGATGGTTAAGCGCCGGTATTCGCGAGCGCACGTCGGAAATCCGCGACAGGTCGATATCGGCAAAGCCGATCCCTTTTTCCTCGCGCATGTCGAGCAAGACTTCGCCCCAAGGGTCGACGACGAGTGAATGACCGAACGTTTGCCGGCCGTCCTCGTGCCGGCCGACCTGCGCCGCGGCGACTACGAACAACCCCGCCTCGATCGCCCGCGCGCGAAGCAGAATATGCCAGTGCGCCCGGCCGGTCGGTACCGTGAAGGCGGCGGGGACGGAGATGACGTCGGCATCGGCCTCCGCTATCCGCGCGAACAAGCCCGGGAAGCGCAGATCGTAACAGATGGTGAGGCCCAGCTTCCCGACGGGAGTGCCGCTAACGAGCACAGCTTCGTTACCGTGGGAATAGACAGCCGATTCGCGCCATGTTTCGCCCGTCGGTAGATCGACGTCGAACAAGTGGATCTTGTCGTAACGCGCTCGAACTTGTCCTTCCCGATCGATCACGAAACCGCGGTTCGCGATCTTGCCGTCTTGCACGAGCACCGCGAGCGATCCGAGGTGGAGCCAGATCCGATGATGTTTCGCCGCGTCGCGGCAAGCCGCGATGACCCGATCCTCCTCCTCCGCACGCAAATTCTTGGCGGCGCGCCCAACGTCGCGATCCAACAATCCGGACATCTCCGGCGTGAAGAGCATCTCCGCACCACCGCTGGCGGCCTCGGCGATCGCCTCGACGAGCACGCGCGCGTTGGCATCTGGATCGATGCCGGTGTTCGACTGAAGAAGCGCGATACGAGTCATTCGGCAAGCAACGGATCGAGCTCGCCCGCCCGCTCCAGCGCCAGCAATTCATCGCAGCCGCCGATGTGTCGCCCGTCGATGAAGATTTGCGGCACGGTCGTGCGGCCCTTCGCCCGTTCGATCATCTCGTTTCGCACTTCACCTCCGAAGTCCACGGAAATCTCTTGATAGGCGACGCCCTTGGCCTCGAACAAATGTTTGGCTCGCCAACAATAGCCGCAAAAGGTCTTGGTGTAGATTTCTACGCTAGACACTTCTCTCTCTTCGGAACGCAATTTGGTTTTGCTCACTAACGCATCAAGTCTGTCGGACGCACCACTCTTGCCCAGCTCACCAGCTCGACACGCGATGCGCCAGCGCGTGTCAGAGTCCGCGCACAAGCCTCGGCCGTGCTCCCCGTGGTGAACACATCATCGATGAGAACGATGATCTTGCCGGCGACCGACCCTTTGTCGGGAACCTTGAATGCACCCGCCACCGCTCTGCGCCGCTGAAGCAGGCTCATGCCCTTCAGCGGAGGCGTCCGTTTGATCCGTCGAAGCGCGAATGGATCCGCCTCGACTCGCAACTGCCGAGACAGTTCGCGGGCGACGAGGGCCGACTGATTGAATCCGCGGCTCCAGAGCCGGGCACGATGAAGCGGAACCGGCACCAGTACTCGTTCCTCGCCGCTCTTCGGGACCAACGGCGCCATATATCGAGCCATTGTGCGCGCGAGTGCGACCTTGCGGCCGTATTTGAGATGGATGGCCAGCCCTCGCGAAAGATCGTCATAAGCCACCGCGGCCCTCATGCGAGCAATGCGCGAAGGCTTGGCGAGGCACGCTCCACAGGTTCTGAGCTCGGTCGACTGCAGCGGCATGCCGCAAGCCTCGCAGCCGCCATCACCGAGGAATTCGATCTGCCGCCAGCAGTCCGAGCAGAAGCTGTGCACATCCGTTACGATCGTTCCGCAACCGGCGCAGCGGGGCGGAAGCGCGAAGTCGAGCGCCCGGCGCGCGCAAAGACGCAAGAGGCCAGCAATCATCTCCCGCTTGTCGCTTGAGATTCAGCGTCGCACAAGCGCCGCGGTGACACTCTTGTTCGATATGGAATTGCGGACCAAACGGCGCGATCGGGCAGCGAGGATTGGCCCGGAGCTGTTCCTGTTCGAACGCACGTTCGAAGACTGTATCGAGCGGATTGCGCTCGGGCGCCGGCGGTTCGGGCGAGCGCTGCTCGTCGGTTGCCCGGATCGCGCTTGGCCGGCGCGCCTGCAGGAAGTTGCGGATGAGATTGACGTGCGCGATCCGGGAACGCTGTTCGTGAAGGCGACGAGGGGTGAGGTCCTCATCGAAGACCAATGGTCGTCCGAGCGCGCCGCCTACGATCTCGTCCTCGCCATCGGAACGCTGGATACGGTCAACGATCTCCCGCGCGCCCTGAGATCGATCTACGGCGCCGCGCGACCTCGGAGCTCTATTCATCGGCGCATTCTCGGGAGGAGACACGCTGCCCCAGCTTCGGGCCGCGATGCGGGCCGCAGATGAGGTGGCGGGTGTCGCCTCGTCGCATGTTCACCCTCGGGTCGAGGCATCGGCCCTCGCCCCGCTGCTCTCGGCCGCCGGCTTTTCCAATCCGGTCGTCGACATCGACCGAGTGCCGGTCGCCTATGTTTCACTCAAAGCTCTGGTCGCGGACTTGCGGGCTATGGGCGCGACGAACATCTTGAGGGCGCGATCTCGCAAGCCGCTTCTACGAGCCGCTCGGGCAGCTGCGGAAGGGGCATTCGCACGAGCGGGCGACGGCCAGCGCACGCTGGAGACGTTCGAGATCCTCCATTTCGCCGCTTGGAAGCAAACAGCAATGCCGCCGCGTTAACGATGTCCGCAATAAGAGTTGTTAACCCCGCATCCGGTACACCTAGCGTGTGGACGTGGACCAGAGGAGGGTGGCGTGATCGCTATCCGGACGATTATGCGCAGGCTCGGCGCCGACAGGCGCGGGGCTACAGCAATCGAATACGGGCTCTTGGCAGGCCTCATCGCGGTAGCGATGATGGGCGGACTTTCCGCGCTCGGCGGAGGCTCGAACGGAATGTGGACCCAACTGAGCGACAAGGTCGAGGCTGCAACGCCATCTAGCTGATTCAGCTGCGCCTTTGACCGTAAACGACCAGTTTGATCTTCTGCCCCGGATTTAACCGGCTGCCGGCGGTGAGGCCGTTTAGCGCCAGAAAGCGGTCGACCTGAAAATCGCGATAAGCCATTCGCGATGCGAGCGACTCTACCGTATCGCCCGGCGCAACCGTCACAACGTGGATCACGCGCGGTCGGATCGCCGCCGCTTCCCGGGCAGTTACTCGGCGCAGGGAATTGACCATAGGCGTGAACGGTCCAACACCGTAACCGCCCGGCGTGATCATCGCGAAATGATAAACGCGCTGCGGATCCCATTGGTAGGCAACCACACTGACGTCGACCAGGCCCGATGCCGTGTCGACCCGTGTGGTCGTGATCGCGGCAGGCATGCCGTTAATGGTGGTCCGCCGCGGGGCCGGAATAGTGAGCTGCATCCGGCCGCGGGTCAGCTGTTCGAACAGGCGGAAGATGTAATTGTCTAGCGAGCCGCTGTACCGGCCGCCGCTGAATTGCGCTTTGCCGGCCGACCCGGACACCGTGACGGCGTACGTACCATTTTGCATGCGATATCCGGTGGGGACCCTGAACTGTATGCGCAAATCCGGATGAGTGAAAATTGGCCCGTCGATGATCCCTTGTGCCGGGTCGTCGTCGACGTAGGTCCCTTCCAACCTCGAAAGGAAAATATCGCGGTTGCGGACTCCTGTCCCGAGCCGGCCCGTCGCGCGGGCTTCGGCCAGGGCTCGCTGCATGCGGTTCTCGCTAAGCGGATGCGTGCTCGCCCACTCCGGCGTCTGCCGGTTGGCCCGGCCCTGCACCCGCGCCTCGATGGCGCTGTTGCGGCTCAGCGCTGCGAGGACTCCCGAGGCGCCAGCGGGGTCATAGCCGGCCGCGATCAAATAGCGCAGGCCCAGTGTATCGGCCTGATATTCCTGTTCGCGCGAGAAGCTCAGACTATCCATTCTCGCACGCGCAGCCATCACGTTGCTGAAGACCGATGGTCCGAAAATCGCCCCCACGATCTGACCGAAGACTCCGAGCGGACTCCGCTGCGCATATTGCTGCCGGATATGCGCGTGATTGGCAGCGACGTGCGCGACTTCGTGACCAAGGGCGAACGCGAGCTGCGATTCGTCGTCCATGAGGGACATGAGTTGGCGGGTGATGTAGACATAACCGCCCGGGACCGAGAATGCGTTCTCCACAGCTGAATTGAGCGTCGTGAAATGCAATGCCTGGCCGGGATTGACGAGGCCCGACTGGGCACCGATCCGGCGGCCCACAGCCTCGACATAGGCTGCGCGCGGCCCCGTCTCGGCGCCCCCAAGCTCCTGGACGATCGCAGCATTCTCGCGCTGCGCTTCAGCGACGTCGCGCGGATCGAGATAGCGTTGCTGCTGCGCGGCGGCCGGTGTGAGCGCGACCGCGCTTGCAACAAACAACAGGAGGCCCTTACGCATGTGCATCTCCGGTTTCATCGCGAAATAAGCTCGGCGAATTTGAACGGAGAATGACTGAAGCCGATTCCTGAGGGCCTGCCCTCGGCGGAGTTCAGCCGATCGCGAGGAATTTTGCGCGGCGCTGCGCCAGCAACTCTTTGGGACCAAGCGAGGAACAGCCCTCTAGCTCCTCCACGATGGCGCCTTTCAGGGCCCCGATGGCAGCGTCGGGATCGCGATGCGCTCCGCCGAGCGGCTCCGGCACAATCCGGTCGATGACCCCCAGCGCCTGCAAGTCCGACGCAGTGATCTTCATCGCTTCGGCAGCCTCGGCCGCCTTGTCCGCCGTGCGCCACAGGATCGACGCGCAGCCCTCGGGGGAAATCACGGAATAGACGGCGTGCTCGAACATGAGCGCGCGATTCGCGGCGGCGAGCGCAATGGCTCCGCCGGAGCCGCCCTCGCCGACGATCGCGGCGATCAGCGGCACTCGAAGATCAAGGCATCGCTGAGTCGATCGGGCGATGGCTTCCGCCTGTCCGCGCTCTTCGGCCTGAACTCCGGGAAAGGCACCCGGCGTATCGACCAACGTTACGACCGGTATTCCAAATTGATCGGCCAGCCCCATGAGCCGGATGGCCTTTCGATAACCCTCAGGTTTGGCCATTCCGAAATTGTGCCTGAGCCGCGACGCCGTGTCGTCGCCCTTCTCGTGACCGATCAGCATCACGCGCCGACCGTCGATCCGTGCGAGCCCGCCGATGATCGCAGGATCGTCGGCGAAGGAGCGGTCGCCGGCGAGCGGCAGGAAATCGTCAGCGATGCCGGCGACAAAGTCCTTGAAGTGCGGCCGCTCCGGATGGCGCGCGACCTGCGCCTTCTGCCACGGAGTCAGCTTCGCATAGGTGTCGCGCAGTAGCTTATTGGCCTTGGACTCGAGACGCTCGACCTCGGCATCGATGTCGATGTCTCCGTTGTTCGCCGTCTCCCGCAGCTCGGAAACGCGGGTTTCAAGCTCGGCGATCGGCTTTTCGAAATCGAGATAGGTCAACATATGTGGCTCGCGCGGGTAGGACGAAGCCGAGGCAGCCGTCAACGAGAACGGGTGGCGAGTGGGTGACGCGCGTTCACCAGCTCCACGAGCCGCGCACTGTCGACATGCGTGTAGATCTGGGTGGTGGCGATATCGGCGTGCCCGAGCAGCGACTGAAGCACGCGCAGGTCGGCGCCGCCGGACAGCAAGTGCGTCGCGAAGGCATGCCGTAGCACATGCGGGCTGACACGATCGGGTGAAATGCCCGCGTCGGCGGCCATTTGTCGTACGATCTGGAAGAGGCGCACTCGGCTGATGTGACCCTTGCCGCTGGGAAACAGCCACAAGCTGTCTCCGGGCACATGCTCGCGCCAGCGTTCGACGGCGGCTTCGGCGCGCGAGGAAATCGGCACCAACCGCTCCTTGCTGCCCTTGCCCAGGAGGATGAGGAACGGCTGGCCAAGCCGAACCGCTCTCCTCGGCAGGCTCACCAGCTCGCTCGCGCGCAGTCCGGACCCGTAGAGAAGCTCGAGGACGGCGAGGTTGCGCACCGCAATCCCCTCCCCGCTGGCCGCTCGGTCTTCCGCCTGCTCGAACATGCGCTCGACCTCTTGCTCGTCGAGGATTCGTGGCAGCGGGCGCTCCAGGCGCGGTCGGGGCAAGGCGGATGAGGGATCGTCGCGGCGGAGGCCGTCATCGACGAGGAAGCCGTAGAAGCGCCGCAGCGCCGCCGAGCGGCGGGCGACGGTCGCCGGCGACAGCTCCGCCCAGCGCGCGCCTAGCCCAGAGAGATTGTCCGCCGACGCTCTAGACAGCACGCCCACATCCGCCGCGGCGCGCTCCAGATCATTGCGATAGGCCGCGATCGTGTGGCGCGATGCCCCGGCTTCAGCGGCCATCATGTCGAGAAATCGGTCGACAAGCGCCTGATCGTCCGGGCTCACGTCACGTCCGTGACAAGGCTTCCGCTGCGATCATGCGCGCCGTGAAGTCCTGATCCGTGCGCTCGAGCGCGGAAATCACGTGATAGAAATGACTTCCCGGCACGTTGGCGAAACTGGTGGTTTGGAGACCCGTGCCGGCGAGCACCAGGACCGTGGCCGACTGGCCGCGACCCGCAGCGGAGTCGATGATCCTCGTCCAGCTCGACTGGCGGCCGAGGCCGAGCCCATAGCGCCGGTTGAGCGCGTTCGCTGAATCGGTGCTGATCTTGCCCAGCCCCGCGAGCCCAGCGACGAGAAGAGCGCTCCTCGCCTTCCCCGGACTTTGATCGCGCCCGATGAAGCGGGTGATCCTCGAGAAGCTCACGTCGATCCCGGCATTATTAGGCGCGGCGAGCGCGACCATTGCCCAGCTGCGATCGCCAGTCTCATCGTTCATTCGGCGCACGGCGCCGGCCCATCGCGCCACCGCCCGGTCATAGCCGCCCGCAAGCATCGCCGCGATGAGCTCCGGAGCGTCCTTCTCGAGCTTGGGATCAGGCGCGACCAGCGTCGCCGCGCGAGCAACCAGCGCCCGACGCGCCTCCTTCTCGAGGGGGTCATTGCTCTTACCGAGCAGTCTCTTGATCGCCGCAAGTCGGGCGTCGCGGTCCCTGCCCACGAACGCCTGGCGCAATTGCCACGCGTCCGTCGTGGGCAAGTCGCTGGGATCGGTCGTGTCGTAGATTGCCGAATAGAGATCGACGAGCGATTGCGAGGAGAAGACTCCAAGCCCGGCCGCAATGAAGGCGGAGGGCAAGCGCTGTTGCGGCGACAGCAATGGGGATCGCGCCTGGAATGCCCGCAATTGGGGCGAGGCCGAATTGATCAGCCGGTCGGGCGGCACCATGGCGGTTGCCGTCGCCAGGCCGAAGCGCCAAGCCGTCAGCCGATCGACCGGATCCCACTCGATCGTCACAGCGCGCCCGGTATTCGCTCCGGAGCCCACGACTTTCTCGGCGAGCGTGAGGTCAATTCCGCCGATCCGCCCTCGACGGCGCGCGTCCTCGATCTGCGCCGCCGCGCTCTCGGGTTCGCCGGCAAGCGATGCGCAAATGGCTGACACCAAAGCGCGAATGCGCTGTTCATGATCGCCGATTCCGTCCTCGAGCGGACACAATGCGGACGGATCGCCGTTCGCCAGCGCCGTCTGGACTCCCACTTGAACCATCTTCGGAGTGAACTTGTCGACATCGACCGCCGCGACCAGCATTCGCGCCGCGTCGGCCTCGCCCATCCGGAGCAAAAGCCAGGCGCGCTCCGCCACCCAGTCGATGGGATTGACGTCGCGCGGTGCGCGGACCTTGGTGAGCAGCGCGTCGCGCAGCGCAATATGGGCCCAGCGCGAGGCGATCGGAGTATCCATCCGCCGCATCAAGGTGGAAAGGAAAGCGCCGCTGGTTGCGCCCCACGGGTGCGACCCCAGGCCGATCGAGACCGGGTCGAGCTTTCCGACCACCCAGGGATCACGCCGCGCCCACCCCGGATATTCGACCGGAGGGCTGGGCGGCTGGAGCTCCATGTTCCCCAGCTCGTCCACCGCCGTGTCGTCGCCGGCACCGCTCGGCGATGCACCCTGCGGCCTCGGAACCGCGGCAGCACCCGGCGGCTGTGCGGCAACGGGTGGCGGTGCCTGCGCATTCAGTTGGCCCAGCGCCGGCAAGGTCAAGACCAGCGCCGCCGATGCAATGAGGAACGGCTTAGCTGGCATTCCCACCCTGAGGCACGTCGACCTCGATGGTTCGAGTCGGCAATTCCTTGGGAACGGTGGAAAGGAAGACGAGCGCTCCGACTATGATCAGCACCGCAACAATCAGCACAACCAATCGCGACATGACATTCCGCTTGAATGGGATTGGGAAGAGCGGCTTTTGCCGAGCGGGATAGCCGCTGTATAGCCCATAATGTGACGTTATTGGCCAAGCGTTTGGATCGGCCGGTGGTTCTGGTCGGATTGATGGGGGTAGGAAAGTCGACGGTCGGGCGTCGCCTGGCCAGGCGGCTTGGCCTGCCGTTCGTCGACAGCAATTCCGAAATCGAGGAAGCCGTCGGCCTACCTTGGGGCGAGCTATTTGAGCGCTATGGCGAACAGGACTTTCGTGACGGTGAGCGCCGCCTTGTCGCGCGTCTGATCGACGGCCAGATCCGGGTCATCGCCACTGGCGGGGGGGTCTTCGTCGATCCGCGAACTCGAACCCTGCTCGTGGAGCGTTCCGTCACCGTCTGGCTCGATGCTCCTGTCGACGTCCTCGCCGAGCGCACCGGACGGCGGCGCGGCACGCGTCCTCTGCTCAAGACCGGCGATCGAAAGACGACGCTGGAACGCATCGCCGAGGTCGAGCGGCTGGCTTATGCCGAGGCGCACATCCACGTGAAGAGTGGGGTAGGTGCGCACCGGGAGGTGGTCGACTCGATCGTCCGCGCCCTTGAGGATTTTCTCGCGAAACCCAGCGCCGCTTAGAACGCTGAGGCCAGATTTCGTCACCCCGGACCTGATCCGGGGTCCGCCTGTCTCTTGCGATCGTTCCTGAAGAACAAGGCGGGTCCCGGCTCAAGGCCGGGATGACTGGGCTCAACGCCGTTCAGGGTGACGACTTGAGAGATGCCTCTTCCTCTCCTTCAGGAAGCGCCCGGTCGGCGCCGAACGACCGCTCCAGCCCGGCGTGCAGATCGCCTGTCGAGCTCTGCAGCTCGAGCCGCTCGCAGTCGCGCGACCGATAGGCTCGCTCGACGCGCTCGATCTCCGCTGAACCGATTCCACTGGCCTTTAGCGCTGCCCTACCCATCGCCACCGCACTTTCGAACAGCTCGCGCTGGGCGAAGGCGAGATCGAGACCGTCCAGCTCCATCAGATGCACACGGTCGAAAGCGCGAACCATTACAGATGCTTGCGGAAAAGCTTCGAGGACGGCCCTGACGGCCTCCCGAGTCATCTCGCCGCCCTCATTGTCGTTGCAGAAAGCAATGACTTTCGCGAATTCGGCGCCCGCGGTGCGCAGAAGATCGATGCGCAAGCCGTCGCCGTAATAGACCTTCGTCCCGAACTCCTCAGCCGTCTCGATCATCCTCGGCTTCTTGTCGATGAGCGTGACGCCGATACCCTTCGCCTGCATCATCTGAGCAACCGTCTGTCCGAAGCGCCCATAGCCAACAACGAGGGCACTGGTTTCTGGTGATCCCCCCGGTCCTTCCAGGTCGTCCCTGCGCACCTCTCGTCGCTCGAGGAAGTCGATGAACCGCATCAGGAACGGGGTCGTGGCCATCGACAAGGTAACAACCGCTCCGAACAGCGATGCCGCGTCGCGCGTAATCAATTGGGCGGCGGTCGCCTGCGCGAACAGGACAAAGCCGAACTCGCCGGCCTGACTGAGAAGCAGTCCAAGCCGCATGCTCAGTGCCCAGGAGCAACCGAAGATCCGTGTCAGTGCGCTGATCAGGATCGTCTTGGTCACGATCACGGCGGCAGCGACCCCAAGCACCAGCAATGGCCGAGCTCCGATGACGCTGAGATCGAGCATCATCCCCACCGACAGGAAGAACAGTCCCAAGAGGATCGAGCGGAACGGCTCGACATCGCTCTCGAGCTCGTGACGATAAGGCAATTCCGCCAGCATCACGCCCGCGACGAACGCGCCGAGTGGGACGGAAAGATGCAGCGCGTGCATCGCCGCCGAGGCACCGACGACGGTGAACAGACCAGCGACCACGAACAGCTCGCGTTCTCCAAGCCGGCCGACCAACCGGAACAGCGGATTGAGCAGCAGTCGGCCAACCAGGACTAGCCCGATGACTGCCGCCAACGTCAGTAGGGCCAGCGTCCAGCCCGTCGGCTCGCTCGGATCGGGCGGGACTCTCGACAGCGCCGCTATGATCGTGATCATCGGTACAATGGCGAGGTCCTGGAACAGCAGGATGGAAAAGGCGCGCTCGCCCTGCGGCGTGTTCAGCTCATTGTCCGATCGCAGCATCGGCAACACCTGAGCCGTCGAGGAAAGGGCGAGCGGAAGCCCGATCGCCACCGATGCCGCCGCCGAGATGCCGAGGGCAAGGTAGAGCAGCAGACTGATCGCAATGCCGCACAGCACGACCTGGACGAGGCCTAGTCCGAAAATGTCTTTCCTGAGGCGCCACAAGCGGCTTGGCTGAAGCTCCAGACCCACGATGAAGAGCAAAAGAGCAATTCCGATCTCGGCGATTCCGGATACCTGCTCGGGATCACGGACGAGGCCGAGCAATTGCGGACCGATCAACGCTCCCGCGACGATGTATCCCAGGGTCGCGCCGAGTTTGAGCTGGCGGAACAGCGTGACGAAGATCAGCGCCGCGCCAAGCATGAGCGCGCCGCTTTCGAGGATCGCGCTCGTCGCCTGCGCTGCCTGGGCGGGAGTGGTCACCCAGCCGACTCTATTGCGGCGAGCAGCGTCCGGAAGGGAAGCAGGATCGCCCCATGTCGCGATGTGCGCGATCGCGCTGGAGCGAGCGCGGCGAGGCCCGGCCAGTCCGGCGTGTCGGGAGAGCCGCCAAGCCATTCACTGAGCTGCGTCAAGGCCGTCTCCACCTCTGTCCGCCCGCGACCGGCCGCGCCGCGCTCGAGCAGCGCCGCCGAGGCCTGGCCGAACGCGCAGGCGTGCACCTGTTGCGAGACGGCCTCTACCCTGCCCTTCTCATCAAGCTCGACAGTCGTGTTTACACGGCTGCCGCAGGTCGGAGATCGCAGCTCCGCCCGCCCATCTTCGCGCTCGAGCTCGCGGGGTTCGGCGAGGGAGGCTGCGAGGTGCAGAATCTCCGTCGTGTAGAGCGGCGCGTTCATTCTCCTTTTCCGCTCACACCCGTTCGAACCGCCACATCCGTTCGTCCTGAGCGGAGGCGCGATAGCGCGGAAGTCGAAGGGCGCCCGGCACAACCGTTGGAGCTACGCCCTTCGACTTCGCTCAGGACGAACGAGAAGGCTGGGAACCGCACAATAGTCATTCCTATCCCTACTTCGTCATTCCTATCCCCACTTCGTCATTCCTGCGAAAGCGAGAACCCAGCCTGTTCTTGAGGGAAGCTGGGCCCCGCTTTTGCGGGGGGTGACGGAAAGTGATTGGTGTCATTCCTTCCGCCAAGTAGTGCCGCTGGCTCCATCCTCCAACACTATGCCTTCGGCCTTGAGTTCGTCGCGGATTCGGTCAGCGGTAGCGAAGTCGCGATTCTTCTTGGCGTCCGCACGCTCGGCGATGCGCGCTTCGATTGCGCCGGAGTCCGCGTTGCTTTGGAACCAGTCTTCGGTCGTGCTTTGTAGCAGCCCAAGCAGCGCTGCACTGGCCTTGATCGTCGGCGGATCATCCAGCGCGATCAACCGGGCGAGCGCCCGCGGAGTGTTCAAATCGTCCGATAGCGCCTCGACCACTTCTTCATCGACCTCTCCTGCTTCAGCGTCTCCAGCCGCGCGGTAGAGCCGATCGAGGTTCGTCTTCGCCTGTGCAACGACGTCCTCGGTCCAGCTCAGCGGCTGACGATAATGCGCCGACAGCAAAGCCAGCCGCAGCGTCTCCCCCTTGTGACCCTGCGCGAGAAGCTCGGCCGGAGTGATGATGTTGCCGAGCGACTTGGACATCTTCTCCGAGCCCATGTCGACGAAGCCGTTGTGCACCCAGAAGCGCGCGAGCGGCAGGCCGGCATGCGCACAGCGGCTCTGGGCGATCTCATTTTCGTGGTGCGGGAAGATGAGATCGAGCCCGCCGCCGTGGATGTCGATCGTTTCGCCAAGATGCGCCTCGATCATCGCCGAGCATTCGATGTGCCAGCCGGGGCGGCCGCGCCCCCAAGGGGAATCCCAGCCGATCACACCTTCACCGCTCGGCTTCCACAATACGAAGTCGGCCGGGTCGCGCTTGTACGGCGCAACCTCCACCCGGGCGCCCGCGATCATCGCCTCGCGGTCGCGTTTGCTGAGCACTCCGTAATCGGCGTCGCTCGGCACGGAAAACAGCACGTGGCCCTGCGCCTCGTAAGCGTTGCCGTGCTCGATCAGCTTCGTGATCATCGCGATCATCACGTCGATTTCTTGGGTCGCATGCGGTGCGATGGTCGGTGGCTGGACTCCGAGAGCCCCCATATCCTCGAGGTAGAAGCGCTCGTAGCGCTCGGTGATCACCGAAGGATCGACTCCCTCCGCCTCCGCGGCCGCTATGATCTTGTCATCGACGTCAGTGACGTTGCGGGCATAGACCAGGCTCTTCTCGCCGAACTCGTGGCGGATCAGCCGAGCGAGCGTATCGAACACCACCGCCGGCCGCGCATTGCCGATGTGCGCTCGGCCGTAGACCGTTGGTCCGCACACATACATGGTGATGCGCTGCGGGTTGAGCGGGACGAACGCCCGCTTCTCGCGGGTCATCGTGTCATGAAGGCGGATCATTCCTCAGGGTCCCGAACCTTGTGCCGCCGAGTCTCGACCCAATCGACGATCGCCCGGCCGCTGGCGTTCAACAGCGGGTACGTCCGCGACTTGGTCATCCATTCCGGCCGGTCGGCCTGCGGGCCGTAGACCATGTCGGTCGCGAGATTGGCGAGGAGGAAGAATAGAGTCGCCCCAAGAAGGCCCTTCAGCATCCCGAAACCGCCGCCGAGCACCCGGTCGAAGGGGCCGAGGATCGGCGATCGGCGGGTACGGCCGCCGACCTGCCGCGCCACCAGTTTCACCAACACGAAGCTCGGCACGAACAGGATCGCGAAGGCGATTACCGCCGCCGCGGCAGGGCTGCTCCCCCACAGGCCCGTGATTCCGTGCCACAGCTGTGTGTGGAACAGCTTCAGCATCGCGATTGCCACCACCCAGGCGAGAAGCGAGATCACCTCATGCACGAACCCGCGCACGAAACCGACTGCGGCGCCCCCGATGAGCAGAAGGAATACGAAGATATCGAGTGCGGTCATAGCCGTTCGGCTAGCGGACTATCTTCGGCAATGCGAGAGTCGGCATCTTGCGACATCGGCTCGCGACGATAGTGATGTCGCCATGCTCGATCGATTGATCAAATTTCGCCGAAAGACGGTCGTTGATCTCGCCCCTCACGAGCCGGCGAGTCCGGTCCGCCAGACCCCAGCCGACGCCGGCCCGGTGATCTACGATTTCGGGATGAACAATGGCGACGACGTCGAATATTACCTGCTGAAATGCAATCGGGTCGTCGCCGTCGAGGCAAACGCGAGCTTGTGCGACTTGGCCCGCGCGCGGTTCGCCGACGCCATTAAATCCGGGCGGCTCACTATCCTCAACTTGGCCTTGTCGGATCGGGAATCCGCGGAACCGCTCACCTTCTACATCCACAAGACGAATCACGTCCTCAGTCAGCTGCCGGAACCCGGAGCGGACGTGAGGGACGAATATGAACCCGTCCTCGTCGCCTGCCGGACGCCCTCAAGCATCGTCGCGGAGTTCGGGCAGCCGCTCTACATCAAGATCGACATCGAATATTATGACCTTCCGGTACTCCGGGAGTTGTTCGCGGCCGGCATTTTCCCGCCGCATATCTCGGCCGAATCGCATTCCGCTGGTGTCTTCGCGTGCCTCGTCGAAAACGGCTATTCGAAGTTCGCTCTGGTTGACGGCCGATCGGTCCCGCAGGTCTATGGCAATGCAATCATTTACTCGCTTCGGGGCGTCAGGCGCTTCGCCTTCAAGGAGCATTCCGCCGGACCATTCGGTGACGACATCCGCTCGTCCTGGGAGGATGCGGACAATTTCTTCTACACGCTCGCTGACGCCAAACTCGGCTGGAAAGACATCCACGCCAAGCGGAAGTAGGTGATGTTTCCATCGTGCATTAGCAGCGGAGGTTGAGGGGGGCGCCCTTCTTCTCTTTCACCGCCCCAACACCTGATCGACCAGTTCGCGTAGATTGGCCAATTCGGCGACGCGCAGCCCCTCGCCGCCCTTGATGCCCTTCGGCACCCAAGCCGTTTCGAAGCCGAGCTTGGCCGATTCCTTTAGCCGAAGACCGGCGTGGGCGACGGGACGGATCTCGCCCGACAATGCGATTTCGCCGAGCACGACGCATTCGCCCGGCACTGGCCGCTCGGACAGCGCCGACACTAGCGCCGCAGCGACCGCGAGGTCGGCCGCGGGATCGTTCAGCCGATATCCTCCGGCGACGTTAAGGTACACCTCCGCCGTCGCGAAGCTGAGGCCGCACCGCGCCTCTAGGACGGCGAGGACCATTGCCAACCGGCCGCTGTCCCAACCGACCGCTGCTCGGCGCGGGGTCGCGCCACTCGCCAGGCGCACCGTGAGTGCCTGAATTTCCACGAGAACCGGGCGCGAGCCCTCGATCGCGGGAAAGACGCTGGTGCCGCTGACCGGCGCGCTGCGGTGGGTCAGGAACAGAGCCGAGGGATTGGGAACTTCCGTGAGACCCTGCCCCTCCATCGCGAACACGCCGATCTCGTCGGTGCCGCCGAAGCGGTTCTTCATTGCGCGAAGAATTCGGTACTGGTGGCTGCGCTCGCCTTCGAAGCTCAGCACCGTGTCGACCATATGTTCGAGCACTCGCGGGCCGGCGATCGTCCCGTCCTTGGTGACATGGCCGACGAGCACCACCGCCGTGCCGCGCTCCTTGGCGAAGCGCACCAGCTCCTGCGCCGACGCGCGGACCTGGCTGACCGTCCCGGGAGCACCTTCCATCAGGTCCGAATGCATCGTCTGTATAGAATCGATGACAAGGAGCGCCGGCGGATTGGTCTCCCCCATCGTGGTCAAGATGTCGCGGACCGACGTTGCCGCCGCTAGCTCCACAGGCGCTCCCCCAAGACCAAGGCGGACCGCACGCAGGCGCACCTGCTCGGCCGATTCTTCTCCGGAGACGTAGACGATCCTATTCCCGTCCTTGGCGAGCCGAGCCGCGACCTGCAGCAGCAAAGTCGACTTGCCGATGCCCGGATCGCCGCCGACCAGCATCGCCGATCCCGGCACGATCCCGCCACCGATCGCGCGGTCGAATTCCGCAATCCCGCTTGGCAGCCGCTCGGGCAGGGCCGATGGATGATCGAGCCCCACCAAAGGGATCATTCGCCCGCCGCCCTGCAGGTTGTGCTTGGCGGCAAAAATGCTGGAAACCTCGGCACTTTCCTGAATCAGCGTGTTCCACTCCGCGCAGTCAGTGCATTGCCCCTGCCAGCGGTGCGACACCGATCCGCAGGCCTGGCAAACGTAACGCGCTTTGAGCTTCGCCATGCGCTCAGCTTACCGGAACGAAGCAAGAACGCAACGGCGCTTTTCGCGTTTAGAAAACCGCGTCCGCCTTGCCGCCCATCATCTGTTGGCGAACAAGCGGGATCGGCGGACCGCCGTAGCTCAGGAACTGGTCGTGGAACGCCTTCCACGCTTTCTGTCCGCCGCGGCTCGCTGTCCAATCGTCGCGCAGTTTGCGGATCATGAGCTTGCCCATCGTATAGTTGAGATAGGCCGGGTCGTAGGTCCCCCGCGCTGCTTGCTGCCGGGCATTTCCCTCATCCTGATAGCATTGGTTGCGGAACAGGTCGAAGCTCTGCTGTTGGGTCATCGACCCGGTGTGCATGCCGATCGCGGAAAGGTAGCGGCAATCACGCAGGAGAGCGTTCGACAGCTGGCCGATTAAGGCTGCATCGTCGCCCTTCCGCAGCCCGGATACGCGCATCATCTCCTCAGAGTAGTGCGCCCAGCCCTCGGCGAAGGCATATCCGACGAAAACACGGCCGAAGAGGAACTTCGAGCGATTGGCGTGCAGGAAGTTCAGGAAGTGGCCCGGCCACACCTCGTGCACCGACGTGTAGAGCAGATCGTCCTTACCCGGGATGAAAGCGTCCCGCACCGCTTTCGACCAGCTCGGGTCGGGCGGCGAGATGTAATAGACCGACGGCAGCCCCTTCTCGTATGGCCCGGGGATGTTGATGTAGGCCGAATTCTGCCGGTTGTAGGGTGGCGATTCCTCGACCTTGGCTTCCTCCGGGCCGGGGATCGAGACGATATCGTGGGCGATGAGGAATTGCTTGAGCATCGGCAGTTGCCGCCGCGCCTCCGCAACAGGGCCGCCCGTCGGCTTGTCCGCGTTCATTTTCAGCATGCATGCTTGGATTGTCTGGCCCGGAGCATAGCGTGAGCAAGCCTCGTCAAGCAGCTTCTGGTTGGCCGCTAGATCCGCCCGCCCCATTCGCTCGAGATCGTCGACGGGGGTGGTCACCATCTCCGTGTCGGCGAGCATTCTTTGGAACTTCTCGCGTCCAAGGGCAAAGTTGGGCTTGGATGCGGCGCGCTGACCTTCGACCCACTGCACGGTCTGCTGCATCGCCTTTACGGCGTTGTCCGTCGCGGCCTTCAGCGCCTGCTGATCCTGAGGTGTTCCGACGCCTTTCCATGCCGTCATTCCGTCGCCTGGATAATATTCCACGAAACCGGAGAAGGCGTTCTTGCCGTAATCGACAAAGCTGGTCGCCATCGGCGTCTGAATGTTGGCGCGCATCTGCTCCAGCGCGCGCGGCACGTTCTGGAGGAACTTGGTATAGGCCTTCAGCCGCACCTCCTTCGAGGCGTAGGGCACGGTCACATAGACGGAGGGATCGACGAAGCCGAGGTAGGCGGCCGGATTGTGGTGAAGCTGGTCGGCGCCGGTCGGGTCGATCCAGAATAACTGGCCCTTCGCAACAGCGATCAGATAGTCGCGCTCGAACCGCTGCTCAGTCGTGAGCTTGTCGTCGGTGAAGCCTTGGGCGTCCGTGATCGCCTTTTTCAGACGATCGACCTCTTTCCCGATCGCCGCTCCTGACAGGTCTCCGATCTGTCCGTCGAATTCGTGGCGACCCTGCTGCACCGCGAAGCCCGGATTCGCGCGGAAGGTTGCCTCGATGAACTCGTTGACGAAGCCGGGCCAGTCACGAGCCTGGGCCTCGGACTGTGCGGCCGCGTTCTCGGGAGCTTGGGATACGCGGCAGCCTGAAGAGACCAGTGCAATAACCGCAACCGATGCGATGAGTAATCCGCGCATTCTTCTCTCCTCCGACGCCCGAACGGAGCGTCGGTAGGCGAGGGATTGCTGCGGGGCCAGCCGTGAACGGGACTAATCGACCGGTGGCCTTACATGTTCGACCAAGCTCCCGACTGCATCGGTAGCATTCGCCTGTTATGGCGCAAGTCATGAGTGAATCTGTCATCGCGCCCATCGGGATATTGCTGCTCGTCGCATGTTTGATCGCGATGCTCTGCCGCAGGATCGGTCTGCCCTACATCGTCGGGCTGGTCGTCGCCGGATTCCTGATCGCATTGCTCCCTAATGGCCCCGACCTCCCGCTCTCGCGATCGCTGATCTTCAACATCTTTTTGCCGCCGCTGATCTTCGAAGCCGCGCTCCAGCTCGAGTGGCGGCGCTTCAAGCGGGATCTTCCGTTGACCCTGACCCTCGCATTGCTGGGCGTGACCGTCGCCGCGACGGTCGTCGCCGCCGGAATGCACTGGATCGTCGGCTGGAGCTGGCTCGGAGCAGCGCTCTTTGGAATGCTCATCGCGGCGACAGACCCGGTGTCGGTGATCGCCGCATTTCGCGAGATGAAAGCCGAAGACCGGCTGAGCATGGTCGTGGAATCGGAGAGCCTGTTGAACGACGGCGTAGCGGCGGTGGGTTTCGCTGCGCTTTCGGCGATCGCCGGCGGCGCCTCGCTGGGTGCAGCGGGCGTCGTACCGGCATTTGCTTGGGCGATGGCGGGAGGAGTCCTCATCGGCCTCGCCATCAGTGGAGTTGCGTTGCTCATCGCCGGCCGGACTGAAGATCATCTGGTCGAGATTACCCTGACGACGATTGCCGCTTATTCCTCATTCCTGATCGCCGAGCATTTCCACGCGTCCGGAGTCATTGCCTCCCTCGCGGCCGGGCTGATGGTTGGAAACCTCGGCTCAATGGGGGCAATGTCCGACGCTGGGCGGCCATACGTCCTCTCCTTCTGGGAATATGCCGCCTTTCTGGCCAATTCGCTGATCTTCATCCTGATCGGCATGAACGCTGAAAATCAGCCGCTGCGCGACCTCGGATCGTTCGCGGCCGCAATCGCGGTCATACTCGTTCTCGCGGGCCGGATGGCCGCAATCTATCCGCTCGCCGCGCTGTTCGCGCGCTCGCGCTGGCGGTTGCCGGCCACCTACCAGCACATTTTGTTCTGGGGCGGCCTCCGAGGCGCTCTGGCTCTTGCACTAGCACTCGCCGTGCCGACGACAGTGCCGGAGCGCAACGCGATTATCGTTACGGCATTCGTGGTCGTCGCATTCTCTATCCTCGTCCAGGGGCTGACCATGCCTTGGCTGATCAGACGGTTCGGTCTTTCCACCGACGAGCCGGCGGAGCCGGTTGCCGCTCACGCGCCGCGCGGCTAGGCGGCGCAGGTGAGCCTGCTTCCCGAACCGCTCCGAATTCCCGCATTCCGCGTCTTCTGGTTGGCCCGCCTCAGCACGACGATGGGACAGATGGCGATGGTTATCGTCATCGGCTGGCAGGTCTACGACATCGCCCGCGAGACGATGGGCCTCAAGGAAGCGGCGCTCCGTCTCGGAATCATCGGGCTCGTGCAATTCGTGCCTCTGTTCTTGCTGACTTTAGTGACAGGCTGGGCCGCGGACCGCGTCGATCGGCGCTGGATCGCACGCGCATCTGTCGCGCTTGAGCTTGGCTGTGCCGTGGCGCTCGCCTTGTTCGCATGGAAGGGCATCACGACGCTCGAGATCCTGTATGTGGTCGCGGCGCTTCTCGGCGTCGCGCGTGCCTTCGCGGGGCCGGCTCTCGGCGCACTTGCCCCCAACCTCGTCCCGCGCGACATCCTGCCGAAAGCAATCGCTCTGTCGTCGATCGCCTGGCAGACCGGGGCGATCATCGGACCGGCCGTCGGGGGCTACCTTTACGCTTATGCGCCTTTCGCCCCTTACGCGGGAAGCGCGGCGCTGTTCGCTGTCTCTTTCCTAAGCCTGCTGGCGATCGGGCACGTCCCCCGGCCAGAAATCGCGCGCGGCCCAAGCCCGTGGGCCCAGATGGTCGAGGGCCTACGCTATGTCCGGCGCAATAAGCTCGTCCTCGGCGCGATCAGCCTCGATCTTTTCGCGGTGCTACTCGGGGGAGCGACGGCGATGCTCCCTGTCTTTGCCCGCGACGTGCTCCATGCAGGACCTGAGGGGCTTGGGCATTTGCGAGCGGCCCCCGCCGTCGGTGCGACGCTCACAGCCGCGTTCTTCGCGATTCGTCCACTCAGGGAGAATGTCGGCGTGAAAATGCTTGCCGCGGTCGGAGTGTTCGGCGCGGCCACGATCATCTTCGGCTTCTCCCGGTCGATGCCTTTGTCCCTCTTCTGCCTCGCCACCCTCGGTGCTGCCGACATGTTCTCCGTCTACGTCCGCCAGTCGCTGATCCAGCTCTACACGCCCGACGAGATGCGCGGTCGCGTCGGCGCGGTGTCACAATTGTTCATCTCCGCATCGAATGAGCTCGGCGAAGCGGAATCCGGCTTCCTCGGTGCCCTCATCGGTCCCGTGGCTTCGGTCATCGCCGGTGGCTTCGGAGCAATCTTTGTGGTTGTGCTCTGGGCCTGGTGGTTCCCTGAGCTACGGCTTGCAAGAAGCTTTGTAGCTCCCGATCTCTCCGCCTCCACAACGAAGGAAATCGCCTCATGAAAGCCGCGAATATCCTCGAGACCATCGGCAATACCCCTCACGTTCGAGTGAATCGCCTGTTTGGCGATCGCGGAGAGGTTTGGATCAAGCAGGAGCGAGCCAATCCGGGCGGGTCGATCAAGGACCGCATCGCCTTGTCGATGGTCGAGGCCGCGGAGCGGTCGGGCAAATTGAAGCCGGGCGGAGTGATCGTCGAACCAACTTCGGGCAACACCGGAATCGGCCTTGCCATGGTTGCAGCCGTGAAGGGTTATCGCCTCATCCTCGTCATGCCCGACAGTATGAGCATCGAGCGGCGGCGGTTGATGCTCGCTTATGGCGCGGAGTTCGAGCTGACCCCGCGTGAGAAGGGCATGAAAGGCTCTATCGCGCGGGCGCAGGAGATCATCGAACTCCACACCGAATTCATGGATGCCCCAACAGTTCGAGAATCCGGCGAACCTCGAGGTCCACCGCCGTACGACCGCACAGGAGATCTTGCGCGATTTCGCCGACGCTCCCCCGGACGCTCTGATTACTGGCGTCGGTACCGGCGGGCACATCACGGCCTGCGCCGAAGTGCTGAAGAAGGAATGGCCCGAGCTCAAGGTCTTCGCGGTCGAGCCGACACTGTCTCCCGTGCTCTCCGGAGGTGAGCCGGGACCGCACCCTATCCAGGGAATTGGCGCTGGCTTCATCCCTGCAATCATGGACGTGACGCTGCTCGACGGCGTGATTCAGGTCGATCCGAACGACGCCAAGGAGATGGCGCGCCGAGCTGCCCGCGAAGAAGGCATGCTGGTCGGCATTTCATCGGGCGCGACTCTCGCGGCGATCGACCAGAAACTCTCCGAGCTCGGCGATCGTCCACGCGTGCTCGGCTTTAACTATGACACGGGCGAGCGTTACCTGTCGGTCCCCGACTTCCTCCCGGACCAGTCCTAAGCCCTCGGTAACCTAATTCCTTTGCCGGTCCGTTAACCCCCGCCGGTTAAACGGACTCACGCAGGCGCGAGTGACGCCTGCCGAGTGGATGGGTCAATGCGTCGGAATTTGTTCGGCAAATCACCAGAGGCGGAGCATCTTGCCCCGCCTCGTTCTTCTGCGTCGGAGGCGCTGTTCTTCGACGTGCGCGAACATGATTCCAGCGCCGACCTCACTCTTGCCGAACGTCGTGCCGGCGCCTTCGTCTTTGCACCGTGGCTGCTGTTGAGTGGCCATCTGATTTTAGGACTTTCACTGCTCCTTCAGGACCGGCCGCCAGCCAGCTGGGGAACGCTTGCATCGGTGCTGGTGCCGCTATCACTCTCGTTCTGCACGGACCTCACTGCGGCGATGATCATGATGTGGTGGCGGAGGCTGCAACTCGCGCCGCATACGGTTGGGCGCCTGATGTGCCTCTACATTGCGGTGACCGGTGCCTTGTGGATGCTGGCCAGCGCGGCGTGCGGAGCGCTGCAGCTGGCCGACCCGACCTTTATCACGGTCGCCATGTGCACCGGCTTCTTCATCCGCTCGATCGTAGCAACTGCTTCGCCGCCTCTCGCGGTGATCAATGCCCTGGTAGCCGGCGCCAGCACGTTCATATTCGCAAAGAACGGCCTAGCCACCTTCGCGATCCAGGGGGTGGCGATCATGATGATCGTCTACAGCGTGGCGGTCACGCGCAAGACGATTGCCGGGGGCCGTCGACGCCTTGCGGTCGAATGGCAGGCGAAGAAGGCGCTGAACTTTGTCGACGAATTCGAGAACAGCGGCCGCGGCTGGTTCTGGGAGACGGATTCGCTCGGGACCCTGTCGTACGTGTCCCGCCAGCTAGCCGAGGATTTTCAGTGTGAGCCCGAAGCGTTGCTGGGCCGTCGGTTCACGGATCTGCTCTCCGTCGACACTCACAGCTCGGAGACCGTGGAGGAGCGCAAAACGCTGGGCTTCCATCTATCCGCCCGCTTTCCCTTCTCGGACGTGGTCGTTCGCCCGGCGAGCGACGAGGACGTCCACTGGTCACTGTCGGGCAACCCGATTTTCGATGACCTCGGCCGTTTCCTCGGCTTCCGCGGGATTGGCACCGATCTCACCGAGCAGCGCCGATCCGAGCAAGAGATCTCGCGCCTTGCACGGTTCGACTCCCTCACCAGCCTCCCGAACCGCGCAATGATGCGCCAGACGCTCGAAGAAGCGCTGCGCAATGCCGCGGTGCGGCAGAAGGGCTGCGCGATGTTCCTGATCGATCTTGATCGCTTCAAGAACGTCAACGACACGCTCGGCCATCCGATCGGCGACGCGCTCCTCCGGCAGGTCGCGGATCGACTGACGTCCGTGATGGGCAACCATGGCCAAATGGGTCGTCTGGGTGGCGACGAGTTCCAGGCGGTCCTGCCCGGCACGGTCGATATTGGTCTTCTGGAATCGCTGGCGCGCACGTTGATCGAGCAGGTTTCGCGCCCCTACGTGATCGAAGGACATAAGGTCACCATCGGCGCGTCGGTCGGCGTCGCCATCGGCGACCCGGGGCGCACGAGTGCCGACGCTTTGGTACGCAATGCCGACCTCGCCCTTTACGCCGCCAAAGGCGCCGGCCGGGGCAAGCACAGCTTCTACCAACCCTCGATGCACAGCGAAGCTGCGGAGCGGCAGATGCTCGAGAATGACCTCCGCCAGGCGATCGAGCGCGGCGAGATGTGGGTTGCGTACCAGCCCATCGTTCACGCGGCGGCGGGAGAGGAGATTTCCGGTTTCGAAGCGCTGGTCCGCTGGCAGCATCCGACCCGCGGCGCGATCTCACCCGACAAGTTCATTCCACTCGCCGAAGAGGCGGGCCTTATCGGCAAGATCGGCGAGTGGGTGCTCGAAACTTCCATTGCTGAAGCGGCGCGCTGGCCGGACGCTGTCCGCGTCGCGGTCAACCTGTCGCCGATCCAGTTCAACGACCCTGCGATCGTCAATCTCGTGGAGGCCTTGCTGAAGCGCCATGGGGTGCGCGCCGATCGCCTCGAGCTTGAGATTACGGAGGGCGTGTTCCTTGCCGACGGCGATTCCACCGATGAGACGTTTGCGAAATTGAAGAAGGTCGGCGTCCGGCTGGCACTCGACGATTTCGGCACCGGCTACAGTTCGCTCGGCTATTTGAAGAAGGCTCCATTCGACAAGATCAAAATCGACCAGAGCTTCGTCCGCGGCGCCGCTTCAACCACCAACCGCAACGCAGCGATCATCCGCGCCATCGTCACGCTCGCCGAAACGCTGGGCATGGACACCTGCGCCGAGGGCGTCGAGACGCATGACGACCTACAGCTAATCCGCGAACTCGGCGTCAGCATGGTCCAGGGCTACATCTTCGGTCGACCGAGCGACGCCGATACGGCCCGCGATCTCGCCAACCGCGTGACGGTCGAGGCCGACGGCTTCCAGTGCATCCGCGAACCGCGCCACCGTCTGATGCGCCGTGCGATCACCTGCATCGACGAGGAGACGATCGAGGTTAAAGTGAGGAACATCTCCTCGATGGGTGCGCAGGTGGAATGTCCCCTACCCGTCTCGCCGGGGACCGAGCTCGCGATCGATATCGTTGGCGTCGGCCCAGTTCGCGCGCACAGTGCGCTGGGCGCAAGCGGGCAAGTTCGGCGTTCAATTCTCCGAACAGTTCAACCTCACCCGGCTTGCCCCCAAGAAAGAGCCGACGAACGAAACGACAATGCTTCGACCCTGGTACATCGACCAGCGCCAGGCGGGCTGACCCTTACCGGCTCGCGACCTGACGGACCTGAGCTCGGTCCTTGCCGTAAAAGTCGTCGAAATAGACGATCGATGTCCCGCTGGGCACTGCGGTCAGATAGGTGAGATAGATCGGAACCGCCGCCGGCAGATTGACCTTTTGCTCGGGTCTCGCGCCCTTCGGGCTCGGCGGGCGCCCGTTGAATAGCCAGCGAGCAAAGCGCGGCGCATCCTCGAGGCGTACGCAGCCGTTGCTCTGCAGGCGTGCGGCTTCCTCGATCTTTTCCCTTTCCGGCGTGTCGTGCAGCCAAATCCCCTTCGTGTTGGGGAACATGAACTTCATCTTGCCCATGGAATTGGCTGGTCCGGGCTTCTGCCGCATGCGAACATGGACCCGGCCGGCGACGACGCCCTGCCAGTCGATGGACATGGGGTTGATGCACCTTGGCATTCGGCGACCAGTCGGAAAGGATCTCATACCCCTTTTCGTTGAGATAGGCGCGCCCGCGCTTCAGCACGTTCGGTGCAAGCTTCCTGGCGGCAATGTCCGGCGGCGCATTCCAATAGGGGTTGAGCGCGATGTAGCGGATGAAAGCGTTCATCATTGGTGTCTGAGCGATCGGGTCAGGTCGTCCGGCGACGACCCGCATCGAGTTCTACGACCTGCCCGTTCTCGTACATATAGAGGCGCGCGGCTGGCGCATTCACAATAACGAAGCGCCCGTGGCCGGAGGGAAGGACCCGCGCCCGCTCAAGATTGAGCATCAGCAATCGACGTTCGCCCTCGCTGCGGTAAATGCGCGCCGCGATCGCCTGGCGCAGCTGGGCGTAGATCGGATTCATCCAGCCCATTTGCTGGACGTAATCCGCTAGGGACGGCGCCGCAGCGGCCTGACTGAGGATTTCGCTGGCGGACTGCGGCGTCGGCTTCAGTTCCTGGTCGACATAGACGATGCCGATTCCAGGGTCGTGTTTGAGATCGCGCACATAAGCGACCAGCGCCTGACTGAGCGCCATTTCGGCGCGCTGCACGGCGGCTGGATCCCCGCGCGACGAATCACCGATGACTTTCGCAAGACGCCGCGCGTCATAGCGCTTCGGGTTGAGATTGTCGGCCTGAGCGGTCGCGAGCAGCTGGAGAAGTTCCTGCGCGGCATTCCCGGATTTGGGCGAGAACCACAAAGGCGCGCCGCCGCGTTGCCTGTAAAAGTCGGCAACGTCGCCGGCATAAGACGGCGATGCCGCCTCCGCGGGCGTCACTCCGATCGACGACTGGTGCGGCAAGCGCGATTGCCGCTGCCGCCGCACCGAAACCGCAGAGTTCTTCGACAGCTGCAAGCTGGGGAAATTGCTCATCTTGCTCGAAACTCCACCGAGGCGTTCAACAATCTAACCGCAAAGCCCTTGGGTTCAAGGCGTTGACGCGGGCATGAACGGCTCGCCAACGGCGCAGGCATAAAAGGAGCGCCGGCTTCTAACCGGCGCTCCTCCTTCGAGTTCCGCAGCTTTAGTATCTGCGGTTGATGTCGACGTCGCGGATGAAGCCGCGATAGTCGACGACGCAACTGAACGACAGATCCGGCTGATAGCCATATCCGAGCGCTCCATAGGCGCCGACGCCATAGGGGCCGTATCGATTGTTCGCGTAGCGTCCGCTGGTCGCGAGCCCGCGAACCCGAATCGAACTGCCGCGCGGAACGACTTGCGTCACATTCAGGACGCGAGCCGAGCTGTAGGTGTTCGCACCGAGTATCGCGCCAAGCACGCCGCCGATACCCGACCGGTTATAGAGGCGGCTCTGCACCGCGGACGTGCACTGCTGAGCGGCATAGCCTGTGTTCATTCCGTAGGCGCCATAGCCGCTGTAGCCATATTGCGCGCTGGCGGGAGCCGCCGCAACGAGCGCCGCGAAGCCAGCACCGCCGGCGAGGAATTTGATGATAGTACGCATGACTCAGATCTCCTTTCGAAAGCTGGAGCCTCGCCGACAAAAACGTGCGGGCACCCGCCTCGGTTCGACGTTCGTCGCGATCCGCACTCCGCTTGTCGCGGCAGAATGAACCGACAGTTAATGGTTCGTTCATGCAAGAAAGAATGAACCGATACGGTAAGTTAGAAAGCGTCGGCCGGAATCTTCATGACCGTATCTGCCCCCGCCTCTACCTTGCGCCGCAATGCCGACGATAACGGGAGCTCGCGTTGCGCATAGAAACGCGCCGTGGTGACCTTTGTCTGAAAGAACTCACGATCCTCGGCGCCTTCATTCAGCGCCGCTGACGAAGCCGCCGCAATCTTGAGCCACATCCAGCCCAGCGCGACGAGACCCATCAGATCCATATAGGCGTAAGCACCGGCACCGGCATTGTCCGGATCGGCGGGAGCATGCTGGGCTAACCAGATGGTTGCGGTCTGAAGATCGGCCAGCGCGGCTTCCAACGCAGCCGCAACACCCGCCGGATCGCCGGCCTGATTCACTTCGGCGATGTCATTGCCCACCACCTCGAAGAAGGTGCGAACGGCGCGGCCGCCATCCTTCGCGAGCTTGCGGCCGACGAGGTCCATCGCCTGGATGCCGTTGGTACCCTCATAGATTTGCGTGATGCGAGCATCGCGCACGAACTGCTCCACGCCATGTTCGCGGATGTAGCCGTGGCCGCCGAACACCTGCTGTGCGAGCACCGCCGCCTCAAAGCCCTTGTCGGTCAGATAGCCCTTGATGACCGGAGTCAGCAGTCCCAGCAGATCCTCAGCCTGCTGCCGCTCTTGCTCGTCCTGCGAGCGCCGGGCGAGGTCGACCTGCAAAGCGCCCCACAGCACCAGCGCGCGACCGGCCTCGTTCCACGCCTTCGCTTCCATCAGCATCCGCCGCACGTCAGGATGGGCAATGATTGAATCGGCTTTTGTGCCAGGCTCGCGCTCGGCCTCATTCAGCGCTTTCCCTTGACGTCGTTCGCGCGCGTAAGCGACTGCATTCTGATATGCGACTTCGCCCTGGGCGAGGCCCTGGAGGCCGACTCCGAGCCGAGCCGCGTTCATCATGATGAACATCGCCTGGAGGCCCTTTTCCGGCTCGCCAATGAGCCAACCCTTCGCCCCGTCGTAATTCATCACGCATGTGGCATTGCCGTGGATGCCCATCTTCTTTTCGATCGCACCGCAGCCGAGCGTGTTGCGCGATCCAGTCGAGCCGTCTTCGTTCACCAGGAACTTGGGGACGACGAACAGGGAAATGCCCTTCACATTGTCGGGCGCGCCGGCAATCTTGGCGAGGACGAGATGGATGATGTTCTCGCTAAGATCATGCTCTCCAGAAGAGATGAATATCTTCGTCCCTGAGATCGAATAGCTGCCGTCATCATTTGGCTCGGCGCGCGTCTTCAGCAGCCCGAGGTCGGTTCCGCAGTGGGGTTCGGTGAGATTCATCGTACCGGTCCAACGGCCGCTCACCATATTGGGAACGTAGGTTCGCTTGATTTCGTCGCTCGCCTTCACGAGCATGGCCGCGATCGCGCCTGCCGTCAGGCCCTGGTACATTTCGAAGCTGTGATTGGCCGACAAGATATATTCGCTGACTGCCATCCCGATGACTTGCGGTAGCCCTTGCCCGCCATATTCTTCCGGCGCGGTGAGTGTCGGCCAACCGGCGGCGCAAAATTGCTCATACGCTTCCTT
This sequence comes from uncultured Alphaproteobacteria bacterium, assembly GCA_963730925.1. Classification (GTDB taxonomy): domain Bacteria; phylum Pseudomonadota; class Alphaproteobacteria; order Sphingomonadales; family Sphingomonadaceae; genus Sphingomicrobium. Next base: position 206,388 of record CAVSTS010000003.1, read on the forward strand.
GAAGCCCGGCGGAGTAACGACCGAACCATCGTCGGAGCGCGTGCAGCCGACCTCGTCGCCGACCTTGTTGAGGGGCTGGAGCACCTCTTGGCAGAAGCGGCCCGCCTCCTCGAGTATCGCTTCGATCACGTCCGGCGTCGCATTGGCGAACCCTGGAAGGTTCGAATAACGCGCGATGTCGAGCACATTTTCCAGGATGAAGCGCGTCTCTTTCACCGGCGCCTTGTAGATCGGCATTCGCTGACCTCCGTGTCAGTATCTTCCTATTGCGGAGGTGGCGGGGCGTCCAGCAGCTCCCTACATAGGCGGGCATGAAGCGAATCGGCTTGTTCTTGGCGGCGGCAATCGCAGCCACTCCCTCAGCGGCGGCGCCCCGGGCCGAAACGGCAGTGTTTGCCGGCGGCTGCTTTTGGGGCGTGGAGGCGGTGTTCGAGCATGTGAAGGGCGTGACGGACGTGGTGTCCGGCTATGCTGGAGGCCTTCCGCGCGATGCCAATTATCAAGCAGTCAGCACGGAGCGGACGGGCCACGCCGAGGCGGTAAAGATCACCTATGACCCGAGGCAGATCAGCTACGCACGGCTGCTGCAAATCTTCTTCGGCGTCGCGCACGACCCGACGCAGGTGAATCGGCAGGGGCCGGACGAGGGTCCGAGCTATCGCTCGGCGATCTTCCCGCAGACCGCGCAGCAGGCGGCGCTCGCGCGCAAGTTCATTGCCGAACTCAATGCCAGCCGCGTGTTCAAACAGCCCATCGCGACGCGGATCGAGGGCGGCGGCTTCTTTCCGGCCGAAGCCTATCATCAGGATTTCGCTCGAAAGAACCCGATGAACCCCTATATTCTGGTCAACGATCGTCCGAAGGTGGCCGCTCTCAAACGCCGTTATCCCCTTCTGTGGAAAGCATAAACTCGGCTTCGCGAGACTGCTAAGCTGTTAAGATTTCACGTTTTATTCAGCCAAGGGGCGACAAAACCACAGGCGCGCACTATATGGCGCGCGACAAGAGCGCCGGGGGCGCGGGGGACTGGGCTCGGGATATGCTGACGACCAATCCGTTTGACGATGACAAGCTGCGCGAGGAGTGCGGCATTTTCGGCATCTGGGGCGCCGACAATGCGGCGAGCTTCGTGGCGCTCGGGCTCCACGCACTTCAGCACCGCGGCCAGGAAGCCGCTGGTATCAGCAGCTTCGACGGCAAGCATTTTCACACGCACAAAGCGATGGGCCACGTCGCCGGGAATTTCGACCGCGACGAAGTCATCCGAGCGCTGCCCGGCCGGACGGCCATCGGTCACGTGCGCTATTCGACGGCGGGTGGGCCAGGCATTCGCAATGCCCAACCCCTATTCGCGGAATTGAGCGAGGGCGGGCTCGCAGTTGCACAGAATGGCAATTTGTCGAACGCGATGAAGCTTCGGCGGACTCTCAATCGGCGGGGGTCGATCTTCCAGTCGACGAGCGACCTCGAGGTTGTCATCCATCTCGTGGCAACGTCGCATTTCACCAACACGCTCGACCGGCTGACGGACGCCCTGAAACAGGTCGAGGGCGCCTATTCGCTGATCGTCCTGACCGAGGAGGGCCTGATCGCCTGCCGCGATCCGCTCGGCATCCGCCCGCTGGTGATGGGCAAGCTTGGCGAGGCGACCATATTCGCCTCGGAAACAGTAGCTCTGGACGTCATCGGAGCGAGCTACTTGCGCGACGTCGAGCCGGGCGAGGTCGTACTCGTCAACGACGGCGGTATCCGTTCTTTCCGTCCCTTCGAGAAGGCAGCGCCGCGCCCCTGCATCTTCGAGCACGTCTATTTCTCGCGGCCCGATTCCATCGCCGAGGGCAAGTCGGTGTACGAGGTTCGCAAGAACATTGGCGCGGAACTCTCCCGCGAGGCGCCCGTCGAAGCAGACTATGTCGTCCCCGTTCCCGATAGCGGCGTGCCCGCCGCGCTCGGCTTTAGCCAGGCGTCGGGCATTCCGTTCGAGCTCGGCATCATCCGGTCGCACTATGTAGGCCGGACCTTTATCCAGCCGACGCAGGAAGTTCGGCACCTTGGCGTGAAGCTCAAGCACAACGCCAATTCGGCGCTGATCAATGGCAAGAGCATCGTGCTGGTCGACAATTCAATCGTTCGCGGAACGACTAGCGTGAAGCTCGTGCAGATGATGCGCGATGCCGGCGCACGCGAGGTGCACATGCGGATTGCCTCGCCGCCGACGCGGCACAGTTGCTTCTACGGCGTCGACACGCCCGAGCGTGCCAAGCTACTCGCGGCGCAGATGAACGTCGAACAGATGCGCGACTATATCAACGCCGATAGCCTCGCCTTCATCTCTATCGAGGGCCTGTACCGAGCGCTCGGCGAAGAGCGGGAAAATGCCCATCCGCAGCGCTGCGACGCGTGCTTCACAGGCGATTATCCGACCAGCCTCACCGACCTGACGGAGAACGAACGCGCGGCCTCGCTTTCACTGGTCGCCAGCCGCTAAACGCCGGGCAGTGACCGATTCGAAGCCTTTTTCCGGCAAGCTCGCGCTTGTCACCGGCGCGAGCCGCGGCATTGGCGCTGCGACGGCGGAGGAACTCGCCAGGGCGGGCGCCCATGTGATCCTCGTCGCCCGCACGGCAAAGGCGCTCGAGGACATTGAAGAACGGATCCATCAGGCTGGTGGAAGCGCGACGATCGCCCCTCTCGACCTCACCGACGGGGAGTCGATAGGCAAGCTTGCGGTCGCGGTTGCCGAGCGGTGGGAAAAGCTCGACATCCTCACCCTCAATGCGGCCATGCTGGGTTCCCTGACACCGGTGCAGGACATCGATCCAAAGGAATATTCGCGGCTTCTGAGCCTCAATCTCCTCGCCAACCAAGCGCTGATCGCCGCCTTCGATCCACTCTTGCGGAAGGCCGAAAGAGCCGATGTCGTCGCACTGACGTCGTCTGTGGGCGGCGAGCCACGCGCCTTCTGGGGTGCCTATGGATCCTCCAAGGCGGCGCTGGAAACTTTGCTCGGCGCTTATGCCGACGAGACTGGTTTCACTAACCGGATCCGAGTGCACATCGTCGATCCCGGCGCGACTCGCACCCGAATGCGCGCGAATGCCTTCCCCGGCGAAGAGCCGGAGACCGTCAAGCCGCCCGAGGTGGTCGGACGCGCTATCGTCGAACGGCTGATCGCCGACGCGCCCACGGGCGAAAAGGTGCGGGTCGACGCTTAGCAATCGGTCGTTTGTGGAAAATTGACCAGACTTCGATAGACAGGCCGTCCGGAGTTGGAAATGGGCGGAGCATAGTGTCAGCAGCAAGCGGATTTCCCGACACGCAGCCGCTGAACTTCTCGCAGCTGCTCGCCCAGATCGCCGCCGGGCCGCCGGAGGAGCGGCTGACGCTCAGCGAGTTTTCCGCTCGGCTCCGCGACCGCGCCTGGGGTGGGCTTCTCCTCACCTTTGCCTTGATCAATGTCCTGCCCCTGCCGCCCGGCACCACTGCCGTCACGGGGATTCCCCTGATCCTCCTCACCGCGCAAATGGCCGCCGGTCGAGCAACACCCTGGTTCCCTCGGCGCTTCGACCAACGCGGCGTCGCAAGGGGCGACATCGCGCGGCTGGTCGCAAAAATTCTTCCGTGGGAGCGGCGCGTCGAGCGGGTGTTCAAGCCTCGACTGATCGGGCTTACCAAGCATCGCGGAGCGCGAGCAATCGGCGCGGTGAGCTTATTGCTCTCGCTGATCCTCTGGCTTCCGATCCCTCTTGGTAACCACGCACCGGCAGCGACCATGGCCCTGTTCGCCCTTGCGCTGATCTACCGCGACGGACTCCTCGTGATACTCGGAGGCGTGGCGACACTCATCAGCCTCGCCCTCGTCTCATTCACCGTCGGTTCGGTCTGGTTGGCGCTGCTGTTCATGCTGCGCCAATTGTCGACAGGTTGAAGCGTTCGCTCAATCCGGACTTTCGAAGCTATCCTTGTCGTCGTGCGTCGCGATGTAGATCATGGCGACGATCGTTGCGAGCCAGATGGTAAGGACCGGAATGGGGATATGTCCGATTCCGCGGCCGTCCCTGCCCTCAGGAGGTGGCGGTGGAGGCGGAGCATCAGGAGGCGCCTGAGCGGCAACTCCGGCAGCGCCGAGTGCTGTCGCGCCGGCCGGCGTCATCATGCTGAGTGTCATCCACGGGTTCGATGCCTGTTGGGTCGCCTGAACCGGCTGGGCCGATGCTGCTCCGGCCATCGAGCTGCTCATCACGGCCAAGGCCGCTGTCGCGGATGCAATGGATTTGCCAATTCGACGCACGCGAGCACCTCCTAAGGATGATGCTAAATCTACGCACGTACTTCGGCAATGGCGATTGGGTTGGGCTCGGGAATGTACCGGCTCGCCGTTCACCCAATCAGGGCATGTGGCCCGCCGCGATCATAAAGGTCCGGATTGTTAGAATCTGCCATCGTCGATCGAGCGATGTCGCTCGGCTCGCAGCTCCTCACCGACGCCTGCGCCCTGAAGCCTTGGGCGGCGAAGCTTCCGCGGTCCCGGCGGAGCCCGGAGTCACCAGCCCCAGATCCGTGACCATCTTCGAGTAAGCCTGGATGAAGGCCAAGGTCACAATCCTGCCGATGTCCGTGCTGTCATAACCGCCGCCGATCGCACCTGCACCACCGCCGAAGAAGCCTCCACCGCCGAAGCTCAGGCTATTTTTTGCGGCATAGCCGTCCTGCACTGCGATCGTTTCCGTGGTGCGAACATTGGTCAGCGAAAGGACGGTGTTCGCCTCCATCTTACGCGTCTTGATTCCGCCGGCCACCGCGCCCAATCGTCCGCCGATCAGGCCTCCAAGGCCGCCGCCGACCGCACTTCCGCCGGAATCGGCGTCCGCCGCCTGCACTTCGGCGACCAGCACATAATCGGCGGCTTTGATCTGACCCCGGCCAACATTCGATCGCTTCTGGAGGCCGAGACCGCTGCCGATATTACGTTCGCGCTGGGCGGCACTCAGGCCAGAACCGCGGTCGACCAGATTGAAGCAACCGGAGCGCTGGACGAGAACCTTGATCAGCTTCTGCGGTCCCGTCAGCTGAAACTGGGTCCAGCCCGAGGGGTCATCGCCATCCATCACGGAGAGCGTGCCGAGCTTGCGCGTGCAATGCGGCACATCGTTCATCATCTGCTGCTGCAGCCGCTGGGTTCCAGACGGTTTGGCGGCCGACGCGTGAGTTGAAAGTCCAAACGCCGCAGTAACAATCAAAACGCCAGCGGCCCGCGTAGCACTAAGAAGCATTTACAATCTCGATCAATTGAATGAGTTCGTAAATGGATAGGCGATCGCCTGAGTATCGCTAATAGGCATTTTGCGGAAAAAGCCGGCACTTTGTCTGAGACATGGAACCGCGCGAGCGACGTCCAGTCAGCCGAGCTTCACCATGGTCACCTGGGCGACATCGATAGCGCCGCCCCGAAATCCGCCCTCGCAATACATGAGGTAATAAAGCCAGAGGTTGTGAAAAGCCTCGCCGAATTCGTCCAGATCGCCGCGCCCGACCGCAAGATTGTACCGATTGCGCCAGCGACGGAGCGTTTCGGCATAATCCAGTCGAAAGGCCGCGCGCTGATCCCACGACAGACCCCGCTCGCGAGCGAGTCGCTCGAACTTGGATTCATCGAGCAGCATGCCGCCGGGAAAGATGTAGGTCTGAATGAAGTCCGGATTGCGGGCATAGCTGTCGAACAGCCGGTGATCGATGCTGATATACTGCAGCGCCCCACGCCCTCCCGGTTTCAGGTTCCGCGCAATGGAGTCCAGATAGGCGCCCCACCACCGCTGACCCACTGCCTCGACCATCTCGACGGACGCCACCGCATCGAACTGCTCGCTCGTGTCGCGATAGTCCTGAAGGCGGATTTCTATTTTGCCCGACAGTCCGGCCTTGGCGATCTTCGCGTCCGCCCAGGCTTTCTGCTCCTTCGATAGAGTAAGCCCGACGACCTCGGCACCGCGCCTCGCCGCCTCGATCGCCAGGCTGCCCCAGCCGCAACCGATCTCCAGCAAGCGCTGCCCCGGCTCGATCCTTAGGCGGTCGAGCAGCAACGTCACCTTGTTCCGTTGCGCCTCTTCGAGACTGTCGTTAGGCCTAGCGAAACGGGCGCTGCTGTAGGTCATCGTCTCGTCGAGCCAGGCCGAGTAGAAGTCATTGCCCAGATCGTAATGGGCGGCGATATTCTCTTGCGCCTTGCCCGGCGCATTGTCGCGCAGCCGATGCGCGAGCGCATTGATCCAGCGGAAAAGCCCCTTCGCCCGGCCGACATCCCCAAGCGGAACTCCATTTTCCGAGAACAGCTCGAAGATTGCGACCGCATCTGGGCTCGACCATTCGCCGAGGGTCCAGGCCTTGTACCACCCGACGGAACCCGAAGTCGCGAGCCGCACCAGCGCCATCCAGCTCTCGATCTGTACGGCCGCGTCCGCGCCCGGCGAGCGAAAGCCGATCCGTCGTCGCTCGCCGTTGGGAAGCGTCAACTCGAGCCCTCCGCGCTCCAGCCCGCGATCGATCCTGGCGAACAGCTTCGAGACCGCCGGAGCGGCAAGCCGAGCGAGGGCTCCACCGCCGGTCGCGAAACGGCGGTCGGCGCGCACCAGATGCTCGCCGCGCGTGCTCATGACGCTGGAGTTATGAATTCGGCCGCTAATTGTCGAGCGGAACGAGGAAGCCATGCTTGCGGAAAAAAGTTCGGATTCGGAGCGGAACCGATCTTGCACGCAAAGGCCCGAAGAAGCGCTGGTCGGACAAATACGTCCGGCCGTCGACGGTGACGACGATCGGCATGCGCGACCAAACGAGGAACGATCGAACGTATCGCATTCGCGCTTTCGCCCGGAGAAGTCGGGGGTCGTCGAGCCGCAGGGGTTCGCTTTCCGGATCGATCTGCAGACCGTCTCTCAGATCGAAGGTCCCGCCGCCGAAGCGATTGGCGCTGCGCCAGGCAATGGTTCGCTCCCAAAAGGCCAGCGGCGGTGGGCCGGCAACGACCAAAGTAGGCTCAACGCCTCGCTGACGAAGGACCGCAGCGGTCGCATTTTCGATGTACGCACTCTCGCCAAGGTTGAAAGCGATATAGCCGAGCATCAGAACGCCGGCGATTTGAGCCGGCCGTCCGGGGTTCTTCGTCCCCCGCCGCCAACGCAGCCCCGACCAGACGATGCCGATGCTCATCAAGAGCCAGTAGACCCAATCGATGATGAAGATCGCGTCGCCCGACGACCATCGCCAGCTGAGGGGCGCGAGCAACGCTATGGCGTAGGTCGTCAGCCAATCGAGAAACGGATGGGAAAGGACGGCGACGAAGGCAACGGCGAACAACGGGACGGGGCGGAACGGGATCGCATCTTGCGTGGCAGGTCGGAGGCGGTCGAGCATCCAGAGGACAATGACGATCCCCGCGGCGAGCACCGGCCAGGCGAATATACCGTGCAGCGGCCCCCGGTGGAACTCGATCCCGTCGACCGGAAAAGCGAGCGGCGCGAACACGTCGATGTCCGGCGCATTGGCACCGAGCAGGCACGCCGCCATGCCGAAGCGGGAACGACGCTTCAAACCCATCTGGCCGAGCAAAGCGCCGGCCAAGGTGTGCGTGATATTGTCCAATCAGAAGCCGCGGATCAAAGCTTGTGCGGCTCCTTTTCGACCATCCAGGTCTGGCCCTTGGAAACGAGCTTCTGGAGGTCCGCGGTCTTGCCGGACGCAGCAGCTTTGCTCTGCTCCATCACCGCACTTTCGAAGGTCGGCGCTGCGTCTTCGTAAATAACTCCAAGCGCGACCGGGAAGCTTTCGGGCATCTCGATCAGCATCCCCGCGATACCCTTGTTCTTCGGGTCGTGGACGATCACCGAAGGGTCGTCGCCATCAACGACCTTGAGGCACAGTCGCTCGGCATCGAGGGCAAGGCCCTTGGCGCCCCCCGCGAACAGCATCTTCTCGCCGGCTTTCAGCCACAGCTGCTTGTCTGCCGCGACCTCCCGCTCGGTGAAGCTGGCGAACACGTCATCGTTATAGACGACGCAATTCTGGTAGATTTCGACGAAGCTCGCCCCCCGGTGAGCGTGCGCGGCCTTGAGGACTTCCGGAAGGTTCTTGTGCACGTCGATGCCCCGCGCGACGAAGCGTGCGCCTGAACCGAGCGCGAACATGCACGGAGTCACCGGCCGATCGACCGAGCCAAAGGGCGTGGATGGGCTGCGCGTGCCGACGCGGCTCGTCGGCGAATATTGCCCTTTCGTCAGCCCGTAGATCTCGTTGTTGAACAATAGGATCTGGCAATCGAGGTTGCGGCGAAGCACGTGCATCGTGTGATTGCCGCCAATGCTGAGGGCATCGCCGTCGCCTGTGATGATCCACACATCCAGCCCGGGATTGGCGAGCTTTACGCCCGTGGCGAAGGCCGGAGCACGGCCATGGATCGTGTGGAAGCCGTAGGTCGCCATGTAATAGGGAAAGCGGCTCGAACAGCCGATGCCCGAGATGAACACCGTCTTCTCCCGGGCGACTCCGAGGTCCGGCATCGTCCGCTGCACGGCTTTCAGCACCGCATAATCGCCGCAGCCCGGACACCAGCGGACTTCCTGGTCGCTTGCCCAATCCTTGGCGGTGGTGGTCGGGATCGGCGTGGCGTCGTTCATTGCGGCTTCAACCAGATTACGAGGGCGACCACGATGATCAGCAGAATGATCATCGACCAGGCGTTCATCGGTTTCATCGATTCTTGTCCGCGGAAGTTGCCAAAGTTGTGCCTTCAACGCGCGCGCGCAAGTCCGCGGCCAATGCTGCGTCGATCGCGGCTTCGATTTCGGCGATTCGGAACGGGTGCCCGCTGACCTTCGTCAGGGACTTGGCGTCCACCAAATACTGGTCGCGAAGCACGGTTTTGAGCTGGCCCATGTTCATTTCGGGCACGAGGATATGTTTGAAGCCCTTGAGTAGGACAGACATATTTTTGGGCATCGGCCAGATGTGCCGGACGTGGACGTGGGCGACGTCCTGGCCGCGGGCGATCGCTCGCCGCACCGCCTGATGGATCGGACCGAAGGTCGAGCCCCAGCCGACGACCGCCAATTCGGCGCCTTCGCGACCGATACAGATATCCTGATCGGGAATGCCATTCGCGACGCCCAGCACCTTCGCCGAGCGGGTGTCGGTCATCTCCTGGTGCGCAGCCGGGCTGTAATCGATATTGCCGGTGCCGGGCTGCTTTTCGATGCCGCCGATCCGATGCTCGAGCCCAGGCGTGCCAGGCTTGATCCACGGCCGCGCCAGCCTATCGCCGCGCGAATAAGGCATCACCGTCTGCCCTTCTGCCGGCGGCGTGTCGTAAAATTTCACCGGGAAGGGCGCGTAGCCGCTCATGTCCGGCACTTTCCAGGGCTCGGCCGCATTGGCGATATAGCCGTCGGTCAGCAAAATCACCGGTGTCATGTATTGAGTGGCGATCCGGCAAACCTCGATGGCGCAGTCGAACGCATCCGCTGGCGAGCGGGCGGCGATCACCGGCACCGGGGAATCCGCATTGCGTCCGTAGACGGCCTGATAGAGGTCCGATTGCTCGGTCTTGGTCGGAAGGCCGGTGGAAGGTCCGCCGCGCTGTGAATTGACCACTACCAGCGGAAGCTCGGTCATGACGGCGAGCCCCAGCGCTTCCGTCTTGAGCGCGATGCCCGGTCCCGACGATGAGGTAATCCCAAGCTGACCGGCATAGCTCGCCCCGATCGCGGCGCAGATCGCCGCCATCTCATCCTCGGCCTGGAAGGTGGTTATTCCGAACTCCTTCAACCGAGCGAGATGATGCAGAAGCGGGCTTGCTGGAGTGATCGGGTAGGAACCGAAGAACATGTTCAATCCGGCGAGCTGACACCCCGCGACCAGGCCCAGCGCCAGCGCCTCCGCGCCAGTCACGGTGCGATAGAGCCCGGGCTCCGCGGGGGCGGGGGCGACATGGTGCTGCTTGAACGGCGCACTCATTTCCGTCGTCTCGCCATAGGCATGACCGGCGTTCAGAGCGGCAATGTTCGCTTCCACAAGCTCTGGCGTCTTGGCGAATTTTTGCTTGAGCCAGTCGACGATCGGCTGGCGATCCCGGTCGAACATCCACAGCGCCAGACCCAGCGTCCACATGTTCTTGCAGCGCAGCGCCTCCTTGTTGCCGAGGCCGAAGGGCTTCACCGCATCGAGCGTGAGCTGCGAGATATTGAAGTGGACGAGCTGCCATTTGGCGAGGCTATCGTCCTCGAGCGGGTTCTGTTCGTATCCCGCCTTGGCGAGGTTGCGGGCTGTGAATTCGCCCTCGTCGGCGATGATCAGCCCGCCCTCGCGCAGCTGATCGACGTTCACCTTCAGCGCCGCCGGGTTCATAGCGATCAACACATCGGGCTCATCGCCCGCCGTTTCGATCGCAGTCGATCCGAAGTTGATCTGAAAGGCGGAGACACCGAACGTCGTCCCTTGCGGAGCGCGGATCTCGGCGGGGAAATCAGGGAAGGTCGCGAGGTCGTTGCCGGCGAGGGCCGTCGATAGAGTGAACTGCCCGCCGGTCAGCTGCATGCCGTCGCCGCTATCTCCCGCGAAGCGAACGACGACCGCCTCCTGCGCCGGATGCGCAGTGGCTTCTTTCTCGGTGAGCAGATGGGTGGCTGTCGCCACGAAAAAGTCCTTCACAAACGCGCGAGTTTCGAGTTGCCACTCTCTTTAGGCCTCCGGGCAACCTTTCGCCACCGTTTCGTCACCCCGGACCCTTCGACAAGCTCAGGACAGGCTTGATCCGGGTCCAAACCTCAGTCCGTCACCCCGGACTTGATCCGGGGTCCGCCTTCCTTTCTTAGGTTAGAAGAACAGGCGGATCCCGGCTCGCGGCCGGGATGACGTGGAGTGACGATGACAAAGGACAGATACCGCCGCGGAGTCGGCGTCATGCTCCTCAATCGGGACGGCAAAGTGTTCGTCGGAGCACGGATCGATAACACGGACGAAGCTTGGCAGATGCCGCAGGGCGGCCTCGACAAGGGCGAAGAGCCGTGGGCGTGCGCGCTTCGCGAACTCGAGGAAGAGACAGGAATTCCGCCGCGCCTGGTCGAGCGCGTCACTGACAACTCCGGAGCGACTGAAATATGATCTGCCGGAGGAGCTTCGCGGCAAGCTCTGGGGCGGCAAATGGCTGGGTCAGGACCAGGATTGGTATCTCGCCCGTTTCCTCGGAACCGACGCGGATGTGAACATCGCGACCGACAAACCGGAATTCCGCGACTGGAAATGGATCGAGCCGCGGGAGCTTCCCGAGCTCATCGTCCCCTTCAAGCGTGATCTATACCGCCAGCTTTTGAGCGAATTTGCGGACCATCTCTAGCCTTTCGATCGCTTGAAGACGGGCATCTTCACCGTGAAAATCTGCAGCACGTTCCCGTCCTGGTCGCGGGTTTCATTGCGCATGGTGACGATCGCCATATGCGGCTTCGACCGGGAGGGCGCGATGTCGACAATCTCGCTGAAGACTCGAAGCGCCATTCCCGGCCGAGTCGGCTTCGGCCAGCTGAGCTGAAGCTCCGCTCCGATAAGGCCGTCCGCCAAAGGAACGCTTTCGACCAGCATGCGCATCGTGAGCGCCGCCGTGTGCCAGCCGCTTGCCGCCAGGCCGCCGAAAATTAAATCGGCCGCTGCCTCCTCACTAAGGTGGAAAGGCTGCGGATCGAAATCGCGAGCGAACTTCTTGATCTGGTCCGCATCGAGCAGGTGCGGCGCGCTTTCGAAACGCTGTCCGACACTAAGGTCTTCGAGATAGAGGCGCTCGGTCGGGTGTCGCGACATGCTGGCCCGTTAGGACGTCCCGTCTTCGAACTCCATCGTCCAGTTCGGTCGCACGCCTACAATCAGCTTAAGCCGTTGCTTTAAGCGTCCTGAAGGAGGCTCCTCGCCGCAACCAGAGTCCGGAGTTCGCCACTGGCATAAGGCTTGCGCAGGACGCGCGCGCCTTGCGGGAGGTCAGTCGCGCTCAGCTCCTCGCCAGCCGCGGTCACCACCAGCTGAACGCCGGGACGCTCCCGCGACAGGCGACGCGCGAATTCGAGCCCGTCTCCGCCCGCGAGCTGCGCTTCCGCAACGACAACCTCGATTTCGGGATGCTCGTCGAGCACTTGCCGCGCATTCTGCGCATCACAGGCGTGGAATGTTTGAAATCCGGATTCACGGAGGATGTCGGAGGCAACCATGCCGATGAATGGCTGGTCTTCGACGATCAGAGCAGCAGGCCAACTCGGAGTCATGTGAGCGCTACCTATGTGATGATGGATATGTTTGGTTGCGGTGCTGTGGATATGTCAACGGCTGTTCTTGCGCGGGGCCCGTCGCTTCGCGGGACTCGCCTTGGCGGTTGGCTTGGATTTCGCCCGCTTCGGCGCATCCTCGCCCGAAAGCGCTTCCAAGCTCCGCCGACCGATGTCGAGCGCCATGTCCCACAGCGCCTCGCCACGCTGGACGCTCTTGCGCGACATCTTCTCAAGCTCGTCGCCAGCCGCGGCCGCGAGCCGACTTGCTTTCTTCGAGTCCTTGAGCGCAGCCGCCGCTCCAACCAAGGCGGACGCAACGATGTCGGCAATGAATGGATTTTGGCTGAGCGTCTTGAGCCGCTTCACCGCCTTTCCGGCGGTCCCGCCCGCCGTGACCTTGGTCTTTTTGTCCTTCTTTTTCTTCTTGTCCTTGGCCACGCGTTGACCCTCCCGATTGTTGAACGATCCAGCCTCATACCAATTTTCGTCACATCACTGTAACATGCCTCTGTTTCAGTTCTGCGACATGCCTTGGCACCCAAAGCCCGCATCCTTGCTCTTCGTGGGGAGCTAATGGAAGACGTCAGCGAACCGCCGGCGCCGGCCACGGCCCTTCCCGTCGAAGTTGCGCAACCGGAAGCACGCTATTTCAACCGCGAATTGAGCTGGCTCGCGTTCAATCGCCGAGTCCTCGAGGAAGCCTGTAACCCCAACCACCCGTTGCTCGAGCGGGTCCGCTTCCTGTCCATCTCGGCCAACAATCTCGACGAATTTTTCATGGTCCGGGTCGCGGGGCTCAAGGCGCATCAGGCACTCGGCGTCGAGGACTTTTCGGCGGATGGGCTGACTCCGACGCAGCAATTGACCGAAATCATGGTCCACGCCGATCGTCTGGTCACCAGCCAGCATGACGTGCGGCGCGAGCTGCAAGAGCTGCTTGGTCAGGCTGGCATGCACATCGTGGGCGACGAGCCGCTCGACGATGCCGCGGAGGCTTGGCTCGACCAGCATTTCCGCGAGCAGATCTTTCCGGTCCTGACCCCGCAGGCCATCGATCCGGCACATCCGTTCCCGTTCATCCCCAACAAGGGCCTCAGCCTGATTTTCGAGCTGAAGAAGGGCAAGATCAGCGTTCGTGAGCTGATCATGGCGCCGGCAAGCTTGCCCCGCTTCTTCCGCATACCTGGAGCAATCCCGCGTTATATCGCACTCGAGACACTCGTCCGCCGCAAGACAGATTATCTCTTCCCAAAATACCAGCTGCTTCGCGGCGGCGCTTTTCAAATCATCCGCGACAGCGACATCGAAGTCGAGGAAGAGGCTGAGGACCTCGTTCGCTACTTCCGAACCGCGATCAAGCGCCGCCGGCGTGGTCGCGTCGTGCGCCTCGAGCTCGAGCCGGGAATGCCGGAAAGCCTGGTGCATATCGTCCAGGAGGGCCTCGGCGCTCAGAATGCGATCACATCGGAAACGCGTGGCTTCCTCGGCATGGCCGATTTGTCGCAGCTGGTCGAAGAAGACCGGCCGGACCTCAAATTCCCGCCGTTCAATCCACGCTTCCCCGAACGCATCCGGGAGCATGGCGGCGACTGCTTCGCCGCGATCAGCGAAAAGGACATTCTCGTCCACCACCCCTATGAAAGCTTCGAGGTGGTCGTCGAATTCATCCAACAGGCTGCCGCCGATCCCGAGGTCATTGCAATCAAGCAGACGCTCTATCGTGCCGGTAAGCAGTCGGCGATCATCAGGGCGCTGATCGATGCCGCCGAAGCCGGCAAATCCGTCACCGCCGTCATCGAGCTAAAGGCCCGCTTCGACGAAGAACAGAACCTCATGTGGGCCAATGCGCTCGAGCGGGCGGGCGTGCAGGTCGTCTATGGCTTCATCGACTGGAAGACTCACGCCAAGGTCTCGATGGTCGTGAGACGCGAGGAGAAGGGCTACCGCACTTACTGCCACTTCGGCACTGGCAATTATCATCCGGTGACCGCGCGGATCTACACGGACCTCAGCTATTTCACCGCGGACGCCAAGCTCGGCCGCGATGCCGCAAAGCTGTTCAACTACATCACCGGCTACCTCGAACCACGGAACTTGAAGCAGCTGGTGCTGTCGCCGGCAAACCTGCGCAATGATCTGATCAAACTTGTCGACTCGGAAATCGCGGCAGCGCGCGCCGGGAAGCCCGCCGGGATCTGGGCGAAGATGAACTCGCTGGTTGATCCAGACATGATCGAGAAGCTGTACGAGGCCAGCGCCGCTGGGGTTCAGATCGACCTGGTCATCCGCGGCATCTGCTGCCTCAGACCTGGCGTGCCCGGCCTGTCCGAGAACATCTATGTGAAATCGATCGTCGGCCGATTCCTCGAGCACGCACGGCTCTGGTGCTTCGCCAACGGACACGAGCTGCCACACCCCGACGCCAAGGTTTACATCAGCTCAGCCGACTGGATGCCGCGCAACTTCGACCGGCGGATCGAATATATGCTGCCGATCGAGAACCCGACCGTACACGCGCAGCTGATCGATCAGGTGATGGTCGCAAACCTCATCGACAACGAGCAGAGTTGGCGGCTCAACTCGGACGGCACCTACGCTCGACTGCGGCCGAAAGCCGGGCAGGAGTTCAACCTCCACGACTATTTCATGTCCAACCCGAGCTTGTCGGGTCGCGGGCAGGCATTAAAGAAGGGTCGGAGAGTTCCGAAGCTGCGCTTCCACCGGGGACGGTAGCCCGCAAGAGTGACGACGGCAGAACCTGCGGCCATCATCGACATCGGGTCGAACTCGGTGCGGCTCGTCGTCTATGCCGGCCCGCCGCGAATCCCGACCCCCATCTTCAACGAGAAAGTGCTCGCCGGTCTCGGCTCGGGCGTGGACCGGTACGGACCGCTGCCGGAAGAAGCGCGCGAAAAAGCGTTGATTGCGCTGCGCCGTTTTCGCCTGCTCATCGACCATATGAAGGTGAGGCAGACGCAGGTCGTCGCCACCGCCGCGATCCGCGACGCCGAGGACGGTGCCGAGTTCGTCCGTGAGGTCGAGCGAATCGGCCTGGAATGCGAAGTTCTCAGCGCCAAGGATGAGGCTTACCTTGCTGGACAGGGCGTGCTGTCCGGAATCCCCGAAGCGCAAGGCCTTGTCGGCGACCTCGGCGGAGGCAGTCTCGAACTGGTCCAAGTCGGCAACGGCGCCGATCTGCCCGGCATCTCGCTTCCCCTCGGAGTGCTTCGCATTCAGCCGAGCCCGAGCGGCGAGCGAGCGGTCCGCAAGCAACTGAAGGCAGCGTTGAAGGCATCGGGTCTGCGCGATCGCGGTCGCGGGCGCGCCTTCTACATGGTCGGCGGCTCTTGGCGCGCGCTCGCCCGAATCGACATGCTCGCGACGGATTTTCCTCTGCCGATCACACACCAATATCGGATGAAGCCCGGCCGGGCGCGCGAACTGCGGAAGCTACTGAAGGCGCTGGACCCGCGCCTGTCGGCTGCTGCGGCACCCCCTCGACTGGCGACGTCTCCGGCCGCCGTCATGTTGTTGGAATTGCTGGTGGAAGAGTTGGAGCCTTCTGAAATGGTCGTCTCGACCTATGGAATTCGTGAGGGCCTGCTTTATTCGAAGCTGAAGCCGAGCGTTCGGCGGCTGGACCCGCTGACCGAGGAAGCACGCGACGCCGGAGGAGGCGAGCATCGTTTCGGCCAGCACGGCGACCTCCTCGACTCCTGGATCGCGCCCTTGTTCGATGATGCCCCGGCGATGCAGCGATTGCGACTTGCGTCCTGCCTTCTCGCGGATGTCGCCTGGCAGGCGAACGCCGGCTTTCGCGCCGACCGCGCAATCGAGATGGCGCTGCACGGCAATTGGGTGGCGGTCAGGCCCGCCGAGCGCGTGGTTATGGCCCAGGCCCTTTCATCGAGCTTCGGCCGCGAGCGGCTGTCGGACCCGCGGCTGATGCAGCTGTGCAAGGAGGAGCAGTTGATGCGAGCCCACTGCTGGGGGCTCGCAATGCGGCTTGGTCAGCGGCTCTCGGGAGGAGTCGCTTCGGTGCTGAAACGAACGAGCCTCGATACCCGGAACGGTGCGATCCAGCTGAACGTCCGCCGAGGCGAAGAAGCATTGGTCGGCGATGCGGTCGAGCGGCGCTTGCTGCGCCTCGCCCAGACCCTTGGTCGAGAAGCCGTCGTCGTTAGTCAGTAGCGGTGTGGCGTTCCTCTTGCCGCGCGGCTAGGAGCCGCTGCAATGGGGGAATTGTCGACCACGGAACTAAAGGCCGTCGAACTGGCCGGAGCCGAGCCGATGCTCGATCAGGTGCTCGCCTGGTCGGCGGTCAACAGCGGTTCGCGCAATCTCGCGGGCCTCGAGCGGATGGCGGACCTGCTTGCCGACGCATTTGCCGGACTCCCTGGGGTCTTGCGACTCGATCAGCCGGACGCCGTCGAGACGATCGACTCCGCAGGAAAGACCATGAAAGTTCAACATGGAAGGCACCTGCATCTGACGGTCCGTCCCACCGCTCCCGTTCAGATGCTTTTCACAGGCCACATGGACACGGTTTTCGGGCTGGACCACGCGTTTCAGGAGACGCGCTGGCTCGAGGACGGCGTGCTCAACGGACCTGGCGTCGCCGACATGAAGGGCGGGATTGCCGTCGTGCTAGCGGCGTTGAAGGCGGTCGAACAAAGTCCCTTCGCCGACCGGCTCGGATATGAGGTCGTCATCAACAGCGACGAAGAAGTCGGTTCGCCAGCGTCGGCCGCGCTGCTCGCGCGTTCGGCTCGGGGCAAGCGCGCGGCGCTGACCTACGAACCCGCGGCATTGCCCGATGGAACTCTTGCTGGCGCGCGCCCCGGCAGCGGCAATTTCAGCATCGTCGTTCACGGCCGATCGGCCCATGCCGGCCGCAATCCCGAGGACGGCCGCAATGCCCTGCTCGCGGCCGCCGATCTCGCGCTGAGGCTCGATCGCCTGAAGCGCGAGGGGCTGACCGTCAATCCATCGCGCATCGATGGCGGTTCGCCAAGCAACGTGGTTCCGGACCTTGCAATCCTTCGCGTGAACGTGCGGCCGCGGACGCCGGAGATTGAAGCGGAAACTCGCCGTGAAATCGAAACTTTGGTCGCGGCCGTCGCTGCCGAGCGCGATGTGAAGATCGACCTCACCGGCGTCTTCGGCCGCCCGCCCAAACCGCTAACGCCCGAGGCCGAAGCGCTCTTCAATCTCGTCAAGCAGGCGGGCGCCGACCTTGGTCAAAGCATCGGCTGGCAACCCTCCGGGGGCGTGTGCGACGGCAACAACATTGCCGCTTGCGGCGTGCCAGTGGTCGACACCATGGGCGTGCGGGGCGGCAAGATCCACAGCATGGAGGAATTTCTGATCGTCGACAGCTTGGCCGAGCGCGCCGCATTGTCCGCACTGACGATTTTGCGTTTGATCCGGGAGGCCGCATGAGCTTCCGCGTTCGGCCTGCCCGTTCCGACGATTTTGCCGCCATATACAAGATGGCGAAGTTGACTGGCGGCGGCTTCACCAACCTTCCCCCGGACCGCGCAACTCTGGTCGCCAAGCTCGCCAAGTCCGAAAAGAGCTTCGCGCGGAAGGAGGACTCGCAAGGGGGCGACCTCTACATGTTCGTCCTCGAAGACCCGAAGCGCCGGGCCATCGGCGGCACGTGCCAGATCTTCGGGCAGGTCGGATGCGCCCAGCCCTTCTACAGCTACCATCTGAGCACGCTCACGCAGTCGAGCCCCGAGCTCGGCAAGAATTTCCGCAATCAGCTGTTGACCCTGACGACCGACCTCGAAGGCGCTTCGGAGGTCGGTGGCCTGTTCCTCCATCCCAATCACCGCGCGGGCGGATTGGGCTCGCTGCTCGCTCGCAGCCGCTACTTATTCATGCGGCTGCATCGGAAGCGCTTCGGCGATCGGACGCTCGCCGAGCTCCGCGGGGTGATGGACGAAGCCGGCAACGCGCCTTTCTGGGATGCGCTCGCAGGTCAGTTCTTCGACATGAGCTTTCCCGAGGCCGACGAATTTAATGCGGTCCACGGCACGAAGTTCATTGCCGACCTGATGCCGCGAACGCCCATTTACATTGCCCTTCTTTCCGACGCCGCAAAGGCCGTGATCGGCCAACCCCACCCGAGCGGACGGGCGGCCCTACGAATGCTCGAGAACGAAGGCTTCAGCTACGATCGCTATCTCGACATCTTCGATGGCGGACCGACGGTGACGGCGCAGACGGACCAGATCCGGACCATTCGCGAATCAAGTGAAGAGACGGTTTGCGAAATCGGGGAAGGCGGACGAACAAAGGTGCTGCTGGCCGCAGGGCGATTGAAAGACTTCCGCGCCTGCTGCGGCAACATCAAGCGGATGCCGAAGAAGGGCATCGCGATCGACAAAGACGCGGCCGAGCTGCTCGATATCAAGGTCGGCGACAAGGTGATCGCCGTCAGCAAGTAATGGCGCTGGTAGAGATCAACTTCGACGGAGTCGTCGGACCGAGCCACAATTATGCGGGGCTGAGCCTCGGCAATCTCGCATCGACGCGCAATGCAGGCCATGTGTCGCAGCCACGCGCGGCGGCGCTCCAGGGCCTGGATAAGATGCGGGCAAACCTCGCGCTGGGGCTTTCTCAAGGGATTTTCCTCCCGCACCCGCGGCCCGACCGCCGGTGGCTCGCCACGCTCGGGACGGACATCGAACAATCGGACGCGGTGCTCGCTGCCAATGCTTTGTCCGCTTCGGCGATGTGGGCGGCCAACGCAGCCACGGTCTCGCCCGCGCCGGATTCGAGTGACGGCAAATGCCATCTCACCGTCGCAAACCTTAAGACCATGCCGCATCGCAGCCATGAGTGGCCGGCGACTCTCGCCCAGCTCCGCGTCGCTTTCGGGAATGCGGCGCATTTTGTGGTGCACGACCCCATTCCGCCGGCCTTCGGCGACGAAGGCGCTGCCAATCATATGCGGCTCACCTCGGCGCACGGCGAGGCCGGGGTGGAGATCTTCGTCTACGGCGTGTCGGGCGGCGCCTTCCCGGCGCGGCAGCATGTCGAAGCGTCGAAAGCTATCGCACGACTGCACGGCCTAGACCCCGAACGGGCGATCTTTGTGCAGCAATCCGAACAGGCGATCGCCGCGGGTGCCTTCCACAATGACGTTGTCGCGGTCGCGAACGAGCGCGTGCTGTTCGCCCACGAACATGCGTTCGCTGACAAGCAGGCGATACTTGATGCATGCCAGGGGCTCGTGCCCGGCTTCGAATATGTCGAGGTCTCGGCCGCCGACGTGCCGCTGGCGGACGTCATCCGCTCCTATTTGTTCAATGCGCAACTCGTAACTCCGCCTGACGGCCAGCCGATACTGCTGGTACCCACTGAGGCGCGCGAAACCGCGACTGTGTGGCGCTGGATCGAGCAACATGTGGCCGGCAATGGCCCCATCCGCCGGGTCGAGGT
Source organism: uncultured Alphaproteobacteria bacterium (assembly GCA_963730925.1). Classification (GTDB taxonomy): domain Bacteria; phylum Pseudomonadota; class Alphaproteobacteria; order Sphingomonadales; family Sphingomonadaceae; genus Sphingomicrobium. The sequence goes on from CAVSTS010000003.1 coordinate 226,136, forward strand.
GGTCGATTTGCGACAATCGATGGCGAACGGCGGCGGCCCCGCATGCCTGCGCCTGCGCGTCGTTGCAGATCCAACGACGATCGATCCTCGATTCATGGTCGATGACGCGAGGCTCGATTGGGTCGCCGATGTCGTCCGCCGCCACTGGCCCGAGCAGATCCATCACGAGGAGCTGCAAAGCCCTACCCTCATCAGCGATATCGAAGCTGCGCGCGCCGCCCTGCTTGAGGCACTCGATCTGGCCGAGCTGGTGTAAGGTTAATTGACACTTTACCATTTCCGCTAACTCAAAAATGGCGGAACCGCGCCATTGGCGCGACGTTTGCTTAACCAATGGCAATGTTGAAGCGCATCGGCCGCCTGTTCGTAATCAAGACTCGTCTCGAGGCTTGGCTGGTGACTTACGCCATCGCCGTCGGAGCCGTCGAACGCGGCCGCCATTATCTTCAAATGTATCCGGGTTGGAGCGGCTGGCTGTTGGCTATCGCCTGCACGGGCGTCGTGTTCATCGCCGGTGCCAAGCTGCTCGATTCGGTCCGCGCGCCGGTACCCGCGGCAGTGCCGGTCGGTCCTCACGCGGCTTTGGTGCGGCGGCGTTCAGCTACTGGTCGTAATCGACCCACGCGCCTGCCGACGCGTCGTGATTTAGGACCACGGACTTCACGTCGCACAGATTGATTCCGGCCCAGGTCAACTGACCGCTGCCAGTCACGGTCGCGCGTATGTCGAAGGCGCAGTCCGGGTCGTTGAACGTCACATTGCCCCGCGCACCCGGCGCCGGGGCGTTGCCGAGCGGTTTCCAATCATTCGTTCCGGCGCGTCGGATCGACAGCTCCGACACGGCCGAGCCGGTGCCGTTCACCAGCAGGAAATTGGAGGCTCCGGCAAAAGCCGGCGAGCTCGCGAGCAACACGGCGAGTGAAACGAACGTCTTCATCCGCGCGAATATACGCCCGCGCGCGGTGCGCTTAAAGCATTTCTTCAGCGATTACGCGGCGTTTAGCTCGGCGTAGTCCGGACGCGACGTCCAAAACACCGGGGCCGCCGCTGGTCCCTGATTATACGCCTCCCTCAGCGGAAGCGCGGTCGAGCAGAATGCGCATTCGGCCGACAGGCGGCCGATCAGCCAATGCGTGCGGCCACAGCCGGGGCAATGGTTGACCTCCCCGTCGTGATAGACCGCATGATAGCCGCGCGCGCTCGGGTTGAACGGAATGCGGCGGGGTTCAGTCGAACTCAACATGGTGTCATCCTTTGATACCATTTCGACGTCCAACGGCTTGTGACTCCTAAGGTTTCAAAGATGAACCGAGAAAAGGGGAGAGTGTCACTTCGGGGCAACTTACTGTTCCACAGCGGGACAACTTTCCTCCCAAGCACAAACTTCTACGGAATTTTGTCCACAGGTCTGTGGATATTAACCATCCGTTAGCCAGTCACGCCCGATGGTCCGAAGGTTCTTGGGTGGAGTGGACTGGTGGAGTTGAACGAGCGTTATTATCGCCGGCGCGCGGTCGAGGAACGGATGGCCGCACGGCGCGCGGTCACCGAAGTCGCCAGAGCCTGGCACGCCAAACTTGCTGAAGACTTCGCTGCCCGAGCCGGCGCCCCCACCTCCACCGCTACCGCCACTTCCACTACATCCGCTCTCACCGCGTAAATCCAAAACCCAGCTCTTCGCGTCCTCGATAGCGCGAAGCGGCTAGTGCGTGGGTCGATCGGCTGCGCCAGTCCGCAATGACTGATATGCGCAAGCCATGGCTGAGTACGTTTGGCAGCACGACCTCAAGGGCGAAAGCGACCGGTTGCGGTTGATGTCGGATCTGCTCGATCCGTCGAGCCGCTTTCATTTGCTGATGACGGGCGTGACCACGGGCTGGCATTGCCTCGAGATTGGCGCTGGGAATGGCTCGCTTTCTCAATGGCTTGCAGAGCGGGTCGGGCCGACCGGCCATGTCATCGCCAGCGATATCCGAACGGACCTTATGGAAGGGGTTGAAAGCACCAACCTCGAGGTTCGGCAATTCGACGTGGTGCACGACGACCCTCCCGAGGCGCCGTTCGACTTGGTCGCGATCCGCGCCCTGCTGCATCATCTGCCCGAACGCCGCGAGGTCGTAACCCGGATGGCGCGCTGGCTGAAGCCCGGCGGTTGGCTGTTCGTCCAGGAACCCGATTTCTATCCCACTTGGACGGTCGAACCGCCTTCGCAAAAGCAATTCTGGGAACAGTTCCTTCAATGGGCCGTCACCCACCAGATCGACTATTATGTCGGCCGCAAGATCCCCCGGTGGGTACAGACCGAGGGTTTGAGCAACATCAGCTCGGAAGGACACGCCATCCTCTACAATGGCGGCTCGGCCTTCGCTCAGTGGTGGGATTCCAGCATCCGCGAGGTCGCCGATAGGTTGCGCAACGAAGGCGGGATATCCGAGGCGACGCTTGAGGAGTTCTACCGACTCTATCGCGATCCAACCTATTGGACGACGACGATCGCCTTCACGGCCACAATCGCACAGCGACCCACCTGAATGGAGCGCGCGTGAATGGCGCGCCCGAAAGGATTCGAACCTCTGACCCCCAGATTCGTAGTCTGGTGCTCTATCCAGCTGAGCTACGGGCGCGCATGCTCCAGCGAGCAGGAGGGCGCGACATAGGGGCGGTTTGAAGATCACGCAACCCGCCCGCGGTTTGCGACTTCCGCGAGCCCGTTTTACAGCTCGAACGCGATGCGCATCGACTTTCTTTTCACTCTGCCCCTGCTCGCGGTCCTGGCCGCCTGCGCCCCAACCGGGGGCCCCTTCCCGTCGCTCCAGACGCGCCCGGCCGAAGGGATCGATCCGCGGGTGCCAATTGTCCGCCCCGTCAATGACCGACCAGTTGCGCCCGCTCTCGCGAGCCGCTTGGCCGAGCTTCTCGAGCGGGCCCGGAGCGGAAACGCTGCCTTCGAGCCCATCGCCAGCCGGGCCGAGAGCCTCGCCGCCGGGGCGGGAGGGCCGCAGAGCGATAGCTGGGTCGCCGCGCAAGAAGCGCTATCGCAGGCCGTTGCGGCGCGCGACACGACCGCCAGCGCCATGGGGGACATTGACGAACTCGGCTCCACAATGCTGCAATCGCAAGGCGGCCTCGCACCAAGCGATCTCGCCGCGATCCAGAGGGCTGGCGCCGAGGTCGCCGAGCTGGACCAGCGTCAGGCGAACCGGATCAAGGCGCTCCAGCAGCGGCTGGGACTTTAAGAGAGCGCCGCGCTCCTTGCCGCAGGCCAGTTTGAAGCATCGATCTGGTACACGACCTGCGGATTGACATCACTGCCTGCCGGGAAACGCTCGTCGACAAAATCGAGATCGGGTCGCGGCACCATTCCGAGCCGGATCATGAGACCCTGGCTTGGCAAGTTTTGACGGGATGTGATCGCGACGACGAGCGACGCCGCGAAGCGGTTGAACGCCAGATCGAGCGAGGCGATCGCCGCCTCCTTGGCATAGCCCTGCCCCCAGACGTCCTCGCGCAGGCGCCAACCAATCTCGATCTCTCCCAGGATTGAGTCCCCGCCCGGCGCGTTGGCCCGCTTCAGGCCACAAAAACCGAGAACGGCGTCGTCCGACGTTCGCTCGAGGATCCAAAAGGTGAGGCCGAGGTCGCGCTCGTAGGTACGCAAGCGCTGGTAGCCGGCGCTCCAAATTTCAGGAGGCTGAACTCCGCCAAGCCAGCGCATCACCGCCGGCGTGTTCATCACCTGATAGAAGCGGAACTCGTCCTCCTCGTCCCAAGTGCGCAGGCGGAGACGGTCCGTCTCAGCGACCACCTCAGCCACGAAGCGCCTCCACTCCGCGAACCAGCGCATCGACGGCATCGTCGACATGCTCGAGGTGGGTGCGGAAGCAGAGGATGGCGCAGCGCAGACGGAAGCTGCCGTCGATCCGCGTTCCGCTCAGCATCACCCGCCCTTCCTGCTGGACGTGACGGATCAGTCGCTCGTTGAATGCGTCGGCATCGCCGCTTGTCGGAAGGTAGCGGAAGGCGACGACGGACAGGTCCGGCGGCGGGCCAGGATCCCAGCCTTCGAGCTCGGAAAGGCGAGCGTGGAAGTAGCGCGCGAGCGCGAGCTTTTCCGACTGGGCGGCGCGGAAGGCGGCGACGCCGGCAATCTGCAGCGGCAGCCACAGGCGGAGCGCGCGGAAGTGGCGCGTCAGCTCGGGCGAGAGGTCGGCGGGCGATGGGCCCGACCTCGGACTCGCCGAGCGGTCGGATGTATTCGGCGCTCGCGCTGAAGGCGTCCTGCAGCAGCCTGCCGTCGCGGACCAGAGCGGCGCCGGTGCCATAGGGCAGGAACAGGGTCTTGTGCGGATCGAGCGCGACGCTGTCGGCCTGCTCGATTCCGCGGAGCAATTCGCGGCCCTCGTCGCACAAGGCGAACAGCCCTCCATAGGCGCCGTCGACGTGGAACCAGGCGCCGTAGCGGCGGCAAAGATCGGCGATCTCCGGCAGCGGATCGATCGCGCCGGTGTCGACCGTGCCGGCCGAGGCGACGACCAGCCACGGACGAATGCCGTTGCGGCGGTCTTCCTCGAGCGCCTGCTCCAGAGCCTCGGCGCTACATCCGATAAGCGTCGTCGGTCGCGATCAGTCGCTTGGGCGACCGCCCTCGCCCGGCGATGTGCAGCGCCTTGTCGATGCAATAATGGGCGAACCGGGTCACGTAGACGGCGCCGCCGCCATCCGGATCGCGCGCTTCGCGAGCGGCGACGATCGCGGTCAGGTTGGCGATGCTTCCGCCCGAGGTCAGCGTTCCCGCGGACGTCCTCGGGATAGCCGATGACGCTCGCCAGCCACGATGCGCAGGCATTCTCGATGCGCACCGCGCCCGGGGCTCGCCGAGGCAAAGCCGGAATATTTGTTCGATGCGGCCGCGAGCAGGTCGCCAAGCGCCGAATGGAACAGGCCGCCGCCCGGGATATAGGCCATGAAGCGCGGCGACGTCGTCGCGAAGCCCGGGCTGTCGATGCACGCGCCGACATAATCGAGCACCGCCGCCGGATCGCGGCCCTCCTCGAGGAATTCGGGCTCCAGTCGCTGGCTGAAGACTTCGGACCAGGGGCGGTTGCTCGGCGCCTCTTCGACCTGGTCCCGATAGGCGAGGGCATGGTCGAGCGCCTGCGTTCGCCGAGCTCCCGCCGCTGGCGCGCCGTCCGGCTCGAGCGGCGCGGCCGCAGCGCGCAACCGCTCGATCCTCTCCCTCAGCTCGTCGATCATCAGCCCGCGATCAGCCGTGCCGCGTCGAGCGCATGATAGGTGAGCACGCCGGTCGCCCCCGCCCGCTTGAACGCCAGCAGCGTCTCCAGGATCAGGGCATCGCGGTCTCCCGCGCCGGCGGCGGCCGCGGCCTCGATCATCGCATACTCGCCCGACACCTGATAGGCGAAGGTCGGAACGCCGAACGCGTCCTTCACCCGTGCGATGACGTCGAGATACGGGCAGGCCGGGCTTGACCATCACCATGTCCGCGCCCTCGGCGAGGTCGAGCTCGACCTCGCGCAGCGCTTCCTCGATGTTCGCCGGGTCCATCTGATAACCGCGCTTGTCGCCCTTCAGGCGCCCGAGCGAGCCGACGGCCTCGCGGAACGGGCCGTAGAAAGCCGACGCATATTTCGCGGCATAGGCCATGATCGCGACATTCTGATGCCCGGCGCTCCTCGAGCGCCTGCGCGGATCGCGGCGACGCGGCCGTCCATCATGTCGGACGGAGCGACGATGTCGGCCCCGGCCTCGGCCTGAACGAGCGCCTGATCGACGAGGAGCTTCACCGTATCGTCGTTGACGACGTTGCCCGCCGCGTCGACCAGCCCGTCATGGCCGTGGGCCGTATAGGGATCGAGCGCGACGTCGGTGAGCACGCCGACCTCCGGCACCGCATCCTTGATCGCCTTGACCGCGCGGCAGATGAGATTGTCGGGGTTGAGCGCCTCGCGCGCATCTTCGGTGCGAAGCTCTTCCGGAGTGTTCGGGAAGAGCGCGACGCACGGAATGCCGAGCTCGGCCGCGAGGCGGACTTCGGCCGGCGAGCCGGTCGACGCTCCAGCGGCTCACTCCGGGAAGCGAGCCGATCGGCTCTTCGCAATCCGAACCTTCGCAGACGAACAGAGGCCAGATGAAGTCGCTCGGGTGCAGCCGGTGCTCGGCGAGCATCGCGCGCATCCACGGGCGCGGAACGGCCACGGCGCATGCGCAGATAGGGGAAGGAAGCAGTCATCTGCGCCCCTCTATCGTCATTCCCGCGAAAGCGGGAACCTAGTTTTTCTTCTCTCTATTGCTGGGTCCCCGCATTCGCGGGGATGACGAAGGCTAGCCGTCACCCCGCGGGATTTAGGGCTCCGCCTGGCTCGCGGGTGGCCTCGGCCTCCTCGATGCACTCGTCTTCGCTCGGAAGCTGGTCGATGGTCATGCGCGCCTTCCTCCAACCGCCGAAAAGATAATAGCCAGCGGCGAGAAGGAGATTGAGGAACGAGGTGACCGGGAAGCTGGTCCAGATGGCGTCGGCGCCGAGCCAGTCATAAGTCGCGTAGATATAGCCGAAGCGAACGGGCACGAGGCCGATGGCGAGGATGATCAGCGGCGCCCAGACCGCGCCGTTGGCCCGGACGGTCGCGAACAGCACCATCATCACTCCGAACAGCAGGAAGTTCCAGGTCGCGACCAGATGGATGTGCTGCGCGATCGGCAGGGCCGGGCTGTCGCCGCCCATGAACAAAGCGAGCACAGCACGATCGGCGATCGTCAATAGGACGATCAGGCCGCCGGTGATCAGCACCGCTTGGACGACTCCTACACGTGTGATCGCATTGACGCGTTCCCACTTACCGGCCCCGATGTTCTGCGCGACCATCGCGCTAACCGCCGCCCCAAGCGCCATCGCCGGCATCTGGACATAGGTCCACAGCTGCAGCGCGACTCCGAAGGCGGCCGTGGTATCGACGCCCTCGCGGTTGATCAGACCGACCAGCGTGAGCGCGGACAGCGAAATGACGATCATCTGGATGCCCATCGGCAGACCCTTGATGAACATCGTCCTCAGGATTGCCTTGTCCGGCAGCAAGTAGCTGAGCTCGCGGCCGCGTAGGCGTAGCGGGAGATCCTTGACGTAAACGTAGGCAATGAGGCCGAGGAGCGCGGTGTAATTGGCAATCAAGGTCGCGGTCGCCGATCCGGCGATCCCGAGCCGCGGCGCCGGGCCGAGCCCGAGGATGAACACCGGGTTCAATGCGCTGTCGAGCGCGACCGCGACGATCATGAACCAGAGCGGGGTCAGGCTGTCGCCGGCGCCGCGCAAGGCCATCATCAGCAGCGTGAGGAGCAATAGCGCCGGCATGGCGAGGAAGATCACTCGAAGATAGGCGAGTGCGAGCGGAGCGGCATCGCCGGGCGTGCCCAGCAGCTTGAGGATAGATTCGACGAGAAAATAGCCGGCGGTCGCGATTGCTATGGTGGCCAGAAGGAATGCACCTGCCCCCGTGCCGAACACGCGTCGGGCGCCGTCCACGTCCTTGCGGCCCCAGGCCTGGCCGATCAGGATCGTGGTGGCCATTCCGAAACCGAAGACGAAGGCCGTCAGAAGGAACATGACCATGTTCGCGTTCGACGTGGCGGCAAGCGCGCCTTCGCCGAGAAAGCGGCCGACCCAGATCGCATTGACGGTGCCGTTCAGCGACTGGAGGATGGAGCTGGCGAGCGTCGGCAGAGCGAATTTGAGCAGGGTCGGTCCGATGCTGCCCTGAGTCAGGTCGCCCCGTCTTGCCGTTCCCGCGTCTGCCATGCGCTCTCCTCGTCATGCCAGAGCTTGATCCGGCATCTGCGTGTTCTTGTCCGCGTTCCGAAGGAAGGCGGATCCCGGCTCAAGGCCGGGATGACGAATTACCCCAGCCGCTCCAACGCAGCGCGAAGCCGTTCCGCCTCAGCGGACTTAGCTTCGTTATCGAAACGCGCTTTCTCCACCGCCTCGGGCTTGGCGCGCTCCGTGAAGTTCGGATTGTCCAATCTCGATTGCAGCGAATCGCGTTCCTTCTCGGCGGCCGCAGCGGCCTTGGACAGACGCGTTTTCTCGGCGTCGAGGTCGATATGCTCGGCGAGCGGGAAGGCATAGGTTTGGCCATGCACGACGATCTGGGCGGAGCCCGGCGGCGGCGTATCGGTAGTCCGCGCGGGCCCGAGTTTGGCGAGACGCGCAAGCGTGGCAGTCTGGCCGTTGAGCTGGTCGACCGAACCTCCAATGGCGATCGGTTCGAGGGTCGCGCTCCAGGGCACGTTGAGCTCCACCCGCATCGTTCGCACTTCCGACACGAAGTCGATCAGCCATGCGATCTCGTTTCGTGAATAGATGTCGACCTGCGCCTGCGGCTCGGGCCACTTCGCCACGATCAGGTCATACGGCCGCTCACCCATCGCATGCCACAGCTCCTCAGTGATGAACGGCATCAAAGGATGCAGCATCACGAGGATCTGGTCGAAAGCCCAGGCGGCGACGCTCTTCGTCTCCTCGTCGAACGCTCCTTTCACCAGCTCGACATACCAGTCGCAGAAGGTGCCCCAGACGAAGTGATAAATGGCGTCGGCCATTTCGTCGTAGCGCAGCTCGCCGAAGGCACGATCGAGTTTCGCCAGCGTCTCGATCACCTCGCCGATGATCCAGCGGTTGACGGGCAGCTCCGCGTCGGGCGCGGCGATGCTGTCGCTCGCGCCGACACCGTTCATCTGCAGGAAGCGGGCCGCATTCCACAGCTTGGTCGCGAAGTTGCGGTACCCCTCGACGCGCTTCTCATCGAGCTTGATGTCGCGGCCCTGGCTTTCCATCGCCGCCAGTGTGAAGCGCAGTGCGTCGGCGCCATATTTGTCGATCAGGCCGAGCGGATCGACGGTATTGCCCTTGGACTTGGACATCTTCTGGCCTTGCGCGTCGCGGACCAGGCCGTGGAGGTAGAGCGTCCGCCACGGCGCCTCGCCCATGAACTCGATCCCCTGCATCGCCATCCGCGCGTCCCAGAAGAAGAGGATGTCGAAGCCCGAGATCAGCACGTCGTTGGGGTAATGGCGCTTGAGGTCTTCGGTTGGCTCGGGCCAGCCGAGCGTCGCAAAGGGCCAGAGAGCGGACGAGAACCAGGTGTCCAGAACATCCTCATCCTGGCGTGATCCGCTCGTCCCCTGCCTCGGCCCTCGCCTCCTCCTCGGTTTCAGCGACAATCACGCGCCCGTCCTCGGCATACCAGGCCGGGATCCGGTGCCCCCACCACAACTGACGGGAGACGCACCAGGGCTGGATATTCTCGAGCCAGTTGTACCAGGTCTTTTCCCACGTCTTCGGGACGATCTTGATCGTCGCCTTCTGCGCGTGCTTTGAGCGCGGGCTAGCGCGAGCTCGGCCGCGTCGACATACCATTGCTCGGTCAGCCACGGCTCGATCACCACGCCTGAGCGGTCGCCGTAAGGCCGTTGTGCTTATGCGGTCCTCGATCTTGTCGAGCAGCCCAGGCGTCAGTCGAACTTCTTCACGACCAGCTTGCGCGCGTCGTAGCGGTCGATGCCGATAGGCTGGACATTCGAGGCATCGACCTCGTCGCGTCGCTTCTCGTTGCATCCGCGCGTCCGCGGTCATCAGAATCGATGAGCGGAATGCCCGTCTCGCGGCATCGGCGTCTTGTGAGACCCCAAAGTCGTTGAAGTCGTGCGCGGCGGTGATCTTCACCGCGCCCGATCCAAAGTCCGGTTCGACATGGTCGTCGGTGATGATCGGGATCAGCGCGGTCTGACGATCGGCATGCTGGCACAAGCTGCCGACGATCGGCGATAGCGCTCGTCCCGGGATTCACCGCGACCGCGCCGTCGCCGAGGATGGTTTCGGGCCGCGTGGTGGCGATCGGCGATGTAGCCGGGATGCCGTCCGCGAGACGGATAGCGAAAGTGCCACATGTGGCCGTCGACTTCTCGCATCTCGACCTCAAGGTCGGAGATCGCGGTGTGGAATTTGGGGTCCCAGTTCACGAGGCGCTTGTCGCGATAGATCAGGCCGCGCTTGTGAAGCTCGACGAACGTTGGTGACGGCGCGCTGGTAGCGCTCATCCATCGTGAAACGTTCGTGCGCCCAGTCGCACGAGGCACCGAGGCGACGCAGCTGACGGGTGATCGCACCGCCTGACTGCGCCTTCCATTCCCACACATGCTCGAGAAACGCCTCGCGCCCGATCTCCGTGCGCTTGATACCTTGGCTCTCCAGATTGCGCTCGACCACCATCTGGGTGGCGATCCCGGCGTGGTCGGTGCCTACGACCCACAAGGCGTCCTTGCCGAGCATCCGCTCGCGGCGGGCGAGCACGTCCTGGAGGGTGATGTCGAGCGCATGGCCGATGTGAAGCGAACCGGTGACGTTCGGCGGCGGCATGACGATCGTCCACGGCTGAGCGTCCGGGCGGTCCGGGCGGAACAGCCCACGCGACTCCCAATGCTGGTACCAGCGGTCCTCGATCGTGCGAGGTTCGAAGGTCTTTGGAAGATCGGTCATGGTCGGAGGCGACTAGCGGTGCGGCGGTGCAGCATCAACTGGCGCGTAGCGTCACCCCGGACTTGATCCGGGGCCTGCCTTCCTTTGGCGGGAAAAGAAAGGGCGGATCCTGGCTCAAGGCCGGGATGACGTTATTGCCCTCGCTCTGACTGGGCCTGAGGCTGGGCCGGCTGCGCTTTCCCCAGCCAACGCCCTAGCCATCCAAACACTTCGTCATACCATTGGATGGAGTTCTTGGGTTTCAGGACCCAATGGTTCTCGTCCGGGAAGACCAGCAGACGCGAGGGGATGTTGCGCCGCTGGAGAGCGGTGAAGGCGGCGATTCCCTGAGTGTAAGGAATGCGGAAGTCGTTCTCGCTGGTGATGACGAGCTGCGGCGTCCGCCATGCCGTCACATAGTTCACCGGGTTCCACTTCTCGAATTCTTCAGGCGCCTCATAATATGCGCGGCCGCCGTGCTCCCATTCGTCGAACCATAGCTCCTCGGTCTCATAGGCCATGCCGCGCGCATCGAACACGCCGTCGTGCTGGACGAGGCATTTGAACCGATCCGGCCACCGCCCCTCGATCCAGTTCATCATGTAACCGCCGTAGGAACCCCCTAGCGCGCAGGCGTTTGTGGCGTCGAGCTGGGCGTCGTGAGCGGTCGCGTAGGCGAGGCCGAGCTTCAGGTCCTCGAGCGGCTTGCCGCCCCAATCGCGATTGATCGCGTCGACAAAGGCTTGGCCGTAACCGGTCGACCCGTGGAAATCGACGCTGACCACGCCATAGCCCGGTCCGGAGAAAACACGCGGGTTCCAGCGATAGGACCAACTGTTGTTGAAAGTTCCCTGCGGCCCGCCGTGAACGACCAAGGCGATAGGGAGTTTGCCTGCTGCATTGGTGGGCTTGAGGGTCCAGCCCCAGACCCGGTCGCCGTTCGCGCCGGCGAAGCTGAACTTGGCGAAGGTGACCGGATCGAGTTGGGAGAGGAGTTCGGCGTTGACATTGGTGAGCTGAACCGCGCTGCCCGCCGGGCTGAGTAGGTACAGATCGTCCGGCGTCTTGATGTTGTTCATCGTCGCCACCGCGCCGCCGTTCGGAAGCGCGCGGACGTTGGCGAAGTGGCCGTCCTGAGTGAGGCGCGCGACGTTGCCGCTCGCCACGTCGACTCGAAACACCGGCTGCTCGAGCGTGTCCTCGGCGGTGACGAGCAGACTCTTGCCGTCCCTGGCCCATTCGATCGAGCCGACCGAGCGGTCCCAGTTCTGCGTGAGCGGCCGGACAGCGCCGGTCGCCAGGTCGCGGAGCATCAGCACTTGCCGATCGGCCTCGTAACCCGGCCGTGCCATCGCGAAATAAGCGAGCGTCCGCCCATCCGGCGAGACCGCGGGCAGATTGTCGGTGCCGTCGTTCGCGTCGGTCAGGTTTACCGGCGCGGCGCTCCCGTCGCTGGGCACGGCGAAGATGTCGAGATTGGTCGAGAGCGCTTCGATCCGGCCCGCCTCGCGAAGCGCGAAATAGACGGTGCGCCCGTCGGGCGAGAAGGCGAGCTCCTCCGCTCCGCCGAATGGCTTGGACGGCGTGTCGCCGACCAGGCTGCCGGTCAGCGGAACGCCTCCGCCAGCGAGCTTGCCGCCGTCCACCGCGAACCCGAACAGGCGCGATTTGACACCAGGCTCGGCCCAGCTGTCCCAGTGGCGGATGAACAGCTGATCGTAGGTTCGACCGCTCCCGGTCTTTGGCTTCTCAGGAAGGCCGGCGCAGTTGAGATCGGTGCAGCGCAGGTCTCGATCGGCCCAGACCACGACGCGATCGCCGGTCGGAGCAAGCTTGAACCCGCCAACATCGCCGGTGAACTGGCTGAGCTGCACGGGGGCTCGGCCTATGGCCATACGGAACAGCTGGTCGTGGTCCCCGACCGGCATCAGGAACCAAAGCGAGCCGTCGGGCCCGAAAACCGCATCATGGCCCTTCTCGGCGCCCTTGACCGGCTGCGGCGCGGCGCCGCTTTTGGTCAGGTCGAGCAGATAGAGCGTATTGTTGCGCTTATTCTTGGCAAGGTCGGTGTGAGCTGACGGTGAACACCGCCCACCGCCCGTCCCGCGAAACTTCGGGCGCGCCGAGGCGATGCATCGTCTGCATGTCGGTCGCGGTCATCGGGCGAGCGAGAGCTGGAGCGGAAGCGAGCGCGGCTGCGGCCGCCGCGATGAGGAGCGAGGTGCGAGTCATGCTGGAGGCGTAGCAAAGGACTGGGAGCGCGCAAATCCTCCCACTGGCGGGAAGACCTAGACCTGCCGTCCCGTGATCCGCGAAATCTCGCGCTTCACATGCTCATCGACCATTTGCGAAAGGTGATCGTCGAGCCATTGCTTGAGGATCGGCCGCAGCATCTCGCGCACCATCTCTTCCAGCGGGTTCGCCTGCGGCGCCGCGGGCACAGTCGCGGCCACGGTCTGCAATTCCTCAAGCGCCTGCCGAGCTGTGCCCTGCCGTTTCGTCGTCGATCAGGGGCGGGCCAAGGTCGGCCGGCGGCGCGAGCGGCTCGTCGAGCTCGAGCACATCCTCGCCGGCTTCGCCCGTCTCGGCCGAGGGAACCTCGTCCTCCAATATCTCTGCTGAGCGCACGGTCGTGCGCAATTCCTTCTCCTCCGCGATCACTTTCTTGATCGAGGCGAGGATGTCTTCCATCGAGGGTTCGCGGGTCGGCGACTGCATGGCGCGCGATATCGCTTATTGCGCGCGGCGGAGTCACCCCTGACGTGCTCGACACCGCTTCCGGAATTGGCGGCGAAGGCGGCAGCGGTGTCACTCGGGATGCCGGCGGAGGCGTCGGGTCGATCGGGCAGGAAGCACCTCGGGCGTTACGACGGGTGTCGCCGGCATTTCTTGCGGGCTTACGGTGCGGGTGGAGACGGTCGGATGACGCGGGTCGCTTGCCCAGTCGTTCCAATTGCCAGCCACACGGCGGTAATTGCCGAGCGGATCGTAGAGCGGACCGCCGTCGAGCCCGAGATCCTGCGCCTCGGCCTGGCCCATGGCGTTCAGCAGCTGGAAGCCCGCGACATAAGCGTCGCGCTTCGCGGTCACGAGCGAGACTTGCGACTGCAGCAGCTCCTGCTCGGCGTTGAGCACGTCAAGAACGGTACGGGTGCCGACGCTCTGCTCCGCGCGGTTGCCTTCCAGCGCGAGCTGATTGGCCTGCACGGCGATGGTCTGCGCCTGGATCGACCTCTGCGCCGCTTCATAGTCGGCAAAAGCGGCCCGCGTCGCTTGGACCACCGCGCGCTCGGTTCCGACGAGCTGCTCCTGCAGCTGGCCCTGCTGCGCCTGGGCCTGGCGGATCCGCGCTGCCGGCAAGCCGCCCTGGAAGATCGGCAGCTGCAGGTTCAGGCCGACCGAAGTGGCCGTGCCCGTACGGTTGAGACCGTTCGTGTCGCCTGTCAGCTGGTTGATGTAATCCGCGGACGCGACGCCCGAGATCGTCGGTAGCCGGCCCGCCCGGGCGACGTTCACGTCATAGCCTGCGGCGACGGTCTGCCGCTGAAGCGATAGCAGATCGGGATTGCTGGCGAGCGCGATCCGGGTCGCCTCGGTTTGCGTCGCCGGCAGCGGCGGCAACGGCGGCGGCGGCGCGAGCTCGTCCGGGCGGGCGACCGATGACCTGGCGATAGGTCGCTTCGCTGGCGGTCAATTGGCCTTGCGCGGAGGCCAGTTGCGAGCGGCCGAGCTGAAGGCGCGCTTCGGACTGGGCGACGTCGGTGCGGGTGAAATCGCCGATCTCGAACCGGTCACGCGTCGCTTCGAGGTTGGTCGTCAGGACCTTCACATTGTTGTCGTTGAGCTCGACGATGGCGCGGTCGCGGATCACGTCCATGTAGGCGGCGATCGCCTGGGTGAAGACGTCGCCTTCGACCGCGCGAAGGGTCGCCCGGCCGGCCTCGACGCGAGTCTTCGCGGCGCTGACCGAATTCCTGACGCTTCCGCCGCTGAAGAAAGGGACCGAAAGATCCACTCCGCCGCTAACGCTGATGTCGTGGTCATTGCCCTGCGTCTGGACGATGACTCCGCTTCGAGTGAGATTCCGGTTGACCCCGACCGAAGCCGTCGACCTGCGGGCGCCCGGCCGCCCGGGCGATCGCGACATTGGCGTCGGTCGCCTTGAGATTTTCGCGCTGGGCGGTCAGCGTCGGGTTGGTTTGATAGGCGGAGACGAGCGCTTCGCGCAGCGTGTCGGCCGAGGCCGTCCCCGCGAGCAGCGCGCCGGCAAGAGCGCCTGAGATGATCCTCCGAACCACGAAACCCCCGACCGTTAGAAAGTGAAGCCTGCGGGCGCGTGAAACCGGGTAGCGCCGGCACGCCCGCGTCGCCGATCGAAAGATAGCCGAAGGCGCCGCCCGGCTTCGGCCGACGATCAGGCGCGTGACTCCGCGATCGATCACCGCCGCTCCGAGGCGGCCGCGGTCCGCGAGCTGCTCGATGATCGCTCGGGGATATGTTCGACCGCGCCGTCGATCAGGATCTGGTCGTAGGCGCGGCCTTGTTCCATCCGGCTGCCAGCGGTCCTTCGACCACCTCGATCCCGAGTTCGCGCGCGCGAGCGGCCAAGGCCGCATCGCTTTCCACCGCGGTCACATCGAGCCCGACATTCGGTCAGCACGGCGGCCGAATAACCGGTACCGGCGCCGACGACGAGCGCGCGCTGGCCCGGCTCCGGCGTCATCTGCGTCAGCAGCTGTCCAAGCACCGCCGGCGCCGGCAGGAACCGGCCCTCGCCGATCGCGACCGCGCGGTCGACGTAAGCGAGCGGCTGCGTGTGGCGGGCAGGAAACTTTCGCGCGCGATCGAGCCCATCGCCTCGAGCACGCGCGGGATCGGTCACGCCCTGCGGCCGCAGCTGGCTTTCGACCATCGCTTCGCGCGCCGCCGCGAAATCGGGAATCGGAGTTTGAACCGTCATAGCTGTTATATGCCGCTAATACACCTGTGGTTACAAGGCTCGGTCATATCGGCAGCTTCCGTGCCGCGCCAACCGTCGTTCATCGAAAGACGAAAGGGTGGCAATGGAACCGGGAACGGCGATCGCCGACTGCCGGGCTTGACCCACGCGAAGCTCGCGGAAAGGCGCGCTCCCCCCGGCCCGATGGCGGAGTGGTTACGCAGAGGACTGCAAATCCTTGCACGCCGGTTCGATTCCGGCTCGGGCCTCCACCCACAATTCGAGACCTTAAGTCTCTGTTTTTCTTGATGAAATAAGCGGCGCAGTTCCGCGCACTTTCTCGGGCTGCAAACCGTGCGTGGAGACTGCGCTGGACGCGACAAGCTGGTAACCGCCAAATCCAGGGTTCCAGTCTCTGCAGCGCAAATTCGCTTGTACGGTTTGGCGCTACCTGAACTCGCCATCGACCGGATGTCTCACAGCTGAGCTACAGGTTGCGGTCTCCACCGAGATAGCGGCTGTAGAGCCAGCCGATGCCGATAAGGCTGAGACCGAGAGCCACGAACGACGAGATTCGAAGGAGGCCGTCGAGCCCCGAGGCGTCGAAGAGGAAGACCTTCGCCACCGCCAGGATCATGATCGCCAGGGACGCGATCCGCCAGTCGCGCAAATCCGCGGACGATCCCCCACAGCAGGAAACCGATCGCCATCAGGATGCCGAGGATGGAGCGCAGGATATCCTCCCACTCCGTCATCCCAGGTTCGGTCAGGATCGAGCCGTGGAAGAGCTGGCGGAGGGTCGAGAAGGCGAAAGGGCAAGCAGCGCCATGGGCGCGGCCGACCGGACCCTTTCGAGCATCGGGCTCATCCGCGGCTCGCGACGGCCGATCAACCACAGCCACAGCAGCGGCAGGCCGTAAGCCGGGACCAGCCAGTTGACGATCGGCAGGGTGCCGACGGCCTGCTCCGCCCACAGCGGATTGTGGACGATCATCGTATACCAGGCGAAATGAGCCAGGCCGGCGGCGGTCAAGACGACGCGCCCAATCGGGCCGATCGAGGCGCCACGCCGTCACCGCAGCCGCCAGCAACAGGGCCTCCCAGCTGATGCGCTCGGCAAGCCCAAGTTGCACGAATTCCGCCGTCGTTCCGATCGACCAGAGCATGCTTGAACAGGACGTGCAGCGCGATCGCGCCCATCACTCCCGCAGAAATCAGCGCGAGCCGACGGGCATGCACGATCCACTCGCTTGCCGACGCGTCACCAGGCGAGCCCGACCAGCAGAGCCGGTGTCAGCAGTCTCAGCAGCGTGTCCTGAATCGCCGGCACACTCGTCACGAGCATTGGCGAGCCGACAAGCGAAGCCAAACCGGCGGCGAGCCATCGACGAGCGGAGCAGCGGCCCAGCACAAGGTAACACCCAACAAGGCGGCCATTGCCGGCAGAAGCCGGTCAGCCAGCAAGGCGCGGCTCCAATATGCCGTAGGCAGCCAGTCCCAGCGCCGGCACAAGAGGAAGCGCAGTGCCCAGACGGCAGCTGGGCGAGCGCGCCATAAGCCAGCAACGCGGTCACGACTTGCGCTATGTCGCGCCCGATACGCCGCTGGCGCCTTCCATGCGAACAATGCGAAGATAGCCGCGAGCCCGGCCCAGCGAACCAGTGCAACGGCCATGTCCACGTCTCCATGGACGCCGAACACACGCGCAATCTCTTCCCCGGCCTGAAATCCGGCGGCCAGCAAGCACAGGCCGACGCCAGCGAATGCCCATGCGCTGATCTCAATCGCGCGGATCGTCGCTCCAGAGCTCAGGAACAGCAGACCAAGGCCGAGCAGCCCGACGATCGGCGCAAGCGTCCACGCAGGAAGCGCCAGCGCGCTTGCGGCAGCGACGAGCAGCGCGCTGCGACCGTCACCAGCAATACGTTGCGATAGTCGACCGCCGCGCAACTCGAATCTCCACCCCATGGCGGCCGCACCAGCCGGCAGTAGCGCTGAGACAATGGCGACAGCCGCCAGCGCGAGGTCGTTGCCGCCGTCGAGACGGTAGAAATGGATCATCGGCACGATGAGGCCGGCAGCTCCAATCGCGGCGATCTCGGCGGCCTCGAGCATCGACCCCCTGGGGCGCCACAGCGCGAGTAACGCGGGCACGCCGTAGAGCGCGGCTCCCGACACCATCACGATGGCGAGCGCGGACGGTCGTCGGATCCGGCCAGGCAGCGAGCAGCATAAGCATGATCGCGAGTCCGACCGCCGGCAGCCGTGCGAGGCGTTCGTCGCGACTAGCCAGCCAAAGGATCGCCGCCGACAATCAAGCCGAACAGTCCCCACTGCAGCAGCGCGAACCCACCCGTCGCGACGAGACCCGCAATCTGCGCCGCCGCCGCAATGCTTCCAGCGATCCGGACCGCATTCCCAAGGCGCCCGGAGAAAGCAACCAACGGTAGGACGATCCCGAGGAGGAGGATGAAAAGCCCCAGTGAGATCGACGCCACCGCATCGAGCGTTCCGCTGAACAGCAGTAGGGCCGCCCAGCCGAAGCCGCCGGTCAGAGCCGTGACGCCCAGCCACATCCAACGCTGACTTTTGGAGAGGACCGAAAGTCCGCCGACCGCTAGCGCGAGATAGGAAACGAGCAGTGGAATGTTGGGCTCAGCCGACCCGACCAATGCAGGCGCGGCGAGGCCGCCGGCAAGGCCCAGCAGCGCGCTCGGTGCGCCGAAGCGGAGCGAAAGACCCATTGCAAGCGCTGTGACCCCCGCCATGCCGAGGAAAGCCGTCACCGGATCGATCAGGTGATAGACATTGGCGGCAATCAGAATCGCCCCGTAAAGACTCGCGACGCCGGCCCCCGAAAGCGCCTGGCGGACTCGCGGGTCGTCGACGCGTTCGTCCTCGCGAAGTGCGAGCTCGGCAGCGCCGATCAGCGCGAACCCGAAGAACAGTCCGCTCACCACGCGCACCAGCGGTGAAACAAGGCCCGCATCGATCGAATATTTGACGATAAGCATTCCGGCGATCGCCAGCGTGATGCCTCCAGCCCAAATCGGCAGCCGCCGTCCGAAAATATCCTCAAAGCCAAACTTTCGGCGTTCGGGCTCCCCCTCGGGGATGGCCTCGGCAGGCGCCTCGATCTGTTCAGGCGATTCGGGAGCTTCGGCGGCGACCTCCTCCCCTCGGTCGAGGATCCTTCGCGACGCCACAGTGGTCGCGATGTCCTCAAGCTCTGCCAGTTCGGCCGGCTCTTCCCACATCACTGCCTCTGCTGGCTGGACGTCCGGAAGTCCGCGCCAACTCCAGAACGTCGAGCCGTTCTTGCAGCTTGTTCAGGCGGCGCCACAGATAAGCGACCGCAGCAATCAGGAAAATCGTGACGAGCCCGGCCATGGTGACTTCCCCCTTTTGAACGCCGGATAGCGAATAAATGAGCACTGTTCAATTTAATAATTAGACAGTGTTCAATTGAATATCTAGTAAAGTTCGATGGGGCGTCGATCCGATCATAGCCGGGCCGAGCTTGAGCAGCTCATTGTCGAGGAGGGTCATCGCCAGATGGCTGAGCACGGGTTTGCCCGCTTCTCTGCCCGCGAAGTCGCAAAGCGCATCGGCTATTCAATTGGCACCTTGTATAATGTGTTTGGCAGCTACGACCGGCTGATCCTGGCCATCAATACCAAGACCTTCCGCCTGTGGACCGAGTATCTAAATACTCAGCTGACCCAAGCCGGGACCGACCGGATCCGCGCGCTAGTCGAGGGTTACTTCTGTTTCGCGCGGCAAAATCGGAATCTGTGGATAGCCATCTACGACCATCACCTTCCGGCCGGCATGCCAATTCCAGAGGAATTCCTTCCCGACAGGAGTGCGTTGACCACCATCGTGATTCGCGAGGTCGCCGCCGCACTACCGGAGGCCGAACGTGAGCGGGCGCCGCGCCTCGCCCGCTCACTGATTGCGACGGTCCACGGACACTGCACTTTCGCTCTCGACGGCACGTTCGAACTGATGGGCATTACTGAACCAGTCGAATTGGCATTGTCTCGTGTCAGGGATTCTTTGACCGTCACCGCCGTCAAGCCGCCGGTCGATACGGTCAACTGACACTGGAAGCGTTAGCGATCTTCCGCAATTCTACACGGACTCTGTGCGGACGTTCAAAAGCGACATACCGCCCAGAACGCTGGCCCATTCGCCACACTCTCCGAAGCACAAACCCTGGCGGCTGGCTGCGTTAGGTCCGGATCGACAACGCTATTTCGCTTGCGCCCTCACGAGATAGCGATCTTTCGCCTTGCGCAAATAGTCGAGCGTGACCTGGCGCTCCTCTGAATTCCTATAGTCGGTGCGGCTTTCCGCCTCGGTTTTTTTTTTTTTTTTTTTTAAAAAAAAAAAAAAAAAAAAAAAAAAAAAAAAAAAAAAAAAAAAAAAAAAAAAAAAAAAAAAAAAAAAAAAAAAAAAAAAAAAAAAAAAAAAAAAAAAAAAAAAAAAAAAAAAAAAAAAATTTAAACGATCACACGGTCCAGCCACGCGGCAAAGTAAGCGGCCTCCGCTGGGTCGTCGGGGGACCGCCGGGCAAGTCAAGATAGATCGGGCTCGTCGTGGCGTAGGGGTAGAGGTCCAACACTTGGGGGTCGGCACCTTGTTTTCACGCCCGCAGGAGAAGCCAGCCGCCCGCATCGACCTGAAGCTCTCCCGCCCCGTCGAAGTTTCGGCGATCGCCGGACAAGGGAAAAGCTTCTAACGACCTTGCCATTCTCAATGAGGTCCAAGTGATCGACTGCCACGGGCGAGCGCAGCGCGACGCGGTAGCGAAGCCTGGCTCGGCCGCCCCGAGAGACCGTATCTCCCGGCCGCTTGCCGTCGAGTTCGAGGCCGAGCAGCGGGCCGTTGCTCGCGAACGTACGTCCGGCTTTGAGCGCCGCCTTCAGCGCCACTGGGCTCATGTCGCCGCCCGTGTCGAGGAATACGCGGTTCATTTCGACGGGACCGCGCAGCGATGCGTAATTGGCCATGGCGTCGGTGCCTGCGCCCGCTGGAAGGCGAAAGCCGAGGTTGAGCAGGCGGTACCAAATGGCGGCCGTGGATTATGATCGGAAAAACCGACGATCTCCATATAATCGACCTTGCCGCTTGCGACGTCCGCAGGAAGCGCGTTGCTGAGTGCTTTCTCTTTCGCGGGGTCGATTTCATTGTCGAATGGATGGACGTAACCGACCAAGGCGCCCTGCGCGTGCGCGAGATCCTGACGACGCCGTTGTGCGGATAGGGACTGGCGAGCGCCGTATGCTGATAGGCGGAGAAGTCGGGCGTCAGGAAATGGTCCGATAAATGAAGGAGCCCTAGATGGCCCCAGAAGCTCGTGTGGAATTCCTGCGCGTGGATGACGGTCACTCCGTCGCCGCTCGCGGGGTCGGGATCAGGACGAAAGTAACCGATATCGGGGATCCGCTCCTCCTTGTTGACGATCAGGTCGTAAACCACGTCCAGGTCCTCGGCGCGCGCCTGCCAAGCGAGATTCTCGGGGGTGTTCCGATAGGCGCCGCCGTAATTCATATGAACGTGCAGGTCGGCGCTGCGCCATTTGCCGAATGATGCCGGCAGGTCGTTGAGCCGCAGATTGACCGCGATCGTCCGGTTCGTGTCGGAGGCGAGGTTGACCGTTTGCCGCCACGGCAGGTAGCGGAAGCCGCGCTGCACCCAGATGGCGGTGTGTCCCGCGGGCGCTTCGAGGGGCGCAAGGTGAAAGGCAATGGAAATAGTGCGTCTCACTCGATTGCAGCTTGCGGTCGAAACCGTCGTCCGCCCCGTACCCAGGCGGATACGGGTGCAACGGCTCGCCCATCGCTGCCAAGCACGACGACTTTGAGCCGGGACGCGACGGCCTTGCTTACATCCCGAATGTCGAGCGTGAGCGACGCTTGCGGCTCTTTATAACGTCGCCGGGAAGCGACGATCGGCGTTTCCGCGCCGCCGATGAAGTCGCGGACCGAAAGGCTGGTATTGCCATGTTCGTTGCTGATGGCAGCGATGCGCTTCCCATGCAGCGGGCGGCCATGCAGATCGTCAGGCGGCTTCGCAGCGTGGGCGTGCTACCAAACGAACACTCCGTC
Organism: uncultured Alphaproteobacteria bacterium; assembly: GCA_963730925.1. Classification (GTDB taxonomy): domain Bacteria; phylum Pseudomonadota; class Alphaproteobacteria; order Sphingomonadales; family Sphingomonadaceae; genus Sphingomicrobium. The sequence continues at coordinate 247,713 of CAVSTS010000003.1, forward strand.
GCACAGGTCGTCGTCAGTCAGCGGACTCAGCAGATACTGGCGTTCGAGAGCGATGGGTCGCTAATCCTCCACCGCGGAGGGCAGCCGCCGCTGCGCCTGCGGATGCCACGGCACGCCGTGGCGACGTGTGCCGCATTCAATGTCCCCGACACGCATGTCGTTGTCGGCTGCAAGGACGGCGGACTCCACGTGTGGGAGTGCGCCAGCGGAACCGATGTCGCGAAATTCACCGCTCCCGGAGGGGCCGTCAGCAGTGTCGACATCGATTCGATGGCCCGACACGTCATGACTCGGGCCGATGATCGCGTCTGTCTCTGGAGCATCGGCACGGGCTCACTCCTTGGCACTCTGCCCGCGCATCCTCGCGCACCCGATCTGCACGTGTGGAGTGCATCGCTACGTGTCCCCATGCTGCGCTCGCTAGTCGAACCCATCGCGGAAATTTCGGTGGCAGCCGCCCGTTCTGCCACGGCCGGCCGAACACAGAGGGTCGTTCTGAGCCTGACGGAAGGCAGCTGGTGACGCTGGCCGACGACCAGACGTGTGTCTGGGATCCTGGCACGGGGGCAGCTTAGGTTTCGGCTCGGCCAGTCGGCGCAGAAAGTGGTCTGCAGCCTCGATAGCCGCCGGATAGCCACCGTGGGCAGCGAGGTACGGGTGTGGGATGCCGTGTCCGGGGCCGAACTGCCCGTCCTGAAGGGGCGGACCGGCCGAGTGGTCGACGTGCAGTTCGTCTCAGGCTCCCAGGGCAATTGCGGTGACGGGCTCCGACTCCACCCTCCACGTCTGGAATACGACAACCGGCGATCTCATTCACGGACTGCGACATGACAGCCCGCCCTCGTCTGTTGCAGCAGCACAGAGCGGCGCTGTCATCGCGGTAGTGACGTCCGACGGCGCGATCCATGTCTGGGATGTCGTCAAGGGCACGCTGGTGCGGCGCATTGCTAGGCTCTCGGTGCCTGGGAACGAGCCGGTGCGGATTCTGTCTGCCGAGTTCATTCAAGGCGATGCTGCGCTCCTGTTGCGGTTGGATTCCTCCCATCTACTCGGCGCCACGGATCTGCAGGGTGAGTCGCAAACCTATTTTGTACAACCCTACGCGCCGATACGACGCCCCGATTTCGGCCAGCGCCGTCAGCGCCAATCGGGAGTGGCTGGCGGTGGGGATGAATATGCCACCGTGTGCGTGTGGAAAGCTCCTCTGTCCTCTGCACCGAAGTACATCCTGAAGCACAACAACGTGGCACCAGACGCAGGCATCAGCGATCTGGCTTTCACTCCTGGAGGCGACTCACTGATAACGGTCGGGCGCGATCGCGTGGCCAAGGTCTGGGACCTGACCAGCGGCGAGCTGAGACGCGAGTTCACCGGGCACGCCGGCCTGGGGCCCATCACTGGGATGGCGGTGAACGCGAGCGGGACTTTCGCGATCACGTTTTCGACAGATTCCGAACACTCGTCACCCGTCGGCATCGTGTGGGAAACCGCGACTGGCGAAGAGTGCGACCGCGTGTATTACGACGTGGTCGGCACGTCCGCGCTAAAGGTCGTGCTCACCACAGCGCGCGGCGACGTCATCACCGTCGGAGAGAAGATTGCGCTATGGCGCCATCCGCTGATGTCGGTCGACGGCCTCGAGGCGGCGTGTCGGCGGCTAACGCCGCGGGCGTTGACGCGCAAGGAACGCGACGCATTCGGCCTGCGGCCCGAGTCACCGAAGTGGCAGCAGCAGCTGTGGCCTCACACCGACACCGCGACGCTGCACAGCGAGGGCATGACTCAGGGCTGGAGCGACCTTCACAATGGCCTGTCGCACGAGTTGCAGTCGTGTTTGGATGGGCTGGCTCGGCAGGCTGATCTGACTGGGCTCTTCCCAGCTCCACGTGTTTGCACAAGCGATCTTCGATGCCTTCGCCGACGACATGTGGCAACGGCTCGAAGGGCAGCAGCCGTTTTTGAGCGACATCAGCCGTTTGTTCGAAGTCGTGGCGGAGCAGTTTGGGCGCACACTGGCGTTCGTTGTCGATCGCGGCGACCGCGCCGGCGCCCGCAAGATGTTGGAGAGCTACAAGGGACCGGTCGGCTCCTGGTACCAGGCGATGAAGACCGATCTCGCCGACGGGTGACAAGCCGCAATGTTCAGGCAGCACCAGGCGATGGTGAGCTTCAAACTCTGACGACGCCTTCGCACCAACAATCAGGCGCTGGCTGTGATGGTTGCCGAAGCCACACGCCCTCGAAGCCGACTCGATCTTGATGAGCACGGCCGAGTTGGCGGATTTGCGGCCGTGCTCTTGATCGCTGTCAGCGCCACGACCCTCGCCATCATGAACGATCATGCGATCGACGAGCAGCCGAAGCCGGGGGCCAGACTGAAGATTGTCGTCGCGGGATCGTAGGGACTGAGGCACGATTTCCTGCAAGTCCGATCCTTGCTCGCCCCTGGCCGCGTGCCGGCGGTTGCTATGGTTTGAGCTTTTCACAGTAGTCCGAGTAACAACCTTCAAAGCACTCGCGGGAATTGCTGGAGTTCGTGCAGATCTGCGTGCAGAACGCAATACACCGCATCCAGGGGCCGAGCGTACCGCGTGCCATCTCGTTCGATGATTTCAACTGCCGGCAAGTGTCTCTGTCCGCCGCGTCGGCGAGGGACAGGGGCGCCGTGGTCACGTCGATGTGCTCCGCTGCCAGAACGACGTCCCGGCGGCCCTGGCTTTCATTCGTGTGACCTGCGCCGGTGATCCCGGCTGTCGCGAGCGCCCACACCACCGCGCCGCCGATTGCGATGTTTTTGTTGATTCGCGCCATGTTGTTCTCCTTTCAAGCTCTGCTGCTCCTCCGACAGGGGTATGTCCCCCGCTTTCTAGAAGAGAACGCATCAGCACGTGAAAGTGAACACGCAGGGACGCTTTATCGATGCGTCTGCGCGAAATCAATCGCGAACTTCCGCAACGGCAGGCTTGTCTGGCCGAGCGCCGCCGCTTCCGCGACGGCACGGTCGACTTCCCATCGATCGACAGCGAGCCGTTTGATCAGCCACATCGTCGCGGCGCGGTTGCCGCCGCCGCAGTGAATGAAGGCCGGCTCGGCGCCGGGCGACGTAATCGCCTTCAGAAACTGTTCCGCGGCGACAGGATCGGGAGAGCCGTCGAATGGCACGTGAATGTACCGCAGGCCCGCGGCCTTGGCGGCTGCGGCTTCCTTCTCGACCTCGGCGCCCGGTTCAGTGGCCAACCGAAGGTTGATGATCGACACAAAGCCCATTTTCTTGATCTCGGGCACTGCGTCAGTGGTAATGGCACCGGCACAGGCCACGGTCGTCTCGAGCCGGGCGAGATTTCTGATGCCCTCGACAGGTTCCTTGGTCACCTGCTGAGCCATCAGTGGCGGCGCTTGAAGCCCCGCCAACAACGCTGCCGTCAGAATCAGGATGTGCGATCGCATGACTGCCTCCCGGTCACCTATCGGTGGATGCTGGTGTCAAACCTTTTGCCATCGTGACGATAGCAGTCCAGGCGACATATGCGACGGAAATCGTGATCCGGGCAGCGCGCAACGAAATTTAGTTAGGTAAGATAGTGCCATGGATGCCGATGAACGGGCGCTGAGGATCCTCGAGGAGTTTGCACAGGCGCCGCGCGAGGTGGGTCCGGTGACGCTGTCACAGGAGTCGTAGGGCGGCTCACAATTTCAACAGCCGCGTCCCGTTCTCCCACACGATCTTCCTGAAGACGTCCGGCGGCGCGAGCTTCTTCAGCATCGTCAGCGTGGCGCGCGCGATGCAGCGGCCCGCCGAGGCGCCGCGGCCGGACGTGCCTCGCCCGTCGGCGCACGAGCAGTCGCTGCCGAACATCAGCTTGTTCTGATGCCGCTCGAGAAACGCGCCGCGAACTCCGGATCGCGGTTCAGGAAATTGTTGCCCGAGTTCGCCGACATGTCCGCGTAGAGGTTCGGGTAGTCGCCGAGAAACTTGTCGGTCACGCCGCCGGGCTTGATCGGGCCCTTCGGATACGACGTGTCCTCGGCGTAATCGGCGCTGACGTTCGCCCAGAACGCGTCGGCGTGCCCGATGAACGTCGTCTTCGGAAACTTCTTGAGCATCGCGTCGAATTGTTTCAACCCGGTGTTGAACGTTCCCGGGCTGTTGGGCTGGTTGACCTCCTGAAAATGGATCGTGATCGGCAGGTTCAGCTCGGCTGCGAGCGCATACAGCCGCTGCATCTCGGGGCTCGCCGCGGCAACCTGCGATTTGATTTCACCGAAACCGATCGCGCCGCCCTGCGCCGCCTTCCGCAGGTAATCGATCGCATCGGGCTGCGTCATGTCGATGCTCGCGAATCGCACGAAGCGGTTGGGATGCGCGGCGACCGTCTGCTTCGCGCGATCTTCGGCGGCCGCGCCTGTGAGAAGCACCGCCTTCGTCACGCCGGAGCCGTCGAGATGGAGGAGATTTCCTTCCACGGTCGCGCGCGGATGCAGGTGGATGTCCAGCACCGGCGCGCCCCATTCGCCTGCGGCCGGAGTCTGTCCGCCGACGCGTGACGCCGCGGCGATGATCGCCACCGATTGCAGAAATTCCCGCCGTCCGATTGCATCGCTCATCGTCTTGCCCTCACCTCGTCCATCGTCGCGCGCTCAGTCAGAAACCGGTTTCGTCGGATCGACCCATAGCCAGCAGACGGCGCCAAGCAGGAACAATATACCCGTCAGATAGAGCGGCGCGGTCGGAATCGCCGGATCGCTGCACGACGAGCGCGATGAGAATCGGGCTGAGGATCGCGCCGACCTGGCCCGACGTGTTCATCGCTCCGCTCAACGGCGCCGGCGCGGCGGCCGCCGATGTCGAGGCACGTGCCCCACGCCGCGCCAAGCAGGAAGTTGGACGAAGCGCCGCCCAGCGCAATCAGCACGGCTCCCGCGATCGGGGACTCCGTGAACGCGGCGGCAATCGTGAAGAGGCCGCCGCCGTCAGCGCGCCGCCGCCGACAAGGATGCGGCCAAGGCGAAGACCGAGCCGCCTGGCGGCCATATCGGTCGTGATGCCGCCCGTCGAGATCGGCGACGACGCTCAGCGTCAGCGGCAGTCCCGACAGGATGGCGGCTGTCGTGACCGACAGGCCGCGTCGACGCCAGATATGTCGGCAGCCAGGTGACATAGAACGCATTGCCGAAGGTCTGCGTGAAGTACATCAGGCAGAGGCAGATCACCGTGCGGTTGGCGAGCAGCCGCGTCCATTGCGTCTTCTCGAGCGGGCGCTCGTCCTTGACGATGCCGTCTTCGATGAACGTGCGTTCGGCCGCGCTGACGGACGGGTGCTCGGCCGGCGTATCGCGAAACCATCGATACCACGCGAGCGCCCAGATGAACCCGATCGATCCGAACACGACGAACAACGTCCGCCAGTTCATGTAGGCGAGCAGCGCGGTGGCGAGAGCGGCGTCAGCCCGCCGGCGAGGTGCGCGCCCATGAAGAACGTGCCCTGCACCGTGCCGCGATCGCGGCGCGGGAACCAGCGCGAGAACGTGCGCGCCACGTTCGGCCACGCGCCGGCCTCGCCCGCGCCGAACAGAAAACGGATCAGCAGCAGTGACGAGTAGTTCCAGGCGAAGCCGGTGAGCACGGTGAACGCGGACCACCAGCAGACGATGCGCGTGAGGACTTTGCGGGTGCCGACTTTGTCTCCCCACCAGCCCGTGGGAATCTCGAACAGCGCGTACGACAGATAGAACGCGCTGAACACGTATCCCATCTGCGTCGGCGTCAGGTTCAGGTCGCGCGCGATGTAGGGACGCGTCACGCCGATGGCGACGCGATCGAGATAGGTGATGGCTGCCAGCGCCATCGTCATGGCGAGCACCTTCCGGCGGACACGCGTGTCGCCGGCGACCGCCGGTGTGCGAGTGCATTGGCCCACGAAGAATAGGGGCCTCCCGAGATTGCCGTCAATGGTAGATTCTGGTCGCCATGCCGGACATCAAAACCACCGTGCTCGTCACCGAACCGGAATATCGCAAAGGCGAGGCCGTTTACCTCGCCGCTCCAAATCTCGAGTGCGTGCGCGCACCCGAGAACGAAGACGCGCTCGCGTCAGCCATCCGCGATTCCCAGTCCCGCTACGTCATCGTCGGGAACCGGAAATATTCCGGCCCGCTCTATGACGCGCTGCCCTCGGGCGGCGTCATCGCGCGCATGGGCGTCGGCCATGATGGCGTCGACAAATCGCGCGCGACGGCGGCGCAGCTGTTTTGCACGAACACTCCGGGTGTGCTCGATCAATCGGTAGCCGAACACGCGATGCTCCTGATTGCCGCCGCCGCACGGCAACTGATTCCCGCGCTGGCGAGCATGGCAAGCGGCGCGTGGAGCGCGGCCGCGGGGCGCGACCTGTTCGGCAAGCGGTTGGCGATCATCGGGTGCGGCGGTATCGGCCGTGCGGTCGCGCGGATCGCCTCGGTTGGCTACGGCATGCAGGTGGTCGGGCTGCACGAGACCCGATGCGCCCGCGCCGGCGTCGATCGATCATTTTCAGTTCGTGACGAACGAATTCGCGGACGCGGTGCGCGGCGCGGATTTCGTCAGCCTGCACATGCCGGCCAGGCCGGAGAACGCCGGGTTCATCAATCGCGAGCGGCTCGCGCAGATGGACAGTCGATCGTGGCTCGTCAACACCGCGCGCGGCGCCGTGGTGGACGAGGCGGCGCTGTTCGAATCGCTGGCATCCGGCCGCATCGCCGGAGCGGCGCTCGACGTGTTCGCGTGCGAGCCCTATGTGCCCGCGGCGGGCAGCGGCGATCTGCGCTCGCTGTCGAACGTCGTCCTGACGCCGCACGTGGGCAGCAACACCGTGGAATCGAACCGGCGCATGGCCGAGCGCGCGTTGATGAACATCCAGTTCGCTCAGGCGGGGCAGTTCGACCGGATGGATGTGGTGAACCGGGATGTGTTGAGGGACGCGTCCGATGATGCGGTCGACGCGCACCGTGACATCGCGCCTTCCACTCGGTGAATTTTTGCTAGCAAAATGAGATTCGGCTGGCGGTCTCTTGCGTACGATATCGCACGAGGTTCCCCTGCGATCAGACTGACGAGAAATTGGCACCAGCTGAATGGTCTCGACCTGTCCCAGATCAAGTCGGCGACGTGCTGTCTGCCGTAGCGCACGCCTGATGCTCATCCGCGAAGGGTGGGCCGAGCGTCGATGCCTAGAACCTCGCGCCCATCAACACCGAAAACGCACCCGTCTTTACGGCTGCCGGGGTCGGATTCGACGCGATGTTCCGCATCCCGCGCGTGAAGCGCGCGTCGACGAGCCAGCGCCTGTGCTGCAGGCCGGCGCCCAGGATGTAGGAAAAGTCACCGCCGTTCACCTCATCGTTGATGACCTCGTGCCTGCCTGCATCGACGACCTCGCGAATCACCGCGTTGCGGCGCAACGCGATTGCCGGTCCGGCGACCAGATACAGCGACGTGTTTTCGTGCGTCCGCTTCGACATGCGCAGCAGCAACGGAAACTCGAGGTAGCGCACGAGAATCACCCTGTCGGCGTCAGGAAGCTCCAGCGTGCCGCCTGGCGTGGTGACGGGCTGCGCGTCCTTGTCGCGAATCCTCTCGCCCTTGGAGGCGAAGATCACTTCGGGCTGAAACGACATCGCGCCCCCAAGTGCAATATTGACGAAGCCGCCGAAATTCATCGTCGGCTCGAATGCCGCCGGCGCTGCCGTGTCGTCGAACGTCTCGACGCTCGTCAGCGTCGTGAACGACGGACCGAATCTCACGCCGTAATGAATGCGGCTGGGTCCTGCGGGTTGGGGCGGCTACCGTCGCAGGTGGCGGTGTTTGCGGCGGAGGTGTCTGCGCCGGAGGCGTTTGCGCCGACGCCGGTCTGCCGGCGGCGAGAACGAGCAGCGTGACGAGCACGCGCGACGTGGACGAAAGCATTGAGCCGCGATTTTACATCGCGTAGACTGCGCGCATCGGGCTGCTGGGCTGCAGACCGCACCATCGCTCATCGCAGCGAAACTGAATGAGCGATGCGAATACTCATCACGGGTCTGACTGTCATATGCGCGAACGCGTTCTTTGGCACGTCGGCATCGGCGCAGACACCTGCGAGTGCCAATCCGGTTGCTGCGAGCATTCGAACAGCGTGGGACGGCGGGAAGCGCAACCTGACGCGGTCGGCCGAGCTGATGCCCGAAGCGGACTACAGCTTCCGGCCGGTCGACACCGTGCGGACGTTCGGCCAGATTCTCGCGCACGTGGCGGGCGCGAACTACGTGTTCTGCTCGGCGGCGAAAGGCGAGAAGTCGCCGCATGCCGAAGCCGCGTTCGAGAAGACCGCGACGACGCGCGCGCAGATCATCAAGGTACTCAACGACTCGATCGCGTACTGCGACGCCGCGTACGCTGCGCTGGACGACAGGCGAGCGGGCGAGACAATCGACTTGCCCTTCGGGATGGGCAAAGGCGCCCGCGCGCTTCCATTGATGCTGAACTCGGGACACGTCCAGGAGCACTACGGCAATCTGGTGACGTACTTCCGCGTCAAGGGCATGGTGCCGCCGTCTTCTCAGGGGCAGTAGCACGGAATCTGAGACAAATCGATACATTCGCAGCGCGCGGCAATTGACCGGGCGTGCGGCGTCTTACACTGTGAAAACGCGCCTGAAAATGAGGCTCGATGGTGTATAAATGATCATCCGTTTTTTCGATAGAGCATAGGAGCCGCATGTCAAACCGGCGGTCGCGTTGGATACTTCAAGGGATGGCAGCCGCCTTCGCGGCGTATGCCAGCGTCGGCGCTCCAGCGGCGCAGCAGCCGCGGTCCGCACCGCCGGCGGCGTCTCAGAACCCCGTTCAATCTTCGGCTTCGTCCGCCGCGCCGTACCGCGCGCTCGTCTCGACGTACTGCCTCTCGTGCCACAACAGCAAAATGAAGGCGGGCAAGCTCGAGCTCGACGCGATTAACACGCAGGACCTGGCAGCGCAACAGGAAGTCGTGGGAGAAGGTCGTCCTGAAGCTTCGCGCGCGCCAGATGCCGCCGCTGGGCGCCCGGCAGCCCGATCAGGCGGCGCACGATGCCGCGCTGACGTCGCTCGAAGCCGCGCTCGACGGTCTGTCCGCCGCCGCGCCAAATCCGGGTCGAACCGATACCTTCCGCAGACTGAATCGCACGGAATATCGCAACGCGATCCGCGACCTGCTGGCGTTGGATATCGACCCCGCGGCGCTGTTGCCGAGCGATTCGGCGAGCTACGGATTCGACAACCTCACCGTCGGCAATCTGTCGCCCACCTTGCTCGAGAGCTATGTCTCGGCCGCAGAGAAAATCAGTCAGCTCGCCGTGGGCCGGCCCGGCCTGTCCGTGGGCGGCACGACGGTCAGGATCAGGCCCGACATCACGCAGGAAGGACATCTCGACGGGCTTCCTCTCGGGACGCGCGGCGGCTCCGTGATGTCACACGTGTTTCCGATGAACGGTGAGTACGAGATCACCATCCGGCTCGCGCGCGATCGCAACGAGCACATCGAAGGGCTGCTCGAGCCGCACGAAATCGAGCTGCTGCTCGACGACGAGCGGGTGCGCCTGTTTACGATTGAGCCTATTTCACCCACGCAGGGCGTGTCGACGAGCGAAGCGCCGTCGCACGAGACGCTGGACAGCCACTTGAAGGTGCGGCTGCCCGTGACCGCGGGACCGCACACGCTTGGCGTCACGTTCCCCAAGAAACCGTCGCTCATCCTGGAAACCGCTCGCCAGCCTTACGAGGCGCATTTCAATTACTACCGGCACCCGCGCCTGCAGCCGGCGGTTTACGAGATTTCGATCATCGGTCCGTACAGCCCCGCCGGTGCCGGCGACACGCCGAGCCGCCGCCGAGTGTTCTCGTGCCGGCCGGCATCTGAAAAGGATGCAGACGGGTGCGCGAAGAAAATTCTCTCGACGCTGATGCGGCGCGCATATCGCCGGCCCGTGAATGACGCGGATCTGAAAAAGCCTTTGGAGCTCTACCGCACCGCGAAGGCGGCTGATGGCTTTGACGCCGGCATCGAGATGGGCATGTCGGTCGTGTTGACGAGCCCTGAGTTCCTGTTCCGCATCGAGCGCGATCCTGCGGGCGTCGCGCCGGGCGCGCCCTATGCGCTGAGCGATCTGGAGCTGGCGACACGGCTCTCGTTCTTCCTGTGGAGCAGCGTTCCCGACGACGAGCTGCTCGATGCTGCGGTCAAGGGCGATCTCGACAAGCCCGCGGTTCTCGAGCGCCAGGTGACGCGTATGCTGGCCGACCCGCGGTCTGAGAACCTCGTCACCAACTTCGCGTCGCAATGGCTCCACCTGCGCAATCTCGACACGATTACGCCAGACATGCGGCTCTTTCCCGATTTCGACGACAACCTGCGCCAGGCGTTCCGGCAGGAGACTGAGATGCTCGTCGACAGCGTGATTCGCGAGAACCGGAGCGTGCTCGACCTGCTGCGCGCCAACTACACCTTCGTCAACGAGCGGCTGGCGAAGCATTACGGGATCCCCAATGTCTATGGCAGCCGCTTCCGCCGCATCACATTCGGCGAAGATGCTCAACGCGGCGGACTGCTGCGCCAGGGCAGCATCCTCATGGTCACCTCGTATACGACGCGCACGTCGCCGGTGATTCGAGGCAAATGGATTCTCGATAACGTCCTCGGCGTGCCGCCGCCGCCGCCGCCGCCTAACGTGCCGGCGCTCGACGACGTGAAGACCGTGAAGCGGACCGCCCCGATCCGCGAACGCCTGGCCGAGCATCGAAAAAATCCGACATGCGCCGGCTGCCACAAGTTGACCGATCCGGTCGGCTTCGCGCTCGAGAACTACGACGCGGTCGGCCGCTGGCGGACGATGGAAGCGGGCGCGCCGGTCGACACCTCGGGCACGTTGTACGACGGCACGGAGTTCCGCGGAGTGGCGGGACTGCAGAAGGCTCTCCTGAATCGCCCCGAGCTTTTCGCGGCGACGCTATCGGAAAAACTACTGACCTTTGCGATCGGCCGCGGCGTCTCCTATTACGACGCACCGGCGGTCCGCAAGATTGTCCGCGATGCGGGCACACAGGATTACCGCTTCTCGGCCATCGTCATGGGCATCGTCAACAGCACACCGTTCCGGATGAGGAAAGCATCATGATCATCTCTCAAGAAAGCCCTGCCGCGGCGGACGTTTCTCAGAGGCATGGGCGCGACCGTTGCGCTGCCCCTGCTCGATGCCATGGTTCCGTCGATGACGGCCCTGGCGCAGACACCGGCGAAGGCCGTCCGGCGTCTTGGATTCGTGTACATCCCGATGGGGTCCGACATCGCGAGCTGGACACCTCCTGGAGCGAGCGGTGCGCTCACCGAATTGTCGCCGACGCTGATGCCGCTGACGCCGGTCATGAAGCACCTGACGGTGCTCAGCAACATGGAGCTCAAGAACGCGTATCCCGGAACGCACGCGACGTCGAATGCGGCGTTCCTCAGCGCCGCCAAGGCGAAGTGGACCGAAAGCAGCGACTACTTCCTGGGCACGACTGTCGATCAGATCGCGGCACAGCAGATGGGGCAGGAGACGCAGCTTCCCTCGCTCGAGCTGGCCATGGACCTGATGGAAGTCGTGGGGCAGTGCGACAACGGGTATGCGTGCGTCTACCAGAACAATCTGTCGTGGTCGTCGCCGACGACGCCGCTCCCGTCAGAGGCGCATCCGCGCGTGGTGTTCGAGCGGCTGTTCGGCGAAGGCGGCAGCTCGGCGGACCGCCGCAGGGCGCTCGGCCGCCGGGCGAGCCTGCTCGACTGGGTCCGTGAAGACATCGCGCGGCTGCAGCGGCAGCTCGGCGCGGCGGATCGATCCAAGGTGACCGAATACCTCGATACGGTGCGCGAAGTGGAGCGCCGCATTCAGAAGGCCGAGGCGCAGACGTTCGACAGCTCGCTGCCGGATCTCGATCGGCCCGTTGGCGTGCCCGCGGCGTACGAAGACCATGCGAAGCTGATGTTCGACCTGCAGGTGCTCGCGCTGCAAGGCGACATTACGCGGGTCATCACGTTCCAGCTGGCGCGCGAAACGAGCAATCGCAGCTATCCGGAAATCGGCGTTGCCGATCCGCACCACCCGACGTCGCATCACGGAGGCGATCCGGAGAAGGTTGCGAAGATCGCCAAGATCAATCAGTTCCATGTGTCGCTGTTCGCGTACTTCCTCGAGAAGCTCAACGCGGTGTCCGAGGGCAACGGCACCCTGCTGGACAATTCGCTCTATCTCTACGGCAGCGGCATGGGCAATCCCAACATCCACAACCACGTGGATCTGCCGATCGTTGTCGCGGGCGGCGCAGCGGGCAAGGTGCCCGGCGGACGTCACATCAAGTACGACGAGCCGGCGCCGCTTGCGAACCTGCATCTGACGATGCTCGACGCAGTGGGAGTGCGGCTCGATTCGTTCCAGGACAGCACAGGGAAAATCGATACGCTCTATAGTCCGGTTAGCCTTGCAGGCTGAGGAGTCGATCATGCGTCTCGCAACTGTCGTCGCCGGCGTCGTCGTTTCCGTGCTGGGCGCGTCGCCCCTGCTTGCCGGTCAGGCCAACTCGTCCACCGCAGCGCGCGGCGCGAAGGTGGATGCGTCACTCGCTGCCGCCGTGCAGCGGAGCGATCGTGCCGCCATTCGCCAGCTGCTCGACAAGAAGGTCGGCATCAACGCGCCGCAGCCGGACGGCACCACCGCGCTCCACTGGGCGACCTATAACGACGATGTCGATCTCGTCAGCCAGTTGCTTGGGGCAGGTGCCGACGTGCGCGTCGCGAACCGCTACGGTGTCACGCCGCTGTCGATCGCCTGCGAGAACGGCAACGCCGCCATCATCACCAAGTTTCTCGATGCCGGCGCGGATGCGAATGCCTCTCTGCCGGGCGGCGAGACCATGCTGATGACGGCAGCGCGCACCGGCAAGGTTGATGCGGTGCGTGTGCTTCTGTCCCGCGGCGCCGATCTGCATGCCAAGGAACCACGGAGGGGCCAGACGGCACTCATGTGGGCGGCGGCCGAAGGTCACGTCGCTGTGATCGAAGAGCTCATCAAGGCGGGAGCTGATTTCCGCACGCCCCTCGACTCGGGGTTTACGCCTCTCATGCTTGCGGTGCGTCAGGGGCACATCGGCGCGGCCAAGGCACTCTTGAAGGCGGGCGCCGACGTGAACGAGCCCGTGCAGGTGCGCGCGAACCCGAAACTTCCCGAAGGAGAGCGGCCCATCCGAGCCGGCACGACGCCGCTGGATCTCGCCGTCATGAATGCGCATTTCCAGCTGGCGTCAGAGTTGCTCGATGCCGGCGCCGATCCGAACTCCAATCGGCTCGGGTATACGGCGCTCCACATGCTCGTGTACGTCCGCAAGCCCGCCATCGGCGACAGCGATCCTGGTCCAGAGGGCTCCGGCACGATGTCGAGCCTCGAGTTCGCGAAGCGGCTCGTCGCGAAGGGCGCGGACGTGAACGCGCGGATCACGAGACGCGTCAACCTCACGAATACGCGGTTCCACGACATCGGCGCGACGCCATATCTCCAGGCGGCAATGACGGCCGATGCCGAGTACATGAAAGAGCTCGTCGCGCTCGGTGCCGATCCGTCGCTGAAGAACGCCGAAGGCACAAATGCGCTGATGACGGCCGCCGGTCTCGGAACGCGGTCGCCCGGCGAAGACGCCGGCACCGAAGAGGAAGTGATCGAAGCGATGCAGGTGGCGCTCGACCACGGCGCCGACATCAATGCGGTTGACGACAACGGCGAAACAGCCATGCACGGCGCCGCGTACAAGAACCTTCCGCTGGCCGTCAAGTTCCTCGCCGACAAGGGCGCCAGGATCGACATCTGGAACACACGAAACAAGTTCGGATGGACGCCGCTGACGATCGCGCGCGGGTACAGGTTCGGCAACTTCAAGCCATCAGCCGTGACGGTCGAGGCGCTGGAGCAGGTGATGCTTGCGGCGGGCGTCGTTCCGCCGAGCGCGAAAGAGGAAAACGCCAAGGGTTACGACATCTACGCCCCCGAGAATCAGCGCAAGCCACCACGCTAAATGCTGGTTCGCATCAACAGAATGACCCATACGTAGGCTCGGCCTGTCCAGACACTGGAGGTCTGCATGAGGATTCCGCTGCGGGTTCTTGCCGTCGCTTTCGCCTTTGCTCTCACGTTTACCTTCACGTTCTCAACGAATGCCGTTGCGCAGGTGCTCGAAGCCACGCTTTACGGCGTCGTGCAGGACAGCTCGGGCGCGATGCTTCCCGGCGTCACCGTGACGGTCACGCATCAGGGCACCACGCTGACGCGAGAAACCGTCTCGGACGGACGCGGCGAATTTGCGCTGCCCGCGCTCCCGCCCGGTGCGTACACGATCAAGATCGAGCTTTCGGGATTCAAGACGTATGAGAACAAGGGATTGACGCTGAGCGCCGGCCAGACGGTGCGGCAGACATTTGCGCTCGAAGTGGGGGCGCTGGCAGAGACCGTCACGGTCGCCGAGAACGCGCCTCTCATCGAAACCGCAACGACGGCGCAGGTGCAATCGCTCGGCGAGGAAGTGCGCGAGATTCCGGTCTCGCGGCGGAATCTGCAGAACGTCATCCTGCTGGGCTCGGGTGTCAGTTCAACCGACCAGTCGGTTGCGGGCGGCCGGGCGTTTCGCGTCAACGGCGTCGGCGACGGCGGCAGCGCCATCACGGTGGACGGCAGCAGCGCCCAGACCAACCCCGAAAATCGCGGCTTTGGCAACTACGGCGGCCAGAACCAGATCGAGATACTGAGTGTCGAAGCGGTCGCCGAGGTGCAGGTGGCCAAGGGCGTCCTGCCGGCGGAGTACGGAGGCTCGATCGGCGGTCAGGTGAACATGATCACGCGTTCGGGGACCAACCAGTTCCACGGATCGATGTTTGAAAACTTCCAGAGCGACACGTTCTCGTCGCGCGATCCATTCCTGCCGCCGACGACGGCCAAGCCCAAGATCAAGTTCAACCAGTTCGGCGGATCGCTCGGCGGGCCCATCCTGCAGAACCGCGTCTTGTTCTTCACCAGCTATGAGGGCTATCGCGAGGAGTCGGGCGTGACGGTACAGGGGAACGTCGCAACGCAGGCGACGCGCAATCGTATGATGGCCGCGCTGCCATATCCCGAGACCAAAATGGTGCTCGACAACATGCCGCTGCCGAATGTGCCAATCAACGACGTCATCGGACGGTACACGGATGCCAGGTTGCTCACCCGCCGCGACAACACGTTCCTGGGCAAAGTGGACTTCCAGGCTGGCGCCGGCAGATTGTCGGTGACCGCCTCGCGGATGCGGCCGTTCGCCAACGTTCCGCGAATCCAGATCGAGAACGACCAGCAGTACACGAACGGCTCGAAACGCATCTCGACCAACTACGTGATGACGCGCAATGCGTGGGTCTCCGAAAGCCGGTTCGGCTGGAATCGCAATACGCTCGATCGCTTCGACGCGTTCTGGCTCGCGGAATCGCCCACGCGAGGGGCGCAGGAGGACCTCTACAACGTGCGCAAGCGTATCTCGACCTTCAGCGTGACGGGCTTCTTCGGCAGCGGGGATACCGAAATCCTTGCCTTGACCTACGACGCGTACAACCTGGACCAGAAGATCACGCGGGTTTCGGGCGCCCACACGCTGAAGACCGGGTTCCGCTGGGCGCGCGAGATCGGCTTCAAGTCGAATCCGCAAACGAACCGGTTCACGTACGCCAGCGTCGAAGATCTGCTGGCAAACAAGGCGAGCGACTTCCTGCTCGCGATGGGCAACCCGCCACACAAAGCGTGGGTCGATCAGTTCGGAGGCTTCATCCAGGACGACTGGCGCGTCACCGAGAAGTTCGTGCTCAACCTGGGTCTGCGCTACGACTACTATCCGGGATTTGGCTACAGGTCCACCGATGCGGCCGATCCGGCGGAGGTCAATAATCTGAGCAATCCGACCGACATCCGCAAGATGGATTTCGGCGCGCCGCGCCCTCTGGACGAGCCGATTGACAGACGACAAGATGAACTTCGCCCCCCGCGCCGGATTTGCGTGGACCGTCGATAGCGCGGGCGCGACCGTCGTTCGTGGTGGTGTCGGGGTGTTCACGACCGGTCACATCATGGCGTTGTTCCAGAACGCGGTCGCGCGCCCATTCACCCCGATCCGCCAGGGCTGGAATCGCACGGAGCAGGAGGCACGCGGCATCGTCTGGCCCAACACGTATGCGGAAGACGCCGAGAAGATCGTGACCGCCGAGTCGGCGGGCAAGAAGAACCTCTACTACATGTTTCAGACCGACATGAAGAGTCCCGAGACCGTGCAGGCCACCTTCGACTTGCAGCGGCAAATTGGAAGACGGGCGTCGGTCTCGGCGGGCTACGTCCATACCAGCGGGAAGAACCTGCCGATCCTCCTGAACTTTGCGAACGCCTACGATCGGGTGACCGGCGCCCGGCCCAACCCGGCTATCACGCCCGGAGGGTGGTACGTCACCAGCGGGCAGACGATGGTCTACAACGCATTCGAGGGGAACGCCAACCTCCGCCGTTTCCATGGCCTCGACCTGGCGGTGCATTACACGTTGTCGAAAGGCTGGTCGCAGCAGGGCGCCAACCTGATTGGCAACTTCAACAGCTCGATCGGTGACGGCCGTACCGTACAACAATACGCAGGACTTCTTCGATCCCTGCCTCGACGCCGACTACTCGCCGTTGATCGGGGAGGTCCGCCATCGCGTCACGAGCACGGTCATCTACGACATCCCGTGGCTGGCTGACCGCAAGGACGTGGTGGGCGGCGTATTCGGCGGTTGGCAGGTTTCCAGCGTGCTCAATTTCCGATCGCGGCGAACCGCTGCGGATTACCCAGGCGTCGGGCATTGCGAACAGCCGGCCCGATTACAACGGCGGCAACCAGATATTCGACGACTGGCGCGATACGCTGCAGTACCTCGATCGCAAGCGCGTACACACTGGTGGAGAGGTCCGCGACTACGGGGGCGACGATTCGGCCGGGCAACCAGAACTCCTCAGACGTGCGAGGGCCCGGGCGCCGGCGTGTGGACCTGACGCTTGCGAAGACGTTCACCTTGCGCGGCACCTCGCAGATCCAGTTTCGCTTTGAATCGTTCAACGTGTTCAACTGGCGGCAATTGAACAATCCCAACACCACTGTCACGGCGCCGACGTTCGGGCAGATTACGAGCGTGGGGTCGACGAGAACGGGGCAGATCGGGCTGCGGCTCACCTTCTGAGGTAGTTTCGATGCGGTAGGGCGCGACTTCTGTCGCGCTCTGCCGTGCGCGGGCGCGGCCTCGTAAACGAGTTACTTCTTCACCAGCACGAGGGTGTTGGTGAACGGTTTACCGTCTGCGCCCGTCCCTTTGTGAGTGACCGTCATCGTCCTGCCGTCGGGTGACACGCTTCGAGCAAACGTCTGCACCACCCTGCCGCTCCGCTTGTC
Source organism: uncultured Alphaproteobacteria bacterium (assembly GCA_963730925.1). Classification (GTDB taxonomy): domain Bacteria; phylum Pseudomonadota; class Alphaproteobacteria; order Sphingomonadales; family Sphingomonadaceae; genus Sphingomicrobium. The sequence continues at coordinate 265,213 of CAVSTS010000003.1, forward strand.
GGCGCGCTCGCTCGTTCTCGCATCGATGCGTTTCAACGACACCACATCGGCGATCGAGACGCCTTTCAGCGGATAGTCCTTTCCGTCGTAGTTAGCCGTATATTCCGAACGCGCGGTCCCGCCCGAACTGTCCACGGTTTCCGAGACGACGGTCATACCACCTGCGCTCGAGGGTTTGAAGGTGACAGTCAGGCTCTTCGGCGGAGGCCCCGAATTGTATTTGGATTTGGCTACGTTGAGCACCCAGGTGCCCACTGCCGGGTCCTGGGTCTGTGCGGGCGCCGGAGCGGAGATTGCCAGGACTGTTGCGGCCGCGAGAAAGTGTGAGCGACGAATGGGCAGCTGCATCGGGTCCTCCTCTTGTGATGGTGTCCGGAGGCGAGAAACGCAACTGAAACGGGCGGATTATATCGCGGTACTAGAGCAGTTTGCATTGCCGTTCAGCACGATGTCTGGCTTTGCCGGGCCTGATGTAGTATCCGGCTTTAGCCGGACCTCACGATGTCCGCCGAAGGCGGACACTACGTCCGCGTGAAATCCTAGTCCGCAGCGTGAATCACCTATAATTCCGCACCACGTCCTTCAGTAAGATGTCGCCGGGTCCGGCGCCGGTGAACGCTCGCGGCGAGCAGTCAAGATCGCGAAATGACTCGAGAAGAAACACAGCAGTTGTTCGAGCGCCGCGCCGACGCGTGGCGACGGCGCGATGTCGACGCGCTGACGCGTATGCACACCGACGACTGCGTGCTCGAGAGTCCGCTGGCCGGGAAGGTATCCGGCCGTCCGGCTATCGAAAACGTGTACCGCACGTTCATCGTGAGCTTTCCGGACTTGACACTTGAAAGTCCCGACCTCATCTTCGATGGCGATCGCGCTGTCCAGACTGTCACGTTCTCAGGCACGAACACCGGCGGATTCATGGGCATGGCGCCGACAGGCAAGCACTTCAGCTTCGCGGCCGTCCTGATCTGCACGTTGCGCGACGGGCAGATCGCCCACGAAAAACGCATCTACGACTTCACCGGCTTTTTGCTCGAAATCGGCGTACTCAAGGCGAAACCCATCTGACCATGCCGGACTCCATCACACCGAAAACTCCGCGTCTCCAGGTCGACGATTCGCTCGGCCGGCGCATCGTCGTCATCGACAAACCAGTGTTCCGCATCGGCCGCAAGAGCGAGAGCGATCTCCGCTCGATCGGCACCGACGTTTCGCGCGAGCACGCCGAAATCGTGCGGCTCGACGATGGCCGGTGCGTGTTGAGGGACCGCGGGTCACGATGCGGCACGTTCGTCAACGACGAGCAGGTCACTGAGCGGTCGCTGCGCCATCGCGACAAGATCCGCCTTGGCCGCAGCGGCAGTGCCGAGCTGGTATTTCTCACGGACGACCTGGCCGATACGCATGCCAGCCACACGTCCGGGGTCATTGACTTTCGCCCGCTGACAACCCTGCTCGATCGGCTCAGGAGCCTCGGCTCGTCACGCGTGCTCGAGGAAGTGCTCGTGCTCGTGATGGACTCGGCCATCGACGCCACCGGCGCCGAGCGCGGATTCATCATGCTGGCGAATCAGAACGGTGAGCTCGAGTTCAAGATTGCGCGGGCGCGAGGCAGTGTGACGCTGTCGGGGCAGTCATTCGCCACCAGCCAGAAGATTCCCCAGGAAGTGTTCGCGACAGGGCAGGAGCGGATTGTCGCCGATCTGCGCGAGGGGGATTTTGCGGGACAGCATCTCGGCACGGTCGCCCTGGGCATTCGCCACGTCCTCTGCACGCCGCTGCGCGTCGTGAGATATCTCGATTACTCGAGTGCCGACGCCGACCAGCGCCCGATTGGTGTGCTGTACCTCGACAGCCGCGAGAAGGGGCAGCTGATGTCCGATGCTGCGCGGAACGCGCTCCAGGCGGTTGCCGGAGAAGCCGCGTCAGCCATCGAAAGCGCCCGCCTCTATCGCGAGGCGACGGAGAAAGCGCGGATGGAGCGCGAGCTTCAGCTCGCCGCAGAAATACAGCGCGCGCTGCTTCCGGAAGCGATGCAGTCGGGCGCGCACTTCGATGTTGCGGCGTCATCGATTCCGTGCCGTGCCATCGGCGGCGATTTCTTCGACTATTTCAATCTTGCCGACGGTCGCTTCGGCTTCACGCTGGGAGACGTTGCAGGCAAGGGGCCGTCTGCGGCGCTGCTGACGGCGATGATTCAGGGCGCATTCGCGGCGCAGGTGACGTCGATGGACTCACCGGCCGCGCTCATGGCGCACATCAATCGCACGCTGATTCGCCGCGCCATTCAATCGCGGTTCGTCACGGTCATGTACGGCGTGCTCGCTCCAGACGGGCGGCTGACGTACAGCAACGCCGGTCACAACCCGCCGATTCTCGTCGGACGCAACGGCGTACGCCGTCTGGAAACTGGCGGTCTGATCCTCGGACTGTTCCCGCACGCGACGTACGAAGAGGAAACGCTGCAGCTCGAGGACGGCGACACGCTGGTGGTGTTCAGCGATGGCGTGACCGAGGCGCTGAACGCTCGCGGGCGACGAGTTCGGCGAAGAGCGGCTGCTGCCGTGCATCAACGAACATTGCGCCAGCCCGACCGGCGTGCTGCTCGACAGGATTCTTGCGACGGTCAGGACGTTCGCGGCGAGCGCGGCCCAGAACGACGACGTGACCGCGCTCGTCCGTGGTGCGGAGTCTAGGCGGCGTCGGAGCCGGCTAAAGCCGGACGCTCTACGGATGGAAACTGTAAATTGTCAGCGCGTCCTGCTCGGACTCGAACGTGTCGAAGATGGTCAGCAGCTTGGTGATGGCCAGCAGATCGTGCAGGCGCTTGGTGAGGTTCAGGAGCTTCATGCTGCCGCCGGCTTTCGTGACCGTCGTATAGGCCGCGACGAGCTCGCCAAGGCCGGCGCTGTCGACGTGCGTAACATTGGCCAGGTTGACGAGGATGTTGTGTGTCCCTCGTGCACCAGGCTGTTGATCTTGTCCTTGAACTGCTGGTCGCCCTGGCTCAAGGTGATCTGACCCGAGACGTCGAGCACTGTGACGTTACCAGCCGAGCGTTCGGCGATCTGCATGGACACTCCTGTTTGGTTAGCGGCCAGATACTACCACCAACCACGAACGAGCAACCACCAACCTCCAACTGATCACCACCAACCACTTGATAACTAATCCCCCGGGCTCGATACCATCGGCACGAACCTCACTTCGATGGTGCGTTCCTGGGTGGCGCCGCCCGGCGTCTTCGTGACGACCACGATCTCCTGATGCGACGTTCCCACGGGCACAACCATGACGCCGCCGACCGCAAGTTGATCGACGAGCGCCTGTGGAATCTCCGGCGGCGCCGCGGTGACAATGATGCGATCGAAAGGCGCGTGCTCGGGCCACCCGGAGATAGCCATTGCCGGTGCGCACCTCCACATTCCGAACGCCCGCCTGCGCCAGCGCGCGCCGCGCGCTCTCCGCGAGATCGGGAACGATTTCGATGCTGTACACCTGCTTGACGATGTCGGCGAGAATCGCAGCCTGGTAGCCGGAGCCGGTTCCGATCTCGAGCACGGTGTGGGCCGGTGCCAGCTGCAGTGCCTCGGTCATGTAAGCGACGATATAGGGCTGCGAGATCGTCTGGCCGCGGCCGATCGGCAGCGGTCGATCGTCATACGCGTATGGGCGCAGATCGTCGGGGACAAAAAGATGGCGCGGCACGCGCCTCATGGCCTGCAGCACGGCGGCATTCCGCACGTCGCGCGCGCTGATCTGGGTCTCGACCATCCGCTCGCGCATCGCCTGGAAGTTGTCCTGCCCGCTGGTTGCCGCATCGGCGCACGCCATGACTACGCACAGCGTAAGCCCGGACAGTATGAGCGGTCGAAGACTATCTATAATCATTGGCATGCGGCGCTTCGGCCGGGCACTGGCGGCGATTGCGGCCTTCGGGTTCGGCTACATCGCGTTTCTCTATCTCACGCTGCCCGACGTGCGTGAGCTGCGCACGGAAAACATCGAGTCGACCGCCTTCATGGATCTTCGCGCACGCGAGGCGCGGGCCGAAGGCCGCAAGCCGCGCTTCGTGCATCGGTGGGTGCCGTACAACCGCATCTCGCCGCACTTGAAGCGCGCGGTTCTCGTGGCGGAGGATGCCGGATTCTGGGGGCATGAGGGCATCGACCTCGCTGAAATCAAGAAGGCGCTCGAAACCGACTGGGAGCGCGGCACCCTGATGCGCGGCGCGAGCACGATTACGCAGCAGCTCGCGAAGAACCTGTATCTGTCGCCGACGCGGAATCCGTTTCGAAAGCTCAGCGAATTGCTCATCACCCGCCGTCTCGAGCACGAGCTGAGCAAGACCCGCATCTTCGAGTTGTATCTCAACAACATCGAGTGGGGCGACGGCATCTGGGGAGCCGAGGCGGCGGCGCGCACGTACTTTGGAATGCCCGCGTCCGCGATCGGGCCCGATCAGGCGGCGCTCATGGCCGGCGCCATCGTCAACCCGCGCGTACTGAACATCGCGAGGCCCAACGCGCGCCTTCGAGCCCGCCAGCGGATCATCCGCGCGCGGATGGGCAACGTTACACCGCCGCCGATTGTCGCGAGACCGGCGCGACGCAGACCCGCCTTCGCTCCGACCTGATTCTGAGGACCTACGGCCGGGCGAGCCCGCTCACTCGGAATCCGAATCGCAGCCGGAGCCCCAATCCGAACCGGAACTGGAACCGCCCCCCAACGTGCCTGGCCCCGATACTGTCCGTTGATGTACCTGCTGCAGGCACTGAATCATCTCGTCCTGCAGTGTTTGGCGGACTGAGTGCCGCGCCTGACGTATAATCCGCGCCGTTCCTCCATAGCGAAACTGGGCCGGCGTCCGGCGCGGATTGTTCTTGTCGTCGATTCCACCGATGCCATTCGACATCGGAGCGGCGTGATTCGCAAAGCGCTCACGACACCTTAAGACTGGAGCACACCTCATGTCTCTATTACACCCACGTCGCTTCGTTCTCGCGGCAGTCGCGGTTGCGTGTCTGTGTGCCGGCATCGGTCTTCGCGGCCAGACCGGCGCGCTCAACGGCGAATGGCGCGCCTACGGCGGCGATGCGGGCACACGCGCTATTCGCCGCTCGATCAGATCAACGCCACCAATTTCAGCAAGCTCACCGATCGCGTGGCGCTTCAAGACCGATCATCTCGGGCCGCGGCCTGAGTTCATGTTCGAGTCGACGCCGGTGATGGCGAACGGCGTGCTGTATTCGACCGCGGGCAGCCGTCGAGCCGTCGTCGCGCTCGATCCCGAAACCGGCGAGGAGCTCTGGATGCACAGCGAGCGCGAAGGTCCGCGCGGCGACCGCGGCGCCACGCCAGCTGTCGGGGCGCGGCCTCGCGTACTGGACCGACGGCAAAGAGGAACGGATCCTCTACGTCACGCCGGGCTATCAGCTCGTCGCGCTGAACGCGAAGACCGGCATGCGCATTCCGGGCTTCGGCGTTGACGGCATCGTCGACCTGAAACAGAACAACGATCAGCAGATCGATCCGGTGTCGGGCGAGATCGGGCTTCACGCCACGCCGACGGTCGCCGGCAACGTCGTCGTCGTCGGCGCCGCGCACCGATCGGGCGGCGTGCCGACCGGCAAGACGAACGTGAAGGGCTACATCCGCGGATTCGACGTGCGCACCGGCAAGCGCCTGTGGATCTTCCACACGATTCCGCAGCCCGGCGAGTTCGGCAACGAGACGTGGTTGAAAGACTCGTGGGCGTACACCGGCAACACCGGCGCGTGGGGACAAATCAGCGTCGACCCCGAGCTGCAGATCGCGTATCTGCCGGTCGAGAGCGCGACCGGCGATTACTTCGGCGCCGATCGGCCCGGCAACAACCTGTTCGCCGAAAGCCTCGTCGCCGTCGATCTGCAGACCGGCAAGCGCAAGTGGCACTACCAGCTCGTGCACCACGGCATCTGGGATCACGACATTCCGTGCGCGCCGATCCTCGTCGACATCAGGCGAGACGGAAAAATCATCAAGGCGGTCGCGCAGCCGACCAAGCAGGCGTTCATGTACGTCTTCGATCGCGTGACGGGACAGCCGCTGTGGCCGATCGAAGAACGGCCGGTGCCGAAAGGCGATGTGCCCGGCGAGTACTACTCGCCGACGCAGCCGTTTCCGCTGAACGGACGCGGCCAGCCGTTCAACTACGACTCGCAGGGATTCGTCGTCGACGATCTGATCGACTTCACGCCGGAGCTGCGCGCCGAGGGGATGAAGGTGATCTCGCAAATACAAGTACGGCCCGATTTTCACGCCGCCGGTTGTCAGCAAAGCCGAGGGGCCGCTCGCCACGTTGTCGCTTGCATCGGCCGGTGGCGGAACGAACTGGCCGGGCGGCTCGTACGATCCGGAGACCAACATTCTTTATGTGAACTCGCAGAAATCGGTCAGCCAGCTCGGGCTCGTCCCGCCGCGCGATCCGTCGCAGAACGATCTCGCGTACGTCATGGGCAACGCCTTGACCGGCGCGCGAACGACGGGCGGAACGGGATCGGCCGCCGGCGGCGACCGCGCGGTCGCGCCCGGAACGCCCGCTGCCGCGGCAGCCGCTGCGCCTGCGGGCGAGGGTGGCGGCGCTCCAGGACTGAACGTCCAGGGGCTGCCGATCATGAAGCCGCCGTACGGGCGGTTGTCGGCGATCGATCTCGCCAAGGGAGAAGTGATCTGGCAGGTCGCGCACGGCGAGACGCCGGACGCGATTCGCAATCACGCCGCGCTGAAGGGGCTGAACATTCCGCGCACCGGGCGCCCCGGCGTCGTCGGATCGCTGACGACGAAGACGCTGGTGATATCGGGCGAGGCAGGGTTCGGCCCGACACCGACCGGCGCGCGCGGCGCGATGCTGCGCGCGTACGACAAGGCGACAGGGAAGGAAGTCGGCGCCGTTTACCTGCCCGCGCCACAGACGGGATCGCCGATGACCTACACGATGAACGGCCGGCAGTACATCGTGGTCGCCGTCAGCGGCGCCGGATATTCCGGCGAGTTGATTGCGTTCAGATTGCCGTCTTAGGGCTAGGGACTTGGGACTTGGGATTGGGGCAGAACTCGCCTGGCGAGAGGGCGATCGGTAATCGAGAAGGAGGCAACATGCGACGAAGAGAGTTTCTCGCTGCGGGCGCGGGAATGGTGGCGCTGCCGCTCTCCAGGCTCGCCACGGCGGCAGCAGAAAGACACTTGCTCTACATCGCGGCGCCGGGCATCCGCAACTACGTCTCCTACGGAGGCGTGGGCATTCTGGTGTACGACATTGGCGACGGGTACAAGTTCGTCAAGCGCATCCCCACGTGGAACGTGCCTCCCGGTCAGGAACCGGAAAACGTCAAAGGCATCGAGGCACACGCCAGGACCGGAAAGCTGTACGTCAGCACAATGAAGCGGCTTGGGTGCATCGATCTGGTGAGCGAAAAAATGGTGTGGGAGAGGGAGCTCGAAGGAGGCTGCGACCGAATGGCGCTGTCTCCGGACGGCACGATCCTGTACGTTCCCTCATTCGAGGGGCCGCACTGGAATGTCGTCAACGCCGGAACCGGCGAGCCGATCGCGAAGGTCGTCACTGACTCGGCCGCTCACAATACCGTCTATTCTCATGACGGCACGCGGGTCTATCTCGCCGGACTGCGCTCGCCGCTGCTTTCCATTGCCGATACGAAGACCCACAAGGTCGTCGCAACCGTAGGACCGTTTGCGAGCTCGATTCGTCCGTTTACCGTCAATGGCGCCCAGACACTGTGCTACGTGAACGTCAACGATCTATTGGGCTTCGAAATCGGCGACATCAAAACAGGAAAGAAGCTGCATCGTGTCGAAGTGCAGGGCTATCAAAAAGGTCCGGTCGATCGTCATGGGTGCCCAAGCCACGGCATCGGTCTGACGCCCGACGAGCGGGAACTGTGGTTGAGCGATGGCCACAACAAGGCGATGCACGTTTTCGACAATACCGTGATGCCTCCGAAACAGATGACCACGCTCGCGCTCCGCGATCAGCCCGGCTGGGTCAGCTTCAGCATCGATGGCAGGCATGCCTATCCTTCTACCGGCGAAGTGTTCGAGACGCGCACCAAAAAGCCGATCACAGCACTGCAGGACGAAACGGGCCGCCAGATCGGAAGTGAAAAACTCCTCGAGGTGGTGTTCGATGGCGGTAAACCCGTCCGCGCGGGTGATCAGTTCGGGATGGGCGCCAAACGGTAGTGCCGTTCGATTGCTGCGGAAATCCGTGAGAGATGCGATGTGTTACCATATATGGTAACCATATGCAGAAGACGACGGTCTATCTCGATGCGGCCGACTATCGCGCGCTGAAGCGTATCGCGGTCCGGACGAAGCGGCAGCCCGCCGAGCTCGTGCGCGAAGCCGTGGCGGAGTACGCCGCGCGTCACGAACCGCGTCGCGCGCCCAAGAGCGTCGGCGCCTTCGCGAGCGGCCGCCGCGATCTCAGCGAGAAGGCCGAAGAACCTGTTGAAGGGTATGGGGCGATCGCGGTGATTGTGGCCGATACCGGTGCCGTCCTCGCGCTACTCGACAGCGGCGATCGCCATCACGCCGCCGTTCGGGCACTCTACGAGGATCGGCCAGATGACTGGCTGTTGCCCTGGGCGATTCTGCCGGAGGTCGATTATCTCGTCGGCTCCGAGATGGGCGCTCGCGCGCAGGAGGCCTTTCTGGGCGATCTGGCGGAGGGTTCTTTCGCCGTGGAATACGGCAAACACGAGGATGTCGCTCGCGCCCACGCAATCGGCCGGAAGTACCGGGCCCTGGGTCTCGGCCTGGTCGATGCCGTCGTCATCGCGATCGCCGAGCGCGTTCGCGCCGAGGCCATCGCCACACTTGATCTGCGTCACTTCGGCGCCGTAAAAATTGCCGGCGCGCCCCGTCTGCTTCCGCGCGATGCGGAGCCGCGACGATCCGTCTGAAGCCGGACACTACTTGTCTGGGGCGCGGATGCAGTGCGGTCGATGGCGGTACCACGCCCTGCATGCGCAGATAGGTTGTGATCGTTCCGTAATCCTCGGCGCTGTGCACGGCGTTGTAGATGAACGCGTGTGCGCGCATACCGCGAATCAGGCCGCTTGACGAACCGCCGAGGCCTGGTGCGGTTTCCATGAGCCACGCTTCGGACGCGGCGGTGAGAACGCGACCGCAGTACGCGATCGACTCTTTCAGCGCGGCGACGATGGCCGGCTTGGACGTGATGGCGCCGAGACTGGGCGCCGTCTGTTTCTGCACTCCCGGTGGCAGACCCGCCTGGTTGCAGAACGAATAGTGCGCACCGGTTGCGTGGTTGATCTGTTCGCCGAAGGTGCGCAACTCGGGTGTAGGGCGGAAGGCGTAGCTCGATTCGGGCATCATTTCGGCCGCCATCACCAGATAGTTCGTAAAGACGTTGAACGATCGCTGGATGACGGCGCCGAGCGGTCGATTCGCGAACGTGTCGAGCCGCGCTTGTTCCCTGGCGGCGCTTTCGTCGAACTTCGACGCGAGTGATTCGCTCGACTTCATTTGTTCCGGTGTCAGCGCAGCCGCGACCGGTCCCTTCACCTGCGCGATGGCAGGCACTGCCACAAGAATCGACATGACAGCGAGGCTGCAGATGCGTTTCATGGCGCAATCGTAACACTCGATCGTATGCGATCGCAGATGAGTTCACGTGCGCAGGCCGTGCCGCACCGAGCAGCGTGGCGGATGACTCCATCGAAGATCGAGACGGGATCGCAGTCATCAGCGGGTCGCGGTCAGTGAGGAGGCGATATCCGCCGCGCGCCGATATACCGCGCACCCCAGTAGGCGGACCCGAGCGTTTCGATTCGGACCACGCCGGTAGAGTTCGGGGCGTGGACGAAACTGTCTTTCCCGATGGCGATGGCGACATGTGAGGCCGTCGTCGCCCCTCTTGTTGGTATTGAAGAAGATCAGGTCGCCCGGCTTGATCTCGGACGGTCGAATCGTATCGCCGACCTCGTACTGCTGCTCGACGACCCGCGGAACAGAGATCCCGTACTGTGCAAAGACGTACTGGACGAGACCACTGCAGTCGAACCCCCCGGGATCGGCGCCTCCCAATCGATAGGGGACGCCACGGAACCCCAGAGCAAACTGCGCGATAGCCCGGCCATCGAAACGGCGGGCGGTAAGATCGGGTGCGATGGGTGCATCGGGTGCAATGGGTGCGATGGGTGCGTCAGGTGCGATGGGTGCGATCGGGTGCACCCGTTGCACGCTGTCGCACCGGTCGCACCCGTCGCACCTGTTGCACCTGTCGCACCGTATCGCACCTGGAAACGGCCTCGGCACCGCACCTGACGTGGCGCACGCCGAGGACAGTGCCAGGGCCGCCATCATTATCAGGAGGAGCCGCCGGAGCGAGCGGCAAGTCGAAGGGCCAATCCTGAGCGGAGTCGAAGGGCGCATTCCTGTGCATTATCGGCCCGAACGGGGCCGAAGTACAGTCCTGACAGTAACTTGACAGCCGCAAACCTTCACGCGAAAATCTTTGCTGACGAAGCCGCGAGCGGCGCGGGGCAAACAGGCACCCTGCAAGCGAGCGGCGTGGAGCGGGGGGGTTCCCGCGACTAAGTATGGAACAGACCTTACTGCTCAACGCGACGTACGAGCCTCTAAAGGTCGTCAACTGGCAAAAGGCTATTACTCTGCTTTGCCAGGGAAAGGTGGAGGTGATCTCGGTCTACGACCGGGAGATCAGGGCAGTGTCGTTCAGCATCAAGCTGCCTTCCGTCATTCGCCTCCTCCGCTACATCAAGATCAAGCGCCGATTCGATTACGTCCCGTTTTCCCGGGCGAACATCTACGCGCGCGACAATCACTCGTGCCAGTACTGCGGCGACGTGTTTCCGACGAGCGAGCTCACGTTCGACCACGTCGTGCCGGTTGCGCAGGGGGGCCGCAAGGACTGGGAGAACATCGTCACCTGCTGCGTGTCGTGCAACCGCAGAAAGGGAGGGCGCACACCCGCCGAGGCCGGCATGCACCTGGTGAAGTACCCGAGGCGCCCCGAGTCGGTGCCCGCGATTCGCATCACGATCGGTCTGCGGAACGCGCCCGACAGCTGGCGCGACTTCCTCTATTGGAACGCCGAGCTCGACGAAACCTGACGGTTTGACTCGTCTCACCTCGATTCAACCTCACTGGGCCGTTGAAGGTGGCCGTGTCACCATCCACGGGTCCGGATTCCCGATCGACAAACCGCATCTTCCCGAGGTCACCATCGGCGATGCCTCCGCGCGCTCCGTGTACGCGTCTTCATCCACGATTGCCGTGCTCGTGCCGGCTGGCCTGGACGGCGGGCGCACCACGGTCCGTGTGGCGGATGTCTCCGGCGAAACCGGCCTGCTCGAAGTCGGCACGCCGCTCGCGACGGGGCTGCATCAGGTCGACAATCCGGTGTTCGATCGGGAGGGCAATCTCTACGTCACCTACAGCGGCGCACGAGGGCAGGAAGTACCGGTCTCAATCTTCCGCGTGAGCCCGACCGGCCGTCGCGAGTCGTACGTGTCGGGGATCGTCAATCCGACGTCGATGACGTTCGATGCGTCGGGGCAGCTGTATGTGTCGAGCCGATTCGAAGGATCGATCTACCGCATATTTCCCAACGGCACGCACGAGCCGTATGCCAGCGATCTCGGGATCGCGTGCGGGCTCGCGTTCGATCGCAAAGGGGTGCTGTATGTGGGCGATCGATCCGGCACGGTGTTCGCCGTGCAGCCGGACAGAACGGTTCATGCGATCGCGACCCTGCCGCCGAGCATCGCGGCATTTCATGTGGCGGTGGGACCGGACGACTGTGTGTACGTGTCGGCTCCGACGCTCGGCCCGTACGATCATGTCTATCGCCTCGATCCGGCCACCGGCGCGATCGACAAGATGTATTCGGGTTTCGGGCGGCCGCAGGGGATTGCGTTCGATTCGCAGGGTGCGCTGTATGTCGTCGAGGCGCTTGCGGGATCGAACGGGTTGTATCGCGTGAGGCCCGACGGCAGCGCCGAACTGATCGTGGCCGGACAGTCGCTCGTTGGAGTGGCGTTCAACCCGAAGGGCGGGCTCGTCGTGACGTCGAACGACACGGCGTACAGGCTCGATGTCCCGATACGGCCGCTCGCCCTCTAGAAGGGTGCTGAAAAAGTGACATTAAAGGGATCGACACGATGATCCCGTCGTATGTGATGCTCCCACCACTTGGAAGGGAGCGTGTCGATGCGAGGCGATGATCCCCGTCACGACGGGATGTTTAGTTACATTACGCCGGAAGCCGCGTGCGACGGATCATCCGCTGCGACCGATCCGCCGGATGACCGACGCCGCCCTGCGCGCTTGTCGTCGCGCTTCGATCGGCTGGACTTGATGACGGGGCGCCGTCGATCCCCCGGAGAAATTGCTGCGCGCGCTGCTGTTGCAACTGCTCTACAGCATCCGCAGCGAACGGCTCCTGATGGAGGAGCTCGACTACAACATTCTGACCGGTGGTTCGTCGGCTTGAGTCTCGACGACGCGGTGTGGGACGCGACGACGTTTACAAGAATCGCGACCGGCTGCTCGATGGCGACATCGCCGACGCGTTCTTCGCAGAGGTCCTGGCGGCGATCAAGGCCGACGGGCTGCTCTCCGACGAGCACTTCACGGTGACGGGACGCTCCTCGAGGCGTGGGCCAGTCACAAAAGCTTCAAACCGAAGGGGGGTGCGCCGCGGCCGCCCGATGATCCGAAGAATCCGACCGAGAATTTCCATGGGACGACGCGACGGAACGACACCCATCAATCGACGACGGACCCGACGCACGGCTCTACAAGAAAGCCGTCGGGCGCGAAGCGAAGCTGGGCTATCTCGGCGCACCTGCTGACCGAGAATCGCCATGGCTTCATCATCGACACGGCCGTCACCGACGCGACCGGCACGGCTGAACGCGACGCCGCGATCGCGATGCTGGGCGAGTTGCCGCTGACCGCCGACGACCTACCGTCGGCGCCGACAAGAACTACGACACGCGCGCCTGGGTCGCCGGCGTGCGGGCGATGGGCATCACGCCGCATGTCGCTCAGTCCACTGCGCTATCGGGCGAGTGCCATTGACGGTCGGACCACGCGACACCCTGGTTACGCCGTTAGCGAACGGTGCCGCAAGAAAGTCGAGCAACCCTTCGGATGGATGAAGACCGTCGGACTGCTGCGGAAACTTCGGCATCGTGGCGGTCGCCTGGTTGATTGGATCTTCAGCTTCACCGCCGCCGCCTACAACCTGGTGCGGTGGCGCAATCTGCTCGCGCGATCCGCGTGACCACGCGAGGGCCTCACGGATTCGAAGCATCGCCATGAACATCATCATCAACGGACACGGGGATCGGGCCCTAAACCTCGGTTTTTCAGCACCCTGCTAGAATCTAGAATCTAGAATCTGAAATCTGCCAACAATCTACCAATCTTCCGATCTCAATGCTATCAATTCGGACTCAGCAGTATTCCGGTGTACTGCATTTCCTGCCACGTCTGATCGCCCCACTTGACGTCGACCTTCGGATCGGGATTGTTCTTGTTCGCGGCCGAGTTGTCGTACCAGGCGGTCGAGACGATTTTCGATCCTTTTGGCACCTGCAGCGGGGCCGCGAACATGTAATACGTCTGCCAGTTGAAGTCGTATCGCGGCACGGCGAGGATGGACTTCTTCTCGCCATTCGGCAGCACGAGCGTGTACTCCCACTTCTTGCCGCGCAGATGCGTGTGCGGGAAGAGTCCCCACACCGTGGCATCCTGCGAGAAATTCGAGGTCGGTCGTCACCGCAACATCGGCGGCACCGGCCGGCAGCCTCATGCTGCATGTTGAAGAAATGCTGCGCGCGCACTTCGCGCGGCGACGGTTCGGTTGCGAACGTGATGCCGACCTTCGTCCGATCCGATGTCGGCTGTCCCGTTGGCGGTGTAGTGCATCTGGAGCTCGATGATTCCGCCGGGCTCGAGGCGAAATGCCGTGCCCGCCGGCGCGAGCTGCGGATTCGTGCCGGGCGCGTACGTCGCCACGAGACGCGTGGCGGCATCGCCGTCAAATCCGTGCGCCGCGGATGCTCGCGACACCAGGCTCGTCAGGCGGCGGATTGGACTGATCCTTCTGGTTCGCCCGTGCAATCGGCGCGGCCTTACCGTCGGGCTTTGCCCGATAGTACACGAGCACATGGTGAACGGCTGCGCGATCGCCCGGCCTGATCTCGATTGACTTCACCCATTTCGGTTCGGTGAAGTTCGTCGGAATGTAGAACCATTCGTACTCGATGGTGCCTCTCGCCGGAATGCGATAGTCCTCGTGCATGTCGAGCACGACGTCCGGCTTGCCCGAGCGACCATCCTTCGGTGAACGACGGGCTGCGGCGGCAAATCCTTCGGGTCGCCATTCAGCGCACCGCCCGTGGCCCACGCCGTCAGCGTCTCTCGCTCGCGATCGGTGAGAGCTCGCTCGTTGTGGAACGTGCCTGCCGGCGCGTCCGCATGCCACGGCGGCATCGTCCGATTCGCCACGGCGTTGGCGATCGCCCTCGCATACGGCCGCGCCTGCTCGTACGTCAGCAGCGACATCGGCGCAATTTCGCCCGGCCGATGACAGCTGACGCACTGCTTGTAAAGGATCGGCGCCACGTCCCGGCTGAATGTCGGGCACGTTATCCGCGGGTTGCTGGCGCCCTGGCCGGGCCTCCGGCCACCGCAGCCAGCAGCGTTGCCGCCGACGCCGCAAGAACAGCAATCTTGTCGCGCATGCCACGAATGGTAGAGCGTTCCGTCCGATCTTCAATCTATCAATCCACCAATCTTCCAATCTACCAATTCTTCTATTCGTACCTCAGCGCCACCATCGGGTCCACGCGCGCGGCGCGCCTGGCGGGGAGATAGCCGGCGGCGGCCGACACCGCGAGCATCACCACTATCGCTGCCATCATCGTCGTGGGGTCGGTCGGCTCGAGGCCGAACAGCTGCGACGCGACGAAGCGGCCGGCGCCGAGCGCGCCGGCGATGCCGATCGCAATGCCGGCGATGACGAGCACCATCGACTCGCGCAGCACGAGACTCAGCACCTCTTTACGCTGCGCCCCCATCGCCATGCGGATGCCGATCTCGCGCGTCCGGCGCGAGACGTTGTACGACATCAAGCCGAACAGTCCGATCGCGGCCACGAACAGCGCGATGCCGCCGAAGAGCGTGTACGCCTGCGCCAGCACTTTCTCCTGCGCGAAACGCCGCTCGATCGTCGAGATCTGCGTTTCGATCGTGAGGATCGGGATGTTGGGATCGGCGGCGCTCACCGCCGCGCGCAAGGCGCTCATCACGTTCGCCGGGTCGGCGGCTGTGCGGACGCTGAAGACGAGATCTTCCGGATTGCTCTGGAGATGCGGCATGTACAGCGTCGGCGGCGGCTGTCGCGCAGACTGTTGTATCTGACGTCGCGCAGGACGCCGACAATCTCGATGTTGCCGGAGCCCTCGGGCGAGTGTCCGAATCGCCGGCCGATCGGATTCTCACCCGGAAAGAATTTCCGCGCCGCCGCCTCGTTGATGATCGCCACTTCCGGCGCTCTCGCGTCGTCGCGCGTCGGTGAACCCGCGTCCGGCGATGAGCGGTATGCCCATCGTGGCGAAATAGTTCGGCGCGACGACGACACGGTTGATGTCGTCGCGCTCCTCCAAGTGGCCGCCTGCGATAGTCTCGTCCCTGCACGAACATCGCGGTTCCGCTCGTGCTGCCCGACAGCAGCGTCGGTTTCGAGACGGTTGCCGCTTTCACCCCCGGCACCGTCTGCAGACGAGCCATGGCGTCCTGCACGTATTGGAACTTGCGTTCGTCGCTCAACCCGCCGCCTTCGGCATCGACGCGGACGAATACCAGATTCTGCGGATCGAAGCCCACGTCGACGCTGCGCAGATTGTTCAAACACTGGAGGAACAGCCCCGCGCCGACGAGCAGCACGAGCGAGATGGACACCTGCATCACCAGCAGTGCGCGGGACAGCATCGTGTTCGAGGCCGCGACACTGCGGCTGTTTTCCTTCAGCGCGCTGCCCACGTCCATCCTCGTGGCGCGCAGCGCCGGTGCAATGCCGAAGATGATTCCGGTCAGCATGGTCATGCCCGACGTGAACGCCAGGATGCGCCAGTCAGCGGCGCGGATGTACCGACGGGCGCCGGCAGAAGCGGCTGTCCCCAGCGCGCCAGCACAAGGCCGGCGATGCCGCCCAGGCCCGCCAGCAGCAGACTCTCCGTGAGCAGCTGGCGAACCAGCCGCCAGCGCGTCGCGCCAATCGACAGCCGGACGGAGATTTCCCGCTGACGCGCCGCTGCGCGCGAGAGCAGAAGATTCGCGACGTTCGCGCAGACGAGCAGCAGTACCAGCACCGCCACTGCGCTGAGGAGGCTGAGCGCCCTCATCTGACTTGCGTCCGCGTCGTACGTGCCGCGGCTTGCCGAGTCGACGAGCAGGTGAGGGACGGCGGTCCGTCCCTGGTTGCGAGACAGGCTTCTTTCCTTGTCGGATGCCGCCGCAAGAAAGGCTTCCAATCCAGCGCGCGCCTGATGCTGGAATACCGGTTCCAGGTTGCCCCTCACCTGCGCGAGCGTGATGCCTGGTTTGAGGCGGCCCGTCACCTGCACCCACCACGCAGTCGCATCGTTCATGCGCGGATCGTCGCCGCTGATCTGATCGTCGAGCCTGAGCGGCATCGTGAGAGTCCTGCAGGCGGGCGTTGACAAGCTGCGTTCCTGTGAATGACGGCGCCGTCACGCCGACGATGGTCACAGGAACTTTGTTGATGCTGATGGTCTTGCCCAGCACGCCTGGATCGGCCGCGAACCGCGTCTGCCAGTAGCGATCGCTCAGCGTGGCGACGGCCGGCGCCGCGGGATTGTCGTCGTCCGGCGCGAGCGTGCGTCCTATCCGCGCGGTGACGCCAAGCAAGCCGTGATAGTTGCCCGTCACCAGCAGCGCGTTCGCCGTTTCCGCGCGGCCGTCGATCGTGACGGTGATGCCCTTCGGCCTGCTGCCGGCGAGATCGGTCATCGTCTGATTCGCGGACCTGAAATGCTGAAGCATCGGATATGAAAACGTGGCCCTGACCGGCTCGCCGTCCGAGGCGGGCGCGCTGCTCCCGTAATCGTTCGAGTCGTTCACCATCTCGTTCTTGCCGCCCCATTTGAGCCTGACGAGCGAGTCGGGATCGGAGACCGGCAGCTTGCGCAGCAGCAGCCCATTCACGGCGGTGAACACGGCCGCATTTGCGCCGATGCCGACGGCGAGCGACAGCACGACGACGGCCGTCCAGCCCTTGGCCTGCAGCAGCACGCGAAATCCGTGGCGGAGGTCTTTCAGCATGCGAGGGGCATTATCAAGCCGCGTGCCCGCTCGAGTGCGTCAATTTGTGAGGTTTTGAGATGGAAATGTTCGTTCGTGGGACGCGCTATCCCGCCTTCGCGCTGCGCGCTTCGGCGCGGCAGGCCCGCCCCGGTGGAGCTATTTGTTGGAAGAATCTGAGATGACCGCGATCGTGTCGCGCGTCGCGCCGATGACGGCGCTCAGGGGAATCCCGGCGTCGAACGTCGCCAGATACCCGCCCATCTTCTTCGCCAGGCCCAGGAGGTAGACATCACTGATCTGACGATACCCACGAATCAGTGAAGCATTGAACAGCGTGCTGTCGGTCAGCGATACCGCCTCCGGCCAAAACACGTGCTCCTTGGCTGAGCAGAAGCGGCGCAGCAGATCGACGACCTCAGTCGGCCGAAATGTGCCCGCTCGTGCCGACGTATTGCTCAACACGCGGATGAAGCCGTTCTGTGTGACGGCGCAGGTGGCCCACCCGCGCGCGTGATGGTCGGCAAACCAATCGTGCGCGATCTCGTGGTGCGTGTGTTTGGGATTGGAGAGCGCCAGCAATACGTTGACGTCGAGCAGCGCGATCCGGCTCACTCCTCGTCCCTGAGCTCGTTGACCAGCTTCATCGTCATGATTTCCTGTCCGGGCCGCCGCGGCAGCAACGGAACGCCGTTGCGGACCTTCGGCACGGGCCCGGTGGGCGTGAGCGCTTTGCGCGCGAGGTTTGACAGCATTTTTCCGGCGGTTACACCGTGACGTGTCCGCGAGCTCTTTCGCTGCCTGCAACACGTCTTCGTCGAGATCCAGCGTGGTTCGCATTGGTCGATCATCACGCATCACGCATCAGATGTCAACTTCCGGTTCCGGTTCCGGTTCCCGGTTCGGCCGGTTGCGAACAGCTTGACAGCTGCAGCCTCATTAGTACTAACTGATTAGTAGATAAATGACGAAGCAGCCTCCCGTCCTTACCGAACAGGAACTCGAAATCATGAAGGTCGTCTGGGACCGCGAGAGCGTGACTGTGCGCGACGTCTACGAGACGCTCCGCGCCCAGCGCCAAATCGCGTACACGACCGTGATGACCATGATGCGGATACTCGAGCGGAAGGGGCACGTGAAGGTCAGCCGTGCCGACCGCGCGTTCGTCTATCGTCCCGCGCGGGCGCGGCAGCGCGTGCTCGGCGAGATGGTGCGCGAATTCGTCGACCGCGTGTTTGGCGGAGCGGCTGAGCCGCTCGTGCAGCACCTGGTGCGCGACCGGCATCTCACTGAGGACGACTTGAGGGAAATCGCCAGGCATCTGAAGACGCGGAAAGAGCGAGGAGCGGGGAAGGGGCCCCCGCGACTAAAAATGAGCGCTGAATTGCTCGCAGGAAATATCGCGGCCCATTGGGTTCAGGCGGGAGTGTTCGCCGCGTCAGCATTGGTTGCCATGAGATTTCTGAATCTCAACGAGCCGCGAGCGAGATTGGCGGCGCTGCACGTTGACGCTGCTCGCCATTGTCTGTGTTGCCGCTCGTGCAACCGTGGCGGCGAACGGAGCCGCCGCTCAGAGACGGCATCGGTGGCTGTCGCAACGTGCGTCCGGCCTGTCACGACACGGCGTCGCAGGCGGCACGACCGGGCGTTGCGTCATCACGTCGATCCGTCGCTCGCTGTCGTCGCGATCGTCGCCGCCGGCGTCGTGATGCGACTGCTGTGGCTGCTTCTACGGCATCATCGGGCTCGCCCGATTCAGTCGGCGCGCGTCGGATAGTCCGCCGCCGGCCGTTGCAAGCGCGCTCGAGGCGGAACTGGCGGTGTCGGCGCGTTACATTCAGCAGACAGGCAGCCGCGGCCCATGGACCTTCGGATGTCTCCGTCCGACGGTTGCGCTTCCGATGGGATTCGATGCGCTCGTCCCCGCATTTCAGCGCGCAGTCATTTGCCATGAGCTCTGTCCACGTCAAACGGCGCGACATCGCTCGTCGCGTTCGTCGAGGAGCTCGCGGTCGCAGCGTTGTGGTTTCATCCGTGGATATGGCTGCTTCGCGTGCGCATCCGCATTGCGCGCGAGCAGGTCGTCGACAGCCGCGTCGTCGACGATGCTCGGCAATCGTGACGAGTACGTGCGCTGCCTCGTCGACATTTCCGGTCACGATCTCGCGCCGCACTTTTCGCAGGCAGGGGCAGGGATGCTGCGGCCGCGCGAACTGCGCGCGCAGGGTCGATGCCATCTTTCAGGAGGTGCACATGTCGCGCACGCGTTTCGCCATCGCCGCTGTTCATTTGTCGTCGATCACGATCGCCACCGGACTCATTGCCGTTGCGGCAATGCCATTGCGCGCTTCGTCGCTCATGCCTGCGGCCACGTCGAGCGAGCCACCGACGCTCGTGTCACGCTTCCTGATCGCCGAAGGCCCGGCGACGTGATCGATGGACCCCGGATGCGCGGCCGCAAGCGGCGCAGTCGCAGACGGCGTCCGACACTCCGCGCAAACAGATCAACACGGTGTATCCCGAGTATCCGCAGGACGCGCTCGAGCGCGGAATCAAAGGGGACGTCATCGTCGACATCACGGTGAATGCGGCAGGTGATGTGACGACTGCCGCGGTTGCGAGCGGACCTCAGGAACTGCGCGCCTCGGCATTCAAGGCCGCGCTCGGGCTGAAATACACAAAGGGCTCATCAACCACCGCAATGAAGATCGCGTTCGAGTACCTGCTCACCGGCACGTCCTGGGGCGTGAACATTGCCGGAGCGCTGCCGAACACCGGCGTCGGGTCTCGGTAACACGGCAGATGGGCGCGGCCACAACGAGCAGGTCCATCCGCGGATCCCGATGCATCAGGCGCGTACCGTGTCGGCGGCGACCTGCAGCCGCCCAAGAAGCTCAAAGACGTCCGCCCGAATATCCTGCACTTGCGCAGCAGGCGCGCGTGCAAGGCGTGGTGATCATGGAGGTGCGTATCGACGAGCGTGGCGCTGTCAGCGACGTTCGAACACTCAGGTCGATACCTTTGCTCGATCAGGCGGCGATCAGGCGGTAAAGCAATGGCAATACAGCCGACTCTGCTGAAGCGGCGTCGCCGTGCCGGTGATCATGACGGTCACGGTCAATTTCACGCTGCGCGACCTGCTTCAAATGCGGGTGGTGTTGCCGGATGGCAATTCCATGCCTTTTGACACGCATCGCAGGTGAGCTTCTCAGTCGGGAGTTCGCGGGCATAGGAAAATTTCAATTAAGGGCATCACGCGAGCGCGCGTCCAACGACGTCACCGTGTCGGTGTTTACCGATGGTGGCCAGACGCACCTCGGCGATGTGGTGGTGACCCTCGATGGTCCGGTCGTGCAGTCGCCAACGACACCGTCAATTCGGCTTGCAGTTCCTTGGTGTTCGGTAGCGCGGACCCGCGCGTCCGCAAGCGGTGTC
>CAVSTS010000004.1:0-259975 GCA_963730925.1 uncultured Alphaproteobacteria bacterium
CTTCTCTCAAGGCCGGATGAGCACCTTCAGCGCTTCGCGCTCGTTCATCGCGCGATAGCCGTCAGGAACTCCGTCGAGCTCGACCGTCCGGTCGAACACGCGGCCGGGATCGATGCGGCCTTCCATCACATCGGGCAGAAGCTCGTCGATGTAGGCGCGCATCGGCGCGGGGCCGCCGGCGACGATCACGTTGTGGTAGAACATCTGCTGCGCGCCCGGGATCGCCTCGTAATGCGGGACGCCGACGCGGCCGACCGCGCCGCCGGCGCGGACGATGCCCATCGATGTGGCGATCGCCTGCTCGGTGCCGACGCATTCGAGGACGGACTGGACGCCGAAACCGCCGGTCAGCTCGCGCACGCGCTCGATCGCCTCCTCGCCGCGCTCGCTCACGACGTCGGTCGCGCCGAACTCGCTGGCGAGCTCGATGCGGTCGTGGTGGCGGCCCATGATGATGATCTGCTCGGCGCCGAGCCGCTTCGCCGCGATGACGCCGCACAAGCCGACGGCGCCGTCGCCGACCACCGCGACGCTGCCGCCCGCGGCGAACCCGGGCCGTGACCGCCGCGTGGTGACCGGTGCCCATCACGTCGGACAGAGTGAGGAGCGATGGCATCAGCGCGTCGTCCTCTCCGAACATCGATCGGATACAAGGTGCCGTCGGCCATTGGGATGCGCAGCGCCTCGGCCTGCGCGCCGTCGAGCTCGCCGCCGTTGCCGAAGAAGCCGCCGTGGACGCAGGCCGCGGGCAGTCCTTCTTCGCAGAATAGGCAAGTGCCGTCGGAATAGGCGAAGGGCATGATTACGACCTGGCCGCGCCGGATCCGCTCGACGTCGCTGCCGACCTCCTCGACGACCCCGATCGCCTCGTGGCCCATGCGCTGGCCGTCACGTTCGGGCCGCCGTTGTAGGGCCACAGATCGCTGCCGCAGATGCAGGCGCGGGTGATGCGGATCACCGCGTCGGTCGGCTCCTGGACGACGGCGTCGGGAACGTTCTCGATCCGGACTTCGTGGGCCTTGTGCATGACGGTTACACGCATGGGTTTACCTTTCGCTTTGTCCGCAGCCGCAGACGATCGAGGACTCCTGATCGCTCACCGTGAACGTGCTAGTCCGGCGAACGTCCGCTTTCTACCCGTTGCGGACATTCCACCACCGTCTGCATTTTCGACGCATTTGGGATATCCACGCGCCGCCGAGTCAGGCGACCAACGTCTCGGTAGCGAGCCATGACTCCCCCCCAGACTCCTGTTATCGAAGATCGGAAGGGGCTGGATGGCGGACGTTTTCGTCTCCTACGCTGGGTCTGACGAGCCGCATTCGAAGTGCGTCGCTGACGCGCTGCGTTTGGAAGGCTTTCAGGTCTGGCGGGATGACGAGCTGCCGGCGCATCGCGTTTATGCCGAAGTGATCGAGGAACGGCTCAGGGGCGCCAAAGCAGTGGTCGTGCTCTGGTCGGCGGAGGCCGCGAGATCGCACTGGGTACGAGCCGAAGCAGACCACGCGCGAGCGGCTGGGACGCTTATCCAGGCCAGCCTGGATGGATCCATACCTCCGATGCCGTTCAATCAGATCCAATGCGCTGAGCTCAACGGCTGGGGCGGCGAGGCAGATTGGCCGGGCTGGCGTAAGTTGATTGCGAGCGTCGGTGTGCTTGCTGGGCATGCAGGTGCCGAGGAGGATGCTGAAGCCGAAACCAGCCCGCGCAATCGCTCAGTGTGCGTGTTGCCATTCATGAACATGAGCGGCGAGGCCGAGCAGGAATACTTCAGCGATGGCATAACCGAAGATATCACCACCGACCTGTCCAAAGTATCCGCACTCGCCGTGACCGCGCGAAACACAGCCTTCACCTTTAAGGCGCAGGCCGTCGACGTCGGTCAGCTCGCCCGCAAGCTCGGCGTCAGTCATGTGCTCGAAGGAAGCGTCCGCAAGGTAAGTAACCGCGTGCGCATAACCGCGCAGTTGATTGACGGGCGAACTGGCGATCACGTTTGGGCCGAGCGCTACGACCGCGACCTCACGGACATTTTTGCGATCCAGGACGAAATCTCGAAGGCAATCGTTGGTGCGCTCAAGATTCAGCTGCTGCCCGAGGAGAAGAAAGCGATCGAGCAGCGCGGGACGACTAGCGCGAGTGCCTACAACTTATATCTGATGGCCAGGCAATACTGGATCACTGGTGACTTCGGAGACCGCCGACGAGAGGAACGCGTCATTCGCCTGTGCAAACGGGCGATCGACGTTGACCCCGACTATCCACAAGCTTGGGCACTGATGGCGCTCGCTCAGGCAAATCTATTCTACGCTTACAGCGGCGACGAAGGGCTCGACGATGGACTTGTCGCCGCGGAACGTGCGTTGGCGTTGGACCCAACGATCGGGGAGGCCCATCTACCGAGAGCGTGGCATTTTGCTCTCCGCAACCTGCATGACGAGGCCGAGACTGAAATCGAGACGGCCCTTCGGCTGAATCCCGAATGTTGGGAGGCCAACAAGGAAGCGGCGCGGATCTTTTATCGTCGAGGTAGGCTGGACGAGGCAATCCAGCTTTTGAGAAAGGCGGTCGAGCTGGCCGATTTCAGATTTTCATAGTCTTGGCATGCTCACCGCTTCCTATCTCGCGAAGGGCGACCTTCCGCAGGTTCGCGAATGCGCAAGAAAGCTCATAGGCCACGTTGAGGCAGTGCTTGCGCGCGACCCGGACAATGGCGCTGCACTTGCCTTCGGAGCACTCAGTTTTGCAGCGCTGAACCAACTGGATCGGGCGCGCGAATGGATCGACCGGGCCATTCTGCTCGACCCGGATAATCTATATATGCGGTACAACCTCGCTTGGCCGCTCCTTGCCTTTTTTAAGGATGAAGATGCCGCCCTGGAGCTGCTCGAACCGGCTTTGGCCAAGGCGGGTCGCAACCTGGTCAGCTTGGCCGCAGCAGACCGAAATTTGGACGGTCTGAGGGATGATCCGCGATTCCAGCGAATGCTGACAGCGGCCAAGGCCCGCGTGCAATAACCGTCTACAAGGGCCTCCGCCCGGTTCGGCCATCAAGCAGGGAAACGACCAGAACGGCGCCTTCAAATGTCCGCTTTCCACCAATTGTGTGGCCGGGCAGGTCGCTCAGTTCAAGTGCAAGATCTGAATGGCCGCTTCCGACCCATTGCGGACACCCGCGCCATGTGGGACGCTCTGATAAACCTGCCGGGGGGCTCCGCTGATGTTCAGGCTGATCAGACTGAAGCCTCCGCACGGCTGGAACGAGGTCCTATGGGAGCTGGCGATCGTGACCTTGGGCGTTCTCATCGCGCTCGTCGCGCAGCAGCTCGTCGACAGTATCCACCAGCGGGCGGAGGTGCGCGAGCTTGTGGCTGCGCTGCGTGCCGAGTTGGCCGACAACCGCTCGCGCTGGGAGCATATCCGCGCATCCGACCCGTGCACGGTGCAACGGCTCGATGCGCTCGAGCAATGGAACGCGACAGCACCTCAGGGCGCAAAAATCAATCGCGCATACCGACTGTTCCTGTGGAACCAGCATTCGGGCGCGTGGGATCTCGCCAAGACAAGCGACACGACGGCGAATATCCCGCTTCGCGAGCGGCTGATGTTCGCCAGCCTGTATGATGCCATCAACAACTGGCGGCAGATGATCAATGAGGAGAATGCGAACACGCAGGCGCTGGGCGGGCTGCTGGCGACCGCTGACCAGCCGGAGAACCGCCGTCAGATCGCGTATCGGATATCGCTGGCACGCGGATACGTGAACCGGCGCAAGTTCAACTACGACTATATGTTCAAGCGGTGGGACGCGTTGGGGATCGCGCCCGACGACAGCCAGCTGACGGTGCAGGCCAACGACAAATTGCTGTGCGAACCGCTGGATAGACTAAGCTAGGCGCGAATTGTCCTCAACGCGACGACGCGATGCCGAATACAGCCAAGGTGACAGAGCACGGAAGTTGCTCGCCCGGCAGCGCTCGTTAAACAGCTTTCCACCCATTGCGGACGTTGGCCATGAGGGTAGAACAGCCCCGTACGACCTTTTCACTGGGCAATCCTCGGCATTCTAGTGGTCACCTGTCTCGGAGTATGTCCATGCTGCGTTTAGCCCTTCCACTTGCGTCGTTCTTTGCGCTTGCATCGCCGCTGCTGGCCACTCCCGCACTCGCCTCGATACCCGCGACCACTGCGACCGGGCACGCTCAGCTTTTGAAGCTCTTCGCCGACTGGCGGGCATTCAACCACCCGACCATCGTCCGCGGTCGCCCCGATTATGGGACCGCGGCAATGTCCGCGAAAGCGGCGGGCCTCCCCGCGTTTCGCGAGCGCCTTGCGAGAATTGATCGTACCGGCTGGAGTGCCTCGGAGCGTGGCGATTACCGCCTCGTGGAGGCGGAGATGAACGGGCTCGATTTCTTCGTGAAGTCCTGCGCCCCTGGTCACGCGATCCGGGCTTCTATCAGACGGTCTTCGCGGAAATGAGCGACGTCCCCGCACACGAGGGTCCATCGGCCGAACCGAACATCGACCTTCATGACTTCACCTACCCGCTTTCGGCAGCGGACGATGCCCGCCTGACGGAATTGCTCGCGGCGGTCCCTCCAATGCTTGCTGACGCCAAAGTGAACCTTGCCAACAGCAAGGCACACGATCTCTGGGCCTATGGCGACCGCGCCTTTCTCGAACAGGCCGAGACGCTCGCCGCGCTCGAAGCCGGCACGCTCACGTTAAATGACCTCGGTGGAAAGCGGCCCGCGACCCTGGAAGGCACCACACCCGAGCTTCGAACGGCTGTTCGGGAAGCGCGCCGGGCAAGCGAGGAGTTCGCTCGCTGGGTCAAGGCCCAGGCGCCCCGCCGCACAGGCCCGTCGGGCGTCGGCAAAGCGAATTACGACTGGTATCTCAAACACGTCTTGCTCAGCCCCTGGACGTTTGAACAGCAAGCGATTCTGCTTCAGCGCGAGCTTGATCGGTCCCTAGCATCGCTCCGGCTGGAAGAGGTGCGGAACCGGGCCATCCCACCAATCGCGGAAATCACTGATCCCGCCGAGTATCGACGGTTTGCCGAAGGCCGAACTGCAAAACTCTATGCACTGCTGGTGGACTCCGGCTTTATCGCGGACCGGCCTTACTATCGCGCCGCGCTTGCCGCCCAGACGGGAAACTATGTCGCGCCCGCCGAGCGCAACTTCTTCACCCATGTCACGGCACTCGATCCCCTTCCGCTCGCCAGCCATCAGACCCATTGGATCGAGCTGGCCCGCCTCCGTCATGAGCCGCATCCCAGCGCCATCCGTGACAAACCGCCTCTGTTCAACATCTTCGCAGACCGATCGGAGGGGTTCGCCACGGCGATGGAAGAGATCGTCATGCAGGCGGGACTATACGACGATGTTCCGCACGGACGCGAACTTGTGTGGGTAATGCTGGCGAACCGAGCGGCGCGTGGATTGGCGTCGCTGCGCGTCCAGGCCAATGAGATCGGCCTCGCGGAGGCAGGCCGCTTCCACGCAGAGTGGACGCCGCGCGGCTGGTCCGACCCCACAAGCCGGTTGGTCGGGTTTGAACAGCTGCTCTACCTCCGTCAGCCCGGCTACGGGCCAAGCTACATCGTCGGCAAGGCTCAGCTCGACCATCTCCTCGCGCTTGCCTCGCACCGGGCTGACGTCGAACGTCGTCCCTTTGTCGTAAAAGACGCCTTTGCGACAATCCTCGCCTCGGCGATCGTTCCGCCGGCGATCATCGAAGATGAGATGGCGCCGAAGGAGCCTTCTTCTTAAGGGGCGTCTGCGACCCAATGCGGACATTCGTCGTGAGTGCAGCGTAGTGCCCTGGGCCGAATTTGACAGAAGCCATCCGACCTTTTTGAAGTAATGACTTTCGGCGACTTCTTCCATTGTCGGTCGCGGGCGGTTGCTGGAGTTTTGAATGGGTCACGTTGGGAAGTGCCTGTGCGGGCATATCCAGTTCTCTATCGACGCCGAGCCGCAAGGCGCTCGGATGTGCTGGTGTCGCGACTGCCAGCGGATCGCTAGTGGATCGGCGACGGTCAACGTGCTCTTTCCCGAAGAGGCAGTCCGCTACACGGGACAAATGACGACTCTGCGCCTCACGGCCGATAGCGGAAACATTGTCGAGCGCGGATTCTGTCCGAGTTGCGGATCGCAGATGTACAGCAAGACAATCGAGCCCAGTGGCATGCCCATGCGCGTCCGGGCGGGCACTCTCGACGATCCTGAACTGCTGGCGCCTACCGCGATTATCTGGGCCGACAGCGCTCCGCGTTGGGCGACTTTCGATCCCAACCTTCCGAGGTACCCAAAAGGACCGCCGGCCGCGTAATTCACCGTCGTAGCGGACGTTCGTCGTGCTGGCCGCACAGCCGTGAATGAGCGCGAAGTTGTCTTATTTAACTGTGAACCCGAAACTGCCCCGGTGGTTCTGACCGCGTGCGATTGCCCGCCAGCTGACCGTGTAGGACCCAGGCCCGAGGTCGGACAATGGAATCGAGTAATTCGAAACTTCGCCGATAGCGTGCACCATCGTCGGCATCACTCCCTCGGGCCCGCTTAGCGTGACTTCGTCGAGCCGGGCGGGCAACTTGAAGTGGAGCTCAAGGCTGGTGACCGGACCTTGAACAGTTGAGCCGGCCGTAGGATTTGAACGGCTCAGGATCCCATCTTGCGCGGGTACCGCTGCGGCGGCAGGCAACACTGGCTGCTGGGAACAGCCTAGTATCGGAGCACCAAGCAAGGTCGCTGCAATGACTGCCGCGCAACGGATGCGAGCCTTCATGACCACCTCCCGTGAGCTGGAGGAACCAACGACACAGTTCCTCATGGTTCCGACGGAGCGGCGACCGCTCGGCGGCGGTCAACCGCTCACTTCTCCTCAGCCTCGAGCGTCCAAAAGACGTGGGTCACTGCCCGCTCACCGCCGGCGAAATCCCTGACGAATACGTCAGGTCGGCCCCGCTGGTCCCTGCGGATTGCTCGTCCCCACTCCGCCGGACTCTCACCGATATCCTCCGCCGAGAGCCCCTGCGGCACCGGCCTTCCGGTTTGGCCGAGGCTGGTTGATGTCTTGGCTGAAGTGTAGCCGTCGTTGTGGTTATAGATGATGTTCAGCTCGCCATAATCGTGCGAGTTCGGCGCAGTGTTCGCCGGAGGTCCTAGCGGCTTGCTCGTGTAATCCATACAAGTGCCGAGGTTTGGATTGTCGAAGTTCTCGTCTTGGTGATCGAGACCGAAATCATGGCCGATCTCCTGACAGGCAACCAAAGCGCGCCATTCAGGACGATTGTATGGCGCAAGGTTGTGGTAGCTGTCGTTCAGCTTTGTCGTGGCCTGGGCGATGTGCCCTTTAGTGTCGAGCCAAATGGTGGCGATTCCGAGCCAGCCACGCTGGCCGTATGCGTAGTTGCAAACGCGGATCTGCCCCGCAATCGGGTTGCACCTCCTGGCGCCCGTTGAAACGGCACTCGGTCCGCTCAACGTCAGCTCCGTCGACTTGTCCCAGTCGCTGATCGCCTTGCCGACCGAGGCGCTCCACTGCGACGTGATCGTAGTGTTGACCCGGATCGTGACATTGGTGCCGTTGCCGGCCCAGTGATATCCGTTCCATCGGTGGGTGGCGACCGCGGGCGTAAACGTGAGTAGTGCTACTCCCACAATCAGCGCGACTTGATGGATGCGTCTCATGAGCATCTCCCGCAGAACGTCGCCCCGGCAAGGCAGCCGAGAGCTGGGGTGCAAGGCTTCGCCTACTTTAGGCGCGAAGTCAAGATATTGATTGATCAGGATTTTACGGGCTCAACTTGGGCATGGGTCGCGGCGAAAGGTTACGAGGGCGCTGGCTTAGCAATACAACGTCGCGGCTCCCATCAGTGTCGAACGGCGGCCTCTAGCGCCGCGCGCAGCTCTTCGGCCTCCTGCTGCATCGTTTGAAACTGACTTATCTTTGATTGGTTATCCATGATCGACCGCGTCAGCTCAAACTGGATTCCCGGAGCGGACCTGATCTGCGCCGCTGCCGAGGCAGCTGTCTTAGCGTCTAGCTCAGGTCGACAGGACGCATTGAGAAATATGTCAGGCCGACCTTGCCTATCCTTCCGATTGAGCTCCGGGCAGTCGACGAGAATAGTTCGCTGAACCTCATAGGGCATGATGCTGCGCAGCTTATCCCGGTACGGCGGTAAGGTTGCGGTCAGCGCATCCGTCATGTCCAATGTGGAATAATAAATCATGATCTTCTGACGCGTGGATTCGCTCTCCAAGTGATCCCATTGCCCCCGCGGAGACGATTTCCTGGTAAGTTGCGCGTCGGGTCGAGCGCGGCAGGATGTAGGACGCTTTGAATGCCTCGTTCAAAAACGCCACTGGATCGGGGCTGTTCGAGCGTCGCATATCCTGGAGAGCCGCGTAACCGAGGTCATGAACTTGCCGGTAGTAGGCGACGCGTTGCCGGAAATCCTGCTCGTTAGCATCAAGGTCATTGATTAGCCGCTGCCGGTATTGGTCACCACGCTGGCGATCGAGCCGATTTTCATTCCAGTTGTTCGCCTGAAGGCCGAGAAAAACGCCGAGCACCACGACCAGCACATCGATACCGACGGCGAACCAGTCTTTTTCAGCGAAGTGGTCCCGAAAGCGGCGAACTGCCATCAGCAATCCTCCCCAGCGGCTAGGTTGGCATGGCTAATGTCTGCTTTCCACCCTAAGCCGACACTAAAGCATCATCGCCTTCAGCCATGCGCCACATCGGGACGAAGCCAATCGCCGTCTTGCTGAGCAGGCGCGCGTGCGGGAAGTTTGATTTATCGTCGTTGACATCCATCCACGGCGAAGGGGGAGGCCCGCCGGTGAGGTCGACCTCCCCCGCCCATCAAGCCATCCGTGCCAAATGTCCGTTATCAACCCAAAGCAGACACTCTAGACGTGTGCGTAGAACTGAGTCTTATGTTCTCTGCTTCGCAGGTGATCGCTAGCACGCGTTAGAACAACTGGAACGGGAGCAGGCGATTGGCCGACGTCTTCCTATCCTATGCAAGATCCAGTGCCGCTGCGGCTGAGCGCGTCACGCGGGAACTCGCCAAATGTGGTTGGTCAGTCTGGTTCGACCGTGAGCTTCCAGCGCATCGGGCCTATTCTGACGTTATCGCCGCGGAGCTGGAATCAGCGTCCGCTGTGCTCGTTCTGTGGTCAAAAGATGCGGCAGCTTCGCAATGGGTCCGCTCGGAGGCGAACCGGGCGCGCGAGCGGGGGAGACTTGTTCAGGCGCGCATCGACAACGCTCGGCTGCCCATGCCCTTTGATCAGATTCAATGCGTCGACCTCGGAAGCTGGCGGGGACTTGGGGACGATGCCGGCTGGACGCAGGTCCGCAGGAGCATCCATGCGCTGCTCGGCGCAGAGAACAATGCGTCCATCCCCGTGGCACATCATCCGATGGGGAGTCGGCGCAAACTTTTGATCGGTGGGGCGGCCGCAGTCGCGGTTTCAATCGCCGGCGGCGTGACCTGGCTACGTGGGAGGGACGATCGTGCCAATCCCCAAGCTGCACTGCTTGTGCAAAAGGGCATGGATGCCCTCCAGAACAACGACGTGTTTGCGGCCGACGATCCAGGATCCCTGGCCAATGCTGTCGCTCTGTTGAGCGAGGCTACTAAAATCGATCCGCGCAACGTGATCGGGTGGGGATCGCTCGCACTCGCCTACGCTGCCTTGAAACGCGTATCGCCAGTTGCGCAAAGATCAGGTCTAGACTCACGTAGCCGTTCGGCCGCGGCCACTGCGCTTAGGCTGAAGCCAAACGAGCCTCGAGCAACCGCTGCACTGCTTCTCCTCGACCCATTGTACCGTCACTGGCGCGCCGCGGAGCAAGCGGATCGAGCAGCCTTGAAGGCGTCGCCCCCGATCCCACTTCTCAACTTCTTGCTCTCGGAGACGCTCGCCAGCGTTGGCCGATGGAAAGAGGCGGCAGCAGTCTCAATCAAGGCCGATCGAACGCATTTTATCATCCCCGGCGCGGACAGGAGGGTCGTCGTCGACCTCTGGGCATCAGGCGATCTTCAGGGCGCTGACCAAGCTCTGAAGCTCGCCGTCGACCATTGGCCGCAGCAGCCGCAAGTATGGCGGACTCGGCTGGCCTACCTGATGTACAGTGGACGGCCGTTCGACGCTTTGGCTGTCTTACACAACGAAGCCGAACGGCCGACCGGCACACCCCAAGGGCTCGTGCGGGCGTTCGATGCGACGGCCAAGGCGCTAGCCGGGCAGGGTGACGCGAAGAATGCAATTGCGAGCGGACTCGCATATCTAAAGACTGCACCGGCGGCCGTGTTCGGCGTTGCCCACTCCTGCGCGTCGCTTGGCCAAGGAACCACCGCCATTGCACTTCTCCGCGGCTATTATTTCGCCGAAGGAGAGTGGGCGCAGCTTAGTCCGGCTGCCGGGGACCAGGACCGACAGACCAGCCCCCTCTTCATGCCTCCCATGCGGTCGGTGTGGATGGATGCGCAGTTCAATCAGCTGCTGACACGGATCGGGCTTAACGATTACTGGCGGCAAAGCCGTACATTGCCGGACTTTCGCAACGGAGCGTAGCGCCGGATCGAGTCAGCTATGATCTCTGCTTTCCACCCAAAGCGGACTTTCGAAGCAGTGCTAACGAATGAAGTAGCCGTCCACCTTCCAACCCGACGGTTCGTAGGCGAGCACGACCGTTTCCGTCGCATCATTCGTGTGCGCGAAGTTCGTTTGGAACTGCACGATCTCGCATTGACCATCCGCCGCGCCTGGAAGCGACGTGGCTTTACTGACGCTCTTCAGCGAACGTTACGACACCCAAACCGGACGCCAGGCGCTTGG
Source organism: uncultured Alphaproteobacteria bacterium (assembly GCA_963730925.1). GTDB lineage: Bacteria > Pseudomonadota > Alphaproteobacteria > Sphingomonadales > Sphingomonadaceae > Sphingomicrobium. The sequence continues at coordinate 10,869 of CAVSTS010000004.1, forward strand.
TCCGCCTTCGACCCAAAACAGACATCGGGGAGTCCGTCTGCGCTCGTTGGCTGGTGTCCGCAGTTTTCATACCGTATCCTCAGATAGTTTGTCGGCATTAGGGGTCGGCTGATGTTTCTCCGGAGTTCACTTGTCGTGGCTGCTGCGTTCGTCGCGGTGTCGGCCGCGGCTGAAGCGCAGAAATCACCCGAAATCCTTAAAACGGAGCCGCCAGGTCTTCCGGCGGCAGTCACGCCGGTCGTCGGCCGAGTCATCGCGCCGCCGCGCCCAGTGCTGGGTTCGGACGGCCTTCAGCACCTGGCTTACGAAGTCATGCTTACGAGCTTCCAGAGCACCGGAGTCACGCTGACTGCATTGGACGTTCTCGACCCCGACGATCAGGATAGCGTGCTGCTGCGGCTCGATGGTCAAAAGCTCCGGGAGATGTCCCATGTTATAGGACCTCAAAGTCCGACGCGGGACAGTGCCGGGGGCATGCGTTTAGAGGGAGGACAGTCGGGCTATGTGCTGATCGACGTGGCCCTCCCGGGTGCTGCCGAACTGCCCAAACGCCTCGCACACCGGCTTACGCTCAAGTGGGATCCCTTACCCCCGCAGGCGGCAAGCGGCCAACGGCCTGCGCCGCCCGGCCCGACCAGCACGACCGCATCGACGACAGTCGATTCCACCCCAACCGTTGTAGTCTCGCCGCCGCTTCGCGGAGATCGTTGGCTGGCTGCGAACGGCTGCTGTGACGCATTCGATGCGCATCGCGGAGCCGTATTGCCAGTAGATGGCACCGTCCACGTGGCGGAGCGCTTCGCCATCGACTGGGTTCAGCTCGATGCAACCGGCAAATATTTTGGCGCCCTCGACAGAGTGGAGCAGTATCCGACCTTTGGTCGCCACGTATATTCGGCGACGGACGGGATTGTTGCGGCAACTCAAGACGGAATGGCTGAGTCCGACTCCGCCCAACTTCCCCGCCGGAGCGACCGCGCAGACTGCGGGAGGCAACTACATCGTCATCCAGATCGCAGGAGTGGGCGATCAATATGCTTTCTATGCGCATCTCCAACCCGGCTCGCTGCGCGTGAGACTAGGAGAAAAAGTGTCTCGAGGTGAATGGATCGCGCTCGCCGGCAATAGCGGCAATTCCGATGGTCCCCACCTTCATTTCCACGTGATGGACGGAATTGGGCCGCTAACCTCCAACGGACTTCCGTTCGTACTCGATAGGTTCAGCAGTCGCGGCACGGTCTCGAACATCGACGCGGTCGCCGCGGGGAAACCGGCCGAATTGTCTGACGTCCTCAAGGGAGCCAAGCAACACCGCCTCCCGCTCAATAACGAACTGGTCGATTTCCCACCCGGTCAATAGGGCGGACTTGGGGGCGGGATCACCTCTTCGAAGAGTCCGGGAAACTGACGACGGCGCCGGACAGCGGCAGTTGGCTCTGTCGCTCGCCCTTGCCGTTGCGATCGATAGGCACGGGCTCTTGCGCCTCGTAATATTTCAAGGATTTGTCGAGCGGCGGAATCCGCCCGGTAAGGATGAAATCGGAGAAGACGTAGGGCATTCCGTCGGAGGCCAGGACTGATGGTCCGTTCATGACGTGGAAGTGAAGGTGAGGTCCATCCGAGCTTCCACTGTTGCCGGCTTCGCCGATTTGCTGTCCTTGGGTGACTGAATCGCCGCGCCTCACCCGGACGCTTCCCGGCTTGAGATGTGCGTAAAAGGCGAAGCGTCCGCCCCCGATGTCCAGAACGACATGGTTTCCGTCAGCATTGGCCAGCGTAATGCCCGTCGCTTTGCCGGGCACCTGATCGGGATAGGCATCAACGGCCGCGACGACGGTTGCGTCGGCCACGGCCAGGACGGGCAGTCCGTAGGTGGGATAGCTCGTCACCAGTGCCGGGTCGCCGCTGCTGAAACGGTTGGCGGAGTCCAGCCGATTGAAATCGATCGCGAAGCGCTGCGAAAGGTATAGCTTGCCGTCTACGGGTTGGAGCGCTCGGCGATGGGGGCCGTCGCAACAGCTTCCAACGGCAACCCACTGATCGCCCGCGAGCGGCGGCCCGAGAACGACGGGCGGCTGCAGATCGACCTTTAGCTGCGGTATAGTTGACGTGACCGTTTCAGGTATCGGGAGGCCGGGCGGGATCTTGACCGTTAGCCTGTGCGTGAAGGTTGCCGGAACAGCCGAAGCGTTCGGAAATTCGAGGTCGAGCCAAATGGCTCCGACTTCAGATGGCCCCAGTTCCGTTTTTGGGCTGTCGCCGACCGCGAGCAGAGACATTGCTGCATTGAGCTCGTCGTTCGTGAGAGACCTGACGATCTTTCCCGTGACACCATCGAGCACCTCGAGGCGGGTCACGGTGGCCGGTACGCGAAGAGCGTTGGTGAGGAACAACTCATAGACGACATGGACCTTGTCATCGTCCCCCAAAAACCAGCGTGGAACACTGAACACGGACGCGACAACGGGAGTTAATTGCTCGGTCGCGCGCATCTCCCGTGCCTGGCCGGCGTTTGGCTGGGCTGCGACGCCTCCCGCTAGGCTCATGATCGCGAGCACCTGGCACGACACAATCATTGAACTTCCGAGTCTCGTCGTCACTGTTAGTCCTTTCACGACGCGCGCGGATGTTCATCAATGAATAGCGTCGATCCGGAGTCCTCCCAAGCGGAATGTCCGTCATTCGCGCATCGCAGACCTTATCGCGAAGGTCTGCTTTCGACCCATTGCGGACATTAGGAAGCTGTGGGACGAAGGGCGGCATGGTCGGGGCTAGGCTGATCATCGAAGAGTATGACGAACAAAACGGTGGCACGGTTCAGGAAGACTGGGGCGTCTACGATTTTGCAAGCGCTCCGATAGCGGGAGATGTCGTACGCACCGGACATGACGAGCAGTCACGAGACGTGAAGGTTCTCAAGATCGTTCATCTACCGGCAACTCATGGAAGCGGCTCAGAGCCAACACTCTACGTTATTTGCGAGTATTGAGCTGAAACGTCTCCCTTCGACCCAAAGCGGACGCAACCGCAAAAGCAGAGGGGCGTTCGGAAATCGGAGGCCAAGATGGACGAGAGAAAGCTGCTCAGAGAGCTCAATGATCACGTGCAGCGGGCGCAGCGCGTCCTCGCAGAGTATCTGCCGCAGGAGAGCGGTAAGTCCGAGGAGGAGACTATCTCCCAACTCTTCGCATTCTCGACAGTCGCGAGCTGCACGGGCTGCAGAAGGCGACCGAGAGGAAGTCGGCGTTCTTTACGACACTGGGGGCTTAGTTCCCCTCCGACGTCCGCCGGAGCGCCTTCGACAACGGCGCTCCTGCTTTCGCTCGGTCCAGGAGGACGAAGTAGTGACTGAGAAAAGTAAGTCAGTTGGAGGCGTCAGCCAAAACGTTCCCACACACGTCGAAGATACGGTCCAGGCGATTGCTCGCTTCCACGCGGCGCATGAGGCTGATGCAAGCCCGCTTCAGCGCCTGGTTGAACAGGTCACGAGACGTGCCGGCAGACCAATATTCATCGCCTTGCTGACGGCGTTGATACTCTGTTGGATAGCTCTCAATATCGGCTTGATGGCATTCGGCCAGAGGCCCATCGATGAGCCTCCCTTTGTTTGGTTACAGGGTGCTGTGGCGCTCACCGCCTTATACATGGCGATATTCATCCTCACGACGCAACGCCGCGAGGATAAATTGGCCGGGCTACGCGACCAGCTCACCTTGGAGCTTTCGATCCTGAGCGAGCAAAAGTCAGCCAAGATCATAGCGCTCCTAGAAGAGCTTCGTCGTGATGATCCGAATGTTTCCGATCGGCCGGATGACACGGCGGACGCGCTTTCCACACCGGCTGATCCGAACGTCGTGTTGGACGCCCTGAAGGACACACAGGAACCCGTACCCTAATTCAGCAGCAGGCCTAAACCGTTGCCCCGCCATTCAGCACGTACTGAATGGCTGACGTCCGTTTTCGACCCCATTGCGGACATAAGGCCATCTGCTAGCCTCCTGCTGCTTGGGAGCCAGCCGCATGCACGTCCATCTACTGGAACCGCTGCACGGCTGGCGCGCTTTCGCGGGCGAAGTCGGGGTCATCGTCCTTGGTGTGCTGATCGCGCTCGGCGCGCAGCAACTGGGCCGTCTCGCTCTTCTCGATCCGCTCCTGGTTCGAGTTCGACACCTGTGTGCCAATGAATACGCCGACAATGACGATGGCGAACTCGATCGCGATCGCCGTCCAGTTCTGCGTCTTCAGATTCTCGATGATGCGGCGAAGGAACATGACGGCTGGCCTCCCCTGACATCTGCCAGACAATCCAAAGCTGCCCCGCTTTGCGGGAGAAGGAAAGGCCGATGAGCGTTGATCAAGCCCGCCGGATTAGCCAGACCCATCTTTGAGGACCGCGCGAATAGGATCAGCATCGCCAGTGTCCGCTTTGCAATAGGTCGAAAGCGGACATAGCTCTAGGAATTTGGCTTGCCCGACTTTGCCTTCGCCTCCTTGGCGGCCGCATCGCTTCGAATGAAGAAAACGCCGATCGCCGAAGCGGCCAGGCCCTGGAACACCCCGAGGATCTTGTTCCATTCGTTCAGTGCGTCGACCGCGCCCCGCTCGCTCTCGAACGTTCCCGAGAGCGCATGAATGATGTCGGCCACGACCAGCGCCAGGTAGAAAATGCTCGCGAGGCAGGTGAGCATGAACGCAAAGCGCACCTGCCTGGGTGGCTCGGTCCATTTCGCCGGGCCTTGCGCATAAGCGACGGCGCCGGTCAGAGTCATGGTCGGGATGAGCTGCGGCAGGATCCAGTCCAGAGCCTGGCTCCCGTACGGACCGAAGTTATTGGGATTGGTGGTCAGCCACAAGAACACGGCGATGATGGTGAGGCCCGCGCCCCACCAGATCGAGCTGATGACGATTTTGTAGAAGGTCATTCGGTTCTCGCGCAGATTCTGTCGAACTTTGGACCAAGGCCCGAGCCGGCCATGTGCTCGCTCGCCTGGAGGGTCTGAACTAGCTTCGCCTGCATGTGCAAAGCGGGCCGCGCATATTCGTAAATGAAGACCTCGATATGGTCGCCCTGGCGCCCTTTCTTCTGCTGGACATCGGCCGGCAGCGCGAAATCGCGCGCGCCCGTCAACTGGACCATCTCAGTAAAGACCTTGGCCTCGGAAGCCTCCGGGATGCTCCCGCCGAAGGTGATGATAAAGGATCGGTATCGGCCCGGCCGCGTATTGCCGGTCAGCACCTGCCAGGCCCCATTGTAGAACGGCGTCGTATCGAAGCGCTGCTGCGCCAGCGGTCGCCCGTCGTTGGTGATACGCTCGAAGTTGGTTGAGAGCCCGAAGCCGGTTGGGGTGAGAAAGCGCCTCCGGTCCCGATAGCCGCGCTCCCTCAGAATCGCGTTGATGCGATCTAACACGCGCTGCAGCGAGAGGGAGCCGTTGGAAAGGCACGCTTGCTCGTAGAGCATGGAGCGCGACGGCTTCGGAACGCTCGTGAGGGTCGGAATGCGCGCCGGGGCTGAAGGAGCCGCGGTTGGTCCCCTGTCCGGGCACTGGGCGGTTACGGGGATGACGCTTCCGTCGGGACAGGTCTTGGTGCTCGGCGGTGGAGGTGGTGGAGGTGGAGGTGGAGGTGGTGGTGGTGGTGGTGGTGGCACGTCCTGCGCAGCGCCGCGCACCGTATTACAGCCGCTTACGGTTAGCCCGATCAGCAAGAGCAAAGTGAAAGCTCGCATAGATGGCATTCTGGCCCCTTTTTGCGAATGCCAGATCCCGAGCAACCGCATGGTAGCTCAAAGCTCAACTTATAGCACGTCCAAGACCTCACCGGGGCGAAAACGATGTTGCACTCCGGCGCCGGTGCGAGCCTGTATCGATGAGCCGCTGCCGGATGTCATGGAAGGACTCATCGAGCGAGGCCGGGTGTTCGACCGGGCCGTCGAGCTGGACGGCTATCGCTCTATGAACGATCGCGAGGCGCTCAAGGTGCTATTCCGCCCTTAGATGCTAACGTCCGTTTTGGGTCGAAAGCGGACATTAGCGAATCCTCCAGAGTGTCCCAATTGAGTTTACTACATGGCCGGGCGAGATTGGCGGTTTTCTGCGAGCGCTAGGCAGACTGTAAATCTGCCCGCGCAAGCGTACGCTGGTTGAATCCAGCCCTCTCCACCATTTAAAGTCCCGCGAAGCGCGTTCAGGCACCCACGAAGAGTTGAGCCACCTGGCTAAGTTGGGGATGTCCGCTTGCCGCTCCGCAAATCCGACCGACGCGCAGATGGGCCTAGGGGGATCGCACCTCGCTGGCACAGGCCTGTTGAATGCGCTGCCTATACACAGCCGATCCTTCAGGTGTGGGATGCGTGCCGCCAATTGTGAGTTTTCCAGTCACCGGTTTTATGTATGCCGCGCCAATTCGACTCGCGACATTCTGAATGAACGTGCTGGCGGCCGGACTATTCGGAACACCTACCAACATTTTCTGGCCAGGAAGCGTCCTCACGAGGGCCACATACTGCTGCTCGAAGTCGGCAAGACGGTGGTCCGTATGGAAGTGGTTGGCGCCAACTTGCAGGACAATCGTCTTTGGCCGAGTTCTTTGAATCGCGTATGGCGCTAAGGCCGCGACATCGCCTATTTTCGCGCCCGCAACAGAGGCGTTAAACGTATTGCCACACGCTGCGTCCAGCCAGGTCATCTCGCTAATGCTGTCACCGAGGACAAGCGTGTCGACGGGCTCAGCATTCGAAAGGGCAGCGCGGACAAAATGGACCCGACTTTCAGTGTAAGCCTTTCCCGACATGTCACGGCGCCATTCATTGGCTTCGTCTAGCCCCAGAACCAAAGCGGCCAGCCCAGAGCCGAGGCCCAACACCCAAAAAACATTCATCCCCTGCCAACGCACGGCTGGACTTAGCGTTCAAGTGCTGAAGCTATTGTCGAAGTGTCCGCTTTCCACCCATTGGAGACACCGACACTTCGGTCCGCTTTTTGATCCGACATTTCGATAACTTCGCGTCCTGGCGTGCAGCGCCGCAACCGAAAGTTACCCCAAGCGCTTTCTCCCGAGTGGCTAAAGCTAATGCCGATTTAGGACGCTGGTGGACCGTCCAACACGGGCCTGGTCCGGTGGTCGCGACCGCAATCCACAACGGGCACGAGCTGAGGCCCGAGATCGCCGCACTGATGGCGCTGGACGAAGCGGACCGCCTGCGCGAGGAGGATCCGTTCACCGGCGACGCGGTGCGTGGCGTGGCGTGCCATGTTGTCGTCCACCGCTCGCGGTTCGAGTTCGACCTTAACCGCGATGCCGCTGGCGCGGTTTACTCGACGCCCGAGCAAAGCTGGGGCCTCAAGGTGTGGCAAAGTCAGGCGCTGGAGCTCGAGGCGGCGCAACGCTCGCTCGAGCTCCACGCCGCTTATTACCGCATGCTCGCCGCGCTGCTCGACGACGTCGCGGAGCGGCACGACCGCTTCGTCCTGCTCGACGTCCACAGCTACAACTATCGCCGCGAGGGCGCTAACGCTGCGCCAACCCCCCAGACCCAGGCCCCGGACATCAACATCGGCACCTTCTCCATGCCGCGCGAGCAATGGGCGTACCTGGTCGACCCGCTGATGGACGCGATGCGCGGGTTCAACTTCAACGGCCGTCGGCTCGACGTCCGCGAGAATGTCGCATTCCAGGGCAAGGGCGAGCAAACGCGGTTCATCCACCAGCGCTATCCGGAGCGGGCATGCGCGATCGCCCTCGAGTTCAAGAAATTCTTCATGAACGAGTGGAACGGCGAGCCCGACCCTGCCGAATTGGCTGCAATGCGGGAATTTGTCGCTCATGTCGCAGCCGCGGCCGAAGGCCTGCTCGAGCGATGAGCGCGGGCCGCCTGCACCTCGCTGACGAATCCTTCACGCCCGAGTTTGGCAAGCGCGGCGAGCTTCGCCAGCCGGTCGGCGACAGCGGCCGGGCCCACCTCGATCGCTGGCTGCCGTTCCTCGTCCTTCACCGCTCGCCCGATCCGTCGGGCAGCATCGCCCGCCGGGTCGCGGTCAATAGCCCGGCCTATCTGATCTGGTCGCCGGCCGACGACCGCGCGGCGGGTCAGGCCTTCGCCGCGATCGCCGCGGCGCTACGCGAGCGGTTCGGCTGCATCCTGGTCATGTCGGTCGAGGACGCGGCGTGGGAGCCGGTCCCTAAGGGTTCACAGAAGCTCCACCCGTTCGACATCCGCGTTGGCGCGTCGGGCGGTCCTACTGCGCGGCGGGCGCTCGATTGCCTGACTGAAGCGCTCGCCAAGATCCGGATCGATTTGCGCAAGCCGAAGGTGGTTCCGGGCGCGGCCGAGCGTCCCGCGACCGCTCTCGACGCCGACTTCGCGGTCGATCGGCTGGCGATCGTGGTGCCGCAGATTCACCGACTCGACGAGACCACATTCTACCCGCAGCTGACGCGCGATTTTGCAGTCGCGCTGGGCGATGCGCTGCTCCAGGCAGCCTGCGCCTTCATGGCCGACAGCAGCGCCGGCGCCCCGGCCCATTTCCGCTCGCTCGGCCGGAGCGCGTTCCTCGCCGCGGCGCTCGATGCCGACAAGAAGCTCGACAGGGTCGCTCGAAGTTTCGACTTCTTGTTGTCGGTCTCGCCGATCAACAGCCGCGAAGCGATGGAGCGCTTCTTGGCGAGCGGCGACCAGGTTGCGCCGAAGTTCCGCTATCGGCCGCTGACCGTCGACCCCGACTCCGCGAAGCGCGACCTATACGCCGTCGACCTGTCCATCATCGAGGATCCCTTGCTCGAGCGCTTGCTGACGGAAAAACGGCAGGAGCTCGACCACCAGCTAACGATGCTGTCCACCCGCAACACCGCAGCGTTCAAGGCGGCGTCGCTTCTCCATTACGGGGCCGTCGGGTCGCAGTTGCTCACCGATGCGCGGGCTATCCTTGCGCGGCCGAGGCCCCGAAAGACGAGCGGAGAGATGGTCTACGCTTCGGAGGTGGCCGATGCGGCGCGCGCCCTGGTCGACCGATACCAGGCCGCCGGAAAGGGTTTCGACGCCGCGATCGAAGTCCGCGACGACGTCGCCGGCCTGCTCGTTTCCGGGCGCAAGCTGATGATCGCGGCCAATACGGCAATGCTGCGGTCGCGCCTCGATGCCTTATTGGCGCACGAGATTAGCGTTCATCTGCTGACTCACTTCAACGGGGCTGGTCAGGGCCTCACCGTGTTTCGCACCGGCCTCGCCAATTACGAAGGCATGCAGGAGGGTCTGGGGGTATTTGCAGAATGGGCGGTGGGCGGCCTGTCCGGTACCCGCATGCGCCTGCTCGCCGGGCGCGTGGTCGCGGTCGACGCAATGCTCGAGGGCGGCGAGTTCGTCGACGTCTACCGGGCCTTGGCCGACGGCCACGGAGTGCCGCGCAAAACCGCCTTCGATATCGCGATGCGCGTGTTCCGCTCAGGCGGCTTTGCCAAGGACCTCATCTATTTGAAGGGATTCCAAGACGTAATCGCGTTGGTCGTAGCGGGCGCTTCGCTCGAACCCTTCTGGATCGGCAAGATCGCCCGCAATCACGTCGAAGCGATTGAAGAGCTGATCCAGCGCAATCTGGTCCAAGCCCCTTTGTTCAAGCCTGAGTTTCTGCAACGAGAAGACGTCGAACGCCGGATCGCCCGGCTTCGCGGCGAATTATCGTTTGCGACGATTCTCGATGTGGAGTGACTGACCAATGATGATCGGCCTATTCGTCAACGATCTCGAACGCGAACATGAGAATTTCACGACCACGGTACTCGCCCATCAGGCGACCAGCCGGGGACATCGGGTCTGCTACATCACCCCGGCCGATTTCGTCCTCAACCCGGACGATACGCTGTCATTGCACGGCCGCTTTCTCCCGAAGCGCAAGTACAAGGACCGCGGCGAGCTCTTCGCGACCCTGAAAGACCCCACGGCGATCAAGATCGAGCGGGTGGACGTCACGGAGATCGACGCACTGTTGCTGCGCAACGATCCGTCGATCGACGTCCAGACGCCGTGGGCGATGGAGGTGGGAATTTTGTTCGGCCGCGAAGCCGTGCGGCGCGGGGTGATCGTTCTCAACGATCCCGACAGCCTCGGGCGAGCGATCAACAAACTTTACTTCCAGGGCTTCCCGGTGGAGGCGCGGGCCGAAACCCTGATCACCAAGCACGCCTCCGACATCAAAGCGTTCGCCAAGGTCCATGGCGACAACATCGTCCTGAAGCCTCTCCAGGGCTCGGGTGGATCGGGCGTGTTTAAGCTCGATCCCAAGAACGCCGCTAACCTCAACCAAATGATCGAAGCCATCGGTCGCGATGGCTACATTATCGCCCAAGCCTATGTGCCCGCGGCGAAGAAGGGCGACATCCGCCTGTTCCTGATGAACGGTCGCCCGCTCGAGGTCGACGGCAAATATGCGGCGCTGCGGCGAGTCGCGGCGAAGGACGACATCCGCTCCAACATCCACGCCGGCGGCACGGCCGAAGCGGTCGAGATCGGCGAAGTCGAGCTCAAAGTCGCCGAGATCATCCGGCCCAAGTTGCTCGCCGACGGCATGTTCCTGATCGGAGTCGATATCGTTGGCGACAAGATCCTCGAAGTGAACGTCTTCTCTCCTGGCAACCTGCACAGCTGCTCCGAGCTGGCGGGCGTCGATTTTTCCGTGCCGATCCTCGAAGCTATCGAGCGCAAGGTCGCGATCAAGTCGCAATACGCTCGCGCGTTCGACAATCGACACCTCGCGATACTCTAGGACCCGCCCTTCCATCAGCGGGCTTAGGTCCGCTTTCCACCCATTGCAGACATTATGGTGCAGCAGCTCCCGGTATCACGTTCGCGTGCCGGGCGAGGTGGTGCCAGGTTCCACCGGATCGAATGTAGACGTTTGTGTAGCGCCGGAGGAGCGTCTTGCGCCCATACATCCGAGCTTGTTCGCTCGCTTCCCCGGGAAAGACGACCTCATGGCCCATGACGACCCCGACATCCCTCGTGATCACAACATCTTCGGGCGTCCGCTCAAACACCTCGTTTCGGATTTCTCCAGATGCAACCATCCGCATCAAGTCGTCTCGCGTCAGTATCCGGTTATTGGGTGCGTTCACGCGAAGATGGGGATCTGAGATCTTGCCAATCGCCTTTATGTCGACCGACGCTACTGCGAGCCGCTGCTGGGCGTCAGCCGCCAAGACTGCTCGCTGGTCTGCCGTCTGTTTAGACGCCTCCGGGATAGCAGCCGGGGATGGAGCGGCGATCATGGTAATCGTCACGGCGGCAAGTGACGCTCGAATGGCGAAGTTTTGGAGCACTGGACGCTTCATGGCTTTCCTCCGGCCGCGATCGCGGCAGGGCAGCTGAGCGGATTTTCAGGTCGGCGCAATGTCCGCTTCCATCCAAAGCCGACGATCAGCGACTGTTCCAAGGATGGCCGAACGGCTGGAATGACGCGCTGACGGGGGCTACCAAGGGAACGTATGCCGGACACGCCCGATGAGCTGTTGATGCTGCGACGCAAGCCGCGGATCAGGGGCTGGTACACTCTCACCTGGCGGCTCACGGCGCTCGCTTCCCTGCTCGGTCTTCTCGTCCTTTTCCATTGGCTCGAACGCGAGGGTCTTAAAGACAATCACGACGGGCAAGTCAGCTTTCTCGACGTGATCTACTTCACGATGATTAGCGCGACGACGACTGGTTACGGCGACATCGTGCCCGTCACGAACAACACTCGTATGTTCGATGCTCTAGTGGTGACGCCGATCCGTATCTTGTTCCTGCTCATTCTCGCAGGCTCGGCATATCTGTTCGTTGCCCGACGTTCGTGGGAGAGATTCATCATGAAGCGTATCCAGCGCAGCTTGTGCGACCACGTCGTCGTGATTGGCTACGGGATCAAAAACAGCCGCGCAGTGCAGGAGCTGATCGACGTTGGCGCAGAGCCGCATAACATTGTCGTTGTCGATATGAACGAAGAAAGACTCGAGCTTGCGAAAGCGCTCGGTTGTACAGTCCTCAAAGCCGACGCGACCCACGACGAAACGCTAAAGGCCGTTCATGTGGATCGGGCAAAGTTGGTAATCATTTCTGCCGGACGCGACGACACTACCATCCTCGTTTGCCTTACCACACGGCATCTTGCGCCCGAGGTTACGATCAGCCTCGCGGTGAATCAGCAGGACAATGAGGTGCCTGCCAGACGCGCGGGGGCCGATGTTGTCGTTAATCCGCTCGATTTCGCCGGTCTGCTACTGGCGGCGACGCACGCAGGCCAACATATCGCCGACTATCTTGCCGATCTCGCATCGATGAAGGGCAGGGTGCGGCTGGTCGAGCGCGAGGTCCGCCCGGACGAGATCGGCAAGGCTCTGAAGGATTTGAGCACGAGTTCTCGGACTTCGAATTATCCGCGACGGTAAGCCCTACGGCTTCTGGCGACCGCAGGTGGAGAAGCTCGAACCCGGCGACATCATCATGGAAATCCAGCCGACAGTAAGCTGACCTTCCGCCCGCTCTTTTGTCGGCTCTCACTCGAGCACATTCTCTCGTAAATCAAAGGAGCGCGCCCAACGGCATTGATCAGCTGGCCCGGAACGCTGCCGCGCGATCCTACCAGACAGAGGGCCTAGATCTGTTTTCGACCCAAAGCAGACATCCTACTTCAGGTGCGGTATTCCAGATGGACAGGCGTAATGCGCTCTTTGCCAGACCTAGCCGGGAGTCGAAGATGCAACAGGGAAATGATCGAGACAAACCTCCAGGCGCGGAGGATCCAGAAGGTGGACCCAAAAAGAAGGAGGTCGGTGACCGAACCGCGAATCCTCTTCCCAAAAAAGACTATTCGTTGGAGCAACCACTAGAAGACGCGAATGACTCCGATACGAACGGCGACGGGACGCCAGAGTAGCGTCGTTGCAGCCGCTTCGCGGACCCTGCACAGACCGCCTTTTCATGCGTCCTAATTGAGACTAGCTGGCGGGACAGAAGCGCCCTGGTGCGGGAGGCTTGCATGAAGAGAGCGAATTTCGACCGGACAGGAAAGCTACCGTCCAATCACCGACTCCAAATCATGCTCGCGCTCGCTGCTGCCTCGTGGCTGCTCGCCCTGCTCATCATCAAGCTTCTGTTCTGAGGCACAGGTCAGGGCTTTGGCAACGGAACTCTCGGCCCCGTTGACCACTTCCTCATGCGATCTCTGCCGCCAGAGAGACCAGGTCATTGCGAGCAGGGCGACTACTGCCGGGGCGATCCAGATTATGACAAGGACAGTTAGAAGTTTCACGGGACGCGCACTAAGCCTTTGATAGTACGCTGATAAAGGTGGTTAGCTGAACCTGTCCGAAATCGGAACGTAACTGCCCCGCTCTTTTAACCTCGATTGGGGAACGGTTCGTTAGCCGTTTCAGGAAACCGACGCTTAAGCGCAGCCACTCTAATCGAGATTGGGCGGGGGCCGTATCAAAGGGCCTTAGTATGCGTGCGTTCGGTAAGTGTGGCGGCGGTGGCCGCCGTTCGGCTGCAAGGGCAGCGGTGCCTGTCGCAGCTATTCTCACAACCTTGTCTCGAGCACGCTGTGCGGCCGTGCTCGACCTGTCATGCACGGGAGCTCGACTGCGCGGGTCAGACCTTCCAGCGGCAAATGAAGATTTGGAGGTGAAGATCGAAGCGGTCCGGGCTTTCGCCACGGTCGTTTGGTCAAAGGACGATCAGTGCGGAATTGCCTTTGAAAGCCCCCTCATGCCGTTCGAAGTGGAACGTTTGAGAGGCACCGGCACTGCTGCCAACCTGAGAGGTCTTTCTCTGGAGGAACGAGACGCGCTCGAAGATTGGTTGTTAGGAGTTGCGCGTTGAAAGCGAACTTGCCCTAACATCCGCTTTCGACCCAAAGCACACATAAGAAGGTCGCGAACGCTCGAGAACCCGACGACGTGACGGCGTAAAGCTAGCTGCTCCCCTTCAGATGCTGCTCGATATCGGCGATCAACTTTGTGGCGCGAGCGGCATGTGTCTCACTGTCCCGGCGGACGCGCTCTTGGTGCGCGGCCATACCGATCAACATGTTCGATAGGCGCGGACGCGAGCGGGCGGCCTGCCAGATTACGCTATCCTCACCGGGAGATAATGTGGGCTCGGTTCCGCGAATCGCTGCCCGGAGGACGGAACGTGGCAAGACGCCGGCCGTCTCCGCCCAATAGTCGCTCTGCTGGTCACGCAGCAGCCAATCCCATTGGCGGTTCTCGTCGAAGCTCGCATAATAGTTTGCGATCTCGGATTTGAGCTCGGGGTTGCGCAGCAAGCCCAAGTTTCCGGTGCTGACGAGCTCATTATAGGTGCCGCGTGACGCGTAGGGGATATAGATCCATCCGGCCTTGTGAAGGGCAGTCGCCATTCGACCCGGAGACGCTTGAGGCGGAGCTTTGCCGCCGAGCCGATCGATCACCAGCTGAGCGGCTTCGTCGTACATATCCGCCCGCCTTTCAGCGCGCGAAAACACTTTCAGGTCGTCCCGCAAATCAACCAGCAGCTGGCGGTAATAGCGCCGCTCTTCCTGGCGGTCCTGCCGGGCCTGGTTCCAACCGGCGACTTCGATGCCGATAAAGACGCCCATGACGACTATGAAGAAGTCGAGCATCACCGCGAACCAGTTCTGGGTTTTCGCATGCTCGACTATGCGTCTGAGAATCACGCGTGACCCCCGTCTAGCGAAACTTGATTCATCTATGGAAGGCGGGCCGGACGCGCAATTGCATTTGACCTGCACGCTCCAGGCGACGTCCGTTCTCGAGCCCAGTCGGGAACGGCGATTGATCGTTTGCCGCGGAGGTCGCCCCTCGGACCCCTTATGTCAGCTTTCCGCCCATTGCGGACGTAAGGCTACAGACTGCTTTCGGCTCACCACGAATATCAGACCGCGATTAGTGAGCATCTCCCTCCGTTTCCCAACGTCGCCTTTCCACCCATTACGCACATTAGCGCCCAGGCGGGTTGTCGCTCCGCTGCGTTGCGCCTGGTCCGGGCCGCTCCAGAGTTCGTTGGCCCTGGAGCCGTTCGGCTAACAGCGAGCACGTGAGTGCCCACACACTCCCGATGCACCAACCTGCGATGACATCAGTGGGCCAATGCACTCCCAGATAGATACGCGAGAACCCCACTAACAAGGCGAGCACAATGGCAGCCGAGATCAGATAGAATTCGAACGGCTCGACGCCGTTCCGTCTTCGCGAGCAACACCCCCAGTGTGAGGTATGTCACCGTAGAGTTCATGGCATGGCCGCTCGGAAAGCTCGCGGAGCTGACATTGACGAGGTGGGTGACAAGTCCTGGCCGAGGGCGCTCAAAAACGTCCTTTAGAATGGAGTTGAGGATTGCGCCCCCGGCTACCGCGCCAATCACGAACACGGCCGTTGCGGGGCGTCTAGCGGCGAAAAGGTAAGCAGCGACCATGCCGCTCATCAACGTCAGGAATGTCCCGCCTCCGATCGCGGTGATCTGCATCATCACGTTGAGGAGCCATCGGGGTCCGATTGGTTCCCATGGCCTCCCAGGCACGCGAAGCGCCATCAGAATGGCCCGATCGAATGCCATCGTCTCGCCTTCGCCTACCTCAGAAGCGATGTGGAGGAACAGGAGCAAGCCGAGCGCAATCAACGCCACCAAGACGAGGATGCGGGTCTCTATGCGGAGGAACGCATTCGCGCTCTGCCACAGACCACGAATGCTTTTGAAGCCAGCAGAGTTTCTGAGCATGTACTAGCTTTCGCAAATCATTGGAGCGGGGGCCGGCCCAGACTCACCTCCCGGGACCCTGACCCGGGGGGCGGCAACTGAGATGGCATCGGGCACTATCCAAGCTTCGAATGGTGTTTCGGGGCCGAGTTCTCCGTCGACCGACACGCGCATCCGCGGTTTTGTGTCAATGCGGATCCTCTTGCCAGTGAACTCCCGCATGGTCTCATGGCGGGATGCAATCTTGAAGGCGCTCGCAAGATAGCTCCATCCAAGTCCCATGAGGCTTTGACCCCTAACGGCCTGCACCACGAGCTCGCCGCTTCTGAGATCTGCGCTTTCGATCAGCTCGATTCCACCATGAAAGCGGCCATTCGCGATCCGCGCCTCCGTTGACCATAGTCTGTGAACGTCACGCCCGTCGTCGACGCTCAGTCGGAACGCCTTGAAGCTCGCGGCTGACCAACCGGCCCATAGCAGGTAGCCGAGCCTGCCCAGACGGCGCTTGAGTTCCTTTGGCACGCTCTCGGCAACCATTGGAGCAAGTCCGAGCGCCGCATTGTTAAGGAAATAGTCGCCGTCAATCGCGCCAAGATCGATCCTCCACGGGGTCCCGTGCGCGATCACGTTGATGGCTCCCTCGAGGTCGAGCGGAAGCCCGAGCGTGCGCGCGAAGCTGTTGGCGGTCCCGAGCGGCAGCACTCCGAGGACGACTTTGGACCCGAGGAAATGGCCGACATTTTTGGACAAGGTGCCGTCGCCGCCACCGAGGATCACCATTGGCGCACCCTTGACCGCTTGCTTGACGTAGCCGCCCATCCGCTTCGCGCTTTTCACCCGCTTCGCATTTACGAGCTCGATCCCGGCGGCAGTCAGCTTGTCCCGCGCCTCTCCGAACAACTCAGCGCCTTTGCGGCTGCCCGCGTTGACGATTAGAATCGCCTTTTTGGGAAGCTCTATTTCTTTTGTCATGCTCCGACAGCGGAGATCATGGCTCCCAAGTTCCCGGTGTTGAAACATCGATGTCGGAAAAAGCGGCTCCAAGAGAGTGAGCCAAATTCCGGTTTCGACCCATTGCGGACATTAGTTAGTTCCTCCGCAGGAAAGGATCGAGGAGGGTTGGATTGGCGTTTCTTCGGATAAGCCCCCGTCACGTCGCCGAACGATCCCGCTCGACGTTCATCAGGCGAAGTTAGGCTGCCACCGGTCGCTGAGGCGAGCTTCTCCGTCAACTAGTCGCGCGACCAAGCGACTACCTTCCCATACTTCACAGTTGCGAGCCCCTTGTCTCAAGAACTGCGCCTGGCGGACGGCATGTTGATCGTTCTCAGCATCGAACCATTCGGCCAGGCTGATGTGGCCGACCCCGTCTAAACGGTAGAGTTCTGTATTTCGAGCCAGTGTTCTCCGCCATGCCGCTACCACCGGGATGATGGGCGACCGGCCCAATACGCAGCCGGTCGCGTTACGACGCGCGCGAAAACGACTTTTCGGCGTCCAGGTTCCCGAGCGAAAATGTGCGAAACCACGTCGAAATCGGTGGTGACCGCCGGAGTCCGCAAGAACGGCAACCGTGCCAAGAAACTCAGCGTTGTGGCGTGCGGTTCGATGGGCCGTCATTCTGGTTTGCGGGCGCCGCGCGAGTGAGCGGCAGCATTTCGGACCGGGAAACTAGCGCCTCGTAATGTCTGGCCAGTTCTTGGTGCGCGTTAGCAACTTCAGACCTGTCAGACTCTGCGGCCCGCTTGCGTTCCTCAAGCGCGCGGCGGCGATAGTACTCAACATCATCCAAAGACATGGCAAACCCCCCACAGGATTGCGACTCGGATATCAAATTTGATAAAAATTCCTGCGCTCGCAATAGCTTACGTTAGTACAACGTCGCGCCATTCTCAGCAGCCGCGCGCATCGGGATCCGAGGAAGAGCGTGGTCTTGAGTGGTGCGCCTTAGGAGATCCGACCAGCCATCGCGGCCCCGAGGTTGAGGAAGTGCTAGGCGGCGTCGCGGTACTCGGCCGCTTCGTCGGCAGGTGGCTCTTCGACGTCGACCGTGGTCATCACCAGGTAGCGGTCTGGTCCCCGACGCCTGCTGAGTGTCAGGCCGGCCACTACCATCAGAATCCCCAACCCAAGCCAAACCAGCAGAACGATCAGTAACAAACTCACGCCTCAGCCGCTTCTCGTGGGTCGGAGAACTGCCGGACCCTTGGAGCGCCGTCCAACTCTTCGAAGGAGCGCGCTATGCGCAAGAGAAACCCCGCTTCCGGTCGACCTGCGAACTGTTTCGCCTGGCGCCGACAAGCCTTCGCTTCATCAATGTAGGAATCGATACGCATTACAGGCCTATCCCGTTGAATAAACGACGATATTGAATACTCACATCTCGGTCAGTAGTTGCTTCCACTTCAGATTCTACTCGTCAGGGTGGCAGAACAGCAACAACCCAGATCAAGATCGGGGGCGATCGTCGGCAGTCTTTCGAAGTGAGACTCGCAAGTGCCGAGAGCCTGGGAGCCTCCGGGCAGTTGCGAGTCTCGGCCAGATTCTAGCCTCGTTTAAAGCTGCACAACGCGACTAGATTCCGTCTTACCGGCTAAGTGTGTCGATTACCTGCGTGATAGCATAGGTCGCCGGATCGATTACGTAGATGTAGCCATCACTGTAAACGTACCGATGATCCTGATTGAGACTGTAGTGGGTGATCACCGGCTGTGGGAGGTCGCCGTAAGGCGTGTAGGTATAGGTTGGTCCAAAAACATATCCTAGGGCACGGGCCGGCGGCGTACCCTTCACCCGATGCGTGGAGAGGCAAACGCCGTCTTTCCATTTCGTGCAAACGTAAGTTTTGTCCTTCGCACTGATTGGAGCGGCCGTCAGGGCCACGGCGGCCCCCGCGAGTGTCAGCAGAACTTTCCTCATGTCGATCTCTCCTTGGTGATGGCCCCTGAAGCCGCTGCAAAGCAAAGCTATCGAGAACGCACGGACGCTTGATGCACCCATGCGGAACGGGCCGACTGCTCATTTAAACGATTGTCGGGACATGGAGTTTCTTGCGCGTCCATCCGGCGGAAGATTCACGCCCGTCTGACGATAGGTGATCCGAGAAACTAGGCGGATGCTATGTCCGTCTTGGGTGGACAGCGGACGTTAGCCGACACGCTGAACAGGTGATTTGAGCGAAGCTCTCATCCTTGCTCGGGCGGCACGCAACTGCCACGTTTTGATTCATGGCTAATTACAAATCGGGCCCCCGAGCGGTTGTTGCGGGCTGGTTCAGCTACAAACACGGTCACGCTACCGCCGGAGACCTTCTGGCGAAGGACGTCTTGTGCGAGTGGCTGACTTCCCTGAAGATCGAGCACGTCGTTGCGGCAGCTCCGCCATTCACCGATGGGCCTGAACTCGACGCGCTGAAAGCCGAAGACTTTACTCATGCGTTCTTCGTGTGTGGCCCGTGGCAAAAGTCAGGGCTGGAGGTGAGTTTTGTATCGCGCTTCGCGCGATGTAGGTTGATCGGGATTGACCTCACGCTTGACGATCCACCCGGTGACTGGCGCCCATTCGATCTGCTCATCGAGCGAGACAGCGCCGAACGGGCCAACCCCGATCTGGTCTTCGCCAGCAGGAATCCGCTCCCGCCGACCATCGGCATTTGCCTAGTTGAGGCACATCCCGAAGCGGACACGAACCACGCCAACGAGGCGATCCGCGGCCTCTTGGCGAGACATGAGCTTGCTTGCGTTCCGATTGACACGCGCCTCGATACCAACAGTGTGGGATTGCGCTCCAAGGGAGAGGTAGAGGCCGTCATCAGCCGCATGGATGCTGTAATCACTACACGTCTCCACGAACTCGTTCTCTCGTTGAAGAACGGCGTGCCGGCTCTCGCAATTGATACGGTCCGCGGAAGCGGAAAGATCAAGCGCCAATCCGCACGGCTGGGGTGGCCCCACATCCTTACACTTGAACAACTGGACGATGGGTCTCTCGATGACGCGCTTTGCTGCGTGTTGAGCGAGGACGCGCGCCGCCTCGCGCGCAACTGCGCAGAAAGGGCGATCGCTGATTTAGCGACGCTCCGTGGGGAGCTTGCCAGGGAACTTCAATCAGGAGGAGTGGTCGAGCGAGCGTTCCTCGGCCGCCAGAGCGAGGCAGGCATGATGCAGTTCCTAGAGTCGCTTCCGAGATTTCCGGAGCCAGCGCCGTCACGACGGAGACGAACTATTCGTCGGTCTCTACGCCAGATGAGCCGCTTGCTTGGACTGCGCCGTTAGCGGCAATCGTCTTCGTCGAGAGCGACGGCCCATCCCGCGAGAGCGCGCTGCCGCAATTCTCAAGAAAATGGATCAAACTATCTTTATTTGTGATGGGTCATCTGATCCGATGGACAGGGAAAAATGGGGCTAGTTCGAAATGTTGGACTTTCTGCAACGGTTCATCAGTGGTGTTGAAATCCGAAATCCGCAGGGCGCGGAAAGAAGTATCCCGAGTGGTGTTCGACGAATCAGGCCCCCCTTCGTAGCGTCACCGAAGGAAGCTCCGGGCAGCCCTTCACCATGATCAACGGAGAGTTCACCACAACCGTTGGAAAACTGGCGGTTTCTTGAGATTTCACATAAGGTCGTCGAGACTCTATGCTCGGGGAGTTGGCGCAGGATGCGCGGGGCGGGTACTGTTTTGACGGATAAGGACGTGCCGGAAACGAATGAGGGACCGGCCGACGATGTCGTCGCACGGCAAGTGGCTCGGCTGACGTCAGGACAGCTGGAATGCCTTCGGCTGGCCGACCAGCACCATAATTCAAAGGAAATTGCGGCAAAGCTCAACATCTCGCCGCACACCGTGGATCAGCGCATGCGCCAGGTGCTCCACATCCTCGGCGTCGCAAGCCGTTTCGAGGCTGCACGGATCGTCGCCCGCTACAGCGAACCATATCAGCGTTTGATACATCAATCGTCGTATATTCACGGCGAGGACCAATCCGGTCACCCCAACGCCGCGGTCAGTCATCAGATTCGGCACGCTGGCCGCGCAGGGGAGACCGGAGGGGCGGGTTTCCTAACCGAGCAGAGGTCCGCCTCTTTCTGGTCTTCCCTGCAACTGCCGTTCGCAACGAGGAGTAACCCCCGGAATGAGATGAGTGTCGGCCAAAGGCTGTTCTGGATCGCGGCGATCGCGATGGGAGCGGCGTTTTCGGCGGGCATATATCTCGCCGGATTGGAAAGCCTCTCCAGGCTCCTGCACAGCTAAGACCGGCCCCAAATCAGACCGTCAACACCTCCGGCGTGGAAGAGCGCCGGGGAAGGAGCAGTCATGCGCAAACAATTGATCGAAAACGCCGCCCACGAAGTCGCTATCCAGGTGATCGCGGTTGAGAATTGTATTGAAACCGCCCTTACCGAACTGGCCGAGCTGCAAATGAAAATGGTCCATGCCCGAGGCGTGACCAAAGCCGGTTTCGCCAGCAGTCATGCTGCCTTCGAGCAGCTCGCCGCTGCGACGAGCAATTTGGTGGCGGCGCGAGGCGGGATCGCGAATTGCCATACGGCGCTTAAGACAACGAGCAAGTCGATCCCGGGCCTGCGCGAGATGGCCGAGACTGTTGGCTTCGGTCCGCAGAAGTGTGAATTCGCAAAGGCAGATCTTCGCGCAGTGGCTTGATCAAGTCATTGACCGCAGGGTCGCAGCTGTGCTCCGAATTAAAGAAACATGCTGATCACGGCCTTTCAAATTCTTTTGGCCATCGTCGTGCTCTACGCTTTTCTACGCGGGGGCCGCGATGAGCGGTACGTCGGGATCATCTGCATTGCTGGCTGGGTGGGCACGTACCTCGTCCTCTCTCCCCTCAAGGGGCGATACGAGAGCGTCGAAATGCCGGTGATGGCAGTTGATCTCGCCGTGCTTGGGGGCTTTTTAGTCGTTGCGTTGCGCTCCCAGCGCTTCTGGCCCTTGTGGGTGGCTGGCCTCCAGTTGACGACAATCATGGGGCACTTCTTGAAGGGAATCGATAGCCATCTCCTTCCTCGGGCCTATGCGGTTGCCTTGGGCTTTTGGGGCTATCCGATCGTGGTCATTCTCGCAGTCGGCGTTTGGCGAAGCCAACGACGAGCGCGAGCGGAGCAGCGGCAGGCGACCACCGTCTAGACTCCGACGCCGCCGAGGCTAAGCCGTGACCTCATGTCGCGCCGCAAGAAATCGCACCAGAGCCACGGAACCGCTGCCCGGCCCCGCTTCTGGGGGAAGCATGCGGTCGCAGCGGCGCTCGACAATCCCGAGCGGAAGGTGTCGCGCGCCTGGGCCACGCGCGAGGCGGCCGCCTTTATGCAATTCCCAGCGGAAGTGCCGGTAACGCTCGCGGAGGCGCCGGACCTCGGAAGGCTCGTTCCCCACGATGCGCCGCACCAGGGGGTGGTCATCGAGGTTGAACCACTCGAAGACGTCTGGCTCGAGGAGGTGCTGCAGTCGGCGGGAGAGCGCGCGCCGCTATTGGTGCTCGACCAGGTGACCGATCCCCACAACGTCGGTGCGATCTTGCGATCGGCAGCCGCGTTCGGAGCGGCGGGGATCGTCACTCAGGATCGCCACTCGCCGCCGGAAAGCGGAGTGGTGGCGAAAGCAGCGTCTGGCGCGCTGGAGCGTGTCCCTTGGGTGCGAGTGGTCAATCTCGCTCGGGCGCTCGACGAAATCGGCGAGGCGGACTTCTGGCGGATCGGGCTTGCTGGCGATGCCGACATAACTTTGCGTGAGGCCCTGGGTCCTCCGCGGGTGGCGCTCGTGCTGGGTGCCGAGGGACCCGGACTCAGGCCCAATACGCGTGAGCATTGCGATGCCATCGCGCGGCTGCCGATCAGCGATTCGGTTGAAAGCCTCAACGTTTCCAACGCGGCGTCCGTCGCTCTTTATGCGGCGACGACACACTGATGGTCCGCACCGCGAGCAGCATCCGCACACATGTCGAAGCGCTGGCCGAACGCGAGCCGGCGTTCGCTCGGGTCGTCGACCTGCATGGCATTCCTGCGCCGCGGGTGAGCGAACCCGGCGCCCACACCTTGCTGCGCACCATCGTCGGCCAGCAGGTCAGCGTGGCCGCGGCTCGCTCGATGTGGTCGAAGCTGGAGGCGGCCTTCGGTTCGCCGCCAGACCTCAAGCTCCTCCTCGCCGCCAGTGACGAGGATCTTCGGGCCGCCGGAATGTCGCGCCAGAAGTCCAGCTACATCCGCAGCTTGGCCGAACTGGTGATATCGGCCGAGCTCGATCTCGGCGCCTTGCCGAGCGACAATGAGGAAGCGATCGCGTTGCTGACCCGGATCAAGGGCATTGGCCGGTGGTCAGCGGAAATCTATCTGCTGTTCGCCGAAGGCCGGTCCGACATTTGGCCGGCGGGCGACCTCGCAGTGCAGATCGAGATCGGACGGCTGCTTGGCATGAAGGACAAGCCGAGTGAGAAACATTTGCGCGAGTTGGCTGAGCCCTGGCGGCCTTACCGTGGAGCGGCCGCTGTGCTCGCCTGGCACAGCTACAACAGCAGCGTGCTTTAATTCCGAACGAACTGGGGTAGCGGTCGAGCGCCAAGACCGCGGAAGACGCGCGGACCGAGGTCCATCCGAAATGGGGCGAGCTTCTCCCCGTTGGTGTCCCGGCCGAGGAGGAAGCTTTGCGACGTCTGTCCGCCACTGACGCCCCAGCGATACAGTGCGTTGAAGCCAATCAGGGGCACGATGACGTGGCGACCGCCAATCTCGAATAGCTGCAGGCCCGCTCGAGGCGCAGAAACCTCGGTGCGCAGGCCCATCCGTTGCAGGGGCGGAATCGCCGCGATTCGCTGGCCCTGCCCCACCGGCGATTCGAAGAAAGCCACGATCTCGCGCTCCTGCTCAGGTCCCGCGCTGAAGAGAGTCGCTTCGATGAGCACGTCACGAGCGGGCGCGCTGCCCGAATTGAACAGGCTGAGCTGAAATTCAAACGTGACTTTCTCTTCATCCACGACGCAGCGAATCGGCTCGAAATTTAGCTCGAGCCAGGGACGCAGGCGGGTCGAGACGATTCCGGCGAGTTTCGGCGGGGCCGCTTGCGGCGGGGGAGCCGGCGCCGGCCTCGGCACGGGAGCAGGCTCGGGCGCGAGATAGGCTTCGAACTCGGGACCGCCGGCCAAGGCATGGCGCGTTCGGTTGCGCCAGAAGAAGAAGGCGCCGCCCGCGCCAAGCGCCAATGCTGCAAGGAGCCAAGGAAGAAGCGGCAGACCGCGCGGCGGGCCCAGGCCAGCTGCTCCGGCCTCGGGCTCGGCAGCCGCCGACTCGGCGGGCGAGGGAAGGACGGAGGTGCCCGCGACCGTCGGTCCACTAGCCGGCGGGAGGTTGACGGTGACCGATGAGGAAGGCGCCGATTGCGTGAGAACAGGCGGTGAAGGGGGAGTCACTCGAGTTCGCGGCGCGTGAAAGTTCGTCTGTCGGTTCCACCGACGCCTGCGCGCGGGCAGGTGCCGGAACGGCGGCAGTAGGGCGCTCCGTCGACTGGGGCCGGGACGGCGTGGCTGTCTGCGGGCGCTGAGGCGCGGGTGCAGGCGGCGCTGGCTCGGGCTGGTCGGCGCGCCGAGTCACCGTCCCCTGAAGATTGAAATTCTGAAGATCGCGTGGCCCAATCGAATCGGTTGCAGGCGGATTGCTGGTCGCTTCGGGCTGAGCTTCCTGGGCGAGCAGGGGCGCTCCACCGAGCGCCAGCCCGGCGGCAGCCATCGCAATGCCCAAGCGCAAACCCGCCCTCATCCGCTCCCGCTCTCATGTGAATCACGCCGATTTTGCTCGGCGCGACAGGCACATGCCCCTCAAACGCGCGCTATTCAAGCACAGCTTGGATGAATGGCGCCGAAATTCTGTCGCTTAGCGGGCATCGACCAGAACCAATTCGGCGTCATCCTCGGCTTCGATGCTGAGTTTCCGCTCACCAGTGATGGCGACTCCGTCCCGGGGACCCGCCTCGACGCCGTTCACACGCACGCGCCCGCTCGGAACGAGATAGAGGTGGCGGTCCGGCTCCGCGTCGATCTCAATCGAATCGCCTGCTTTCACGGTTGCGCCAAGCACACGGGCGTCCGCGTTGATTGACAGGGCGCCATCCTGCGGATCGCCGGTCGCGAGCAATTGAAACGCCCCCCGCCGTAAATCCTTCGGAAAAGGCTTCGCGCCCCAGCTCGGCCTGGCGGACGGCTTATCGGTCTCGATCCAGATCTGGAACAAGGTCGTCTGCTCGTCCTCGAGATTATATTCGGCATGAGTGACACCGGTGCCGGCGCTCATCACCTGAACGTCACCGGCCCCGGTGCGGCCCTTATTCCCCATCGAATCCTGGTGGGTGATCGCGCCCGTCCGCACGTAGGTCACGATTTCCATGTCGCGGTGCGGATGCGGCGGGAAGCCGCTTTTCGCCGCGATCTGATCGTCGTTCCAGACGCGGATGCGGCCCCAGCCCATGCGGTTCGGGTCATGATAGCTCGCGAAGGAAAAATGGTGGCGTGCATTAAGCCAGCCGTGGTCGGCATGGCCGAGGCTGTCGAACTTACGGACGTCAATCATGAAAAAGCCCCTGTGGATATCGTTTACGACTTCCAGATGGCCGCTCCGGACCCGCCTTCAAGTGTCATAGCTGTGACTGCAGCCTTGACGATGAACCGTGCATTTTCGTAGACGAACAGAGTGTATGCAGCTCAGTTCATCGAATCCTCAGAAGAGGCTCATGACGCTCAACGGCTCCTTGCACCAGGCCGGTCAATCGCAAACAAGGAGATTAGATCGTGTTGAGAATTGACGGCGAACGTAGCCCGGGTTTCAAATTCTTTCTCGCAATATTGGCCGGCCTGGCCCTGACGATTCCGCTCTTTTGCGTGTGGCTGATGGTCTACGACCGGCAGAGCCAGTCCAAGGAAGCCACCGATTCCATCGCCGCCGGCTGGGGCGGCTCGCAGAATATGAGCGGTCCCGTCCTCATAATCCCCTACCGGGCGAGCGTCACGGAGACCGTCGTAGAGGATGGTCAAAGCGTTACCCGCAGCCGCGACGTGATGCGCGAGCTGGCGCTCGCTCCCGAAAATGTCGACCTGACGACCGACGTTCGCCCGGAGCTGCGCAAGCGTTCGATCTACCAAGCCGTCGTCTACGACGCGAAAGTCAGCGGCCGAGCGCGCTTCGCCTTCCCGCCCGACATTAGTCGCTCCGGCGTTGCTCCGGGACAAATGGATCTGAGCCGCGCCGAGCTGCGGTTCGGCCTCAGCGATCCGCGCGGCCTCGGCGCCAATCCGCACGTCTCCGCCGATGGGCAAGTTCTCCGGCTTCAGCCCGGCGGCGGAAGTGGCGGACGCGGTTTCTTCGCCTGGATCGACGCTAATAGCCTCAATACGCGGCCAATGAGCGTCGATTTCGCCTACGATTTCCGCGGCAATGCGGCCCTCGCCCTCGCGCCCCAAGCCGGCGATACACGCTGGATCGTGCGCTCTTCCTGGCCCCACCCGAGCTTCGACGGCGATTTCCTTCCCGTTGGTCATCGCGTGGATGGCAAAGGTTTCAACGCCGTCTATCGCATGGGCAACCTCGCCCTGGGCCGCGCGCTCGTCAGCACCGCGGAAGCCGGGAGCGAAAAGACATTCCCAGCGCAAGACACGACCGAAGTTCAGACTGCCGGGATCAATCTCATTCAGCCGGTTGATCTCTATTCGCAGGTCGACCGGGCAGCGAAATACGGCTTCTTGTTCATCGGCTTCACCTTCCTCGCGCTGCTGATGTTCGACGTCATCGGCGGAGTCCGCGTGTCGACCGTCGAATATCTGCTGATGGGCGCGGCGCTGGTGCTGTTCTTCGTCCTGCTTCTCGCCTTCGCCGAAGTGATCGGTTTCGGGCCGGCCTATATCGTCGCATCGGGCGCGATCGCCGGATTGAACACGGCCTACTCCGCGGCGGTGCTCGGAAGCTGGCGGCGCGCGGCGTTCATCGGCGGCCTGCTCGTCGCCCTCTACGCCGTGCTCTACATCCTCCTGAGCCTCGAAGCCTATTCGCTGCTCATCGGCTCGCTGCTGCTCTTCGTGGCGCTAGCCGGAGTGATGTACGCGACGCGGCGAATCGACTGGGGCGGGCGAAAGGAAACCGCGCCCGCTGCGTGACGATTTAGCGGTTTACCGCTAGGCGGCAGGGGATGAATCGCCAAACCCTGCCGCCCAAGCGTATCTTCCCCACCTCAAAGGTCGATGCCCGTGCCGCCGAGCACGTGCCATCGATCCCGCAAACGGAAAGCTCGGCCTACAAGCTCGCATTTCAGGACAGCGAATTCCTGCTGCGCGAGGACCTTCGCCCGGTCCGGTTCCAGCTTGAGCTGCTGAAGCCTGAATTGCTGCTCAACGAAGCCGGAATCGGATCGACCTTCGTCTTCTACGGCTCGGCCAGGATCCCTGCTCCGGACCTGGCGGACGCATTGATCGCCGCCGCGACGAACCCCGAGCAGGAGGCTATCGCCGAACGCCTGAAGGCGAAGTCACGCTATTACGACGTAGCGCGCGAATTGGCGCGGCTGGCGAGCCGCTGCGCATGTGACGAAGAGGGCAAGAAGCAATTTGTCGTTTGCTCCGGCGGCGGACCGTCGATCATGGAAGCCGCGAACCGCGGCGCGTTCGACGAGGGCTGCGAGTCGATCGGCCTCAACATCGTCCTTCCGCACGAGCAGCTGCCGAACCGGTACGTGACGCCGGACCTCAGTTTTCAATTTCATTATTTCGCGCTTCGGAAGATGCACTTCCTGCTGCGGGCGCGGTCGGTTGCGGTCTTCCCCGGCGGCTACGGCACCTTCGACGAGTTGTTCGAGCTGCTGACGTTGGTGCAGACCGGCAAGGTGCGACCGTTACCGATCCTGCTGTTCGGTCGCGACTATTGGAATCGGGTCATCAATTTCGATGCCTTGGTGGAGGAAGGTGTCATTGCGCCGAACGACCTCGACCTCATCCACTGGTGCGAGGAAGCGGCGGAAGCGTGGGAGTTCGTCATGAACTTCTACGCTGAGCATCCTCACCCGCAGCCGGTGCAAACCGCACCGCCGGAGTGACGCCGATCAGGGCTTCTTGACGCTGCCGGGCGCTGCCACCTTCGGCGCTCCTTCACCGCCAACGCTCTTCGGATTGGTGCCGGCTTGCTGCTCGGTCAGCACCGGCTCCTTCTCCGCTTTTTGCGGGCCGTTGTTGGCTCCCTCGCCTGGCTTCGCAGCGGCCTGCGCGGGTGCAGCCGGAAGTGCGAGCGGACTATCGCTCTGCTGGTTGAGATAGGCCATCACATTGGCCCGATCTTGCGGATTGCTGAGCCCGGCAAACGTCATTTTCGTGCCGGAAGCGAAGGCCTTCGGACTGGTCAGCCACTGGCTGAGATTATCCCAGTTCCAGGTTCCGCCCTTCTTCGCCAGCGCATCGGAAAAGGCGAAGCCATGACCCTGGCCGACGGGCTCGCCCAAGACACCCCACAGGTTCGGCCCAAGCTGGTTCGGGCCGCCCTTCGTCGCATTGTGACAGGCGGCACATTTGTTGAAGACCTGCGCGCCCTTGGCCGGGTCGGCCTTGGCGAGATAGACTTCGATCGGCTGCTCGGCGGCCGCGCCGTCACCCTCCTGCTCCGCGCCTTCGATCGGATAGCCCGGCTTTTCCGGAGGTTCGCTGTGGAAAAGCTCACTCGCGACGATCGAGGAGCCGAGCGCGACAATGCCCGCAAACAGCACCCAGCCGGCGATGGTGTTAAAGCGATCGTCCATGAGATTCCCTGATTTTCTCGACAGGCGAGATTAGAAGATTGGGCCGTTCTTTACGGGCGACTTTTTTCGACTTCAAGCGGACAGCCAGCGCTCGAGTAGGGTGCGCGCAATGGCCGCTCTGGGCGGCGGCTGGAAGGAAGCATCGGACGCCTGGGCGACCGCGGCCGCGATCTCGGCGCGGCTGAACCAACGAGCGTCGTCGAGTTCGGTGGTGTCGATCCTAAGCTCACGGCTCTTCGCTTGCGCGCTGCATCCAATCATCAATGAAGAGGGGAACGGCCACGGCTGGCTGGCAAGATAGGTCACGTCCCCAACCTCGATTCCCGCTTCCTCCAGAAGCTCGCGGGCGACCGCCGCTTCAATGGTCTCGCCCACCTCGACAAAGCCGGCGAGCGCTGAATAGCGCCCCGGCGGGTACTGCGGCTGCCGGCCGAGGAGCAGCCGGTCCTCATGCTCGGCGATCATGATGACGACTGGATCGACCCGCGGGAAATGTTCCGCCGTGCAAGCGGGACACTGGCGCGACCAGCCGCCACGAACAACCTTGGTCAAAGCTCCGCAATTTGCGCAAAAACGATGGCGCGAGTGCCACCGGGAAAGGCTCAGCGCCGCAGCGAACACGGGCGCTTCCTCGGGCTCCAGCATCGACAGCAGCGGGAAGGCTGACCATGCACTTCCGTTCGCATCCTGGATTGAACAGAAGCAGGGAGCTTCGCCGTCGAGGCCGAGAAAGAGTTCGCCGTCTTTCACTGCGCCCCATGCGAGGCGCCCCTCGGGCGTGAGCTCTGGGAAGCCGTCATTCCACTTCATTTCGCGCGCATCCGATCGGACGGCGAGGGCGGCGATCGCCGCCTCGTCGGCGCGCAGCCCATCGGCCCGGTTCAGGCCCGGACCGCCGAAAAACGGGTCAAGCGGCAAGACTTTGTTCCTGAACGGCTTCAGCCGCTTTGCGGTAAAGCGTTGGCAGTCCGGTTTCGGGCAGCCGGTCGATTTCCTGCCACCAGCCCTCGCCACACGGCTCCCCGCGAGGCTCGATGAGCAAATCGAGCGTGAAGTGGGTGAAGACATGGCGGACCGTGCACAAAACGGTTCGGGACTGAACTGTGCCTTCGCTCCATTCGGTTCCGGGAAGCGCAGGCATGCTGCCAAGCAACCCTCGGGCTGGACGCCGGACGAGCCAGACGTGACCCTCACGCTCGATCCAATAAGCGAGTCCATATTTGTGCGGCCGTGCGCGCTTCGCCCGAGCAGCCGGAAACGCCTCCGGGTCGCCACTCGCAAACGCGACGCAGTCGGCTCGAAGCGGGCAGAGGCCGCAACGCGGGTTTCTTGGACGACAGATCGTCGCTCCAAGATCCATCATCGCTTGGGCGAAATCGCCCGGCCGATCAGGCGGAATCATCGCCTGGGTGAGTTTCCGGATTTCGTTCCTGGACTGATGACGGGTGTTTTCAAGGAGGTTGTCGACTCCACGATAGCGCGAAATCACCCGAGTGACGTTCGTATCGATTGCAGGCTCAGCTTCTCCGAAGGCGATCGCGGCGATGGCGGCTGAAGTATAATCGCCGACACCAGGTAGTTGCCGCAGCTCCGCGGCGGTGGTTGGAAAGCCACCGCGGGCGGCGACCTTCCGCGCACAGCCGATCAAATTGCGCGCTCGCGCATAATAGCCAAGGCCGGCCCATTCGGAGAGGATGTCGTTGTCGCTCGCCGCCGCTAGTGCCTCGACCGTCGGCCAACGCGTTACAAAACGCTCGAACCGGGGGATGACCGTGTTCACTGTCGTTTGCTGCAGCATCACCTCGCTCAGCCACACGCGATAAGGATCGGGCGGCGGCTCCCCTGGAGGCGAGCGCCACGGCAAGCGCCGGAAGTTATCCACATAATGTTTGAGCAGGCGCTCGGCGGCATTGGCGGTCACCATTTCGCTATGGCATGCTCGCCACTCATGTCGAAGAAAAAGACGAGTGACGAGGATTCGTCGAGATCTTGCCGCCCCCGCGCCGCGGGGGAGCTGGTTGGCGAGATTGGCGGGCAATCGTTCCGCCGCTTCGGCTTCGTCCAGAGCTCGATTGTCAGCCGCTGGGCCGAGATCGTCGGCGAGCGCTACGCCAAGGTCTCATCGCCCGAATCCATTCGCTTTCCCACCGGCAAGAAAGGCGGCGGAGCGCTGACCTTGCTGGTCGACGGAGCCCATGCGCCCCTGATCCAACATTTGACGCCGCTGATCATTGACCGCGTGAATCGTTTCTTCGGCTATGCCGCGGTGAATCGGATCGTGTTCCGCCAAGGCAGGCCGCCCCCCGCTCCCCCCAAAGCTGAGCGGCCGCAGCTTCGCGCGATCCCCAAGGAACTCGGCGAGGGCCTGCGCGAAATAGCGGATCCGGAGTTGCGCGCCTGCCTGGAGTTGCTTGCCGCGCAAATTGCCGCTAGCACGGGCGCCCCGTCACTCTCTCAGGAGGGGGACGATCCGATACCTGTGATCAACCGGAGCGATTAGACCGATGAAGTTCCGCATTTTTCTAGCCGGCACCATGGCAGCCATGGCGCTTGCCGGCTGCAACAAGAACAAGGATCAGACCCAGGGCACGCCCGTCAATGAAACGGTGACGATCACCCAGGCCAATCCGCCCCCTGGCGGCACCTGGGCCGACGTCGTCAACGCGACGTCCTCGGGCTTCATGATGGGCAATCCGAACGCCAAGGTGAAGCTGATCGAAATCGGCTCCCTCTCCTGCCCCCACTGTAAGCTCTTCGACGACGAAGGGGTGCCGTCACTGATCGACAATTATGTGAAGACGGGCAAGGTCAGCTGGGAATTCCGCCCGTACCTGATTCATGGTCCGGTCGACATGGCGGCGAATCTGATCGTCACCTGCAATGGGTTGAAGACCTTCTTCCCACTCGCTCGAGCGATGTACAAAGACCAGCAGGTTTGGATGGCCAAGATCGAAGCGGCGCCGCAGGACCAGGTCGCGAAAATCCAGGATATGCCAACCAATCAAGTGTTCGTGGCGATGGCGAATCTTGCTGGGCTGCAAGACTGGGCGGCCGCTCGCGGGGTGCCGCAGGCTAAAAGCAACCAATGCCTGAGCGACCAGAAGATGATTGATCATCAAGTCCAGGTCACCAGTGACGTGACCACCCAATTTCCGGATTTCACGGGAACGCCGGCATTCGTCATCAACGGCAAGCTGCTCGGGAGAGACACCGCAAGCTGGGAGAAGCTCAAACCGCAGCTCGACGAGGCACTGCAATAATGCGCAAGACGCGGCAGTTCGCGCTGCTGTTTGCCGCCGCGTTGCTTCCGTCGGCCGCGGCGCCCGCCAAGCCGACCACGAAAGCGGCGGTGAAGCGGGATTGGACGCAAGCCGTCGCCGTCACTCCAGAGGGCGGCTTTCGGATGGGAAACCCCGCCGCGAAGGTGAAGTTGATCGAATATGGATCGCTAGCTTGCCCGCACTGCCGTCATTTCGAGGAGACCGGCTATAAACCGCTTGCCCAGAATTATGTCCGCACTGGGCAAGTGAGCTTCGAATTTCGCAACTATCTCCTGAACGGTCCCGACATTTCGGTGAGCCTGCTCACGCGTTGCGCCGGGGCGGCCAAGTTCTTTCCCATGTCTCAGCAGGTCTTCGCCACCCAGCCCCAATGGCAGCAGAAACTTCAGGACCTAACCGACGCCGACAAGGCCGCGCTCGAAAAGCTGTCGGACCAGCAGCGCCTTGTTCGCTTCGCTGAAATCGTGGGCATCGGGCCGATCGCGTCACGCTTCGGAGTGACGTCCGCTCGGGCCCAGCAATGTCTTGCCGATCCAATTGCCCTGAAGCGATTGCTCGACATGACCAAGACCGCGATGGATGGCGGGATCAGCCACACGCCGACCTTTCTCATCGACGGCAAGGTGACGGACGCCGCGACCTGGGAGGATCTTGAGCCGCAGCTGAAGGCAGCGCTCGGCGGGCGCGGCTAGCCGGCATTAGGGGGGAACGGATTTGCGCCTAAGACGGCTCAAGCTCAGCGGCTTCAAGAGCTTCGTTGAGCCTGCCGATCTCAGGATCGAGCCCGGCCTGACGGGAGTCGTCGGGCCCAACGGCTGCGGCAAGTCCAATCTCCTGGAGGCGATCCGCTGGGCAATGGGGGAGTCCAGTCCCAAATCGCTTCGCGGCGGGGGCATGGACGACGTGATCTTCGCCGGCACCGCGACACGGCCGCCACGCGATTTCGCCGAAGTCTCGATCTTGGTCGAACGCACGGCCGGCGACGAAGGCGGCGCGGCTGAGAGCGAGGTCACCCGGCGGATCGAGCGGGGCGCCGGATCGGCATATCGGATCGACGGCCGAGACGTGCGGGCGAAGGATGTCGCACTGCTCTTTGCGGATGCCGCGACCGGCGCGCACTCACCGGCGCTGGTCAGCCAGGGCAAGATCGGCGCGGTCATCGCGGCGAAACCGGTCGAACGGCGCCTGTTGCTCGAAGAAGCTGCCGGAATTTCCGGGCTCCACGCGCGGCGCAAGGACGCCGAGCAGAAGTTGCGCGCAACCGAGGCGAATCTCGCTCGGCTCGGCGAAATCCTCAGCGATCAGGAACAGCGCGCGTCCCAGCTCCGGCGCCAGGCACGCGCCGCAGAACGCTATCGCAAGCTCACCGATCAGATTCGCGGCGTCGAAGCGCGCTTGCTGCATGCGCGCTGGGTTGCCGCGGAACGGGCGGCGGAAGCTGCGAACGCCGAAGCTCGGGAGGCGGCCGAAGAGGTTGAGCGGATCGGCCAGGCGATCGTGGAAGCACAAGCTGCTCATGATCGTGCGAATGAGGCGCTGGCCGCCAAGCGCAATGCTCTCGCCGAGCTTCGCGAACAGGCTCACGATTTGGCACATCAGCTGGCCGCGGCCCGCGCCCGGCGGGACACGGTGACCCGGCGGCTGGCCGAGCTCGATCGACTCGACGCGGCGCTGACCGCCGATATCGGACGCGAGGAAGCGTTGAAGGGCGATGCAGCGCGAGCAATCGCCCAACTTGAAGAAGAGCGCTCCGCGATCGCTCAGCGGCTGGACGATGCCGAGGCGCATGCGTCGCGGATCGCTACCGAATTGAGTCACACCGAAGCTGCATCGCGCCAAGCGGAGGCCGCACTCGCCGAACTACTCGCTCGGCAGGCGGCGATGCGGGCCGAGCGACGCGTTGCGGACGCAGCGCTCGAGGCGGCAACGGCGCAGCTCGGGCGCACGGAGCAGGAAGGCGAAAAACTCGCCGAGCAATTGCGGGCGCTCGGCGACGGGACCGAGCAAGAAAGCGCTCGCGAGGAAGCC
Organism: uncultured Alphaproteobacteria bacterium; assembly: GCA_963730925.1. Taxonomy (GTDB): domain Bacteria; phylum Pseudomonadota; class Alphaproteobacteria; order Sphingomonadales; family Sphingomonadaceae; genus Sphingomicrobium. The sequence goes on from CAVSTS010000004.1 coordinate 44,670, forward strand.
GAGCGCAAAGCCAAAGCTGCATCCCACGCGCTCGCTGAAGCGGAGGAGCAGCGGGTCGTTGCCGAGCAAGGCCGCACTGCGGCAGCTGAGCAGCGCGATGCCGCTGAGAGCGAGCTGGCCGCTGCGCGCGCAACCTTGTCCGCGGCGAGGTCGGAGCATGAGGCGCTAGCGCGAGCGCTGGAGCACAGCGGTGGGTCAGCGATCGCGAGCCTCAAGGCCGAGCGAGGCTACGAGCGAGCGCTGGCGGCGGCGCTAGGCGAAGATGCCGACGCGACGATCGGCGGCGATGGGCCGCGGCGCTGGGTCGGCAGCTCCGCGTCTCCGGACGATCCGAAGCTTCCTGAAGGCTCCGCCTGCCTGGCCGATCATGTGAGCGCACCGAAAGAGCTCGCGCGGCGACTGAGGCAGGTTGCCGTGGTCGATGAGGACATTGGGCAGGAACTCGCGGTCGGACAGCGTCTGGTCACACGCGAGGGAAAGCTGCGGCGCTGGGATGGGTTTGTCGCAGTGGGGACGGGCGCAGCGGCTGCGGAGCGGCTGCTTCGGGCCAATCGTTTTGCCGCATTGGCAGAGGAGCTTCCCGGCCTCGAAAAGGCCGTCGAGCGGGCCGCGGGCCGGCGCGATACTGCCGTCGCCACGATGGAGCAGTGCCGGGAGGCAGCAGAAGCGGCCCGGCACGCTGCGTTGGCTGCGGAGCGGGATTCACGTGATGCATCGCGAGCGATCGATGTCGCTTCGGCCGCGCTCGAGCGAATTGAGTTGCAACGCAGGAGCCTGGCGCAGCGCCGGGTCGACCTCGAACCTGTGCTCGAAGCGTCGAAGGAAGCGGTCGCGGCGGCTAAGGGCTCCCTGGCCGCTTTGCCTGACCCGGCGGCCCTCGAGCATGACGTCGAGAGTGCGCGAGCGAGCGCGGCAACGGCTGCCACCGCAGTTGCCGACAAGCGCGCCGAAGCGGCAACCAAGGCCCGCGAGACTGCGGCTGACCGCGAGCGGTCGAGCGTTATAGGTCGAGAGCAGAATGAATGGCGCAAGCGGCAAAGCGACGCCGAACAGAGACTCGCCCAGGCCCTCGAACGACAGATCCAGCAGGCAGCTGAACGGGCGGAGCTTGAGAAGGAGCCCGCCGAGCTCGACGAGCGAATTTCCAATCTGGAACGCGCGAACGGTGAGAGCCAGGTTCGGGTCGGCGAAGCCTCGGCAGCCGAGCAGGATGCGGAACGGGCAGTCATCGAAGCCACACATGCAGTCTCAGAGGCAAACGAGCGATCCGCCGACACGCGCGAGCGCCGTGCGGCGGCGGCGGCTCGGGCTGAGGCGCAGCAGGCTCGAAGCGCCGAATTTGCGCGTGCTTCGTTCGAGAAATTCGAATGCGTTCCGCAGCGTCTGCCGGAGAAGCTGGGTTTCGACGCCGACGATCGGCGTGATCCTGACGTCGAGGCAGCGGCGCTGGAGCGCCTTTCGGCCGAGCGCGAGCGTATCGGGCCCGTCAACCTCGTCGCCGAGCAGGAGCTCGCCGAATTGGATGAGGCGCGAACCAAAGGCGCGGAGGAAGCCGAGGAGCTGACGCAAGCGATCCACCGGCTCCGCGGCTCGATCGGCAATCTCAACCGCGAGGGCCGGGTGCGACTGCTCGAAGCTTATGAGAAGGTCGACGCTCACTTTCGCCGGCTGTTCACGACACTGTTCGACGGCGGACAGGCCCATCTCGATTTGGTCGAGAGCGACGACCCGCTTGAGGCTGGGCTCGAGATCATGGTGCAACCGCCCGGCAAACGCTTGTCGACTCTGACCCTATTGTCGGGGGGCGAGCAGGCTCTCACGGCAATCGCTCTGATCTTCGCCATCTTCCTCACCAACCCGGCACCGATCTGCGTGCTTGATGAGGTCGACGCACCGCTCGACGACGCCAATGTCGAGCGCTTTTGTGACCTGCTCGACCGCATGATTGAGGAGACGGATACGCGTTACCTCATCGTCACGCACAACGCCGTGACGATGAGCCGGATGCATCGGCTGTACGGGGTGACGATGATCGAAAAAGGCGTCAGCCGCCTCGTTTCGGTCGACTTGGGAGGGGCGGAGACCTTACTAGCAGCGGAGTGAGCGACCGCTTCATTCCCGCCCATCCGCCTCGCCGGCCGAAGCCAACTCATACCTTGCGCGGGCTATTCGGCGAACGGGCTCGGACGGCTGTTTACGGCTGGTCTGAGCTCGCGTTCGACGCGTGGCATATCAAGCGCAACGTCCTTGGGCACACCGTGCACGTCGTGCTCAAACCCGAATGGGTGCAAAGGGTGCTGCTCGACAATGCGGCCAATTACGAGAAGCCGCGCCTCGTGAAACGCATCCTCGCGCCGACCATCGGTCGCGGACTGCTCAGCTCCGACGACGAGCTGTGGCGAGCGCAGCGCAAGATCGTCGCTGCCAGCTTCACACCGCCTGCAGTTGACTCGCTGATGCCGACCTTCGCGGATGTGGGTGAGGAGATGGCGAGCGGCTGGGAGACCGGTCCGCGGGACATGGCTCTCGAGGCGACCACGGCAACCATGACGGTGATATCGAAGGCGCTGTTCAGCGCCGACCCGAGGCTGATCAGCCGCGAGGCCATCGATCACATCAGCCATGCGATGGAGGGCGTCAGCGATGCGCGCATCCAGGTGCTGCTGGGCTTGCCTCTGGTCCCTTTCACACGCGCGAGGCCGCCGTGGCCGGCAAGGGCAGCAATATCTCCGGCGAACGCTCGGCCAGCTGGTCCGCGAACGGCTTCAGCCCGGTGCGCCCGACGATTTCGTCACCGGTGTGATCCGAGCGCTGATGGACCGCTTCGGGCATGACGAAGCCATCGAATTGGCGGTCGACAATGCGGCGACCTTCTACCTCGCCGGCCACGAAACGACCGCGAACACGACGACATGGACATTGTATCTCTTGTCCCAACAGCTCGAATTGCAGGAGGAGGTCGCGGCAGAGGCGAGAATTGCTCTATCAGTTGGCGTCGACGCGAACCTCCCCGACCGGCTGCCGCTGCTACGTGCCGTTCTCGACGAGAGTTTACGACTCTATCCGCCGGTCCCGCGTTTCGACCGTGAAGCCGTCGCCGACGACCTGCTCGGCGAACATGAGATTCGCGCCGGTGAACTCGTGTCGATCTGGCCTTGGATCATCCATCGCCACAAGCGGCTTTGGGACGATCCTGACGCCTTCGATGCCGAGCGCTTTGCCTGTGGCCGGAAATACGGCCGCTTTCAGTACCTCCCCTTTGGGGCGGGACCACGGACGTGCGTCGGCGCTCGCTTCGCGGTGGCCGAAGCGCTGACTATCCTCGCCGTCTGGCTCAGTCGCTGGCGCTTCGCGCCCATTCCGGGGCGGGCGGTTCAGGTGTCCGGATTGGTCACGCTGCGGCCCAAACGCGGCCTGCCGCTCCTTCTTTCCCTCCGCTGATGCTATGGCGATCTCTGCTATTGCGAATGACTATCAATAACAGTAGAGCCCCGGGCAGTAGCCAAAGGGGAAAAGATGGATCGCCTGCTGAAAATCCCGCTTGCGGCGGTGCTCGCGTGTGGCGCAGCGCCTGTTTACGGCGCTGATTCAGCCGATGCCGCAGACCAGGGGCAGATCATCGTCACCGGTCAACGCACCGAATATGGCGTCCGCAAGACCAGCACCGCGACCAAGACCAATACCGACGTCCGTGACATTCCGCAGGCGCTGAGCGTCATTTCGGAAGGGCAGATCGAGGATCAGCAGCTTCGCTCGATCGCCGACCTGCTCAACTTTGTTCCCGGCGCCTCCTGGGGCACCGGCGAAGGCAATCGCGACACGGTCGTGCTGCGCGGCAACAGTAGCACGGCGGACTTCTTCGTCGATGGCGTGCGCGACGACGTCCAATATTTCCGCGATTTTTACAACGTGGATCGGGTCGAAGTGCTGAAGGGCCCTAACGCCATGATTTTCGGCCGGGGCGGCGGCGGCGGAATCGTCAACCGCGTGCTCAAGCGTCCAAGTCTCAACCCCTATCGCGAATTCACCGGCTCCGGCGACCGCTTCGGCGACAAAAGATTTACGCTGGATCTCGACCAACCGCTTACAAACGGCATTGGCGTTCGTCTCAACGGCATGTTCGAGGACGGCGACAGCTTCCGCCGCCACGTCGATTTGAAGCGCTACGGAATCAATCCGACCGCCGCGGTGCAGGTCGGCCCCGACACCCGCATCGACTTGTCCTACGAATATTTCCATGACCGCCGAACCGCCGACCGCGGAGTGCCGGCGGATGGCGACGGGCCGATCCGCGGGTTCACCCGCACATTTTTTGGCGATCCGCACGACAGTTTCGCGAAGGCGAACGTCAACGTCGCCACTTTCTCGATCGAGCATCGGCTCGGTGAGGGCCTGACGCTGCGCAACCGCACACTCTTCGGCGACTATGACAAATTCTATCAGAACATCTTCCCGTCCGGGTTCAATCCGGCGACGGAACTGGTTTCGCTCGGCGCCTACAATAACCGCAACAATCGGCAGAATCTGTTCAGCCAGACCGACCTCATCTGGGAAACGCGGCTCGCCGGAATCGACCAGACGTTGCTGTTCGGCTTCGAGGTCGGCCGCGAGAAGTCACGCAACTTCCGTCAGACGGGAACGATCATCGGCGGCAATACGACGCCAATCACCGATCCGACGGTGGATGTCGACGTCATCTTCGCGCCCGCCGCGAGCGATGCCAACAATCGCACCCGGGCGACAGTCGCAGCCGCTTATGTGCAGGACCAGCTTCGCCTTTCGGACATGTTCGAGATCGTTGCCGGGCTGCGCTTCGATAGCTTCAAGCTGCGGGTCAACGACCTGCGCGCCGTCGGCGGGGGAGTGTTCAGTCGCCAGGACAATCTCTGGTCGCCACGCCTCGGGCTCATCGTCAAGCCCGCTGACAATCTATCGCTCTACACGAGCTACAGCCGCTCGTACCTACCGCAGTCAGGCGATCAGTTCAGCGGCCTCACCGACATCACCGAAGGGCTGAAGCCGGAGCGCTTCGACAATTATGAGATCGGCGCGAAGTGGGAGCCGATCGAAGGGCTGCTGGCGACGGCGGCCGTCTATCAGCTCGACCGCACCAACACGCGCGCAACCGATCCGCTCGACCCATCGCGCGTGGTCCTGACAGGCGCGCAACGCAGCCGTGGGATCGAGTTCGGACTAGAGCGCAGCATAACCAGCCGCTGGCTGATTTCCGCCGGCTATACGCTGCAGAAGGCGGAGATCACAAAGACCACTAGCGCCGCGCCCAAGGGCCGCGAGGTGCCGCTGGTGCCCCGCCACAGTTTCTCGTTGTGGAACCGCTATGATTTCGCGCACGGCATTGGCGCTGGTGTCGGAGTGATCGCGCGATCGAAATCCTACGCGTCGATTAGCAATGCGGTGAGCTTGCCAAGCTATGTCCGCGTAGATGCGGCCCTGTTCTACACGCTGCGGCGCGGGATCGAGACTCAGATCAACATCGAGAACCTGTTCGGTGCGCATTATTTCCCCAGCTCCAACGGCGACAACAATATCGCGCCCGGCGCTCCGCGGACGATCAAGGCTACGGTGGGATACCGGTTCTAGGCGGCCAACTCTTTCGCCCGCGCCTTGATGCGCTTGAGGTCGCGTACGAACAGCGCGCGAGCCTCGCGTCTAGCCTCCTCGTCGGGCGCGCGAAGGATGGAGCTGGGATGGACCGTCACCCAGCATTCGCCACCATCTCCAAGCGTTAGCGGCGCATCCCGAACCTTGCTGATCGTGACAATCTTCCCGACCAGCGACCGCGCCGCCGTCGCGCCGAGGGCTACGGTGAGCAGCGGCTTGATCAGCTCCCGCTCCTGTTCGAGCCACCAGCGACAGGCGGTGATCTCGCCAACGTCCGGCTTATTGTGAATGCGGCGTTTGCCACGCTGGATGAATTTGAAATGCTTGACGGCGTTGGTGACATAGACCGTCGGGCGGTCGATCCCTGCCTCCTCCAGCGCAGCATCGAACACCGCGCCCGCGGGCCCGACGAACGGACGGCCGGCGACGTCCTCCTGATCGCCGGGCTGTTCCCCGACGAATAGGATCGCTGCGTCGAGCGGCCCCTCGCCGAACACCGTCTGCGTCGCATGCCTGTAGAGGTCGCACCGCGTGCAGGCGCGCGCATCCTTGAAGATCTCCTCCCAACTCTTGCGGACATTGCTCCCCGGCGCGATCCGCCGCTCGGCCGCGAGCGCGCGCTTCAGACCCTCTTCGACGACGGCGGACTCGGCGGACGCGCGCTGGATCATTTCCGCTTCCCTCGATTGAGCACCTGCGATCAGTGGCTGAACGAGCGAGGTCTCGGGCATGTTTCGCCAGTATTTTTTAGGCATTTCCTTGAGCATCGCTTTGACCTTCAGCCTCGCCGGATTGAAAATATTGGCGAAGTAGATCCGCCAAATTTCCTCCAGCGGGTCGCCCGAAGGCCCGTCGGCTCGCGTGGCGCCCGGACCTTCCTTCAATACGTGGCCATCCCAGTGGATCGACAAGCGAGGCGTCAATATCGACCAGCACATGTTGGTGAACCGATTGACGAAAAATGCGGCCGAGCGCCGGACGATATGATGTTCGGGCTCGAAAAAGGCGACGAAGCGCGAGCCGCCGTCGGGATCGGATATTTCACGGAAGCGGACGAAGGCATGCATTTTGTGGATGTGCCGCCACACCTCCTTGGCGAGCTGCTGCAGTCGTCGCACCAGCGGATCCGCTTCGTCGTCGAGCGCATGGCGGTCATCCTTCAAGCGAAGAAGCATCGCGTAGAGCAAGGCGAAGCGTTCCGGGTCGGAGTGGCAAACGACATCCTTCGCCAGCTCGACGAAGGCTCGCGGTACGGGAAAACTCGGCGCTTTTGCCTGCTCGACTTCCGTTGCGAACAGGTCCGGATCGCCGCCTTCGACCTGCCAAACGACCGCGCCTGCTGGCACACCCGCTTCGGCAAGATCGCGCGCCGCGTCGCGCCACCCGTCAAAATCGTCCGGAGCAGCGAGCGTCACTCGATGCGCATCGATCATCGGTCCTTCACGAAGCATGACTTGCCGCGTCAGGTCGAAGGGGGAAAAAGTTCAAGCTGGGGCTGCTTGCTTGCAATCAACCTTCCAAGGTCGGCCCGGTCGGTGAGCAACGTTGGTCGCCAGTCGGCCGCGACAATGAACGGCCGAACCTTGGCGATCGAGAGCGTCAGTCGTGCGACGTCGTCGAGCCGCAGCTTTCGCCAGCGGCGCGACGCCAGCAGCCGATCGACGGCCTTGGTCCCTAAGCCCGGAATGCGCAAAATCGCTTCTTTGGGTGCGCGGTTGACGTCGACGGGGAAATTATCGCGGTGCTTCAGCGCCCAGGCAAGCTTGGGATCGATATCGAGCGGCAGCATGCCCTCCGGATCCATAGCGCTTTGCACCTCCTTCGGCGCAAAACCATAGAAGCGCATGAGCCAGTCGGCCTGATATATCCGATGCTCCCGCATGAGCGGCGGGCGCTTGAGCGGAAGGACCGCGCTTGCGTCGGGGATCGGCGAGAAGGCGGAATAATAGACTCGGCGAAGCGCGTACCGGTCGTAAAGGCTGCTCGACCGCGCGATGATGTCGCGGTCGTTTGCGCCGTCCGCGCCGACGATCATCTGCGTCGATTGCCCGGCCGGCGCGAACCTCGGCGCCGACTTGAAGCGCCGCTTTGCGTCTTCCGCGTCGGTGATGCTTGCCTTCGTGTCGCGCATTGCGCTTTCGATCCGCGCGCTATCCTTCTCCGGAGCGAGTTCCGTCAGTCCGGCTTGTGTAGGAAGCTCGACGTTGATCGATATTCGGTCGGCGTAAAGACCGGCCTCTCGCACCAGTTCCGGATCGGCGTCGGGGATCGTCTTCAGATGGATGTAACCACGAAAGTCGTGGTCCTCGCGCAACCGTCGGGCGACCTCGACGATCTGTTCCATTGTGTAGTTGGACGAGCGGATGATCCCGGAAGAGAGGAAGAGACCCTCGATATAGTTGCGCTTGTAAAATGCGAGCGTCAGGCGGACGATCTCATCGGCGGTGAACCGCGCTCGCCTGACGTTCGAGCTCTTGCGATTGATGCAATAAGCACAGTCGAAAATACAGCTGTTGGTCAGCAGGATCTTCAGCAGCGAGATGCAGCGACCGTCCGGAGCATAAACGTGGCAGATGCCCATGCCCTCGCTCGACCCGACGCCTCTGCCGTCCCGGCTGTCGCGCCGCGCTGTGCCGGAGGAGGCGCAAGACGCATCATATTTGGCTGCATCGGCGAGGATCGCGAGCTTCGTCTGAAGGTCGAGCTGGGCCATTCGTTCTCTCTATGTTCTCTATAGAATCGTTGCAAGAGCAAAGACTTAGTTTGCTGGAACGCGGCAGGCCCCGATCCGTTCTCCCCGCAACAGCAGGAGTTTTCCATGACCAACGAGCGCGAGATTCTAGAAATGTTCTGGGATGCCTTGAAGCACAGCCCCTTCCTGATGCTCGGCATCGAAGGTGCACGAGACGGCGCCACGCAGCCGATGACCGCCGTTTTCGAGCACCAGGATCGTGAAGCCGGTTTGCTATGGATTTTCACCGCCAAGGATCACGATCTGACTCGAGCCATGGGCGAATCGGACCGCGCGATTGCCGCTTACTCCGCCAAGGGTCACGACCTGTTCGCGAGCCTCCGCGGAACGCTGCAGATCGTCAACGACCCCGCCACAATCGACCGCCTGTGGAGTCCGATCGTCGCCGAATGGTACGAGGGAAAGGACGACCCCAAGCTGGCACTGGTCCGTTTCCAGGTCGAAGACGCGAAAGTCTGGCTGAGCGACATTGAGGGCTTCCTCAAGCCGGCCATCAACAAGCTGTTCGGTCGTAAGCCTGAGGCCGGGATGAAAGAAAAGGTCGCGGAGGTCAGCTTCTAAGCATCGCTCCCGCTCTTGCGACCTAGCGAGGCGCTCCCTATCGGCCGGCGCATGATCAAGCCGATGCTCCGCCTTGCCGTTTCGCTCCTTCCGTTCATCCTCGGCGCGGCAGCACCGCCGCCAGTGACGCCGATGACCCCCGATGTGGTCGCGAGCTACGACCCCATCCGGCCGCAGGCCGACTACATCAAACGCGTCGCGATGGTGCCGATGCGCGACGGCACCAAACTCTACACCGTCATCGTCATGCGGAAGGGCGCGGCGAACGCGCCGATCCTCTTGTCGCGCACGCCCTATGACGCGAAAGGCAGCGCGGATCGAACGCCAAGCCAGCGCGTCCATGACATTCTGCCGGTGATGGACTGGGACTTCGTCGACGACGATTACATCCGCGTCTACCAGGACATCCGCGGCCTGCATCATTCCGAAGGCGCTTTCGTGATGAACCGCCCGATCGTCGGACCGCTCAATACCAGCGGTATCGACGAGAGTACCGATGCCTACGACACGATCGACTGGCTGGTGAAGAATGTGCCCGAAACCAACGGCAATGTCGGGATCATCGGCTCATCCTATCTCGGCTTCACTACCCTCGCAGCGGAGATCAACCCGCATCCGGCGTTGAAGGCAGCCGTGCCGCAAAGCCCAATGGTCGACGGCTGGCGCGGCGACGACTGGTTCCACAACGGCGCCTTCCGCACCAACAGCCTCGACTATGCGGTGGCCATGAGCACCGCGAAGGCCGAAGGGCCGGGCATCGCCGTGGGCACGGGCGACGATTACACGCGCCTGCTCGAGGCGGGCTCGATGGCCGACTACGCCAGGAGCCTCGGAATCGACCATTATCCCTTCGTCCAGAAGCTGTTTCAGAACCCCGCCTACAGCGATTTCTGGTCGCTCCAGGCCGTCGACAAGTGGATGGCGGCTCACCCGCTGAGCGTTCCGACGATGATCGAGGTCGGACAGTGGGACCAGGAAGACAGCTATGGCGGGCCGGCCGTCTACAAGGCGCTTAAGGGCAAATATGAAGGCAGCCCGCTGCTGCACCTCGCGATCGGTCCCTGGCGCCACTCGGGGGCCAATCACTATGGCTACGACCTGGGAGCTTTGACCTTCACTGGCGACACGGCGGAGGAGTGGCGCAGCAAGTGGGTCAAGCCCTTCTTCGACCATTATCTGAAGAACGCGCCGGACCCGCGCACGCCCAGCGTTCTGACCTATGCGACCGGCGTGAACCGCTGGGAGGAAAGCCCGCGCTGGCCGATGGGGACGCCGACGCCGTTCTTTTTGACCGCAGGCATGGGCGCGAGCTTCACCAAGCCCGCCGCGGCCGGGCACAATGATTATGTCTCCGACCCGGCGAAGCCGGTGCCGTTCATCCCGCGCCCGATCGACATGGGCGCCGACGACCAATGGAAACCCTGGCTGGTTCACGACCAAAGATTCGTGTCCGGCCGGCCGGACGTGCTCGTTTACACCGGGGCGATGCTGAACAAGCCGGTGCACATCATGGGTCCGCCGGAGATCGACCTGTTCGCCGCGACCAGCGGCACCGACAGCGACTGGGTGGTGAAGCTGATCGACGTCTATCCCAACGATGCCCCCGAAGGCGCAGACCAGGGATCGAAGCCGAGCATGGCTGGCTTCGAACTGCCGATCGGGATCGAGATCTTTCGTGGACGTTACGTCGACAGTTTTGCCAAGCCACGGGCGCTGAGGTCCGGCAAGCCCGAGCATTATCGCTTCGCGCTGCCCAATGTGAACCACGTCTTCCTGCCCGGCCACAGGATCATGGTGCAGGTGCAGTCGAGCCTGTTCCCGCTCTACGACCGCAATCCGCAGAAGTTCGTGCCGAACATCTTCTATGCCAAGGCGAGCGACTATCAGGCGGCCACGCAGAAGGTCTATTACGGCGGCGCGACAGCCAGCGCGATCCTGCTGCCGATCGTTCCCTAGCTTAGCGCGGCGGCTTGCTCCTGCGGACCGGTCGTCATCCGGTGACCGAGCACCATCTTGAAGACGACAAAAGCGACCAGTCCGAAAGCGGCGCTGGCGACGTGGATAAGCCAGAAGGTGGTGGTCGGCAGTGTCGAATAGAATCCGCCAACCCAGCCGACGACCGCATTCGCCATGAAGAAGGCGAGATAATAAAGGCCGATCGCCGTCGCGTTGACCTGCTTCGGCGCAATCTTCGAGAAGAGCGCGAGGGCGATCGGCAGGATGTGCGCGAAGCCGATGCTGTTCATGAGGTGGAACATCACCGGCCAGAACAGACCGATCTTCCCACCGGCCGGTTGAGTCAGCGCGGCCATGAACAGGCAGATGCCGCCGGCGATGTTGAAGAAGCTGCCGATGATCATTTTGCTGATCTCATCGGGCTCCCGGTGGTGAAGGCTCCACCATTTCCAGAAGGCGGCAACCGCGACCAGCATTGAGAAGCTCAAGGTCGCATCGAGCGTGATCAGCCAACTGCTCGGCATGGTGTAATCCATGAAACGCAGGTTGAACTGCTGGTCGCCCCAGACGAGATACGCGTTGAAGATTTCCTGGTTGGTCATCATCGAAATCGCGAGCACCGGGATCAGGATGAGGAGATAGGTGACGGAGACCCAGTCCGCCCGCGTCAGCTTCTCGCGCGCTTCTCGCTCCACCCGCGTCGGCCGCTCGTCCGCCGGCAGCCAGCGCCGCCCGGAGAGATAGATGATCAGTCCGAGGACCATGACCACCCCTGCGCAGCCGAAGCCGTAATGCCATCCGACCTTCTGTCCGAGCGTGCCCGAAATCAGTGGGCCCGCGATCACGCTGACATTGATGAAGATGTAGAAGATCTGGAAGGCCATCGCCCGACGCAGATCGTTGGGCCCGTAGAGAGCGCCGACCTGGCTGGCGATATTGCCCTTGAACGCTCCGACCCCGAGAAGCAGCGCAAAAAGAGCGAAGAGGAAGGCCGGCTGGATGGCCATCAGAAAATGGCCGATGGCCATCAGCACTCCGCCAATGATCAGCGTCAAGTTCCGGCCGAGCCAGCGGTCCGCGATGATCCCGCCGAAGATCGGCGTGAGATAAACGAGCGCCGTGTAGGTGCCGAAAATGGCCGAGGCGAGCGGCTGCCCCGCAAGACCTCGATAGACGTGCGCCTGCACCCAATCCAGGCCGATCACATGTTCCATCCGGCCGGGAACGAGCAGATAATTGACCATGTAGAGCGTCAGCAGCGTCTGCATGGAATAATAAGAGAAGCGCTCGCAGGCTTCGGTGAAGCCGAGATAACCGAGGCCCTTGGGATGACCGAGAAAGGCGCGATCGCTGCGGTCGAGCTGTTCGAAATCGGGCGTTGCGTCAGCGACGGTCATGACGGCGCTCCTAACGTGCGGGTGGCTGGGAAAACTCCGGTTCTAGAATACGGCCGTACGTCCGGCTGAAGACCAGTGCGAGGATGCCTCCGACGCCGCCGATGGCGGCATGCAGCGTCCAAAAGGCGAGCGGCCCGAGCTGTTCGTAGAAGGTGCCGATCCAGCCGATAAGATTGTTCGCGACGAACAAGACGAGGAAGGCGCCTCCCATCATCGTCGCATTCACCTTGGGTGGCGCCGCGCGGGACACGAGGGCGAGGAACGGCGGCCAGAAATACATGAAACCGACGCCCTGGACCGCGCAAAACAGGAAGGGCCAGACCCACGGCACCTTGCCCGCTCCGTAGGCCGCGATTGCAGCTACCAAGATCAGGTTCGCGCCGCCGCAGATGAAGGCGCCGCCGCCAATCTTCCTCAGTTCGGAAGGCTCGCTGCCCGAGCCCCTGCCCTGCCAGCGCCACAGAGCGAACAGCAGCGGAAGGGTAATGATGCTGAACAGCGGATCGATCGATTGGAACCACGGGATCGGCACTCGGAAACCGCCGGCGCTCATGCTGGCATGCTCCTCCAGCCACACCGGAAGAACGTTGGCGAGTTGATAATAAGCAATATGCGGAAAGACGGTGATGACCATAACGACGAGGAGAGCCGCAATGACTTTACGATCGTCCTCGGTCATAGCGACGGCAGCGAGAGTCTTTCGCTCAACGCGCGCAGGCAGATAGCGATAACCGGTGAGGTAAGTGCCGACGCCGGCAAGCATGAACAGCGCCGCCGCTCCGAACCCGAACTGCCAGCCGTAGCGCTCGCCGAGGAAGCCGCATAGCAGAGGGCCCGGCGACCGCGCCGAAATTGATTCCCGTGCTGAAGATTGCGAAGCCGCGCGTGCGCCGCTCTTCATCCTCGATTGGATAGAGGCCGCCGACCTGGGCCGATATGTTACCCTTGAGCAGGCCCGAACCGATGATCAGCAGCAGAAGCGCGAGCAGGAAGCTCTGATCGAATGCCATGGCAAGGTGGCCGCCGCTCATCGAGAGTCCACCGATCACGACGGCGCTGCGCTGACCGATCCGGTCCCCGAGCCAGCCGCCGATCACGGGTGTGAAATAGACGAAGCCCGAGTACAGGCCGAAAATCTGCGAAGCCAACGCCTGCGTCGAAAGCGGACCGAACGTGTCTTCGATCATCGTGCGGAATGCAGCAAAGCCGACGACGTGCTCGACGTGCCCGGGCAGCAGCAGCTGATTGACCATGTACAGCACCAGCAGCGCGCTCATGCCGTAATAGGAGAAGCGTTCCCACGCTTCCGTGAAGGCGAGATAGGCTAGAGCCCTTTGGGTGCCCGAGAAAGGCCCTGTCGATGCGTTCAGATACGGGCTGGGCTGCCGCTTGCGCTGCGGTCAATCGGAGACTCCATCACAACTAATCCCCCGCGCAACAAGGGAGAGTGGCAAGCACGTTAGACGCGGAAAACCGAACTTAATAGTCCGGCGTCGAATCCTCGGCCTGCTGGCGGCGCTGATCGCGCGACTGCTTGATTATCTGCGTCAGGCAGCCGGTATAGCCTCCCGGCCCGACGGGCGAGCAGCTGAACGTGCCGGTGTCGCCGACCGTCTCCAGCACCTTCGCCTTGTTCGCCCACGAGTTGCGCGCCTGCGGCGAGCCGCCTTCGCGCAGCTTTTCCGGGATGCGGAAGCGTTCGGCTTCGGGCCGCCGCGCGCAGACGACGACCTGATCGTCTGTAGAACGCGGACATGGATCGTCGCCATAGACGATGATCTCGGCAACATTGCCTTGCTGCGCTTCGGCAGGAGCCGGAAGAACCACAATACCGACCGCAACTGCAGCACTCGCGGCCAGTGTGATCATCAGTTTGGTCATCAGCTTTCGGGGTCCTTTCCGACGGAATCAGCGGGCGAGCCCGCATTCAGTTCCTCATATGCGTTTTGACAGCGCAATTGCCACCCTGCACCCGGCACGGATCGCCGCAGTCAGGAGCGGATAGGCCGGAGCGCTGGTTGCGCCGGCGGCACGGGCCGAGTCCCGATGCTCGAGCTCGTCGGCGCGGAATTCCTCAATATCCCCGGAAAGCTCGGGATCCTCGGCGCCTAGCTCGGCAAGCTGACGGGTGTAATGCTTGTCGATCTCCGTCTCGACGGCGTCGGTGCAGGCCAGCGCCGCTTTCTCCGACATGAGCGCGGTGGCCGCGCCGAGCGCAAAGCCGGCAACATTCCACAGCGGCTGAAGCGCGGTCGGGCGAATGCGCCGCTCGGCCATCAGTGCATTGAATCGGTCGAGATGGCGCTCTTCCTGCGCCGCCATACGCGCGATCAGCTTCGCCTCGGGGCAATTGCCGCGAAGGACTGCAAGCTGGCCCGCATAGATTCGCGTCGCGCCATATTCGCCCGCCTGGTCGACCCGCACCATCGATTCGCGATCGGGGCGGCGCTCGCCGGGGCGCCAACCGCTCATCCGCGCCGGCCCTTGAGGGTCAGGCCAGCGATGAGCTGCTGCGCCGCCGAGCGAGAGTATGGCGTTCCACCCGGCCATGGAAATGCCAAGGAAACGGAACTGCACCTGATCGCAGCGGACTAGCGGCGCGTGGATGATCTCTTTCAAAAGGTCCGCCCTGCTCCCCGCCGCCGATGCCAAGGCGGTGCAAGTCGTGAATCCCTTGAAGATTCCGGCTTCCACGCCCGCATGATAGACACCGATTGCGCCGGACGCCGCGATTGCCAATACGGCGAGCAACGTCAAAGCCCGCGATCGGCCACGTTCCGCAGGCGCGGTGAACGCAAGCGCTGCCGGCACCAGCGCGGCCATGTGCGCGTAGCGCTGCCACCAGCACATCTCGCACGGAACAAGGCCGCCGAAATATTCCGATCCAAAGGCGCCAGCGAGCAGCGCGAGCGGCAAGAGCAGCGCGATCCACCGAGCGGCTTCCGCTGGCCTTGCTAGAAATGGGTCGCGAGACGGTACGGCGACCGCTTCAGTCATGGACTTACCGCGACTTCTTGTTCTGCGCGATCTGCTGCGGGGCGACGGACTGCGGGGCGCCCAGCCGCTTCAGCGTGTTGATCGCATAATAGAGCTGGAAGTCCTTGATGCCCTTCTTCTCGAGTTCGGCCGACTTCATCGCGAAGCGTGGGTCGGGCGTGTTGTCGGCTTCGAGCAATTTGTCTTCGACCTTGGCCTGAGCGAGCAGGTGACGGCGAAGATCGGCCTCGCGAACAATCTTGCGATCCTTGTAATCGGCATCGGTGAGCTGCGGCACTGGAATGTCCGGATCGATTCCACCGGCCTGCACCGAACGGCCCGAAGGCGTGTAGTAGCGCGCCGTCGTCAGTCGAAGCGCGCTCTCGGGGCCGGTCTGGACGACGGTCTGCACCGAACCTTTGCCGAAGCTCTTTTCGCCGAGGATCAGGGCGCGACGATGGTCCTGAAGCGCTCCTGCCACGATCTCCGAAGCCGAGGCGGTCCCCGCATCCACGAGAACGACCACCGGCAGGCCGTGCGCCATGTCGCCAGGTCGGGCATAGTAACGCTCGATGTCGTTCTTATCGCGGCCGCGTTGCGAGACGATCTCGCCACCTTCGAGGAAGGCGTCGCTGACGTCCACCGCCTGGTCGAGCAGCCCGCCCGGGTTCGAACGCAGGTCGATGATGTAGCCGAGCGGATGACCCCCCGTCGCCTTGTCGATCGACAGCAGCGCGGACTTGGTCTGGTCGGCAACGTTGCCGGAGAAGCTGTTGATATTGATGATCCCAATACCGTCCTTGATCTCCCACTTGACCGGACGAAGCTCGATCCGCTCGCGAACGAGGGTAAGGTCGAGCGGCTTGTCGCGACCGGGACGGATGATGGTGAGCTTGATCGGCGTTCCGGACGCTCCGCGCATCTTCTCGACGGCCTCATCGAGCGAAACGCCGTTCAGGAACTCGCCGTTGATGTGAGTGATGTAGTCGCCGGACTTGATCCCGGCGCGCCACGCCGGCGTATCCTCGGTTGGCGCGATGACCTTCACGATCCCGTCTTCCATCGAGACGGTTAGGCCAAGCCCGCCGTAATTACCGTCAGTCGTGGTCTTCAGCTGGTCGAAGTCGGCTGCTTCGACATAGCTCGAGTGCGGGTCGAGCGCGGAAAGCATGCCGTCGATCGCCCCTTTGATCAGCGTCTTGTCGTCGACCGGTTCCACATAATTGGCTTTTACCCGTTCGTAGACGCTCATGAACTTCTCGAGCTCTTGGTAATTGGCCGTATCCGCTGCGGCGAAAGAGCTGGCGGTCACGGGCACCAAAGCGAGCGCTCCAACGAGCGCAACTGGCGGGAGAAGCTTGGAATTCAGTTTCATAACTAACGTCCTGTTCCGGCGGGTTACGCGTTTAGCCGCCTTTACCAGCCTTTGACAGACTTTGAGATGAACCTGCGATGAGAGCCGGCGACACACGGTGCCCATTTTGGGACACCTCTACGCCGATCGGCCCTAGTGCGCGGCCCAGCGGCTGCCCCAAAGTGACTTGGGCTCCGGGCTTCAAGGATGAAGCGACGTTGAGCAGCAAGGACATCCAGCCGCCACCATGTTCGATGATCAGCACTCCGTCGAAATCGCGAAAGGGCCCTGAGAAGCGGACGATTCCGTCAGCGGGCGCCGTGACTTCGGTCCCCCGTCCCGTTTGCAGCGTGAGGCCCCGCGAGCGAACACCACTCTCATTGACCGACCCAAGTCCCTCGATCACCGGAGCGTTCGCTGGCAGCTCGTAAGCGAAGGTCGATTTGGGTGCCGGTCCCTCCGTCGGTGTCGGCCGAGCGGGCGCCGGGGGTGCGGAGGCAAGCACGGCTGCGATGGCGCGGACTCCGCGGCTGTTCGCATCGCTCCGTTGAAGCGCTTCGATGTTCTCCCCGGCAGCAAGCGCAACGTCCCCAGCCGCGAGGGCCTCGCCACCACTAGCCAGAGCGGTTCGAAGCGCTCGCTGCTCGAGGGCAGCGAATTGTTGCTTTCGCGCAATCAGCTCGCGACGGCTGCCAGCCAGCTCCGCCCGGGCGAGAACCGCCGCTTGTTCGAGCCGCTCGCCCTGTTTCACCTCCGAGGATAGGGCCGCGGTGCGCTCCCTTATGGTGGGAAGAGTCGCGTCCATAAGTACCCGCACCTTCACGAATTCGTCGGTGCCGCCCCGGTCTGCGAGCGCCAGCAACGGTGGCCGCTGGGCCATGACGGCGAGGCCGGCCAGGAGGGAAGCTACGGGTCTCTGCTCCTGGGCTAGCCGCTGGCGCCGCTCTTCAAGGGACGCCAAGATCAGACGGAATTGAGCGTCTGCAGCCGTGATCCTTGCCTCGGCCGCCTCGATCGACTGGCTCGCTGCCGCTTGTTCGGCACGCAGCCGATCGGCCTCGCCACGAGCCCTGGATGCGGCGCGCTCCAACTTCGCCGCCTCCGCCTCGGCCGCTGCCTGTTCCGCCCGAGCGCGCGTTACTGCGGAATCGAGCGGTTCCCCGTCTTGAGCCGGCGCGCTGCCCGCCAGAATGAGCGCACCGAAAGCGAGCAAGGAGGCGAACGACCGCATACCCTAACCTTCGCGATGATAAGGGTGGTTCGCAAGGATGGACATCGCTCGGAACAATTGTTCGGCGAGCATCGCCCGGACCAGCAAGTGCGGCCAAGTGGCGGGGCCGAAGGAGAGCAGCAAGTCGGCGGCGCGGCGCTGCTTCTCGTCATGTCCGCTGTGCGACCCGATCAGGAACCGCGCCTCGCGCTTGCCCGCGTCTCGCCAGGCTTCGAGTTTGTTCGCCAGCTCGACCGACGAAAGCGCCGCGCCGCGCTCGTCGAGCACGACGAGCACCGCGTTCGAAGGAACGGCCGGAACATTGCCGCCGCGCTCCGGGATTTCAGTGATTTTGGTCGGCCAGGCCATGCGCTTCACGTAGCGCTCGACCAGATCGGCCTCCGGAGAGCGGCCGATTTTCCCACGCGCGACGATGTGCAGGAGCACTAGCGGAAGCTGGAGCCGCCGAAGCTGTACGGCCAGCGGAAGGCCGACTTGAATCCGTCGTAAATCACGCGCGCCGCCGAGGCGATCGTGCCCGGCCGGTCCGAACCGCCGCGCGCAAAGATGGCGATAGCGATCCGGTGACCGTCGGGCATGGTGATAAAGCCGACGTCGTCGGTGAGACCGTTCAGAGTCCCAGTTTTGTGCTCGACCGGGGTGCCGAAGGGCAGGAGCGCCTTGATCCGGTTCTTGCCGGTCGCGCACTGGGCCATGAGGTCCATGAGATAGTCGCGGCTTGCCGGCCTAATCAGCTCCGCCCGGTAGATTCGGCGGAGCAGGTCCACCATTGCCGTTGGAGTGCTCGAATCGCGGGAATCCCAGAGATCGCGCTTGTCGCTGAGCAGCTGGGCGATCGTGCGATCGACGCGTAGTCCGCTTAACCCGTTCTGCTGCAGCCAGCTGTGGAGCGCAGCCGGTCCGCCGAGGTCGCGGAGCAAGATGTCAGTGGCGCGATTGTCGCTGTGAACCAGCATACGCTGCATCAGGCTGCGCGCCGATTGTCCGTTGATCGTGTCGTCGAGTGAGCGGCGCCCGTGATCGACCTGCGCCAGATAGAGTGCGGCCACGGCCACCTTGACGGTGCTCGCCATCGGGTAGGGCGTGCTTCCCTTGATGCTGATGCTCTCTCCCGTGGTCAGGTCGAGCGCGGCGATGCCGACGTCAGCCGATTTGTTGGCGACGATATAGCTCAGCTGCTGTTCGAGGCCGGAAAGGCTGGGCGAAGACGCCGCACCCGCCGGTTGCGCTGCAAACGCCAGCAATGACAGTAAAAGAGCAATCCGACGCATTAGCCCTCACCCGCGTGCCGCAGCACTTAAGTCCGAATCATCGCCAAACGCCCACATTCGTTCCAAATTGTAAAAATTTCTCACTTCGGGACGGAAAATATGGACGATAACGTCGTCCGCGTCGATGAGCACCCAGTCCGCTGCCGGTAGCCCCTCGATGCGGGCGCTCTTCCCAAATCGCTCTTTAATCTTGTCGGCAAGCTTAACGGCCATCGATGCGACCTGCCGTGTCGAGCGGCCGGAAGCGATCACCATATGATCGGCGATATTCGATTTGCCGGCGAGGGGGATGGAAACGACCTCCTGGGCTTGGTCGTCGTCGAGCGATTGAAGGACGAGCTTGTGGAGGTCTTCGACGTCGAATGGAGTGCGGCCGGTTTTAGCGGCGGTCTCAGCGGGACGTTCGGTCAAGGGGTCTCCTGACGGAAAGCGGCATGCCGACGCGCGGTACAGACGCTAGATGCGTGGGCCGTCGGACGTGCCAGTGGGGGTCATGCGCGCGGATGGCGGTTGCGGAGGTGGAATCGGGCGGCAGGCGAAGGAAAAGGATCGCCGGTGCACTCCACTCCGTCCAGTTTCTTGCCTGGCTCGAAGGATGGACGAACCTTCTCAGCCAACCCATCGCGCGCGCCGCGTGGGCAGCATGATCATAACCGGGCCGGGGAATCACCGCAATTGCCACTTCGCGCGCTAACCTCCTCCAATCACGCCATTTGTGAAAATTTGGCAGGGTGTCGCTTCCGAGCAACCAAATGAAATGGTCGTTGGGGTAGCGGTGCTTTAGGTGGCGCATCGTGTCGACAGTGTACCGCGTCCCCTCCCTCTGTTCGAAATCGCTGACGCGGATGCGTGCCCGCCGCGCCTGCCCTTTGGCCGACGTCAGACGCGTCTCGAAGGGCGCCATGTCTTTGGCACCCTCCTTGAGGGGGTTGCCGGGCGACACCAGCCACCAGACCTCATCCAGGTCCAGGGCGCGCATTGCCGCGATGCTGATCCGGCGATGCGCGCGATGCGCCGGGTTGAACGAACCGCCGAGAAGTCCGATGCGCGCCATGGCCGCTGAGCTAGCATGAGCGGTGAAGCGCGCATAATGTCCGCCGGATAGGGGGTCGCATGGGCAATTTCGAAGCGGTCGGCGATGCGGTTACCGGTGGAATGGTGGGCCGGGCCGTCGAACCGAAGGCGGGCGAGGCGAGCGACGGCCACACCCAGGAAACCGATTGCCTCAACTGCGGTGCCCCGCTTGCTGGTCCCTATTGTCACGAATGCGGGCAGCACGCGCACGTTCATCGGACGCTATCCGCCTTCTTCCACGACTTCCTCCACGGCGTGCTTCATTTCGAAGGGAAGATCTGGCGCACGCTGCCGCTTCTGGTTTGGAAACCCGGCGAGCTTACGCGGAGCTATATCGACGGGCAGCGCGCGCGGTTCGTTTCCCCGGTCGCCTTATTCTTGTTCTTCGTCTTTCTCACATTCGCCGCGATCAGCCTCGGCGGCGAACTCGCGGGACCGAACAGCGCCGCGATCAAGGCGCAACTTGCGGAACAAGTGAACGAGTCGAAGGCGGACATCGCGAAGCTCGAGATGAAGAGATCGATCGTCGCCAAGACCGGTGCGCCCACAGCCGGCATCGACAAGGAAATCAAGGACGCCCGTTCCGAGCTCGCGACTCTGACAAGCATCAAAAGCCAGGGGAAAACCGGCGCTGCCGAAATTCCTGAAGGAGTTCTGCCGTGGATCCGGCAACCGCTCAAAAAGGCGACCGACAACCCCGAGCTGCTGATCTACAAGATCAAGACCAATGCCTATAAGTTCAGCTGGGCGCTGATTCCCATCTCGGCACTCTTCGTCTGGATGCTGTTCCCGTTCAGCCGAAAGTTCCGGATGTACGATCACACAGTGTTCGTGACCTATTCGCTATGCTTCATGATGCTGCTGTTCACCGGCAGCACGCTGATCGGCCTCGTCTCGGCAAGCATCGCCAGCATCGCCTTCTTCGTGCCGCCGTTCCACATGTACCGGCAGCTCAAAGGGACCTATGCGCTGAGCCGGGCCGGTGCGCTGTGGCGAACGGCCGCGCTCACCATCTTCGCCTTCATGGCCATCAGCCTGTTCGTCAGCCTTCTGGTCGGCCTTGGCCTATTCGACTAGGCTCCAGCCGCTGCCGGGCCGCCGATCGGTCCCGCCTTCGGGCGCTTCGCCTTCGGAATTGAGGAGCCGGCCGCAGGAATGGACGGACCCTTCGCTCCGCCTCGGTCGATCGGTTCGCCAGCGAGGACCTTCTTGATCTCGTCGCCTGACAGCGTCTCATATTCGAGCAGCGCTTGAGCGAGCGCTTCGAGCTGCTCCGTATGTTCCGTAAGCAGATGCTTGGCGCGCTCGTAGCCATCTTCGACGACCTTGCGGATCTCCTTGTCGATCGCCTGCGCGGTCTCGTTCGACATCAGCCGCTGGCGGTTGACCGAATAGCCGAGGAACACTTCTTCCTCAGGCTCCGCATATTGCAGCGGCCCCAAAGCATCGGACATGCCCCACCGGGTGACCATGTCGCGAGCCAGCTGGGTTGCATATTGAATGTCGGAAGATGCGCCTGATGACACTTTGTCATAGCCGAAGATCATCTCCTCGGCGACGCGGCCTCCCATCGAGACGGCTAGGTTCGCGTACATTTTGTCGCGGTGATACGAGTAGCTGTCACGCTCCGGCAGGCGCATCACCAGGCCAAGCGCTCGGCCGCGCGGAATGATCGTCGCTTTGTGGATCGGGTCGGAAGCGGGCTCGTGCAGAGCGACAATGGCATGGCCGGCCTCGTGATAGGCGGTCATGCGCTTCTCGTCCTCGGTCATCACCATGGACTTGCGCTCGGTACCCATCAGCACCTTATCCTTGGCGTCCTCGAACTCTTGCATCGCCACTAGGCGCTTGCCGCGACGGGCCGCGAGCAACGCGGCCTCGTTGACGAGATTGGCTAGGTCGGCACCAGAGAAGCCGGGAGTACCACGGGCGATCACGCGCGGATCGACGTCGGGGGCGAGCGGCACCTTTTTCATGTGCACGCCTAGGATCTGCTGACGGCCATCGATGTCCGGGCGCGGAACGACGACCTGGCGGTCGAAGCGGCCCGGGCGCAGCAGCGCTGGGTCGAGCACGTCCGGACGGTTGGTCGCGGCGATGATGATGATGCCTTCGTTCGCTTCGAACCCGTCCATCTCGACCAGCAGCTGATTGAGCGTCTGTTCGCGCTCGTCGTTGCCGTTGCCAAGGCCGGCGCCACGGTGGCGACCGACGGCGTCGATCTCATCGATGAAGACGATGCAGGGCGCAGACTTCTTGGCCTGATCGAACATGTCGCGCACGCGGCTGGCACCGACGCCGACGAACATTTCCACGAAGTCTGAACCGGAAATGGTGAAGAAGGGAACGCCCGCCTCACCCGCGATTGCACGAGCGAGCAACGTTTTGCCGGTGCCCGGAGGACCGACGAGGAGAGCTCCCTTGGGAATCTTGCCGCCGAGACGCGCGAACTTGCCGGGATCCTTCAAATATTCGACGATTTCCTGCAGCTCCTCGCGGGCCTCGTCGATGCCGGCGACGTCGGCGAAGGTCACCCGACCCTGTTTCTCCGTCAGCATGCGGGCGCGGCTCTTGCCGAAGCCCATCGCCCCGGATCCGGCATTCTTTTGCATCTGCCGCATGACGAAAAAGCTGATTCCGAGGATCAGCAGGAATGGCAGCGAATTGTAGAGCATGTAGAGCCAGATGCTCGAGGTTTCCTCGGCCTTCACCTGGACTCCGATGCCCTTCTGAATCATCTTGTCGGCAATGTTCGTGCCGTCCGGAGCGACGGTGTGGAATGCCTCGCCGCTCTGAAGCTTGCCGCTGATGGCCGAATCGCCCGTCGACGCGGTCGCCATGGTGACCGAGCGGACATTGCCTTCATTTACCTGGCGGACGAATTCGGAATAAGCGATCGAATTGCCGGCCGCGGTGCGCGAGCCGCCGTCGATCATCTGGACGAAGAGGACGAGAGCGAACAGCACGCCCACCCAGATGAGCAGGCTCTTGGTCCAGGGGTTCCCGGGTTTCTTGTCTTTGTCGTTCATCCGCTCGTCTCTTCCGCGCAAAACGCGCACGCCCTTAAAATAGGCGCATTGGGCTCAATAACAATGCGACCTTAGAGAGTGGTGAACGAAATGCGGCCGGCGCCGAAGCGCCGGCCGTTAAAGGTTCAACCGCGTTCGCCGGACCGGCGCACTGGTGGCGGCGGTGGTGGGGGCGGAGGCGGGACTGGGCAGGTCGCGCCCGCTGGGACCGTCGAACCGTCCGGACAACTCACTGTCGGCGGAGGCGGAGGCGGCGGCGGTGGCGGAGGCGGCGGACAGGGCTCATTGACCCCGATCGTCGATCCGTCCGGGCAGGTTTGCGTCTTTGGCGTTGTCGCGCACGCCGAAACCGCGACCGTGGCCACGATGATAAGCGCAATCCTTCTCATTCTTTTCTCCCTTCACGTAATTTCGGGCTGACAACGACGCCGGTGCGGCGGTGTTCCCTGCCCGTAGCAACGCTGGCCGACGACGCAAGATGGGCGCGCAATCCGGTTCAGCTAGGGAAGATCAGGCGTTTACGGAGCACGGCGAAGCGCCGACTCGTGGCGCTGTCGCTCGCGTCAAGCGTGCTCGACGGCTTCGAGGCGGATCTCAGCATCGGAGGGGGTAGCGCCCAGGGTCTTCAATCGTTCGAGGAAAACCCCCGCCATCATCATTCGCCGCTCCCTCGCGGCCTCTGTCACCGCCCGGCTTGCGGCGGCCATTTCTTCGCTCGCTCTGCGGCGGTAAAAGCGCACGTCCGATTCCACTTCGCCCCTCCCCGATTAGAAGCGCGACTCGCCGAGTCGTTAACCGGGAATTTAACGAAAGTTATCCACAGGTCGAGTCCGATTCGGCGCCGGAACGAAGCGCCATTCGTTGCCGCCGCTGCACAATACTCCGCGCAGCGTGGCCTTCTTACCGGCCGCAAGCAGCGCAAGCAGGCGATCGAGTTCCCGCCCCCGAACCTCTGTTCTCTTCCCTTCGGTCGCGAGCTTTAGAACGGCGCGGCGGACAAGACGCCTACGAATCTCGCGGGGTATGCCTTGGGGACGAAAAAGGATCGCATTCCCCCTTTGAGTGACCGCCCTGTTCCATACCTGCGTGGAGGCCCAGCCGATCGCCGCATCCGCATCGGCGAGATTAGCTGCACTCAGAGTCAGGGCCTGAGGATCGAGCCAGTCTGCGCCGGCCAGAGCCCGGCGGACGCGGACCCGCTCAAACTGGGCATCGTCGTTGCTGGGGTCGGCAACGGGAATGACCCCCGCATCCGCGCATAGACGCTCGAGTTCGGCATGGCGCCAATCGAGGAGCGGGCGGACAAGGGCGAGTGTTCCACCGGGGACTTGTGAAACTCTGCGCATGCCGGCGAGGCCGTTTACCCCCGCGCCCCTGGCGAGGCGCATGAGCAAGGTTTCTGCCTGATCGTCGAGATGATGCGCCGTGAGCAAAGCGGAGAGCTCCTTTTCTCGCGCCCAGCGACCGAGCAGCCGGTAGCGCGCGTGCCGGGCCCGCTGCTGGATTCCGGTCTGCGGTTTCTCGCGCCACCTGACAGTCAGGATTGCATGAGGAACTTCCAGGCGCTCGCACAGGGCGGCGACACTGTCAGCCTCGGCGCGGCTCTCGTCGCGCAAGGCATGGTCGACGGTCGCCACTTCGACCAGACCGGGACGGGCCGCGGCGGCTAGCAACAATAGTGCAACGCTGTCGGGTCCGCCCGAAACGGCCAGACCGATCCGATTGCCGACGCCGACCAGCGCATCGATATCGTGCTGGAAGCGCGAGACCGCCGAAGCATCGGGCCTGAGCTCGTCGCTCGTTGCCAAAAGCATCTCCACGGATGCGGGAATCATAGGACGAAAACCTCCAGGCAAAGATCACCGCGAAAATCGTGGCACATCAACATGGATGCGACATTTCGCGCCGATGAAACGTCAGGCGGCTGAAACGATCAACTGCACTGCGCCTCGGCCTTAGCTTCCTCAATCTGTTTCTTCAGGTCCGCGCGAACCTTTGGGTAGACGGCATCGAGCTCCGCATAGGCTTTGCAGGCCTGCGCCGGCTGGCCGAGCTTCATTAGCGCCTCGCCGAGGTAATAAAGGCTGTCCGGCGCTCGTTCCCCTTTCGGATTGCTCCGATAATTGGCGAGCAACGCTTGCGCCGCCGCGCGTGCCTCACCCTTGTCGAGGAGAGCGCGGCCGATGAGGTTGTTGGCGTAGCTCACACGCCGGTGTTTGGGGTAGGCAGAAGTGAAGGCCCGCAGCGAGGTGATCGCCGAGTCATAATCGTTCGCTTCCCAGAGGCGAAATCCCTCGGTGTAGGCCTCTTCGCCCGGATCATCCTCCGGCGTCGTCGCCGAGGTTGTCGCGCTGGACCCGCCGATGGGCTTGGTCCCGGTCGCTTTCGGGGCGGGCGGCTTGCTTGTCGCAGGCTTTGTCTCGGGCGTCACCGGTTGGGGTACCGCTGCAGGCGCTGCCGCGGTGTCGCTGATGCGCTGCTCGAGAGCCGTGATGCGCTGCTCCTGGTCCGTGCGGACCTTCGCGATATCGGCTTCGAGCGATTGCAGGCGATGACCATTTTCCTCCGACTGGCGAAGCATGTCGGCCATCTGCTTTTCCAGCGCGTCGAGACGTTGATCGAGACTGACCACCGAGGATTGGGTCGCCGCCGGCTCAGCGGCAAAGCCTGCGGTGTCCGCCGGCCGTCCTCGCGGGAAAACCTGCCGCT
Source organism: uncultured Alphaproteobacteria bacterium (assembly GCA_963730925.1). Taxonomy (GTDB): domain Bacteria; phylum Pseudomonadota; class Alphaproteobacteria; order Sphingomonadales; family Sphingomonadaceae; genus Sphingomicrobium. Next base: position 70,602 of record CAVSTS010000004.1, read on the forward strand.
GCATTTGCTGCACTTGCCGTTCGAGCCGGTCGATCCGCTGCTCAGGCGACGCCGGCTGGCGCTGGGCGAGCGCAACAGCAGGCAGGAACGCAATGGCCGCAGAGGCCGCGAGAACGATGATCGGGCGCAAAGAGTTCACGGAATTGTTCCCAAGCCTTGGCGTGTGATTCCACTGTGTCTCGTCGCGGCTTAGCCGCGGATGAATCCTATTGTCCGCTATTGGTGACGGCCGCACCTCCCGATGGTGCTTGCGGTCCGCTCCCCTGCCCGTTCTTCATCAGGTCGGCGGGAAGGAGGCTGACGTCGCGGACCGTCGTTGCGGGCGGGCCGACCGGCGGCGCGACGGCTGTGCCAACATTGATGCGCAGCGATTCAGGCTTGCCGGTCTTGAGCAAAGGCGCTGTGGCCGTCGCTGGGACGGCGAAGGTCTGGCCGGGCTGCAATGTCCCCGAGAACAAAGTTGCTCCGCCTTTTTGATAGACCTGCAGCCAGACCGCCTCAGTCGCGTTCAGCACGACCGGTCCTTGTGCCACCGGAACTGGGGCGGGCGCCGGCGCGGGCGCTGCACTGGGCTCCGTCGCTGCTGCCGGCGTGTTGATCGGCGCTGCCTCCGGTTGCTCGAGCGAGCGGCGGTTGAGCCAACTCATCACCACGACGACCAGGATGACGGCGGCGATGCCGCCGAACACGAGCCATTTCGGCATCGTGCGGGCAGGGTCGGCGGGCTCGAACACCTCTACGATCGCCAGCGGCCGCTGGCCGCCAAGTTCAGCCCTCAGTTGCTCGCCGATTTCCGTCCGGTCGAGCCCCACGGCGGAGGCATAGCTCTTGGCGAATCCGGTCGTGTAAGTCGTCGCCGGAAGTTTCTCCCACTCGCTCGCCTCGATGGCTTCGAGATGGCGCTGAGGAATGCGGGTCTGGGCCGCAATGTCTTCGAGGCCAAGACCCTTCTCCTCGCGCGCGGCGCGCAGCCGCTGCCCGACCGTCGGAACATCCGTTTCGACCAGTTCCTCGTCCATGGCCTCGCTTTCAGCTTTCCGATGCCCCACACCACTGTTCGAGGCCTCGCGCCCGAGTGTCAACCGCCCATGCTAGCCGACGACGACATCGTGGCGCCGTGCCCAGTCGGTAAGCGCCTTGCGGACGTCCTTAGGGGGCTTGGCGACGAGCTGTTCGACCCGGGCGCGGACAGCGGCCGCGTCGAGCGAGCGAACCATCGCCTTCACCGAACCGACACCTGCCGGCGTAATCGAGAAATTCTCCGCCCCGAGCCCGATCAGAGCCATCGCCTCGAGCGGGCGTCCCGCCATTTCCCCGCAAATGCGCGCCGGAACATTCGCCGCCCGGCAGGCATCGAGGATGCGCTTGAGGAAGCGGAGGATCGCAGGGCTCAGCCAGTCATAGCGTTGCGCAAGGCGCGGATCGGAGCGGTCGGCCGCGAAGAGGAACTGGGTGAGGTCGTTGGTGCCGATCGAGATGAAATCGACGCGCGGCAGCAGTTCGTCGAGCATCTCGGCCAGGCTCGGCACTTCCAGCATCGCACCATATTCGATGATCTTGGGAACGCCGCGCTTGCCTTTGCGCGCCCATGCGACCTGTTCCTCAAACAAGGCCCGCGCTTCCTCATATTCCCAGGGCTCGGAGATCATCGGGAACATCACCCGCAGGACCTTGCCGGCAGACGCCTCGATCAACGCGCGCGCCTGCGCCTTCATTAAGGTCGACCGGTCGAGCGACAGCCGGAGCGCCCGCCAACCCATCGCGGGATTTTCAGCCTCGTCGTGGATGTCGCTCAAATAGGGCAGCGCCTTGTCGCCGCCGATGTCCACCGTTCGGAAAATCACAGGGTGCTTGCCCGCGGCCTGCAGCACCTTGGTGTACAGGCGCTGCTGGCGCTCGCGCCCGGGAAGCGTAGCCGATACGAGAAATTGGAACTCGGTGCGGAACAGTCCAATACCGTCGGCACCGGTCATGGAGAGCGCGACCGCGTCTTCGGCGAGCCCCGCATTGACCATGACGCTGACCTGCAATCCGTCCTTGGTGACGGCCGGCAGCACCTTGGCTGCAGCCATTTGGGCGCGCCGCTTCTGACTGAGCGCCATGCGGTGCTCGAAGCTCGATTGCAGGGGGCGGTTCGGCCGGATGATGATGCTGCCATTGTCCCCGTCGACGAGGATCGCCTCCCCTTCATCGACGCTGTGGCGGATGTCATTAAGGCGGCCGATCACCGGTACCCCGATCGCCCGGGCGACGATCGTCATGTGCGACGTGAGCGACCCTTCCTCGAGCAGAACGGCCTTGAGGCGCCGACGGTCGTATTCGAGGATTTCCGCGGGGCCGAGATTGCGCGCGATCAGAACGGTGTCGTGGGCGAGACCGGTCTGCGCGGCAGTGCCGATGCGGCCCGAGACGATGCGCAGCAGCCGGTTCGACAAATCCTCGAGATCATGCATCCGCTCCTGCAGCAGCGGATCGTCGATCTCCTGCATGCGGGCGCGCGTACGTTGTTGGACGCGCTCGATCGCCGCTTCGGCCGTGAGACCACTGTCGATCGCCTCGTTGATCCGCCGCGACCACCCCTCGTCATAGGCAAACATGCGGTAGGTCTCGAGAATCTCCTGGTGCTCGCCGGCTGTGCCGAACTCAGCCTCGCGCGCCATATTGTCGATTTGCTCACGCATCTTGCGGAAGGCGGAGTAGACGCGTTCCCGCTCGGCCTCGATGTCGTCGGCGACGGTGTGCTCGACGATGACCCGCGGCTCGTGGAACACCGCCTGTCCCTTGGCCATGCCGGTGACCAGCTTGAGGCCGGAAAGCCTGAGTGGTCCGGCGCTGCGCAAGCGGCTGCGACGCGCCCCGTCGACCAGTCGCGCTCCCGCGAGCATTTCCGACAGGACCATCGCGACCGTTTGCAGCGCCTCGATCTCGACCTCTTCGTAACGGCGCGGATCGGCATGCTGGACCGCGAGCACGCCGATCGGCGTTTCAAGCCGGATGATCGGCACTCCGGCGAAGCTATGGAAGCGCTCCTCGCCTGTTTCCGCCCGATAGGCGAAGGCCGGATGTGCGGCCGCTTCGGCGAGGTTGAGGATGCGCCCCTCGGCAGCGATCGTCCCGACCAGGCCTTCGCCCAACCGCAGCTTCGTGACGTGCACCGCTTCCTTGCGCAGCCCATGCGTCGCGAACAGCTCGAGGACATTGTCGCGAAGCAGATAGATTGAGCAGACTTCGCTCCTCATCGCCTCGGCGATGAGATCGACGACATGGTCGAGTTTGATCTGCGCCGAGCCGCGCTTCGCCATGATCTCGTGCAGACCCGTCAGGATCTCCCGAGCGGCGATGGCGGCGGAAGGCGGCATGACCGAGCGCTATCAGATGGCGCGACGCGGCGCCAATAGCTTGGCGTGGGTTTAGCCCCAACTCTCCAGGGCCGCCGCGGCTTCGTCGATGAGTTCCTGGATGATGGCGGCGACGGGCTCTTCATTCTTGACCATGCCGACCGACTGGCCGGCCATGACGGAGCCGGTTTCAACGTCGCCATCGATCACTGCCCGGCGCAGAGCCCCTGCCCAATAATGTTCGATCTGCAGCTGCGCTTCGGCCATTTCGATGTCGCCATTATCGAGCAAATCGGCGACCTCGCGCTGCTTGGCCGCGAAGCGCTCCATTTCCCGGTTCTTGAGCGCGCGCACCGGGATGACGGGCAGCCGTGGGTCGATCTGCACCGAAGGGATCGCGTCGCGCGCCGAAGCGCGGATGAACGCTTTTTTGAAGTTCGGATGGGCGATGCTCTCATTGGCGCAAACGAACCGTGTGCCGAGCTGCACACCGACGGCGCCCATTTCGAGGAAGGCGGCGATGGCCTCGCCCCGGCCGATACCGCCGGCGACGAATACCGGTATGTCCTTGCTGACGTTGGGAAGGATTTCCTGCGCGAGCACCGACGTCGAGACCGGACCGATGTGGCCGCCGGCCTCCATGCCTTCGATCACGAGGGCGTCCACGTTCGAGCGCATCAGCTTCTTCGCCAAAGCGAGCGCCGGGGCGAAGGCGATCAGCTTCGCCCCGCCCATTTTGATTCGGTCGATCGCTCCGGCCGGGGGAAGCCCGCCCGCGAGCACGACATGGCTGACATCGTGCCTGGCGCAGACGTCGATCAGCTCATTGAGCTCTGGATGCATGGTGATGAGGTTGACGCCGAACGGTCGCTCGGTCCGCGCCTTCGTCTCGGCGATCTCGGCATCCAGCAGCTCAGGATTCATCGCGCCGCAGGCGATGACGCCGAAGCCGCCGGCATTGGAGATGCTGGACACGAGATTGCGCTCGCTGACCCAGCTCATGGCGCCGCCCATGATCGCGACTTCGCAGCCGAGGAACTCGGTGCCGCGGTGCATCAGCTGTTTGAGGCGCTGATAGCCGAGAGAGGAGTGAACCGCCCGAGGCTCGGCGATCAGGCCTTCGCCGCTCATGCCGCCTGGCCCCGGGGCTCAGGTTCATCGAGACCGAAGGCGGTGTGAAGCACGCGAACGGCGAGATCGAGCTCCGCTTCAGAAATCAATGCGCTGACCTTGATCTCGCTCGACGATACCGCGAGCAGATTGATCTGCCGCTCGGCGAGCACCTCGAACATCTTCGCTGCGAGTTGCGGGTTGGAGCGGATGCCGACGCCGACGATGCTGACCTTCGCCACCGCATCGTTATGGATCAACTCGGCATAGCCGATATCGCCCTTGCGTTGCTCGATTGCCGACATCGCTTGCGCGATGCTGGCCCGCGGAACGGTGAAGGTGAGATCGGATGACCCGCTGTTGGGCGTAGCCGCGTGCACGATCATGTCGACCTGGATCCCGGCCTCGGCGAGCGGCGCTATCACCTGCGCCACCGTGCCTGGCTGGTCCGGCACGCCGGTCAGCGTGACCCGCGCCTCATTCCGGTCGGCGGCGATCCCCGCGATGAGATTTCGTTCCATCTCTGCTCCTGAAAGTTCGGCGACAATGTCCGTTCCCGGAAGATCCTCGAAAGCCGAGAGCACGCGCAGCGGCAAATTCTCGCGCATCGCCATACCGACCGAACGCACCTGCAGGACCTTGGCCCCGACGCCGGCGAGCTCGAGCATCTCCTCGAACGTCACCTGATTGAGCTTGCGCGCCCGAGGCACGATGCGCGGGTCGGTCGTGTAAACTCCGTCGACGTCGGTGTAGATGTCGCAGCGGTCCGCTTTGACGCCCGCGGCGATGGCGACAGCCGATGTGTCCGATCCGCCGCGGCCGAGCGTTGCCAATCGCCCGTCTTGCGACACTCCCTGGAACCCCGGGATCACCGCCACCGTGCCAGCGCTGAGCGCCTCGCCCAGAGTCGCCGCCTCAATCGTCTCGACGCGCGCATTGCCATGCACCCCGGATGCCCTCACCAGCTGCCAGCCCATAAAGCTGCGGGCCTGCAAACCCATGTTCTGCAGGGTCATCGCCAGCAAGCCCGCCGTCACCTGCTCCCCCGACGCGACGACCACATCATATTCCTTCGGATCGTGAAGCGCGGCGGCTTCGCGGCAGAATTGCACCAGCCGATCCGTCTCGCCCGCCATGGCCGAAACCACGACAAGGACTTGGTTGCCTTGCTCCGCCTCCAGGCGCACGCGCTCGGCGACCTTACGGATGCGCTCGATGCCCGCCATCGACGTTCCGCCGAATTTCATCACGATGCGGGGCATGGTGGGAGACGCGCGTCCTTGGGTTGAGGGCGGCGCCCTGTTAGGGGGGAGCCATGGTCGAGACAAGCGCAAGCGAGGGCTTGGCCCGAGCGACAACAAGTATCGTCCCCGAAGAGGCCGAGCGCTTCGGCGAGCTCGCGAGCGATTGGTGGGACCCTGAAGGCCGCTCGGCCATGCTGCACAAGCTCAATCCCGTGCGGCTCAAATATATTCGCGACATGATCGACCAGCACTGGCAGTGCGATGAGTGCAGCCGAACGCCGCTCGAGGACAAGACCGCACTGGATGTCGGCTGCGGCGCCGGACTGTTGGCGGAGCCGCTGGCGCGGCTGGGGGCGAGAGTCACGGCGATCGACGCGTCGCCCGAGCTGATCGCCGTCGCGCGGGGGCATGCGGCGGCGATGGGGTTGGAAATCGACTATCGCGCCGGCGCAGTGGAGGAGCTGGAGGGTCAGTTCGACCTCGTCACCTGCATGGAAGTTATCGAGCATGTCGCCGATCCGGCGGTGTTCGCGATCGCACTGGCGAAGCGGCTCGCACCTGACGGACTGTTGGTCCTGTCCACTCCCAATCGGACCAGCTGGTCGCGGCTGACGATGATCATCATCGGCGAAGGAACGGGCCGGATTCCCAAGGGCACACATGACTACGACAAGTTCATCACGCCGGAGCGGATGAAGTTGCTGCTCGCGGATGCGGGAGTGAACTGCCTCGATGTCGAAGGGATCGCCTGGTCGCCGACGCGCGGACTTCACCTCAGCGACGATTTGAGCCTCAATTATTTGGTCGCGGCCATCCCCGCCTGACGAACAGCGCGCGCCACCCCGTCGTCATCCCGGCCTTGAGCCGGGATCCGCCTTGTCCTTCCTCAACGATCGCAAAGGCAGGCCGACGCCCGATCAAGTCGGGGGTGACGAAGCCGGCGAACAGGTGAAGCGGCTTTCGAGCTTCGAGATTCATCGGTCCGAAAGGATGCGAATGGCATGCCATCGCCATAAACGCTTCCAAGGGAGGACAGTGGTGAGTTTCGCGCGTGCCGTGTTGAGGGAGTTCCGCAAGCTGTTCGCTCCAGCGACTCCCGCGCCCGCGACGGCTCCGGTCCAGGGGCAATCCGCAGAGGATTGGCTCGCTCAAAACCGCTGTTGGTGACCCTCGCCACCATTATGTGCTAAGTTCGCACTGCGATTGTCGAACAGGGAAAAGCGGCATGACGCGGCAAATCCTACTTGTCCTCACCATTGGTCTTGGTCTCGCCGCCTGCAACAAAGGCGCCGCGAAGACCGACGTCCTTTCCGTGACCACACCAACCGCCGTCGCCAAGACTACACAATGCACCGTGCCCAACGACGACGGCGTGCGTTGCGACCGCAAGACCTGCAAAAAGGACAGTGCGTCCGACTGCGGGATTTTCATGGATCGCTGCACCCAGTCGGGTCACACCTACGAAGGCGACGCGGACTCCGGGACCTGCATTCGCGGCGACCAGGTCGGCTAAAAATCCACCTTGTCGTAATGTCCGGGCGGGACGATCACTTCCATCCGCTCACCAAGGAGCGGACGGAAGCAGGGGCGCGACTTCATGACGGCGTACCAGTCCTTCGTCTGCTTGTGCCCGCGCCAGTCGAGTGCGCCGAGATAGTCGATCACCGATAGGTGCGCCGCGGCGGTGAAGTCGGCGAGGCTTAGGCCGGGGCCGGCCAGCCAGCGGCGGTGGTCGAGCAAATAGTCGAGATAGTCGAGATGCTCGGAGGCGATACGCATCGCCTCGCGCAGGACGCGGGTGTCGGGGCTTTCACGGCTGACCAGGCGCTTCCTCATCCGCTCGTTCATGAGCGGCTCGACCGCCTCCCGGTAAAGCTTGATGTCGAACCATTCGGTCATCCGCCGAATCTCGGCCCGAAGCCCGGCATTGCCGTGGATCATCGGCATGCGGTCGACGGTCTCGTCGAAATATTCGACGATCGGCTGCGATCCGATGAGAGTGATTCCCTGATCGGGCTCCACCATTACCGGAGTTTCGCCGGCCGGGTTCAGGTCGATGAACTCGTCACGCTTCTCCCATGGGTTCTCGCGCACCAGCTCATGGCCGATGCCCTTCTCGGCAAGGACCAGACGGACCTTGCGGGAAAAAGGACACAGCGGGAACTGGAAGAGCTGCCACATCGCTCGGCAGCTTTAACGTCGGTCGCGTCCGCGTAAACCGTCGGAGCGCCCTAGACGCGGGGTTTGTCTGAACTTTCGAGCGACGGAACGGAGAAAAAGTCGAATCCCGGATCAAGTCCGTGAGCGAACTTACTGCTTCGGATAGCCCGGCTGCGGCATATTTGCGGCGGCGCGCTCGAGCGACTTCTGCGCCTGCTCGATGCTCTGCTTCACCGCCGGTAGAGCGTCGGCAAAGGCCTTCATGCTCTGTTCGATTTTCGGCCTGACCTCGACCATTTGCCGGCGGAGGTTCCGTTCGAAGTTTGGATCGCCGCGTCGAGCGAGGTCGCGAACGGTGAGCTTCTTCTCGGCTGCGGTCGCCTCGCGGCCCTCGACGGCGGCCTGAAGCTCGCCCACCCGTAAATCGAGCAGCACGTTCGACAACGCCTGGGCAGTGTTGGCCAGCTTCTCCGCAACGGCCGGATCGGTCAGCTGAGCCGAAACTTCGTCGGACGGGGCCTGCGCCAACGCGGGAGTCGCGCAAACCAACAGCGGGACAAGGATCAGACTCTTGCGCATGGGTTCCCGGATTCTCACGCGACCAGCTTAGCGCAAGCTGAACGCTGGATAAATCAGCGTGCGAGTAGCCAGACCAAAGCCACTGTTCCGGCGACGATCCGGTACCAAGCGAAGGGCGCAAAGCCGTGGCGCGAAATGTAATGGACGAAGGCGCGCACCACGACGATCGCGACGATAAAGCTCACGACGAAACCGACGGCCACCGTGCCGAAGCCGACGCCGCTCGCGCCCGCGAGCAAGGTGTCGCGATGTTTCACCAGCTCCAGCGTCGTCGCCCCGACCATCGTCGGGATAGCCAGGAAGAAGCTGAACTCGGCCGCCGTCCGCCGCTCGACCCCGAGCGACAGGCCGCCGAGGATCGTCGCTCCGGAGCGGCTGACCCCGGGGATCATCGAGAGGCACTGGATGATGCCGACACCGAGCACCGTCTTCAGCGGCATTTCGGCGACTCCGACGATGTTCGTCTGCTTCACCAGGCGCTCGATCAGCAGGATCGCTATGCCGCCGAGGATAAGGGCGATCGGAACGATCAGCGCATTGCCGAGCAGCACCTCGATCTGATCGATCAGCAGGAATCCGAGGATCGCGGACGGCAGAAAGGCGATGAGGATGTTGCGCACGAAACGCCACGACATCGGATTGCGCTGAATAAGGCCTTCGAGCACCGCCCAGAAGGTGCGCCAGTAGAGGACGATGATCGCGAGAATCGCGCCGAGCTGGATGATCACGTTGAACGCCGACCATTTGTCGGCGTCGAAGCCCAGAAGCTCGGTGGCTAGGATCAGATGGCCGGTCGAGGAGACCGGGATAAACTCGGTAACGCCCTCGACGATACCGAGGATGATGGCAATCAGCAGGATCGGCACGTCAGGAGGCGGCCGTCACATTGCCGCGAAGCGCGAAGCGGTTGCCGGAGAAGCGGTCGAGCCATTCGGGCGCGACGGCCGCCAAGGGCGTCGGCTCTATGCCGAACGCGCCGAGGCCCGGAGCGCCCTTCGCCGGAACATTGTCCTGTTGAAGCATCAGCCACTGGTCGCGGCTGAGCGGCGCACCGGGGAGAGAGCCCAGATAAGAGAGCGCGGTGCCGAACAGGTCCGGCAACGGGACGATGTCGCTCTTCTGCCCGGTGATGGCGAGGATCGCCTGGTGAAGTTCGATCATGCTCATCACTTGCGGGCCGCCGATCTCATATGTCTTGCCGCTGTGCGTTTGCGGGCAAAGCGCGGCCGTGGCGATCGCCTGAGCGAGGTCGCGGACATAGACCGGCTGGAAATTCCGCTTGCCGGCGAGCACCGGAAGGAATGGCCATTGCGCCATCGTGGCGAAGCGGTTGGTGAGATGGTCCTCGGGACCGAACGCCAGGGACGGACGGACGATCGTCGCCTTGGGGAAGAATTTTTTGACCGCGCGCTCGCCCTCGTCCTTGGTGCGGCCGTAGTTGGACGGCGATTCCGGGTCGGCGCCGATGGCCGAAATGTGCACCAGCGAGGAGACCTTCGCCGCGCGGGCGCTCTCAGCGATGTTGCGCGCGCCGTCGACGTGGACGGCATGCATCGTCTTGCCGAAGACCCCGACGAGGTTCACCACCGCGCTCGCTCCGTGGATCGCTTTTCGGACGCTGTGCGCATCGGTGATGTTGGCGGCGGCGAAGCCGAACTGCCCGACCTGCCCTAGCGGCTGGATGATATAAGCGCGGCGCGGGTCGCGCTGGGCGACGCGGATCCGGACCCCGCTTCTCAGGAGACATTCGCAGACGTAGCGGCCGATGAACCCGCCGCCGCCGAAGACGGTGACAAGCTCTTCCGAACGATCGATCATCGGGTCGCCCTAGCTGCCCGACGCGGCGATGGAAAGCCTCCCAAATCGCGCTCGTATCCGCTCGATTCCAAGAGCTTGGGGAAGCGCCCACGGCGATGTTGACAAGCCCCGTCCCGCCCTTCACATGGCGCGCCCTACCAGCATCGATGAGCCCCGTGCCCAGGTGGCGGAATTGGTAGACGCACCAGCTTCAGGTGCTGGCGCTCGCAAGGGCGTGGAGGTTCGAGTCCTCTCCTGGGCACCACCACTGTTGACATACAGAGTCTGAGATTACCGGGGCATGAGGCGAACGAAGCGAGGCGTAGCGCATTATGACCCACGTTCGCGTCTGGAAGTTCCGGCCGCCCGCGCATCGTGAGCGGGAATTCGAAGCGGCTTATTCAGGAAGCGGCCGCTGGGCCGAGCTGTTTGGCAAGGCGCCAGGTTATCGCGGGACGTCGCTGTTGCGCCCGCTGGAACCCGGCGGTTGGTGGCTGACCCTGGACCGGTGGGAACTCGGCTGGCGATTTCGAGACATTCGGCCACGATTTCGGCGAGGAATATCGCGCGCTCGACGCGGAGTTTGAGGGCGTCGCCGGCGAAGAGGAGTTCGTGGGCGCGTTCGAGGACGAAGCCTGATGCCGCTTTACGAAAGCGACGGGCCCTCCTCAGCTACGGAAAGTGCTCAGCCTCGCCGCGCCTATCCGTATTTCTGAGCCCAAGCCTCGTCGGATCTACAGAGGAAGACAATACCTTCGACCAGAGCGATGATGCCCGGAATGAGCGTCCAGAAAAACAGCAGATAGAAAATGCCCCACCATTGTCCGAGATAAAAACGATGGATTCCAAGGATGCCGAGGAACAACGCTAAGATGCCCGCAACAATCTTGCTTTTTTCGGGCCCCGCGGCCTGTTTTCCTCCGCAGGACGGACAGGAACCGGCAGAGCGCGCGATCTGAGTCCCGCACTCGCGGCAGTGAACGAAATTTCCGATCGTATCAACGGTAGCCATAGGGCGTCGCAAGCACGATCCGTGGGACCATTGAAGCTGCTCAAGCCCCATCCCCAAGAATTCTCGACTATTGGGCGATCATATCAGCGCTTTGAGCGCAATTAGCGTCTGACGTTCTGGATGAGCTGTAGCTTGATTGGTCGACAAGCAGCTGCACTCTTGCTCAGTAAACGCGCGCCTTCGGCTTGATATATTCGATGTCCTCGGTGAGCGTGAATTCGTGCACCGGGCGATAGTCGATCTTGACGCCGCCCCCCGGCCATTTCCCGCCCCAGGCGTCGAACCAGGCGATAGTGTGCTTCATCCAATTCTTGTCGTCGCGTTTGGGATAGTCTTCCTGCATGTGCGCGCCGCGGCTTTCCTTGCGGTTGGCGGCGCAGTGCATCGTCACCACCGCCTGGGCGAGGAGATTGTCTAGCTCGAGCGTCTCCACGAGGTCGCTGTTCCAGATGAGGCTCCGGTCGGTGGTGCGGACGTCGGCCATTCGCTCATAGACCTTGTCGATCTTGGCCACCCCTTCGGCGAGCGAGCGGTCGGTTCGGAACACGGCGCAGTCCGCCTGCATCGTGCGCTGCATGTCGAGCCGGAGCTCGGCGGTCGGGCTGGCACCTTCGGCATGCCGGAACTTGTCGAGGCGGGCGAGGGCGAGGTCGGCGGCGTCCTTCGGCAGCTCTTCCTGAATGATGCCCGCGCTTCGCGACCTCGGCAAGCCTCATGCCCGCGGCCCGGCCGAAGACGACCAGGTCGATCAAGCTGTTGGAGCCGAGGCGGTTGGCACCGTGAACGCTGACGCAGGCCGCTTCGCCGACCGCGAACAGGCCCGGCACGACCGCGTCGGGATTGCCGTCTTTCAGAGTGACGACCTCGCCGTGGTAGTTCGTTGGGATACCGCCCATCGTATAGTGAACGGTCGGCGCGACCGGTATGGGCTGGCGGGTGAGGTCCACTCCGGCGAAGGTTTTCGCCGTTTCCGTGATTCCCGGAAGCCGCTCGTGCAGAATCTCGGGCTCGATGTGGTCCAGATGAAGATAGATATGGTCGTTGCTTTCGCCGACGCCCCGCCCCTCGCGGATTTCCATCGCCATGGAGCGGGAGACCACGTCGCGGCTGGCGAGGTCCTTCGCATGCGGCGCGTAGCGTTCCATGAAGCGCTCGCCTTCGCTGTTCGTCAGATACCCGCCCTCGCCCCGAGCGCCCTCGGTGATGAGCACTCCGGCGCCGTAGATGCCGGTCGGGTGAAACTGAACGAACTCCATGTCCTGGAGCGGCAGACCGGCGCGAAGCACCATCGCATTGCCGTCGCCCGTGCAGGTGTGGGCGGACGTCGCGGTGAAATAGATTTTCCCATAGCCGCCGGTCGCCAGAACCACGGCCTGCGCCCGAAAGCGATGGATCGACCCGTCGTCGAGGCATTGGGCTACGACTCCGCGGCATGCACCGTCCTGCATGATGAGGTCGATCGCGAAATATTCGATGAAGAAGTCGGCGTCCTGCTTGAGGCTCTGCGAATAAAGGGTGTGGAGCATCGCATGCCCGGTGCGGTCCGCGGCAGCGCAAGTGCGCTGCGCCGGCGGTCCCTCGCCCATGTTCTGGGTCATTCCGCCAAAGGCCCGCTGATAGATCTTGCCCTCGGCCGTGCGGCTAAACGGAAGGCCGGCATGCTCCAGCTCGATCACCGCGGCCGGCGCTTCCCGGCACATATATTCGATCGCGTCCTGATCGCCGAGCCAGTCGGAGCCCTTGACCGTATCGTACATATGCCACTGCCAATGGTCCGGGCCCATGTTGCCGAGCGCCGCGGCAATGCCGCCCTGCGCCGCGACTGTGTGGCTTCGGGTCGGGAAGACTTTGGTGATGCACGCGGTCTTAAGGCCCGCACCGGATGCGCCCGTGGTGGAGCGAAGCCCGGCGCCGCCGGCCCCGACGACCACGACGTCATAAGTGTGGTCGATTATCTTGTAGGCGCTCAAGCCGCGCCCCCGAACGCGATGCTTGCGAGCGCATATAAGGCGAGCGCCCCCCCTCCGACGGCCAGGAACAGCATCAGGGTGTTGAGAGCGAAGCGATTGCCCTCCTCATGCACATAATCGTCGATGACGACCTTCACCCCATCGAGCGCATGCTTGAAGCCGATGATCACGAACAGCGCCATCGGCACAGCCCCGCTCGGCGCGCGCAGCCATTCCATCAGCGTCTGCCGATCGAAAGCGGGCAAGAGCAGCAGCGAAGAGAGGAGCCAGCTGCCGAGCAGGAGCAGAGCGATGCTGGTGACGCGTTCGGTCAACCAATGCTCGCCGCCTTCGTGAGCCGAGCCGAGTCCGCGGGCCTTGCCGAGAGGCGTTGCGCTGTCGCCGAGGCTCATTTCACAACTCCCAGAAGATAGACCCACAAAGCGGCGGTCAGCAGTATCGACCCGACAAGGGTCAGGACCGCGAAGCGCTTGTTGGTATCGAGTTCGAACCCGGCCCCTGTGTCCATCACCAAATGACGGATGCCCGAGAGCAGGTGCTGGAAAAAGCTCCAGCTGATACCGATCAATATGACCAGCCCAACCGGATGCGTCGCCAGCTTCACGAACTTCGCATAGGCGTCCGTGCCCAGAGCGATTGCCAATAGCCACCAAGTGAGGATCGTGAGCCCAGCGATCGACAGCGCAATTCCCGTCGCTCGGTGCAAGATGGAGATCAGCATGCCGGGCCCCCATCGCCAAATGGTGAGATGAGGTGACAAAGGTCGTGATTTCGTGGTGGCCATGGAAAGCTCGACGTTGAATTGCTGGACCCGGCACGGAGGTCCGCGCCGAGTGAAGCCGCTTAGGGCGGACCCTCCGCTGAGGCAAGTTTGGAGGGTCTCGCCTAACCGGCTCTTAACCATTGTGCGGCATGAGCATCGTCAACTGATAAAGCGAATGACGGAGAGCGAACCGATGGGTGGCGAAACTGGTCAGCTGCAGCGGCTGACGGATGAGCAGGTGAGCACGCGGCTTGCCGCCTACAATGCCGATGGATCGCTCGAGCGCGATTTGAAACTGTTCAAGGACCATATGCTCGGTCCCGTGGTCACCGAGATTGCGGCCCAGTTCGGATCGGACCGGGCGAGCCGCTATTCGGCGATCTATTCGGGGAAAATCGATGCAAGCTGGATGCAGTCGATCGCCGAATATGGGCGGCAGATCTACCGCGATAAGACGTCAATCCCGGATTATATCGCCGATCGCTTCGAGATCGCGAACCGGGTCTTCAGCGGAGTGACCGAGCAGTTTCGCGGCGATTGCGACCAGCTCGCGAAATGCATCGCGGCATATTACCGGATCGACATCATCGAGACCGACATCATCCTCGCCCAGGTGGCTTTGCTCGAAGCGATCGAGGCTGCCGACCAGCGCGGTCACGAAAGCGAGCAATTTGAGCGTCGCGTCGGCGAGCTCGTTCGCAACAGCACCGATCAGTCGCAAGCGCTCACCGAACGTACGCGCGCGACCGCCACATCGGCGCGGGGCATGCTCGGCAAGACCAGCGAAGTCGCCGCGGCCGCCGAGCAATCCGCAGTGGCGATGCGCGAGGCGGCGCAGACCGCTGCCGGCCTCATTCGCGCGATCGAGGATGCTCGATCGGAGGTCGAGGTGGCGGCGGGAGTCGCGACGCGTGCTGGCGACCAGGCCAGTGAGGCGGTGAAGGTCAGCCAGGCGCTCTCGGATCACGTAGAGGCGATCGAATCGATTCTGTCGCTGATCCGCGACATCGCCGGACAAACGAACCTGCTGGCACTCAACGCTACCATCGAAGCGGCGCGCGCTGGCGATGCCGGCCGCGGTTTCGCGGTCGTTGCACAGGAGGTGAAGAGCCTCGCCGCCCAGACTGCGCGGGCAACCGATGACATCACCGCCAAGATCACCGCGATCCAGCAGGCGACACGCCAGACCGTAGATGCCAACAACTCGATCCAGGAAACGGTCGAGGAGGTGCAGACTTCGGCTGACCGAATCCGCCAGGCGATGGAGCTCCAGGCGCAGACGGTGACGATGATCACCGCCGCCGTCGACGAGACCGCACTGGCCGCCGATTCGATGAGCTCGACGATCGCCGCCATCCGCTCCGATACGGAAAATGTCGCCAAGGACATCGACGAAGTCGAGCAGGGTTTCGGCCGCTTCTCCGAGCAGATCGCCAGCTTCAAATCGACGACGAAGGCGTTCGTAAGCGGAATGGCGGCCTAGCTGACCCTCGCATGAGTTGCGAGCCAGCGCAGGCTGACGCCGCGCTCCAGCGTAGGAAGCCAGGCCGCATTCGTTCCTCGCAATAGCCGTTGAGCTGCATTAATCGGCAGCCATGAACATCCTCATCACCGGAGCGAGCCGCGGGATCGGTGCGGCGGCCTACGCGCTCCTCAGGGCCCAAGGCCATGATGTGCGCGGCCATTCGAGCCGGGGAAGCGACGATTTGATCGCGGGCGATCTTTCGGATCCGTCGGCGCCGCGCGACATTTGGGACACTGCGCTCGCGGAGCTCGACGACCAAATCGACGTGCTGATCAACAATGCCGGAATCTACGAAGCCGTGGCGGACAACGCCCCTGACGACGAATGGCACTCGGCCTGGGCGCGCACGTTGATCATCAATCTGCAGGCAGCCGCGGACTTGAGCCGTCTCGCCGTCTCGCACTTTCTCGACCGCGGCGGAGGCGGACGGATCGTCAATATCGCGAGCCGCGCCGCCTTCCGCGGCGATTCCCCGCAGCACTGGCATTACGCGGCTTCCAAGGCGGCGATCGTCGGAATGACGAAAACGATCGCGCGGGGCTATGCCTCGGACGGAATCCTTGCTTCGCCGTCGCTCCGGGCTTCACCGTGTCGGAAATGACGGAGGAATATCTCCAGGGCCGTGGCGGCGCGCAGATCGTGGCCGATATTCCGCTGGGGCGCGTGGCGACCACGGACGAAGTCGCCGAAGTGATCCGTTGGCTAGCCATTGACGCACCTGCGTCAGCGACGGGATCGATAGTCGACGTCAACGGTGCAAGCTATGTTCGCTAATCTCGCCTTCGCGGCAGCCGCGCAGATCCTTCCGCTTGTGGTCCCGCTCCAGAAGCCGCCGCGCCACATCGAGCAGCCGATCGCCCCGATCGAGACAGCGGGCCCTGCCTTCGCCGCCGCCTGCGAGGGTTCGGACGACTTCGACAGGCCAGCGCCGCCCGTCCGGATCCATGCGAATACCTATTTGGTCGGCACGTGCGGCATTTCCGCAATCCTGATCACCGGGACCGAGGGCGACATACTGATCGACGGCGGAACCGAGGCCGGCGCCGATCTCATCGCCAGCAACATCCGAAAGCTCGGGTTCAACCTTCGCGACGTGAAGATCCTTCTCCACAGCCATGAGCATTTCGACCACGTCGGAGGTATTGCTCATCTCCAGCAATTGACCGGAGCGCAACTGTACGCCTCGCCAGCGGCCGCCAGGGTCTTCGCAACCGGTGCGGCCGGCGCGGACGACCCGCAGGCGGGAATGCACAAGCCGTTCCCCGCCGCACGGGTTGATCGCGTCATCCGCGAGGGCGAGCAGGTGCGGCTTGGCAATCTCGTGCTCACTCCAGTGGCCACGCCCGGCCACACGCCGGGCGCGCTGACCTGGCGCTGGGGTAGCTGCGACGGCGGCGTTTGCCGGCAGATCGTCTACGCCGATAGCCTGACCCCGGTCAGCCGCGACGGGTATCGCTTCAGCGACCATGCTGATTACCTCGCCGCATATCGCGCGAGCATCGCCAAGGTTGCGGCGCTTGACTGCGACATCCTGCTGACTCCCCATCCGTCCGCCAGTCATATGCTCGAGCGCATGGCCGGCCAGGAGCCGCTCACCGACAGCAACGCTTGCCGCGACTATGCCGCGTCGCTGACGAAGAAGCTGGACGAACGATTGGCTAAGGAGGCCGCCGGCAAATGAGCTGGCGGGTTACCGTCCCTTGCACCCATGCGCAGGGGGAAAAGATTGCCGCGACGGAAAAGCTAGCGGGTTTCGGTGAACATCCGCCGGTGCTCGTGGCCGACGAGCCGGACCCTGCGCGACCCGACGATTGGCAGCTCCACGCATATTTCGATCATGAGCCGAAGGCGGAGGAGCTGAAGGCGCTCGTTGCTCTGGGCAGCGGCGAGCCCCGTCTCGAGCAGCTTGGCGAAGCGGACTGGGTGACGATGAGCCAGGCCGGGCTGCCGCCGATCCGCGCGGGCCGTTTCTATGTCCACACGCCCATGTATCGCGCCGCTCCGCCCGGAACGAATTCCCTTTGAGATCGACGCAAGCCTCGCCTTCGGCACCGGGCAGCATGCGACCACAGCGGGTTGTCTCGAAGCGCTCGATACACTCGAACGGGAGGGCGTGCGCATCGGCAATGTTGCCGACGTCGGCACCGGCACGGGCCTCCTTGCCTTCGCCGCTTTGGCGCTTTGGCCGGAGGCAAAATGCATCGCCACCGACGTCGATCCAATTGCCATCGAGGTCGCCCACGACAATGCGGCGATCAACCGCGTGAAGCTCGGCCACGGCCCAGGCGAGCTGTTGCTTGCCGTCGCGGACGGCATGGACTCCCCGCTGCTCACCGCTCGGGCGCCGTTCGATCTGATCATCGCCAACATCCTCGCCGGCCCGCTGATCGATCTCGCCCCCCATTTCGCTAAGGCGCTCTCCGTGGGTGGAACAATCATCCTCGCCGGTTTGCTCGACACCCAGCTTGACGCGGTCGGTCGCGCGTACGGCGCGGAAGGACTAGGATTTCACGGCAACTGCGCCGGCGAATGGCCGGTTGTGGTCCTCAGGCGCGATGACTAACGCTACGTCCACACCCGTCGATGGCCGCGAGGTTGAGGGCTTTCATCGAACGGCGGCTGACTATATTCGCAAATCGTCCCATAGGGGACCGCTGGGAGCTTCCCCAGATAAGCAAAATCACTACGCAGTCCCCGCGGGCGCGAGGATCGGCGAGCGTAAGAGGTTGAAAGAATGAGTTCGGACCTGTGGGCGATCACCTGCTACTTCAATCCCTGCCGGTACAAGACCAAGCGCGAGAATTACGACGCGTTCATGGACGGAATGAACGCGGTCGGAGCGAATATCCTCACTGTCGAACTTGCGTTCGGTGACGAAGAATATGAGCTCGCCCCAAGCGAGAACGTCCTGCAGCTGAGGGGCTGGGGCCTGATGTGGCAGAAGGAGCGGCTGCTGAACATCGCCGCCTCCAAGCTGCCCGATTCCTGCAAGAAGGTCGCCTGGCTCGACAACGACCTGATTTTCGAGAACCCCAATTGGGTTGAGCAGACCTCGCGAGCGCTGGACCGCTACATGGTGGTGCAGCCCTACACCACCGTTGTTCGGCTGCCTCGCGGCACCCGCAAATTCGATGGACGCGGTGAGAAATACGTCTCCTTCGGGCACGTCTTCGCTCAAAATCCAGCGTTAGGTCGGACCGGCCCGTTCCATCGACATGGGCATAGCGGCTTTGCCTGGGCGGCTCGGCGCGAACTCATCGACGAATGCGGCCTATATGATGCCTGCCTCACCTGCAGCGGCGATCACCTGATGACCCATGCTTTTGCCGGGGGAATGATCCACAGCCCCTGCTTGCCGCGGATCATCGGCCGCCAGAAGCATTACCTCGAGCATTTCTGGAAATGGGCGGCAAAAGCGCGGGACATGGTCAACGGGAAGATCGGACCCGTCCCCGGACGCGTTCTGCACCTGTGGCACGGGGACCTGGTCGATCGGCGCTATGCGCAGCTCAATCAAGAATTCACGTCGTTCGACTTTAACCCCGAGCAACATCTTCGCTTGGACAAGAACGGTCTATGGGAATGGACTGACGAGACACCGGAGCGCATGCGGGAATGGGCGAGCGAGATGTTTTGGCTGCGAAGAGAGGACGGCGACCCGGCGCTGGAGCCGCAGGCCGGAGCCGCCTGATCGAGCGCCGCCTGCTCAGTTCGCGATGCCGAGCTGCTCCAGCATGAAGGCGTAATATTCCGCGACCGAGTGATAGCGCTGGAAACGGCCGGATTTGCCGCCGTGCCCGGCCTCCATGTTGACTCTGAAGACGAGCGGATCGCTGCCGGTCTTCATCGTGCGCATCTTCGCCACATATTTGGTCGGCTCATAATATTGCACCTGGCTGTCCCACAGTCCGGTTCCGACGAACATCGCGGGATATGCCTTCTTCTGCAATTGGTCGTAGGGCGAGTAGGACAGCATGTAGTCGTAATATTCCTCGGTCGCCGGATTGCCCCATTCGTCGAATTCGTTGCTCGTGAGCGGGATCGACGTGTCGAGCATGGTCGTCACCACGTCGACGAACGGCACCTGGGCAATGATCACACGATAATCCTGCGGCGCCATATTGGTGACCGCGCCCATCAGCAGCCCGCCGGCGCTTCCGCCCTGAAGCCGCGACGCGGCCCTTCGCGGCATAGCCTTGGCTGACGAGATATTCGGTCACGTCGATGAAGTCGGTGAAGGTGTTCTTCTTGTTGAGCAGATGCCCCGCGTCATACCAGGCGCGGCCCATCTCTTGACCTCCGCGGATGTGCGCGAGCGCATAGACCATGCCGCGATCGAGCAAGGGCACGATCGTCGGCGACCACGCCGGGTCCATCGAAAGCCCATAGCTGCCGTAGCCATACTGCAGCAGCGCCGCGGTCCCGTCCCGCTTGAAGCCCTTCTTATAGACGACCGACACCGGGATCTTCGTCCCGTCTCGCGCTGTCGCCCAGACCCGCTCCGTCACATATTGCGACGCATCGTAATTCGGCGCCGGGTTGCGCTTCAGCACCGTGCGCTCACCGCTCTTCGAATCCACCTCATAGGTGATCGTCGGCGTGGTTAGGGAGTCATAGGTGTAGCGAAGCTTGGTGCTATTCACCTCCGGATTCGCGTCGACGCTCATGGAATAAGCCGGTTCGTCGGACGCCACGTCGCTGCTCTTCCCATCATTGGTGAGCAGCCGGATATGCTTGTTCCCCTCTGCTCGCTCCTCGATCGCGATGAAGCTGTCGAACGGCTGGAATTCCTCGATGAAGACGTCCGGATTGTGCGGCACCAAATCGCGCCACGCGTCACGGCCGCGCGTCATCTCCGAATCGGCCACTTCCATCAATTTGTAGTTCTTGGCGTTCCAATTGGTGCGGACGATCCACCGGTTCCCGACATGGTCCGCCCCGTAGAGGAAATCGCGCTCGCGCGGAGCAAGCAAGGTCCACTCGCCCGGCGTTGCCGCGCTGGTGCAGCGATATTCGTTGCTGACCGTGCTCTGCAGGCCGATGCAGATGTACTTATCGTCGCTGGTTCGGCCGACCCCCATGTAGAAGCTGTCGTCCTTCTCTTCATAGACGACTTTGTCATCCGCAGCGGGGGTGCCCAGCACGTGCGATTTCACGCGCTTGCTGAGCAACGTCACCGGGTCCTTCTCAATGTAATAGATGGTCTTGTTGTCGTCGGCCCAGACGAGGTTCGGCTCGACATTGGCGACGCTGTCGATGAGCATCTTGCCGGTCGACAGGTCCTTGACCTTGAGCACGTACTGGCGGCGCCCGACGGTATCGAGCGCATAAGCGAGCAGCCGATTGTTCTGACTGACGTCCCAGTCTCCGACCGCGAAGAACCCGTGACCCTTGGCCATCGCCGGCTCGTCGAGCATCACCTGCTCCTTAGCCTCGAGGGTGCCGAGCTTCCGCGCGACGACCGGATAGTCCTGACCCGCCTCGAAGCGCGTGAGATACCAGTAGCCGCGGTCGTGAACGGGGACGCTGGAATCGTCCTCCTTGATGTGGCCGACGATTTCCTTGAACAATTTGTCTTGTAGCGGCTTGGTTGGCGCAAGGACCGCGTCTGCATAAGCATTCTCGGCCTTAAGATAGGCAAGCATTTCCGGATTCTTCCGGGTGTCGTCGCGCAACCAGTAATAGGGGTCGTCGCGGTCCTGCGGCCCTTTGACGATGTGCGGCTTTTGCGCCGCGACCGGCGGAGTAGGCGCCGACTGCGCCTGCGCCAGTCCCGCGACTGCGGCCAACGCCGCGGCAACAACGAAACGCTTCATTGAGTACCCCTCCCCTACGCACCAGCCTGCGCAACTATCTTTGCCCATTCATCCTCGCCGATCACGCGAATGCCAAGCTCTTCCGCTTTCTTGAGCTTCGATCCCGCGCCCGGGCCGGCGACTACTAAATCCGTCTTCGCGCTCACCGAACCGACTGCACGCGCGCCGAGCCGCTCGGCCTGCGCCTTCGCTTCATCGCGGCTCATCGTTTCGAGACTGCCGGTAAAGACGATGGCCTTGCCGGTCCACTCCGTCTGCTTCGAATCGCTGACGAACGGCTTCGGTGTCACCTCCAAGAGCAAGTCGTCGAGCGCCTCGCGATTGTGCAGCTCGTGGAAGAAATCGACCAAAGCCTCGGCGACGACGGGGCCGACGCCTTCGACCGACGACAGTTCCGCGACACCGCCTTCAGCAATGGCGATACGGCGCAACTCCTCGATCGTGCCGAAGCACTTGAGCAGATCCTTCGCAGTGACGATGCCGACGTGACGGATGCCGAGGCCGAACAGCAAGCGCGGACCGTCTGGATCGCGCTTGGCCTCGATCGCGGCGAGGAGATTGTCGACCGACTTCTCCTTCCAACCCTCGCGCTCCAACAGCTCCTCGCGATGCAGGTGGAGACGGAAGATATCGGCGGGCGAATGCAGCCAACCGAGCTCGATGAATTCGGCGATCGACTTTTCGCCGAGGCCCTCGATGTCGAGCGCGCCGCGCGAGACGAAGTGACGGAAGCGCTCGAACCGCTGCGCCGGGCAGATGAGACCGCCGGTGCAGCGCACGTCGACCTCGCCTTCTTCCCTCACCGCCTCGCTGCCGCATTGGGGGCAATGGTCGGGGAAGACGTACGGCTCGCGCGGCTCATCTCGCGTTAGATTCTCGATCACCTGCGGGATGACATCGCCGGCACGCTGGATACGCACGCGATCGCCGATGCGAAGGCCGAGGCGCTGGATCTCGTCGCTGTTGTGGAGTGTGACGTTGGCGACGATGACTCCGCCGACACCGACGGGCTTCAAACGTCCCACGGGCGTCAGCTTGCCGGTGCGCCCAACCTGGATGTCGATCGCCTCCAGATTGGTCTCGGCCTTCTCTGCGGGGAACTTGTGCGCGAGACCCCAGCGCGGCGCTCGCCCGATTTGGCCGAGTCGCTCTTGCCAGTCGAGACGATCGACCTTGTAGACGACCCCGTCGATGTCGAACGGCAAGTCGGCGCGAGCCTTCTCGATCGCCCGATAATGCGCGAGCATCTCCTCGATGCCGTTGCAGCGGACGAGAAGGTCGGCGACCGGGAGTCCGAAGCTCTCGATCCGTTTCATCGCGTCATATTGGGTATCGCCAAGCGGCTCGCTGAATTCGCCCCAGCCGTGGGCCAGAAAGCGCAAAGGACGAGCCGCGGTGACCTTCGCGTCTTTCTGCCGAAGCGATCCGGCAGCGGCGTTGCGCGGATTGGCAAAGATTTTGCCGCCGGCCGCTTCCTGCCGTTCGTTCAGCGCCTCGAAGTCGGCTTTCGACATATAGACTTCGCCGCGCACCTCCAGCACGTCGGGCGCGTTCGAGATGCGCTGCGGAATGTCGCCGATCGTTCGTGCGTTCGCAGTGACATCTTCGCCGACAGTTCCGTCGCCGCGAGTCGCCGCCAGCACCAACTCCCCGCGCTCATAACGGAGCGAGCAGGAGAGGCCGTCGATCTTGGGTTCGGCGGTCATCGCGACCAACGCGTCCACGGGCAGGTTGAGAAACCGCCTGACGCGCGCGACGAAATCCGCCACCTCCTGTTCGGCGAAGGCATTGTCGAGGCTGAGCATCGGCCGCGCATGCGCGACTTTCGCGAGCGCCGTCGTCGGCGCGGCACCGAGCCGCTTCGACGGCGAATCCGCCCGAACCAAGTGCGGGAAGCGCTCTTCCAACTCGCGGTTCTCGCGGACCAGCGCGTCATAGTCCGAGTCGCTGATCTCCGGCGCGTCCTGATCGTGATAGAGCCTGTCGTGGTGCGCAATTTCCTTGGCCAGCCGCATCAGCCGGTTGGCTGCCTCGGCCTCAGTCAGCTCCTCAAGCATCGGCGCTGAACAATTCCTCGAGCAGGTTGATGAAGCTCGTCCAGGAGCGCTCAGCCGCCAGCGCGTTGTAGCGTACCCCCTCGATCCCGATCGCATGAGCATTGGGGTTGGTAAAGCCGTGGGCGACATGGCCGTAAGCGTGGATCTGCCAATCGGCGCCAGCCTCCGTCAGCTCCTGAGCGAGGGCGACCACTTTCTCCGGCGGCACCATCGGATCGTCCCAGCCGTGGAAGGCGACAATCTTCGCCTGGATCTTCTCCGGAGAGAGGCCGGGCGGATCGAACAATCCGTGAAAGGCGACGGCGGCTGCGATATCCACGCCGCTTCGGGCGACATCCAGCGCGCACATGCCGCCGAAACAATAGCCGGCGACGACCACCCGATCCTCTTCGACCTGATCAAGCGCACGCGCCGTCTCGACCGCCGAAAGAAGCCTTCGACGGAGTGCGGCACGATCCGATTTGATGCGATTCATTTCGCCGAACATCACATCGCGCTCGGCGCCGCGGAACTTCTTGCCGAAAATGTCGACGACAAAGGCATTGTACCCAAGCTCGATCAACTGTCGGCCGAAGCCCAGCTCCAGCTCCGAGACGCCCATCACGGTCGGCACCAGAATGACCGTGGGGCGCCTCTGTCCGTCGCGTCGGCCGACGAAGACGCTCTCGAGTTGCTCGTTCTCAAACTCGTGTGCGATCGGACGCTCTTTGCTCATTCCATCTCCTTTGCCAGCACGGCAAGTTTCGCGACCGTGTTCATATTGCGCGCGGTTCCTTTTGCCGCAGCCGGAATCTTCAGTTT
The DNA here is from genome assembly GCA_963730925.1 of uncultured Alphaproteobacteria bacterium. Taxonomy (GTDB): domain Bacteria; phylum Pseudomonadota; class Alphaproteobacteria; order Sphingomonadales; family Sphingomonadaceae; genus Sphingomicrobium. Next base: position 94,774 of record CAVSTS010000004.1, read on the forward strand.
CGACTGCCCCATGCCGGCGGGATAGTGCACATAAATCTCGCGGCCACGAAGCGCCATGCGCTCGTCGGCAATGCCGGTCGCTGAGTCCATTGCGCGCGCTGAGGACAACTCGTCTAGAAAGATGGCGGCCACTTTGTTTCCAGGTTCATCGGCGAAAGGATTGTTCGCCGCCGCTTCCGCAAGCTCCTCAGCTTCGCGGATCATCACCGAGACGGGCTTGCCCATCTGCTTCGTCAGTTGAGCCTCGAGGGCTTCTTTCAGCTCGGCCTCGGAAAGGCCGCTCGTAAACAGCAGATTGCCGCTTGCGATATAGGTCCTCGGCGAGCCAAGCCCGAGTTCCTCCGCAACCGCCTTCAAGTCCGCCATAGCGAGCTGCCGTCCGCCGACATTCACCGCGCGCAGAAGCGCGACATAGGCGGTCATGCTGCGTCAAGCAGGCGCGCCGCTTGGGCTCGCGCCTCATCGGTTATGGCCGCGCCGGAGAGCATTCGCGCGATTTCTTCGCGACGTTCGCTATCGGTGAGCTTGCGCACGCTGGTGCGCGTTCCGTCCGTCCCGTGCGATTTCTCGATCCGGTAATGGTGCAAGGCCCTGGCGGCAACTTGCGGCGAATGGGTGACGACTAGGACTTGCGACTCTTGCGCGAGGCGCGCCAGGCGTTCGCCGATCGCGCTGGCGACGGCCCCGCCGACGCCGCGATCGACCTCGTCGAAGATCATCGTAGCAGCCGTGCCGGCTTCGGCGAGAGCGACCTTCAGGGCGAGGATGAAACGGGACAGCTCCCCGCCCGACGCAATCCGGGTGAGCGGACCGAAGGGGGCACCTGGGTTAGTCGAAACTTCAAATTCGACCCGGTCCGTCCCCGACGGGCCTGGCTCCGCTGCGACGATGTCCGTTCGGAACTTCGCCGCATCGAGCTTCAGCGGGTGAAGCTCCTCGGCGACCGCCGAGTCGAGCTGCTTCGCCGACTCGCGCCGTTGTTCGCTCAGTCGCTCGGCGGCGGCGGAATAGCGCTCTCGCGCGCGGACGAGCTGCCGATCCAGCTCGGCGATACTCTCGCTTCCCGCTTCGATGGCCGAGAGCTGCCGCCGCATTTGCTGGCTGAGATTAGCCAGCGCATCCGCTTCGACGCGATGTTTCCGCGCCAATCCCCGGATCTCGAACAGCCGGGCCTCGACTTGCTCCAGCCGAGCCGGGTCGAATGCGAGCGCGTCGGCTGCGCGCGCGATCTTCTCATCGGCGTCGTTCGCTTCGATCAACGCGCGATCCAGGGAGGCGAGGGCTTCGGCCAGCAGCGGATGATCCGGCGCGCCACGCTCGATCCGCCGTGCGGCCTGTCGCAGAATCGCCAGCGCGCCTTCCGATCCGCCGAGCAATTCGTCGAGGCCGGTCAGCGAATCTCCGGCTTTGACGCCCGCCTGCATCGCCGCGCGCTCTTCGGCGAGGCGGGTTTCCTCGCCTTCCTCCGGCGCGAGGCTCTCGATCTCGGCGCAGGCATGTTCGAGGAATTCCCGGTCGCGCTCGGCAGCCGCGGCTTCGGCGCGCGCTCGGCCAAGTTCCGCCTCGATCCGCATGATCTCGGCCCAAGCGATTGCGACCGTGCCCGCGTCGAGCCCGCCGAACGCGTCGAGCAGATCGCGGTGCCCCTTCGGGTTGAGCAACCCGCGGTCGTCATGCTGGCCATGGACCTCCACGCCGAGCACCCCGACCTCGCGCAGAAGTCCTGCCGGAACGCTCGTCCCGCCGATGAAGGCGCGGCTACCTCCGTCGCTCTTCAGCGTGCGCCGAATGATGAGCGGCTCGCCGGCCTCGGGTTCGATCCCTTGTTCTTCCAGAAGCCGGTGAATCGGGTGATCCGCCGGAAGCGCGAGCTCGGCGGAAACGACCGCGCCGTCCTGACCCGATCGAACGAGCCCCATGTCGGCTCGGGCCCCAAGCGCCAGCCCCAGCGCATCGAGCAGGATCGATTTGCCGGCCCCGGTCTCGCCGGTGAGCACGCCGAGACCCGGCTCGAACTCCAGCTCGAGCCGGTCGACGAGAACCACATTCTGAATGGCAAGCTGCCTCAGCATCCAGGGCCGAGCGCTCGCCTCAAGATCACTGGACCTGGCGTGGCGCCTGGGCTTCTGCTTCGGCGCGAACCGGATAGGCGCCGGGGAAATGCTTCAGCATCAGGCGCAATGATTGGCGGTACCAATAGGAGTCCGGATAATTGCGGCCAAGGACAGCCGCCGCTTTCTTCGCTTCCTGCGGCACGCCGAGCGCGAAATAGCATTCGACCAGCCGCTCCAGCGCCTCCGGCGTGTGGCTGGTGGTCTGATATTTATCGACCACGCTGCGGAAACGATAGGTGGCGGCGAGCCAATTGGCGGAACGCTGGTAGAAGCGTCCGATCTCCATCTCCTTCCCGGCGAGGTGATCGTTGATGAGATCGACCTTGAGACGGGCGTCCGCGGCATAGCGGCTCTGCGGATAGCGGCGAATCAGCTCGCCGAACGCGTCCGATGCCTGCTGCGTGATCGCCTGGTCGCGGGTCACGTCCTCGATCTGGTTATAGTAGCTCATCGCGATCAGATAATGGGCGTAAGGCGCTTCGGCGTTGCCCGGGTGGATCGTGACGAATCGCTGAGCCGAGTTGATCGCGTCATTATATTTGCGCCCGAGATAATAGCTGAACGCGCTCATCAGCTGCGCGCGCCGCGCCCAGACGGAATAAGGGTGCTGGCGCTCGACCTCGTCGAACAGCTTGGCCGCCTGCTCATAATCTTGCTGGTCGAGGCTCCGCTTGGCCGACTGATAGAGGCTGCTCACATCGCTTGCGACATAGGCCGTGTCGCCCTTGTTCCCTCCATGGGCGCAAGCGGTCAGCGGGGCCACTGCGGCAGCGGCAATGAGGAGGAAGGCAGGACGGGAAAGCTTGAACATCAAAACCTCATTAGCGTGGGCGCCGGGCGGGGCCAAGCTTCGGAATGGACTGACAAAGCTTGGCCTTGGCTGAACGAATTAAGCGGGCTGGGCCTCCGCCTCCTCCTTATCGTCCATCTTGAGGAAGGAGTGCGGCTGGACTCCCAGCCAGACTAGCACAGGCGTCGAGATGTAGATCGAGGAATAGGTGCCGATCAGCACCCCGAGGAAGATCGCGATCGCCAGTCCGAAAATCACTTCGGGGCCGATCAGCATCAGCACGCCCAGAGCGATCAGCACGGTCAGCGACGTGACGACCGTTCGGGCCAGAGTCTCGTTGAGCGAAAGATTGAGCAGCGGCAGAATCGCCATCTTGCGATATTTGCGCAGATTCTCACGGATCCGGTCGTAAATCACGACCGTGTCGTTGAGCGAATAGCCGACGATCGTCAGGAACGCGGCCACGACATTGAGGTCCACCTGCAGCCGCGTGAAGGCGAAAAAGCCGAGGGTCATCGCCACGTCGTGAGCGAGCGTTAGAAGCGCCCCGACCCCGAACTGCCATTCGAAGCGGAACCAGATGTAGATGGCGATTCCGATCATGGCGAAGATGATCGCCTTGGCACCCTCGCTCGCCAGCTCCTCGCTGACCTTGCCCGAGACCAATTCGCCGGCATCGACCCGGGCGCCGGGATAGGCCTGCGGAATCGCGCTGCGCAATTTGGACACGACGAGGTTGGACGCCGACTCCGGTCCTGTCGGCTTGGGTAGCCGGATCTGGTAGGTGCGCTCGTTCCCGAGCGCCTGGATGCTCGCCTCACCTACCCCCAACTGACCGATGCGTGCCCGGAGATCCTCGATGTGCACGGGCTTGGCGAACTCAGCCCGCACGACCTGCCCGCCGACGAAATCGATGCCGAGGTTGAGACCGCGGTAGGCGGTGAAGGCGAGCGAAGCGATCGTCGCGATCAGCGACAGTACGAGCGCCCAATTGCGCCACCGCATGAAGTCGACGTTGGTGTGGTCCGGGACCAGCTTGAGGAGCTTCATTGCCGGGGCCTCAAATGTGCAGCTCACGCGGGCGGGCGCGGCGAATCCACAGCGCCACCAGCATGCGGGTGAAATAGACGGCGGTGAACACCGAGGTGACGACGCCGATCAGCAGCACGACCGCGAAGCCGCGAACCGGGCCGGAGCCGAAATAAGCCATGATCGACGCGGAAATGACGTGGGTGACGTTGGCGTCGAAGATGGCGCGCATGGCCTCGCGGTATCCGGTTTCGACCGCATCGAGCAGTCGCCGCCCTCGTCGGATCTCCTCACGGATGCGCTCGTTGATGAGCACGTTAGCGTCGACCGCGGCGCCGATGGTGAGAATGAAACCGGCAATTCCGGGTAGTGTTAAAGTGGCATTGAACATCGCCATGATCCCGAGGATCAGGAAGGCGTTCACGATCAGCGCGATCGTCGCATAGACGCCGAAGCGCCCGTAAGTGACCAGCATGAAGAGGATCACTCCGAGCGTTCCGACGATGCTCGCGACGACGCCTTTGTGAATCGAGTCCTTGCCGAGCTCGGCGCTTACCGTTCGTTCCTCGATCACGTTGAGCTTCACCGGCAGCTTGCCCGAGGCCAGCGAGACCGAGAGGTCGTGCGCTTGCTGCACGGTGAAACTGCCCGTGATCTGCCCGCGGCCGCCAAGGATCGGCGTTTGGATAGTCGGCGCGGACAGGACTTTGTCATCGAGAATGATGGCGAACGGCTTGCCCACATTCTCTTGGGTGACCCGGCCAAAGCGCCTCGCCCCGGCCGTGTTGAAAGTGAAGTCGATCGAGGGGCGGCCGTTCTCGTCATAGCCCTGTTGCGCATTGGTGAGCTGGTCGCCCGAGACCATCACTCGACGCTTCACGGCAACGAAGCCGGTGCCGTCTGCCATCGGCAGGGCCTGGCTGCCGGGAGGCGCCCTGCCCTGTTGAACGTCCTGCGGATTGGCCGAAAGGTCGACGAGCTTGAACTCCAGGCGCGCGGTCTGGCCGATAAGCCGCTTCAGCGCTTCCGGATCCTCGACGCCCGGCACTTCGACGAGGATGCGATTGCCGCCCTCGGTGATGACGGTGATTTCCTTGGTGCCGCTGGGATCGATGCGGCGCCGCACCACGTCACGCGCAACACCCATGGCGTCCTTCAGCGCCTGGGCGGTCCCGCTGGCCGTAGGTATCAGCACGACACGCGTCGAATTCGACGACCTGCACATCCCAATCGCGACTGCCGGTCAGTTGAACGGGCTTGGTCAGCGTCCGCAGCCGCTCGACCGCCGCGTCCACCTGCGCCGGGTTGCGGACAAGGAAAGACAGGCGCCCGCCCGCGGTCGAAATGTCTCCGACGTCGATTCGCGGGTCGCGGCGGAGTTCGGTCGAGACCGAATCCTCCATCGCCTGCAGGCGCGTCTTCTGAGCGTCCCGAGCGTCGGCCTCGAGCAGCAAGTGGCTGCCGCCGGCAAGGTCGAGTCCAAGGCTGATTCTGTATTGCGGAAGCCACTTCGGCCAGCTTCCGCCCAGCGGCGTTCCGGCAATCAGGCTAGGGATCGACAGCAAGACGCCAAGCGCAACGACCAGAGAAACCAGCCAGACCTTCCAACGCGGAAATTCGAGCATCGACGCCTCAGTCGTTCGCTGGCTTGGCGTTGGGAGTGATCACCTGACTGATTGTCGATTTGACCACGCGGATCTTCACGCCTTGGGCGATTTCGACTTCGGCTTCGTCGTCACTGACCTTGGTTACCTTGCCTCGAATTCCACCGCCGGTGATCACTTCATCGCCCTTCTTCACCGCGGCGATCGCGGCCTGATGGTCCTTCACGCGCCGCTGCTGGGGGCGGATCATCAAGACATAGAAAATCACGAATATGAGCAGCCAAGGAAGGATGCCCATCAGCAACCCTGCGGTGCCGTTCTGACCGGGTGGGGCCACTTGGACCATGCTCATCAAGATCGGCTGGTTCGACATCGAAGGGTTCAGACTTTCCGTTGAAACATGGTCGGGGCGACTGGATTCGAACCAGCGACCTCCACACCCCCAGTGTGATGCGCTACCAGGCTGCGCTACGCCCCGACCTGGCCAGCGCATCTAGGCAGGCACTCCGTTCGAGGCAAGGTGCGGCGGGAGGGCAAGTGGCGCGGCGAAGGCGAAAAGGCAAAACGGGCAAGTGGTTTGGGCGGCTGATCACCCTCGGCCTGGCGCTTCCGGCAATCTATTTGCTTGCCGCGCTGCTCGGCTCGCTCATCCCCGTTAATCGCGGGTGGACCGAGACCGAACAAGGCACGACCGTCTACCTCGCGGACAATGGCGTCCACACCGACATCATCATGCCGGTCAAGGCGCAGGGCCTCGATTGGGCTCCGTTAATCCCCAAGCGGGACTTCGCCGACGCCGCCCCGGACGCCCGCTGGATCGCCTTCGGATCGGGCGAGGGGCGCGTCTACCTGGACACTCCCACTTGGTGGGACCTGACGCCGCGGACTTTGTGGTCCGCGCTCATCGGCGGCAGGCGTGTGATGCATGTCGAATATGTGGTCGATCCCGGCTACGCGGTCCGGCAGATCAAGCTTCGGCCGGAAGAATATCGTCGCCTCTGGGCGGCGATCCGTACCGACTTCGCCGCCGGGCCGAACGGCCGGCCGATCCACATAAACCATAGGGGATATGGGCCGGCCGACGCCTTCTATTGGGCGAGTGGCAAGGCAAATGCGATCTATACGTGCAACAGCTGGACGGCGCACCGCCTCCGGCTCGCAGGCGTCAAGACCAGCCTCTGGCCGCCGTTCGTCCAGGGGCTGGTCTGGCGTTATCGTAAGTTCAAAGGTTAGGACTTAAGAGCTCGGCGCCTTCTTTGCCGCCGCCTCGAATTCCGCCTTCGTCATGGCGATGACGAGTCCCTTGTCGCCTTTACCGAGGCTCGATGCCGGAATCTTGGCTTTGACGGTGCCCGTGGACACTACAACGCCGTCCGCTGCCACCGTTTCGACCTTACCGACCACGCCGCCCTTGGGATCAAAGATCTCGGCGCCGGTCTTGATATCGGCCGCGGTGGCGGGTTTCACTTCCCCGGCGGTTGCGGCCGGCTCATTGGCCGTGCGCGTAAGTCCGGTGCTCGACTGCGGCGCCTGCGCTTCCGGGGTCGACGCGGGACCCGACATTTGTGCAGTGGCCGCCCCCGGGAGAGTGACGGCGAGCGCGGCGACGAAAACGTTCAATTTCATGTGCATTTGGTACCTCCAGTTTTTCGATCTGGAGGGCTAACGACGAGGAATTGCTCTGGGTACAGTGCTTAACGCCAAGCTGTTCAATCTGGGCGATAAATTCGCCCATATCCGGTCGTCAGAGCACGTAACGGCTAAGATCGGCGTTGCGGGCGATGTCGGATAGCTGCTTTTCAACGAACGCCGAATCGACGACGAGCGTCTCGCCGCGACGGTTTTCGGCATCGAAGCTGATGTCCTCGAGCAGCTTCTCCATCACCGTTTGAAGCCGCCGGGCACCGATATTCTCGACGGCCTCGTTCACCTCGGCGGCGATGCGGGCGAGCGCCTCGATGCCGTCGTCGGCGAATTCGACACCGACGCCCTCCGTGGCGAGCAGCGCCTGATATTGCTCGGTGAGGCTCGCTCGGGTCGAAGACAGGATGCGGACGAAATCGTCCTGAGTCAGCGCCTTGAGCTCGACCCGGATGGGGAGGCGGCCCTGCAGCTCGGGCAAAAGATCGGCGGGTTTGGCGATGTGGAACGCGCCGCTGGCGATGAACAGGATATGGTCGGTCTTGAGCGGCCCGTATTTGGTCGCGACCGTCGTGCCTTCGATCAGCGGCAGGAGATCGCGCTGGACCCCCTCGCGGCTAACCGATCCGCCGCGAACATCGCTCACCGCGATCTTGTCGATCTCGTCGAGGAAGACGATGCCGTTCGCCTCCGCGTCGGCAAGCGCCGCGCGGTTGATATCGTCCGGGTCCAGGCGCTTGTCGGCCTCTTCATCCCGCAGGCGAGCGAAAGCCTCGGGAACCTTGAGCTTGCGGCGAGCCCGGGGCGCCTGCCCCATTGCTCTTGCCCATGATGGACTTGAGGTCGAAGACCTGCGCGCCCATGCCCGGGATCTCGAACGGAAGCGAGGGCTGTTCGTCGACCTCGATCTCGACCTCGGCGCTGCTCAGACTGCCGTCGCCGAAGCGCTGGCGGAAGCTCTGGCGGGTCGCCTCGCTCGAGCCTTTGCCGGTGAGCGCGTCGAGCAGCTTCTCCATCGCCGCTTCCTCGGCCGCAGCACGGACCTTTGCTCGGCGGCGGTCGCGCTCCAGACGAACCGCCTCCTCGACCAGATCGCGGGCGATCTGCTCGACGTCGCGGCCGACGTAGCCGACCTCGGTGAACTTGGTGGCCTCGACCTTCACGAAAGGCGCGTCGGCGAGCTTCGCGAGGCGACGGCTGATCTCGGTCTTGCCGCAGCCCGTGGGGCCGATCATCAGGATGTTCTTGGGCGTGACTTCATCGCGCAATTCCGGCGAGAGCTGCTGACGCCGCCAGCGATTGCGCAGGGCCACCGCGACAGCCCGCTTGGCGTCGTTCTGGCCGACGATATGGTCGTTGAGCGCTGCGACGATCGCCTTGGGTGTGAGCTTGTCTTTCAGCATTTCGGACGAGTCCCCGCCGCTCGGGGTAATGGAGGCATGGATAGTTCATTTCCCCAGCTAGATTGGACCTAGCTCCTCTCCGTTCAAGCGGTGCAGCGGAAGGCGTCGAAGAAGCGCTTCTGGGAATCGAGGATGCCGGCGATGGTCTGCGGCTCCGGAACGGTCGACCATTCGTCGAGCTCGAAGGTGCCGCCGAGGATGATCCCGTCGGGCCGCGGGAACATGTAGCCCGCCGCGCCGGTATAAGCGTATCGCACCTCCGGCTGCGGGAGCAGGATGGCAAGCTGGCCGCGGGCGGGTCTGAGCTCAGTGTCGCCGAACAGCTCGCGCGAACCAAGGCCGGTGCAGTTGAATACGAGCCCCTCGGGTAGAGCGGCAATGTCGGCTGGCGTATTGAATCGACGAACTTCGATCTTGCCGCCGGCGATCTGCAGGTCGCGGATCATCTGCCGAAGGTAACGCCCAGTCTCGACATACATGGTGTCGTAGCGGCGGGCGCTGTCGAGCGCGAACGGATAGTCCGCCGGCGAGAGCACGCGATTGAGCGGCGGGAAAGTCTCTATGAGCTTGGCCTCGGGACTGTCGCTCTCGACATAGGTCGGAAGCCAGCGGATCCCGTAATCCTCGCCGACCATGATCTGGAACCGTCGCCAACTGTAATCGAGCGCTCGGGCGAACTGCGCCTTCCACTCCGGCGTGACCGAATCCTCCCGGAACAGGCCGAACGGATGGAACTGGCCGCCCGCGATGTTCGAAGTCGTATCGGGTGGAAGAGCGGCGGCGTAGATGGTGACGGGGAAACCCGCTTCCTGCACCAGCCTCGCCGTCGACAGACCCATCACTCCGCACCCGAGCACCGCGACCGATCCGCTATGACCCGGCAGGCCGAGCTCGGTGGCAAGCTTCGAACTGCCCCAGCTCATCGTGATCCCGGCGCCGCCGTGACCGTAATTGTGCACCAAGCGCTTATCGCCGAGCGGCTCGGCGCGGACGACGAAGCCCGAACGGCGATACGGCCGGAGCCCGGCGACCGTGCGGATGACTCGGCTTCCATCGACGTTCACCGGCGCCAGCGGCGTGCAGTTGGCAAAGGTGCGCGGCCTCGCTCCAACCGTCGCGCAGCCCGACAGAATCGCGGCCGAGCCGGTCGACGAATGCGCGGCGATCAATCGTCGAGGAACATCGATCGCGCTTAGCCGCGGTTGCCGTTCAGCCTTCAATCGTCTCGATGGTTAGCCGGTCGTTGGTGAAGACGCATACTTCCGACGCGATCTGCATCGCTCGGCGGGCGAGGACCTCCGGGTCCTGCTCATAATCGGCGAGCGCCTTCGCCGCCGAGAGAGCATAATTGCCGCCGGAGCCGATGGCGGCGATTCCGCCTTCGGGCTCGAGCACGTCGCCATTGCCGGTCAGGATCAGCATTTGCTCGGCGTCGGCGACGATCATCAGCGCTTCCAAGTTGCGGAGGTATTTGTCTGTCCGCCAGTCCTTGGCCAACTCGACCGCGGCGCGGAGCAGCTGGCCGTTATATTGCTCGAGCTTCCGCTCGAGCCTTTCGAACAGAGTGAAAGCGTCGGCGGTCGCGCCGGCGAAGCCGCCGATGACCTTGCCGTCCTCGCCGATGCGGCGAACCTTCTTCGCATTGGGCTTGATCACCGTATTGCCGAGGCTCACCTGCCCGTCCCCGGCGATGACGGTCTTGCCGCCCTTCTTCACGCCGAGGATCGTGGTTCCGTGATATTGTTCCATGACCGTCAGGTGGGAGGCGGCCGTCAGCCTTGCAAGTTGCGCTCGAACCGCCGGTCGGGGACGAACCAGGACAGTGAGATGCCGATATAGATCAGGATCGAGATGAGCGGATGGACGAAGGCCGCCGCGAAGCCGATCGCATAGCCCGCAAAACTCAGCCATTCCTTGAGCTTCGCGACCAGTCTCTGCCTCGACTCGTCGAACTGCCGTCTTCCGCCCGGATCAGCGCGCGTTCCAGACAACATGTAAGAGATCGCGGCCATCATGAGCACGCCGCCATAGGCCGCGACCGGCAGCGCCACGATCCCGGCCTCGCCCATCCACCGGATTTCGAACGGGACGAGGCTGAGCCAGAACAGCAGGCTGAGATTCGCCCAGAGCACCCGCCCGTCCACCTTCCGAGTCCCTGCAGGAGATGGTGGTGGTTATTCCAAAAAATCCCGATGTTGATGAACGACAGTGCGTAGATGCCGAGGAACGGCGCCATCTCGCGCACTCCGTCGAAGGTCGGCTGCTCGGGCAGCCGAAGCTCGAGGACCATGATCGTAATGATGATCGCGATCACGCCGTCGGTGAACGCATTCAGGCGATCCGGCTTCATTGTGAAATCCTCGGTCATCAGCTGTTGAAGCGCTTTCGGGCACTAGCCAAGAGCGTAAGCGACTGCCGAATCAATTCTAGTGCGCTGCGGCGGCCTCGCGTTCAGGATCGATCTTTGCCTGCGCCTTCACCCATTTGATCAGTTCGTCGAGCTGGATGGCTTGCTCGGTGGCGGTGAGCCGTCCGAGAGAGAAAGTCCGTCTTGGTCGGCGGCTTTGAGCAGGTCTGCCGGCGGCAGCGGGTAGGCCGGGCACTGGTGCTGCTCCGCGATCGCGGGGATCGGCTGCGGCCTTCGGCGTTCGAAGCGCAGGCGCTCAGCAAGAGCGCGAGCAGCAGCAAGGCGGGCTTTGAAATCATCGTTGGTCCTTTCGTAGATGGTGCGCTGTTCGGCGGCGACGCGTTCGGCCTTGGCGCGGTCGGCGGCGCGGGCCCGTCGGCAGCGGCGCGTAATTGGCGACCGTGGCGGCGAACGCGGCCTGCTCATCGCGATAGAGCTGCTCGAACCGCGCCGCTGCGCTCTGCCAGCTGCGGGTTTCGGCTTTCTGCAGAATGAGCAGGACGCCGAGGCAGGCGGAAACGACCAGATGCCGGCGATGCCCTGGATGTTCAGCAGGCGCAGGATCATCCCCGGCCGTCCGCCTCCAGCGTGGCGCCGTCGCGTGTTGCCGCGACCCTGAAGCGGCCGACGGGCCCGCCGGCGAGCAGGCCGACGATCACCGCGATCATGGCGACGATGAAGCCGCCCGAGCGACCAGCCGAAGATGGTGACGATGCGTGTGCTCCTCGGCTGCGGACCAGCCGCCCCACATGAGGAGCGCGACCATGGCGACGGCGCAGGCGCCGCAGAACATGCCGGCGGCGGCGGCGAGCAGGCCGTAAACGTGTCGCTGGCCCTCGGCGAAAGTGCCGGGCGGCGGAAGTGGTTTCATGCAAATCCCCGCTATCGAAAGTTGGCGAAGTTGGGTCCTCAACGCGCGCGCGTGAGTCACGGCTCACCAATCCGGTTCGCGAGCCAGCCGTAGAGGAACGCCTCATTGGCCGGGCGGCGTTCGGCAAGGCGCAGGTAGCGCTCGCCCTGAAGCGCCTCGAGCGCGCGCAGCAAAACGGTTTCCGCGTTCGGCGCCCGCGAGGTTCAGGAAGGCGTCGAGAGCGGCCAGCGTGCGGACGCCGATCCGCCCGTCCGGCACGAGATCCGGATAGTCCTGGCGTTGCGGTTGAGCGCCGTGAGCGCCCGCTGAAGGAAGGTCGCGGCGACAGCCGGGCCCATATTCGCGCCCGTATCGAACAGCTCTGCCCCGAGGAGGGGGCTGCGCTTCGCCACTTCGTCAAAGCGCGGACGGAGCCAGTACAGCCGCTTGTAGATCACTGCGGCTTCCTCGCGCGGCAGCTGGCGCATCGGACCCGCGATAGCCTTGAGCGCGGGCGACGGCCTCGGTGATTCCGAAGCATGTCGGGCCGCCCTTGTCATCGGGGTGGTTCACATATCCGCCCTCCCGCTCGATCAATGCATCGATCAATTCCTCGATATTCAACGCGTCTTCCATTCGCTGCTCCCTTCATTCCAAGTCGCAAATTTGCTAACCATGTTGGTTGCTTGTAGGAAAGCTTAAAGAACCAGTTAGTCTTGGGCTGGTCCGCGGCCTTCCGGCCCGACAGGAAGGGCGCAATCGCGATCAAGACTGGGATGACGATCAGCGAATCTGGCGGCTAACCTGCCGTCATGACGTTGCGCATCCTCCTTGCATTTGCCGCTTCGGCTTCCTTGTTTGCCTCGCCGGCTTCGGCGAAACTATCGCCTGCCGAGCAAGCGATGATCCGCGCTGTCGATACGGAGCAAGAGCGCACCGTGGCGATGCTGGAAAAGTGGGTGAACCAGAATAGCGGGACGATAAATCTGGCTGGCGTAGAGTCGATGGGTCGCATGGTCCGATCCGAGCTTGAGCCGCTCGGCTTCAAGGTCGAATGGATCGACATGAGCGCCGCGGGACGAGCCGGTCATATTGTCGCCCGCCATTCCGGGAAGCGCAGCGGCAAGCGGCTGCTGCTGATCGCCCATCTCGACACGGTGTTCGAGCCGGACTCGCCGTTTCAGCGCTGGGAACGCGACGGCGTTATGGCACATGGGCCAGGCGCGGGTGACGACAAAGGAGGCATGGCCGTGATCGTCGCCGCGCTTCGCGCAATGAAGGCCGCAGGAACACTACAACCAGCAAACATCACCGTTTTCCTCACCGGCGACGAAGAAGATGCGGGCAACCCCTTGAGCATTTCGCGCCGCGACCTCATCGCGGAGGGCAAGAAGGCCGACGTGGCGCTCGATTTCGAGGACCTTGCCCAGGAAGATGGACCCGGAGGACCAGTCGACGTGGGCTCGGTAGCGCGGCGCAGCGCGGGAAGCTGGACTCTGACCGTTACCGGCAAGAGTGCGCATTCGAGCGGGATCGGCAACCCCGACGTGGGTTATGGCGCGAATTACGAGCTCGCGCGCATCCTCGATCAGTTCCGACGGGAGCTTCCCGAGGACAAGCTGACGTACAACGTCGGCCTGATCGGCGGCGGGCAGAGCGCGCAGCTCGACCAGGGCCGCATCCGGCTCGCGGCTACGGGCAAGACCAACATCGTTGCTTCGAGCGCAGTCGCCCGCGGGGATCTGCGGGCCATCAGTCAGGAGCAGATCGATCGGGTTCGGGCGAAGATGCGCGCGATCGTCGCTCAGTCGCTGCCTGGCGCCAAAGCGGAAATCAGCTTCGACGAGGACGGCTATCCCCCAATGCCTCCGACGGAGGGCAATCGCGCGCTTCTGGCACGCCTGAACAGCGTCAATCGCGACATCGGCTTGCCGGAAATGGGCGAGCTCGACCCGGCCAGGCGCGGCGCCGGCGACATCAGCTTCGTCGCCCAGGATGTCGACGGGTTAGTGGGACTGGGGCCGGCAAGCTCCGGCAGTCACACGGCTTCGGAAACCGTCGATATCCCTTCGCTCGCCAAACAATCGAAGCGCGCCGCGATTCTCATAAACCGCCTTGCCGCCGAGCGGCGGTAGGTGTGTCGCGCTTCTGCCACACCCCTGCCTGATGAGCACATCATGCAACCCTCAGGGCTGCTGACGGGTTAATGCAAGATTATCGCGTGCAGCGTCACGCTTGTGTGGAGGGGTGCAGACGAAGGTGGGGACGTCGACGAACGATGATGCGTTTCGGCTGCTGGTCCAGTCGGTCGTCGATTATGCAATCTTCATGCTCGATCCCAAGGGGCGGGTCACGAACTGGAATCCCGGCGCTGAACGGATCAAGGGTTATCGGCCCGACGAGATCATCGGGCAGCATTTCAGCCGCTTCTACACGTCCGAAGATCAAAACGCCGGAGTCCCGGTAAAGGCACTGGAGACGGCGCGGAACACCGGCCGCTACGAAGCCGAAGGCTGGCGGGTCCGCAAGGATGGGACGCGGTTTTGGGCCAGCGTCGTGATCGACGCTGTCCACGACGACGACGGCAAGGTGATCGGCTTCGCCAAGGTCACCCGCGACATGACCGAGAAGCGCGAGGTTCAATTGCGGCTGGAGGAGTCGCGCGAACAATTGTTCCGCGCCCAGAAGATGGAGGCGCTCGGCCAACTGACCGGCGGGCTCGCGCACGATTTCAACAATCTCCTGACCGCGATCCTCGGCGCCTCCGACCTTGCCCTGCGCAGCGTTACTGACGTCGAGAAGGTGAAGCGCATGCTCGACGGCATTCGTAGCTCGGCGCAGCGAGGCGCCGGTCTTACCAAGCAACTGCTCGCTTTTGCCCGGGCCCAGCCGCTTGAAATCAAGTCTCTCGATCTGAAAGCCTTTCTGGGTGATGCGACGACGCTTCTGCGGCCATCACTGCGCAGCGATGTCGAAGTCATCATTGAGACGTCCGATCAGCTGTGGAACGTCGATACTGATGCTGGTGCGCTGGAGCTCTCGCTGCTCAACCTCGCCTTCAATGCCCGCGACGCAATGAAGGAGGGAGGAATCCTGAAGATCAGCGCAACCAACCAGACGCTGGAAGGAAGGCCCGAAGGTCTTCGCGGCGACCATGTTGCGCTCAGCTTCTCGGATACGGGCACGGGTATGACGCGGGAAACGAAAGAGCGCGTCTTTGAACCCTTTTTCACGACCAAGAATTTCGGCGAAGGGACGGGCCTCGGCCTCAGCCAGGTATTCGGTTTTGCGAAGCAGCTGGGCGGCGCGGTGACGGTGGATTCCGAACTCGGCAAGGGCACAACCTTCACCCTTTACCTGCCCGCCACTCGTGGCACCGGATCGGTTGCGCGCGTGAACGGAGTCCATGCGCTGGGCCGAGTGCTCGTCGTCGAGGATGACGAGCTGGTCGCGGATCTCGCGGCGGGTATGTTGAACGAGCTCGGCTTCGAGACAGTCGTCGCGCACAGCGCGAAAGAGGCGCTGGAGCACCTTACGAACGAAGAGAAACCCAAGGTCATCTTTTCCGACATCATCATGCCGGGCGGAATCACCGGGATCGAGCTTGCCCAGAAAGTGCGATTGCGATTCCCCGAATTGCCGATCCTGCTGACCACCGGATACAGCGAGGAATCGGTGAAAGCGCACGGCTTTCCCGTTCTTCAAAAGCCCTACGAACTGGATACGCTCGCTGGCGCGCTGCAGAAGATCCTGAAGAAAGATCTCCACGTGAGTTGATCACCCGGCTGGCCCAATCGCTTGACTTTGAGCCACCTTGAGAGCCCACTCGTTACGCCGCCGCTCTGACCGGCGGAGTGGAGGGGAAAAGACATGCAACAGGCCGTGTCTGCGCGGACCCCCGCGCACATTTGGATCGTCGGAATCTTGTCGCTGCTGTGGAACTGCTTTGGCGCTTACGACTACGTGATGTCGCACATGCGGAACATGGACTATCTCGGCTCGATGGGAATGGATGCCAATCGGGTGCTGGCCTACATGGATTCGATGCCGCTGTATGGAAAGTTCGGCTGGGGCCTCGGAGTGTGGGCGGCGCTGCTGGGCTCGATCCTTCTGCTGATGCGCAGCCGCTATGCGCTCTACGCGTTCGCGGCGTCGCTGATTGGAATGGCGCTGAGTTTCGGCGGCCAATATCTCGGCCCGCCCATGCCGCCTGAGATGAATGCCGGCGCGATGAAATACATGCCGGTGGTCATTATCCTGCTTGGGCTCGCACAGGCATGGTATGCCTGGCGGGAGACGAAGAACGGAGTGCTTCGCTAACTGAAGGTCGGCCCGTCGCCACCTGGCGACGGGCCGAGAATAGGGTTCGGAAATCGGAAACCCTTAACTTCGCCGTCCCCCGAATCTCGTTCTGCTCTGCTTGCCAAAGCGCCCCTTGCGCGTTCCTGGCTTGCCCTCGCTGGAATGGCCAAGCGGTCGCGGAGCGACGCGATCGCCGTGGGGAATGCCGAGGTCGTCTTCCTCGAGGCGGCGAATCTCGTCGCGTAGGCGCGCGGCTTCCTCGAATTCGAGGTCGGCCGCAGCCTTGCGCATCCGCTCTTCGAGGTCGCCGATGTAGGCCTTGAGATTGTGCCCAACGAGCTCCGGGCGCTCCTCGTCGCCAGTGTCGACCAGGACATGATCACGCTCGGCGACATCGGCGAGAAGGTCGGCGATCTGACGCTTGACGCTTTCCGGAGTGATTCCGTGCTCGGCATTGTAAGCGAGCTGCTTCTCGCGTCGGCGGTTGGTCTCGTTGAGCGCGCGCTCCATCGAGCCGGTGATGGTATCGGCATAGAGGATCACACGTCCTTCGACATTGCGCGCCGCGCGACCGATCGTCTGGATCAGCGATGTCTCGGAGCGGAGGAATCCCTCCTTGTCGGCATCGAGGATCGCGACCAGCCCGCATTCGGGGATGTCCAGCCCCTCGCGCAACAAATTGATTCCGACGAGCACGTCATAGACTCCGAGCCTCAGCTCGCGGATCAGCTCGATGCGCTCCAATGTTTCGACGTCGGAGTGCATGTAGCGGACCTTCAACCCCGCCTCATGAAGATATTCGGTGAGGTCCTCGGCCATTCGCTTGGTCAGTGTCGTGACGAGCGTTCGATAGCCCTTGCGGGCGGTCTCCTTCGCTTCGTGGACCAGGTCGTCGACCTGATCCTCGACCGGCTTGATTTCGACTGGCGGGTCGATGAGTCCGGTCGGACGGATCACTTGCTCGCTGAATACGCCGCCGGTCTCGTTCATCTCCCACGGTCCCGGAGTCGCCGAGAGGAACACCGATTGCGGGCGCATCGCCTCCCATTCGTTGAAGCGCAGCGGCCGGTTGTCGATGCAGCTCGGCAGGCGGAAGCCATATTCTGCGAGTGTGATCTTCCGCCGGTGGTCGCCGCGCGCCATCGCTCCGATCTGCGGTACCGTCTGGTGGGATTCATCGACGAACAGCAGGGAGTTGTCGGGTAGATATTCGAACAATGTCGGCGGCGGCTCTCCGGGCAGGCGCCCAGTCAGGAAGCGCGAGTAATTCTCGATCCCCGCGCATGAGCCGGTCGCGGCGATCATCTCGAGATCGAAGTTAGTGCGCTGCTCGAGCCTTTGCGCCTCGAGCAGCCGCCCCTCCGCGGTGAGTTCCTTGAGCCGCTCGGCGAGCTCGTGCTTGATCGCCTCCATCGCCTGCTTGAGCGTCGGCCCAGGAGTCACATAGTGCGAGTTGGCATAGACCTTGATGCTCTCGAGCGACGCGATCGTCTTGCCCGTGAGCGGATCGAACTCGCTGATCCCCTCGATCTCGTCGCCGAAGAACGAAACGCGCCACGCCATGTCCTCATAGTGAGAGGGGAATATCTCCAGGTTGTCCCCGCGCACTCGGAAATTGCCGCGCGCGAACGCCTGGTCGTTGCGACGATATTGAAGCGCCACGAGCTTTCGAATGACCTCGCGTTGGTCCTCGAACGCTCCCTTCTTCAGGCTGAAGGTCATCGCCGAATAGGTCTCGACCGACCCAATTCCGTAGAGGCACGAGACTGAAGCGACGATGATCACGTCGTCGCGTTCCAGGAGCGACCGGGTCGCCGAATGGCGCATCCGGTCGATCGCCTCGTTCACGCTCGACTCCTTCTCGATGTAGGTGTCAGTGCGCGGCACATAGGCCTCGGGTTGGTAGTAATCATAATAGCTGACGAAGAACTCGACGGCATTGTCGGGGAAGAAGGACTTGAACTCGCCGTAGAGCTGGGCGGCGAGGATCTTGTTTGGGGCGATCACGAGTGAAGGCCGTTGCAAAGTCTCGATGACCTTGGCCATGGTGAAGGTCTTGCCCGATCCGGTGACTCCCAGGAGGACCTGGCTCACCTCGCCGTTACCGGCCGCCTCGACCAGCTCCGCGATCGCCTGCGGCTGGTCGCCCGCGGGCTCGTAATCGGCGACAAGCTTGAAAGGCCGCCCGCCCTCGGCCTTATCGGGCCGCGCCGGCTTGTGCGGGACGAACGTCTCCGCGGTTTCCGGTTCGGCCAGCGAAGTTCGGATTTGAATCGCCATCCAATGACAAATGGCCGCTCGAACGCCGAGGTTCAACGAGGCGAGAGCCGAATGCTCCCGCCCAAGCCTACACAACGGTCGCCAGTCGATCCCGGTGACCGGTGGAAACGCAGGTTACGGAGGCCGTCAGCTGACCGGGCTCGCCTACTATTGCGCCGGAGCATCGCGGATGGCGTCATTGATATATTGGAACAAAGCGTCGGTCCGGCTTGGGGCAATTATTGCGACCGTGTCGCTCGCCGCCTGCGGATCGTCTCACGACGCCCCAAAGCGGACTGACGCCATGGGACCCGGCCTTTGGGAACTGAGCGGTTCAATCGATTCCATGGATGGGCTTCCCCCCCAAGTAGTTGAGCTTGTGAAGGCCCAGTGGGTGCCCCGGACGTACAGCACCTGTTTGAAGCCGGACCAGGTGGATAAGCCGCCGCAGGAGTTCTTCACCGAGGCGCGCGGCAACTGCTCTTACGAACACTTCTCCATGAGCCATGGGAAGATCAACGCAACGCTCAAGTGTCCAAGCCCCGAAGACATGATGGTTGGCGAAATCACGGGCAAGGTGAAGCCCGAAAGCCTGCGGCTCAGCCTCAATCTCATAATCGACACTCCCGACGGCGAGCGTGGGGCGGTCGACATGACGATTGAAGGGAAACGCATCGGCGACTGCTGAGCGACGCAGATCGCCCGCGCCGAACGCTGCAGAAACGTCGCCAATTCATGCAAGTGGCTGCTGAGCTAGCCGATAAGGCGGCTCGTCGAACAACGGCTCGTGCCAACAAAATGCAATGGCAAACACCCCCGAGCGCAAGCCGATTTCCGACGAAGAAGTTTTGAAGCTGCGACGATATGTCTGGGCCGACGGGTCCATATCGCCGGACGAGGCTTCGCAGCTCTTCGACCTCAATGACGCCGCAACTCCGTCGAACGGCTGGAGCGACTTCTTCGTCGAGGCGATGTGCGATTATCTTATCGGACGGGGCCAGCCGCGCGGCTATGTGACCGATGCCGACGCGAACTGGCTGATGTTCCACCTCAACCGCGACGGCCGCATCGACAATTACGCCGAGCTGGAGCTCATCGTGAAACTGTTCGAGCGTGCCGATTACGTGCCGGAATCCCTGAAGCGGTTCGCGCTCACTGCCATTCAGCAAATCGTTCTCACCGGCTCCGGGCCGACCCGTCGCGGCGGCGACATCGTACCGGGCCGCATCGACGATGCCGAAGTCGGGCTGTTGCGTCGGCTGATCTTTGCTCCGGCGAGCGACGGGCCCGCCAAGGTCAGCAGAAGCGAAGCCGAAATGTTGTTCCGGCTCAAGGATGCGACCCTCGACGCCGACAACTCGCCCGAGTGGAAGAGGCTGTTCGTTCAAGGGATCGCCAATTATCTAATGGCGCATCAGGCTTGGGTTCCGTTGGACGGTGCTTCACAAACGCGGCTGGAAGACCCGCGGGCCCTGAAACACACTCCTTTCCGCGAGGTCTTGAATTGCATCGGACGAAACCCGGCGACCATCCGTGAGATCCTGTTCGGGGAAGACGAGCGAGCGCGTATTGCCGAGCATGGCAGAGCCGTCTCCCGCGACGCGGAAGTGACTCCCGCGGAATTGGAATGGCTTAAGTCTCTGCTGGATGCAGACGGCGCCCGCGATCCGCTGGAGCAAGCTTTGCTCGACTTTCTTGCCGAAGACGGCGTCCAGCTTCGATGACCGACACGCTTGCGTCGGATTTCCTCGCCAACGTTGCGGTTGTGGCCGGCGGGATCATCCTGCTGGCATTCAAGGATTTGGAACACGTTCACGATCCCCGCCGCTCGTGGGGACTGAACGGAATTCTGGCCTTTATTTGCGCGGTGTACGTCTGGGACGGCTACGGCGCTCCCGCCTATCGGCCTGAAAGCTCGCTTGGGATCCTGGTTGCCTGGGGCATGACCGTCGTCTGGATCGGCCATGCAGCATATCATCTGGGCCTCTTTCGGTTGGCGATCGACCAGACAAACGCACCGCAGCTCCTCCCGAACTCACTGGGAATCGCCACGACAGCGCTGATCGCCTTACTTGAAGAACTCTTTTTCCGCGGATGGTTACAAAACGAATTGTACCGGGTCGGTCACGTCCTAAACGCCGACCTGTACAGCATCTTCGCACTCAATCTCTTATTCGGTCTGATGCACTTCAATCGCGGATTCACGTTCGCAATGTCCGCCGGTTTCGTCGGCATGATCTTTTCGATCGCAACGCTCGCGAGCGGAAGCCTGTTGCCGGCCATTGTGATGCACGTAGGGTGGAATTTGCTGATCGGACTTGCGCGATTGCGGCCGCATCAGGTCGTGGAATCCGTAGACTGATCGAAGCGAATGCCCGGCGGACAAAGTGTTAAACCATCGCCTAGCCCATAAACCGTGCTGCAATGGCTCCGCCAGACGTTCTGCCGAGCGCGCCAACAATTTGCCATGCAAATTCGGCAATCTGCGCATTTTGTCGATCGGTTCTCTATGCAATGGCGAATACTTTCCGCCAAGCAGAAGGTCATTATGAGAATTTCTACTATCCCAGCGTTAGCGCCTCTGATTTTGATCGCGGCTTGTGGTGCGGGTGATCGCCAAGAAGACGGAAACGCATCTCAACAAAAACAAGCCGCCGCCGACGTGCTGCCAAAAGCCGGTGAGTGGGAGATGGCCATGAAGGCCGTGTCCATCGACGCGCCGGGTATGACGGATGCCATGAAAAAGCAGTTCTTGACCGGACCCGCGAATCCGAAAGCCGAGAAACACTGCGTCACGGAGCAAGACGCAAAATCCGCCGATTGGATGTTGGGAGGCGAACAGAACAAGTCGTGCCAGCTAAACATCACCATGAAAGATGGCAAACTCTCGGGGTCAGCCACTTGCGGCGAGCAGAGCACGAAAACTCCAATGACGTTAGCGGGCACGTATGGCGCCGACGCTGTAAGCATGGATATCACGGCGACCGTGCCCGCGCCTGCAGCTCTGGGCCTCGGCGGCAATTTAACCACGGTGATGCGGGTAACTGGAAAGCGGATCGGCGACAGCTGCACCAGTAAGAGCTGAGTCCTATTTAAACAGTCGAAGCCTCTCCTAAGAAGCGCGAGGACCGGACTGGCCATGTCGGCCCAATTCGGCATGGCCAGCAATCTCGCCTAGATCACCGGCGACCAACGAATTTCGTGCGCGTCGCACAGCAAACGCTTGCCTTCATGCGTTTGCTGAAACAGCCGTAGCGTCGTAGGGCGACCTTGGGGGGCGCTCATGACTCGATCCGACTTGTTCAGCCGTAGCGGGGGCCGTGCGGTCCTCCTCTACCTCCTCATTTGGGGTGTTGCAGTCGCTTATCTCGCGGTGCGCGGCGCGGACTGGACCTTCCCGATCGCTTCCCTGGTGATCTTCGGCCTCATTCTCGGAGGCCTCATCTGGTTCCTGACACGAAAGATGAATGCGCCCGCCGTACCGGTCGCCCACCCGCAGCGGGAATCCGTCGGGCTTCTGGCCTACCTCGTCATCTATGCCGTGCTCCTGATCGGTATTTGGCTGGGAACCGTTCGCCACGCGATCCCGCCCGGAAAGGAGCAGGAGCTCGCCGTCGTCGGTTACAAGCTGCTGATCCATGTCGTCGCTCCGGCGGCGATCATCCTTGCGCTCGGGGGCGCGGTGCGGCCGCTGTTCGACAGCGGAGTCAAACGGCGCGGCTTCTGGACGACGCTGATCGTGCTCTGTGCCCTGATGTTCGCCCTGCTTGCGGTCGTCAGCCCGTCATTGAAGCAGATTGGAGCGCTCGGCCTGGCCCCGATCGCGGCGATCTTCTGGGTGCTTGCCGCCTGGGCCTGGAACTCGGTCGAAGCGGGTCTGTGCGAGGAATTCCTCTTCCGCGCTTGCCTGCAGTCGCGCCTGACCGCGTGGCTCAAATCGCCCGCGGCGGCGATCGTCGCTACCTCGGTGCTGTTTGCGCTGTCGCATTGGCCGGGGCTCTATCTGCGTGGCAACGCCGAAGTCGACGGCTGGTCGACCGACCCGATTCAGGTCGCGGCTTTCACCATCGCGACCTTGTCGCCGCTGTCGATTGCCCTGGGATTGCTGTGGGCGCGCTCGCGCAGCTTGCTGCTGATCGTGCTCGTCCACGGAGCAATAGACGCGCTTCCGAACACTACGGAGTTGGTGCACATTTGGAGCTGAACAGGGGAGTCTCATATGAAACATGCCGCCATTCTGATCGCGTGCGCATTGCCGATCGCCGCGTGCAACAAGGGCCCTGACGTCAACGTCAAGAATGCCTCCGTGGGCGAGGTTGCGGAGAAAGTGCGTGAAGCGGCCGGAAGCGATACGCTGATCGAACCCGGCAAATGGCAGACCAAGATCAGCGTGCTGGACATCGATGTTCCAGGTTTGCCGCCGCAGGTCGCTCAGCAGATGAAGCAGAGCATGGCGAAAATGCAGGAGCACAGCTACGACACGTGCCTCACCGAGGCGGACGTGAAGCGGCCGAAAGAAGACTTCTTCGCCGGCAAGAGCAACAACTGCCGTTACGACCATTTCACCATGTCCGGCGGGAAGATCGACGCGGCTCTTCGCTGCGACGCGAAGCCGTCGGGAACGATGACCATGGCCATCAACGGCACTTATTCGCGGGACAGCTATGAAGCCACGATGGCGATGAATATGAGCGGCGGCCCCGAAGGCGGGATGAAGATGCGCTCACACTCGGAGTCGCGTCGCATCGGCGCATGCAGCGGAGACGAAATCAACGCCAAGCGCGGAGGATAAGATGATCGGATACGTCACCGTCGGGTCCAACGACCTCGACAAGTCCCGAGCCTTCTACGACGCGTTGATGCCGGCAGTCGGCGCATCGCGGATCATGGAGTTCGGCGACAATTTCACAATGTACGGCACCAGCCTGGGCCGGCCGGGCCTGGCCGTCTGCAAGCCCTACAACGGCGATTCGGCGGCGGCAGGCAACGGCAATATGGCGGCGATCGTCTGCGACAGCCGCGACAAGGTCGACGCGCTTTATTCCAAGGCGATCGAGCTTGGCGGGACTGACGAGGGCCCTCCCGGCGTTCGCGGCGAGGAAGGCGACCAAGCCTTCTACGGCGCCTATTTCCGCGACCTCGACGGCAACAAGCTTTGCGCGTTCCGGATCGGACCGGCCGATTGAACAGTTGAACGCCGCGTGAGCAGCGCGGTCGTTCTCATCAATCGTGGAGGCGGCGCCGTCGAGCGCGACTCGGAGATCGACCGGAAAGTCGCGGCCGCGCTCGAGTCAGCCGGCGTCGCCGCGGAAGTCGAGCTGATCGACGGCCGTGAATATGAGGAGCGCTGCCGCGCCCTCGTCGAGCGCGGCGATCCGTTGCTGATCGTCGGCGGAGGCGACGGCACGATAAGCGCGGCGGCCTCAGCGCTTGTTGGAAGCAACACTGCGCTTGGCATCTTGCCGCTCGGAACGCTCAACCATTTCGCGCGCGATCTCGGCGTACCCGCGGACCTCGAGGATGCGGCGAAGCTGATTGCGACCGGCACGCAGCGGCAGGTCGACGTCGCCGAAATGAACGGTCAAGTCTTCATCAACAACAGTGCGATTGGTCTATACCCCCTCATGGTGATCGACCGCGACTTGCAGCGCAGGCGGCTCGGGCGAAGCAAGAAACTGGCGATGCTGGTCGCGTCGGTGCGCACGCTGGCTCGCTTCAATCACCAGCGGCTGACGCTCACCGTGAACGATGAGAAGGAGCGGGTCGACACGCCGCTGCTGTTCGTCGGCAACAACGAATATCGCACCGACATCGGCAGCCCCGGGACGGCGCGAAAGCCTGGAGGACGGCAAGATCAGCGTGTTCGTAATGCGCAAGAAGACTCGCCTCGGGTTCATCGCGGCGAGCCTTCGCGCCTTGTTCAATCGAACCCGGCCGGACGACATGGAGGAGCTCACCCATGTCGAGCGACTGCGCGTCGGCAGTCGGCGCGGGCATATATCGGTGTCCCTCGACGGCGAGATCGTAAGCGCGCAACCCCCGCTCGACTATGCGATCCGTAAGCGAGCACTGAGGGTCATCGCGCCTTGATCGGCAGCAAGAGCAATGGAACCGCAACCGGTTCTCGTGGTTCGCAGTTCGGGAATGAGCGGCTGAAGGCATGGCCACACAGACCGACAGCGAGATGTCCGACCGCACGCGCGCCGCGTTGATCGCGACCGCGGGGGTCGCTATCATTCTGCTCGGCGCAGGCGCAGCGCTGCTACCCGCCGCTGACCGCGTCTCTGGATCCCTTGTCATCGGCTGCCTGCTATTTGTCGCCGGAGTCCTAGAGTTGTTCGCGGGATCGCTCCGGCGCCAAGTGAAGAATTTCGCCATGGCGGCGGGCGCAGTCACTGCGCTCACCGGCGTTTTGTTCATCGTCAACCCAACACTGCGTTTCACGCCGACCGTGACCTTTGTGATCGGCTGGTTGCTAGTTCGCAGCCTGCTCCTCGCGTTCGGCGGTGGCCGTTCGGTCGGCAGCGTCCGCAGTTGGATGGCCTTGTCCGCGGGCATGGATTTTCTGCTTGCGATGCTACTGATCACCGGCCTGTCCATCGCTACGATCGTCATCAACCTGTTCGGCCCGACGACGCCGCTGATCGCGAGCTTTTCGTGGGTTCTGGCGGCAAGCTTTGTCGTCACCGGCACGTTGCTCCTGGAAGTCGCAAGCTGCGAACGCGAGTCCAGCGCCTGAAGCGACCCGCTGGAACTCCCGGGCGACCCTGGTGCATAGGGGGCGCGGATGTTCGAGAGCTCGCCCAGCCTTTCCGTCACAACCGTCGCCGAAATCGTGCGCCTGGCGGTTGCGCCGGTGTTCCTCCTCAGCGGCATCGGCGCGTTCCTCAACGTCTGCGCGTCGCGCTTGTCGAGAATCGTCGACCGCTCGCGGGAGGTTGAGCCGCTTCTCCTCACCAGTCGCGGAGCCGAGCATGATCGCTGGATCGGAGAGCTCAGGATCCTTGACAGGCGCATGGCCTTGGTGAGTTGGGCGACGGCACTGTCGGTGCTTTCGGCGCTGCTCATCTGTCTCGTTGTCTCGTTATTGTTTGCCGCCAGCCTCACGCGCACGCATTTTGGCAACGCGATCGCGTTGCTGTTCATTGCGTCAATGGTGACGATCGGAGCGGGTTTCGCGGTTTTCCTACTCGAAACGCGGCTAGGCGCACGGTCCGTGCGCGTCAGATCGGAGCTGCTGCAGCACAAGGTGGACGAAGGCGAGTAGCCCTCCTATCGCCGGCCCCACCACAAGGAGTAATTTCATGCTGCGCACCGGCCCCGCCGCCTCTCATGTCCTCGACCGGGTCCTCGTGCTCGAAATGGTGCGGGTCACCGAGGCGGCCGCCATCTCCGCATCGAGGATGATCGGTCGCGGCGATGAGAAAGCCGCTGACGCCGCCGCCGTTGAGGCCATGCGCGAGGCGTTGAACGAGCTTCCGCTCGACGGGACGGTGGTCATTGGCGAAGGCGAGCGTGACGAGGCGCCAATGCTCTACATCGGCGAGAAGGTCGGCTCCGCGCAGGGAAGCGGTCCGAGCATCGATATTGCTCTCGATCCGCTGGAGGGCACGACCATCACGGCGAAGGCCGGACCGAATGCGCTGGCAGTTCTAGCGATTGCCGAGGAGGGCTGCCTCCTGCACGCGCCCGACGTCTACATGGAAAAGCTGGCCATCGGACCTGGCTATTCCGAAGGCACGATCGATCTTGCCAAATCGCCCGCTGACAATGTCCGTTCGATTGCGGCCGCCAAGGGTGTCGAACCGGCCGAGATCATCGCCTGCGTGCTCGATCGGCCGCGGCACGAGGAGATTATTCGCCAGCTGCGTGAGCTTGGCTGCGGGATCCGGCTGATTCCCGACGGCGATGTCGCCGGGGTGATCGCGACAACGGACCCTGACACCGGCATCGACCTCTACATCGGCACGGGCGGCGCTCCGGAAGGCGTGCTCGCCGCGGCGGCGCTCCGCTGCGTGGGCGGGCAGATGCAGGGCAAGCTCGTGTTCCGCAATGACGACGAGGTGGCGCGGGCGCATCGCTGGGGAGTCGAGGACCTCGACCGCATTTACGGCCTGGAGGATATGGCGAAGGGCGACTGCATCTTCGCCGCGACCGGCGTCACCGATGGATCGCTGCTGAAGGGCGTGCATCGCGCGCGCAACTGCGTGACGACGGAAAGCATCGTCATGCGCGCCAGCACCGGAACGGTGCGCCGCGTGGCCACCGAGCACCACCGGCTCGCCTGATGGATGCCGATCCGCCGCTCCAACCCGTGGAGCCGGGATACAGGAACGTACTGCGCGTGCGGCTCGCCATTGCCTGGCTGTTCCTGGTGGTTGTCGGGCTGATCCTCGATCGGGCGTTGCTGGCCGCCACGGGCTTCGGCGTGTGGCTACCGCTCGTGTTTCTGGCCATCGGCATCCTGGTCGCGACGGTCGCGCCGCAACGAATCTATCGCCGCCTGCGCTATCGGCTGACCGGGCAGCTGCTACAGGTGATGCGCGGCTGGCTGTTCCACGTCGACACGGTTGTGCCCCTCGTCCGCGTGCAGCACCTCGACGTAGTCCGCGGGCCCCTCGACAAAATGTTCGGTACGGCGAGCCTCGTCGTCCACACCGCGGGAACGCACAACAGCACTGTGACCGTGCCCGGCCTCGCGCCGCAGCGCGCTGCCGCAATCCGCGACATCATCCGCGAGCATGTCCGAACCGACTTCGCCTGACGACCAAGCGGTCGGAGCGCCCGAACGCCTCCATCCGCTGTTCCTACTGAGCGGTCTGGGTGGATCGCTCCGCGGGTTTGCGGGCGGCTATGCGGCGGTTGCCTATCTCGCCGTGTCGGGGCGGGCGACGATGGCGATGATCGGTGCGATCCTGCTCCTGGTCTTCGTCATCGTCGGCCTCGTCCTTTACTGGACCCGCTTCGAGTATCGCGTTGGGCAAAGCGAGATCCGCATCGACAGCGGGATCTTGAGCCGCACGCACCGGTCGATTCCGTTCGACCGCATCCAGGACGTCGACATCACGCAAGGCCCTCTCGCGCGGATGTTCGGCCTCGCGCAGGTCAAGTTCGAGACCGGCGGTTCGGCTGGGGCCCGTGAGGACGAAGGAGTGATCCAGGCGATCACGCTCGACCGTGCACAGGAAATCCGCGCGCTGATTCGGTCGCACAGATCGGCTGGTTCAATTCCGGTAGCCGCTCCGGACGAGAATAGGTCTCCAGTTTATTCCATGAGCTTTTCTCGCCTGTTGATCGCCGGCACGTTCAACTTCTCGCTCGCGGTGTTCGCGGGCCTGTTCGGCCTCACCCAGACCTTCGGCGACGTGCTGGGCTTCGACCCGTTCAGCCGCCGCTTCTGGGAACGCGTGCTGAGTGCCGGGTCTCCGCTCGCCAACTATGTGCTGCAGCATCGATTGAGCGCCGCGGCGGCGGGTGTGTTGCTGTTGCTTCTTCTGGGGTTACTCACCGGCATCACGCGGACATTGCTGCGTGACTATGGTTTCCGCCTCGATCGCACCGGAGCGGGGCTGCGTCGCCGTCGTGGTTTGCTGACTCGCACCGACGTGACGCTGCCGGTCGCACGCGCGCAGGCCGTGATCCTGCGGTCGGGACCGCTGCGCGACGCCTTCGGCTGGAGCGTGCTCATGCTGCAGAGCCTCGCCCGCGACGAGGGCGGGCGCGGCGATCATGTGCTCGCGCCGCTGGCGAACGATGAGGAAATGGGGATGATCATCAGCCAACTGGCCTGGCGACCCTTGCCACCGACCATTGGCTGGACTCGCGTGTCCGGCTCCTATTTCTGGAGCCTCGCGGTCGCGCTTGCGCCGCTTTTCCTCGTTGCCCTCATTCAGGCGGCATTCTCCTGGGGATTGGGCGCGGCCTATGCGGCCGGTTTGCTGCTCGTGCTGGCCTTCCGTTGGCTCGCATGGCGGCGCACGGGCTATGCGCTCGACGGCGACCGGCTGCTGATGCACACGGGCTGGTGGCGACGGCGGCTGGTGATCCTGCCGTTCGCCAAAGTCCAAAGCATCGACCTCGCCGAGAATTTTGTCGGGCGCTGGTTCGGGATTGCGTCACTCCGCTTCGGCGTGGCAGGCGGGAGCGGCGTCAGTGGTCATATAATCCCCGCAATCCCCAGCGCGGGGGCGCGTCAATTGCGTGCAGACCTGTTAGACACCGCGATATGACATTCGCGTTGGGGGTGGAGAAGTCGGTTGCCGGGCAGCCGTGGCGCTGGCGGCGGCCGGCGGAGCCGGGGCTCGGCATGGACGAGCTGGCCGACGAGCTGCTCCTCGCCCGCGGCGTAGCGCGCGAGGACCTTGCCCGCCACCGCGACCCGAAGATCCGCGACTTCCTGCCCGATCCTTCCAGTTTCAAGGATATGGACAAGGGTGCGCAGCGGCTCGCCGACGCCGTGCAGAACGGCGAGACCGTCGCGATCTTCGGCGATTATGACGTCGATGGAGCGACCAGCGCGGCCTTGCTGGTGCTGCTGCTTCGGCGGCTCGGCGCCGAGCCGATGGTCTATATTCCCGATCGGCTGATGGAGGGGTACGGCCCATCGGGAGCGGCGCTCGTCGAATTGAAGAGACGCGGCGCCAGCCTCGCGATCACCGTCGATTGCGGGGCCCAGGCATTCGATGCCCTGGCGGAGGCACGCGGCGCCGGGTCTGGACGTAATCGTCGTCGATCACCACCAATGCGCGAGCCAGCTTCCCGTCGCTTACGCGCTGATCAATCCCAACCGCCTGGACGAAAGCGAAGACGGCGCTGCGCATGGACACCTTGCCGCGGTTGGAATGGCGTTCCTGCTTGGCGTCGCGCTGCTACGGGAGCTGCGCAGCCGCGGCCACTTCAAGACGCTCGCGGAGCCGAAGGTCCTCGATCTGCTCGACCTCGTGGCCTTGGGGACTGTCGCCGACGTTGCACGGCTGAAATCGCTGAACCGCGCCTTCGTGACCCAGGGCCTGAAGGTCATGGCCTCAGGCCAGAATGTCGGCCTTGCCGCGCTCGGCGAAGCAGCGCGGCTGGTGAAGCCGCCGTCATGCCGCGACCTCGGCTTCGCCCTGGGACCGCGGATCAACGCTGGAGGACGCGTCGGCAAGTCGGATCTCGGCGTCCGCCTTCTCACCTGCACCGATCCCGAAGAAGCGCGGCAGATCGCGGCGGAACTCGACCGCCTGAATGAAGATCGCCGCGCGATCGAGTTGCTGGTGTGCGAACAGGCGGAGGCCCAGGCAGCCAAGCTCAATGGTGCGGCCGTGCTCACGGTGATGAGCGGCGGTTGGCACCAGGGCGTGATCGGAATCGTCGCGGGGCGACTGAAGGAACGGTTCCGGCGCCCGGTAATCGTCATCGCTGAATGCGAGGACGGCAGCGGCAAGGGCTCGGGCCGTTCGATTTCAGGCGTGGACCTCGGCGCCGCGGTCCTGGCGGCGAAGGAGAGCGGTCTGCTGATTGCCGGCGGCGGCCACGCCATGGCGGCCGGGCTGACTCTGCCACCCGGCGGACTGGAACCCTTTCGCGAGTTCATCAATGAGCGTCTGGCCGCTGATGTCGAAAAGGCAAGCGGCGACCGCGCGCTGTTGCTTGATGCATTGCTCGCACCGGGCGGCGTCGCCGCGCCTTTGTGCGATGCCCTCGACGCGGCAGGCCCTTATGGCGCAGGCTGGCCGGGCCCGCACGTCGCGGCGGGACCGGCGCGCCTCCTCAAGGCCGGAATCGTCGGTGACGGCCACGTGCGCGGGATCGCATGCGGCGACGACGGCAAGAGCTTCAAATGGATTGCATTCCGAAGTGCCGCAACCGATCTTGGCCAAGCGCTGCTCGGTTCGCCGGCCGATGTGCGCTGGTGGCTGGCGGGCACGATCAAGCGCGACGAGTGGAACGGTGGAAATGCGGCGGAAATGCATGTCGAGGACGCCGCGCTTGCTTGACCGACGACGCCCCCTCCCCTAACCGGCGAGCCGCCTTCCACGGCCCCATCGTCTAGCGGTCTAGGACGTCGCCCTTTCACGGCGAAAACACGGGTTCGAGTCCCGTTGGGGTCACCAGGAACGTCCTGGTTCGTGGAGGGTACGGAACTTGGCCTTGTCTGCGTTCGTCTTGGCCTGAAATCTGGCGTTCAATTCGACGGGGGGTCGTGGACTCACCTAGACGTCATGGCGATGCAAAGCGCGACCGGTTCCGTTTGGGATCGATGCGGCGCGCGAGTTTATGGGTCGCGGGCGCGAGCTTGCCGATCACCGGATGCAACCGCGGACTGCTCGATCCGGTGGGTCCAGTCGGCCATGCCGAGAAACTGATCCTCATAAATTCGACCGCGATCATGCTCGCGATCGTCATTCCGGTGATCATCGCGACGATCGCTTTCGCCTGGTGGTTCCGCCGCGGCAACAAGAAAGCCGAATACCGACCGGAGTGGGAATATTCGGGCGCGATCGAGCTCGTCGTCTGGTCGGTCCCTGCACTGACGATCATGCTGCTCGGAGGCATAGCCTGGATCGGCAGCCACAATCTCGAGCCGAGCAAACCGCTAGAATCGCCGGCGAAACCGATCAACGTCGAAGTGGTCTCGCTCGATTGGAAGTGGCTGTTCATCTACCCCGACCAGGGGATAGCGACCGTCAACCAGCTGGTCGTCCCCGCGGGCGTACCCGTCAGCTATCGGCTGACGTCGGCGACGGTGTGGAACAGCTTCTTCGTCCCGCAATTCGGCTCGATGATTTACACCATGCCGCGAATGACGACCCGGCTGCATCTGCAGGCCGATCGCGCGGGGGTGTATGACGGGCTGTCGTCCCACTACAGCGGCGACGGCTTCTCCGGTATGCGCTTCAAGGCTCATGTCGTGCCGCCGCGGCAATTTGCGGCATGGGCGCAGAGCGCCCGGGGCTCGGGTCCGGCGCTTGATGGCCGGACCTATGCCGAGCTCGCCAAGCCGAGCAGCTATGTGAAGCCGATCACCTACGGCGCCGTTGCGCCGGGCTTGTTCGACGCGATCGTCATGAACGGCGCACCGTCCCAAATGCCGCCACACGATCAGCAGCGGCCGGGAGCGGGCGCATGAATTTCTTCGGCAAGCTCAGCTGGGACGCGATCCCGTTCGACCAGCCGATCCCGCTGATCAGCTCCGCGGTCGTCCTGCTGGCGGTCCTCGCCGTTCTCGCTTGGCTTACGATCAAGGGCCATTGGCCTTATCTGTGGGGCCAATGGGTCACGTCGACCGATCACAAGAAAATCGGCATCATGTACGTGATCCTCGCCTTGGTGATGCTCGTGCGCGGCTTCATCGACGCCATCATGATGCGCGCGCAGCAGGCGATGGCGGTGGGCCAATCGCAAGGCTATCTGCCGCCCGAGCATTACGACCAGATTTTCTCGGCGCACGGCACGATCATGATCTTCTTCATGGCCATGCCCTTCGTCATCGGTCTGATGAACTTCGCCGTACCGCTGCAGCTCGGCGTTCGCGACGTCGCCTTTCCGACGATGAACAATGTCAGCTTCTGGCTGACCGCGTCCGGCGCGCTCCTCGTCAACCTCAGCCTCTTCATCGGCGAGTTCGCTCGCACCGGCTGGCTTGGGTTCCCGCCCTTGAGCGAGAAGGCCTTCTCGCCCGGCGTCGGGGTCGATTATTACCTTGTCGCGCTACAGATCTCCGGCGTCGGAACGGTGCTCACCGGAGTCAATTTCGTCACGACCATCCTCAAAATCCGCGCGCCCGGGATGAGCTATTTGCGCATGCCGGTCTTCTGCTGGACTTCGCTCGCAGCAAACTTGCTGATCATTGCCGCTTTCCCGGTGCTCACGGTCACTTTGGCGCTGCTGATGCTGGACCGCTACCTCGGCTTCCATTTCTTCACCAACGACGGCGGCGGCAACTCGATGCTCTACATGAACCTGATCTGGGTTTGGGGGCATCCCGAGGTCTACATCCTCGTCCTGCCTGCGTTCGGAGTCTTCTCCGAAGTCGTATCGACCTTCTCGGGCAAGCCGCTCTTCGGTTACCGCTCGATGGTTTTCGCGACGCTCGCGATCTGCATCATCTCCTTCATGGTCTGGCTGCACCATTTCTTCACCATGGGCGCCGGCGCCGACGTCAATGCCGTTTTTGGCATTGCCAGCATGGTCATCGCCGTCCCGACGGGCGTGAAGATCTTCAACTGGCTCTTCACCATGTACGGTGGGCGCGTGCGATTCAGCGTCGCGATGCATTATGCGATCGGCTTCATCATCACCTTCGCAATTGGCGGGCTAACCGGCGTCCTCCTGGCGATTCCGCCGGCGGACTTCGTGCTGCACAACAGCCTGTTCCTGGTCGCGCATTTCCATAACGTGATCATCGGTGCGGTCGTGTTCGGAGTGATGGCCGGCTACACCTACTGGTTCCCAAAGGCGTTCGGTTTCACTCTGGATGAGCGGATCGGCAAGGCGGTCTTCTGGTGCTGGTTCATCGGCTTCTATCTCGCCTTCATGCCGCTGTACGTCCTCGGCCTGATGGGTGCGACGCGGCGGATGCAGCATTACGACGATCCGACCTGGCATCCCTGGATGATTGTGGCGCTGATCGGTGCTCTGTTCATCCTGGCGGCCCTCGTTCTGACCTTCTACCAGCTCTATTATTCGATCCGCACGCGCGACCAGCGGCGGGACGTGACGGGCGACCCCTGGGACGGGCGGACTCTCGAATGGCTGACCCTGTCGCCAGCGCCCCATTACAATTTTGCAGTGCTCCCCGACGTTCACGGCGAGGAAGCTTATTGGACGCGCAAACAGACGGCGATCCGCGAGGATCAGCTGATCGACGAACCGGACTACAAGCCGATCGAAATGCCGGTGAACACTCCCACCGGTGTGATCTGCGCCTTCTTCGCCTCGATCTGCGGGTTCGCGCTCATCTGGTACATCTGGTGGCTCGTCATCCTCGGCCTCGTCGGCGCCTTCGCGACCTTCGTCTGGTACGCATGGCGCGACGAGCACGAACATGAGATCCCGGTCGAGGAGGTGATCGAAGAGGAGCGCGAGCGGAGACGGATCCGAAAGGAGCATCTCCAGCGCCTGAGCCAGTCGACATGACCTCAGAAGCGGTGACCATCGGCCTGACTCATGGCGGATCCGAGGACACGGGCCTCGGTCACCGCGGTCCCGAATCCAAAAGCATAGTCATTCCGTACGGCTTCTGGCTGTTCGTCCTTTCCGACATGGTCCTGTTTTCGGCCCTGTTCGCGACCTACGCGTCGCTGGTCCACGCGACCGACGGCGGCCCAACGACGAACCAGCTGTTCCACCGCGACCTGGTCGCAATCGAGACCGTCGCGCTTTTGCTCTCCAGTTTCGTCTGCGGGTTGGCGATGATCGCGGCCAAGCGGCGTCACTTGGCCTGGACTCAGATTTGGTTGTTCCTGACCGGCCTGCTCGGCTTTGTTTTCCTCCTCATCGAGCTTTACGAATTCGCGTCGATGATCCGCGAAGGCGCGGGTCCGCAGCGCAGCGCCTTCCTGTCGTCCTTCTTCACGCTCGTCGGCTGCCATGGCGCCCACGTGACCGCCGGCTTGCTGTGGATCGGAACGATGATGGCGCAGGTTTGGGCGAAGGGGTTCAAGCCGCACATCATCCGGCGGCTGCTGTGCCTCAGCATCTTCTGGCACGCTCTCGACATCATCTGGGTCGCCATCTTCACCATCGTCTATCTGATCGGGACACTGCAATGACCGACGAAGAGAACGAGCTGCTCGACGTTGCTCCCGGAGAGCCGCACAGCAACATCATGAGCGAATCGCTCAGTTACGTCATTGGGCTGGGACTGGCGCTGCTCCTCACGGGCGTGTCATTCTGGGTAGCTTCGACTTCCGTGCTCTGGGGTCCGGGCGTGGCGGTGGGCCTGGTCGTCCTCGCCATCGCTCAGATGGGCGTGCACCTGGTTTTCTTCCTCCACATCACTAGCGGGCCAGACAACGCCAACAATGTGCTGGCGCTAGCGTTCGGCGTGCTCATCGTCTTCCTGGTGATGATCGGCACCATCTGGATCATGGGGCACATGAACGCCAACATGGGCGTCAGCCCCGAGCTGATGAATCTGCAAATGCAGCACGGTTAGAGCCGCAGCCAGGCAAGGACGATGCAGACAGCGAGCGCCAGAACGCTTGCCGCCATCGCGATCGCCGCCGACCAACCCTTGCTCCGTGCATAGACGAGCGTGATCCCGATCTTCACCGCCATGTTGACGATGATCGTCCCGGCGATAGCAATGGCGGCGAGCGGCGGCGAGATCGCGGCCGGTGAGAGCGTACCGAGCGTCACAATGGCGACGTCGACGTCCATGCTGCCGGTGATCAGGAGGAGCACGGCGATGCCGCTTTCGCCGAAGCGCCCCTGGGCCCAGGCCGCGCCCAAACCCGCCGCGGCGACGAAGGCAACGAAGCCGAGCGCCGGCAGCAGGGCGATCGGATTGCCCGGTGGGCTCGGCGCGTCCGCCTTCGGCGCCTTGCGATAAAGCCAGAAGCCCGCGGCCCAGGCGATCACCAGCGCCGGAACGATGACGAGGGCGAACGGCACGAAGATACGCGGCGCGAGCACCCAGATGAGGAGCAGCACTCGCAAGTACATCACGGCTGAAGCGAGAGCGATTCCGGCGGGTTCGGCGCCGCCCCGCTCCTCGCTTCCGAGGCGTTGGGCTAGCGACTGAGTCACTGCGGTCGAGCTGTAGGCGCCCCCGATCAGCGCTGTGGCGATCGTCCCATGCCGCTCGCCGAAGATCCGGTTGGCGATATAGCCGAGGAACGAAAAGCCGGTGACGAGCACGACCACCAGCCACAGCTTCTGCGGGTTCCATGCGCCGAGCGGGCCATATTGTCCGTTGGGGAGGAACGGGAGGACCGCGCCGGCGATCACGGCATATCGGGCAAGCGCCTTAACGTCCTGATCGTCGAGGCGATCGATGAGATGATGAGTCTCATCCTTGAGCGCGAGAAGAAGAGTGACGATTGTTGCGCCCGCGATCGCCAGCGCAGGACTGCCGAACCCCGCGACGAAGCCAAGGCCGAGCGTCGCCAGCGCCGCCACGGGCGTCGTCGCGTCGGGACGTTCGTCCAACCCCGGCCGGTGAGCGTAGCCGACGGCGAGAACGGCAGCCGCTCCGGCAATCAATGCTCCGGCCGTGAGTTGCTGCCCCGAGCGCCCAATGAGTCCGGCCAGACCCGCGACGACGCCGAGCAGGGTGAACGTCCGCACTCCTGCCACACGCGAGCCGGCGCCCTCCTGGCGCAAGGTGAAGCCGCGCTGGATTCCGATCAGCAGACCGCAGGAGAGCGCAGTCCCCACCGACAATGCCTCACCAAGCCAGGCCTGGGTCATCCCGGTGTTCCGGTTCTAGATGGCGAGCCCCGGGTCGCCCTCAAGGATCTCCTGTTTGAGCCGCGGTCGCTCTCCGGGTTGCCAAAGGCGGGCAGTGTGAACGACGCGGTAGCGCAGCGGCCCACCGTCGGGCCGGTCGCTGCGCGTGATCGGCCGCGGAATGCAAACAAATTCCGTCCGCATCTCATCTCCGGTGAGCCGCACTTTCGCATAGCCGTGACCACCCAGATCGACGAACTCGAGATGCGGGGCAAGTGCGGGGTTCGATAGCGCTCGAGCGCGCGCACGATCGAAGCCCTTCGCATAATCGAGGCAGGAGCGGACTCCGTGCTTCAGCAACATGTTGAACGTTGCGTCCGGCTTGGCCGCGCCAGGCCTGTCGGCGAGGAACAAAGGGCGCAACGGATGATCCTTGGGCAAGCGATGCTCGTACGCCTCGATCACTCCGGGACTGGCCATTGAGGCTCCGACAAAGCTCACCCCGACCGGTTCAAATGCTTCCGGCGGAAGGCCCTTCGCGGCATAGCCGGCCCAGAAACTGTGGCGATCGCCGGAAACAATCGCAAAGCCGGTGATCTTCAAGTCGCGGACGAGATCGTAGATTTCGCTGCGCTCGACGTAAGCGCTGCCGTGATCGCCGCCGCCGAGATTGGCATAGCCGCTCGGCCAAGGCTTGGTGAGACCAGGGGGGAGGTTTTGCGGATCGGCGCGCCAGTCGAGGCACCCCAATGAATTGCCCCAGATTTTCCAAGTCGCCGAGGAGCGGCGCAGTCGATCCTTGAACCAGGCTTTCTGTTCGGCGCCGAGAATCGTCTGCGCCGGCGCATCCTTTTGCGGGTTCGCCACTCGTACATCGCCGAATCGAAGCTCGGCGGGCGCGTTGCCACGGTCGAATGCTCGGCCGCCGTCGATGACCTTCATCGCGTCCTCGGGGA
The DNA here is from genome assembly GCA_963730925.1 of uncultured Alphaproteobacteria bacterium. Lineage (GTDB taxonomy): Bacteria > Pseudomonadota > Alphaproteobacteria > Sphingomonadales > Sphingomonadaceae > Sphingomicrobium. The sequence continues at coordinate 131,505 of CAVSTS010000004.1, forward strand.
ACATTCCCATGAAATCGTCGCCCCCAAGCTTCGCGAGCTCGGGGTTATCGGTCGGGTCTTTGCTTCGATAGCTGTGCTGATCGGTGACGATGAGGTCGAGGTGCCGGCCGTAGCGGAGCGCTCGATAGCCGATGAGGCTGCGGATCGCAGTCAGATTGTTCGGCTCGTCGCCGAGGCCATTGTCGTCCCACTTGTCGATCGGCACGTTGTTGACCGCCGGCGGATCGAAGCGCTCGAGCGAGGGCCCGCTCGGTTTGGTGACTCGTGCCGGCAGATATTCGAACCAGGCCTGGTTAGCCGCGACTTTGACGGACTGGCCGGGGCGCCCGTCGTCGCCCGGTTTCAATATGCTCTGCCAGCCCTGCCACGAGAATTCGTGATTGTCCCACATGGCGACGAACGGCCAGCGCGCACGTGCGTCCTGCAAATCGGGATCCGCCAAATAGCCGCGGTAGACGGCGCGATAGCCGTCGACGGTCAGCGGATAGTGGAGCTTGCCGTTCTTGCCGCCATCCGGAATCCGCGCGACCTCGTAGACGGTGCGATCGTAGCGCGTCGGAACCTCTTCGGGATATTCGACGACCTCGTAGATGAAATCGCCGAGGTGCAGCACGAAACCGAGTTGATCGGCGGGCGTGGCGCGCTCGTCTTCGAAGATCATTCGGCGATAGCCGTTGAGCTTGCCCTCATTGACGCTTTGACAGCTGACAAACGCGAAATTGACCGGGCGCGGATCGCTGTCGAGCGGCGCCGTAATCGTTCGGCCGATGCGGCTGCCGTTCCCATCTCCGTCAGTGAAACGGTACCAATAAACCTGTGCCGGCTTGAGGCCTCCGACGAGGACCCGAGTGGTCCAGTCGGCCGCAGCAGAGACTGGCGCAGATGCGTGCGCCACGACCCGGCGGAAGGCCTGGTCCTCCGCGACCTCGACCGTGAGGACGTGCCGCTTACCCCGATCGAACGGACGCCGAGTCCAGAGGATGACGCTATGGGCATCCGGATCGCCCGAGGCGACGCCTTCGGGATACAGGTTCCGAGTCTCGTGCCAGTTGCTGCGTGACGCGCGTGCGGCACCGCCCCATGCAAGCGAGGCGCCTATCGCCGCCGCAGTTTGAATGAACTCGCGGCGGCTCAGCGTCATCTCTTAGCCCTTTCCCAATCTCCGCGCGTGCCAGCGCAAATGCTCGGCCATGAAAGTCGAAATGAAATAGTAACTGTGATCGTAGCCCGGTTGCCGGCGCAGGGTCAGCGCCATGCCGGCATCGGCGCATGCTCGTTCGAGAAGGTCCGGCCGCAACTCCTTTTCGATGAACGGGTCTGCGTCGCCGACATCGACCAGAAGCTCATCGACCCGCGCGCCCTCTTCGATCAATGCGACGGCGTCATGCTTTCGCCAGGCGGACGGGTCCGTTCCGAGATAGCCGCCGAGCGCCTTCTGGCCCCACGGCACCTGGCTTGGCGCAACGATCGGCGCGAAGGCCGAAACGCTGCGAAATCGATCCGGATGATTGAGAGCGATCGTCAGCGCGCCGTGCCCGCCCATAGAATGGCCGGTGATTCCTTGCCGCCCCTCGTCGATCGGAAACTCACTGGCAACGAGCGCCGGCAGCTCCTCGGTGACATAGGTCCACATGCGATAGTGGTCCGACCATGGTTGCTCCGTCGCGTCGACGTAGAAGCCCGCGCCGAGCCCGAAATCCCACGCACCCTCCGGCGCCGTCGGAACGCCTTCGCCGCGCGGACTCGTGTCCGGCGCGACGAAGATCAGCCCAAGCTCAGCGCAGGCGGCGCGATATTCACCCTTCTCGGTCACATTGGCGTGGGTGCAGGTGAGCCCCGACAGATACCAGACGGCCGGCAGCTTCCCGCCGTCTTCAGCCTGCGGCGGAAGGAAGATCGAGAAGGTCATGTCCGTGCCGGTCGCAAGCGAGCCGTGCGTGACAACCAGCTGCCGACCGCCGTGGGATTTGTTCTCGGATACGACTTCCATCAAATTTCCGTGCGGAGAGGGTTAGTGCGGCAGCTCATCAATAGATGACGACCGAGCGAATGCTCTCGCCCGAGTGCATCAAGTCAAAGCCCTTGTTGATATCCTCGAGCTTGAGCGTGTGCGTGATCATCGGGTCGATCGCGATCTTCCCGTCCATGTACCAGTCGACGATCTTGGGCACATCGGTGCGCCCCTTCGCTCCGCCGAACGCCGTGCCGCGCCAATTGCGTCCGGTCACCAGTTGGAACGGACGAGTGGCAATCTCCTTCCCCGCCTCGGCGACGCCGATGATGATGCTCGTGCCCCAGCCGCGATGGCAGCATTCGAGAGCGGTCCGCATCACTTCCGTGTTGCCGGTCGCGTCGAACGTATAGTCCGCGCCGCCGTCGGTGAGCGCGAGCACCTCCTCGATGATCTGCGAGCGGTCCTTGTTCCGGCCGTCGATGAAATCGGTCATGCCGAATTTGCGGCCCCATTCCTCGCGGTCGGGATTGACGTCGACGCCGACGATCTTGTTGGCGCCGACCAGCTTCGCTCCCTGAATGACGTTGAGCCCAATTCCGCCCAGGCCGAACACGACGACGTTCGCTCCGGGTTCGACCTTGGCAGTCTTCACTACCGCGCCGACGCCGGTGGTGACTCCGCATCCGATATAACAACTCGTCTTGAACGGAGCGTCCTCGCAAATCTTCGCTACCGCGATTTCCGGCAGCACGGTGAAGTTCGAGAAGGTCGAGCAGCCCATGTAGTGATAGATGGTCTCGCCCTTGTAGCTGAAGCGGCTGGTGCCGTCGGGCATCACGCCCTTGCCCTGGGTCGCTCGGATCTTCGTGCAGAGGTTGGTCTTGCCCGAGAGGCACGACTTACATTCGCGGCATTCGGGTGTGTAGAGCGGGATGACGTGGTCGCCCGGCTTCACGCTGGTGACTCCCGCTCCCACTTCGCGCACCACGCCCGCGCCCTCGTGGCCGAGGATCGAGGGGAAAATGCCTTCGCTGTCGAACCCGTCGAGCGTGTAAGCGTCGGTGTGACAAATGCCCGTCGCCATGATTTCGACCAGAACCTCGCCCTGCTTTGGGCCTTCGAGGTCAACCTCGACGATCTCAAGCGGCTGCTTGGGCGCGAAGGCGACGGCGGCGCGGGTCTTCATGAGTCGGTCCCCCTGTTGGTTGTGGCGCCTATGCTGCGACCGAGCGCCGGCGACAAGTCGCCCTTAAGACTTCAGGAAGCGCCGAATCCATTCGGCAACTCGGCCAGTATCATTCGGCGCATCAAGCGATGCGATCGCCACTTCGGGATCAGGAACGATATCGTAGCGCTTCTCGATCAACGCCTTGGCGAAGGGCGGCGCGAATTCCGGATGGAACTGGAAGGAAATGGCCGGTCGGTCGGTCCAGGCGAGCGCCGCATAGGGAGTGAAGGCGGACGAAGCCACGATTTTGGTATTCGGCGGCTGAACGACGACCTGATCCTGATGCGAGGCGGGGATCGCGACCTCTTTCTCCCCGTCCAGCCACGGCTCACGGCGGACGATCGAATAATGGTGTAGACCGGCGCCCCAGCCCTTCTCCGATTTCTCGACGTGGCCGCCCAGCGCTTCGGCCATGATCTGATGACCGAAACAGATGCCGACCATCTTGCTCGCCTTGGCCGAGCGGATGAAGTTCGCGAGCGGCTCGATCCACGGCAGCGGGTCGTAAACGCCTGCGGGCGAGCCGGTGATTAGATAAGCGTCATAGGCCGCCGGGTCCGTCGGCAGTTCGCCCGCAGCGACGTCGAAGGCGTCGATCTCGAAATCGTCGCCGAGCATTCGCCCGAACATCGTCGGATAGTCACCGAACTGGGCGGCGAGATCGCCGGGCGGATGACCGGTTTCGAGAATGGCGAGCTTCATGGCCGCCCGCCTTGCCACTGTGGCAGGCATCGGCCAATGCCGAAATCGATGGAAGGCAAGTGGTTCGAGGGCCGCCATGCGCTGATCACCGGCGGTGGGACCGGCATCGGCGCCGCGGCGGCCGCGCATCTGCATGCCGCCGGCGCGAAGGTCTCTCTGCTGGGACGCAGACTCGAGCCGCTTCAGCAAACCGCCGAGCGGCTGGGCGGATATGCCGTTTCGTGCGACGTCACCGAGCCTGACCAGATCGCCAAGGCTTTCGACGAAGCACGGACAGTGAACGGGCCGATCGAGATGCTGATCGTCAACGCCGGGATCGCCGAGAGCGCGCCGTTCCACAAAATGACTCGCGAGAGCTGGGACCGGATCATCGCGACCAACCTCACCGCGGCATTCGATTGCACGCGGTGCGCCATCGGCGACTTGCTCAAAAGTGAAAACGGGCGGCTGGTTTTCGTCGCATCCGTCGCAAGCATCCGCGGAGTGCCTTATGCGGCGCATTATGCCGCTTCAAAGCATGGGTTGCTCGGACTGATGCGCAGCCTTGCGGCGGAATATGCCAAGACCAACCTCACCGTGAACGCGGTCTGCCCCGGCTATGTCGATACGCCGATGACCGACCAGTCGGTCGCGCGGGTGTCCCAAGTCACCGGGCGGAGCGAAGAAGAATTGCGCGGCGTCATCACGAACCAGAATGCGAGCGGGCGGCTGGTGCAGCCGGACGCTATCGCGACGATGATCCTGACGCTGTGCCTGCCGCAGAGCCGCGACGTGAACGGTGCCGCCGTCACCATCGACGGGGGAACGAGCGCGTGAGCTTCGATGCCGAGAACTTCCGCCCGAAGCACTTTCTTTGGGAGCTCCAGAACGGAATCGCAACGATCACTCTCAACCGGCCGGAGCGGAAGAACCCGCTGACCTTCGAAAGCTATGACGAGCTGCGGGACACGTTTCGGGCGCTGGATCATGCGTGGGACGTGAAAGTTGTGCTGATCCGCGGCGCAGGCGGGAATTTCAGCTCCGGCGGCGACGTGCACGAGATCATCGGTCCGTTGACCAAGATGGGTCGCGAAGAACTGCTCGGCTTTACGCGGATGACGGGCGACCTCGTGCGCGCCATGCGCGCTTGTCCGCAGCCGATCATCGCCGCCGTCGAGGGCGTTTGCGCCGGCGCCGGCGCCATCATGGCGATGGCTAGCGACATCCGCTTCGGTCAGCCGGGGTGCCAGACCGCCTTTCTCTTTACGCGCGTCGGACTGTCGGGCGCCGACATGGGCGCTTGCGCCATCCTGCCGCGGATCATCGGCCACGGCCGAGCGGCGGAGCTGCTGTTCACGGGGCGCACGATGACGAGCGACGAAGGTCTCGCCTGGGGCTTTTACAACCGGGTCGTCGAGGACGTGCTGGCCGAAGCTTATGCGTTGGCGGATCAGCTGGCGGGGGGCCCAAGCATCGCTCACGCCGTGACCAAGCGGCAGCTCGACGCGGAGTGGAACGTGTCGATCGACGAAGCTCTCGAGATGGAGGCGCAGGCACAGGCGCATTGCATGGAAACCAATGATTTCCGCCGCGCCTATGAAGCGTTCGCGGCGAAGAAGGCGCCTGAGTTCCAAGGTGATTGACCTCAGCTGGCCCTTCTTCGAGGAGCGTCACCGTACGCTGGCGGCAGAGCTGGAAGAGTGGTGCGACGCGACGATCCACGACGCCGAGCCAGCGGACGCCGATGCCGCGTGCCGCTCGCTGGTGAGCGAGTATGGCCGGGCCGGCTTCCTCAAGCTGTGCGTCGGCAGCGGCCGGGGCAGGCCCGACGTGCGCAGCCTCGCCATTTGCCGCGACATCCTCGCCCGCCATCACGGCCTCGCCGACTTCGCTTTCGCGATGCAGGGGCTAGGGTCGGGCGCAATCTCCTTGTTCGGCACGGTCGAGCAGAAGCACGAGTGGTTGCCGAAAGTCGCGAGCGGCGAAGCGATTGCCGCCTTCGCGATGACCGAACCCGGCTGCGGGTCCGATGCGGCAAATATCGCCACGTCGGCCATGCGCGATGGCAACGAATGGGTGCTCGTCGGCGAAAAGACGCTCATTTCCAACGGCGGGATCGCCGATTTCTACGTGACCTTCGCGCGCACGGGTGAGGGCGAAGCTGCTCGTGGCCTGTCCGCATTCATCGTGCCGGCGGATGCGGTCGAGGTGGTGGAACGCATCGAGACGATCGCTCCGCACCCGCTCGGGCGACTGAAGTATGACAATGTCCGCGTTCCGGCGGACGCCATCATCGGCGAGCCGGGTGAGGGTTTCCGCGTCGGCATGGAAACGCTGAACCTGTTTCGAGTGACCGTCGGCGCGGCGGCGCTTGGCTTTGCCCGGCGTGCTCTTGAAGAAGCGTTGTCATTTGCCCGCAACCGGCGGCTCGGAAACGCGACACTTGCCGACAATGCGGTGACCCAGGAGAAGCTTGCCGACATGGCGCTCGCGATCGATGCGTCGGCGCTGCTGGTCTATCGCGCGGCGTGGCAACAGGACGTCGGCAGCATCGACAACCGACGCGCCGCGGCGATGGCCAAGCTCTTCGCCACCGAGGAAGCGCAAAAGGTGATCGACGCCGCGGTACAGATGCACGGCGGCGCTGGCGTCACCAAGGGTGTGAAGGTCGAGGAGCTCTATCGCGACGTCCGTGCGCTGCGCATCTACGAAGGCGCAAGCGAGGTGCAGCGGCAGATCATCGCCCGCGATCTTCTGAAGGAGCAGCGCGCATGAAGGCGCTCCAACCGCCGAACTGGCCGCGGCCCAAGGGCTATTCCAACGGCATTAGCGCGCGTGGACGGATGATCTTCACGGCTGGGATCGTCGGCTGGGACGAAAAGGAGAGTTTCCCCGACTACACGCTCGCGGGCCAATTCGCCCGGGCGCTGATGAACACGCTCGAGATCCTCGCCCAGGACGGCGCGGGGCCGCAGCATATCGTACGCATGACCTGCTACGTCATCGACCGCGCCGACTATCTCAATTCGCGCGACGAGATCGGCGCGGCGTGGCGCGAGATCATGGGCCGCAATTACCCCGCGATGGCGCTGGTCGAAGTGAAGGGCCTGGTCGAAAGCGCCGCGCTGGTCGAGATCGAGACGACGGCGGTAGTGCCGGAAGGACAAGAATGAATCACGCAAAGGCGCAAGGGCGCAAAGAAGAACGCCGGCTTATCTTCGTGCCTTTGCGCCTTAGCGTGAGACAAAAACTCCTGGTCGCTTCGCGACGCTCGCGATGACGTACGACAATTTCGTCAAAGATAGATTGCCGCCGCCGGAGCTGCTGCCGGAGTTCCGCTTCGATCTACCCGAACTGCAATATCCCGAGCGGCTCAACGCCGCAGTCGAGCTTCTGAAAGGCGCTCCGGATGCTCTGGCGATTATCAACGAGCACGGCCGCTGGACCTACCGCGACCTGGACGACTTCAGCGGACGAATCGCTCGGCTGCTGGTCGAAGAGCATGGCCTGATCTCCGGCAATCGGGTGCTTCTGCGCGGGCCGAACGGCTATACGATCTTTGCGGCGTGGCTGGGCGTGCTCAAGGCCGGAGGAGTGGTGGTCGCGACCATGCCGCTGCTGCGCCCGGGCGAGATTGCGACGGTGATCGAGCGCGCGCAGATCTCCCACGCGATCGTCGACAGCCGCTTCATCGGCGATTTCCGCCAGGCCGTCGATCAAACCCACAACGTCAAGCACATCATCAAATATGACGGCGATCATGGGCGTGGGGAGCTGGAGACGCGCACCGCTTCGCTGCAGCCGCTGGACCCCGTCGACACCGGCCGCGACGACCCGTGCATCATCGCCTTCACCAGCGGCACGACGGGCGTTCCCAAGGGATGCGTCCAGTTCCACCGCGACGTGCTCGCGCCTTGCGATACGTTCGCGAAGCATCTCGTCGGCCCCAAACCCGGCGACGTCTTCCTGACCAGCGCGCCTATGGCCTTCACCTTCGGACTCGGGATCACGCCGATGTTCCCGCTGCGCTTCGGCGCGGCGAGCGCGACACTCGAGCAAGCGAACCCGCCCGTCCTCCTCGACGCGATCGCGAAATTCGGAGTCACCCACCTCGGCACCGCGCCAACCGCTTATAAGGCGATGCTTGCCACGGAGTGGGTGAATCCAAAATCCGTTCGCCCTGAGCCTGTCGAAGGGCTGCCTTTGTCTTCCAGCGCAAACGAAGGACAGTGCTTCGACAAGCTCAGCACGAACGGAAGAGAGTGCGTTGCAGCGCGCCCTCAAGACCCTTCGCTACTGCATCTCGGCCGGTGAGCATTTGCCCGAGGCGAGCTGGCGCGCGTGGAAGGAGCGGACGGGGATCGCCATCACCGACGGCATCGGCTCGACCGAGATGATGCACATCTTCGTCTCCGCGGCGGGTGAAGACGTCCGCCCCGGAGCGACCGGCAAGGCGGTCCCAGGCTACACCGCGACCGTGCTCGACGCGGACGGAAATCCCGTGGACGAGGGTATCGGCCGCCTCGCCATCAAGGGCCCGACCGGCTGCCGCTATCTCGATGACCCGCGCCAGCGCGACTATGTCGTCAACGGCTGGAACGTCACCGGCGACACCTACCGCCGCGACGCCGACGGCTATTATTGGTACCTCGCGCGCAGCGACGACATGATCGTCAGCTCCGGCTACAACATCGGCGCTCCCGAAGTGGAGAATACACTCCTGTCGCACTCGGCGGTCGCCGAATGCGCGGTGATCGGCGTGCCCTGCTCCGAGCGCGGGCAGAAGGTGAAAGCTTTCGTGGTGCTCACGGCCGATGCTGTTCCGTCAGACGAATTGGTCGCGGAGCTGCAAGCCCACGTGAAGCAGCAGATCGCGCCCTACAAATACCCGCGCGAAATCGAGTTCGTGGACGCATTGCCGAAAACCGCGACGGGCAAGCTCCGGCGGGGCGAGTTGAGGGGCCGCTCTTAATCACCTTTGGCAGGCTTGCAGCGCCCCGACCGCGATGCTGTCGATGTAGTCGTCACCCGAAGGAATGACGAATGGCTCAAGGAACGGCACCAACGAAGGGTCGGCGAGGTGGGTCGCAGCGTAAAGAAGTGGCACGGATACGAATTCGCGCGACAGCTCTCGCTTGATTAACGCTAAGGCTTTCTTTGGGTCACGCTCCGTCAATCCTTCGATGGCCTCGGCCCTGACAATCACATCCTGGTCTTCTGCAGCGAGAAGTAGCGCATCACGAACTTCGTCAGTCATCGGTCCATGGATCGACAAAAGCATCGTCGCCCAATCGCGGTTCGAGCGATCCGCATCTCGCGTTAGCTGAACGAGCAATCGCAGATTGGATTTGCCGAACTCGATGTCGTCGATCGCAACCTCATCGTTCGCAACAGAATTGAGAAAGCTCGAAGGAGGACGGTACATCCGGCTCACTCAAACTCGACGATGACCTGATCGACCGCGAGGCTGTCGCCCGCTTTGGCTGGCGTCGCTTTGACCGTCGTTGCCTTGGGTGCTCGGAGGATATTCTCCATCTTCATCGCTTCCATTACGGCAACCGGCTGGCCGGGCTCGACCTTGTCGCCGACCGCCACGTCGAGCTTCGTCAGCAGCCCCGGCATGGGCGCGAGCAGCAACCGCGACAGGTCGGGCGGCGGTTTATCGATCATATATTTGGCAAGGTCCGCCACGTGCGGTGACAGTACCTGCACCCTGTGGCTCGCCCCGCGGGTCTGCAGCTCCCAATCGCGGCCGACACGGCGGACCTGGACGATCCGGTAACGCCCGTCGACCGTAGCCGTCAGCAGTCGCTGCCCGGGCTTCCAGCGGCCGACGATGTCGATGAGGTCCCCGCCATCGAGCAACGCGAGCGTGCCCCCCTTATAGGGCTTGATTCGCACGCGGTGCCGCTCGCCCGCGATCTTCACGCTCCGTTCGCACAGGACATGGATCGGCGGGCCGAGCTGGCCGTCGATCTCGGCCGCGCGCTCGTCGGTGATGACCGCGACCATGCCCGCGATCACCGCGAGGTCCGCGATCAGCTGCGCGTCCGCCGGAGCGCCTTCGAACCCGTCCGGATATTCGTCCGCGATGAAGTCGGTCGCAAGGTCGCCTTTGCGGAAACGCGGGTGCTGCATCAGCGCCGAGAGGAAATCGACATTGTCGCTGATTCCGTCGATCACGAACTGATCGAGCGCATCCACCTGCGCGCCGATCGCCGCCTCTCGCGTCGGCGCCCAGGTGATCAGCTTGGCGATCATCGGATCGTAGAACATGCTGACCTCGCCCCCATCGACGACGCCGTCGTCGACTCTCACCACGATTTCGTCATTCTCGCGCAAGCGGGAACCTAGTCTTTCTTTCTTGGCTGGGTCCCCGCTTTCGCGGGGATGACGAGTGGGAGGCCAATAGCGGATCAGCCGCCCCGTGCTCGGCAGGAAGTGGCGATAGGGGTCCTCGGCGTAAACCCGGGTTTCGACCGACCAGCCGTCGAGCTTCACATCGTCTTGGGTGAACTTGAGCTTCTCGCCGGCCGCGACCCGGATCATCTGCTCGACGAGGTCGAGTCCGGTGGTCTCTTCCGTCACCGGATGCTCGACCTGCAGCCGGGTGTTCATTTCGAGGAAGTAGAAGCTCTTTCCTGACGGATCCGCGCCGTTGACGATGAGCTCGACGGTGCCCGCCGAATAATATCCGACCGCGCGAGCCAGAGCGACCGCCTGCTCGCCCATCGCCTTGCGCATTTCGGGCGAGACGAACGGCGACGGCGCTTCCTCCACCACCTTCTGGTTGCGCCGCTGGATCGAGCATTCGCGCTCGTTCAAATAGAGGATGTTGCCGTGCTGGTCGCCGAGCACCTGGATCTCGATATGGCGCGGCGCCTCGATGAACTTCTCGATGAACACGCGGTCGTCGCCGAAGCTGTTGAGACCCTCTCGCTTCACGCTCTCGAAACCCTCGCGAACGTCCTTCTCGTTCCGGGCGAGGCGCATGCCCTTGCCGCCGCCGCCGGCCGAAGCCTTCATCATCACCGGGAAGCCGATGCCCTTGGCGATCTTCACCGCTTCCGCGGTCGTTGCGATATCGTCGAGGTGGCCGGGGACGACGTTGACGCCCGCTTTCTGCGCAAGCTTTTTGGATTCGATCTTGTCGCCCATCGCGCGGATGGCCTTGGGGGGCGGCCCGATGAAGACGATGCCGGCCTTGGCCAGCGCCTTCGCAAAACTCTCGCGCTCACTAAGGAAGCCGTAACCTGGATGCACAGCCTCGGCGCCGGTCGCCTTGCAGGCGTCGATGATCAGATCGGCCTTCAAATAGGATTCGCTGGCGGGCGGAGGTCCGATCCGCACCGCTTCGTCCGCCATCTTCACATGCGGTGCCCGAGCGTCGGCGTCGGAATAGACCGCGACGGTCTTGATGCCCATCCGCCGCGCGGTGCGGATCACCCGGCACGCGATCTCGCCCCGGTTGGCGATCAGAATTTTTTTAAACACGGCGCCTTGTACCCCGGCGAAGGCCGGGGTCCAGTCCAAGCAAAGAAAGTCTGGATCCCGGCCTTCGCCGGGAAACAGTCCAGTTCACTCCGCCGCCTCGTCGAGCGGCGGGCGGTTGTGGCCGAGGAGGCGCAGCACTTCGTCCGCTGCATCGGCAAGGTTGGTGCCGGGGCCGAAAATCGCCTGAACCCCCGCGGCGCGCAGTGCGGCATAATCCTGCGGTGGAATGACTCCGCCCGCGACCACCTTGATGTCGGCGCGGCCCATATCCTTCAGCGCGTCGATCATTTCCGGAATGAGCGTTCGGTGGCCCGCGGCGAGCGAGCTCGCGCCGACCACGTCGACGTCATTGTCGACTGCCATCTGCGCTGTCTCGCGGGGAGTCTGGAACAACGGGCCGGGGATCACCTCGAAGCCGAGGTCGGTGAAGGCGCTGGAGACCAGGTTCGCGCCGCGGTCGTGTCCGTCCTGACCCATTTTCGCGACCATGATCCTGGGCTTGCGGCCGAGGCGTTCGGCGACCGAGCGAGTCCCCTCTTCCGCCATCTTCCAGCGGTCGTCCCTGCGCGCCGCCCCATAGATTCCGCGCACCGGTTCGGGCTTGGTCGCGTAACGGCCGAAAGCGCGTTCCAGAGCGTCCGAGATTTCGCCAAGCGTGCAACGAACCCGCGCGCACTCCACCGATAGTGCAAGCAAGTTTGGTTCGTCCTGAACTCGTTCTCCCGGACGTCCCCCAGACATCCGTTCGTCCTGAGCTTGTCGAAGGGCGCTGGCACGACCGTCATCACTTCGCCCTTCGACTTCGCTCAGGACGAACGAGGATTGGTTTCTCGCACCAGCTTCCAGCGCATCCAGCGCGGCGCCTACCTTCTCCTCGTCGCGCCCCGCTCGCACCTTCTCGATCTTCGCAATCTGCGAGGCGCGGACCCGGGCATTTTCGACCTCGAGGATATCGTGCTCCTCATCCTCGGACGGGCGATACCGATTGACTCCGACGATCACCGTTTCGCCGGTATCGACCTTGGCGGCGCGCGCCGCCGCGGTTTCCTCGATGCGATACTTGGGCAGGCCTTCGGCCACGGCCTTGGTCATCCCCCCGTGCGCCTCGACTTCCTGGATCAGATCCCACGCTCGCTCTTCCAGCTCGCGGGTGAGCTTCTCGACATACCAACTCCCGCCCAAGGGGTCGGCGACTGCGGTCACACCACTTTCCTCGGCGAGGATCAGTTGCGTGTTGCGGGCGATTCGCGCGCTGAAGTCGGTGGGCAGCGCAATCGCCTCGTCGAAGCTGTTGGTGTGCAGCGACTGCGTTCCGCCAAGCACGGCGGCAAGCGCCTCAATCGTCGTTCGGACGATGTTGTTGTACGCATCCTGCTCGGTGAGGCTCACCCCGCTCGTCTGGCAGTGGGTGCGCAGGCGCTTGGACTCGTCTTTCTCGGCGCCGAGACCGGTCATGATCCGGTGCCACAAAGTGCGCGCGGCGCGGAGCTTGGCGACCTCCATGAACAGGTTCATGCCGATGCCGAAGAAGAACGACAGGCGCGGCGCGAAATCATCGATGTCGAGCCCGTCGGCGAGCGCGCAGCGCACATATTCCATGCCGTCGGCGAGTGTGTAGGCGAGCTCCTGCACCGCCGTCGCTCCCGCCTCGTGCATGTGATAGCCCGAGATGGAGATCGAGTTGAACTTCGGCATCTCCGCCGCGCAATAAGCGATGATGTCGGAGACGATCCGCATCGAGGGTTCGGGCGGGTAGATGTACGTATTTCGAACGGCGAACTCTTTCAGAATGTCGTTCTGGATCGTGCCGGTGAGTTTGTCGTGCGGAACGCCCTGCTCCTCTCCGGCGACGATGAAGAAGGCCATGACCGGAAGAACCGCGCCGTTCATGGTCATGCTGACCGACATCTCATCCAGTGGAATGCCGTCGAACAGCAATTTCATGTCCTCGACCGTGTCGATTGCGACGCCGGCCATTCCGACGTCGCCCGCGACGCGCGGATTATCGCTGTCGTAGCCGCGGTGCGTGGCGAGGTCGAACGCGACGCTGAGCCCCTTTTGCCCAGCAGCGAGGTTGCGCCGATAGAAAGCGTTCGATTCCTCGGCGGTCGAGAAGCCGGCATATTGGCGGATGGTCCACGGCCGGCCGGCGTACATCGTCGCATAAGGCCCGCGCGTGAAGGGCGGCAGGCCGGGGTAGCCGCTGTCTGTATCCACTGCGTCGTCGGGCCCGTAAGCGGTGTCCAGCTTGATGCCTTCGAACGTTTCGCGCGACAGATCCTTGCCGCGCGTTTCCTTCTCCGCGAGCTTCTTCCAATCGGGTTTTGACGGCTTCTCCGCCATGCAGGCTTCTGTACCCCGGCGAAGGCCGTGGTCCAGTCCTAAACGCAGAGCCGGTGCAATAACGCCGCTAAGAAAAGCGTCCTCACGCAAAGGCGCAAAGGCGCGAAGAAAAGAATTACTCGCCGCTTTGCGCCTTAGCGCCTTAGCGTGAACCCCCTTCGTCTAACGCCCCTTCGGGGCTTCCATGATCTCGGTCAGCACTCCCCCCATGTCCTTTGGGTGGACGAAGAACACGAGCGTTCCGTGCGCTCCGATGCGCGGCTCGCCGAGGACGCGTGCCCCCTTCGCTTCGAGCTCCGCCTTTGCCTCGTGGATGTCAGGCACTTCGAAACAGACATGATGCTGTCCGCCCAGCGGGTTCTTTTCGAGGAACTTCACGATCGGCGAATTCTCGCCCAGCGGCTCGATCAGCTCGATTTGCGAATTGGGAGTGTCGACGAAACAGACGCGCACACCCTGCGCGGGAAGGTCGAACGGTGCCCCATGCGGCTGCGCGCCGAACATGGTCTTATACAGGCGGAGGCTCTGCTCGATCGACGGCGTCGCGACACCGACATGGTTGAGCCTACCCAGTTGCATCGCACTCTCCCGTCATCCCGGCCTCCGAGCCGGGATCCGCCTGTTCTTCCAGCCCTAAGAAAGGAAGGCAGGCCCCGGATCAAGTCCGGGGTGACCATCGACGCTTCAACACGTGTGCATCCGGCTCTCGCCGCCCGCGGCGAGCACATATGATTCGCCCTTGCGCACATAATGTTCGGTGAAATCCTTCGACCCGAAATAGACGACGTCGAACGACTTGCCCCGAACGATCTTCTCGATCCGCCCGCTGATTCGCATCGGCTGCTGTCCCTCCGGCACCGCGCCGGCATTGTCGTAGGTCATGGGCACGCTGGCGAGTTGCTTCGGACCGTCAGGAGTGAGCTCGAGCAAGGTCGTGACGCTGACGGTGCAGCCCTGCCAAGTCCCGCCGCCGTCGACCGTCACTACTGGTAATTCGCCAAAGCTCCGGCTGACGCTCCATTCACCGATCTTGCCGAACGAGCCCGTTTCCGCGGCAGGCACGAATTTCTTTGCGACGGTGAAGCCATTATCCGTGCGCGTGAGGTAGATGGCGGCAAGCTTGCCGGAGCTCGCGTGCGCGGGCGACACGACCTCGCCGGGGCTGAGCAGCACCGGCCCGAATGGAGCGTTGATCAAGTCGCCCGGCGTGTAGCGAACATTTTCCTTCATCTCGCCCTGGCGCTTGAGGACGACCGCCTCGGCTTTGCCGAAAGCGACGCGGAATGCTGCTGCGAGCTGCTCGTCCGCCGCCGAAGCGGCGGTGGAAATCAGAAGCAGCGCGAGAAATGCCTGTTTCATTTCGGCCCCCTTCCTTCGAAGGCAGACCCCCCGCGGCGCTCAATACTCGACTTTGACCTCAGTCGTCACGCTGTTCGCTATGAAGCAGGCTTCGTGCGCGCGGTGGTGAAGGTCGGCGATCGTTGCTTCGTCGGGTGGATCGCCGGCCCAGGTCACGTGCGGCCACAGCGTCACGTGCGTCATCGCCATTTTGCCGTCGGCGTTCTTCTCCAGCACGCCCTCGGCTTCATCGACATAATGTTCGATCACGAAACCCGCGCGCCGAGCGAAGTCGAGGAAGAAGAGCATGTGGCAAGACGAGAGCGAGGCGATGAACGCTTCCTCCGGATCGACTCCCGACGAATCCGACCAGGGCGCGGGGACGACATGCGGACTCGCGCTCGCCGGAACCACTGCGCCGCCGTCGAACGACCATTCGTGCGCGCGGCTGTATTGGCCCTTGGCGAAGTCGGGAGCGCCCTCACGGCCCCAACGGACGGTTGCGGTGTAGGTGCTCATCTCGCTTCACCTGTCATGCGATTGGAAAACCTCACAACGGAATATTGTCGTGCTTCTTCCACGGATTCTCCAATTGCTTGTTCCTGAGCTTGCGCAGTCCCATCGCGACGCGCCGCCGCGTCGAGTGCGGCATGATCACTTCGTCGATGAAGCCCTTGCTCGCGGCCACGAACGGGTTGGCGAAGCGCTCTTCATATTCGGCGGCGCGCTTCGCGATCGTTTCGGCGTCCTTGGCGTCCTTGCGGAAGATGATCTCCACCGCGCCCTTCGCCCCCATCACAGCGATTTCCGCGGTCGGCCAGGCATAGTTCAAGTCGCCGCGCAAATGCTTCGACGCCATGACGTCGTAGGCACCGCCATAGGCCTTGCGGGTGATCACCGTGATCTTTGGCACCGTCGCCTCCGCGTAGGCGAAGAGCAGTTTCGCCCCGTGCTTGATGATCCCGTGATGCTCCTGCCCAACCCCGGGAAGGAAGCCCGGGACGTCGACAAACGTCAGGATCGGAATGTCGAACGCGTCGCAGAAGCGCACGAAGCGCGCGCCCTTCTTCGCCGAGTTGATATCCAGGACGCCCGCCAAAACCATCGGCTGGTTCGCGACGATGCCGACGGTGCGGCCCTCAATTCGGCAAAAGCCGACGATGATGTTCGCGGCATGCGCCGGCATCAGTTCGAAGAAGTCCCCTTCGTCCGCGACCTTCCGGATCAGCTCGTGCATGTCGTAGGGCGTCGCGGCGGACGGCGGCACGAGCGTATCGAGGCTGTCTTCGATACGATCGATCGGGTCCTCGCACGGTCGCTCGGGCAGGTCGTGGCGATTGGAGAGCGGCAGGAAGTCGAAGAACTCGCGCGTCGCCAGGAGCGCATCGATATCGTTCTCGAAGGCCACGTCGGCAACTCCCGACTTCGTGGTGTGGGTGACCGCGCCGCCCAGCTCCTCCTGAGTCACGACTTCGTTGGTAACGGTCTTCACCACCTCCGGGCCGGTGACGAACATGTAGGAGCTGTCCTTCACCATGAAGATGAAGTCGGTCATCGCGGGCGAATAGACGGCGCCGCCAGCGCACGGACCCATGATCAGGCTGATCTGCGGAATGACCCCGCTGGCGAGCACGTTGCGCTGGAAGACCTCGGCATAGCCCGCGAGGCTGGCGACGCCTTCCTGGATGCGCGCCCCGCCGCTGTCATTGAGTCCGATGACCGGCGCCCCCACCTTCATCGCCATGTCCATGATCTTGCAAATTTTCTGCGCATGACGCTCGGACAGCGAGCCACCGAAGACCGTGAAGTCCTGCGCGAAGACATAGACCAACCGGCCATTGATCGTTCCCGACCCCGTGACGACGCCGTCCCCCGGGATCTTCTGCTGATCCATGCCAAAGTCGGTCGCATTGTGCTCGACGAACATGTCATATTCTTCGAAGGAGCCTGGATCGAGCAGGACCGACAGACGCTCCCGCGCGGTAAGCCGGCCCTTGGCGTGCTGGGCTTCGATGCGTTTCTCGCCGCCGCCGAGACGGGCCAGCTCGCGCCGTCGTTCGAGCTCTTCAATCGTCGTCGCCAAGCCGCCCTCCTTGAGTTGGCTTTCCGTCCTTCCACGCGCGACTTGGCCGGTCAATCGGTCGCACTAGCGATTGCTGCACCGCACAATCGGCAAATTCCGATTAATCTGGATCATCGTCAAGGAACCCGAATCCGCCGCGGCCCGTTCAGCTGTCACAAACCAATCATACGGAGGTTAAACGGAAAATGCTGACTCGCGCCGGGGTGCCTGTTGAGTCTGTCGCCGAGCACTCGGCACCGGATCCGCGGCCCACTATCCTGATCTGCTTTTCGCATTTGCGGTGGAATTTCGTATTCCAGCGTCCGCAGCACCTGATGTGTCGCTTTTCGCGCGATATGACAGTCCTTTACTGGGAAGAGCCAATCGAGATCGGCCCCAACGACACGGCCTTCCTTCAGGTCCGCGAGGCCGAGGATGCTCCGAACGTCCGGATCATTGTCCCGCACTTGCCGCAGGGCATGCCGGAAGAAGCGCGCGAAGCGGCATTGAAGCGCCTGCTCGACGCGCATTTGAGCGCCCTGCGCGGACGGCTGGTCGCTTGGTACTACACGCCGATGATGCTTCCGTTTTCGCGTCATCTGGACGCGGAGGTTATCGTCTACGACGCGATGGACGAGCTGTCGAAGTTCCGGTTCGCGCCCCCCATGCTGCTCGACCTCGAGCAGGAGTTGCTTGCCAGGGCGGCGATCGTCTTCACCGGCGGGTCCAGCCTTTATGAGGCGAAAAAGGACCGGCATCCGAACGTCCATTGCTTCCCATCGTCGGTCGATCGCGCTCACTTCGCCAAGGCGCGTGCGCGACAATTCGACCCAGCCGACCAGGAGGATCTGCCGCGGCCACGCTTCGGCTTCTACGGAGTGCTCGACGAGCGCTTCGATACGCAGCTGCTCGACGAGGTTGCCCGGATGCGTCCGGGCTGGTCATTCGTCATGGTCGGGCCAATCGTGAAGATCGCTCCCGAGGACCTGCCTCAGCGGCCGAACATTCATTATCTGGGCTCGAAGACCTACGGCCAGCTTCCCGCTTATCTCTCCGGTTGGGACGTGGCGCTGATGCCGTTCGCGATGAACGAGTCGACGCAGTTCATCTCTCCGACCAAGACACCTGAGTATCTCGCGGGCGGCAGACCGGTCGTTTCCACGCCGATCCGGGACGTGGTGCGTCATTACGGTCAACTCGAAGGCGTGAAGATTGCCGGCGACGCGGACGGCTTCGTCGCGGCGTGCGAGAAGGCGCTTGAGCTGTCGCGGGATCCGGAAGGAGGCTGGCTTGCCGAAGCCGACCTCATGCTTTCTTCAGCCAGCTGGGACACGACGCAGGCCAGAATGGCCGGATTGGTTGCCGATCTCCTCGGCACCCGAGCCGCCCGCCAGACATCCGCCCTGCTCGTGGCGGCGGAATGAACGCGCTCTTCAGCGCGCCTCAGCGCAAGGCGCCGTACGATTATCTGATCGTCGGGGCCGGCTTTGCCGGCTCCGTCCTCGCCGAACGCCTTGCCAATCGACACGGCGCGCGGATCCTCCTCGTCGACCGGCGGCATCACGTCGGTGGCAACGCCTACGACGAGAAGGACGCGGCGGGGATCCTCTACCATAAATATGGCCCGCACATCTTCCACACCAATAGCAAGCAGGTGGTGAACTATCTTTCGCGGTTCACGAAATGGCGCCCGTACGAGCATCGGGTACGCGCGTTCGTCCGCGGGCAGTTGATGCCGATCCCGATCAACCGGACGACTCTCAACTTGCTGTACGATGCAAACTTGCAGACGGAGAAGGAAGCGGCCGCGTTCCTCGCCTCGCGCGCCGAGCCGGTGGAGGACATCCGCACGTCTGAGGATGTGGTCATCGACGCTGTCGGGCGCGAACTCTATGAACTCTTCTTCCGCGGCTATACGCGCAAGCAATGGGGCCTGGACCCGTCGGAGCTCGACAAGCAGGTGACCTCCCGCATTCCGACACGGACCAACACCGACGATCGCTATTTCACGGATACGTTCCAGGCGATGCCCGCGGACGGCTATACGGCAATGTTCTCGGCGATGCTCGATCATCCGCTGATCGATAAGTCGCTCGGCTCGGACTTCCGCGACATTCGGCACGAAGCGCACGAACTCGCCGATCATATTATCTACTCCGGACCGATCGACGAATATTTCGACTTTCGCTTCGGCAAGCTCCCGTACCGATCGCTGCGGTTCGATCATCAGACGATCGAGGAGGAATGGCACCAGCCCGTGGCCGTCGTGAACTACCCGGATCCGGACGTCCCTTACACTCGGATCAGCGAGTACAAGCATTTGACCGGTCAGCAGGCGCCGGTGACGTCCATCACATACGAATATCCGTCCGCTGAGGGCGATCCTTATTATCCGATCCCGCGCGCCGAAAATCAGGAGCTGTACAAACGCTATGAAGCGTTGGCGGATGCGACTGGGGATGTAACCTTCGTCGGCAGGCTCGCGACGTACCGCTACTATAATATGGACCAGATCGTCGGTCAGGCGCTGGCGACGTTCCGCCGGATAAGCGCAAAGCGGCAAGGCGGGCTACAGGAGACTGCGGTCGCAGCCGCGTAGGCTCGCGGCGCGACGAAGACCTCGCGAACCATAATGGCGCTTTGAGATCGGTCATGTCGACCGTATCAATGTCTGATGCCTGACTCTTTCGGACCTGCTGGCTCTGGCTTCGACGGGTCGCACGGCGCTGCCGTACCTGCCGCGTCGCCGCCCGCCGCCCGGACCCCCGCCGCCCGGACCTACGTCAATCCTATCCTGGACGCGGACTTCCCGGACCCGGCGGTCATCGAAGCGCCTGACGGCTATTATTACGCCTACGCCACCCAGACCCTGCGCGACGGCAAATGGATCAATATCCAGGTCGCTCGTTCGTCCGACCTGATCCACTGGGAGCAACTCGGCGATGCGCTTCCGGAAAAGCCGAAATGGGCGCGGAAGACTCAGGACTTCTGGGCGCCCTACGTGCTCTATGACGGCGAACGCTACGTCATGTATTATTCCGCGACGCCCAACGAGTGCAGCGATCCGCCCTGCCACGCGCTTGCCGTGGCGACCGCTGACCGTCCATCGGGCCCGTTCGTGGACGCGGGCCAGCCGCTGCTGCTCGGAGACGGCTTTGAATATATCGACCCGATGGCGTTCGACGACCCGGTCACCGGCAAACATTTCCTTTATTGGGGATCCGGCTTCCAGCCGATCAAAGTTCAGGAACTGGCCCCGGATCGGATGTCATTCGCTCCGGGCACCGCTCCGATCGATCTGGTTTGGCCGAACGGCAAGGATGGAAGCTTCCCGCGGCTGGTCGAGGCCTCCTGGGTGATCCGCCACGACGATTTCTATTATCTCTTCTACTCCGGCGACAATTGTTGCGGACCCGATGCCGAATATGGGGTGATGGTCGCACGGTCGAAGAGCGCAACCGGGCCGTTCGAGACTCTCGAACAGGCGCGCGGGGTGCCGCACAGCCTCATGCTGTACAAGAGCGAGCGTTGGCTGGCGCCCGGGCACAATTCGATCGTGACCGACAGGGCCGGGCAGGTTTGGATCATCTACCATGCCATCGACGTGAACCGCCCCCGCCAACGGCAAGAGGATGAGATCAACAGCCGGCGGATTCTGCTAATCGACCGAATCGAATGGCGCCACGGCTGGCCTTTCGTGGGAACCCCGTCGGAGGACCCTCAGCTCACGCCCGTGACCTGATCATCCGCGAACGACCTTCAGCCGTTTATCCGCGGGGCGTCCGAATCGCGCCCGCTGCACCTCGAATTCTTCGAACAGGCGTTCGTCGATGTGGCGTGTACCGTCGGCGACGACCGTCGACAGCAGGCCCGTCTTGGCGTGTCGACTATTGTCCCATCCGGGATAAGCGGTGATCGGATACCAGCAGATGCCGCGAATGTCCGCGCCGCGGTCCATCGCATCGAGCACCTCGTTGCAGACGTAATGAAGCCAGGACGGTTTGCCCGACCCTTCGGCGCCCGTTTCAGCGAGGAAGATCGGCTTTTGGTACCGCGCGGCCATTTCGACGAGCATCTCCGCCAGCGGCCGGTATTCGTGATGCCCCATGGGGATTGTCGGGCCTTTGTAATACCATTGGTTGTGAGGGTAGTAATTCCATCCCATTACGTCGACGAGCGACGGATCGCCGCCAAGCTCGGGCCGGTCGAGCCCCATGATCCAGTCATAGGCTTCGTACATCCCCTGCAAGTTCTTCTCGGCGGCGCGAATTGTCCGGCGGTGTCGATCGTGCGGGGCGATGTGGATCAGCGGTTCGGCCCCGACGATCGTGGCCCTGGGCCACCGCCCTTTGATCGCCCTTGATGCGGTAATCGCGGCCTTGACGAGCTGGTCCTTGAACCAGCCGCGCTCCTTAGGGCCGATCTGCGGGAAATAGCCGTCGTCCACCGCCCAGGAGAGGAAATTGATCTCGTTTAGCGGGCAAAGGAGCGGCGCCCGGTTGCTGACCGACTGCTGCACTTCGACCGCGGCAAGCGCGAAATCGGTGAAACGGTCGGGGAAATCGTCCGCGGCCTGGTCGAGGCAATCGGGCGAACCGTAGTGGAACAGGTCCCAGATGATCTGCACGCCGGCCTCCTCCGCTGCTTCGAGCGCAGGGAGCCAACTCGACCAGTCATAACTTCCGGGCGATTTCTCGATCAGATGCCAGCGCAGGCCGTCGCGGAGCGTGGTGAAGCCGAGCTGCTTGCAGAGGCCGTAGTCGTACAGAACGTGCCTGTCGTGGCCCGTCGCTCGGATCAGGTCGAGACGAACGCCGTCGCGCCGCCGGTGCGACGAGCATTCGAAACCCGCCTGAAAGAAGCTCGCGAACCTGTTGCCAAATTGATTGCTCATCGGGGTCATCAATGCGTGAGGGCGAAAATGGCTGCCAATAGCGAAATCGGACGTCCGGCCTGGCACAATGCACCGATTGATGCTTTCTGACGATAGAGGAGCACGATCGCTCATGCGTCAGAATTGGCCGGAGCGCCTGTGGCTGGTCCGGCACGGCCAGAGCCAGGGGAATGTTGCGCGGGATGCCGCGCAAGATGCCGGTCAGCACGAGATCGATATCGACGTTCGAGACGTCGACGTTCCGCTCTCTGAGCTGGGAGTGAAGCAAGCCGAGGCCGCCGGCCGCTGGTTCGCCGCCTTGCCTATCGACGAACGGCCTGAGGTCGTCCTCGCCTCACCTTACTTGCGCGCGCGCCAGACCGCCGACATCATTTGCCGCCAGGGCGCACTCGCCGATGGGTCCGCGCACGCCATTCTCGATGAGCGGCTGCGGGAACGAGAGTTCGGGATCTTCGACCGGCTGACAACCCTTGGCATTCGCCAGCGCTTCCCGGAGGAAGCTGCGCACCGTCGACGGCTGGGCAAATTCTATCACCGGCCGCCGGGGGGCGAGAGCTGGGCGGACGTGATCCTCCGCCTCCGCTCGATGCTCAACACCATCAACCTGCACTTCTGCGACCGGCGCGTTCTGGTCGTCTGTCATCAGGTCGTGGTGTTCTGTTTCCGCTACATTCTGGAGGAGTTGGACGAAGAGGCCATCCTCACGATCGACAAGCAATCGGAGATCCTGAACTGCGGCATCGCCGCGTTCGACTTCGATCCCGACGCGGAAGGCCTTTGCATCCCCGAGCTCAGCCAGTGGAACTTCGGCGCCCCGCTCGAGGCCGAAGGCGCCCCGAAGACCTCGGCGCCAGACGCCATGGCGGGGACGCGCTAAGCCTTAACGCGCCGAATTCTGATACCGATCGAGTTCGTCACCGATCAGGCGGACCACGTGGAGCACATTGGTCGAGCCCGACACGCCGAAGGGCACGCCGGCCATGAGCACCAGCCGGTCGCCACCTTGAGCGAGCTTATGGCGAAGGGCCATTCGCTTGCTCTTCTCGACCATCTCCTCGAAGCTCGACACATCGCGCGTGTGCACCGCGTAGACCCCCCAGATGAGGCCCATGCGCCGGGACGTGTGCAGCGAGGCGCTCATGGCCAGGGTGGGGACCGCCGGTCGTTCGCGAGCGATCCGCCGCGCGGTCGACCCGGAGCTGGTGTAGCAGACCATCGCTCTTGCCGAGATCGTCGCGGCGATCTGTCGAGCTGATCCCGCCAGCGCGTCCGCGGTCGTCGGTTCGAGACGCGTCTGGGTGAAATGTACCCGGGCCGGGTAGGAGGGGTCGCGCTCCACGCTATTGGCGATCCGGTCCATCATCTGCACCGCTTCGCAGGGATATTGTCCGGTCGCGCTTTCCGCCGAGAGCATCACCGCGTCCGCGCCGTCATAGATGGCGGTCGCGACGTCGTTCACCTCGGCCCTCGTCGGCGTCGGCGAAGTCACCATCGATTCCAGCATCTGCGTGGCGACGACGACCGGCTTGCCGAATTGGCGGGCGCAAGCGACGATCCGATTTTGCAGAGGCGGGACGTCTTCCGGCGGGAGCTCGACGCCAAGGTCGCCGCGGGCGACCATGACTCCGTCGGCGAGCGCGATGATGTCGTTCAACCGATCGATGGCGGCCGGCTTCTCGATCTTGGCCATGAGCGCCGCGCGGTCGCCGATCAGCGAGCGGGCTTCGGCGACGTCGTCGGGACGCTGGACGAACGACAAGGCGACCCAATCCGTCTTCTGCTCAAGCGCGAAGGCGAGATCGGCCCGATCCTTGTCGGTCAGCGCGGGGATGGGCACGAGCACGTTGGGGACGTTGACGCCCTTGTTGTCCGAGACGGCTCCACCGACTTCCACTTCGCTGATGATATGCTCGTCGTCCGCCTCGACCACGTTGAGGCGGATCTTGCCGTCGTCGATCAGGATGTTGGTTCCCGGCCGTATCGATTCGAACAGTTCCACATGCGGCAGCTGGACGCGCTTCGAATCGCCAGCCCTGTCTTCGCGGTCGAGGACGAAACGCTCGCCTTTTTCGAGCACCGCCCTTCCGCCCTCGAAATGACCGACGCGAAGCTTGGGGCCTTGGAGGTCGAAGAGGATGGTGGTCGGGCGCCTGAGCTCCTTCTCCAGCGCACGGATGGCGTTGACCAGCTTCGCCTTTTGCTTCTGGTCGCCGTGGCTCATGTTGATGCGGAAGGCATCGGCGCCCGCGATCATCAGCCTGCGGATCATCCGCGCGTCGCTCGACGCCGGCCCGAGCGTCGCCAAAATCTTCACTTTGCGCGAGCGTGGGGCGAGAGTTTGGGTCACCTTGTCTCCTCAGGCTTCAAGTGGCTGGCCATAGCCGCTTGCCATGACGGTTCAACCCGCTAGAGCCGCGGGCTCAACCTGGAATCGGAGATTGAGAAGCATGGCGGAAGGCACCGTCGCGGCCGATCAGTTGCGGCTGTTCATTGAGCGCATCGAGCGTCTGGAAGAAGAGAAGAAGGGCATCGCGGACGACGTCCGCGACGTCTATTCGGAGGCGAAAGCCAACGGCTACGACCCGAAGATCATGCGCATGATCGTTCGTCTGAGGAAGATGGAGACGCATACGCGGCAAGAGCAAGACGCGGTGCTGGAGACCTATCGCCAGGCGCTGGGATTGGCCTGAGGTCCCCCTCATCCGTTGGTGTCGAGCTTGTCGAGGGACTGTTTTTCTCTTTAGGGCAGAACAATCAAGGGCAGGGCTTCGACAAGCTCAGCCCGAACGGTCTAGGTTCGGACGATGGCAGGCCACAGCAAGTTCAAGAACATCATGTACCGCAAGGGCGCTCAGGATAAGAAGCGCTCTGCATTGTTCTCCAAGCTCAGCCGCGAGATCACTGTCGCGGCGAAGATGGGCTTGCCCGATCCGGAAGCGAACGCTCGTCTGCGTGCGGCCGTGCTTGCTGCGCGGGCCCAGTCGATGCCCAAGGACAATATCCAGCGTTCCATCGACAAAGCGGCGGGGTCGGACGCGGAAAATTATGAGGAAATCCGCTACGAGGGGTTCGGCCCTGGCGGAGTGGCGCTGATCGTCGAAGCGCTGACCGATAACCGCAACCGCACCGCGACCAACGTGCGCACGATCTTCTCAAAGAACGGCGGAAACCTGGGCGCGAGCGGGAGCGTCAGCCATGGTTTCGAACGGACAGGCTTGATTGAATATCCGGCCAGCGCCGGGAACGCTGACCAGGTGTTGGAGGCGGTGATCGAAGCGGAGGCGGATGACGTCGAATCCGATGATGAGGGCCATCGCATCTGGACCAACGTCGAGAATCTGCACGAAGTCGCGAAGGCCCTCGAACCGCTGCTCGGCGAAGCGGAAAGCGCGAAGCTCGCCTGGCGGCCGCAGACGGAGGTCGAGGTTCGCGGCGACGACGCCCAAAAGCTCGCGAACCTCATGGAAGCGCTCGAGGAGGACGACGACGTTCAGACCGTCTGGGGTAATGAGAAAATCCCCGATGAGGAGCTGGAGCGGCTTGCCTGAATCCCCCTCTCCTTTAGGGGAGGGGGCAAGGGGGTGGGGGAGACGTGGGGCAATCCGAAGCCAAGGCGAAACTCAAGCGTAGCGCGAGAGATCTCCGGAATAGACCGACGGCACCCGAGCAACGCCTCTGGCAAATCCTGCGGTCATCGCAGCTAAACGGCTTCAAATTTCGCCGGCAGGTGGCGATTCCCCCCTTTGTGGCCGATTTTCTCTGTCCCGCGAAGGCGCTGATTATTGAGGTCGACGGTTGGACTCATGAGGCGGAAGCAGACCGTCGACGGGACGCCTTGCTAAGAAGCCGTGGCTACTCCACCCTTCGATTTTCGAATGATGATGTGATGCACAATCTTGACGGCGTGTTCGCAGTGATCGTGGACACCCTCGCTGCACTTCCCGATCGTTGGCCCCACCCCCCATCCCCCTCCCCTGAAGGAGAGGGGGAGTAATGCGCATCCTCGGCCTGGACCCCGGCCTGGGCACGACCGGCTGGGGACTGATCCAGGCTGACGGAAATCGCCTCAGCCATGTCGCGAACGGGCAGCTGAAAACCGACTCCGCCGCGCCACTCCCCCGACGGCTGGCCTTGCTCGGACAACAGCTCGCAGCCCTGATCGCGGAGACTGCTCCTGACACCGCCGCGGTCGAGGAGGTTTTCGTCAACGCCAA
Source organism: uncultured Alphaproteobacteria bacterium (assembly GCA_963730925.1). Lineage (GTDB taxonomy): Bacteria > Pseudomonadota > Alphaproteobacteria > Sphingomonadales > Sphingomonadaceae > Sphingomicrobium. Next base: position 157,713 of record CAVSTS010000004.1, read on the forward strand.
TCCTCAATCGACATTGAAGCTCGGTCAGGCGCGCGGCGTGGTCATCATGGTTGTGGCGAGCGCTGGCATGGAAGTGGGCGAGTATGCGGCGCGATTGGTGAAGAAGGCGGTCGTCGGCGTCGGCAATGCAGAAAAAGCGCAAGTCCACGCAATGGTGGCGCGACTGCTTCCCGGAGTGAAGATCGCTGGCCCCGACGCTGCGGATGCATTGGCGGTTGCGATCACCCACGCGCATCATCTGGCGACGGCGCGGCGCATCGCCTAACAATGGGGCGGACATGATCGCCCGCCTCTCCGGAATCCTCGCGGAAGTCAGCGCCGACAGCGCAGTGATCGATGTCGGCGGGGTCGGCTATCAGATCCACGCGAGCGGGCGTACGCTCGACGCCATCGGGCCGATCGGCGGTGAAGTGTTGATCCTGACCGAGCTCCAGGTGCGCGAGGACGCCTGGACGTTGTTCGGTTTCGGGTCGGCCGCCGAACGCGACACGTTCCGGACGTTGACTTCCGTCCAAGGCGTCGGCGGCCGGCTCGCGCTCGCTATCTTGTCGGTGCTTTCACCCGATGAGCTCGCTCGAGCGGTAAGCCAGGGCGACAAGGCGATGATCGGCCGCGCCAACGGCGTCGGGCCCAAGCTTGCGGCTCGCATCGCCAATGAGCTGCAGGGCAAGCTCGGCACGCCGGGGCTGGCCGGCGGCGGCGCCACGCCACGAATTGGCGCGGCGTCGGACGCGCTCTCCGCTTTGTCAAATCTCGGGTTTAGACCGGCTGAAGCGAGCGCCGCGGTCAACGCCGCACAGGATGAGCTTGGGCCGGACGCCTCGCTTGATGCTCTTGTGCGTCTCGCGCTCAAAAAGGCGGCCAAATGATCATTTCGATCTACAATTCGAAAGGCGGAGTCGGGAAAACCACGCTGGCGGTGAACCTGGCTTGGGCGAGCGCCGCTCTGTCTTCGCGCCGCACCCTGCTTTGGGACCTCGATGCCCAAGGAGCCGCGAGCTACATCCTCGGTCAGGAGCTCGGCGCCAAGGCGGCCAAGTCCAGCATCACGCGCGACGCCGACGTCTCTCGCCTCATCCGTCCATCGAACGCAGCGGGGATCGACATTCTCCCCGCCGACAAATCGCTGCGCACGCTCGATTATGCCTTTCACGACCTCGGCAAGCGCAAGCGGTTGGCGAAGATCGCCGAAGGGCTTGGCGGCGACTACGAACGGATCATCATCGATTGTCCGCCGGGCCTCACCGATACGTCCGATCAGATCCTGCGCGCCTCGGACCTGGTAGTCGTCCCTGTCATCCCTTCACCTTTATCCCAGCGCACGCTCGACGTGATCAAGCATCATGTCGGCCGGAAGAAGGGCCCGAAGGTCACGCTCGCTCCGGTTTTCTCTATGGTTGACCGCCGCCGGGCGCTTCACTTGGCGGAAATCGAGCGGCATTCCGGCTGGCCGGTGATTCCGATGGCGAGCGCTTATGAAAAGGTTAGTGACGAGCGAAAGCCGATCGGCGAGCTGCTCCCACGCTCGTCGCCACCGGTCGAAGCGATCGCGGATCTCTGGCGTCGGCTGGAGAAAGCGCTCACGAAATGACGCGCTTGCAAATCCTATTGTTAGTGGCCGTCGGCACACTAGCGGGTTGCGCCGTCAGACCGGAGAAGTTTGGGGCGATCAACTCTTGCCTCGAGGAGGGTCGGAGCTGGAACTACCGCACCATTCGCTGCGAGCTGGCGGCGAGCGGCCCCGTCAATCTCGTCGTCGTGGACAAGTCGCGGCACTGGATGTCGGTCTATCGCGACGGCCGCCTCATCCGTGAATTTCGAGTTGCGCTCGGCCGCGGCGGACAGGGCCCGAAACAGCGGCAGGGGGACGGCAAGGTCCCTGAAGGAATGTATCGGATCACGAGCCACAACCCGAACAGCGCCTATCATCTGTCGCTTAGGATCGGTTATCCTAGCGCGCAGCAAGTGGCGGCAGCGCGCAAGATGGGGATCAATCCTGGCGGAGACATCATGATCCACGGTCTTCCCAACGACGTGCACGGCATCGGCAGCCGCCACACGGCGCTGGACTGGACGGATGGCTGCATCGCCGTGACCAACCGCGAGATCGAGTGGCTGTATCGCGCGGTGCCGAACGGTACGCCGATCAGGATCCTCGCGTGACGATCGGGCGGCTGTCACTCTTGGTCCTGCTCCTGTGTTTTGCCGGCGTCGAGGCGTCCGCGCGGGGCAAGAGCAAGTTCGACGCGATCGATGATTGCCTCCAGTCCGGCGCCGCCTGGAATTACCGAACAAATCTCTGTGATCCGATGGACGCCGGTCCGGTGGATCTCATCCGCGTATACAAGCGCAATCACTGGATGGCGGTCTATCGCGACGGTCAGATCGTGCGCGAATTCTTCGTTTCGCTCGGCCGCGGCGGGCTCGGGCCGAAGAGACGTTGGGGCGACGGCCGGGTTCCGGAGGGCGTCTACCCGATCACCGCGCACAATTCGCACAGCTCCTACCACCTCTCTTTACGGATCGGGTACCCAACCGCCCAGCAAGCCAGCGCCGCGAGGGAGGCGGGGCTGAACGCCGGCGGCGACATCATGATCCACGGGCTGCCCAACGGTGACGGGTGGATCGGCAGTCGGCAGATGCGGCTGGACTGGACCGAAGGGTGTATCGCCCTCACCAACCCCGAGATCGAATGGCTCTATCGCGCGGTGGCGGACGGTACGCCGATCGAAATTTATCCGTGACGACCCGCATCGCTTCGTGCCGCTGCGGACAGCTCAAGGCGACCGCGACGGGCGATCCGGTTCGCGTCTCCGTATGCCATTGCCTCGACTGCAAGAAGCGGTCGGGGAGCGCCTTCGCGGTGCAGGCGCGTTGGCCGGCCGATCAGGTCACGATCGAGGGCCGGTCGAAACCGTGGGTCAACATTGCCGACAGCGGCAACACGATCACCTTTCACTTCTGCGCTGAATGCGGATCCGATGTTCACTATGAGATCGACGGCAAGTTCGACGGCCTCGTCGCCATACCCCTGGGTGCGTTCGAGAACCCCTATTTCGCGAGCCCGCGCTTCTCCGTCTGGGAGGAGCGCAAGCACGACTGGGTGGAAATCTTGGGCGATGTCGAACACAGGGATTAGGAGTCACGCGCCCCAAACGTCGCGATAGACCCGGACGAAATTGCCGCCCATGAGTTTTTCGAGACGGCTCTGGCTCCAGCCGCGTTTGGCGAGATCATTGGCGAAGCGCGCATAGCGATCGACCGTGTTATAGTCCTCGACCAGGGGATAAACTCCGACCGCCTCGCCGGGAGCGGCGATCCCGGCCTTGATCCGCTCGAGCTGCCATTTCTTGAGCCTCTCCTTGGTTTCATCGTCCAGCGGAGTGGGCAATGGCCCGTTGTCGGTCCCGATTCCAACATGATCCTCGCCTGCAACATTGGCCACATGCTCCACGTGCGCGATCACATCTGTGGCCTTCGGATGGCTGTCGAGCGTCAGGAAGGGCATGAAATAAACTCCAACAACTCCGCCCTTCTCCGCGACCGCTCGGATCGTCTCATCGGATGTATTGCGCGGATGATCAGTCAGTGCCCTCGCGCCGGTGTGACTGATGACCAGTGGCCGCTTGGCGAAGGCGGCTGCCTCGGCCATCGTCCGTGCTCCGCCGTGCGACAGGTCGAGCAACTGCTTTTCCGCCTCGATCCGCTCGATAGTCGCTTTGCCCAGCTTGGAGAGGCCGGCGTCGCCCGGCTCGAGTGCGCCGTCACCCGCCAGATTGCGGTTGTTGTACGTGAGCTGGACGGTCAAAACGCCATCCTTCTTAATCTGCGCCAGCCGATCGAGCTCCGGCCCGATCATGGCCGTGTCCTGGGTGCCGAGGATCATCGCCACTTTCTGTTCCCGCTTGGCCTTGATGAGGTCGGCGGCGTTGCGCACCAGAATCAGCCGTTCGGGATTGGCTTCGACGATATTGTGCTTGCTGGCGACGTCCTTCTGATAATCGCTCCAGGGATCGGCGACATTGCCCACCGGCATGACCGTATCGCGAACGACGGTGACTCCTGTCGCGACCATTTCGGTCCACGCGCGATCGCTCAACCGGAGCTGCTCCTCAGGCGAATAAGGATCGCCCACGCCGCCGAGGCCATCGACGATGACCGCCCGGCGGTACCAGGCCGGAGCGACCCCACTAGAAGCGCTCTTCGCGAGCGCTGGACCGGCCAGGGCAAGCGACCCCATTCCGGCAATCATTGACCTTCGATCGACCAGCATCCCCTGCACCCCCTTCGTCGCTTTCCGGTAGCATCAAGCACCCCCGGGGCAAATCTTGTCCTCAGCCGCGCGATCTGCTCACATGAACGATGATGCTCGACCAATTCGCCACGGACGCCGCGCACACCGTCGCCAAGGTGATCGAATTGATCGGCATTGGCATCATCGCGGTCGGAGCATTCGGGACGCTCGGACTCTTCGGCCTTCGCATCGCTCGCCGCGAGAATCGTGAAGTCGCTATTGCCGATTTCCGTTCCACCTTCGGCCGCGCGATCCTCCTCGGCCTCGAATTCCTCGTCGCAGCGGATATCATCAACACCGTCGCGGTCACGCCCACCCTGATGAGCGTATTGGTGCTCGCCGGCATCGTCGCGATCCGGACGGCGCTGAGCTTCAGTCTCGAGGTCGAAATAGAAGGGCGTTGGCCCTGGCAACGGCCCCACCGGCGGCAACGCAAAGTCTAGAGGCAGTAGCGACAGACGGTCCGCTCCGCTACGCTCGCCTAACGAGCAATGGCCACCGATCCCGCCCAAATCACCACGCCTGAGCGCACCGCCGAAGACGCCGATGCCGCGCTTCGACCCAAAAGCCTGGACGAGTTCATCGGGCAACAAGGTGCGCGGGAGAATCTGCGCGTCTTCGTCCATGCGGCGAAGAGCCGCTCCGAGCCGCTCGACCATGTGCTGCTCCACGGACCGCCCGGGCTCGGCAAGACCACGCTCGCCGGAATCCTCGCGCGGGAGATGGGCGTCGGCTTCCGTGCGACGTCCGGTCCCGTGATCGCCAAGTCGGGCGACCTCGCGGCCCTGCTCACCAATCTGGAGGACGGGGACGTTCTGTTCATCGACGAGATCCACCGTCTCAATCCTGCGGTCGAGGAGGTCCTTTACCCGGCGATGGAGGACCGGGCGCTCGACCTGATGATCGGCGAAGGACCGTCCGCTCGCTCGGTACGCATCGAGCTGCCGCGCTTCACATTGATCGGCGCGACCACTCGGCAAGGTCTGCTGACGACACCGCTCAGGGATCGTTTCGGGATCCCGGTCAGGCTCAATTTTTACACGGTCGAAGAGCTTGAGCAGGTCGTCCGGCGAGCGGCGCGCTTGCTTGGCGTAGACCTTGGCGATGACGGCGCGCGCGAGATCGCCCGAAGGTCCCGCGGCACGCCGCGCATCGCCGGACGCTTGCTCCGCCGGGTGCGCGATTTTGCTCATGCCTCGGGATCGGACAGGATCGACGTCGAGGTCGCCGACAGGGCACTCTCGCGGCTCGAAATCGACGCACTCGGCCTCGACTCGATGGACCGACGCTATCTGACCATGATCGCCGACCTCTACGGAGGTGGACCGGTCGGCGTCGAGACGCTCGCGGCGGGGCTCTCGGAACCGCGCGACACGATCGAAGACGTGATCGAACCCTTTCTCATTCAGCTGGGCCTCATCGCGCGTACGGCACGAGGTCGCGCCCTGAACGGCCGCGGCTATGCCCATTTAGGGCTGCCGGTTCCTCAGGGCAGCCAGGCTGGACTGTTCAATTCGGGAGCTGCCTCCAAATAATGTCCGTGCTCATGATTGCCGCTGCCGTAATGGCCGCAGCGCCAGCCCAAAACAGTGCCGCCGCACCGGACTATTCGAAGAATTCGAACTGGCTATGCCTGCCCGGTCGCAACGACGCCTGCTCGACGCCTCTGCCGACGACCGCGCTCAATCCCAATGGCTACGGATCGACCGGGCTCAGCGCTGTTGCGCAGGATCCACCGCTCGACTGCTTCTACGTCTACCCAACGGTTTCCAACGACCAGGGTCTGAACAGCGACATGAATGCCGGCCGCGAGGAGCGGCTCGTGGTCGAGGCACAGTTCGGCCGCTTCGCCTCCGTATGCCGGCCGTTCGTGCCCATCTATCGCCAGATGACCGTCGCCTCGATCGCCGCTTACGCGGCCGGCGCGGACATCACTCAGGCGGGCATGCTCGCCTATGGCGACGTGCTTGCCGCTTGGCGCGACTATATCCGCACGCGCAATCGGGGCCGGCCCTTTGTCCTCGTCGGGCACAGCCAGGGCAGCTTGATGTTGCAGCAGCTGATCGCGCGGGAGATCGAGAACTATCCGGCGGTCGCGCGCCGGATGAAGCTCGTTATCGTCCCCGGCTACAATGTTCTCGTGCCGCAGGGAAAGCTGGTCGGCGGCACATTCAAGAAGACCCCGCTTTGCAGCCGCGCTGGAGAGACCGGCTGCGTGGTGACGTGGGTGAGCTTCCGTGAGAGGAACGTCCCGCCCCCCGGCGCGATCTTTGGCTATGCCGATCAACCCGGAATGACCGTGGGCTGCGTCAATCCGGCGCTTCCCGGTTCGAGCGGCTGGGTGAAACTCGACAGTTATTGGTTCACTCGGTCGACGCTGCCGGTGCCTGGCGGACCGATCCAATGGTCGAACGAAGGCGCCGCACCCACCCCGTACGTGCGCACGGAGGGGCTGGTCTCCGCGCGGTGCGTCAACGGCGGCCAGCGCGGCTACCTCTCGATCCACACCAACGCCGATCCGAGCGACAAGCGCACCGACCGCGTCGGCGGTGAAGTCGGCGTGTTCGGCATGTTCCTGCCGGGCTGGGGCATGCACCTCGCCGACATCGCCGAGGCACAAGGCGATTTGGTGCGAATCGTCGGCGACATCAGCGCTCGATCCAGAACAGCTGCTCCACGCTGAGGCCGAGTGCCTGAGAGAGCTTGATCGCCAGCGTCGCCGACGGCGTGAAAATGCCGTTCTCGACCGTGTTGACGGTCTTGCGGGTGACCCCGACGCGCTCGGCAAGCTCGGCCTGGGTCAGGCTGAGCTCGCCGCGTCGTTCCTTCAAGCGGTTGGCGAGGCGTTCAGACACCGCGGTGAGCGCGCCTTTCCAACATTCCCCAGCGGATAAGCGCGACGGCGAGACCGATCGTGATGACGATGTGGACTGCGTCGCGCGCGGTCACGCTCGGATCGAACAGCGTCCACGCATAGACGCCGATGGCCGCGCCCATCGAAAAGAGAAAGCCCCAGCGCATTGCTTCGTTGCGGTTGGCGCGCGTGTTTTCGTCGTCGATCAAGTCGCGGACTTCCTTCGGCTGGAGCGGAAAGCCCTTGGTTGCGAGTGCCCACAGGAGCACGATCGAGAGCACCAGCCAGGCCGAGATCTTCACCGCATAAGCCGAATGCGGCGCCGGCGAATTCACAGTCGAAAAGAAAGCGGCCTGTTGCGACAGGAAGATGACTGCCAGCACGGGAAGGGTTCGCGCCCGGCGCTTGCTGAGATATTCGGCTTTCTCGGCGACTGAACGCTCGATCATGACGTGTTCCTTCGTGTAACTCATGGGTTACATGTAACCTCAGGGTTACATCGAAGTCAAGCGCGGGGTTTACGCAATGAGTCCGGCCTCGCTACAGCGGCTCAAATGGCGGTGCAGGCGCTCGACATTCCCTATCGCGGCGGCTTCGTCGGCCACGAGCATCACTTCGCGCTCTCCGTCTATTTCGAGGACACCGACGCCTATGGCATCGTCTATTACGCCAATTATCTGAAGTTCATGGAGCGGGCGCGCTCAGACATGATCCGCGCCGTGGGCGTCGATCAGTCGGCAGAACTGCAGTCAAGCGGCAGCGCCTATGCGGTGGTAGAGGTCGATATCCGCTATCGCCGCCCCGCTCGGCTCGGTGATGATCTGCTGGTCGTCAGCACGGTGGATCGGGTTCTCGCATCCAGCGTGAATATTCATCAGCAAGTCATGCGAAACTCGGAACAGCTCACCGACGCCCGCGTAACCGCCGCATTCCTCGACAGGGAAGGCCGGCCGCGCCGCCAACCGAGGGACTGGGTCGAAAAGTTCATGGAAATCATCACACCGCCGCAATGAAGCAGTTTCTCGCCACTCTTCTCCTAGCCACGTCGCTGAGTGCGCCTGCCGCGGCGCAGGACGGCACGCCGCTCATCGCCGTGCCGCCGCTAGCCACGACGGACGACCGGCCGTCCCCCGTCGGAAGCACGCGCACAATCGCATGGCAAGCGACGCAGCTGATCGTCAGCGACCTGCAATCGACGTCGGAAGTGATGCCGATCCCGCCCGATCAACAGAGGGATTTCTATTCCTATCCCGAGGTCACCGCGCCGACCTTCTCGCGCTGGCGAGCGAAGGGCGCGAAGGCGCTGATCACCGGCTTCGTCCAAGCCCGGTCCGACGGCCGCCTCACCGTCGGTTGCTATGTCTACGATACCGAGAAAGGGCGCGAACTCGGCCGCACGGGCTTCGTCGTCGCTCCGGCGGATTGGCGACGGGCCGCGCACAAATGCTCGGGCCTTGCCTATCAGAGCCTGACCGGCGCCCCCGGCACTTTCGACACGCGCATTGCCTATGTGGCCCAAATGGGCTCGTTGACGGCTCCGGTCAGCCGCATCGCTGCGATGGACAGCGATGGCCAGCATCACAATTATGTGACACCCGCGGGAACGCTTGTGCTGAGCCCCCGCCTGTCGCCGAGGGGCGACCGCATTGCTTTCGTCAGCTATGCGTCGGGCAAGCCGCAGGTGTGGATTGTCGACCTCGGTTCCGGTCAGCAGCGGCCGCTGCTCGCCAACGATCTCGATGAGCTTTGCTCCGCGCTTCTCGCCCGACGGGCGGAGGATCGTCTTTTCAATGCAGTCCGGAGCCAATATCGACATCTATGTCGCCGACGTGGGCGGCGGCCTCGCGCAGCGTCTCACGACTTCACCGGGCATCGATACAGACCCGAGCTTCTCGCCCGACGGGAGCAAAATCCTCTTCGAAAGCGACCGTTCTGGGTCGCAACAGCTCTATGTCATGGAAGCGACTGGAGCGAACCAGCGGCGGATCAGCTTCGGCGGCGGATGGTACGGCTCACCCGAATGGAGCCCTGACGGCGAGAAGATCGTCTTCACCAACCGTGGCTCGGACGGTCAAAGGATCGGCGTCGTCAATGCCGACGGCTCCGATGTTCGCTTGATCACTGCGCGGCCCGCGAGACGAATTCCGCGAGTTGGGCCGCGAGCAGCCGCGAGCTCATCTTCCAGCGCACCGATCCGGCCGGCCGGTCACGGCATTTATCGCGTCGCGTTGAGCGGCGGCGAGGCCCGCCCAGTACAGATTCCGCAGCCCGGATCGGATCCTGACTGGTCAGGAGTGCTCGAATGATGCGCAGGGCCCTTCTGTTCGCAGGCGCGATCGTCATCGCCGCTGCGGCATCGGCGCAGGTGCGGCTACCCGTGATCGTTCCCCTCCGAGGGTCCGGGCAGGCGCGGCCGGCTCCACTGGTCGGTATTGATGCGCTGCGAGCCGACTTCGTCGGCCGGTCCGGGTCGGACCTCGTCTATTTCGCGGGCGACAGCGTTCTGTTGAGCGCGCAGTCCAGGGCGACGCTCGGCGCGCAGGCGCAGTGGTTACGGCTTCATCCGGAGGTGGCCGTGCGCATCGAGGGTCACGCCGATGTCACCGATACGCGGGATTATGCGCTGGCTCTCGGCGCACGCCGAGCGCAGGAAGTGCGCGATTATCTGATTTTGATGGGCGTGCCCGCGGCTCAGCTCACGGCGACGAGTTGGGGCAAGCAGAAACCGGGTCCCCCGCGGACGCAGACTTTGTTGGTGCAGTAACTACCCGCCGCAGCCAGTTACGCCGCTCGCCGTTGATATCCCGTCGCTGTCAGCCAGGCGCGGGCTTGGCGCTGCGCTTCGGCAATTTCCCGCGCCGTCATCTCGAGCGCGATCTCGGCCCGGCATTCCTGACCGCGGGTGCAGCCGGAAAGCGCCGCCAGATTGAACCATTTGTGGGCTTCGATTAGATCCACCGTGGCTCCGCCGCGGCCCGTTGAAAAAGTGATCCCTAACTCGAACAACGCGTCGACGTCGCCGGCTTCGGCATCGGCAAGTCGGCTGCGGATGAGAAATTCCGCGCTTCTTTGACTGATGGCACCCATGTGATTCCCCCTGTTCCCCTGTCGTTGGGAGGAATTCAGCAGCCGAACACGAAAAAATGGTTAACGCGCCGGACGAATGATTACCTGAGCGACTTATGAATCCACGGGCAAATTGTCGATCAACCGGGTCGAGCCCATGACCGCGGCGGCGATGAGCCGCATCTGACCCCGCGCCGAATCGAGCGGCTCGAGCGTGTCGGAATCAACCAGCGCGAGATAATCGACACGCGAAAAGCCGCATTCCAGCAGCGCTTGCTTCGCCTCGTCCAGCGCCGACGACACAGGCTGCCCCGCCTGGATGGCGTTTCTCGCGGTATCCAGCGCGCGCGGCAGACCGATCGCCCGCTGGCGCTCGTCGGCCGAGAGGTAGACGTTGCGCGAGGAGAGGGCGAGGCCGTCCGCCTCGCGCACGGTCGGCACGCCGACGATCTTCACCGGGACGTTGAGGTCGCTGACCATCCGCCGGATCACCGCAAGCTGCTGGAAATCCTTTTCACCGAACAAAGCGACGTCGGGCCTCACCGACAGGAGCAGCTTCGCCACGACAGTCGCGACACCATCGAAATGGCCGGGCCGCACCTCCCCTTCCCAGCGCTCCGACACGCCCGAGACGGAGATCTTGGTCGCGAAACCTGCGGGATAGATGTCCTGGACCGACGGAATCCACAGCAGATCGCAGCCGTTTTCCGCGAGCAGCTGCGCATCCGCTTGCTCCTGGCGGGGATATCGGTCGAGATCCTCGTTCGCGCCGAACTGCATCGGATTGACGAAGATCGTGGCCGCGACCTTCTCCGCATGCTCTTTGGCCGCGTCGATCAGCCTCATGTGCCCGGAGTGGAGCGCGCCCATTGTCGGCACTAGCGCAAGCTTCGCCGCACCGATTTCGAGCCCGCGCGCGTGTCAATTCTTCACTCGTACGAACGATTTGCACCAGCCCGGCGCCTCGGATAATTTCAGACGCGGCGGCGTTTCGGAGCCGCGGGGGAAAAGATCAAGGCCAAGGGGAAGGCAATGAGCCAGCCGCATTTCATCGTCTTCGCCAACGAAAAGGGCGGGACCGGCAAGTCGACGACTGCGGTCCACACCGCGATTGCACTTGCCGCGTCCGGGCACCGCGTCGGTGCACTCGACCTCGACAGCCGGCAGCGGACCATGACCCGCTACCTCGAGAATCGGGATGCGACGATGCGCCGGCTGGACAAGGAACTTCCGCACGCCACCTATTCGGTGCTCGAGGACTTAAGCGAGAAGCGCATTGAACTGCGGCGATCGAACGCTCTGGCGAAGGACGCCGGACGTGATCGTCATCGACACGCCTGGACGCGACGACGAGGTAGCTCGCTCGGCGATCCTTCGTGCCGACACTTTGGTCACACCGATGAACGACAGCTTCGTCGACCTCGACCTGATCGGCCAGGTGCATCCCGAGAATTACAAGGTCACCAAGCCGAGCTTCTATGCCGAGCTGATCTGGAACAGCCGCACGAACGCGCGCCAAGCAGACCGGCAAGAGCGTCGATTGGGTGGTGTTGAGGAACCGGTTGCAGCACATTGAATCCCACAACCTCCGCCGCGTCGGTGCCGCGCTCGACGAGCTGGCCCGGCGGGTCGGCTTCCGAGTGATCCCGGGACTTGGCGAGCGCGTGATCTATCGCGAACTATTCCCCAAGGGGCTGACCCTGCTCGACCTCAAGCAGATGGGCGATGTCGGAATGAGCCACATCACCGCCCGTCAGGAATTGCGCGAGATGATCGCGGGCCTCGGAATCCCCGGCGCCGACGAGCGCCTGAAGGTGGCCTAGATCCGGTCATCATGCTGAACTTGTTTCAGCATCCATTCCCGTGAAGTGCGGAGCCGCCTCAAAAATGGACCCTGAAACAAGTTCAGGGTGACGGAATATCATTGAACAAAGGCGGCATTTCGTGTGTTCGCCGCAAGCATGAGCCACCAGTTCAACCCCACCATCCTTCGCGAATATGATATTCGCGGAATCGTCGGCGACACCCTCGATGAAGCCGACGCCTACGCGTCTCGGCCGCACCTTCGCGTCGCTGGCGCGGGACGAAGGCGTTCGGCGGATCGCCGTCGGCCGTGACGGGCGGACGCATTCGGGCATGCTCGAAGCAGAGCTCATCCGCGGCCTGAACGACAGCGGCATCGATGTCATGCTGATCGGGCAGGGGCCGAGCCCGATGCTCTATTTCGCCACTCATTATCTCGACGTCGGCGGCGGCATCCAGGTGACGGGCAGCCACAATCCCCCCGAATACAACGGCTTCAAGCTGCTGCTGAAAGGCCGGTCGGTGTTCGGCCAGGAGATCCAGGAGATCGGCAGGCGCGCGGCCTCCGGCCATTGGTTCGACGGCGGCGGCACTGTGGAGGAAGTCGACATCCGCGCGGCTTATGTCGACCGACTGGTCGAAGGCTTCTCCGGCAAGGCGTCTTCGCATCGGGTGGGATGCAGGCAATGGCGCGGCAGGACCGATCCTCGACATGTTGGTCGAGCGGCTCCCTGGCCATCATCACGTCATCTTCAGCCAGGTCGACGGAACGTTTCCCAACCACCATCCGGACCCGACCGTCGAGGCCAATCTCGCCGATTTGAAGCAACTGGTCGCGAACGAGCAACTCGACTTCGGCGTCGCGTTCGACGGCGATGGCGATCGCATCGGCGCCGTGGACGGCAAGGGCCGAGTGATCTGGGGCGACCAGTTGCTGATGATCCTCGCCGAGCCGGTGCTCGCGGAACTGCCCGGCGCCACGATCATCGCGGACGTAAAGGCCAGTCAAACACTGTTCGATCGTGTCTCCGAGCTCGGGGGGAAGCCCCTGATGTGGAAGACCGGGCACAGCCTCATCAAATCGAAGATGAAGGAGACCGGCGCGCCGCTCGCCGGGGAGATGAGCGGTCACATCTTCTTCAAGCACCGCTGGTACGGTTTCGACGACGCTCTCTACGCCGCGGTGCGGCTGATCGAGGCGGTCAGCGCCAGCGGTCAGCAGCCTGACGGAGCTCAAGGAAGCCATGCCGCAGGCGGTCGCTACGCCGGAGCTGCGCTTCCAGGTCGATGAGGCGCGCAAATTCGCCGTCGTCGACGAAGTCCGCGACCGACTCGCCGCCGACGGTGCCAAGGTCGACGCAACTGACGGCGTGCGGGTCAGCACGGACGATGGCTGGTGGTTGCTCCGCGCCTCCAACACACAGGACGTGCTGGTCGCGCGCGCTGAAGCGATGGACCAGGCCGGAGTAGAGCGCCTCGTCGCGCAGATCGACGAACAACTCGCCCTGTCAAACGTCAAACGTGGCGAGCTAACGCACTAGTTGAGCGATTCCTGCTCGACGCAATGTCCTGAACCGGCCACCCGTTCTCGCCAAAGACAGGAGGCCCTAGATGCGTCGCTCTCTGCTCGCTGTGAGCTTGATTTCCCTGGCCGGCACTGCCCAAGCGCAGTCGGCGCCAATGGCGCTTCCGCCAGACGTCCAAAGGAATGTGCAGTGCTTCATGCTCTACGCCGCAGCGGCGGGAAATCCCAAGAATAAGGAGGTTCAGGCAGCCGGCGGTCTTGGCATGATGTACTATTTGGGAAGGCTCGATGTCCGCGCCCCAGGGCTCGATATTGTGCGGGCGGTGCGGCAAGAGGCGAAAACCCTTGAATCTCCCGCGAATGCGAAGGCGATCGGAGCCGCCTGCGATGTCGAAGCCAAGAAGCGCGGGCAGCAATTGGTTCAGATCGGAAGCCAGCTCCAGAAACCCGCACCTTGATGCGGTTCCGATCGCCGTGACGGCCGCGCGTGCATGTTGTATGACGCACGCATGCTGAACGGAGTTGCTGAAAGCAGCGAGCACGAGCGGCTCCAACTCCTGTTCGAGCGCGCGCCGGGCTTTATTGCGCTGGTGGAAGGCGCCGAGCATAGGATTGCGGTAGCCAACGAAGCGTTCCTTGACCTCGTCGGGAAGCGCGACCTCATCGGCAAGACGCTGGCGGAGGCGCTTCCGGAATTTGTCGAGCAGGCCGTTGACGAAATTCTCGACGGGGTCGCTCGATCCGGCGAAGCTTTCGTCGGCCGCGCCATGCCCCTGAGTGTTGCGAGACCAGACGGGACGACGGAAGAAATGCTCGTCGATCTGGTCTTCCAGCCCCTGCCCGCGGGTGAGGGCATTTTCATCCAGGGCCACAATGTCACCGAGGACAAACGAAGCGAAGCGCTTCGCAACGCGCACAACAAGGTGCTTGAGCTGGCAATCGGCGACAGCCCCCTCGAGCGGACCCTCAATGCGCTCATCCGCATCGTCGAAACATCGTCGCGGACGGGCGTGCTCGGTTCCATTCTCTTGCTGGATGCCGACGGAGCCCATCTGCGTCACGGCGCGGCGCCAAGTCTCCCGCCGGCATACAGCAGCGCACTCGACGGAGCGGAAATCGGACCGTGCGCCGGCTCATGCGGTACGGCCGCCTATCTGGGCGCGGCAGTGTTCGTCTCAGATATAGCGAGCGATCCCCTTTGGGCCGATTACAAGGAGATCGCCCTTCCCCACGGCCTCCGCGCCTGCTGGTCGACGCCAATCCTCACCCGTGGGCGCAAGGTGCTGGGCACCTTCGCCATGTATCACCGTGAACCGCGCGAACCCACGGTGCGTGACCTCGCTTTGGTCGACCTCATCACCCAAACGGCCGCCTTGGTCATCGACCGCGAGCGCGCCCAGGAGGCCCTCCGGAACATCGCGACAATGACCGCCTGACTTTCTCTCCTCAAAAGGGGAAAGCTTCAGTCGTCTTCGTCTTCGTAGCCCACGAGGTTCAGCTCGCAGGCCTTGATCTGGTGGGTCATGCACCAATGCTTGAGCGCTTCCTCACGGCCGTGGGTGATCCATACTTCGGTGGGTTCAAGCTCACGGATCGTCATGGTGAGTTCGTCCCAATCGGCGTGATCGGAAATCACCAAAGGCAGCTCGACGTTGCGCTGGCGAGCGCGTTGACGAATGCGCATCCATCCCGAGGCCATCGCGGTCACCGGATCGGGCAACCGCCGCGACCAGCGGTCGTTCAGCGCTCCGGGCGGGCAGATCACGACATGGCCCGCCATTTCCTGCTTGGTGGCCGATGCAGTGTGACGAAGCTCCCCTAGCGCCACCCCCAAACTCTCGTAGAGCTGGTTCAGCCGCTCGATCGCGCCGTGGAAATAAATTGGATCATCGTGCCCGCGTGCCCGAAGCTCCGTGATGATGCGTTGCGCCTTGCCGAGCGCATAGGCGCCGACCAGAACGCAACGGCTCGGGTCCGAATGCAGTCGGTGCAGCAGACGATCGATCTCGCTTGCCGTATCGGGGTGACGGAATACGGGGAGGCCGAAGGTCGCCTCCGTGATGAAGATATCGCAGGGCACCGGCACGAAGCCGGCGCAGGTGGGGTCGGGGCGGCGCTTGTAATCGCCGGAGACGACGACGCGTTCGCCACCATGCTCGAGCACGATCTGGGCTGAACCCAGCACATGGCCGGCGGGCACGAAGCGGACCGCGACATCGCCGACGACCAAGCTTTCATCATAGGCGATCGCCTGGCCGGGTTGCGGTCCGTAGCGGCATTCCATGATTGCCAGGGTTTCCGGGGTAGCCAGCACGGCGCCGTGCCCGCCACGAGCGTGGTCAGAATGGCCGTGGGTGATCAGCGCCTTGGCCTTCGGCTGCGAAGGATCGATCCAGGCGTCCGCCGGACGAACGTAGATCCCCTCGGGGTGGGATTCGATCCAGGAACCCAATCGCGCCATCGATAGCTATATAGGCGAGAAGGCGGGACAGTTCCCGGGAGGAGAACAGGTGGACGAAACCTACTGGTGGATCATCGACATCATCGCTCCGGCGATCCTGCTGATCGTGCTGGTCTGGCTAGTGCTGAAGCGGGGATCGAGCCGGAGCACGAGCAAGACCGAAAAGGCGACGGATGAGCTCTATCGCGAAGAGGAGAAGCGCCGGCGCGAGGGGACCGACGAAGCTGAAGAATAATCCTATGCCGCCAGTCGTCCGGGACTGGTTCGATTCCAAGCAATGGACGCCGCGACGGCATCAGCTCGAAATGCTGGAGCTTGCCCGGCAAGGACGGAGCGCGCTGCTCGTGGCCGTTACCGGGGCCGGCAAGACGCTTGCCGGCTTCCTGCCCACAATTTGCGAGCTCGCCGAGCGGCCGAGCGAGGGGCTCCACACGCTTTATGTTTCTCCGCTGAAGGCGCTCGCCGTCGACGTGCAGCGCAATTTGATCGGACCGATCCAGGAGATGGGCCTGCCAATCCGCGTCGAGACGCGCACCGGCGACACGCCGTCCGACCGCAAGGCACGACAGCGGGTGCGGCCGCCGCAGATGCTGTTGACCACACCGGAATCGCTTAGCCTTCTGCTCAGCTATCCGAACTCACCGCAAATGTTCGAAGGGTTGAAGACGATCGTCGTCGACGAGCTTCACGGCTTCGCCAAGGACAAAAGGGGAGACCTGCTGTCCCTGTCGATGTCGCGGCTGCAGAAGCTGGCACCGGGCCTTCGGCGGGTCGGTCTCTCGGCTACGATCAGCGATCCGGATGCCTATCGCTCCTGGCTGGCGCCTGACGCCGACATGGAGCTGATTGACTTGGTCATCGGCGATCCGGGCGCGGAGCCCGACCTTTCGATCCTGATTCCCGAGAACCGCATCCCATGGGGCGGCCATTCCGGCTATCATGCGATCGCCGACGTGATGCGGCTCATCGAGGAGCACAGGACGACGCTCGTCTTCTGCAACACTCGGGGTCTTGCTGAGCTGATCTTCCAGAAGCTGTGGGACGAGAACGAACAGGCGCTGCCGATCGGCATTCACCACGGCAGCCTTGCCGTCGAGGCACGACGGAAGGTCGAGGCGGCGATGGCGGCCGGCAGGCTGCGCGGCCTGGTCGCGACGGCGAGCCTCGACCTCGGCATCGACTGGGGGGACGTCGACCTCGTCGTGCAAATGGGGGCGCCGAAGGGCAGCTCGCGCCTCCTGCAGCGTATCGGGCGCGCCAATCACCGGCTCGACGAGCCGTCGAAGGGGATGATCGTCCCGGGCAACCGCTTCGAATATCTCGAGGCCCGCGCGGCGTTGGACGCGATCGCCGACGGCGAGCTTGATCCTGAAGTGTTTCGCCCGGGGGCTCTCGACGTGCTCGCGCAGCACATCCTCGCCATGGCGGTCGCCGCACCCTTCAAGCAGGATGCGCTCCTCGCCGAGCTCCGCTCCGCAGCACCCTACGCCGGTCTCAAGCAGGAAACGTTTGAGGAGATACTGAACTTCATCGCGACGGGCGGTTATGCGCTCAAAGCCTACGACCGCTTCCGCCGGCTGGTGCCGGAGCCCGGCGACACGTGGCGCATCGCCAAGCCAAGCGTGGCCCAGCAACATCGCTTGAATGCGGGTGTCATCGTCGAGCAGCCTTTGCTCACGGTCCGCTTCCGCAACGGCCGCAAGCTTGGGACCATCGAGGAGGGTTTCGCCTCCACCCTCACCCCCGGCGATCATTTCTTCTTCGCCGGGCTGAGCCTCGAGGTTGAGCAATTCAAAGACACCGACATCATCGTCCACGCTTCCTCCAAGCGGGCGCGAATCGTCACCTACGGCGGGCAGCGCATGTCCATGTCCACGCACCTCGCCAATCGCGTCCGCAACATGCTCGCCGATCGCAACGACTGGGGTCGCTTCCCTGACGACGTGCGTGAATGGCTCGAGGTGCAGTCCGAACGATCGGTCTTGCCGGAGCCCCATCAGCTGCTCGTCGAGACCTTCCCGCACGAAAGCCACCATTACATGGTCGCCTACAGCTTCGAGGGTTGGAACGCGCACCAATCGCTCGGCATGCTGCTCACGAAGCGAATGGAGAAGGCGGGCCTGAAGCCGCTCGGCTTCGTCGCCAATGACTACGGCCTCGCCTGTTATGGTCTCGAGCCGATCCGTGATCCGAAGTCGCTCTTCTCGCCGGACATCCTCGAGCGGGAGTTCGTCGAATGGGTCGAGGGCTCTTACCTGCTGAAGACCGCCTTTCGCGAAGTGGCGGTGATCGGCGGCCTCGTCGAGCGGCAGCATCCGGGCAAGCGCAAGACCGGACGGCAAGTCAGCTTCTCAACCGACCTCATCTACGACGTGCTCCGCCGCTACGAGCCGCAGCATCTGCTGCTCCGCGCGGCCTGGGACGACGCCCGGCGGCGAATGACCGAGCTCGGGCGCCTCGTCCGCCTGGTCGACCGCGCCTCGGCGACGATGCTCCACGTCGAAACCGACCGGATCACGCCAATGGCGGTGCCCTTCATGGTGATCGTCGGCCGCGAGGCGCTTCCCGAAGGGGCGGAGGCGGACGAATCGCTGCTGCTGCAAGCCGAAGCGCTGGCTCAGGAGGCGATGCAGATCTAATGTTCATTGCCGGTTCGTCCGGCTTCTGCGACCTTCGCTCAGGTGAAATGGGGTTTGATCATCCCGCTGCCACTATTGCTGGGCGGCTGCATCGTCGGCACCGTTGCCGAAACGGCGGTCGACGTTGTCACCTTGCCGGTGAAGGCAGTTTCGGCCGGCGTGGATGCTGCGACCACGAGCCAGGCCGAAGCCGACCAGAAGCGCGGCCGCGAACTCAGGAAGCAAGAAGAAGAGCGCGGCCGCCAGTGGCGCCTTGCCTGGGAGCGGTGCCGCAAGGGCAGGCCGCTCCCGAATGACGATTGCTCCCAGTTTCAGACGCGCTGATCAGCGCCCCGCTGACTATTTTTGTGCGGATTTCGCCATGTCCGCCAGCTCGTACAGATAATCGACGTAGAAGATCGCCGATTCATCCAGCCCGGCCACCTTTGGATTCTTGCTGTCGATCAAATACCATTCGTCTGGCGCGTGCGCGCCGCCACCCGTGCCGAGACCGAATCCCACGGCAGGGAGCTTCAGCGGCGGTCCGGTGAAGGTCACGCCAGGCCACGAGCCCGCTTGCCGCGGATTGATCGCATATTCGACACCGGCTTTTTTCAGCGCCGCCTTCTGCGAGGTCACGAGGATGCTGTTCTCGTCGGTTTCGGTTGGGCTGTAGCCGCCGCTGACGTTGACGATGATGTCGGAAAAGCCACGCTTCGCGAGATGCGCCTTGAGCTTCGCTTCGGCATCTTCGCGAGTCATGTCGGGCACCAGCCTGAGGTCGAGCTTCGCTTCGGCGCGTCCGGGAAGGACGGTCTTTCCTCCGGGACCGGTATAGCCGCTGACGAGCCCTTCGATGTTGACCGTCGGCTGTGACGCAAGCCGGTTCGAAGCGGTGAGATAATCCTCATTCTTGTACCAATGTTTGATCCCGAGCTGCTTCATCACATCGGCTTCGTCGGATTTCGACACGCCTTCGGCAATCAGCTCCTTCTGCCGAGCGGTCAGCGGCTTCACATTCTCGAACCAATTGTCGATCGCCGGCGTCTGCCCGTCTTCCGACACAAGCGTGTTCAACGCCTTGACCAGCCGCCACACGGGGCTGTCGACATTGGCCTTGAGGCTGGAATGGATGTCCTTGGCCGGTCCACGGCCCCAATGCTCGCCGCTGGAGATCAACTGAACCTCCATCACCCCCTTGGCGCCGAGGTCGATCGAAGTCGCGCCGTTGCTTTCCTGCCCGGCGCCGGGAATGAACACGCCGATCGCCTTGCTCATCGCGGCAAAGACTTCCGGATTGCTGACGATCTGCCCGAAGTGGGGTGAAGCGATCTCCTCCTCACCTTCCGCGACCAGCACAAGGTTCACCGGGAGCTTGCGCCCGGTCGCCTTGAACGCTCGCAACGCGGCGAGAAAGGCCATTTCCGGCCCCTTCTGATTCACCGCGCCTCGGCCGACGATCGCTTTCCCCTCCGCCCGGTCGACCAGCCGCCCCTCGAGTGGCGGCGACGACCATTCGCTCGGAACATACTGCTTCACGTCGTACATGAAGTAGAGTCCCAGCGTCGTTGGAGCGCCGGAATCGAGAGTCGCGAACACTCCGGGCACGCCGTCGGTCGAGATGATTTTCGCCTGCTGAAAGCCAGCGTCCAGGAGCAACTGGCGCATATATTCGGCGCCTTTGTCGACGTTCACCTTCTCCGCCGCGATGGTCGGATGCGCAATCCAGTCCTGCAGGCGCTTGAGATTCTCGCCGTGCGCGGCTTTGACAGCTTTCTCCAGCTGCGGCCGGTCGGGCGTTTCTGCCGCGGCCGGAGCGGCTACGAACCCTGCGCCTGCGAGCGCTGAAACAAGAATCCTATGCATGAATACCCCCTTCTCGTTCCTCCCAACATTGCGCCCGCCCGAGCATCTGTCCAGCGGGGTGGACAAGCCGCGCTCGGCACATCAGCGTGCGACCGATGCGCTATTTTCTCGACACGGAGTATAATGGCTGGGGCGGAGTGCTGCTCGCGCTCGCCCTGGTCCCGGAGGAAGGTGAAGAGCTTTACCTGACGCTGGATTGGGACTGCGCTCTCGATCCGTGGGTCGAGCGCAACGTCATTCCGTATCTCGACACGGTTTCCGACACGATGGTCATGCCGCGCCTGAGTCGCGCCGACGCTGCACGAACGGTCGCTCACTATCTCGCGGGTGATCCCGATCCGCTGATCGTTGCCGACTGGCCCGAGGACATCGCGCAGTTCAACATGCTCCTCGTGACGGGACCGGGCATCATGGCCGAAGTCCCGCCGCTAACCTTCAAGTTCATCGAGCTCTACGGCTTCAGCACGGCTGCGAACAGCAAGGTTCCGCACAACGCGCTGCACGATGCGCGGGCGCTGCGCGATCATGTAATGGAGCTGGAATCGCCGCAATCGTCAGCCCGGATTTGATTCCGTTCCGATGAACGGAGGCCGATTCCCGCTTTCGCTAGATTGGCGGGCTGGTTATTCCCGGAGCATGGTTCCCTTTTCGTTCGCCGGCGAAACATTCCTTGCCAGCTGGGACGGCGCGCTCTTCTGGCCCGCGCAAAGCGCATTGCTCGTCGCCGACCTGCATCTCGAAAAGGCCAGCTGGTTCGCTCGGCTCGGCCAGTTCCTTCCACCCTACGATTCGCACGCAACCCTGACCGCCCTCGCGCGCCAAGTCGAACGGACCGAAACCAGGCGGGTCTACTGCCTCGGGGACAGCTTCCACGACCGGTTCGGCTGCGATCGGCTGCCGCAAAACGCTCGCACCCTGCTGACCGAACTTACCGATAGGCTCGACTGGACTTGGATTATCGGCAACCATGATCCTGGCTTCGCCGATCATTGCGGCGGTCGGCTGGCGGAGGAGGTGGAGCTCGGTGGAGTCGTTCTTCGGCACGAAGCCAGGCGCGACGACCCGCGGCCGGAAATCTCCGGCCACTTCCACCCGAAGCTGCGAGTGCATTTGCGCGGCCGCCAGGTCTCCCGCCGCTGCTTCGTCGTATCCGCCACAAAGATGATCATGCCCGCGTTCGGCGCCCTCACCGGCGGGCTAGATGCTCATCACCCGGAAATCCTCGGTTCCGTCGGGGCGAGCGCGGCGGCGCTCGTGCCCGTGTCGGACCGGCTGCTTCGGTTTCCGCTCGCTGCTTAGTCTGCCGGCTTCACCTCGATCGCCATCGCACCCGTCGGCGAGAGCAACAGCCTTGCGACCGCCGCGTGGCGCTTGCCGAAGGTCGCGGCCTGCAGCTCGTTGCGCGCAGCGTGGCGGTCGAACTTGAACCCCCGTTCTTCGGCCGATTGCTTCAACCGATCGAGATGCTCGTCGAGGTTGGCGATCCCCTCGTCTGGATCGAATCGCATCACTTCTTCAAGGTCGGACGGGCGCTGCTGCATTTCTCCCCTTCGCGACAAGCGTGACGCGCTGCAACCCCCCTCGGATTGCGCGACCCTGCGGCTGTTCCTAAACGAGCGGCATGAACCTGAAGAACATGCTCTTGGTAGCCGCAGCCATGTCGCTCCTTCCCGCCACTGCCGCCGCGCAGCAAATCGATCCTAAAGTCCAGGCCCGGATTGACCGGATCCTCAAGCGCACCCCGTTGATAGACGGGCACAACGACCTGCCCGAACAGCTTCGCGAAAATTACAAAATGAGCGTCGCGGGGCTCGCCAGCGGCGGTGACCAACGCCAACCCAATCCCCTGATGACGGATATGGCGCGGCTGCATCAGGGCCGCGTCGGAGGCCAATTCTGGTCAGTGTATATCTCGGGCGATGTGACCGGGGATGCGGCGATCCGCCAGACCCTGGAGCAGATCGACATCGTCAAGCGTCTCGTCAAAGCCTATCCCGGCGACCTCGAGCTCGCGGGAACGGCGGATGACATCGTTCGGATCCACCGCAACGGCAAGGTTGCGTCGCTGATCGGGGTTGAAGGTGGGCATCAGATCGGCGGAAATCTCGCCGCTCTTCGACAATATTACGATCTCGGCGCGCGCTATATGACCCTGTCGCACTTCAAGAACAACGACTTCGCCGATAGCGCCACCGATGACCCGAAGTACCATGGCCTCAATGACTTCGGCCGCGCCGTCGTCCAGGAGATGAACCGGCTGGGAATGCTCGTCGATCTCGCTCACGTCAGCGAAGAAACGATGCGCGACGCCCTCGAGGTCAGCAAAGCGCCGGTGATCTTCTCCCACAGCGGCGCCCGGGCGGTAGACGATCACCCGAGAAACGTGCCCGATGAAATTCTGAAGCTGCTTCCGGCAAATGGCGGCGTGGTCATGGTCAATTTCTACAGCGGCTATGTCTCGGACGACGTGCGCAAATGGACTGCTGAGCAGGCGGCGGAGGAAGCTCGTCTCAACTCCCTTTATGTCGGGCAGCCCGAAAAGCGCGAAGCGGCGGCGAAGGGGTGGATGACCGCCCATCCGGCCCCGCAGGTCACCGTCGGCCAGATAGCCGACCACGTCGAGCACATCGCCAAGGTCGCCGGCTACGACCATGTCGGGATCGGCGGTGATCTCGACGGCATCCCATACACCGACGCGCCAGCCGGAATGAACAGCGTCAGCGGCTATCCCCTTCTCTTCGCTGAACTGATCCGGCGCGGCTGGAGCGATGAGAATCTGGCCAAGCTGGCGGGGGCCAATGTGCTGCGGGTCATGCGCCAGGCCGAAGCGGTCGCGGCGTCGTTGAAGAACGAACCGCCATCGATGGCAGTGCCCGCGCCAGAACCGGCGAAATGACCGCCGCCGAGCCGCTGCTTCGGGCGGCGATCATTCCGGTGACGCCGCTGCAGCAGAACTGCACCTTGCTCTGGTGTACGGCGACCATGCGCGGCGCATTCGTCGATCCGGGCGGCGATCTGCCACGGCTCAAGGCGGCTGCCGAGCAATCGAACGTGACGATCGAGAAGATCCTGCTGACGCACGGCCATATCGACCATTGCGGCGGCGCCGGCATTTTCGCCGAGGAGCTGGGAGTTCCGATCGAAGGTCCGCATAGGGACGACATTTTCTGGATTTCGCGGCTGAGCGAAGACGGGCTGCGATACGGAATCCACGGGAGCCCGTTCGAGCCGTCGCGATGGCTCGAGGATGGCGACCGGGTCACGGTCGGTGAGCTGATCTTCGACGTCCGCCATTGCCCGGGACACACGCCCGGCCACGTCGTCTTCCACCAGCCGCAATCGAAGTTGGCCCTCGTCGGCGACGTCCTGTTCAAAGGGTCGGTCGGCCGTTGGGACTTCCCCAAGGGCAATCAGCAACAGCTGATCGACTCCATCACAACGAACCTCTGGCCGATGGGCGATGATGTTGCCTTCGTTCCCGGCCACGGGCCGATGTCCACCTTCGGCCATGAGCGGCGGACCAACCCTTATGTCGCCAACTCCGTTCTTGCCGCGGCCTGACTTGCAACGCACGCCTTATTCGCTATAGGGGCGGCGGTTCGCGACGATCCAGCCGCCACCCGTGGGTCTATCCCGCTGAGATGAGGCGCAGATCGTCGCAATTTTTATTGTTGCCAAAATCGCTTTCAAAGGTGCCGCAATGGCTGTCCCCAAGAGAAAAACTTCGCCGTCCAAGCGAAACATGCGCCGCAGCCATCATGCGCTGACGCCGACCAAGTTCCAGGAGTGCCCGAACTGCGGAGAGCTGAAGCTCCCGCACAACATGTGCTCGGCGTGCGGCCACTATAACGGCCGCGAGATCGTTTCGACCGAGGCCTGAGCCACGCCGGCCCGCATGCCTGGGGGCCCGCGAATAGCGATCGACGCCATGGGGGGCGACGGCGGTCCCCGCGCGATGATCGCAGGCGCGTCGAAAGCCAGGCGGCGCGACGCGTCGTTGGAATTCATCGTTTACGGTGACGAACAGCAAGTCCGTAGCGAGCTCGCGCACCACGCCAACCTTGGATCCGGAGTCACTGTCGCGCATTCGCCCGAAGCGATCGCCGCGACCGAAAAACCGAGTCAGGCGATCCGCCGCGCCCGAACGACGTCGATGGGCATGGCGATCAACGCAGTGAAAGCGGAAAAAGCGGACGCCGCCGTTTCTGGCGGCAATACCGGCGCGATGATGGCCATGTCCAAGCTCGCGCTGCGCACGATGCCCGGCATTGATCGCCCCGCCCTTGCTGCTTTGCTCCCGACCCTGGGCGAGAACGACTGCATCATGCTCGACCTCGGCGCGAACACCGAATGCGACGCACAAAATCTCATTCAGTTCGCCGTCATGGGCTCGGCTTATGCCCGCACCGTCCTCAACCTTCCCAAACCGCGAGTGAAACTGCTCAATATCGGCACGGAAGAATTGAAGGGCACCGACGAGTTGAAGGAAGCGGCGGCTCTATTGCGCGAGGCGGACTATTTGGCGTTCAAGTTCGACGGCTTCACCGAGGGTGACCAGCTGTCTCGCGGGAATGTCGATGTCGTCGTCACCGACGGCTTCTCCGGGAACATCGCTCTGAAGACCGCCGAGGGCACGGCGCGCTTCGTCACCGACCTGCTGCGCCGCGCGTTCAAAAGCTCACTCCGGTCGAAAGCCGGCTTCGCTTTGTCACGCCCCGCGCTCAATCTCTTGAAGGTCCATCTCGACCCCAATAATCACAACGGAGCGGTCTTCCTGGGTCTCAACGGTTTGGTTGTTAAGAGCCACGGCGCCGCAACTCCCAGGGGCGTCGCCAACGCTATTCACGTCGCGGCGAGCATGGTGCGCAACGACATTACCCGGAAGATCGGCGACGACCTCGACAATTTCCGCGCCCATGCCTTCGCCAACGAGGCCGCGCAGTGAGCTGCCGGTCAGTCGTTCTGGGGGTGGGTTCTGCTTTGCCCCGGCGGCGGATGACCAACGAGGAACTTTCGGCAACGGTCGACACGTCCGACCAGTGGATCGTCGAACGCACGGGAATCCGCAGCCGTTACCTTGCCGGCGAGGGCGAAACGACCGCGAGCCTGGCCACGGCTGCTGCGGAACGCGCGTTGGAGCATGCGGGCTTGAGCGCGACCCACATCGATCTCATCGTCCTCGCGACGGCTACTCCGGACCAGACCTTCCCGTCGTCGGCGACCAAGGTTCAGGCGGCGCTCGGGATCGACGACTGCGTCGCGTTCGATGTGCACGCCGTCTGTACCGGTTTCCTCTATGCCCTATCCATCGCCGATTCGATGCTTCGGTCGGGCAATGCCAGGAAGGCGCTCGTGATCGGGGCCGAGACGTTCAGCCGGATCCTCGACTGGGAAGACCGTGCGACCTGCGTCCTCTTCGGCGATGGGGCCGGCGCGCTGGTCCTGAGCGCGGAGGACAGTGAAAGCGGAATCCTCGCGACCAAACTCCACGCCGATGGTCGCCACAACGATCTCCTCTTCGTCGACGGAGGTCCCTCCACCACCGGCACGGTCGGCAAACTTCGCATGAAAGGTCGCGAGGTCTTCCGCCACGCGGTCGTGAACCTCGCTGCGGTCCTGAATGAAGTGCTCGCTGTTACGGGCCTCACGTCCGCCGACGTCGACTGGGTCGTTCCGCACCAGGCAAATGCGCGCATTCTCGACGCTACGGCGAAAAAATTGGGCCTTCCGCCGGAAAAGGTGGTGGTCACGGTCGACGAACATGCCAATACCTCGGCCGCATCGGTACCGTTGGCGTTCGATACGGCCGTCAAGGATGGGCGAATCAAGCGCGGCGATATCGTTGTGTTGGAGGCCATGGGCGGGGGGTTCACTTGGGGCGCGGCAGTGCTCAGGTATTGAAAAATCTCGGCATTTCGTCGATTTGTCGAATTGCCGACAAGACGGAATTCCGTTACGAAAGTGTAATCGAAGCGGCGGGGGCACGCCGTCCAAGGCTGGAGAACATAAGATGGCGGACCTCGGGATCGCGCGCGTGAACAATGAACTCGAAGCTGGCGGCACGCTCACTCGTGCGGACCTTGCCGACGTCGTCCATCGCAAACTCGGCTTGTCGCGCGCCGAATCGGCCAATGTCGTCGAGCGCGTTCTCCATCACATGTGCCATGCGCTGTCGGAGGGGAAGAATGTGAAGGTCTCCGGCTTCGGCACGTTCATCCTGCGCGACAAAGGTCAGCGCATCGGCCGCAATCCGAAGACGGGGATCGAAGTCCCGATCGCCCCGCGGCGCGTGATGACCTTCCGCGCCAGCCAGATCATGCGCGACCACATCGCCAGGGGATAGCGCCTCATGGCTGCCGGAGAGAAAGAGCCCGGCGCTTTCAAGACGATCGGAGAGCTTTCGGCTGAGCTGGGGGTTGCCCAGCACATCTTGCGCTACTGGGAAACCAAGTTCCCACAGCTGAAACCCATGCAGCGTGCCGGCAACCGCCGCTACTATCGGCCGGCGGACGTTGACTTGACGCGTCGAATCCACCGCCTGCTGAACGAAGAAGGATATACTGTCCGCGGCGTGCAGAAGCTGCTTCGCGACAAAGAGGCTCAGACCATGGACTCAGCGACAGTCGTAACCGACGTCATTGCTCCATCTATCGCGCCCGCTGAAGAGCCAGAGACGCAACAGCCGGGTGTCGACGTGTTCCGCCTGATCGCCTTGCGGAATCGCCTGGCGGAAGCGCTCGAACGCTAGTCCAGCTCTCGCGGCAAGATCAGTTCGCGAATCTCGCCAGAGTCCGGCGAGACCTCTTTCCAGCGCGGCGCGCTCGATGTCACCACGGCGACGGCAGCGGTTGGATATTTTGCCGCCACTTTGCGGCGTAGCCCACCGCCGTCATCGCGCGTGAGCTTCAGAAGAAGCTCATGCAGTCCCGGGTTGTGGCCGACGAGCAGCGGTGCGTGAATCTCCTCGGGAAGGCTTTGGACGATGTTCAGCAACGTCTCGGCATCGGCCGCGTAGATTCGCTCATCGAAACGCACGTTGAGAGCCTCGTCATAGCCTTTGGCCAGCTCATCCAGCGTTTCGCGCACCCGAATCGCGGGACTCGCGATCACTCGGTCAAATCGGACCCGCCGATGCTTGAGCTCCCGGCCGACCCGCCGCGCCGCCTTGCGGCCGCGATCGTTGAGCGGGCGATCGAAATCGTCCAGATCCTGCGCGTCCCAACTCGATTTGGCGTGGCGAAGGAGGGTGAGGATGGTCATTCCACGGGCTCCCTGGCTTGTATGACTTGAGTCGAGAGCCGCTCTTCCACCCGCTCGATCGCCTCGTCGAGCGGAATGCGCCGGATCGGCACCCCCGGCGGGAAGGCCGAAAGCAGGCGCGACGGCATTGCAGCGGAGAGGATGACGAAGATCCCGCAATCGCCCTGCCGACGGATCAGCCGCCCGAACGCCTGCGCGAGCCGGGCCCGGACCACCCGGTCGTCATAGGCACTTCCGCCGCCCGCCATCCGCCGCGCCGCGTGCAGTACGGTCGGTCGGGGCCAGGGCACGCGTTCCATCACCACCAACCGTAGGGAATCGCCCGGCACGTCAACGCCGTCGCGCAGCGCATCGGTGCCGAGCAGGGACGAACGCGGATCGTCGCGGAAAATATCGACGAGAGTGCCCGCATCGATCGGATCGACGTGCTGCGCAAGCAGCGGGTGGCCGGAACGCGCAAGCCGGTCGGCGATACGAGCATGCACGGCTTTCAATCGCTGGATCGCCGTGAACAAGCCGAGCGTTCCGCCCTGGGCCGCCTCGATCAGGCGCGTATAAGCCCCGGCGAGCGAAGCAATGTCGCCCTGCTTCACGTCGGTGACGATCAACACCTCGGAGCATTTCGCATAGTCGAAAGGACTCTCCGCCTCGAAATGTTCAGTTGGAGGCGGCAGGTGCGCGGCACCGGTCCGCGCCTCGGCGCCCCCCCAGCCTTCGCCGCCGCGCAAAGTCGCGGAAGTGACGAGCACGCCGTCCGCCGGCGCAAGCACCGCCGCGGCGAGCGGCTTGGTCGGATCGAGCCATCGGCGGTGGATCGCCACGTCGAGTTCGCGCCCGTCGATGCGCTCGACGGCCAGCCAGTCGACGAATTCCGGATCTCCCTCCCCGCCGATCCGAGCCAGCAGCGTGATCCATGCGGAGAGTGTCTCGCGTCGCCACGAAAGCCCGCGGATCGCACCTTCGACCCGCGCCCGAGCCTGCGCATCGAGCCAGTCCGGAGCGTCCTCGATCACCGCTTCGAGCCGTCGTGCAAGCGCCGCCAGCGGCTTGTGCAGCGCTTCGAGCGCGTGCATCGCCTCAGCCGCTCGAGAGACCAGCGCACCATCCGGCTCGGCGAGCTCGGTCTCCAGGCCGTAACCCGCCTCTTGTGCCTTGGCTCTGGCGTACACTGTGCCGCGCACCTCCGAGAGCAGCGCCTCGACCGGCCCCCACGGCGCGCTTTCCACCAGCCGCTGCAGCCAGCTATCGGACGGAAGCGTCTTTGCCGCTTCGACTGCGGCGTCGAGTGCGCGCGCCCCCTCCTCGTCGTACGAAGCAACGTCCATGAGACGCGCCGCAAGACCGCGTCTTCGTCCGCGCGATCGGCCCTCCGGACCGACGATCCACCGCCTCAGCTCTATCGCTTCCTGTCCTCCGAAGGTCACCGCAAACGTCGAATCCGCCGCATCGAACAAATGATGTCCCTCGTCGAACAGGATCCGCCGGGGCGCGTCCTCACGCTCGCGCGCCGCATTGACCATCACCAGCGCGTGGTTGGCGATGACGATGTCCGCCTCGCGGCTCGACCGTTCTGCGCGTTCGATGAAACAGCGACGGTAATGCGGACAACCCGCATAGACGCACTCGCCGCGCCGATCGGTGAGCGCGGTTGAGCCCGCTCTGCGAAACAAGCTCGGCAGCCAGCCCGGCAAGTCGCCGCCGACCATGTCGCCGTCCTTCGTATACGCCGCCCAACGGCCGACGAGCTGCGCCAGAATCGCGGCTCGGCCGGAGAAGGCGCCCTGCAACGCGTCCTCCAGGTTCAGGAGGCACATGTAGTTTTCGCGCCCCTTGCGGATGACGATCCGGCGCGCACGCTCCTCGGCGTCGCGGAATAACTTGGGCCCTTCGCCGTCCAGTTGGCGCTGCAGTGCCTTGGTGAAAGTCGAGACCCAAACGGTACCACCCGAATGGTCCGCCCAAAGCGCCGCCGGCGCGAGATAGGCTAAGGTCTTGCCGATCCCCGTTCCCGCCTCGGCGAGCAGAAGGTTGGGGGCGTCCTTCATTCGCTTAGGCGCGAAGACGGAGGTCACCGCTTCAGCCATCGCGGCCTGCCCCTCGCGCGCTTCGGCGCGCCCGGTGAGCGCATTGAGCTTGTCTCGCGCAGCGGCAGGGTCGACGGAGATGGTCCTCGGGGGCGGGATGTCGCCCGACTCCTCCCATTGTTTCAGGCGCGAGAAGAGCATTCGCTCGCCGCGTTCGGGCCGCTCCAGCCGCGCACCGACGAGCGGCGCCCAGCCCCAGCCGAGCCGGTGCAACGTGGCGTTGGACGTCCAAGCCCCCTCCCGTTCGCGCCATTGCGGATCGCCGAACGTGGCGAGGAGCCGTTCGGCAATCGTCTGAAGGGAAGCCGCGGCGACCGATTCGCTTCCCGGCGGATCGAGTCCCAGGGCTTTGCTGAGGCCAGCGGGGGTCGGAACGGCGAATTGCGCCGGATGGACGAAAGCGAACAGCTCGAGCAGGTCGATCCCCGACAGGTCGGGATAACCGAGCCTTTGGCCGACCAGCGGTGCGTTCAGGATGATGTGCGGCGTCTCCGCCGCCCGAGCGATGGCCTCCCCGCGGCTCGCCTCGCGCACTTCGCCATCGCTCGCCAACCAGATGCCGGCATGGGTAGCGTGGAGCGCGGGGAGATTGAGACGGTTCACTCGCTTTCTCTATCCGACCCGGAACGGAAGCGGAACGCCTGTCTAGCGGCTTAGCGCGTCGATCAGCAGCTTTTTCACCCGGTCGACCAGTTGCGGAGTTCGACGGCCGAGGATTTCGCGGGCCTGTTCGGGCAGATGCGCCGAGGGATCCCCGTCATCTCCGAAAACATAATGGTCGAACATCACCCGCCATGCGGCGAGCTCGTTGGGTGGCAGGCCCTTCATCGTGATGGCCGCGTGATAGAGCGCGTTGAGCGGAGTCAGCAGCGGCGGCTCGGCATCGCGCCACCAAAAATTGATCATCGCACCCAGATCGTCGAGCGATGCCACGGCGTGCCACCAAAGGCTTGGGATATAGAAAGCGTCGCCGGGCCTGAGCTCGGCGGTCTGGCCGGCCTTCACCGCTTCCGCGAATCGCGGGTGCCGCTCGAGGTCGGGAGATTCGACATCGACCAGGCTGATCGGCTGCCCGGCCAGCGTGAATTCGAGCGGCCCGACGTAGAGGTTGGCGATTTGGTCGGTCGGAAAAACCGTGAACCGGCGGCGTCCCGCCACTACGCAGGCAAGGTTCTGCGGCAAATCCCAATGCGCCGCGGTGCGTGTCCGATTGCCGAGCCAGAGGGAGATCAGCGTCGCTCGCGACATGTCGAGGATCGGAACCGCAATCCCGCCAAGCAGGCCCGGCACGTGCCGCCGGATGGGTATGCCGCCGGCGTACATCGAATAGGGCTTCTCGTGCCCGCGCTGCCGAAGCAACAGGTCGAGCAACTGTTCGACATTGGCCAGGCGCCGGTCGTGATTGAAGCCGCTGAAGTCTTCATTGTAGCCGAACCGCCCCTCGATCTCGGGCGCTCCGAACCAGGCTTCGAAGGGCTCGTCGGCCGCCGCTCCGCGCAGGAACTGGGCAAGCTCTTCGTCCCCTTGCTTTCCGGCGTGAACGATCGGCCAATCGGCGACGAGGCCGCGCAAGACCGCCGGTTCTCCCTTCGGCGCGATCTCGCGTTCGAAGCGTTCGCGATCAACCTCGGCATATTCGGCTACGGGTCGCATGGCGCCTCTCGGCTAGCAGCGGCGGCGCCCCTTCGCTAGGAGCCTCGCCGATGAACGACGTGCCCGACATCCGCGCGGCCGCGCTGCAGTCCAAGGCTTGGCCATACGAGGAAGCGCGCAAGCTCCTGAAGCGCTGGCCTGAAGGCAAGCCTGCGGGCGACCCGGTGATTTTCGAAACCGGCTACGGTCCATCGGGCCTGCCGCACATCGGCACTTGGAACGAGGTCGCCCGGACCACCTTCGTCCGCCAGGCCTATGGGGAGCTCACCGGCGGCGCTCCCACGCGCCTCATTGCTTTCAGCGACGATTTGGACGGCCTGCGCAAAGTTCCCGACAATATTCCAAACTCGGCAATGCTCGCGGACAATTTGGGCAAGCCCCTGACCCGAATCCCCGACCCATTCGGAACGCACGAAAGTTTCGCGCATCACAATAATGCGATGCTTCGCTCGTTCCTCGACCGGTTCGGCTTCGATTACGAATTCGTCTCGGCGACCGACTGCTACACCAGGGGCGAATTCGACCCGGTGATCCGCAAGGTCCTGCACGGCTGGGACGCGATCATGGGCGTAATGCTCCCAACCCTGCGCGAGGATCGCCGCAAGACCTATTCGCCGGTGCTCCCGATCTCCCCGTCAACGGGCCGCGTCCTGCAGGTGCCGGTCGAGGTGATCGACGCTGAAGCCGGCTTGATCGCTTTTGACGACGAGGACGGCACCCGAATCCAGCAGTCCGCATTCGGCGGCTCGGCCAAGCTGCAATGGAAGGTCGATTGGGCGGCGCGGTGGGTGGCGCTCGGGGTCGATTACGAAATGTCCGGCAAGGACCTGATCGACAGCGTCGTCCAGTCCGCCAAGATTGCGCGCATCCTCGGTGGCCGAGCGCCCGAGGGCTTCAATTATGAGATGTTCCTCGACGAAAAGGGCGAGAAGATCTCGAAATCGAAGGGCAACGGCCTGAGCCTCGAGGAATGGCTACGCTACGGCAGCGAACCGAGCCTCGCCTTCTACATCTATCGCGAGCCCAAGCGCGCCAAGAGCCTGCACATCGGGGTGATCCCGCGGGCGGTCGACGAATATTGGCAGTTCCGCGGCAACTATCCGAACCAGCCGATCGAGCAGCAGCTCGGTAATCCGGTGCATCAGATCCACGCCGGGAAGGTTCCGACGAGCAAGCTGCCGGTGACCTACGGATTGCTCCTCAACCTCGTCAGCCTGCCGGGCATCCACGACAAGGACACAGCCTGGAAATTCGTCCGCCGCTACGCGCCGGATTGTTCGCCGGAAGCGGACCCGGAACTGGATGAGCTGATCGGCCTCGCGGTAAATTACGCACGCGATTTCGTCGTCCCGACGCTGAAACGTCGGCGACCGACCGAGATGGAAGCCGAAGCGTTACGCGATCTTGATTCCGAATTGGCGAAATTGCCTGCGGATACTGACGGCGAGGTCATCCAGCACGCCGTGTTCGAAGTCGGGAAACGCCACCCGTTCGAATCCCTGCGCGCGTGGTTCCAGGCGCTTTACGAAACTCTGCTCGGCTCCAGCCAGGGTCCGCGGATGGGCAGCTTCATCGCGCTTTACGGGATCGACAACAGCCGCAAATTGATCGGCGAGGCGCTCGAAAGCGTCACCGCCTAAGGGAAGAATTTGGGCGGACGGCGGCCATTATCGAACAGGAAGTTCTCGGCGGGCGGATACTCGGCTGGGGGAAAGCTCACCCCACCGATTGTCTCCGGGGCTCGCCGCGAGCGTGGACATTCGGCTTCATGACCGGCGGGCTTCGCGCAACGCGCCGGAGCCACGGCTTTGGCGCGGTCGGCGGCTGCGGGCGGATGCTCGCGGGCGGGAAGCGGTGCCGCCCAGAAAAACGCTGCAAGTACAAGCAGTTTGCGCCAAGGCATGGATCCGGCTCCTCGGTCCCATTCTAAGGCGTGCGCCGCTCGAATTTTGTGCAAAATCGACAAACAGACTGCCAGAATCTGGCAACGGCCGGTACGTCCGCGAGAGCATTCCCGCTGTTTCACTCAGACGACACACTAGCGGCGCCTGGGAGCGCGGAGGGCGCAAAGTTGATGCGTTTCGTGCCAGAATTTGGCAGCATAGTCCCGATGCTCGACCGGTTCGATTTGCAGCTCCTCAATCTGGTGCAGCGCGACGATTCGCGGACCGCCGAGTCGCTCGCCTCCGATGTACCCCTGTCGCCCTCAGCGATCGCTCGAAGGCTACGGCGCCTGCGGGCCGACGGGTGGATCGCGCGCACCATCGCGCTTGTGTCGGACAGGCTCACCGGCCGGCGCCTCCGCGCGCTCGTCTTCATCGAGCTTGGCGAACATGCAGACCTCAGAGGCAAGTCGGCGCTGGAGGCACGATTGCGCTCGGTCGAGCAAGTCCAGTTCTGCTTCGAGACGACGGGC
Organism: uncultured Alphaproteobacteria bacterium; assembly: GCA_963730925.1. GTDB lineage: Bacteria > Pseudomonadota > Alphaproteobacteria > Sphingomonadales > Sphingomonadaceae > Sphingomicrobium. The sequence continues at coordinate 191,613 of CAVSTS010000004.1, forward strand.
GCGTCGGACTTGCTCGCGCTGTTCGACTGCGCAAGCATGAGTGAGTTCAATACGCTCTGCGACGAGGTCCTCGTCGCCGACCCGACCGTGCGCCGCTACGAGACCAGCTTCGTCAAGCGGCAAGTCAAGTTCGCCCCATATGTTGAGCTTGGGGACACGCCCTAGCCGCGCTCGGTCGGAGCCTGGGCCGGCTGGGCTGGACTTGGCGCCCCCGCCTTCTTCGCCGCGATCCAGCGGTCGATCTTTTCCTCGAGGACCGTGAGCGGCAACGCACCGGTGTCGAGCACCTCGGCATGAAATTCGCGGATGTCGAACTTTGGTCCGAGCGCGTCCTCGGCCTTCTTGCGCAGCCGCTGGATAGTGAGAGCGCCGACCTTGTATGCCGTCGCCTGACTGGGAATCGCGATGTAGCGCTCGACCTCCGCCGTCGCATCCGTACGGCTCATGCCCGAATGCGAAAGCATGTAGTCGATCGCCTGCTCGCGGGTCCAACCCTTCGAATGAATGCCGGTGTCGACGACCAGGCGCATCGCGCGCAGCATCTCGTCGTTGAGCGTCCCGAACCGCTGGTAGGGATCCTTATATAGTCCCATGCCGTAGCCGAGAGTCTCGGCGTATAGCGCCCAGCCCTCGGCATAGGCCGTGTTGCCCCCGAAGCGCATGAAGGCCGGCAGCGCATTGTTCTCCTGCGCGAGGCTGATCTGGAAATGGTGTCCCGGCTCGCCCTCGTGGAGGAAGAGCGTGGTCATTTCCGTCGTGTTGCGAGAAGGCAGGTCGTAGGCGTTGAAATAGAAGGTGCCCGGCCGCGATCCATCGGGCGTTCCCGATTCATAGCTTCCGCCGGCCTCGAACTTCTCGCGAAACGGCTCGTAGGGCCGGATCACGAGCTTGCTCTTGGGCATTAGCGAGAAGAGCGCGGGCAGCTTTGGCTCGACCTTCTTCTGCAGGTCGTAATAGCCCTGAGTGAGCGCCGCGCGGCTCTTCGGCTGGAACTTGGGGCTGCTTCTCACATACTCGAAGAACTCGGGCAGCGTGCCTTTGAATCCGACCTCCTGGCGCACTTTCTCGAACTCGCCGGTGATCCTCGCAACTTCGCTCAGGCCGAGCTGATGGATCTCCTCCGGAGTCATCGGAAGCGTCGTCGTCGATTGGACGAGGTAGCGGTAAAGCTGGTCGCCGCCTTTCATGTACATGAGCCCGGCCCCGGCGCGCGCATGGCCGAGATAGTCGTTTTTGAGGAAGTCGCGCAGCCGAGTCAGCACCGGATAGATTTCGTCGGTGATCGCGGCGCGATATTCTTTCGTCAGCCGGGCCCGGTCCGAGGCGCCGACCGACGCCGGGAATTCCTTCACGGGACCATAATAAGGCGAGTCCTCGGGCGCGAGTTTCAGCTGATTGTCCAGCTGCTCGATCATGTTGTTGACCGTCATCTTGGTCTCGACGACGCCGCTTTGCTCGCCCTCTTTGAACCGGCCGATCGACCGATCGAGATAGGTGACGAAATCCTTGTGCCGCTTGAGGTTGTTCTCATAGTCCGCGAGCGTGTTGAACGGGGCGCCGCCCTTCCCGCTGGCAAAGGTCGGATAGAAAGTGTGCAGCCCGAAGAAGTGGTTCAGGGGCCGTACCTTGGTCAGGCTGAGCATGTCGGGCTGGTACCCGCGCAGCGTGTCCTTGGTCGTGAAGTCGAACGTGTCGTAGGCGAGCTGGTCGGTCGCATCGAGCTGATCGCGGGGAATGGCGTGAAGCGCGGTGAGGTCGTGCTCTGCCGCTGCTTTCTCAGCGGCATAATATTCGTCGGTGATGTTGTCGCCGAGCCGATCCGCATAGCGCAGGTCGCCGCGCAAAATGGCCGACAGCGGGTTCCGTTTGAGATAGGCCTCGTCGCTCTCCTTGAAGAGCTGGAACAGACGGTCGTGTGCATTCTGCTGGGCCTCGGTCACGGGAGCGGCCTGTATCGCGGCCGGCGCGGGCGCGGCGAAGGCAAGGAGTGACGCGGACAAGATCAGACGGCCTGCAACCTTCATTCTGGTAACCCCTGGAGAATCGCGAAGTGTGTTAGGCGCCTAATGCAGAAGGGGCGCCGCGGCAATGCCGCAACGCCCCTTCGCTGAACGATTTGGTGCGCTCTACCAGAAGAAATTGTAGAGGACGTCCACCACTTCGCCGGTCCAGGTGTCGACCAGGATGGCGTCGTTCCAGTAGCGGACCCACTGATATCCCGGAGGAGCGTAGGGAAGCCGGTACTGGTACGGATTATTGATCCAGTAGCGGCTGCTGTAATAGCTCGGCCACAGGCGCCAGCCGATCGAATAGGGCTGATAGCCCCAACCGAACGGGTCGAAATAGAAGCCGAGGTGGAACAGCGACCGGTGCTTCTTGCGCCAGCCGTGCCAATCGTACTTGTTGTTGTTTTTCCAGCTGGTGCTCCAGCGCGGCGTCGATGAGCGACGATTGTCCACGCGCAGCGGCGGCTGGGTGCCAGGACGCGGAGTCCGGCTCACCACCGGCGCACGTGCCGCCTGGCGAACTTGGCGCGCTTCGATCCGGTCCTGACGCTGATCGACGCGGTCCTGACGCAGCTGTTGGCGCTGATCGATCCGCTGGTCGCGAGCGTCAGTCCGAACCTGCTGACGCGCTGCGCGGTCGCGAGCCGCCTGAGCGTTGTTCGCGGGCTGAATCGTCTGCATTCGAGCAGTGGGCTGAACCGGTTGCTGACGCACCTGCTTTTGCGGCTGCGCCTGCTCGGAACGCGACTGTTCCCGCGACTGCTGGCGATCGTCGCGTGACTGCTGGCGCGCCTGCTGGCGCTCTTCGCGGGCCTTCTCGCGCTCTTCGCGAGTCGGCGGGTCGGCAAGCACCGGAGTCGCCACCGCGCTTGCAAGAAGTATGGAAAGAAGGAGCTTACGCATGACAGTGACCTTTCAAGTTCATTGCAGCGGTTTTTGCGCCTTTTGAGATGAGCCGGTCCTTAACCGTTTCGGAGCCGTATATTCATCTTTGTAAACGCGCGGAAGTGGCGGGTGCCGCGGACCGCGACGCGCGCTGGATCGCCTTCAGGATGCGCGGATATGCGCCGCAGCGGCAGATATTCGGCAGCGCCGCGATCTGCTCCTGCGTCGGCGATGGGCTCACGTCCAGGAGCGCGACGATCGCCATGATGAAACCCGGCTCGCAATAGCCGCACATGGTGACCTGCTCGGCAAGCCACGCCTCCTGCACCGGGTGCCGTCCGCTCGACCCGAGGCCCTCGATTGTCGTGATCTTCGCGCCTTCCAGCGAGCCGATGGCGATGCTGCAGCTTGCAACGGCGCGGCCGTCGACGATCACTGTGCAGGCGCCGCAATCCTGGCTGTCGCAGCCATATTTCGCGCCGGTCAGGTTGGAAGCGTCGCGCAGCGCCCATAACAGCGGCGTCTCGGGGTCGAGCTTGTAATGGATCGCTTCGCCGTTGACCGTCATGCGCGTCATGAACAGAAGGCTAGCGCGGGGTCCCACCGCAGTCACCCTGAAACGGAAACGAGGAGTCACATGCCCCGAGTTACGACCACCCTTGGCTATTCGCTGGGCTATGAAGAAGCAGGCACTGGCGGCGCGACTCCGATCCTATTCCTCCACGGCGTCGGCTCGGACAAATCCGCCTGGCGCCCGCAGCTCGAATATTTCGGCCGCGAGCGGCGCGCCCTGGCCTTCGACTATCCGGGTTACGGCGATAGCGACCCGGCGCCGGAAGGCACAACTCGCGACGATTATGCCGCGGCGATTCTATCAGCAATGCATGAGCTCGGAATCGAGCGCGCCCATGTCTGCGGACTGTCCTTAGGGGGCGTCGTTGCGATTGCCCTCTACCACGCGGCGCCGGAACGCTGCGCCTCGCTGATCCTTGCCGACACTTTTGCGGTGCACCCCGACGGCCACGCAATCATCGAACGATCGCGCGCCGCGCTGGAAACCACCACCCTCCGTCAAATGGCGGAGGGTCGGGTGGACCTGTTGCTCGCGCAGCCCGTCGATCCGACGCTTCGGAACGAGGTTGTCGAAACGATGGGGCGCATCGACCCGACCGCCTATTTGATCGGCTGCGAGGCCGTGTGGCTCGCCGACCAACGCGACCGCGCGGAAGCGGTCCGAGTCCCGACGCTCGTTCTGTGCGGCGCCGAAGACAAGGTGGCGCCGCCCACGCTCGCTGCGGAGCTGGCCACGCTCATTCCGGGTGCCCGGGAGGAAGTGATCGAGCACGCCGGTCACCTCAGCAACCTCGAGCAGGCCGATGCCTTCAACCGCGCCGTCGAGGACTTCATTCGCGGGCTGCCCTGAGTGCACGGCATTGCGGGCGATTTCAGCATCCCAAAGCCCTGACAATTCGGCTAATGTCCGCCGGTGCGTGAACGCATGATCGGTTCACGCCTCGACAGGGGAAGGCCATGTTGAAGTTGCGGAGCGGAGTTGCGGCGGCGCTTATGTTCGCCGCGCTGGTCGGTGGTTCGCCGGTGCTGGCGCAAGGTGCGGTCCAGTCGGAGCCGCTGGACCTTGCCAGCCAGGAGGACAAGCTAAAGCCAGGCGAATGGGTCTGGGCGCCGCAGCTCGCCCCTGACGGGCCGGTGCTCGTCTATGTCGACCTCAACCGGCAGGTTGCGACCGTCTATCGCAACGGTGTCCGCATCGGCGTTTCCACCGTCTCTTCCGGCAAGCCCGGCCATGACACTCCGGACGGGGTTTTCACCATCCTCCAGAAGGACGCCGACCATCACTCGAGCACCTACAATGATGCGCCCATGCCGTTTACCGAGCGGCTGACTTGGGGCGGCGTCGCGCTCCATGCCGGTGGCCTTCCGGGATATCCTTCGAGTCACGGCTGCGTCCATCTTCCGCTCGCCTTCGCGCGCAGTCTGTTCGGTATCGAGGCGCTTGGCGGTACGGTGATCATCACCGGCGGCCGCAATGACCCGGTGCGGGTGCCGCTTGGCAGTCTGCTCGAGCCGATAGTGGCTGGCGACGAGCCGCCTGCCCCGCTCCCCGCGAGCGACGAGTTCACCTGGAACCCGACACCTTCGACCGGCCCGATCTCCATCATCGTCTCGGCCGCGGACCAGCAGGTGGTGGTGCTACGCAATGGAGTCGAGATCGGCCGCTCACGGGCGGAGGTTCCCGGCACCACGACCACGACGGGTCATGACCTACGCCGGTGGAAAGAATGAGTGGATCACCGTCGGGGTGAGCGGTCCTGCTGCTCAGGCTGCCGATGCCGCCGACACGGCCCAGTTCGCACAGCTGAAATTCCCCGCCGCCTTCAGTTCCAGGCTGCGCTCGATCATCGCGCCGGGGACGACGCTGCTGATAACGCCCAACCCCATCAGCCCGGCATCGACCGGGCCGCAGACCATCGTAATGGACGCGCAGGACGGACGGGCCGAGGAAGGAAGATAAGGTCCAAAGCCTACATTCGCCCTGTCCTACAGCCGCGCTCGTGTGTCATGCTGGGGGCATGCGATTGCACCGTCCAGGATTGGGCTTCGTGGAGACGCGCTCCGATGCTCGCGCGGGCGCACGCGCTCGCGCGCGTAGGCTCACTCCATTCGCTGCGTTTCGGCGCCAGTCCTCGCGCGCGCGCGCGTTGAGGAGCAAACTTAGCAAACTTCCGAGGACGTTTTCGTGAGGATCGCTTGCATCGGTGGTGGCCCGGCGGGCCTCTACTTCGCCATTTCGATGAAGCTGCGCGATCCCGAACATGAGATCGAGGTGTTCGAGCGCAACGCGCCCGGAGTCACTTTCGGCTGGGGTGTCGTCTTCTCCGACCTCACCGTCGACAACATCACGCGCAACGACCCAGTCTCCGCGAAAAGGATCACCGACGAGTTCGCGCATTGGGACGACATCGACGTCCATGTTCGCGGCGAATGCGTCACGTCGGGTGGTCACGGATTCATCGGCATCGGCCGCAAGCCCCTGCTCGAAATCCTGCAGACCCGGGCCCGCCAACTCGGTGTCAGCCTGCACTTCGAGGCGGAATGCGATCCCGCCGATCCGAAGTGGAACGATTACGATCTCGTCATCGCATCCGACGGCGCCAACTCACGCTTCCGTGACGCACAGCTCGAGGCGTTTGGAGTCGATGTCGACGTTCGGAAGAACAAGTTCGTTTGGCTCGGCACATCGAAGGTCTTCGACGCTTTCACTTTCGCGTTCGAGGAGACTGAGCACGGCTGGATCTGGGCGCACGCCTACCGCTTTGCGCCGGACTGCTCGACCTTCATCGTCGAATGTTCGGAGGAGACTTGGCGCCGCTTCGGCTTCGATCGCATGTCGCAGGAAGAAAGCATCGCCGCCTGCGAGAAATTGTTCGCCAAATATCTCGCCGGTCACAAGCTGCAGTCGAACGCCTCGCACCTCGTCGGCTCGGCCGCATGGCTCAACTTCCGCCGAATCAAATGCGAGCGCTGGAATGCCGGGAATGTCATCCTGCTCGGTGATGCGGCGCACACCGCGCATTTCTCGATCGGCTCAGGCACGAAGCTCGCGCTTGAGGATGCGATCAAGTTAGCCGACGTGCTCAACCGTCGCGGCCTCAGTCTCGAAGCCGCGCTCGACGAGTATCAGGGCGAACGAAACCTCGAGGTGCTTAAGCTTCAGAACAGTGCCCGGAATTCGACCGAGTGGTTCGAGACTCTCGACCGCTATCTCCAGTTCGAACCGCTGCAATTCGCCTATTCGCTCCTGACCCGCAGCCAGCGCATCAGCCACGAGAATTTGCGGCTACGCGACCGCGAATGGCTTGAGACGGTAGAGCGCTGGTTCTGGAAGCGCGCGACGGACGGCCGGTCCAACAAGACCGCGCCGCCGATGTTCGCTCCGTTCCGCATGCGCGAGATGCAGGTCGAGAACCGCATCACCGTCTCGCCAATGGCGATGTATTCGGCGATCGACGGGACGCCGAACGACTTCCATTTCGTGCACCTGGGTGAGCGCGCTCTCGGAGGCGCCGGCCTGCTCTTCACCGAGATGACTTGCGTTTCGCCCGAAGGCCGGATCAGCCCCGGCTGTACTGGCATGTGGAACGACGAGCATGTCGCTTGCGTGGAAGCGCATCGTCGATTTCGTCCACGCCAATTCGAAGGCGAAAATCTGTCTTCAGCTCGGCCATTCGGGCGGAAAGGGATCGACCAGGCTCGGCTGGGAAGGCGACAACCTTCCGCTCGACAGCGGCAACTGGCCGATCATGGCGGCGAGCGAGGTAGCTTGGTCGCCGGTCAACCAGACGCCCGCTCCGATGACCCGCGCTGACATGGACCGGGTACGCGACCAGTTCGTCGCGGCGGTGCGCATGGGGCTGGAGTGCGGCTTCGATATGATCGAGCTGCACGCCGCGCACGGCTATCTTCTGTCCGGCTTCATCACCCCGCTGCAGAACAAGCGCACGGACGAATATGGTGGATCGCTGGAAAATCGCCTCCGCTATCCGCTCGAGGTGTTCGCCGCGATGCGTTCAGCCTGGCCGTCCGATCGGCCGATGTCGGTGCGCATTTCAGCAAACGACTGGGCCGGAGAGGAAGGCGTCACTCCCGAAGAGTCGGTGGCGATCAGCGACGCCTTCGCTCGCGAGGGCGCGGACTTGATCGACGTCTCGGCTGGCCAGACCTGGCTTGGGCAGCAACCCGTTTATGGCCGCATGTTCCAGACGCCGTTCAGCGACAAGATCCGCAACGAAGCGCGGCTCGCGACCATGGCGGTGGGGAACATCTTCGAGCCCGACCACGCCAATTCCATCCTCGCCGCCGGCCGCGCCGATTTGGTGGCGCTCGCGCGCCCACATTTGATCGATCCTTTCTGGACTCTCCGGGCCGCAGCGCAGCTCGACTATCGCGATATTCATGTTCCACCGCAGTACCTGAACGGAATGAGCCAACTCGCCCGTAATCTGAAGCGCGAGGCCGAAGCGGCCGCGGCGCTGAGAGTTTGACGGATCGACTGTTGCGGATGGGCGTTCGGATAAGATGGCGCTGGTCGAATCCGAAGCGATTGCGGAGATCGATTACGAACTGGCAAGCTCAACCCTGTTCGTCCGTTTCGCCCACGGGGGCTGGTACAGTTACTTCATGGTTCCGGCTAAGGTCCACGCTGCGTTCCTTGTCGCGGACTCACACGGTGGCTTCTTCCAGGACAATATTCGCGACCATTACCCCTATCGCCGCGGGCGTTAGACGGCGCTCTCTCATCGAGCGAACGACTGACCGTCGCAACCACGAGCCTCGTGATATGAGAGCAATATGATCCTTCTGGCTTTTCTGACTGCCGTTACCGAACCGGTGCCCCTTAAGCCGCTCACCCAATTGCTGAGTGAGAGCGACAAACTCTCCGTGGTCGAGAAAGTCGGCGCGCAAGGTACTGTCGGGATCGAAGTCAAGGTCGACGCCGCCGGCCGGGTCAGCGACTGCTCTGTCACTCACTCCAGCGGTTTCAAGGCGCTGGACGCGGAGACCTGCAAGGTCGTTCGGCGGAAGGCGCGTTTCGCTCCGGCGAAGGACGAACAGGGCCGTCCCGTCACAGGCGTCTTGTATGGCGAGATTGCGTGGGAACCAGAGACCGAGAAGCCTTGACCAATGGAAAGGGGAATCGATGGACATCACGCAGCTCATCGCGGACGATCATTCGGAACAGCGCCGCCTCTTCGCCATGATCGATCAGTTGAAGCCCCATGACACCGCCGCGCTCAGCGCGGTTTGGTTTCGGCTCCGGGCGTTGCTCGACACGCATGCCGAGGCGGAGGAGCGCTTTTTCTATCCGGACCTGTTGAAGATCGGCCGCGGCGCCGACAATGAAAGCCCCGTCGAAGAAACCCGAGACGCCATCAAGGATCACAACGAGATTCGCGATACGGCCGCCAAGGTCGACACGCTCGCGGTCGGGTCAGCGGAATGGTTTGAGGCTGTGGGGGCGGTGAATAAAGCCAACGGCGACCATATGGCCGAGGAGGAACGGCAGGGCCTCAGCGATTTCCGCCGGCACGCCGACCTCGGTTTACGCCATTCCCTCGCGGTCGAATTTGCGCGCTTCTCGGCGGAGAATCTTACAGGCGTGAAGCCAGTCGATAAGAACGTCAACTCGTACGTGATCGCAAACAGCTAGAAGCCGGGCGTCCGCCCGGCCTCTCTTGTCTTAGAACTTCGCCGAAACGCCGGCGTAGTAGAAGCGGCCGATGGTGTCGAAAATGCCCGAATTGACGCCGAGGCCAGTCACCGCGAACGGCGGCTTGGTGTTCGTGAGATTGTCGACACCGAGGTAGAAATTGTACTTCGGCCCGACGTCCATCGCAACTCGAACATCGTGATAGAAACGAGCATTCACCCATGTCTTCGCGAACAGGTCCGTGTTTTGCGGGTCGCGGCCTTCGAAGGGGAAGAAGTCCTCATATTCGCCCAAGCCCCTGGCCTCGTCGAAAGTGATTTGCTTCCCGATGTACCGCATCTGGTAGCCGATCGTGAACCGCCCGGTCTGCAGGGACGTATTCCAGTTGAAGCGATCCTGCGGGTCGCCGAGTTCGGAAAGAATCCGGTCGCCGAACGCTGGGTTCGTCGGGTCGACGAAGTTCGTCAGCTCGAAGATGTGAGTCCAAGTGAGACGCGTGTCGAACTCGGCCGATGTTGCCCAGCCGGCGACGGTAAGCGACTTCCACGTCGAGGCCCCGAGTCTTCAACTTGGCAAAGTTCACTGGGCTCTGGTGGAGCGAATTGTCGACAATTCCGAACGGAACGCCATCGTGGCCGCCCCCCGCTCCGCCGCGGGTGAAGAGTGCGCAGAACGGATTGGTGATGCTTGGCAGGTCGTAGCAGGTGTCGATGATCTGCTGCGCGGGAAGGGCCTGGATGACGTTCTTCACCTTGATATCGTAATAGTCGACCGAGGCAGAGAAGCCGGGCAGGAAGGCCGGAGTCACCACTCCGCCGATCGTGATGCTGTCCGATTTCTCCGCTTCCAGACTCGGATTGCCCCCGCTGAGGAAGAACAGCGACGACACATAGTTGATCGCCGAGCCCGCGGGCACGCCACCCGCCACGCAGTTCGCCGCCCGGAATTCGCTGCCGGCGCCGACCTGATTGACGTCGCACGGATCGGTAATGAGCGCGAAATTCTGGCCGAACGGAGTGAACAGCTCGACCTGGTTCGGTGCGCGCACGGCGCGTGCATAATTGCCCCGGAACCTCAGCCCTTTGATCGGCGACCAAACGACGTTGCCGTTGTAGGCCCAGACCGTGCCGGTGTTTCCGAGATTGTAGTCCGACACGCGAGCCGCGCCCGCGACCTCGAGCTGGTTGAGGAACGGCACGTCCTTGACGATAGGAAGCCGGATTTCGCCGAAGGCTTCCTTGATCTTCATCTTGGGAGCCTCGAACGTCGGGATCGCGTTGTAGAAGGTGTATCCTAGCTCGACGTCCCGATTCTGCTGAAAGAAGAGGTTGGCCGTGCGATACTCGGCGCCGACCACGATGCCGATCGGTCCGCCGGGAAGCTCGAACCATTTGGATAAGTCACCCGAAATGAAGGCAAGAGCGTCGAATTGCGTCGTTTTCCCCTTCGAAGTGGTGTCGAGCAGCAGATAATTCCTCTGGGCATCGTTAAAAGTGCCGCCGAGCACGTTGACCGGGACGCATTGCGCAACGTCATTCGCCAGGCGTGCGTCGGCGTTCGGATCGGTCCCATAAACCCAGGGGCCGACCCCGAAGGCTGCCGAAGGATCGATCTGGGAACGGCAGACGATCTGGCCGGTGCTGGGATCGCGCACGGCATCCATCGCGAGCAGCATGCGCTGCTTGTCGAGATTGCCGAGGACCTTCGTCTTCTCCTTGAGCTGGCCGTAGTTCAGAGAGACTTCGTAATTCCAGCTGCTTCCGAGGTCGCCGCGGAGGCCACCGACGATCCGGAAGGTATCGCGGCGCGCTTCCTCGACACGATTGCCGAGTCCGAGGAGGCCCATTTGAATGCCGACCCGCGTCGCATCGGTTGTCCCCAAGCCCGCCAGCGCGCGCTGATCGATAATCGTCTGTCGCGCTTGCGGCGACAGGTACGGATTATTGATGCTGATCAGTTCGCGATTGTAGAAGGTGCTCGCCGAGCACAGTGCCGGCCCGAAAAGCGGGCAGACCTGAAACGGGTCGCCGAAGGCGTTTCCGGCCGCCAGGAACGCGGGACCGTTCGCGCCAGTACCGGAGCTGTCCGTACGCGAGAATTTCGCCTCGAAGAACGGAACGAGTGCGGGAGTGATCTCAAAATGCCCGATGGCGTTTATATTGTAGCGGTCGAGCTGTGGCGTGATCTGGATCTGATGCCCCTCGAAGAATCCCTCGCCATTGCCGCCGACGAATTGTCCATTGGGCCCGAGGCCAATGCGCGTGCCCGTCTGCGGCACCAGGTCGCCGTTGGGCTGGAAAATGAACGGGCAGGTATAAGGATTTCCCTGCGGATCGAGGCCGCAGGCAAGCGACGTACCCGGCCCACCAAAGCGGATGTTACCGGTGTTGTTGAAGGTTGCGGATCGGAAATCGGGATTGCGAATGAGATCGGGCAGCCCGTCGCTTCCGTCGGGAGCATCCGGCGGATCGCTATCTCCGATGGCATAGGATTGGCGGAACCAGTCGCGATCAGCGCCCCAAGCCTGGTCGCGCCGAGCATATTCGAGGTTCACCGCGATATTGCCGCGGCCGCCGGCGAAGTTCTTACCAAGGAGGGCGCTGAGGAAATAGGCATCGGCATCGCCATATTTGCTCTGGCCCGCCCTGCCCGCGGACCATGATACCGTCATAGTCCTGCTTGAGAACGAAGTTGACGACGCCGGCGATGGCGTCGGATCCGTACACCGCCGAGTTACCCCCGGTCACGACGTCGACACGTTCGATCATGTCCGTCGGGATCGTGTTGACGTCAACGCTGACGCCGGTGAGCAGCACGTCACCGCCGACGTGACGGCGGCCGTTGACCAGAACCAGCGTACGGAGAATGCCGAGACCGCGCAGGTCGAGAAGGTTGATGGCCGCGATGCCGAGGCCGCGCGTCGAGTTCGATTGCGTGAAGCTCGCCCAAATCGACGGCACTTCAGCGAGTTTGTCGCCGATCGACACATTGCCCGTCTGGAAGAATTCCTGCCCCCCGACCGAAGTCACAGGCAAAGGCGAATCAAGGTTGGGACGGCGAATACGTGACCCGGTCACGGTGATCGCGCCTTCCGTCACCGGAGGACTGCACCCGGGAGGCAAAGGCGTACCCGCTGGAACATTGCAATCCGCCTGGCCGGACTCGACCGCCTGCTCGGTCTGAAGCGCTTCGGGCGGCGCCTGATCGGCCTGGGTCTGCTGGGCGAACGCCGGTGTCGCGGCCGCTGCGGCAAACGAAGCACTGGACAGGAGAATGGCGTGGATTCGGCCAATCGAGCGCGTGGACATTTTGGAGATCCCCTCAGCTGAACGCATTTGAGCCGCCGTTCGTGGCAGCTGTAGTTCTTTTCGTACTGCTTAGGGAACTCGAACGTTCGTGCAACGATCAGTTTAGTTCGAGTCGTACTTTCAAGTGCCGATGTTGCAATTCCACCACATGGGTTTCAGCTGGCCGCTTTCAGCGGGCGACAGTAAAGCGCCTGCTGCTCGGGGGCGCGGAGGCGCTCCTTGATGTAGTAGCTCAGGGCTTCGTCGACATATCGCTTATGTGCCACATCGATGAACTTCGCGGCGCCCTGATCCCATCCGGCAATGCATGCTGCTTCCGCAGCGTCGCTTCGGGCGCAGGACAGCAGCGCGTTATATGCTCGCCGCCACTGAAAGAAGTCGGCACGGCTCATCGGCTCTCCGTGCCCGGGGATCAGCGTGCGAAAAGGCGTCCTCGCAATTTCGTCGAGCGCCCTTCCCCACCCTTGGGCGCAAGCCGTATCCAGGAATGGAACGAGGCCGACCACAAGGTCGCCCGCTATCACGACGCGCGTTTTCGGGTCGTACAGCCATACGTCCCCCTCGCTTGCAGCAAAGTGGGCCAGCCGCACATCGATGAGCCGTCCAGCAATCGTCTTGCGCCCCGAGCTGCGGATCACATGATTCGGTCGGATCCGTTCGGGATGATCGATCACGCCGCGTCCTCGCAGAATCTCGTTGCGCTGGTCTTCGGTTGTTTCGGGATCGGCGAGCATCTTGTCGGATTGTGCGCGGCCTTGCCTGAGATACGTGGCGAGCGCCCCCTCTAAGGCTCCACTGGCGTACACATCCACCTTTGGAAATGCCTGGCGGATGTCCCAATTGCCGGTGGTGTGATCGAGATGCCAATGCGTGTTGATGATCGCGGCAATGGGTTTCTCGTGCTGTTTGGCGTAATCAAGGATGGCTTTCGCGTGCGCCGGGTGACGGCCGGTATCTACGACGATGAGACCCTCCGGTGCGTCGAGCACGATCGTGTTTCCATCAGGCCCTTTGTCGAAGGGAACGGCGCCCCGGATGAGATGATAGGCCGGTTTGCCGCCGCTTGCCGGCGCGCAGAGCGCTGCGCCCAGAAATGGGCCGATCGCGGCGCGGTACCGACTTGCAATCGTAGGGCCGCGACGGCGGCGGTAGAGTCGGATCAATCGGGAAAAGGGGACACGAGGCGGGGAAGTATGTGCCTCGTGTCCCTTTCCACCGCGTGCTTCAGGCGCCGAAACCCTCGAGTTCACAGAGGAAATCGAGAGTCGAGTACCTGGCGCACGTGCCGGTAGGGTCCAGCGATCGAATAACGATCAGCCGGTTGCGTGACCCAATCCGGCGGGAAAACTGACCGCATTTCAGCATCGCTGAGAGATATAGTACTGATCGTACTATTAGACAAGTTGCGACCATAGCGGCGAGGACGGGTATCGTTTCGCCCTTAGAGGCGCGCCGACGGGCTTGGCACACCGGGGATGACTTACGGAAGGAGGCGGCGACCCGAGCCGATTTGCGCCTGGCACTTGGGATATTCCAGAGAACCCGGGCCGCCGCTCGCCAATATTAAAGCGATTAGTATCGCGACGGAAGTCCTATTCGTACCTTTACAGGCGCCCGTCGATAAAAGGAAACGGCGGCGAGTGAAAGACTCGCCGCCGATCCTTTGCCACCGCTAGCTCCCTAGAAGTTGAGCGTGGCCCCCGCGTAAATGTAGCGGCCGAGCGCGTCCCAGGCCCCCGGATAGGTGTTGCCGTTGCAAGTCCCCGTCGGACACAAGTTCGTGCCGTCGACGGCGGCGCTGCCGCCCGTGGTGAACGGCGGGCGCTTGTCGAACAAATTGTTGACGCCCAAACGGAAGTTGTAGTGGTCGCCGATCGTGATCGTCGAGGCGAGGTCGAAATAGTTGAACGCCTTGATGTGCAGGCCCGGATCGAAATGATCGTCGCTGTGCAGAGTTTCGGAATCGTCTAGCGTTTCCGCCTTGACCTTGCCGATGTGGCGCCACTGCAGCGACAGGCCGATGCCATTGGGCATCTGCAGCCCGATCCTGGCCTTATGCCGCCACTTCGGCAACGGCGATGAACTCGCGACCACGGCGCCTGAGCAGACTGGACCGTAAAGACCCGCGCACTCGTAGATCCCGCCTTCCAGACCATTGTTGACCCGATACTTGTGCAGCCAGGTGCCGATGAAGTTCGCCGACAGATTGCCGAGGCCGCCAAGGCGGTGACTATAGGAGCTGCCGACGTCAATGCCGTCCGTCTTGATCTGACCCGAATTGCTGGGAAGATCGACGATGAATCCCGTCGACGTGAGCCACAATGATCCCGCCGGGTTGCGGCGGATCAGCGCGCATGATGGCGCCACCGTTGTGGCAGTCGTGTGATTGACGCAATTCTTGACGATGGCATCGGCACCGAACCCTTGGATCGCATCCTTAAGGTCGATGTTCCAATAGTCGACGGTCAGCGCGAAACGCGGAATGAACCGGGGTTGCAAGTACGACACCGATCGTCTTGGTGGTCGCCTTCTCGGGTGTCAGATCCGGATTGCCGCCCAGGAGCCCATTATATTGGCCGGCGGGATTGGCGGCCGGGCTTTGGCCGACGACGAGACCCTGAGCAATGCAGCCGAAGTCATCGGCAGTAATCAGATGCGCGCACGGATCGTTGCTTCCGTCGAGCCCGACGAATTGCGGAGCGAAAAGCTCGACAATGTTCGGCGCACGGACGGCTCGGTTGTACGACCCGCGGAAGCGGACGTCAGAAACCGGCGCAAGTTCGGCCGAGATCTTATATGTATCGGTGTCATACTTGCGGCCTGTCGACAGTTGGTACCAGGACTTGCGATAGCCGGCGCCGATCGAAAATTCCTCGATGAACGAGTGCCGGATGATCGGAATTTGCGTTTCGGCGAAGAGCTCGAGCACTCGGAAGTTGCCGTTGACTGGAAGCGTCGGAGCGCCCTGGCCGGTGAGGTCGCCCGTCTGGAATTCCTGGTCAGGGTTGAGGGTCAGCGACTCCTTACGATACTCGCCGCCGATATTCACACCGATGCCCTCGTCCGACCAGGGTGTCTGGATGCCCATTTCCCCGAGCGCGCCGGTGAAGTTGACGTTCGCGATCTGCTCGGACGTTTGCCCGTCGATCACGCCGAAGACATTGAGATAGTTGATCGACGCTTGCGACGGACCATTTGGACCAAATACGTCGTAAGGCACGCAGGCCGGATCGACACCGCTCAAGACCGCCCGACAAATAGCGTCGACTTCGGGCGTGTTGGGGTTGTCGACCACATCGAGAGCGCGGACCAATCGGGCCGTCGAGAACTCGTTTTTATAGACCTGGGTGTAGTTGACCTTGCCGTATTGGAAGTAGGAATCGTACGACCAAACCTTACCGAGGTCGCCGCGCAGTCCGAGCAATCCGCGGAAGCTGATGTGCTTCAGATCCGAAATGCGGGGACCGCCTTCGGTGTTGCGGCGAAGCAGGTTGAAGTAAGCGTTGTTGTGAGTTTGGCCGGTTAGCGGATCGAAGAAGTCGATTGGAGCTGCGGTTGGGTTCGGGTTGTATGGCGCGCCGACAGCGAGCGGGAAGCTGCCGAGGAAGCCGTTGATCAGGTTGCTGTCATTGCAGATGACGGCGCGCTGCTCGGCGCTCATCAACGGGTTGTCGCAATTGACCACGAATGTGTTGCCGAAGTCGCCTGACGGAGCGATCTGCGCCAACGTGTGATCGTCCATGAACATGAACTCGAGGTAGGGCTTTAGCGCCGGAGTGATCTCGTAGTCGGCGAACGCGCCGGCGATGTAGCGCTCGTCGGGCCGCTGGAAGTAATTCAGCGGGCCGAAATTGTAGATGTTCTGCGCGCCGACGGTGATCGTTCCCGGGCCGAGCGCCGCGATGGTCGACGTGTTGGTGTTGGGGGTAAAGAGGAAAGCGTTGCCGGGATTCGACGTCGCGGAACCGCCGCACTGTGGATTGCCGGCTGCCGAGTTCTGAAGAACGCAGGCGCTATAATCGCGGCGCCCCTGGAGCACGGCCTTGATCTTGCGATAGCCGAAGTAGGCGATCGCGTGTCCGCGGTTGTCGTCGAACGCCGCGCCGATCGAAACCGTGCCGTCGAACGTTCCGCCGTCGGCCGTGCTGCCGCGCGGGAAACCGAAGCCGCGCGCGTCGAGCATATCGCGCATGTGGACAGCGCCCCCGGCGCCGATTCCCGTGCAGACCGCCCCCGCCGCCGTGACGCAATCGGCGACGAACGGATTATTGTTGTTGTGCTGGTAGAAGCTGTACTGTCCGTCGAACCGGATCCCGGTAAAATTGGTATCCATGATGAAGTTCACGACACCGGCGACGGCATCCGCACCATAAACGGACGAAGCACCGCCGGTCAGCACTTCCACGCGCTTGATCAGTGAGGCCGGGATGATGTTGATATCGGCCGCCTGCGTGATGCCGTTCGGGTCGCCTGGAGTTAGGCGGCGACCGTTGACCAGGGTGAGGGTGCGCTTCGCTCCGAGGTAGCGTAGGTCGACTTCGGCAGTACCCGTGGCCGAGTTCGAGAGTCCCGACGATTGGCTGGACGCGGCCGACGGTAGCTGGTTGAGAAGGTCCTCGACACGGGTCGTGCCGGTCAACTTCACGTCCTGGTTGCTCAGCACCGTGACCGGAGCGGCGGACGTCAGGTTCGGCTGCGGAATACGCGTGCCGGTGACGATGATGTCGTTCCCGCCCTGCACTGGCGCACCTTGCGCCGACGTGGACGGCGTCGGCTGCGCTTCGACCGGACCCGAAGGATTGGCCTGAACGTCGGTCGGCGGAGCGTCCGACGGTGGCGGAGCGGGCTGCGCGGCGTCTTGCGCATAAGCCGGAGTGGCAAGAGCGGCAACGCCGACCAGCAATGAGGTCGTGAGCAGACGCTGGCGGAAATCGAGCATGAAAAGGCCCCCTTGCAATAGGCGCGCGTAGGTGAGCGTCGCCATGTGGTACGTTTCGTACCTTTGTATACAATATCGATACAGCGCAAGTTGGGAAGGCGACAGGATCGTTCGAAGCGTACTAACTGTGGCACGAATGCTACAATTCGCTGACAGGGCCCCAGTAGGCCCGTGGCGTTGAGCGCCACGCTGGTTCACAATTTCGTGGCTCTCGGGCTTTCCGGTGAGGCGCAACCAGCCCTACGCGCGACCGAAGTCACGCCCGCTATTCCGCCGGAGCGGTGGGCTATATCAGTTGGAGCGGAGTCGTGGGCTCTCGCGGCGCCGAGAGGACGCTCGGCGACCGAAAAGCGACGCTTCGAGCCGGTCCAGCCATTCCAGCCGGGTCCGCACCGAGCTCACCGCATTGTCGTGCACTGCCTCCTTGTACGGAACGAACACTCCTGCGGCATATTCCTCTAATTCGTGGAGCTTGGCTTCCAGCGCTTCCCTTACCTGCTTGATCCAGGCGGCACGCTCGTCGTCTGTCAGCATATCGAACGACTGAACCATGGTCCTCAGCGGATCCTCGAGGAGCAAGTGGCCGGGCCTGATCTGTTTGATCCAGCGGCGTAGAGCCTCGCGGCCGCGGTGGCTCGCCTCGAGGCGCTCGCTTCCTCGGGCATCCCCCGGGACGGGCCGCGATCGAACGAGGCCACGCTCGTTCAAACGGCGGATCAACGGGTAGATCTTGCCCTTACTCGTCCCGAAATTGCTGACCGGCGATTCGGCATAGATTTTCGACAGCTGATACGCCGTCGCGGGCTGGACCCGCACGAGGAGCGCAAGGAACGTTCCCTCGTCGTCCGTGAGCTGTGAGGCCGGTCGCGGCAATCCTCGATTTCCCCTCCGAATTCAGGCGGGAGAGCCTGAAGCGCGTGCTTATCAGCGCGCAGGACAAAGGGGAACTATTGAAGCGTCATCGAATCGCTCTCGAGTCGCCGCGCAACGGGGCGAAAAGCGTCTTTAGTAGAGGCCGGGCTTCAATTGCGTCTGACGGGATTTGGTGCCGACCACCTCAAGCTCGGGCCGCTTCCGCTTGGGTTCGGCGGCCTGACGCGCGACCCACGAGAGCTTCCCGCACTCATGATAGTCCGAAACGGAAGATTTCGCTTGCATTACCGCTCCGTTTGCCGCTCGAAAGACAGGAGAATAAGGTCGAACGGCACTCGAAGGACTCGCGAAGTCGTGAACGACATTGGAAATTCGGTGAGCGACACCAGCCCCAATGAACGGCCGCCGAAGAACGGTGAACGTCACATGAGCGTCGCCCGACCATTGCTTGAGTTGGAGAATATTCCTTCCCAGCAGAATTCCATAGCCTCACGCCGACTCACTGTAGCGATCGTCCTGGCTTTCTGGGTGGTGCTGTTCGCATCGTTCACCGCTTACGGTCTGCTGATGTGGCCCATGCGCAACCTGATGATTGCGCCCAGGGCGATCATCTGCGCCGGCGGGGCGCTCATCTCCTTCGGAATAGTTGCGGCGCAGCAACAACTCCGGCATCAGCGACTAGCCGCTCGCGCAGTTGCCGCCCTCGGTTTGGCAATTGGAGGAGCGGCGCTACATGCCCTGGTCAATCACGTCGTCTTCGCTGCCTTCCTTCCCGATTACGGCGGCGAATCGCCCTTCTGGATGACCTTCGCGGTGCAATTCCTCGACCGCTTCTGGGTCTTCGTCTCGCTGTCCGCGATCATCCTCGCACTCTCCTATTCCGCGGACATCCGCGATCGCGAGGCCCAAATCCACGCGCTGCAGTCCCTCGCCCAGTCCGCTCAGATCCGAGCGCTCCGCTATCAACTCAACCCCCATTTCCTGTTCAATGCGCTAAACTCGATCGCGGGCCTCATGACTCGTCACCGCGTGGCGGAAGCGGAGTCGATGACGGTCAGCCTCGCAGATTTCCTGCGCATTTCGCTCGGACTCGATCCGCAGTCGACAATCCCCCTGCAGGAAGAGGTCCATCTCCAGCGCCTATATCTGGACATCGAGAAGGTACGCTTTCCCGAACGGCTGCGCGCGCACGTCGACATCGGTCCCGAGGCCGAACGGGCGCTGGTGCCAAGTCTGATCACGCAGCCGCTCATCGAAAATTCCCTGAAATATGCCGTCGCCCGAAGCACCGAGCCTGTCGACCTGCGCATTTCGGCAACCGCCGCCAACGGTTGCCTCGAAATCCTGGTGGAGGATAGCGGCGGCAATGCGGAGAATGACGCGGCGAGCGGAGCTCATCTCGGCCTCTCCAACGTCGCCGAACGGCTGCAAGCCCATTATGGCAACGGGGCGCAGATCCGATCAGGCCCGAAAGATGGAGGAGGCTTCTACAATTTGATCCGTCTGCCGCTCGAGAAAGCGTGATGACCTTGCTTCGCGTCGTCATTGTCGATGATGAGCAGATCGCGCTGGACCGCCTTTCAGACCTCCTCGCCCAAATCCCGTCGACCGAAGTGCTTGGCACGGCCAAAACGGGTGTCGAGGCACTCACGCAAATCTCCCGGATGCAGCCCCACCTCGTGTTCCTCGACGTGGAGATGCCCAAGATGGACGGGTTCGATGTGATTGAAGCGCTCGGGCCGCGGCTGGCGGACCGCCAGGCTCCCGCTCCGCTCTTCTGCTTCGTCACCGCCTACCCCCAATTCGCTACCGACGCGTTCGAGACCGGAGCGCTCGACTTCTTGTGCAAGCCGGTCCGCCTCAGCCGGCTCGAGCGGACCGTGGAACGCGCCAGAACAGCCCTCAATGAACGAGAAGCGGCCCGCCGGCTCGATCAGCTTTCGGGTCAGCTCGAGGAGCTGAGGAATGCCCGTGCAACGGCACAGGACAAGTCGCTATGGCTGCAGCATCGCGGCGAAGCCGTGCGGTTTGCCGTGGCTGACGTCGATTGGGTCGAGGCCGACGGCGAATATGTCAAAGTCCACGTAGGCGACCGCTCGTTCCTTCTGCGCAGCTCGATTCGGGCGATGGGTGAGCAGCTAGCGAGTTACGGCTTCGTCCAGATCCACCGCTCCTCCCTCATCAATCAGGATCGCCTGCAGGCGGTGCGCTGGACCCGTACGGGGATGAAGGTGTTGCTGGATTCAGGAACCGAGCTGCCCGTCGGCCGAAAGTATCGCAATTCGGTGCGGGCGCTTGTTCACTCAATCGACGAAGAGCAGCCGTCGCTTACCTCGGAACAGGCCGTCTAGGCGGCTAGATCGATGGGCGAAGAGCCGGCTCTTCGTGCCGCCAGCAGCTTCCTCAGCTCCCGATCGCCGTCGCTGGGCGAGGCCATGAAGTCGAGTGCCTCCAGAGCCAGCGTGAGCAACGATCCCTCGAAATAGCGGCCGGCAAGCTCGCGTATCGCTCGCTCTTTAACGTCGGGGAGCGTGATCGCTGGCAAATAAACGCACTGCTGGCCCCTTCCGCGCGTGCCGCGCTCGCGCACCAGAATGCCCTTTTTGATCAACCGGACCAGCATGGACCGTACGGCCGCGTTCGTGATCCGGGGCGATAGCCGGTTCTCGACGTCGATCGCGGTCGATGCGCCGCGCCGATAGACGATCGTCGCGACTTCCCGCTCGCGATTGGCGAGTGCGCGAACCTGTGGGGGCAGCCATCCGAAACGACTGCGACGACCATTCGCATGCGGATCAGGGCTCATCTACGCCACTCCGTTGTTGTCTAGTACTATTCGTACTACGCAGCTCTTCGAGTGACAAGTGCACAGCTGGGGGAGAAGATGCGTAAGGTCATGGTGACTGTCCTGCTCGGAGCAGGCTTCGCGAGTGGCGTTCCCGACGCCGGTGCACGATCGCCTTCACCGAGATCGTCCGAGGCGCCAGTTCGGACGACGAAGCTCGCGGACGGCATTTATCAATTCACCGTCGGCAGCGACGGCTATGTCGAGCAGTTGAACTCTGTCGCGGTGGTCACCGATCAGGACGTCCTCGTCTTCGACACGACGACTAGGCCGAGCACAGCGAAGCGCATCATCGCCGAAATCCGCCGCATTACGCCGAAGCCTGTTCGCTACGTCGTGAACTCGCACTGGCACCCCGACCATTGGTCAGGGAACGAGGCGTTCATGAGCGCATTCCCCGGGGCCGAAATCATCGGCACCGAGAAGGAGCGCGATTTCATGCTCAATATGGCGGCGCTCTGGCCAACGCTGCTGCCCAAGAGTCTGGCCGAGCAGGAGAAATCCGTCGCGGAGCAGTTTGCAGCGAACAAACGGCCCGACGGAACTCCTCTAACGAGTGAGCTTCGGGCGCAGATCCAACTCGAGCTTCAGCAAATTCGCGACATGGTCGCCGAGCAGCTAACGGTGAAGCGGGTCTATCCGACCATCACCTACACCGACCGCATGATCCTTCGTCACGGCGGGCGAGAGTTCGACTTCATCAGCGTGACCGGCGACGCAGCGGCGACAACTGCGCTCTATCTGCCCAAGGAGCGTCTGCTGCTGACGGGCGACACCGTGAGCTATCCCCTGCCCTACTATACGCCCCCTCTCTCCGAGCATGCGAAATCGTTGCGGGCTCTGGCGAGCCTCTCCGCCACAACGATCGTCCCCGGCCACGGACCCGCATTCCACGACACGGCGTACATGCTGCTCGAAGCCGAGTTGTTCGAGGATGTGTTACGCCAGGTGCAGGCCGTCCTGCGATCAGGCGCAGTGACGATCGACGACGTTCAGGCTCGCGTGAATTTCGACAAGTTCAAGGATCGCTTCAGCCGCGGCGAGGCGACCATCGCTGAACAATTCCCGACCTTCACCAAGGGAATGGTGCGCAAGGCTTACATCGAGCTGCGTGACAACAAAGAGATTCGCTGAGGGCAGCGAACTAGATGCCGGTGGCCGCGAACGTGTGCGCGTCGGGATCCAGATCGCGAAGGTCGCGCCCGCGGGTTTCCTTTCCGAACCAGGCAACCAGGATCAGCGCAGCAACAGTCGGGACGATGATGATGAGCGAGACGATCTCGAGCGGGGGGACCAGAGAAAGGATAGCCAGTAATTGTGCAAACATGCCGCCCGCCTTGGTGCAGGCGGCAACCGTGCCGGTCGTTCGGCCTCGGATACGGAGCGGAAAGCTCTCGGCCGCATAGGGCAAGATCATCGCAATCAGCGCGTTGGTGCCGATGATGAGCAAGGCGACCGGAAGCACCGGGCTGCCATTGCCAACGAATTCCAGCCACAAGACGCCCCCGAGACCGATGAGTGTGACGGCGAGCGAGGCGACGACCGACCATTTCGTGCTCCACCGGCTGTAGAGGTACGCAACGATGAAGACCGTCGGAAAAGCGATGAGAGCCGATTCCGCCAGCAGCTTGCTCGAGACGGACACACTATAGCCTTTCGCCACCAGGTCCGCTGGGAGCCACAGCAGCAAGCCGAAATTGATCAACCCGAAGCAGATTGCTGCAAGGCTAAGCGCCAATAGCTTGCCCGAAAAAGCTCTGCCAGTGAGTGCGACCGACGGGCCGCGCTCGAGGGCGACCTGTTCAGCGACGCGCGCTTTTCGCGCCTTGGAACCGAAGCGCTCCATCACCCGCCGCGCTTCTTCGCGCCGGCCGCGCGCGAGCAGGAATTTGGCGGATTCCGGGATGAATGCGCCGAGCAAAACGAGCGAGAGGCCGGTCGGCAGGTTAAGGATCCACAAGATCCTCCAACCAAAGGCTGGCTGCAGCAGGGCCGAGAACCCACTTGCCGCGAAATAGCCGCCGACCGCGCCGAGTCCGCCAACCAGCACGAGCGCCCAGCCGCGGTGCTTGCTCGGCATCATTTCGGCGAGCAGCGCATAGGTGACAGGAAGCATCCCGCCCGCGGCCGCTCCCATCATGAAGCACATTCCGACGTTCCAGGCCAAAGAGGGCATCGCGCCGCAAATCGAGGTTCCGACGAACATCACGGCAGAAAGCAGGATCGACGCCTTGCGCCCGTAGATATCGGCGATCACTCCCCAAACGATCGAGCCGACGACGGTGCCGGTCAGTGCGGAGAATGGAAGGTATGACACCGTCGCTTTGTCCACATGATATTCGGTCGTCATTCCTGGAAGAGTGAAGCCGAGGCTCGCCGGCTTCATGATATCGATGATGAGGGCGACCACGAGCACCGCCATCAACATCCAATGCGCCCGGCTGAGCGGAGCGTCCTCAGGCGGCGTGACGACAATTTCCTGCGATGCGGCGAGCTGTCCGGCGATATCCTTGGGGAGCAGGCCGTAGGCCGCGATCGCAAGGCCGCCGACGATCGCCGCCATGCCGGCGATCATGTCCCAGCCGATCGGCATGCCATAGAGGACGTAATGGTTGTGCCGACCCATCAGGAACATCGGCGCGTGCATGAGCACGCCGCCGGTAACCGCAATCACCCCGAGGATAAACGCCCACACCCCACGGCGGTCAGAAAGAGTACTGGTGCTGATCATTTCTTCATGAGTCCGCTGTCGCTGGCGTCTCCGTGCATGGCGCGTAGCTTTGATGGACACCGCGGGAAAGCTGGAAGTTTGGTATCGCTGCTTTCCCGGCGCGTTCGCCGGATGCGCTAGAGCAGATCAGAACTGCACCTTGGCTCCGCAGTAGCGATAGCCGGTCCCACTCATCTCGAAAGCGGTGGAGCTTTGGATGGTGAGCACCGTCGGACCTCCCTCGATCAGGTCGCCGCTCTGGATGTCCCTACACTCGTCGGTGAGGGTGTACACATTGCCCTTCCTGGTGACTTCCTTGATCTTGCACTCGGCCTGCGCAACTCCGATCCCGCTGTCGCCTCCCCAATAATTTACGATCTCGGCGTTGGATGCGCCTTTGCAGGCCGTCGACGTCGGTACGTAAACCCCTCTCATCAACGGCAGCAGATCGGCCGCCAATGCGCTACTCGAAGCGACGATGGCGATGCCCGGGAGAAACCTAAAAATTTTCATGCTGCCACTCCCCCTTGATCTCACCCGTTTATGGTATCTCAAGTCGAGGCTCAACGGCTCCTTCCGGCTAGCGAGCGAACGTTAGATTTGCAGCTGGCTCCCTAGCTCGACCACACGGTTGGTCGGGAGCTTGAAAAACTCCATCGCGCTTTCGGAGCTGTGAAGCATCCAAGCAAATAGCTTCTCGCGCCACAACGCCATCCCGTGTCGCTCCTTGGTCGGTATCAGCTTCTGCCGGCCCAAGAAGAAGCTCGTGCTCATCATGTTGAACGGTCCGCCGCAGATCCCGATCGCCGCCAGGTCACGAGGAATATCGACTTCTTCCATGAAGCCGTAGTGGAGGATCACTCGATAGAAGCCCTGTCCGGCCTGGTGAACTTCGACCCGTTTACCGGACGGCACGTGCGGGACCTCTTCGACCTTGACGTGAAGGATGAGAACCCGCTGGTGCAGCACCTGGTTGTGCTTCAGATTGTGAAGGAGCGCCGCTGGTATCGTGTCCGGAGCCGCGGAAAGAAACACGGAAGTGCCGCGCACCCGATGAACCGATGCGGCCGCCGACTTGATGAAGACTGATAGCGGTAGAGCGGATTCAGCGAGCCGGGCGCGCAGCAGCTGGCGACCCTTGGCCCAGGTCGTAAGAACGACGAAACTGATCGCCGCGACGAGCAGCGGGAACCAGCCCCCATCGGGGATTTTGGTGATGTTTGAAGCGAAATAGGCGCCGTCGACGATGATGAAGGTCCCGATCGTTACCGTCGCGAGCCAGCGGTTCCACTTCCATACGTAGAAAACCAGCACGCCCAGCATGACCGACGTGATCAGCATCGTTCCGGTCACAGCGATGCCGTACGCCGACGCAAGCTTGCCGGATTCGCGGAAGCCAAGAACGAGGATGATGACCATCAGAAGAAGGCCCCAATTGACGGCCGGAATGTAGATTTGCCCGGCTGCCTTCTCGCTCGTGTGCTCGGTCTTCAAACGCGGCAGGAAACCGAGCTGAATGGCTTGATGGGTAACGGAGAAAGCTCCCGAAATGACCGCTTGGCTGGCGATGATCGTCGCGACCGTCGCCAATGCCACAAGAGGCAGCCGCGCCCATTCGGGGGCCAGAAAATAGAAAGGGTTAGTCGCCGCTTCCGGGTGACCAAGCAGAAGTGCGCCTTGGCCCATATAATTGAGCACCAGGCACGGATAGACGAGCGTCAGCCAGGATAGATTGATCGCCCTCCGGCCAAAATGGCCCATGTCGGCGTAGAGGGCTTCTGCGCCCGTCACCGCGAGGAACACGGATCCGAGCGCCAGGAAAGCAAGTTTCGGATTGTAGGCGAAGAATTTGAAGGCCCAGGCCGGGTTGAGAATTCCGATAATTTCTGGGCGATCGACAATGTTCACGATTCCGAGAAATGCGAGCGCCGCGAAATAGACGAGCATGACGGGCCCGAACATTGTCCCGACCTTCGCCGTACCACGCGCCTGGACGAGGAACAGACCGACGAGGATTCCAATCGCGATCGGGATCACGAGCGGCTGAAGCTGCGCCTGGACAATTGTCAGTCCCTCCACCGCTGAAAGGACCGAGATCGCCGGAGTGATCATCGCATCGCCATAGAAAAGACACGTGGCGAGCACTCCGAGCACGACCAGCGTCTCCGTCCACGCCTTCTTGCCTTGGAGACTGCGGGCGATCAGCGACAGCAGAGCAAACGATCCGCCCTCCCCACGATTGTCGGCCCGCATCGCGACCCCGACATATTTGAAGGTTACGATCAGCATCAAAGTCCAAAATATGAGGCTGAGCACTCCGAAGATGTGCAGCGGATCCACGGCGAGTGGGTGCGGACCGAGAAAGCTTTCCTTCATCGTGTAGAGAGGAGAGGTTCCGATATCGCCGTAAACAATACCGATGGCGCCAAGCATCAACTTGGGAAGCGCCTCCCTGGGCTCCAGGTGCGCGGAGAGATCGTCCGCGTAGGGCGCGGCGTTCGGGAGAGAGGTGGCCATGCGCCCTATGTGCGGCCCGCGCGTATAAAGATTCTATGTGGATTTTATGCAGCTCCCAAGGGGATTGCCGTTAAGAACGGGTGTGGTCCCCTTGGCGAGGACGCCGGCAAGGCGCAGGTAGCGGCCATGATCGACGCGCACTCCCCGACCGCGGTTGGCGATCGTTCCCACAGCTCAATCGCGGACAGCATCCAGGCCTATACCGGCGCCGTCGCGCTGGTGGCAGTCTCGACCCTCATTGGACTGTGGATCGCTCCGCGATGGGGCACGGCCGCGGTCGACATGATCTATTTGCCCTCGGTGCTTGCAGCCGCGGCGTTATGGGGTGTCGGCCCCGGTCTCGTCGGTGGCCTGGTCGCCGTCCTCGCGTACAATTTCTTCTTCACCGCGCCGATTCACACTTTCCGCATTGATCGCGTCACCGACGTCGTGACGGTCATCGTTCTCTTCGTCGTCGCTCTTGTGACCGGCAGACTTGCCGCCGGCATCCGGTCGCAAGCACGGATCGCTGCGGCTCATGCGGCGCGAAATGCGACGATTGCAGGCTTCGCCGGCCGACTGCTCACTTGCAGCACAGAGGAAGAGATCGGCCGCACTGCGTGCGCGGAACTCAGCCAACTCTTCTTTTGCAACGCCATGCTCGTGAGCGGACTTCCGCGGCCACGAATCGTCGCCGCCGTCCCCGAAGGAAATCGGCTCACTCCCAGCGACATCGCTGCCGCGGCCTTCACGATCGAAAGCGGCGAAACCGCCGGACGGGGGACCTCGCGCATTCAGCCCGCGGAATGGGTGTTCCATCCGGTTCGAGCCCGAGGAAAGGTCATCGCTGCCGCGGGCCTGGCACGCGATGACGGCGTGCCTCCAATCGTGGAGCAGCAGCTGCCCCTCCTCATCAGCTTGTTAGACCAGGTTGCGCTCGCACTGGAGCGATCCCGTCTCGAGGTCGAAGCGCGGGAGTTCGAAAGTCTTCGCGAGCGCGACAGAATGCGCTCGACCGTGCTCGCCTCGATCGGTCAGGACCTCCAGCCTCCATTATCAGCGATCAGCCAGTCTGTTCGCGAGCTGAGGCGCAGCGGGCTAGGCGACAAAGAGGTCGTCTTCACCCTTGGAAACGAAGCGTCGAAGTTGACGCGGTATCTTTCGAACCTCCTTGATCTCGACCGCGAATCCGAGCGGGGACCGCTAGAGATAGGCGGTGTGACGATCGATCTTTTCCATCGTGCGGTGTCCAAGAACGGGGAAGACGTTCATCTTACACCCAAAGAATATGCCGTGCTTGCGGAACTCGCCAAACAGCCCGGTCGAGTGCTTACCCACGCGCACCTGCTCAAGTCGGCCTGGGGACCGGCTCAGGAGCGCCAGATCGAATATTTGCGGGTCGCGATCCGCGCGCTTCGGCAGAAGCTCGAGAATGATCCCGCTCATCCGGCGCTGATCGTCAACGAACCAGCGGTGGGTTACCGATTGGTCGGTTGAGGACGCGCATTGAACAGCCGCGCGGTCGTCACTTCCGGGCGACCCGCATCGCCATGCTCGGTCATTTTTGCCAGTTCGGCGAAATAGCGACTGGCCTTTGCCGAATCGCCGGCAAGCAGCGCCGATTGCGCAGCCCCGTAGAGTCCCGCCAGTCGACGCGGCGCGCGCTGGAGCGACGCCTCATATGCCTGCAGCGCGTCGCGCGGGCGCCTAACTTCGAGCAGCAGGTCTCCGAGCTGCTCTCGGGCAGGAAGGATCGATCCCGGAGTCACCGGATTTTTCTCTGTCGCATCGTCAAGGTCGGCCGCTGCGCGCATCAGCCGCAGAGCTTCGTCGTCTTTGCCCTCGGCATGCGCCGCCCAGCCCTCGGCAATCTGCCGCTCGATTGTGATCTGCTTGCGCCAATCATATTCGCCGGGACGGATGGTCAGGGCCCGCTCCAGCACTGCAAGTTTGGCCGTCTCCGCACGGGCTCCGCTCGAATCTCCGGTTCGCGCCGCTCCAACCGCCCTCGCAAAATAGATGTGGGCCCTTGCCCATTTATGATTGTCGAGCGCGCCGAGGCCGCTCAGGTTCGGCGGCAATTCCAGCGCGGCTGCCTTGCGCCATTGACGGCGCTCCAGCGCCAGGCGAGCAGGTATTGCCGTGACCGCATAAGCGACTGTGCGTGTCGGCGGATCGGCCTGGCTGATGCTGGACAGCTCCTCCAACACCTTCTGAGCTTCGCCGTCCCGGCCGGACTGGAGATAGGCGTAGGCCAGATAGTCCATAGCGTGCAGCTGCTGGTCCCACGCGCCGGACATCCCGCTTGATTTTGCATAAGCTCGTGCGGCCGCTTCGGACGCGCGGTTGGAGCTGATTGCTTCATCCCACAGTCCCAGCCGGGTGAAGATGTGCGAGGGCATGTGTTGGGCATGCGCGGAGTCCGGAGCGATGCTCGCGTATCTTCGCGCCGCCGGCAGAGCGAGCTCGGCGAGCGACGGGTAATCGAAGCCGTGGATCAGATAATGTGCGACCCCCGGATGATCGGGATTCCTCGCTAATACGTCATTGAGAATCGCGCCGGCGCGCTTCTGCTTCGGAAAGGCCGGATCGGCTTCCATCGTTCCCGCTGCGATCAGCGACAGAGCATAGAATACCGCCGCCTCGTCATCGTTCGGATAACGATCGTGCAGGCGCTCCATCGCTTCCGAATAAGCGACGGCGCGTGTTTTCAGGCCTAGGCGGTCCGAGTCGCGATAAAATGTCTCGAGAGCCGAGACAAAGTCCATCTCGCGCTCGCTCTTCGCGCCCACGGCTTTCGCCTTGGCGATCGCGTTCTTGCCCTTGTCGAATTCGGCGGACGTGGGAGCGTCCCACAGAGGGTGGTAATAGCTCATCGCGAGCCCCCATTCGGCAATGCCGCATCCAGGGTCCGCATTCGCCGCCTCGGTGAAGCTCTGCTCTGCCCGTCGATATTCGAACGAATGAAGCCAGGCGAGGCCGCGTTCGAACGCCTGCTGCGCCGCTTTGCTGCAGGTCGTCTCGAATGAGAGCTTGCCGAGCTGAGGCGAATGTTCGTGGGAATGGTCGGGATCTATCGAGGACAGCGCAAATGCGGAAACGATGAGCAGCGCGTTCATGGCGGCAACTCCTGCCTCAAGTGGAAGGGCACCAGCGTCTAATACGCCCGTCAAGGGTATCGGCGGAAGTATGTGGGATGGCCGTCTCGGGCAGAAAGGTGCTAATTCCTTCAGGTGCCTGATTGGGACTGAGACAGACGTGGCCGAGCCCAAACTTCAACAAGACAGCCAAATGTCGATCGGTGCCGAACGCCAAGGCCCTGTCCTTCGTCTGACGCTCCAGAGCCCGCCGGCGAATCTGCTCTCGGTAGATGTGATGCAATCGCTGCAGGCGGCGCTGGAGGACGCGCAGAATGACGAGTCCGTCCGCGTGATCGTTCTCGCGGCTGCCGGAAAGGTGTTTTCGGCGGGGCACGATCTTAAGGAAATGACATCGCATCGCGCGGATGCCGACCGGGGCCGGAGTTTCTTCGAATTCACTTTCGCGCTCTGCTCTCACTTGATGCAGACGGTCGCAAATCATCCAAAGCCGGTCATTGCTGAAGTGGACGGCATAGCGACAGCAGCCGGGTGCCAATTGGTCGCGTCCTGCGACTTGGCGGTGGCATCGGACCAAGCGAGGTTCGGCGTCAACGGCATCGACGTCGGTCTATTCTGCGCGACGCCCGCCGTGGCTTTGACCCGCAACATCAGTATGAAACGTGCGATGGAAATGCTGTTGACTGGCGAAATGATCGATGCCGGCACCGCCCACGAATACGGACTGGTGAACCATGTCGTGCCGCGCGCGTCCCTCATTCCTTTCACAAGCGAGTATGCAAGGACGATCGCCGCCAAGTCGCCCGTCGCCGTGAAGCTAGGCAAGCAAGCGGTTCACAAGCAAGCCGGGATGGCCCTCGCCGAAGCCTATGAGATTACGTCGCGCGCGATGGTTGAGAATCTGCTGACAGCCGACGCCGAGGAAGGAATCAGCGCCTTTCTTCAAAAGCGTCAGCCGACATGGCGCGGCGAGTGATGAAACGCGCAATCCTGCCGACAGGCCAAACTAGCGGCCCTTGAGGTGGCTTGACGCCGTAGCCCGGCAATCAGTCTGCGGGAGCCGGGGATCGGAACGATCCAAGGCCGTTGCGCCATCACCCAGGCCAGGGTGACCTGCGGCAAGGTTCCATTTTCGCCGCGCGGCAAATCGCGCCAACAGATCGAGCATCTCCTGAAAGCGGCCGCAGGACTGGCGTGAGTTACTTCGGAGCCTTTTCCTTCGCCGCCGCTTCAAGCTCGGTGCGGCTCATTGAAATGACCAGACCCTTCTCCGACTTGCCGAAGCTCGATAGCGGGACTTGAGCCTTGGCGGAGCCCGTATTCACGACAGCGCCTTTTGCGTCTGCGGACTCGATTTTGCCGACTGCATTCCCTTTTGCATCGTAAACGGCAACGCCCGCTTTGATGTCAGCTTCGGTCGCTGGCGTCAGCTGCTTGGTCTGACTCTGAACTTGCGCTTCCGGTTGCGCCGGTTCCGCCGGAGGTGTGGCCTGCGCGTTCGCCGCGCCTGGGATGGCGACGGCGCAAAAGCCGATGAGGATTTTCGGATTAAGTCTCACCTGTTCTCTCCTCGCTGTCTCCCCTTCAGCCAAACTCCCGAGGATGGTCTACGCTGCGTGCTGCTCGGCAAACGGTTCACGATAGGCGACGAGAAACTGCGAGCGTGAAAACAGATCGTGCTTTCCCGATTGTTGTCTTAGGTTCATGCGTCTTATTCGCGTAATACGCGTTCTGCCTATGAACTCACCGGCGTTTTCCGGTCGAGAACCCAAGGAACTCCCCATGAGAATGTTCAGATTCTTGGCGGCCGCTGCGGCCGTCGGCGGCATCGCCGCTCCCCTCGCGGCGCAGACCGCCTACCCCTACGCACAGGCTTATCCGCCCCAATACCAGCAGCAATACCCGCAGCAGGGCTACAGCTATCAGCAGGGCTATGGCCAGGGCTACGCGCAGAACCCGGTCGGGCAGATCATCGATCAGCTACTCGGCAACCGCTATAACGTGACCGACCGCAGCGCGGTCAGCCGCTGCGCCAGCGCGGCGATGGCCCAGGCCGCGGCGGAGTATCGGGGCAACGGCTACAATCAGGGCTACGGCCAGAGCCGGGGCTACGGCTACAATAATGCCGCGGCTGCCATGCGCGTGACTTCCATCACCGACGTCCAGCGTCGCAACAACGGTCTGCGAGTATCCGGTTTGATGAGCTCGGGCCATGGCGGACAGTACGGCAGCCAGTACGGCTACGAGAACCGCGGTTATGGCGACGTCAGCTTCCGCTGCAACGTCGACTATCGCGGGGCGGTCACCAACGTCCGCATCGGCCGGAACAAGGGCTATCGCGGCTAGAGAAAGCCATCGCGGCGGCGCGGTTGTTGAAGCGCCGCCGCCCGTTTCAAGGGACGCACCTAAACGCCTTTTTGGCACGTTCAGCTCTTGCGGAGGCTTTCCATGCGAAAGAAGCGAGCATCTGAATCCGAAGATCAACGAAACGATAGGCTCGAGAAGGACGTCCAAAGGCGGATCAACAACGCACGGGCCGAGGAGTCCGCGATGGATGCGATGGTCAAACAGAGCATCGGGCTACATGGCGCCTGATCCGGAACTTCGAACTGTCGCAGCGGGTGGAACGCGGAAAATTGGCATCTAAACGCCGCGGCCGCTTCAAGCTCCCGTCTGACCATCCGGGGCGGCCACTGCCTTAGACTCGGGGGACCCCTTCTGGCGTAGGAAAATGCTGAGGACGACGATGACGGCCGTCGACAGAAATTCGCTCTGCCAATTTTGGAAAGATTCAAACCAAAGTTGAGAACTGGTCAGATACTCAATGAGAGGGAGCGCCTTTGCGCCGTGAGTCGCCGCCTCTTCTGCTGCTTCCTTCGCGCTGAAGATCCAATGCATCAGGAAGGACACACCAAAGAGCAGGAGCAGCACGATTCCGAGCGAGTGGCCGTATACCCACCGACCCAGATCGCCTCGGTGGAGAGCAGCCGGCAAATCGCCCGCTGTCGTCCCATCGCCACCCGATGCCGGCGCGTCGGGGTCGGCAGATTCTGCAGATCCTTGTTGGAAGAGAAACGCTGTCAGTACGACATAAGCCGACATCTGCAGGAACTCGCTCTCCCAATTCTCGAAAACAGTGGACAGGAATTGCGGGCCCGTGAGGAAGGCCAGGAGACCGATCGGTTCCTTCCCATGCTCCTGCAGCTGTTGATTTTGGAAATTCCAACCGGTCAGCGCGTGGCCCGCGATGCTGCCCACGAAGAGCACGACCAAGACGATCGTCAGCCCGTTGTCCTTGAAAAACTTGCTCACCGGTCGTTACCCGAACAACTCAGCCTTCTAAGCGCTTCTTGCGCATGCGCGTACTCCTGCGCACAACGTGGGAGACGGACAGAAATGCACGCCCGCGGGTTATTTGAGCCCCTTGGCCATGTTCAGATGCTCCGTCACCGTCGGAATCAAGCCGTTGGCAAAGTCCTTTAGCGCCGGCGTGTCGCCGGAAGCGACATAGTCCTTAAGGGCATCGAGCGCCTGTTGGTGAGCTTTCACCTGCGCGGCGGCGTAGGCCGCGTCGAAGTCGGCTCCATTTAAATTCTTGAGGCTATCCAGGTCCTCCTGCTGGCTAGCCGCTAGAGCATCGTCGGGATTGACGGGAGGGCTTAGCGCACCGGCCGCCGCTTTGAGCTTGTCGGTGGAGGCTTCATGGGCGGTGATCATTTTCGCCGCGAAGTCCTTGACGCCGGTCGAATGTGCGGCCGCTTGTGCCAACTTCGAGCTTTCGATCTCGAATCGGTCGCTTGCCGCAGCCAAATTGGCAAATGCCTGCGCCGAAGTGGGCAACGGAGTGGCCGACATGCCGTTGTCCATGGTTTCATTACCCAGCGCGACGTTCACGTCGGCATTCGACGCGGTATCGTTCGTCTGCCCGCACGCAGCCAAAGCCAGCAGGCTGGCTGACAAGCCGATCAACATCTTGTTCGTCATCATTGCTCTCCTAACGTCGGATGTAACGAGCCGCCGGACGCCCGCTGCTCGACGTCTAATTCGAAAGGCGCGGGACGGACCGGCCGGAGTTTGCGAACCACTAGGTTGCGACCCGCAATTGCCGCGACTGTGACCGCCGCACCTATGCATGCAAGCCAGAAGACGGCGCTGCCCAGCAAGGCGAAGGCAATCGATCCGAGCAGAATCAGGAGGCCGACCACCGCCAGCGCGTCCAAGCCGAACATTGAAACCATCAAACGATCAGGTCTCTGCATTACAACTCAATTCACTGTCGTAAGTTCGGGCTTCGGAAGGCCACTCGTTTTGAAGGTCTCCGTCAGCTCAGCCTTGCGCTGAGCCAGCTCCTCACCGAGCGCATCGATATCGAGGTTTGCCTTGCGCGCCTGTGCGAACATCCCCTCCATGCGCTTTTCTTCTTCCTCGACGTGATGTTCGATCTGCTCCTGCAGGACCTTGACCTTGGCGTCGTAGAACTCGTCGCTCTTTTCGCCACCGGTCATGATTTCGGCGATCAGCATCTTCGCGCTGTCGTGCTCAACATAGGCTTCCTTGAGCAGATCCTCGTCGATCTTTCCCTCACATGCGGGGTAAAAGATTTCTTCCTCGATCTTCGCATGGACGGATAGCTCCAGGCAGATTTGCTCGGCGATCTTCTGCTTGCGCGTATCGCCGCTCGCTTTTTCAAACTGCGAGAACAGCTCTTCTACGGTGCGGTGATCCTGCTTTAGAAGTGCCACGGCGTCTTGCGGTTTCGAATCCATATATCGTCTCCCTGAACGAGGTTCTCAACAGGCGCAGAGCAGCGAAGTTCCTGAATTACCGCTAAGAAAACGCGAATAGTGTTGATTTGGAGAGAAAATTAGAAATACAGTCTGGACTTGCGGTTCTTATGTCGGGACGACGACAATTCTATTGATCTAATGTTCACATTATAACTTATGTTATGATGCAAGTCGAAAGGCGCCTCCGACAAAGAAAAGCAGGAACGCAGAACTCTGAATGAACGTTCTCCTCATGAGCAAGGGCAACTTTCATTCGGAGAAGACAAAATGAACGAAAATATCATATCAGCGGTTTTTGACAGCCACTCGGACGCAGAGGCGGCTGCACGAGAGCTCCGCGAAGCGGGTGTTGCAGATAGCGCTCTCTCGGTGATTGCGCGTCCTCAAGAAGACAGCGGTGATTACGGTGACGCGGAGACGCATGAGGTTCAGGACAAGGGCGAAGGCGCACTCAAGGGTGGCCTTGTGGGAGCGGGCGCGGGGGCGCTCCTCGGCATCGCAGCGCTCGCGATCCCGGGCGTCGGACCGCTCGCCGCGGCCGGTGCAATTGCTTCCAGCGCGATACCCGAAGCCGCAGCTATCGGCGCGGGCGCTGGCGCGCTTGCTGGTGGCCTCACGGGGCTTCTCACCAAACATGGCGTGAGTGACGAAGACGCTAGTTATTATGAAGGACGGATCAACAGTGGCGGGGTCTTCCTCTCCGTCGATGCAAGCGGCGCGGCCATCGATGCCGCTGAAGTGAAAGAGATACTCTACCGCAATGGCGGGCACAGTTCGTCGCGCGAACGGATAAGCTCAGCTGTCTGATCCGCATACCGGTGGGAAGCGCTTCTGGCAGATTGCCGGCGGCGCTTCCCACCGCATCACACTTTAATGCACGTTCAAATGAATAGGCCTGAACGACATTCGTCGACCCACTCAGGTCTCTCGCTCCCCAGCTCTGAACCTTCCGCCCTGCCCAGGCATTAGCGTGGGTATGGCTGACCTCATTTCTTGGGTAGCGACCGCGGCGACGATCATTGCGGCCTGCATGACCGCGTCAAACCTGGGGACGCGGATCACCGGCTTCGGATTCGCGGTGTTCACGGTAGGATCGGTTTTCTGGCTTACGACCGGCCTCCTGACACAACAGCCCGCTCTTACTTGGACCAACGCTGTCCTCACCGTCCTAAATGTCTTCGGTGTGTGGCGGTGGCTTGGCCGGCAGGCGCAGGTGGAGGAAGGAGCTCGAACGGCGGCAGAGGCAAGTGAGGAAACGCCGGGTGAACCGCTTTTTCCGGTCTCGATCCTGGCTCGCGCGCCCGTCCGTTGCGGCTCAACCGAGGTCGGCAATTGTATCGATGCCATGGCTGGATGCCGAAGCGGTAAGCTGGCTTATTTGGTCGTCTCCCAAGGTGGAATTGCCGGCGTTGGCGATACCCTGCGGCGTTTGCCGTGGTCAGACGCGCACGTAGTTAAAAACGACGTCCTGGCGCGGCTGGATACCCAACAATTCTCCATGCTCGAGGAACTGGCGAAAGACGACTGGCCGGCACGCTGAGCTTGGTGCCATCGACCAAGCCCGCAAGAGGATGATTACAACATTGAGGCGGTGCTCGCTTATGTCGGGAATGCGGCGGAAGCCGGACGTCGGCTGCCGTATCGTGTCTGGACGCTCATGTCCGCAATGGGTGGAATGCGGACATGTCGCCGAATGCGTTGAGATATCCATGACCCGCCCCCGCGAGGATACTTCCATGCGATGCGACTGTCCGCAATGCTT
The DNA here is from genome assembly GCA_963730925.1 of uncultured Alphaproteobacteria bacterium. GTDB lineage: Bacteria > Pseudomonadota > Alphaproteobacteria > Sphingomonadales > Sphingomonadaceae > Sphingomicrobium. The sequence goes on from CAVSTS010000004.1 coordinate 227,551, forward strand.
GAACTCCGCTTCCGCAGCCGCCCCCCCGAACGATGTGTCGGCTGTGAAGCTTTAAAGGCGCCGTCAGAACCTCGACAGCATGTGTCGACAAAGGAACCAGGTGAACCGAGTTATCTTTGGAATCTAGCTTCCAAGGGCAGCCGTGCCGATGTCATCCTCGGAGGCCAGCTTCTCAACGAGATCGGCGGGAGCGTCGATCGAGAAGGACTGCAGATTCTTGAAGACGACCAGTTTTTCGGCGGACGTCTTGGTGTCGTCGGACGCTTTCTTGACGATCTTCCTGACCATCTCATCTGTGTCCTCAGGCGACAGAGGCTTGCCGCGTTTGCGGCGAAGCGTGAACGCCGCATGCACGTGACGATTGCGCTTTTTGGCGCTGGCAATTGCCGCCACGAGGTTCGGATCGACTGAAGCCGTCATGCCATCGAACATAATTGCGATGGGTAAAGGATTCAATTCGGCTTTGAGAGCACAGGTGCCGACCTTACGACAATAGAGCCAAGGCCTTGAGACCATCGGGAACGCCCCTGTTACCGCGCGCCGACGCGATGGCCTTCGGCCTCGTCGCCGACTTGATGATTGCCTGTTCGATCTTGTTGGATGGGATATCGGGTCGGTGCTGCACGAGAAGCGCCGCAAGTCCTGCGATGTGTGGCGTCGCCATTGACGTGCCGGACATGGCGAGGAGCCCGCCGCCCGGAACGCTCGACCAGATCTCCGCGCCTGGCCCTATTATGTCGGGCTTGGTGTAGGTCTTGGGCGGCCCGAACCTCTGGCTCGAGGAATCGATCCAGATCTGGTCATTTTCATCCATCGCGCCGACCGACAAGCAATGGCGGTAATTGCCGGGCGACCGGCTAGTGAGCGGCCCCTCGTTCCCGACCGCGACGATGGGAATGATGTTACGGTCGCGAAGGAGATTGATGATCGCTTCGAACTGCGCATCAAAGCCGCGGAAACCGAGCGAGATATTGATGATCCTGACACCCTGGCCGACGCACCAGTCGAGACCGCCCAACAGCCTTGCCGAGACCGTCCCGCCCTCGATCACCATCGCGCTCGCGAGCTTGGCATCGGGCGCAACCCCGAATTGCAGCCCGCCGGCCTTGCGGCCAACGAGAATGCCCGCCGTATGCGTTCCGTGACGGCCGCTGTCGGACTCGCTCGCACCGGCAACCTGCTCGCCGGTTCGGTCGAACTCGGCAAAGGCGTCGATCGCCTTTTTGAGCGCCGGATGGCTTGCATCGACGCCGGTATCGACATGGCCGATGAGTATTCCCTCGCCAGTGAGCCCCTTGTTCCAGAGCGCATCGGCCTTGATCCTTTTGACGCCCCAGGAGATGCCGGTCGGCGGGATCGCACCCAAAGCCGAGCTCAGCTGCGGACGAATGAGATCAGGGTCGGTCGCCAGCGAAACGGACGAAACCGATTGGCCGCGCTCCGCTTCGAGGGCGTGAAGTCCCGGGGCATCGACGGTGCCGAGCATGATGCCAAGGTTTGGGAACACGCGAACGGACTTGGCGCGCGGAGGCGTCTGAACGTCGACTGCGAGTCCGAGCGCCAAATCGCCTCCGGCGCTTTTGAGATGCTCGCGCATTTCCTTGGCGATCACCACCTCGCGAGCGTTTTGAAAGCGTGAAAAATGCCTTTCGAGCGTCTTCGCCGCCTCGGTCTGAAGATCGCGCGTGCCGCCGAGGTCGAGTGCCAGCCGTCCTCCCTCGCGGACCCGTTTGGCGGGCTTCAGGACAACGATCACCTGCGCGTGCCCGTCGCGGGCAATTTTCTGTTCAGCGTCCATCGGTAATTTGCCTCTTCAAGGTTTCGTTTAGTCGCCGACGTAATCGCGCCACGTAATGCGGACCATTCCGGGCGGGGTCGGCTCGTCACCGAGCGCGAGCTCAACGCGTTCGGGGTCCTTGAAGCGACTCTTCGCGCGCGTGTCCCAGTCATCGAGGAAGATTTTCGCGTAATAGTCGGCGACTTGGCGGTCGTGGACGATGAGGCCCGCATCGCGGTTGCGAAGCGCGCCCGCGCTCGACCAGTTGGCGCTGCTGATCAGCACGGATTTCCCATCGACGATGATGCCCTTGTTGTGGATGCTCGACTGAACCCGGATGGTCCTCTCATTGAACCCCGCTTCGACTAGCTTCCTGACCTTGTCCTCGGCCGAATTGTTGCCGACGATGATCTTGAGGTCGAACCCGTCCTTGTGGCTCAATTCGCCGATCGTATCGAGCATTGACTGAAACTTGGCATCGCGAGGAGCGTCCGAATAAGTGATGTAGGCGAACTGCAGATAGAGGCTGGTCTTAGCGCTCTTGATGAGCTCAGTGATGCGGTCGACATAGTTGTCGGGGCAAAGCACGGGCTGCACCGAGAATGTGTTGCCGTGCGTCGGAAGCGATGCCGGTGCGACCGGATTTGGAGCGGCGAGCGCTAGATCCTCATCCGGCTCGAGCGCCTCGATGGGTACGAACAAATCGGGATAGATGACGGGGACGAAGGGAGAGAGTGCCGTGTCCTCCTCCTTACTTCCGTCGCGATCGTAGAGGATGTACGCTTCGAATAGCTTCGCGAGCGGCTTGTCCTCGATGATGACGTGCCACTCGCGATTACCTGCCGAATACATGCCTTTGGCCTCAGGCGGCTTTCCGATGGGATCGATGTTGGGTTGGCTCCGCTTCGACCAATTGCCGCTGGAGAGCCAGAAAGAGGAGGAATCGCGGACCGCGACCTTCTCGTGATAGGCGGAATCGAAGCGATAGCCGCTGCCGGTGCGAACGACCCAGGCATCGAGATTTCCTGCCAGCTTGGCCTTGAGTTCGGCGCGAATGTCGGTCTCATCCGCTGTCATCCCCGAATCCCAGGTGAGCACGAACTTGACGTCCTCGGCCCGCATCGTTTCGATCAGGGTTTTGGCGACATAAGCGGCGTTCAAATCGTACATCGCGGTCGTGAGCTTGGTCTTCGTACGTTCTAGAAAGGGCTTAAGGACCGGCCAGCCGGCATCGGGACCGGCATGGCAGAGGATCGGCTTCTCAAGCTGGAACGCCTGGTCGATCGGATTGCCGGGCCGCTTTTGATAGGTGAGCGAAGCCGCCGCTAGGTTCTCGGCGCCAAGTGCCAAATCCGCCGTCCGGGGATCCAGTTCCAAGAGGCGCCAGGGATCGACTGAGAGGATGTCGATGGGCACTCCGTCGATGGCGGCCGGCGCGATGTCTTCGGGGAGCAATTCGGTTTCGGGCTTTTTTGCCTCGACATGGACGACGATCGCGGGCTCGCGGACGACCCAGCCGTCGGCTATTCGAAACCCAGGCTCAGCATCGACGAACCCCTTAATCGCCGACAATTGTTCTTGATTTCGCGCGATGGCGCCCCGGATACGGTCTCGTTCGCTCGCTTCAAGTTTGATCGGCCGGTCCCGCATCGGAAAACTCCTGGCAGGGAGAGTTCAAGAGCCGCTCCTTTTAGGGTCGGCTTTCTTCGGCACACTGGTTTTGTAAACGCAAACTGAACGCTTAGGAAGTCCGGCCGGGCCGCCGTCCAGTTCGCGAGCTTCGCATTCTAAAAATCGGCGTCAGTGGACTTCTACGGACCACTATGGACGAGGGCCTGGCGCGGACGGAGGCTGCTTAACCTCAGAGAGCAGAACGAGCTAAACTCGATGATTGCGACTGTTCGCCTTCGACCCCTTACGGACATCAGCCTTTAGATAGTGCCTGACCGACCAGGATTATGCGTGCTAAGGCTCGTCTCGTCCCAGTGGCACATCGGAGCGCTCTCAATCTTCTGGCGGAGGACGCGATGCGGAGTGCAACCCAGAGGCAGCGGCTCGACGGGAAAGTTGCTATCATCACTGGAGCCACCGGCGGGATCGGCGAAGCGACCGCAAAACTCTTTCTGGAGCTCGGCGCAAAAGTGATGCTGGTCGGTCGCTCCGCCGACAAGCTAGCTGCGACCAAGGGCCGGCTTGAGGCCCATGGCGAAGTGGACGAAAGCATGTCCGAGGCCGCCGACGACGTCGGTATAGCAGCAGCGGTCGCAGCAACGCTCGATCGTTTTGGCGGCCTCGACATCCTCATCGCCAATGCCGGAACGGAAGGCGTTGCAAAACCGATCGAAGCCTTGTCGGTCGAGGAGTTCGAAGACACGATGCGCACCAATGTCACCGGCGTCTGGCTGGCGATGAAACATTGCGTGGCGCCGCTCAAAGCGCGGGGCGGGTCGATCATTGCACTGTCATCAATTGCCGGATGCATCGGCTTTCCGGGGCTGGCGCCATACATCGCCAGCAAGCATGCCGTTTACGGCCTCGTAAAAACCGCGGCGCTTGAGCTTGGCCCATTCAACATTCGCGTCAATGCCGTCGGGCCGGGCCCGATCGACAATCGCATGATTGATTCGCTTCAAAATCAGTTGGCACCGGACGATCCGGCGGCCCTGCGCGCCGGAATAGAAGCCAGCATTCCGATGCGGCGCTATGGCACGAACGAGGAAGTCGCGCAGTTGCTTGCCTTCCTCGCCAGCGATGCATCGTCTTACTGCAATGGATCCATTTACATGATCGATGGAGGCTATGTGGCAGCCTGATGTTGTCGCGGCTGCTTTCGACCGATTGCGGCCCCCACCCGCTTGAAGACACGGGTTGTAAAGGGTTTTGCTGCTAGAATTGGCGCTCCATTCGTGGCTTGACCGAGCCGGGAGGGGAGCGATGAAGCCGTATATCCTAGGTGCGATAGTCGTTTGGTTCATTTCCGGAATCGCCGGCGCCATATTGCTCGGACAGCAACACGTAGATTTTCGAACGATCGCCGGCGGGCCGATCTCGTTTTGGAGCGGTCTCAATAAGCCGGTCGACAAGTAAAGGGCGCTAGGTCGTCAGTTCGGCGGCGTCCTCCCTTATGGGGGATTTCACCAAAGTCTCCGGGCGCATGTCGAAGGACTTTTGAACAAGCGCGTCCCTGGTGCCCAGCCCGTCAGTGGTCTTCCGATTCCAGATCTGCAGGGATTGTTCGCGCACACCGTCGGCGAGGTCCGGGGTGATCACGTTGCGGAATAGCGGCGACTCGCCGGTGATGACGTCGACGATGCTCTGGAACGCGACTGACGGTTCGAACTGCTCGAACGGGAAGGCGAGCTTGCCGTAATCGAATATGCGCTCCGACGGCTCATCCTCCCACACTCTCGTGGCCAGGAAAGCGGCATCGTTGAAGCCGGTGAGGAACGGGCCCGGATTGATCACCGCCACCTGGACGCCGAACTCCTGCAATTCCATCGCGAGCGTCTCCGCGATCGCCTCGAGCGCATGCTTCGATGCGGCATAGGCGCCAACGAAGGGGCCGCACAAAATACCCACGACCGACGACATGAAGACGATCCTGCCGCTCCGCCGCTCGATCATTTTCCGCGCGATACCCTGAGTGAGCAGCAGCGGCCCGATGACATTCACCTCCAATTGGCGGCGCATGTTTTCGGCCGGGATATCGACGATTGCGCCGCCTTCGATGATGCCGGCTCCATTGACCAGCACGTCGACATCGAATGAGATCGCACGCCGACGATCGCCCTCCTGGGTGACGTCAATCTTTTCGATGCGAAGTTCGACACCCTGCTCCTTTGCTTGGATCTCGAGCGCGCGGAGCTGCGGATAGTTCTCCACGCCCGCGATGACATTATGGCCGCGTTTCGCAAGTTCCAGGGCCGCACCATTGTTCAGACCGCTGCCCGCCCCGGTGATCAATATGCTCGTCATGCTCTCTTCTCCCGATCCGATCATTTGTTCGAAAGAGCGCTCGCGGCGGCGCGTGCAACATCCTCGTCCTGCGTGCCGTTACCGCCGCTCGCGCCGACCGCTCCGACGACGTGCCCATCCACTTCGATCGGGACGCCGCCCGCGAAAATGATCGCCCGGCCGCCCAAGCCGTTGGCAATGCCGTAGAAGTCGCCGCCCGGCTGGGCGATCGTCGTGATGAAGCTGGTCGCTAGGCGAGTGGAGGCCGCCGTGTAGGCCTTGTTATACGCCAGCGCGACGCTCGACAGCGAGGCGCCGTCCATCCGGGCTTGGGCGATGACGGTTCCGCCAACGTCCACGACAGCGATCGTGCTGGGAGAACCGATCGCATTGGCGCGGGCGATCCCCGCTTCGATCAGCCTGTTCGCTTCTGCGAGACCCAGGGATTTGACGGTGATCATGAGTTGGCTCCTCCGAACAATGATCGAGGAGGCGCCCATACGCCTTTCGCTGCGTCAGTGCACCAGCGACCACAAGGGATGTTTCAATCGAAGCGGACATTGCGAACTAAGGGCCAGCGTGAGACTTTGGTCGAATGCTCTACCTTGCCATTAAGGCCGCAATTTCCGGCTTGATCGTCGCGATCGTGTCAGAGGTCGCGAAGCGTTATCCTGGCTTCGGCGCGTTGATCGCTTCTCTCCCGCTCGTTTCCGTGCTCGGCATGATCTGGCTGTGGCACGATAAGCCCGACGTTCCCAACATGACCGCTCACGTTGAGGCCACTTTCTGGTTTGTGCTGCCTTCGCTGCCGATGTTCTTGCTCATGCCCCTGCTGCTGCGGAGCGGGGTCAATTTCTGGACGTCGCTGGCGCTCGGTTGCGCACTTACGATCGCCCTATATTTCGGAATGATTTGGCTCGGTCCGCGGATTGGAATGCGGCTCTAGTGTTTCAGCGGGGCCGAAAATGGCGAGCGATGTCCTTATGTTGCGATTGATGGCCGGCGGCCCGCTCCGTAGGATAAGGTGGTGAGCAGCCAGACCGCTACCGTGGTGACCGTCATCCTCTGGGGTCTGTCCGGCGTGCTTCTCTTCAGCGCGGCCGGGTCTTGGTACAAGGTGGCGAGGCAACGCGACCCCGAGCTGCGCGTCACTATCTTGCGCAACGCTGCCAGCATTTCAGCAATTGCGTTCGCCATGCTGGGAGTGGCAGCCCTCTGGCGCGCATTCCTCGCCCTTACCGGCTGGCTGCCTTTCTGACTGGATATCGCGCCAATCGCCGGAGTTTCCGGGACTGCCTTTACGACCCACACTCGCAAGCGGCGATCGCGCCTTCGCTTCGCTGAACCTAGCTCCACGTTCTTGCGGATTGCTGACATCGGTCCGCCCAGCCGCTAGGTTTCGTCGGCGGCCTGCGTAATCGGGTCGTTGTCATTCGAATGGACGGCGCTCCCGGGGCATCGAGCAGTGCGCGCGTCCTTTAACGGCGGGCGACTTTATGGACGACGCGCTGCTTCAACTCACGCGGCTCTTTTCGCTCCTGCTCGGACTTGGAATCGCAGCGATCCTCAGCGGGCTGGCGCTGGCCTGGCGGATCCAGTGGGGCGCGCAGGCCACGCAAGTTAAGATCAAGATCGGCGCACTCGTTCCGCTCCTGGGACTGTTGGTCATCTTCGATCAGACCAGCTTTGTCGTCACCTCGGCCGAGCTCCTGAAGTACATGAGCTTCAATTATGCGTCCCTCCTTGCGGTGCTGTTCGTGATCGGGGGCTATTATGCGATCTCGACTTTCGTATTTCCCGACAAGCCGGCAGAGTGGCCGACGTACGACGCTTATTATGTGAGGGTCAGCCCGCTCGTCGTGTCGGGCATGATCGCGATCAACCTCGTCACGCTTGTCTATGAGCTCTTCGTCTACCGATCCGGTGTGAAGCTTGCCCCGATCGGTGGCGCAGGTGGCAGCGGTATGGGTTTTGGCGATCCGGTCGCCCTGATCGCGGAATTGGCCTTCTTCCCGCTGTTGGCTGCCCTTCTGATTGTCCGTTCGCGCAAGGCCGCCCTTTATCTGCTGGTCGGGTGCAATCTGCTGATGCTCTTCGACGCCGTCTATCCGTTGCTGACTGGTCAAGTGCGAGCAAGCGAACTCAAAGACGATTTCGACGATCTCTCCCGCTTGTTCGCGTTGCTCATCGGGCTGGCGATTACCGTGCTTGTGGGGGGACTGGCCCGCTGCTGGCGATTGGCGCGGCATGTGACCCGCCGCCGCGCACATCCGCGGATCGGTTGGCTGGTGCCGCTGCTCGGGATCCTGCTGATCCTCAATCAGGCTCATTTTTTCCTCAGCGCTTTCGAGCTCAACCGACGGGTGCCGTTCAGCTATTTCAGCCTGCTCGCGGTGCTTGCAGTGATCGGTGGCTATTACGTCATTTCGACGTTCGTCTTCCCCGACGATTCCAACGAATGGCCGGACTTCGACGCTTATTATATGAAGGTGAAGCGCCTGGTCATTGGCGGAATGGTGATCATCAACCTGACCGTCGGGCTTTACATGTTCGGACTCGCGCTTTCCGGGATCCCGTTCGCTGGGCCAGGCAGCCCGGAGGGCGGTAGTGGATTCGTCCAAATCGCTCCGCAATTGACTTTCAGCGCAGTCATCGCCGCACTGTTCTTCGTCTCTTCCAAGCGCGCGAATGTGATCCTGCTCTTGGCGGCGATTATGTTGATGTTCGGCCGGGCGGCACTCTCGCTTGTCCAGTGAAACTCTTGGCCCCGATCTATCTCGGGGCAGTCGCCGTGCGCTCCCTCTCCAACAAATGGAGGACATAGGCTCCGGCGCCATATCCAACCATCGGCAGCGCGCCCGTGGGATCGCCGATTTTGCCGGGAAAGAGCTTGCATGGAACCGCTACATACATTTCCGGAATGATGTTGTGGTCGGCTGCAGCCTTATCCACAATTCGGCTCAGCATTGCATCGGCCTCAGCGGTTCGGCCGAGCCGCCGGTAGAGTTCCGCAAGGCTGAGGTCGACGAACAAAAATTCTTGCCGTTCGTACCAATATTCGAAGATCGCAGGATCGGTGTAAGTGCTGCGAACGCGCCGGTAGCCGCCCGAAGCCACCTTCAGCAGTTCCATTCTTTCCACGGCGTCGCGGATCACTTTGGGATCACGGATGAGGCCAAAATTGATGATCGGGACCAGCGCTCCGTCGATGTCGTTCTTCACTCCTTCCTCAAGAGTGCCACGCAGTTTTCCATCACGGATGAAGGCCGCGGCGAAGCCCTTTTCGAGCAGTGCTTGGGTATCGAGCGCTTGCCTATGCGCAGCCTCATCGCCGGCGCGCTGCGCCACCGTCGCGAATTCGCCGAGGCCGACGATTGCCATGGCCGTCGAGAAAGCGAAATGCTTCTTGTCCTTCTGCCGCTCCTCCCAGATCGACGTGTCGGCCGCGACGATCAGCCCGTCGCGGTACTTTTCCATATTGGCCATGAGTGGCTTCACGATGAAATCGCGGGCGCTTTCGTACAACTTGCCCCGATGGGTGCTGGCCTCAAGAAGCGCCGGGTCGCCGTACTTGCGCAGATATTCGCCAAGCACCCAGAGCGCTTCTCCCCAATTGTCGAACTCGATGTTGGTGCTGCCCTCCTGGGTGAAGAAGGGCTCCTCGGCGCCGTTCCCGAAATAGCGCACCACCGAAATCTGATAGTCGGCGTCGTTCACCTCGCTCCGCATTATTCCGGTCGGTTGCGCATCGAAATAGGCCAAGAGAGCCGCGCGCGCCTCCGCCCGATGGCCCATGTGCACTAGCGCCGCCGTGGCCCAGGCCATGTCGCGGACCCATGGCGTGGAATATACGTCGGGCAAGGCAGCGACGATGAGCCCGTTGCCGTGCCGGTCGGGCCGATTGGGCTCGCGGCTTTGCGCGATGCGCAGCATCACTTCGCTTTGCCGCCACAGGTGCCGCTCCTTCTCATTCTTGAACTGCACGGCGGGTTTCACACGCCATTGCTCGAGCTCGGCGATTTCTCGGCTGGCGAGTTTCACCGCGGGAAGTCCCGCCCGCCATCGCACGAATTCGCGGATGGCAGGCTCGGCATCGCTCACATTCTCAAGAGCGATTAGCGCCCATGCGGCACTCGCCGCCAAAGGTTGATCCGCGAAAGCCGCTCCTTTTCGCACCTGGCCCAAGGGAATTATCAATAACGGCTCGTCGATCCCATCGAACCGTAGGATCCTGCCGTCAGTCCCGTCCGCGCTCACGATTTTTTGCGAGAGGAGAGGCCGGTTCCATTCGACGCGCCAGGCAGGCGAGCCCTGCGACGCCGCATCCCGACCGATGACGAGTGCCGCGCGTTCGAACCCGAACGGCATGAAGAAAAAGCCGCTGCCATCGGCGCGGCGGAGGCGGATCACATGCGAATCATCGACATATTCCGCAACGCCAGTCTGACCGGGCTCGCCCCAGCCAAGCGTCTTGATGAAGTTGGCCGTCTCGACCCCTTCGCTTAGAGGATTGGCCGGATCGGGCCGCACGTAACTGTGGGGATGGGGATAGAATTTGGTCGCCGTTCCGCCCTCAGGAGCGACGACCGCGAACCCGAATCCATTGCCCGTGACCAGATGGGATGCGGCAGCTGCCGGGCATGAGATCAAGCCGAAAGCCGTAAGGAGGCAGATCACATATTTGCTGATCGGTCCGAACATGGACAAGCTTATGCACCCGGACGAGCGAGTCTCAACGGCGCCGATACAAAAAGGGCCGCTCGAGCGCGGCCCCTTCCAACCAGATCAAGTTGAAACTAAGCCAGCTTCTCGGCGTAGATCATCCGTCCGCCGGCGATTCGGCGCATGACGTCATACTGGCTCTTGCGCGACATGGCGAAGCAGCCCTCCGACCGGCCGAGTTTGCCGTGGATCGGAATCATGTCGTCCTCGGCATACCAGGCGTTGTGGATGACGATCGCGCGCGGCTCGGCGTTGTAATTGCTCCAGTCGAGACCGCGGACCTTCATCGAAACGCCGTACTTGCCGTCGTAATAGTCGCCGCTGAGGTACGCCCCGTTCGAGCTCGCATAGGAACCGAAATCGTTCGAGAAGCGCTCGACGAAGCCCGAATGGTCGGGGTCCGAACCGCGGCCGTGGGCGACGCGATGCGCTTCGACATTGCCGCTCAGCAGGTCGACGACGTAGAATCGCTCCTCATTCGAGGGCTTGGAGAAGTCGACGACGGCGATCGTGTCGCGCGGCCAAACCTTATGCGTGTCCAGCGCCGCTTTCGCTTTGGCGAAGAGCTGCGGGTCCATGCCCCCAGGAGCGGTTGGAGTCAGCACCTGCGCCGGAACTGCCGGCTGCCGATTGGGAATCAAGGGCGGCTGAACAGGAGCAAGGATCGTCGGCAACGTGTTCGACGCTGCCGAGGAGGACAGCATCACGCCCGCGGCGCCCATCGCGCCCAGACGAAGCATTTCCCTCCAATTCAAAGACATTCATACCCTCCCGGCGAAGTGGACGATTTATCATTCAAAGGGTTAATGGCCGATAACCCATTCGCACTTGTTTCTCGTTCCACCGCTTTCGCGCCTCGATTCACCGCACCGCTCACCATTTTGCAACGGGTTGAACGGTGTCGCAGCGGCTGCTAAGGCCCGCGCGCCGCCGAGCTATGCTCTGGAGGCCGCTAGCTATTGGCGATGGAGTGGTGCCAAACCTCTCGTTTCGCTGTATGTAGGGCCTAAGGCACTGATTTTAAAGGAGCTTGACGGGTATTTATGCAGATCATCGTTCGCGACAATAATGTCGAGCAGGCGCTGCGCGCACTGAAGAAGAAGCTCCAGCGCGAGGGTGTCTACCGCGAGATGAAGCTGCGCCGTCATTATGAGAAGCCGTCGGAAAAGCGCGCTCGGGAACGAGCCGCAGCGATCCGGCGCGCCCGCAAGCTTGAGCGCAAACGCGCCGAGCGCGAAGGCTCCCGTTAAGTCCGATCAACAGTCAATGTCCGTCGCCGAAGCCGCCGATCGACCCGCCCGCACCGGCCGGACGGTGAAGCTGTGGCTGGCCTTCATCCTGGTCATCGGCGCCGGTGTAGCGCTCGCCTGGGTAGGCGCCGGGGCCTTGCGGCCCCAGATAAGCTCGAGCGGGCTCGAGTTCCGGACGATCAAGGCGGGATCGGGACAGCCGATCGCCTCCGATGACGCCGCGCTCCTGGATTATGTCGGCCAGCTCGACGACGGCACGGTGTTCGACAGCAGCGATGCGCACGGCGGACCGCAGCCCTTCACCATGCCCATGGTTTTTCCGGGCTTCGCCGAAGCGATGACGAAGATGCAGGAGGGCGGCCGCTACCGGTTCAAGATGCCGCAGCGCCTTGCCTTCGGAAACAACCCGCCGCCGCCGGGCTTCCCGCCCAACAGCTCGCTGACATTCGAGGTCCAGGTGCGCAAGATCGTGCGTGGCGGAGCGGCGATGATGCAGGCTCAGCCGCAGCAGCAGTAGGTTTAGCCGGAAACGACTTCCGGCTGTTCTTTCTCCATTTCCTCCTGCCGTCGGCTAAGGTCGACCAGGACCACTTTTAGGGTGGCGAGGATCGGGTCGGCGAACAGCACGCCGAGGATTCCGAACAAAGCGCCCATCAGCAGCTGCATGGCGAGAACGATCGCCGGCGCGAGGTCGACCGTCCTGCGAGCGATGTACGGGACGACCAAATAACCGTCGATATTCTGCACGAAGAAATAGACGAAGATCGCATAGACGCCCTGATGCGGTCCGGCGCTGAAGCCGACCGCAACCATCAATATGCCCGAGGTAATCGCACCGATGTTCGGGATGAAGGCCAGAACGCCAGTGACGAGTCCGAGGAGCGCTGCCAGCGGCACCCCGCCGAGCGTCAGCATGATCCAGGTGAATACGCCTTCGAACAGCATGCCGATGAGGCGGCCGAACAGGAGTCGTCGCAGAGTGAAGCCGATATGCTCGGCGATCCGGTAGAAGCCCGAGCGATGGCGTAGCGGCAGCATCCAGGCGATGCCGCGGTCGTAAATGCGCGGCTCGGCGGCAAGGAAGATGCCGATGACGATCATCGCGATCACGCTGGTTACTGCCCCGATGGCATTCCCGACGGCGCTCGTCAGGCGGCCGACCGAGCCGAGCAGCTGTGAGCCGAGGTTCTGCGGCGGCCCTTTCGGTACGAGGCCGAGCGAGGCGGCGAACTCCATGAGCTTGTCGAACTGTTCAGTGACGACGACCCGCAGCGCGTCAAACTGTGCGGCGATCGTTGTCCCCGCGAACCAGAAGACCCAGCCGATGAAGCCGAATGCCAGCACGATCGTCAGGAGCAACCGCCAGCCGCGAGGGATCGGCAAAATGCGCCCGAGCAGCCGGACTCCGCCGTCGAGAAGAACGGCGAAGATCGCCCCGCCGATGATCAGCAGGAGCGGCTGAGCAAGAACGACGACGCCGACGATCGCGATGGCCATTCCGAACCACACCGCCGCCTTCGCCATTTCGCGGCGAACGAGGGGATCGCGGAATTCTGCAGGCCCCGGCCGCTCGATGTGCGGCTCGGTCGTCGGCGGCCCAGGCGCGATCAGCTGCTCTCGGGGAGCTTTGCGGCGAGGCCGGGGAGCCATCAGCTGCTCCTGAGCGAATTTCCGGAGCGCCCGTGACGGAACGCCTCGAACCAGCTTAGCGGGTTCCACCATTGGGTCGTGCCGTCGAGCGAGAAGGTGATGAACTCGGCGCGCCCGCCGATATTCTCCCACGGCACGGGCCCGCCGAGACCGCCCTGCGATTCAGGCACCCGGCTGTCCGCGGAATCGTCGCGATTATCGCCCATTAGCCACAGATGGCCCGGAGGAATGCGGATCGGCCCGAAATCGTCCTCGTTCGATCGGCCGAGCTCGACCGTTTCATAGGTGCGGCCGCTGGGCAGCGTCTCTCGAGTAACCGGAACGCGGCAATAGGTCTTGCCGTCCGACCCGCGTACGCGGAAGTCGTAAAGCGCCGGATCGCGGTCGGATCCGCAGGGAGAATTGGCGTCCACGGGAATCATCTTCGGAGGCAGCGCCTGGCGCTTCACTGGTTGACCGTTGATGATCAGCGCGCCGTCGACCATTCGAATGGTGTCGCCCGGCAGACCGATTACCCGCTTGATATAGTCGGTGCGCGTTCCGGGCGGAGTGACGATCACGATGTCGCCGCGCTTCGGCAGCTGGCCGAATAGCCGTCCCTGCACATGCGGGAAGACGTGGAAACTGGGCGAAACCCAGGACCAGCCATACGGATATTTGGTCACGACCAGACGGTCGCCCGTCAGCAACCCCGGCATCATCGATTCGGACGGGATGTAGAAGGGCTTGGCGACGAAGCTATGGAAGGCCAGCACGGCGAGAAGAACCCAGAACAGGCCCTTGATTTCGCGCCACACGGCGGAGCCCTTCTCTTCCTCGGTTTCGGCAGGCGGGGCGGCCGGAGCTCCGGTACTCGGCTCGGGAACAGTATCGCTCAACAATCAGGGCTCCAGGTTTCGGGCGGTTAGGATCACAAACGCCTGCGCCCAGGGATATTCGTCGGTCAAAGTCAAATATATGTCGATGGCGTGGCCTTCCGGCGCAAGGGCGTCAAGCCGCGCTTTCGCACCGCCGGTGAGACTTAACGTCGGCGCCCCGGACGGGAGATTAACGACGCCGATGTCCTTCATGAACACGCCGCGCTTGAAGCCGGTGCCGACTGCCTTGGAGAAAGCCTCCTTCGCGGCGAAGCGCTTCGCGAGGGTACCGGCGCGCGTGTAGGGGCGCGATGCGGCCTTGGCTCTCTCGACGTCGGTGAAGACTCGGTTGAGGAACCTGTCCCCGAAGCGCTCAAGCGAACGCTCGATGCGCTCGATGTTGCACAGGTCCGATCCGATGCCGACGATCATCCGAGCGCCTCGTCCATCAACAACCGCATTCGTCGGACGCTCGCATCCAGCCCTGTGAAGATCGCCTCGCCGATGAGGAAATGGCCGATGTTCAGTTCGGCGAGTTGAGGGACGGCGGCGATGGGCGCGACATTGTCGAAGGTGAGCCCGTGGCCGGCATGAGGCTCGATGCCGTTCTTTACGGCGAGCGCCGCACAGTCGGCGATGCGCTTGAGTTCGGCCGATCTCTCTTCACCTTCGGAATGTGCGTAACGTCCGGTGTGGAACTCGACGACCGGAGCGCCAAGGCGCAAGGCCGCTTCGACCTGCCGCTCCGAAGGCTCGATGAACAGGCTGACCCGGATGCCAGCTTCGCCAAGCTTGTCGACATAATAAGCGAGGTGGTTGTGCTGGCCGGCGGCGTCGAGGCCGCCCTCCGTGGTGCGTTCCTCGCGTCGTTCGGGGACGATGCACGCCGCATGCGGTTGGTGGCGCAGCGCAATCTCCAGCATTTCCTCGGTCGCCGCCATCTCCAAATTCAATGGCAGATCGATTTCGGCCATCAGGCGATCGATGTCCTCGTCGGTGATGTGGCGGCGGTCCTCGCGGAGGTGAGCAGTGATGCCGTCGGCGCCGGCATCGGCGGCGATGTGGGCGGCACGCACGGGATCGGGATGATCGCCGCCGCGCGCGTTCCTTATCGTCGCGACATGGTCGATATTGACGCCGAGGCGCAGCCTGTTGGGGTTGGAATAGGAGGTCACGCGGCGGCGCGGCTACCCGGCTTGATGGGCGGAATTGCGGCAAGTTCCCGCGGAAGTGCGTCGGCGCGCATAGGTTGGAACGTCGATTCGGATCAGCGGATAGAAAGGCACGCCAAGGTCGGCCGTACCGCCCGATCGATCTACAAGCGCGGCTTCGCCGACCACCTCGCCGCCCGCGACTCCCACCGCCTCTATCGCCTCGCGCGATGACAGGCCCGTCGTGACCACATCCTCGACCATAAGCACGCGGGCATGGGGTTCGAGGCGGAAGCCCCGCCGGAACTCGAATATGCCCTGCGGCCGCTCGACGAACATCGCCGGCTTGCCCAGGGCACGGCCCATCTCGTGCCCGATGATGACGCCGCCCATCGCCGGCGACACCACGGCTTCGATCCGGTCGCGGACTTCGGCGGGCAGCTTCGCCGCCAAGGCTTGCGCGAGGCGCTCCGCCCGGGCCGGGTCCATCAGCACCCGGGCGCACTGAAGATAGCGCGGACTCCTTAGCCCGGACGAGAGGATGAAATGGCCTTCGAGCAAAGCATCCGCGGCGCGGAACTCGGCAAGGATTTCGTCGTCCGTCAACATTGCGGGAACGGCCATTAGGCCGCTGCGCGAAGGGCTTCAACACCCACTCCACGATCTTGGAAGAGGCGCTTGAGGCTCCGCAGAGCCGCGCCTATAGAGGCGCGCAAATCCGGGACGCGCACCCGCGCTTTCAGTCCCAATGCATTGTCAGGCGGTGAAGATGAGATTGATGGGATGGGCGATCGCCTTGGCCGCGGCCGGGCTTACACCTGCAGCGGCGGCGCAAGCGCCCGCGAGCACGCCCAGCCAGAATGAAGCGAGTGCTCCAGCGCCAGCCGCTGCGACGCCGCCCGCGGGGACGGCGCAGAATGCGGCAACTCCTGACGCCGCCCAACCGGCGGTGGTGCCCGGAAGCGTGGGCCACATGATTCCGACACCGGGAATCGGCGAACCGGACGGGCGCAAGGGCATTCAGTTGCAAGTCACGCCGATCGGCGAAGAGGCGGCCGCCTTCCACGACAATTGGCTCCTGCTCCTCTGCGCGGTCATCAGCGTCTTCGTCCTCGGCCTGCTGCTTTACGCGATGGTCAGGTACCGCCGCGCCGCGCACCCGACGCCGTCGCGCAATTCGCACAATACGACGATCGAGGTGATCTGGACTCTCGTCCCCGTGCTGATCCTGGTGGCGATCGCCATTCCGTCGATCCGCCTGCTGCGCCATCAATATACGCCCCCGCCGGCCGACCTGACGGTCAAGGTGACCGGCCATCAGTGGTACTGGACCTATGAGCTGCCGGACTATGGCGTCACGTTCGACAGCTATATGCTGAAGGAAGCGAACGATCCCACGCGCCAGGCCAATCAGCGTGCCCGCACCGATGCCGACGGCCCACCGCTGCTCGCGGTCGACAACCGGCTGGTGATCCCTCAGGGCAAAGTTGTGAAGTTCATCATCACCGCCGATGATGTGATCCACAGCTTCGCGGTGCCGGCCTTCTGGATCAAGCAGGACGCCAACCCTGGGCAGCTGCACGAAACATGGGCCAAGGTCGATCGAGCGGGCGTCTATTTCGGCCAATGCTCGGAGCTTTGCGGAGCCCGCCACGGATTCATGCCCATCGGCGTCGAAGTCGTTCCGCAGGCGAAGTTCGCCGAATGGATCGCTGAAAAAGGGGGCACCATGCCGGGGACCAAGCCGGCGGCGCCGGACGGCACAGCGGCCTCCCCGACTTCGGGCCCGCCACTCCCCGGCTCTGCCGCTCCCGAACCGAGCAACGCCCCCGGCAGCGAGCCTGCGGTCCAGCAACCCGCGACCAACCAGTCCACGACGGCGCAGAACTAAGAATTGGCCAGAATTAGGAATCGGAACGAGTAACCCATGAGCACCACTGCCGACGCACTCCATCTCCGGCCGCACGAAGCGCATGAGGCGGGACACCACGAGGATCACAAGCCCGGGTTCTTCACCCGCTGGTTCATGTCGACGAACCACAAGGACATCGGCACGCTCTACCTGATCTTCGCGATCGTCGCGGGAGTGATCGGCGGCGCGATCTCCGGGATCATGCGCTGGGAGCTGATGGAGCCCGGGATTCAAGTGCTGAATCGCGCTTGGCCGATTGGCGCCGGCACCGCGAACTTCGATGAATGGGCGCACCACTGGAACGTGCTGATCACGGCCCATGGGCTCATCATGGTCTTCTTCATGGTCATGCCGGCGATGATCGGCGGCTTCGGCAATTGGTTCGTGCCCCTGATGATCGGAGCGCCCGACATGGCGTTCCCGCGGATGAATAACATCAGCTTCTGGCTGCTGATTCCGGCCTTCACCTTGTTGCTGGGCTCATCCTTCGTCAGCGGCGGCACCGGCCTTGGCGCCGGAACCGGCTGGACCATCTATGCGCCGCTTTCGACTTCGGGTTCGTCGGGTCCAGCCGTGGACATGGCGATCTTCTCGCTTCACCTCGCGGGCGCCAGCTCGATCCTCGGCGCGATCAACTTCATCACCACCATCTTCAACATGCGCGCGCCGGGCATGACCCTGCACAAAATGCCTTTGTTCGTGTGGTCGATCCTGGTCACCGCTTTTCTGCTGCTTCTGGCGCTTCCAGTGCTCGCCGGCGCAATCACTATGCTGCTGACCGATCGCAATTTCGGAACGACCTTTTTCGACGCCTCGGGCGGTGGCAATGTCGTGTTGTTCCAGCACCTTTTCTGGTTCTTCGGCCATCCCGAGGTGTACATCATGATCCTGCCGGGCTTCGGGATGGTCAGCCAGATCGTCGCGACCTTTAGCCGCAAACCGGTGTTCGGCTATCTCGGCATGGCCTATGCGATGGTGTCGATCGGCGTGATCGGCTTCGTCGTTTGGGCGCATCACATGTTCACGACGGGCATGAGCGTCGATGAGAAGATGTACTTCACCGCCGCGACGATGATCATCGCGGTCCCGACCGGAGTGAAGATCTTCAGCTGGATCGCAACGATGTGGGGCGGCTCGATCACCTTCGAGACCCCGATGCTGTGGGCGATCGGCTTCATCTTCCTCTTCACCGTGGGTGGGGTGACCGGCGTCGTGCTCGCGAACGGCGGAGTCGATAATTACATGCACGACACCTACTATGTCGTCGCTCACTTCCACTATGTGCTGAGCCTCGGCGCGGTCTTCGCGATCTTCGGCGGCTTCTACTACTGGTTCCCGAAGATGAGCGGGCACATGTACAATGAGCTCCTGGGCAAGGTGCACTTCTTCCTGATGTTCATCGGGGTGAATGTGATCTTCTTCCCGATGCACTTCCTCGGGCTCGACGGAATGCCGCGCCGGATCCCGGACTACACACCCGCCTTTGCCGAGTGGAACTATGTCGCGACCGTCGGCTACATGATCACGGTCGCAGGCGTCGCGGTGTTCTTCATCAACCTGTTCTGGTCGCTTGCCGCCGGGAAGAAGGCGCCCGACAATCCGTGGGGCGAGGGGGCGACGACGCTCGAATGGACGCTACCGAGCCCGCCGCCGTTCCACCAATTCTCAACCCTGCCGAAGATCGACTAGGAGTTCTGCGCCCGTACGCCCCGGGAGTGATAGGATGAGCGAAACGCACCGCGCCGTAGCGATCGTTCCAACCGGTGACATGGAGGCGAGCGTCGCCTTCTACACGCGGATCGGGTTGGAGGTGGTAAGTGATTACGGCGACTATCGCATCCTCGCCGACGGCCGCGGATGGCATTTGCACCTCAACAAGGTCGAAGGCTGGAAGCCCGGGCCGGAGGACAACCCCTTCGGCATCTACATCTATGTCGACGACGTCGATGCCGTCGCCAATCGAGTCCGCGAGCTCATCATCGAAAAGGGCGCGCCGCATCGCAAACCTTGGGGAACCTACGAATTTGCGGTCAGCGACCCCAGCGGAACTCTGGTGAGGATAGGCCGGATTACCGGCTAGCGCCTATTTGGGCGCGACCCGCGCGACCTTCAGGATTTTTACGGTCGGGTCGAGCATCTGGCCCTTCATCGGCCCTTCGCCGGCCGTCGGTGAAACAGGCGCTGCGAGGATCGCCTTCACTACGTCCATGCCCTCCGTGACATGGCCGAAGGCGGCGAAACCGGGCTCGCTGGTTGTCGCATCGAATGAGGGGATATCGCTGACGAGAATGAAGAAGTCGGCGCGCGCCGTTCCCGGGCCGGCGTTGGCCATGGAGATGGCGCCGGCGACATTCTTGAGGCCGGTCTGGCTGGTCGGCTCGTGAGCGATCGGCGGGTAGAGCTTGCGGGAGTCGCTGCGGACGCCGCCCTGGACCAGCCCGCCGGTGTCGCCGACCTTCATGGCGCGATAGAAGACTTCGCCGTCGAAGCGATGCGCGTCGACGTAGCGGAGGAAATTGGCGGTGGTGACCGGAGCGTGAGCGGCGTCGAGCGCGACGACGATCCTGCCGAGGTTCGTGTCGATGGCGACGGGCACGACGTCCACTTTGGGCGAGGCGGTTTGGCCAAGAGCCGGGACCGTGAGGGTCAGGGCGGCCGCGATAGCGAGGGCGGTTTTGATCATGGCTGCGCCGTAGCAATGCGCGCATGAACTGTCGCTACACAAAGGCTTTTCCTCTGCTGAGCCACCTCCTATAGGCGCGCCCATGCCCACCTTGGAGATGTCCAGCCCAGCCGCGCTGCCGGCCGACTGGCGCGATATCCTCGCGCTGACCAAGCCGCGCGTGATGAGCCTGGTCGTTTTCTCGGGACTGTGCGGGATGCTCGTCGCGCCCGAGCTTCCGCCGGTCGCGCTCGGCTTCACCGCCATCCTTTGCATCGCTCTTGGTGCGGGCGCCTGCGGCGCGCTCAACCAATGGTACGAAACGGATATTGACGCGAAGATGCGGCGAACCGCCAAACGCCCGCTACCGGCGGGCCGCATGGACCGCCAGTCGGCGCTTCATTTCGGCGTGGGCCTGGCCTGCTTTTCGGTGCTTCTGATGGGGCTCGCGAACAATTGGCTCGCCGCTTCACTGCTTGCCGCGTCGATCCTTTTCTACGTGCTGATCTATACAGTGTGGCTGAAGCCGCGCACAGCGCAGAACATCGTGATCGGGGGCGCGGCGGGCGCCTTCCCGCCGCTGATCGGATGGGTCGCGGCGACGGGCCAGGTTGCGCCACTGCCGCTGCTGCTGTTCGCGATTATCTTCCTGTGGACGCCGCCGCACTTCTGGGCACTGTCGCTGTTCGTCCGATCGGATTATGCCGCCGCCGGTATCCCGATGCTGCCGGTCGTCGCGGGTTTGGAAAGCACGCGCCGGCAGATTTTCTTCTACAGCTTGGCGATGACGGCGGCCGCGATCGCACCCTGGCCGCTTGGGCTGGCGGGGCCGATCTACGGCGGCTGCGCGGCAGTGCTGAGCTTCGTCTTCCTGGTGCTAGCCGGCCGCGTCTTCCTGAACGGCGCGCGCACCCCCGACCAGATGGAGCCGGAGAAGCATTTGTTCGGCTATTCGGTCTTCTATCTCTTCGCCTTGTTCGCAATCGCAGTCGCCGACCGGTGGCTCGCATGGTGAGGCAGGAGGATGAGGTCCTCCGCAAGCGGCAGCGCGATCGGGCGCGGATCATGGCCTTACTGCTCGGAGCGTTCGTCGTGCTGCTCTTCTTCATCACGATCGCCAAGACGGGAATGAACTGGTGAGCACGCAGAAGAACAGACGTACTGCGCTCATCATGTCCGGCGTCGTTGCAGCGATGCTCGGCCTCGCTTTCGCATCCGTGCCGCTGTACCGAATGTTCTGCGAATTGACCGGTTTCGCGGGAACGCCGGCTCGGGCGGCGAGCGCTCCCGGTGCGGTCGCCGGACAGATTGGCGTCCGCTTCGATGCGAATATCCACCCTGGCTTGCCGTGGCGGTTCGAGCCGGAGCAGACGACCGTCCGCGTTCAACCCGGTGCGAGGACCAAGATCTTCTACCTCGCGCGGAACCTCTCGGCCCGGACCTGGACCGGCCAAGCGGTGTTCAACGTCAGCCCCGATCAAGTCGGCAAATATTTCAAGAAGATCCAGTGCTTCTGCTTCACCGAACAGACCCTGAAAGCCGGTGAGAAGGTGGACATGCCGGTCGTTTTCTTCGTCGATCCGGCGATCAAGAAGGATCCCGACACCAAGGACATCGACGAAATCACCCTAAGCTACACATTTTACCCGGTGGAAACCGGCGCATAGGGCCGCTAGAGCCCATCCAAAGCGAACGAGGGAAGCTGCAGTACATGGCCGCGACGAAGCATCACGATTACCATCTGGTCGATCCCGATCCCTGGCCGATCATCGGTGCCGCCTGCGGCGGGCTCCTGTTCGGCGGTCTCGTCATGTGGTGGCACGACAATCCGTACGGCAAGTTCGTCTTCGCTCTGGGCGTGATCGGCGTGTTGACGGTCATGTACAATTGGTGGGCGAACACGATCCGCGAGGCGCACGAGGGATATCAGACACCCGTCGTCCAGCTGCACCTTAGGTACGGGATGATCCTGTTCATCGCTTCCGAGGTGATGTTCTTCCTGGCCTGGTTCTGGGCCTTCTTCGACTCCTCGCTCTTCCCTTCGGCCGTCGAAGCGGTTGGCGGTCAGTGGCCGCCCAAGGGCATCGAAGTCTTGAACCCTTGGGGCTTCCCGCTGCTCAACACCTTGATCCTGCTGTGCTCGGGCACGACGGTCACCTACGCCCACCACTCGCTGATCCACGGCGACCGCAGCGGGCTGAAGCTCGGGCTAGCGATGACGGTGGCGCTTGGCCTCCTGTTCACCAGCATCCAGGCCTACGAATATGCTCACGCGCCGTTCGCGTTCAAAGGCAACATCTACGGTGCGACCTTCTTCATGGCGACCGGCTTTCACGGCTTCCACGTCATCGTCGGGACCATCTTCCTCACCGTCTGCCTCCTCCGCGCCTTCAAAGGCGATTTTACGCCGAGGCAACATTTCGGCTTCGAGGCGGCCGCCTGGTACTGGCATTTCGTCGACGTGGTCTGGCTGTTCCTCTTCACGTCGATCTACGTCTGGGGCGGCTGGGGCGCGCCGGTTCACGGCTGAAGAGGTCGTGACCGAGCCGTCGCCGATCGCGTCGGCGCTTGGCGGAAACTGCCCCCGCTGCGGCGCGCATACGCTGTTCGACGGCTGGGTGAGGTTTGCCCAGAAATGCCGCCAGTGCGGAATCGACTTCGACAGCTTCAACGTCGGCGACGGGCCGGCGGCGTTCCTGATCCTGATCGTCGGCGCGATCACGGTCGTGGGCGCGCTCGTGCTCGACGCCGTCGCCGAGCCACGCTGGTGGGTGCACCTCGTCTGGGTTCCTGTCGCCGCGGGTCTCACCGTAGGCGGCTTGAGGCTCGCCAAGGCCTGGCTGTTGGCGCAGGAATATAAGCATCGCGCGCGGGAAGGCCGGATCGTCGAATGACCCGCCCACCCGTGATCCCTTCTGTCCTTGTGGCCGCCGCCGTCGCTGTGATGATCAGCCTTGGCGCCTGGCAGCTGAAGCGTGCTAAATGGAAGGAGCGACTGCTCGCGAGTTACGCGCAGGCGGAGGCCCTGCCGCCGATCACCTGGCCCACCGAGCCGCTGCGCGACGACCAGCTGCCGCTGTTCCGCCACGCGACCGGCATGTGCCTCCGCCCCGTCGGCAAACGCGCGATCGCCGGTGAGAATGCAGCGGGCGAGACCGGCTACGTGCAGATCATCGATTGCGCGACGGGCGCGGAAGGGCCGGGAATGAGTGTCCAGGTAGGCTGGTCGAAGGATCCGAATGCGAAAGTGAACTGGGCCGGCGGACTGGTCAGCGGGATCATCGTGCCCGACCGGCGGTCCCGGATGCGACTTGTGGCCGCAAGCGCTCCGCCGGGACTTCAGCCGAGTAAGGCGCCAGAGGTCGCATCGGTCAGCCCCGTCACTCCGGCGGGTCATCGCGGCTATGCGGCGACCTGGTTCAGCCTGGCTGTCGTCGCGCTGATTATCTATGGCCTCGCCCTCCGAAAGCGTCTGCGTGAAGGAGCAGGGCGGCAATGATGGCGCTGACGACCCTGGCCAACGGACTGCGTGTGGCGAGCCGGCCGATGCGCAGCGTCGAGACGGTGGCCGTTGGACTCTATGCGCCGACGGGTTCGCGATACGAGCCTGCCGAGCTCAACGGTATCGCGCATTTGTTCGAGCATATGGTGTTTAAGGGCGCGGGCGGCCGCTCGGCGCGCGAGATCAGCGAGGTGGTCGAGGACGTGGGCGGGGACCTCAATGCCTCGACTGACCGTGAGCTCACCGCTTTCTATGCGACGCTCCTTGCCCCTGACCTGCCCCTCGGCGTCGAGCTCCTTGCCGATCTGGTCCGGCGGCCGCATTTCGAGGCGCGAAACTTCGAACTCGAAAAGAAGGTCGTACTGCAAGAGCTCGCCGAGGCACGAGACACCGCTTCGGACATCGTCTTCGATCATCTGCAGGAAGCGGCATTCCCCGATCAGCCGATCGGCCGGTCGGTGCTCGGTACGGAGCAGACGATCCGAGCGATTTCGGTCGATGACCTGCATGCCTGGCTGGCGACGCATTATGGATCGTCGGAGCTCGTTCTCGTCGCCGCCGGCAAGCTCGATCATCAACAGCTGGTCGACTTGGCCGAGGCTAGATTCGGCGACATGAGGCCTTCGCCCCGAGCCCGTCCGGAACCTGGCCGTTTCGTTGGCGGCCGCCGCTTCGAGAGCCGTAAAGGCGGAGACCAGGCGCACATTGCCGTCGCCATGCCGGCGCCCGCATGGGGAGCGCCCGATGCTTATGCCTCCCAATTGTTCGCCGACGTGGTCGGCGCGGGCTCCTCCTCGCGTCTGTTCCAGCAGCTTCGCGAGGAGCAGGGGCTGGCTTATTCGGTCGGGGCCGGGGCGCAGAATTTCGTCGGGTGCGGCTTGTTCTGGACATATGTGGCAGCCGATCGATCGGACGCAGGGCTGGCCCACGGCGAGATCGAACGCGTGCTTGCCGATACTGTCGCGGATCTGGGGCAGCGCGACCTCGAACGAGCGCGCGCCATGGCCAAGGCGGGCATGCTGATGAGCCTGGAAAGCTGCTGGGGCCAGGCGAGCTACCTCGCCACGCGCCTGCTCCGCGAGGGCGCCTTGATAGAACCGTCGGAAATTGTTGCGAGGCTCGACCAGGTGACGCTCGAGGAAGTGCGCCAAGTCGGCGCGCAGATGCTCGACGGACCGCGCGCGTTGGCCGCTGTCGGCGCGAAGCTCGCTCTGGCGGCGTGAACCGTCTCAATACGCTCGTTGCCGAACCTTGGGCAGATTGGGGTCTGATCGACTGCGGCGACGGTCAAAAGTTCGAGCGTTACGGCCCGATCAGGGTGGTCCGCCCGGACGCGCAGGCGATGTGGGCGCCCTCGAGTGGCGACTGGGATCCAGACGCGACGTTCGTTCCCGGCTCCGACGAGGAGGGCGGTGGACGGTGGATCCAGCACCGGCCCGTAGCGAAGGAATGGGAGTTGTCGCGCGAGGAAGTTCGTTTCCAGGCTTCGCTGACCCCATTCCGGCATCTCGGCTTCTTCCCCGACATGGCCCCGCAGTGGGACTGGATGCGCGAACGCGCCGCGGACGCCGAGATCCTGAACCTCTTCGGCTACACGGGGGTCGGCACGCTTCTGCTGAGCGATGCCGGTGCGCGGCTCGTTCACGTCGACGCGTCGAAGAAGTCCGTCGACCAGGGCAAGGAGAATGCCCGACTGTCGAGCCTCACCGATAGACCCATCCGATGGCTGGTCGACGATGCGAGCAAGTTCACCGCGCGTGAGGTTCGGCGTGGGCGACGCTATGACGGAATCCTGCTCGATCCGCCCAAGTTCGGGCGGGGCCCTACTGGCGAGGTCTGGCGGCTCGAGGAGAATCTCGCGCCATTGCTCGCCGATTGCCGCCGGCTGCTCGACGAGAACAGCCGTTTCCTCGTGCTCACCGTCTATGCCGTGCGCATGTCCGCGCTCGCGATCGGAGAATTGATAAAACAGACTCTCGACGACCTCGGGGGCACGGTGGAGATGGGCGAGATGGCGGTGCGTGAGGAGGCGAGGGGGTTGTTGCTTCCGACCGCCATTTTTGCCCGCTGGTCTAGGTCCTAGCGGCGCGGATCGCAGCCGCAGTCACGAACGGCGCGCCGGCGAGCAGCAGGATCGAGATCGCAGCTTCGAGCAACAGTGCGCCGGAACCGCCGACGCCACTTGCGGCAGCACCGAAGATCAGCAGGGGCACGGCAAGCGGGAGCACGAGCAATCCGGCGAGCGACCCCGCGCGCGGAAGCCCGGCCGTCACGGCCGCAACCGCGACGGCGAGTGCCGCCAAGCCCGGTGTACCGACTGCCAAAGCCAATTCGGTGCGCGCGAGCGAGGCGGATTCCATCGCCAGCAGCGCTGATGCGGGGACGGCAGCGATCAGCAGGAGCGGAGCGAACGTTAGCCAATGCGCGACGATCTTGGCTATTGCGATACTCTCCTCCGCAACGCTGTGGAGCGTGAATTGATCGAGCACTCCGTCGGCGCGATCCGGTTCGATCAGCCGCTCGATCGGCAGCAGCGCGGCAGTGAGAGCAGCGATCCAGAGGGCGCCAGGACCGATACGCGCGAGCAGGCGGGCATCGGGACCGATCGCGAACGGCATCAGCGTCGCGACCAGCAGGAAGAAGGCGATTGGGAGCCACGCCGCTCCGCTGAATCCACGACGCGCATCGCGCGTGATGATCGAAACAATCATCGACCAAGTTCCAGTTGTCGCCACTCGCCAGGCAGGATGAGATGGGAAGCCGCGACCACCGCGCCACCCGCCCTCGTGTGCCAGTCGAGGAGTACCGCCAGATCGTCGACGCCGCCCTGATCGAGCGCGTTCAAGGGCTCATCCAAAAGCCACAGCGAAGCGTTGGTTGCAGCGGCCTTGGCGAGCGTCGCCCGCTTGAGCTGGCCGGCTGACAACAAGCGAACGGGAATCGGAGCGAGTCCTGCGAGATCGAGCGTATTGAGGGCGAATTCGAGCCGCTTGTTCGAGCCGCCAAGGGCGGTCCAGAAGCATAAGGCAGCGAGCAATGGCCGTTCGCGATCGAGCGCAGCGTGATCGTCAGCGAGCGCAAGGGTAGCGCGCTCGATGCGCCCTCGGTCTTGACGCAACAATCCGGCGGCAAGGCGCAGCAGGCTGGACTTCCCGCTGCCGTTCGGCCCGGTGAGCACCAGCCTCTCGCCCGGATTCACCGTCAAGTCGAGATTCTCGAAGAGCATGCGCCCGCCGCGTGTGAGCGTCACGCCCTCGAAGCGCAGCAACTCCGTCATTCGGCGCTGTCCTCCAGCGCATGCATGTCGTCGTCGGAAAAGCCGAAATGGTGGCCGATTTCATGGATCACGATATGGGCGACGAGCTGCTCCAGACTGAAGCGCGTGGATCGCCATTCGTCGAGAATTGGGCGGCTGTAGAGGGTGATGCGCTCGGGAAGCGTGCCGGACTGCTCGACGCTGCGGTGATTGAGCGAGACGCCCTCGTAGAGGCCGCTGAGCTGCATCGGATGGTCGAGCCCGAGTTGCCTCGCCGTCTCGGGGTCGGTCACCGGCTCGATGCGCAGGACCATGTCGCCGAGGCTTTCGGCGAAGGGCGAAGGCAGGCGCTGCAGCGTGCGCCGAGCGATCGCGTCAATGTCCTCATCGGACGGCATTCGGCGGGCGATGCGCTCGGCGGGAGTCATGGTCGAGCACTAGGGGATCACCGGCTTGGGGAGCAACCTTGCCCCTCCGCGCGCCTGACCCTAGATGGGCCTTCCTTCCCGGGAATGCGGAGCGGTGGCCGAGTGGTCGAAGGCGCTCGCCTGGAAAGTGAGTATACGGTGAAGAGCCGTATCGAGGGTTCGAATCCCTCCCGCTCCGCCAGCAATTCGTCCGCGATAGTTCACCACCACCTAGAAAATGACAGAAAATAAAGCATTACGCGGCACCCACGTGCGTTCGCGTGCGTTGACGTTCGCCCACAATCGCTGCATAGTGGGGTAATCAGAGAGGGAACAAGAGATGCCCCTAACCGTCAAGCAAGCGTTGAACGCCAAGCCAGGCCGTCACTCGGACGGCAAAGGGCTTTACCTGCTTGTGAAGCCGACCGGATCGAAGTCGTGGGTGCTTCGGGTTCAACATAAGGGAAAGCGGCAGGATTTCGGTCTGGGCTCGCTTGCCGCTGAGACTATCGAGGTCGCCATCCCTCTCCACAAGCGGCGGTCCCTCACGCTGGCAGAAGCTCGTGAAAAGGCGCGGATCGGCCGGGAGCTGGCCAAGGCCGGCATCAATCCATCGGCAGAGTGGAAGCTGGAGGAAGAGGAGGTACCCACCTTCAAGGACGCTGCCGAGCAGTATCACGCGCAGGTCTCGAAGGCCTGGCGCAATGGCAAGCACGGAGATCAGTGGCTGAATACGCTCAAGGCTTACGCCTTTCCCGTGATTGGCAGTCTTACTGTCGATCGGATCGAGGCCGCCGATGTACAGCGAGTGCTTATCCCGATCTGGCTGACGAAAGGGGAAACGGCACGACGCGTCAGGCAGCGCATCGGCGTCGTTCTCGATTATGCTCACGGCAAGGGGTGGCGACCGGCCGAGGCGCCGATGCGAGCTGTGAGCCACCTTATGGGGGGAATAAAGCAGGCGAAGGGCAAGCACTTCGCAGCCATGCCGTACAAGGATGTGCCGACATTCACGTCGAAACTCGCGTCTGCTGAGTTCTCGGTTGGACGGGCGGCGCTTCAATTCCTGATATTGACAGCAGCTCGATCAGGCGAGGTGCGCAAGGCGCGATGGAGAGACATCGACCTAGGCGCGGCTGAGTGGCGAGTTCCTCCGGAAAACGCGAAGACCGGTCGGCTTCATATCGTGCCACTCGGTCCGGGCGCGGTGAAGATCGTTGAGCGTATTCACGCAGCGCTTACTCCAAAGCCGAACGACCTAGTTTTCGCAGGCCTTAAGGGTCTCATGAGCGACGCGACCCTTGCCAAGGTCCTCCGCGTAAATGGAGGCGCCGAGTACACGGTGCATGGCTTTCGTTCCTCGTTCCGCGACTGGGCCGCGGACACGGGATTTGCGGATGCTTGGGCGGAGGCGGCGTTGGCGCACACCAACCCGAACCGCACCGAGAGCGCCTATCGTCGCACCACATTCTTCGAGCAACGCAGGGAGAAGCTGATGCCGGCATGGGCATCGTATTGCAGTTCTACGACCAACGTCGTTCGTTTGGCCGCAGGTTAGCTAGTTGCTTCGAACGGAGGGTTTGGTAGGCTTAGGACGCTCGAGCGGGGGTAAGCGTGACCAATCAATTATCGCGAGTGATAGCGTCGATCTGATCTGCCTTTAGCCAGCGCGATGTCAGAAACGAATTCAGGTGTTGCCAAGAGACTTCACGCGTTGGCTGCGGCCCAGCGAGGCGATCTCGATTCTGACTGGAAAAGGGCTTGATAGGGAAACCGCAATTGGAGCGTTGGTCTCCAGGTTGAACGCGGAGATTGTCACAGCGGTCGCCGAACATGTTGTCTGGAAGCCGGTTCGCGGCGAGGTAGAGAAGGGTTCGTTCCGGCTTGTGCCAGCAAGTCATTGGAATCCGAACTCCGAATGGCTGCCCGATGCGTCGCTTTGGCAGACCGGTGACATCTATTTCGATCTCACTAGCGAAGGCGGTTACAGCATAAGTATCCAAGGCCGCATTCGCTATTTCGGGATCCGATTCGACCCCGCGGCCGTCAATAAAATGGTGGAAGGCTGGAACGCCTCGGAAGGGAGTACCGCTGATCCTGCAATGAGTTCGGCGCGGGGGTCAGGCCGCCCCCTGAGCGATCGATGGAAGCCTTGGATTGCTGAGCTGGTCGCATATGTGCACGACAATGGCATCCCGGAGGGTGGGGGGTCGCAGGGGCAAGAAGAATTGATAAATGCCATTGCAGACCGTCTAGCGGCTCGAGGCGACGAGGCGCTCGGTCGATCGACCGTTCAGTCCGTCGTACAGGCCGTTCTCGATCGATTGCGAGCTGCCGGAAACTAGTTCTCGGCACTCCTCGGCACACGGCGGCAGCGTTTCCGCCGCGTATCCCTTAGATTTTGCTGCATTCGCTGGGACCCACCAGCGTGCAGGAGAACGAATATGGAGCCGCTGGCAATCTCAGTAAGCGAGGCCACCAAGGTCCTCGGTCTTGGACGAACTTCCATTTACGCCATGATCGGCGACGGCCGGCTTGAGATTTTCAAGCTGGGTCGCAGAACGCTAATCAAGACGGCTTCAATCCGCCGCCTCGTTGACCCCCAGAACTGAGGGCGGTCCAATGACAAAGCGGCGCGTGAACCCAAACGTCGTCAAGCTAAACCGGAACTATGACACCACCCAGCTCGCGACCTGTTGCGGTGTTCACAAGAACACCGTGCTTAACTGGCGAGAAGCCGGACTCGAGCCGATCGACAGTTCCAAGCCGATCCTCTTTCACGGCTCCGTAGTGCGGGAGTTCCTCAGGCAGAGGAACGCCAACCGGAAGCAGCCCTGTGGGCCAGGAAAGTTCTACTGCTTCAGCTGCCGTGAGCCACGACGGCCCGCACTCGGCTTCGCCGAATACCTCGCGGTGACTGCAAAATCCGGCAACTTGAAAGCCTGCTGTGGCATTTGCGGAACGGTGATGCATCGAAAAGTCCGCCGCGCCGAGCTGGGGGTCAAGATGCCCGCCATCGAGGTCCAGTTCGCGGACCGACAGCTACGCCTAATTAGGGGCCCTTCTCCCTCCCTGAACTGTGATCCTGAAAGGCAGGCAGCAGCATGAGCAAACCCAATGCGAAAAATGAGAGGATCAAGCGCGACTACGTCCTCTATCTGGAAGAGGCGAAGCGCCGCGATCCGGTCACCGTCGATCGGGTGCTGAAGTCGATCGCCCGTTTCGAGGAGTCGACGCGGCGGAGAGACTTCAAGTCGTTTCACCGCAAGCAAGCGGTCTCTTTCAAGCAGAGCCTCTCGCAAGCCCTGAATGCTCACACCGGCGAGCGGTTAAGCATGGCGACGGTGCACTCGATCCTCCGCGATCTGCACGCCTTCTTCTTCTGGCTGGCGCACCTGCCCGGCTACAAGTCGCATATTGCCTATGCGGACGCCGATTACTTCAACCTCAGTGACAAGGACGTGGCGATCGCCAACGCGCGGCGCGAGAAGCGAGTGCCCACGCTTGCGCAGGTTGAACTCGCGCTTGCAGCGATGCCGGCCGAGACGCCCCTGGAGCGGCGCAATCGCGCCGTTATGGCCTACGCCGTTGTGACGGGGGCTCGGGTCGCGGCCTTGGCATCCTTCCGGCTGGGCGACGTGAACATGGATGACGGCTTCGTGGATCAGGACGCTCGCCATGTCAGGACCAAGTTCAGCAAGACGTTCCGAACCTTCCTGATGCCGGTGAGCGATCTGGCAATGTCGATCGCTCGAGATTGGCATGAGGAGATGAGTGACGACGTAAGCCGCGGCCCTCAGGACCCATTATTTCCGGCAACCGAGATGGGGTTGAGCGCCGACAGCATCTTCGCGCCTCAAGGCCTCGGGAGAGAGGCATGGACCACGAGTGGTCCTATTCGCGAGATCTTCAAGGCCGCCTTCGCGTCGGCTGGACTGCCCTATTTCAACCCGCACAGCTTCCGGGACATGCTCGTGCGTCACATCATGACGTTGGACCTGCCCGTGGAGACACTGAAGGCCTGGTCGCAGAACCTAGGGCATCAGGGTCTGCTGACGACGCTAACCAGCTACGGCGCTGTAGCCACTCCTCGGCAGGCCGAACTCATCAAGAAGGGTTTGCCGAAGGTTGGAGCGCCGAAGAGGAAGCTGCCCGATGCCGAGGTGATCGCCGCTGCGGTCATTGACGCAATCAATCGGTCTGAACCGCGGCCATAATGTGGTGCTTCAACGGGTTTTGCGGACGCACAGTCCGCCAGACCCTCAGAGCGCTAAAGCCAGATGGAGCTGGGTGTGTTACCCCAGTGATTACCACAAAGGATGCCGAAAAACGAAATTTGACCTGTCTAAGGCTGCTCAGGCTAATGTCTGCTTTCGACCCAAAGCGGACATTGGCGTAGCTCTGCTTTCGTGTCCCGGCCGAACGGCCAGTTTACTATATTCGTTCCAGGCGGCTAGCTCTTAAGCCCGGGCAGGTTCTGACAAATGACGGCTCAGACGATGATGAAGTCCGTCGTGTCGACCGTCCCGACCAGCCCGGCGGGAGTAATAGTCGCAACCAGCACCTTCGCCCCGGCCCCGTTTCCATCCGCGTCGTAGAACAAATTCCCAGTTGCCGGGAATTAATACAGGAGGAGATCGTTGGCGTCGGCTGCATTCCCACCGGCACTGGCACGGAATTCGCTCGCGTCGAGCGTTGCTCCAATGGCCGAAAATATTGCATCGTCCAGCGCGATCCTGTCGATACCGCTTGCGTCGAAATCCTGGATCGTGTCGTGATTGGTCGTACCGTTCGGGGCGACGTTGAAGACGAAGATGTCGGAGCCGGCTCCGCCATTGAGGATGTCATTGCCGTTGCCACGGTAGATGGTGTCATTTCCGGCCCCGCCGCTGAGCAGCGCGTCGTTCCCGGCGTGGCCGAACAGCGTGTCGTCGCCTCCAAGGCCTAACAGCATGTCTGCACCGCCGCCCGAGTACATTACGTCGTCGCCAGTCTGGCCGCTCAGATTATCCGCTGTGTTGGCGCCGTTGGATCCGGTGATAATCGTAAAGGT
Organism: uncultured Alphaproteobacteria bacterium; assembly: GCA_963730925.1. Classification (GTDB taxonomy): domain Bacteria; phylum Pseudomonadota; class Alphaproteobacteria; order Sphingomonadales; family Sphingomonadaceae; genus Sphingomicrobium. The sequence continues at coordinate 259,704 of CAVSTS010000004.1, forward strand.
CTCCATCTTCGATTGCCCTGGACCATCTCCGGCCTGAGTCGCGACGATGTCCAGCGAGTAGGTGCTATTCTGCGCGAGGTTGTTGGTGCTTTGCAGCGTGTTTCCTACAATCGTGAAAGTCGATCCGTTGGTGGTGAGGCTTGTCCCGCCGCCCGAGAACGTGAACGTGAACGCCCCCAAATTTGGGTCCGTCGCCGTCAGTAGTGCCGGCAATCTGAAATTGCATATTGTTCTGATCACCGAGCGGAGATGTCATCGTCAGCTTGATGTCG
>CAVSTS010000005.1:0-385000 GCA_963730925.1 uncultured Alphaproteobacteria bacterium
TGGAAAGCGGACACTCGTTTCAGCTACCGGGTTGTGGTACGAAAGCGGATGACGAGGACACCGTCGATCGAGCAGGCGTTTACTCTGGCTCGGTCGGGTCAATGCCGCAGCATTTCAGAAATCATCCGGCGCTTGCCTGTGCACGATGGAGAAGTCGTCGAAGCTCACCTGAGTGCGCCGGGTGCGAGACGCGAACTCATTTTGATTTGTAGCGATGCCTGGCTTGCAGCCCACTAGCAACGCAACAAAGCAGGCCTTGGCCGCTCATGTCCGCAATGGGTGGAAAGCAGACATTAGCAAGCTGACGCGAGCCACGCCGCCCGTGCTATGACGACAAACAGCAAGAGGAGGAGCCAATGACGAAAATGCTATTGCTACTTTCCGTCACAGCGCTGCTGCTGCCGGCGTGCCAGGCAAGAGAGAAGCCTGCAAATGACGCCGCCGAAGTTAGTCCCGCCGCTGTCGACACTGCCGGGGATGAGCAGGCAATCCGCACGCATGTCGATCATTGGCTACAACTCGTAAAAGCTAAGGATGCCTCAGGCATTGCGGAAATGTACGCCGATGACGGCGCAGTGATGCCACCCAACGCGCCCATCGGCAAAGGACGCGCGGCGATCCAGCAGGCTTGGGCATCGATGATGCGGACGCCGGGCTTCGATCTGACCTTCACTCCGGAGCAGATCGTTGTCTCGCGGTCCGGTGATATGGCTCTCGATCGGGGAACCTATAGTCTTACGATTGCGCCCGCGGGCACGACCCAGACCGACACCGGCAAATACGTTGTTGTCTGGCGGAAGATCGGCGGCGATTGGAAGGCAGCTGCGGACATCTTCAACAGTAATCTGCCAGCCAGCGGAGGTTAGGGGGCCGCCGCATCATTGCCGAGATGCCTAGTCCATCATCGGGTGCGCTCGCCATCTGACCGGCAGGGCGAACGCGGATGCCAGGGAGCTCCACGGTCCGCTTTGGTTTGAACCTCGCAATTGGGTTGAAAGCCGACCTAGGCGCCTAATGTCCTCAATGGGTCGAAAGCAGACGTTAGGCGGCGTCTCTTTCGGGCTGGAGAGCCGCGGCTATTTCAGCTCCAAAACCACTGGCCCCGATACCGGGTCGGTGACGCCTAGCTCGCCGCCCTGATCCTCGAGCGTGTCACGGAACGTCTCGAGCGTCGCGAGCATGTGCGGTCGCGCGGCCCCGAGGCTGTCCATGTCGTCCCATTCGCCGATGATGCAATAGGCTTGGTCGCCCGTCTGGATGATATTGACGTGCCGCAGGCCAGGCCAGTCGCGGTCGACTTTTTCATGGGCATCGAGGAACTCCTGGTTGCGGCCAGGCTTCACTTTGAAACGCACGGCGTTGAACGCGGTCATGACGTGCCTCCCTGCTCGTTCGACGCGACGCCATACTCCTCACGGGCTCGCGGCGAAATGGCCCGACTGTCACCCAGCGCAAAGGCAATTGATAGTAAGCCGGCCGACGCCCGTACTGTCCGCAATGGGTGGAAAGCGGACATTGCCTTCGGGTGAGCAGTGCGCCTGCTCCGATTTGCGACGCTGTACCATTACGATACGGCTCGGCCTGCAACCTTGCGGACGCATGCCCGAACACGTCACCTTGGCTGCTCTAATGAGCACCCACCCCAAATCAGGCAGCGACGTCAGCTTCCTTCCGCAGCAATCCGGGGCGCAGAGGCTCGTACGGGGCATCTATGAAATCAACGATCTCTCGACGCTCGATGAGTTGAGCGCAGCTTTGCAAGCGTTCCCTACGACGGTTGCCAACGACAGTGAGCCGCATGTCCGATTGATCGCGACGACGAATCCGCGCGGCGGCTTAGCAGCCGCCCCGTCTGGCGGCGACGGCAGAGTTTTTGCGCACGCGCCGGCCTCACTCTCCATCCCGGCCCGATGAAAGTCGTCCTGTTCTGCGGTGGAGAGGGTATGCGCATCCGCAACCACTCCGAGGATCTCCCGAAACCGATGGTCACCGTCGGCTACCGTCCGATCCTGTGGCACGTCATGAAGTACTACGCCTACTTCGGCCACACCGAGTTCATCCTGTGCCTCGGACACGGGGCCGACCACGTCAAGCGGTACTTCGTCAACTACGACGAGACGGTCTCGAACGACTTCGTGATGACGGGCGACCGCGTCCAGCTGCTCCGGTCCGACATCCGCGATTGGCGCATCACGTTTGTCGACACGGGCCACGACGCGTGCGTCGGCGAGCGGCTGATGTCCATCCGACCGTTCCTCGAGGGCGACGAGTGGTTCCTGGCCAGCTACGCCGACGGCGTGACGGACGCCCCGCTCGAACTCGCTGATCCGCGAGGCACAGGCGTCGGGCCGCGCTGCGACGTTCCTGGGAGTCCAGCCGAACTACACCAGCCACGTCGTCCAGGCGGCGCCCGACGGAAGCGTGACGAACGTGATGCACGTGACCGAGACGGGGCTCCGGATCAACGGGGGCTTCTTCGTCCTCAGCCAGCGCGTGTTCGACTACATGGAGCCCGGCGACGAGCTGATGGGCCCGCCGGCGACGCGAATGTCGGTCGTCGGCGAGCTCGGGATGGTCCGGCACGACGGCTTCTGGGCGTGCATGGATACCTTCAAGGAGAAGCGCCTCCTGGAGGATATCTACCAGCGCGGCGACGCCCCGTGGGAGGTTTGGAAGCCTCGCATTGGGGGGCCCGGCGACGTCGCGGTCGGCGCGCCACTTATCTACGGTAGCCCGTGTTCGCGCTCCCCGACAGCCGTGGCCTGACGGCCGCTGAGCCGCTTCGGCTCGTCTGCGTCGGCGCCCATGCCGACGATGTCGAGATCGGGGCGGGGGGGACCGTCCTGCGCCTGCTCGCCGAGCGCCCACACACGCACGTCCGCTGGATCGTCCTCTCGGGCGGAGGGACGTATCGCGAGGCCGAGGCGCGTGTGAGCGCCGCGGCGTTCCTCGCCGACGCCGCGCAAACGGACGTCCGCGTCGGCGCGCTCCGCGACGGCCTTTTCCCGCAGGACGTCGAGGCACTCCGCAGCGTGCTCCGGGCTGTCCGCGACTCCGGCCCGACCGACCTCGTCCTGACGCACCGCCTCGACGACGCCCATCAGGACCACCGCGCCACGGCCGAGGCGACGTGGCAGATGTTCCGCGGCGCGGCCATCGCGGCCTACGAGATCCCGAAGTGGGACGGCGACCTCGGGCGCCCCAACGCCTACGTCACGCTAGGCGACGACGTGTCGGCTCGCAAGCTCGCCCTCCTCGTCGAACACTTCTCCAGCCAAGCCGACAAGCCGTGGTACGACGCCGAGTCATTCGCCGGAGTCCTGCGCCTCCGTGGCCTCGAGGCCGGGGCCCGCTCCGCCGAGGCGTTCACGTGCTCCAAGCTCATTTGGTGAGGCGCACAGCGCTCCTCTTAGTCGTGCTCGCCGTCGCCGGCTGCGAGGGCGGATTCTCCGCACGCGGAGTCAGATAATCCGCGGCTGTGGAACAGGGACGATGAACTGCCCTCCCGAAGCCCGGTAACCGGCGTTATCCCCGATGATGTCATCGGCAAAGTTCCACGCCAGGATCAACACATAATCAGGTCGTTGAGTGCGCAGCTCCTCGGGAGGCCTAATCGGTATCCGCTGGCCCGGCATGTATCTCCCCTGTTTGTGAATGCTTTGGTCAACCACGAAGTCGAAGAAGCCGCGACCCAAGTTGAGGTAATTGACCATGGTCGAGCCTTTCGCGGCCGCACCGTAGCAGGCGATGCTCTTTCCTCGCGCCTTCAGACCCAAAAGGAGATGCCTGAGCTCTTCCCCAAGCTTCTCAGTCCGTTCGGCGAAATTCCCATAAAAGCCGCTGCTGCCGACTCCCAGCTCTCGTTCATTCGTCCACAGCCGCTCAAGCCGGGCCGACTGGCTGGCTTGCTTGGCGGCGCGCACTCGCAGACTTCCTCCATGAATCGTCAAGCGGTCCGCGTCGACGATGTGGAGTCCGTGCCGCTCCAACAAGGGAGCAAGCCCATGAAGCGTGTGATAGAAGAGATGCTCGTGGTAGATCGTGTCGAACTCGCAATGAGTGATCATATCCACTGCGTACGCGAACTCGAAAACGGCGATACCTTGCGGCTTCAAAATTGCTTCGAAACCGGCGACGAAATCGTTGATTTCATCGACGTGGGCTATGACGTTGTTGGCAATCACGACATCGGCTTGCTTTCCTTCCGCTGCGAGTCGTGCTCCGGTGGCTCGGGAAAAGAACTCGCACAGTGTCGGAACACCGATTTCGTTAGCTCGCGCGGCAGGGCCATCAGCCGGGTCGATGCCGAGCACGGGGATACCCCGTTCGACCAGATTACGAAGTAGGTACCCGTCATTACTAGCCACCTCGACGACAAAGCTGCGGGAATCGAGCTTGCGAGCGTCAATCAGCTGCTCAACGTGCTCACTCGCATGCTTCAGCAAGGTCGGGTTTTGCGATGAGAAGTATGGATAATGGGATTTAAACAGGACAGCGGGTGGAATGGTCGTGCCGACCTGGAGAAGCGCGCACTCGCGGCAAAGATGTACCGAAAGCGGGTACAGCTCATCTGAAGGCTCGACCATGTCGCTTAACAGTGCATTGGCGATTGGCTGTCGGCCCAGGTCGAGGACCTGTTCAATCTCGGGACTGCCACATGAACGGCAGTTCTCTATATTCACAACTGCGTCATCGTTAAACTACGCTCCAGGCGAAGTCTGAAGGTGGGCTTCAAGAGATTTGTCTGGTGTGCCAATCATATCCTTCATGATCTCCTCTGATCCACCTCTTCGTGAGTTTGCTCGTCAGCGTCGCGGCCGCCCTTCCCACGCGAACGGCAAGTCCGGAGTGACGCACGTAGCCTTGACCGACCCCTTTCCTTTCCAATGGTGGTTAGCGTCGCAACCTCGGACTCTTGCCCGCATGCAGCAGAGCATCCACCGGCAGCCGGAGCGTCATTATGAAGTCCGCGCCGCGAAATCGCCAGAGTGAGGATTCAGGCTACATCGAACGGGCCGAAAGGAACGGCAGTGACAAGAACCGGACTGGAGGCGCGGCCGTTGGACGGCGCCGCCATGCACGCACTTGCGACCGAACTGTTTCCTATCCTGCGCAGCATCAGCGGCAACGGAGTGCGCGAGACGCTCGCCGCGATCACCGAGCATATGCCGCTTCAGCTTCACGAGGTCCCAAGTGGAACGGTAGTCCTCGACTGGACGGTCCCGCCGGAGTGGAACGTGCGGTCGGCGCGCGTATCGGGACCGGACGGCTCTGTTATAGCTGACGTAGAGCGCTCCACACTCGCACTTCTCGGCTACTGCGAGCCGGTGGACGTAACCATTCCGCTCGCCGAGCTTCGAGAGCACCTCTTCTCGCTTCCTGACCGACCCGACTGGACGCCGTACCGGACGTCCTACTATCGGCGCGCTTGGGGCTTCTGCCTCCCGCATCGCCTCTTGGAGGCGCTTCCCGACGGGGACTACCGAGTCCAGGTCGACAGCACGCTCGATGATAGCGGCAGTCTGACCATTGGAGAGGTTTTCCTCGCCGGCACGACAGATAGCGAGATACTCGTATCGACTTACACGTGTCATCCGTCCCTCGCCAATGACAACCTATCCGGGATCGTCGTTGCCACCGCGCTCGCGCAGCGGCTCCTTGCCGGAGGCCCACGGCCACTCGGTGTGCGCTTCGTCTTCGTCCCTGGTACCATCGGCGCCATCACGTGGTTGGCGCTGAACGGCGATGCCGTCGGCCGCATCCGTGCCGGCCTGGTGCTGACCGGCCTTGGTGACCGAGGGGGGTTCGTCTACAAACGTTCGCGCCGAGGCGACACGTGGACCGACCGCGTGGTTGAGCATGTTCTTGCGGAGCGCGCGGAGACCCACCGGACGGATGACTTCTCCCCCTACGGCTATGACGAACGACAATATTGCTCACCGGGGTTCGACCTCCCGGTCGGGCGGCTGAGTCGCAGCGCCGCCGGTGAATACCCGCAATATCACACATCGGGCGACGATCTCGACTTCATCACAGCGCATTCGCTGGAAGGCTCGCTCGACCTGCTCGCCGATATCTTCGACGTGTTCCAGACCGACGGCACCTATCTTAACACTAGCCCTTACGGCGAACCGCAGCTCGGCCGACGTGGGCTGTATCGGGACGTTGGCGCCTCGATGGACCCAAAGGCGCGCGAGATCGCTCTGCTGTGGGTCCTAAGCTACAGCGATGGATCCCACTCCCTCCTTGATATCGCCCGCCGTTCCGGGTTGCCCTACAATCAGATAGTCGCCGCTGCCTCGGCCCTCACCGACGTAGATCTCCTCATCAAGGCCATCTGATGGGTATCACCCCCCTGACAACCGGTTCCCCGGCTCCAGCGGTCCGCGGCGTCGTGACACTCGTTACCGGCGCGACGGGCCTCATCGGCCGGCAACTCGTCAGCGCACTGCTCCAGGGCGGAGCGGTCGTGCATGCAGTATCCCGCAGCGCGCGCCCAGACACTGTGCCGGCGAAAGTTACGTGGTGGCAGTGCGATCTTACGGACGAGCGTGCCATCCGCGCTGTGCTCGAGCGCGTGGCGCCATCCGTGGTGCACCATCTTGCCGCCCTCGTACAAGGTGCCCGTGACCCTGCGCTCGTACGACCCGCGTTAGCCGCCAATCTGCTGGCAACGGTGGAGGTCCTGGATGCCCTCACGCGGATTGGTTGCGACCGGGTCGTTGTGACGGGATCCGCGCTCGAGGAGGCAGTCGTCGGATCTGACGGGCATCCCGTGCCAACTTCGCCTTACGGCGCCGGCAAGTGGGCTGCCTGCGGATACGCCCGTATGTATCACAAGTTATTCGCCTCGCCCGTCGTCATCCTGCGGCCGGCGATGACATATGGCCCAGGGCAGCAAGGAAACCTGGTGCCGTACGTCGCTCGCGAGCTCCTCGCAGGCCGTAGTCCGGCTCTAAGCAGTGGGGAGCGCGAGTGCGACTGGGTCTACAGCGCAGACGTGGCCGATGCGTACATCGCCGCCGGCTGTGCGGCAGGAATTGAGGGTTCGACTATCGACATCGGTACTGGCATCCTCACCAGCGTCCGCGGCGTTGTTAACGCAATCGCGGAGCACACGGGTGGTCCCATGCCGACGTACGGCGCCGTTGCGGCGAGGCCGATGGAACAGACGGTCGCAGTCGACACAGAACCGGCGCGCGCGCTGCTCGGTTGGACCGCCAAGATCCCACTTCGCGAAGGTCTTCGGCAGACGGTTGAATGGATTCGAGCGAGCCCCCTCGAGTGATCTTCCCGCCTACAATGTCCGCGAATGTCCCGCTGGGGCGGCGTTTGACGACGGCGACTTGAAGGAGAGATCTCAGTGCTGCTCCGGCAAGCTGTTAAGAACATATGATACCCAATCACGTCGGCTCAATTACGGGGGCAACTCGTTAGTCCCTCCGTGCCGCTTTAGGACAGGTTCAGGCGATCAACTTTTTGCGTGTCGCACACAGGCTTGAATGCGCATACCGTGAAGCCCTCATGGTTCCGTGCTGACGATGGATCAGCGACGAAGCTGGAGGGGGACGCGCACCCGAGCGAAGACCCCCATGAGCTCAGCGCAACCGCGAGAGAGCTGACCGGAGTGGAGCGACGTATGCGAAATCTTGATCACCGGCAATTTGGGATATGTCGGCGCCTGCGTAATGCGGCAGCTTCGGCAAAGCATGCCTGAAGCGACCTTGCACGGTTATGATCAGGCGTTTTTCGGCCATTGCTTGACGGGCACCGCAGATTTTCCGGAGCGCGTGCTTGATCGGCAGACCTTTGGGGACGTTCGCATGATCGATCCTGCGACGCTCAACGGCTACGATGCAATCGTACATCTCGCGGCCATCTCGAATGACCCCATGGGGGATCGGTTTGCAGCCGTCACGCAAGCAATCAATCAGGATGCATCGGTGGCGCTTGCCGAAGCAGCGGCCGCGGCGGGGGTCAAGCACTTTGTCTTCGCGTCTAGTTGCAGCGTTTATGGGGTGGCGGAGGGCGGCCCCCGCCGGGAAGAAGATCCGCCAAATCCCGTCACAGCCTATGCCGCGTCCAAGATCGGCACGGAGGAAGCCTTGCGGTGCCTCGGTGGCGACCTCACCGTCACCTGCCTCCGCTTCGCCACTGCGTGCGGCATGTCGAGCCGCTTGCGTCTCGACGTAGTGCTGAACGATTTCGTCGCCGGCGCGATCAGCAGTGGCGAGATCAGTGTTCTGTCGGACGGCACCCCGTGGCGGCCGCTGATCGACGTTGCGGACATGGCACGTGCGATCGAGTGGGCGGTGACGCGTGACCCTGTCGACGGCGGGCGGTTCCTTCTCGTGAACGCCGGCGCCCAGTCGGGTAACTACCAAGTGGGTGAGCTCGCGGAGGCCGTAGCGGTGGCGGTGCCCGGCACCAAAATGAAGATCAACGCCCAGGCGCCTCTCGATAGCCGGTCTTATCAGGTCGATTTCGCTCGTTTTGCAAAGCTAGCTCCGAACCATCAACCAAGGGTGACGCTGGCGGAGTTCGATTGCCGAACTCATTGAGGGATTGCGCGGCATGGGTTTCGGGGACACCAATTTCCGCAATTCTCGGCTGAATCGCCTGCGCGTGCTAGAGGACCACGTGGAATACGGACGTCTTTCGGAAAAGCTATTCTGGCGAGACAGGGGCGTAAGGAGGACGGTATGAAAGTGGCACTGCTCGCCGGCGGGTTCGGGTTTCGCCTCACCGAGGAGACGGCTGTCAAGCCTGAGCCGATGGTCAAAATGGGTGACCGGCGATCATGTGGCACATCATGAAAATTTATTCGTAGTACCGATTTTGCGATTTCGTGATGGAGGGCCATAAAATGGAAGCTATCCGGGAATCTTTTCTCAAGTACCGTGCCAATGGATGCGATCGACTGGAGTCCGGCTCAGAGGCTAGCGCAATCCGCGTTGGACGTGCTGCTCGTGCTATCTAATGTCGTGGCGCAAGGCCGCCGCACCGTCGACGTTCTTTATGTGGAGCATAGAACGCACTTCGATTCCCGTGCTTCATCACCGAGTGCTGTCGCGTGATCTTCCGCCCAACAGCGCTCAAAGACGCGTGGACCATTCAGCTCGAGCAGCGCGGCGATGAGCGCGGGATGTTCGCCCGGACCTACTGCCACGAGGAATTCGAGGCGCATGGTCTGGTCACGAATTACGTCCAGCAGAACATGTCCAACTCAAGGACAAAAGGCACGCTCCGAGGGTTGCACTTTCAGCTCCAGCCCTACACGGAAGCGAAACTGGTCCGGTGCGTGCGTGGTGCCATCATGGACGTGATCGTCGACTTGCGGCGGGATTCGCCAACCTATCTTCTTCACCAGCACTTCGAACTGACTTCAGACAACCGGTTGCAGCTCTACGTGCCCCCCGGGTTCGGGCACAGCTTTCAAACGCTCGTTGATGACATCGAGGTGACCTACCTCGTCTCAGCGCCGTACATGCAGGCCTACGAAGGTGGCGTCCGCTGGAACGATCCTCGCCTCGGCATCGACTGGCCCTTACCGGTAAGTGTCATATCCGAGAAGGACGCGAACTGGCCGTTGCTCGAGCCTTCGGGCGCGCCGCCCTTTTAGTTACGCCGAAGGGCTCCTCATGAGATCGGGGATGACCTAATTGAATTCGAAGTGCACCAATGTCGATCGGCACGTCGACTCCGTCGATCTTCGGGTTGAAGAAGAGCCCAGCCAAGCTTCCTGAAAGCAGGATTTTCGCCTTCCGAGCTTCTCCGCGGCGCAACAACTCCAGGCTGAGTTTTATCGCATTCCGGATTCGACGTGTGGCGGCCTTGCGCCCGAAAAAGCGGCGGGCGATGTACACGGCATTTCGTCCGTGGAAATAGTGCCAGCCGATCCTGACGGGGTCGCGCTCCGTACGGATGTCGAGCACACCTGCGATCGCTCGTGCATGCACAACCTGGCTGGTGCCAACGAGATACGCTTCTTGCTGGTGCGTGATACGCCTCGTGTACTCAGCATCCTCCCCCCACATATACATTTGTGCGATCGGAACGCCGTAGCGTCTCACCGTGTTTCGTTTGAGGAGCATAGAGGCAAAGGTCGTGCGCCGGACCGGTATGAGCGAGTGCTCCAGGAACGTTGGCCAGATCCGGCATCCCAACTTGTTGCGCGCTGTCAGGTCAATTTCTGGGGCGCTCAGCAGCATTCCGTCCGGACCGAGTGCCGTGGAAATCACGAAAGGCGCTTCGATGCCACTGTTGGTGAGAAAAGTGTCGGCCGCTACCAGTTCCTCGAGTGCATCGGGAGCCGGGATAACATCGTCATCCATGAGCCACAGCAGATCGTCTCCTCGCTGGTACGCAATCCGCACCGCCATGTTGAAGCCGCCTGACGCGCCCGTATTCTGCGGCAATCGATAAACTTCGACGGCATCCCCAAATCGCTGGGCTACGCACTCCGCAGTGCCGTCGGAACTTCCATTATCGAGGACGAGTATCCTGTCGCACGGATGCGTCTGAGCTAGGATTGCTGCCAGACAGTCTTGCAGCAAGTCCTTTCGGTTATACGTAAGGACAACGGCGCTTACATTAGGCATGGGGGTCCTTCCGACGCACACGCGACCTCTACCCTTGCCGGCGATTAAATTTCAATTAACTCGCTATTTTATGGCTCAGAACGGCACAAGTGAAGCGTCGGCCATCACTGGAAGAAATGGCGACATTCAGGCGCACCTGCTACCTTCCTCGACCTGGTCGAAGACTTCAGCTGCATCGTCGGAACGCTAAGCTCCCGGTCAGCTTCGTCGATGGCTTCCACAGCTCGAGGAATTGAGGGGCATCCTCGACCGCCCACGAGCGCTCGAAGGAGTGGCAGCGCAGATATAATCGATGTCTCCTGCCCGCGAACAAGCGGTTCGTCCGATGCGGACGCAGTTACTGGACTAGTTTTCAAATGCGTGGCGAAGCCGGACTCATCTTGATCTGCGGCATTTCGGTTCCCTACTGCCACAAACTACGCCGGAGACTGAGCCCAAGTGGCGGTCGGGTCCAGTCATCGCGGCGCGGCTCTTATGTCCGCTTTGGGTCGAAAACGGACATAAGCGGGCAGGAAGCCTCTGCGGGGGAGCGAATGAGGGAACAGACATCTTCCTCTCTCACGGTACGTCTGAGAAGTAAGGCAGCCTCCCGCTCCGCCAGTTCGTCCATCATTCGGGGACCCCAGGACACGGCCGAACGTAACTCCCCGTCGGCTAATGTCCGCAACGGGTCGAAACGGACGCTGTTCGAACGTCGGTTTGCGTGGAAGCTGAAGCGTCCCTCAGAACAGAAGCCTGATAACCACCATGACAAGCAGCCACGAGGCCAGGAAGAGCGCGAGGACGATCTCCACCCTAATTCTCAGGGGAAATTTGGCGGATCCGTTCAAGTCGACTTTTGTCATATCAGCTGCCTGTCGGAGAACCTCACTTAGGGCGTAACTCCCCGGGATCGGCTTGTCTCATGGTCGCCAGATGTCCGCAATGGGTGGAAAGCGGACATAAAGCCAGCCCCTGCCTACCGACGATTGGGGCATGGGCGCTGAGGATTAGAAAGCCACCTGACGATCACTCCCGGCTCTAGTGGGCCCGGACCCGGCGCACCCGCTGAGACTAGCGCGCTTCCATCTGGTTGCTTCATCCCCTCGCGGTTGCGAAAAAGTCCCCGAACGATGGCGCGTCGGCGGCTATCTCTCGGCGATACCCCAGCCCATTCCTCCCAATGAGCGTAGATGGCTGCGCGTTCGGCTCCGCGGCAATATGCACCATAGCTTTGATAGAGACCGAAGTCCCCGGACTCCCAAACCACCAGGCCGACAATCTCGACTTGACGCCCGTCCCAAGTCGCCGGGGCGGCGGCTATGCTTGCGGGATTGACCTTGGCTATCCCATCTCTCCGTTGCGGGCTCGTCGCGCAGGCGGCGAGGAGGAACGAGGTGGCAGCGAACATGAGGGAGCCCACGGCAATTCTTTCGAATCCGCAATGGGGGGCAGGTGTGGTCGCTCCGTCGGCGGCGAATCTCAAATCTGCACCTCTCCGGAATTGTGCGAAGCGCAGTGTACCAAGCCAACGGATTGCATGCCCACCTTCCCAGGCGGTGGCCAGAAAGGGTCGAAGCTGGTGGGGGGCGGACATGCCGCCCATGCGGCAGATCACATTCGATTGTCCGTGATGGGCAAACCGGTAATCTTACCGACGTCGATAGCGCCGAGCCATCCAAGACCGATCGCTCCAAACAATAATATTGCCGCGAGGACGATCAGCCCTATTGCGAAACAGCCGCGACGATTCTTCGTGATTAGCTTTGAGTGCGGCCGCATGATCATTCTAACCAACGGCTAGCGGATGAGTGCCGCTGATTCCTCGATAGGGCCGGCCCTGATGAATGTCGGGACCGAACAATCCGATCATTGATCCCTCTAACGGTCCGCACCGTCGTTACGGATGGTCAATCCCAACAACCTGTCTGCCTCCAAATCGTTCGTATCAATGGGCAATATGCCCCCAAAGGAGACTTAAAATGGTGGCAGGAACCAACATCAGCCAGTTCCGCACTTTCATTAACGAAGCGACGCCAGAGGATCTTATCGCGATCGCCCCGGTGCTCTTCAGCCGCATCGGGACCCTCGACCAGACTCAGCAGGATCAATTCATCCAGCAGGTCAAGAGCGAACCGCAGGCCAAGAGGGTCTTCGAGAAGCTGCAGACTGCAACTCACTAAGTTTGATCAAGTATCGTCGCGCGGGCCGGGAGACTGGCCCGCGCTCTATGCCCGCAATCGAGGAAAGCGGACCTTAGCCGAACGCGATTTAGGGACTGGGGGAGAATAGCGCGGGCTTATTCCGGATGCGTTTCTGGAGCCTGAGAAGTCCGCGGTTGTCGAGGATGCCGAGAAGGGCTGCGATGGTGTCCTTCTCAGACTTGCCGCTCTCCTCCGGCAGATAATCGGCTAGGATGTGCTGCGCCCGTTTCACGTAGCTATTCAATTCTGTCAGCAGCAGTTCCCGTCCCATCGTGGCCTTCCCCTTCAATCTTGTCCGCCTCGACGTCGAACTCGTCGGCAATTTCATGGAGTAGCGCGGCGTCAACCTCAGAGCGGGCGCTCTTGGCTAATGCTCGGCACTCCACGGCCCGGTCACGAAAACGCCGCTCATCGGACATGACCCCAGAACGTCGACCGCATTGACACGGTTGCCGTCCTTACGGACCCCGAACGGTCTCCTGATTTCGTCACGTTTTTGAAAGGGCATTTTCGCTCGGGAACCTGCACGCAGAAAGTCGTTTTCGCGCGCATCGTAACGCGACCGGCTGCGTATTTGGCCGGTCGCCCATCATCCCGATGGTAGCGACGGAGAGGTTGGCCAAAGCGGCCCATGGCAACCAACCTTCGCCTGATGTTCGCAACGGGCACCCCCGCCTAGGCCGCTCGCGGCTGCTTGGCCTCGTCGGTATCACGATGGAATTCGAGCAGGTCGCCCGGCTGGCAGCCCAGCGCCGCGCAGATCGCCTCGAGTGTCGAGAAACGGATCGCGCGGGCCTTGCCGGTCTTGAGGATGGACAGGTTAGCGAGCGTGATGTCTATCCGCTCGGCAAGCTCGGTCAGGGTCATTCGCCGATCATGGAGCAGGTCGTCGAGCTTTACCGCGATGGCCATGTTACACCGTTCCTTCGAGGTCATCGCGCATGAGAGTGCCTTCGGCGAAGACGCGTGCGAGGACGAAAGTCAGGATGACGGCTAGCCATCCCCCTGGCGAGAATCCGGCATCGAGGTGCAGCGGATGCGCGGGGGTCGAAACCGATTTGGCGATGAGGCCGATGATGACGCTTAGCAACTGTTGTCCGAGCAAGAACCAAGCGATCGCCTGTAGGCGATAGGCGTTGGTAGCGATGAACGGCTCGCCAGCACGGACCGTCTGGACCATCGCCACCAGTCGCTTGAGAACGGCGAGGTTAAGGGGGATGGCTAGGAGCCCTAGTGCCGCTATCGCGCGAATGCCCAAGACCAGGGACGGGTTCTCCGATGGTGAACCGAGCCCAAGCGCTCGCATCAAAAACGCCTCATCGACGAAGGTGTAAGCGAGGAGCGCAAAGATGCAGGCACCGTAGAGCCAATTGAGGATGATCAAGACCCGCAGCGTGATCCAGGCGATCGGTAAGGCGGTAGATGAACGATGGGACATCGGTTCGTACTCCACAACTCCGTGATATTGTTAAACGATATGCTAATTATCGATAGACGGCAAGTGATTTATTGAACAACAATAAATCTTGCTCGAGTGCCGGGGGTTCATTGAGCCTCGGGCGAACAACTCCAGCTTCGGTCCTGCTTCGGGTGGAAAGCGGACACTTTGTCCAGGCGGAGACCCTCGTGTTCGGCCCGTTAGGCGCAGCGCAAGCCCCAGCGACTTAGCGCGAGTGATCCTGGGCAATCTCTTCTTGGCTCAACCGCAGAAATCGAGCCGCATTATTGTAGAGGATGTCGCGCTTCTGCTCCTTGGTGAGGAACGGCGCCTCGTCGATGGTCTGGATGGCCAAGCCTATTGCCTGCGGCCAGATCGTCTGATCGGAGCCAAACATGATGCGCTTTGAGAAGCCGGCATCGACCAACCTCTTAAGCTCACTGTAGAACTGCGCGCGGGGCATGTTCCAATTATTGCCGGAGATGTCCACGTAAAGGCTCGGATAGGTGAAGAGCATCGCCATCATTTCGTCGATTAGCGGCGAACCTGCATGCATCGCGTAAATGCGCAGGCGCGGGTGCTTCTTCAACACTTCCTCAAGCTGGAATGGCGTTGTCAGGGCAGCGCGATACGGGTCGGTACGAACGTGTTCGCCGGTAAGCGGAGTTCCCATGCCGAGGTGAATCCCCACTGGCACGTCACGATCTTCGGCAAGTGACCAGAAGAACTCGGCTCGAGGATCGTCCGCGCGAATACCCGCATATTGCAATCCGACCTCAGCAAAAATCTTGACCGCGCCCGATGCTTGGAGAGACCGAAGCCGCTGTGTTTCACCGGCTGATAAATTTTTCGGAGCATCGGCCGGGATGAACATTCCGGGCCCTTCTCTTTGCCAGCGTTGCAAAACGTCTGGAGCCCCGATCAAAACCGCACGTCGAACGCCCGCAGTGCGGAGCGCACGAATGGTGTCAGCTTCGAATTGATCCCGGTGCGTCTCGGAGAGTAGCGGGTGAGGACAGGATTCGGTCTGCGTTTGCAACGTAGCGGGATCGACTGCCGGATATGTGACGGGCTGATCCCCTGTGCAGCCCGCAATCGGATGCTGCCGCTCGGTGAACATTGCGTGGACGTGCATGTCGATGATCGGCTCGGTGGCGCAAGCCGGTGCGCCGCATCCCGCAAGGATCAAGGCCGCCGCGGCGTACCGCCTCGTTTTTAGGCCGTGCGCACTAGCCAAGTTTCGCCGCCTCTGCCTTGCAGTCGTACGGGAGGGTCGGGTCTTCACAAAAGTCAGGCCACTTGCCCGACGATTTCCAATAGTCGAGCAGCCCTATGCGCTTTGCGACAGCCATGAAACGCGGGTCCCTCCGCAGACCAGCGAGGGATGGACGAAACAAAACGTAAGCGTCGCGGGCGACATATTCCGTCGGCGTGCGTGCAATCCAGGCTACCGCGTCGTCGATTTGATTGAATTCGCCAAGGGCCTGGATGGCAAATCCCACAATTCCGGCGTCAGGCCGCTTCTCGAATTGGCGAAAAAATTCCCTCAGCTTCTGAACGTTCGCCGGCGTCGGGTTCGCGCGTGTTTCGAGATATAGATCCAGACCCGGGTCTTCAAAGTTCGCGTATTGCTTGGCGATCTTCGGGTCGCCGTAGCGTAGATGGAAGGCCCACATCGCGTCTCGCAATGCTCCGGTCCGCGGCCATAAGCGGGCCGCGCGCCCAAGTTCTTGCTTTGCCGCCTCCAATTGGCCGGCAGCCGCTAGAGAGAGGATCAGATCTCTAGGAGGAGATAATGGGTCAAGTTCGGCAGCGCGACGTGCGGATGCAACGCCGTCCCACATCCGGCCGACGCGCTGAAGTGCCGAACCCTGTTCCGCAAGGATCCCCGGGTCATTCGGAACGCGATCCACTGCTCTCGCCAGCAGGTCCAGCCCCTTCGCATAATCGGTCGCCGGGAGGAGCCTCAATTCGGCGATGGTCACTTCTGGTAGGTTCGGGTCAATTCGTCGCGCCTTTTCCATGTCGCTCCGCATTTCACGGATCTCGAGCTGCCGTTCTTCGACCGTAGCGGAGAAATCCACCACATTGGCGTCGGCATAAAGCAGCCGCCGCCACGCGGGCCTGAAGCGCGGCGCGGCCTTCACGATCGAGCGTAATTGGTCCCGAAGCTTCTTCGGCTCCTCGTTGCTCGCTTCTGCCAAGGTGGCGCAGCTGTCCAGAAACAGCTTCAACAGATCGCGACGCAATCCTCCGGGATCTCTGCTTTCCAAAGCGCATCCGAGTACTCGTCCCGCAATCAACGCCATCTGCTGCCGTAGGTCGGCTTCTCCTCCAGCGGGGAAGGTGAATTCACGGGACCACAAGAGGCTGTCGTCCCTGCCGTCGAGCAGAACCAAATTCGCCTGTGGGTTTTGGGGCGAGCCAAGATCCGCGGTGCGGAAGACGAATTCAGGTTTGCTGGGGGCCGATGATGCATCCACAAGTTTCCATTTGCCCTCGCCCACCTGCGCAAGAGTTCCAAGCTTGACGAAAAGATCGCTGGCTGCCGCCTGGGACCGGGCGGAGCCGTTGGCGGCGGCCACTTCGACGACGGGAAGTCCGCCGCGGCTCGTCCAGACCCATGCGCCGAAGCCTGCGACAATAAGAAGCGCAATAGCCATGGCGGCGACCAACCAGCTACGCGGAATTGCGGCGACGCTTGAGCGCTTTGCCAGAGCTTCGTTCTGCTTTGCGACGTCGGGCTTCGAGTGACCAAAGCTCTCTAACGTTGTCAGTAAGGGAGCGATTGGGCCAATCCCGCGCCCTCGCCAACGGCTGAGGTCGATGGTTTGGAATTGCCGAAAACCCAGCGGAGCTTGAGTGCCGTCGATTGTCACAGGCACGAGCCTGCCGCTGTCACGTCCTACGGCCGCCTCGTCACGGACCCATGCAGATTCAATCGAGCGCTCGGACCAGAGCACGACGACCGCATCACAGGCTTTCAGTGCCTCATCGATGACTTTCGAGAATTGTGCGCCACCACGCACGTGGAGGTCCCACCAAACCGAGTGTCCCGCCTTCTCAAGCGCGAGCGCGATTGGCCGTGCCCTGTTCGTGTCGTCACGGTCGTAGCTCAAGAACACGCCGGCCATGCACGCCCCCCGCATTGTCGATCGTGCCCGCAATCATCGTCCCGGACAAGGAAATCGATGCCGCGGGAGCTACACCAAACTATGCCTTCTGCGTCGAGGAACACTTCGAGGAAACCTGAGTGAGGCGAATTGAGCGCAACAGTGAATGTCTGCAAAGGGTTGAAAGCGGACATTCCCGATGTAAGCTTTTCGCGTAACTCGGCGCCCGAAGTTCAAGCTGTCTCTCCTTCGAGAGATAGGCCGGAGCGATTAGCGATCGATTGAACTCACCTCGCCGCAGGTTGATTGGTTGCAACTCAAAATCGAGTTCATCATCTGTCGGACCCGCCTGACGGTATTGCAGTCCGCACCTGGATCTAAGGTGAGGACCATAAGCCAACCCAAATTCATCTGCGGAATTATACCAAGATACTCAGAAGCCTGAGCTTCCGTCACCGAGATTCCGTTCCAGCGAAGTCGGCCGTCCGCACCGACGGCAAGAACGTTCACGGGACGGGGCTGTGAGGTTTCAGGCGCGGCCGCGATTTTCGACCAGTTCGTAAGCGGAAGGTCGCAAGAGGAACGGGCCTGAGCTCCACCGTTTGGAGATTCGGCCTGAAGAGACAGGAGCAAGAGCGCCGGGACCAAAAGGCTCATCTCCAAGGTTTCTCACGCATTCGGCGTGGCAGCAATGGCCCAGCTGGATAGCGGCGTTGCTAAAGAAGCGGATGCCGTTCCAGGCCTAATGTTTCGGACGTGCTTCGGGAAAGACGGTGGCGCACACGATTCCGCCACTGTCGAGATAAAGTCGGAGGTTTGGCGGCTCGACGGCGACAGTAATCAACGCGCGAGGGAATGGGAGGCTACGACACTACCGGTCCTGGTGTCAGCTTGGGGCCGAAAGAAGCCACAAGCAATTCATGTCACAAATTGTGGTATAGCTCACTCGGGACTCGCCGCCTCGGCGGTCGGCCCTTGCTCGGTCTTTGATGACGAAGCACGAGGTCGTCGTGAGCAGGTGGCACGCACTCAACGTTTCAGCCATCCCGGTCCCTGCCGATCGCTCGCGCGACGGCATCGCCGTCACGCTGGAAAATGGGTCGCCCCGGAAATGTCGCCACATGATCGGATTGTCCGATGACCGATGACCCAACGAAGAAAAGAGGGCGCCCCCCCAAGAGCAGAGACGACTTGGTTCTGACACCCGGTGGGCCGCGGCCCAGATCCAGGGTCGCGAAAGTCGAGCAGGGTCAGCACGGCACGGTCGAGGGCGGCCGGGTCAAAATCGTCGAGACAAAGACCGGACAGATCATCGCGGATCTCGGCGCGGTTGGCAAAAGCCAGCCCGGCAAATCGCGCCGCGGAAGGGCGATGAAGAAAGCAGAGCGCCCAAAACCAGCAAAGTGAGCAAACAACGAGGAGCCGACCATGGCCAAGGGACCCGCACAACCCACCCCGCCTCAAGACGAGGAGCTCGTCCTCACCCCGGGTGGCTGGCGCCCCAAATCCAAGGTCCATTTCGTGCCCCCCGGCCATCATGTCAGCGGCAAGGGCGGCAAGCTGACTATCGTCGACACGGCGACGGGAAAGATCCTCAAAGACCTCGGCCCTATCGAAAAGTCGGAAAAAGGTGCCAAGCGGACGGGCAAGGCGATGATGGTCGCCGGCGGAGCGTCAGCGTCCGCTAACACGGGCCTGGCACCCCCTCCCGGTCCAGCTCCCGCTCCCGGTCCCGCGGGCTCTCCGCCGCCCGCGCCGATCACCAACGGCTGGATCATCAATTCGGGCTGGACCAACGGCTCGGCCAACCCGATCAGCTATTTCAAGACCCGATGGGCAGTCCCGCCCGACCCCGCGACCGACAACGGCCAACTCATCTACCTTTTCAATGGAATCGAGAGCACCGCCGGCGACCTTTATATCCTGCAGCCCGTACTTCAGTGGGGTTCGTCGCCAGCCGGCGGCGGAAGCTATTGGGCGATCGCCAACTGGTATGTCGGCGAGCCAAGCACGGGCGTTGCCCTTCACGGCTCGCTCATCCAGGTCAATCCTGGCGACGTCCTCGAAGGCGTCATGACCCTGACCGGGCAGACCGGCTCGAACTTCGATTATCTGTCCTCGTTCACTGGCCACTCGAGCGCCGACTTGAACGTCACCAACGTGGCCGAGCTGACCTGGGCCAACGAGACCCTTGAATGCTATCGGTTCACAGCTTTCAGCGACTATCCCGATACGACGCTCACCGCATTCCACGACATCGAGATCCGCCTCCGGACCTCGACCAGCCCGTTCACCGAAGCGCAGGCGACGATCAACTGGGCGGCCAACAACGCGGTCACCGACAATGGCCAGCAATGCGTGATCGTCAGCAACGCGTCGCCCGCGGGCGACGTCTATCTTTACTACCGAACGGTCGCGCAGAGCCTCTACTTCGTCAACGACAAGAGCACGTTCGGGAAGGACGAGGTCAACGACGTCATCGCCAATTCGGGCGGCCTCTTCCCCAACGCCTTCTACGTCATGCTCGAGGGTTTCACCCCCGACCAGCTCGCGATCGGCCAGCCCACCCCGCTGACGCCCGCCTTGTCAGGGGCGTTCAGCGCAATTTCGGGCGTGACCATCACGGCCAATCCGTCAAGCCCGGAGTATGAGCTTCCGGGCGACATCTATGCGCCGCAGCGGATCCGCTTTCCGTACGACATCCGCTTCTCTTCCTCAGCGCTAAGCGCCTTCCCGGCCGCTGGAGGCGCGCCCGTCCAAAAGCCCCTGGCCGCGCAGATGACGATCAGCGGGACCGCCGAAAATGCGGCCGCTCTGTTCGAGCTCATTGCGGGCGCCAATCCCTATTTCACCGACGTGGATGCAGCGCAGGACAATGTCTTCTGGCTGAGCCAGGATTTGCGCGTCTTCAGCGCCGCTCCCGCCATCAACAATGTGCCGGTCCCGGGCGGGCCGTCCTTTTCGAGCGACAACGTCGGCGGGGCTTACGCCTATATCCAGAGCTTGCTGAGCTACCTCAACGCCAATTTCAGCAACCCGTCGGGCACCGATCCCTTCGCTTCGCTTCTCCCGGGCCAGTCCGGGGCGCTGACCGGCGACAGCTCGGTATCCCCCGTGGCGATCGGCTCTTTCTTCCCGTTGGTCATCGGCAACAATTACAATTTCGCGATCGCGCGGGTGCGCCTCCGTGGTTCGGCGGGTCCCTCGGGCGCGGCGAATGACGTCAAGGTCTTCTTCCGCATGTGGAGCACGCAATCGGCCGATACCGACTATCAGCCGGGCTCGACCTACCTTAGCAATTTGGACGGAAGCGGCCTCCCCAATTCGCCGTTACCGGCCACCGACAGCCACACCATCCCCTTCTTCGCGACAAGCAACAGTCCCAATTTCAGCGATCCCAACAACCTTGAGTACGGCAGTGCCGGGGTGAACAACCGGACGATCGAGATCGCTAGCGGCGACAGCGTCTGGGCCTATTTCGGCTGCTTCCTCAACGTCTACGACGCCGGCAACATCGTCAACGGCTCGCCCGTCCAGGCGCTCCTTGCCGGCACGCACCACTGCATTGTCGCCCAGATCGCCTACGATGCCGCGCCGATCGTCAATGCCAATGGCGTGACGATGAGCCCGGCAAGCTCAGACAAGCTCGCGCAGCGCAATCTTATTATCACCCATTCGGATAATCCGGGCCCAGTCGACACCCACCGGGTGCCGCAGACTTTCGATACGCGTCCGAGCCGGCCCGTGGTCGCTGGCGCCGGAAATCTCCTCGATTACCCCGATGAGCTGATGATCGACTGGGGCAAGACGCCCGAAGGGGGCATCGCCAGCATCTATTGGCCGGGGGTGGACACCAATGACGTGGTGGCGATGGCGTCGAAGCTTTACACCACGCACCAACTGAGCGCGCCCGACAATCGGACGGTTCAGTGCAAGGTAACCAGAGGCGTCACTTACGTCCCCATCCCCACCGGCAGCGGCGAGAATTTCGCTGGCCTTCTTACTATCGATCTTCCGACCAGCGTCGTGAAGGGCCAGGAGTTCAACATCCTCATCCGCCGGATCAGCTCGCGCGGAGCGCGCGAAGGGATTCGCATCGCGGCGGCCGCCGACAACCGCAAGGGGATGCGCAATTGGCGCTATGTGACCGGGGCCTTCCAGATCCGCATCCCGGTCGGAGACAGCGCGACCTTCCTGGCTTCGGAGGAGACCACGCTCGCGATCATGAAATGGCGCTTGAACGCAATGTCGCCATCGAACCGCTGGCACCCGGTCCTCGAGCGCTACATTGGCTATATTTCGGCGAGGATCGACGGCCTCGGCGGCAATTCCGCAGCCATCCAACCCTCGCTCGGCGGCGTTCCCGTCAAGGGAGCGGGCCACGAAGGGAACAGCTACACGGGCAAAATCTGCGAGGTGTTCTACGACTGCTTCGGCGATTTCGAAGGTTTCCTCCTCATGTCCTGCTGCACGGAGAAGCACCGGTTCTACAGCCGCAGAAAGGGCATCGGTGCAGTCGCTCAAATGGCGTGCGAGAAGCAGCTTACCGTAACGGTCATCACCGATGCAAAGGCCCGGCCGGAGGTTATTTGCGGGATAGCCGTCGGCTGCGGTTGCTGAGGCGTTGGGGGCGCATGTAGCAGCTGGGGTGTCGGAAGCGGACATCAAGGCGCCGCGTCGCAATCAGCAAGAGAGCTGCAGTCGGACAGGGCCTGATCATCGGACCAGACTGCCTCGGCACGCTAATGTCCGCTTTGGGTCGAAAGCGGACGTTAGCAACGATAGTCCCTACCCAGGAGCGAGGCGCCAATCGCCGGGCCGAGAAGGGGCCGGACTGATGTTAACGTGACGGCTTCACGGCCCGGACAATCCCGCCGTGCGCGAAAGTGATCTCGGCTCCCGCTCGCTCAAACATCGCCGCGACGTCCCGTGTGCGTTGCGGGTTGTCGAATTCAGGCGAAAACATGTCGAAGGTGTCCAGGATGGCCCACTCGCGCCTATGCTCAGGCGTTAGGTCTCTGGGCAGTGTTCCCGACACATCGACGAAGGGCAGGAACCGGCTAAGCGCGTGGAGGCGCATCTTGGTCAACGCGTCATGGGCTTTCATCAGCCAGCCTGCGTTACGCTCGATCAGCTTCAATAGACGGTCGTTCCTCATTCTCTTGGCCGCCGGCCGTAGGAGGTACTTGGCATGAAATCTTCGTCCACCAACCCCGGACTTCGTAGAAGTCGGCCACGACTTCACCACCCGGTTTGACCTTGGACACGAGCGCTCTAACTGAAGCTTCGAAGTCTGGTGTGTGCTGCAAAACGCCCCGGCACAGCACCTTGTCGAAGCTGTCATCTGGGAACGGCATCTCATAGATGCTGGCTTGCATCAGATGGAATCGGTCGGGCGCCATGTGGCCGTTATTGCGCTGGTTTGCTTCGACCGCGTTCGAATAGTCGACGCTGTAGAGGTTGGCGTTAGTTTCTTCCAGGATTACGCGGCTAAAGCGTCCAGCTCCGGAGCCGACCTCCAGGATATTGAGACCGTCCAATTCATCCGGATTCCAACCAGTGAGTTGCCAGAGCATCCTTGAGCTCGACGGGTAAATCTGCGTCCGCTCAAAGCGGTTCCACTGGAATCCGAAGCTGTCCGAGTAATTTACGACCGCGCCGAACCGGGGAATGCCATTGATGATCTGCGGCTCGCCTTCCACGGTAATCGTCATGCCAAATCCTCCGCTGACGCAGTTAGCAGCCATGCGATAGCGATGCATGTCCGGAGCTGCGTTGCGAGTTCAGCTAAGCAGGCCCGCAGCGCGCAGTGCATTTTCAATCGTCTCTCTAACGCCGTTCGGGCTTCCTGGCTGGCGCGGTGTTGGCGGGTCAGGCAAGTTGGATTTCGATGAACGTTTGAAGTCATGCTGCTCGACCGTTTTCCGCGCGCTGGACTGCTGCGCGACTTCATCCAATAGCCCCCAAAAACGACAAATATGGCGGGTCGACGATATCCCCGCTTCGAGCATGTAGGGGCCCGCTACTTCGCCGGACCCAGGGCGCAGAGTGCTGAGCGGTGCGCCATGTGCCATACCGTCGATGATCAACTCCTCGATGACCTCGCGCCCCTTCGCGTCGCACCAGACGCGATGGGGATTGCCTTCGACTTCGTCGGTTCGGCACGGCATTTTTGGCGAGCCATGCAAATCTCGCCATTGATCGACGAGGTCCTGAGCGTTGCTCGGGTCGACTGTCACGTCGTTGCGGCCGTGCCAAATCGATATTGTAGGCCACTGACCGGAATGGCGAGACGCGGAACGGACCATCTCGGACAGCTGGCTGGGCCCAGGACCGCCATGTCCTCGCATCCGCTCGAATGCCTCGGGGACAGACTGGGCGCTGCCAAATGGCAGTCCAGCGATGATTCCTCCTCCGGCAAAGACCTCGGGATAAGTCGCCAGCATGACCACCGCCATCGCTCCGCCAGCTGAGAGACCCGTTACGAACACACGGGCGGGATCGGTGCCGTAACGGGCATGCATCGTCGCCACCATTTGTCGGATCGACAGGGCTTCGCCGCTTTCACGGCTAGCATCGCTGGGCGAAAACCAATTGAAGCAAAGATTGGGGTTATTCGCGCGCTGCTGCTCGGGAAACAGCAGGGCGAACCCTTGCTCGTCGGCCGTCTTCGACCAGCCGGCGCCACGATTATAGCCCGATGCGTTCTGCGTGCAGCCATGGAGCACCACCACCAGGGGAGAGCCTGTCCGGAACGTGCTCGGAATATAGGCCCAGGCGTTGAGAGCGCCGGGATTTGATCCGAAGCTCTCGAGGGCGCGCAGCTGAACGTCAGATGCGCTGCTTCCCGGCAATTCGAACCCGCGCGACGCCGACAGGCGGGCGATTGTGTTGTGCAAGCTGCGAATGGCCAATCTCCTCGCGCAACGACATTAGCGCCGACCGAAGATAGGGTATTTGTTGCGCTGCACAAGAATAATGCTGCATTGCACAAAACATGAGTTGCCGCTTCCCGTGGCGACCGAGTTTTTGCGCCCTACGGGTTGCGCGAGTCGGAGCCCTGCGTCCAAGAACGCGGCCCCGCTCGGCCGGACTTTGATGCGGCGCTCCCAGAACGAGGATTTGTGAAGTGGCACCAATAATATTGATCGACACAACGCACGGCTTCATTTCTCACCGCTACGTCATCCGCATGAGCAGCGACGGCGAGAGATGGACCATCTTTTATCAGGAGGGCGTTGAGGTCCGCGCCGCGGAGGCGGCGGAGGACAAGGTCGCGGCTTTCATGAAGGCAATCGGCGCTCAGCTTATTCTCGAATAGGGTCCCGCGTTCCCGGCGACAGGTCTCACACCCGAGATAGGTAAGACTAACGGTGCTGGACGCGGCGGCGCGCGGGGCGCATGGACGGCGCGTGGATCGGTTCAAACTGGCACTCTCGTTGCTCGCGTTAGGGGTTGTACCCCTTTTCTACGTCAGCACTTGGTTGGGTGTGGCCGCAATCATTGCGATTTACAGCCTCATCGCACGGCTCGCGAATAAAGACTTCGACCGCCGCTACCGGAAGCAACGGCAGTCCGCTCCGCCACTTTCGGAGACGCTGACAGCTCCGCACCGGGCAACCTTGGTGGTCGACGGTCGCAACGTCCACATTGGTGGTCGAAACTAGCGCGTCGCAATGGGTTGGGATGGGCCAACGCGCTTGGGCTTAGACGATGTAACCCCGCTCGCGCAGAACGGTATCCGCGCTTTCCGCCGCTAAAACCAAACATAGGTCGCCTCTTCTGATAAGATCTACAATAGAGGCGCCAACGAATTACAATTGGCTGAAAATAAATTATTTTGGACGTTTGCGTTTTTTGTTTTCTTTTTACTATGCATTGCGCTTTCGGCTCGTCGCTCCTATGTAATTGTTGCTACCAGTCGAAATCGACGGTCATGGGCGCTAGTCGCACCTTTCTCCCTCTTTAACGTCTCCTAGCCGGCAACGCGTCAATTTGGGCGCTGCCAACAAAGGAACTCACCATGAAGTATTTTGGAACCGTCAAGTCGTTCGACAACATCAAGGGTCACGGCGAAATCAAGCAGGAAGCCGGTGGTGAGGACCTTCGCTTCGAAACGGCCGCGATCTCGTGGGACAAGAATATTTCTCCCGAGGTGGGTCAGCGACTTTCCTATGACGTCGGCACAAACAAGGACCGCCAGCCCTGCGCGCTAAATCTTCAGACGATCTAAGAATGCGTCCGGCGGGAGCTCAAGGGCTCCCGCCCTGTATTTCGAAGGATCGACCATTTTCGCGTCGCCCCTCATCGCCAGGCGTTCGCCTTCAGCTGATGCCGCTTGTCACAAAAGGAGCATGGAACGTGGATCTCAATGTCTTGCTGCACCGGCACCAGCGTTCTTCGATGATCGCCGACCAGGCTTCGACCTCGCGCGAGAGGCGAGTTCATGATCAGTTCGCTCGCGAATATGCTGAACAGATCCGCGTTACGCGCGATGCGCTTGGCGCGAGACGTTCGGCTCCGGGGTCAGTCACTTGAAACCGGCAGCGCCCGTGGACCGTCCCGCAGCCAATCGGGGCGGTGGGCAGACCAAGACCTTTCGCAAGTACAACAGCGCCCCGCGGCTCACACCTGAACAGACGAGGCGGCAAAGCGATGTTCTTCGATTCGCGTGGCGCCACTTTGGCGAGCCCGGGCCAGTCATCGCTTTCCTGAACACCCAACATGACCAATTGAAGGGTCAGCCCCTCCATCTCGCCGTTGAGAGTGACGAGGGATTGATGCGTGTCGAAACGCTGTTGGAGGAAATGACGTTCATGGCGCAGCCGTCGCCGGAAGGAAGATAGGGTCTTGGCAAAAGAAGAGCTGCTTACGATCGAAGGTATTGTCGATGAGATCCTACCTGACGGTCGATTCCGTGTGACTCTCGATAATGAGCATCGGATCATCGCCTACACGGCCGGAAAAATGCGCCGCTACCGAATCCGCTCCATCGTCGGGGATCGGGTGCACGTGGAAATGACACCGTACGACCTATCCATAGGCCGGATCATCTTCCGAGAGAAACTTCTCGGGCAACAGGCAGGCGGCCGACGGCGTGGATTTCGTCGCTGATTTCACCTTTCGCGCCCTATGATCCGTTTTAGTGTCCGCAACGGGCGAAAACGGACACTCCTGGGCTCGTCGTCTAGGCACCTGCCGCGCTCCACTGGCATCCGATTTCCAAGTTCGGCATAAGGCTGGCTCTTTTCGAACTTCGCATTCGACAGGAACCGGAGTGCCGATATGAGTGGGACAGCACCGTTCACCGCCAAAGCTGCATTTTCGTCCGCGATAGGGCTGATCGGCGCCCTCCTGCTCTTTGCCTGCCGTTCCCCTGCAACGACGCAACCCTCCGCGGGCGATGCACGCGTGCAGGCGGCGATCGACGCAGCGGTGACCAAGGAGCGAAAGGTCTATGGAGGCGTAACGCCGGTTCCTGCGGTACTGGTCGGCGTTTGGGATGGCTCCGGGAAGAGTTACATACGAGCGTTCGGCGAAGCCGATGTCGCCACCCATCGTGCGCTCACCCCCGAGGATCATTTCCGGATCGGGAGCAACACCAAGACCTTCGTCATCAGTGTCCTGTTGCAGCTTGTGGACGAGGGGAAGCTCAGTCTCGACGATCCGCTCAGCAAGTTTTCGCTCGGCGTCAGCGTACCCAATGCCGAACACATCACGGTGCGCCAAATGTGTCAGATGCGAAGCGGTCTATTCGAAGCGTATGACGCGCCCCAGTTCAACGACATGCAAATCAAGCCCGACATGGCGTTCGATCCGCGCACCGTGATCGGATGGGCGGTAAAGCAGCCGCCCTATTTCGCGCCCGGGGCGGGATACCATTACAGCAACACCAATTATCTGCTGCTCGGCCTGATCATCGAAAAGGTAACGGGACACAGTGTCGCTGACGAAATTCGCAACCGCCTCCTGGTGCCTTTCTCGCTAACGCACACCAGCTATCCAAATAGTCAGGCGATGCCCGATCCGTGGGCGCACGGCTATGGGCTGAACGCCAAGCGTCATTGGGAAGACGTCAGCGGCACGATTCCGGTCTCGTTGATGGGCGCCGCGGGCGAGATGATCTCCAATATGCACGACATGACGAGATGGGTTAAACTCTACGTCACCGGCAAGACGAACGGCCCAGAGACTGCAGCGGGCCAGAATGCAGTGCGTTCCGACAGGCCATGGAAATCTGGGCTTCGGCCTGGGAATCGGATGCAGCGCGGGTTGGTACGGCTACACAGGTGGGCTGCCGGGATACAATACGGCGAACTACTACTTTCCGGAAAAGGATATCACCGTGGTGGCTTGGGTGCCGCTGCAGGCCGATGAGCCCGAGCCGGGCGTTGCGAACGCCATTTTCCGTGACATCGCACAAATCATGACGCCGGAGCATGTACCGTTTGAGGGCAGTTGAATTGCCGACTTGATGTGAGGTCCGACTTAGACCGGAGAGAATGGCATGACAGACAATATGAATCGCCTGATCAGCTGCATCGGCGCTGCCGCGCTACTTGCTCACTCCTCCCAGGCTGCGTCCGCTCCCGATAACGCCGCCGCGGGCGCATCCGCCGCCGACACCACGCAATGCGTTACGAACATCGCCAAAGTGATTGCCGACGGAGCGACCCCGGCCAAGGCAACACCGCTCCCGCCGGAGCTCACCGCCAAGCTCGACGCCGCGGTTCGATCGGCGCTGCCGCAAACGGCGGCGCCAGGAGTCATCGTCGGCGTAGTGACCCCTTCGGGAACATGGAAGGCGGCCTATGGGAAGGCCGACCCGGCCAAAGGTACGCCGATGGCTGTCGACATGCATACCCGCATCGGTTCGGTGACAAAGACCTTCACCGGCACAGCGATCATGCAGCTGGCGGAAGCCGGGAAGCTGTCACTCGACGACAAGATCCAGAAGTACATGCCCGGCATACCCAATGGCGATCGCATTACGCTTCGCCAGCTCGCCAATATGACCAGCGGTCTGGCGAGCTACACCCAAAGCTCGAAGTTCACAGACGTCCTGTTCTCGAAGCCTCAGACAATTTGGACTCCCGAGCAGGTGGTCGCCATCGGCCTGGCCGAATCGCCCCTCTACGAGCCCGGCACTTCGTTCAATTATTCGAACACCAACACAATCTTGCTCGGGATGGTCATCGAGAAGGTCACGGGAAAGCCCGTCGCCCAGGTCTTCAAGGAACAAATCTTCGATCCGCTCAAGCTTCGAAACACGTCCTCGCCCGGTAATTCAACGGATATGCCGATGCCCTTTGCTCAGGGATTCACCCTTCAGGGGGATTTTGCCAAGCCCGATGCGCCGAGCAACGCGACGCACTGGAATCCGTCCTGGGCGTGGACCTCCGGTGATTTGATCTCCGACATCGACGATCTGCTCGTTTATGATCGAGCCCTGGGTACGGGGCACGGGCTGCTGGGGAAGTCCGCGCAAACGGAGCGGCTGACATTTCCCGGCGCAGGCGGTTACGGGATCGGCGTCGGCTGTTCTGACGGCTGGGTCGGCCATACGGGCGAACTGCCTGGATACAACACGACCGTGTATTACCAAACGAGGGCCGACATCGCCGTCGTGGTCCAGGCCAACAGCGACATTGCGTCCGGCAATTGTGACGAAAGGCCAACTCTCACGGATGATCCGCGCGATACCATATGCTCTTCGCCCGCAAAGCGCGTATTTGTCGCTGTTTCGAAGGCACTTGATCAGCCATTTACAGGCCCCTGATGCCGGGCCCGAAAGCGGACGGCAGAACGCAAAACAGGTTCATCACTTCACCGCTTCGTGAGCATAACTCAGCACTCGAGACACGCGCCACTTGCCGTCATTTCCCAAAACCCAAACCATCGCGAATTTGGCCTTACCGGTGAGCCTTTCTTCACCTGTCACGCCGTGTCGCTCGTAAAATAAATGGTCGCCCACCTCCATTGCCCCCCAGCCGGGAATGGGATCGACGCTGAGCGTTCCGGGAACCAGCTCGCGCCGCGAGCGCCAGGTGGTGGGATCCTGAAGAGCCTTGCACCTCTCTTCGAACTGAGCGACGAAATCCTCAGGCTTGCGGACGTTGAACCCCCCTTTGTCATGATAGAATTCGATGTCGTCGGTGAGCATCGCACGGAACCGCGGCGTGTCGCAGGGGCCTTCGAAGAACAGTTTGAACAGCTCCGCGTCGGCATGCTCGATCTGCCGGGTGAGCTCAGGCTGGTCGGGAATCTTGACCGGCCCCACAGACGCCGCAGACGCGGCCACGGCGGCGGTGAAAAGGGCTGTCAACGACATGAAGGACTCCTGCTGTGTTATCAGCATAATACAGCAGCCTGACTGCGGCTCAAGGCCGCAAAGAACGAAGTGCGAGATTCGGCTTCCAAGGCGCCCGCAGGTCTGGAATGGGTGGAAAGCGAACGTTAGGTTTCTCGGACTGGCGCCCCGGTTTGCGGGTATCGAGCAACCAAGAAGAGAATCGTGCCGGCGCAAAGGAATGCAGCTATCAGCGCCCATTGCTCTCTGCTCGACTGGAAGGATGCCCAAAGACAAAGGCAGAGTGCGACCAAAGCAGCAAACCCAAGCGGCAGCGTAAATGCTTTGAGGCCGGTCGACTTGCGCAATCGAGGAAGCGCACCAATCGACGCAATATAGACCAGCAGCCGGGCAAGCGTTCCGCTGACGGCCAGCGTGACGAAGGTGCCCGATAGCGCAAAGAACAAGGCACCCAAGCCGAAGAAAGTAATCGAGTTCGCCGGCGTTCCCCAACGCGAGACCCGCCCGAACCAACTGGGGATGAGCTTATCATCGGATAATGCCGCGGTCATCCGGCTCGCCGTGGTGTGGCCCGCGATGGAGTTGCCAAGCACTGACACAATAACGGTCACGCCAATCAGGACCGACCCGATGTTTCCGGCGTAATATCCCGCGAGCGCAGCGAGTGGTGCCTCCGAGCCGGTGCCGGCAATCGGCGAATTGGAATAAGCATATTGCAGCCCGAAGTAGATGAAGGTGACAATCGCGAGGCTGACCAATAGCGCGCGCGGGACCGCCTTTTTCGGATCAGTGGTTTCGCCGGCAGGAATGGTAGCATTCTCAAAGCCCACGAATGCGTAGAGTGCAGCTAGCGCCACGCCTTCGACGGCTGAAAATTGCGGCAAGGTGATCGGACTCATTCGCGGGCCGGTTATTAGTGCCACTCCAATCAGCAACAGGAGCGGCACGAGCTTGAAGAGAGTCATCACGCCCAGCACCGACACCGCGCGCTTGATGCCGGCAACGTTAAGGACGGTTACCGCCGCGATGATGAGAATGATCGCCGACGATCGATGAACGCCCACGCCGAGAGACGGCCAGAAGGCTGCAACGTATGCGATTAGGACAGTGACGTTGGCCGCATGGGCAACCATCCGTCCAAAATAGAAAAGCCAGCCGACCTGGAACCCCGGAAAGCGGCCAAAGGCATCCGTGACAAATCGCTGAGGACCGCCCGAGCGATCGGTCAGCCTGGCAAGATCGGCGAAGCAGAAAATGACGCTGGCGATCAGTATCCCGCCCGTCAGCATTAGCCATGGCGCGAAATTACCGACGGCCCGGTGAAGTAGCTCGGGTAGCGCGAAAATGCCCGATCCAATCAAGCCGTTCACCACCAGGAACGCCACACCGACGGTCCCTACATCACGCCGATATTTGTGGCTCTGTTCGGTCACCTTTCGAAGACCCGCGCCGTCACAAATGGCTTTCTCGCCAGCTCCACGAACCGCCCAGCCGTTACATTCGGTGACTTAGCAAATGCCCGTCCTAATGTTCGCTTTGGGTCGAAAACGGAAGGTAGCTACCGCTGATAATAATGCGCCACGGCATTCTTTGTTAACCGTTAGGCAGGTTCTGATCCGGTAATGTTGCGGCTTGGGGAGAAGGCCTATGCAAAGCTTTCACCACTCACGCGGAAAGGTTCTCTTCGAGATCTTTTGCGCGCTCGCTGTATCGGCATCCTGCGTGGGTGCTTGGATGCAGACGGGTGCCTGGGCGCTGCTGGGGGTCGCATCGGTCGCTGCCCTTTATGGCTTCAGTCACGCATTTGACCTGAAGGCGTACAGGACGGCTACGGCTATGGATTCGACAAATGCCGAACCAACAAAACTTAGCCAGGACGGCGTTCGATCCGATGAGGATGCGGACGTTCCGCTGACGTCGACCGACCGTCACAGCACGTCCGAGGAAGCCATCGAGAAAGCGAATCCCGTCGAACGGGCAATGGGTTCTCCAAAGACCAAGGGGCGCCGACCTAAAGCCCGTCAGAAGAGCGGAGATCGCGGTACAAAGGGAGCCAAGGTGGCGAAGGCCACTGAGGTTGCGCCGCGGGCCGAAGCTGAAATCGGCACCACGGTGACGATCGCGGAAGAGGTACACTCGCCGCCGGTGCCGTTGTTTGAGCCTCAACCGTTCATGCGGCACACGCGCGTGACTTTCGGCCGTAAAGATAATTTGGCCTGAACGTCTTTTAGGCTCCCGCTCCGCCCTCTTGCTACTTGGACGCTTCCGCGCTCACGGGTGTGAACAGCAGGTCCTGATAGTCGAAGCTGAAGTCCGCCGCGGGGGAGACGGGCTTCATGGTCACTCGGCCCACCTTTCCGTCCGCATCGAGCGAAAAAGTGACGTAAGCCGGCTCGATCCATTTCAGTGACGGATTGGTTTTGAACGTGTCGTACTGATAGTGAGTCAGAGGGCCGCTCATGCCAGTCGAGTGCGGGAATTCGATCGACAAGCTCTTGCCGGATTGGCGGACCTTGATCGTTCCGTACCAGGGGTCGGAATAGTCGCCGGAGTAGCGTTGCAGCGGCAGTGAGGGTCCGGCCTTCGCCGGAGAGGCCGTTGCTTTTTGCACTTCCTTGGCAGCGGCATTCAGCCGTGCGAGCTTGAACTCGTGGAACTTCTCGGGCCAGCCGCCCTGCGGTTGGTCGAGATAATGGTCGAGCAGCTCGTACAGCAGGCCGCGGACCATCTCCCCGTCTTCGCTGTTCACCGCGACGAAGATGCCTACATTCTTGTCCGGGAGCAGCGCTACGGCGGCCAGCGAGCCGAATACCGCGCCGCCGTGCCAGATGAGCTTGGCTCCGCGATAATCCTGCACGTCCCAGCCCAGACCGTAGAGAGAAAAGTTGGGCTGGGTGACGGCGAATTGTGCCGGATAGTCATTGATCGGCTGCGGAGTGACAGGGTTCCACATCTCCTTCGACTGCTCATCGGAAAAGAGGCGCTGGTCGCTGTTCGGTATCTTGCCGTGAGCGAGCTGCGTCTGCAGCCAGCGGGTCATGTCGTTGGCGCTGATCGCGAGGCCGCCCGCGGGCGCTGCGTTGGGCGCGATCGCGGCGGTTTCGTCCAGCGGCTTTTGCGTCCCCAGGCCGACGATGGGACCGTCCGCACGCGAGTGCGGATAGCCGCGGTCAGGACTGGCCTGCATCTCAGCGTCCGACACGGTGGAGTGACTCATGCCGAGCGGCGCGAACACATGCCGGCGTACATATTGCTCCCAGGTTTCGCCGCTCACCTCCTCGATCAGCTGGCCGGCCACCATGTAGAGGATGTTGTCGTAGGCATAGGCGCTGCGAAAGCTGGTGGCCGGCTTGATGAAGCGCAGCCGGTACACCGTCTCCTTGCGCGACAAATTGCTGTTGGGGACGAAGAGTAGGTCGCCCGCGCCGAGCCCGAGGCCGCTGCGATGGACGAGCAGGTCGCGGATGGTCATCTCGCGCGTAACCCACGGATCCCACATGCGAAAATCGGGCATGTGGTCGATGACCTTGTCGTCCCACTTGATCTTGCCCTGTTCGACCAAAGTCGCCAGCGCGGCGACGGTGAACGCCTTGCCGGTCGAGCCGGTGGCGAAGATCGTGTCGGCGCCGACGGGCTCATTCGTGCCGACCTTGCGCACGCCCCAACCTCGGGCGAGCGTCGGCGCGCCGTTCTCGACAACGGCGATCGACACTCCGGGGACACCAAAGTCCTTGCGCAATTGTTCGACGCGTTGCTCGAAGCCCGCGGGCGGTGCCGCCTCAGCCGAAGTGACAACGATTACCGAGGCAACGACCGCCACGGTCGAATAGACACGCTTCAACATGCGATTACTCCTGAACCTGGACCGGTTGGGGATTTGCTTGCGCCGTTTCGCTCCGGCCGCGCCAGAGCATCCAAACGCCGACGGTGACGAGCGGCAGGATGTAGGTCGCGAGCAGGATATAGGCGAGGGCGCGATAGCCGTTGGCGATCAACGCCACGAGACCGAAGCGGCTGGCGAGGAACATGCAACCGGCCAGCACGAAGACGGCGATGCCGAGTCTTTGCCGATGCGTCAGCTCCTTGCCGTATCGAGTGGCCCAAGCTTGATCGATCCGCTCGTTGATCGCGTGGACCGAGCTCGTCCCGCTCTCCAGCAATGCCGAAAAGATCATGGCCTGAAAGAGCAGGTGGAACGCAGGGATGCCGATCCGCTGAAGCATGAAATCCGACGGCAGCGTGGCACTCCCGACCTCCGGATAGAAAGCCACCATCGGAATGAAGAAGAGCAAGGCCGGAAGCATCGTCAGCGGTCCGGAGATGACACCCGCGACGACCGCATCGCGATCGCTCAACAGATGCCGCAATACCGGCAGGATCACGACGGCGCCGACGATGTTGTAGCCAAAATAGGTGATTCCGCTGAGCGCCCAACCGGAGGTTTGCGGATAAGCGGCAAAGCCACCGGGCACGCGGTCGCCGAAACGCCATAGCGCAAGAACGATGAAGAGGGCGTAGACTCCGTAGAGGAGATAGGAAACGTCACGGAACAGCCGTTCGACCGCTTTATTTCCAAACGCCACGACACACGCAATTCCGGCCGCGAGCGCAATGGTTCCGGCCCATATCGGAGCACCGAATACAGCATTGCCGATTGCGCCCGCGGCGGCGCCGTAGACGGCGAGGATCAGCACTACGAACAGTACATAAGCCAATTCGAAGAGGTGCCAGGCAGGGCCGAGCAGCCGCTTGAAGAAGCTCTTATAGTCGAACGTCTGAAGGCGCCGCGCCAGAACGAAGGTCAACGAGCAGAAGATGCTGAACAACAGCGTCGCGAACAGGATCGCATAGAGTCCGCCCCAGGGCCCGTTCGCCAGGAAGAATTCGGCGAGCTCGCGCCCGGTCGCATAGCCGCCGCCGATGACTACGGCCTTCACCCCGAGGCCCGGCAGCAGCCAGCGCTTGAACCGGCTGTTCGCGCCCGCGCTCATTTCGGGGCCTCGAACAGATAATAATCGTAGATCGCTCGGCTGACGTCGGCGATCACGCGCTCCCGGTCCTCGAACGGTTTGCCACTCTGCTTGATGAAGACGGCGACGATCACCTTGCCGGCGTCCCCGGGTAAAATGATCATCCCGACGTTGTTGACCGAGCCGCCGATTGTTCCGGTCTTTTCGGCCACGACTATGCCCTTGGGAAGCCTGCCGCGAATGCGCGCCTTGCCCGTGGTGTTGCGCTCCATGATCTCGGTCAAAAGCTGCGTGCTAGCGGGCTTCAGCGCCTTCCCCGTGAACATGCGTTGCAGCAGGCTGGCCATCGCCTCGGGCGTCGCCGTGTCCCGCGGGTCGGAATCGAATTCAGTGTTCGGCTTGCTGCTTCGATCCTCGAGGTTCGGGTCGGCCTTCAAGCCCGCCTCGAGCGCCTGCGGAAACGGTCCGGGCGGCAAATGGAAGAAGTCGCGGATGAGGCCGGCGGTGTCGCGGTCGACCCGCAAACCCTCGACGCCCTGCGCGCGGACCCAGGCCGTTACCGCCGCGGGCCCACCGGCGAGCTTCGTGAGCACGTCGGTCGCACTATTGTCGCTGACGGTCAGCATCAGCTCGATCAGATTCTTGACCGAGACGCTGACCCCCGGATGGCGGAAGGTCGAGGCAAGACCCTCGGATTCGACCATCATTCCCGGATCCACCGGCACCAGCTGATCGAGCGAGAGCTCGCCGCGATCGACTTTCGACAGGATCGCACCGGCGACGGCCACCTTGAATGTGCTGGCCATCGGAAAGCGTTGATCGGCATTCACCAGCACTCGAGGGCCGCGGCCGTCGATCCGCCAGGCGGCGACGCCGATCGTCCCATCGATCGGCTGACCAATGCGCGCGATTTCGGCCTGCAGGATCTTCGGGTCAGCGGCATGCGCCGGCGAAGCCATCAGCAGAGCGAGCGCTGTGAGCGCAATCAGCCGAGACATGAATCGATCAGCCTTTCGAACTCGGGGCCGCCGCGCATCGGGTCGGCGACGGCCAAACCAAGGCGTGCGGACTCACGCGCCATCAACGCGCTCGCGTCGTCCTCGTCGAGCGTGGCGGTGTTGAAGCTCACTCCGCCGACACGGATTGCCGCGTTGGTGCGGGATCCCAGGCGGATGGTGAGGTCGATCATCTCTTCGACGCTCGGCACTGCGAATTCCTCATCGCCGAGCAGTCGCTCGCGTGTGGGGTCGTGGCATACGACGATGACGTCGGGCTGACTTCCGTGCAGCAGCGCCAACGACACGCCCGAGTAAGCCGGATGAAGAAGAGAACCCTGGCCTTCGATCACATCCCAATGGTCGTCGTCCGCCTCCGGGCTCAGAATCTCCGCGGCGCCGGCCGCAAAGTCGGCGACGACCGCATCCATCGGAATCCCTCGGCCGGAGATCATGATCCCCGTCTGGCCGGTGGCTCGGAAGTCCGCGTCGATGCCACGCTGTTGCAGCGCTCGAGTGATGCTGAGCGCCGTATATTTCTTGCCCAGCGCGCAGTCCGTGCCGACCGTGAGGAGGCGTTTGCCTCTGCGTTTCAGTCCTGTTGCAATTGGGATTTTCGTAGGCGGCTCGCGCACGTCGATCAGGTGCCGCCCTACGCGGTCGGCGGCCGCCCTGAGTTCCGGCAAATCGCGCAGCCGCGCATGCATTCCGCTGATAATGTGCAGCCCCGCTTCGAGTGCCTCGACCAGGGCAGGCACCCAGCTGTCGGCGATGAACCCGCCAGAGTTGGCGACTCCGATGATCAAGGACCGCGCACCCTTCTCGCGCGCTTCTATCGGACGCAGCTTTGGCAGACCGGCGCTGACCGTCGCGCTCGGCAAGGCGAACTCGCCGACGCAGCGGTCGCGCGCCCAGTCGCGCAACCCGAACGCAGTTTTGGCATAGCCTGGCTCGACCGTGTCGCCGAGGAACAGCAGGTAGGGCTGCGGCAGCGTCAACGATAGCGGGTCTTCGCCGGGTCCCACCTCCTGTTTCGGATTCAACACCAGTATTGCACCTTTCGCGTTACGAGCCGAAGCCGGCGGTGATTGTGAGGCCGATCGTGCGCGGTCGGATGATCGCCACTCCGGCTGCGCCATTGGGGAACGTCGTCCCGTCGAAGCCGAAGGCGTTGGTGATCCCGCGCTTGTTGAGCAGATTGCGCGCGAACACCTCGACCGTGAAACGATCGAGGCGAGCGCCGGCGCGCAGGTCGACATCGGTGTAGCCGGGAATTCTCACGGGGCCGCCGTCGGGACTGCGCTCGTTGAGATCGGCCACGCGCCGTCCGATCCGCGATACGGTGCCGCCGACGAAGCCGTTCAGGCTGCCGATCGGGAATTCGTAATCGGCGTTGATCGCGCCGCTCCACTTCGGGACCCACGGAAGGGGATCGCCGGCGAGGCCTCCGGTCGCGGGCGGCGTGTCCTCCTTCAGCTTGGCGTCGGTGTAGGCACCGTTGACGGCGATGGTGAGGCCGGGGACCGGACGCAGCGCCGTCGAAATCTCGACCCCATTCACGCGCGCCTTACCGCCGTTCTCATTGATGCCCGTGTCGTTGACGACGGCGAACAGCTGAATGTCTTTCCAGTCGATATGATAGGCCGCGGCCTCGATCGACCATTTGCGTCCCGGCGCTTCCGCTTTGACTCCGACTTCGTAGCTGGTGACGCGGTCCGCATCATAGGTGCGCGGAGTGTCCGGCGGCGCGCCGGCAGGAATGACGTTCGGTCCGCCCGGCCGATAACCGGAAGCGACCCGCGCATAGAGCGAGGCATGGTCGCTGATCTCGTATCGCGGCGCGACCGAGTAGGTGAACACCGTCTCCGAGGAATTGAGGTCGGTTCCCTCGGCATTGCCCAAGAGGTCGGAGTTGATGAGCAGGTTCGCGTTCTGCTTATTGTGGGCGAGACGGCCGCCGAGCGTCAGGTCGAACCGCGGAGTCATGTGCCAGGTGACGTTCGCGAACCCGGCATATTCCTTGTACTTCGAACGAAGGAAGATCTGCGCGATCTGTGCGACGTCCGTGGCGATCGTCGACGTCCCGAACTCGGTCGCAAAATAGTTCTGCGGATCGATCTTGGATTTTTCGTGCGTGTAGAACAGGCCCGCGAGCCATTCGAATGTCTCGTTGTTGGGGGACGACAGCCGCACCTCCTGACTGAATTTGTCGGTTGCCGTCGTCTGGAAGAGCATGACTCCGAGCGGACGGGTGACGGCCGGATCGGCGATGACGGGCAATCCCAGGAGCGGAGCGTCGGGCCCGAGGTTGGCGACCAAATTGATCAGCGGCGCGAGCAGGAAGCTGGCGTCGGTCGTGAACTTCTCACTGAACGTGGAATATGACGTGGACGACAGGAGATTGGCGAAACCAAGGTCCCAATCGACGGTGCCGCTGTAGACGCGATATCTGACGTGCGTCGGTTCGGGTTGATAGCGCGACTGGACCAGTCCCCCATAGAGCGGTTTCAGCGTTTCCGGATCGACTTCGAACACACTATCCGCGCCGGAATTCAGATTCTGCGCGAATGCCGTTAGCCGAAACGACAGATCGTCCGTTGCCTGGAGCAGCAGCGACGCTCGGCCGCCATAACTCTTTTTGGTGTTGATATCCTTGGCGATTAGGGTGCTTCCGATCTCCTCACCCGTGAGCAGGCTCAGAAGCGGGTTGTTGCCGATCGAATCGATGTAACCCCCATCCTTGCGGAGGAAGCCATCGACCCGGATCGCAGCCTTGTCTCCAAGCGGCACGTTGACGATTGCCGCTGTGTTGTAGCCGAGCTTTCCCGCGCCTTTCGTGTCTTCAATTCCGGCCTGCGCTTTCACCTCGAAGCGCTTCAGCTTTGGCGGTTGCGACACATATTTGATGACTCCGCCGAGCGAGCTCGCGCCGTACAGCGTGCCTTGCGGACCGCGCAGCACCTCGATGCGCTGAATGTCGAACGGATCGAAGTCGCCGGACAGGATGGCCCCGTTCGCAAGACCCGTGCTCGATCCGAACGGAACCTCGTCCATATACACTGCGACGGTCGAGGCGACGCCGCCGGTGTTCGCGCCCCGCAAAGTGATCCGGCTTTCGCCCGGAGTGTCGCTTTCGACACTGAGGCCAGGAACCAACGCTAAATAGTCCAGAAAATTCGTCGCCTGCTGACGCTCGAGAGTTTCGCCGCCGACGACGGTGACCGATTGTGGCACTTCTAGCAGAACCTCCTCACGCTTCTGCGCTGTAACGATGATCGCCTCGCTGTTTTCGTCACTGACGCTTTCGTTCTGCGGTGCCTGCTGCTGCGCTTGTGCGGCTGCGGGCCCTGCGAGCGTCAACGCCAATATGGCGACCGACGAAAAAAGAGCGGCACTTCCCCTGTATCGCTTCGCGTTCATGTCTCTCCCCTTCGAAAGTCGATGCCGGACTTCACGCCTCCCAGATGGCGCCGAGCAGCCGGCGAAAATTACCTCCCAGAACCAGGCGAATGTTCGCATCCGAGTAGCCGCGCCTGATCAGCTCCTCGGTCAGATCGAAGATTTTTTGCGGATGATCGAAGCCTTCGATGTCGATCTTGTCGCGGAAGGCGTAGCTCGCCTTGTAACCCGCCTTCAGCTCCTTGTACTGGTCGGGCGGCATGTCGTCGTAGCCGTTCAGATCGGCGTCCGAGCCGATGCCGACATGTTCGATCCCGGCGAGCTTCACGACATGGTCGATATGGTCCGCCATGTTGGCGACGGTCGTTGGATCGCGGGTGCTGACGAACATCCGCACGCCGCTGATACCCATGACTCCGCCCTTGGCCGCGAGCTTCTTGATGACCTCGTCGCTTTTGTTGCGCGGGTGCGCCGCAATCGCTTTGCAGTTGGAATGAGTGATCGCGATCGGCTTGGGCGAAAGGGCGATTGCGTCGAGCGTGGTGCGCTCGCCGCAATGCGACGTATCGACCAGCATGCCGGTCTTGTTCATCGCCTTGATGATTTCCTCGCCGAAGTCGCTGACTCCGCCGTCGATCCGGTCGGTTGACCCGGATCCGATCAGATTTTGGCTGTTGTAGGTAAGCTGGGCGCAGCGAAGGCCCAGGCGATAGAAATATTTGACGTCGTCGGCGGTCTCGAACTGGTCCGCATTCTGCAGCCCCATGATGATCGCTGCTTTGCCCTCGGCCTTGGCATGGTCGAGGTCAGCGACGGTTCCGACCAGAGTGAATTCATCCGCTTGGCGCCCTACCCAGCCCTGATAGGAGGCGAGGAAGTCGAGCGCCTGGGTCTTTGCGCCCGGCCCGCCGATCCCGATGCTGTGGTGAAAGCCGGTGATCCCCGAGGCCTTGAACTCGCTGATGTCCTTGGGTCCGAAAGGCTTGTCGAAAAATTTCGGATCGAAATCGAGCTTCAGCGGAGCGAGCATGTCGATGACCAGCGAGTCCCCGACAATTTTGATCGCGCGCGCCGAATAGTGCCGCTCGGGCGCGGCGGCAAAAGCGAAGCTGCCGCGGTTGATCATCGGGAGGACTGCCGCCGCCATCGCGCCTTTGACCAGGCTGCGTCTGTTGAGAGCGCTCATGCCGCGAGCCTCGATCCCCAGACGTTGTCCGGGCACCAGATGCGGCCGTCGCGATATTCGCAGGAGGGTTTGCGGTCTTCGCGGAGAAGAGTGGGACCGTCGAGATCGACGACGTCGCATTGCTGGCCGACGATGAAGGCCGGCGCCATGGCGAGACTGGTCCCAACCATGTTCCCGACCATGACGCCGAGACCGTGGCGACGCGCTTCCTCCGCGATGAGCAGCGCCTCGGTGAGGCCGCCGCACTTGTCGAGCTTGATGTTGACGATGTCGAAGCGGCCGACGAGACCTGCAACGTCATCGAGCCCGAGCGCGCTTTCGTCGGCGGCGATCGGGATTGGGCAGCGATATCCGTCGAGATCCGATTCTCTGCCGCGCGCGAGCGGCTGCTCGACGACGGACACGCGGCTTTCGACCAATGCCTCGACGAGCGGATCGAGCTGATCGCGCGTGTAACCCTGGTTCGCGTCGACGCCGAGCCAGGCGTCCGGGCGCGCCGAACGAACGGCGCTCACGCGCTCAATGTCGAGTTCCAGTTCACCTGTTAGCTTGAGCTTGAGCGCCTGCGCCGACGCGTAGCGCTGAGCCCCCTGCGCCATGGTTTGCGGGTCTTCGGCGCCGAGGGTGTAGGTGGTGATCAGTGGCCGCGGATCGCCGACCCCCGCCATCCGCCAGGCGTCGGTTCCGCGACGCTTCGCCTCAAGCTCCCACATGGCGCAGTCGACGGCGTTTCGCGCACCCCCGCTAGGCATGCACTCGCGCAGCTCTTCGCGGCTGCCACAGGATTCGATCGCGTCGCGGTAGGTCTCGAGCTCGCCGAGCATGTGGTCGACGTCATCATCGTTATAATAGACTCCGGCCGCCTCACCGCGCCCAACCTGCTCACCGTCGGTGAGCTCGGCCACGACGACGTCCGAACTCTCGAACACAAAGCCCGAGATTCGGAACGGCGCCGCAAGTGGGTGGCTCTCCACGCGGTGGGCGAGCCGGAGCGCTCCCATCAGTAATTCGTCGACAGGTTGAGCAGGTTGAAGGTGAGCGCAACGTAGAGCAGCACGGCAGCCGCGAGCAGCAGCGCGATGCTCCACACTTTGCCCGTCCAGCGCCAGCCCGACTTCCAGGCCGTGTAGGCATACCAGGCCATGACGGCGAATCCGCCGACGAAGGCGAGGATGCTGAACAGGCCGATGACGGTTACGAGCGGATCGAGTGAGCCGTTGAGCCTATTCAAATCTCCGAACATCATGGTCACGAGGATCGCCCAACAAGCCAAAGCGACGATCATGGCGAGCGCCGCGATTCGGCTCGTCCGATAGGCCCACAACTGCCTCCCCTCGAACTCCAGCTTGGTCGCATATTTGCGCCGGACGAGGGCGCGAGTCGGCCACAGCAGAACCGTTACGAGCAGCACCGCAAGCGATGCGTAAACGAGCGGCATCAATAAGGTCGAGGATCGGTACCAAGGTGCCTTGTCCCACACGATGATCGGCGCGAGCTCGTTGTCGCTGATGCGAACCTTGTCACCGTCGACTTTGGCGCCGAGCAAGTCGTGGCCCACGGCCGCGCGCCACAGATTGGGAGCGACCGGAATCCACTTCTGCTGTGAGCCGCCAAGCGATTCGAGACCCGAAACCACGGGGTCGCCGTCTTTGTCGAGGCTGACTTTGAACTGACCGATCAGATCGGTGAGGGAGAGGAAGGTCCCGTGCGCTCGGCGCGAACTTTCATAGGCGCCGACCAGCTTTTCGGCGTAGGCTTTGGCCTGGTCCTTGGGCAGAGTGCGCGTGTCCGGAGCAGCCGGGAAATAGCGGTCCGCGAACTCCTCGAACAACTCGGTCCGGATCGCGCCCGCTGCCCCCTCTTTGCCCAAACTGTTCATCGACACGAACAGCCCGACGCCTTTGTTCAGGAAGAGGTGGAGGTCGCTGTGAAAGGCGACCGTGTCGCCGCCGTGCGCGATCACTGGAAGACCGTTGATGTTGGTCTGATAGAAACCGTGCGCCATGCCGTTGAGGCCGGGGATCGGAACGTTGAGCGCGGAGTGCATCAGCTGCGCCGTTTGCGGCTGCAGGATGCGCTTCCCTTCATATTCGCCGTTTTGGAGGTGGGCGATCATGAAGGGAGCCATGTCGTCGCCACTCGCCGAAAGGCTGCCGGCGGGCGCGGGTCCGATATATTCGAAGCCGTAGGGCTCATCCTTTCCGGAGATATAGCCCTCGGCCATCAACGGCTTCAGATTGGCCGGAAGCGGCTGGCGGAACGATGAGTGGCGCATCCCTAGCGGCTCGAAAATGTTGCGCTCGAGATAGGTGTCGAACGGCAGTCCAGAGGTCCGCTGAACAATGTAGGCCGCGAGCGCGGCTCCATAGTTGGAATAGGCCGGAGTGCTTCCCGGCGCATAGACGATTTCCGGGCTGGCGCGTTTGAGGAGAACATCGAACGGCCGATTGGCCTTCTCCTCCGTCGTGATCACGCCTTTCGCATGCTCCTCGAAGCCCGGCGTATGGGTCATGAGGTTCGCGACGGTGACGGGTTTGCCCTCGTAAGCGGGAATCTTGAAATCGAGATATTTGTTGACGTCGGCGTTCAGGTCGACCTTGCCTTCCTCGACCTGCTGCATGAGCGCGGTCCAGGTGAAGAGCTTCGATACGGAGCCCGGGCGGAAGAGGGTGGTCGCCGGATCGACCTTCGTCTTCTTGGCGACATTGGCATAGCCGTAGCCGCGCGAGGTCAGGATCTGCCCATCTTTCACGACCACCACGACCGCGCCTGGTATGTCGCCCTTGCCGGTCGCATAAGGAATGAAGCCGTCGAGCCAGGCGTCGACGTCGTCCTTGGTAAGCGGATGCACTCCAGTTTGCTGTTCGCCCGTGACCGCATTGGGTGCGAGAGTGACCTTGGGCGTCGGGACCAAAGTCGGTTGAGTCGTTTGCGCGATCGCGCCAGATAGGAACGCTAACCCGAGAATCGTCGCGACAAATGCAGCCGCTTTCCGCATGTTCCTCTCCCCTATTTCTGGCTGATTTGCCCCACCGGGCAATCTGGCCTTATCATGCGCCTAAACGCCTGAGTGAGACATAATGATCCTGATCGGAAAATTGTCAAATGTGGGGCGGCGGAAGGGCGGATGAGCGCGCATCCCACTCTCGGACGCATTCTCCGCGACCTTCGCAATCACCGCGGCTGGACGCTGAAGGAAATGAGCGAGAGGAGCGGCATTCCGGTTTCGACTCTGTCCAAGGTCGAGCACGATCGACTTACGTTGACGTACGACAAGCTGCTCCAGCTCAGCCAAAGGCTGAACATCCGGATCTCCGAACTATTCGCCGAAAGCGAGCCGGCCGACGAGGGCGTCACCGCACGGCGCAGCATCGGAAAGATGGACGAATCGGTCCGGGTGACGACACCCAATTACGACTATTACTATCTCTGCACCGAGCTCAG
The DNA here is from genome assembly GCA_963730925.1 of uncultured Alphaproteobacteria bacterium. GTDB lineage: Bacteria > Pseudomonadota > Alphaproteobacteria > Sphingomonadales > Sphingomonadaceae > Sphingomicrobium. The sequence continues at coordinate 43,640 of CAVSTS010000005.1, forward strand.
GCGGAAGCGGATGATCCCCATTCTGACGCGCATCCGCGCCAAGTCCCTAAGCGAGTTCGGCGATCTCGTCCGGCACTCGGGCGAGGAATATATTCACGTGCTCGAAGGCAGCATCGTTGTGCACACCGAATTCTACGACCCCGTTACGCTCCACGCTGGCGAGGGCATCTACATCGATTCGAACATGGGCCATGCCTATATCGCCGACGAGGGTTGCGACGAGGCGCTCGTGCTCGGCGTCTGTTCGAGCGCAGATGAGTTGCTGATGAGTTCGCTCATGACCATGCATGAGCCCGCATCAGGCGAGCAGATGGGTGAGGAGGCCGGCTCCGCGCCGCTTCGAGTCCGGAGGCTCGCGCGTCCGGCGGCGTGAATCCGCCGCTCGTCCCTATGCGCATGGATTCGTTCAGGATCGGCCCGCTACAGCGCACCCATGAACGACCGACGTGCCTTTCTCGGTCTCGCAGGCGCTGGCGCCATATCACTGTTGCTGCTCGGGCGGACGAGCGGCGCGGGCGCGGCATTGCGTTTTCCGGTGAACCATACTCCCGCCGAGTGGCGCCAATTGCTCGGCCCTGCGCGCTATGCGGTCCTGCGCGAAGCCGCGACGGAGCGGCCGTTTTCCAGTCCGCTCGATAAAGAGCATCGCAAAGGCGTCTTCCTTTGCGCGGGGTGCGACCAGCCGCTGTTCGGTTCGTCGACCAAGTTCGACAGCGGGACGGGCTGGCCGAGCTTCTGGCGGCCGCTGACTCACGCAATCGTCACCCGGACCGATCGCAGCATGATGATGGCGCGGACGGAGGTGTTGTGCTCGCGATGCGGCGGGCACCTCGGCCACGTGTTCGAGGACGGGCCGAAGCCGACGGGTTTGCGCTACTGCATGAATGGCCTGGCGCTGAAGTTTCGCCGGGCCTGAATGGCGTCAGGCGACGATCCTGAGCTTATCCTTCGATCCCGGAGCTGAGTAGCAGACGACGCCTAGCTCCTGCTGCAGCCGCTCGAGCTCACGTTCCTTCGCGTCACGCTGCTCCTCGGTGTAGCGGCGCTCGCACTCCGCCTCTTCTTCTGTCTGCGCACGGAAGTAGGTGATGGTGACCCGGCGTCCGAACACGTCGTCGCCGCGCAGCCTCAGTTCAGCTTCCGCATCTTCCGGAAGGCCTTCGCGCACTTCGACCAATTTCTGGATCAGCTCGTCGAGGGACACATGGTCCGCGATATCGACAAACTCTTTGACTCGCCTACTCACTTCGCGACCCTCCCCGGCCCGGGGCGTTAAATACCGCTCGCGCGATTCTGCGCGCAATGACAAATGGTTGATTATCCCCAGGGAAGTTTCGGCCCTGTGAATAATTTTGACAGCCGAGGTGCAGAAATGACCACCGAGACTGCCGTCACTCTCGCTGCCGGCAAGATCCGGCTCGTGCTAAATCCTTCAATTGGCGGGAGTATTTTCGACTTCTCGTGGATCGACGGAGATTCCAGTCGGCCGATATTGCGCAAATGCAACAGTGAAAGCCAAAACGTGCTCGAGGCCTCGTCCTTCCCGCTCGTGCCCTATGTGAACCGCATCCGCGGCGGCCGATTCATCTTTCGCGGTCGAGAGGTGACGCTAGCGCCGAATATGGCGGGGGACCCAAGTCCGCTGCACGGGCAAGGCTGGTTGAACCCATGGAAGGTTGAAGCGTCGACTGAGCGAACGGCGACCCTCACCTACCTGCATGAACGAGGGGAATGGCCTTGGGATTATGAAGCTCGGCAAGACTTTGCGGTTGACGAAGACGGTCTCTCCGCGACGCTTTCATGCCGCAACGCGTCGGCTGAGCCGATGCCATGCGGCCTCGGATTCCATCCTTACTTCCCGTGCGGGCCGGATACGCGCATCGACACGCTGGTGAAGCATGTGTGGACGATCGACGAACATGTACTTCCGTTAGAGAGAGTGCGTGCGGAAGGCCGCTACGATCTCCAGGATCGGCTCGTCTGCGGACAGGACCTCGATAATGGCTTTGGCGACTGGAACGGCGAGGCTCGGATCAGCGATCCAAGCTGGCCCTACGGGGTTCGCCTCTCCTCGCCCGAGGCCGGTTTCTTCCAGCTCTATTCCCCGTCTGAGTGGTGGGATCTTCGTCGCCGAACCGGTGACCCACGCCAATGCGGCTTTGAATGCGCCGGAAGACCAATGGCCGGCACTCGGGATGCGCGTCCTCGAGCCGGACGAGGCGATGCGACTCGACATGCGATTGGACGTGTTTCCGAAATAGCCGCCGTTCCGGTTGATGCCTGGAAATCGGCTCTATATAGGCCACCGCTCTCGGGCCGCTTCCGGAGACGTGGGTGAGTGGCTGAAACCAGCGGTTTGCTAAACCGCCGTACGGGGTATTCCCGTACCGAGGGTTCGAATCCCTCCGTCTCCGCCACGCGGCAGTTCCATGGCAGAAGTAGCGTCTGCCTCATCGCATATTCGAACATTACACCTGGAGTAGCAGCCGCGGTCTGGCTCGCCCTACGACACGGTCGTGATCAAAGCGGCTAACGGTGGGTGCATCCCGGCCAGCAACAGGGACGGCGCTTTCCATCCCTCAGATTTGAGCAACCCCAATCGATGCGCTTGTGCCGGGTCTCCGACTTTTTGGCGGATTGTATCCAGCAGATCCATTCGTTGCGGGCCAGCGGGGTGATATCCTCCCAGGTCGCCAGTGCTTCCGGATCGAGTTTCAGAGCGTCTTCCAGATCCCCGGGAAGATCATGAACGACGCCGCCGGAGATGGTTCTCTCAGTCATCAGCAGCGCTGAACCCCGTCTCTCTGGAGGTCTTCACGTCGCAACGGCGGCTCCGCACAATTGATCTATGAAGCGGCTCCCCGCACTCGCCTTTTCTTCGTCGACCGGGGCAAACTCGGTGATCGTAAGGCCGACCAAGGTCCCAGAACCAGCCACACCACGCACCAGCGCAAGGGCCGCATCGACGGACAACTCGCCGTCCGGATAGGCGACGTGGGGGAACTCGGCAGGGTTCAGTGCATCGAGATCGAAGTGAATGTGGATCGGCCCAGCTGGCCTCTCGTCCTCACCCAACCACGACAGACCGTTTTCCCGTTGAAAGTTCCAATCCCCCTCGTCGCCCACGTGGGCCGAAACATAGCGGAATTGCGGAGCCGGAAGCGCGGCCGATAGCAGCGGCCGGAGCTCGGGGGGCGCTGAACCCATGATCGCCGCCACGGGCATCCCGTGGAAGTTCCCGCTGGGCGAGGTGCCGGTGGTATTCGCGTCGAGATGGGCGTCGACCCAGATGACCGTGAGATCGGGATATTGGTGGTGCAGATAATTGATAACGGCGATGTCGCAGGCGCAATCGCCACCGGCCGTCAGAATGCGCCTGGGTCGCCTTTCATCGAGGATAGCCTGGGCGGACAGGAACTGCTCGAGTATCGCGGTCCAGCGGTTCACCCCGTCCCTGTTTTCACCATCGCCAGCATCGGCAACATCGACGAGTGGGCCGTATCGCGCGCAGATCTCGGCCGCAGCTTGCGCACCCCTGCGCAGATTCTGCGGACGTCCCGATCCCTGCCATTGAGGATAGGATAGGACCAGATCGAACTGCTCATGACCGGTGTGCAATGATCGCTCCCAACAGGTTTTGGACAATTCGTTCGTGATGGGGCGGTCTCTGCATTGCCAAACGAACGCGCGCAACGGGTAAGGCGGCCGCAAGGATGGACTGAGCCCTAAGGTCCGCATGGACGGGAATTTCCCGATTCACTCAATCGGCCAGCATGTAATCCGCCACGCTGTAGCAGTGGCTCGACTGGTAAGCGTTCCGACCTCGGTTCATGTGCGTCAGATTGAAAGTCCGAATGGCGTGCAGGACGCGGCCGCTCGCAAGGAATTTGCGGATGGAGTCGGAACCCCGCACGTTGATTCCGAAAATGTCTTCGCCGCGCGGGAAGAAGTAATCGACGGCTTCCGGCGTCTTGACGCAGCCCTTGAGGAAAGGCTCGTCCACATGGCCCTGCGCGGCCGATTGGTCCGTGGTGAAATCCGAAAGATGCACGATGAATCTGGCGCGGATTCCAGCGCCTTGCGCATAGAGCGTGAAAAGCTCCATCCAGCTCGCATTGACTCGGACGAGCGGCTTATCGGAGGTCGACGGCAGACACGAAACCGACCAATAGCGACGTTCGGTCTTGCGCGGGATGGGCACGCAGTTTTGGCCGTAGAGGCTGAGAATCTCCAGGACTTCTTGTGCCTGCGGGCGACCAAGCAGCTTCTCAAACCGCGCGGCATATTTGAATCGCAGTTCCAGGGACTCCGAGCGTTCGTCGGCGTCGCGCAAGTTCGCTTTGCCTTCTATCCAATCGCGCTGCTGCTCAGCATTCAAAAATTGGCGCAGTCCCTTAGTGCCGCGGCGAGAGGTTGTGGTCATGTCAAATGGCCTGTGAGATGCGTGCTCGCTGACACGGAGAGCGTCGGCTATGGCGGAAAAGCGGGCGATCAGAGCAGGCGCGTGTCCGCGGGCTCACGGTCGAAATGATCGTGACGACCGTCAACGTAGTGGATGCCTTGGGCAAGTACGTCGGGGTCAGCATCATCGAGTGTAGCGACCTGCACCGCAACAGTCCGAGCGCCGCCAGGACCGATGCCATCGGCGTGCGTGCGAACGCCGCACTTGAGAGCAGATGTGATAGCTTAAGTTCGGCTCTGTCTTGCCGGGCGGAGTCCACCGGTACGTGATCAGTTTGTCTTCCCCGCTTTCGAGGTGAAATTCTTCTTCGGGAGCAAAGGAAAACCAGGCGCGGGACTTGCTGCACAGCGAGCAATTGCAACGAATGCTGCCATTGTCGAAGTTCAGCGCCGCCGAATATCGCACCAGGCCGCAGTGACACCCGCCGTGGTAAGTCTGTTCGGGCACACCCTTTCTCCTCTGCCGTTTGCTTCGCAACGAAGGACGACGGACCTGGTTGCGTGTGGCCTCGAGGTCGAAAGCGGACGTTAGCGCCCGGGCCTAATTACCCGCATTGTCGAACTTCCTGACCTCGACGGTGCTTTCATCGAAATCGTCGAGCAAGCGTGCATTGATGCCCATCTTGCCGAAGTCTTCTCCAAGAGTCTGCCAGTGGGTGCCGCAGCCGCAGATTGGACAGTGGTGAATGCCGATCATTCGATCGCCCCAGACATAGGCTGTCGTCTCGCCTGAAATGCGCACCTGGTCCGGCGGGAAATAGGCGACACGCCATGCGAGCCGTCGACAGAGGGAGCAGTTACAATCTGCAACCCACTCGGGCTTGCTTGGCACCTCGATCCGCACGTTGCCGCAGTGGCAGCTTCCCTGAACGCCCATAGCGACTTGTAATTGCGAGTGGGGAATGTCCGCAATGGGTCGAAAGGGGAAGGTGGCAGGGGTCGATCGGGCGATCGCTGGTCATTATCGTTCGAGGCTCCGCTTCGAGCCCGCTTTTCGAAGTTTCTGGCGAGCACGCCAGCCCTGCGGCCGAGTACGCTTTTGTTCGTCCAAGCTGCTAACTTCCGTCTATTGCAATCGGGCTAGGCATAAGAAACAAAAGAGAAATTGGACGACCTGCAGAGCGCCCGTCACCGGCGGCTTTGCACTTCGTAGTATCTAGCCGGTGCACGGGAGATCTGTTCATGGCGACGAAGACGGGCACGAGTGCTTCCGAGACGATCAAGGGTACGGCCGCCGACGACACGATCTCTGGCAAAATGGGCAACGACACCCTGTACGGCCTTTCCGGAAACGATATCCTCTTCGGCAACGAAGACAACGACATCCTGGTCGGAGGCGGGGGCAAAGACACCCTCACAGGTGGCTCAGGCGCGGATACGTTCAGGTATCTGCGCTTCGATGACTCCAGGGGCGCGAGCGCCGACCTTATCAAGGACTTCAGCGCGGCACAGGGCGACAAGGTGGACCTTACGGCGCTCGGAGCGGCTTCCCTCGAGTCGACGTACAAGCCTTCGTTCAGCAGCCTTCAGGCCGTTTTTAAATACGACCCGACCACTGATGTGACGACCCTGTCTTATTACGAGGGGTCGAGTACACCTGTTTTCCAGGTGCAGTTCAGCGGTGAGGTCACCTATTCCGAGGCTGCGTTCCTCGGCATTTCGAAACCGATCAACGGTACCGGCGGGGACGACGATCTCAGCGCCGGTGCGGGTGGTGCAATCGTCAACGGTGGAACTGGCGACGATTTCCTATTCGGCGATTTCAACGGCGCCGTCGATTATCTGTATGGCGATAAGGGCGACGACGTCATTTTTGCTGACGGGCACGATCACGTTTTCGGTGGAATGGGTTCCGACCTAATCGTCGTGGACAACATTGACCAGCTCACTGGTGAGATCGACGGCGGAGATGGTTCTGACCTTCTCATACTGCAGCTCGGTGACGAAGGCGTCCTCAATGCAGCTACCGGAGCGTTAGTGGATGCCAGCGGTAACACGCTGTTCACCTTCACTGGCATCGAAAGTTTTCAAACCGGGGGCATAACGACATTCATCGGCAGTGACGCCGCTGAACAGGTAACGGCGGGCGCCGACCATATTTTCACTCAAGACGACATCATTGTGTTCGGCAACGGCGGCGCGGATCTCATCTTTTCTGGGGAGGGCAACGATACACTCAGCGGGGGTGCCGGCGACGACACCATCGATGGCAATATCGGTGAGGATACTGCTGTGTTTAGCGGCAACCACACCGATTACATCATCGCCGTGGATGCGTCTTATTTCCTCGATCCCTTCTTTGCGACCGCAACCGTTCAGCAGATCGGCGGAGGCGGCGATGGCACCGATACTCTGACCAACGTCGAGTTCCTTCAGTTCGCCGACGGCACCTTCAGCATTGCTGATTTCTTGCCTCCATCGCCTCCGCCAACCGCCGGCGACGATCTCATTGTGGGCACGGCGAACGCCGACACCATCGACCTTCTGGGTGGTAACGACACCTATCTGGGGCTTGGCGGAAACGACAATATCCTTGGCGGGAACGGCAACGACGACCTTCGGGCCGGCGACGGCAACGATCAAGTGTCGGCTGGTGCGGGCTCCGACACGGTATCTGGCGAAGCCGGCAACGATAGCCTCAACGGCAACGGGGGCGCCGATTTTCTGGATGGCGGAACTGGAAATGACACGATCCACGGCGGGTTAGATGGAGACGTCCTTTTCGGTGGGGACGGTGACGACTTTCTTTTTGGGGATGCAGGCGACGATTGGATCGATGGCGGAGCGGGCAATGATCAGATCGACGGAGGAGGCGGGATCGACACTGTCAGCGTCGGCGGCTTCTTCGATGAATTCGCAATCACCGCTGGGCCGAACGGCTCTACCGTTCTCACCGACGACAATGGCTTCGGCGGGCAAGACACCCTCATTGGCGTTGAGCGTATCGATTTCTTCGATGGCTATTATGACGTGGCGACGAACACCTTCGTTCCCGATTCCCTCATCTGAGCTCCGCTTGATGGCTTGCGTTGCCGGTCAATCAGACGTCCACACGTCGGCCGCGAGTTTCCGGCAGGAGTAATGCGCCGATTACGACCGTAAGCGTGGCGACGATCACAGGGTACCAAAGACCTGAATAGATGTTGCCGGTCGCGGCGACGATCGCGAATGCGATGGTGGGCAGGAAGCCGCCAAACCAGCCGTTTCCAATGTGGTAAGGCAGGGACATCGACGTGTAGCGGATACGCGCCGGGAAAAGCTCGACCAATAATGCGGCGATTGGTCCGTAAACCATGGTCACATAGATCACGAGCAGCGTCAGGATCGCGACGGTCACCGGCTTGTTGATCTGCGCTGGGTCCGCTTTTTCCGGATACCCGACTGATCTTAGCTCAGTCGCCGCCGCCGCCTGGAATGCCTTGATCGCGCCAGCGCGTTCCGTGGCCGGCAATGAGCGCGGGTCGGGCACATGGAGCACGGTATCGCCGACACGCAAGAGCGCGGGCTCTCCCGTTGGCGCACGCTCTTCCGCATAGCTTACCCCTGCCTTGGCCAAGGACGCCTTGGCGATATCGCATGACTTCCGATCGAACTTGTTCTTGCCAATCGGGTCGAACTGGACGGAGCAATCCGCCGGGTCGGCGATGACCACGACGGGAGCGCGTGCCTGCGCGGCATGAAGCGCCGGATTCGCGGCTTTCGAAAGCGCGTTGAACAATGGGAAGTAGGTGAGGGCAGCGATCAGGCAGCCGGCGAGAATGATCTTTTTCCGCCCGATGCGATCCGACAGCCAGCCAAAAAAGAGGAAAAAGGGAGTCCCGATCGCCAGCGCGATCGCAATCATGATATTCGCCGTTGCGCCATCCACGCGAAGCATCTTCTCGAGGAAGAACAGCGCATAGAACTGGCCCGTGTACCAGACGACCGCTTGACCGGCGACCGCTCCGAAGAGCGCGATCAGCACCAGCTTCAGGTTTGGCCATTTCGCAAAGGCTTCGGTGAGCGGCGCATGTGACGTCGTGCCTTCGGCCTTCATTCTTCGAAAGACGGGACTCTCCTCGAGCTGCAGCCTGATCCACAAAGAGACCGCGAGCAGCGCGAGCGAGACGAGGAAGGGCACGCGCCAGCCCCAATCGGCAAAGGCCTCCTCGCCCATGATCGTCCGCGTTGCGATCACAACTAGCAACGCAGCGAACAGTCCGAGAGTCGCCGTAGTCTGGATGAAGCTCGTGTGGAGCCCCCGATGGCCTTCCGGCGCATGTTCGGCGACATAGGTCGCCGCGCCGCCGTACTCACCACCAAGCGCGAGACCCTGCAGCAGCCGCAATGCGACGAGGAGCACCGGCGCCGCCAGGCCGATGCTCGCGTAGCTCGGCAGCAGACCGACCATGAAGGTGGAAACGCCCATGAGGGCCATCGTCACGAGAAAGGTGTTCTTGCGACCGACGAGATCGCCAATGCGGCCGAACACGATCGCTCCGAGAGGTCGCACGGCGAAGCCTGCCGCGAAGGCGGCAAGCGCGAGGATGAACCCTGTCGTATCGTTGACGCCCGAGAAGAACTGAGCCGACAGGATCGTTGCGAGCAGTCCGTAGAGGTAGAAGTCATACCACTCGAAAACCGTGCCGAGCGACGATGCCGCAATTACCAGGGTCGGATGTTGGCTGGCGGTGTCCTCTACCCTCGAACCGTAGACTGCAGCTTTGCTCAAAGACTGACTCCGACGTTGCGGACCGGGCGTGGCTGTTGACTACGCACAAGCACATCATCGTTCGACACGCGAATTTCGACAATGGGTAGAAGGTCGGATGTCGGCTTTGGGTGGAAAGCGCACCTTCGCTGATCGGCCGGATACCGCGCCGGGAGGGACTATTCCCGCTCCTTCCTCCAGGCCGCGAGCGCTCTTGAACGGTCGGTCAGGGCGGAAACCTCCCGCGCATCGAGCTCGCCGTCGAAGCAAAGACCCACGATCCCGGGGCTTTGCCATCTGACCACCGCCGCACGGCAGAGCGTTCCGCAGTCAAGGATCACTGCCGTTCCGCTTGGCAGATCCGCCGGACAATCCAGCTTCGCTCCGCCCGCAGAAATATCGAGAAGCTGGACAGAATGACGTTCTCCGTTGGCCTGAAGGAACGCTGGTAGCGCCACCTCGACCCGCGGATAGACGCGACGGTCCGCATGAGGATTATCTTCAGGAGAAGGGAGGGAGTTTGCCATCATATTTTCGCCAGCGGCGATGGGCGTAGCACGGGGGTGCTTCCAGAGAGTAAACGTCGAAGGTCCGCGATGGGCGAAATCGGATGTTCGCCCGTCAATCGCCATGCATGAAGCGAAAACGAACCTAAGCCGCGGGCATTCGAGGAGCTATGGTAGGGGGCGCGCGCAGTTGCTATCGATAAGGTGGAACTCCCACTGAGTTCGGTGAGGCCGTTGACCCGCACATCCCTCCCCACCGTGAAGCGTCCGTATGTTCGCCTCGACGCGGACGCGGACGAAAAGCTGACTTCGGTGAGCAGGGAAAGCATGCGCGAGCTTTATAAGGAGCATGGCGCGCTGCTCTTGAGGGGCTTTTCCAGCGACCTCGAGGAATTTCGTCAATTGGCCGTCGATCTTTGCCCTGTCGCCATTCATAACGAGAGCCGGAACCGCGTAACGCTTGGACGCGCACAGGACATCCAATCGGCCAGTCTCGGAACGGGGGCCTTTCCGCTCCATCCCGAACTCTCTCGCGAGCCGTGGAGGCCGGATACCTGCTTTTTCTATTGCGTCAGCCCTCCGGTGACAGGAGGCGCCACGACCATCTGCGACGGCGTAGCGATCGTTCGAGATCTTCCTGCCGATCTCAGGGAGAAATTGGCGAGCCGCCGGCTCAAGTATATGCAGGCGGCCCGAGTAGAGGAGCTGCAATTTTGGTTGGGCGTCTCAGAGCCAGACGATGCGGCACTTGCCGATCCGCCACCTGATTGTCCGTATCGCTTCGAGCGTGTGGGGGGGCAGGTTGCGCGCATATTTACCCGCCCCTTGCTCCATCGTCCGATGTTCACTGACGAGTTGGCCTTCGGCAACTTCCTGCTGTTTGCCCGCTTTCTCCGAGGTCGCACATTTCCCCAGCTCGATGACGGAACGCCCGTGCCGGACGAGTGGCTGCAGATCGTCAAACAGATTGGCGACCGGCTAACAGCCCCGATCGAGTGGCAGCGCGGAGACCTTCTGATCCTCGATAACAGCCGCTTCATGCATGGCCGTACGGCCGTCACAGAGGGCGACGGCCGCCTGATCGCGACCTATTTCGGCTACGTCGATTTTGCCGTGCCGGACGAGGAGGAACCGCCGAACGCAATCTGGCGACGGCCCGGATTCCACCCGCCGGTCAATCTGAAGGCAAGAGACTGAGTTAGACCGAGCGTTCTCCGCAATAGGTCGAAAGCAGACATTAAGGCATCTCGTGCAACAAGCGATGCGCCACTTAGGGCGTAAGGGTGCCGCGATGATCAGGAAGACAGTAGCCGTTATTGTGATCGTCGGATTGAGTGTGGCGCTTGCGGCAGCGCTGAGGACCGCCAATCGAGCCGACGCGGCGGCAGGCGACTGCTATTCTGATGGTCACGGCCCTTCCACTCCCACGATCTGCAACTAGCTGCGCGGGCCTTCTCTAGGCCGGGAAATGAAGGCTCAATGTGCCTCGGCGGCCTCGTGAGATTTCTTCGTCGCAACGCGGAACAATCCTGCCGCTATCAACCACAGCGCCGCGAAGGAGCCGCTGAACAGCAAAGCCTGGAACGAGCCATCCGGCAAACTTGCGGTCGACGGCGCAGTTGCAATGGCCAGGCCGAGCAGCAGCTGCATGATCGCTACGCCGATCATGGTTCGCGCCATGCCTGCGGGCCGAAACCCGGCGGAGAACCCGCCGACCACAGCCGCCATGACCAGCATAAAGAAGCCAATGCCGTTACCGTCGTCGCGAACGACTGTGGTCCACACCGTCAGAAGTGACGTTAGGACAGCGACGGCAACCCCTGCGCCGTAAGCTCGGCTTTCGCTCGATCCAATCATAATCCTGCCCCTGTGAACGCTCGTTCTGTTTTGAACGCAATCAGGACGAGAGGCATGAGCATGAGATGAGGAAAGTCTGAAAAATGACCTTCGAGCATCGCCAAAACCGCGGGGCGAGCTCAACACTGCACTCGGACAGCACAGTTGCGGGGGGAAGAAGGCTAGTCTCAACTGATCGCGCCTGGTCACTGTCCGTCGCGGAGGAGCGTTCGTTCGTCGACCAAGGAAAGACGCTCGGCCGCGTCACAATTGAGTCACGATTTTACTTTGGCTAGCTCGGTTCCTGTCTGATGGCCTTCCCCCTGCGGGGTGTGGCGTAGCGTTGAACAGGGGTTCATTCATGAAAATTGCTCGGATGCGGCTGCTCGCCGCTGGCGTTTCGGTGATGGCGATCGGGACGGGGTTCAGTGCCCCTGCCGCAGCGACGACGGTCGAAGGCGTCCGGCAGGAAGATGTGGGGACGATCGCGATAAACCTTTACGAAATCGCGGCGGGCGATCCAGACGCCGTGTTCGGCACTGTCGATCAGGTCAGCAATCCCGGGGGGCCGGCAGTCGCATCGGCGCAAGTGCTTTGCGCCGAGATCGCGACATGCGCTGAAGCCGGGGCGGTCGAGCAATTCGCGAGCGGTGTGAACGAAGCGCATAACGAGATCGCCGTTGCCGGCGTGCAGACCATCCAGGCCAGTGCGGGAGCGAAAGGCGCAACGGCGACGGCCACGGCGTTCATCGACACCGCCGTCCTGCAGCTCGCTCTCAGCGGCGGCAGCGCGACAAACGAGATCGAGGTCTTCGGGACGCTCCATGTCAAGGCTTCGGCCGAAGCGGTGGCGAGCGAAACGGGCGCCTTCGCCGGTGCGGGCATCAGCCGCGCGGTCCAGATGTCCGCAATCGGCGTCACAACGGCCGCAGTCGACCTGACCAACAGCGGCGCCATCCTAATCGAAGCGATCGCCGCAGCGGACGCGCGAGGAGGGGCCGTATCGGACATCGCCTTTGCCAGCGCCTTCGCGTTTGGCGTCAACGGCCTTGCGGCGGTGACTGGTGCCGGCGACGCAGCGGTGACGATGACCAATGACGGTGCACTGACCGTTGCGGCGCAGGCGCACGCCGTCGGATCCGGTGTGGCGCGGGCAAGCGCTGCGGCGCTGTCCGGCCTTGCCGCCCAAGCCGTAGCGGCGAACGGTGATGCGAGCGTCTCTCTCATCAACAATGGTGAGCTGACCATCTCCGGCGCAGCCAATGCCACTGGCGGCCACACGGCGATCGCGGTGGGAGTTGCCGCCGGCGCAATGGTGGCGCGGGCCACAGGTGTCGGCGCCGGCGACGCAACCGCCGCGATCGTCAACAGCGGAACAGTGCTGGTTCAGGCCGACGCCACCGCCAAGGGGACGACCAACGCGGAAGTCGTCGCGATCGCCGTCACCGGCATTTACGACATCGCGCATGCGGGGACCGGCAGCGCACTCGCGATCCTCGACAATAGCGGTAGCATCGATGTGGTTGCCAATGCGCACGCGACCGGCCTTGTGGCACAAGCGACGGCGCTTGCCGGAGGCGCGCTGTTCGCCGGCGGAGTCTTCCAGTCCGCCTTGGCGATAAACGGCAGCGCGCGTGGCGCGCTCGACAACAGTGGCGACATCACAATCAGCGCGAACGCGGACGCGAACGGGTCGGTGATCGCAAATGCCAAGGCATTTGGCGGGCCGGGCGTGAACCAATTCGTGTTTGCGACGGGCGGCGATGCGGTCGCGGATCTGACAAACACCGGCTCGATCGTGCTCTCGGCGAATGCGGATGCGGGCGCGACCAATTCGGCTTTCGCGACTGCCTTCTTCTTCAACGCGCTCGTGAATTCGGCGTTCGCCGGCCCAGGCGGTGATGCCTCTGTGGACATGACCAACGATGGGACCGTCAATATTACCGCGATCGCCCATGCCGCCGGACCCAATTTCGCAAGCGCGCACGCGTCGAACACTAATGTCATGGGCGAGGTCGCCTTCGGCTTTGCGGGAAATGCCGATGTCGATCTGGTCAACAACGGCTCGATCTCCATCGGTGCGGATGCGGTTGCCGAGGGCGACACGGCGTTCGCGAGCGTTACGGTCGAAAAGGCCTTTTTCCAGACGGTGGTCGCTATCGGCGGCGGTCCCGCCAATGCGAGCCTGACCAACACCGGGGACGTCCTAATCGACGGTGCGGCAAGTGCGCATGGCGACAGCGGCTTCGCGCAGGCGACCGTAATGATCGAGCATGCAGTGCATCAATTCGCTAGCGCCATCGACGGGGGCGTTGCCTCGCTCAAACTCATCAACAGCGGGAGTATCGGCATCGCGGCGACAGCGGTCGCGACCGGCGGGGCGGTAGGCACGACGATCTCGGGGCCAGGAGTGTTCGCGTTCGCGCTCGCGCAAGGGGCGACACAGTCCGCCATTGCGGCCGATGCGGCATTGGTGGCGGTCAACTCCGGCACCATCGCCGTAAGCGGCAATGCCGCCGCGGACGGAGCAGAAAGCGCCGTAGCACGCGCCTTCGCCGGCCATGGCATGATGCAGACCGCCGGTGCCACGTCGCTAACCGAAGCAATGTCCAACGAGGGGAGCATCGCGGTCGCGGCCAAGGCCACGGCGACAGGCGGCGGCATCGGCGCACTGGCGTTGGCGAGTGCCTACGACGCGATGGCGCAATATGCCGGCGCGTCCGAGGCGACCCAGTTCATGACCAACGACGGCAACGTCTCACTTGCCGCTCAGGGTAAGGCAGCCGGGCGGCCGCTAGCTCTCGCGGGCGCGCATGCAATTGGTGCGATGAATCAGGACGCCTCAGCCGTGAGCGCGGTGCAGACGATGACCAACGCCGGGACGGTGAACATAATTGCCAACGCGACGGCTGTGGCCAGTGGCACGGTGACGGGGTCGCCCGGGTCGGAGTTGCTGGGCGGCTTTGCTTCTGCGAGCGCTATTGCGATTGGCCTCGGTCAAAGCGCCAACGCCGGCGTCGCCAAGCAATCGCTGACCAACAGCGGCACGCTCAACATTGGTGTAATCGCCGTCGCGAGCGCTCCCGCGGAAGTTGGGCCCGACGGCACGGAAGCCGACGGCCGTGCCATCGCCTTCGCTATCGGCAAGGGTGTCGCACAGACCAACAATGCAACGATGACCGCGATGGAAACCTTTACCAACAGCGGATCGATCAACCTCAACGTGGCGGCGAAAGTCGACGCGGTGATCGGCTCCGCCATCGCCAGCGCGCGCGGCGAGCAGGCATTCGCGGGAGGTGGGGCGTTCAATGTGATAATCGACAACAGTGGCGTTTTTAACATCAACGCGAGCGCCATCGCTCCGGGCAGGGCCACTGCGCAGGCGCGTGCAATCTATGTGAACAACGCGCCGAACGGATCCGGCGCCACTCCCGTGAGCGGTGCGCTGACGAATTCGGGAGAGATTAACGCCGCCGCGTTCGCGTCAGGCGTAACGTCATCGACCGTCATCGGGACCGGCACCACAAAAACGACCGTCACGTTCGGTGGCAGTTCGGCCTTTGCGACTGGGATCCTGGTGATGGGCGGCGTCAACAATATGACGATCACCAATTCGGGATCGATCAATGTGGATGCCGTCGCTGAGAACGGCCGGACGGCGATCGCCATGGGCATCGCCGCCCTCTCCAACGATCTTGCGACGCCGTCACCCGACGACGTGCTGACCATCAATAATTCGGGTGACATCATCGTCCGCCAGTCAGTCGACGGCGGCGAGACATGGCATCGCGGGCTCGCGATCAACGTGGCCGGCAATCCGGACAACAATGTCCTGGGTGCATCGAACAAGACGATCGTCAACCTGCTCGGCGGCAACATCTACGGCAATATCGCCATCCAGGACGGCGACGAGATCAACGTCCAGGACGACGAGACGACGTTTGACGGAATCATTACGCCGACGTGCCTGCCCGAAAGCTTCCCGGAGGGCGACGCCGCTGACTTGAGCTCATGCGGCGTCGGAACGCTCAATATCGGAAATGGCGGAATTCTGTTCTTGCAGGATCCGCGTTTCTCCGGCGATCCGGCCATGTACGACGGCCCCTCCTACGTGTTCGTCGAGACGCTGGACATGCGGGCGCTCGAGACGGGCGCGACGAGCGTTGTCGGCCTCGAACCCCAGGCGGCTGGGACCGCCGGCACGATAGCGTTCGGTCTTGAGCCGGCGGCGGGGGGTTACCAGGATCCGGGCACCTATCCGCAGGTGTTCGCCAATACGGCGCACATCGACGGCACGCTCGAGGCTCGGTTCACCACTCCGAACGGCTTGTTCGCGGATGATTATTTCTGGGACAATCTGATCGACGCCAACGCTCTCGATGGAACGTTCGACAGGTGCCAGATCGGCGGGGCGACGGCTGGTTCGCTGTTCCTCAACGTTGAGTGTATCTACGATACCAGCAACAACGTTGATCTGGCGTCTGACCCGCACTCCGTTCGACGAGATTGCCGGGCTCAATCGAAATGGCCTGGCCACGGCGACTGGTCTTGAGTGCATCTACGATACGTCGCTGACCGGCGGCATCGTCGACGTGCTCGCCGATCTGTTCCTGTTCACCGACGTGGCCAATTACAACACGGCGCTGAACATGCTGTCGGGTTCGGCTTACGCCAATTACCTGCAGTCGTTCCCGAGCCTGGGTGTCCGCTACAACGACCTGCTCGACCATGCGACGAACTGCGAGATCCCGGCGCTAGCGGGCTCTGTGCTCGAGTGCCGCACGCAGCCGATCCATGTGTGGGGTCAGCTGGATTATCAGTGGCGCAAGGCTGATGGCGACATTGAAGCGGGAACGACGAAGTCGCGGCGGTTCACCGGATTGCTTGGTGTCGACACCAGCATCGGCAATGCGGCGATCGTCGGCATCATCGGCGGGTTACGTGACCAACCACACGCGCGACCGTCAGTTCGGCGACAAGGTCGGTGCCGACGGCATGCAGGTCGGAGCCTATGCGGTCTACGATCCGGGTGCCTTCTACGTGAAGGGCGTGACGACCTACAGCTGGTATGACGGCGACAGCCGCCGCCACATCAACTTCGCGGGGCTTGCTCCGGGAGCGACCTTCGCTGCCAACCCCGAGGGCGATCCGGACATCAAGATGTGGACCGCCGGTCTGCACGGCGGAGCGCGCTTCCCATTGGGCGGCAACTCGGTGGCGACGCCGTACCTCAACCTCGACTATGTCCACGCGAAGCTCGACAGCTTCACGGAGACTGGTGGTGGCGGGGCCGACCTTACCGTCTTGCACGGCAAGTCGGACCACACCTTCCTCACCGGCGGTGTGAAGTGGGCAACGCAACTTGGTGGAGTGGTGCCGGAGTTGAACATCGGCTACCGCTACCGGTTCGGCAGCAGCCGGTCGCACTTCGAGGCTTGCTTCCTGAACAACCCGGCCTGCTCGTTTGAGATCGTTTCAGCGAGCCAGAAGGGGGGCACGGTCCTCGCCGGGCTGTCGATTGGCGGCAAGCTCGGCCCGGTCGACCTGCGGATTGGCTACGAGGGTGAGTTCAACAGCGACATCACCAGCCACGCCGGCAACTTCAAGTTCATTCTGCCGCTTGGTGGCCACGCGGCTCCGCCGCCTCCGCCGCCGCCGCCGCCTCCGCCGGAAGCAGCGCCGCCGCCACCACCGCCACCACCGCCACCACCGGTGGAGCGCGGAGAGCGCGGGCAGTAAGCGAGAAAACGGCGGGCAGTCTCAGGGGCTGATCCATGTTATAGAGCATTTGCCGAGTCTCTCGTTGCAAGGAGAGATCAATGCCCCAGGACATTTTGGATCGTCCGACATCCCCGCCGGCGACGACGCGCGAGGATGAGATGCTGCTGGACCGGCTCGAGACCATCCACCAGCGCAGTCGTGAAAGGGAGTGGCGCGCGACGGCCGACCAGCTCGATGCACTGCGTGAAGAGTTTGCGGCGGAACAGCGCGAGATCCTGTCGCCCGAGGTTCGTGAAGCGATCCGGGGAAGCATCGTGCGCGACGAAGATCCGCGTGGCCCGGGGCTACGATACCAGTCGCTCGCCAAGGCTCGCGAATACGGCGTCGACCTCATCCGCCTGAAAAGCCTGCACGACCGGCTCCACGGTAGGTTCAACGAGATCGTGAAGAACCGGACGGACTTCACCGTTCACGAGAATGTCGTCGGAAGCGTTGCCGACGTTCTGAAGGTGCCGCCGATCCTTTTCTTCCCCCCCGATCCCGATAAGGAGCAATTGTTCTTCCCGGCCTACAATGGGTCGTGGGACCGGTTCGAACAAAATCAGGCCTCTGGCGACGGTACGGTCACCGAGAACTTCTCCTACCTCGAGGGCAACATGGCCCGTCTCGGTGCGCGGCTGTCCGCGCACAACCATGACGCCGGCGACATCGACGTGATCTGCGCCTATCGCGAGGGCGGCTACCTCGTCCCGTTCAAGACGCTCAAAACCGGCATCCTGCAGATCAAGGCGGACCTGACGGCATTGTTATGCCGGCACCACGTGTCCACCGAGGACGAATGGGGCTGGTCCGACTTCCACGCGACCACGCGCGGGCGCCTGATCGCAGCGGTGTTCTGGAACTGGGAGGACAATGACCCCGCAAACGAGGTCAGCCATGACTGGTTCGTCGCGGGGCTGGATTGCGCAGGCGACGGAGAGAGCTTCCCCGGCACAAGCGTTCAAGCAACTCCGGGCGAGCGCCGTATTGTAAATCTGTTCACGAGCATGGCCTTCCCCGCGGCGCAGAATTTGTGGGTCTATGTCGGTCTGTCGGACCGAATCTACTCGTGGATAAACGACGTCAGCATCGATATTTCGATTGATTCCGCTTGGGTGCTGAACTCAATCGCGGTCCGATCGATCTGATCTTGAACGACGACGGCCGAAGCGGGACATCAGGCTCGGCACCCCGCTTTGGCCGTCGGTGAACAGACCGATGAACCCCCGCGCTGCGCGAGCCAGGACGGGCGCGAAGTCGCCTGCCGTCTAATTGGCTGCAACATCAATTTCGGCGCGCTAGTCACGCGCTAATGTCCGCTTGGGCGGAAAACCGACGTTAACGGCGTTTGGGCTTCAGCAATTGGTCCAGCAGCGAACGATGCTTGGCACCCCAAGTGTAAATCGCGCGCGTTTCGTACGGGATCGCCTGGCCTTGCCAGTTCAGGGCCGGACGAAACCGCAGCCGTTGTTCGACCAGCTGGCACGTGCGTGCATCAAGCGCGCTACTGCCGCTACTGACGGCCGTCCGGCAGCCGCTCACTCGCCCGTTCGGTTGGACGGTGAAACGAACGGTCACGGTGCCGCGATAGCGACCGCGCGGATTATCGCCTTTGACCAGGCTGCCGCTGATCCATTTCGGCGCGGCTGCGCGATTGACGACAGGGGCGGACCGAACGGCTGGAGCGGGACTCACGGGCTGAGCGAGCACTGCGGGCGGGGCTTGTGCAACTGTAACCGGAGCTGCCGTCGGGGGCTCGGCAGATTTCCCGCTCGCTACCGCCGCCGCCGGTGCCAGGGGATCGGCCGAGCTCGCGACGGTCGCGGATCCCGACTGCTCCCCGATTTGAGTGTCCGCAACACCGTCCGCCGTGGAAGCCTGAGCGGCGTCAGCCATTGCTGAGCCGTCGACAGGAACTGGATCGGCCCCGCCCGCTTTCACCGGTACAGCCGTGGTCGCCGATGCGAACGAAGGCAATTCTTCTTCGATTGGAGCGACTTGCTGCGGCGCAGTTTGCTTCAGAACGCTAGGTCGGGCTGCAGTTTTTTGCTCGACACTTGTCGAAGCGGGCGGGCGGGCGGTTTTCGGCGAACGATCGAAGCTTCCCGAGAGCCCGATCAGAAGCGTCACGAGTCCAAGGCCCAGGATCGCGGCACCCGTCGCAACGCCGGCGCCGCTCCACGCACTACGGTGTCCGCGCGTATCTCGAACGGAGGCGTCGGACTCCGTAGGGTAATCAATTCCGACGATGATCGGCTCCGGGCTCTCCTCGGCTGTCAATTCCGTCTCCTCGGAGTCAGGAAATGAGATGGTATCGGGAGAGGTAGGATGCTCGGTCTGACCTGCGGGCTGGCGCAACGCGGCGGCGATGAATGGCGCCACCCTCTCCTCAGCCGCGGACTGCGAGGATTGGCTCAGTATGGGCTCCGGCCGAGACTCCGGATCAAAGCCAAGCTCGGCATCGTAAATTCTTCGCCAGAACGGATCGTGGAGTGTTTTAAAGGCCGCGCGGAGTCTCCGCCGGAAGTCGTCAGTGATCGGCAATTTCATCCGGGCGGCGAACGCATTGTCGATGTCATCGCCTGTCGCCGATGGCGTAAGGCCCAGAACCTCGTAGTGGTTGAGGCCTTCTTTCACCGAGTCGAACATCACCTCTCCCGCTACCTCAAAGGCTAAGTGTCGGAAGATACTAACTTTTTCCCAGAGAATCCAGCTTTGGATTCAATGTCTGCAATGGGTCGAACGCAGACATGGGAGTTAGGGGGCGCCTGGGTATCAGCCGACCAGGAGTGGCCAAAGCACCATAGCTAGGCCGATCATACTGATGACGAAGACAATCGTGCGGATCACTGGAATGCCGGCCGCGTAGAGCGGCAAATAGGCGATACGGGCTCCCAGCCAGATCCAGCCGCCGAGCGCAGTCAACTCGCTCGTTCGGTCCGCAATCACGATGCCCAACAAGGCGACGATCGCAATCGGGAAGGTTTCCTCGAAGTTCGCCTGGGCACGAATTGTTCGGCCGGTAACGGGAGTCGGCGCCGACAATAGCTCGTCGCGCGCACCGACGTTCCACTTGCGTCCATATTGCGCGGTCTTGAAACGTGTGGCGGTGAAAATGTGGACAACCAGCAGCAGCGCGCCGAGCGCAAGGATTTTGAGTTCAACCGCCATTCTCTCCCCGTTTCCCAATTGTCGCGGAGCACCGGTTCCGAGAGCGTATCAGAAGGACTCATGTCCGCGTCGGGTCGAAAACCAGACGCCGGCAATCCGCTAGTTCAACGCGTCGCCACCTGATCCGCCGGTTTCGGCTTGGCTTTCGCCGGCTGGCCCGCGATCGTGTCCGGCGTCTTCTTCAACGGCGCGAGGCTCGCTCCGCCGTCCTTCATCTGCAGCGCAGCTAGCGCCTTGGCGTCGCGGCCGTAGAGGTCTTGATAATCCACGATCCGTCCGTCGTTCAGCGCGGCCGAGCTGAAATAGACGATATAGACCGGGACGGGCTTCACAAAATTGGCCTGGACCGTCTTCTTGCCGTTGAGCGTCGTCTGGATTTTGTCGGGCGTCCACTCGCCACCGTCGTCGCCCAGAAGCTCCGTGGCGAGATCGAGAATGCTCTCGGTGCGGATACAGCCGTGGCTGAGCGCACGCATCCGGCTGCTGAAGCGGCTGCGGGCATTCGTATCGTGCAAATAGATGTTCTGCGGATTGTACATCACGAACTTGAGCTGGCCGAGCGCGTTGGTCGGCCCCGGCGGTTGCCGCCAGCGCTGCACTTTGCCGCCCGCTCCCTTCAAAGGGACGAAGCCTTTCTTGCCGGCCACTTCTCCGGTGATGCTCGGCGGCACTTCCCACCAGGGGTTGAGCATGACACCGACCGCCATGGCCGAGAGCTGCGGCGTCGGCGTCTTCGTGGCTCCCGCGATCGCCCGATGCTTCCAGCGATTGACTCCGTTTTCCACCAAAGTCGCGTGGAAACCGGGCACGTTGACGATGATATATTTGTCGCCAAGGTCACGCGGAAGCCAGCGCCAGCGGTCCATGTTCAGCCGAATGCGGTTGAGCTTCAGCGTGTCGGTCTCCGGAGTCATCGCCAGCGCGTTTTTTAATGCGGCGTACTGCGGATGGGACGGCAACAGGCTATTCAAGGCGTCGGCGATCTGGTGAGTGGCAAGCGCGCTCCTCAGCAAGCCGTCCTGCTTGGCCCCGTCCAGGTCTTCGTCGACCACGAACCAGGCAGTGCGTCCCGGCTTCTTCACATGGCCCAGCGCGAGGTCCGACGACAGGCGGTTGAACCGGTCCGTCGCTTCTTTGGAGAAGACCGCGGGGTTGTGCGTGCGCAACGCAGCGGCGAGCCCGTCGGGATCATAATCCGCCGGGTTCAGACCGTCCTGTCCGATCTGCTGAATGTAATGGAGGAGATCCTCGGCGCTGACCGCGTCCCAGACGGCGGGCGGCAACGGTGGCGGCGGAGGCGGCGCAATCTCAGGCGACGAGGCGGATGAGGTCCCTCCCGGCGCAGTTGACTGCGTCCCTGGCGCAGATTTTGCGGGACCCTGCGCAGGCGCCTTGGCGGCCGGCTGGCCCGCCGGTTTTGCCGGCGGCTTCACTTGCGCAATGGCCGGATTGATTGCCAGCCCGGCGCCCGCCGTGACCAGCAAGAAGGAGCTTACGCGCGACTTCATCTGCGACCTCAACCCGTTCATTTTAAAGGGATACCCCATGCCCACGTAATCCATACACGCGTTCCTCCGCGCATTCCAGTAATGCTTGGGCCGGGGCGACGCGAACAACTCACCCAATGCCTTTCGCAAACTAATCTTTAATGGCAGCTGGCTAAAAGCCGGTGCGTCGAGTGGGATGAATTTTTGATTGGCGTCCGGTTTCATTCTTGATGGGCGATGACCCCGCGCGGTGCCAATTGAGACGCTATGGCGCTTTTCCCACAGACGCCGAAAATTGGCGAACGGGTGCCTGCGCAGCTCCTTGACCGGAGGCCCGTGTCGGGTCAGTTGAGATCGCGTATTGGACTGCAGCATCGGCCTGTCCTTCATGACTTCGGTCGAGTAAGTGTCGGATGAGGATGGATTTTTCGATGATCAAGGCGCGCATTGCCGAAGATCATAGCGATCGTCGCCGCTTCTCGCGCATTTCCGTAGAGCTGGACGCCAAGGTCCGTGAGCTCGGCGAGAATGGCGTGGAGGCGCGCGTGCTCAATATCTCGGAGAGTGGCTTCATGGCCGCCTCCAATGGGCGCTTCGAGGTCGGCTCGCGTATCTGGCTGATGCTCCCCGGCCGAGACCGCGCCAATGCGGTCGTGAAGTGGACCGCGGGGGACAAGCTGGGCGCCGAGTTCGCTGAGCCCATCTCGATCGACGGGTTGACGGCTTGAATTCCCACGGCTGACCGCTCGGCCGCTTCGGCTTGGCTCCCTCTCCATCGCTGATCCCCTGATGTCGGTTAGGGGCGTGAAACCGCGTCTGCCCTCACTCGTTTGACGAGCCGCGAAAGGAAGGAAGCAAATGCCGTTTGCGTCGGTCCACGGCGAACCTCACAAGCCCTATGAGCGGGGCTATCACGCCGCCTACCGCGAGAATGAAGTCAATCACTGCCCCGGCTGCGGGCGCACGCAATGGCTGGTCGGGCGGATATTAGCGGAGTGCGCTTTCTGCGCCACCGCCTTGCCGCTCGCCGAAGCCAGCATGCGTGCACGATCGGGTCCCGCCATTATCCAGCACAAGAATCGGGAAACCCACGCCTGGGCGGCGTAACCGCCCGATGTAGGGCAAATCAGTTCGCCGGTGTGAGTGCTGCACGTACCGCCTTGTCGAGCGCGTCGGAGCGGAACGGCTTGGCCAGAAGCGGCGCGTTCGGAGCGACGCGCTTTACGGCCTCGGTCTCACTGTAGCCCGAGACAAAGAGAATGGCCTGGTCGGGCTGGGTTTCGAGGATTCGGCTGGCGACATCGGCGCCGGAAAGGCCGGGCATGATGAAGTCGAGCACCACGAGGTCCGGAGCTTCGCGCTCAATTTCGGCGAGGCCCTGCTCGCCATCGCTCGCCTCCCGGACGCGATATCCCTGCTCCTCAAGCGTTGCGGCGATGAACCCGCGCACGTCCGGATCATCGTCGATCACGAGGATGGAAGCGCGCTTGCGCCGGCCCTTCGCACTCGTCGTTTCACTGTTCGCCCCCACGGCTTCCGCCGCCTCCAATTCCGCCGCGCGGAAGTAGATTTTGACCGCCGTGCCCGAGCCAGGCGCGCTCTCGATCCGCGCCGTACCGCCTGACTGACGCGCCATGCCGTAGACCATCGACAGCCCCAGACCCGTCCCCTTGCCCACCTCCTTGGTGGTGAAGAAGGGCTCGAATGCCCGGGCGGCTACGTCCTCGCTCATCCCCGTGCCGGTGTCGCTGATGCTGAGCTCGACGTATCGCCCGTTCTCCAGCTCGGCGTCGTGGCTGATGCGCACGATCCGTGTGGCGAAGCTCAGGGTCCCGCCATCCGGCATCGCGTCGCGCGCATTGATTGCAAGGTTCAGCACCGCGACCTCGAACTGAGTCGGGTCGGCCATGATCGGGACCAGCTCCTCGTCGAGGTCGAACTTTTTCTCGATCCCCGGGCCGAGCACGTTCCTCAGGAGGGGCCGCATGTTCTGGATCAGCGGCGCCACGTGCGTCGGCCTCGCCTCCAGCCTTTGCACCCGGCTGAACGCGAGCAACTGTCCCGTCAGTCGCGCCCCCCGCTCCGCCGCCGAAAGCGCATTCTCGGCATAATGTTTGAGTTTTTCGTCTTCGGCTCGCTTGGCGATGATGTCGAGGCCGCCGACCACCACCGTCAAGAGATTGTTGAAGTCGTGTGCGATGCCGCCCGTCAGCTGCCCCAACGCCTCCATCTTCTGGCTCTGCCGGAGCTGCTCTTGAGCGGCCTTCAGTTCGGTCATGTCGCGCGCTTCGAACAGCAGATAGATGATCTCGCCTTCGGGCCCCCGCACCGGCTGAACCGATACGTCGAGGTAAGCGGTGGGGACGCCCTCGCGCTCCAGCCTGACTTCGGTGGTGAACACCTTGCCCCTGGCCGCGGCGGCGATGCCCTTCTTCATCAGCGAGATGTGCTGCGGATAGGCGCTGAGCGTCGGCGCGTCCCACAGCTTCTGCCCGATCGCGTCATCCGGATTGGGGTGGCGCCAGATCTCCCGCCGATTGTTCACCGCGATGACGGTTCCGTCGGGTTCGAGCAGGACCATCACCTCGAGCGCCGCCTCGAACACCGCCCGGAACTGCGCCTCGGACGCGGCGAGTTGGGCGGTCTGCTCGGTCACCTGCGCCTTGAGCTCGAGCTCAGCCTCCTTCGCCATGGTGATGTCGGTCGCCGCACCGATGAAGCCGAGCAGTTCCCCGTCCGGCCCGACCCGCGGCTGCGACACGCTGCGCAGCCAGCGCCACTCCCCGTCGTGCCGCTGATAGCGCGCCTCGAGCGAGAACCGCTGCTTGCGCTCCTCCCCGGCGATGCTCTCCGTGACGACCCGCTCGCGGTCCTGCGGATGGATCCGCTCCCGCCAGTCGAGCAGCCGCGCCTCGTCATGGTCGCAGCCGGGCCCGCAGGCGAATTCGGCATAAGCTTCGTTGACGAAGTCCCGCACCCGGTCGCGGCGAGTGACCCACATCATCACCGGCGCCGAATTAGCGATCCGCCGGAAGCGTTCCTCGCTTTCGCGCAGCGCCCGCTGATAGGCGCGCTCCTCGGTGACGTCGGTGGCGACGACGATGATCCCGCGCACCTCGCCGGCCGAATCCGCCCACGGCACATAATCGACCTGCAGCGCCACCGTCCCGCGGCTCGGATGCTCGAACTCGGCGGCGAAGAATTGCCGCTCCCCGCCAAGCGCCAACTCCAGCATCGGCACGCGCCCCTCGAACGTCTCCGCGCCGATGAGCTCACTCATGTGCCGCCCGAGCACCTCCTTGCGCGGCCGATCGAACCATTCGGCGAAGGGCTTGTTGACGAAGCGATAGACGAAGTCGCGGTCGATATAAGCGGTCATCACCGGAAGGATGTCGGCGATCGCCAGCATCGCGCGGAAGTCGAGTACCCCGCCGCCGAGCGCCGTGACCAGCATGTCGAAGGCCGACGCGGTCCGCTTCTCGACCGGCTGGTCGAGCAGCAGCTCGTCTTGCGAGTCTGGCGGCTTCCCCCCGTTTCGAGGCATGGCCCAATGATGGAGCAATTCCCCCGCGAAGTCACGGGGCTAAGCGCTCCCCCGCCTCGTCGCCCGGGACTTGATTCGGGGTCCGCCTTCCTTCTCGACGGCGCAAGACAAAGCGGATCCCGGATGGAAAGATGGAACCTGAGCCCCGGCCTTCGCCGAGGAACGGGGGCTTGGCTAACCCTCGTCTCCCATTCGGAGAGCGGCGATGAAGGCCTCCTGGGGGATTGAGACGCTGCCATATTCGCGCATGCGTTTCTTGCCCTCCTTCTGCTTCTCGAGGAGCTTGCGTTTGCGGGTGGCGTCGCCGCCGTAGCATTTGGCAGTGACGTCCTTCCTGAGGGCGCCGATCGTCTCGCGGGCGATGATCTTGCCGCCGATCGCGGCCTGGATCGGAATCTTGAACAAGTGGCGCGGGATGAGGTCCTTTAGGCGCTCGCACATGCCGCGGCCGCGGGCCTCGGCGTTGGCTCGGTGGACGATCATGGAGAGGGCGTCGACCGGCTCATTGTTGACGAGGATGCTCATCTTGACGAGATCGCCCTCGCGGTGGCCGATCTGGTGATAGTCGAAGCTCGCGTAGCCGCGGCTGATCGACTTCAGTCGGTCGTAGAAATCGAACACCACTTCATTCAGCGGAAGCTCGTAGCGGAGCATGGCGCGGGCGTGGCTGCCGGTGCCGACATAGGTCAGGTCCTTCTGAATCCCGCGGCGGTCCTGGCAGAGCTTCAGGACTCCGCCGAGATATTCGTCGGGGACGTAGATGGTGGCGTCGATCCACGGCTCGTCCACCGCCTCGATGAGGCTCGGGTCCGGCCAATCGGCGGGGTTGTGGATGTCGTGCGTTTCGCCGCCGCGCAGGCGGACCTGATAGACCACGCTCGGCGCGGTGGTGATGAGGTCGAGATCATATTCGCGGATCAGCCGCTCCTGAATAATCTCAAGGT
The DNA here is from genome assembly GCA_963730925.1 of uncultured Alphaproteobacteria bacterium. GTDB lineage: Bacteria > Pseudomonadota > Alphaproteobacteria > Sphingomonadales > Sphingomonadaceae > Sphingomicrobium. The sequence goes on from CAVSTS010000005.1 coordinate 70,039, forward strand.
GGAGGAGGCCGAGGAAGCCGCAGCGGAAGCCGAAGCCCAATGCCGCGCTCGTCTCCATCTCGAAGCTGAATGAGGCGTCGTTGAGGCGGAGCTTGTAGAGGCTGTCGCGGAGCTTCTCGAAATCCGCGGCGTCGACCGGAAAGAGGCCGCAGAAAACGACCGGCTGCACTTCCTTGAAGCCGGGGAGAGGCGCGGCGGCGGGGCGCTTGGCATCGGTGATCGTGTCGCCGACGCGGGTCTCCGCCACCTCCTTGATCTGCGCGGTGATGAAGCCGATCTCGCCGGGCCCTAGGTCCTGCAGCTGCTCGATCTTCGGGCGGAAGCAGCCGACGCGGTCGACGAGGTGAGTGGTGGCGGCAGCCATGAATTTAACCTGCTGACCTTTGCGCAAGCTCCCGTCGATAACCCGGACGAGGATGACGACTCCGAGATAAGGGTCGTACCAGCTGTCGACGAGCATCGCCTTCAAGGGCGCCGCCGGATCGCCCTCGGGCGGAGGGATTTTGTCGACGATCGCCTGAAGCACTTCCTCGATCCCGACGCCGGTCTTGGCGGAGGCGAGGACGGCGCCCGAGGCGTCGAGGCCGATGATCTCCTCAATCTCCTGCCGAACCCCCTCCGGGTCCGCCGCGGGAAGGTCGATCTTGTTGATCACCGGCACGATCTCATGGTCGTGCTCGATCGATTGGTAGACGTTGGCGAGAGTCTGCGCCTCGACCCCTTGCGCGGCGTCCACCACCAGGAGCGCGCCCTCGCAGGCGGCGAGGCTGCGCGAAACTTCATAGGCGAAGTCGACGTGGCCGGGCGTGTCCATGAGGTTGAGCTCGTAGCTTTGGCCGTCCTTGGCCTTCCACTGCAGCCGCACCGTCTGCGCCTTGATGGTGATCCCGCGCTCGCGCTCGATGTCCATATTGTCGAGCACCTGCGCCTGCATCTCACGCTCGGTGAGGCCGCCCGTCGCCTGGATCAGACGGTCGGCGAGAGTCGACTTCCCATGATCGATGTGGGCGATGATCGAGAAGTTGCGGATACGGGAAATGTCAGCCGACAATTTTTGAACACTTTGACCAAAATGGGATTTGGCCGGGCGCGTAGCAGGGGTTTGAAGCAAGCGCGAGAGTCGGCTCGCCGAAGTCATCAGTTCGCGGCAATTCGGCCATTGACGAATATGGGAACTAATAGGCGCAAGCATGACGGGAGATGACTGGCAGACGCCGCTGCCGAGGAATTTGCTTAGGCAGCGTAGGAAATAGGAAATTCATCGACTTCAGACTTCGCGACAGGTCGCGGCCGCCACGTCTTCGCCCGCGCCTTGGGAACGGGGGATTGAAGCGCGCGCGAGGGTCGGAGATAGTGGCCGCTCAAACGGGGGAAGATCGATGAACAAGTTCAGCGTTTTGGTCGCGGGCGTTGGCGCGGCTTCACTTGGCGCAATCGCTTATTCGGCCGCTCCCGCGAAGGACCCGCCGCCGATCGCATCCTATTGGATGGACGTGTCGACGCAGAGCGGGCTCGGAGCGGGGATGATGGGCGCCGGTTCTGGGGGCGGACGGCCGAGCATGGGCGAGGTGATGAGCATGATGTCGGGCGGCGCCCCGTCGGTCGGACATACGATCGACTTGAGGCTCGCGTCGCGGACGAAGCCGGCCGCTGCCGGGCAAGCGGATCATTGGATCCCCGCCGGGCTGCAAATGGGACCGAGCCTGCCGCTCGTCACGCCCGTGCGCGAACCGGCCGAGCCGGGGACAGCCGGAATGCCGGCCAACTGGCAGCAGCCCAAGGGGCGGATGCTGATCTATTGGGGCTGCGGCGAGCATGTGAGCGCAGGCCAGCCGACGGTGATCGATTTTTCCAAGATGACTCCCGGCAAGATGCCCCCGGGAATGGCGGGAATGGCCAGCATGGCGCATGTCGTCACCGGTCCGATGAGCGCGGCGGGCTTCGGGCGCTGGCCCAACGACCGCGACCGCCGGCCGGTACCCGCGGCGGGTTCGCTGATCGGCGCCCACAAGGTCGAGGCCAATTATTCGCCGCCGATCGCCTTCAGCCTTGGCGCCGGTCAGGACTTCATGCCCGGACTTGGGCTTCGCGAAGCCGGCGCTCTGCCGTCGGGCGCGTCGCGATTGATGTGGCAGCCGGCGCCGCAAGCGACCGGCTATGCGCTCGCCATGTTCGGAAGCAACCCGAACGGCGACGTCATCATGTGGAGCTCGGCGAAGAACGCGTCGATGGTGACCCTGGACTATCTCTCGCCGTCGGAAGTGAAGCGGCTGATCGGATCGGGCGCGGTGCTCCCGCCAGGCACGAGCGAATGCCTGCTTCCGGCCGAGGTCGCGGGGGCCTCGCCGATGGGTATGCTGACGATGATCGGTTACGGCCCGGAAGCGAACTTCGCCGAAGCGCCCAAGTCGCCGAAATGGGTGACGAAGGTGCGCTACAAGACGACCGCGTCGCTGATGCGCGGAATGGGCGGGATGATGGGCGGCTCCAACGACGGCGACGCGCAATCGCAACAGCAAGCTGAGCCGCCGAAAAAGAAGAAGCGCTTCGGCCTCGGCGACCTCATCGGCGGGGCGATCCCCCGGTAACGCCGGCCGCTCACTGCGGGGATGGGCTCTTCACTTGCTCCTTATTTTCGAGGCGACGCAGCAACTCGGCGAATGCTTGCGCGCCGAGCGGGAATGCGTGGCGAAGAAAACGACCGATTTGCTCGCGATCGTCGGCCGCCGGATAGTCACCTATGAGCCCATTTGTCATAGCATGTCTGCCTGATAACCTAACGCGGGTTCGGGAGACTTGTGCCCAGCATTGCGGCCGCGAAACTTTCCCTCACGCCGAGCCGGTGTCCGCCTAACGCCTTCTCCAAACATTTTCCCAACCCAGATTTTTGAAGCACGGACCCTGACTCGCTTCGGAAAGCGCAATGCCCGCCACGCCCTGGTTCCACTCCATCAGCACCGGAGCGCCCATGCGATCGATAGCGACGTCCCAACCGATGAGCACCGAAAATGGGCTTTCGTCATGCAGCTGTTCGCACAGGGCCACTGCACGCTGGAATCCGGGAACGCGCTTGCCGGAGAATGCGACTTGGCTGTCAGGATGCACGACGTGAGACACCCAGCCGTGGTCGGCCGCGCGCTCACTGAACGTTCCTTGATGATCGATGATTGGGACTCGGACGGTATTCAGGGTCACGACCGTCGCGCCACCGCGGGCGAGGCGCAGGATCGAAGCCTTATGCTCAGCCGGCCGGCCTGGCGGCTTTACGGTCGTTATCCGCAAGGTCGCAACGCAATGCGGGGTGAACTCATTGAAGAGCGGATGCTGTTCGATCGCCGACTGCACCACGAAATTGCCAAGCCGCGACAGTTGCTCCGGATCGAATTCCGTCCGCGTAATTTTCCGAACGCCGTCGCCACGCGCGCCTCGGTCCGCTTTGACAAATATCGCGTCGCTGTCCGCGAACAGAACATCCTTCAACCTTGACGCGTCCAAGTGACGATGCTCGCGATCTATCCAGAACCCATTGATGTAATATGCAACGTCAGGAATGCATTGCGTTCCGAGAATCCTACGAGCAATCGTCTTGGCGTCGATATTGTTGTAGGTTCTCCAGCTCGGCACGAGAACTTTGAAGAAGTAGTTTTCTGGAATCCATCCCTCGACGAATTCGCGGCGATAGGCGCTATAGAGCTCCAAGCACGGCGCATATTTGGCCGATCCGAAAACGTCTTTGCTATACTCTTCGATCAGTTCCTTCTGAGCCGCGCTGAGTTTGCGCGTCGGGTCCTGAGCGACCATCGCCTGATAGGCATCTCTATATTCTCCGTTGATCCGAGCGTGGAAGCGACGCGTCTTGTCGGTCTCTATCCGTCCTCTGAGAAAGCGCTTGAGACGCTCCGTGACCATTGTCCGCCCTTCAGAACCAAAGACCCGCTTCGCTGCAGCGGAAAGACGAGCATGGACCGTAGCTTAAACCGTAGCTCCGCACCCGCGAACCCGGCGATCCGTGCCGTGCCAAAAACCGACACACCGCTGAGGGCATTTGCTGCAGGTGGCGAGTTGGCATAGCCCTGTCGAGCTTAGTGAACGCTCGTCGGAGCGGAAGTGCGGGGGAATGACTCGTGGCCAGGCTCGTAATCGTTACTCACGAATGTGACGATTTCGTCTCATGGCGTCTGCGCCCCTGGCCGAAGCGGCACGCATTTTACGAGCTTCACAAAATCCTGAAGCAGTTCGAGACATTCGGTCATAGCTGGCAGATCACAAAGGGACCAAAGGCGATCCCGGGTGACGCCGCTTTGCTGCATGTCGACAGCACCTTTGTCGACCAAAGCTATTTGGAGTTGCAGTCCCGCTATCCGCGTGCGTTCAACTTCGGCACGGCCGATATCTCAAAAAGAACCGTGAGCTCGCATTGCCTGACGCCGCAAGACGATTGGCCCGGACTCGTCGTCGTCAAATCCAATCTCAACCATCGCGGCCTCCTTGAAGGGAGGCATAACGGCCGAGCGCAGCGAGCAGGTCGGCCATTGCCGCATCCGAACGCGAGCAGGGTGGAAGAATATCGCTTGCTGGACCGCCTAGGGGAGGTTCCGGATTGCGTTTGGTCCGATCCAGGGCTGATCGTCGAGCGCTTCCTGCCCGAGATCGATAGCGACGGCAATTACGTCTATCGAACGTGGATGTTCATGGGGCGACACGAATATTGCAACAAGTTCATCGCCCGCGACTGGATGGTCAAAGGTGAGGCCGCGATCGGCCACGAGTTCACGGCCGTGCCCGACGAGTTGAGGGCCGAGCGGGAGCGGCTCAATTTCGATTACGGCAAGTTCGACTTCGTCATTCATCAAGGCGTACCATTCCTCATGGACGCGAACCGAACGCCGGGAATCGCAAGACGCGTCGATCACATCATGCTGGGCAAGGCGCGCGAATTGGCCGAAGGTCTGCACGAACTGGTCGTTGGAAAAGAGGAACCGGCAGGAGTGGCTCACATTTGAGCGCGGGGCAGGCTGTGCAGCGGGAACGCCATGTTCTCGCCCGCCGCCTCGGCATGTTCGACGCGACCATGCTGGTCATGGGCGGAATCATCGGTTCGGGAATCTTCGTCACACCGGCCGAAGTCGCAAGGCATGTCGACACGCCCTTGCTGATCGTCGGCGTGTGGATGCTGGGCGGCCTCATCGCGCTCGCCGCGTCCTTCGTTTACGCTGAACTAGCCGCTCGCCGGCCGGAAGTCGGCGGCCAATATGCTTATTTGCGGGACGCCTACGGTCCGCTTCCGGCCTTCCTCTACGGTTGGGCCTTGTTGCTGGTGATCCAGTCGGGCGGAATGGCAGCGGTCGCCATCACCTTCGCTCGCTATTTCGGCAATCTGGTGCAGCTACCGGTCGGCGACGGAGTGGTCGCCTTCATGGTCCTGGCGGTGTTGACGCTGATCAATTGCCTTGGCGTTCGTTCCGGCAGCAACGTGCAGAATATTCTGATGGTGCTGAAAATCCTGGCGATCGCCGGGCTGGTACTTGCCGGAGTTCTGGCTTGCCCCCGCCGCCGTTCCGACGGCGCAAAGCGCCGCCGGCCCGTCGCTCTCGACACTGGCGGCAATCGGCGCGGCGATGACCGCGGTGATGTTTTCGTACGGCGGCTGGCAGACCTCGAGCTTCGTTGCCGGAGAAATGCGCAATCCGCAGCGCGACCTTGCGCGCGGACTCCTGCTCGGGGTTGCGGGAGTGGTCATTCTCTACACCGCCGTCGCGTTCGTCTGTGTGCACGCGCTCGGACCCGCGGGGCTCGCCGCATCCAAGAACTCCCGCGACCGATGTGATGCGACTGGCGCTGGGGAACCGCGGGGCGACCTTTATCGCGGCGGGAATCGCTATCTCCGCCCTCGGGTTTCTCAGCCAGGGCATGCTCACCGCGCCGCGAGTCTATTTCGCCATGGCCGAAGACGGTCTCTTCTTCCGCCGAGTGGCGCAAGTCAGCTCGACGACGCGGGTGCCGGTGGTGGCGATCCTGCTTCAGGGCGCGGCGGCCGCAGTGATCGCACTCTCCGGGACCTTCGGGCAGATATTGAGCTACGTCGTCTCGGTCGATTTCATCTTCTTCGGACTGACCGGCGCCGCCTTGTTCGTCTTCCGCCATCGCGACCCCGACCAGCCCGTCGCGTTCAAAGCACCGCTTCATCCGGTGACGACGGGGCTGTTCGTCCTGGCCTGCATGGTCACGGTCGTCGCCACGGTCTGGAACAACCCGGTCAACAGCCTGATCGGCTATGCGATCCTCCTCGCCGGAGTTCCGGCCTGCCTCTATTGGCAGCGCAAGAACCGACGGGCCGCCGGATGAGAGCGATGCGGTCGGACTATATGCATTGGGCCAAGTTCAAACCGCCCGTGCGCTTCGCCCTCACGACCAGTGAAGTTCCGCATTTCCGGATGGACTCGCTGCCGATCACGATTCCCGACCTCGACCTCGACGGTGCGAGCCACCCGCGATACGCGCCGCTGCGCGAGGCAATCGCTCGGCGCTACGGAGTTGCTCCGGAGCAGGTGGTTGCAGCCGACGGAACGTCGCTGGCGAATTTCCTGGCGATGGCCACCTTGATTTCGCCCGGCGACGAAGTGCTGATCGAGAGGCCGACCTACGAGCCGCTGCTTGGCGCCGCGAGCTTCCTCGGCGCGGTCGTCAAACGCTTCGACCGAGATGCGCGAAACGGTTTTCGGATCGATGCGGATCGCGTTGCGTCGGCCATGAGCGAGCGCACGCGCTTGATCGTCATCACCAATCTCCACAACCCGAGCAGCGCGATTGCGGACGAGACGGATCTTCGCGCGCTAAGCGCGACTGGCCAAGGAGGCGGGTGCGCATATCCTCGTCGACGAAGTGTATCTCGATGCCGCCGTGCCGCCGCAGCGCAGCGCGGTTCACCTCGGCCCCGAGTTCGTCTGCACCAACAGCCTGACCAAAGTGTATGGCCTCAGCGGCCTGCGTTGCGGCTGGATCCTCGCCGAGCCGGAGCTCGCGGAACGCATGTGGCGATTGAACGATCTGTTCGGGGTGAACCAGGCGCATCCGGCCGAGCGGCTCGCGTGCATCGCCTTCGACCAGATCGACGAGGTGATCGGCGACACCCCAGCGATGCTCGAGCGCAATCGAAGCCTGTTCAATGCGTGGACCGAATCTCGGGTGGACGTCGAGTGCTCGCCGGTGGAGCAAGGGAATTGTCGCGTTTCCGCGGTGGATAGGCGGCGATACGGACAGGCTCGATGCTTTGCTCCGCGAGCGCTACGATACCGCCGTCGTGCCGGGGCGCTGGTTCGAAATGCCCGAGCATTTTCGGATCGGCCTTGGGTGCCCGACCGACGTGCTTGAAGAGGGGCTGAAGAGGCTCGGCGCCGCTTTGGACGAACTCGGATGAAGCTTCAGCGCCAATATGTCGAAAAACCCTGGGGACGGACTGAGCTGCCCCCGATGTTCGATGCACCGAAAGATCAGAGGATCGGCGAGGTCTGGTTCACCGGCGGCGCCGATCTGCCGTTGCTGGCCAAATATATCTTCACCAGCGAGCGGCTGTCCGTCCAGGTCCATCCCGACGACGAACAGGCGCGAGCCCGCGGCCTTCCGCACGGCAAGACCGAATGCTGGTACATATTGGAGGCGGACCCGGGTTCGACGCTCGGCCTTGGGCTGAAGCGCGAGGTTTCGGCCGAGGAATTGCGGAGCGCGGCGCTCGATGGATCGATCGAAGGCTTGCTCGATTGGCGCACGGTGCAGCCGGGCGATTTCTTCCTCGTCCCGCCGGGCACGATCCACGCGATCGGCGGCGGATTGTCGCTGATCGAGTTCCAGCAGAATGCGGATGTGACCTATCGCCTCTACGATTACGGCCGCCCGCGGGAGCTACACCTCGACGATGCCGTCGATGTCGCCTGCCGCGCTCCCTATCGAGAGAGCTGGCGCAGCATGTTCCCGCCGATGACGAGCGCACGCTGGTGGATAGTCCGCAGTTCAAACTTCGTCTACAGCCGACAAGGATGTCCTCCGCGATCGCCGGCGCTGGGTGATCCCGCTCGAAGGCACGGTGCATTCGGGGAGCGATTCCGCCGGCCCCGGCGATTGTCTGCTGGTCGCTCCGGACGAACGGATCGAATGTGACAATGCGCTTATGCTGATCGGAGCTATGGCCTAGCCGTCATGGCGAGCGCGATGGCGCCGAGCGGTCCCACCTCGGCGCCGAGCTCCGGCGCACGGATGTAATCGCCGTCTTTCGGGAGTTGCACATAATTGTGGAGGCTCTCGACGAGCTTCGTCTGGATTTTGGCGAGAAGGTGCGGCTGTCGCTCGAGCACTCCTCCGCCGATGGCGATCCGTCGCGGGGCGGCGGCGCAGACGATGGCGTGACACAGCTGGGCGAGGGCCCAGGCGACGGACTCCCAGACCGGATGATCCGGTTCGAGTTTACCGAGGCCGTCGCCGAATCGCGCTTGAAGCGAAGAGCCTGAAGCGAGGCCCTCGACGCAATCGCCGTGATAGGGGCAGGAGCCCGGCCAATCGTCGCCGGGCAGGCGGACGACGCGGACATGGCCCAATTCGCAATGGCCGAATCCGCGTGTCGGGCCGCCGTTGACGATCAATCCGACACCGACGCCGGTGCCCACCGTCACATAAGCGAAGTCGTCGAAGCCTCGTCCCGTTCCCCAGCGCATCTCCGCCAGAGCCGCGCCATTGACGTCCGTGTCGAAGGCGATTGGAGCGTCAGTCGCATCTGCGGAGCCCGGAAACGATATCGGCACCCGCCCAACCCGGCTTTGGAGTGGCGAGTATGTGACCGTAGGTCGACGAGCCCGGATCGACATCGATCGGACCAAAGCTGGCGATGCCGAGCGCGTCGAAGCCATGTTCTCGCTTCCAGTCGCAAAGAATGCGTTCGAGCGCCCCGAGAGTCTCGTCCGCCGAGCTTGTCGGAACGACCGCGCGCGCGAGCACGTCCTCGGGACCGCGGGCCAAAATGGCGATGCATTTGGTCCCGCCGAGTTCGACTCCGGCATATGTCGCTCGGCCGCTTATGGGTTCACAGCCGTTATTCGGACGGGACCCAATGCCGTGCAGCCAGAATTGAGGCAGCTGTGGTCGAACCACACTTCCCCGTCGCCGATCATCGCGCCCTGGTCGCGAGTGAAGAGCTGGTCGGGCCGCTGCGCCAGGATCGACTGCCGAACGCGCGGAGTGAAGATCCGGTCGAAGTCGCGCTCGACGGAGCGCGCATTGGGATAGAAACGCGAACGGCCATTCGAATTCACGCGGAGCGGAAAGCCGATGAGCTTGATCAGCGAAGCACGATCATTCGTTCGAACGGCGGCCTGAAGGCGCGTGAGAAAGGCCGCATAGGCAGAATTGCTTGCCTCGTCGGCGTTAGCCGGCTCGGCGGATGCGGCGTCGGCGCTTTTGGAAACTTTCTTCGCGGCTCGCTCCCGCGAGAGGGCGCGCGTGCCCGTCACAACGACGTTGCTGACCAACTCCTGGGTGACGGCGCCAGCCACGGGCGCCTGCGCCGCAGGTGGGGGCGGAGGCGGCGGTGGAGGTGCCGGAGCGAATGCGGGAGCCGGAGCTTCTTCCGCCCTTGCGTCCATGTTCTCCTGGGCTTCGAGCTTGTCGCTCATTTGTGCGCGAACCGCCGGTGCCGGTGATGCGGGAGGCGTTACGGGCGCCTCGGCTACCGGCGCGGCGGGAGGTGGGGCGCGCCGTACCTCGGGCGAAGTGCTTTGGCGGGGCGCCTCGCTGATCGTCGGCGCGACCGAGACGGCGGGAGGCCGATCGCGGATCACCATCAGCGCGGCGGGGATCCCAATCACGGCGAGGACCGCAACGGATACGGCGAGCCCGAACTGCGGCTGGCGCAGGCGGGTCCACCAAGGCGGACCCGCCTCGCGCGGGCGAGCCGCTGCGGCCGGCTCGTCCTCCCTTCCGTCGAAGCGTCGAAGGGCCGCCCCGATCGCCGCCTCCCGCCGGGCAGGATTCGGCGGAGGCGGCTTGGGGAGCGACACAGACAGATCGTCGTCGACCGGCATCGGGCAACCTCATAGCGCTAATCGCGCCCTGATCGAATCGTCATCTGCCTATTGCTCCAGCTGGGCCAGCGCCGGAGCGCTTCGCGCCGCGCGCACCAGCTGCACGAATTCGGACCGATAACCGAATTCGTCCTTGCCGCGCGAGGCCATCGCAATCTTCAGCACGTCGTCATAGGTCAGCGACCCGCTGTACCGGCCGCCGCGCAGAAGATCGGCGAAAACGGCCACCGCGCTGGCGAACCGCGCGTCCTGCGGCGCCTCGTCGAAACGGCGGAATTCGGAAGCGCTGTCGATCGGAGTCGAGATCAGCCGGCTGGTGGCCGACTTGGGCAGCTTGTAGCGGATCTTGACGAAGCCGAGCTCCGCGCCGTGTCCGCCGGTGACGGGCTTTGGCGTACCGTAGCGCAAATCGCCGATTGCGCGGCGGCCGCCGACCGGCACGACTTCGTAGAGCGCGGTGACGGACTGCCCCGATCCGACGTCTCCCGCGTCGACCTTGTCATTGTCGAAATCGTCGCGGTTCAGCATCCGGGTCTCGTAGCCGATCAGCCGATATTCGGAGACGGTCGCCGGGTTGAACTCGACCTGGATCTTCACGTCCTTGGCGATCGGGAAGAGGGTCGAGCTCGCCTCCTCGACCAAAGTCTTGCGCGCTTCCGAGACCGTGTCGATGTAAGCGGCGACGCCGTTGCCGTTCTGCGCCAGCGCCTGCATCAGCGCATCATTGTAATTGCCCATTCCGTAGCCGAGCACGGAGAGGAACACGCCCTTCCCTCGTTCGCGTTCGATATAGCCCTTGAGCTCTCCCTGATCGGTGATTCCGACGTTGAAGTCGCCGTCGGTCGCGAGGATCACGCGATTGACTCCGTTCGGATCGAGATTGGCTTCGGCGAGCGCATAGGCCTGACGAATGCCTTCGGCTCCCGCGGTGCTGCCACCCGCGCCGAGATTGTCGATGACCGCGCGGATCTTGTGTTTCTGGCTGACCGGAGTCGGCTCCAGCGCCGTGCCTGCCGATCCGGCATAAGTGACGATGGCGACGCTATCGCTCGGATCGAGCTCGTCGAGCAGGAGCGAAAGCGACTGCTTCACCAGCGGCAGCTTATTGGGTTCCTGCATCGAACCGGACGTGTCGACCAGGAATACCAGATTGGCCCGTGGGCGGGTTTCCCGTTGGACCGAATAGCCCTTGATGCCGATGCGGACGAGCTTGCGGCCGGGCGACCAGGGGCTGGGAAAGACCGCGACATTGGTGCTGAACGGCTGCGCCGAGCGTGGCGGGGCGGCATAGTCGTAGGGGAAATAGTTCACCATTTCCTCGGTGCGTACCGCCGCGGGCTGGGGCAGGACATTGTTGTTGAGCGACGCGCGCACCCATGAATAAGAAGCGGTGTCGACGTCGATCGAGAAGGTCGAAACCGGCTCTTCCCGGGCGACCTTGAACGGATTTTGAGCGGCGGATGTGAAACGGTCCCGGCCGACATCGTGATAAGGCGGCGCGCTTTGAACAATCTGAGAATAGACGCCCGGCGGCGGCGGCGGCGGCGGCGCGGGAGGGGCGAAGTTGCGCGAATCCGCAGCCCGGTTCGCCTTCGAGAGGGGCATCGATGAGGCGCGCGTACCGGTCACCACCATCTCCGGTTCGGCGCTTTCCTCCGCTTTATCGGCGGACGAGGAGGGCCGTTCGTCGACGGCCGATGTGGTGCAGCCAATGACCAACAGGACGGCCATGACCGAGGCCAGCGGGCGATAGAGTCTGAGCATGGAAGAGCGCTCCCTTCAACCGCGGGCACGATCACCCGCTTGTCACTGGGACGCGCCGGCTCAGCCTTTCCTTGGGTTGGGGAGAAATATTTTTTGCGGCCACTCTAGTCGGTGGTCGAAAGCATCCGCCGAATTTCGCTCATGCGCCACGAGACTGTGGCCTCGGCCACGCCCAATATTTCGGCCGCCTCGGCATGGGTCAGCTGCTGCCCGACAACGAGCGTCGCCGTGTCCCGATAGGCCGGTTTCATCCGAGCGATCACGCTCTTGAGCCAAATGGCGTCGTAGAGGTCCCGGCCGTCCGGAGGGGACGTCAGGCCAGCGAGGACTCCGAGCTTTTCCGCCAAGCCGGTGAATGACCGGCGCCTCCGCCGATGGTCAGCGCAGGCATTGAAAATGATGCCGCAAAGCCAGGTCGTGAACTTCGCCTCTCCGCGGAAACTGGCGAGCTTCTCGACCAAAATGCAGCACACGTCCTGCGCGATGTCGTCCGCGTCGGCGCGCGACCCGATGAGCTGCCATGCGAGCCCGTGGATCCGATCATAGTGACGGCGGAGCAGATCGGCGAAGGCGTCGCGATCGCCAGCAATGGCGGCGACAAGAAGATCAGCATCTGGGTCGCCCCCAAAATCCGCCATCCATCAACCCGCTGCGTCCGTCCCCATGCAATAGGTTCCTGTTAACAAGCGTTGCGCGGGCGACCAAGCGCCGCCCGCTCTCTCTTGCACTCGGCGCAAAGCCTGTCATGGGACTGTCACATTCGCTGAGGGGGATCGAATGTTCGCGTGGTTCCAGCGCCTGCTGCCCAGGACGGGCGATTTCTTCGGCATGTTCGAAGCCCATTCAGCGACGCTCGTGGCCGCGGCCCATGCCCTCGAAAAGCTGGTGGACGGCAACACTCCGCATAAGGAATATATCGCCGAGGTCGACCGGCGCGAACATGAAGCGGACGAGATCATCCGCCAGGTGCTCACCACGATCCGCCGGACGTTCCTCACGCCCTTCGATCGCGGTGCAATCACCTCGCTGATTGGCGCGATGGACGATGCGATCGACGAAATGCAGGCCACGGCGCGCGCCATCGATACGTACGAGCTTGCCCGGTTCACCGCCGAGATGAAACAAATGGTGGCGATGATCGCCGAAGCGGCTTCGCTGACGTCGGAAGCCATGCCGCTGCTGAGGGACATCGGCCGTAACGGCAACCGCCTGCACGAGATCACCGAGAAGGTCGTGCGATTAGAGGGCGACGCAGACGATGTGCGCGAGGCCGGCCTCAAGAAGGCCTTCGCGGAACAATCGGACGAACCGATGCAGTTCATCGTATCGCGCGAAATCTATAAGCATCTCGAACGAGTGACGGACGCGTTCGAGGATGTCGCGAATGAGATCGACGGCATCGTGATCGATCACGCCTAGGCGATGCACCAGCTCGCCTTCCCGCTGCTCGTCGGGCTGATCGTCGTCGCGCTCGCCTTCGATTTCCTGAACGGTTTGCACGATGCGGCCAATTCCATCGCTACCGTCGTCGGCACGCGCCTGATCAGCCCGGTCTGGGCCGTCGCGTTCGCCGCTTTCTTCAATTTCGCGGCCTATTTCCTCGCGCTGCAATGGCCCTCGCTGCACAAGGTCGCCGACACGATCGGCACGGGGCTGATCGACAAAGACTTCGTCACTCCCGCTGTCGTGTTCGGAGCGCTCGTCGGAGCGATGTTCTGGAACGTCGTGACCTGGCTCAAAGGCATTCCGTCCTCGTCGAGCCATGCCCTTGTCGGCGGTCTCGTCGGCGCGGGTGTGGCGCATGCCGGGATCGAAGGAATCCAATGGGCCGGCCTCAACAAGACTTTGCTGGCGATCGTCCTCTCACCGACACTGGGCCTGATCCTGACCATGGCGATCATGCTGGCCACGAGCTGGCTGGGCCTGAAGGCGAGCGCTGCCGGCGCCGAGAGGACGTTTCGGGGCCTGCACCTAGTATCCGCCGGCGCCTACTCGCTCGGCCATGGCCTCAACGACGCCCAAAAGACGATGGGTGTCATCACGGTACTCCTTTATTCGACCGGCTATTTGAGCGGAGAGTTCGAAGTGCCGCATTGGGTGGCGCTCAGCTGCTATGTCGCGATCGGTCTCGGCACTCTGACGGGCGGATGGCGGATCATCGAGACGATGGGGACGCGCATCACCAAGCTCAATCAGCATCAGGGTTTCTCGGCCTCCGCGGGCGGCTCGGTGATGCTGTTCGCTGCGTCCTATTTCGGCATTCCGGTGTCGACCACGCACACCATCACCGGGTGCGTGATCGGAGCAGGCGCCGCTCGGCGCGCCTCTGCCGTCCGGTGGGGAGTCGCGCGCAACGTCATGGTCGCGTGGATCATCACCATTCCGGCCTCGGCGACTGTCGCGGCTTTGTTCTACCTGATCGCCGATGGTTACATCGGGCGGGCCCTCGCCACCGCCGCGGTCATTGCGCTCTTCGGCTTCGCAATCTTCGCCTGGCGCGAATTCAAGCTGCAGCGCTCCGGCGGAGGACGGTTGAACGCGGCGATCGCCGTGATCGGCTTTCTCGCCGCCGCGGCCGTGGTGCTCTACGGTCTATGGAGCTGAGCTCCCGCTGCCGTTTCGCTTGACCAACTCGCGAGGGCAGGCGCAGGGCCGGGGCGAGCCGCCTGTCCCGTTGCGTACCGAAGCGGCCGAGTAGCAGCTTGCCGTAACGCGTCTCTCCGACACCCCCTGATCAGGAGAATGACCATGGCCGACACGACATCGCCCGACGGCGGTGCGGATACTCTCGCGCCGACGCCGACCGCTCCGACACAAGACCAGGCGTCCAAAGAAACGATCATCCTGGCCCCCGAGGGCGACACCTCGATCCGGCCGTTCGCCTTTCACGCCTCCGACGATGATCTCGCGGACTTGAAGCGGCGGATCGCAGCCACGCGGTGGCCCGACAAGGAAACGGTAGATGACGATTCGCAAGGCGTACGACTGGCGACCATGCGCAAGCTCGCTGATTATTGGGCGACCGACTATGATTGGCGAAAGGTCGAAGCGCGTCTCAACTCTTTCCCGAACTTCGTCACCAACATCGACGGACTCGACATTCATTTCATCCATGTGAAGTCGAAGCATGAAGGAGCGCTGCCGATCATCGTCACCCACGGCTGGCCCGGTTCTGTCATCGAGCAGCTCAAGATTATCGAACCCCTAACCGATCCGACCGCGCACGGCGGCACTGAAGCGGACGCGTTCGACGTCGTCATCCCATCGATGCCGGGTTACGGCTTCTCGGAGAGGCCGACCGCGCCAGGCTGGAATGGCCCTCGCATCGCCCAGGCCTGGATCACGCTGATGAAGCGGCTCGGCTATACGCGTTTCACTGCTCAGGGAGGTGACTGGGGCGCTCTGATCACCGAGATCATCGGTGCCGTCGCCCCGCCGGAACTCGTAGCCGTCCACACCAACATGCCGTCCACCGCGCCGCCGGAAATCTTCCAGGCGTTGCGTGACGGGAATGGGCCGCCCGTCGGCCTGTCGGACGACGAGCGCCGCGCCTACGAGCGGCTCGATCTCTTCTTCACCCACGGGATCGCCTATGCACAGCAAATGGGGCACCGGCCGCAGACGTTGTACGGGATCGCCAATTCTCCGGTCGGCCTCGCCGCCTACTTCCTCGACCATGATATCCTCAGCTTGCAAATGATCGCCCGCGCGTTCGATGGCGAGCCCGAGGGACTGTCGCGCGACGATGTGCTCGATAACGTCACCATTGCATGGCTGACCAACACGGCGATTTCCGGGGCGCGGCTCTATTGGGAAGCGCTGCCGCGTACCTCGTCGGGTTTTGGCATCGAACGCAACAACGTGCACTTCTTCGAGCCGATCGGGGTCACCGCGCCGATCGCCGTCACCCAGTTTCCCGACGAGCTTTATCCAGTACCGCGGAGCTGGGCGGAACGGACTTATCCAAAGCTCATCCATTACGGCCAAAAGCCGAAGGGCGGGCATTTCGCCGCCTTCGAGCAGCCGGAATATCTGGTGGATGAGTTGAGGACGGCGTTCCGGTCGCTGCGGTGAGACGCCGTCCGTTCGGGACGGCACTGGCCGTCCTGCTCGTCGCGGGGAGCGGTTCGCCGCTCCCCGCCCAACCGCGTCCGGCGGGCACGACGCGCACCGATTTGCAGCGGCACGATCTCAGCATAGCGGGACACGAGGTTCTCCAGGCGCGGGTCGACTTCGCTCCCGGGGCCTCGTTTCCCCGACACAAGCATCCGGGCGAGGAGATCATCTACGTCCTCGAAGGCACGCTGGAATATGAGGTGGCCGGCAAGCCCGTCACGCTGAAGGCGGGCGAAGTGCTGTTCGTGCCCGCCGGTACGGTCCACGCGGCGCGCAATGTCGGCAAAACCCCGGCGGCGGAGCTTGCCACCTATGTGCTCGAAAAGGGCAAACCCCTCACAGAAATCGTGAAGTGAGCGGCAACACCGACCGCCGCACCTTTTGCGGCGGTGCCGTAGCAACCGTTGGCGCCTCGCAGCTGGGAGTGCTGGGCATGACCGGAGCCGCGAATGTGGCGCTGAAGACCGCCAGAACAGATCTGCTCGATATCGCCTATGCAGAGACCGGGCCGGCGGATGGCCCGGTAGCCATCCTGCTCCACGGCTGGCCGTACGACATTTACAGCTTCGTGGATGTCGCGCCGCTGCTCGCGGCCAAGGGATATCGCACGATCGTCCCTTACTTGCGCGGCTATGGTCCGACGCGGTTCCTGGCTGCGGACACGATGCGGAACGGGCAGCCGGCGGCGCTCGCCACCGACGCGATCGCGCTGATGGATGCGTTGAAAATCCGCAACGGAGTGCTCGCGGGCTTCGATTGGGGCGCGCGAACCGCTGACATCGTCGCCGCACTCTGGCCTGAGCGAGTGAAGGGCCTGGTCGCGGTGAGCGGATATCTGATCGGCAGCCAGGCCGCGGGAAAGCAGCCGCTTCCGCCCGAGGCTGAGCTGCAATGGTGGTACCAATATTATTTCGCGACCGAGCGCGGGCGCCTCGGTTACGAGAAGAACCGGCACGACTTTGCAAAACTCATCTGGAAGCTCGCCTCGCCAAAATGGCGGTTCGACGATGCGACGTTCGACCGTTCGGCAGCGGCATTCGACAATCCGGACCATGTCGCGATCGTGATCCACAACTATCGCTGGCGGCTGGGCCTTGCCGAGGGCGAAGCCAAATATGACGAGATCGAACGGAAGCTCGCGGCGGGACCGACGATCGCCGTTCCGACGATCACCATGGAAGGCGACGCCAATGGGGCGCCGCATCCGCCGCCGGAAAGCTATCGAGCCAAGTTCACTGGCAAGTATGAGCACCGAACGATCAGCGGCGGTATCGGGCACAATCTGCCGCAGGAAGCGCCGCAAGCCTTTGCCCAGGCCGTTGCCGACGTGGCCCTCTGACGATTGACTCTCTCCAACGATATAAATAACTGACCGGTCAGTCAGGAGCGAGTCGTGCGCCAACCCAAATGGCAAAGGCGAGCTGAGGATCGGCCGCGTGAGATCTGCGCCGCCGCGCTCGAGGTGTTCGCGCAGAAGGGTTTCGCCGCGGCCCGGCTCGACGAAATCGCCCGGCACGCTGGCGTATCGAAGGGAACGCTCTACCTCTATTTCAAGGACAAGGGCGATCTGTTCCGCGCCGTGGTGCGCGACACGATCGCTCCGAACATCGCCACAGTGCGCGACGGCCTGACGGACGCCGATCTGCCCTTTGCCGAGCTGGTGCGCACCCTCCTTTCGCGCTTCGCGGGTATCGCCGAGCGCGTGCCCATCGGCGCGGTGGCGAAGATGGTCATTGGAGAGTCCGGCAATTTCCCGGAGCTCGCGAAGGTCTATCACGATCTCGTCGTATCGCAGGCGATCGGAATGATCGCCTCGCTGATCGAGAAAGCGCAGGCGAAGGGCGAAGTCCGCGCCGGCGACCCGCGCCTTCATGCGATGAGCCTGATGGGGCCGATGCTGATGGGTATTTTGTGGCGCGCAACGCTGCAGCCGGTTGGAGCCAAGCCGATCGATCTCCAACTGTTGGCGAGACAGCATGCGGATACCGTCCTGAATGGGCTCCTGCTGGAGCCAGCGCGATGAAGCGGGCCCCTGCCCTCGCCGCCCTGCTCCTCGCCGGTTGCACGGTCGGGCCCAATTACGAGCGCCCCAATGTCGCTGTGCCGCAGAGCTACGCGGAGCAGGGTTCGCAAGCTGGCCCCAGCGACGCCGAGCTTGCGGGCTGGTGGAGCCGTTTCGGCGATCCTCAACTCAATGATCTCGTCAATCGCGCGCTGGCCCAGAACCTCGATGTGCAGACCGCAGCCGCACGGATCCGCGAAGCGCGCGCGCGTGAGATCGTGGCCGGAGCTTCCGCACTACCGGAGCTCGACGCACAGGCTTCGGCAACGCGTCAGCGGATCAGCGAGAATGCGATTCCCATTCCGCCGGGAGCGGGTGGCGGCGGCAGTAACGGCGGCACCTTCGGCCTTCCCGGGAGCGAGTTCAGCACCTTCCGAATCGGGTTCGACGCGAGCTGGGAAGTGGATCTGTTCGGCAAGACCCGCCGCTCGGTCGAGGCAGCGCGGGCACGCACGGGCGCGGCGCTGTGGAACCGCCGAGACCTGCAGGTCACGGCGGCCGCGGAGGTGGCGAACGCATATTTCCGGCTACGTGAGGCGCAGGCGCGAATTGCGACGGCCGAGGCGGAGCTCGCCCGCCAGCAACGGTTCGAGCGGCTGGTATCGGCGCGCGCTCGCGGCGGGCTGGTGACTGGGCAGGACCTGGAGCAGCAACGTTCCGAACGCTCCGCCGCTGCGGCTGCCATACCGACGCTGAAAGCCCAAGCGGAAGCAGAAATCCATGCGCTCGGCGTTCTGACCGGCGATCCTCCGGAAGCGCTCGTGGCCCAGCTCGGCACGCCAATGGCGCTGCCGGCGGAGGCAATGCCGGTGCCGGCCGGACTCCCCTCCGACTTGCTGCGCCGCCGGCCGGACATCCGATCGGCCGAGAGCGAGCTCGCCGGCTCGACGGCGGACATCGGAGCGGCCGTCGCCGATCTCTATCCGCGCTTCTCGCTGACCGCCGCGCCGGCGCTGGTCAGCACCGCGCTCGCTTCGCTGCTCGAATGGGGCAGCCGTAGCTTTACGGTGGGAGCCTCGCTCGACTGGCCGATCTTCAACGGGCACCGGACGCGCGGCAACATTGCCGTCGCCAATGCGCGTCAGGAGCAAGCGCTCATCGCCTATCGCAAGACCGTGCTGACGTGCCTTGCAGGACGTCGAGGACGCGCTTTCGCGCACCGACGCCGACCGCGATCAGCTCAACAATCTCGAGCAGGCACTGGGCACGGCCGCGCGCGCCGAGGAGATCGCGCGGACTCGCTACAAGGGCGGGCTCGTCACTCTTTCCGATGTTCTGCTCGCCCAGCAGCAGCGGCTCAAGTTGGAGGACCAGGTGATCGAAACCAAAGGGGCGCTTGCGCGCGACACGGCGGCCTTGTTCAAGGCGCTCGGCGGAGGGTGGCCGGAGCTGGCGACAGCGGGGGCGCAACCGTGAGCCGCTTGCGCCCGATCATCATCGTCGTCCTGATCATCGCTGCGGCGTTGCTCGCCTGGTTCCTGCTCGGCGGTTCGAAACGTGAGCGAACTCTCTCCGGCTATATCGAAGGGGAGAATCTGTACCTCGCCGCGCCGGTCGCCGGCACTGTGGGGCCCATCTCCGCGGTCGAAGGCCAGCGTGTCTCCGCGGGTCAGCGATTGTTCCAGATCGAGCCGGCTACGCTTACGGCACAGGGTGAACAGGCTGCCGCCAACGTCGCGGCCGCACGGACGGACATCGCGTCCGCCGAGGCGCAGGCGCAGCAGGCCGACGCCGACGTGGCCGCGGCCAATGCGGACGCCGAGAAAGCGCGCCAGGACCTCGCCCGCCTGCTCTCGGTCAAGCGCGCCGATTCCGCCGCCGTTGCCGGCAAGGACATTGACGCAGCCAATGCGGCGCTCCGTAGCGCGAACGCGCGCGTCGCGGCGGCACGAAAGACAGCGCAAGCGCGGCGCGCGCAGGTCGTCGCCTCAGCAGCGAAGGCGGAGCAGGCGCGAGGGGGCGAGCGCGAGGTTGCGATCCGCGTCGGCCAGCTGTCGCCAGCGGCACCGTCCCCGGCGCGAGTGGAGGACGTGTTCTTCCAATCGGGCGAATGGGTGAACGCCAACCAGGCGGTCGTCAGCCTCATCCCCGATAATAAGGTGAAGGTGCGTTTCTTCGTGCCCGAAGACCAGGTCGCTCGGTACCGGCCCGGGCGCAAGGTGAGCTTCTCCTGCGACAGCTGCGGCGGCACGCTGACCGCCACCATCCGCTACGTCAGCCCGCGGCCGGAGTTCACTCCGCCGATCATCTACAGCCGCGACAGCCGCGATCGATTGGTGTTCATGGTCGAAGCCTATCCGGCGCGCCCGGCCAATCTCCAGCCGGGCCTTCCGGTCGATGTCGAGCCGCTGCCGTGACGCTCGCGATCGACGTCCAGGATCTGTGCAAGAGCTTCGGCAGCCTCAAGGCGGTCAATCACGTTTCGATCCAGATCGAGGAGGGGCATATCACCGGCTTCCTCGGCCCCAACGGCTCGGGCAAGACGACGACGCTCCGAATGCTGTGCGGATTGCTGACCCCGGACAGCGGCCATGGCCAGGTGCTGGGTCTCGACTTTCCCCGCCAGTCGGAAGCGATCAAGCGCCAGACGGGCTATATGACGCAGCGCTTCTCGCTCTACGAAGACCTGACGATCGAGGAAAATCTCACCTTCATTGCCCGGGTCTACGGCCTTGATCGAGTGGCGGAACGAGTTCACGGATTCGCTCGACAAGCTGGGTCTTGCCAATCGCCGCAAGCAACTCGCAGGGCAATTGTCCGGTGGCTGGAAACAACGGCTCGCGCTCGCCGCGGCAGTGCTTCACGAGCCGAAGCTGTTGCTTCTCGACGAGCCGACGGCGGGCGTGGACCCGCAGGCGCGGCGGGACTTTTGGGACGAGATCCACCGCCTCGCCGACGAGGGAATGACGGTGCTCGTTTCGACCCATTACATGGACGAGGCTGAGCGCTGTCACGAGATTGCTTACATCTTCAACGGCACCCTCATCGCGCGCGGGACGTCGGAAGCGGTGATCGCCGAATCCGGGCTCATCACCTTCGAGGCGGAAGGGCCGCGCGCCGACCGTCTGGGGAGCGAGCTCACGGGCAAGCCCGGGGTCGAAATGGTTGTTCCGTTCGGTCCGGCGCTTCATGTGAGCGGGAGAGATCGCCTGGCGCTGGAGCGCGCCATCCAGCCCTATCGCCGCGACCCCTTTCGCTGGACCGAGGTCGAGCCCTCGCTCGAGGATGTGTTCATCGACCTGATGCACCGCCACACTCCGCCGGAGCAGCGCGCCGCATGATGGGCCTGTCCTTTTCGCGGATCCTCGCGGTCCTCTCGAAGGAGTTCACTCAGCTCGTCCGCGACCGGCTGACCTATGCAATGATCATCGGAATTCCCGTCTTCCAGCTGCTGCTGTTCGGCTATGCGATCAACTCCGATCCCAAGCATCTGCCGACCGCCGTGCTCGTGCAGGACCAGGGACCGTTTTCCCGGTCGATCCTCGGGGCGCTCGATCACAGCAAATATTTCGACCTTCGATACGTTGCGCGCAGCCCGGCGGAAATGGACCAGCTGATCGAGCGCGGAGCGGTGCAGTTCGCAGTCACCATCCCCGGCGATTTCACCCGCCGGGTGGTCAGGCGCGACAATCCGCAGATCCTGGTCGAGGCCGATGCATCGGATCCTGCGGCCACCGGCGGTGCCGTCGCAGCTCTGGCCGCACTGCCGCAATATGCCTTAATGCATGACCTCAAAGGCCCGCTCGCCTCCGCCGCTCCGCCGCAGACCCCGCCGCCGTTCGAGGTCGTGGTCCAGCGGCGCTACAATCCGGAAGCCGTCACTGCCTACAACATCGTCCCCGGCCTGGTGGCGACGATCCTGACGATGACGCTGGTGATGATGACGGCGCTCGCGATGACCCGCGAGGTCGAGCGCGGGACGATGGAGACATTGCTGTCGACTCCGGTGCGGCCGATCGAGGTGATGATCGGCAAGCTCACCCCCTATGTGATGGTCGGGATCATCCAGGCGACGCTCATCATCACCATGGCCCGGTTGCTGTTCGGAGTGCCGATGGCGGGCGGCTGGCCTGCGCTCATCCTCGGCCTTTTCCTGTTCATCGTCGGCAGCCTCTCGCTCGGCTTTCTCGTCTCCACCGTCGCTCGCAACCAGCTTCAGGCGATGCAGATGACCTTCTTCTATTTCTTGCCGTCGATCCTGCTTTCGGGCTTCCTCTTTCCCTTCCGGGGAATGCCGCAATGGGCGCAATGGATCGGAACGGCGGTGCCGGTGACGCACATGCTGCGAGTGGTGCGCGGGTCCATGTTGAAGGGGGTCGGAATCGCCGATGCCCTGCCGAGCCTGGGCGCCTTGACGATCTTCATGTTGGTGGTGGCAACGATCGCGATCCGGCAGTACCGGACGACACTCGACTGATCAGACTCGCGGCCACTTGCTGCGGTTGCGTGACGATCATGGGCTCGGCCGCCGCAAGATATTTATGGATGGAAGCGACGGCCTGAGCGCCGTCGCCGACCGCGGCCGCGACGCGCTTGACCGAGGTCGAGCGTACATCGCCAACCGCGAACACGCCGCGGCAACTCGTCTCCAGCGGCAGGCGATCCGAACCGATCTCGTCATCCGTCAGGATGAAGCCGCGATCATCGAGCTTGATGCCGGAGCTTTGCAGCCAGTCGGTGTTCGGCTCGGCGCCGATGAAGGAGAAGAGGAAACGTGCCGGGCAACTGATCTGGCGGCCGGACGAACCCTCACGAATCCTCACCGCTTCGAGTTCGCCGGATTTGCCGTCGAGCTGCTCAATTTGGCAACCGATGACGACTTCCACATTGGGCAGGCTTTCGATCCGCTCGATCAGATAGTGCGACATGGTTTGACTGAGCGGCCGGCGAGCGACCAGCGTCACCTTCCGCGCGCGGTTCGCAAGGAAGACGGTCGCCTGCCCGGCGGAATTGCCGCCTCCGACCAGTGCCACCTCCTGGTCGGCGGCGAGATCGGCTTCGAGCGGCGAAGCCCAATAGTGCACGGACGAACCTTCGAACTGGTCGAGACGCTCAACCCCCAGGCGGCGGTAACGCGCACCCATGGCGAGCACGACAGCCCGCGCCTGAACGCGCTCGCCGGTCGCCAGCAGGAGATGGCATGGCTCGTTGCCGCACTCGAGCTTCACGGCTTCGTCGGGGATGGCGACTTCGACTCCGAACTTTTGCGCCTGGCTGAAAGCGCGCCCCATCAGCGCCATTCCAGAAATGCCGGTGGGGAAGCCCAAATAATTTTCGATCCGTGCCGAGGCGCCCGCCTGTCCGCCGAAGGAGCGGCAGTCGATGGCGAGCACCGACAGGCCTTCGGAAGCGGCGTAGACGGCGG
Source organism: uncultured Alphaproteobacteria bacterium (assembly GCA_963730925.1). Lineage (GTDB taxonomy): Bacteria > Pseudomonadota > Alphaproteobacteria > Sphingomonadales > Sphingomonadaceae > Sphingomicrobium. The sequence goes on from CAVSTS010000005.1 coordinate 93,413, forward strand.
TGGCCAAGCCCGCCGGCCCGGCACCGATCACAACCGCATCATAGAGGCGGTCGGCGTCGATTGGACCGACGAGACCCGTGCAGCGCGCGAGCTGGGATTCGGTCGGGTTGCGCAGCAGCTGCCCGCCTGGACAAAGGACGATCGGAAGCTGCTCAGGCTCGACGCTGAAGCGTTCGACGAGAGTTTGAGCGCAGCGATCCTTCGCGGGATCAAGATTCCGATAGGGATGGCCATTGCGGCGAAGGAAATTGACGAGTCGAAGGACGTCGGCATCGGCTTCGCCGCCCACGATGATCGGGCCAGCACCAGATTCGATCAGGCCGACGCGGCGGAGGATGAGCGCACGCATGATGCGCTCGCCAAGGTCTGCTTCCGCAATCAACAAGGCGCGCAGCCGGTCCGGCGGAATGGCGACCGCCTCCACTTCGGTGAGGGCGATCGCGTCGACCAGCGAAGGGCGGCCGGAAAGCTGCGCGAGCTCGCCCGTGAAATTGCCGCGCTCGTGGGTCACGATGGGCGCGCGCTCGCCGCCGCCATCATGCTGAGTGACCTCCAGCTTACCAGAGAGGATCAGCTGCAGGCCCGGCGGAACGTGGCCGACGCGCGCAACCACTTCGCCCGCCCGATAGCTGCGCGGCTCACCGAATTTGGCGAGCCGCGCGAGCTCGGCGTCCGTCAGGCGCGGGAACATCTGCGCTCCGCGCGTGGCAATAAGGTCCTGACGGGCGTCAGTCATCTAGGCCGGAACGGGCTCAGCGGCGACCTGGTCGACAGGCGCCGACAGATCCTGCCCCTGGATGAAGGCGAGCAAGTCCGCATTGATGAGATCCGGATGCGTGGAATGACATCCATGCGGCAGATCCTTGTAGGTCTTGAGCGTGCCGTTCTTCAGTAGCTTGGCGGCGAGCGGGGCGGAATCCGCATAAGGCACGATCTGATCGTCCTCGCTGTGGATGACGAGCACCGGAACGTCGATCGTCTTCAGATCCTCGGTGAAATCCGTTTCCGAGAAAGCCTTGATGCACTCATAGCCGGCCTTGACGCTGCCCATCATGCCTTGCCGCCACCAATTGCGGATGAGGCCTTCGGAAATTTTGGCCCCTGGGCGGTTGAAGCCGTAAAAGGGACCCGTCGGAATATCGAGATAGAGTTGAGCCCGATTGGCGGCGAGGGCGGAGCGATAGCCGTCGAACACCTCGATCGGCGTGCCACCAGGGTTGGAATCCTTCTTCACCATCACCGGAGGAACCGCGTCCAACAGGACCGCCCTGGCAACTCGTCCCGGCTCAGCTCGAGCGACATAGTGAGCCACTTCGCCGCCGCCAGTCGAATGGCCGACGTGAACGGCGTTCTTGAGGTCGAGTTTCGCGACGAGCTCGGCGACGTCGGAGGCATAGGTGTCCATCTCATTACCGCCGTCGGTCTGGCTCGACCGCCCGTGGCCGCGGCGGTCGTGAGCGATCACCCGGAAGCCCTTGTCGAGGAAGAACATCAACTGATTGTCCCAGTCGTCGGCGCTGAGCGGCCAGCCGTGGTGAAAGACGATCGGCTGCGCGTCCTTCGGACCCCAATCCTTGTAGAAGATCTCGGCGCCGTCTTTGGTCGTTATGAATGGCATGGGGATGCGCCCCTTCAAATGAAATGCCGGCCGGCGGGGCCGGCGCCCGCGTCGCGATCGGTCAACGGGCGGCTCAAACACTGGTCCGATGGACGAGCCGAACTCGCTCGTGACGCTGGCGGCGCCCTAACAGGACTCCAGTGACAACGGAATGACGCAACTCGGCGGCTTGTCCCGACAATTACGTCCTCGCGTCGTGACACAAAAAGACATGCGCAGTTCATCGAAAATCCAGACTGGCTGCGCGACAGCCGTTGCGCTCATTGGCCGGCCCGTTAAGTTCCGCCTCGTTGAATGGTTTTCTCCGGAGATTTCAAGCTGATGCGTTTTGCAAGCCGCTTCGCCCTGCTCGCCGCCGCGACGATCCTCACGCCGCCCGTCCTGGCCGCGACGCCCGCGGTCAAGTCGGTCCCGATTCCCGCGCTCGTCAAGCAAGTGTCAATTCCGCACACGACCTTCCGCCTGGCGAACGGCCTGACGGTGATCGTCCACGAGGATCACAAGGCGCCGATCGTGGCGGTGAACGTCTGGTATAATGTGGGATCGAAAGACGAACCGAAGGGCAAAACCGGCTTTGCCCACCTGTTCGAACATCTGATGTTCAACGGTACGGAAAATCTGCAGGGGGACTATTTCACCTACCTGAAGCAGGTTGGGGCGACCGACTATAACGGTACGACGTCCTTCGACCGAACCAACTATTTCGAATCGGTGCCGACCGGCGCTTTGGAACGCGCATTGTTCATGGAAAGCGACCGCATGGGCCATTTGCTCGGCGCGGTGACCCAAGGTGTGCTCGATAATCAGCGCAGCGTCGTTCAGAACGAGAAGCGCCAAGGCGACAGCCGTCCGGGCGGGCTGGTCCAGTATGAAATGTTCGGCAATCTCTTCCCGCCGGGCCATCCCTATCATCACACGACGATCGGATCGATGGAGGACCTCGATGCCGCGGGCCTCGAGGACGTGAAGCAATGGTTTCGCGACAAATACGGTCCGAACAATGCCGTGCTGGTGATCGCGGGCGACGTCACCGCCGCGCAGGCGAAGCCGCTAGTGGAGAAATATTTCGGAGACATCGCGCGCGGGCCCGTGAACGACCCGGCGAAGGCGACCGTGCCCACGCTGGCCAAGCCCAAGACCGTCGAGATGAAGGACAGCGTCGCGGCCACGATCATTCAGCGCTATTGGGCGGTCCCAGGCCTGCTCGACAAGCAATTGGCGGCGCTCGACATCGGCGGATCGGTGCTTGGCGGCCTCGCCAGTTCGCGCCTCGACAAGATTTTGGTGCGCGATGAAAAGATCGCGGTCGGGGTCAGCGCGGGACTGACTCCGCTGCAGCGGGCGGGAATCTTCTCGGTCAGCGCATATGTGAAGCCGGGAGTCGATCCGGCCTTGGTCTCCAAGCGGCTCGATGAGGTCATGGCCGATTATCTCGCCAAAGGGCCCACCGCCGATGAAGTCCAGCGCGCGGTCATGAGCGAAGTCTCGAACCGAATCCGCGGATTGGAACAGGTCGGCGACTTCGCGGGCAAGGCCTCTACCCTCGCCGAAGGCCAAACCTACGCCCACGACAGCGACTTCTATAAGAAGACGCTCGCTTCCTACGCCGCGATCACTCCGACGGTCGTCCGCACGGCCATGCAACAGTGGCTGCGGCGGCCGGCTCTGACGATCGTCCTTTCGCCAGGTGAGCGCGCCGCGTACGCCGAGTCCAAGGACAATGGCGAAGCGAAGCCTGCTCCGGACAAGAGCGCCGGCCTGGAAGCGAAACCCACGCGTCAACTCCCGCCCGTCGGCCAGCCGACCGCGCTCGATTTCCCGACGATCGAACATGTTGAGCTCGCGAACGGAATACCGGTCGAATATGTGCGCCGCACCGCTGTTCCGGTGACGCAGATGGCGCTGGCGTTCGATGCTGGCGACGCCGCCGATAGCCCCAGTTCGCGCGGGCTGGCCGCGTTCACGGCCAAATTGCTGGAGGAAGGAACGACGTCGCTGACGTCACAGGAACTGGCGGAGGCCGAGGAACGGCTCGGAGCCAATGTCAGCGCCAACAATACGGCCGACCGCTCCTACGTCATGCTGAACGCGCTTTCTTCGAACATTGCGCCGTCGCTGGACCTGCTTGTGGATGTGGTCAGGAATCCGGCGTTCCGACCAACGGACATCGACCGGCTGAAGGCGCAGACGCTGACCGGAATCGCGCAGCTGCAGAAAGACCCGACGCGAGTGGCCAGCCGAGTGCTTCCGGGCGTGCTGTTCGGAGCGAGCCACCCGTACGGCGGACCCGCGGGCGGCGACCCGAAGGCGATTGCCGCTTTCACGCGCGACGATTTCGTCGGCTTCCAGCAGCGCTGGCTGCGGCCCGACAATGCGAAGCTGTTCGTCGTCTCGAGCCTGCCCTGGTCGGAGCTCAAGCCGCTGATCGACGCGCGGCTCGGGCAATGGGCAGCGCCAGCCGCCTCGAAGGGAAGCAAGAGCTTCACCTCTCCCCCACCGCGTCCGGCCGCACAGAAGATCCTGCTGGTCAATCGTCCAGGTGCGCCGCAGTCGAGCATCGTTGGCGGCCAGCTGCTTCCCGTCGACCCCAAGGGCGATGTCGTTCCGCTGGACGCCGCCAACGACGTCCTCGGCGGCGACTTTCTGTCGCGGCTCAACATGGACCTGCGGGAGGACAAAGGCTGGTCCTACGGCGTCAGCGGCCGGGCGCGGCTTCTCGAAAACGGAGTGAGCTACGTGATCTCCGCCCCCGTACAGGCGGACAGGACTGGCGATTCGCTGGCGGAGCTCAACGCGCAGGTGAACCAGTTCCTCACCACCAAGGGCGTGACCCACGATGAGCTGCAGCAGACGATCGCGAGCAAGGTCAACGAACTTCCCGGAGAATTCGAAACGGGCGGGGCAGTGATCAGTGCTTTGATGGGAATGGACCTGCTGAAGCGCCCGGACAATTATTACGAGCTGCTCCCGGCCAGATATCACGCTCAGACGACGCAGTCGCTTGACCAGGCCATTCGCAGCGTGATCGATACCAAGGGCTTCACCTGGATCGTGGTCGGCGACGCGGCGAAGGTGCGGCCTCAGCTGGAGAAACTCGGCCTGCCGATCGAGGTGGTCGAGGCGCCGTAAGAACGCGTTGTCGGCCAGAGCCTAGGGATTCAGCGGATGCAAGCCACGGCGTTCGGCCGCAGCACGCCGGAAGTCGATGGAAATGGGGAGCTGAGAGCAGGACGGCGCCACTTCAGCGTTAGGCAAGCTCCGCGAGACACTGACCCGGAAGAGCCTCGAGCCAGGTTCTATTCCAACCGCGCGGACATGCCCTCGCTTTGCGAGACCGTCCAGGAGGAGGCGCTCTCCGGCCCGGTTCCGGAGGTGATCGTGGTAGAAGAGAACCCACACGAGCCCCTTTGGAGGGAGATTGCGCAAGTCGCGCGCGGCGCACGAAGGCTGCGTCCAGACATAAGACCCCCGGCGATAGACCAAGCCCCTAAGCCCGACTTTGTCGGAGTAGAGCAACACGGCTTTTTCGGCATCGGGCGTGACGATCACGGTGTCGCCGGGCTTCCATTCCGCCGCAAGAATCCTGAGGTTCGGCTCCACCTCCTCATAAGCCCAGGGAGGGTTCTTGGCGGCTTCCCGAGCCGTCGCGGCCGCAACTCCGAAGCCGACAAATATGCCGATGGCCGCCATTACCGCGTAACGCCAGCTGACGCCTCAAATCTTGGGCACGCTGGAAACGACCCCGAGCCCGCGCGCGGCGAGAATTGCGAGAGGCGGGAGCAAGCTCAGCTGCAGTCGTCCCTGGAGCGGATAGAGATGCGCGAGCGAGGCGCAGAGCGATACCAGGATCGGCCCGAGCAGCAGCGCCAGTATCCAGCGACGTGAAGCGAAGCCGAATATCCCGACGACGATGAGCAGAAGAGCGGAAAGGCCGACGCCGAACAGGAAGGCAGCCAAGCTGAGAAAGATGTGCGGATACCATGCGGCACTCGCCAAGCTGGTCGGCCAGGGAGCGAATGCCCACGACCAGTAGACATCGGTCATTCGGGCGACCGTCGCCGCCTGCCCGCTGTAACTGACGACATATATGACCGCGCCCAGCGCCGCCGCGCTCATTCCCGCTGCGGCAAGCAAGACCGTCCAGCGGAATTGCCGTTCCGCCACGCTCTTCACGGTCAAAACGACGCCGGTTGAGATGGCGACGAGGCAGCCGCCGAAGGAGAACAGAATCGCGGCCAGGATCAGCAACCACAAGACGAGGATTCGAGGCCGGGTGAAGCCTTCCTTCGCAATCGATACGCCGACGAGCAGGAATGCGGCCGAAAAAAGAGCATCGAAGATATAGGGTTTGACCATCGCGGAATATTGGATGGCGGTCGGGCTCAGCCCGAACAGGAAGAGCGCAGCGAAACCCTCCCACCGCTCGAGAAGCTTCCTAGTCAGAGCGAAGAACAAAGGAACGGAACCGAGCCCGGCGGCAAGCGACAGGATCCGGAGCGAATAGTCGAAGTCGCTCCAGAGCAGATAGGCCAGCTTCTGAACGACCAGCCAGCCGACCGGGGCCAGTTGATCGAAGGTGAGCCTGGAAACGAGCGAGTGGAAGGGTAGATCGATGATGTTCAGCGCGATCATGGCCTCGTCCTCCCACAAGGACCGGCCACCGGCGAAATTGATCAGCCGAAGCAGGATCGAAACCAGGATCAGCGCGGCGGTCGCTACGAAATAGACACGGGAAGACCAGCCGCTTTGCGGGCGCGTGGCCGGTTGAGGAGAAGCGAGCGTCACCGCCAGCAGATGCTGACATGCCTGCTCGACGGCAGCAACAGCCTTGGCGGACGGCCTTGGGTTAGAGCCTGACCTTCGTGACGTGCCCCATCTTCCTGTCGGGGCGCGCTTCGCCCTTCCCGTAGATGTGCACGTGGGCTTGCGGATCGGCGACGAGCTCGGGCCAGCGGTTCACCTCGTCGCCGATGAGGTTGTCCATGACGCAAGCGCGTCCGACCAAATCGGTCGAACCCGGCGGAAGGTCACAGATCGCGCGAATGTGCTGCTCGAACTGCGACGTGACGGCGCCCTCGATTGTCCAGTGGCCGCTATTGTGCACGCGCGGAGCGATTTCGTTGACCAATGGGCCTTCGGCGCTCGCAAAAAATTCGACCGTCAACACGCCGACGTGATCGAGCGCTTCCGCGATTCTCAGCGCGGCTTCACGAGCCTCCGCCACTTGCACGGCGACGATGTCGCTGCACGGCACGGTCGATCGGCGGAGAATTCCATTGCCGTGCTCGTTCTGCGGCGAGTCCCAGAAGGCATTTCGGCCGTCGGCCCAGCGGGCGACAATCACCGAAAATTCGGCGACAAAATCGATGGCCGCCTCTGCTACCGCTGGCTCCTCGCCGATCGCGGACCAGGCGGCTTGCTCCTCGCGTCGCGACCGGACCCATGCTTGGCCCTTTCCGTCATAACCATAGCGGCGGGTCTTCAGCACCAGCGGCAGCCCAACCTTCAATACGGATGCCGTCACGTCCGCCAGGCTCGCGACTTCGCGCCATCCCGCCACTCGAGCGCCGCAGCCCTCGATGAAGGTTTTTTCGCGCGCTCGGTCCTGCGCGATCGCGAGCGACCTCGTCCCCGGGCGAAGCTTGGGCCCAAGCGCCTTCAACGGACCGACCGGCAAATTCTCGAACTCATAGGTTGCGACGTCGACTTGGGCCGCAAACCGTTCGAGCGCGGCCAAATCATCGTAAGCGGCACGCGTGAAGAATGCGGCGACACTCGCCGCTGACGGATGTTCGTGCGGATCGAAAATGTGGCATTCGTAACCGAGCTGCGCCGCGGCCATCGCGAGCATGCGGCCGAGCTGGCCACCGCCGATAATTCCGATGGTGGAGCCGGGCGGAACCGTCATTCGGGAGAGTCGGCCACCGAATCCGTCTGACGTTCGCGCCAGGTTTCAAGGCGCCCGGCAAGGCCCTCGTCGCTCGTTGCCAGAATCGCAGCCGCAAGAAGGGCCGCATTGATCGCACCAGACTTGCCGATCGCCAGCGTTCCGACGGGGATTCCCGCGGGCATTTGCACGATCGACAACAAGCTATCGAGGCCCCCCAGCGCGGCCGAACGGACAGGCACGCCCAGGACCGGAAGCGCGGTCATCGATGCCGCCATTCCGGGAAGGTGCGCCGCGCCGCCCGCGCCCGCGATGATTACGCTCAGCCCACGCTGCTTCGCCGACGACGCATAATCGTAGAGCCTTTTGGGTGTGCGGTGGGCCGACACGATTTTCACCTCGTGCGCGATGCCAAGCGCTTCGAGCGTCTCCGCCGCATGGCGCATCGTCTCCCAATCGGAGTTCGACCCCATGATGATGCCGACCCGCGGCTCGGTCATTGTCCCGCCTTGAAGCAGTTGTCGGAAGCGCGGTCGTTTAGGGGGAGGAAGTGGGGTAGGCAATTGCTCGGTACCGTGATGAATCGGTCACACCCGACGCTCGCGGCGAAGAGACAGCATTTTCAAGGGCTTGGAATCAGGTTATGTCGTCGGAACACGAGTGGGAGCCACTTGGGGCAATGGCCGACCAACTGACCGACGTTTCGGATGCGGAGTCCTTGGTTGCGGAAATCGTGCGCCTGCGGGGGCAGGTCGCGCAGCTCAACGAACGCGTCGTGCAACTCGACCAGCTCGCCCATCAGGATTCGCTGATCAACCTGCCGAATCGCCGCGGTTTCATGCGCGCGCTCGAGCGGCTGATCGACCGTGCGCAGCGCTACGCACATGGCGCGGCGATGCTGTTCGTCGATCTCGACGGCCTGAAGATGATCAACGACACGTTCGGTCACCGCGCGGGCGACGAAGCGCTCATCCAGGTCGCCGGTCTGCTGAGCGGCGGAGTGCGGCGCAGCGACATCGTCGCGCGCATCGGCGGCGACGAGTTTGGGATCCTGCTCGAGAATGCCGACGAAGAGAGTGCCCACGAGACGGCGAATCGCCTCGTCGATCTGATCTGCGGCTGCGGGTTCAGCCATGACGGCGCCTCGCTTCCGCTTAGCGTGGCGATCGGCGTCGGAATGATCGATGGCAACGAGAGCGCGGAAGAAGTGATGGTCCGCGCCGACGAGGAAATGTACCGGCGCAAGGCCGCGGCCTAAGCAGGTTCCTTACAAGGAATAGCGCCGAACGACCGACAGATCGTCGGTCAGCTCGTAGACGATCGGCTCCCCCGTCGGAATTTCCAGGCCCACGATTTCCTCGTCGCCGATGTTCGACAGATATTTGATGATGCCGCGCAGCGAATTGCCGTGCGCCGCGATGATCACGCGCTTGCCGGCCCGAAGCGCCGGCTCGACGTCGGACCGATAGCAAGGGAGGGCAGCGCGCGATCGTGTCCTTGAGGCTCTCGGTACGCGGCACCTCCACACCGGCGTAGCGACGATCGCCACTGACCTTGTAGGGGCTGTCATCGGGCAGCGGCGGCGGCGGAATGTCGTAGGAGCGGCGCCAGATCTTGACCTGTTCCGCTCCAACCTTCTCGATCATTTCCTGTTTGTTGAGGCCCGTTAGCCCGCCGTAATGGCGCTCATTGAGGCGCCAGTCCTTCGCGACCGGAAGCCATAATTGGTCCATTTCATGCAGCACCAGATGCAGGGTGCGGATGGCCCGCGTCAGCACGCTGGTGAAGCAACAATCGAAGTCGAAGCCGCGAGCCCTGAGCAGCTTGCCGGCATTGCGCGCCTCGATCACTCCAGCAGGGGAGAGATCGACGTCCCACCAACCGGTGAAGCGGTTCTCGAGGTTCCACTGCGACTGCCCGTGCCTCAGCAGGACGAGCGTCGGCATCAGGCGACGGCCTTCTCGCGCTTGGTTGCCGCGGCTTTCGCCGCCCTCAGCTCCGGCAAGATGGCATGGAGCGCGTCGAGGCAGGCGTAGGCGAGATATTTCGAGCGCTGCGACGACCAGCCATAGACCTCATCGGGCAGGTCGAAATTGTCCTTGAAGGGCATTTCGAGCGTCATCGACACGCAGCCGTAGCGTTCGGCGAGCTGGGTCGTGGACATCGACATGTTCGCTGCGCCAGGAGCTGGGACCTCATAACCCTGGCTTCGCTGGAAATCGGGTGAAAGCCGCTCGAGCGTCTCGCCGAAGAGATTGAACAATTTCTGCTGGCGTTCGGTGATCGACGGGATCCCTTCGAAGCCAGCGAGGAAGTTCGCGGGAATGGCCTCATCGCCGTGCACGTCCATGGCGAAATCGACGCCGGTCTCATCCATTGCGTTACGCACGTAGAGCACTTCCGGGCTCTTCTCCGCGGATGGTGCGTGCCATTCGCGATTGAGGTTCACACCGACGGCATTGGTCCGCAAATGCCCCCGGCGCGAACCGTCGGGATTCATGTTCGGAACCACCCGGAAGGTGCATTCGCGGCGGAGCATCCGAGCGACGGGATCGTCTTCATCGGTGAGCTTCTCGAGCGCTCCTTCCATCCACCATTCGGCCATCGTCTCACCCGGGTGCTGGCGAGCGTAGAGCCAAACATTGAGCGGCCCTTCGCCGATGGTCAGGCAGTCGATGTCCTGCCCGTCGATGCTCTTGCCGAGCGAAGCGTAGCCGACACCGGCGAGGGTGGCGGTCTGAGTCACCAGATCGTGATGACGCTCCATCGAGTAAGGGGCGAAATAAGCGATCCAGACCACATCCTGAGGCGGAGTCAGCTTCATCGTCAGCACGCCGTCGGCGTAGCTGGTGTCGGAAATGCGCACCCATTGCTCGCGGTCCAGCGACATCACGCCCTTGTAATCGGGCCAGCCGTGCGGATAGGCCGAGCCGGCGCAATTGGTGATGCGCAGTGCGATCTCCCGCCCCGCGGCCCCGGCGAGGCGAAAATAGAACCATTGATAAAAGTCGGACATGTGATCCTTGCCGATCTCCAGATCGACACGGTCGCCATCCTGCTTGACGACGCGGATGTTGCCGGCGTCGAAAGAGCTCGAAATCATAATTGCCATGGGCTGTCGCTCGGATACGTTCGGAAAGTTGGCGGTCTGATAGACGAAAATGACCGACCCGCAACCATTCGGGGGCCGAGCGAGGGGATTGTCGTGCATTGGTTTCGAACGTCGTTTCGGCGGATGAGATAAGAGTGCACGCTGGCACACTCGTCTCGGCGCTGGCGCCGGTGCTGTTGATCCTCGCGCTCGGATTTGCGGCGGGAAAGCACCACGGTTTTGACGCGGACCAGACGCGCGGCCTCAGTCACCTCGCGCTCACCTATGCTCTCCCCGCGGCCCTGTTCCTCAGCATGGCCCATTTCAAGCGCGACGTGTTGCTGGAGCAAGCTCCGATCGCCCTTGTGATGCTGGCCGGCTATGCCGGACTCTATCTCCTGCTCTATTGGGTGCTGCGCGCGGCCGGGCGCGGCAAGCTCGAGGCCGCTCTACTCGGTTTCACCTTCACCTCGAGCAGCGTGCCGGTTTACGGTCTTACCGTCCTCACTCCGATCTACGGCAAGGACACCGGGTCGGCGGTTGTCGGTCTCGTGTCTCTGATCACGAACCTGGCGCAAGTTTCGGTTGCTGTCTTCCTTCTTGAATCCGCGTCTTCGCGAGCCGAACAGCGCGTGTCCGTACTCCAGCTGATCGGCCGGTCGGCGTTCAATCCTTTGGTCTGGGCGCCGGTCCTTGGCGGTGTTCTCGCGCTAATGGGGATGCAGCTTTCGCCCTATGTCGCGGCAACGCTGGAACCGCTCGCGGCCGCGGCCGCGGGAGTCGCGATCTTCGCCAGCGGCCTGGTCATGGCGTCTCACCGAGTGACTCTGTCGCCGCTCGTCGTGATCGGGTCGTTGATCGTAATGGCGCTCCAACCGCTTTTGTTCTTCCTCGGCATGAGGATTGGCGACCTTTCAGGGGTGACCGCGAACGCGACCGTCGTCGCCGGCGCCTTCCCCAATGCGACCATCGCCATATTGTTCGCGCAACAATATCGGACCGCCGAGCCGGAGGTCGCGAGCATCATGCTGATAACGACGGTGGGAATGGTTGCCGCAATTCCGCTGGCGATTCTCGCGAGCGCGCTTCTCTAGCCCGGCTGGCGTCGCGGGCCTTCGTCGGCTAGCGACCGATTTCCATGCAAAAATGCCCAGTCCTCGTCACCGGCGGCGCCGGTTACATCGGCAGTCATGCCGTCCTCGCCCTCCGGGACTCCGGATGGAAAGTCGTGGTCGTCGACGACCTGTCGAGCGGAACACGCGCGGTCGTTCCGGACGACGTACCGTTCTACCACGGCTCGATCGCCGAGCGCGCACTGGTCGACAGCATCCTCGACGAGCAGAAGATCGGCGCGATCATGCATTTCGCCGGATCGATCGTGGTTCCGGAATCGGTCGAGAAGCCGCTCGATTATTATCGCAACAACACGCTTGCGAGCCATGCGCTGATCAGCGCCGCGGTCGACGCGGGCGTGAAGCACATCCTCTTTTCATCGACGGCGGCGGTCTATGGGGCGCCCGCTGAGGTTCCGATTGGTGAGGACGACCTCAAGGAGCCGATAAATCCGTATGGCGCGTCGAAGCTGATGACTGAAAGGATGCTGGCGGACGCTTCGGCAGCCTATCCCTTCAATTATGGAGCGCTGCGCTACTTCAACGTCGCAGGCGCCGATCCGCAAGGGCGGGCCGGACAGATCGGCAAAGGATCGACCCACCTCATCAAGGTCGCGGTCGAAGCGGCGGTCGGCAAACGCGATCACATCTCCGTGTTCGGAACCGACTATCCCACCGCCGACGGCACTTGCATTCGCGACTATATCCACGTCAGCGATCTCGCCGCCGCCCACGTGGCGGCGCTCGAATGGCTGACTGAGCACCCCGACGAGAATCTCGTGCTGAATTGCGGCTATGGGCGGGGTCTTTCCGTTCTGGAGGTCCTGGATGCGATCGATCGGCTGACCAACCAGCCCATCAAACGGGTGATGGAGGGGCGCAGAGCCGGCGATCCGCCGGAGCTGATCGCGGCCAACGGCCGACTGCTCAATACGCTCGCCTGGCGCCCCACCCACGCCGACATCGACACGATCGTCGCGCATGCACTCGCTTGGGAGCGCAAGCTGGCCGCATCGGCGCCTTAACGCTTCTTTACCTACGTCGGGGCTAGTCCGCATCGGATGCGCATCACCTTTCTTCTGGTGGTCATTGCGGCGGCGATTTTCGCCTCATTCGTTCGCACGGGGAGGTCGCCTTCGACCTCTCGCGGCGAGGTCGCGCAGCAGCTGTCGAACGAGCAAGAACCGGAATTTGCCCGCGCTTCCGTTAAAAGCAGCAACGCCCAGTCGGCGGGAGCCGTCGAGCTTCGCCGTCAGCCGGACGGCCATTTCTACGCCGACGTCGAGGTCAATGGGGCCATGCTCCACATGCTCGTCGACACGGGAGCCACAGCGATCGCGCTCTCTCGCGATGACGCCCATAGTGCCGGGCTCGCGACCTCGATCGGAATGCAGGAGGTGATCGGACGCGGCGCGGACGGCGACGTGCGAGGAGAGATCACCACTTTGGACCGCGTGTCCCTGGGGCAGAAGACGGCCGAAGGCCTTCCCGCCGTCGTCCTCGATTCCGGAGAGCAATCGCTGCTGGGTCAAAGCTTCCTCAGCAAATTCGACCATGTCGAGATCGAGGGCGACAGGATGCTGCTCCAGTGAGCCGCTCGATCTGGGTCGTCAGCTTGACTTCCGCGGCCCCTCTATCTAGGTGAGCCGCCGGTTTTCGGACCTTTCCAACAACGGTACAGCATTGAACGAGGCAGGCGCCCGGCCATGAAGATTCGCAATTCGCTAAAGTCGCTAAAGTCGCGCCATCGGGACTGCCGCGTCATCCGCCGCCGCGGGCGGACCTACGTCATCAACAAGACGAACCGCCGCTTCAAGGCGCGGCAGGGCTAGGCCTGATTGACCCGCCCGGTCATTCGATGAACCGGGCAGCAGACAGCGGCATCGCCGCGCTGCTCCGCGATTATCGAACCTTTTCTGGGGCGCGGCTATGGCTAGCGCTCGGTTTGATGCTGCTTGGTTCCGTCGCCGAGGGCGTAGGTCTGTTGCTGATCGTCCCGATCGCCGCCATCGCGATGGGCGGCGAGACCGGTATCCCCACGGCAATCTCCGGTTGGGCGGACGGCCTCGCCAGGGACCAGCGCCTCAATCTCGCGCTCGCGCTTTTCGTGGCGGCAATGGCGGCACGCTCGTGGCTCCTTTACGCCCGGGATATGCTGCTCACGCAGCTGGAGACAGGCTACGAAGCATCGCTCCGCCTTCGTGCGGCCGCGACGCTTGCAGAGCGCGGCTGGGCGTTTGCAAGCGGTGTCGGTCAGGCCGGCATGCAGTCCCTGCTCCTCTACGACATTCCGCGCGCGGGAGCTGCGACATCATTCGTACAGCAATTCGCGATCGCGGGCGTGATGCTGGCCGTCCAACTCGCCCTCGCCGCGCTGCTTTCACCGGCGCTCACCGCAGTGGCGTTGGCAATCGTCGTGGCCGGCTTCCTGGCGTCGATCGGCTGGACGAGGCGTGGGGTCAGGAGCGGAATGGCGCTTATCGAGAGCGCCGAGGGAAGCACCAGTTCCGGCTTTCGAATGCACGCCGGACTCAAGGCCGCGCTCGCGCAGGGAACGGTGGCGCAATTCCTCAGCGAATACAGGTCCAGCCTCGACTTGGCCAAGCAGGAGGCCGTCCGGTTCGTCGGGGATCTCGCGCGGGCACGATCGCTCGGCTTTCTTGGGAGCGCCATGGCCGCGGCACTGCTGCTTTTCGTCGGAGTGCGCCTTCTCTCCCTCCCGCTTCCGGTGCTCATCGCAGCGCTGGTGCTGTTTGCGCGCATGAGCGGACCAGTCCAATCGCTGCAGCAGGCGGTCCAGAATATCGCCGCTTACGCACCTGCATTTGGGGCAATCGAGCGACGCCTGGGCCCGCTGGTCCAAAGGGCGGCGACAGAGGCCAGCAGCGTTCCGCGCCTCGACTGGCACGAGCTCGAGGCCGGAGAGGCCGGTTTCATGCACGCGCCGGGGCTTGGGGTGGCGCGTGCGACGCTGCGATTGGTGCCCGGTCAATGGCTTGGAATCTCTGGCCCGTCGGGCGGAGGCAAGACGACCTTGATCGATCTGATCGCCGGTCTCCTCGCGCCGCAGGAAGGCCGGATCTCGCTCGACGGCCATATCCTCGAAGGCGTTACGCTCGAGCGATGGCGGCAAGGTCTGGCCTATGTGGGTCAGGAAGGATCGGTGTTCGACGACAGCGTGCGCGGCAATCTGCTGGCGGAAGGCGTGTCGGCGGATGAAGAGGAGCTGTGGTCGGCGCTCGATGCGGTCGGACTGACGTCGCGCATCCGGGCCTGGCCGAACGGGCTCGACGAACGGGTCGGCGACCGCGGGAGCGCGCTTTCGGGCGGCGAGCGCCAGCGGCTCGCAATCGCTCGAGCGCTGCTTCGCCGGCCATCGCTCCTCATCCTCGACGAAGCGACCTCAGCACTCGATACGGAAAGCGAGGCGGCGTTGCTGGACCAGCTTCGCACGCTCGATCCGCGACCGGCCGCTCTCATCGTCGCCCACCGGCCCTCGACGCTTGACCATTGCGATTCGGTGGCGACGATCCGACATGGAACTCTGCAAGGATCGGCCGATCCGGAGGGCGAAGGCGATGAACGACCGTAAGCCCGGGTTAACGTCGACTGCAGTACGGGAAACCATGAGGAGAAGTGCAATGTTGCTGGCGGGAAAGATGCTGGTGCTGGGCGCCGCGGCTTTCGTCGCGGCAGCCGTTGGCGCCACTCCGTCTGTGGCGCAGGATCAGCAGGACCAGAGGACGCCGAAAAGTTTCTCGTACGACATCAAGGACGGGAAGCGCGTGCCCAAGGGCAATCGGGTCACCAATGCCGACGGCAGTTGGCGTGAAACGGTGCGTCAGGGCAATTGCGTGACGATCAAGGAGAAATCGGCGGGCGGCGAGTATAAGGAAACGCGCCAATGCAACCCCAATTGAGGCCTATTTCACGTCCCTGAAACTGCCCTTCGGGCGCTGCTTGATAACACATTCGGGAAGGCCGCTGCCGGGAACGTCCTTGCAGTCGCGAACCTGCGCGCTCCCGTCCGGCCCAGCAAAGATCGCCCAGTCGCGCTGCTGCTTTCCGTCGGTGCAATGTGCGACCCACATGTCGAGATTTTGATATTCGGCAACGAATCCGGCGTCAGTGATCGTCTTGCAGCTGTAGCCGGCGTCGTAGATCGCGCGTTTTAGTCCGATCGCGAGGTTCAGAGCGTCGAGCTTGTGCAGCTGATCCTGCTCCGCGCTACGGACCTTGATCCTCGGCGCATTCGTCGCGGCCTGCTGACTCTGCGAATTGTCGCATGCGGCGAGCATCAGCAGGCAGATCAATCCCGCCTTCGATTTTCCGGCCATCGGCTCCTCCTTAATCCTGATAACGAATCTGGACGCGTGCGGCTGCAGCCTTCGCTCGGTTGACGGCTTCCTCGGCGTTTTCGTCGCGGGCGAGCGCGACGCCCATGCGGCGGTGCTTGAGCGTGTTGGGCTTGGCGAAGATCCTGAGATCGACCGGCCGCCCGGGAGCGCCGACCGCAAGCGCGTCGGCAATATTTTCGTATGAGAAGCCGTCGCTCTCCCTGTCAGCGAGGATGACCGCGGACGCCGACGGGCCGATCAGTTCGATCGAAGGGATTGGCAATTCGAGGATTGCGCGCAGGTGCAGCTCGAACTCATTCGGAAATTGCGAGATCAACGTGACCATGCCCGTATCGTGCGGGCGCGGCGAAAGCTCCGAGAAGATCGCCTGCTCGCCCCGGATGAAGAATTCGACGCCGAAGATGCCATAACCGCCAAGCGCCTCCACCACCTTGCGCGCCTGATGCCGCGCCGAAAAAAGCGCCCCTTCGGAGAGCGCCGCGGGCTGCCAGCTCTCGCGATAGTCTCCTGCTTCCTGGCGATGGCCCACGGGTGGGCAGAACAGGACGCCGTCCTTAGTCGCGACAGTGAGAAGCGTGATCTCGCTGTCGAAGGCGATGAATTCCTCAAGGATGATGCGCGGACGATCGCCGCGCATCTTCTCGACAGCATAATCCCAGGCCGCGCCGACCTCCTCGACTGTCTTGGCGGTGCTTTGGCCCTTGCCCGAACTCGACATCACCGGCTTGACGACGCAGGGCAGACCCACCTCGGCGGCGGCGGCGAGGGCTTCGTCACGGCTCTCGGCAAAGCGATATTTGGACGTGACCAGCCCGAGTTCGCGCGCGGCAAATTCGCGGATCCCGTCGCGGTTCATCGTCAGTTGCACAGCCTTGGCCGACGGCGCGACGTGCCAGCCCTCCCCTTCCAGTTCGACGAGTGCCGCCGTGTCGATCGCCTCGATCTCGGGGACGATCACATCCGGCCGGTGCTTCTCCACGGCCGCGCGGATCGCGGCGCCATCGAGCATCGGGAACACTTCGAACGCGTCGGCGAGCTGCATCGCAGGCGCGTTGGCGTAGCGGTCGCAGGCGATGACTCGACAGCCGAGGCGCTTCGCGGCGATCGCGAATTCGCGGCCCAGTTCGCCGGAGCCAAGGAGCATTAAAGTCGCAAGATGCATGGCCCGGCGATAGCGGCGCCGAGTTTCCTCGGCTAGACCGGCGCATCTTGGGGAGGGATCGGATGCGCTTACCTCTGTTGCTTGTCGCTGCAGCGCTACTGGTCGGGGCCGCGCCGAAAAAGCTGCTCACGCCGAACGACATCGTGACGAATGCACCGCCGAGCGCGTGGCGGACGATCGAACCGGACGACATGCTGGTCATGGACCTCAAGAATGGCGCTCGGATCGTCGTGCAGCTGGCGCCTGAGTTCGCTCCGGTGCACGTCGCGAACATCAAGGCGCTGGCGCGATCGAGCTATTGGGATGGAGCGACCATCTACCGCGTCCAGGACAATTATGTGGCGCAATGGGGCCTCAATGAAAGCGACAAGCCCTGGCCAGACGGAGTCACGGCCAAACCGCCTGCCGAATATAGCCGCCCACTCAAAGGGCTTTCGATCAAGCCGCTTGGCTACGCCGATCCTTATGCTCCAGGCGCGGGCTTCGTTGCGGGTTGGCCGATCGCGTACAGCACCAAGGGCGGTTGGGCCAATTTGGCCCATTGCTACGGAAGCGTCGGTGTGGGCCGCGATCTCTCGCCAGATACGGGAACCGGGGGCGAGCTTTATGCGGCCATCGGTCATGCCCCACGCCACCTCGACCGCAACATCGCGGTGGTCGGGCGCGTGATCGAGGGCATCGACAAGCTGAGCTCGCTTCCGCGCGGTACCGAGGCGCTCGGCTTTTACAAGGACAAGGCGCAATATGTGCCGATCGCGAGCATCCGGCTGGCGAGCCAAATTCCGCCCGCCGAGCGGCCGGCGTTCGAATATTTGGACACGAGCAGTGCGAGCTTCGCCGATTATTTGCGCGTTCGCGCCAACCGGAAGGATGATTTCTACATTCGCCCCGCGGGAGGCGTCGACCTGTGCAACGTCAGCGTGCCGGTGCGGCGCAAGCCGAGCTAGATCAGCTCGCGCAACTGGACGCGCACGGTCTGCGGCTTACCGGACCGGAGAGTCGAGAGCTCAACCACCGTCCCTGGCGGAAGACTGCGCAACAACGTCCGGGCATCCGACAGCTCCTCGGCCCGCGCGGGCTTCCCATCGATCGCGGTGATAATGTCGCCTTTGACTAGGCCGGCTTGCTCCGCCGGTCCTCCGGGCGACACATTCACCACTTCGAAGCCGGCATCGGCGGCATTCATCCAAATGCCTGAACGGTCGAAGTGGCCAGCATCCGCAGGCGGCGGATCGAGCGGTTTCAGGTACATGGTCTGGCGGCTGTAATCGAAGCTGACGACGAAGCGTTTCAATAGCCCGCTTCCAACATTTCCGTCATAGTTCGGGTCGCTGATCGATCCTCTTTTGTCTTGCGAAAGGCCTGCGACGACCGATGGCACTTTCACCGAGCCGAATGTCAATGAGGGGACCCGCACAACATAGGATCTTGAAGCTCCGCCTACGCCCCAGCCCGTGATCGCATCGATCCCCGGCCGGTACCGGTCCCGCAATTGGTTTTGGGCGACGAAGGGGCTGGTGATGTCAAGCTCTGCGCGCGACCCCGTGTCGATGTCGAAGCGAGCCGGCAGATTGTCGATGAGTTCCCGCACCGCCGGCAGGTGATCGTAGAATTTGAACGGGACGGGCGTTCCCGCGCCGCTGGGATCGAAAGCGGAGAAATCGGTGATGGTCATCGTCTTGGCGCCGTAATCCAGCCGGACGGCAAAACGCGCGAACAGCTCGAAGCCGACCATTCCATCCACGGGGATGCCCTCGATCGATCGATCGTAGATGTTGGTGATGAAGGCTGGCTGATCCGTGAGGCGCACCGGGCCAAGCTCGATCTCACGATACCGCGCATAGCCGGTCGTCGACTTGCCTTCGCCGGCGCCACTGCTGACCCCCGCTCCCATAACCTTCAACCCGACCTCGGAGGCGACACGCGGCGACAGCAAGGTGTGGCCGCCAGTATCGACGATGAAGGTATAGGGACCTTTGCCGTCCACCTTTGCCTCGATGTAAATGTGGTTGTTAAGCAGCCGGAACGGCAAGCTTACGGAGTTCAGTCCACCTTCAATATGCCCGCCTCCCGTGCTGGTCTTCGGGCGCGAATAGGTGCCGATCGGCCGCGTCGAGCTGAAGGTTGCGCGCTTGAGGACCATCTTTTGCACGTCGCCATCGACATCGACCGTGCGGCTATGCGCGATCATGGCGCCGTTGATCCGTCGGTAATCACCATACAGCGTGTGGGTCTTCAGAAATTGCTGTGGCTCGGCGGTACGGACGAGCAAGTGATTGCCGGTGTCAAACCAGGCTTCGAACCGGTGACCGCCGAGCGGAATGATGGCGAGATGATCCGCGCCACGACCGTCGAGCGTCTCACGTCCGATATAGAGGATCTTGGCTCCGCCGCGATCGCTCCGCCACCACGAATTCGCATTGCGATAGGCTTCGTTGACAGCAACCGGAACGCGATCACCCTCCTCTTGATCGGTGCTGACGCCGGAAACCTCCGTCTGCCACGGAATGCGTCCGTCGTAGCCGTTGGCGCCGCTGATCACGGACAAGTCGTAGCGATCGACGAATGCTCCAGTCGCAAGATCGCCGACATGGGTGGTGCTTCCCTTTAGGCCGCTAGTGTCGAGCGAATAATCGAGTTCGAGCGTGCCTCGCGTGGGCATTGCCCCGACGGCCGCTCAATTCGCCGCGAGGACGCTCTCCACCGTGCTCCCCTCGCTAGCCGCGACCGCCGCCGAGGACAAAGCCAGCATCAGCACGCCAATCGACCTTCTCATAGAACCACCATTGTCTGTTCAGCTGGCCGCTCCTACCGCTCCCCGGGATGCCCGGTCTTGAACGCAATTCACTTGGCACCTTTCGCTGCGCTCCACCCGGACGGATGCGCCACGGGCCCTGCGAGTCTCTCCCGCGACATTGCCATCGCGAGGCGTTCGCCACGGTCGTGCTGACCGGCGGTTATGACGAAGCCGGCGACACCGGCCACCACCGAGTGCGAGCGGGTGACGTCATTTTCCACCAGGCGTTCGAAAGCCATCTCGACCGTTTCTACGGGCCTGGCGCCGAAGTGCTGGTGCTCCCGCTTCCGGAGCGATGGGCAGGACCGACGATCGGGTCGGTCGCCGATCCCGACGCAATCGTCCGCGCCTCCGAAAAAGATCCCGCCGAAGCCCTGCAAAGGCTGATCGATGGATGCTCGGCTCGAGCGACAGAAGCTCATGACTGGGCCGATGGGTTGGCGGAAGCGTTGCGCGCCGACCCGTCGCTATCCCTGGAACAATGGGCCGAGGACGCGGGCTTGCATCCAGGAAGTCTCAGCCGAGGATTTGCCCGCGTGTTCGGGATGAGCGCCGCAGCCTATCGCCTCGTGCAGCGGACGCAGCGCGCCATCGACGCCCTGTTGCGCACCGAGATCCCGCTCAGTCGATTGGCAATCGATTGCGGTTTCGCCGACCAGGCGCACATGAACTCGGGCCGTTGCGAGCGTGGCGGGACTGCCGCCCTCATCGCTGCGTCGGCAATACAGGCAGGATTAAGCTCAGCTATGGTTTAGCGGGACCGTCTCATTTCCCGCCTACAGAGGGGCCCGATGGACCAGCCTTCATCGCACGACTATTTCCGGATTCGCGCCGAAGAAGAGCGCGCGGCGGCCGAACAGGCCGAGGACGAGCGGGCGGCACATAGCCATCGCGAGCTTGCTGAGCATTATGAGAGGCTATCCGAAGATGCCCGGCGCGGAGCCGGCTAGCCGGACTGTTGCGGACTTATCCGGCCATGCGTTTGGCGCTGAGGCCAAGCACCATCTGGTTGGCGCGCTCGTAAGATAGCGGCCTGCCGAAGAGGTAACCCTGGATCGTGTCGCAGCCGAGATCACGCATGCGCTGAAAATCCTCGGCGGTTTCGACGCCCTCGGCAGTGATCGACATTCTGAAACTCTTGGCCAGCTGAACAATCGATTGAATGATCGCGACATTTTCCGGGCGCGATCCGGCTTCGCGGACGAAGCTGCCGTCGATCTTCAGCTTATGGAAGACGGCCTTGTTCAAATAGCCGATCGACGAATAGCCCGTGCCGAAATCGTCGAGCGCGATTCCGACGCCGAGAGCGCGCAAGCGCTTGAGCACATCGAGGGTCGCGCCATTGTCGCCGAGGAACACGCCTTCGGTGACTTCCAGCTCCACGCGATTGCCAGTGATCCGGTATCGCGCCAGCGCTTCGCTCACGGTGTTGGGCAGCGAGGGCAGGATGATCTGCTTGGGGCTGATGTTGACCGCGACGGTGATCGGCTCCGGCCAGGAGGCGGCCGCCCGACATGCCTCGTCGATGACCCACTCGCCGATCGCGGCCATGAGACCCGTCTCTTCCGCGACCGGGATGAAGACGTTGGGCGGCACCAACCCGCGTTGCGGGTGATTCCAGCGGATCAGCGCCTCAAAGCCCACGAGCTTCTGCGTCTTGGCATTGATCAGCGGCTGGAACGCAAGATGGAATTGCTTCGAGACGATCGCCGAGCGCAGGTCGCTTTCCAGGCGGACGCGATCCTCCTGTTCCGACTGGAGCTCGGACGAGAAATAGCGGGCGACACCACGGCCGGCATCCTTCGCCTGGTAGAGCGCCAGATCGGCTTTGAGGATCAAGTCGTCGACGGTCGCACCGTCGATCGGCCCGAAGGCGCAACCGATAGAGACGCCGATGCGAATCTCGGTCTGATCGATCTGATAGGGTTCCTTGATCGTGACGATGATGCGATCGGCGAGCGCTTCCACCTTCTTGCGGCTCTGAGCGTCGGTCACGACGATCGCGAACTCGTCGCCGCCCATTCGGCCGACATGCCCATCAATGCCCACTTCGTCGACCAGGCGCTTGGCAACGGCGCGAAGCACCGCGTCGCCCTTGGGATGGCCGAACGTATCGTTGACCGGCTTAAAGCCGTCCAGATCGAGGAACATGATGGCGCAGGGCACATTGCCGCTGGTCGCGGAGCGCAGGGCTTCACCCAGGAGCTGGCGGACCCGGCCGCGATTGGGCAGGCCGGAAAGGACGTCCACATTGGCGAGATGCGTCAGCCGCTCCTGAGTCTGGCGGATCTCGGTGATGTCCGAGCCCACACCCCGGAAGCCCTCGAACCGGCCGGCGGTGTCGATGATCGGGTCGCCGGCGATTGAGATCCAGCGCGAGCCGCGGGCCGTGCTCAGCTCCATGTCCAGCGCATTGAACGCCTGGCGTTCGAGCAGCACTTTTCCGAGCTCGGCATGGCCTCCGAGAAGCGCCGGAAGCGAATGGCCGATGAGCTGGCTGGCGGGCTTGCCGAGCAAGGCGCTCATCCGCGACGAAATGTAGGTCACGCGATTGTCGTTATCGACCTGCCAAAGCCAGCCGACGCCCCGCTGCTCATATTCCTGCAGGAGAAGGCTCGCGCTTTCACTCTGGCTGCCGACGTCGGCGTTGGTCTTGACCTGGTGGAACGCCCAGCGCGCGACGGTGAACACGCCGAAGATGGCGACGCCCAGAGTAAAGACGATCGAGCTCATATGCTGGAAAGGCAAGGTGTGCCGACCGAGCAGCAGGACTCCACCAACCCCGAAGGTGAATGCGACCATCCAGGCGGTGACGCAGGGGGGAATGACGACCAGGCCCAGCGCTCCGATCCCGAGCCCGGCCATCAGCGAGGCCGCGATGACCTGAGTCCCGGGTCGAGATGTTGGAAGAAGGCGAGCGGAAGGCTGATCCAAACCGCCGCACGAACGGCGACTTCGCCGACCAGGATCCAGGTCGGAACTCGGCGGCCGGAACGGCCGACGCAGGTCACGGCCTGGATGCGGGCAAGCTGCATCGCAGCCAGGTTGATCGCGCCGACCCCCGCGACCCAGGGAATCAGCCACGTCGGAGCGACTTTCCCCCAGAGATTTGCGCCCATCAGCACGGCGGCGACGATATTGGCGGCGGTGAAGAAGGGTGCGAGCTGGGCGCGCGATATCAGCTGTACATCGCGTAGCGGCGAACTTTCGTCCTCCGCTCCGCGAATTGCGAGCCCGGCCAATTCACCGCCGGGAAGTCGCGCTGAAATCAAGCGCTTATAACGATCTGGAGCCTCGTACATCCGCCCGCCGTTCCACCTGTTCGAAACGAGGTAGACAAAGAGCGTTTATGGCCGGTTAAGATCGTGACCTTGCATCAGACCTAAATTTAGTCGTTGTTATTAACCCAAGTTTATCTATGTCTCCGGCTACAAGTGGATGATAAAGCGGCCGGACCCCCGGGTAGAGGCGTTTGGCAATGGGAAGGCCCCATGCTTTGTCCTTGGCGAGTGCCTGGAAGAGCGGCCGGACGAACTTTCCCCGGCCTTGCGCCTTCAGAAACTGTTCGAGAGACGGGATTGCCGGGTCGTAGCGGCTCGCGACCGCCAGATCGAGCCAGGCGTAGCGCACTTCCATGTTGGCGCTGCCGTTGAGTTCATAGGCCGACTGAAGATCATCCATTCGCGCCTTTGGGAGCTTGCGCGGCAGACGGTTCAAGAAGCGCAGCCGCTCATCCGTTGTCCAGCGCGTCCAGTCCGGGGGCGGAGCGGCACCCCGGGCGAAAGTTGCCGAATCGCGGTCCTGTTCGGCGAATGTGTCCGCCGGCGGACGGGCCATGTTGGAGGGGACGGTCGGCCGATAGACCCAGCGGTCGAGCATCAGCTTCCGTTCGAGATCGCGGTCGCCCTTGATCAGATTCTGGCGAAGATCGGCGAGGAACATTGCCGAAGTGACGGGCTGAAAGGCGTGGCGATTGAACCACCCCTTGAGCCATTCATCGAAGCGCTCGCGCCCCGCGCTGGCCTCGACGGTGCGAAGGAAGGCGGCTCCTTTTTCGTAGGCGACATCGCCGAGGACCTCGTCCGGATGACGACCTTTGAGGTCGAGGTGTAGCCGACTGTCCGGACTGTTCGGACCGCCCGCTTGAGCGATCGCCTTGTTCATCGCGTCAATTCCAAGCGCGATTTGCTCGTCGGCTTGTTTCTTGCCGTAGAGCGATTCGACGATCCGCCGCTCGGCGTAGGTCGTCATGCCCTCGTTGAGCCAGAAGTCGTTCCACGTAGCGTTGGTGGCGAGATTGCCGGACCAGCTGTGCGCGAGTTCATGCGCGACGAGGCTGACCAAGCTCTTGTCGCCGGCGATGAAGGTCGGCGTAAGGAAGGTCATGTTGGGATTTTCCATCCCGCCGAAGGGGAAGGAGGGCGGAAGGACGAGCACGTCATAGCGACCCCAACGATAGGGACCGTAGAGCTTCTCGGCCGCGGCGACCATTTTTTCGGTATCCGACAACTCCTTGGCAGCGGCGTCGAGAGTGGCCGGCTCCGCCCAGACTCCGGTGCGCGAGCCCAGCGGCTTGAACTGCAGCCGGCCGACCGCGATCGCGATCATGTAGGGCGCGACACTATGGTCCATCCGGAAGGAGAAGGTGCGCTCATCCGGATGATCGACCGGCCGCGCTGCGCTTGGCGCGGACATCACCACCCTAAGCGGCTTGTCGACGCTGATCTTCGCTTCCCAGGTCTGCCGAATGCCCGGCGAATCCTGCGTCGGGATCCAACTGCGGTTGTTGACCGACTCTCCCTGGCTGAACAGGAAAGGATCCTGCTTGCCCGCCGTCTGTTCGGGGCTCAGCCATTGCAGCGCGCTGGCATTGGGCGCCGACACATAGTGGATGACGATCTTGCGCGTGTCCGGACCGAGGGCGACGGTGAGCGGCGCACCGAGGTTGGGATCGACGGCCCCGACTTTCCACGAGAGCGGTTTGCCGGTCGAATCCGCGATGCTGTCGATCTCCAGCCCCTTGTCGTCGAGGACGATTTCGCGGGCGCCCGGTTTGCGGTCGATATCGAGGGTCGCGGTTCCGCCAATCCGCTTCGCCTTGAAGTCAACGCCAAGATCGAGAGCCACATGCGTGACCCGAGCTTCGAGCGGCTTGGCATAGCTCGCGGTGTCGATCGCGTCGGGTGTATTCAAAACGGGGGCGACCGACGCCCCTGTTGCCGCCGGTTGGGCCCGCTTTCCGGTCTCGTCGGACGCCCGACAAGCCGAGAGCAAAATCGCGGCCACGAGAACAAGACTTGGGAATGGCTTCATCAGCTCACTTTCGGTCGGCTTCCGTTTGGAGGAGACTCCAGTGAAGCCGTGCGGCGCCGCGACAACCGCGGATCGACGAGCCGCCCTGACCCGCCGTCAGACGGCAAAGCTGGCGAGCCTCGCTCGCGCCGCCTATATCTCGCTCCAGATGGCGACCGATAGCGTAACCCTCGACCGACGGACAGTGGCGCCCAGACGCGCGCCCCCGCCGGACGCACCGGAGATCCGTTCGCCGGCGGCGCCGATCGCTCGCGGCATCGGCCTCGATCAGCCCTTCTTCGACGATAAGAACCGCGCCTTCTGGATCCTCCAGTCCATTGGCTGGAGTGGGTTTTTCTTCCTCCGTGCGCTGTCCGGCTTTGCCAATTCCATGGGATGGATGTGGCTGGTCCACACGCTTCTCCTCACCGCCACGGGTTATTCGCTGACACTATTGATGGCGTCGCTCTACCGGCGCCTGATCAAAATGAAGCCGATCTGGACGGCGGTGCTGTCGTTCGCCACGGTCGTCCTCGCATCTGCCGCCTTCTCGGTTATCGAGACCTGGAGCGTCGCGACCTTTCTCAAGCCCGAGCTGAACCCGGTAGGGATCAAGCTTCTCAGTCCGATCCTGCTCGATTTCGCGCTCCTCGCGGCCTGGTCCGCCCTCTATTACGGAATCAACTACTTCCTGTTGCTCGAGGAGCAGATCAATCAGCGCGAGAAGCTCGAGAGCCAAGCCTCGACCGCGCAACTCGCAATGCTGCGCTACCAGCTCAATCCCCATTTCCTCTTCAACACATTGAATTCGATCTCGACGCTCGTGCTGCTGAAGCAGACGGAGCGGGCGAATGCCATGCTGGCCCGGCTTTCCTCCTTTCTGCGCTATACTTTGGTCAATGAGCCGGCCGGCAAGGTTACGCTGGCGCAGGAGGTGGAAACTCTAAAACTCTATCTCGAGATCGAGAAGATGCGGTTCGAGGACCGGCTGCGGCCGCACTTTCGGGTTGATGCGGATACGATCGGCGCTCGGCTGCCGTCACTGCTCCTCCAGCCGCTTATCGAAAATGCGATCAAATATGCCGTCACTCCGAGCGAAGACGGTGCCGACATCTGGATCACGGCGATGCGCGAGGGTCAGGGGGTGCGCATCGAAGTCACCGACAATGGCAGGGCGGAGGCTCCGGAACTGAGCGCCAGCCCGTCCACCGGTGTCGGCTTGGCGAACATTCGGGACAGACTGTCGCAGGCCTATGGCGCAGCACACCGTTTCGAGACCAGGACGAACGACAAAGGGGGCTTCAGCGTTATCATCGACATTCCCTATGAAACCGGAGACAAGCCCTGATGACTATCCGGACCATTTTGGTCGACGACGAACCCCTGGCGACGCAGGGCCTGCAGTTGAGGCTGCAAGCACATGAGGACGTGGACGTGGTGGCGACTGCTGCGAACGGTCGCGAAGCGATCCGGCAGATCAAGACCCATAAGCCCGATCTCGTTTTCCTCGACATCCAAATGCCGGGATTCGACGGATTTTCCGTGATCCAAGGACTGATGGACATCGAGCCGCCTTTGTTCGTGTTCGTCACCGCTTACGGCGAGCATGCGCTGCGTGCGTTCGATGCTCAGGCGGTCGATTATCTGATGAAGCCCGTCGACGAGGATCGGCTAGCGGCGACGATGGACCGGGTACGCCAGCGGTTGACTGAGAAACGCAGCGCCGAGGAGACGGAGCGCCTGAAGGAAGCACTCGCCGAACATGCCCCCGAGGCAGCCGAAGAGCTCGCCGAAGCCGCGCCGGAGGGTCCAGCCGCCAGCCGCTACGAGAAGATGATCAACATCAAGGACCAGGGTCAGATTTTCCGGGTCGACGTCGATACGATCGAGCGAATTGATGCAGCCGGGGACTATATGTGCATCCAGACGGGCGACAACACGCTGATCCTCCGCGAGACGATGAAGGACCTGGAGAAGCGGCTCGACCCGCGCCGGTTCCAGCGCGTGCACCGCTCGACCATCGTCAACCTCGACCTCGTCCGCCAGGTTAAGCCGCACACCAACGGCGAGTGCTTCCTGGTGCTCGACAGCGGCGCCCAGGTGAAGGTTTCCCGCAGCTACCGAGATGTGGTCGCGAGGTTCGTCCACTAGGGACGCGACTGGCTGGAGACGAGTTGGGGGCGCCGGCAGGTTCAGGCGGCGATGGGCAGGCGCACGGTCACGCTGGTGCCGATCCCCACAGTGCTCTTGATTTCCAGCGAACCGCGATGGCGCTCGACGATGTGCTTGACGATGGCGAGACCGAGACCTGTACCGCCCGACTCGCGGCTTCGCGCGGCATCCACTCGATAGAAGCGCTCCGTGATCCGCGGGAGATGCTCGCGCGGAATGCCCGGCCCATGATCGGTCACCGTCAGCACGATCCAGCGTCCATCCTGCCGCGCCGCCACCTCGACGCGGGAGTTCGGTCGGTCACAACCGTAACGCACCGCATTGCTAACGAGGTTATCGAGGACCTGGACGAGCTGGCCGCGGTCGCCTCGCACTCCAGCCGTATTGGGCTCCAGGTCGACGGAAAAGTCGCACTGCCCGCCGCCGCGGATCTGCGCTGCGTTGGCGATTGCGGTATCGACCACGTCGGCGATCGACACGGTCTCATCGGGCGCGAGGAAACGATCGGCCTCAATGCGCGAGAGGCTCATCAGATCCTCGATGATGCGCAACATCCGCCTGGCCTCGTCGCGGATCGTCCGGCCGAAATTCGAGCGTAGCTCCGCCGGAAGATCGTCTTCCTCGGCAAGAGTTTCCGCATAGCCGAGGATGGTGGATAGCGGCGTACGTAACTCGTGGCTGGCGTTGGCGACGAAATCGACCCGCATCTTCTCCGCGGAAACTGCTTTCGATCGATCCATCATTCGGACCAGAGCCGAACCGGCACCGAGCTGACGGATGACCAGCCGCCACGAACGCCCAAGTTCAGCGATGCCGATAGCGTCGATCTCCGTCGACTTGTGCGCGAGGATGCGTTCGAGCGCCTGCGGGTGGCGAATCGCGAGGCGGACATCGCGCCCCTCGATGCCGGCTCCGAACAGCCGGCGCGCGGGCGGGTTGGCGAGCCGGACGATACTCCCCTGTACGACAAGCGCGGGCTCATCGAGAGCATCGACGAGCGACCGCTCGGATGAATTCGGAACCGTCATTGCGGGCTCTGTAGCCGATTGGCCGGAGTCAGCCACTTCTGGATGCGTCGAGGCCCCCTCGCCGCTGGGACGAGGGGGCCGCCTTTCGAGCCGAAGGGGAGAGAGGGACCGAAAGGCTGACTTGGGCTTCACGCTCTAGAAATCGACCTGTGCCCGGACTGCGAACACATCGACTCCATATTTGCGGCGGTTGGCGGGAGTGGTGGTGCCGACCGGGAACATGCCGAGCTGCGGCGGGATGGGTGGGATCAACAGCGGATCGCCTGGGGTCGACACAGTCGCGCGCGGACCGCCGGTCACGTCGATATGGCCATATTGCGCCATGAAGCGGACGTAGTCGGTCGGGTTCCAGATCAGGCTTCCCTGGTAGGCGATCTGCTGTCCGCCGTTGACATAGAAGGGCGCCGCAACCGACGACGAGCTGTTGTCGACCCGATCACGAAGATTGACATAATCGATGCGGGCATTGAGCTGGAGAGCGCCCCAACCGCCCTCGTTGAACGGATGCAGGACCTTGGTGCGGGTGAAGCTGCCGTTCTTGTACCCGCGGGTCTCGCCGGTCAGGAAGTAGCCAAGCTCGGCATAGCCACCCCAGAAGCTGGGATTGCCGTTGTAGGCCGTTCCTACCGCAGTATCATTGGTGTCGAGCTGACCGTTGAGAGCCGCAATCTCCGCAGCGTTGTACGCGTGGCGCACCCAAACTTTCTGCGCTTCGCCGGCGAAGTGCAGGCTCTTATGGATGGCCGCAAGCTCGACGCCCGCGACCGTATCGCCCTTCGAAGCGATCGTGCCCGTATCGATGAAGCGCTGATCGGTGATCTGCGTCGTCGGCCGCGTACGATATTGCTGTCCGAGCGCCTCGCGCGTGTTCTGACGATATTGGAAGTTACCGCCGAGGTGCAGACGCGTGTCGCCGAGAGTCGGCGAATAGACGCCGCGAACCGACGCCTGCCAGCCCGTGCGAGTGAAGCTCGCGTCATTGACCGGCTGGTTGAAAATACCGGCCTGGAACGTCCAGCTGTCGGCCTTCTTGTCGTTCGCCGTAAAGGCGATCCCAAGCCGGCGGTTGTAGTTGAAGGCGTCCGTGATCGAAGCGCGTTCCATGAAGGACGTGAACTTCGAGCTGGTCATCGTCTCGAGGCTCGAGAACGGATAGATGTGACCGACCTGCGCCGTCAGCGGGGAGTTCTTGAAGTCGTAGGCGATGAAGATGTCTTCATAGTCCACCGCGCCTTGAGCGAAGTTGAACTCCGCGCTGTAGCGGAAGCCGCCCGGAAGCGTGCCATCGGCGCCGAGGGTTAGACGCCGGGCGCGGCTGTTCCACCCGAGATTTTGGTAGTTGAGGCCGCCGGTGTTGACGAACGGGGTCGTGGTCCCGTTGCTGCGAATCTCATCGCCTCGCGGGAAGCCGACATAGCCCGCGTCCCATTGGATGAGGCCTTTCGGCTTGAAGCTGAATCCAGCTTCCTTATCCTCCCATTGCGGCGCGCCTTTCCATGATGGCGTCGCCTTGACCATCTGACCCTTCACCTGCTCGATGGCTTCCTGCAAAGCGTCGACCTGGGCCTGCAGCAATTCGATCTTGGCCTGCGCCTCGTCGACCGCTTGGGTGTTGGCGATCGCCTGTTCTGCCGTTGTGTCGGACGCATCCGGTTCCGACTGCTCTGGCGGCGCTGGCGCGGGATCTTGCGCCCACGCCGGTGCAGAGATTGTGAAAGCGCTACCGGCGAGCAGCGCGGCGACAAGCTTCAACTTCATTTTCTAGTCCTTCCCCCCGTGGGTTCAATCGAAGGTTGGCGGCCGCTTCCGGCCGCCCCCCGACTCCGCACGCTTGAATGCTATTTCAGGCTCGCCAGGTTGAGCGGCGCCAGCGATCGCGCCGCTTGCTGACTGCGAGCGCGGATAGTGTTCGGTGCCGAGATGAGACCGGCCTTCAACAGATAGCCGTTCGGACCGAACGCGCTTTCCTTGGTGAACTCAGCCGCATAGGCCCGCACCGCTGGGATCGCGCCCGCATGAGCGTTCTTGATGTAGATGTAGAGCGGACGCGCACCGGGATATTTGAAGCTGCTGATCGACGCATAGGTCGGCGCGACGCCGTTGATCGGAATGCCTTTCACGCGATTGGCATTCTCTTCGAGATACGAATAGCCGAAGATGCCGATCGTGCCTGGGTTGGCCTCGATCTTCTGGACGATGAGATTGTCGTTCTCGCCAGCTTCGACATAGCCGCCGTCTTCCCGCATGCCGGTGCAAACCGCCTTGTACTTATTCTCGTCGGCCTTCTTCAGCGCGGCCATACCCGGATTCGTCTCGCAGCCGGCGGTCATGATCAGCTCGCCGAGCGCGTCGCGCGTGCCGCTGGTCGGCGGCGGGCCGTAGACGCGGATCGGCAGGTTCGGCAGTTTGGAATTGACGTCTCGCCAGGACTTGGCCCGGTTCGGCTTGCCGAACGGAGTCTTCGCCAGCGCCATGTAGATGTCACGGGTGGTGAGATTGGCGAGCGGCGTATTCCTCGCCGTGGCGAGCGCGATTCCGTCGATCCCTACTTGGATCTCGGTGACCTGTTTCACTCCGTTCTGGGCGCACGTTTTGGCCTCCGAGGCCTTCATTCGACGGGAGGCATTCTCGACGTCCGGGAAGCGCTCGCCAACGCCAGCGCAAAAAAGCTTCATTCCTGCGCCAGTGCCAGTCGATTCGATGATGGGCGTGCCGAGGCGCGGATTGGCGCGCGCGATGCGCTCGGCGACGATTTTCGCGAACGGATAAACAGTCGAAGACCCGACTGCGCGCATCTGCGTGCGGGCTTCGGCGGTTCCGGAAATGGTGAACGCCAACGCCGCGGTCACGGCGAGGCCCAGTGGCTTCAGATACATTCTCTATACCCCAAATACGGACCCGAAAAGTTGTCCGCTGAGTTGGGTGCTAGGCCTGGGCCGAGACGATGATTTGACGAATTTATTTCAGTTCTGTGACTGTGGCTTCGCCGCCACTTAGTGCTCGCTGTCGAGCGAGTAACCGGCGGATCGAACGGTGCGGATGAGGTCCGCCCGTCCGCCGTCGTTAAGCGCCTGACGCAGTCGCCGAACGTGTACGTCGACGGTCCGCGCATCGATGTCCGGATCGTGCGCCCAAACGGCGTCAAGCAACCGCTCGCGCGAGAAGACTCGGCCGGGATGTTCGAGGAAATGCTTCAAAAGGCGGAACTCCGTGGGGCCGAGCGGCACCTGTTGGCCTCCACGACGCACCCGATGGGCAGCGACGTCCATCTCGACATCGGCATAGCCGAGCTGCTCGCCGGCAAGCGCGGGCCGCACTCGGCGAAGCACTGCGCCCACTCTTGCGACGAGCTCGCGCGGGCTGAACGGCTTGGTCACATAGTCATCCGCGCCCGTCTCGAATCCACGGATCCGATCACTTTCCTCGCCGCGGGCGGTGAGCATCATGATCGGCACGTTGGCGGTCGTCGCCCGGCGGCGGAGGCGTCGGCACACCTCGATCCCGCTAATGCCCTCGATCATCCAATCCAGCAGGATCACGTCCGGCTTCACTTCGTCGACCAGGATGAGAGCTTCTTCGCCGTCGCCGGTACGACTGACGTCGTAGCCGGAACGTTCGAAATGAAAGGTGACGAGGTCCGCGAGAGCGCGGTCGTCCTCCACCAACAGGAGACGCTTGTTCGCCATGATGTTCAACTTTGCGACTTACCCGGCCGATCCGCCATCCGGTCGCCGGTCGCGGCATAATAGACCATTTCAGCGATATTGGTCGCATGGTCGCCAACCCGCTCGAGATTCTTGGCGACGAAAAGAAGATGAGCGGACTGTCCGATGTTGTGCGGGTTTTCCATCATGTGCGTGAGGAGCGTGCGGAAGATGGAATCGTAGAAGTCGTCCACCGCTTGGTCGCGCTCGCAAACGCGTAACGCCGCCTGAGCATCGCGGGCGACGAATGCGTCAAGCACGTCATGCACCATTCCCGTTGCGATCCGCGCCATCTCGGGAAGAAGCGACAAGGGCTCGATCTTCCCGACGTTCTGGAGCTGGGGAACGCGCTTGGCGATATTCTTCGCATAATCGCCAATTCGCTCGACGACGCCCGAGATCTTGAGCGCGGCCACCACGTCGCGAAGGTCCGCCGCCATTGGCGCGCGCAAGGCGATCAGCTGGATCGCGCGGCGCTCGGTTTCGACCTCGAGATTGTCGAGTTTCTTGTCCTCCTCGACGACGCGCTCCGCGCCTTCGAGGTCCTTCTGCATCAAACAGCGCATCGCTTCGGTGATCGAATGTTCGGCCAGGCCGCCCATCTGGCTGATGAGCGCGCGGAGCCGTTCGATATCCTCATCGAACGCCTTGAGCGTATGCCCGCTAACCTGCTGCATAAATTCTGCTCCGATCAGCCATACCGGCCAGTGATATAGTCTTGAGTTCGTTGTTCGTGCGGGTTGGTGAAAATTTCCGACGTCTTTCCATATTCGACCATCTCTCCGAGATGGAAGAAGGCCGTGCGCTGCGACACTCGGGCCGCCTGCTGCATGTTGTGCGTGACAATGGCGATCGCGTAGCGGCCGCGCAGTTCGTGGATCAGCTCCTCGATCTTCGCGGTCGCGATGGGATCGAGCGCCGAGCAAGGCTCGTCCATAAGAATGACTTCGGGATCGACCGCGATCGCGCGGGCAATGCAGAGGCGTTGCTGCTGGCCGCCCGACAGCGCTGTCCCGCTTTCCTCGAGCCGGTCCTTCACCTCGTCCCATAGACCCGCCCGTTTCAGCGACTTCTCCACGATCTTGGCGAGATCCGCCTTGGAGTTCGCAAGCCCGTGAATCCGGGGTCCGTAAGCGACATTCTCAAAAATGGATTTCGGAAACGGATTGGGCTTTTGGAACACCATTCCAACGCGCGCGCGCAGCTGCACGACGTCCATTCCGGAGCTGTTGATGTCCTCTCCGTCGAGATTGATACGTCCGGTCACTCGCGCCGAGGCTATGGTATCGTTCATGCGATTGAGGCAGCGCAGGAACGTCGATTTGCCGCAGCCCGACGGGCCAATGAAGGCGGTGACCAAATCGTCGTAGATGTTGATCGATACGTTCTTGATCGCCTGCTTATCGCCATAGAAGACGCTGACGTCGTTGGCACCCATCTTCGCTTGGCGGCCGGGGTCGATCATCTCGTCGGATGTATCCTGAATATTGGGCAGCTGCGACATCGAAAGGTTGGGAAGCGGTTCGGCCGCATCGCGAGGCATTTCGGAATCCTTTCTGGTGTCCGCTTGATCATCGGTCGTCGAGGGGCCGTTACCCGGGGCCTCTGCCGCGAGCGCCGCCGGCACCGGCGTCGTAGGTGTGATCGGCTGTTTCTCTTTCATATCCATCACCAGCGGCGCTCGAAGCGGTTGCGAAGATAAATGGCGAGGCCGTTCATCAGCAGCATGAACAGCAATAGGACGATGATCGCCGCGCTCGTTTTCTCGACGAATGCCCGGTCGACTTCGTCGGACCAGAGAAAGATCTGCACCGGCAGCACAGTGGCGGGCGCCGTGATCCCCGTCGGCGGAGCGGCGATGAACGCCCGCATCCCGATCATCAGCAGCGGCGCCGTCTCGCCAAGCGCCCGCGCCATGCCAATGATGGTGCCAGTGAGGATTCCCGGCACGGCCAGGGGCAACACATGATGGAAGGTCACCTGCATCTTCGAAGCGCCGACGCCGAGCGCTGCATCACGGATCGAAGGGGGCACTGTCTTGATCGCATTGCGGCCGGCGATGACAATCACCGGCATGGTCATCAGCGCCAGTGTCATTCCGCCCACAAGGGGCGCCGATCGCGGCAAGTTCATGATGTTCAGGAACACGGCAAGACCAAGCAGCCCAAAGATGATCGAGGGTACGGCCGCGAGATTGTTGATCGAGACTTCGATCAAGTCCGTCCAGCGGTTCCGAGGCGCATATTCCTCGAGATAGACCGCGGCCAACACGCCCACGGGGAAGGCGAGCACCATCGTCACCAGGATCGTTAGGAAGGTACCTTTGAGCGCGCCCCACACGCCGGCCGATGTCGGGTCCGTGGAATCCGACGCGGTCAGGAACGTGGAGTTGAAGGTCCGCCGGAGCGCATGTTTCGCCCTAAGCGCTTTCACCAGGCCTTCGTTCGCTGCATCGCCTTCATGTTTGGCGGCAATGTCGACCTTGCTCCCGACGGGAAGCCATAAGGTTGCACGGGTGGTGAGAATGTCCGGATTGGCGACGATGTCCTTGGCGAGTGTGTTGCTCGCGGCATCGCCGAACATTTCCGCGGCGCCCTTGCCGTAGGTGGCAATGGCAGCCTGGGAGATTGCACTCTCGAGGTCGGCGCTCTGAACCGCCTGCTCGGCATCCGGCCCACGAAGGGTCGCCGGATCCAGGAACAGGTCGCTTTTGGTGAAATCGATCGGAAGCGCCGCTTCGTAACGCGTGAAGCCGCCGATCCCCTTCGTGCCCATGGAGACGAGCAAGAAGGCGAGAAACAGGATCGAAATCGCCACCGCGGCGAAGCCAATCGAACGGAACCAGCGCTCAGCTGTGTAGCGCCGCCGCACGCGCGCGTGCGTCGCCTTGTCCTTCCAGCGGGTGGGAGCGGTCGTGCTCACTCGTATTGCTCCTGGAAGCGGCGCACGATGCGCAGCGCGATGAGGTTGAGAAGAAGCGTGATCAGGAACAGCGCGAGTCCGAGCGCGAAGGCAGCGAGCGTCTTGGCGCTGTCGAATTCCTGATCGCCGGTCAGGAGTTGAACGATCTGGGTCGTGACGGTTGTCACGCTCGCAAAGGGATTAAGGGTCAGGTTCGCGGCGAGGCCGGCGGCCATGACCACGATCATCGTCTCGCCGATCGCCCGGCTGACGGCGAGGAGGATGCCCCCCATGACGCCCGGAAGGGCAGCGGGGAGCAATACCTTGCGGATCGTCTCGGACGTGGTCGCTCCCATCGCGAGGCTGCCGTCGCGCATCGCCTGCGGCACCGCGGCGATCGAATCATCGGCCATCGAGCTGATGAAAGGGATGATCATGATCCCCATGACCGAACCCGCGGCCAGGGCACTTTCGCTGCTGGCGGAAGACACGCCGATCGCGATGCCGAAATCGCGAATGATGGGCGCAACGGTCAGCGCCGCAAAATATCCGTAAACGACGGTCGGCACGCCGGCGAGAATTTCGAGGATCGGCTTCAGCCAGGTGCGCACGCGCGGATGCGCATATTGCGTAAGATAGATTGCGCTCATCAGCCCCAGAGGAACGGCCACCACCATGGCGATGATCGCGCCGATGAAGAAGGTACCCCAGAGCAAAGGAATGGAGCCAAATGCACCGGACGACCCCGCCTGGTCGGCGCGGATCGCTGTTTGCGGGCTCCATTCGATCCCGAACAGGAATTTGTCGACCGGGTAGAGCTGGAAGAACCGCAGGCTCTCGAACATCAGCGAAAGCAGGATTCCGAGCGTGGTCAGGATCGCGATCAGCGACGCCGCGAACAGAACGATCATGACCCATCGCTCAACACCGGTCCTCGCGCGGAACTCGGCTGAGCCGCGGCGCAGCGCAATCCCGGCCGCAAGCAACGCGACGACGATTGCCGCCGCGCCGCCGATCAAAGCGTAGCGCGATTGTTCGGAGCGAATGCGCGGAGCCAGCTGGGACGATTCCGGATTGAAACCCTGCTCTCGTTCACCGCTAGCGATCTCCCGCGCTTCCGATAGGATGGAGTCGCGCTGCATCTCGAAGCTGGGAAGCGCCCGTCCTTCGGGGCTCGACAATACAGCTTGGTCGACCAGGCGCGCCTGCATTGGCGCCCACGCCGCGATAAGCAGCAACGCCGGAATCGCGGCCCATAGCGCCGAATAAGCGCCATGATAGATCGGCAGCGAATGCAACCGGCTCGTCGTCCGCAAGCGGCCGGCGCGAGCGTAGCCGACCCAACCCGCCGCCAAGGCGACTATCAGGATCGCGACGAGCGCAAGACTAAGGCTCATGAGGCGGGCCGTCCCACCTTATTTCAGAGTGCTCGGATCGAGCGGCTTCAGCTCTGTCGCCTGCTGCTCGACCGCCGTCGCGTCCGCGCCGCTGAACGGAACAAGGCCGATCCGTTCGAGCTTGCCGCCTTTGCCCCACATCTTGGCATAAGCGGCGACGAAGTCGCGCATCTTGGGCTTGGCCTGCATATGCTCACCCTTGAGATAGATGTAGAGCCTGCGCGCGCCCGGATAGGAGAGGTTGGCGATCGTCTCTTCGGTCGGAGTGACGCCCGCTATCTGCACCGGCCGGACCTTGTCTGCATTCTCATCGAGGTAGGAGAAGCCGAGGATCCCGAGCGTGCCCGGGTCGACCGACACCTTCTGGACCATCAGATTGTCGTTCTCGCCCGCTTCGACGAAGGCGCCGTCTTCGCGGATCTTGGTGCAAATGTCCTTATGCTGGTCCTCGTTGCTCTTCTTCAGCGCCTTCATCGCCGGATCGGTGTCGCAACCTTTTTCAAGATAGAGGTCCGCAAGGCTGTCGCGGGTGCCTGACGTCGGGGGTGGACCGAGGACGCGTATCTTCACGGCCGGGAGCGACGGATTCACATCCTTCCAGGTCTGCGCCTTATTGGGGCCTTTGCCGAACGGATTGGCGGCGAGCGCCTTGTAGATGTCGGCCTGGGTCAAATTCATCGCCGGCCCGTTATTGGCTTCGATGATCGTCAGACCGTCGATACCCACCGGCACTTCGACGATCGTCTTGGCGCCGTTCTGGACGCAGCTATCGTATTCGCTCTTCTTGATCTGGCGAGACGCGTCTTCGATGTCAGGGGTCTGACCGCCGACACCCGCGCAGAACAATTTCATGCCACCGCCCGTGCCGGTCAATTCGACCGTGATGTTCAATCCCGGATTGGCGCGCATGAAGTCCTCGGCGACCGCCTTGGTGAACGGATAGACCGTCGAGGAGCCGACGATGTGAATGTCGTTGGTCGAACCTCCCCCACCACTCCCGGACTTCGAACCGCACGCAACGAGCAGCGCCGTAAGTGGCAACGCGACCATCATCCTGTTCACAGGCTTCACTCCCTCTATTTTTCGGATGCCCTCCTGATTGCCCTAGCCGCGTTACGACGACCGCTCTGTGACAGTTTTGTTGCGCTTCTGTGACAATGGACACTGGATTGCGCGGGGCGCCGGGTGAGCCTAGGCGGCGGCGCATGGCGACCAAGTTCGATACCTTCGCGGCCCTGCACGTGCCCGGCAACCCGGTCATCCTCTACAACATCTGGGACGTCGGTAGCGCCCTCGCCGTCGTTGCCGCCGGCGCGAAGGCGCTAGCGACCGGCAGCCATCCGGTCGCCGACGCGAACGGCTGGCCGGACGGGGAGAAGATGCCAATCGACTTCGCGCTAGCCAATGCTGCACGCATCGTGAGCGCGGTCGACCTGCCTCTCACCGTCGACTTTGAGGGCGCCTATTCTGCGGATCCCGAGGACGGTGGCGCCAATGTCGCGCAACTCGCCGCGACCGGCGCGGTCGGCTGCAATTTCGAGGATCAGGTGATCGGCGGCGAAGGGCTGCATCCGATCGACCTGCAGGTTCGCAGGATCGCAGCGATCCGCCGGGCGGTCGGGGACGCGTTCTTCATCAATGCTCGAACCGACTTGCTTCTCAAGACGCAGACGCACGACGATGCGCTGATCGATCAGGTCATCGAGCGCGGCAAGGCGTTCGCGGACGCCGGCGCGAGCGGGTTTTTCGCGCCGCGTCTTTCCGACCCCCAGCAGATCGAGCGGGTCGTGCGCGACGTTCCGCTGCCGCTCAACCTCATCGCCTTTCCAGGGGCGCCGGACAAATCGGTGTGGGCGAGCGCGGGAGTTGCGCGCATCAGCCACGGGCCCTTCCCGCACCGAGCCCTCATGAAGACCTTCGAAGAGATGGCGCGCGGCGCCATAAGCTGAGCTTGGGTCTTGAGCGCAAGATTTTAGAAGCCCAACGCCGCGCGCTCCGCCAAAGGACTTGCTCCCCAAGGAGGCAGAAGCTGTCATGAGCAAGTTCGAGGATTTCGCGAAACTCCATGTGCCCGGCGATCCGCTGGTGCTGTTCAACGCTTGGGATGCGGGCAGCGCCGACGCGGTGGCAAAGTCGGGAGCGAAAGCGATCGCCACCGGCAGCGCTTCAGTCGCGATGGCTAACGGCTTCGGCGACGGTCAAGAGGTGCCGCTCGACCTCGCACTCGCCAACGCGGAGCGGATCGTCCGAGCTGTCGATTTGCCCGTCACGGTCGATTTCGAGGGCGGTTATGCGACGGACACCGAAGGGCTGACCGCTAATGGTCGCCGCCTTGTCGAGACCGGAGCGATCGGCTGCAATTTCGAAGACCAGGTGGTTGGCACCGATCGCCTTTATGACATCGCTGACCAGGTCGCGCATATCGGCGCCTTACGCGTAGGCGTGGGGAACGACTTCTTCATCAATGCGCGGACCGATCTGTTCCTCAAGGCGCCGGGCGAAGCTCACGACGAAGCGCTTGCCGATCGGGCGATCGAACGCGGTCAGGCCTATTTCGCGGCCGGCGCCAACGGCTTTTTCATCCCCGGCCTGGCTAACCTGTCATTGGTCGAGAAGATCTGCCGAGCCCTGAATGGGCCGGTCAACGCGATGCACCTGCCAAACGGGCCGAGCCGAGCGCAATGGGCAAGCGCGGGTATTGCTCGGGTGAGCCACGGCCCCTTCCCGTTCATGGACATGCAGAAGTGGCTTCAGGAACAAGCCCGTGAGGCGCTGGCCTAGGCGCTTCTTACTCGCCACCATTTGGTGCGCGGACCGGACTTGAGGACGGTCCGACGGAATAGCCTGGCGCCCATCCGTAAGATCAAGGCTACCCAGAACGCCTGCCAGACGATCGCGAGAAGGTGCGGCCAAACTTCGGGCTCCTCGGCCGCCCGCGCCAGCATCACCATCGGCGAGGAGAAGGGGAAGACGGCCGCAAGGATCGCGCCCGTCGAATCGGGCGCGCCGATCGCGGTCGCCGCGAAGCCGAAGATGATGACCTGGCCGAAAGTGACCGGCATGGACATCGTCTGCACTTCGCGCGCCGTCGACGCCTGCGCGCCGATGGTCAGGAAGAGGGCGCCGAGCAGTAGATAGTTCATCGCGAAATAGACGATCGCGAAGCAAAGGAAGGCGGGCCAGCCGACCGCCGGCGGAGGCAGGGCTGCAACTCCGCCATGCTTGATCATTTGAATGAGCAGGGCGCCCGCGCTGACCCAGACGATGATCCCCAGAACCGAAGCGGCGAGCATCGCGAACAGCTTGCCGATGAACAATGCGTCGATCGGCACGGCCGCTGCGATCACTTCGATGATCTTGTTCGATTTCTCCTCGATCAGCTGCGACATCACCATGCCCGACAGCAAGATGGTGAGAAAGAAGAGGATGATCTGGCCGATCTGACCCGTCCGCGCCCGGTCCTTCGACAGAGCGGCGGACGAACCCTCGACCTTGGTCATCGCGAGCGTCGGTGGGGCCGGTTCGTGCGAGCGGGCGTCCGCAAGGATCAATCTCAACTGCCTCGCGACCCTGCCGTTGCTGCCGATTGAGCCCACGACGCGCGGATTCTCCAGTCCGCCCGCCAGAACGCCGGCAATGGGCGGGCGCTTCCGCAGGAGCTGCTGTTGCTGGGCGACGATATCCTCTTGCGGATCCGCGCGCACCAATTCGACGATACTGTTCTCGTCGACGGCCGCAGCAAGCCGGTTGCGCGCCGTGTCGAGCCTTTCGAAAGCCGCCGGCGAGGCGATGACGGCGACGACCGGCTTTTCCGTCTGCGAAGCGACACGGGCGCCGATGCCGCCGAACACGCCGCCGAGCAACAGCGGGAACACGGGGCCGAGCAGGAAGAAAATGAAGGCCTTCGACAGCACAGTCGCCGTGAAGTCGCGGCGGCCGATCACCCAGGCGGAGCGGAACAGGCGCGTCATTCCGGCTTTTCCTGGCCCATGGCCGCAGCCGCCGCATTGCCGGCGATCGCGACGAAGGCGTCGTGCAGCCCCGGCCGCTCGATTGCCAGGGTCTCAATCCCGGCCCCGCCGTCGATCAGGGCCTTGAGCAGCGGCTCGGGACGGCCTTCGGGAAGTTCGAACACCCATTCATCGCCCTCGCGCCGCGCGTCCGAAGGGATCGCCGATCGCCACTCACCGTCTGAGGCGCGAGTCCGCAGGCGGACGATCGGGCGTAATTGCGCGCGGGCCTCGTCGACGCGCCCGTCGAAAACCAGCCGGCCCGAGGCGATGATCGCAATTCGTTCGCAAAGGCGCTCGGCATGGGCAATCACGTGGGTCGAAAAGATGATGGTCGCTCCAGCAAGCGCCTCGCGCCGAATCAGCTCCTCGAGCCGCGCCTGATTGATTGCATCGAGTCCGGAAAAGGGCTCGTCCAGAACGATCAGTCGAGGTTTGTGGATAATCGTTCCGAGCAGCTGGACCGTCTGGGCCATGCCCTTGGACAGGTTGCGGATGGGCTTTCTCGCCCAATCGCCGAGACCGTGCTGTCCGAGGAGCTCGTCCGCACGTCGGCGACCCTCGTGCAGCGAGAGCCCGCGCAAGGCGCCCATGAAGGCAACCGCATCGCGCGCATGCATCGAGGGATAAAGCCCGCGCTCCTCGGGCAGATAGCCGATCTCCGGCGCCGCATCGAGCGGACGCGCGCGGCCGAGCACTCGCCGGGAACCGCTCGACGGGTCGATGATCCCAAGGAGCATTCGGAGGAAGGTCGTCTTGCCGGCGCCGTTGGGGCCGAGCAGGCCGTAGATCGACCCGGTGGGGACTCGGAGGCTGATGCCGTTGACCGCGCGGGTTTCCCCAAAATCCTTGAGGAGATCGATCGCTTCGACGGCCACGGCATTGGTCGTTTCTTCTTGAGGAGCCTCTCGAAGCACTGAAATTCCTACGAAAATCCGCCACTGCCGTGTACAGGCGGGCAGTGCATAGGAGCCAAAGCCTTGAAGAAGCAATAAGAGCGGAAGCGGAGCGGCTCGGCTTCGTCGCTTGCGGGTTCGCGCGCGCTGACTCGGCGGACGGAGCCGGCCTCGACCTCAAGCGATGGCTCGAAGCAGGCCAACACGGCAAGATGGGGTGGATGGAAACGCGCGTGGACCACCGGGTCAGCCCGCTTTCGCTCTGGCCTGAGGCGAAGTCCGCAATCGCACTTGGAATGAGTTATGCGCCGGCCGCCGATCCGCTGGCCCTCGCCGAACGTCCGGATCTCGCGCGCATCTCGGTTTATGCGCAAGGCGCGGATTACCACAAGATCGTGAAGAAGGCGCTGAAGGGGCTGGCGCGATGGCTGATTGAACGTGCGGGCGGCGAACTGAAGGTTTTTGTCGATACGGCGCCGGTGATGGAAAAGCCGCTCGCTCAAGCCGCTGGGATCGGCTGGCAGGGCAAGCACACCAATCTTGTCAGCCGGGAGCACGGGAGTTGGTTGTTCCTCGGGGTGATCCTCACCAGCCTGGAGCTGAAGCCCGACCGGCCGTCCGACCATGGTCGGCATTGCGGATCATGCACGCGTTGCCTCGACGCCTGCCCGACGCAAGCATTCATCGGTCCACACCGGATCGATGCGCGCCGCTGCATTTCCTACCTAACCATCGAGCATGACGGCCAGATTCCGCACGAATTTCGAGCTGCGATGGGTAACCGGATCTACGGCTGCGACGACTGTCTAGCCGTATGCCCGTGGAACCGTTTTGCCGATGCGGCCGCAGCGAACCTAGCTTTCCTGCCGCGCGCCGAACTGGCGGCGCCGCGCCTGGCCGACCTGCTGGCCCTCGACGATGCGGGGTTCCGCGAGATGTTCAGCGGATCGCCAATCAAACGGATCGGGGTGAAGCGCATGATCCGCAATTGCCTTGTTGCGGCAGGGAACAGCGGCGATCAGGAACTCGCCGCCTCGGTCCGCCCGCACCTCGACGATCCCGATCCGGTGATCCGTGAAGCGGCGGAATGGGCGCTGGCTCAGCTCGGATTTTCGAGCGCGGAGATGCAGGCCGCCTGATCGGTGTCGGCACCGTTGAACGTCCGCGCATCCACGTGAGTCACACGCAAAGCGTTGTCGCCTGGCGACGGATAGAGATAAGCGTCCAGGACGCAGGTGCGCCCGCGGAACTGGAGCTTGAGGCTCGCGCCCTCGCGGACCTGCAGGGCCGGACTTCCGAAGTGACCGACAAGCTCGCCCGCGGTAAGACCGGCGAGCCCGCTTCGCGCCGTCCGCGGAGTCTGCACGATCTCGGGCACTTCGGGCGCCGCCTGCCGAGGAGCGGTGGCGCAGGAGGCGAGCAGTAGGGTGGCGGCAACCGAAAGATAGCGACGCATGGGACGTTGATGCACGCCTCATTTTCCCACCGCAAGGTTGCCGCGCGGTGAACGCGTCGCTACGCGCCCGCTTTCTTCACTTTAGCTGGTGGTTCATGCCCGACACGCGCCTCGACGTCCTCTGTATCGGCAACGCCATTGTCGACGTACTCGCCAATGCGACCGACGAATTCCTCGAGGCCGAGGGTCTCGTCAAAGGCTCGATGCGGCTGATCGACGCCGAAGAGGCGGAGCGGCTCTACGCGCAAATGGGCCCGGCGCATCAGGTGAGCGGGGGTTCGGCGGGCAATACGGCCGCGGGCATTGCCGCGCTCGGCGGTCGCGCCGGTTTCATCGGCCAGGTCGCCCCGGACGAGCTTGGCACTTTCTATCGGCATGATCTCACGTCGGCGGGCGTTGAGTTCACGACGCCGGCGGCCCAATTCGGAGTTCCGACAGCGCGGTCGATGATCCTGGTGACGCCCGACGGCCATCGCACAATGAACACGTTCCTCGGCGTCGCACAGAACCTACCGGCAAGCGCGCTGGACGAGGAGCAAATCCGAAGTTCAGCGATCCTCTACCTCGAAGGCTATTTGTGGGATCCGGAAGTGCCCCGTCATGCGATGCTCCGGGCAATCGAGGTGGCGCGCGAAGCTGGCCGAAAGGTCGCCTTCACGCTTTCCGACACGTTCTGCGTCGATCGCCACCGCGACGGCTTCAACGCGCTTCTGGATGAGGGGCGGATCGATATATTGTTCTCAAACCAGGCCGAAATCGAGGCACTTGCTGGAGAGCCGCACCTTGAGACGGCTTTGGCGATGGCGAAGGACAAGGTTGAGATCCTGATCGTCACCCGGAGCGAGCATGGTGCCCTCGCCATCCGGGGCGGTGAGCGTGTCGACGTTCCGGCAGAGCCGATCGATGCGCTGGTCGACACGACCGGAGCCGGCGACCTGTTCGCTTCCGGTTTCCTGCTGGGTACCGCCCGCGACCTCGGTCTCGAACGCTCACTGAAACTGGGCGCGATCTGCGCGGCCGAAGTGATCCAACACTTCGGCGCCCGACCGGAGAAAGACCTCAAAGCCCTCGCCGGGAACATCCTCGCTTAGTCAGCTCTTCAGCTCGATCTGGTTCCCGAACGGATCGTTGAAATAGACGGAATATCCGTCTCCGGTCGCACCGTAGCGGATGCCTTCTTCCACAATGTCTACGCCGTGCTTCGCCAAGTGCTCGCGCATCCGCTCCGCGTCGAACCCGCGGGTTGCGATGCAGACATGGTCGACGTTGCGCCCGCCCTCGACCGGAGGGCGCCCCCACGCCGCCTTCTTGCGTGTCAACGTCGACCAAATCGATCAGCGATCTGCCGGCGCGCAGCTGCGCCATGCCGTATTGCGGCAGCTGGCGATCGATGCTGCAGCCAATGACGTCGCGATAGAAGCGCAGCGCCCGGTCCATGCCGCGGACCAGCAGCACGACATGGTCCAGCCCATCCAACTCAAACGGCGGTGGGCTGGACATGCCCGTCCGCTATCCGCGGTCCTGCGGAGGCACCGGTACTCCCGGCAGCGGGGCGATGCCGATCGAACCCGGAGCGTCCGGCGAGAGTTCCGGCACTTCGACGATACCGCGGCCGACATGGC
The DNA here is from genome assembly GCA_963730925.1 of uncultured Alphaproteobacteria bacterium. Taxonomy (GTDB): domain Bacteria; phylum Pseudomonadota; class Alphaproteobacteria; order Sphingomonadales; family Sphingomonadaceae; genus Sphingomicrobium. The sequence goes on from CAVSTS010000005.1 coordinate 137,916, forward strand.
TGCGGCTCCGCGAATAGCCGAAGTAGATCAGGAGGCCGACGGCGCCCCAGATCGGAAGGACGGCAATCGCGATTGGCGGCAACATGACGTACAAAGCGATACAACCGAGGATCGCCGCCGGCGCCACAATGCTGATCGCCGGGGTCCGGAACGGCCGCTTGCGGCTGGGGTCGGTGCGGCGGAGCACGAGCACCGAAATCGCGACCATCGCGAAGGCGAACAGAGTGCCCGAGTTCGAATAGTCGGCGAGCTTGCCGACGGGCAAGAAGGCGGCGGCGAGCATCACGCCCACGCCGGTGACGGCAGTCACCACATGCGGCGTGCGAAAACGCGGATGGACCGAAGCGAGCTTGTCCGGGAGCAGCCCGTCGCGCGCCATGACGAAGAAGATCCGCGTCTGGCCGAACATCATCATCAGCACAACCGACGGAAGGGCCACGAACGCGGCAACGCCCATAAGGTCTCCAATCCGCTGATATCCGATGGTCCTGAGCACATGCGCCAGGGCCTCACGCGAGCAGACCAGCGGTTGGGTGACGCCGGAGGAGACGATCGCGTTGCACTGCTGGGTCAGCTCGATGCTTCCCGGCGGGAATGGGTGGCCCATCGCGTCGCGAACCGGCTGCGCACCAATCGCCCCAATCGCTCCGGCCGATACCAGCAGATAGAAGATGGTGCAGAAGGCGAGCGATCCAATCAAGCCGATGGGAACATTGCGCTGCGGGTTCTTCGTCTCTTCGGCCGCCGTCGAGACGGCATCGAAACCGACATAGGCAAAGAAGATCGAAGCCGCCGCGCCGACCACTCCGTAGGTGCCCCAGCCGTTCGGAATGAAGGGGGTGAAATGCTCGCCCTTGAGGATCGGGAGAGTCAGGATGACGAAGACGGTCAGCGCCGTGACCTTCACGAGCACGAGAGCCGCATTGAAGCGGGCGCTTTCCTTGGTGCCGATGATGAGCAGGATCGTGACCAATCCAGCGATCACGGCCGCGGGAAGGTTGAAGACTCCGCCGCTGAACGGTCCTCCCGCCAAAGCTGGAGGAATGACGACGCCCCAGCTTTTCATGAGACCGACGAAATAGCCGGACCAGCCGACTGCGACGGCGCTAGCGCCAATCGCATATTCGAGGATGAGCGCCCAACCGACCATCCAGGCGAAAAGTTCGCCCATAACCGCATAGGTGTAGGTGTAAGCGGAGCCGGCGACGGGTACCATCGAGGCAAGCTCTGAATAGCAAAGGGCGGCCACGGCGCAGACGGAACCGGCAATGACGAAGCTGATCGTCATTGCTGGGCCAGCCTTTTGCGCAGCTTCCGCTGTGAGGACGAAGATACCGGTGCCGATGACGGCGCCGATCCCAAGCAAGGTCAGCTGAAAGGCGCCGAGCGAGCGGTGAAGGCCTTTCTTCTCGGCTGTCGCCAGGATCGCATCAAGCGATTTTACTCGGCCCAACAGGCCCCCGCGGACTGCTGCAGTTGCCATGTCTCTCCCTCTCGAAACTAAATCGAACGCGACCCTAACGGCCAAAAGCGTAGGCGCAATCCCTCGGTAGCGCTAACCCTTACCGCGCGAGCATCGGACCGAGCGGACGCCCACCGAAAATGTGCAGGTGCAAGTGCGGAACTTCCTGACCGGAGTTCATCCCGACATTGGCTAAAACCCTATAGCCGCGCTCCACTAGCCCGGCATTTCGAGCGATCTTGCCGACGGCGCGCACGAGACCGGCGATTTCTTCGTCCGACGCCTGCTCTGAAAAATCATCCCACGAGACGTAAGCGCCCTTGGGGATCACGAGAATGTGCGTGGGCGCCAGCGGGTTGATGTCGTAGAAAGCGAGCACCTCCTCGTCTTCATAGACTTTCGTCGATGGGATTTCTCCGCGGAGAATGCGCGCGAAGATGTTGCTGTCATCGTAAGGTTCGGTCGGATCGATAGGCATGGGGACCTCGAATGCGAATTGTCCGGTGCGCCGGCCGGGCTTAGTCTCGCCGACACGAGCGCAAGTCAAACCATTCGACCGCCCGGAGCTGCGCTGACAATATCGCGCCGGCACGGGCTGCCTTGGACGGGATAATGACGCCTCGAAAGCTCGACGGAAAGTCGCCGATCGCCGTTCACGGAGGCGCTTGACCGGGCCCATGGGCGCGTTACCACCGGCAGAGATGACCGAGGAGACTCCCGAGAGCCTGATTCCGTACGACGAAATCGTGCAGGATGCACTGCGGGCGGTCGTTGGACGGGTGCTGCGTGAGGTCGAGCAATCCGGCGGGCTACCCGGCGGGCACCATTTCTACATCACGTTCAAGACCCGTCTCCCGGGTGTTTCGATTCCCAAGCACCTGGTCGAGAAATTCCCCGACGAAATGACGATCGTCATCCAGAATCGCTTCTGGGACCTCAAGGTTGAGGAGGACGCCTTCTCCGTGGGCCTCTCCTTTGGAGGCGTGCCCGCGACACTCTACGTTCCGTTCGCTGCAGTCACCCAGTTTCATGATCCCGCCGTCGAGTTCGCACTGACCTTCCAGGCGGATGCGCCCGCCGAGCTTCGCGAGGAGCATGAGGAAGCGGAAAACGACACTCCGGAAGGCGCGGCTGAGGAGCCTCGCGAGGACGGATCGAACGTCGTCAGCATCGATTTCACGCGGAAGAAGTGACATCCCCTGGAATGTCACCCTGAACTTGTTTCAGGGTCCGTTTTCGAGCAGGGCGCGGGTCAAGGAAATGGATGCTGAATCAAGTTCGGCATGACGGAGAGGCATATTGTCCAGCAGCACCCGCACCGAAAGCGATAGCTTCGGACCCATCGAGGTCCCGGCGGACGCCTATTGGGGCGCGCAGACTGAGCGATCGATCGAGAATTTCCCGTTCGGCCCGCGCGAGCAGCTCCCGCTCGAGATCGTCCATGCGCTCGGCTTCATCAAGCAGGCCGCGGCACGGGTGAATGCGCGGATCGACCGACTCGACCCCAAGCTCGCCGAAGTGATCCAGCAGGCGGCGGGCGAAGTTGCGCGCGGCGATCTCGACAACCAATTTCCGCTCGTCATTTGGCAGACGGGTTCCGGCACCCAATCGAACATGAATGCCAATGAGGTCATCGCCGGGCGGGCCAACGAGATCCTGACCGGAAAGCGCGGCGGCAAAGAACCGGTGCATCCGAACGACCATGTGAACAAGAGCCAATCGTCGAACGATAGTTTCCCGACAGCGATGCACATCGCCACGGCCCGGGCGATACACCGGCGGTTGCTGCCCGCCCTGAGACTGATGCATGACCGCCTTGCCGATCAGGCGCAGCGTTGGGATACGATCGTCAAGATCGGGCGCACTCACCTCCAGGATGCAACTCCGCTGACGCTCGGCCAGGAATTTTCCGGATATGCGTTCCAAATCGAGGATTGCATCTCACGCGTCGAGGATGTGCTCCCGCGGGTGATGCGCCTCGCGCAGGGGGGCACCGCGGTCGGGACCGGCCTCAACGCTCCGAAAGGCTTCGCCGAAGAGTTCGCCAAGGAAGTCTCGAAGCTCACGCAGCTTCCCTTCGCCTCCGCTCCGAACAAGTTCGCCGAGCTCGCCGCGCACGACACGCTGGTTGAGCTTTCAGGGGTGCTGAACGTGATCGCGGTCGCTCTGACCAAGATCGCGAACGACATCCGCCTGCTGGGCTCGGGTCCGCGGTGCGGTCTCGGCGAATTGAAGCTTCCGGAGAACGAACCCGGGAGCTCGATCATGCCGGGGAAGGTCAATCCGACCCAGGCCGAGATGCTAACGATGGTCGCCGCGCAAGTGATGGGCAATCATGTCGCCGTGACGGTCGGCGGCCTGCAGGGCCACCTCGAGCTCAACGTGTTCAAGCCGCTGATCGGAGCCAATGTGATCCGCTCGATCAATCTGCTATCGACTGGGATGGAGAGCTTCACCGAGCGCATGCTCGACGGTACCGAGCCCAATGAAGCGCGCATCGCCGAGCTGATGGGCCGCTCGCTGATGCTGGTGACCGCGCTCGCGCCCGAGATCGGCTACGACAATGCGGCGAAGATCGCCAAGCACGCGCACCATCGCGGGATCACGCTGAAGGAGGCGGGGCTGGAGCTGGGGCTGATCGAGGAAGAGGCCTTCGACCGCCTGGTCAGGCCAGAGACGATGATCGGGCGCTAGAGTCCGAGCGTCAAGCGCATGCCGACATTGTCGATTCCTGGGTTTTCGCGTCCGAATAGCTGCGCGTGGCTCATGTGCACCCAGCTTGCCTCGACACTCACGCGGTCGTTGATCCGGGTCCCGACACCGAGCTCGGGCTCGAACAGCACGCGGCTGCCGAACGCGATCCTATCCCTTCGGAAATGGTTTGCGGCCGAACCGCTGTGCACGGCGATGCCGAGACCAGGCCGGATGAAAACCTTGTCCCCGAACCTCGCGGATATGCCGACGGCGGCATAGCTTGTCTCGCCCGCAGTATTCAGCGCCCCGAACGCATAAGGTTGCAACGGCGTTCTGCCGATGCGGTCGCCGCGCCAGCCGACCGACACGTCCATGCCGCCCTCAATCCCCGCCTTGTCGAGCGGCGTCTTGACGTCATGCACGTAGATCCCGCCGAAGAGTTCGTCCGCCCATGCGCCGCCTGGGACGGCAAATGCGCCCAGCATGGCGGAACATAGGAACGCGGTGCGCTTCACCGGGGCGGTACTCCTCAACGTGAACCGGTACCAATGCACCGGTTGATAAATCGTGCCGCGGTCGAAGCATGCGGGTCCCAAGGTTTCCTGCTAAGCTTGGAGCGTTGGCAGGGGGATGGACGCATGAAACGGTGGATGCTCGGCGCAGCTTTGATCGTGGCATCCGGCTGCTCGACCCTCGAAGGCAAGCCGTCCCATCTGATCGGAATTTGGGGCGGCCCCCATGCGGGAATCGAGTTTTCGGGTGGCCTCGCCGACGTCCAGTTCGATTGCGCGGCGGGTACCATCGACGAGCCGATCACGGCCGGAGGTGACGGCAAGTTTCTCGTCAAAGGGACCTATCGCACAGGCGCAACGGGGCCGATCCGAGTGGGACAAATGTTCAAGAGCCAGACGGCTACCTATTCCGGTGAGGTAGCGAAGACCGTGATGAACCTTAGAGTGACGCTTGAGGACGGGACTGCTCTTGGCCCCTTCACGCTGACCGAAGGCGCCGCGCCTCAGCTCACGCGCTGCGCCTGATCAGCTCGCCTGCCAAGCGGCGATTGAGCGATTGGGGGCGAGGAGCATCCAGACGTTCAACGTCAGATTGTCGCGGATGACGAATAGCGGGACGATTTCGAGAATGATCACCAGGGCGACCGACGCCCAGACCGGAAGCTTGCGCGCCGTAAGAAAGCCCAGGATCATCATCGCGATGTCCGTCAGCGAATTGATGACGCTGTCTCCAGAATAGCCCAACGCCGCCGTCGCGGTCCGGTAGCGGTCGACGATCCACGGCGTATTTTCGATCACTTCCCAGCTCGCTTCGATCAGCATTGCCGTGAGGAACCGCCATTCGATTGGCCAGCGTCGGGCGACGAACCACAGTGCCGCGTAGAACAACAGTCCGTGAACGATGTGACTGAGGCTGTACCAATCGAGCAGCATCTGGCTGGTCCGAGAGCTATCCCGCTCACCAACCCAGAGATCGATCGTCCCGCACGCACAGATCGGGTTGCGGCCCATAGCCAGCAGGATCGCGGCCGCGATCACAACGATGGCAAGAGCTGCGAGCACGGCGCGGCGACGGGTCATCCAGCGAAGGCTTAGCAGAGGGACACGGCTTGCAAAGCACTACGGTTCGGCGGACAGAGGCGCGCATGCTGCATGCTTATGGACCCGGCTGCGACGGAAGCATCGTCGAAGCACCCCTCGAGAAGATTCCGGACACGGCCACCTGGATCGATCTCGAGGAACCCACCAAGGAAGAAGAAGCGCTCGTCGAGCGCTGCGTGCACCTCAACGTGCCGACACAGGACGATCTGGCAGAGATCGAGCCTTCAAGTCGCCTCTACGAAAGCAATGGGGCGCTTTACATGACCGTCAGCGTCCTATGCGGCGTGGCCGAGGGAAAGCCGGCGACATCACCCGTCGGATTCGTCCTCTCGGACAACCGCCTCGTCACCATTCGATACGCGACTCCGAAACCGGTGCGCGCTTTTATCGAACATGTGCGCCGTGAGCCGGATCTTGCGCGTGACGCCGCGACGGTGATGATCCGCCTCCTCGACGCGATCATCGATCGGCTTGCCGACGAGCTCGAGAATTCTGAGTGGAGAGATCGAGAAGATTTCCCAGCACATCTTCCATCGCAATATGGACGAGCGACGGATTCCGGCGGATCGGCTGACGGCGCTCCTCACGCGGATCGGCCGGGCGCAAACCTTGCTCACGAAAATCCGCTATTCGGCCGTGAGCACAATTCGGATGCTAAGCTTCCTTCTCGGCTCCAATCGCGTTCACGAAGCCTCCGCCAAGGACATCAGGCATCATCTGGACAGTCTCAGCACGGACGTCTCCTCGCTCAGCGAGCATGCGAGCTTCCTGGCGGACAATCTGATCTTCCTTTTGGACGCGTCGCTGGGGCTGATCAGCATCGAGCAGAATGCGGCGATGAAGCTCTTTTCATGGGCTGCGGTCGTGTTCCTCCCGCCGACTCTGATCGCGGGCGTGTTTGGAATGAACTTCCATCACATGCCCGAGCTCAACTGGCGATTCGGCTATCCGATCGCGCTCACGTTGATCGTCGCGAGCGGCGCCCTTCCCTACCTTTATTTCAAGAGGCGCGGCTGGATCTAATCCTCGACCAGCATCGGCGCCGCATCTTGTTCCGCAACCGGCGCGGCAGCGGCCCGCCGCCGCGCTAACGCTGCATAAGCCAGAGCAAGATCGCCCGCGACCTCGACGTCGTCGCCATGCTCCTTGCAGAAGGCGGCAGCACGCGCTTCGTCTGCGCGGCGGCGAAAATAGTCTGTGTCGTGGCTCATGCTTATGCCTTGCTATGCAGCGGTTGGCCCGCGGCTCTTGGTCTATTGCGTCACCGTGACAATTGGGAGAGCCCGCGTTTTCGCTCCGGCGCGTTCGCCGTTCCGCTCGGCGCAACGGAACCGTGAAAGAGCCGTTTAGAAGCAAATGATGAGCGAATCCGGCAAAAACGGAAGCTGGCCCTATCGCCTGGGCTGCATCGTTTCCGACAAGGTTTCGGATGTGTTCGCGCATCCTTATGCGCAAGTCACGTTCCTGGTGGTCTGCATCGCGTGGTTCGCCGTCGGCTGGAACGTCAACATTCTCACCGCGGCTTTATCGATCATGGCCATAACGCTCACCCAAATGGTCCTGAACAGCCAGAATGAGCGCGAGATCGACGATCACCGCCGCGACGTTGCGATGCACGCCAAGCTGGACGAGCTCATTGCCGCCAGCCACCGCGCCAAGAATGAGTTCGTCGCCATCGAGGACCGCGAGGAAGAGGAGATCATCGAACTGAAGCAAGAAGTGAAGGAGGCGGTTGAAGGGGCCGAGACATCCCGCGACGGGCGCGACGACCTCGCGAACCCGCAACCCTGACTAGCTCGGGCTTTGCGGTCGCGGGCGCGCTTGGTAAGGGCCGCCCAGCCGGCGATTTCGCCGCCGGTCCCCACACGTGAACTAAGGCAAAATAAATGATCCCGACCGGCCAGGACAGCTTGCAAACGCGCTCAACGCTGACCGTCGAGTCTCGGACCTGTGCTTATTATTCGCTGCCCAAGGCGGCGGAGACCCTCGGCGACATTTCGCGCCTTCCCTTCTCGATGAAGGTGCTGCTGGAAAACCTCCTTCGCTTCGAGGACGGGCAGACGGTCACTCGCGACGACCTGCAGGCGATGGTCGATTGGCAGAAGGAGCGGCAGATTGCCCGCGAGATCCAGTACCGGCCGGCGCGGGTGTTGATGCAGGATTTCACCGGCGTTCCAGCGGTGGTCGATCTCGCCGCGATGCGCGATGCGATGAACGCGCTCGGCGGCGACCCGCAGAAGATCAATCCCCTGGTGCCGGTCCACCTCGTCATCGACCACAGTGTGATGGTCGACGAATTCGGCAACCCCCGCGCTTTCGGCAAGAATGTTGAGCTGGAATATCAGCGCAACGGCGAGCGCTATCAGTTCCTTAAATGGGCGACACAGGCCTTCGACAATTTTCAGGTCGTGCCGCCGGGTACGGGCATTTGCCACCAGGTGAACCTCGAACATGTCGCCCAATGCGTGTGGACGGGCGAGGACCAGACTGGAGAAATGGTCGCTTATCCGGACACGCTCGTCGGCACCGACAGTCATACGACGATGGTCAACGGCCTCGGCGTCCTTGGCTGGGGCGTCGGCGGGATCGAAGCGGAGGCGGCGATGCTTGGCCAGCCGATCAGCATGCTGATTCCGGAGGTCGTGGGATTCCGCCTGGACGGCGAGCTTAAGGAAGGAATCACCGCCACGGACCTCGTGCTCACCGTCACGCAAATGCTGCGCCAGAAGGGTGTCGTCGGCCGGTTCGTCGAATTCTTCGGGCCAGGCCTCGACAGCATGAGCGTCGCCGACCGCGCGACCATCGGCAATATGGCGCCGGAATATGGCGCGACCTGCGGCTTCTTCCCCATCGATGAGCGAACGATTGAATATCTCGAGCTGACCGGTCGCAGCCCCGAGCGGATCGCGCTGGTGAGAGCCTATTGCCAGGCGCAGGGCCTGTGGCGCGACGATTCCACGCCCGAGCCCTTGTTCACGGACACGCTCGAGCTCGACATGAGCACGATCGAACCTTCGTTAGCCGGTCCTAAGCGCCCGCAGGACCGGGTGCTGCTCACCGACGTCGACGATCAGTTCAACCATGAGCTTGAGCACACCTACCACAAGCATCACGATCCGCGCGTCGCGGTCGAGGGCGAGAATTATGACCTCGGCAACGGCGATGTGGTGATCGCGGCGATCACCAGCTGCACCAACACGTCAAATCCGTCGGTCCTCGTTGGCGCGGGCCTGGTGGCGCGAAAGGCGCGCGAAAAGGGATTGAGACCCAAACCGTGGGTCAAAACCAGCCTCGCGCCCGGCAGCCAGGTGGTCACCGATTATCTCAAGAAAAGCGGACTTCAGGAGGATCTCGACGCGCTCGGCTTCGATCTCGTCGGATATGGCTGTACGACCTGCATCGGCAATTCCGGCCCACTGGCGGAGCCGATCAGCAAAGCGATCAACGAGAAGGATTTGGTCGCGGTCAGCGTCCTTTCGGGTAATCGCAATTTCGAGGGGCGCGTTTCTCCGGACTGCCGCGCAAATTATCTCGCATCCCCTCCGCTGGTCGTCGCTTTCGCGCTCAAGGGAAGCGTTCGTTCGGACATCGTCAACGAGCCGATTGGGACCGGGCTGAGTGGCGAGCCCGTCTATCTGAAAGACATCTGGCCTTCGAACGAGGAGATCCGCCGCCTCATCGACGAGCACCTCCATTCGGACATGTTCCGCAAGCGCTACGCCGACGTCTATCATGGTGACGAGCGCTGGCGCGCGATCGACGTGACGGGAAGCGCCACCTACGGCTGGCCAGCCGCATCCACCTACATTCAGAACCCGCCCTATTTCACCGGCATGACCATGACTCCAACGCCACCGGGCGATATCGACGGCGCGCGGACTCTGGCGGTGTTCGGGGATTCCATCACCACCGATCACATCTCTCCGGCAGGCGCGATCAAGGCGGACAGTCCGGCCGGCCACTATTTGCTCGAGCATGGGGTCAGTCGCCCCGAATTCAACAGCTACGGCGCTCGGCGCGGCAACCACGAAGTGATGATGCGCGGCACGTTCGCCAATATTCGAATCCGCAACCGAATGCTGGAGAATGTGGAGGGTGGCTACACCAGCTACGCTCCAACCGGTGAGACGATGCCGATCTATGATGCAGCGATGGCCTACAAACATGACGGGACCCCGCTCGTCATTCTAGCCGGCAAGGAATATGGTACCGGAAGCTCGCGCGATTGGGCGGCGAAAGGCACGGTCTTGCTCGGCGTTCGTGCCGTGATTGCCGAAAGCTACGAGCGTATCCATCGGTCCAACCTGGTCGGCATGGGGGTTCTCCCATTGCAGTTCCGCGAAGGCGAAAATGCCGAGAGCCTCGGCCTCGACGGAAGCGAGACCTTCACCATCACAGGCGTCGTCGACATCGCGCCGCGCCAGGATGTCGAGGTGCAGGTCGCACGGACGGACGGCAGCGCCACGACCTTCACCGCGCGCTGCCGCATCGACACCTACAACGAGCTCGAATATTTCCGCTCGGGCGGCATCTTGCACTACGTGCTGCGGAGGCTCGCAGCGGCGTGACGCCGCTTGAGATCGCGGTTGAAGTTGTTGGCTGGACCGGAGCGATTCTGATTCTGGCGGCGTACGGCTTTCTTTCTGCCGGAAAGCTCACCGGCCAGTCGCGGCTTTATCAGTGGATGAACGTGGCAGGAGCTGTCGGGTTCGTCATCAACGGCTGGTGGCATCGTGCATTGCCATCGACCGCGCTCAATGTCGTTTGGATGTTGATTGGGGCAATTGCGCTATGGCGGATCGCACGGAGATCATCGACCTCAGCCATGTGATCGAACATGGCATGACGACATACAAGGGTCTTCCCGGCCCGCAGATCTGCGACTTCTGGGAGCGTGAGGGAACGGCCGCCAACTATGATGACGGCTCGACCTTCCAGATCGGCCGCATCGACATGGTCGCCAACACCGGAACCTACCTCGACAGCCCATTCCACCGTTACGCGGACGGCTCGGACCTGTCGGAGCTGAAGCTGCAATCGCTTGCGGACATCCCGGGAATCGTGGTTCGCCAGCCTTGGGAGAAGGAGATTTCGATCGGCCCCGGCGCCTTCAATGGTCGTGAGGTCGACGGCAAGGCTGTTCTTGTCCAGACGGGTTGGGATCGCCACTGGCGAACCGACGCATATTTTGGCGAGCATCCCTTTTTGACCGCGGAAGCCGCCGATTGGCTGGCCGAGCGAGGTGCGGTCCTGGTTGGCATCGACAGCTGTAACATCGACAATATGCACGTGCGCGCTCGGCCGGTTCATACGCGCCTCCTCGGTGCCGAGATTCCGATCTGCGAACATATGACGGCACTCGGCAGCCTCCCGGACGAAGGATTCCGCTTCTCCGCGGTGCCTCCGAAAATTCGGGGAATGGGAACGTTTCCGGTTCGCGCTTACGCCGTGCTTGGTTAAGCGCAGCGACAGTTTGAGAGGCGTAACGAACGGCCCAAGAGGAGGCCCCATCATGCTGCGCCCGCTGCTCTTGATTGTCTTGACGATCACCGCGACCGCCGTGCCCGCTCAACCAAAGAACCCCCAGATCGACTATCCGGGGTTCGCGAAGCTTACATCCGCCGTTGGCCCCTATCGCCAATCGCGGTTGCTGAGCTGGCAGAAGTTCGACGCGGCGGCCCAGCAGCGCGGCGCGCTGATCCTCGATGCCCGCTCCGCCGATGCTTATGCGGCCGGCCATATCAGGGGTGCAGTCAACCTGCCCTTCACCGATTTCACGGCGCAGAGCCTTGCGAAAGCAATTGGCGGCAAGGACCGGCCGATCCTCATCTATTGCAACAACAATTTCTCGAACAATGCGCCCCCGGTCCCCACGAAGCAGGTGGAGCTGGCGCTCAACATCCAGACCTTCATCAACCTCGTCGGCTACGGCTACGGCAATGTCTGGGAGCTCAATGAGGTTGTCGACTTCAATGACCCGAAGGTGGGCTGGGTTAAGGGAGCGCCGGCTCTAGCCAGGGTGGGACGATAGCACCTCCAAGATCGTCGACGCGGCGATGCTCCACCGCGAGGCCGAGTTCAGGATAATTGATCCGTGTGCGCGGGCCGGGCCTGTCGGTCTCGACAACGACCAGACGGCGATTGACCTTCTGGCGCCAATTCATCCTCGCCGTATTCTCCTGCCCGACGAAGCAGCCTTTGGAAAAGCTCACGCCGTTCAGCTCGACCGCGTTGCATTCGAGCCAGAGGATGTCGCCGAGTTCGGCGCCACCTTCGCAGACGCCCAAGCGTAACCGGTGTTCCAGCCAGCCGCTTGCGGGTTCGGCTGCGGGTCCGAGCCAGCGCCAGCCCAATTCGCCAAGGCGCGGATCGGCGACGCCCTCATGACCATCCTTTGACCAATGCACCGCGAGAGAGGGATCCACGGCGATCTCGATCCTGCGCCTCAACCGATAAATCGAAAGCCGCTTGATCAGATTGTCGGCCGCCGCCGCTTCGCAATCGAGCAGCAGATCGTCACCGTCGCTCCATACGAGAAAATCGAACAAGCACTTGCCCTGCGCCGTCAGGAGGCCGGTCCAGACCGGAAGCTCGCCGGTCACGTCGCTGGTGACGAGACCCTGAAGAAAGCCGCGCACTTCTTCGCCGGAAAGGCGGACGACGGCGCGGTCCGTCAGGGTGGTCGCGGGCATGCCCCTTAGCTAAGGAGCCGACGTGGCATTGCAAACCCTGACCATCCGCAAACCCGACGATTGGCATGTGCATCTGCGCGACGGTGAGATGCTGCGGCTGGTCGCGCCCTACACTGCACGGCAATTCTCGCGGGCGATCGTCATGCCTAATCTGGTGCCGCCCATCACAACGGTCGAAGGGGCTGCCGCCTATCGCGATCGGATTATCGCCGCGGCAGGCGGAAACTTCACGCCGCTGATGACCAGCTACCTCACCGACGAGTCCGATCCCGACGAGCTCGACAGGGGTTACGCAAACGGCACCTGGATCGCGGCCAAGCTCTATCCTGCCGGAGCGACGACCAACAGCGCGAGCGGGGTCACCAACATCCGCAACATTTATCCAGCGCTCGAGCGGATGCAGCGCATCGGCATGGTGCTGTGCGTCCACGGCGAAGTCACCGACGTTGACATATTCGACCGCGAGGCGGTGTTCATCGAGCGAATACTCGCCTCGCTGACGCGGGACTTCCCCGAATTGAAGATTGTCTTCGAGCATATCACCACCGCCGATGCGGCCGATTTCGTGATGCGCTCCGGCTCCAACATCGCCGCGACCGTCACTCCGCAACATTTGATCATCAACCGCAACGCAATCTTCGCCGGCGGCTTGCGCCCCCACGCTTATTGCTTGCCCGTCGCCAAGCGCGAGGAACATCGGCTCGCGGTCCGTAAAGCCGCGACTTCGGGCTCGTCCAAATTCTTCCTTGGAACCGACAGTGCGCCGCACGCGCGCGAAGCGAAGGAATCCGCCTGCGGCTGCGCCGGCATCTTCAACGCGCCCTTTGCGCTCGAAAGCTATGCGACGGTGTTCGAGGAAGAGGATGCGCTCAATCGTTTCGAGGCTTTCGCGTCGGAGAATGGTTCGCGCTTTTACGGCTTGCCGCTCAACGAGGGCACGATCACTCTGGAGCGTAAAGAGACCCCCGTTCCGGATGAGATAGACGGCGTCGTTCCATTCCTTGCCGGTCGTTCCTTGGGCTGGAGATGCTCCGGCTAGATTAGGCTGCGCCGCGACCGGTGCTGCCGATCACCGCTCCGAAATGGTCTTCGAGAATCTGATAGCATTCGCACGCGCGACGCTTGAGCCCGGCGCGGTCCGTCACCAATACCTTGCCTCGGCCGGCCCGTACCAGACCTTCGTCCTGGAGCGACGCGGATCACGGCGTTAACGGTCGTGCGCTGCACGCCAAGAAGATCGGCGAAAGCTTCCTGCGTGAGCTCAATTCGGTCACCGGCGCGGTCCTGCGCATGGAGCAACCACCGGGCCGCGCGTTGGGGGATCGAATGATGTGCGTTGCAGGCCACGGACTGCATCACCTGGGCGAGCAAATAATCGGAGAATTGGCAGAAGAGGGTGGCGACAAAACCCGAGCGGATCTTGGCCTCCTCTAGCGCTTCCATCGGCACGCGGAACGCCGGTCCGCCGACAAGCACCGTGGCCAGCGAGAAGGCCGGCGCGTGACCGCAGCTGACGATCCCACCGACAGCTCCCTCGCGTCCAACCGACGCCGCTTCCACTGAGCGCCCTCCCGCAAGCCCGACGGACATGGAGATCATCGTGGGGCCAACAGGAAACAGGCTGGAACTGACCTGTTTGCCGCGAGCGAGCACGACATCGCCTGATTCGAGCTGCACCATCTCGCCAAAGGGTTCGATCAGCGCCCTGGCTTCGGCGTTGAAGGTCGCGAGCAAGCGGTTGCCGGCAAATGCCTCGTCAGCTTGATTGAGCTCGTCGGTTTCGTCTGTGGTTACTTGCGGCATCTGGCAATCCCGGCGGGACAACCATGCCCTTGCCGGAAAGTTGCACGATTAGACGGTAACCGGCTCGACCATATGGCGCCGGCCGACCAATAGGCAGTCGGCGACAAGCCTGAGCGGCGCGACATCCACCAGACTGCGCCTCTCGTCGATCAAATCGGCAAAGGTGCGATAGATGTCCGGATATTCGCCGGGCCCGCTGTCTTGCTGGACCTCTCCGTTGAGGAGTAGCTTTTCTCCGCCGCTCTCCAGCCGCACCTGCGTGCCGTCGCTGGTCGCAATCACTATCGTCCATTCCTCGCCATCGGCACGCCTCCAGTCGAGGCTCGCCGCCAGGGGCCCATCGGCCTGCGGGCTGGAGAAAGTGACCTCGGCGGCAATGGGCGTTTGCGCGTTCTCGGGAAAGCTGAGATCGGCCGATTTCACGAACAATCCGCCAGGGAAAATCTTGGTCGCGATCGAAAAGGCGTTGATCCCGGGGTCGAACACTCCGAACCCGCCCGGCTGCCAGATCCACTCTTGGCCGGGATGCCATTTGTGAACGTCCTCGTGCCACACGATCTCCATCGAAGCGATGCGCTTGCCGGCAAGGGCTCTTCCGGCAGCGTCCACGGTCGAATGGTGCTGCGCATGCCAAGTGGTGAAGAGGCTCACCTGCTGGGCTTCGGCGAGCGAGGCGAGGTCGGCGATTTCCGCGAGACCCGCGGTCGGCGGTTTCTCCAGCAGGCAGTGGAGTCCGGCGAGGATGCACTCGCGGGCATAGTCGTATCGCGGCTCGGGCGGAGTCGTGATCGCGACGGCCTCGAGACCTTCGACGCTGCGGATCAAGTCACGCCAGTCGGAGAAGACCCGCGCGACTCCCTGACCCGAACGGCTCGACGTGGCGACAAGCTCAAAGCGAGGATTTCCTTCGATCGACGGCACATGCTGGTCGGCCGCAATCTTGCCGAAACCCAAAATCGCGATCTTGATCGGGTTCATCGACTCACTCCGGCGACATAGGCCCGCGCTTTGGCGAGAGTGTCGGAGGCCGACTGGCCCGGCTTGTAGAGACCCGAGCCGAGACCGAATCCCGCGGCTCCGGCATCGATCCACGGTCGCATATTGTCGGGCTTGACCCCTCCGACCACAATCATCGGCACTTCCTTCGGGATTACCGCCAGTTGCGCACCTAGCATCTCAGGAAGAGCGCCCTCGGCCGGAAACAGTTTCAGCGCCGTCGCTCCGGCGTCGAGCGCCGAAAACGCTTCGGAAGGCGTAAAATAGCCCGGGCAGGAGACCAGGCCTGCTTCGACGGTCGCAGCGATCACCTCGGGATTGGTGTTCGGCGCGACGACCAAACGGCCGCCCGCATCCTGTACGTCTCCCACCTGGCTCGGCTTCAGCACCGTTCCGCCGCCCACCAACATTTCGCTGCCGAACTTGCGCGCCAGACGCTCGATGCTGCGCATCGGATCGGGCGAGTTGAGCGGAACCTCGATTATGCGGATTCCCGCTTCATGAACCGCCTCTCCGATCGCTTCCGCCTCGTCGGGCGTCACTCCGCGAATGATCGCGATCAGCGGGCTTTGATCGAGATAGCTCTTGAACAATTCCCTGGCGCTCACGTCAGATCCTCTCGGCAATATTGATGATCCCGGCGAGAAAGCTTCGCTCGCCGTCGAGTTCAATCGGGTTGCGTCCCGCCTCGCGGATCGCCGCAGCGTAGAGGCGCGTCAGTTCCGGCCGACCCATGACGACGACATCTGCATTGGTGGGGTTGGATAGACCGATCCGAACATCGGTGCCGATCAGCAGTCCGCTGGTGAACGAGGCCGCATCTTCCTTCTTGGCCTGACCCAGAAGTACGCGCGCGCGAACGGAGAAGAGCTCCGCGGGGAGGTCGCTGTTCCAGAAGCCGACCTTGGCGCCGGCCGCGAAGGCGTCGTCAGGCGCAACCTCGCCGGCGAGAAGATCGGCGAGAATGCTGTGCTCCTTCAGCAGATTGAACAGCTCCCCGGTCATGACTGTGCGGAAGGATCCGATGGCCCCGCCACGAACCACGACCCACTTGTTGTGGGTGCCGGGGTGGCAGACGAGCGCGTCGGGATCGACCAGCCCGCCCGCGACCGCACCCAGCAGTTGCACTTCCTCACCGCGCATGACGTCGGCGTGTCCGTCGCCGAGATAGGAAACGCCTGGCACGATCGCTTCGCGTTCGCCGGCCCAGACCAGGCCTTTGACGAGCGCGTCGATGCCGGCGGGACAAGAAACGTACGGCGCTTCGACCCACCCGCGATTCGATCCGATCATGCCGGCGAGGAGCAGCGGCAGGTCACCGAGCCTCTGCCGAATTTCGGCGATGGCATCGGGGAAGCCACCGGACTGGATTGAGAGTACGCCCCGGCCGTCCTCGAATTCGTCCGTGCATTTGCCCGAGGCATCGATTCGGTACGAACGACGGTTGGTCGTGCCCCAGTCGACCCCGATGAAGCCGTCCTTCCAGCGCATGGCATTGCCCATGCGCACCACAACCACGGGAGCGCAACCTCGCTCCCAAGGTTTTCTTTTCGGGCCACCGCACTATCCAGAGCCGCCATGCTGATCGACTCGAAAGTGCAGTGCGTCGCGGATGTCCACGCCGTGCTTGGCGAGGGACCGGTGTGGGTCGCCCGCGAGCAGGCGCTCTATTGGGTCGACATCAAGGGCTACAAAATTTTTCGACTGGATGATTCCGGCTGCACGACCGAATGGAAGACGCCGCTGCGCGTCTGTTCGATCGTGCCGCGCGCGCCGGGCGGGTTCATCGGCGGCACGGAGCGTGGGATCACGCTGATCGATCCCGCCGCAGGCCGGTTCGATATTGTTGCCAGTCCGGAGGAAGCTCTGCCGAATAACCGCTTCAACGATGGCAAAGTGGACCGACAGGGACACTTCTGGGCCGGCACGATGGACGATCTCGAAACAGCCGCCACGGGAACCTTGTACCGCGTGGACGCGGATCTCAGCTGCTACGCGATTGACCGCGATTACCGGATCACCAACGGCCCGGCGTTCAGCCCCGACGGGCGGATCATGTACCACAGTGATACCGCGCGGCAGGTCATTTATGCATTTGACTTGGACGACCGGGGGCAAGCGAGCAACCGACGGGTCTTCCTCCAGTTTGGACGCGGCGACGGCAACCCGGACGGAATGACGGTCGACGTGGAAGGCTGCTTGTGGATCGCTTTCTGGGGCGGATCGTGCGTTCGTCGCTTTTCTTCCGCGGGCGAGCGACTTGAAACCATCAGGCTTCCCGTGTCTCAGCCGTCCAGCTGTGCCTTTGGCGGACCCGACCTCGACCGACTGTACGTCACTTCCGCAAGCGTCGGTTTGGATGAAGAAAGCTTAAGGATGCAACCAAATGCCGGAGGGCTATTTATCCTTACTCCGGGCGTCCGGGGGCTCGCGGAAGCCCCCTTCGCGGGCTGACGCACTGACGAGAGCTTCAGGAGACTGAATTATCGCTAACTTCATGTTCGCGACCGGGATCGAGAGCAGCATCCCGACAATCAATCACGGGAAAACCCGTGTCGACGAGATGGAGGTCTGCGGTCACTACGATCGCTGGCGCGAGGACTTCGACTGCGTCCAGGAAATCGGCATCAACTTCCTCCGCTATGGCCCACCGCTGTACAAGGCCTTCCTCGGGCCGAACAAGTTCGATTGGGAATTCGCCGACATGACCTTCGCGGAGCTTCGGCGCCGCGAGATCACTCCAATCGTCGACCTCTGTCACTTCGGTGTGCCGGACTGGCTCGGCAATTTCCAGAACCCCGACTTCCCGCGCCTGTTCGCCGATTATGCCGGCGCCTTCGCCGAGCGCTTTCCGTGGGTCCAGCTCTTCACGCCAATCAACGAGATGTTCATCTGCGCGGTCTTCTCAGCCAAATACGGCTGGTGGAACGAGCAGAAGAAGGACGACCGCTCGTTCATCACGGCGCTGAAGCATCTCGTCAAAGCCAATGTCATGGCGATGATCGAGATATTGAAGCGCCGCCACGACGCCATTTTCATCCAGTCGGAATCGTCGGAATATTATCACGCCGATTCCCCGGCAGCCATTGGTCGAGCGGAAGTTCTGAACCAAATGCGCTTCCTGTCGCTCGACTTGAATTACGGCCGGCGGGTCGACAGCGGCATGTATCAATATTTGCTCGATAACGGCATGAGCCGCGAGGAGTATGAGTGGTTCCTCAACCACCGGCTGAAGCAGCACTGCATCCTCGGCAACGATTATTATCAGCTCAATGAGCACCGCGTCTTCGCCGACGGACACACCGTCGCCGCCGGCGAGACCTTCGGCTATTCAGAGATCACCCGCCAATATTACAACCGATATCGCCTGCCGGTGATGCATACGGAGACGAACCTGTGGGAAGGGCCGCACGGTGACGAGGCCGTCAAGTGGCTGTGGAAGGAATGGGCCAACGTCCTGCGCCTGCGCAACGTCGGGATCCCGACCGTCGGCTTCACCTGGTATTCCCTGACCGACCAGGTCGATTGGGACACCGCGCTTCGCGAGCAGAACGGCAACGTCAATCCGCTGGGTCTCTTCGACCTTGACCGAAAGATCCGCAACGTCGGCCGCGCCTACAAGCAGCTGATCGGCGACTGGCGCAACGTCCTTCCGGCACAGAGCGTCTGCCTGATCGTTCCGATCAAGAAGGTTAGCGAGTTCGACGAGCATGACGCCGCCGGACGCGATCTCGACGAAGCCCGACTGACTGGCGAATGAGGACCATGTGATCCCGCTCAAGATCGCCAAGATCGAGACCTTCACGGTGCCTCCGCGCTGGTTGTTCGTCCGCGTGGAAACGGAGGACGGTGCGTTCGGTTGGGGCGAGGCGAGCCTCGAGGGCTGGGCGGAGGCGATCGACGGCGTCTTCGAAGCCTTTCGGGATCGTTTCATCGGCGCTGACCCGTTCGCGATCGAGGACATCTGGCAGGTGGGATATCGCGGCGGTTTCTACCGCGGCGGCGCGGTGCTCATGTCTGCCCTCTCCGGGCTCGAGCAGGCGCTCTGGGACCTGAAGGGCCGTGCACTCGACCTGCCGGTCTGGCAGATGCTGGGCGGCAAGGTCCGCGACAAGGTGCGTTCCTACGCCTGGATCGGCGGCGACCGCCCGCACGAAATCGCCGAGGCGGCGGAGGCGCGCAAGAACCAGGGCTTCACCGCAGTGAAGATGAACGCCACCGCCGAGCTCGACTGGATCGGCACTCCCAAGGTCTTCGACGAGGTTCTGCAGCGCGTCGTGGCGGCACAGGCTCAGGGAATGGATGTCGGTCTCGACTTTCACGGCCGAGTCCACCGTCCGCTTGCAAAGCAACTCGCCAAGGCGCTCGAGCCGCTGGGGCTCATGTTCATCGAAGAGCCTCTGCTGTCCGAAAATCCGGAAGGGCTGGCGCAGATCGCAGCACAGGTTTCAACTCCCATCGCCCTCGGCGAGCGGCTGTACACGCGCTGGGAGTTCAAGCCGTTCTTCGAAAAAGGTGTGGTCGACATCATCCAGCCGGACCTCAGCCACGCAGGCGGGATCCTCGAGGTGCGCAAGATCGCGGCGATGGCGGAAGCCTATGACGTCGCTGTCGCGCCGCACTGCCCGCTCGGACCGCTGGCTCTCGGCGCCTGCCTGCAGATCGCGGCCTGCACGCCCAATCATGCGATCCAGGAGATCAGCCTCGGCATCCATTACAATGTCGGCGGGCACGACCTCCTCAATTTCTGTGTCAACAAGGAGGCGTTGACGCCCGTCGGCGGCTATTTGCCGGTGCCGGAGGGACCGGGTCTCGGCATTGAGATCGACGAAACCGCGGTGCGCGCTGCGGACAAGGACCGCCACCGCTGGCGCAACCCCATCTGGCGGACGAGCGACGGCAATTTCGCGGAATGGTGACCGCGTGCGAGTCATCCTGACGGAGGTCAGGATCTCGCTAGTGACATTTGAAGCGGTCGAATGGTTCCAGGCAGGATTTGCAACGCCACTGCGCCTTGCACGGGGTCGAGCCGAAGCGGCTGACCTCGACCGTGTCCGTGGAGCCGCAGCGCGGGCATTCCACACTCGCCGACCGAACCGGCGGGGCAATCCCGAACGCCTTCAGCCGGTCGCGGCCGCGTTCGCTAATCCAGTCGGTCGTCCAGGGCGGAAACAGCTGGCGCTCGATGTACACGTCTTCAAATCCCGCCCGATCCAAAGCTTCGCGGATCAGCTGCTCGATGACGAGCGTCGCCGGGCAGCCGGTATAGGTTGGAGTGATCCGGACGCGCGCGGGATCGTCAACGATGCCGCGGACGATCCCCAGATCGGTGATCGAGAGCACCGGTATCTCAGGGTCGGGCACCGTCTCCAGCACCGCCATGATCGCCGCTTTGTCGAGCGTTTTTTCCGCGACCGTGGTCATGACGGGAATGTTACACCCGTTCGAGCGCGAGCGCGATGCCTTGCCCCACACCAATGCACATGGTCGCCAGCGCGAGCTTTCCACCGTTCCGTTGCAGCTCCTCGGTAGCGGTGAGCGCCAGCCGGGCGCCCGACATGCCGAGCGGATGACCGAGGGCGATAGCGCCGCCGTTGGGGTTCACCTGTTCCGAGTCATCTGGAAGCCCGAGCTGGCGGGTGACCGCGAGCGCCTGGGCGGCGAAGGCCTCGTTCAATTCTATGACGTCGAAGTCGCCGATCTTGACGCCGAGGCGCCTCATCAGCTTCTCGCTCGCGGGCGCCGGGCCAATACCCATGATCCGCGGCGGGACGCCGGCGACCGCCGCCCCGAGCACACGAGCGCGCGGTGTCAGCCCGTTGCGCGTTGCAGCTTCCTCGCTGGCGATGACGATCGCGGCCGCGCCGTCGTTGACGCCCGATGCGTTGCCGGCGGTCACCGTCCCGTCCGAGCGGACGATCGGCTTCAGCTTGGCCAGCGCCTCTAGCGTTGTTTGGCGCGGATGCTCGTCACGATCGACCAGGACCGGATCGCCCTTGCGTTGCGGAATCTCGACCGCGACGATTTCAGCTGCGAACCTCCCGTTTTCCTGAGCCCTCGCGGCCTTTTCCTGACTGTGAAGAGCGAAGGCGTCCTGATCGTCGCGACTGACTTGGAACTCCTGCGCGACATTCTCGCCCGTGCTCGGCATTGTGTCGTCGCCATAAGCCGCCTTCATCTTCGGGTTGACGAACCGCCACCCAATCGTCGTGTCATAGATTTCGGCGTTGCGGTCGAAGGCGCTGGCCGCTTTCGGCATGACGAACGGCGCTCGGCTCATGCTTTCGCTTCCACCGGCGATAATCAGGTCGGATTCGCCTCCGCGAATGGACCGCGCCGCCATCGCCACCGCGTCCAAGCCGGAACCGCATAGCCGATTGAGGGTCACTCCGCCCGAGCTGTCGGGCAAACCGGCCAGCAGTCCGGCCATTCGGGCGAGATTACGATTGTCCTCGCCCGCCTGATTGGCGCAGCCGAGGATCACGTCATCGAGCTCGGACCAGTCCAGGCCGGGATTGCGGTCGATCAACGCCTTGATCGGGATCGCGGCGAGATCGTCAGCACGGACAGAACTCAACGCGCCCGCATAGCGGCCGATCGGCGTTCTCACATAATCACAAATGTAAGCTTCGGCCATTTCCGGTCAGATGACTCCGCGACGCATCTGGTCGAGCTCGATGCTCTCGAACAGCGCCTTGAAATTGCCTTCGCCGAAGCCTTCGTTGCCCTTGCGCTGAATGATCTCGAAGAAGATCGGACCGATCACGTTCTGCGTGAAGATCTGCAGCAGCAGGCCCTGACCCTCCGTCGGAGCGCCGTCCATCAGGATGTGGCGCTTCTCGAGCTCGGGGATGCTTTCCTCATGGCCTTTGATGCGTTCGGGAAGCAGCTCGTAATAAGTATCCGGAGTGTCCTGGAAGGGGATGCCGCGCTCCTTGATGATGTCGACAGCCTCGTAGATGTCCGAGGTGCCGAGCGCGATGTGCTGGATGCCCTCGCCCTTATATTCGCGCAGGAACTCCTCGATCTGGCTCTTGTCGTCCTGGCTCTCATTCAGCGGAATGCGGATTTTGCCGCAGGGCGAGGTCATCGCCTTGGAAAAGAGGCCGGTCTGTTTCCCTTCGATGTCGAAATAGCGGATCTCGCGGAAGTTGAAGAGCCGCTCGTAAAAGTCCGCCCACACCGCCATCCGCCCGCGATTCACATTGTGCGTCAAATGGTCGATGTAGGTGAGCTTCGAATCCGCTTCGGCCATCCGCTGCTGCCAATCGGGATGAAAGTCGAAATCGACCTCATAGATCGACCCTCTCTCCCCATAATGGTCGACGAAAAAGAGGCGCGAGCCGCCGATCCCCTCGATGGCCGGGATGTTCAGCTCCCCGTCGCCGACCTGCACGTCCACGTTCGTGGCGCCGAGGCGGATCGCGCGCTCATGTGCTGCCTTGGCGTCCTTGACCCTGAAGGCCATGGCACAGGCGGAAGGGCCATGCGCTTCCGCATAATGTTCGGCATAGCTGCCGGGCTCGGCATTGATGATGAAGTTGCAGTCGCCCTGCTTGTGCAAGGTGACGTTCTTGCTCTTGTGCCGGGCGACCTCGGGGAATCCCATCTTCGAGAATAGTGAGCGGAGCAGCTCGATGTCCGGAGCGGTATATTCGACGAACTCGAATCCGTCGGTGCCCATCGGATTCTCGAGCCCGAGGACGGTCTTTTCCTCGACTGAGGTGGCCATGATTATTACTCCTTCGACGGCTCAACTGCGCCCGAGCGAGCGGCATTTCAAGGTTCCGACGTCATGCTGAACTTGTTTCAGCATCCATTTTCTTCGAAGGCTTGAGCGGTCTCCAGAACGGACCCTGAAACGAGTTCAGGGTGACGGGTGAGAGGAGGGGGTAATGGACATCCCTGATGGCTGGACGGTCGACGAGAGCGGCAAGGCGCTGGTCCGCACCTTCAAGTTCAAGGATTTCAGCGAGGCATTCGCGTTCCTGACGCGGGTGGCGCTGCATTCGGAGAAGGTCGACCATCATCCCGAGTTCACCAATGTGTGGAATCGGGTCGACTTCCGGCTGACGACGCATAGCGCGGGCGCAGTGACGGAACGGGATTGCGAGCTGGCGCTAAAGATCAACGAGCTTACGGGTGGCTGAAACCCTTGCAGGCGCCGAGTCGGTGAAGCCCAGCAACCTCCGGGTCTCGCGCAGCTCGACCGCCATCGCCGCCTTTTCGACCGTCGTCGAATGGTACGATTTCACGCTCTACCTCTATTTCGCGACGGTGTTGTCGCGCGTGTTCTTCGGCGGCGGAGAAGAGTCGCTGATCATCACCCTGGCCGGTTTCGCGGTCGCATATCTGATGCGGCCTCTCGGGGCGATTGTCTTCGGCCATGTCGGGGACCGATACGGCCGCCGTCGCACTCTCCTCTTGTCGGTCGCGGTCATGACCGCCGCGATGCTCGCGATCGCTCTGCTTCCAACCCGAGCACACATAGGCCCGGCGGCCGGATGGCTGCTTCTGCTGCTCCGCTGCGTGATGGGGTTCGCGGTTGGCGGCGAATATACGGGAGTCGTCGCCTATCTGCTCGAAGGTGCGGCACCGAACCGGCGCGGTCTCGTCACCTCTTTCGCGGCAGCGGCCAGTGAGGTCGGAGGGCTCCTGGCCGTCGGTCTGTCAGCGCTTACGGTCAGTCTCGTGAGCGAAGCGGCCCTGGACTCGTGGGGGTGGCGTGTTCCCTTCCTGTTTGGCGCGGCGATCGCCGGCAGCGTCTGGATCGCGCGTTCGATGATGCACGAATCTCCGGATTTCGAGCGGCAGCGAGCGGAAGGGACGATTCCGACCCATCCATTGCGCCATGCGCTCGCCGAGCATCGCGGAGGCATCCTCCGCGGCTTCGCCATCTCAGCGCTCGGATCGATCACTTATTATGTCGGGATCACCTATGTGCCGGCGTTCCTGACCAGCGTCGGATCGATGTCCGAGCGCGACTCGCTGTGGCTTTCCACACTGGCGGCGGCGATGGTGATTGTGATCACGCCATTCGTCGGGGCCGCATCCGACCGGTTCGGCCGCAAAGCCGTGCTGACGGGTGTGTGCCTCGCCAGTGCGTTGCTCCCGATCACCATGTTTTCCCTGATGGCTGCCGGTTCTCTCGCCGAAGCGCTTCTAGGCGCGGTGGTTTTGGCGATGCTCGCCGGCGGAGTCAGTGCGGTCGGTGCCGTCGCCACCGCCGAACAGTTCCGTGGGGAAGGGCGGCTGACCGGTTTGGCACTGGGAGCAACAATGGCGACCGCAATCTTCGGCGGCCTCACGCCCTATCTTTCGCAATTGTTGATCCACCGCACGAATTGGGCCCCCGTTCCTGGGCTGATGATCGCCTTCGTGGCGCTCGCCGTTTTGCCGGTGCTGGTGACGATGCGGGAGACGGCTCCGCGGTTCGTGAATGAATGGAAACCCGGCCGCACAGTGGACGTTCAGGGCCGAACTCGGATAAGAGACCGCTAATGGCTCGTTCGTTTGCTCCTATCCAGATCCGCGCCGCTTCGGCCGCGCCGGAGAGCTATTATTACCGCGTGGAGGTTGGGACGAGCTGACGCGCGCGTAGAAGCTTCAGTTCACCAGCCTCCGACCCGCCAAGCCTCCGCTCGGCGGGTTTTTTGTTGCTCTAATCAGAAGGAACCAGGGATGCTTCAGGAGACGATCATCAAGGATCAGCCGCTCAGGCGCTGGCAGGACTATGTCGTCCCCCAGTGCTGGCTGTCCTTCACACAGGAGGATCACGCCGTCTGGGATCTGCTGTTCGCGCGGCAGGTCGAGCTTCTCGGCACCCGCGTCGTTTCGGCGTTCCTCGACGGAATCGATCTTCTACGACTGTCGCATCCTGGGGTGCCGGACGTCGAAGGCCTCAACGCGATCCTCGAGCCGCGCACCGGCTGGCGGGTCGTTGCGGTTCCCGGGCTGGTTCCCGACCCCATCTTCTTCGCCATGCTCAGCGAACGGCTGTTCCCGGTCGGGAATTTCATCCGCCGGCGCGAGCAACTGGATTATCTCGAAGCGCCGGACTGCTTCCACGACATGTTCGGCCATATCCCCATGCTCGCAAACCATGATTTCGCGGAGATGGTCGAACATGTGGGCCGCCTTGGGCTGACGGCGATCGAAGCAGGTGAAGGCGATCGAGTTCGCGCGAATCTATTGGCACAGCGTCGAGTTCGGGCTCGCGCAAGAAGGCGACGAGCTGAAGATCCTCGGCGCGGGCCTCGCCTCGAGTTTCGGCGAGGCGCATTTCAGCCTCGAGAGCGATCAGGTCGACCGTTTGCCCTTCTCGGTCGAGCGGGCGGTTCACACCCCGTATCGGCACGATGCATTCCAGCCCCGCTATCTCGTGTCGGAATCGCTGGAAAAGACGATCGAGGAGGTGCTGGCGCTGACTCCGGAGCGGCTGCTGGCGCTCTAACCTCCGGGCGCTATACGCCTCCTGTGACCGATCCGACGACCAAGGGCGAATTTCGCAGCGGGCACGATTCGCGCACTCTGCGCGACGCGCTCGGCTGCTTCGCGACCGGTGTCACCGTGGTGACCTGTCTGGACGGAGGCGATTGCCCGGCCGGACTTACCGTGAACAGCTTCACGTCGGTCTCGCTCGATCCGCCGCTCCTTCTCGTGTGCGTGCACAAAATGGCCGCGGCAGCGGAGCCGCTGACCGCCGCCTCGCACTTCGCAATCAACGTCCTCCAGACGGGGCAGCAGCCGGCCTCCATCACCTTTTCGACGAGGGTCGAGGATCGATTCGGGAACATGGCCTGGTCATGCGGCGAGGCCGGGGCCCCGATCCTCAAGGACTCGCTCTGCGTGTTCGAGTGCGAACGTTTTGCCGTCTATGACGGCGGCGACCACCATATCCTCGTCGGACAGGTGGTGAAGGCGAGCTTCGACGGCGGTCTCGATCCCCTGCTCTATTTCCGTGGCCGCTACCGCCGGCTCCACTTCGATTAATCGACGATCAGTTCTTCCGGGTGCCTGGTGAAGCTGCGCACGATGACGACGATGATCCCGCCGATGATCAGTCCCACGATTGCGGAGGCGAAGGCATAGGCAAGCCACTGCAGCACCGGTCCCATGAAGCCCGCCGCTCCGCGGAGCGCGATCGACCAGTCATGCAGCGTGTGGGGCAGCGCATGGAATAGGCGCAGCTCCTCGAGGCCGTGGAGGAGGATGCCGCCGCCGACCCACAGCATCGCCGCCGTGCCGAGCACGGACAGCGCCGTGAGCATCTTGGGCACCACATGGACCAGCGCGTTGCCGAACGCTTGCGCCCCGCTGTTTCGCCTCTCAGCAAGGTGGAGGCCGATATCGTCGAGCTTCACGATGAGCGCGACAACTCCATAAACGCCGGCGGTGATCGCGAGGGCGACGGCGATCAATGCCAGCGCGGTAGTGACGAGCGTCAAATGCTCGAGGCTCGCCAGAGCGATCGCCATGATCTCGGCCGACAGGATGAAATCGGTGCGGATCGCGCCTTTGACCTGCAGCTTCTCTAGGTCGAGAGGATCGGCCATCGCGTCGACCAGCTGCTCCTCATGCTCATGCTCGTGGCGGAGCTTCTCGACGATTTTCTCGGTCGCTTCGAAGGCGAGGTAGCAGCCGCCGATCATCAGCAACGGAGTGATCAGGAAAGGCGCGAACGCGGTCAACAGGAGGGCCGCGGGCAGCAGGATGAGGATTTTGTTCTTGAGCGAACCCCAAGCGATCTTGCCGATGATCGGAAGCTCGCGCTCGGGCGAGAGACCGACGACGTAGCGCGGAGTGACCGCGGTATCGTCGATGACGACGCCCGCGGCCTTGGTGCCCGCCTTGCCGGCCGCCGCCGCCACGTCGTCGAGCGAGGAGGCGGTGAGCTTGGCGATGGTCGCGACGTCGTCGAGCAGGGCAAGGAGGCCGGAGGGCATGGCGGGCGCGTTAGGCGAGGGCCGCGCGCCTGCCAACCGAACGGTTGAGTTTCGACTCGCAACGTACTAAATCGGAGTAGAAAGCTCCGAATTGAAATGCGTTTGAGCCATCTTGCCGATTATGCGGTCGTTCTGATGACCGCGGCCGCCCGCCGCCCCGCGGGCGAACGCCTTAGCGCGACCGAGCTTTCGGCCGATACCGGAGTTCCCCTGCCGACGACCCAAAAGCTGATGGGCCAGCTCGCCGCCTCCGGGCTTCTCAGCAGCGCCCGCGGTGCTAGCGGCGGATTCGCCCTGGCGAGGCCGGCCGCGGAGATCAGCCTCGCCGACATCGTTGAGGCGGTCGAAGGCCCGATCGTCATGACCATGTGCTCGGACTCCAACAACCACGATTGCATCCTCGACGCGCATTGCCGGGTGAAGCCGCACATGGGCGTGGTCGGCAATGCGGTCCGTGGCGCGCTCGGGGCGGTTTCGCTGGAGAACCTCGCCGAGCCTCCCCCCTCCGTTTGCCCTGAGCCTGTCGAAGGGCTGCCCTTCTCCCCTGCCAAAGAAAGGACAGTGCTTCGACAAGCTCAGCACGAACGGATTGGATTGCGAGAAGGTCTGGGCAAATGACCGACGACATCCGCAACCGCGAGGTCCAGGAGATCGTCGCCCGCGATTACGAGTGGGGGTTCGTTTCCGACGTCGAGCAGGAGTTCGCGCCCAAGGGCCTGAACGAAGACACCGTCCGCTTCATCTCGGGGAAGAAGGGCGAACCCGAGTGGATGCTCGAATGGCGCCTCAAAGCCTATCGCGCATGGCTCGAGATGGAGGAGGTCAGCTGGGCCAAGCTCGACATCCCAGAGATCGATTATCAGGACGCTTATTATTACGCCGCCCCCAAGGCGAAGCCGAAGCTCGCGTCTTTGGACGAGCTCGATCCCGAAATCCGCCGCACGTACGAGAAGCTCGGAATCCCCATTGAAGAGCAGAAAGTACTCGCGGGCGTCGAAGGCGCCGCCAAGGTCGCGGTCGACGCCGTGTTCGACAGCGTCAGCGTCGCCACCACCTTCCGCGCGGAGCTGAAGAAGGCCGGAGTCATCTTCCTCTCCATCTCCGAAGCGATCCGCGAGCATCCGGAGCTGGTGAAAAAGTATCTCGGCTCGGTCGTCCCGCAGCGCGACAATTACTTCGCTTGCCTCAACAGCGCGGTCTTTTCCGACGGAACCTTCGTCTACGTCCCCGAGGGTGTCCGCTGCCCGATGGAGCTCAGCACCTATTTCCGAATCAATGCGGAGAACACGGGTCAGTTCGAGCGCACCCTGATCGTCGCCGACAAGGGGTCGTATGTCTCCTACCTCGAAGGCTGCACCGCGCCGATGCGCGACGAGAACCAGCTGCACGCTGCCGTGGTCGAAATCTTCGCTCACGAGGACGCCGAGGTGAAATACTCGACCGTCCAGAACTGGTATCCCGGCGACAAGGAAGGGCGCGGCGGGATCTTCAACTTCGTCACGAAGCGGGCTTTGTGTTCGGGCGACCGTTCCAAAGTGTCCTGGACGCAGGTCGAGACCGGAAGCGCGATCACCTGGAAATATCCGAGCTGCATACTCAAGGGCGATGGCAGCGTCGGCGAATTCTATTCGGTCGCTCTCACCAACAATCGCCAGCAGGCGGACACCGGCACCAAGATGATCCACATCGGCGCCAACACGCGCTCGACGATCGTGTCGAAGGGCATCAGCGCCGGCCGGTCGAACAACACCTATCGCGGGCTGGTGCGAGTCCTCCCGCGCGCCGAGAACGTGCGCAACTTCACACAGTGCGATTCATTGCTCCTGGGCAGCGACTGCGGCGCGCACACCGTGCCCTATATCGAGGTGAAGAATCCGACCGCGACGATCGAGCATGAAGCGACGACGTCGAAAATCAGCGAGGACCAATTGTTCTACGCGATGAGCCGCGGCCTCGATCCTGAAGCCGCGGTCGCGCTGATCGTCAACGGCTTCGCGCGCGAGGTGCTGAAGCAGCTGCCGATGGAATTCGCGGTCGAAGCGCAGAAGCTGCTGGGGATTAGTTTGGAAGGCTCGGTCGGATGATTGCCCTCAACCGTCATGCTGAACTCGTTTCAGCATCCATCGCGGAGACCTCGTCGCGGGTGGCGAAATGGACCCTGAAACAAGTTCAGGGTGACCTCTCGAAGGAAGCGTCGGCTAGTGCTTGAGATCACGAATCTCCACGCGACGGTCGCCGACAAGCCGATCCTGAACGGCGTGTCGCTGCACGTTCCGGCGGGCGAAGTGCACGCGATCATGGGGCCCAACGGATCGGGCAAGTCGACGCTTGCTTATGTGTTGGCCGGGCGCCCGGGATATGAAGTGACGGAAGGGTCGGTGACCTTTTCTCTTGGTCGTCATCCCCGCGAAAGCGGGGACCCAGGGCAAACAGAACAACTGGGTTCCCGCTTGCGCGGGAATGACGATGAGGGTGGCGTCGACCTGCTCGCCATGGAGCCGCACGAGCGCGCCGCGGCGGGGCTGTTCCTCGGCTTCCAATATCCGGTCGAAATCCCCGGCATCTCGTTCCTCCAATTCCTGCGCGAGAGCCTCAACGCACAGCGTCGCGCACGCGGGGAGGCGGAGCTGTCGGCGGCGGACTTCATTAAGTTCGCGCGGGAACAAGCGAGCCTGCTGGGGATGGATGCCGAGATGCTGAAGCGCCCCGTCAACGTCGGCTTCTCCGGCGGCGAGAAGAAACGCGCCGAGATGGTCCAGATGAGCATATTGGCGCCGCGCTTCGCGGTGTTGGACGAAACCGACAGCGGCCTCGACATCGACGCGCTGCGCATCGTCGGCGAAGGCATCAACCGAATCATGCGGGGCAGCGACAAGGGCGCGCTGCTCATCACCCATTACGAGCGGTTGCTCGAATATGTGCGCCCCGACCGAGTCCACGTGCTCCAGGCGGGCCGGATCACGCGCTCGGGCGATATCGAGCTGGCGCGCGAGCTCGAGCGCGAAGGCTATGCGGAGGCGGCTGCGTGACGGGAATTTCGCATCGCCCAATCGTCACCCCGGACTTGATCCGGGGTCTGCCTGCCTTTGCGGTACAAGAACAAGGCGGATCCCGGCTCAAGGCCGGGATGACGGTCTGGGTGCGCCGATGACCGCGCCCTTCCCCACGCATCGCCAGGAGGAGTGGCGCTACGCCGACCTCGACGCGCTGAAGCCCGTCTGGGAGGACTTCGCCGAGCCGTTGACGGTCACCGTCGGTGCCGGGGAAGAGCTGGAAGACGTCTGGCTTCCCGCGGCTGACGACGTGCAGGTGCGCCGCGTTCGGATAGCGCTGGAACAAGGCGCAAAGGCCCGGCTGTACGTGCTCAATGCGGCGCCGGTTTACGGCCGGATCGAACTTGAAATCTCACTCGCTGAGCGGGCGAGCTTCGAACTGTTTGGCGCCAATATCGGCACTGGTGTTTCGACCAACGAAATCGTCACCCACGTGAAGCACATCGGGATCGGCGGCCGCTCGCGCCAGACCATCCGCTCAATCCTGAACGGCAAGGCTGTGGGCTCCTATCTGGGCAAGGTCGAGGTTGCGCGCGGCGCGCAGCAAACGGACGCCGAGCAATCGGTCAAAGCGATGTTGCTCGATCGCGGAGCGACAGCGAACTGCAAGCCCGAACTGGAGATATTCGCAGACGATGTGAAATGCGCGCACGGCGCCAGCGTCGGCGAATTGGACGCGATGCAATTGTTCTACGCAGAAAGCCGCGGCCTCGATCCCGCGAGCGCCCGGTCATTGTTGCTGGAGGGCTTCGTCATGGGGCTTTGGGATGGCGCGAAGGACTCGGACGCGATTTGCGAAGCCGCGCGCGATGCGCTGCGGAGGGTCGTGTGATGGGCTGGCAATCTACATCCATTAGGCACGCCGCATGAACTTAGAAACCCGCATCAACTCTGCGCTGAACGTTCGCGACCAGTTCCCGGCGATCGCCAACTGGCATTATCTCGACAGCGCGGCGACCGCGCAGAAGCCGCAAGCGGTGATCGACGCGATCACCAAGGCTTATTCCCGCGATTATGCGACGGTGCATCGCGGCGTTTACGAGCGCTCGGCGGAGATGACCGCGAGTTATGAAGCGTCGCGCGCCGCGGCGTCCAAGCTCATCGGCGGCCAGCCGAACGAACTCATCTTCACCCGGGGAGCGACCGAGGCGATCAACCTCGTCGCTCGGACGCTGCCGAAGAATGGGCGCAATCGAGTCCTGCTTTCGAATCTTGAGCATCACAGCAACATCGTGCCCTGGCAGCTCGCCGGCTACGCAGTGGACCCGGTGCCGCTGACCTCGGACGGCCAGATCGACCTTGACGCGGCGGAAGCGATGCTCACCGAAGAGCATCAAGTTGTCGCCTTCGCCCATGTGTCCAACGTCCTCGGCTCGATCCTCGATGCGAAGCGGGCAGGGGAAATTGCCCATTCGAAGGGCGCGCTGCTGCTGCTCGACGGATGCCAGGCCGTTCCAAGACTGCCCGTGAACGTCGCCGAGATTGGCTGCGACTTCTACGCTTTCTCCGCGCACAAGCTTTACGGCCCGACCGGGATCGGCTGCCTCTGGGGTCGTGCCGAGCTGCTTCAGGCGCTTCCGCCGTGGCAGGGCGGCGGGGCGATGATCGAGAAGGTCACGTTCGAGGAGACGACCTTCCTCGATCCGCCGGCGCGGTTCGAAGCGGGAACGCCGCATATCGTCGGAGCGGTCGGGCTGCACGCTGCGGTGGATTGGGTGGAGCAACTGTCGCTCGACGCGATCCACGCGCACGAATGCGCGCTCGTCGCCGAATGCCGTGGGGCGCTGTCCGCCATCCCCGGAGTCACGATCTACGGCCCCGAGGACAGCGCCGGAATCGTCAGCTTCAACGTCGATGGGGTGCATCCGCACGACACGGCCACCATATTGGACGATGCGGGCGTCGCCGTCCGCGCCGGCCATCATTGCGCTCAGCCCTTGATGCGCTGGCTGGGAATCGAGGCGACGGCTCGGGCGAGCTTCGCGGCGCACAGCGACAGCTCGGACATCGAGGCATTGGTGCGCGGGATCGAACAGGTGAAGCGGATCTTCGGGTGAATAGCGAGCGCAAGATCGAGACGGAAAAGGTCGACGCGGTGACCCCGCCGCCGCGCGCCCGTGTGAGTCCCGAGACCGTTTCCGAAACCTTTGGGCGCAAGCGCGACTATCTCGCCGGCTTCCTCGCCGGCGAAAAAGATGAGGAGCCCGAAGCCGGCGCGGGGAGCGACCTCCAGGCTTCGGTCGTCGACACTCTGAAGTCGATCTACGATCCGGAGATCCCGGTCGACATCTACGAGCTCGGGCTGATCTACGACGTCGACATCAGCGAGGACGGCGACGCGACGATCACGATGACTTTGACGACGCCACACTGCCCGGTCGCGGAAACGCTGCCGAACGAGGTCGAGCTGCGCGTGCTGTCGGTGCCCGGCATTCGCGACGCGGTCGTGAACCTGGTCTGGGATCCGCCGTGGGATCCGTCGAAGATGAGCGACGAGGCTCGGCTAGAGCTGGGGATGTTGTGAGATGAACATGAGTGGCCACAACATATCCGTTCGTCCTGAGCGGAGGTCCGAAGGACCGCAGTCGAAGGGCTACTTGCAGGACCGTCGCAGCTGCGCCCTTCGACTTCGCTCAGGACGAACGACGGTTGGAGTTTGGCATTGAACAAGGAATCGACAATCCGCGCGCGGCCTGCCGCGATCACGCTGACCTCGGCGGCGAACGACCGCATCGCCGAGCTGATGGCCCGAGCGCCCGCGGGCGCGATCGGGGTGAAGCTGTCGACCCCGCGCCGCGGCTGCTCGGGGCTCGCTTATTCGGTCGACTACGTGACTGAGGAAAATGCGTTCGACGAGAAGGTCGCAACCCCGGGCGGGGCCTTCTACGTCGACGGAGCGTCGATCCTCTACCTCGTCGGCTCGGTGATGGACTGGCGCGAGGACGACTTCGCCGCCGGTTTCGTCTTCGACAATCCCAACGCCAAGGGTGCGTGCGGTTGCGGCGAGAGCTTCACCGTTTGAACTGACCGGCGCGGCTCTGCTATATCCCCGTTCTTCAAGGAGAGCGGTCATGCGCCTGTTGTTCCTCACCGCGGCTGCCATAAGCGCGAGCGCGTCGGGAGCGATCGCCGCCGACTTCTCCCCTCTCCGCGACATGCCGGTTATCAACCCCACCGAGGGGTCGCCAAAATCCTGCCCGCCGACGAGCCGGTACGAGGCTGCGCGACGCGGCAAGACCGTTCGGGCGCAGAAGCTAGGCGAGCTGCCGGCGGGCGACCTCTACCTCGCGGTCGACCGGCGGATCGGCCGCTGCCCCGCGCCCATCATCGTCCGCTACAACATCGGAGCCGAGCCGGAGAGGAAATCCGGCAGGCGCTAACCTTCGCGGCCGAAAGGAGCCTTCGGCATGTCACGAACGCTGACCCTCATATTCGCGATCATCGCCTATGGCGTCTTCTTCGCGACGTTCCTCTATCTCATCTGCTTCGTCGGCGACCTCGCCTTTGCCGCGAAGACGGTCGATTTCGGGCCGACGACGCCGCGCGGGCTCGCGGCAATCGTCGACATCTTGCTGATCATCCTGTTCGGCTTGCAGCACAGCGTGATGGCCCGTCCCGCATTCAAGGCCTGGTGGACGCGCTTCGTGCCGCGCCCGGCGGAACGGAGCGTCTACGTGCTCGCCGCCAGCCTTGCGCTGATCATCTTGTTCATCGGGTGGCGGCCGATCGACACCATGGTGTGGAACGTCACCAGCCCCCTGCTTTCGGATATCATCTGGGTCCTGTTTTGGATCGGCTGGCTGACCGTGCTGGTCAGCACCTTCCTGATCAATCATTTCGAGCTGTTCGGGCTACAGCAGGCATGGCTGCATTTTCGGGGCCGCGAAGGCGCACCACCGCAGCTCCGCGCTCCATTCTTCTATCGCTGGATCGCCCACCCGCTCTATTCGGGCTTCTTCCTCGCTTTTTGGGCGACGCCACAGATGACGGCCGGCCATCTGCTGCTCGCGGTCGGCGTGTCCATCTATATGCTGATCGCCATCCGTTACGAGGAGCGCGACCTTACCGATCTGTTCGGCGAAGATTACCGCAAGTATCGCTCGACCGTTGGCATGCTGACGCCGCGGTTCGGCCGGCGTCAGGGCTGATCAAAAGCTGAGCGTGAACCGAACCGCGCCGCCGATGTCGTCGTCGGCGATCGCGATGTGACCCGGCTGGCGGCGGAAGAATAGGTTCCCGCCGAACCAGGCATTGCCGCCGAGCAGCGCCGAGCCGTAGCTCATCTCCGCGTCGAGCTCGCGCCCGCTTGGGGTCAGCGACATGCGAGCGAGCGTGCTCGTCGCCGTCTCGGTCTCATAGTCGTAGGAAGTCGGCAGCAATATCGCGAGCCCCCCATGCTCGACCCGCAACGGTTGAGCGAAGCGGAACCCCAGGCGATCGTTGGCGCCGAGCACAGCCGTTTTCGATACGTCGAAACCGTATGCGCCAGCCTGGAATTTGCCGGCGCCGAACTGGGTCCAGCCGCGGCGCGCTGTCAGCACGGCATTCCAGCCGCCGCCGAACGAATGTCTGCCCTCGAAGTCGAGGAACAGGCTCGTCGATCCGCCCCCGCCGAGCAGCTCCGACATCCGCCCGCCGAGCAGCGACTGTTTCTCTTCCAGCCGGCTCATTGCCAATGAGGCCCAGTTGCGGCCGAAGCTGCGATCGACGGATATGCTGGTGAAACGATAGGGCGAACCAGTGGCGTTCGTGCGAACCTCCTGCCACACATCGCCGGTCTCGCCGGAAAAGGTCACTCCGGTGCCGCCGAACTGGTGACGCACAGCGATGCTGCCGTTCCGCCTGGCGGTGAAGCCAGGATCACCGGCAATGTCGCGCGCCACCAGGAAGGCGTTCGCGTTCACGCCATTGAGGCGCCGCTCCATCGCCTTCGCGCCTTCCGCAAAGCCGAAAGCCACCGCGGTCTTGTCATCGACCTGAGCGATCGCGGAACCGGCGATCAGCCGCGACTTGCGCATGTCCTCGGGCCCGATCCCCAAGCGCTCCAGTTCGAAGCCGTGCGGCAGATCCTGGCGCTCGCGAACCGTCATGGCGACCGTGATTGGCCCGGCGCTGACGTTGCCGGCCTTCACATCGTTGCGAAGCGATTGAGCCAGCCGGCTCTCCTGCCGAGCCTGCCGGAACGTCTTCGCGAAATTGAGGACGAAAGCACGGCTGTATCCGTCGAGAATGATCGCTCCGAGCGCATGCACCGTGTTCGCATCGCCCGCGGCTTCGGGCAGGTCGCCATTCACCGCCGAAAGGTTGACCGCGACCTGGCTACCGGCAAGCGTCGTCGTGCCGATTGGCTGGAAGGCACGCCCAATGTTCAGCCGCCCTTGTCCGTAAATCGCGTCGACACCGGGGGCGCCAAGATCGTCGGCGCTCGTGAACAGAATGTCGACGATCTCCGCGCCGGTGAGCTTGGGGAAGGCCTGGGCCAACAAAGCGACCGCGCCCGTGATGGTCGGCGCGGAGAAGCTCGTGCCGTCCCAAAGGAATTGCGCGCCAGTCTCGTCTGGCGCGCGGTCATGATAGCCGACGGCCATGAGATACCATTGCGCTCCAGAGCCAGCACGGTCGGAAAAGGTTGAAATCTTGCTCGTGTCGATCGTGCCACCCGGCCCGCGTGCTCCAACCGAGCCGGCAATGATTACCATTCCGGGGAACTGCTGGGCAGGCTTCAGAGCGAAAGGGTCGGGGTTGGCGGTTGCGTCGTTTCCGGCCGCTATGACGATGACGATGCCGGCATTCACGGCGCGCTGCATCGCGGCGAGCAAAGCGGGACCGGGTGTCCCTCCGCCGAGCGAGAGGTTGATCACCTTGACCCCGGCAAGTCGAGCGGCGTCGATCCCACGGGCAATTGCGTCATCGAAGAAGGAGCAGCCATTCTTGCTTGCACAAGAGCCAGGCTCGTCCGCGCGCTCGCTGACGATTGTCGCTCCGAAGGCGACCCCGAGCGTATTGGAGTTGTTCCGCGCGGCCGCGGCAACGGCGCTCACGGCCGTGCCATGACCGCCTTCGTCGCTGATCCCGCGGTTTCCGGCGACGTCGCCGCTCGCCGCTAGGTCGATCCGACCAGCGAACTCGGCCAGATTCGGGTTGATGCCGGTATCGACGATGCCGATCTTCACGCCGGCGCCTGTCGCACCCGCATCGTAGGCGGCGATGGCGTCCGCCGCGACAGCATAGTTGGACGCCCGATATTCGGCTGTGTCGAAGACCGACGTCGGAGTTGGCGTGGGCGTCGGCGTAGGAGTGGGTGTCGGAGTTGGCGTGGGTGTAGGCGTCGGCGTCGGCGTCGGCGAGGGTGTAGGTGTTGGCGTGGGAGTGGGAGTGGGCGTAGGCGTAGGCGTCGGCGTCGGGCTGGGAGCCGGCGCGGGGAACGGGTTTGGCCGTGGGCCACCACCACCTCCACCGCCTCCACCACAAGCGGTTAGAGCGAACATCAGGACGACCACGCAGCCGGTCGTCGCCAAGAAACCTTTGCGCATCGCGCTTCCCCCAAGCCGCTGAAATTCAACGGCTATCCCGACGATATTATGGTTTATCGATCCTTTCAATTTGATTAAGGAGCCGATGCGGCTAGGGCCACTCGCGCCATGGTTCCGAGCCTTGCCCATATCCGCGACTGGATCTTCGATCTGGACAATTGTCTCTACCCGGCGTCATCCGGCCTCTTCGCGCTGATCGACGAGCGCATGACCGCTTATATTCAACGGTTGCTGGACTGCGATCCGGTCGAAGCGCGGCGGGTGCAGAAGGCGCATTTCCACGAACATGGCACGACGCTCGCCGGTCTCATGAAAGAGAATGCGGTCGATCCGCACGATTTCTTGAATGACGTGCACGATATCCCGCTCGATCGGGTGCAATGCGATGAACGCCTCGCGCGCCTGCTGCCGCAGCTTCCCGGACGCCGCTTCGTCTTCACCAACGGCGACGCGTCTTATGCACGTCGCGTATTGGAGGCGATCGGCCTGCATTCGCATTTCGACGACCTGCACGACATTCATGCCAGCTCTTATCGTCCCAAGCCCGATCCGCACGGCTATGCGCTGCTGTGCGAACGCTTCGGAATCGACCCAAAGCATGCGCTATTGGCCGACGACATGGCGCAGAACCTCGGTCCGGCGAAGGCGCTTGGAATGACCACAGTGTGGGTCGAAAACGGTTCCGAGCGCGGCAACCACGGCTATGAGGAGAGCGCGGCCGACTATCGCGTGACGGACGTCGGCGAATGGCTGGAATTGATCCTGGGGGACGAAGAATGAACGAACAGCTTCAGACGATAGTGGAGCGCGCCTGGGAGGATCGCGACAAGGTCAGCGCGCAGACGAAGGGCGAGGTCCGCCAGGCGGTCGATGCCGCTATTGCAGCGCTTGATTCCGGCGAAGCGAGAATTGCGGAGAAGGCCGGTGGCGAATGGGTCGTCCACCAATGGCTGAAGAAAGCCGTGCTGCTCTCCTTCCGCCTCAATCCGATGGAAGCGATTTCGGGCGGTCCGGGCGGAGCGCATTGGTGGGACAAGATCCCGTCTAAATTCGCCGGCTGGGGCGAGAAGGATTTTGCTGATGCGGGCTTCCGTTCGGTTCCGGGAGCGATCGTGCGCCGCGGAGCTTATATCGCTCCCGGCGCCGTCCTGATGCCGAGCTTCGTCAACATCGGAGCGCGGGTCGACGAGGGCGCGATGGTCGATACCTGGGCGACGGTCGGGAGTTGCGCGCAGATCGGCCGTAACGTGCATATCTCCGGCGGAGCGGGGATCGGCGGAGTGCTCGAGCCGCTACAGGCCGGCCCGGTGATCATCGAGGACGATTGTTTTATCGGCGCCCGTTCCGAAGTCGCCGAAGGCGTGGTGGTGGAGCGCGGGTCGGTGCTGTCGATGGGCGTGTTCCTCGGAGCGTCGACCAAGATCGTCGATCGGGCCTCCGGCGAAGTGCATTACGGGCGAGTCCCCGAATATTCCGTCGTCGTGCCGGGAGCTCTGCCCGGCAAAGATGGCGCGCCGGCGCTCGCTTGCGCCGTGATCGTCAAGCGCGTCGACGAGCGCACGCGTTCCAAGACCAGCATCAACGAGCTGCTGCGCGACTAGGCCGTCACAATAAGCTCAGCTTATGCAGTGCTTCCGCGCATTTGTTGGCGCGCCGGGCACCCGCGCCCCTATTTTCCGAGAATGAAGCCGATCGAGAGCCAGGCGTTTGAGCGCAAGGACGCGGAAGTCGCGCCCGACTCAGCAGCCTATCCCCAGCCCATGATCCGCACGGTCATGAACGGCAGGGACTGGCTCATCCTCGGCGTGCTCGCGCTCATTTGGGGCGGCGCCTTCTTCTTCATCGGGGTCGCCGTCCGGCATGTGGCTCCGCTGACCTATGTCTGGCTGCGCCTCACCATCGCGGCCGTCGCAATGTGGGCATATCTTGCTTTCAAGGGTCAGAAGCTCGGCCTCCCGGCGTCTGCCTGGGGTTCGATCCTGCTCCTCGCGCTGCTCAACAATGCACTGCCGTTCACGCTCTTCGGTTGGGGCCAGACGCACATCGCCAGCGGCCTTGCCTCGATCCTCAACGCCACCACACCCATTTGGGGCGTGGTTGTCGCGCATCTCCTCACCCAAGACGAGCGGCTGAGCCCGCGCAAGATCGCCGGCGTCCTTCTGGGTTTTGGCGGAGTGGCGACGATGATCGGGCCGTCCTTGCTTTCGAGCCTCGGAACCAGTGCTCTAGCGCAAGTCGCCTGCGTCACCGCGTCGTTGAGCTATGCATTGGCCGCCGTCTGGGCCCGTCGATTCCGCCAGCAGGGCATTTCCCCGCTGAGCGTCACCACCGGGCAGCTCACGGCCGGTGCGCTGATGATGTTGCCGCTGTCGATGTTCGTCGACCGGCCCTGGACCGACGCCTTCCCGCCGCTCACCGCACTCGGAGCGATTACGGCACTGGCCCTTTTCTGCACCGCGTTCGGATACGTTCTCTACTTCCGGTTGATCGCGACATCGGGTGCCACCAATGCACTGCTCGTGACCTTGCTCGTGCCGCCCGTCGCGATCCTGCTCGGTGCTCTATTCCTGAATGAGACGCTTGCCCCGCAGGATTTCCTCGGACTGTCATTGATCGCCCTGGGACTTGCCGCGATCGATGGCCGGGCGCTCAGGCTTTTCCGCCGGGCTTCGCCTCAGCCAGCAGCCTAGCCGCTTCCGGACCGGTCCAATCGAGATCGCCGACGAAGCGCCATACTTCCTTGCCGCTCCCGTCGTAGAGGATCGTCGTCGGAAGCACGGTTTCGGGCCCGAGTGCGCCCGAGAGGCCCATGTTCGAGTCCTGATAGGCGTCCAGACCGGCAATCTTCTTCTCTTTCAGAAAGGCCTCGACTGACGCGTGCGGTCCCATGTCCTGGCTGACGGCAAGAATGGTCATATCCTTCCGCGTCCCGGAGAGCCGGTCGAGCGTCGGCAGCTCCTTCACGCAAGGCGCGCACCAGGTCGCCCATAGGTTTACGAGCACGGGAGTGCCGGCAAAGTCCGCGAGGCTGACGTCGCTTCCATCGCGATCCTTGAAAGTGGCGTCCGGCGCCGGCTGACCCTTGTGGCTTCGGTCTACGCCCTTCGTCGAACCGGCTTCCGTTTCCGCCGCAGGTTCGTTGGCCGTTTGCTGTTGCGGCTTTTGACAAGCGGTGAGCGCAAGCAGGGCGCACGAAATGATCAGCAGGCGCATGATCGGGCGCTAGCCTAGGACGGATCGAACGGCTAGTCGGAAGCCATGAAGCCGTCGCGGATCATTGCGGCCGCCGCTTTCCTGAGCGTTGCCGGCTGCGGCAGGGTAGCGGACCTCGAACCGGCGCCTGGTCACAGGCTGCCGGTCAAGCCGCTGATGGCCCGCGAAACGCCCAGTGCCAAAGACCTGCTGACTCCTCCACCTTACGCCAAACCCGATCGCGTCGACGAGTTGGTCAAGCGCTCCCAGCCGCGCGAGCCGGACCCGTTCGACCTGCCGCCCGCGACCGGCGGCTCAGCGCCCGCGGAACCGGCGGGGACCGAGCCGCAGCCGGTCACGAACGAAACCGGTCCGGTGACCCCAGGAGACTGAATGGCCAATCGCGTCCGCAAGGCGGTGTTTCCCGTCGCCGGTCTCGGCACACGCCTGCTCCCCGCCACCAAGAGCATCCCAAAGGAGATGATCACGATCGTCGACCGGCCGCTGATCCAATATGCGGTCGACGAGGCGCGCGAGGCTGGGATCGAGCAGCTGATCTTCGTCACCGGCCGCGGGAAGACGGCGCTGGTGGACTATTTCGACGTGGCCTTCGAGCTCGAGGCGACCCTCAAGGAGAAGGGCAAGAGCCTCGATCCCCTTGCGCCGTCGAACGCAGGGTTCGGCGAGCTAGCCGCGGTCCGACAACAGGAGCCGCTCGGGCTGGGCCATGCCGTCTGGTGCGCTCGGCACATCGTCGGCGACGAGCCGTTCGCGGTGCTTCTCCCCGACGATTTGATGATTCCGGGAGCGCTGAAACCCATGGTCGAAGCCTGGGAGAAGGTCGGCGGGAATCTGGTCGCGACGGAAGAAGTGTCGGCGGAGAAGACCAACGCTTACGGGATCATCACTCCGGGCGAAACCAACGGCAAGCTCACCGAAGTGCGCGGCCTGGTGGAAAAGCCCGATCCCGCCGATGCGCCCTCGCGGCTCGGGGTAATCGGCCGTTACATCCTGCAGCCCGAGGTCATGCGAGTGCTCGACGGCGGCGAGCGCGGCGCAGGGGGCGAGATCCAGCTCACCGACGCCATGGCCAAGCTCATCGGCGACCAGCCGTTCCACGCTCTCAAGGTCGATAGCGTCCGTTACGATTGCGGAACCGCGGCGGGCTTCGTCATCGCCAACCTCGCCATGGCGCTGGAGCATGATGAGGTGGGACCTAACGTGGCAGCCTTCCTGCGCGAAAGACTGTCATCCCGGACTTGATCCGGGATCCGCCTGTTGGATTGGAAAGTTCGAAAGAAGGCGGATGCCGGCTCAGGGCCGGCAAGACAAAAGCGCTTACGGCTCCAGCTCGACATCCCAGTAGAGATAATCGCCCCAGCTCTGGTGCAGGTAATTGGGCGGGAAGGCCCGGCCATGCTCCTGCAGTTGCCAGGTCGTCGGGCGGATCGGCTCGCGATAATGCATGTGCGCCTGGACCGGTGTCCGCCCACCTTTCTTCAGGTTGCACGGAGCGCAGGCGGTCGCGACATTTTCCCACGTGGTTCGGCCGCCCTGGGCGCGCGGGATCACATGGTCGAAGGTCAGCTCCTTGCGCGAGCCGCAATAGACGCAGCTGAACTTGTCGCGCAGGAACAGGTTGAATCGGGTGAAGGCCGGATATTCGTTGGGCCGCACATATTCGCGCAGCGCGATGACCGAGGGCAGCTTCAGAGCGACGCTCGGCGAATGCACTTCGCGGTCGT
The DNA here is from genome assembly GCA_963730925.1 of uncultured Alphaproteobacteria bacterium. GTDB lineage: Bacteria > Pseudomonadota > Alphaproteobacteria > Sphingomonadales > Sphingomonadaceae > Sphingomicrobium. The sequence continues at coordinate 179,644 of CAVSTS010000005.1, forward strand.
AGTGGGCGACGACATCCACCCGCTCGAGGAACATGGCCTTGACCGCGGTCTGCCACGGCCAGAGCGAAAGCGGATAATAAGACAGCGGCGTATAGTCGGCGTTGAGCACCAGCGCCGGGCAGCTTTCGGGATGTCGGATCAGCTCAGGATGATACATAAACGCCAGCAAAGCCTTTCGTCCGGTAGGTCCGAACTCCAGCTCCCCGGCCTCGTCGCACGCAAGGAGGAGAGGGCACCCGGCCCGTCTTCCCTTGTTGCCCACCGGATGCCAACCCGGTGTGACTTGCGTATGACAGCATTTTCAGTGACTCCGGGTCAAGAGTCCTTTCCGCAACACTTGCCATGTTCGTAACTCGCTTTGCGCCATCGCCGACGGGGCGATTGCACTTAGGGCACGCCTACAGCGCCGTCATCGGTCACCGCCAAGCGCGCGGAAGCGGAGGAAGGTTCCTGCTGCGTATCGAGGACCTCGACCAGACGCGGAGCCGGCCGGAATTCGTCGACGGTATCACCGAGGATTTGCAATGGCTCGGTCTCGAATGGGACGCGCCGGTGTTGATCCAGTCCCGCCGTGGCGAGGTCTATGAGCGCGCGCTGGAGCAGTTGAAGCAGCGGAATCTTGTTTACGCCTGCTTTTGCACGCGCGCCGATATCGCCGCCGCCCTCGAAGCTCCGCACGGCGCGACGGCGCATTATCCGGGCACTTGCCGAAGCCTTTCGGATGATCCCGACCGCCGCATGTCCCTGCCGCATTGCTGGCGGCTCGATTCCTCGAAGGCTCTGGAGCTGGCGGACTTCCCGTCATGGACGGAGCAGGACGGCCGTCGGTTCACCACGGAACGACATGATCTCGACGACGTGATCCTTGCCCGCAAGGACGCCCCGGCCGCCTACCACCTCGCCTGTGTCGTCGACAATTCGGCCAGTGGCGTGAGCGTGGTCGCGCGGGCGGCCGACCTTAGGCCATCCACGCCGGTCCAGCGGCTGCTGCAGACGCTCCTCAGCCTGCCCGAGCCGAGCTACCTTCATCACCCTCTCGTCGCTCATGCGGACGGCAGACGCCTGGCCAAGCGGGACATGGCGCCGACACTCGCGGCGATGCGCGACGCCGGAGTCGACGGTCAAGCTCTCGCCCGCGACCTTGGCGAAGGCCGTCTGCCCCGCGGTTTCGTGTTCGTGGACCCTTAAGACAGCGCGATACGGCTTCCAGACTGACAAGGATGAAGACCGCAATAATTTCGCCAAGTCATCACGAGTTCGCTCGGCGCCGCGGCTAAGCGATTGGGACGACAAGCTTTTGGTCTATGATGACTGAGGGCGCTGGGAAGAATGCAATGACAGTCCGTCAGAAATACCAAAAGGCACTGATGCTGCTTGATCGAGGCGCCCTAGAACGCGGGGAAGAAGTCTTACGCCAGGTTGTGAGCGAATCCGAGGGTGATGCAACAATGCTCGTGGAAGGGCTCGTCTGTCTTGGAGATCTGTTGCAACAAACCGGCAGATCGTCAGAATCGCGGCCCTTCTTGGAACGTGCGCTGCAACAGAAACTGGACGAAGATCTGGACGATTTACTGGATTGGGAACTCGACAGAGCGAGGGAGTTGCTGAGCGCGATGGATTCGGGCGATGATCAATCGTCCGCTCGAGAATTTTTCAGCGTCTGACCCGCCAGGGCGAATAGAATCATCATTCGCGGCTGGGGCCTCGCGGCGGATCTCTGGCCATCTGGCCCTTGGTTTAGCTTTTCGGGACGCCTAAGGGCACGGCTAATGGGGAAGACTGTCCTCCTTATCCTGCTCGCCCTCGCCATGGCGGCCACCGCTTATGTGCTGGTTCGCGGAGTGATCGCGATGGCGTCGGGCAAGGATTTGTCGGGCGAGCAGTCGCAGACGTGGATGCGGCGCCGGGTGATGTTTCAGGCCGTGGCGATCGTCATCGTCATCCTGATCCTGATCGTTGCGGGCTCGTCCAGCCAATAGGTCCGCGTTGGTCAAGCTCAATAAAATCTACACGCGCACGGGCGACAGCGGCACTGCCGGCCTGGTCGACGGCAGCCGCGTCAGCAAGTCCAGCCTCAGAATGGTCGCGATCGGCGAGGTCGATGAAGCGAATGCGGCGATCGGCGTTGCGATTGGAGCGCTCGATAAGGCTGAGGTCGTTCGGCAACTGCTGCGGATCCAGAACGATTTGTTCGATCTTGGTGCCGACGCCGCGACGCCCGGCGATGTTGAAGGCGCGCTGCGCATCGTCGCGAGTCAGGTCGAGCGGCTCGAGCATGAGATTGACGCGATGAATGCCCAACTGGAGCCGCTCACCAGCTTCATCCTGCCGAGCGGATCGCCGGCGGTTGCCGCCCTTCACCTGGCTCGGGCCGTCGTCCGCCGCGCCGAGCGTGCAGCCGTTGCGCTGAACGCGAGTGAAGCCTTGAACGCGCAGCTGCTCGCCTATCTCAACCGCCTGTCCGACCATCTGTTCGTCGCGTCGCGTGTCGTCGCATCGGCGGAGGGCGGCGATGTACTCTGGAAGCCGGGCGGTACGCGCGACGAATAGCCGTCCGAAGGGAACATTCAGCGAACTTCTGACTTTATCCGGTCTGTTCTTCGTGGCAGGGGATGGTGGTGGCCAGGGCTGATTTGGAAACCGGGCCGACGAAACTCGGCGAGCGGCTGTTTGCGACCCGCAGGCTGACGCTCGACCTGGCGGCGGCGCTCAGCGACGCCGACGCGACCATCCAGCCCTTCCCCGACGCCTCGCCGGCCAAATGGCACCTCGCCCACACGACCTGGTTCTTCGAGACCTTCATCCTTCGAGGCCATGTGCCCGGCTATCGTCCATTCGACGAACGCTATGCCTTTCTCTTCAACAGCTATTACGAAGCGGAAGGCCCACGGCACGCGCGCCCGCGGCGCGGAATGCTGAGCCGTCCATCACTCGACCAGGTCCGCGCCTATCGTGCGCACGTCGACGAACAGCTGAGCCGCGCGCTGCCGTCGCTTCCACTGGCCGCGCTCGACCTCATCGAGCTTGGCATCAACCACGAGCAGCAGCATCAGGAACTGTTTCTCACCGACATTCTCGCGACCTTCGCGGAGAATCCGATCGAGCCTGCTTACGGCGAGCTTCCTCCAGCCGCCTGCTACGCGATCGAACCGCTGACCTATCATCGCGGCCGGGAAGGGGTCGTCGACATTGGCGCGCACGAGAGCGGCTTCGCGTTCGATAGCGAGCGGCCGCGGCATCGCATCTTCCTTTGCCCCCACGAAATCGCGAACCGCCGAGTGACCAACAAGGAGTGGCGGGAGTTCGTCGCGGATGGCGGCTACCGCACCCCCACCCTGTGGCTTTCCGACGGCTGGGACTGGGTGCAGCGAGAGGAGGTTTCGGGCCCGCTTTACTGGCGCGACGAGGGCACGCAATTCACGCTCGCTGGTCGGATCGAGATCGACTGGGCGGCCCCCGTCTCCCACATCAGCCATTACGAGGCCGATGCCTTCGCACGCTGGGCCGGAGCGCGGCTCCCGACCGAGGCGGAATGGGAGGATTTCGCCAGCACCGCCGATTCGAACCTCGGCCATCAGCTCGATTCGGCCGGCGCGATCACGGCCCGCCCCGGCGGCGGAGTTTTCGGCGACGTGTGGGAATGGACGCAAAGCGCGTTCGCGCCCTACCCCGGCTTTGCCCCGCCCGAGGGCGCCGTGGGCGAATACAATGGCAAGTTCATGAGCGGGCAATTGGTGTTGAAAGGCGCGAGCTGCGCGACTCCGCGCGGGCATAGCCGAGCCTCCTACCGCAACTTCTTTCCGCCGCATGCGCGCTGGCAATTCACGGGAGTTCGCCTTGCTCGCGACGCTTGATCAACAGACGCACGCCTTCCGCGACGATGTTCTCGCGGGTTTGTCGGCGCCGATCCCGGCCATCCCCGCCCGCTGGCTCTACGATCGGCGCGGGTCGGAGCTGTTCGACGCGATCACGCGCCTCCCTTCTTACTATCCGACACGGACCGAGACGGCGCTGCTCCACGACATCATGCCCGACGTGGCGGCACTGGTCCCGCGGCGCACAGCGGTCGTGGAGTTCGGCGCGGGTTCGGCCACCAAGACTCCGATCCTCCTCGATGCGATCGCGCCGGCCGCCTACGTGCCCGTCGACATTTCCGGCGACTATCTCAAGCAGAGCGCCGAAGGTCTCCAGCAGGGCTTCCCCTGGCTAAGAGTGATCCCGGTCGTCGCGGATTTCGCTCGGCCGTTCACTTTGCCGTCCGAAATTTCGAGCCTATCCAAGCTCGGCTTCTTTCCCGGCTCGACCATCGGCAATTTTGTGCCGTGGAGTGCGACCGATCTGCTCCGCCGCTGGCGGGCGCTGCTTGGACCCGGCGCTCATCTGCTGATCGGCCTGGATCGGGTGAAGCCGGTGGAACGGCTGATTGCGGCCTATGACGACCGCGAAGGCGTGACCGCTGAGTTCAATCTCAACTTGCTCCGTCGGATGAATCGCGAGCTCGACGGCGACATCCCCGTCGACGCCTTTCGTCACGAGGCCCGATGGAACGAAATCCTATCCCGCATCGAAATGCACCTGGTTGCGACGCGCGACGTCGAATTCGCCATATCGGGCAAGAGCTTCCGCTTCGCCGCGGGTGAGACGATCCATACGGAGAATAGCCACAAATATGGGGAGCGGGGCGCCCGAGTCCTGCTGCTCGCGGGCGGCTGGACCCCGATCGCGGAATGGGCCGACCCCGCCGGCGATTTCGCCGAGATTCTCGCCGTCGCGGAGCCGGAGCGTTTCGCGCCCTGATTGCGGGGACACGGCCGCACCGCTAAGCGAGGTCCATGCTTCGCGCCCTCGTCGACATCGCCGATCTGCTGCTCAGCGTCCTCACCTGGATCATCATCATCCAGGTGATCCTGAGCTGGCTCTTCGCGTTCAATGTGCTCAACATAAATTCGGGCGGAGTTCGCGCGTTCGTCGTCGCGCTCGATCGGATCACCGCGCCGCTCTATCGCCCGATTCGGCGCGTGCTGCCGGATTTCGGCGGAATCGATTTCTCCCCGCTGGTCCTCCTCATCCTGATCCAGGTGATCAGAAGACTGCTCGCGGGTGTGGTCAGCCAATATTATTTCGGCGGATGACCGCGAGGCTGATCGACGGGAAAGCGGCGGCGCTGGCGATCCGGAAGCGGGTCGCGGAAGGTGTCGCCGAGTTCGTGCGCCAGATCGGCCGGCCGCCGGGGCTCGCAACGGTGCTGGTCGGCGAGGATGCCGCCAGCGCCGTCTATGTGCGGTCGAAAAATCGCGCGACCACGGAAGCTGGAATGGTCGGTTTCGCCCACAACCTACCCGACACGACATCAGAGGACGAGCTTCTCGACCTCGTCGCCGAGCTCAATACGGACGAACGGGTCGACGGGATCCTCGTCCAGCTGCCGCTGCCGAAGCAGATCGACGCCGCCCAAGTGATCGCGAATATCGAGCCGGCAAAGGACGTCGACGGCTTCAACGTCATCAATGCGGGTCTTCTCGCGACCGGGTCCGCGGCACTCGTCCCCTGCACGCCGCTCGGCTGTCTCCAGCTGCTCAAGTCGGAGCTTGGCAGCATCGAAGGGCTGAACGCGGTGGTGATCGGCCGCTCCAACATCGTCGGCAAGCCCATGGCGCTGTTGCTGCTTGCGGAAAATGCCACGGTCACGATCGCTCATTCGCGCACTCGTCACCTTTCGGAGGTCGTTCGTAGCGCCGACATTGTCGTGGCCGCTGTCGGTCGCGCAGAAATGGTGCGTGGTTCGTGGATCAAGCCTGGCGCGACCGTCATCGACGTGGGCATCAACCGCGTTCCTACAGAGGACGGCAAAGGTCGCCTGGTCGGCGACGTCGCTTTCGACGAGGCGGCGGAGGTTGCGGCGGCAATCACGCCCGTCCCCGGCGGCGTCGGTCCGATGACCATCGCCATGCTGATGCGCAATACATTGGTCGCCGCGCACCGCCGTGCCGGCCTCAAGGATCCGGAGGGATTATGATCACCGCTCTTCTTCTTGCCGCCGCCCCGATCCCGACTGCGGTCGATGCCGAATATGCCTTCGCGCGCGATGCGCAGCGCATGGGCCAATGGGCCGCGTTCCGCAAATATGCCGATCATGATGCGGTGATGTTCAATCCGCAGGCGGTGTGGGCCCGCGAATTCCTGAAGGACAGGAAGGAGCCGCCCAAGGCGGTGCGCTGGTGGCCGGGCCACAGCTGGGTGTCCTGCGATGGCCGGACCGCGGTGAATACGGGCCCCTGGATCAGGGATGAGGGGAAATCGCACGGCTATTTCACCACCGTGTGGCAGCGGACCGACCAAGGGTGGCGCTGGGCGTATGACGCGGGTGACGTTCTGAAGGGACCGCTGCCCAAGATGTCCAAACCGCAAGTTCATCGCGCTGCGTGCCGCGGCAAGCCGCCGGGTGCTCCCGTCATCGCTCCGCCACCGCTCACGCCTAAGCAGGCCCGCACGACGCCCGAGGACAATGGCCGCGGCGAGGCCGCGGACAAGACGCTCGGGTGGGACTGGAAGGTGGAGAAGAACGGCGAGTTGCGTTTCCGCGTCTTCATGTGGAACGGTCAGCGCTACGCCCAGGTCTTGTACAACGACGCCAAGCCGTGATCGAACTCTTCGGCTCGGCCCTCGTCACCTTTCTGGTGATCGTCGATCCCCCGGGCTGCGCGCCGATTTTCGCCAGCCTGACGCGCGGGGCGACGGTCGCGGACCGCCGGTCGATGGCGATCCGGTCCTGCGTGATCGCCTGGCTGATCCTGATCTTCTTCGCGCTTCTGGGAAGGCCAATGCTCGAGGCGCTCGGCATCAGCCTGGCGAGCTTCCGCATCGCAGGGGGAATCCTGCTCTTCTACATCGCCGTCGAAATGGTGTTCGAACGGCGCACGGAACGCCGCGAGCGACGCGCCGACTCGATCGAGGGCACGCCCGAAGCCGAGGACATCAGTGTCTTTCCGATGGCCATGCCCATGATTGCCGGTCCGGGCTCGATCGCGAGCGCGATGCTCTGGGTGTCTCGAGCGGAAACGCCACTCCACATCGCCGTCGTGCTCGGAGCGATCACCGTCGTCATGCTGATCACGCTGGCGACATTGCTCGCGGCCGGTCCGCTGCTGCGCCTGATCGGCGAGAAGATCGAAAGCGTGATCACGCGGATTCTCGGAGTGATCCTGGCCGCCCTCGCTTCTCAATTCGTGATCGACGGCCTGCGGCAGAGCTTTCCGAATCTCGCCTAGCCGGTCACTCGCCACATCTTGAACGGCGAGTCCTTGGGCAGTTGGACCGGAGTGAGCCAGTCCGGGATGTCGCCGCGAGCGAGCTGCCCGTAAAAGCCCTTCGGCGTCTCCGACATGAAGATGGTCGTCGTCGAGCTGGACGGGCAGGTCAGCACATAATTGGATCGATATTTGCCGATGATGGCGTGCGCCTGATCGGCGCTGCCGCGGAAAGCGTTCATGACGTCAGCAATTTGCTCGCCGTTGCGGTGATAGGGACCGGTCACCGAATCGTGATGAGTCACGGCGATCAGCCGCGGCCCGAAATCGACGAAGGTGAAGACCATTCCCTTGGGCTGAAGCGCCACGGCGCGCAGGCCCCACATCGAGTTGCAGAGCCGGTTCGCGCGGCCGATCGCCAGCTGCTGCGGAGTTGACTTTTCAGCGGGAACGAAGTTCATTGCAAAGGGCACTGCCGCTCCTGCCCCGGCCAGAACCACAGCGGACGAACCCAGGACGCGCACGACGGCGGATTTCGAATTCCACACCAGCGGGAAAAGAATCCAGATCAATATCGCTGCACCAACCGCAGCCATCATCTGCGCGGCGGGACCGGTGCGGGTCTGCCAGAACAGCAGCACCGTGGCGGCAAGGCCCGGAAGTGCCGCGGCGGCGATTCGGCGGACCAGATCGGCATCGTTGCGCCGCAGCCAGAGCAGCAGCCCCCAGCCGATCGCTCCCGTGACGGGCAGGGCCAGGACCGTTGTCATGGTGCGCCAGCCATGCGTGTAGATGGGCCGAGCTTCACGGACGTGACTGAGCCACAGTTGATCCACCTCCGGCGACACGCCTTCGAGCCGCTGAATGCAATGCGGCCAGGTGAAAGCGTGGAATGCCGCGATCAGGACAGCGGCCCCCAATGCGAGCGCGAGCCTTCGCTTCCAATCGGCCGGCGAGAGCCAGGCGATCGCGAGCAGCAGCGCGCCCCCGAGCAGGGCATCGGATAACCAGACCGGCGAGAGTGCGTCGCACACGGGTGAGCGATTGGCGTAGGAGGCGAAGGCGAGGAAGGCGGCTGCCGTACCGCCCCCCAGAGTGACGGCATAGGCACCGAGCCGCTCCCGCTCATCCCTATCCGCGACCCAGAACAGCACTTGGGACGTGCCCGCGATCGCCAAATAGATGAGCATCTCCAGGCCGATGGCGAGCGACAGGGCGGTCGCGATTCCGAGCGTCACTCCGCCCCGAACACGTTTCGGATCGGCCATTGCGGCAATGCCGAGCGCCAGCAACGCCAGCTGCCAGCCGTGGTGATCGATCCGCTCGGGCATGAACATGCCGTTGGTCGACCCCGCGAAGAAGACGGCGAGCAAAGCCAGCGGGTAGGCACGCGGATCCACCAGCCGTCGCATCGTCAAGGCGAGCGACCAGAGTAGAAGCAGATATGGCAGCAGAGGCGCGATCGCGACCGCCCAGCGCTCCGCCCCCGGTCCGCCGAGTATCGGCCGCAACGCCAGGATCAAACCGGCGATCGGCAGATCCACGAGCCGAGACCAGTGAATATTCGCTCCGGCGGGCGGATTCAGCCGATATTGTCTAAGATCGAACCAGCTCTGGCCGTGCAATAGAGCGCGGACCTGAGCGATCCGTGTATTGTCGTCGGTGTCGCCCAGATTGAAGAAGCGGATGTCGCTCCACTTCGAGAAGATGAACCAGGCACAGAAGCCGAGCCAGACGAGGACGACGACCCATTTCCAGTGGCGCTCGATCAAGTCGGGCACGCGCCGTTCCCACTGCTCGACCTTGCTTTGCAACATTTTTCGGGCTGTAGCCGCTCAATGTGAAACGGCAAGCAGCCGCCCTGAAGGTTTAATGTCGCCGCAATCCTGATGCTGTCGTCAATCCCCCCCGAACGCCGGAGCGTGATCGCCCAGCTTGGGCGCTTCATCGTCACCGGCGCGTTCGTGACGGCGCTTTCGCTGGTCGTCTACGCGATCGTGGCGTTGTTGCTGCACTGGCATCCGCAGCTCGGCAACTTCCTCGCCTACGTCGTTGCGGTCGCGACCGGCTACGTGATGCACAGTCAGTGGAGCTTCCGCGGTCATGGAGGCGATCGAACCCATGCGACCCGGCTCCGCTTCGTGGCGGTTTCGATCATCAGCTACGCACTCAACAGCTTCTGGGTCTGGCTTCTGTTCACCCGCCTCCACCTCGGCCGCGCAGCTCCAATGGTACCGATGGCGTTCGTCACTCCCGCGGTGACCTTCCTGCTCAACCGGAAGTGGGTTTTTCGCTGATGGAGCGGGTCGTCTACGACACGATGGCCGACCTCGACCAGCGCCACTGGTGGTACCGCGCACGGCGCCACGTTCTCTCGGCGCTGATCCGTAGGCTCGCGCGTCCGCCGGCAAACGCGACCATTCTCGAGATCGGCTGCGGTACCGGCCACAATCTGGCGATGTTGAGCGAGTTCGGTCGGGTCGAGGCCCTCGAGCTTGACGAGGAGGTGCGCTCGGTGGCGCAGCAGCGTCTCGGCCGCGAGGTGATGAGCGCCCCCCTTCCCGAGCTCGCTGGAGTGCCCGAGCGGCATTACGACTTGATCGGCGCGTTCGACGTGATCGAGCACATCGCCGACGACCGGGCAGCGCTGGCGTCGGTGGCGTCGCGACTGAAGTCCGGCGGCAAACTGGTCATGACCGTACCCGCGCATCAGTGGATGTGGTCGGCACATGACGTGGTGAACCACCACAAACGCCGCTATTCCAAAAGCGCGCTCAAGCGATTGATTGAAGAGTCACCGCTCCGGCTGGAAACGATCGGCTATTTCAACAGCTTGCTCTTCCCGCTGGCCGTCGCGGAAAGGCTCTCCTCGAAGGTCCGGGGCAAGGATGAAGCCGATCTGACGGTCCCGGCCACGCCAATCAACACGGCGCTCGAGCGCGTTTTCGCCGCCGAGCGTCACTTAGTGGGGCGTTTGCCCTTGCCGCCGGGCCTGTCGTTGTTCGCGGTCGCGGCCGCGATATAGCCGAGCCGTGCATCGCCACGCTCGCCGCCGACGACTTCCTGGACGATATAGAGCGGCCGGCGCTTCGCCTCATTGTAGAGCCGGCCGATATATTCGCCCATCAGCGCCAATACGAACATCTGCACCGCGCCGAGGATCACCACGACCAGCATCAGCGAGGTCCAGCCCTGAATGCTCTGCCCGGCAATCCAGGCATAAGCGATGTAGAGGATGAGCAGCAACGATCCGAACGACAGCAGCAGGCCCGCGTGACTTGCCAGCTTTAGCGGCGCGGACGAGAAGCTCGTCAACGCGTCCAGGGCGAAGCGCGTCATTTTCCCGAGCGGATATTTGGTCTCGCCAGCGAAGCGCCGATCGCGGTCGTAGGCGAACGGCACCTGCTTGAACCCGATCCACGCGACCATTCCGCGGATGAAGCGCGCCTGCTCCGGCATGGCGAGCAGGGCATCGAGCGCACGCCGGCTCATCAGCCGAAAGTCGCCCGTGTCGAGGGGAATATCCACTTCCGTGGCGCGCGACAGGAGCCGGTAGAAGCCATGCGCCGTCGCGCGCTTGAACGCGGTGTCGCCGGCGCGGCTCTTGCGCACGCCGTACACCACGTCCGCCCCCTGCTCGCGCATCATCTGCATCATGTCCTTCAGCAGCTCGGGCGGATCCTGGAGGTCCGCGTCGATGATCAGCACATGCTCGCCGTGGGAAAGATCGAGCCCCGCCGTCAGCGCCAGCTGGTGACCGTGGTTGCGCGATAGGTTGACCGCGGTGACATGGCCGTCGTCCCGAGCGATCCGCTGCATCAGGTCCCAGCTTCCGTCGCGCGACCCGTCGTTGACCAGGACGATCTCATAGCCGTCGCCGGCAGCCTCCTGCGCGGCTCTGCCGAGGCGCTCATAAAGCGTTTGGAGGCACGCTTCCTCGTTGAAGCAAGGCACGACGATCGACAGGGCGGTCATGGATTCAACCGATAGAGGATCGAACCGGGTCCGCGCCAGACTGGGCGCATTCCCGCGACCAACGACGGATCAAATGGCGGGACATCGACCAGCCACAAATAGTCGAAGTCCTTCCGCGGGAGGCCAGCGAGGGACACGTCTATTTCGCGATGCAGCGGTTCGCGGCAGCCGTTCGGGCGCACCAGCTGTGAGGGGTCGGCGGCATAATAGCCGGCGCGGGTATATTTGAGGTCGAGGAGGTTGAGACCCTCCATCAACCATTGGTCGTTCGAGAAGCCGTCGCGGCGCACGACGACCATTGCGCCGAGATGGCTATTGCGGAGCAGCGGCCAATAATCCCCGCACGGCATGCCGGTGAGCGTGACTACGCGGGCACCCTGCTCGACATGGTCCAAAGCCTGGAGCTTCGCCTGCTGGTCGTCGGACGCCATCGCCAGGCTCGCGGTCGTGGCTCCGACGCGGCCAAGGTAAAATAGCAAGCCGAGCACGGCGAGGTGCTGGGCGGTGCGGCGGTTCGGAGCGCCGCGGAAACGGATCGCCAGCAGCGCGACCGCGAAGAGATAGGGCAACAGACGCATGTCGGCATAAGCGGATCCGAAAATGATGCGCGGGAGGATGGCGAAGAAAATGGCCAGCACAATCGCCGAGAAGGCAAGGTTGCGCGACAGAGTCAGCTTGCGGCTGACCAAAGCGTAGACGAAGACCAGTCCCGCGGCGATCAGCGAGCCGATGTCGACCCAACGCCAGCGATCGCGCAACGCTGAATAGATCCACCGCCATTTGAGTTTCCATTCGAACCATGCCGTGGTTTCCCCGCCGTGAGTTTCGCTCCGCCAAATCAGCATGATGAGGATCGGCAGCGCCATGACCGAGGTGTGGAGCGCGGCCTCGATGCCGGCGCGGAACCACGATCTTCCAGCATCATGCAGCCGCACCGCTTCGGCCGAAAAACAAAGCAGACCGAGTAGACCCCAACCGTAGGTGTGAGCGAAGAAGACTACGAGCGAGATCGGGATGAACAGCCATCCCCTGAGCCGCGTCTTATGCAGGCGCCCCAGGCGTAGCCACAAGCCGAAGGCAAGGAAGGCGAGCGCTACGGAAAGCGCGAAATTCACGAAGCCGAACAGGAACGGAAAACCGTAGACGAACGGCAGCGCGAACAAAGCCGTCGGCGGCACTCGCCCGTGCACTTCGCGCGCTACCCACAGGAATCCCGCGACCGTCATCGGCGGGACCATGAGAACGATCAGCTTCACCGCCGGCTCGAGCCCAATGAGGCGGCCGAGCGGCATCACCAGCAGGTCGACTCCGAGATTGCCGATCAACGCCCAATGGAAGCCGTAATATTGCGACAGCCACGGCGAGCGGCCGATGTCCAACTCGACCCGGTAGCGGCCCATGTGCCCGAACAGGTCCACCAGCGGCGGGATTGGCGGATAGAGCAGCGGAATCACGGAAATGAGGACGAAGGCCACGACCCACGAGCGCGTGTTCCACCAGCCCTCGCGCTCGCCTGCCGATCCCCGTGCCGAATTGTGCGCCGTCGCCATTGGTCCTCGTCAAACGCCGAAGGCCCCGCGCTCTAGTGGGATTGACGGTCTTGTCCATGCCCGCACCCGTCGGAACGGATGTACGCGGCCGATGAGTTCAGGCGATTGCAGGTCGCGTTTGCACTCGGATAATTGGTGATTCCAGCCGGGCTGCGATGCGACCGCACACTCGCCAGATGACGTAAGTCAGCGCGATCGCGACAAGTCCGTCGATGGCATAGTGCCAGCCGAGGTGGATGGAACCGAACCAGATGAGCGCGGCATAGGCCGTAAGGAGATAGCCGAGCTTGCGGTTGATCTGGAATCCGCCGAGGGCGAACAGTGCCGCAAGCCCGTTGTGCACCGACGGCATGGCCGAAATTCCGCCGCCGACGACCAGGACGGGGCTCGCCCGCAATTGCAGCAGCATCTCCTGGTTGCGTAGCGCATTGAGCGGAACCCCCAGCTTCGTCTGCGCATCGGCCAGCGTGGCCATCAGACTGCGAAATTGCGGCGTCGGCCCGGCCAAAGCGTCGAAAAAACACGGCCCGGCCGTCGGCAGGAGAAAGGCGAGGACGCTGCCGATCACGATCCAGACACCCATGTAGGACAGCAGATACTGCGTTCTCTGCCGGAACGTGGATTGAGGGAGCCATGCGCAGAGCACGACGCCCAGAGACATTGGCGCAAACCAACCGTTGTAGGCACGATCAATCATCAAAATCTGTATCGGCGATCCGAACAGGGCATGCGTGACTCGCCACGGATCGTTTCCGAGAAAAAGCGCACGATCGAGCTGCGCGAACAATGCGTCGAAACGATATCCGGCAAGCGGAAGCACCATCTGCTTGAACGCATTGAAGGAGGCCATCATCAAAGCGAACATCAGGGGCGGCCAGAAGAGCGACACTCCGCGATCGGATTCCCAGCGTCGCGCGGCTTCGGCGGCGATGACCTTGACCGGGGAAACGACATGGCCGTTCCGCGGTCGCCGTCTGTACAGAAGGACCAGGAGCCAGAGGAGGCCGACGCAGGACCAGAGCGTGAAGCTGGCGTCCACGTATTTGGCGAGCAGCCGCAGGAAATCCACGGGATCGATCTGACCGCTCATCAGGACCGCGATAGAATACAGGCTGACTACAGCGAGCATCACGGCCGCCGCCCGAATTTCCCGATTGCCTTGCAAGCGCCTCTCCCCACGCCGGTCCGGGGAGATTCGGTAGCCAAAGAAGGTTAATGAACCTTTTGACCGGCGCCCCGACGGGACCGGCCCTGGTCAGCTGGGCATGGTTCGCATTTTCTTAATGCATCGCCGGCTAGAGCCCCTGAGAGCACCCTGGAGGAGCGAATGGGGGAACGGGCCTGGATGCTTCCGAGCATGCTGCTGACGGTCCTGCTCGGCGGGGCCGCGCTGCTCATCATGCCCAATCATTCCGGGGTCCTTCCCGCACTCACCCTGCTTCCGGATTGGATATTCGTGAGTGCCGTGCTCGCCGCCGTCACCGCCTGGGCCCGAATGGTTCTTTCAGGGGTCAAAAGCCCATTCGGACACATCGTCCAAATGATCCGCCATGACTGGCGAGGGCTTCTGACGATCGGCGTGGGAATCGTCATCGCCGGCCTCAACATGTGCGCGTTCTTATGGACCAAGCCTTTGCTCAATTATTACGTGCCCTTCTGGTCGGATCCGTATCTCGCCCAATTCGATCGGCTGTTGTTTTTCGGTCATGATCCCTGGACGCTGCTCACCGGGCTGAATTCGTTCGCCACGGCGCTGTTCTATCATCGGGCCTGGTTTGCGATGATGATCGTGACCTTGCTCGTGGTCCTGACCCAGCCTCCATCGCCGCGGAAATCCGCTGTGATGATGACCTATTTCCTCCTGTGGTCGATCGTCGGGCCGGTGATTCACACGCTCATGCCCGCGGCGGGGCCGATCTTCTTCCAAAGGCTCGGATACGGCGACAGATTCGCCGGGATCCAGGTGCCGCCGGAGATGACGGATTTGTCGGACTATCTCTGGCGAGTGTACCAGACCGACCATTTCGGCCCCGGCAGCGGGATTTCCGCAATGCCCTCCCTGCATATCGCGACGACGGCCTGGATGGTGCTCGCGATCTATGTCCTGGCGCGCAAGTGGACCTGGGCGGTCGCGATTCCCGGAGCCCTGATCTTCCTGCTCTCGATCTCGCTCGGCTGGCATTATGCGGCGGACGGGATCGTCGGCGGAGCGGCGGCGATCGGTTGCTACTGGCTATGCGTGCGGGTGTACGACGGCCGTCTGAAGCTTCGTCCTCTGGCTACGCTCAAGCCCGAGACGGCTTGATTCAAGCGTCGGCGGTTTCGAGCGTCTTTCCGCGACTTGAGTTGCGCGGCTTCCTCGCAGCAACCGGCTCGGCCGTAAGCTTGCGGTAACGCTCCTCCGCCTCCTGCATATAGTCACGGGTGATCGGCAGGGCCGTGCGCTCGCGAATATATTGCAGCTGATAATTGCACGCCGCGCCGCTCTCGAACATCACGATTCCGCCGGCGAGATAGAATTCCCACATGCGGAAGAAGCGCGCGTCGTACATCGCCTCGATCTCGGGCCGGGCCTTGGTCGCCCGATCGAGCCAGTGCCGCAGAGTCAGGGCGTAATGGAGGCGGAGGTTCTCGACGTCGCTGGTGATCAGCCGCACACTCTCGGTCGCGGCCGTCATGTCGCTCAGCGACGGCAGATAATAGCCGGGGAAAATATATTTGTCGGTGAAAGGATCGGGGCCTTTCGAAGCTTCGCCGAGCTTGCCGATGGTGTGCAGCACCATGACCCCGTCAGGCTTCAAGAGGTCGCGGCACTTGGCGAAAAATTCCTCATAATGCTTGAGCCCGACATGCTCGAACATGCCGACCGAAACGATGCGGTCGAACGTCTCCTCGACGAGGCGATAGTCGATCAATTCGAACTTCACATGGTCGGAGACGCCTGCCGCCGCGGCCCGCTCACGGGCGACCTTGAGTTGGCGCTCGGATAAGGTCACCCCGAGCACGTCGACTTCGGCGACCCGGTGCAGATACAGCGCCATCCCGCCCCAGCCGCAGCCGATATCGAGTACGCGCTGGCCGGGCTGCAGCGCGAGCTTGGCGGCAATATGCGCCTTCTTGTCGGCCTGCGCCTGCTCGAGGCTGTTGGCGGGATCGGTGAAAAAAGCGCAGCTATATTGCTTGTCCTCATCGAGGAAGAGTTCGTAGAGCTCATCCTTAAGGTCGTAATGGTGGGCGACGTTCCGCCGGGCCCGCCGAAGATTGTTGCGCTTCAGAAATTTCACCAGCGGGTTCTTGCCTTTGCTCAGCGCCTTGCGTCCCTCGCCCTTGTCTTCCCAGCGGTTGGCGCCGACGACGATTTGCAGCAGGTCGAGGATCGTCCCGTCTTCGACGATCAGCCGCTCGTCCATATAGGCTTCGCCGACGCCCAATCGCGGGTTCTTCACGATGTCGAAGCCGACTTTCCGGTCCGTGAAACGAACGGTGAGATGCTTGCCGCCGCCGGCGCCGTAGGTGCGCGGCGGCTTTCCAGGAGTGATGAGCGTGATGCTGCCGTTGGTGAGCAGCTTGCCAATCAGCCGGCCGATAAGAGGCATGATTCCTTTCCGTAACAGTTGCGCAGGAGATGGCCTTTTCGAGTCGGCAGCGCAACCGATCGAGGCGGTTTCGGGAATTAGTGGATTGTCCGGCAGCCGGCTGGCCGTCGAAACGGCCGATCCAAAATCATGAATTTCCCGCTCTCGGCGACCTTGATCATTCGATAATGCGACAGAATGCCCGGAAACAGACGGGAGAAGTCGAACTGCCGGTCATCGACCAGCAGATAAGTCGGGGGATTGCACCGCAAGTCCTTAGTGACCCAACCGCCTATTTCATCGCCGACAGCCGGTGCCATCCAGAGCGACATTGCACTTAGCGGCCATTGCAGCCCACGCTCTTCAACCAGAGGCCAACCGGCCCGCGGCGCGACCGAAAGGGCGGCATAGCTCGATCCATTGGGTACATCCGCCCAGGCCGGCGTGCGATACGGCGCGAGGTTCGCAGATATCGCGAACAGAGCGATGACGAAGGCGAGCGCCGCCTGCAACTTGGGCAGTTTTGGGATAGACGCTGCTAGCGACAGGGCGAGTAGGCCCATTGCTGGAATTGCCTGGTAAGCAAAGCCCTTCATCTGAGCGACAAAGGCCAGATAGAAGATGAGCGACGCGATCAGCAGCGCGCTCGCTGTGCTCTCGCGCGGTCGAGGCAGGAACACCGCCAACAGAAACGGCAGCGCTGTTGGGATAAGCATCAGCGGCTGGAAATGACCGAACTCGCCATAGGCTCTCTGGGTCAACGGAACCGCATTCGTGAAATAGTCGGGCTCAATGACGAGGACGGCGATGGAATAGAGTGCCGCGCACAGCACCATCGCCACAGTCTCGGGTCTGATAAGGCGTCGCCGCAGCCAGAGCTCCAATGCGATTGGAACGAGCG
Source organism: uncultured Alphaproteobacteria bacterium (assembly GCA_963730925.1). Lineage (GTDB taxonomy): Bacteria > Pseudomonadota > Alphaproteobacteria > Sphingomonadales > Sphingomonadaceae > Sphingomicrobium. Next base: position 196,892 of record CAVSTS010000005.1, read on the forward strand.
CGAAGTGCGGCTTCAACGCGAACCCTAAAGCCGCAAATATCCCGAGTAGAACCGCGAGCGATCGAGGTACCGGCGTCGCTGCGTCGCGATTGGCGATGAGGAGAACGTAAGGCACAGTGGTGATGAGCGTGAAATGCTCGCGCTGCCCGAAATTCCCCGGCGGAACAGCCACAACGACAAACATGAGCAGGATGAGGAAGCGCTGCGCTTGCGCTTTCTCGGGAAGCAATCGCGCGATCATGAGTATCGAGACCGCTGTGGCCAATAGGAAAGTCACGATGAGGATATGCAGTGCGGGAATCCCGGTAAGCTCGCTGAGCGCCGCCAGCGGTACGGCCAGCCAGAACCACAGCGGCGGATTGATTTCGATGATGTCGGTGTAGAGATTCGCGCCGTGCAGGAGCTGCCGGCCGATCCACATCTGCCAGGCCGCATCATGCGTGATTTGTAGCAGGAAGCAAAATGGCGCGATGAGGACCAGGATGGCCAGCGCCACCCACTCTGGACCTACGAACTCTGCCGCGCGGCTCAAAAAATTCCGGTGCATATTCACCGGTTCATGAAGGATTCCGCGCGGCATCCCGTAGAGGTCTAGAACTGTGCCGCGCCCAGCCGCAAGAACTCAGGGGATGACAAGGTCTGATGAAACCTGCATGAATAAGTCGGGATGGGGGCCGTCGGTAACAAGCTGCGCGACCGCGGCGCTCGCGACTTTGCGATCACTTTCGCGACAGGCGCGGTCCTCCTTCTTGCCTCGCTCGCGAATTTCCTGACCTACAACAACTACCCTTACCTCCGCGTCGACGATGCACTTGTCGTGATCGCCATGCTCGCCGTCTCGGCCGCAATGGTGCCCTTTTACCTGGGGCAGCGGCAGTGGGGCCGCTCGATCCTCGAGGGTCTGCTCGCCGCGGTCTACTTCGATCTCAATACCAATTCCATAGCTTTGGCAGCAGCCGCGGGCGTGGCCGTCACAGCCTTCACTTGGTGGAGGAAGTCGTCACTGCTTCCCCAGATGGCGATCATCGGTCTTGTGGTTCTGGTTGGAACCATCGCCGGCATCGCCGGTCGACCATCATGGGTCAAAACAGCGGAAGGTGACGCCATCCGCAAGGGGAGCGACAGTTCCGCAAAGCCGGCCATCATTCACATCATTCTGGACGAGCATCTCGGACTTGAGGGCCTGTCGAAGGAGGGCGCGGAAGGCCAGCGGCTCCGGGACGAACTTCGCTCTTCTTATGTAGCCTCCGGATTTGCCGTTTATGGTGGCGCCTACAGCCAGCATTATCATTCGGCCAATTCTATCCCCTTCATCCTCAATTATGGAGGGGCACTGGCAAAGAAGGTGAAGAAGGACGGTATCGAAGCCGGGCCTACGAAACACCTGCAAGGCCTCGTCGATCAAGGTTACCGTCTGACGATCTTTCAATCCAACTACGCCGACTTTTGCACGGGCGCGAAATTCTTCGAATGCATTACGTACGACAGCTCCAGTCTTCGTCCGACCTTGGCCGTATCGATGCGCGATCTGGACCGCGCAGAGCTGACAATCTATAAATTCTTGAAACTTTCCGACATCTTCGGCGCAGCGTCGGACACGTGGAATATCGCTGGGTTCCTCCTGCGTCCGATCGGCATCTCATTGCCGCTTTACAATTTTAGATCGGGTAATTCGAGTACGGTCGGAACGCTCGAGTCAATGAAGCAGCTTACCCAAAAGCTAGAGATAATCAGACCGGGCGAGGCCGTCTTCGCTCATCTGCTTCTGCCGCACCATCCTTACGTTGTTCGGCGCGATTGCAGCTACTTGCCATGGGCCCCATGGGAAGGATTGAAAACCGCGGCTCCGCTGGAGGTGAAGCGCCGATCTTATTATGAGCAAATTCGCTGCACCTCCCGCAAGATCGACGCAATAGTGAAAGCCGTTTCCCAGTCGCCGGCCGGATCAAGCGCGGTGATCATCGTGCATGGTGACCACGGATCCCGAATGTCTCGGATTAAGGCCGACAACCAGTCATCAGGCAATTTCGATGACTCGGATATGATCCCGGTTTTCTCCACCGTTTTTGCCGTGCGGGCGCCCGGCGTGCAGCCAGGCTACTTTCAAGAGCGGCAGCCAGTTTCCGCACTGTTGCGCGATTTCGCGGCATCAGGATTTCGTTCGGCGCCGCATCCAAAGCAGCCCGAAGTTGCCACCGTCTACCTTACCGATAGCGAGTGGAAGCCGGCGCGCCGCGTGGCGCTGCCGTCGTCCTGGACGAAAGAGAATAGTCAGTCAGCGGCGCACCCCGGAGCGCACTAGGCGGCTTCCGGCTTTTCCGCTTGCGCTCAGCGGCCGTCTTGAGCTGGCCGCACGCGGCGTCGATGTCGCGGCCGCGCGGCGCGCGCACGGGCGCCGAAATACCCGATTCGAAAATGATGTTCGAAAAGGCCTTGATCCGCTCGTCGCTCGAACATTCGTAGGGCGCGCCCGGCCACGGATTGAACGGGATGAGGTTCACCTTCGCCGGGAGCTTGTACTTGCGGATCAACCGCACCAGCTCGCGCGCGTCGGAATCGCTGTCGTTCTTGTCCTTCAGCATCACATATTCGAAGGTGATGCGCCGCGCATTGTTCGCCCCAGGGTAAGCCGCGCAGGCTTCGAGCAACGGTTCGATTCCATATTTCCGATTCAAGGGCACGATCTCGTCGCGTATCTCCTTCGTCACCGCGTGCAAAGACACTGCGAGATTGACGCCGATCTCTTCTCCAGCGCGCGCCATCATCGGCACCACGCCGCTGGTCGACAGCGTGATCCGGCGACGCGACAGGCCAAGTCCGTCGCCGTCCATCACGATCTTCAGCGCGTCGCGGACGTTGTCGAAATTGTACAGCGGCTCGCCCATTCCCATCATCACGATGTTGGTGAGCATCCGGCCCTCGGTCCGATAGTCATAGTCCGGCTCTTCGCCCGCTTTGGGCCATTCGCCGAGCGCATCGCGGGCGAGCATCACCTGTCCGACGATCTCCGCGGCGTCGAGATTGCGCACCAACCGCATCGTTCCGGTGTGGCAAAAACGGCAGTTCAGAGTGCACCCGACCTGGCTCGAGACGCACAGCGTGCCGCGATCGGCATCGGGGATGAAAACCATCTCGAACTCGTGGCCGTCGTGGGTGCGAAGAAGCCATTTGCGCGTGCCGTCGGACGAGACTTGCGCATCCACGATTTCGGGCCGCGAGATGATGAACCGATCCGCGAACCAAGGGCGTTGCGGCTTCGCGATGTCGCTCATCGCCAAAAAGTCGCTGATCCCGCGATTGTACATCCAATGCCACAGCTGCTTGGAGCGAAGCTTCGCCTGCTTCGGATCGAGGCCCGCCTGCTCGAGCTCTTTACGGATCTGGTCCTTGCCCAGTCCCAACAGCTCGATCCTGCCGTCGGCACGCAGCATCGCGCGCCGCGGAACGGGCACGGGATCGATCGGGCCGGGAATCGGCATCAAGCTGGTGTCGGCACTCATGGCGAAGCGGCTATCTAGGGAGAATCAGCGCACTTTGCCAGCGCCGCGCAGAGCGCAACGCGCCGCCGCGGCGTCGATCGCGGTCGGTGCGCCGTCAAGCAGATAGGGGTCGCTGAAGCGGCCGCCCGACGGATCGCGAGCTTCAATCCGCATCGACCCGCCGGTTCGTGCGGCGGCGATGATCGCTTGTTCTTGCAGAGGTCCCCGGCTCCAAGCCCAGTCGCCGCGAGCGACCAGCAGGAAGGGCTGGCCGCCGACCGTCAAAATGACGCTCGACCCCGGCCGAGGCATTCGGCTGAGACGCGCGTGGAACTCACCCCAGCGCCGATGGTCGGGAGTGAAGGAAAAGCCCGCGAGGGCCTGCACCTTGTCCTTGGCCGCCAAACGGAGGGAGCGTGTCTGTGCCTCACAGACCGCGCCGCGGTCGATCGCCGCCCAGGCGCCCTTGGAATAAAGCACGGTGTCTGCGGCGGTTGGGCTCGCGAATGCCGATCCGGCGGCGATAATGACTGAAGTTCGCCTCACGGCCTCCGCCGAAATTGGCAAAGTAAAGGTTTCCGATAAAGTCAATCGCCACGCCGCCTTACACTATGACCTCCGATGACGGGAGTGAGCGGTCTCGCCTCAGGGGCGCTACCGTTCAGCAAGCCTTGTACTGTCGACCGATTGCGGATAGCAATGTGTCCGCTTTGGATCCAAAGCGGACATTCGCTGATGGGTCCCCTGGAAGCGACGGCACAAGTCCGCCCGGCTCCAGACAGCTTGGTGCGGCGCTTTCGTCTGAGCTTGCGTACGCTTCAGATAAGATGATCGAAGGTGGATACGTGCAAAAGTGTGATGTCATGCATTGTCGGAACGTCAGCGAGGTCCGAACCGTGGCCATCTCCGAGCAGGGCTTGGAGCTGCTCAGTCATCTCCCTCAAGCTTTCCGCGGCGTGCGGATTTCGGGTTTCAACGCCACTGATAAACCGTTGCAGAAAGTCTAACATTTCGGAATTGCCCATTTTTCACTTTGCGTTGGATCAGCTGGCATACCACAAATAGAATACCTTTGATCCATTTTTTCTTGAGAGTTGGCAGCAGCGCGCTCGCGGGGGAATGGGCCGAAATTCGACCGTCGCGAAAACCGACCGAAGATTTCGGGAAATTCAGCGGCATATGAGCGCCATTGCACAGCACATGAGCTTGGCCCGACCTGCCCTTTCCGGCTAGTCGTCGGCTACAGATGGATATCTATCTCCCCATCGCTGGACAATCGGTCAACGCGGTCTTCATCGTCGCGCTCGGTTTCCTCGTCGGTCTTTTGTCGGGCATGTTCGGGGTGGGCGGGGGATTCCTGACCACTCCACTGCTGATTTTCTACGGCATTCCTCCGCCTGTTGCGGTCGCATCCGCTGCGACCCAGATCACGGGCGCCAGCGTGTCCGGAGTCATGGTTCATGCGCGCCGCGGCGGCGTCGACCTGAAGATGGGTGGGGTGATGATCGTCGGCGGCCTCATCGGATCGATTGCCGGCGCCGGCCTCTTCCGGATTCTCCAAACGAGCGGCCAAGTGGATGTGGTCGTAGGCTTCCTCTACGTCCTGATCCTGGTCTGGATCGGCATCTTGATGCTGAAGGATGCGCTGATCGCGCTCGGCTACGTCAGCGCGCCCGAGGGCCCCGAGAAGCAGCCGCGGCACAATCGCTGGGTTGCTTTGCTGCCCATGCGCTGGCGTTTCTACAGCTCAGGCCTCTACATCTCGCCGCTCGCTCCTTTGGCACTTGGCTTTGTCGCCGGAATGCTGACCGTCCTGCTTGGGATTGGCGGCGGATTCATCCTCGTGCCGGCGATGATCTACCTGCTCGGTATGGCCGCTCGTGTGGTGATCGGCACCAGCCTGGTGATGATCCTCGCCGTCAGCGCCGCCACTACCCTGATCCATTCCCTGACAACTCACGCCGTCGATGTGGTCCTCGCCGGATTGCTGCTCGCGGGCGGGGTGATCGGCGCTCAGTATGGAGCTTTGCTGACTGTCCGCATCAAGCCCGACCTGCTCCGGCTCGCGCTGGCGGTGGTCATCCTCATCGTCGCGGCGCGAATGGCGCTGGGCCTGGCCTGGCATCCCGACGAAATCTATTCGATCGAACTTCTGTGAGCGCCTGGCCGAAGCCTTTCCTGCTGATGTTTCTCGCGCCCCTGCTCATTGCGGCGGAAAAGCCCCTCCTCGTGCCGGACATTTCCGCGCGGCAGGTGCAGATTCGCTACAGCTTCACCGGCGCGCAGCTGCTCCTGTTCGGTGCGATCATCTACCCCGGCGGACGCGCGCCAAGCAGCACCGCGGACATCGTCGTTGTTCTGCGCGGACCGGTCCAGCCGATCCTGGTGCGGGAGAAACAAAAGATCGCCGGAATCTGGATGAATGCGGATTCGAACCGGTTCCGCTCAGCACCTTCTTACTATGCGGTCGCTTCGTCCCGGCCGATTTCCGATCTGGTCGACGAGCGCACTGCGGCGATCTACGAAATGGGTTTGCAGAATCTGCAGCTCTCGCCTGGCGGCGGCGCCCTTCCAGACAAGGAACGGCGGTTCGAAGCGGGACTTCTCGACCTCCGGCGCCGCGAGGGGCTCTATTCGGAAAACTCTCGCGGTGTCGAAATCACCGACCGAGTCCTGTATCGTGCGACGATCACGATCCCCAGTCAGGTCCCCGTCGGCACCTATACTGCCGAGACGTTCCTGGTCGATCACGGAAGGGTGCTCGCTGCGGCCACGCGTGACATTCAGATCAGCAAGTCGGGTTTCGAGCGCTTCGTCGCGCTCGCGGCTCATCGCCACGACTTCCTCTATGGTTTGGTCTCGGTCGCTCTGTCGCTCGGGCTCGGTTGGGCGGCCGCAACGGCGTTCCGTAGGCGCTTCTGAGCCTAGCCTAAGCCAATATTAACCGCTCGGCGGTAAGACCTCGCTCACATTATTCGGAGCGAGGACGCGTAGGCGTATGACTGAACAGCCGAATCTGCGCGAATTTCTCAATGAAGTCAGCAGCTTCAGCGAAGACGGCGCACCTGCGCCCGCCGCGAAGACGTCGAAAGGGCCTCATTCGGCGATCGGCCATGTGATGGAGATTGCCGGATCGGGGTCGCAGATCAGAATGGATGCGGCCACGCTTGCCGCGCTTCAAACCCACGCCGACCCCTCAATCGCCATGTCGGGCCAAGTCGGCAGCCAGGTGAAGATGGTCGTCGGCGACAGCTGGTTGATCGCCAACGTCCGCACCTTGCGCGCAGAAGATGGCAAAGAGCTCGTCGCCCACGTCGACTTCCTCGGTGAGGGCACGAAGGATTCAGGAGGCCAGCTGGGCAATTTCCGCCGGGGCGTGACGCGCTACCCGATACCGGGCGCCGAGGTGCTGCCGGTGACGACGGCGGACATGCGGGCGATCTTTGCTGCGAGTGACGAGCCACACGTCGAGATCGGCACTGTCTATCCAACCGATGACATCCGCGGCGCGCTCTATGTCGATCCGATGCTCTCGAAGCACTTTGCGGTGCTCGGCTCGACCGGTACCGGCAAGTCGACTGCGGTCGCGCTGATCCTGCACCGCGTCTCTCAGCTTTCGCCCGAAGGTCACATCATGATGATCGACCCGCACGGCGAATATTCGGCCGCCTTCAAGGGCTGCGGCGAAATTTTCAACGTCGACAATCTCCAGCTGCCTTATTGGCTGATGAACTTCGAGGAGCATTGCGAAGTGCTCCTCACCACGCACGGCTCCGACCGCCAGCGCGACGCCGATATTCTCGCCAAGTGCCTGCTCGCCGCAAGGACCAAGGGCAAGGACATGAGCCAGTATGGCAAAGTGACGGTCGACAGCCCGATCCCCTATCTGCTGACCGATCTCCACACGATCCTTGTCAATGAGATGGGCAAGCTGGATCGTACAGGCGACACGCTGCCCTACCAGCGGCTCAAGACCAAGCTGGACGAGATTCGCGCCGACCCGCGCTTCACTTTCATGTTTTCAGGGATGCTGGTGTCGGACTCGATGGGCGGCTTGCTCGCCAAGCTGTTCCGCCTGCCGAGTCACGGCCGCCCAATCTCGATCGTCGATGTGTCGGGCGTTCCGTCGGAGGTCACGTCGGTCGTGGTCTCGGTACTCGCTCGAATGGTCTTCGATTATGCCATTTGGTCACGGACCGAGGCGCAGCGTCCGCTGCTGTTGGTCTGCGAAGAGGCGCATCGCTACGTCCCCAAGGACGAGCAGCAGGAGAATGGCCAAGCCGTCCGCCGGATCCTGGAGCGCATCGCCAAGGAAGGCCGTAAGTACGGCGTCAGCCTGGGCCTGATCACGCAGCGTCCGTCGGATCTTGCCGAAGGCGTGCTGTCGCAGTGCGGCACGATCGTTTCCATGCGTCTCAACAACGACCGCGACCAGGCCTGCGTACGGGCGGCGATGCCCGAAGGTGCGCGCGGCTTCCTCGACGCCATACCGGCGCTCCGCAACCGCGAGTGCATCGTCTGCGGCGAAGGCGTCGCCATTCCGATCCGCGTTCGCTTCGACGACCTCGAGCCCGAGAAGCGCCCGGCCTCGTCCGACCCAAGCTTCGCCCGACTGTGGTGCGAGACAGGCGACGAGGAGGGTATTATCAACCGCACGATCAAGCGGTGGAGAGGTCACGGCCGCTGAGCCTGCTCCTGCTGAGCAGGAGCCTGGACGCGCGTAGCGGTTAACTAGCTTCGCTGCACACCGTCCCTGGCTTTGCCGGGACGTTTCAAGCCGGCTTCGTTCCCACGCCGAGCAGCGCCTTCAGGCGCGCCTTGACTGCGTCGGCGAGATGCGTGTCCACCACGGGGGCGCTCGCGAAGCGCACCGACAGCGGGTTCACCGGCGTGCCATCCTTGCGCACCTCGTAATGCAGGTGCGGACCCGTCGACAGCCCCGACGAGCCGACATAGCCGATGACCTGTCCCCGGTGGACAATTTCGCCAGAATAAGCGGCGATCTGGCTCATGTGACTGTAGCTGGTCAGGACCCCGCCGCCGTGGGCGATCCTGACTTGACGGCCGTATCCTCCCGCCCATCCCGCCCCGACCACCTGGCCGTCGGCCGCGGCGACGATCGGGCTGCCCCAACGCGCCCCGAAATCGAGGCCCGCATGGAAGCGGCTGAAGTGCAGGATCGGGTGATAGCGATAGCCGAAGTAAGAGGTAATGCGCCCTGCCACGGGCCAGGCCATGCCTGCGGACACCGGAGCCGGTTGCTGCGTGTTGGCGGCGTCGATCCACTGGCTCCGGCCGTTGGCGGTCCAAAGGACGAGCTGCAGGTCCTGGGCCGCGGAGCGGTCGAGGCCCGCATAGAGCAAAGCGCCTTCCTGCCGCTCGCCATTGCCGGCGCGGCGGCTAGCAAGGATCAAGTCGAAACTGTCGTTCGGAGCGACGTCGCCGCCAACGTCGATCTCCGTGGAAAGCGCGGCCAAATATTGTGCCGCCACCTGAGGCGAAGCGCCTGCCGCTCGAAGCGACCAATAGAGACCGTCCCCGACGCGCCCGCGAATCCTGAGCGGTGTCGTGTCGATCGCGACCTGCGATTTGCGCAGATGCAGCCCGCCGCCGTCCCGAAGAACGACCAGCGTCTCACCGAGCCCGCCTTTCAGCTCGACGCGCTCTACTTGTCTCGTCCCGCCACTGTTGGCGCCGAGCTCGACTGCGATGTTCGTTCCGGCGGACAGCGACGGCGCCGCGGCGTCGATCAGCTCGCCCGCCGTAACCGCGTCTCCATAGACCGCGCCGGCGCGCATCAGCAGCGCTCGGACGCTATCATTCTGGCCGAGCGTCGCGGTCAGCTGGAGGCTGGAGCGCTCTGGCGCAACGAGGATCGGCTCGACCGCCTCGGTGGCCGCCATGCGCATTCCGGTCGTGCCGCCGCTCGCGAGGGGGCCGATGCCGATCGCTTGCCATTGGCGCTGCTCGTCCGTCGAGATGTCATGACTATGCGGCAGGGAGGCCCAGCCGACGCCGCTGCACAGCAAGGCAAGCGCGCCAGCGCCCTTCCACCCGATGCGCGGCAAGGCAGGCGAAAGCGCTGGAGCGCTGCCCGTCCGCCGGCCAAAGGGCCGCAGGTTGCTGAAATGCACCGTCAGCACTCTGATGTGATCGCGAATCAAGGTTAAAACCGCCCTAATTTCGATCTGGGAACCTTGCGTTCCGCTCGAGCGCTGCCACATTTGCGATGATGGCGCCGCGTTCAGACGCTTCGGTTCGTGCGATCCTCGGACCGACCAACACGGGGAAGACCTACCTCGCAATCGAGCGGATGTGTGGCCACTCCTCGGGCGTCATCGGCTTCCCGCTCCGCCTGCTCGCGCGTGAGGTCTACGATCGTGTCGTCGCGATCAAGGGCGAGAAACAAGTCGCGCTGCTGACCGGCGAAGAGCGCATCGTCCCGCCCCAGGCTCGATATTTCCTTTGTACCGCCGAGAGTATGCCCGTGCCGGGCGCCGACACTCACCACGTGGGCGAATTGCAGCGCGACTTTGCGTTCGCCGCGATCGACGAAGCGCAACTCGGGATCGATCCGGAGCGCGGCCACGTGTTCAGCGACCGAATGCTCCGAGCCCGCGGGCGCGAGGAGACCCTGATCCTTGGGTCGAACACGCTTCGGCCGATCATTCGCGAGCTTCTGCCCGACGTCGAGATCGTCAGCCGTCCGCGCTTCTCGACCCTGCGCTACGCCGGCAGCGTGAAGCTCTCGCGCCTGCCGCCGCGCTCGGCCGTCGTCGCCTTCTCCGCCGAGCAAGTGTACGCTCTGGCCGAAATGCTGCGCCGCTTCCGCGGCGGCGCCGCGGTGGTGATGGGAGCGCTCTCGCCAGCGACGCGCAACGCGCAGGTCGCCATGTTCCAGCGAGGCGAGGTCGATTATCTGGTCGCCACGGACGCGATCGGCATGGGCCTGAACATGGACGTGACGCATGTGGCGTTCGCCGGCCTGGAGAAATTCGACGGCCGTCGCGATCGGCGGCTGACCATCGCGGAAATGGCGCAAATCGCCGGCCGAGCGGGGCGCCACCAGCAGGACGGCACGTTCGGCACGCTGGGGCTCGGACCGGATGAAGGCGCGGGTCTTAGCGAGGAGGAAATCACTGCTATCGAAGAGCATCGCTTCCGGCCGCTCGATTCCCTCTACTGGCGCAATTCTGACCTTGAGTTCACCGACGTTCGAGCGCTCATCGCCAGCCTCGAGAGGAAGAGCGACGACCCGCTGCTTCGCCCAGCGCCAGAAGCGATCGACCTCGCGGTTCTCAAGCTGGTTGCCGAGGATCCGGCAATTGTCGCCAAGCGCGGGGCGCAGGCGCGCCGGCTGTGGGCCGTTTGCGGCCTGCCCGACTTCCGCAAAGTCGGCGCGGTGCACCATGCGCGAACGGTGCGCCGCCTCTACAGCTATATCGGCGAAGGCGGGCACATCCCCCACGAATGGTTCGCCGCGGAGGTCGCTCGTCTCGACAATATGAGCGGCGACATCGAGGCCTTGGCCGACCGCCTCGCCGGCATCCGTAGCTGGGCGTATATCGCGCACCGCGCCGACTGGCTGAAGGAGCCGGCAAAATGGGCCGAGCGCACACGCGAGGTCGAGGCCCGCTTGAGCGACGCCTTGCACGAGCGCTTGACCCAGCGTTTCGTGGATCGTCGCACCGCGGTGTTGGTGCGCGACATCGGTGCGCGCGGCGCCGATGCGTTGCCGGTGACGGTCGCGGCGGACGGCGAAGTCAGCGTTGGACCGGAGCCGATCGGTCATCTGGCGGGCTTCGAGTTTCGAGTCGATCCCTCCACGCGTCTGGCGGACAAGCGCCTGCTGCTCGCTGCCGCTGAGCGCCGGCTCGGGGACGAGCTCGACCGCCGGGCCAATAGTCTGATCGAAGCCCCCGACCATGCATTTGAACTGATCGCGGATGAAGGCGGCGGACTGGCGGTGGCGTGGCAAAGCCATGTGCTCGCCCGCCTTTCCCCCGGCAGGTCCATCCTCGAGCCTGCTTTGAGGACCGCGCGCGCGCTCGACCGCCTGTCCGCTAACAGTCGCAACGGTCTTCGTTCACGCCTGGAACGGTGGCTCGACGCCCAGATCGAGAGTCATTTGCGGCCGCTCAAGAAGCTTTCCGCTGCGGCAACCGATGCATCGACCGCACCCGGCGTGCGCGCGCTGGCGGCAATGCTCACCGATGCCGGCGGAGTGCTTCCGCGCAAAGCCGTGCTCAATGCCATATCGCACTTGGAACAGCCGGACCGGCAAGCGCTGCATCGATTGCGTATCCGCTTGGGGCCGCTCGACGTCTTCATTGGCCAGCTACTGAAGCCGGCCGCCCAACATTGGCGAGCGGCGCTCCTGGCCGTTCGCACGGGACAGGCAATGCCCGTGCTGCCCGCGCCAGGAGCGGCAATCTTGGGGTCCGAGGTGGATCCGCGCGGCGCTGCCCTCGCTTATCGCCGGTTCGGTCGAACGTGGATCCGAATCGATCTCGCCGATCGGCTGGCAAGTCACGCCCGGAGAGTGCGGTCCGCTGGCGGCGATGACCCTGTGGATGCCGAGCTTGCGACGTCCATCGGCCTCGATGCGGAGGCCCTCGACAAGCTGATGGAGGAAGTCGGCTTCACCAGGGCCGGCGACTCCTGGCGCTGGCGCGGCCGCCGGCCGCCCCGCACTGATCGTCGCCAGATTCCTTCCCACGCCTTTGCCGAGCTTGCGAAGCTGAAGCGGTGACTGCGATACGGACACTGCCGATCGACGTACTGCATTGATGCGGATCGACCGATTTCTCTACTGCATCCGTCTGGTCAAAAGCCGGACCCTCGCCCAGACAGTGATCGAGACCGGCTATGTGCGAATCGACGGGAAAAGGGTCCAGAAACCGAGCGAGGATGTGCACGTTGGGAGCGTGGTCGCGCTTCCCCTGAGCGGCCGCGTGCGAATATTACGGGTCCTTGCCCTGCCTCAACGCCGCGGCCCAGCGCCGGAAGCGCGGACCTGCTACGAGGAGCTGGGAATTGACGAGCCGGAGCCCCGAGAATAGCGAGACTCAAAGGGAGCCGTAGTTCATGACTTATGTCGTCACCGACGCCTGCATCAAATGCAAATATATGGACTGCGTCGAGGTCTGCCCCGTGGATTGTTTCTACGAGGGTGAGGTGATGCTGGTCATCAATCCGAACGAGTGCATCGATTGCGGCGTGTGCGAGCCTGAGTGCCCGGCGGAAGCGATCCTGCCGGACACCGAGAGCGGGCTTGAGCAATGGCTCGAGCTCAACACGAACTTTTCCGCGGATTGGCCGAACATCACCCGCAAGAAGGACAGCCCAGCTGACGCCGATGAGCACAAGGGCGAAGAGGGCAAGTACGACAAATATTTTACGCCGGACGCGGGAGCAGGGGACTAACTACTTGAAATTAGGGTAGTTTCTTCGCGCGCTTTCCTGCTTTCTTAACCCTTGTATATTGCGGTGCAAAACAAGGGGAAGTTCATGCGTCGCTTCTTTTGTCTTGCGCTCAGCGCCTGTTGCCTAGGTTCGCCGGCTTTCGCCCAATCGGAACCGACGGCGGGTGCTCTCCCAAGCCCTGAGGAAGTCGCCAATCGCAACAGCGTGACGGTGGGGATCGGCGGCGCGGTCGTGCCCGATTATGAAGGGTCCGACGATTATCGCGGGATCCCGGCCGCCGCCATCCGGGGCAAGATCAGCGGAATCTCCTTCTCGACGCGCGGCACCTATCTTTATGTCGATGTGGTCCCGACCGCCGGAGGCAAGGTCGATTTCGACGTCGGACCGATCGCCGGTTTTCGGGTCAACAAAAGGCGCCACATCAAGGATGACATCGTCGAATTATTGCCCAAGACCAAGACGGCGTTCGAAGTGGGCGGCTTCGCTGGCGTCAGCCTGCACGGGCTCACCAACCCGTACGACACGCTTGCGTTTCGGCTCGACGTAACCCACGCGCTCAACGCCTATATGGGGACGAACTTCGCGCCCAATATCGAATTCTCGACGCCACTTTCCCGGACGACCTATGCTGGGCTCTCGGTCGGCGCCGAATTCGTCGGCAACAAATACGCCAATTATTATTACACGATCACACCCCTGGACTCGCTGGTGAGCGGCTTGCCGGTGTTCGACGCCGACGGAGGCATGAAGAACTGGAAAGCGGGTCTGCTGCTCAACCAGTCGATTACCGGCGATCTGCTGCACGGATTCTCGGTCTTCGGGGCCGGCCAATATTCGCGGCTGGTGAGCGACTTCAAGCGCTCGCCGATCGTATCCGAACGTGGCAGCGCCAACCAATGGGTAGGGGCGATCGGACTCGCCTATACCTGGTAAGACTCAGCGTCTGCCGAGCAAGGTTTCCACGATCAAGTCCGCCGCCTGATCGGGCGTGAGGCTCGTCGTATCCACGTGGATTTCCGGCGTTTCCGGCGCCTCGTAGGGGCTGTCGATCCCGGTGAAATTCTTGAGATCGCCGGCCCGCGCTTTGGCATAGAGGCCCTTGACGTCGCGCTTCTCGGCCTCGGCCAAAGGCGTGTCGACGAAGATCTCGAAGAACTCGCCCTCCGAGACCATCTTGCGAACCATTTCGCGTTCCGCTCGGAACGGGGAGATGAAAGCGGTGAGAACGATCAGGCCCGCATCCGCCATCAGCCGCGCGACTTCGCCCACGCGCCGGATGTTCTCGATGCGATCGGCCTCGGTAAATCCAAGATCGCGATTGAGCCCGTGGCGGACATTGTCGCCATCGAGCAGGAACGTGTGGCGTCCGCGCGCCGACAGTTTCTGTTCGACGAGGTTCGCGATCGTCGACTTTCCTGCGCCCGACAGACCGGTGAACCACAGCACCGCCGGCCTCTGGCCCTTGATCGCCGCATGAGTTCTCGCGACTGACGTCGAGATGCTGGCGATGGATATTGAGCGATCGCCTAAGCGCGAAGTGGATCATCCCGCAGGCGGCGGTCGCGTTGGTCAGCTTGTCGATGAGGATGAAACCACCGAGCGCGCGATTGGGGCTGGACGCTTCCACGGCATAGGGTTCGAACACGATCTCGCGGTCGGTCGCGAGCTCGGCGACGCCGATCGAATTGAGGCCCAGAGTCTTGGCAGCGAGATGCTCGAGCGTGTTGACGTTCACCTCATATTTGGGTTCCTGGATCATCGCGGTGACAGTCTGCGTGCCTAATTTCATCCAATAGCCGCGGCCCGGAAGCAGCTCCTCGTCCGCCATCCACACGATCGTCGCTTCGAACTGGTCCGCGGCTTCGGGTGGATCGGCCGCCGCGGCAATCACGTCGCCGCGCGAGCAGTCGATCTCATCCTCTAAAGTGAACGTGACCGACTGTCCCGCGACCGCCTCGTCCAGGTCCTGATCCATCGTCACAATCCGGGCGATCCGCGTCAGTCGCCCCGACGGGAGAATTCGCACGTCGGCGCCCGGCCCGATCGTCCCGGACGCAATCTGGCCGGAAAAGCCGCGGAAATTCTGGTTCGGCCGGTTCACCCATTGCACCGGCATGCGCATGGGCTTTTCGGCATCCGCCGCGACGTCGAGCGGAACAATGTCGAGATGCTCGAGGAGGCTCGGTCCCGAGTACCAGGGCATGCGTCCGCTCCGGCTCATCACATTGTCGCCGCCCAGTCCGGACACGGGTATCGCAATCCAGTCATTGATTCCGATGTCTGCGGCGAAAGCGCGATAGTCCGCGCAAATGGCGTCGAACGCCGCCTGATCGTAATCGACCAGGTCCATCTTATTCACCGCAAGAACCAATCGGCGAATGCCCACAAGGTGAGCAAGATAGGAATGGCGCCGAGTCTGGGTCAGAACGCCCTTGCGTGCGTCGACTAGCAAGACGGCGAGATCGGCCGTCGATGCGCCGGTCACCATGTTGCGCGTATATTGCTCGTGCCCGGGTGTGTCGGCGACGATGAACTTGCGCTTGGCGCTCGAGAAGAAACGGTAGGCAACGTCGATTGTAATGCCTTGCTCACGCTCGGCCGACAGTCCGTCAACAAGAAGCGCGAAGTCGATCTTTTCGCCCTGTGTGCCGTGGCGCTTGCTGTCGCTGTGCAGCGCGTCGAGCTGATCGTCGAAGATCTGCTTGCTTTCGTAGAGCAGACGCCCAATCAGCGTCGACTTGCCGTCATCCACGCTACCGCAGGTGATGAAGCGTAGGAGCTCCTTCGCCTCCTGCTGCGCGAGCCAGGCACGGACGTCGTGACGGATCAGCTCTTCGTCGGATTGGAGAGGACGGGACATCAGAAATATCCCTCCTGCTTCTTCTTTTCCATCGAGGCGCTTCCGGCCTCCTTGTCGATGATGCGGCCTTGGCGCTCCGAGGTCTTGGTGAGGAGCATTTCGGCGACAATCTCCTCGACAGTCGCGGCGTCGCTCACAACCGCTCCCGACAAGGGATAACAACCCAGAGTCCGGAACCGCACCCTGCGCATTACCGCAGTCTCGCCATTGAGCGGAAAGCGATCGTCGTCGACCATCAGGATCAGACCATCGCGCTCGACCGTCGGTCGTTCCGCCGCAAAATAAAGCGGCACGATCTCGATCTTCTCGCGCAAGATATATTGCCAGACGTCGAGCTCGGTCCAATTCGACAGCGGGAAAACCCGCATGCTCTCCGCCTTGTTCTTGCGAACGTTGTAGAGCGACCACAGCTCCGGCCGCTGCCGCTTGGGATCCCAGCGATGGTTCTTGTCGCGGAAGCTGAACACACGCTCCTTGGCGCGGCTCTTCTCCTCGTCGCGCCGGGCACCGCCAAAGGCCGCGTCGAAAGCATATTTGTCGAGAGCCTGTTTCAGACCTTCGGTCTTCCACATGTCCGTGTGAACGGGACCATGGTCGAACGGATTGATGCCTTTGCTCTCCGCTTCGGGGTTCCGGTAGACGATAAGCTCGATTTCGGGCTCCCCCCAACCTTGTCGCGCAGTGCGTACATGTCGCGAAACTTCCACGTCGTATCGACGTGAAGCAGCGGAAACGGCAGCGGGCTGGGGAAGAAGGCCTTTCTTCGCAAGATGGAGCATCACGGCCGAGTCTTTGCCGATCGAATAGAGCATCACCGGGCGAGCAGCCTCGGCGACCGTCTCACGCAGGATGTGGATGCTTTCGGCTTCGAGCCGATCGAGATGCGTCAGTGAACGCAAGCTGATTCCCCACTTCGGCGGCCGCCGCTCCTGGCCCCGTGGGAGCGGCGATGGCCGGCAAATTCAGGCGTTTTCCTTCGCCTTTGCCTTGCCCTTGGCCTTTGGTTTGGCTTCGGCTGCCTTTGCGGCTTTCCGTCGATCGCGTCGACTAGCGGCTGGAGGCCATCGCCATATTTCTTCCATCGCTTAACCGACGTTTTGTAGATGGGCTTCCGCACCTGGGCGACGCTAGCGGTCTTCACCGGACGATCGGATTTGTGGAAGTCGACGCATTTTTCGTTCCACGGCAAGTCGAGGAACTCGATGAGGCGTTTCGCTTCCTTCTCGATGTCGGCGACCACATCTTCATATTGAACGGTGACAAGCACGCCCTCCGGAAGGACCTTGTGCCAATGGTCGATCAGCTCGCGATATTTTCCGTAATACCGACCAAGTTCGCCAAGGTCGTAGCTATGCGGCATGTCATCCTTGAAGAGCTTGGTGAAGCCCGACAGGCACGTGTCGACCGGATCCCGCCGCGTGTTGATGAACCTGGCCTTCGGAAACAGCAGGTGAATGATTCCCACGAAGAAATAATTGGTGAGCAGCTTGTCGGTGACCCGCTTGGCGTCGCCTGACGTCGCCGTCAGCGCCTGGAGATAGTTCTTCGCGACGATTTCCATCTGCGCCGGAGTGATTTTCGTGGCTAAGTCCGGGTATTTGGGAAGCGATGGAAAGCGGTCGCGGAGCTTGCCGAGGGCATAGCTCAGATATTTGACCTCTCCGGCACCATAGATATCCGGATGGCTCGACAGAATCTGCTCGACAAGCGTGGATCCCGATCGCGGCATGCCGATGATGAATACCGGTCGCTCATCGTTCAAACCTTCGAACTTGCGGTTCTCGAACACTTCTTTCGGGAACGTCTCGCGTATCTTGTCGAAGAAGCCGTGCGTCTCGTCCTCATTGTAATCGAGCTGCCGCCGCTTCATGCGTCCGCCGGTGATGTAATGCTCCAGTGCCCGCTCGTGCTCCCCGCGGTCCTCGAGCCCTTTCGCATAGGCGAAATGAAGGGCGAGAAACTGATTGGCTTCAGGGTTGCGGGCAGTTTGGAAGACATCGTCCATCGCCTTGAAAAGATCTTCGCCTTCTCCTTCGGAATAGTCGACGAGGTCGTTGAGGTTGGCGTAAGCGCCGAACATTCTCGGATTACGCTTCAACGCCTTCAATATGTACTCGCGCGCCTCATCCATTCTGCCGACGGACTTGAGCATAACGCCGTAGAAATTGAGCGCTTCCGGGCTCTCGGGGTTTGCCTCGACCGCGCGTTGAAGCACATCGAGCGCTTCGTCAAAGCGATCGGTCTCATGCAAGACTTGCCCGAGTATCGTCAGGGCTTCAGCGTTGTTCGGTTCCTCCGTCAGCACAAGGCGCGCGGCCTGCTCGGCTTGGGCGATGGCGTTGCGCCGTAATTGAATGCGCCCGGTGATCAACAGCGTCGGCGCGTGCTTTGGAGCAAATTTCAGCGCCTCACCAAGGATGCGAAGTGCCTCGGTATCCTTCTCCTGAGCGACATAGACATTAGCGAGGTTGTCATGGGCCTCGATATATTGCGGGTTCTGATTGATCGCCTTGCGCAGAGCATGCTCCGCCTCTTCGAGCTGGCCCCGCTGCTGGAGGAGAGTGCCAAGGTTGTTGTAGGCTTCGGGGTACCGCTCCCGGTGAACGAGCGCTTCCTGATAGGCTTGGATCGCTCCCTCGACATCACCCGTCATACGAAGGGCATTGCCCAGATTGTTGTGAGCTTCGGCCATCTCCGGCCTGGCCTCGATCGCGCGGCGATAATATTCCACCGCACGTTGCGGCTGCCCTCGATCGAAGAACGTGATCGCCAAGTTGTTCAGCGACTGGGAATTACCGGGATCGAGTTCGACGGCTTCCTCGAGCACTTTCGCTGCTTCCTCGACCTGCCCGCGCTGGCGCAGAACCTCGCCTAGATTCCCGTAGATGCTTGCGGCGTTCGGCGCCAATTCAGTTGCGCGACGCAAGCTCGCGATCGCCTCGTCGGCACGCCCGAGCGCGTTAAGCGCAACCCCAAGAATATTATAAGCGTCAGCATTCGTCGGCCTCGCGGCGATGATTTGCCGGCAGGCTTTCTCCGCCTGATCGTATTTTTGCTGGTTAAACAATTGGCCGGCCATCTCGACGGCCTTTTCCATCGTTACGTTGACTTTGCCGTGTTGCGCGCGTTCGATCGCCTCATCGGTGTCTTTCACCGGCTGACCGCCGGGTGGACGCGCGCCAGGTCGATTTGACTTCGTGTGCGCGTGTGGGGGTGCTGATTTGCTGTTGCTCATGATTCGGTCGTTTTAGTCGGAAATCGGATTGAACATAAAGAAAGAAGAGGGAATTCCTTCCCTCTTCTACCTTTTCGAACGTTGCCTCCGGTTCCGGGGAGCTCCATCGGAGCTCCCCGGCATCGAAGCTTACTGCCCGCGCTCTCCCCGTTCCACCGGAGGCGGCGGAGGTGGTGGCGGCGGGGGTGGAGGCGGCGGAGGCGGCGCTGCTTCCGGAGGCGGCGGCGGAGGCGGCGGCGGAGGCGGCGGCGGAGCAGCATGGCCTCCCAGCGGCAGCACGATCTTGAAGTTGCCGCTGTGGCTCGTGATGTCGCTGTTGAACTCGCCCTCGTAACCGATCCGCAGGTCGACCATGCCAACCTTTCCGCCAACACTCAGGCCAGCAAGGAAGGTTCCCCGCTTCTGGGACGCCGACACGACGTCGAACGCGCAGGTCGCGGTCTGGCATTGGAACGCTTCCGAGATGTCGGTGCGCCGCTCGCCGAAGCGGTAGCGGTAGCCGACATTGACCTCCGGAACCACTCCGCCCAGTTGCGTCGCCCACTTCACGCCGCCGGTGAGGAAGCTGTGGTTGGCCTTGTTGCTCTCTAGGTGAAGTTCCGCACCCGTCCCGCCTGTCTCGATGAAGCCGCTCATCTTGGCGTTAACGTAGTCGTAGTTGAGGTACGGCGTCGCGACCGAGCTCTCGCCGAGCGGGAAGCGATATCCACCATGCAGACCAAAGGTCCACATCTTGACGTCCGGATCGCCCTCTACTCGTGCTACGAACGTCGCTCCCGGAGCGAGCCCGACGAAGCTGATGTTCCGCCGGCTGTCGCCGTCGTACCAGCTGTAGGACCCCACGGCCTTCAGGTAGAACGCACCCGGATCGTACACGCCGTAGAGGCCGACCTGGAAGCCGTCAGCATTGACCTTGTCGCCAAAGAAGCGGTCTTTGACGTGGTTGGTCACGTAGCCGACGCTACCGCCCAGGATCGCCGCGTTGCCGATGCTGGCATCGACGCCGAGGAGACCGGTGAGACGGCGCGACTTGGTGGTGCCCGCCTCGTTGTCTCCATCAGCCTTGCGCCACTGATAGTCGGCCTGACCCCAAACGTGGATCGGGCCTCCCGCGCGGCACTCGAGCACCGAGCCGGCGAGCGCCGGAACCTCGCAGTTCGTCGCGTTGGCGAGGAGGTCGTTGTAGTGCACGCCCAGTGACGGGAATGACTGCAGATAGTTGGCGTAGCTCGAGCCAGCCAGCTGGTTCAAGGCGATGTTGTAGTTGACCGGATCCGTGAACAGGAAGAGGTCGGCAAGCAGATCCGCGAAACCACCGGTCAAGGCGGTGTCGAAGAGGCAGTCGAGACCCGAAGCCGCCGCGAAGCCGTTGCGGTTGAGGCCAGCAACGCTGTTGAACGCCGAGCGGGTGAGTGCCAGGTCGACGTTGTTGTTCGCGTCGTAAATGCACTCGAGGTCGAGGAGCAGCGAGCCCGAAGTATCCAGCCCGTTAATGCTCATGCCGCACGTGTCAAACGTGCCGTCGAGGGCGTTGGCGTCGATGACATTGTCGTAGAACAGGTCGTCGACCAGGCCGTTGGGCGTCACGAAACGCGCCTCCAGCGAGCCGTCGATGTGCGCCGTGTTGGCGAACACCTGCGGATAGGTGCCAGGATCCTGGTCGCCGAACCCAGTCGGTGACAGCTCAAAGGCGATCGTCCCCGGCGCGCTTGTCGCTGGCGGAACTACGATCGGTGCCCGCATGTCGAGCGTGTCGATGAACAAGTAGGACGGGCCGTCGTACTGGTCGGCAAAGTCCGGGTCGTTGCGCCGGTCGCGCAGGACCAAGGTGCCGCCGTTGTTGATGTTGACGACGCCCTCACCGAACAGGCCGCTGTCGAGCGTGAGCGTGGTGACGCCCCCGGCCGGCAGGAACTCCGGATTGACGATGCCGTCGAACGACGTCTCATCGTCCGTGACGTTGATCACGTCGCCCGGATTGATGTCGATGTGGCCGTAGATGTTGCCGCCCAGAAGGTTGATCACCGTCGGGTTGAGAAGACCGCCACCACCGGTGAAATCTCCGGCAACGTCGATCGCCATGCCGCGATGCCAGGTTGCTCCACCGTCACCGCTCTGGCGAACGATGATGTCGCCCGCATTGTTAATGGTGAAGACCGGTCCCAGCAAAGCCCCGCCGACCGCGTGGATGCCGTACGCTGTCGCAACGGGAGGGTTCAGATCGAGCGGGTCGTCAACTGCATCGCCGTTGGCGGTGATCGCGTCGACGCTGATCGTGCCGTTGTTGGTGACCGTCGCGTCGACCGTCGTGCCCGCGATCAAGATGCCCGTCGCGTTGGCCGTGCTATTCGCAGCCACCACTGTGATCGTCGTCGCCGTCGTGCCGACCCCGGTGATGGTCGTCCGTGTCGAGGTGCCGCCAGCGGCGTTCGCCACGACAGCGATCGTCCCCGAGTTGGTGATCGAACCACTGATCGTCGTACCCGTCGCCGCCATGCCGATCGCCTGAGCGACCGCGGTAACCGGCGCCGTCGCGTTCGCCGCGACATTGAACGCACCGTTGTTCACGACGTTGAGCGTGCCCGTGCTAGCGATGTAGCCGACCCCTTGGGCGGCCGCGATTCCGGTCGCCCCGGATGCGTGCGCGTTCGCCGTCACGTTGAACGTGCCACTGTTGACGAAATTGTTCGAGCTCGCCGCCTGGATCACTCCGACCGCGACCGCCTGCGCGACCGCGGTGTTCGCAAGAGCGGTGCCCGCCGTCGTTCCCGCCGTGGCGTTCGCGGAAGCAAGGACGCTGAATGTGCCGGTGTTGGAGAAGACGGCAACATCTGCGATCTGCTGCGCGCCGACCGCCTGTGCAACGGCCGCCGCCGTGCCTGGCGCCAGCGTTGTGCCAGTGCCACCGACCGCGTTGGCGATGGCGGAAACGTTGAACGCGCCGCCATTGATGAAGATCGCCGAGCCGAGAGCCGGAACAGTCACGGTCGCTGCGGTCGTACCGGTCCCAACGACAGTGGTGTGCGAGCCAGTCGCTGCGGCTGACTGAAACACACCCGCGGCCACAGCCACGGCCTGCGCGTTGGCGCCGGCCGCGTTCGCATTGGCGAGAACCGCCACCGTGCCGGTGTTGCTCACCGACGCAATCGCCTTGCCGTTGGTCGCGGTCGCGAACTGGTGAATCGCCCAGGCGTTGAATGCAGTCGCGGCTGCCGATCCAGTCGCATTGGCATTCGCGGTCGCCGCAAACGACATTGTGCCCGTGTTGTAAACTCGGGCGGTGGCGAAGCCGTTGGTCGCGCCGACCGATTGGTGGACTGCATTAAAGACTTCGGCAGTTGCCGCAGCCACAGTTCCCGTAGCGTTGGCGAGCGCGGTGATGTTCACCGTGCCCGTGTTGGCGAGACTGGCGTTCGCGGCGCTACCGAATGCGAATTGCTGAATCGCGCCGCTGCTGTTGGATAGGGCGGTCGCGCCAACGTGGGCGAGAGCGGCCGCCGGGCCGTTTGCCACTGCGGTCGTTCCAGCACCGGTCACCGCCGCAGCACTTGCGTAGGCGGAGATGTTGATTGCGCCGCCGTTGTTGATGGCGGCCGCAGCCGAGCCGGAAGCGAATGCGAATTGGCTAATCGCGCCGGTACCAACTGAAGCGTTTGCCGCTGCCGCGGCGGTTGCATGCGCTTCTGCGTGAGCC
This sequence comes from uncultured Alphaproteobacteria bacterium, assembly GCA_963730925.1. GTDB lineage: Bacteria > Pseudomonadota > Alphaproteobacteria > Sphingomonadales > Sphingomonadaceae > Sphingomicrobium. The sequence continues at coordinate 219,586 of CAVSTS010000005.1, forward strand.
GTAATGTTGATCGCGCCTGCTGCCGCCGTCGTGCCGGTGCCCACTGCAGGATTCGACAGAGTGACACTGACATCGCCAGCGCCGACGGCGATCTGAGCGATTCCGCCGTCAACCACAGCGTTCGCCGCCGCGGCGGTGCCCGAAGCGTACGCAAGCGCGTCGATGGTGAGCGTGCCACTATTGTCGACCAGCAAGTCAACATCGCCAGCGCCCGTCGCGAACTGGACGATGGCTGACGTAACGACAGCGTTCGCCGCGGCGCCGCCGGCTGCGGAGGTCGCCGATGCGATCGCGCCGATTTCCGCGCTGCCGGAGTTGGTCAGCGTGCCGCCGGTCGTGCCGGGGAGATGAACGATCTGTCCGTTTGCGGTCGACGTTACAAGGGCCGTCGCCGCCGGTCCGACCGTATCGATGACGCCGAAGAAGCAGGGACTGCCTGCCGGCGTTGCGAGGTCGCAGAGCTCGACGGTGGGAGTGACGGCCGTATCGCCCGCATATGTCCCGTCCGCCAATCCGTCGTGAGGCGCTGCTATTGCGGGCGTCGCGAGCCCAAGCGCTGCGAGTGAGGCACCCGTGAGAAGTGCAATACGCCGGTGCGAGGTCGTCATTTATGTATCCCCTGTTTAAGCCGCGACCGCGGACTTTGATTACTACCTGGATTGCCCCTTCCGAAGGACCACGATTGGACAGCGCCTCGACACGCGACGCAGTCCGCCCCCAGACGGAACATTCCCGTGAGGATGGCTTATCCCGCGATTTCGCCAAAAGCAAAGCGGAAAAATTGATCCCGGTTGGGATTAGGCGCTTTTTGCTGTTGCCCCTGTGGCGGCGGCGCAACAGTCGGGAATCCGCCAATGAAAGCGGTTTCGCGCGCGAGTGCACACGCGACTCTGATGCTATCTGGGGTGGCTTTGGCCCCCCGACGTTCCGCAGTTCAGTTCGCAGCAAGGTGCCCCGCACAAAAAGGGGCGGTCGACGGCGCCCCTTCGACTCGTTATCGGGAGGGCCGCCAGGAGCTTTCATTCCCAACATCAGGGGAGATACGAGTGTTGAAATTTCACGTTCCGCTAGCCGCTGTCCTCGCGCTCGGCGCCGCGCCAGCGCTGGCGACCGCCGCCGCGCAGCAGGGCTCGGGCAAGCCCGCCGGGGCTGCACAAACCCCACCCAACCGGGCCGCGCTTCAAAAGAATCTCGATACGAACTTCAAGGCGATCGATACCAATGGCGACGGCAGCCTCAGCGCCGCCGAGCTTCAGGCAGCCGAAGGCAAGGTCCAGCAGCAGCGCCTTGGGGCGGTGCGGACGAAGGTCGAAGGCGAGTTCAATAAGCTCGACACCAATAAGGACGGCCAGCTGAGCAAGGCGGAATTCATGGCCGTCGCTCCGACCAAGTCGGCCAACCCGCCCAACGGCGCCAACCTGCTGGCTCAGCTTGACTCGAACAAGGACGGCAAAATCAGCGGCGACGAGTACCGGGCGCCCATTCTTTCGCGTTTCGACAAGCTCGACACGAACCACGACGGGACGATCAGCGCTACCGAGCGCCAGGCCGCACAGGCTGCGAACACGCGCAAGAAATAGGCTTAGCCGACGAATTGGCGAGGCAGGAGCGCCGCGTGCTGGCCTAGCGCGCGGCGCTTTCCGGTCCTAAGGACGATTCTTCCCTGGGGAGCCGTCGGGAGGCGGCTGAGATCGGCGTGCAATCGCCGGGACCCGTTGAACCTGATCCGGCTCACACCGGCGTAGGGAGGAGTCACAAGATGGCCGATGCGCCTGCCAGAACCGAACTCAAAGTGACGACCGGGCCGATCCGCGGCTCGCGCAAGATCCACGTCGGCGATCGCAGGGTGGCGATGCGCGCTGTCGACCTCGAGCCCTCGTCCGGCGAGCCGCCGGTCGTCCTCTACGACACCAGCGGACCCTACACCGACCCGGTGCAGCGCATCGACATCATGGCCGGCCTTCCCGAGCTTCGGCGGGACTGGATCCGATCGCGCGGCGATGTCGAGGAGGTGGTCCAGCGGGAAGTCCGACCGGAGGACAATGGCCAGCTCGGTCCCGATCGTTCGGGCGGCGTTTCGCCCTTCCCCAATGTCCGCCGGAAAGTGCTCCGTGCCCGGCCCGGCGCCAATGTCACCCAGATGCATTACGCCCGGCGCGGGATCGTCACACCCGAAATGGAATATGTCGCGATCCGCGAGAACATGGGCCGCGAAGCTCTAATGGACTCCGCTAGTCCTGAGCATAGTCGAAGGGCGGACGGCGAGGATTTCGGCGCCTCCATCCCCGACTTCGTCACCCCCGAATTCGTTCGCGACGAGGTCGCTCGAGGCCGCGCGATCATCCCCTCCAACATCAATCACCCGGAAAGCGAGCCGATGGCGATCGGCCGCAACTTCCTGGTCAAGATCAACGCCAACATCGGCAACAGCGCCGTCGCCTCCGACGTCGCGGCCGAGGTCGACAAGATGGTGTGGGCTATCCGCTGGGGCGCGGACACGGTCATGGACCTGTCGACCGGGCGCAACATCCACGACACGCGCGAGTGGATCGTCCGCAACTCGCCCGTGCCGATCGGCACCGTCCCCATCTACCAGGCGCTGGAGAAGGTTGGCGGGATCGCCGAGGACCTGACCTGGGAAGTCTACCGCGACACGTTGATCGAGCAGGCCGAGCAGGGCGTCGACTATTTCACGATCCACGCCGGAGTCCGCCTGCCCTACGTCCCGCTCACCGCCAAGCGCGTCACCGGGATCGTCAGCCGCGGCGGATCGATCATGGCCAAATGGTGCCTCGCCCACCACCGCGAGAGCTTCCTCTACGAGCGCTTCGACGAAATCTGCGCGATCATGAAGGCCTATGACATCGCCTTCAGCCTCGGCGACGGCCTTCGCCCCGGAAGCACCGCGGACGCGAACGACGAAGCGCAGTTCGCGGAATTGTTCACACTGGGCGAGCTGACGAAGAAGGCCTGGGCGCACGATGTCCAGGTAATGATCGAGGGCCCCGGCCACGTGCCGATGCACAAGATCAAGGAGAATATGGATAGGCAGCTGGAAAGCTGCGGCGAGGCGCCTTTCTATACCCTGGGCCCGCTGACCACCGACGTCGCCCCGGGCTACGACCATATCACCAGCGCGATCGGAGCGGCGATGATCGGCTGGTTCGGAACGGCGATGCTTTGCTACGTCACGCCCAAGGAGCACCTCGGCCTCCCCGACCGCGACGACGTGAAGGTCGGGGTCGTGACCTACAAGCTCGCCGCCCACGCGGCGGACCTGGCGAAGGGCCACCCGGCGGCGCGCCTCCACGACGATGCGCTCAGCCGAGCGCGGTTCGACTTCCGCTGGCGCGACCAGTTCAACCTCTCCCTCGACCCGGACACGGCCGAGGCCTTCCACGACCAGACGCTCCCGGCGGAGGGCGCGAAGACCGCCCACTTCTGCTCGATGTGCGGCCCCAAATTCTGCTCGATGAAGATCACGCAGGAGGTCCGCGAATTCGCCCGCCTAAATCCTCCCCGGGACGGCGAGGGGGACCAAGCGCAGCTTGGTGGAGGGGGCCCAGAGACCCGCGGAGACGCCGAAGCCGGCATGGCCGAGATGAGCAAGCGCTTCCACGACGAAGGTGGCGAGCTTTACGTCCCCGCCACCGACTAAGGTCGCTCCCGCGACTGCCGGAAGTGCTATAAGCCGCGCCGTCAGCTTATTTGGCGAGTCGGTATCGCGGCCCCGCCGCCGGACATTCCGTCCGCCGACGCGACGCGCCGCGTCAGGTCATTGGGGACATTCCAATGTCAGACAAGAATGTGCAAGCAATGCGCGGCCTCTACGAGGCGTTTGCCCGTGGCGATATGGACGCCTTTGAGAAGGGATGCAGCCGCGACATCCTATGGAACGAGGCGGAGAACTCCCTCTATTCCGGCGGTAACCCCTACCGCAGCTTCGCGGCGGTCCGCGACGGCGTGTTCGCGCCGACCCAGCGCGATTTCGACAATTTCCGGGTCGAGCTCGAACAGCTGCTCGATGCCGGCGACTATGTCATCGGCACCGGCCGCTACCGCGGCAGGAACAAGGCGACCGGCAAGGAGCTTTCCGCACAATTCTGTCACGTGATCCACGTCGACCCGGACGGGAAGCTCGAACAGCGTGCAGGAATATGCCGACACGCTGGAGGAAGCCCAGGTGACCGGCCGCATCAACCAGGTCGAGGAGATGCGGATCCCGCAGCCGGTGACGTGAGCGTTCGACGGGGTGCGCCGGCCGCGTTCGGCGCGCCCCCGCTTCCGACTTTACGAACAGTCCGTGGGCGCATCGATCGGACGGCTCAGGACTTCACAACCCGCACCAGCGCCTTACCCAGCGCTTGAGGAACCGTGACCGGTCCGCCTTGGCGAAGGGCGCCGGCGCGCCGGTCACTCCAGCGCCGAGCGCAGGTCCACCACGCCCGCCCGCGTCGCGATCACACCGCCGATCCCGAACCAATTCACGGCCGATGGAACACTCTCGAATCTCATCGATTCACGATGCATGACCCGCATCGTCTTTCGTCACTTGCCGTCTGTCGCGGCAGTCGAGCGCCAGCTCGTCATGCACGCCCGCGACCTGTTGCTCGATGATGAGATCGAGGAGCTGCCGCACTTCATCGATGACGCTTCGGTCGAGCTGTTTGGAATTACTGCGCGGGATACCTTTTACTGGGCTCTGCCCGATGCGGTTCGCGTGCGATATGGCCGAGCCGAATGGGAAGAGCATTTCGACGTCCTGGGGCAGTATTCGCGCGACCCCAACGCCCATTGGCGCGCCTTCGACCTCGACCTTTGCTGCGACGAAGGCCGGAGCCTCCATTGCCTCGAACTGTTCGGTCGTCAGCTGGTTTGCACCCTCCACGGCCTCCATCCGCAAGCGGTGCCGGCCTTCGCGCATCGGAACACTTCCCAGGCCGCGTAACGCTCCGCTAGCGGCTCAACCGCACCAGCGCCTCATCCAGCGCTTGCAGGAACCGTGACCGGTCCGCCTTGGCGAACGGAGCAGGCCCGCCCACCGCATCGCCGCCCGCGCGCAGATCGGCCATGATCGCCCGGGTCGCAATGGCTCCGCCGATGCTCGCGCTGGTGAACAGCTTGCCGTTGTGGCCGATGACGGTCGCGCCCGCTTTCAGGCAGCGGTCGGCGAGCAGGATGTCCCCGGTGATCACCACAGTCCGCTCGTCCGCTTGCTCCGCGATCCAATCGTCAGCGGCGTCGAAGGCGTCGGACACCAGCACCCGCTCGACCAAGGGATGTTCGGGAACGCGCATCCGCATGTTGCTGACCACTCGCACCGGCACCCCCCGCCGGAACGCGACCCGATAGACTTCTTCCTTCACCGGGCAGGCGTCGGCGTCGACGAGGATGCGGACGGAGGTCATGCAACCTGGTTACGACGTGCCGGCGCGGGAGTAAATCCCGCGCTCGGCGGCTCTCTTAGTCGTTCTTCAGATTCTCCAGGCCGCGCGGGCCGCTCTTCTGCGACGGGTTGGCCGCGATCGTCTTCGCCTTGGCCTTCTTGGGCTTGCGCGCTTCCTTGTTCGATCTTTGCTGTCCCTTGGCCATCCTTGCTCTCCTGCTGGGCGCGAAAGCGCCTCGTGATAGGTCTCATAGCCGTTAGTAAGCGCGGCTCCTACCTTTCGCTGTCCTGCAGTCCGGGACCCAACGAAGGTTCAGCCGGTTTGGCCTCCCGAAGGTCTTTCGAAGGGAGCGGCAGCAATGGAAGAGATCAAGGGGATCGCGCGGGTCAAGTTCCACCCCGGCAAGATCGAGGAATGGAAGCGGCTGACGGAGCAGGCGATGGAGATCGTCCGGACCAAGGACCGCGGAACGCTTCAGTATGAGATTTTCTTCAACGAGGATGAGAGCGAGGCGATCGTGTTCGAGCGCTATCGCGACGCCGACGCCGCGCTGGAGCATTTCGCCAACATCGGCCATTTGATGGCGCCGCTTATGGAAACCGCGACCGTCACCGGCGAGGTGCTGGGCACGCCGAACGCCGAAATGCGCAAGAACCTGTCCGGCGATCAACCGAAGCTGTTCGAGCCTTGGATGACGATGGCCGAGGAGTTGGCGAGCTGATGTACGCGATGGACGTCCCGCCCGGCACGATCTTCTACCACGGCACCAAGGCCGATCTTAAAGTCGGCGACCTGATCGGTCCCGGCTTCGGCAGCAATTTCGTCGAGCGCAAGCTCAGCCACATCTATTTCAGCGCCACCCTCGATGCCGCGACCTGGGGCGCCGAGCTCGCCCGGGGCGATGCGCCGGGACGGATCTACATCGTCGAGCCGACCGGTCCGTTCGAAGACGATCCCAACCTCACCGACAAGAAATTCCCCGGCAATATGACCGCATCCTACCGCAGCCGCGATCCGCTGCGGGTCGTCGGCGAGGTCGAGCAATGGGAGGGCCATTCTTCGGAACGGCTGAAGGAAATGCGCGACAATCTGGAGCGACTGAAGGGCGAGGGGGCGGAGATCATCGACTGACCACCTCGGCTATCGGTCCGCCGCCGAGCTCCACCAATAATTGACGAGCATGTTGAACGGCTCGAGCGCCTCCACATGATGGAACCACGCCTTGGGGATGAAGATCGCATCCCCGGAGCCAAGCTCCGCCTGGAACCCAACCTCCAGCGCCTTCGCGAAACGCGGAAAGCGCTCGAAATCCGGAGCGGTGACGTGAACCATGCTGACCGGAGTTCCGGCCGGCGTCGGATGCGCCGGGCCCATGTAAAGGTCGGGCTCTGCCTCGGGCGGGAACAGGGTGAACCGGCGGCGTCCGGCAACGACCACCGCGACATTGTCGACCGGATCGTTGTGGGTCGCGACCTTCGACGCATTGCCGATCCACACCCGCGGTTCCGTCTCGGCCGGGACCAGCGGCATCGGGTGCGAAGCCGCAAAGCCGGGGATGTGGCGGTCCGCTAGCAGCCCTTGGACGACCATCGCATAAGGCGTTGGCAAACCGGATTGTTCGACCAGGGCCGCGAGAAAAACCCGCAGGTCCGCTCGCCCGCGAACGAAGTTCAGCGCGTTGCCGCCAGGCGCGTAATGGAAGCGACCCTCATTTTCCGGGTCGGTGCGGATGATCTCGACCGGCTCCCCGCTGGCGCGGTCCGACAGCATGGCGATCCACTCTTCCGCGCTCTCCCGCGCGGCGGCGACCAAGGGCCAGTCCGCGGCGAGGCCGCAAAGCACCGCCGGCTTCCCGAGCGGAAGGATCTCACTGCGGAATTGCTCGGCCGATGCCGCTTCATATTCCGGTACGGGATGCATGGTCGGCTCGGGCGATACCAGCGGAGCCGACCGAGAGCTATCCAGCGTGAGGCGCGCTGCGGTTTGCTGCGTTTGACCGGGTGGGAGTAGGAGAGCGCATGACCGACTCTGCCGAAGGCGGCTGCCTGTGCGGCGCGATTCGCTACCGGATCTCAGGCAAGCCCGTGGCGGCGACGCTTTGCCACTGCCGATCCTGCCGGCGGGCGAGCGGCGGCACCAACGTCGCCTGGGCGGTGTTCGACATCGCCGACTTCGAATGGCTGTGGGGCTATCCGCTGGCCTATTCCTCGTCGCCCGGCCTCGAATGGCTGCATTGCAGGGATTGCGGCAGCCTGGTCGGCTATCGCCGTTCCTCGCGCCCGGCCCACATGGACATTACGACCGGCACCCTCGACGAACCCGATCTCTTCCCGCCGACCGCCGAAATCTGGATCGAGCACAAGATCAGCTGGGACATGATCAATCCTGATTTGCCGCAGCACGAGCGAAGCAGTCTCAACGAAGACTGACGCCCCAGTCCTCCCGTCTCTTCTCAACCTTCAGCCGTCGCGCCGGCCGGGAACGCCCGGGCGCCTAGCGCCGTTATCATGCCCGCAAACACAAGATCAGGAGGACAGCTTGAACCGACCGATCATCCTTTCCGCCGCGGCACTGGCCATGCTGACGGCGGCTCCGGCCGAGGCGCAGCGCTGGAACGACCACGGCTGGCGAACGATCGCTGTCAAGCGCGTCGACGGCCGCGACACCGACAACATCTATCTGCCGGGCTTCACGCGCCAGCGCGCCGTGAGGGTCTGCGCGATGAACGCTCCGCTCAATCTGCGCGATTTCCAGATCCGCTTCGCGAACGGCCACCGGCAGGATGTGGCGACGCGCTCGATCATCGCCGGCGGCACCTGCACCCGGTCGGTCGACCTGCGCGGCAACCGTCGCGACATCGAGCGGATTCGCCTCCGCTATCAGCCCGTCCTGCGCCACGCGGCGCGTCCACTGGTCCGGGTCCAGATTCGCTGATCTTTTGGGGGCCAGGCCCTATGTACAGGAAGGGCGTCCGCACCGCGGGCGCCCTTCGTCTTCAACGCGCCTCCCGCTTGAAGTCAGTCGGCGTTCGTCGTCGCTCTATTGACCGTTGCGAACCGCGTCGGCTGCATTCTCGGCATTGGCCTGAACATTGTCGGCCGCATTCTCGGCGTTGGCCTCGATGTTTTCGGAGACGTTCGAGGCATTGGCCTCAATATTCTCGGCGACGTTCTCGGCATTGGCTTCGATGTTGTCGGCCACATTTTCCTGCGGAGTTTGGTTGCAGCCGGCGAGGGCGGCGAGACCGACAGCGACGGCCAGACTGGTCGTGAGTTTCATGCGTTTTTCCCTGTGTTGGCGAATGGCGAAGGCAAAGCGTTCGAAAAGCGTCACGGTTCCGTCATAACTTCAGCAGCCGATCGAGACGGAGGTCGTTCCGCGCTTCACCAGACGAACCGAGTCCCGCGGAGTGCCCGGGGCCAGCTCAACCGCAATATCGTCGAGATCCGGCTGGCCCTCCTTCGTGAAGACGGTGCGGAAATGACGCTGGCCGAGCAACAGATGCTCGTCGAGCGGCTTGCAACCGGTCGAACCCAGCGAGCGCAGGCCGACGAGCATTCCGTCGGCGTTGTACAGCTCCGCATAGCTCCAGTCGGTCTCGATCTCACCGTCCTTGAGCTGGCCCACACATTCGTTGCGGATCGCCTCGCAGACCACTTCGGTCTCCGGATCCTCGGCCCAGCGCGGCTTCGGCTCATAGGAGAATGCGGAGGGCTGCGCCGCCGCTCCGCCCGCAAACGCAACCAGCGCAGCAATGAGCGCCCCCCGCATGAACCTTATTTCAGCGCTTTGACGGCGGCCAAGGTCTTGGCGACATGCTGGCTGAAATCGAGGTCGTCGTGGACCATCACGATCTTGCCGCTCTTGTCGATGACGTAAGAGGTCCGCGTGGTGATCCCGGGATGCGCCGCCCAGGCGACGTCATAGGCCTTTTGCGTTGCCGGGCTCGCCGTCGCTACCGGGAAGGCGCTGCGGCATTCCTTGGCGGAAAAATCATGCAAGGTCTTAAGATCGTCGGCCGACATGCCGATCACTTGCGCGCCGGCTTTCCTGAAATCGCCGATCGAAGCGCTGAACGCATGCGCTTCCGCCGTGCATCCGCTCGTGAAGGCCTTGGGAAAGAAATAGAGGACCACCGGGCCCTTCTTGAGCTGGTCGGCGAGGTGAAGCTTGAACTCCTTGCCCCCCACGGCGCCGATTGTCGTGAAGTCGGGGGCCTTGTCGCCCGCCTTGAGCGCGGCCGACGCTGGAGCGGCAATCAAGGCCATCGCCGCAAAGCCGAACAGAAACCTGCGCATGCGATTCTCCTTCAGCCGCCACCCTAGCGCGCGGCCGCCAAAAGCGCGAGCGTGCGTTCGTCGCGTTCGCCGGCGAAGAAAGCTCCAAGGCCGGCAGCGAAAATGCCGTCCGGCTCGATCCTGTCGAACAGGGTCAGGCTCGACCTCAGCTTCAAGGCGTCGATGGGGCCAAGGATTTGTTCGGCGGAGGTTCGGGCCGCCCAGCGCAGGATCGCCTCAACGCATTCGCGTAACCTCGATCCAAGCGAGGGATGGCTAAGAAAGGCGCGTGCCTCCTCGAGGGAGCCGATGGCAAAATATTGCGCGGTAGGACTGAGGCCGAGGCCGGCGAGCTGGGGAAAGATGAACCACATCCAGTGGCTTTGCTTGGCGCCTGAGTGGAGTTCGGCCAGGGCAGTCGCATAGATGCCATCCTGGGCATCGACGAAGCGCTGGAGATGATAAGGATCGCTCACTCCGGCATGATGGGTATTGGAAGGCCGGCAGGGAAGAGCGGCCCGCCCCTATTGCTGCGGCGCCAGCCAGCCCGTTAGCAGGTAGAAAAGGATGATCACCGGTCCGGTGAGCAGCGTCAATGCGACCAATGCCAGGCGGATGATCAGCGGATCGACGCCCGTATAATCGGCGATCCCGGCGGCGACGCCCATAACCTTGGCGTCGCGCCGGTTGATCAGGAAACGTCCGTTCATTTCGGTTTCCTTGTTGTTGAGTGGCTTCAGGCGATCGGCAGCGAAGTGGCGGCCGACACGAGGAGAAGCGCGGAGATGAAGGCACCGGCGAACACAGTGGCGTTTGCGCGGGCGGAAGCAAAAGTGGCGTACATCGAAGAACCCCTTTCATCGTTGGCGAACCCGACCACCGGGTCCATGCCAATATCAATGCAGGAGGCGTGCCAATTGCAAAAAGTCGTGCTTTTTCAATACACGCAGTTATTAGATGGCGAGAATCGCTAGCGTCCTACGCCGTCAGTTGGCGAAATTTCCCAACCGGACTCAGCTCGACGTCGTGTCGCCGCCGTCAGGGTGCAGCACCTGGGCCGTCATGTAGCTCGAATCCTCGCAGGCGAGGAACAGGAAGGACGGCGCAACCTCGTTCGGCTGACCGGGGCGGCCCATGGGCGTATCCTTGCCGAACTCGGGGATCTTTTCCGGCGGCTGACCGCCCGAGGGGTTGAGCGGAGTCCAGATGGGACCCGGCGCGACCGCATTCACTCGAATGCCCTTCTTGACCAGATTCAAGGCAAGCGAGCGCGTGAAAGCGGTGATCGCCCCCTTCGTAGCGCTGTAATCGAGAAGGCCAGGCGAGCCCGCGTACATCGTCTCCGACGTGCAGTTGATGATCGTCGATCCCTCTTTCAGGTGAGGTGCCGCGGCCTGGGTCAGATAGAACATGCCGAAGATGTTGGTCTGGAAGGTCCGCCGGAGCTGCTCTTCGGTGATGTCGCCGATGTCCTTGTCGAAATGCTGCTCGCCGGCATTGTTCACGAGGATGTCGAGGCGGCCGAACTCGTCGACCGTCTGCTTCACCGCGCGCCGGCAAAAGTCCTTGTCGCCGATGTCGCCGGCAATCGTAATGGCGCGGCGGCCCTCCTCTTCGACGATTTCCTTGGATCTTGCGCCGTCATCATGCTCGCACAGGTAAAGGATAGCGACGTCCGCCCCTTCCCGAGCGAACAGGGCCGCGACTGCCCGGCCGATGCCGCTGTCCGCGCCGGTGATGAGCGCGACCTTGCCCTTGAGCCGGTCCGAACCCTTGTACCGCGGCCTCCAGTCCGGCTTGGGCTCCAGCTTGCTCTCGTGTCCGGGCAGTTGATCCTCGTGGATCATCGGTTCCATGACGTCAGACATCGGTTCATCCTCATTCCGATCGGCGCCAGCAGCGATCGGCCTATTCCTTCGGCGCGATTCCCATGCCCTCCCGCTCGAACTCGTCGGCGGTCGCCTGGTTGAGGTCTCGATCCTTGGCCAGCTTGCCTCGGCTTCCGCCTTTCAGCTTGGGCTTTTTCTTGAGTAGCTTCAGCACCTTCATGCACTGAGGAACCGTCACACGCATTCCCGGTTCCACGGCCTGGCCGAGGTTTGCGGCGGGTGATGCAGGCTCCTACCTTAGGAACATGGCAGGCGGGACCACAGCACAGCAAAAGCCGAGTGGCGGGTTCCGCGCGCTGTGGCGCTTCCTGCCGATGCTCTGGCCGAAGGATCAAACGGAGCTCAAGGTCCGGGTTGTCGCCGCTGTGGTGCTGGTGCTTGCCGGCAAGGCGGCCGTGCTGCTCATGCCCTTCGCCTACAAGGCGGTGATTGACGGCATGTCCGAACGCACCGCGGCCTTCGGCGTCGTCGCGGGCCTCGTCGCCGGCTACGCCACCGCGCGTTTCGCCGGAGTCCTCTCCGATAATCTGCGCAATGCCTTGTTCGAGAAGGTCGGGCAGGATGCCGCGCGCCGACTGGCCGGAACGGTCTTCCGCCACGTCCACGATCTCAGTCTGCGCTTTCACCTCGAACGGCGCACCGGCTCGCTGACGAAGATCGTCGAGCGGGGGACGAAGAGCATCGACATGATGCTCTATTTCCTCCTGTTCAACATTGCCCCGACGGTGATCGAGCTCGGCGCAATCTGCATCATCTTCCTGGTAAAATTCGGCGCTGGCCTCGTCGCCGCCACTCTGGTGATGGTCGCGGTGTACATCACCTTCACCCGCAAGGTGACCGACTGGCGCGCGCACCTTCAGCGGCAGATGAACGATGTCGACAACAAGGCGATTGGGCGGGCGGTCGATTCCCTGCTGAATTACGAGACCGTCAAATATTTCGGAGCCGAGGATCGCGAGGCGAGACGGTATGAGGATGCCGTCGGCGCTTATTCGCGCGCCGCGGTCCGCAACGAGGTTTCGCTGGCGTGGCTCAATATCGGTCAGGCCTTCATCACCAACCTGATGATGGCTGGAGCGATGATCTTCACCGTCTGGGGCTGGACGAAGGGTCGCTTCACGCCCGGCGACGTCGTCCTGGTCAATTCGCTGCTGATGCAGCTGTTCCGGCCGCTCGACATGCTCGGCTGGGTGTATCGGTCGATCCGCCAGGGACTGATCGATATGGAGGCGATGTGGGACCTGCTCGACACTCCGGCCGAAGTGGTCGACAGGCCGGACGCGAAACCGCTGCATGTCGGCCGAGGGCAGGTGCGTTTCGCCGACGTGCATTTCGGCTACGAGCCGGAACGGGAGATTTTGCGCGGTCTGGACCTCGACATCCCCGCTGGAACCAGCTGCGCGATCGTCGGCCCGTCGGGCGCGGGCAAGTCGACGATAGCGCGGCTGCTGTACCGTTTCTACGATCCCACCTCTGGCCGAATCCTCATCGATGATCAGGACATCGCCGATGTTACGCAGAAGAGCTTGCGCGCCGTGATCGGCATCGTTCCGCAGGACACGGTGCTGTTCAACGACACGATCGGCTACAACATCGGCTACGGTAAAGCCGAACCCTTGCAGCCTGAGATCGAGAAGGCAGCAAGAGGCGCCGCAATCGACCATTTCATCGACGCGCTTCCCGACCAATATGAATCGATGGTCGGCGAGCGCGGCCTCAAGCTCTCCGGCGGAGAGAAGCAGCGCGTGGCGATCGCGCGCACCCTGCTCAAGAATCCGCCGATCCTGGTCCTCGACGAAGCCACGAGCGCGCTCGACAGCCGCACCGAACAGGCGATCCAATCAACCCTCGACCGAGTGGCCGAGAGCCGAACGACGATCATGATTGCGCACCGATTGTCGACCATCGTCAATGCGGATCAGATCGTGGTGCTCGACGAAGGCCGGGTCGCCGATCGCGGGACGCACGAGGAACTGCTCGAGCGCGGCGGGCTCTATTCCGACCTTTGGTACCGCCAGGCGGCGGAGCAGTTGGCAGAGGAAACGGCGGAGGCCGCGGAATAGTTGGAAACTGGATGGCCCCGGTCTGACATTACGGGCTTGCGTAGGTCGTCCGGGCATTGGAAAGGCTCAACGGGCGCTTAACACACCCACTCCGGAAAAGACCGTGATTTCGAAGAATATTGTCCCGACTGCGGCCTTGGTGCTCGCCACCGCCGCCTGCGCTGCATCTCCCGCGACTGACTATTTCGACGAGCCGTTTCCCAGCTTCCTGCCGACTGACGTTCGACTGTTTGTCGTCGATGCCCAAGCGTGCACCCACTTCGCTGGAGAGGAAGGATTTGATGCCGACCGTCAGGCATTCCTCGACAGCGCGATGGCGAAGGCTTGCCCGAAGCTCGACAAGCGCAAGGCCGAGCTTACGAGTCGCTATTGCAACTCCCCCCAGATCAAGAAGATGATCCTGGACGCCTGGGAGGAATAGTCGGCTTTCCCCGTCCGCGCATCGAAGCTAGGGAACGTGACCACCCGCGGAGCGCGCGGTCCGCCCAAGTTTCAAGAGTTCATGACCGACCCGCACACGATCCTCAAACAGACGTTCGGTTTCGACCAATTCCGCGGCGTTCAAGAACAGGTGATCGCGCGTGTCCTGGCCGGTCAGCATACGCTCGCCGTAATGCCGACGGGCGCCGGCAAGTCGCTCTGTTACCAGCTTCCGGCGCTGGCGCGAGAGGGGACCGCGCTGATCGTCTCGCCACTGATCGCGCTGATGCACGACCAGATCCGAAGCGCCGAGGCTTTCGGTATTCGCGCGGCATCGCTCACCTCCGCCGACAGCGACCAGGAGCAGACGGTCCAGCGCTTCAAGAGCGGCGAGCTCGACCTCCTCTATGTTGCGCCCGAGCGGGCGACGCTCGACGGATTTCGCAGGCTCGCCGACCGGGCGAAGCTGGCGTTGATCGCGATCGATGAGGCGCATTGCGTCAGCGAATGGGGCCACGACTTCCGGCCCGACTATCGCAAGCTCAAATCGCTCCTCGACGACCATTCGGAGGTTCCTCGGCTCGCGTTGACCGCGACCGCGGACCGGCGAACGCGCGCCGACATACTGACGCAGCTCGGCATTTCGGAGGACGGCTTGGTGGTCGCCGGCTTCGACCGGCCGAACATCCGCTATCACGTGCGTCATCGCGAGCAGACGAGCACGCAGCTTCGCCAGCTGCTGGCGACGCAGCCCGGGCCGGCGATCGTCTATGCGCCGAGCCGCGAGAAGGCGGAGAAGATCGCCGAGGCGCTCGGCCGCGAGGGGCGCCCCTCGCTCCCCTACCACGCCGGCCTGGACCCGCGGGTCCGCGCCCGCAACCAGTCAGCCTTCGTTGCTTCCGAGGAAATGGTCATCTCGGCGACGATTGCGTTCGGCATGGGTATCGACAAGCCCGACGTTCGGCTGGTCGCCCATTCCGCGATCCCGAAAAGCATCGAGGCCTATTATCAGGAAACGGGACGCGCCGGGCGAGATGGCGATCCGGCCGAGGCGTGGCTGTTTTGGGCGGCCCAGGACTTCGCCCGCGCACGCCTGCGCATCGAGCAGGAAGTGGAAGCTGATCGCCGCCCCGCCGAGCGCGACCGCCTCAATGCGCTTGCCGCCTTCGTCGAGGCAACGGGCTGTCGACGCGCGATCCTGCTGAGACATTTCGGGGACACACCGCCGGAGCACTGCGGCAATTGCGACAATTGCATGGATCCGCCGGCGACGATCGATGCGACCGAAATCGCCCGCAAGCTGCTGTCCGCCGCATTCCGTACCGAGATGCGGTTCGGAGTCGGCCACCTCGCGGACGTCCTTGCGGGGAAAGATACGGAGAAGGTGCGCAGCTTCGGCCATCATCGATTGTCCGTGTTCGGAATCGCGTCCGAAGAAGAGCTCGCTTTGGTTCGGCCCGCGTCACGCGCATTGATCGCGCGGGACGCATTGCGCTCGGATGCTTATGGCGGCTTGAGCTTCGGCCCTGCCGCGCGGCCGATCCTCAAAGGCGAAGAAGAGCTCACGATCGCAATTCCTCCGCCAAGCCGAAAGCGTCGCCGTGAGCGATATGCGGACGGGCCGGTCGATCCGTCGTTCGAGCGACTTCGATCCGCCCGGCGTGAGCTGGCAGCGGCAGCCGGAGTTCCACCTTACGTCATCTTCCATGACTCGACGTTGCGCGAGATCGCGGCCACCAATCCTCAGACGCTCGGCGAATTATCGCAGGTGCAGGGTGTTGGCTCGACGAAGCTCGCCCGTTACGGCGAAGCAATGCTAAGGGCGCTGCGGCAGGCCGATTGACATTCAGCTCCGGGAAAGGCCGCAGGTCGTTCAGGCAACAGCGAAGTCGTTGATTTTTTGGGGAGTATTGATGATCCGCAACCTTCTTCTCGCCACAGCGGCGCTTTGTGTCGCCGCACCCTTGTTCGCCGCGCCGGCAAAAAAAGCGGCCACCGCTTCAGCCACCCTTCCCGCGTCCAATCCTTTCGCCAAGCCGAGCACGCTTCCCTTCGAGGCGCCCGATTTCTCGAGGATCAAGGACAGCGACTATCTGCCCGCGCTGCTCGCCGGAATGGCGCAGCAGAAGCGCGAAGTGACCGCGATCGCCAATGATCCGTCGCCGCCGACCTTCAACAATACGTTGGTCGCTCTGGAGCGGTCCGGCGCGCTGCTCGAGCGGGCCAACCTTGCCTTTTCGGCGGTCAATGGGGCGAACACCAACGACACGCTGCAGGCCGCCGATACGAAGACCGCGCCTTTGTTCGCCGCCCACAACGACTTCATTTTCCTCAACGCAAAATTGTTTGCGCGCGTCAAAAATCTTCACGGCCGCCAGGCCGAGCTGAACCTCAACCCCGAGCAGGCGAAGTTGCTTGACGTCTATTACAAGCAATTTGTCCATGCCGGCGCCGAACTTCCCCCCGCTAAGCAGGCGGAACTCAAGGCGATCAACAAGCAGCTGAGCACCCTCCAGACGGCGTTCAGCCAAAAGCTGCTGGCAGCAGCCAAGGCGGGTGCGCTGAACGTCCCGGACGCGTCCGCGCTCGCCGGTCTGTCGGAGCAGCAGCTCGCCGCCGCGCAGGAAGCGGCCAAGGACCGCAAGGTCGCGGGATACGTCCTGCCGCTGCAGAACACGACCCAGCAGCCCTCGCTCGAGTCGCTGGACAGCCACGACACGCGCCAGAAGCTGTTCGAGGCGAGCCTCAACCGCGCCGAGCATGGCGACGCCAACGACACTCGGGCGATCGTCAGCGAGCTCGCCCAGCTGCGCGCGAAGAAAGCAGCGCTGTTCGGAGCGGCGAACTTTGCGGACTATACCCTCTACGACCAGATGGCGAAGGACCGTGCGACGGCCGTCGGCTTCCTCGATCGGCTCGCTCCGGCGGTCTCGGCCAAGGAACGGCAGGAGTGGGCCGACATCAAGGCGCTTGCCGCCGCCCAGGGGGCGAGCTTCCAGCCGACCGCAGCGGACTGGAACTTCTATGCCGAGCAAATCCGCAAGCAGCGCTACGCGCTCAACAGCGACGATCTGAAACCCTATTTCGAATTCAACAAGGTGCTGACCGACGGCGTCTTCTACGCCGCCAACCAGCTCTACGGACTAACCTTCACCGAGCGCAAAGACATTCCGACGTGGAGCCCGGACATGCGCGTGTTCCAGGTCAACGACGCTGACGGCAAGGAACTGGCGCTGTTCATGATCGACCCGTGGAAGCGCGACAACAAGTCGGGCGGCGCATGGATGTCGAACCTGGTCAATCAATCCTATCTGCGCGACACAAAGCCTTTCGTCTTCAACGTCGAGAACTTCACCAAGCCAGCGCCCGGCCAGCCGGCGCTGATCAGCTGGGACGACGTGACGACGATGTTCCACGAGTTCGGCCACGCGCTCCACGGCATGTTCGCCGCGCAAACCTATCCGACGCTGTCGGGGACGAACGTGGCGCGCGACTTCGTCGAGTTCCCGTCGCAGTTCAACGAGAATTGGGCGCTCGATCCGAAGATCCTCCCGCATTATGCGGTTCACTACCAGACGGGGCAGCCGATCCCGCAAGATCTCGTCGACAAGATCAAGCGCTCGCGGACTTTCAACCAAGGCTATGAAGTCGGCGAAGCGCTGGAGGCCGCGCGTCTGGATCTCGACTGGCATTCGCTTCCCTCGACCGCTCCTCTCCAGGACGTCGACAAATTCGAGGCGGAAGCGCTCGCCAAGGGAGGATTCGACACGGCCGACGTTCCTCCGCGCTATCGCTCGAGCTATTTCCTCCACATCTGGAGCAACGGCTATTCGGCAAGCTATTATGCCTATGCCTGGACGCGCATGCTCGGGCAGGACGCCTTCAACTGGTTCGAGACTCACGGCGGATTGACGAGGGAGAACGGCCAGCGCTTCCGCAACATGGTTTTGTCGCGTGGCAACACGCTCGATCTGGCCGAGATGTATCGTGGCTGGGCGGGCCACGACCCCAGCATCCAACCCTATCTGGACTATTATGGCCTTGCCGGCGGACCGCCCGCGCCGGCCGCGACGGAGCCGGCGCCGCCTCCGCCGGCTCAGGCGCCCGCACAGACGCCTTCCACGCCGACGGAACGAGGAGATTGAACCCATGATCCGCCAGCTCGACGAAAAGACGTTGGTGAGCGGACAAATCGCTCCTCATGAAGTGGCCGGGCTGGCGGAGCAGGGCATCACCATGCTGGTCAACAACCGGCCCGATTTCGAGGAGCCGGGTCAGCCGCTTGCCGCTGACATCGAAGCGGCCGCCGCGGAAGCCGGGATTGCCTACCGCTTCTTGCCGATCATCCGCGGAATCGGGCCCGCGGACGTCGATGCGATGCAGCTGGCATGCCGTGAGGCGGGTGACGGCAAGGTGCTGGCTTTCTGCCGATCGGGAACCCGTTCAGCACTCGCGGCGGCTCTTGCGAAACGCGAGGGGGGCACGTCGCGGGAGGAGATCGAGCGCCGTCTCAGCGATGCGGGCATCGATTCAGGCCCGATCACGCACCTGCTCTAGGATTCGTACTCGCGCAGCAGCTTTCGGCTTTCGATGAGGTCTTCGTCGAGCACCATGACGCGCACTCCGGTGATGGCGCCTTCCGAATAGCCTGCACTTTGGCTGTCGAAGACGACAGCCTCGACACCGGCTTGCTCAAGAAACACCCGGAACAGCTCCGCCTGATACACCCAGTTGAAGCGCGCCGCCTCGACGAGACCGCTCACCAGGGAAACACCTTGCCCGCCGCAACTTCGTCCGGCCGCGGCGCCCGGCCGAGGATCGCATTGCGGTGCGGAAAGCGGCCGAAGCGCTCGATGACCTCGTGGTGCTTCTTCGCATAGCCGAGCTGCTTCTCGTCTCCGAGCGCGGTGAACAGAAGCATCGAACGGTTCTGGTCGGCGAGATTCTCGCTGTGTTCGAAGGGCATGTAGAGGAATTGTCGCTCGCGCGGCTCCAGCTGTTCGTCGAAGCCCTTGTCGACCGCGTCCCGCGCTATTCCCAACGCGAGATGATCGGTGGCGAATTGATCGGCGTGACCGCGGAACATGTTGCGCGGGAACTGGTCGAACAGGATCGCTCCGGCAAGCGCCGTCAGGGGATCGTCAAGGAAGCTGTCGACCGGGAGCTGCCGCTTTTCCGCCCACAGCTTGAGGAAGCGCTCCTTGATCCGATGGTCGAGATCGGGTCCGCCCTTCCACCATTCGTCATCGGTCAATCCGAACCAGAATTTGAGGACGTCGGCGCGCCAATCCGCGCTCACGCAGCGGTTCCCCCGACCGTCAGTCCGTCGATCAAGAGCGTCGGTTGGCCAACGCCCGCGGGAATGCTCTGGCCGCCCTTGCCGCAGACTCCAACGCCCTCGTCGAGCGCGAGATCGTTGCCGATGCCCTTGACCCGAGTCAGCACGGTCGGGCCGTCGCCGATCAGCGTCGCGCCCTTGATCGGCTCGGCGATCTTACCGCCGCGGATGCGATAGGCTTCGGTGCACGAGAAAACGAACTTGCCGCTGGTGATGTCGACCTGACCCCCACCGAAGCTCTTCGCATAAATACCGTCCGGCACCCGTTCGATGAGCTCGCCGGGCTCGTCCTTGCCGGCGAGCATGAAGGTGTTGGTCATCCGCGGCATCGGCGCGTGGGCGTAGCTTTCGCGCCGGCCGTTGCCAGTGGGCTCCATGCCCATGAGACGCGCATTGAGCCGGTCCTGCAGATAGCCTTTGAGGATCCCGTCCTCGATCAAGCAGGTGCTGCGCGTCGGAGTGCCTTCATCGTCGATCGTAAGCGACCCGCGCCGCTGGAACATCGCCCCGTCGTCGATCACCGTCACTCCAGGCGCGGCAACGCGCTCCCCGATGCGACCCGAAAAAGCGGACGTGCCCTTGCGGTTGAAGTCGCCCTCCAGCCCATGGCCGACCGCCTCATGCAACAATACGCCGGGCCAGCCGGGACCGAGCACGACCGGCATTTCACCCGCCGGCGCCGCAACCGATTCGAGATTCGTCAGCGCCTGCGCGAGCGCGATGTCGATCGCTCGGTTCCCTTCCGCCTCATCGAACAGCTTGCCGTAAAGATAGCGCCCGCCGAGCCCATGATAGCCCGTCTCCCGGCGCCCGTTCTGTTCGGCGACGATCTGCACTCCGAGCCGAACGAGCGGCCGCACATCGTGAGCGACGAAGCCGTCGGCGCGCACGATTTCGATCACCGTCCAGCTCGCCGACAAAGCCACGCTGACCTGCGCGACCCGGGGGTCGCGGGCGCGCGCTGCGGCGTCGATGCGTTCGCATAGCGCGATCTTTTCGGCGAAGGGTACGAGGCTCAGCGGATCCTCGGCGTCCGTACATCGACTGGTTGGTCCGTTGCGGCGATGCGGCGGGCTCGGCGGTTCGCGGATCGAGCAGTTTCAGCATCGACGCGGCGCGCTCGATCGCCGCTTCGCTGATCTCGTTCGCGTGGGCGAAGGCGGTGGTTTCGCCGGTCACTCCGCGCAGACCGAAGCCGGAGCTGGTGTGATAGTCCGCGGTCTTCAGCCGCCCGTCGTCGAAACCGAACGCTTCGCTCGCACTATATTGAAGGAATAATTCGCCATCGTCGCATGCCGAGAGATGTTTGGCCGCGAGCCCCCGCGCGAGGTCAGGATCGAGGCTGCGATAGAGGAAGCGGCGGGGATCGGCGGTGCTCATGCCGCCTGCGGGTCCGCTGGTCCCCCCACAAGGACGAAACGCCGGTCGCAATAGCCGCACTCGACGTACCCCAATTCCGGATCCATGCGGAGATAGATAAGCGGATGGCCGAGGTCCGGCGAGACTTCGCCCGAGCCGTCGCAGGCCACCTTTTCGGTGGTCACCAGGATCACTTCGGGAGGGGGGATTTTCGAAGCCATGGCCGCCACTTAAGGGCAGCGCACGCCGCTCACAAGATCACTCGTAGCTGGCGGTGACGGTGAAGGTCGCGTTGTAATCGCCATCCGGCTGATTGACGTCGACGAGGATGATGCCTCCCACACCGACAAAGAAGGCGCGGGTCACGGGGTCGATCGTCCGCAGCGGCGAACCGTCCTGGGTCAGGGCCAAAACCTGAATCTTGTCGCCGTTCGAATTGACGAGGTCGGACGGCGCGGTCAGCGTGACCAGAACCTCTTGGCTCGGCGAACCGGCGCCGGCGAAAGTGGCGCGATGGCCGACATCCGTCGGACTGCCGATCAGGCCCCCGGCGAGCGTCCTGGCACCGGTCGACGCGTTGATCGCGACGATGCCCGAAGTCCCTGAGGAAATGACCGTCCCGAAGTCGAGGTCGGCAATCTTGGTCAGAGTCGAGCGGGACCAGGATCAGCGCATGGCCGCCGGCGTCCGTTGTTGCCGGCACGGGCGCAGCGGTCGCGGGCATCGCGGCCGCGGCCATCGCCGCGGCGATGAGATATTTGCGAACGTCCACTCGGCGCACCCCTGCACGTGATCAGGTGATGAGTATCGCCGAGCCGATCTCACTAGCCGTTGAACATGCCAGGTTCGTGTAAAATTTACCTTAACAAGCAAGCATTTGCGCGCGTCAATCATGTCCTGCGCAGGGCAGAGGCGCACGGTTAATTCGGGAGTGACCCTGTTGCTTAGCGCTAATCGTGGATTTGCCTTGCACGCTTGTCGCTGAATGGCGCCCCTCCTATGCGCCCCAGCACGATGGACGAGCCCGCAATCCGCATCGAATCGCTGTCCAAGACCTATGACGGCGGTAAACAGGCGCTTCGCGAAGTGAGTTTCGACGTTCCGCGGGGACAGATCTTCGGCCTCCTGGGACCGAACGGTGCCGGCAAGTCGACCCTGATCAACATCCTCGCCGGGCTGGTCGTCAAGACCAGCGGCAAGGTGAACATCTGGGGCTTCGATATCGACGAGCATCCGCGCAACGCCAAGCGTTCGATCGGCGTCGTACCGCAAGAGATCATCTTCGATCCTTTCTTCACTCCCCGCGAGACGCTCGACATTCAGGCGGGGCTTTATGGAGTGCCGCCGGCCGAGCGCAAAACCGATGAGCTGCTCGCGGCGATGCATTTGACCGACAAGGCGCGCGCTTATTCGCGCACGCTTTCCGGCGGCATGAAGCGGCGGCTGCTGGTCGCCAAGGCAATGGTCCACTCGCCCCCGATCCTCGTGCTCGACGAGCCGACGGCGGGCGTTGACGTCGCTCTGCGCCGCCAGCTCTGGGATTATGTGCGCGGGCTCAACGCCCAGGGCGTCACGATCGTCCTTACGACGCACTATCTCGAGGAGGCCGAGGAGTTGTGCGACCGTATCGCGATCATCCACCACGGTCGGGTGATCGCCAACGAGCCGACGCGCGAACTGGTCGCCAAGACGCAGGAGAAGGCGGTGGTCGTCACGTTCGATCACGACATCGCGAAAGTGCCCACCAACAGCTGCTTCGAAAAGATTACGCTCATCGACGAACGCACGCTCGAAATCGCCTTTCGCAAGGACAAGGTGAACGCGGGGCAGGTGCTGAGCGCGCTCGCGGCCGACGGACTCGCGATCGTCGATGTGTCGACCCGCGATCCCGATCTCGAGGACGTATTCCTCAGCCTCGTCTCGGCCGACCAGGGCGCCGAATGAGCATCGACACCGACGTACTGATCGTCGGGTCCGGGGCGGCGGGACTGACCGCGGCGCTCAACCTCGCGGAAACGCACAAAGTAGCGGTCATCGCCAAGGGCGCGCTCAGCGAGGGCGCGACCGGCCGGGCCCAGGGCGGCATCGCCGCGGTACTCGAGGAAGGCGACAGCTTCGAGGCGCATGTCAACGACACCATGATTGCCGGCGCGGGGCTGAACGACATCAAGGTCGTCGAGCATGTGGTCGAAGGAGCGCCGCGCGCGATCCAGCACCTGATCGATCTCGGCGTGCCCTTCGCAAGCGAGAATGGCGCGCTGCACCTCACGCGCGAGGGCGGGCACAGCCATCGCCGAATCGTCCATGTCGCCGATGCGACCGGCTTCGCCGTCCAGCAGGCCCTCGAAACCGCGGCGGCGAAGCATCCCAACATCACGCTCGTCCCCGACATGGTCGCAATCGACCTCATCACCGGCCGGCATTCCGTGAATTTCTCCACCAGCGGCGCTGTGCACGGGCTCTACGCCTACAGTCGCAAGTCGAAGCGGGTGGAAACTCTAAGGGGCCGGGCGACGATCCTCGCCAGCGGTGGCGCGGGCCGCGCCTATCTGTATTCCACCGCGCCCCGAGGAGCGACGGGCGACGGAATTGCCATGGCATGGCGGGCGGGTTGCCGGGTCTCCAATATGGAGTTCATGCAATTTCACCCGACCTGCCTTTACAATTTGCAGGTCAAGAACTTCCTCATCACCGAAGCCGTGCGCGGCGAGGGCGGCCAGCTCAAGCTTCCCCCGGGGGTCAAGGGCGGCGGGACGCGCTTCATGCCGGCCTTCGACGAGCGTGGCGAGCTCGCGCCCCGCGACATCGTTGCCCGGGCGATCGACCATGAGATCAAGCGGCTGGGACTGGATTACGTCCACCTCGACATCTCCCATCGCGATGAAGATTTCGTCCGCAGCCATTTCCCCAACATTTACGAAAAGCTGCTGGGGCTTGGGATCGACATCACCAAGGAACCGATCCCGGTGGTTCCGGCGCAACATTATACCTGCGGTGGGGTATTCGTTGACCTAGACGGCCGAACGGATGCGCCAGGACTCTATGCCGCCGGCGAGGTCACTCAGTCAGGCCTGCATGGAGCGAACCGGCTCGCCTCGAACAGCCTGCTCGAATGTCTCGTGTTCGGCGAAGCGGCGGCGAGGCACATCGCGGCGAATCTGGTGGATTTGCCCGAAGTTCCCGAAATCCGCGCCTGGGACGAGAGCCGGGTAACGGACAGCGACGAGGAGGTGGTGATCACCCAGACTTGGGGCGAGATCCGCCGCTTCATGTGGAATTATGTCGGCATCGTCCGAACCACCAAGCGGCTCGAGCGAGCCAAGCATCGCATCGACATGTTGCGTCAGGAGGTGCGCGATTATTATGCGCATTTTCGAGTGACTCCGGATCTGATCGAACTCAGGAATCTCGTCGAGGTCGCGGACTTGATCGTCCGGTCCGCCCTCAGCCGCCACGAGAGCCGCGGTCTCCACTATACGCTGGACTATCCCGACATTCTCCCGGAAGCGCGCGACACGGTGCTTGTGCCCTAAGCCTCCCGCGCCGCTTTGCGGAATAGGAAGGCCGACAGCAGCCAGGGCGCAGCGAATGCCATGCTGAAGAGGGCGCCGCGAGGATCGGTAGACAGGCCGGCGGCTCCGGCCGCGGCCTGAGTTACGGCGGTCGCGACCATTGCGCGAACCATCCCCGCGGGCTCGAACCGCGCCACGATCGCGCCCGCAAGCGCGACGGCGAGCACGCCGCCGAAGAGCAGGTTCAGAGCGTTGCCCTCCTCTCCGATCATCCCCACCGCGAGGTTCGCCCAGACGGTGAGGAATGCCGTCGCTACCGCAACTCCGGAGGCGGCTCGATAGGCGCCATTGCTGCTGACCCTCGCCGCGAGCTCGCAAGTCGCGCAAGCGGCTGTGAGCATGATGCCGATCGTGATGAAATCCCTCCCGTCCCAATCCACTTCGTTGGTGAGCCGCATCGCAATGGCCGGAAGGAGCAGCAGGAATGCCGCGCACCCCCACATTGCGATTCGCCAAATGCGCCAGCGCTCCCCGGCGACGATTTGCGTGATGTCTCCCAAAGCTTGCCTCCATCGACGAATGCGGCTTTCACTATGCCCGAGCGGCCAATGAGCAGCATGAGCAAGTGGTGAGGTTTTGCTGAAGAATGACCGCCGACAGCTTCCGCTTCGACCGCTTCTCCCTCGATCCCGCCGATCGGCAGTTGCGGCGCGACGGCGAGCCCGTGGAGCTTAGCGCGCGTTACCTCGATGCACTGACGCTGATGGTGCGCGAGGCCGGAAGGCTCGTCTCCAAGGACCGCTTTCTCGAAGAGGTCTGGCGCGGCATCCCGGTCACCGACGAGGCGCTGACGCAATGTATCAAGACGCTCCGCCGGCAGCTCGGTGACGATGCCGCTGCCCCACGCTTCATCGAGACCGTACCCAAACACGGCTACCGCTTCATCGCGCCGGTTGAGGCCGCAGAGCTGGCGACTCCGCTTTCTCGGCGACGAGACTGGCGGGACGTCGTTCAATTCGGCATCGCCGGAACATTAGGAGGAGGCGTCGCCGGCCTTCTCGGCGGGCTGTTTTACGGTTTCGTCGCGGCGTCGCAGCCGCTGCAGCCGGGCATGGGGGCGGTGTCGGTCCTCCTCGTTATCGTATGCCTGACCGTGCTGGTGGCGTTGATCGGCGGGGCGGGAGTGGCCTTCGGCATTGCCGCGACCGGATTCGGCCCGGGCCGGTCGGCTCGATGGAGCACCGCCGGCGGAGCATTGGGCGGGCTGGTCGTGGGCGCCGTCGTCAAGCTGCTCGGCCTCGACGCGTTCAACCTGCTCCTGGGCCAAACCCCAGGCGACATCACCGGCCCCTTCGAGGGCGTGCTGTTAGGCGGGGCGGTCGGGCTCGGAGCGTGGCTCGGAAGCCGCGGATCGGGTTCGCTACGGCGGAGCATTGTGCCTGCCGGCCTATTCGGAGGCTGCGCCGGAATCCTCATCCCCTTGCTCGGCGGGCGGTTGATGGGCGGCAGCCTCGACTTGCTCGCTCGCCATTTCCCAGGTTCCCGTCTTCACCTCGACCAGATCGGAAATCTGCTCGGCGAGAGCGGCTTTGGGACGATCAGCCAATCCGTCACCGGCGGCCTCGAAGGCGCCTTGTTCGGCGCCTGTGTCGTCGGCGCGATGCTCTTGACGTTGCGGGCGCGAAGCTAGCGAGCACCGCTATTTCAGCAATGCGTAGCGCATGGTGTGGCACTCACCGAGGCCGCATTGGACGACCACCGAGCCGAAATTGATCAACGCGACGGCGATCACATAGAGGCTGAGCAGCATCGCGAGCCGGCCGATTGCCGACGTTCGCTCCGGCGGCTCGGAGCCGTCCTCGGTGCCAATCACGCACAGCTTGATCGCAAAAGCCGTGATCAAGGCCGTTGCGATGAGGATCGACCAGACGGGCATGTGGAGGCCGAGGACGGCGCTGCCGATATATTCGTGGCCCGGCCGCGGGTAGATGTCGAGCAAGGTCTGGCGCACGGCGACGATCAGCAGAAAGACCGAGAACAAGAGGCTGTAGCCGAGATTGCGGTCGGAAAAGCCGTTGCGGAAGTTCTGCATCAGGCCGAAGCACACGCCGAGCATGGCTGCACGCTGAAGGAGGCAGAGCGGGCAGGGCAGTTCGCCATAGCCATATTGCATGACCATCGCTGCAGTGAGGATCGCGGCGATCGCCGCCATCATTCCGAGCATGAAAATTTCGTTGAGGAAGAAACGCAGAGCCTCGAGGCGGTGGCGAGCGATCGCGGCCATGGCTCAGGTCCGAATCCAGGGCATCCGGAACCCATATTCCGGACTGTAGATCTCCCATAGGAAGAGGTGCACCGCCAAGACCAGCGCAATGGCGACCAAGACGATCGCTAGCGAGCGTTTGCCGAACCAGCCGGTGATAAGCGCGGAGGACAGTGTTGCGAAAATGACTGCCATCATGGGCGAACCCCCCAGAGCGGTGAACCCGTCAAAAGCCCTTGGCCCGCCGGTGACTGTAGCCCAGCTTCACGACGCGTGCGAGAGGCCGCATTGGGTCGCAAGCGGGTGCTTCCCTCCTTACATTGGGATTGGCTTCCTTCTTGCCCCTGCCCTGCTAAACCCGCCCGCTCATGCCTGACGTCGCACCGCCACAAATTCAGCCGCACCTCTATCTCGTCGACGGGTCGAGCTACATCTTTCGCGCTTATCATCGGCTCCCGCCCCTCACCAACCGGCACGGCCAGCCCGCGGGCGCCGTCTACGGCTATACGGCGATGCTGTGGAAGCTCGCCGACGGTCTGAGCAAGGCCGACGGCCCGACGCACATGGCGGTGATCCTCGACAAATCGGAACATACCCACCGCAATGAGATGTACGATCAGTATAAGGCGCACCGCCCTCCGCCGCCGGAGGACCTGGTCCCGCAATTCCCGTTGATCCGAGTCGCGACGAAGGCCTTTTCCATTCCCTGCATCGAAGAAGACGGGCTCGAGGCCGACGACATCATCGCTTGCTACGTGACGGCGGCGAAAGCGGCCGGTTGGAAGGTGACCATCGTCAGCTCCGACAAGGATTTGATGCAGCTGATCGACGAGGATGCGGGCATCGACATGCTCGACACGATGAACGATCGCCGCATCGGCCGCGAGCAGGTGCTGGAGAAGTTCGGAGTGCCCCCGGAGAAGGTCGGTGACGTGCTCGCTCTCATGGGCGACAGCGTCGACAACGTACCGGGGGTACCGGGCATTGGACCGAAGACGGCTTCGCAGCTCATCCAGACCTACGGCGACCTGGAGACGGTGCTCGCCTCGACCGATCAGATTTCGAAACCCAAGCTCAAGCAATCTTTGATCGATCATGCGCAGGATGCGCGCCTCTCGCGCGAGCTGGTGCGGTTGGTCTGCGACGCTCCGCTGCCGGAGGCGCTGGAAACGCTCGAGCTCAAGGGGATTCCGCCGGACCCCTTGAAAGACTTCCTTGAAGATCAAGGGTTTAAGTCGCTGCTGAACCGAATGATCGGCGGCGGGGCACAGCAGAGCGGGGCGACCGTCCGCAATGACGTCATGGCGGCGATGGAGCCGAAGAAGCCGGCCGCCGCGGAGCCGGAAAAGATCGAGATCGACCGGTCGAAGTATGAGACGGTGACCGACGAGGCCTCGCTCGATCGCTGGATCGGTCGGGCGAAGGACCAGGGCTATTTCGCGCTCGACACCGAGACCGACCATATCGACAGCATCGTCGCCAGGCTGGCCGGGATCGCGCTTGCCACCGGCCCGAACGAGGCCTGCTATGTCCCCGTCGGGCACAGCGGCGCGGATCTTTATTCGGACGCTCCCAGCCAGCTCTCACAGGATCTCGTGCTGGCGAAGCTCAAGCCGCTGCTCGAAGATCCGGCCGTGCTCAAGATCGGGCATAATTTCAAATATGACTGGGTGCTCTTCCATCGCCTCGGGATCGACGTCGCGCCGGTGGACGACACGATGGTCATTAGCTTCGATCTCGATGCGGGCCGGAGCTTCGGCCACGGTCTGGAAGAGCTGGCGAAGCTGCATTTCGAGCACGAATGTATCCCGTTCAAGCAGCTCTGCGGGACCGGGCAAAAGCAAATCACGTTCGACAAGGTGCCGCTAGGGCCCGCCACGGAATATGCCGGCGAGGATGCCGATATCTGCCTGAGACTGTGGCTTAGGCTGAAGCCCCGGCTCGCTGAGGAAAATGTCGCGCGGGTTTATGAGCGCGTCGACAAGCCTCTCGTCTCGGTGATCGGGCGGATGGAGCGGCGCGGAATCAAGGTCGACCGCGACTATCTCGCGCGCCTTTCGGCCGAATTCTCGCGCGATATTCAGGCGCTCGAAGCGAGGATCTACGAGGCGGCGTGCGGCCCCTTCACCATCGGAAGCCCCCAACAACTTGGGGAAGTGCTTTACAGCCGTTTGGGCCTCAAAGGCGGACGCAAGGGCAAGAGCGGACAATATTCGACCGACGTCAATGAGCTCGAGCGGCTCGCAGCCGAGGGCGTGGATTGCGCGCGTCTCGTGCTCGACTGGCGCCAGCTTACCAAGCTCCGGTCGACTTACACCGATGCCCTGCAAGCCGTGATCAATCCGGAAACAGGCCGAGTCCACACCAGCTTCTCGCTGACGGGCGCGCAGACGGGGCGGCTGTCGTCGAACGACCCCAATTTGCAGAACATCCCGATCCGCTCGGAAGCGGGTCGCAAGATCCGCGACGCCTTCGTCGCCGATCCGGGGCACAAGATATTGTCGGCCGACTATAGCCAGATCGAGCTCAGGCTCGCCGCGCATATGGGGGACGTGCCGCAACTCAAGGAAGCGTTCCGCGCTGGCGAGGATATCCACAATTTGACCGCGGAGGAGCTGTTCGGGACCGTCGACCGCGAGAACTCGAAACAAGGCCAAGACAATCAATTTCGCGATTCTCTACGGCATCTCGTCATGGGGCGTGGCCGGCCGGCTGGGCGTGTCGAAGGAGGAAGGCAAAGCGATCATCGATCGCTATTTCGAACGCTTTCCCGGAATCCGGGCCTATATCCACAACACCCTCGGTTTCGCCCGCGAACATGGTTTCACCCGGACCTTGTTCGGACGCAAAACCCACTTCGAGCCGAACATCCGTTCGCCCAATCCTTCGATCCGAGGCGGCGCGGAACGCGCTGCGATCAACGCGCCGATCCAGGGTACGAGCGCCGATCTCATCAAACGGGCGATGGCGCGAATGGACGAGGCGCTTGAACAGGCCGGGCTCGACGGCGTGAAGATGCTTCTGCAGGTCCACGACGAGCTGGTGTTCGAAGTGCCCGACGGCCAGGAAGAGCAAGCCGCGGACGTGATCAAGCGGGTCATGGCGACGGCAGCCGAGCCCGCGATCAAGCTCGACGTGCCGCTGGACGTCGAGGTCGGCTGGGGTCCGAATTGGGGCGAGGCGCATTGAGTGACGCCGAGCGGATTCGGGTCCTGGGGGAGACCGCGGAAACGCCAATGGACGCAGACATGGCGACGCTGGCGAGCGGCGGACGGCTCAACGTCTTCGGTTTCGCGCTTCGCCTCGCGGCGCGGCTGCCTTTCCTGTTCATCGCCGGGCAAATCTACGGGGCGGCCGAGCTCGGGCGCTTCGCTTATGCGGTACTGACCGTCGAGTTTGCGGCGCAACTGGCAGCGCTGGGCCTGAGGCGCGGACTCGCGCAGCTCCTCGCAACGGCGAAGAAGCCGCAGTCGTGCGTCGTCGCCGACGCGTTGCTGGTCGCGGCAATCGGATCGGCGATCGGAATGGCCATATTGATCGCTTTCCCCCGCGCCATGTACCCGACGACCCGCATCTCGGGCATGGACCATCTGCTCGCGATCACCGTCATTGCCATCGCTTGGACCGACATTGCGCTCGCCGCGCTGGCGTACCGGCACGACGTCGCTTCGACTGTGCGCGCACGCTCCGTCGTTGAGCCCTGGACGATCAGCATCGTCGCCTTCGTCTGGTCGTACATCTCGCTCGATGATGGTCTGATCGTCTCCTACGTCTTCTCGATGGTCGCGGCCTTGATCGCCGCGCTGATCCCGCTGGTCCGCTGCTACGGCCTGCCACACGGGTGGAGGCCGGACCTCGGCCTTGCCTGGGGAACGGCAGTCCGCAACGTGCCCTTGGCCGCCGCGGACGCGGTGGAATGGGCGTCGCGGCGCATCGATTTGGCCGTGCTGGGCGCGTTCATGCCCGCGGTTTACGTCGGCATATATTATGTCGCGCAGCAGGTCGCGACCTTACCCGCCAAGCTCAAGACCAGCTTCGAGCCGGTGCTCGGGCCGGCGATCGCCCGCAGGATTGCGGTCGGGGACCGTGCGGCCGTCGCGCAGCAGGTCCGGCAGGTCACGTACTGGATCATTGCCGCCCAGGTCGGGATCGCGCTCGCCCTCGCGATACCGGGACGCGCCGTAATGTCGCTTGTCGGTTCGGGTTTCACCGGCGGCACGGCGACGCTTGGCTTCCTTCTGGCCGCCGAGGTGATCGCCGCTGCGGCCGTCGTCAGCGAAGCGGCGCTGATCTACGTCGCTCGGACGCGCAACATGATCATCAGCCTGATCATGCTCGCGATCGAGGCGGGCCTCGCGGTGGCGCTGATGCTGATCATGAAGGACGAGAACCTTCCCCAAAGCTATCAGGCGACCGGGCCGGCCATCGCTTTATGCATCGCCCTTGGGTTCGCCTCGATCACCAAATCCTGGCTGTTGAAGAAAGAGTTGGGCGCGCCGGTATCCGGCTGGCGCTGGGACATCGCCTGGGCAACCGCGGCTGGCGTGATCGTCGGAGCGATCGTGCGCATTCTCCTTCCCGAGACGTGGCAGCTGATCGTCGGCATTCCGGCCATCCTCGGCGCCTTCTTCGCCGTGCTGTGGACGAAAGGCTTCACGCCCGAGGATCGTGAGCTGTTCCGAATGCGCAAGAAGGATGTGGCCGAGCTGCGCGAAGCGGAGGCCGCCCAGGCCCGCGATCAGATCCAGGACGATGTCGTCTGAACCGTTAGTGGCGGAAATGGCGCATGCCGGTGAACAGCATCGCGAGATTGGCCTCATCGGCCGCCGCGATCACTTCGTCGTCGCGGATCGAGCCCCCCGGCTGGATCACCGCGGTGGCACCCGCTTCAACTGCGGCTAAAAGCCCGTCCGCGAAGGGGAAGAAGGCGTCGGACGCCACCGCTGAGCCGACCGTGCGTGGTTCGGGCCAGCCATGGGTCTCGGCCGCTTCCCGCGCCTTGGCGGCGGCAATTCGGGCGCTGTCGCGGCGGTTCATCTGACCCGCGCCGATGCCGGCGGTCACGCCGTCCTTCGCATAGACGATCGCATTCGACTTGACGTGCTTGGCGACTGTCCAGGCGAACAGGCAATCGCGGATTTCCTGCTCAGTCGGCTGGCGCTTTGTCACGCATTTGAGCTGATCGCGAGCGACAATGCCATTGTCCCTGTCCTGGACCAGGATGCCGCCGGCGATCACTGCGATCGTCTGTCCGCCGCGCGCCGGGTCGGGGAGCTGGCCGGTCAGCAGCAGGCGCAAGTTTTTCTTGCGGGCGAAGATGGCGCGGGCTTCCTCATCCGCGTCGGGCGCGACCACCACTTCCGTGAAGATTTGCGTGATGGCTTCCGCAGTGGCCGCATTCAAAGGAACGTTCGTCGCTACGATTCCGCCGAAAGCCGAAACGCTGTCGCAGGCGAGCGCCTCGGCCCAAGCATCGGCCAGCGTTTCGCGCGTGGCGACTCCGCAAGGGTTGGCGTGCTTGACGATAACGACCGTGGGGGGTCCGTCGCGGAACTCGGCGGCAAGGTCGAGCGCGGCATTGGCATCGTTGAGATTATTGTAGCTGAGTTCCTTGCCCTGCACCTGCTCGGCCTGGGCGACGCCTTGAGCATGTGGACCGATCGGCAAGTAGAGCGCTGCCTGCTGGTGCGGGTTCTCGCCATAGCGGAGGCCCATCTTCAGCTTGCTCGCTTGCGTCCAGGTCTCGGGAAAACGTTTGTCCTGGTCGGCAACAGCAAACCATTGCGCAATCGCGGAATCATAGGCCGCGGTCAGCGCGAAGGCCTTGGCGGCCAACTTCTTGCGCAGCTCGAGCGTAGTGCTTCCGCCGTAAGTGTCGAGTTCGCTCATTAGCGCCGCATAATCGGCAGGATCGGTGACGATCGCGACGGCGGAATGATTCTTCGCCGCCGAGCGCACCATCGACGGTCCGCCGATGTCGATGTTCTCAATGATCGTGTCGCGATCGACGCCGCTGATCACCGTCTTGAGGAACGGGTAAAGGTTCACGACCACGAGGTCGATCGGAACGATCCCATGTTCGCCCATCGCGGCGACGTGGTCGGGATTATCGCGCACTCCGAGCAACCCGCCATGCACCTTCGGGTGAAGGGTCTTCACCCGGCCGTCCATCATTTCGGGAAAGCCGGTGAGATCGGAAACGTCGCGCACTTCGATGCCGAGCTCACGCAATTTCGCTGCGGTTCCCCCAGTAGAGACGATTTCTATCCCATGTCTCGCGAGGGCGCCGGCAAGCTCGTCGAGGCCGCTCTTGTCGGAAAGGGAGATCAGCGCCCGGCGAATGGGCACGAGGTCGGTCATCTTTGGTCCTTTTACGATTAGCTAGTGCGACGGAACTGCCAGCCGATTTCGCCGCCCAGTGCCGAAACTTCACCAACTATGACAAGCTGGGTCGTGCGATGCGGCTGCCCGGCGCCGTCGATCCACAGGCTTTCTTCCGTGGTCAGTCCGCCGCCGCGACAGCGGAAGTTCCACGGCGGAGCGCCGCGCGAACGCAGGATAGCGCCCATGCCGTCGGCGGTGATCGTCGGCTCCACGCCAGGAGCGAGGTGGAAGCACACCGAATAAGGCGCGGAATCCTTGATCTTCTTACGCCCAGAAGCGATCAATTGGTCGGCGCCGCGCAGCTCCTTCCCGTCATTGCCGAGCATCAGACTGCGCTTATGGATGAGACCGAAAGCGCGGACGTAGCCGTCGTGACTGGACTCCAGCCGGCTTGCATCATTGCCTTCGCTGCGTTCGATCGTCACATCCTCAACGCCTTTGGCGAGCGAGCCGTCGGCGAGAATGTTCGTCGAATTCGTGTCGGCGAGAACCAAGGTGCTGTGGGCGGCGGTTGTCCGCAATCCCTGCGCGAGCTCCTGGGGAAGGTCCGTCGGAAATCCGCCCGACCCGCCGCAATTGACGACTAGCCGTTGGGCACCGTCCGACAGCTCGAATGCCAAAGTCGATGCCGACCCCAGCGCCGACATCTTCTGCGGGGGCGGGGGCGCCGCATCGAGGACGAGGATGGTGCCAAGTGCCGACATGCGCTGATACCCCCAGCCGCGGGCCTGACGCAGCGGCCGCGCCCTCAGCCCGCATCCTTCCATCAGGGCGGTGAGTCGAGACGCTTCGCCGGGATTGCATCCCTGCCAGCTCGATAGCGCGCCGTCGCCCATAGTGACGCCATGAAGCGCCGCGAGCGCGGCCGCCGCGGCGGCCTCGAGGCTGTCCGGGATGGTCTGCTTCGCGGCGTGATAGCAGCTGCGGAGAAGCCCGAATCGATCGACCAGCGAGACCTGTTCGAACGGCGAGCGGCTGACCAAACCCCCATCATCGAACTGCGCCGACGCAAGCGCCCGCGAAAGGCCCGCCTCGCCGCGGGCGACCCGCGGAACGCCGCCTTGAACCAGCAACCCGGCCGCGACCACTCCGCACCAGGCGGTGATTCGGCCGAGTCCGGCGGGCGCCTTGTCGGCATGGGCGTCCAGGTGGCGCGCGCCCCGGGCGAGAGTGTTGAGCAGGGCTGAGCGATAGCCGCTGTCCGCGCTGGAAAGGATGTAGGGAGCGTAGGCCGCCCAGAAGAGGATTCGCTCGCCCCACAGCTGCGGGGCCCATGCTTCGTCGACGCGCGTGCCGTGGGCGAGGAGCCATCGGCCGACGATCGCTTCCGCCAGTCGCGCCCCTTTTTCCCGCGAGGCCGCGGCGGCGAGATCGCGCAGCCAGGAAAAACCCTGCAGCTGTTCCGCGACCGAGCCGGTCGCTCCGATCCGGCCGAAATCGAGGTCGCCGAGCGAGAGCGCGTCGCTGCCGACGGCGAACTGGCCGGCGAGCAACGCATCTCCGCGCTGGCGGTCGCCCTGCACATGATCCCGTGGGACGGCGACGAGCTTCAGCGGCTGCTTCGAACGCTTGAGCCTGGAAAGGAATGAGCCGCGCGCAAGCTTGCGAACGACCGCCCGCTCGGCCGCCGAGCCTTCCGCATTCATCCGCCGCCTCTCAAGGCCTGGATGTTCGCCGCATAGGCGCTGGGGCCGCCGCGGAACACCGCGGTGCCCGCGACAAGCACGTTAGCGCCTGCATTCACCGCTAAGCGCGCGGTCTCGGGATCAATTCCTCCATCGACCTCGAGCCGAACGTCCAGGCCTTCCTTGGCAATCCGGCCAGCGATGGCCTCGATTTTGCGAAGCTGGCTCTCGATGAACTTCTGCCCGCCGAATCCCGGATTGACGCTCATGACGAGTACGAGGTCGAGTTCCTCGAGCACATAATCGAGCATCTTCGCTGGGGTTGCAGGGTTGAGAGACACGCCGGCCATCTTGCCGAGCGCCTTGATGCGTTGGATCGTTCGGTGGAGGTGCGGCCCTGCCTCCGGGTGAACCGTGATGATGTCGGCGCCGGCTTCGGCGAATGCGTCGAGGAAGGGATCGACCGGAGCGATCATCAAATGGACGTCGAAGGGCTTGGCGGTGTGCGGCCGAAGCGCCTTGACGACGCCTGGGCCGATCGTGATGTTCGGCACGAAGTGGCCGTCCATCACATCGACATGGATCCAGTCGGCGCCCGCTTCGTCGATCGCACGGACCTCCTCGCCGAGCTTCGCGAAGTCGGCGGAGAGGATAGAAGGAGCGATTAGCGGACCGGCCATGGGCCCGATTAGACGGGATTAGCCGGATCGGACAAGGCGCGCCATGAAGAAGCCGTCGAGCCCGCCTTCCTCCTCAAGCAGACCCGGAAGAATGCGCACCCAGCCTTCGGGAGAGGATGGGAGCCAATCCGCCATTCCGGTCGGCGCCTCGATGTGGAAGTCGCCATTCTCCTTGAGGAAGGTGCCGATCGCCTGCTCTCCCTCCTCCGGCTCGAGGGAACAGACGGAATAAACGAGCGTCCCCCCTTCCCTCACCCAATCGCGGGCCTTGTTGAGCAGCTGCCGCTGCACCTCCAGCGCCTCCGCAATGGACGAGGGTCGGACTCGGTGGAGCACTTCGGGATGACGCCGGAACGTCCCGGTCGCAGTGCAGGGCGAGTCCAGGAGCACCGCGTCGAATTGCCGAGGGGTTTTCCACCGCAACGCGTCGGCAACCTCAATCTCCGCCGCAAGACCCGTCCGGTGCAGATTTTCCGACAGTCGTCCAAGACGACTTTCGGATTTATCGAGCGCGAGCACGCGATGGCCCGCGGCCGAAAGCTGCATCGTCTTGCCGCCGGGCGCGGCGCATGCGTCGAGCACGTCTCGCGCATCTGGCGGGATCAGCCGAGCCGGGAGGGAGGCGGCGAGGTCCTGCACCCACCAGCGGCCTTCACCAAAGCCGGGAAGTTCGGAGACGTTGGCGCTTTTGAGCCGCACATGATGGGGCGCGAGCGACAATCCTTCATGCTCATCCGCATAAGTCTGCGCGTCAGAATCACGGGCGAAGGAAAGATCGAGCGGCGGACGGTGCGCGATCTGACGTCGTGCCGCCGCGACAACCTCGCCTCCCCATGCCTTCCCCCAGCGCAGTTCGACCCCGGAGGGCAGCGGGGGCGCCTCGCTCGCGGCAAGCTCGCGGCGGAGGAGAGTGCCAAGCACTCCGTGCACCAGCCGGCGCGGTCCACCGTCAACCAGCGGAAGGGCGGTAGCGACCACCGCATGATCCGGCACCTGCATCGACAACCGCTGGGCAAGAGCGAGGCGGAGTACCATTCGCGCCTTGCTATCGTCGGGCAGGCGCTGGCGAGTGGCGCTGTCGATGAGGCCGTCCAGCTCCGGAATCCGGCGAAGAGTCTCGCCGACGATCGCGAGGGTCAACGCCCGATCGGCGGGCTTCAGCGCTTGCGCCGCCGTTGCAGCGGCTTCCACCGTCTGACCCGTACGAAGGACGCGATCGAGGATCTTGAGCGCGGCCCCGCGCGACTCCACGCTAGACCGTCTCCGGCTTTGGCGGGCGTGCCAGCAGGTCGCCGAGAACCTGGTCCACGCTCGCCCTGCCGGACAGCAAGGCGTCCACCGCCTCAACCACGGGCATTTCGATGCCGCGTTCGCGGGCGAGGCGGGCGAGCACCGGTGCGGTGAATGAGCCTTCCGCAACGGTTCGGCGATCGGCGAGGAGGTCGGCGGCGGGGCGGCCTTCACCGAGACCTTTGCCGAGTGAGAAGTTGCGCGAACTGGTGGATGAGCAGGTCAGCACAAGGTCGCCGAGGCCCGAAAGGCCGGCGAGCGTTTCGCGCCGGGCGCCGCAATCCAATCCGAAACGCGTCATCTCAACGAACCCGCGCGCGATCAGCGCCGCGCGCGCATTCAGGCCGAGGCCTTTCCCTTCGACGACGCCGCAGGCGATCGCGAGCACATTCTTCACGGCGCCACCGATCTCCGCGCCCACGACGTCATCGGAGACGTAGATTCGAAAGGTCGGCTGCGCGATTCGGCCGCGCAGCTGTTCGGCCAGAACCTCGTCCTCGGTCGCGAGGGTCACGGCTGTCGGCAGTCCCCGGGCGACTTCGTCCGCGAAGGTCGGACCCGAAATCACCGCGACCTCAGCTCCTGGGCAGGCTTCGCGCGCCACCATGTGCAGCAGCTCCCCGCTCTGTTCTTCAATGCCCTTGGAGCAAACCACCATCGGGATGCCGCATTGGGGCGCCCGCCTCAGAACCGCGCGCATGTGCTGCGCCGGAGTGACGACGAGCCAGGCGCTGCAATCACCAAGATCGTCCAGGTTCGACGTGCCGCGAATGGCCTCGTTCAGCGGAATGCCTGGGAGGAAGAGCGGATTCGTGTGACTGTGGTTGATGGCCTCGACGACGTCATCTTCGAAAGCCCAAAGCAGGGTTTCTCGACCGCCGGCCGACGCAACTTGGGCGAGCGCAGTGCCCCATGCTCCGCCGCCAACGATTCCGATCTTCTCGAAGCTCATGCTTTGACGCCTGCCCCGCGGACTTTCTCCGCTTGCGGGTCGAGCGGCCAGCGCGCTCGCGCGGGAGCATCGAGCGGATCGCAGAGACCTAGAGAAAAACGCTCGGCGCCGGCCCAGGCGATCATTGCTGCATTATCGGTGCAGAGCCATCCGGGCGGGACGCTGAAGCCTCGCCCCTCGCGCTGAGCGAGGTCGGCGAGGGCGGTGCGGATGGATTGGTTGGCAGCAACGCCTCCGGCGACCACGAGCGCTTCGGCATCCGTCTTCTGCAGCGCGAGCGCCGTGCGGTCGACGAGGCAGTCGATGATCGCTTGCTGGAAGCTCGCGGCAATGTCTTCCCGCCGGTGCTCACCGGAAGCGACGGCGCGCTGCACCGCGCTCTTAAGACCGGCGAAGGAGAAATGCCCTTCGCCCGAACCGACGAGAGGCCGCGGCAGCGGCACGGCCTTGGTGTCGCCGGCTTTCGCCAGCTCTTGGATCGCCGGACCGCCGGGATAGCCGAGCCCGAGCAGCTTTGCCGCTTTGTCGAAGGCTTCCCCCGCGGCATCGTCAATCGTGGTGGCGAGGCGGCGGTAATCGCCGACGCCCCGCACCTCGAGCAGCTGACAATGCCCGCCCGAGACGAGCAGCAATAAATAAGGAAAGCCGAGGTCGGGATCGATTAGCCGTGGACTAAGGGCATGCCCCTCGAGGTGGTTGACCGCGATCAGCGGCTTGCCCGCAGCGAGCGCGAGCCCTTTCCCGGCCAGGAGAGCGACCATTACCCCGCCGATGAGGCCCGGACCGGCAGTCGCCGCGACGGCGTCCACCTCATGGATCGACGTCTTGGCGTCATCGAGCACCCTGCGAATCAAATCGGGGAGGATCTCGACATGCGCCCGAGCGGCAATCTCCGGGACGACCCCGCCATAAGGCTGGTGCGCCTGCGTCTGCCCAACAACCGCCTGCGCCAAAATTTGCCGGCCGCTGGTGACCAACGCCACCGCACTCTCGTCACACGAGGACTCAAGGCCGAGGATTACGCTCATTTAATTCGCGGACCTTTGCCTGAAGGTGTCGCGATGCACTAGGGGAATCCCATGCAAGGGCTGAAGCTCGGGAACTCGCGGATCGCCGCTCGCGCTGGCGCAGGCGCGCAAGGTCGCGAGTGCGCTCGAAGCGGCGCAGCGCTGGCCCGAAGGCTATGTCGAAATCGTCACCTTCACGACGACCGGCGACAAGATCCAGGACCGGCCCCTGAGCGAGCTCGGCGGCAAGGCGCTCTGGACCAAGGAGCTGGATCGGGCTCTCGTCGCTGGAGAAGTCGATTTCTGCGTCCATTCCATGAAGGACGTCGAAAGCGTCCGGCCGGAGGATATCCACATCGCGGCAGTGCGCCCGCGCGGCGACGTCCGCGACCGAATCATCGGCGCCGAGTCGATCGACAAGCTCAAGGACGGAGCGGTCGTCGGCACCTCTTCGGCACGACGGACGGCGCAATTGTTGCGACTTCGACCGGATCTCAAGATTGTTTCCCTCCGCGGCAATGTCGAAACGCGGCTGAAGAAAGTGGAGGCGGGCGAGATCGATGCGACATTATTGGCCGCGGCGGGCCTCAAACGCCTCGAGATCAAGGCTGGAACGGCGGTTCCCACCGAGATTCTGCTCCCCGCGCCGGGCCAGGCCGTGATTGGGATCGAGTGCCGCACGAACGACACCCGCACGCAGTCGGTGCTCACCACAGTGAACAATCAGATCACTTATGATTGTGTGATGGCGGAGCGCGCTTTCACGCGCGCGCTTGGCGCAACCTGCGCCTCGCCGGTCGCGGCATTTTGCGTGCTCGAGGATGGGGATTTGCACATTCGGGCGCAGATTTTCAGCGAGGACGGACGCGACATGGTTGAAGAGCGCGCCGTGTTCGACTGCGAGGACAGCGAGGCTCCGGCAAAG
The DNA here is from genome assembly GCA_963730925.1 of uncultured Alphaproteobacteria bacterium. Lineage (GTDB taxonomy): Bacteria > Pseudomonadota > Alphaproteobacteria > Sphingomonadales > Sphingomonadaceae > Sphingomicrobium. The sequence goes on from CAVSTS010000005.1 coordinate 258,957, forward strand.
CTTGCCCGAGAGATGCTGGCAGTGGCGCCTGCATCGATTCGGAGGTTGTTCGCCGCCCCATGAGGCGGATCCTGGTTCTGCGCCCCGAGCCTGGCGCAACCGCGACTATGGATCGAGCCCGCGACCTGGAGCTCGACGCAATTTCGATTCCGCTTTTCGAGATCGTGCCCCTGCCGTGGGTGGCGCCCGATCCGGAACGGTTCGACGCGCTTCTGCTGACGAGCGCCAATGCCTTGCGGCACGGCGGAGGAGAATTGGGAAAGCTGCTCGACCTGCCCGTCTATGCCGTGGGTGAGGCGACGGCCGAAGCTGCGCGAAAGGCAGGCTTTCGGATCGCCGTTGTCGGCGACGCGGATGTTGACGGGCTGGTCGGCTCAATCGCCGCAGACATGCGGCTGCTGCATCTTTGCGGTGAGGAGCGCGAAGAGCCTTCTGAGCTTCGGCATTCGATCACGCCCGTCACCGTCTACGGTGCGAGAGAAATTCGCGAACCTGATTTGGGCGCCTTCCGCGAGGGTGTGGCGCTGATCCATTCGCCGCGCGCCGGACGCCGCTTCGCCGAGCTCGTGCAGGACCGCGGCGGGATCGCGATCGCTGCGATCAGCGCCTCGGCAGCGGGTACGGTCGGGGCGGGCTGGGAAGTCGTGGAGGCGGCAACCGCGCCGAATGATGACGCGCTGCTGGCTCTGGCGGCGAGGCTGTGCAACAAACCGGCGACGGAATGAACGCGATCACTTCTCGTCAGGGCATGAGCTGGAGCGCCAGGTTGCTGATCGGCCTGGCGCTGGTCATTGTCGGCGCAGCCGCGGCAATTTGGGGTCTCGCTCGCTATCAGCCGGCCGCGCGCTTTCTCGGCATCGTTTCGCAGCCTGCGGTGGTCAGTTCCGGGCCGGTCGCGGTGGCGAGGGTCCCGCAGGCCCCGCCCGCCCCTGCGGCGCAGCTCGCTCAAAATGAGGCGGAGCGGCTCGCGATCCTCGAATCGAGGCTGTCGCGGGTCGAGAATGCGACGCATCGCGCGGAGGGCTCGGCCGGGCGGGCCGACGGGCTGGTCGTTGCTTTCGCGGCGCGGCGGGCGATCGATCGGGGAGTGGCGCTCGGCTATCTCGAGAATCTTCTTGTCGAGCGCTTCGGACCGCAGCACCGGCAGGCCGTGGCGACCATTATCACCGCGTCGCACCGACCGGTTCGAACTCAACGATCTTGTCGCCGAGTTCGATACGCTCGGTCCGGAGCTCCGGCGCGGAGGTTCAAACACGGGCTGGTGGTCCAATTTCGCCACCGAGCTCAGCTCGCTCGTCGAGGTGCGCCGAGCGGATCGGCCGAGCACCAATCCGGATGCGCGCTACGACCGCGCGGTGCAACGCTTGGCCGCGGGCGACGTCGATCAGGCGCTCGCCGAAACCATGCGGCTTCCTGGCGCTTCGAACGCTGGGGATTGGGTGGGGAAAGCACGCCGCTACATCGCCGCGCACCGAGCACTCGATGAGATCGAATCCGCGGCCTTGCTCCCCGGACCGAATCCCGCGCGCTGAGCGGTTGAAAAGAGGCTTGGCAAGCGACTCGCGGGATGCGAGTCTTGGAGCGCGTCGAGCAAGCTGGGATTCAGCTCGAGCGCACTAAGCTTCTGTGAATCGGCGCGAACTTGGGGGGAGTTTGAAGTCATGACGTCAATGTGGAGGCGTTTTGGGTTAGGCCTTGTACTGGTTGTAACGGCACAGGTCAGCGCTTCGGCCGCAACCCAGCCACCTGCCCCTCAGCCCGTCCCGCATCCAGCGACCTACGTGCGCCCGGCACCGGTCGCTCCCCAGTACATCCGCGACCGAGTCAATCAGCTCGGTCGCGAATTCAACGGCCGGGTCGGAATTGCGGTGAAATCGGTCGATGAGGGCTGGTCGACCGGCTGGAGGGAAAACGATCTCTATCCGCAGCAAAGCGTCAGCAAGCTTTGGGTGTCGATCACCGCGCTCGATGCGGTGGATCACGGGCGTGTCAGCCTCGAAAATAAGGTAAGGCTGACCCGCGACGACTTGACGCTTTTCCATCAGCCGATCGCGGCGAAGATCATCGGCGGCGGCTATACGACGACCTTGGGCGAGCTGATGTTCAAGGCGATCACGACCAGCGATAACACCTGCAACGACAAGCTGATGCGGTCGGTCGGCGGCGCCGAGGCGGTGCGCAACATGATCGCTACCAAGGGTCTCGGCAGCATCCGTTTCTACAATGGCGAACGGGCGCTGCAGAGCAAGATCGCCGGACTGATCTGGAGTCCAAGCTATTCGGTCGGCAACGCTTTCTATCAGGCGCGCGACGCCCTGCCCAAAGCGTTACGCCAGGCCGCGTTCAACCGCTATGTCGAGGACCCCTATGATGGGGCGGCGCCAAGCGCGATCGTCAATGCGCTCGCGCGCCTCAAGCGAGGCGAGATCCTCTCGCCGTCATCGACCCAGAAACTGCTGTGGATCATGGGCAACACCAAGACCGGCGCCAACCGCTTGAAGGGAGGGCTCGAGCCCGGCTGGCACCTCAGTCACAAGACCGGCACCGGGCAAGTGCTCGGCCCGTATCAGGCGGGGTATAACGACATCGGCATCCTCACCGCTCCCGACGGTCGCAGCTATGCGGTTGCGGTGATGATCAAGAAGACGGCGGTGCCGCTGCCGACGCGGATGACGCTGATGAACAATGTCGTCCGCGCGGTGATCGCGCAACATGAGATGCTCCGCGGCACGCCTTACGCACAGCAGTGAGACAATGAGGTGAATGCGTCGGCGAAGCTGGCCGCCAGGCCCGGCGTTCAACGCGTGCCGGCGCGCAATCTCGAGCTGTTCATCATAAAAGGGTTCCTCGACCCGGAGACCTGTGCGGCGCTGATCGAGCGGATCGACGAGCGCCGGCGTCCGTCGGAAATCGCGGATGACGTCGGGACCGTCAATTTCCGTACCAGCGAGACCTGCGACCTCGACTTTCGGGATCCGGTGGTGGCTGGGGTCGACCACAAGATCGCCGACCTGCTCGGCCTATCGCTTGCCGCAAGCGAACCACTCCAGGGCCAGCGCTACGCCCCCGGACAGGAATTCAAAGCGCACACGGATACTTTCGAGCCGGGCGGTTATGATTTCTACCTCCACACCGCCGACACCGGCCAGCGCACCTGGACCGCGATGATCTATTTGAACGAGCCGGATGACGGCGGAGCGACGCGGTTCAAGATCATCGGCAAGACCGTCCAGCCCGAAACCGGCAAGCTGCTCGCCTGGAACAATCTCCTGCCGGACGGAAGACCGAACCCGGCGACGCTGCACCAAGGCATGAAAGTCCGGCGCGGCACCAAATATGTGCTGACGAAGTGGTTTCGCGAACGCTCGGCCTGAGCTACTCGATCGCGCTTCCACCGCCCTGGCCGAGCGGCTTCACATGCACCGTTTTAACGTTGGTGAACTCGCGAATGCCGAAGGAGGAGCATTCGCGGCCATAGCCGGAGTGCTTGACGCCACCGAAAGGTGTGCGGGGGTCTGACCGGACATTCTCGTTGACGAAACTGGAACCGGCTTCGAGCTCCTCGGCCGCGATCCGGCGCCCGCGGTCGATGTCCGACGTCAGCACGCCCGAGCCCAGGCCGAACTCGCTATCGTTGGCAAGGCGGATGGCATCACGCTCATCGTCAGCGGCGATGATCGCGGCGACCGGGCCGAAGACCTCATCGTCATGAGCCGGCTGGCCGGGCAGGACGTTCGTCAGCACCGTCGCCGGGTACCAAGCCCCCGGACGGTCCGGCACCTTGCCGCCGAGCAGCAGGCGCGCGCCTTTCCGAACGCTCTCCGTCACCTGGCGGTGGATTTCATCGCGGGCGTGGACGCTTTGCATCGGACCGAGCTTCGTGCCGCTCTTCGTCGGATCGCCCATTTCGAACCCGCGCATCGCATCGACCATCGCCTTCTCAAAAGGTTCGAGGATCGAGCGAACGACGATGAAGCGCTTGCCGGCAATGCAGCTCTGGCCGCCGTTCACCATCCGCGCGGTGGCGGCGATGTGGGCGGCCGCGGCAACTTCGGCATCGTCGAGAATGAGATAGGCATCCGACCCGCCGAGCTCGAGCACGCATTTCTTCAGCACCGACGCCGCCGCGGTCGCGACGCTGCGACCCGCAGCGACGCTGCCGGTGAGGGTCACTGCGGCGACATGCTGGTCCTTGATCAGCCCTTCGACATCGCTGCTCGGGAGGAGGAGCGCCCGGAAGAGGTCGCGCGGTGCTCCCGCCTGATGGAGTACGTCTTCGATCGCCAGCGCGCAGCCGGGAACGTTGCTCGCATGCTTCAGAAGCGCTCCATTGCCCGCCATCAGGGCCGGGGCGGCGAACCGAAAGACCTGCCAGAAGGGGAAGTTCCACGGCATTACGGCCAGCACGACGCCGAGCGGATTGAACGTCACGAAGGCTTCGCCGCCGCCGATGTCGACCGGCTCTTGGGCGAGATAGTTCTGCGCCTGGTCGGCGAACCACTCACACTGAAAGGCGCATTTCTCGACCTCGGCGCGGCCGTCGTCGAACGTCTTGCCCATCTCCTCGGTCATCAGTCGCGCGAATTCGTCCTTGCGCGCCCGGAGGATTTCGGCCGCCTTGCGGATGACGGCCGAACGCTCGGCAAAAGATTTGCGCCGCCAGTCGAGAAACGCGCCATGCGCCGCGGCGGCCGCCACGCGGGCATCATCCAATGTGTTCGGCTCGTAGGAGCGTCCGGACTCGCCCGTCGCGGGGTTCACCGTCTGCAGCTTCTGCCGAGCGTTCGAACGCTCGAGTTCCAGCTGATCCGCCATGGCATTGCTCCGTTTAGAGGTCCGTCGAGCGGCTCGCCTCGAAGAGGAACCAGGTGCGCCGTTCGGCCTCATCGATCCACACTTCGATGAGGCTCGCCGTCGCGACGTCCCCATGCTCATCGCACAGCTCGTGCGTGCGCCGCATTTCGTTGACGAGCTGCTTATTGTCCTCACGCAGCTCCGCCAGCATGTCGTGCGGAGTCACATAGTCCGCATCATTGTCGAGCAGACGCTGATGTTGCTTGATCTGCCCAGTCGAGCGCAGCGTCGTGCCGCCGAGCTTACGCACGCGTTCGGCAATCGGGTCGGTCGTCGCGAAAATCTGGTCCGCCTGCTCGTCGAGCAAGAGATGATAGTCGCGGAAGTGCGGGCCCGAGACATGCCAGTGGAAATTCTTGGTCTTGAGGTAGAGCGCGAACATGTCGGCGAGCAGCGCGTTGAGCGCGCCCGAAATGTCGCGCACCGCCTCGGCCGAGAGGTCGGTCGGAGTGGCCAATGTGGCGGTCCTGAGGATCAGCGCTTCTTCCGTGTTCATGAATGTCTCCTTCGCATCGGGCTACGCTACAAGCCTTAGCGACGCGGCCTTTCGGCATGGCGTTCGCATCATGACGGATGAGTCATGTTGAGCAGCGATGCCCCTACGCTCATGTGAGCGCGAAGAGAAATGGGATGAATCGCTTGCCCTAATCGCCCGCGTCGATTGGCCGGGCGCGGAACATTCAATCGCTTTGGAAGATCGCTGGAGCGGGCGAAGGGATTCGAACCCTCGACCCCAACCTTGGCAAGGTTGTGCTCTACCCCTGAGCTACGCCCGCTCTGAGCTGACGCCGGGCGACGGTCCGGCGGAGGTGAGGCGCGCGCCTAGCATGTCAGACTTCGGCACCGCAAGGCTTTGATTGGCCCGCCTTGTGGCTGCCGCGCGGCGCCGCCATATGACTCTTTCGGCGCGATTTTAAAGGAGCGGACGGAAGCATATCGTGGCTACGCTGGGTCTAACCGAAGCCGAGCGCGAATCGGTCGAGCGCTTCGAGCAGGAAGTCATCCATCCGTCGATGACCGCTCTTGTGGTGCTCGATTTCTGGGCCGAGTGGTGCGGCCCATGCAAGCAGCTCGGCCCAATCCTCGAGAAAGTCGCCGCCGATTACGCCGACAAGGGCGTCATGCTCGCCAAGATCGACGTCGATAAGGATAAGCTGATCGCGTCGCAGTTCCGCATCCAGTCCATCCCCACCGTCTATGCAATCTATCGTGGCCAGCCCGTCGCGGACCTCACCAATTACCGGACCGAGGGTCAGCTGAAAAAGGTGCTCGATCAGCTGCTCACTCAGCTCAAAGTCGAAGGCGAAGGGGCGGCAGCCGAGGCCGAAATCGAGCCGCTCATCGCCATAGGCGAGCAAGTGCTTGCCGATGGGGACGGACCTCGCGCCGTCTCCATCTTTCGGCAGATCCTCGACATGGCGCCAGAAAATAGCGAAGCGATCGGCGGTCTTGCTCGATCACTGATCGTGGCTGGCGAGATCGAGGAAGCCAAACAGATTTTGGACGGCGTCCCGGCCGACCTTTTGGGCAAGCCGGAGATCGCGCGCGCCAGGGCCGCACTCGAAGTCGCGTCCGCTGCGCCGGTGTCGGACACGAGTGCGCTCGAGCAGCGGATCGCTGCCAACGCGGACGACCACGAAGCGCGGTTCGACCTGGCCTCGGCGAAGATGGCGGCCGGCGACCGCGATTCCGCGGCCGATGACCTGCTCGAGATCGTCAAGCGCGATCGCGAGTGGAACGAGGGCGCGGCGCGCAAAAGGTTCCTCCAGCTGCTGGAGGCGCAAGGGCTCGAGGATAGCTGGTCGAGCGCGCAGCGCCGGCGGCTTTCGGCGGTCCTCTTCACATGAGCCGGCTGCTCCGGGTACCGATCTTCCCGCTTCCCGGAGCAATCCTCTTCCCACGGGCGCAACTGCCGCTGCACATTTTCGAACCTCGTTATCGAGAAATGGTTCGGGACGCGATCGAAGGGCCGGGACGGATCGCCATGATCCAACCCCTGCGCCTCGACGACGACGATCATGCGCCGCTGTACGACGTCGGCTGTGTCGGTGAGCTGGTCGGCATCGAGGAACTGGAGGATGGGCAATTCAACATTGTGCTGCTCGGGACCAATCGCTTCCGGCTGGTCCGCGAGGAGTCAGGCGAGGAGGCTTATCGTTCTGCCGATGTCGACATCGAATCGTTCGACGACAGCGACCCGCCGCCCCTCTCGCTCGGTCAGCGGGCGGAAGTGGAGCGGGAGGCGCGCCGACTTGGCGATGCGATGGGCCTGGCGATCGACTGGACGGCGGTCGGCCGTCTCGACGACGAGATGCTGGTCAATGCTATTGCCCAGATCGCCCCTTTCGATATCGGCGCGAAACAGGCCCTGCTCGAGCAGCCCACCCTGGACGGTCGCGCCGACCTGCTGGTGCAGCTGATGCAATTCCACCGCGCGGCGGTGAATGGCGGAGTGGAGATCGAGCCGACGCTCCAGTGACTAGATCGGCAGTCCCCTGAGCAGCAGCGGCAAATCGCCGCTGGTCCCGCGGGCCTCGCTCATCAGCCGGTTCTTGAGCGGAGAGATGCGGTCGATCACCCCCATTCCCAGGCGGCGCACAGCCGAGGCCGTGCGGCCCGGAACCCCGTAGATGCGAGTCAGGCTGTCGGTGGCGAAGGCGACGGACAGCGCGTCCAGCGAACGCCAGCGTTGATAACGGTCCAGCAGTTGCTGATCACCGAGGTCCAACCCAAGCTGCGCGCCTTCGACCAGCACTTCGGCAAGTGCGGCGACGTCGCGAAAGCCGAGGTTGAGACCTTGGCCAGCAATCGGATGGATGGCGTGCGCCGCATCGCCCACCAGCGCCAGGCGCTTGGCCGTGATCTGCGCCGCATGATGGAAGCCAAGCGGAAAAGACGAGCGCGGCGCCAGGATTTCAATCTTCCCCAGAAACCCACCCATCGTGGCCTCGGCTTCGCCGGCGAAATCCTCGTCGTTGAGCGCGAGCCAGCCGGCCGCGTCGTCGTTCGGGACCGACCAGACGAGAGCCGAGCGGTGACCGCCTGAATCGTCATTCATCGGCAGCAGCGCGAAGGGGCCCGTGGGGAAGAAGATCTCATAGGCGACATTTTCATGCGGCCGCTCGTGACGAAGCACGGAGACGATCGCCTGATGGTCGTATTTCCAGCGCGCGATCCGGATATTCGCAGCTTCGCGGCTGGTCGAATTGCGGCCGTCGGCGGCAACCAGCAGTGGGGCCCGGAGCTTGCGCCCATCCTCGAGCGCCACGATCACTCCGTGATCGCCGCGCTCCACCTTCCCGACGCGCGACTTCCACAGCAGCCAGCTGTTCGATCCCGCTTCCGCCCGCACGTGAAGCGCATTTCGCAAATGACGGTTCTCGTGCATCCAGCCCAGCGGCTCGTCGTCGTCAGGGTCGAAATGAAGCCCCCCCGGCTCGAGCCCGTCCGCAACGGCAATTCGACGGATTGGGCATCCCGGCTCCCGCAAATGATCCGCGACACCGATCGTGCGGAGCATGCGCATCGAGCCGGAGGAGACGGCGCTAGTCCGCCCGTCGAAGGCGGGTTCCGTCCTCGGCGCGGGGTCGGCGGGATCGACGACTATGGTCGAAAGCCCGCTGCTGTCGAGCGCGGCAGTGAGCGCGAGGCCGATCATTCCGCCGCCGAAGATGATCACGTCTGCGCGGTCCATGGCGGCCCCCTAGCTCTTCCATCGCTCCATGGCGAGAAGTGTGGCTGGAATGCGTCGCTGCTCGCGCTCTTCGCAGTGCCCTCGCGCAAGCCGGCTTGACCACGGAGTCCACGTGGAGGATTCTTCGGTGGTAATTGACCGGGGGTAGGACATGGCGACCGTTGCCGCTCGCGCGCCGAAGCGCGAACTGGCGCCCGACTGGCGCGATGCGCTACGCGATTCGCTGCGGCGACTGGCGATCCGCGCTGCTGGGGCGCTGCTTCTGGCGATGAGCTTGGCCGCCGGACTGGCGCTCGCCACGCACCGGCCGACCGACCCGTCGCTGAGCACCGCTGCCGGCGGACCTCCAGCCAACTGGCTCGGAGCGGCCGGCGCTTACACCAGCGATGCCTTGCTCCTGCTGTTCGGGCTCGGATCCGTGCTTTTCCTTCCGGTGATCGCGATATCGGGGCTCAGGATGATGCGCCTGCAGCCCGCCGGCGCGGTCGTGCGCCGGTTGCTGATCGCGGCAATCGGAGCGGTTCTGCTCGGGATCGCGCTTGGCCTCCTCAGCGGCTCGGCCGTTTCCGGCCTTCCAGGCGGATGGGGCGGCGCTCTTGGCCTTGCCGGCGCTTACGGTGTGGAATCGGGGCTCCACCTTATCCGCAATCCGTCTATCGCCGGTCCCGCGCGTCTGGCGGTGCTGATGTTGCTGGCAATCGGGGGCGTGGCGCTCGGCTATTTCGCGCTCGCTCTCAACGATGACGAGAAGAGCTGGCTTTCGGCGCTGTTTCGCCGGTCACCGCGCGAACGTCGTGCCAAACCGCGTAGCACGGAGCTGCAAGAGGAGCGGGCCCTTCCGGCGGCCCCGCCGAGACCGCGGCCCACGGTTGCGGTGAGCGAGCCGGCGAAATCGATCGCGCCGGCGGGCCGCAGCCAGTCGCGCAAGTCGAGCGCTCAGCCAACGCTCGCGCTCGGCGATAGTTATCAGCTCCCGACGCTGGACCTCCTCGCGCGCGCGCCCGAGAAAGGAAAGCAGCAGATCGACCGCGCCGGGCTCGAGCGCAATGCGCGCCTGCTCGAATCGGTGCTCGAGGACTTCCACGTCCGCGGCGACATCGTCGAAGTGCGGCCCGGCCCTGTCGTCACGATGTACGAGCTGGAGCCTGCCAGCGGAATCAAGGCCAGCCGAGTGATCCAGCTCGCTGACGACATTGCGCGCAACATGTCCGCTTTATCGGCCCGCGTCGCGACCATTCCTGGCCGGAGCGTCATCGGGATTGAGCTGCCCAACCCGAAACGCGAGGCGGTCAGTCTCAGCGAGCTGATCGGAAGCCAGGCGTTCGAAGACCAGAACATGTCCCTGCCGCTGATCCTCGGCAAGAATATCTCGGGCGACCCGGTCATCGCCGACCTGGCGCCGATGCCGCATCTGCTCGTCGCCGGCACGACCGGTTCGGGAAAGTCGGTCGGACTCAACTGCATGATCCTGTCGCTGCTCTATCGGTTCGGTCCGGACGAATGCAAATTGATCATGATCGACCCGAAGATGCTCGAATTGAGCATGTACGACGACATTCCGCACCTGCTTGCCCCGGTGGTCACCGAACCCGGCAAAGCGATCCGGGCGCTCAAGTGGACGGTCGAGCAGATGGAGGAGCGCTATCGCATGATGGCGAACCTCGGGGTGCGCGCGTTGCCGAGCTTCAACGCCAAGGTGCGCGAGGCCAAAGCCAAAGGCTCCAAGCTCGGGCGTCGGGTCCAGACGGGGTATGACGCCGAAAACGGACAGCCGGTCTATGAAGTCGAAGAGCTCGATTACGAGGTGCTGTCGCAGATCGTCGTCGTCGTCGACGAGCTTGCCGATCTGATGATGACCGCGGGCAAGGAGGTCGAGTTCCTGATCCAGCGGCTGGCGCAGAAGGCGCGCGCGGCCGGCATCCATCTGATCATGGCGACGCAGCGGCCGTCGGTCGACGTCATCACCGGAGTCATCAAGGCGAACCTGCCCACCCGAATCAGCTTCCAGGTGACCAGCAAGATCGACAGCCGGACGATCCTCGGTGAACAAGGCGCGGAGCAGCTGCTCGGCAAAGGCGACATGCTCTACATGCCCGGCGGCAAGCAGATCATCCGCGTCCATGGCCCGTTCGTGTCCGACGAAGAGGTTCGCGCAGTCGCCGAACATTGGCGCAGGCAAGGCTCGCCCGACTACATCCAGGCAGTCACCGAGGAACCGGAGGACGGAGGCTATCTCTTCGACGGCCAGCCGACCGGCGAGGACGATGCGGACACCCAGCTCTATCGGAAGGCGGTGCAGATCGTGGCTGAGAGCCAGAAGGCATCCACATCCTACCTCCAGCGGCAGCTGCGGGTCGGCTACAACAGTGCGGCGCGGCTTATCGAACGGATGGAGAAGGACGGACTCGTCGGCCAACCCGACCATGTCGGACGGCGCGAGGTGCAGATCGATCCGGATGGCCACCCGATCTGAGACAGAACGATCTGAACGGAACGGAACACGAAGGTTCACACCGCATTCAATGGGCAAACGCCAGTTTGCGGCGCAAAATTCCCAGGAGTTTGAGAATGACTTTCGCCAGCTCTTTCGCGCGCGCGCTCGCCCCGGTGGTGATGATCGCCGCGGCGTCGCCGGCCGCTGCGGCGGAATCGCCCGACATGGCCAGGCTCGCCGCGCACATCCGCTCGGTGCAGACGATGACCGCCAATTTCGTGCAGACGGACGCGCGTGGCCGATCGGCCGCCGGGACCCTGCAGCTCAAGCGGCCGGGCAAGGTGCGTTTCCAATATGGCAGCGGAGACCTGCTTCTGGTCGCGAACGGCAAGACGCTGACCTTCATCGACTATCAGGTGGGCCAGAAATCCGCCTGGCCGCTGAACCGAACGCCGCTCGGGGTGCTGCTGTCGAGTTCGCCAAATCTCAAGGGCCGGGCGCAAGTGGTGCCGAGCGAGGACTCACGCATCGTCACCGTCCGGGCGCGCGACCCTGCGCAATATGGCTCGATCATCCTGGTCTTTCAGCGCAGCCCTTCGGCACCTGGCGGGCTGCAGCTCTTTGGTTGGACGGCAATCGACGCGCAGAACAAGCGGACGACCGTCAAGCTGTCGAACGTTCGTTACAACGTCGCCGTCCCCGAAAGCGCCTTCACCTACGCCGAACCGAAGAAACGCTGAGATTAAAATAGTTTCATATTGCGACCCGTTCATCGCAATGACAGGCATCAGTGCCTAAATAGACTATCGATTCCGCAAGTGCCCGGGGTTTCCCCCTGTTACCCGGGGTGGCGGAATCCCTTGCGTGACGAACGCTTGGTCGGCCCTCGCTCCATGCCCCCGGAGCGGGGGCCTTTTTCATGTCGGGCGGGACAGGCTAAGCGGCAATTCGTGAGCAGTCGGCTGAAAATCGTTTCGTGGAACATCAATTCGGTGCGCGCCCGTCCGGCGCTGGTCGAGCGCCTGATCGCCGAGCAGCAGCCCGACATCCTGTGCCTGCAGGAAACGAAGGTGCTGGACAGCATCTTCCCAGCCGAATCGTTCCGTCAGCACGGATATGTGCATCAGCAGCTGAACGGGCAGCGAATGCACCACGGCGTTGCCATTCTCAGCCGACGTCCACTGAAGGATCCCGGCAAGCACGACTGGCAGGACAATGGCGAAGCGCGCCACATCGGCGTCCGACTCGAATGCGGAATCCGATTGGAAAATGTCTACGTACCGGCTGGAGGGGACCTGCCCGACCGCGAGCAGAACCCCAAGTTTGGCCAGAAGCTCGACTTCATCGACCGTATGACGCGCTGGTCCGAAGCGTTGAACGAACCGACCATCGTCGTCGGCGACTTCAATGTCGCACCGCTGGAGTGCGACGTGTGGAACCATAAAGCTCTGTTGAAAGTGGTCAGCCACACTCCCGTCGAGGTCGCGGCACTCACCCGGCTTCGGCAAGCGCACGACTGGATCGATATCGGCCGGCAATTCTTTCCAGCGCCGCAGCGCTGCTACACTTGGTGGAGCTACCGATCGCCTGACTGGACCAAGAACGACCGCGGTCGCCGGCTCGATCACATGTGGGCCTCACCGGACCTCGCGGCGAACATCGCTGCCCATTCGGTACTCGAACCCTGCCGCAGCTGGGAGCGCCCGTCGGACCATGTGCCGCTGATCTGCGAGATCGAGGTTTGAGCGGGGACTCCCCGATCCGCAAAGCGATCGCCGCGCTACGGGCGGGACGGCCGGTGCGAATCGACGGGTCCGAACCGATCGCCATCCTGTCGGTCGAAACTGCGACGCCGGAGTTGCTTGATCTGCTCGAGCCGGATCATGATTCGATGCTGCTCATCAGCGGTGAGCGCGCCGCCGCCTTGTCGCTTGGTAACCTTCGCGACTCTGCGGATCCGGCTGAACCGGTGCTCCTCGCCCGCGAGCCATGGCTCGACATTGCCACTGCGTTGGCGCTGGCTGATCCAGGGCAGGACCTGTCGCGAGGACCGATCGGGCCCCTGCATCCGACGCCGTGCGACCGCATCGCGACCGCGGCGAAGGCTGCTTTGACCCTGGCCCGTTCGGCGGGATTGCTCCCAGCCCTGTGGATCATCGGAGCGACGAACGTCGCCACATCGGTTTCGGCGGAAGCGATCATTCGAGAGAATCTCGCTCCCAAGGTCGAGATCGTCGCCCGCGCGAAGCTCCCCCTCGACGACATGCCCGACACGCAGATCGTCGCTTTCCGCGCGTCTGACGATGGTGAGGAGCATGTTGCCCTGGTGATTGGGGCCTTCGGCGGTCACGCTCCGCTCGTCAGACTGCACAGCGAATGCCTGACCGGCGATGTGTTCGGATCGCTGAAATGCGACTGCGGGCCGCAGCTCCGCGAGGCCTTGAAAATCATCGGCGCTGCAGGCGGCGGGGTGCTCCTCTACCTCCGCCAGGAAGGCCGCGGGATTGGTCTTGCCAACAAGCTGCGCGCCTATGCGCTGCAGGATCGGGGGCTCGATACGGTCGACGCCAACCGACGTCTCGGCTTTGCCGACGACGAGCGTGACTATGGGCATGCGGCCGCGATGCTCCGGTCACTAGGAATCAACGAGGTGCGGCTGTTGACCAACAATCCGAACAAGGTGGCGGGACTCGAGGTCGCCGGAATCAAGGTGGTGGAGCGGGTCGCACATCACATGCCGGCCAATCCCCACAACGCCGACTATCTAGCGACCAAGCGCAAAAAGAGCGGGCACCTAATTTAGATCGAGCAGGCGCCGGACCTCGTCGAAGCTGCTCGCGATTTGCTCGACGCCCAGCGCGCGCAGCATGTTGCCATGACCATCAAGGCAATGCGACCCTGCGGCCAATCCGATCACCCGAGCGCCGGAGGCGAGAGCCCCTCTAGCGCCCACTTCCGAATCCTCGAGGATCACGCTTCGGCCAATGTCCACGCCCAGCCGTTCGGCGGCGTGAATGTACAGGTCGGGCGCCGGCTTGCCGTGCTCGACGTGCTCGCGGCCGCTGTAGACGTGCTCCGCGAACGCGTCGTTGAGCCCGAGGTGCTGAAGATGGCCGCGAATCCAACGGGTCGAGCTCGACGATGCCACAGCCCTTGGCAAGTCGACGGGGAGGGAGCGGACGAAATCCACGGCACCGACCACCGCTCCCACTCCTTCGCGCAGCGCACGGACGCTTTGTTCGCTGCGCCGCTCGTGGAACTCGGGCGGCAGCGGACCCCCGATGCGGGCCTCGATCGCCGCGATGAACTGCTTCCCGCTCAATCCCACATAATGTTTTAGAGCCTCCTCGACAGTGGTCCGGTGGCCGAGATCGGTCAGCAGCTCGGCAAGCAGCTTGTTGCCCTCGAATTCGCTTTCGAGAAGAACGCCGTCGAAATCGAAGATGATTGCTTCGAAGTCGCGCATCAGTCTTCGAACAAAGCCGTGCCGACCCGCACTGCCGTCGCGCCAAGCATCACCGCTGATTTGAAATCCTGAGACATTCCAATGCTCAAGCCACTGACGTCATTCCGTCGCGCAAGCTCCGCGAGCAGTGCGAAATAGGGCGCCGGATCGAGCCCGATTGGCGGAATGGCCATCAGACCGGCGAGCGGTAGGTGTGAAGCACGAACCGCGCCGAGCAGGTCGCCGACCTCGCCGATTGCGCAGCCGCCCTTCTGTTCTTCTTCACCGATGTTCACCTGAACGTAGACAGCGGGAAGGCGATCTTCCTGTTCCGCCTCCTTAACGAGTGCGTCGAGGAGGGAAATTCGATCGAGCGAGTGGATCGTGTCGAACAGCCGCACGGCTTCGGCGGCCTTGTTCGACTGGAGACGGCCGATTCCGTGCAGGCGAACATGCGGATAGCGACTCAGTAAAGACGGCCATTTCCCAAGCGCCTCCTGGACTCGGCTTTCGCCAAAGTCGCGCTGGCCGGCCGCTATGACCTCCTCGATCTGCTCGACCGGCCTGCCTTTGCTGACAGCGACCAGCTGAACCTGTGCGGGATCGCGGCGGGCGAGCTTGGCGGCGGCCCCGATGTCGTCGAGAATCCGCCGGCGTCGGTCTGCGGCGCTGGTCATGCGCGCGCTATAGAAAGGGCCATGAACCGCCGCCAGACCAGCCTTCCGCGCCAATGGCTGATCGCCGACACACGGCTGGGCGATCGCTTATGGAAGGCCGTCGCACGTTTGCCGCGGGAAAGCGGAGTGCTGGTGCTTCTGCACGACCTTTCCGCCCGCGAACGCGAAAAGCTTATCCGGCGCTTGCGGCGTATGGCGACGGGCAAGGCGCTAATTTTGGTCGACGGCGCCAGGGGCGTGGCGCGAGTCCATGATTTAGGCGAATTGCGGCGGGCGCTGCTCCAGAGGACTTCGTTGATCTTGCTCTCGCCCATCTACTTCACGCGCAGTCACCCCGATTGGCGGCCGATGACTCCTTTGCGAGCCGCAGCTTTTGCCCGTCTAGCCGGCCGCAGGCTCATCGCTTTGGGCGGAATGGACGAGAAGCGATTTCAGGCGCATCGAGCGCCTCGGTTTTGTCGGCTGGGCGGGGATTGATGCCTGGACTTAAAATTTGAGCGCAGTGCCGACGTAGACGGCCTGGCTGTCGCGGCGATCGTCTTGCAGAGCCGACAAGCGATCACGCTCCACGTTGTAACGCACGCCGCCGGTGAGGGCGAGGCGCTGCGACAGCGCATACGACCCGCCGACATCGAGTGAATAATTGTCGCCTTTGCGCAGCGCCGGCACCGGATGGCCGTCGGTCCGCTCGGCGCCGACCGCGACTCGGCCGGTGAAGCGCTTCAACGAATAGCTGACGCCGACGATCGCGCTCTCGCGGCCACCTATGGCCGGATCGGCGTCCTTCACTCTCGCGACATCACCCGAAACCGCGAATCGCCTCCAGCCCACCGCAACTCCGAGGTTGTAGCTGGTTGAGGTCAGCGCATTGACCGCAGCGGTTTGCGCCGCCGGATCGGCGCCCGTCGCCGCCGGCGCAGGCGCGCTCGTACGAGCGCGAATCGCGACCCGGACCTGGGATGGCCGGCCCTTCGCGGGAGCGGGAGTGAATTTGAAGTCGGTTAGCGAAAAATTCCGGCCGACAAGGGCCGCGGCCAATTTGGGATCGGCATTGGCCGGAGTGAAGGAGGAGATCGGGTCGAAGCTCAGCGAAACCGCGGGAGGACGCTTCTTCGCGGTCGTGCTCGCCGCGAACGCCGGAGTGAGCACGAGCGTGCCCGCGGCTAGGGCCGCGAAGAGCTTGGCTTCATTCCGATGCGCCAACTTGAGCACTCGAGTGAACTCCCTGTTCACGAGTTCGATATAGTCATCCGAACCTGAAGGTTCCATGAGCGAAATCAATTCCTTCGCCCCCTGTTGCCGAGTCACCACAACTTTGCTCCATCGCGGCACATCTTGCGAGAGCATATCGAGCATCTATAACGCCGCACACAAATATTCCCGCTCAAGGACAACCAATGACTCGTCTGAAAATGACCGCTGCCGCATTTGTGATTGTTGCCCTGACGAGCGCCGGTTGCGCGCGCAACCGCAATCTTCCGAACCAGCTTGCGCCGTCCAAGGTGACGACGATCGGCGTCAACGCTTATCTGTGGCGTGCCGCCGTCGACACGGTCTCGTTCGCCCCGCTCCTTCAAGCCAACGCCGACAACGGCGTGATCATCACCGATTGGTATGCCAATCCGAAAGCGCCAGGCGAGCGGGTCAAGCTCACCGTTTCGATCCTCGACCAGGATCTGCGCGCCGATGCGCTGCGCGTCGCCGCCTCGCGCCAGGTCAACCAGAACGGCGTCTGGGTGGACGCCCCGGTTTCCGCGGCGACGGTCCAGAAGCTCGAGGACATCATCCTGACGAGGGCCCGCGACCTGCGCCGTTCCTCAGTCGCGGGGTAAGCTTCGTGTCATGACCGGGCGTTTCGACGCGAATGCGGCCGACCGCCGCTGGCAGGATCGCTGGGAGGAGGCCCGCTCGTTCCAGGCGGACAGCGCCAGCAACAAGCCGAAAACCTACGTGCTGGAGATGTTCCCCTATCCTTCGGGGCGCATCCATATGGGCCATGTGCGCAATTATACGATGGGGGACGTCATCGCCCGCTTCCGGCGTATGCAGGGCCATGAGGTGCTGCATCCGATGGGCTGGGACGCCTTCGGAATGCCGGCCGAGAATGCGGCGATGGAGCGCAAGGTCCATCCGGGCGAATGGACTCGGGCCAATATCGCGACGATGCGGGAGCAGCTGAAGCGGCTCGGCTTCGCACTGGACTGGTCACGGGAGTTCGCGACTTGCGATCCCGATTATTACGGGCAGGAGCAGGCGCTGTTCCTCGACCTGTTCGAGGCGGGGCTCGTCTATCGCAAGGAGAGCGACGTCAATTGGGATCCGGTCGACATGACCGTGCTCGCTAATGAGCAGGTCATCGACGGCTGCGGCTGGCGTTCCGGCGCTCCCGTAGAGCGGCGCAAGCTTTCGCAATGGTTCCTGAAGATCACCGATTTCGCGGACGAGCTGCTCGAGGGTCTGAATTCGCTCGACCAATGGCCAGAAAAAGTGCGGCTGATGCAGGAGAACTGGATCGGCAAGAGCCGCGGACTCCAGTTCCGCTTCCGTTTGGCCGCGCGGGTCAATTCAATTGAGGATGTCGAGGTCTTCACCACCCGCGCCGACACGATCTTCGGCGCGAGCTTCGTCGCCATCGCCGCGGGACATCCGCTGGCCCAGGCCCTAGCCGCCACCGACCACGGAGCGGCCGAGTTCATCGCCGAATGCCAGCGCGGCGGAACCAGCCTCGCGGAGATCGAGGCGGCGGAGAAGAAGGGCTATCGCACGCAGCTGGAGGTTGTTCACCCGCTCGATCCCGAGTGGCGGCTGCCTGTCTACGTCGCGAATTTCGTCCTGATGGATTATGGAACCGGTGCATTGTTCGGCGTTCCGGGTCACGATCAGCGCGATTTCGAATTTTCGAAGCAATATCATTTGCCGATCAAGCGCGTCGTCGCGGCGAGCACGGACCTCGCTTCCGAGCCGATTGGCGACGAAGCCGAAACGGCCCACGGAATCTCCGTCAACTCACAATTTCTCGACGGCCTGACGACGGAGCAGGCCTCGGCCGAAGTCATCCGCCGTGCAGAAGCGGCCGGCTGGGGCCAGGGCAAGGTGCAATACCGCCTGCGCGACTGGGGCGTCTCGCGCCAGCGTTATTGGGGCACTCCGATCCCGATCATCCATTGCCCGTCTTGCGGGCCGGTGCCTGTGCCGCGCGACCAATTGCCTGTGGAGCTTCCCGACGACATCGAATTCGACAAGCCGGGTAACCCGCTCGACCGTCACCCCAGCTGGAAGCACGTCGCGTGCCCGAATTGCGGCGGCGAGGCCACGCGTGAGACCGACACGCTCGATACTTTCGTCGATTCGAGCTGGTATTTCATCCGCTTCGCAAGCCAGCCGTCGGACAGGCCGTTCGATCGTTCCGAGGCCGAAGCCTGGCTTCCGGTCGGTCAATATATCGGCGGAGTCGAGCATGCGATCCTTCACTTGCTCTATGCGCGCTTCTGGACTCGGGCGCTGGAACGGCTTGGCAAGATTAGCGTGAGTGAGCCTTTCAAGGGTCTGTTCACACAGGGCATGGTCACGCACGAAACTTACCGGGCCGGCGACGGCAGCTGGCTCAGCCCCGACGAGGTCACTCGGGACGGCGACGATTGGGTGCACATCGAAAGTGGCCGGCCGGCAATGCCTGGCCGCGTTGAGAAAATGTCGAAATCCAAGCGCAACACCGTCGACCCCGAACCGATTCTCGCGAAATATGGCGCCGACGCGGTGCGCTGGTTCATGCTCTCCGACAGTCCGCCCGAGCGCGACCTCGAATGGTCGGAGGCCGGGATCGAGGGCGCGTCCCGCTTCGTCCAGCGCGTGTGGCGCCTGGCAAGCAGCGTTGATGATCAGGCGGGCGAAGACGAAGCTCTCAAGCGCAAATTGCATCGGACCATTGCCGCGGTGGGTGAGGCGATCGACGGCCTCCAGTTCAACAAGGGCGTTGCTCAATTGTACGAGCTCACCAGCGCAATCGAGAAAGCGCAGCCCTCGGCGACACGTGCACAAGCGGTTCGGACTCTGATCAAGCTGATCGCCCCCATGGCCCCGCACCTTGCCGAAGAGAGTTGGGCATTGCTTGGCGGTGCCGGAATGGTCGCCGACGCCGACTGGCCCGAGTTCGACCCGGCGCTCCTCGTCGAGGAACAGGTCACGCTTGCCGTTCAGGTCAACGGCAAGCTTCGCGACACGCTCATCGCGCCCCGCGGTCTCGACCGCGATGCGGCGGAGGCTCTCGCCCTTTCATCCGACAAGGTTCAGCGCTTGTTGGCCGGAGCGCCGCCGCGCAAAGTGATTGTCGTTCCCGATCGGCTGGTGAATATCGTCGCATGATGCGGCGCGCTGCCTTGGCCTTGGCATTGCTGATGCTTCCCGCTTGCGGTTTGCGTCCGCTTTACGCCGGCGGATCGGCGAGTCCGGAGGCTGCGCTCCTGCGATCCGTCGAGGTCGGCGCCATCCCCGGTCAGGCGGGCTGGCTGATGCGCACCAAGTTGATCGATCGGTTAGGCGAATCTGGGGAGGGCGCGCCGGTCTATCGCCTCGACGTGAAGCTCGACGACAATATCACCGCATATGGCATTCGCGGCGACCAAGCGGCGACTCGCGAGCGCCGGACACTGCGCGCGCGCTATCAACTGGTGAACCTTCAAACAGGCGCGGTGATGTTGGACGCTACGGCCGGCTCGGATGAAGGGATCGACATAGTGAGCTCGCCCTATGCGACCGTGGCGGCGGAACAGACGGCGCTCGAGCAGCTGGCCGACGCCGTATCGGACCAGATCGTGGGGCGCCTCGCGCTCTACGCGGCACATTCTGCTTCAGGCAAGTGAAGGCGTCGAAAGCCACCATCGGCCGGGCGATCGACCAGCCGGATCCGCGCATGAGATTGTATCTCTTTCACGGTCCGGACGATGCGCAATCCCGGGCGCTCGGACAGCGGCTGCTGGAGTCCTGCAGCGCATCCAAATTCATCGTCGCCGCGGCGGCAGTCAAATCGGATCCGGCGAGGCTAGCGGACGAGGCCGGCGCGCTCAGTCTGTTCGGCGGGCCGCGGCTGATCTGGGTCGAGCCTGCCGGCGATGACATCGCCGCCGGCGTCGGCGCCTTACTCGAGGCGCCATCCAGCGAGAGCCCCGTGATCGCAATTGCCGGTTCGCTGCGGAAAACTTCGGCATTGCTCAAGCTGGCGGAGGCTTCGCCGCATGCGCTGGCCTACGCTTCCTACGCGCCCGAAGGCCAGGATGCTGAGCGTATGGCGGTAGAAGTAGGCCGCAAATATGGGCTGAAGCTCGGTTCCTCCGTCGCAGCGCGAATCGCTGAAGCTTGCGCGAACGATCAAGCCCTCGCGGCGCAGGAGTTGCGGAAACTCGCTTTGTACATCGACGCGTCGCCGCAAAACCCGAAGGAGTTGGACCATGAGGCGGTCGACGCGATTGGCGCCGGTTCATCCGAAGGCGACTTCCTGCGTCTCGCGGATCTCGCGCTCGGCGGGGAACTTGCCGCTCTTGCCGACGAGCTATCTCGACTTCCCGCGGGTGGATCCGAAGCCATTCCGGTCGTGCGTTCGCTCCAACGACGCCTGCTGATGTTGGCGCCGACGCGGGCTCGCGTGGAGCGCGGAGAAACAGTCGACGGCGTCATGGCGTCATTGGGTAAGTCGTTGTTTTGGAAAGATAAAGCGCTGGTGGCGAAGCTTCTCGCCAGGTGGGACGCAAAAGGCCTCGCGACCGTGTCCGAACGGGCGGGACGACTTGAGCGTGAGTTGATGTTCAGCCGCGCTCCGGATCAGCAATTGCTGGGCGAGGAGTTGTTGGCGATCGCGCGCGCAGCGCGGCGGGCCGGCGGTTAGATCGGCTCTCCTGAAAGCCGCTGACAGATCATGTCCAGCTGGTCGAGGCTGGTGTAATGCAGTGTCACGGAGCCGCCCTGTCCTTTGTGCACTACGTGGACCTTGACCCCGAGCATTTCACTGAGTTGCCGCTCCAGCGCCAGGCGATCCTGCTCGGCGGGGTTGTTGCGCGCGCTCGCCCGAGCAATGTCGATTCCGGCTCCCGGCCGGACCTTGCTCGCCAACCTCTCCGCCTGGCGGACGGACAGACCCTTGGCGACGATCTCCCGGGTCAATGCTTCGGGGTCTTCGGCGGTCGCAACAGCCCGCGCGTGGCCCATGCTGATATCGCCTTTCATTAGCGATTGGCGAACCATTTCGGGAAGATTGAGTAATCTCAATAGGTTAGTAACGTGGCTTCGGGATTTGTTGACAAGCCTTGCGACGTCATCCTGCTTGTGGCCATGGCGTTCGATCAGCTGGCGATAGCCTTCGGCTTCCTCGATCGGATTTAAATCCTCGCGCTGGATATTCTCAATCAGCGCGAGCTCGGCGGTCGCCGCTGCATCAATCTCTCGAACGATCGCCGGAATCGTGTGCAACCGCGCTCGCTGCGCCGCTCGCCATCTCCTTTCGCCGGCCACGATCTCGAACCCGTCATCCGTCGGCCGCAAGAGGATAGGCTGGAGCACTCCGCGCTCGGCGATCGATTGCGCCAATTCGTTCAACAATTCGTCGCCAAACAGCATTCGCGGCTGGTTCGGGTTGGGCCGGATCCGACTGATCTCAATCTCCCGAACTCCACCGGGCGAGGGCGAGGGCGTGCCAGTTGCCGCTGGGCGTGCATCGCCCAGAAGGGCCGATAGCCCCTTACCCAGGCCTTTGGCCGGACGCTCCGCGCTCATGCTGCCTCTGCTAGCTGCGGCAGGCGTTGGATCAACTCGCGGGCCAGTCGCACATAAGCTTCCGAACCGGGGCAGCGCAGGTCGTAGATCAGCGCCGGCAAGCCGTGACTCGGCGCTTCCGACAAGCGTACATTGCGCGGCACGACCGTATCGAACACCGCCTGGCCGAGGCACGCGCGGACGTCTTCGGACACCGCCTGCGACAGATTGTTGCGACGGTCGAACATCGTCAGAGCGACGCCGAGGATCGAAAGCTCAGGATTGAACGCGACACGAATGCGCTCAACCGTTTGGAGAAGTTGACTCAACCCCTCCAGCGCGAAAAACTCGCACTGCAGTGGAACCAATAAGTGACGCGCGGTCACCAACGCATTCACCGTCAGTAGCCCAAGCGACGGCGGACAATCGATCAGACATATGTCCCAGCGGCTAGGCGGCGCGCCATTCAGCGCCTTGTCGAGGCGATGCGCGCGGTCTTCGAGCCCGACCATCTCCACCTCCGCACCCGAAAGATCGACGGTGGCCGGAAGAAGGTCGAGACGCGGCACTCGGGTTGGAACGGCGGCATCGAGCACCGATTCCGTTCCGATCAGCACGTCGTAGCTTGACCGGGTCCGCTGAGACGCACCAACTCCAAGACCCGTCGAAGCATTCCCTTGCGGGTCGAGGTCGACGAGCAATACCCGCCACCCGATAGCGGCGAGCGCGGTAGCAAGATTGATGGCGGTCGTCGTCTTGCCGACACCGCCCTTCTGATTAGCCACCGCAATGCGGATCATTTTGCCCTCACCCCCGTCCCGACCACAATGTACGATTCCGGATCGGTCACACTCTGTTCCACGTGGAACATACCTTGCCACGTGCGCTCGGCCTCGGCCAGTTCGGATTGGGCTTTACGGCCCTTCGGAAGCGCCCAAACCGTCTTTTTTGTGGACAGATGGTGGGATATCCTGAGGAATTGTGCGAGCGGCGCGACAGCGCGCCCGGTGATCACGTCGAATTGACCTTCAGCTCTCTCGGCTTTCCGGCATTCGACCGCCGCATTGAGACCCATTTCGTCAATGACATTTTGCAGGAAATTTGCACGGAGTTTGCGCGGTTCGATAAGTGTGACTGGTCCGTCGGCGATGCAGGCGATGACTAAGCCAGGCAAACCTGCGCCGGATCCGATGTCGACCCACGATGCGCCGGAATGCGGTTCGAAGCGAACGAGCTGCGCCGAATCCAAGATGTGCCGTTCCCAGATCCGGCCGATCGTGGAAGCCGAGACGAGGTTCTGGCGCCGGCTCTCCTCTGTCAAAAGGCCAGAATAGAGTTGCAGACGGTCGAATGTTTCACGTGAAACGGACCGACCGGCGACCCGCTCCAACGCGTCGATCACGCAGAAGCGCGGCGCGCAGCCGCGACGTACAGTGCGGATAAAGCGGCGGGCGTCACCCCGGCCACTCGCGACGCTTGGTCGAGAGTCTCCGGCCTCACCGCGCTCAAGCGCTCAACCATTTCGTTTGAAAGGCCCGGTACCGTACCATAGTCGAGCACCGTTGGTATCAAAACGCGCAAATCCCGGCGAACGGCTTCCCATTCCCGCCGCTGCCGCTCGACATAAGGAGCGTAGAGTGCGTCCGCCTGACCCTCTTCGGTTTGCAACCAGCGTTCGTTCGCGCGCAGCACGAAATGTTCCTCGATTTGGCGCCGCCGCGGGGCGGACAAACACTTCGCCGCCAGGGCCGCCTCGCCGAGACGCGAGATTGCGTTATCCGCACGCAGTGACAAGCGATATTCGGCCCGCGCGGTCATCATTCGATAGGGCTCACTCACCCCCTGCAGAGTCAGATCGTCGATCATCACGCCCACATAGCTGCTACGACGATCAAAGCGGACCTCGTCCAACTCCAGCGCGGAAGCCGCGGCATTCAGACCGGCTGCAAGCCCCTGAGCCGCCGCTTCCTCATAGCCAGTGGTGCCGTTGATCTGTCCAGCAAGAAACAGCCCCGGAAGATCCCGAACCTCCAGAGTGGTGTTGAGCCGCCGCGGGTCGATAAACTCATATTCCACCGCATAGCCCGGCCGCACAATTACCACCCGCTCCAAGCCGGCGATGCTCCGGACGAACGCCTCCTGCACGTCGTGCGGAAGCGAGGTGGAAATGCCGTTGGGATAGACAAGGTGTTCATCCAAGCCCTCCGGCTCGAGGAAGATTTGATGCGTATCCCTGTCCCCGAACCGCTTCACTTTATCCTCAATGGACGGACAGTAGCGCGGCCCCCTTCCCTCGATCGCACCTGCAAACAAAGGTGAGCGATCGAAATTCGCCCGGATGATCTCATGCGTATGCGCATTCGTCCGCGTGATTGCGCAGCATAGCTGCGGCGGCCGAACGCCAACGTCGAACGCAGACATTGACCAAGCTTCTCGATCGCTCGGCTGCTCCTCGAGCCGCGCCCAGTCGATCGTTCGGCCGTCGAGCCGAGGAGGCGTACCGGTCTTCAGCCGTCCTTGCCCCAATCCAATATCTCGGATCTGGCCCGCCAAAGCGGTCGACGCCGCCTCATCCCTTCGCCCGCCTTCGACGATTTGCTCCCCGACGAACATTCGCGCATCGAGGAATGTACCGGTGGCGATGACCAGCGCCCGGCAGGGCAGGGTGCCGGCGCTCGTCACGAGACCGGCGACCTTGCCGCTCCGGAGAACAATCTCCAGCGCCTCGCCGATGATGAGCTCGACGCCATTGTCTTCCAGCAACTCGCCGACCGCCTGGCGATACAAGCGCCGGTCCGCCTGGACGCGCGGTCCCCAGACCGCAGGTCCCTTGCTTCGGTTGAGCATCCGCCGATGGATCGCCGCCCGATCCGCGGCGCGCGCCATGAGCCCGTCGAAAACATCGAGCTCGCGCACCAGATGTCCCTTGCCGACGCCACCGATCGACGGATTGCACGACATCTGACCAGCATCCTCGGCGCGGAACGTGAGCAAGCCCACACGCGCCCCCCGGCGGGCCGCGGCGGCCGCGGCCTCACAACCGGCATGGCCGGCGCCGATCACCAGAACGTCGAACACGACCCAGGCCTTAGCGGATCAATGTTTCACGTGGAACATCACTTGCCGAGGCAAAAGCGCGAAAAGAGCGCGTCGAGCACATCCTCGATCCCCGCTCGTCCCGTCAGCCGATCGAATGCGTTGCGCGCTAGGCGCGAATTTTCGGCCACAAGGACTGCGTCTCCGGTTGCCGCCGCCAACTCCAGAGCCCCCGCCGCTTCGCCGATGTGCAGCGCCTGTCGGCGATTCAGCGCGATCATGCCTTCCCCCGGAAGCAATGATTTTGCCCGCTCGCTGATCTGTTCCAAGAGCGGATTCAATCCCTCGCCAGTCACCGACGATACTGCAACCGAGCCGTTCGGAGCAGCTCCTCGCCGCGCCAGATCGGCCTTGCCATGTACCTTGATCGCCCGCGGATGAGCGGGCACTTCATCGGCTTCGCCGAGCCAAACGAGCACGTCGGCCGCTTCGACCAGCGCAGAAGCGCGAGCAACGCCGATGGCCTCGACCTTGTCTTCCGAAACTCGAAGCCCCGCCGTGTCGGTGAACAGCATGGGCGTTCCGGCCAGAGACAAGGGAACGTCGATATGATCTCGCGTCGTCCCCGCTATTTCCGTGACGATGGCTCTCTCTTCTCCAGCTATCGCATTGATAAGACTAGATTTTCCAGAATTCGGTGGGCCGGCGATCACCACTCGAACGCCGTCTTTCAGCCGTTCCGCGCGCGGCCGCTTCAACCAGCCGCGCAACTCATCGGCGAGTGCGCCGCAATCCCGCGATAGTTCGTCGTCGCTCGCGGAGTCGTCGTCTTCCGCATAATCGATCGCACGCTCGGCGCGCGCGGAGAGGGCCAGCAGGCGATCCTGCCAGGCGGCGATCTGTTTTCTGAGTCCGCCTTCGGCGAGCGCCAGCGCGGCCTTGCGCTGCGATTCCGTTTCGGCCTCGATCAGGTCGGCGAGGCCCTCCGCCTCGGTGAGGTCGATCCGGCCATTCTCGAACGCCCGGCGGGTAAATTCGCCAGGCTCAGCCGAACGCAGGCCTTCGATCTCCTCCAACGCCTCCAAGACGGCCTGCACCACCGCGCGTCCACCATGACAATGCAGTTCGACCGTATCTTCGCCCGTCGAGCTCGCCGGCCCGTCGAAGCGCAGGACCAACGCTTCATCGAGGCGATCGCCCGAGGTGGGATGGCGCAGTTCCCGCACTGCGGCCGTTCGCGCCTCCGGCAATGACTTGGCAAGCCGCTCGCCCGCGGCATGGGCGAGCGTTCCGCTCACCCGGATGACGGAAATAGCCGCCGGCGGACGACCGCTCGACAAGGCATAGATCGTGTCTGTCGCCATCGGCCTCAGCCGAACAAAGGCGCGATCACCGGCGCGACGTGCCCCGCGCCCTCATAGATCATCTTGAGCGCGACCCAGAGGATCACGAGCAGGCCGACCCAGCCGATCCAGCGATAGCGTTCGATGTAGCGAGCGATCACGCTGGCCGCGACGCCCATCAGGATCACCGACAGGATCAGTCCGAATACGAGAACCCAGGGATGCTCGCGCGCCGCGCCGGCGACGGCGAGCACATTGTCGAGGCTCATGCTGACATCGGCGACGGCAACGCCCCAGGCGGCGCTGGCGAAGCTTTTCGCTGGCCGCAGCCCGGAATGCTCGTCGCCCAGCACCTCGTCGGACCCGGCGCTTTCGCCCTCGTGGCGCAACTCGCGATACATGCGCCAGGCGACCCACAACAGCAGGAGTCCCCCGGCCAGAACCAGACCGACGACCTGCAGGAGCTGCGTCACGATCAGCGCAAAAAGGATCCGCAACACCAGCGCGGCGAGCACGCCGATCATGATCACTCGTTTGCGCTGCTCCGGCGGAAGTCCGGCCGCGAGTGCGCCGACGACGATCGCATTGTCCCCGGCGAGGACGATGTCGATGAGGATGATCTCGACGAAAGCGGTGACCGCTTCCGGAGTGATGAGGCTGGCGAAGTCCATCGCAGCCGGTCCTAGACGAGGCCGAGTACCGTCCTCAACCCCAGCACGTGCTCGCCCCCCACCCAGCCTTCGTAGATCATCGTCGCCGCGACGTAGAGAATGACCGCCAGACCGACGTAATTGATCCAGTGATATCGCTGCATCAGCCGAGCGACGTAATTTGCGGCAAAGCCCATGAAGAGCACCGAAAAGGTGAGTCCGACGAACAGAAGCGCCGGATTGTCCCGAGCGATCGAGGCGACGAGCAGAACGTTGTCGAGACTCATGCTGAGGTCTGCCGCGGTAATTTGCAGAGCCGCCCGCAGGAAGGTCTTGGTCCGCGGTGGGCCTTCAATCTCCGTCGTCAACGGGTCGTCGCAAACCACCGGTTCTTTCGGATGCAGTTCTCGCAAGAGATTGTAAGCGACCCACAGCAGCAAGAGCCCGCCAGCGAAAACGAGGCCGGTCACCTGCAGCAGCTGGGTCGCGATAACGGCGAAGGTGATGAGGAAGACGAGCGCCATTCCGACGCCGAACAGCAGCGCCTTGCGCCGCTCGCGCTCCGGCAATCCGGAAGCGAGCGACGCCATGATCACCACATTGTCTCCGGCCATCGTGAGATCGCCGACGATCACCTGGAAAAGCTTGATCAGCCCGGCGGCAGTGAAGATCGCGCCGAAGTCCAGGCCTTGAAACATCGCCGAAGGCCCTTGGTTTACTGGTTCATCGAGGCGAAGAAGTCCTCGTTGGACTTGGCGTCCTTCATCTTGTCGAGAAGGAACTGCATCGCGTCGACCGTCCCCATTTGCATGAGGATTCGGCGCAGGACCCACATCTTGGTGAGCGTACCCTGCTCGACCAGCAGCTCTTCTTTGCGGGTGCCGGACTTGCCGACGTCCAGCGCCGGGAAGATGCGCTTGTCCGCGACCTTGCGGTCGAGAACGATTTCGCTGTTACCCGTACCCTTGAACTCCTCGAAGATGACCTCGTCCATCTTCGATCCCGTGTCGATGAGCGCGGTGGCGATGATCGAGAGCGAGCCGCCCTCTTCGATGTTGCGCGCGGCGCCGAAGAAACGCTTCGGCCGCTGCAGCGCATTGGCGTCGACGCCGCCGGTCAGCACCTTGCCGGAGCTCGGCACGACCGTGTTGTAGGCGCGGCCGAGGCGGGTGATCGAATCGAGCAGGATCACGACATCCTTCTTGTGCTCGACCAGGCGCTTGGCCTTTTCGATCACCATCTCGGCGACCTGGACGTGGCGCGATGCGGGCTCGTCGAAGGTCGAGGAAATGACTTCGCCATCGACCGAACGTTCCATGTCCGTGACCTCTTCGGGACGTTCGTCGATGAGCAGAACGATCAGGATCACCTCGGGATTATTGTCGGTGATTGCCCGGGCGATGTTCTGCATCAGCACCGTTTTGCCGGTGCGCGGCGGGGAAACGATCAGCGCGCGCTGACCCTTGCCGAGCGGCGACACGATGTCGATCACGCGTGCCGACTTGTCCTTGATCGTCGGGTCGAGCGTGTCGAGCTTCAGCTTCTCGTCCGGATAGAGCGGAGTCAAATTGTCGAAATTGACCCGGTGGCGGACAGTTTCCGGATCATCGTAGTTGATCGTGGTGACTCGGGTCAGTGCGAAATAGCGTTCGCCTTCCTTGGGACCGCGGATCTCGCCTTCGACGGTATCGCCTGTGCGCAGGCCAAAGCGACGCACGATCGACGGAGCGACGTAGATGTCGTCGGGACCGGCAAGATAATTGGCTTCGGGCGAACGGAGGAATCCGAATCCGTCGTTCAGCACCTCGATGGTGCCGGAGCCCATGATCTCGACTCCATTTTCGGCCTGGATCTTCAGGATCGAGAACATGAGGTCCTGCTTGCGCATCGTCGATGCGCCTTCGACGCCCATTTCCTCGGACATTGCGACCAGGTCGGCCGGAGTTTTCTTTTTCAGTTCTTTCAAATGCATAAGTTGTTCTTTTCTTGGGAGATTGTGCTCGAGCTTTTCAATTGGTCGACAAAGCCGGAGGGCGGCAGGACGCCGCTCTGTTCAGGAATTAGAGGGCCGGCGAATGGGGAAACTGGCCGGAGCCGCTCGCTCACAGGAGGTATGTCTCGACGCCGACCGTGTCAATTGGGGCCGGCGCCGAACAGCGCCGAATCGTTCAGAATGGGCGGACGATCACCAACACCACGATCAGCGCCGCGGCGATGCCCGGAATTTCGTTCAACATGCGCACCGCCCGGTTCGATAGCGGCCGCTGCCCCGACGCGAGCTTTTTCCCATAGGCGCCGAGCCAGCCCTGATAGGCGGACAAGGCGACGACCAGCGCGAGCTTGGCCTGAAACCAGCCCTGTCCCCAAAGATCGAGGTGGAAAGCGAGCATCAACCCGAGAACCCAAACCACTCCGATCGCGGGACCGAGAATGATGGAACGAACCCGTGCCTCACGCTCGATCCAGGCGCGGTCCTCGGGCGATCCCGGCATCGTCTCGTGG
Source organism: uncultured Alphaproteobacteria bacterium (assembly GCA_963730925.1). Classification (GTDB taxonomy): domain Bacteria; phylum Pseudomonadota; class Alphaproteobacteria; order Sphingomonadales; family Sphingomonadaceae; genus Sphingomicrobium. Next base: position 288,333 of record CAVSTS010000005.1, read on the forward strand.
TGGTAGACATAGAGCCGGGGGAGCAGAAGCAGGCCCGCGATCCAGAAAATGACAAAGGTCACATGCGCGGCTTTGACCCACAGATAGGCGGGCCCGAGGAAACCCGTGAGATCGGTCAATGTCCCCCCTTCACCAGCTCGAGCAGCTCTTCGACATGGGCGATCGGCGTATCCGGTAGGATGCCGTGGCCGAGATTGAAGATGTGAGGACGGTCGGCGAATGCGTCAAGGATTTGGCCAACAGACGAGCGCAAGGTCTCTCCACCGGCGATCAGAGCCAACGGGTCCAGATTGCCTTGAAGGGGAAGGTCTTTGGGCAATTCCCTGGCGGCCCAGAAGGGGTCCACGGTTTCGTCGAGCCCCAATGCGCCAACTCCTGTTTCCAACGCATAGGCGGCGAGCTTTCCGCCCGCGCCTTTGGGAAAGCCGATGATCGGCACGTGGGGATGGCGGGATCGAAGGGCCGTGACCAGTCGAGCCGTAGGAGCGATCACCCATCGTTCGAATTGCTCCGGCGACAGGCTTCCCGCCCAGCTATCGAAGAGCTGGACCGCGTCGGCTCCCGCTTCGATCTGACCCGAGAGATAGTCGAGAGTCACCGCTTCGATGCGGCTAACGATTTCCCCGAAAGCATCCGGATCGCGATACGCCAGTCGTCGGGTCTCGGCCTGGTCGCGGCTTCCCTGACCTGCGACCATGTAGGTCGTCACGGTCCATGGGCTTCCGGCAAAGCCGATCAACGTCTTGGCGGGATCGAGAGCGGCTTTGACCTTCGCCACCGTCTCGTAAATCGGGTCGAGCCGGGCGGGCATCGGTGTCAACTGATTCAGCGCCGAGCTCAGCAGCGGCGGGGTGAGGCGCGGACCTTCGCCGGCAACGAAACTGAGGTTCTGCCCAATCGCGAAGGGAACGATCAAGATGTCGGAAAAGATAATCGCAGCATCGATCTCGGGGAAGCGTCGCAACGGCTGAAGCGTGATCTCCGCGGCCGCGTCGCTGTCATAAACCAGGTCGAGGAAGCTTCCCTTCTCCTCCCGCAGCCGGCGGTATTCAGGCAAATAGCGCCCTGCCTGGCGCATCATCCAGACGGGCGGAGGGTCACGACGCTCGCCTTTGAGAACGGAGAGCAGGGGCTTGTCGGCTTGCGTGTTCGCAAGCTTCGCTGGCTTCGGAGCCACCCTACTTTCTCTCCTTTATATATATATTTAGAAGAATATTGATGATGTAATTGGGCGTGGGAGAGCGGGGTTTAGGCAGGCTTTCCCAAATTGCCAACAAGCGCGCGGCGACGTTCCTCTCGGCAGATGCGCGAGTCGCGGCTGTCGGCCCACGGGATTCACAGGCTGGGGATCGAAATTGTCCCCGTGGATGAATCCTCGAACGATGCAGCTTTTGGATCGAACAAGAGTCCGATTCCGTACGCCCCCATTTCCCGCTACCCCCAGCCCCGCGTTTATCCACAAGGTTGTTCGATTGAGCTTGATCCTCGCATCCACCAGCGCAATCCGCCGCTCAATGCTCGATTCAGCGGGGGTCATATTTGAGGTCTCCTCGCCCGATGTCGATGAGAGCCGGCTGAAGACGAAGCTGACCGATGCAAGCGCGATCGCGGCGGGGCTCGCCGCCGCCAAGGCGGAGAGCGTTGGCCGGAGCAATTCCGATGCTTGGGTCATCGGCAGCGACAGCGTTGTCAGTGTCGACGGCCGCCTGTTCGACAAGCCTGGGGATCGCTCCGACGCCGCCGAGCACCTTCGGTTCTTTTCAGGCAAGGCGATGGAGCTCACCAGCGCAGTCGCCCTTGCACGGAATGGAACCGTCGATTGGCGACATGTCGAAACCGCAATTCTGCAGGTGCGTGAGCTTTCCGACGCATTCATCGAGGCCTATCTCGATGCCGAATGGCCGGAGGTCGGCTTCACCGTCGGCGTGTTCCGGCTGGAGGGTCGCGGAGTGCAATTGTTTGAGCGGATAGAGGGCGATACTTTCACGATTCTCGGAATGCCGCTCATCCCTCTCCTTGGGGCGCTGCGGGACCGGGGATTGCTGCTCGAATGATCAGGATTGCGCTCACCGGCTCTATCGGCATGGGCAAGTCGACGGTCGCGCGCATGTTCGAGCGTGCGGGGATTCCCGTCTTCGACGCGGATGCCGAGGTCCGCAGGCTGCAAGGGCCTGGCGGCGCGTTGGTCGAAACCATTGGCGAGCGCTTCCCTGGGACTGTTCGAAACGGCGTCCTCGACCGCGATCGACTGGCCGACTTGGTCCTGGACGATCCTGAGCAGTTGGCCGGACTCGAAAAGATCGTGCACCCCATAGTGCGCGACCTCCGTGAAGCATTCGTCGAGAAACACCGCGACGCGCCCGCGCTGATCTTCGAGATCCCCTTATTGTTCGAGACTGGCGGTGAAGCCGAATTCGACCAAGTCATCGTCGTCTCCGCTCCGAGTGAAGTTCAGCGCGCGCGCGTGCTCCAGCGACCGGGCATGACGGAGGGAAAACTCGATTCATTATTGGCCCGCCAGATGCCGGACGAGGAGAAGCGCCGGCGCGCGGATTACGTGGTCGATACGGGCACGGACCTATCCACAACTGAAGCGCGGGTCGGCGACATTCTCGCTTGTCTGGGACTTTCCACCGGAGGATAGTTTCCAACGTGCGGGAAGTGGTTTTCGATACGGAGACGACAGGTCTCAATCCGATGGGCGGAGACCGAATGGTCGAGATCGGCTGCGTCGAGATTTACAACCGGATCGAGACCGGTCGCACCTTTCATGCTTACTTCAATCCTGACCGCTTGATGCCGAGCGACGCCGAGGCGATCCATGGCCTCACGAACATCTTTCTCTCGGACAAGCCGCGATTCTCCGAAAAGGTGGAGGAGCTGATCGCGTTCATCGGCGATTGTCCGCTTGTCGCGCACAATGCTGGCTTCGACTTTGGCTTCCTGAACTTCGAGCTCGGGCTTTGCGGCCGGCCGCCGGTGTGCATGAGCCGGATGATCGACACGCTTGTCCTCGCGCGGTCGAAGCATCCCGGGGCGAAGCACAGTCTGGACGCCTTGTGCATGCGCTTCGGAATCGATCGGAGCCATCGAGTGAAGCACGGCGCCTTGCTCGATGCTCAGCTCCTCGCGCAGGTCTATGTTGAGCTGACTGGTGGGCGGCAGATCGGGCTCGGACTCGTCGCTGACGCGGGAAGTGTCACCGTGCAGCAAACGTCACGACCCGTCACCATACGCGAACCGCGTCCAGCGCGTCCGCACTTCGCCGCTGCCGAGGAACTTGAGCGACACCGCGCGTTTATTGCTCAGCTCGTCAATCCCATATGGGCACGCTTCGCCCCTGCCGGTTGACGAGCGCTTCCCGGCGGTTCAATCCGCTTAGTGCAAAGGAGCTTGGCCAAGTGGACGTACGGGTCGCGGGTCATCAGGTTGATACCGGCGAGTCATTGCGGGAAATCGCCGCTCGCCGGATGTCCGAAATCACCGAAAAATATTTTTCCAGAAGCGTCGGCGCGAATGTGACGTTCGGCCGCGGGCCGAACAACGTTTACACGTGCGATATCGTGGCGCCGGTCTTGCAGGGGGTGGTGCTCAAAGCCTCCTACAGCGCGCGCGAGGCGCAGATGGCCTTCAATGGCGCCGCCGACCGGATTGAAACGCAGCTTCGCCGCTACTTCAAGCGGCTGCGCGAACATAAGGTCGACGACCGGGCGCAGGCCTATGTCGAGAATGCGGCCTATACCATTTTCGCCCAGCCGGAAGAGGCGGGCGAGGAAGCTGCTTCGCCGACAATCGTTGCCGAAACTCGGGTGGATATTCCCGAATCGAGCGTGTCCGATGCCGTGATGCTGATGGACCTCAGGAACACCACGGCCCTCATGTTCAAAAATTCAGCGACGGGTGAGTTCAACATGATTTATCGCCGTGAGGACGGGAATATCGGCTGGGTTGAGCCACACAGCGACTGAACCCACTTTCAACGATGCGGCCGCGGGTGCGACGGGCCCATGCTTTGGTATGAGTGCGCCTTCGATGCAGCTAAGCGAATTCCTGGACTTCGACGCGATCAAGACGAGCCTGCCGGGCGGGAACAAGCGTTCGCTGCTCCAGCAGCTCGCTAACCTCGCCGGCCAACGGCTTGCCCTCAATTCGGCGGCCATGCTGGCCAGCCTGACGGAACGCGAGCAGCTCGGTTCGACCGGTTTCGGACAGGGCGTCGCCATTCCGCATGGCAAGATCGAGGGACTGAATCGGATTTATTGCTTGTTCGCGCGCCTGGCGGAGCCGGTCGATTTCAAGGCGATCGACGGGAAGCCGGTTGATCTCGTCTTCCTTCTCTTGTCTCCGCCTGACGCTGGTGCCGAGCATCTGAAGGCGCTCGCCGCAATCAGCCGGGTCACACGGCACATGCCGACGCTGGAGAAGATGCGCGGCGCCCGCAGCCGCGATGCCCTCGCGGCGGTGCTCATGGGAGCGGATGAGCGCGACGCTGCCTGAAATGCTTCGACGAGCGTGAGCCGCCTCTCCGCCAAGGTCGAAGCGACCGGCATTGTCCGACGAGCGCAGGCGGACGGCGACTTTGCCGCGATCTTGAGAAGGGGAGATCCGGAACGCGGCTCGTTGCTGTTGGTCGTGAGCAGTCGCGGCCGGCACATCGCCTGTCTCGAGCGGGTCCTCGACGTCGGCGGACGTTATGGCTGGCGGCAGGTTGGACCCGATGAGTCGGCGGATTCGGAAAAGGTTGCCGATTTCCTCGCTAAACGTGCACGTTTCGACGAGGATTTGTGGGCGATCGAACTGGATATCGCGGAGCCCGAACGGTTCATCGCTGAAACGACCGGCGCGGGTTGACCCTCGCCGGCGTGCGGGCGAAACCATATTCAACAACAAGAGCGGGGGCGCTCTCTTGGTGTAAGAACCGCTGAGGACGCCGCGCGAGACGGGGAGCCGTCGAAGGGTAAACGGGAAAGTCATTCCCAGGTAATTCTTACCCTCGTCCTGACAATTCACCGCAGATTTATTGGTTTTCATGTTAATGAAGCTTCGTCCAGCGCTGCTGTTTTGCCTTGCGCTCAGCGCGACTACCTTTGTTCCAGCTCAAGCTGAGCCTACGACCGAGGCTTTGCTTCCGGTCGAAAACGCGGTCCTGCCTGAGGTCTCGATCCAGGATCTGCTCGATCCCCAAGGCGAGCCGGAGCTTTCGCAGCCGGCCGACGAAGCGCCTGAAATTTCCTTCCCTGAGACTTCAGCCGTCGAAGAGCCGACGGTTACGCCGGGCTCAGATTTGGCGTCGATGGTCGCCCAGCTTCGTTCATCCGATGCCGGCAGCCGCGAGCTCGAGTGCCTCGCGACCGGCATTTATTTCGAATCGAAGAGCGAGCCGCTCGCGGGCCAACTCGCTGTCGGAAAAGTGATTGCCAATCGTGCGCGCTCGGGTGGTCGTTTCCCGCCGTCCTATTGCGGGGTCTTGTTCCAGCGCGGACAATTCTCCTTCATCCGCGGCCGTTCGTTGCCGGCGGTGCCGCGCGCGAAGAAACAGTGGCAAACAGCCGTGGCAATGGCGAAGATCGTCGATCAAGGCCTGCATGAATCGGTCGCCGGTAAGGCGCTCTTCTTCCATGCGCGCTACGTGTCGCCGGGTTGGCGCCTGAAGCGCGTCGCCTCCATCGGTAATCACGTCTTCTACCGCTAAGCCCGTTTCGCCAAATTCCGTGAACGGGGCCGCTTTGCAGCGGTCTTGTTTTGTTCTACGCCAAGTCGTGGCAAGCCAAGTCGATTCTCTCTGCTTCACCGACGCACCGCCGATCGCGGCGGAAGTGGCTCGGGGGGTGACTCGGCTGTTCTGCCGCCAGGACCTGTTCGCCATTTGCGAAATGCCGCTGCCCAATGGCCGGCGCGCGGATCTCATGGCGATCGATGCGAAGGGCGGCCTCACTATCGTGGAGATCAAGGTCGCCAGGGCGGACCTTCTCGGCGACGGCAAATGGTTCGATTATCTCGAATATTGCGATCGCTTCTTCTGGGCGGTGCCGCCGCATTTGGCGCGGATCCTCGACGAGGACCGCTACTTGCCCGGTGAAGCGGGGCTCATCGTTGCGGACAGATACGATGCGGCTGTGGTTCGCGAACCCGCGCATCGGCCGCTCGCCCCGGCGCGGCGAAAGGCCGAATTGCTGCGGTTTGCAAGACGCGCGGCCCGACGGCTTTCGGCCCAGATCGATCCGACCTTGGGTGAGTCCAACTAGCGTGAAGCTGCCGCTTTGGGCTTTTTCGCTTCGATGAGTTGCAGAAGTTGGCGCGAGCGCGTGTCCCGGGTCGCATATTCCCGCGCGGAAAGTCCGGCCGCCGTGTCGGTCTTGTCGGGATTGGCGCCCGCATTCAGGAGCATCTTCACCATCGGCACCTGACGCTGCTGAACGGCAACGATCAGCGCCGTCTCGCCCATCTTGTTCGTTCCATCGACCTTGGCGCCCATGCCGAGCAGCCAGTCGGCGGCTTCCTCGAATCCGATGCGTGAGGCGGCAATCAAGGGCGTGTCGCCGCCCCTTCCGCCAAGGTTGGGGTCGGCTCCCTTGTTCAGCAGAAAGCCCGTCCAGTCGCGATCGGATCGGCTGATGGCGATGATCAACGCCGTGTCGCCCTTGGAATTGCGCGAATCGACGATCCTCGGCTTGCTCCGGATCAGGTCCGTGGCTTTGTCTCCGTCGCGCTTTTCAACGGCTTCGACGAATTGGTCGCTGTCAGCATTATATTGCGCCACCGCGGGCGCTCCAATCGCCACCAACGCGATCGCCGCATAGACCAACTTCAACGATTTCATCAATTCAACCCCGGGCAACCCGCTTGATCGTCATCGCCTAGCAGAGCAAGGGTGGCCCTGTCATGAACCGTCTCGCGAGTGATCGCACACCATTTTGGGAAAAGCCGCTGAGCGCGCTCGATCAGGGCGAATGGGAAGCGTTGTGCGACGGCTGTGGGCGCTGCTGCGTGCACAAGCTCGAGGATGAAGAGACTGGCGTGCTGTATCCGACAAATGTCGCCTGCAAGCTGCTCGATCGCCGCAGCGGGCAGTGCCGCGATTACAAAAACCGGATGAAGCTGGTCTCCGATTGCGTGAAGCTCGACCGCAAGAATCTAAGCGCGCTCGATTGGTTGCCGGACACCTGCGCTTATCGGCTGCGCGCCGCCGGGAAGCCACTTCTGCCCTGGCATTATCTGATTTCCGGAAGCCGTGAGACGGTCCATGAAGCGGGGCAGTCGACGCGCGGATGGACAGTGAGCGAGGACGATGCGGGGGAGCTCGAATATCATGTGGTCGAGCGGCCGCTCTGAAGCGCTGACGGCCGAATCCGGCCTTCCCGTACCGATCGAGATTCGTTCTGTCCGAAGCGCGCGGCGGCTTCGGCTGCGTTACGACGACGTTCGGGGAATTCTAAAGCTGACCTGTCCGCCACGGACCAGCCGGAGGGCGGCGCTGGCGTGGGCGCTCGACCAGAGTGAATGGATCGAGAAGCAACTGGCAAATGTGTTGCCGGGGGAGCCGTTCACCCCGGGTGCGATCATTCCGATCGAGGGCAAGGATACGCGCCTGGTCTGGTCGGCGGAATTGTCGCGGCTTCCGATCCAACTTGCGGGAGAGCTCCACTGCGGCGGACCCGCGGCCGGGTTCGAACGGAGAATCGCGGCATTCTTGAGAGGCCGAGCGCTCGAACTCATGTCCGCGGAAGTGGCAGAATTCGCCACGGTCGCGGGCGTAACGCCCTCATCCGTCAGCATAGGCGACGCCGCAAGCCGTTGGGGCAGCTGCTCGTCGGAAGGACGGATACGTTTTGCCTGGCGCCTGATCCTCGCGCCGGCTTCGGCCCGACGTTTCGTGGTCGCCCACGAGGTCGCGCACCTCGTCCATTTGAACCATGGCCCGGAGTTCAAGGCCCTTGAGGCGCGGCTCTATGGACCCGGCCTTTCGGAGGCGAAGGCGATCCTACGTCGCGTAGGGCCGCGGCTGCGCCAACTCGGAAGGCGTTGAGCGGGGATCCGGCTGGCGCTGACGCGGTTGCGGAGGCGGGAAGGCGCGGTCGAGCTCTTCCTGCGTCGGCTCTCCCGTTCCGTCGGGACGGATCATCTGCGGCTGTTGCTGCTGCTGCTGTGGCTGTGGCTGTGGCAGAGGCTGCGGATAGCCCGGCTCTTGCGGCAGCGCTGGAGGCGGATTGAGCGGCATGCCGTTTTCGTCGACCAGCGGCTCCATCGCGTTCGCATCGACGGCGGTGTCGCCGAACACCTCTTCTTCGGGGGTAAGCTGCCAGTCGGGAATCGGCACCTGGGTTTCGAACGCCTCGACCGGACGATTGGCGACGGCGATCGCCATGAAGTCATGGAAGGCCCGCGCCGGCGCCGTGCCGCCTTGCAGGCCGCCGACCGCACGAGCGTCGTCGCGGCCCATCCAGACGCCGGTGGTGAGCCCGCTCGAAAAGCCGATGAACCAGCCGTCCTTGTTCGAGCTGGTGGTTCCCGTCTTGCCCGCGACCGGTCGTCCGATCTGCGCTGCCCGTCCGGTGCCGCTGAGCACCGCGGATTGGAGGAGGTCGGTCATTTCCGCCGCGACCCACGGCGCCACCAGGACGCGCTCTTCGCCCGGCTCGCGCTGGTAGAGCAATCGCCCGTCCGCCGTGATCACCTTGCGGATCCCGTAGGGCGAGATGGCAACGCCCTTGTTCGCGACCGAACCGAAGGCGCGAGTCATGTCGATCAGGCGGACGTCGCTCGTCCCCAATACCATCGAGGGATAGATCGAGATTGGCGTCGAGATGCCGAACCGCCGCGCCATATCGGCGATAGTCGAGAAGCCAAGCTGAGCGCCGATCTTTGCGCTGATCGTATTGATCGAGCGCGAGAAGGCTTCCCGCAGCGTCACCGGTCCCAGGTTGGTCCGCGTCGAGTTGCGCGGCGTCCAGCCGCCGATCGTGACCGGCTCGTCGACGATCGTATCGGTCGGCTTCATTCCCAATTCGAGCGCCGTCAGATAGACGAACAGCTTGAAGGCGGAGCCAGGCTGACGCGTTGCCTGGGTTGCACGGTTGTAGATCGAATCGACATAGTCTTTGCCCCCGACCATGGCGCGCACTGCGCCGTCGCGGTCGAGCGCTACGAGCGCCCCCTGCGCTCCTTTGGGAGCATTGGCGCGGACCGCGCGGTCCGCCGCGACCTGCATACCCGGGTCGAGCGTGGTCCAAACGTCGATTGGGTCCGACGTTTCGTCGATAAGCGTGTCCAGCTGCGGCAGCGCCCAGTCGGTGAAGTAGCGAACGCTGTTGTTGTTTGTCGTTTGCTGAATTCGGATTTTCGCCGGATCATAGGCCGCGGCCGCGTTCGGGCTGATGAAACCGTTGTCGACCATCGACTGCAGCACCACTCCGGAGCGTTCGCGAGCGGCCTCGACGTCAGCCGTCGGCGAATAGTTGGACGGTGCCTTGACGAGGCCGGCGATGATCGCGCCCTCGCCGAGGCTCAAATGGTCGGCGCCGTGGCCGAAGAAACGCCGCGACGCCGCGTCGATGCCGTAGGCGCCGCCGCCGAAATAGACGCGGTTAAGGTAAAGCTCGAGGATCTGGTCCTTCGAGAATTTCCGCTCGAGCGCGAGCGCCAGAACCATTTCCTTGAGCTTCCGCCCAAAGGTACGCGTGTTGGTGAGAAAGATGTTGCGCGCGAGCTGCTGCGTGATCGTCGAGCCACCCTGCCGCCAGTGACCGGTATCGAGACGCACCTTGATCGAGCGAGCGATGCCGATCGGATCGATACCGATGTGACTGCGGAAGCGCTTGTCCTCGACCGCGATCATCGCCGCGCGCATCTCCGGCGGGATCTGATCATAGGGCAGCCACTTCCCGAAGCTCGGGCCGAGAGAGACAAGCACCTGGCCGTTGGCCGCCCGGACACGGATCATCTGGCCGAGGTCCGACCTTTTGGTCAGTTCGGAGTAGCTCGGGAGGTAAGCTGTTGCGACCGCCACTGCAGCCACCAGCGCGAGGAGGCCGACGAGCGCGGCATAGAGGAGGCTCTTGAGGATGGTCATGAAGGTTGAGCGCCCTCGAGAGGCGGGTGAGGAGCGCGAGCGGGCCATTCAAGATCAGGGATTAGAAAGTCGGTCGCCCGCCGACAATAGGTCGTCTTAGCCCCCATCATCCGCATTGAACGAGAGCGAGGACGAATTGATGCAATAGCGCTTGCCATCGGCCCCGGGCCCGTCCGGGAACACGTGGCCGAGATGACTGTCGCAGCGAGCGCAGCGAACTTCCGTGCGAACCATTCCGTGACGATGATCGGAATGCTCACTGACGGCTTCGACAGCTAACGGACCCGTAAAGCTCGGCCAGCCTGTGCCACTGTCATATTTGTCCTTGCTCGAGAACAAAGGCTCTCCACAGCCGGCGCAGCGAAATTGGCCCTTATCCTTGACGCGCAGAAGCTCGCCGGAAAAGGGCGGCTCGGTCGCGCCCTGGCGCAGGATGCGATACTGTTCCGGGGTCAGCTTCGCCCGCCATTCGGCATCGGTCCGATTGATCTTCTTCATCTCGGCGCCCACTCCATCGCTCGAGGTTAGCCGTGAATTAACCCTGTTTTAGCCTGTGCCCAATAGAGCGGTCCGATGACCGGCTCGAAGTTTCTCGCCCTGGTGCTGATGACGAGCGGCGTTGCGGTCGGAAGCACGCCCGCCGGCGCGCAATGCCGCTTGTGCTCGACGCCGAGTATCGCGCCAGGCCAGAAAATGGACGGCAAGCCGGTGGAGCTGCAGATCGAGAGCAGCCTCCGCTTCGATCGGTTGGTCCTGTCAGGCGCTGGCCAAGGCAGCGCCGTGATCCGGCCCGATGGGTCGAGCAGCGCGCAAGGGGCGATCGAGAGCATGAGCGCGCGCGCGATGGTGGGAAGCGCGACCGTTCACGGTGAACCCGGCCGAGCCGTCCGAGTGGAGCTGCCGCGGCGGATCACGCTTTACTCGCTGAGCGGTGGCGAGATCGTCTTCGACGAGGTGGCGAGCGACCTTCCGTCATTGCCCCGGCTCGATTCGGCGGGAAATCTGAGTTTTCGTTTCGGCGGTCGGCTGACGGTCAATGGCGATGCCGAAGGCGAATATCGCGGCGATCTGTCGATCACCGTTGAGTATCTCTGAAACTCTCCTCCGTTCTGAAGCAAAGCCTAAGTCCTCATTAACCAGTCCCTTGAGGGAAGCCGTAAGCGAGCAGGGTTAATAGCGGCCCCACGGGTGACCGGACCCAGAGTCGGGGCAGCCGCCTAGTTGTTCAGAACCAGTGGGGAATCGATCACATGAACAAGTTTCTACGTATGGCGTCGCTCGGTGCGACGGTCGCCGCGCTGACGCTCACGGCCACCCCGGCCGCGGCGTTCGGCCTGGTCAATGCCACTTCGAATGCGAATGCCCATGTGAAAATCATGAAGGGCCTCGTGCTCACCAGCACGCGCAACCTCGACCTCGGCACCGTCGTGCTCGCCGGCGGCTCCGGTTCGTGGTCCGCTACCGTTGCGGTCAATCGCAGCAACGTGTTCGATTGCGACGGCAATAGCGGCAATGTCGTTTGCTCGGGTACGCACCAGAACGCGCAGTACAACGTCAAGGGCACGAACAATGCCATGGTGACGATCGCGTCCGGTCCGGTCACGCTGAGCAACGGCACCGACAACCTGACGCTGACTCCGGACCACGACACCAGCGTGCAGCTTCCCAACTCTGGCAACGCCGGGCTTGATTTCGGCGTCGGCGGCTCGATCACGGTCGACAACAATACACCGGACGGCGATTACACCGGCACCTTCGCGGTGACCGCCGAATATCAATAAGCCATCGCGCTGCGGCCTGGCCGCACGTGACGTTCGAAGGGGTCGCTGGAGACGGCGGCCCCTTCTTCTTTTGCCGATTTGCCGATCATGGTTGACCGAAAATCAACCATTTCGGCCGAAAAGCCACCGGTGAGGACGCCGGACCGACCCATGCGCATTCCTGCCCGACTTCTGTCGCTCGCACTCGTCGCGTGCGCGACACTCGTCGCGCCGCCAGCCGGCGCCGTCACCCAGACGGCCGCCGTCAGCGCAAGCGTCGCCAAGCCGCTGGAGCTCGTCCGGGTTCAGGATCTGGACCTGGGAACGGTGAGCCTCACCCCCGGTGGTTGGTCAGGCGCGACCGTCAGTATCTCGCAGGCGGGCGTGCGGACCTGTTCCAATCCGAACATCGTCTGCTCGGGGACGGCGCAGGCCGCCAAGTACCAAGTGAGCGGTTCGAACAGGATGGTCGTGCTGATCCAAGCACCCAACGTGACGATGGTGAACCAATCAGACCCTTCCAAGACCCTGACGCTTGTCACCAATGCGCCCAGTCAGGTCACTCTGCCCAATTCGGGCAATCCGGGAATCATCTTCTCCATCGGCGGTACGATCACCGTGAGCGGCAGCACCGCAGGTGGCGACTATCAAGGTACGTTCAACGTCACTGCCGAATACCAATAGAGCGCTCACCGGCGCTTGAGACAGGGTTGAACGGCCATGGTTGACCGAAAATCAACCATTCCAGACCAAAGAGGAAGCGATCGCTCCGAAGCGGAGCAAAGTGGGGATCGCGTACAATGGAACGGTGGACAGTCAGAATGTCGGCGGCCGCGCTCGCGGCGGCCGCAATCGCGGGTTTTGCTACGCCTGCTCGCGCCGGGATCGGCGATTTGCTCGTCGCTCCGACCCGCCTCGTGCTCGACGGCCGCAAGGGCACCGAATTGGTGCTCAACAATGTCGGAGACGAGCCGGCGACCTATCGCATCTCCGTCGAGTTCCGGCGGATGACCCGAGAGGGCGGGCTCGCCGAAGTCGCCGACCCCAATGCCGAGGAGAAAGCGGCGGCGGACATGATCGTCTATGCGCCGCGCCGGGTGACTCTTGCGCCGCACCAGCCTCAGTCGATCCGCATCGCCGCGCGGCCGCCCGAAGGGCTTCCCGACGGCGAATATCGCGTTCACCTGCTCTTCCGCGCCGTTCCGGCCCCGACGCCCGTGGCGCCGGCGTCCAACGAACCGGTGAAGGGCCTGCATCTGCGGCTCATCCCCATCTACGGAGTGACGATCCCGGTCATCGTGCGCCTCGGCAATCTCGAGGCGACGGCGGGGATCGCAAACGTCAAGCTGGAGAAGAAGGACGGCAAGGAAGCCGTGGGCGTGGATCTCAGCCGATCGGGCTCCCGGTCAACCTTCGGCGAGGTGCGCGTCTTCAAGCCCGGCGTGAAGGATCCCGTCGCGATCCAGCGCAACGTTGCGGTCTACACGGAAATCCACTCGCGCCACGTCGCCGTTCCCGTCGACGAGAAGTTCAAGGGGGAACTCGCCGGACCCGTTACGGTCCAATATGTCGAGACCTACGACGACGGTGCGCACAAGCTCGCCGAAACGCAGACGGTCCTCCGCTAAGGCGCCGGGGCGGGATCGAAGGCGACGCTGGTGCTCGCGGGCCGCACATGGCTGCGCAAGGCGGCGCTCGCGCTGGCGCTCTGCGCCGGCGGCGTGGCCGTGTCCGCGCCCGCGCCCCAGAAAGCGCCGGCCTGGACGGCCGATCCGGACGACCAATTTCTTCTCGACGTCAACATTCGTCAGTTGCGGCTTGGCGACGGCGTGCGCGCCTATAATCCGCCCGAAGGGACATGTGTCGTCTTAGGCGACTTTTTGGCGACGCTGGACGTGCCGATGCGGATCGATCTCGCTGCAAAGAAGGCGAGCGGGTGGGCGTTCAAGGAAACGAACCGGATTTCCATCGACTATGGCGCGATGAGCGCGAGCTACGGAGGGAAGACCGAGGCGATCGCGCCGGGGACCATTCGCGAAACCGGCGAGGGGTGGTGCGTGCAGGCCTCCGCTCTCTCCCGCTGGTTCGGGATCGGCGTGACGCCGATGACCTCGGGATCGGCCTTGTTCCTCGAATCCGCGCACAAAGCTACCGGTCGAGCTCGCGACGGAGCGGCAAATGCGCGCTCGGCTGATCAAGACCGCGAAATTCGACCTTTCGACGCTTCCCCAAGTCCGAATCCCATATCGCATGTGGCGAGCTCCGGCGCTCGATTTCGTCGTCAGCGCCGGGGTCACCTATCGCGCGAAGGACGGCGTTCGAGTCGATCGCCAATCTTCGGTCTATGCCGCCGGAGAGATTGCGCGCTTATCCTACGACGCGCAGCTGACCACTACTCAGAAAGGCCTGCCGGCTTCGCTTCGGCTCCGCGCCTACCGTTCCGATCCCGACGGACAATTGCTCGGCCCCGCCAAGGCGACCCACTTCGGCTTCGGTGACGTCGAAGGCTTCGACAGCCGCCTGACCGGCTCGTCGGCGAGCGGTCGCGGGGCGGTGATCACCAATCGCCCGCTGACCGTGCAGACCGCGTTCGACCGGACACGTTTCGAAGGCGACCTGCCGACCGGCTGGGAGGCCGAAATCTATCGCAACGGCGAGCTTCTCGGCTTCACCAAAGCCACGACCGATCAGCGCTATGTCTTTGACGACGTTCAACTTCTCTATGGCGAAAACCAGATCCGAATCGTGCTCTACGGGCCGCAGGGACAAATTCGAGAGCGCCAGGAACTGGTCAACGTCGGCCAAGAGAATGTTCCGCCGGGCAAGACCTGGTACTGGGCAGGCTTCAACCAACCTGGCCGCGATATCTTCACGCTGCACAAGCCTCCGGACGGGACCGACCTGCCTAAAGCGCAAGCGACTTTATCGCTGGAACACGGCATCGACGATCGAACGTCGGTCGCCGCCCTCGCACGCATGATGCTGATCGACGATCAGCGAGTGACCTTTGTCGAGGGCACCGTGCGACGATCGATCGGTTCGGCGCTGATGGAAGTGGGCGCCGCTCGCGAAACCAACGGTGGAATGGCCGCTCGTGCCCAGATTTTGGGCAAGATCGGTCCAGTGAACGTCAATGGTGAAGCCATAATCGCAAATGATTTTCATTTGCACGGAGGTCGTCTCGAAAGCCTGCGCGAATATCGAATGGGCCTGGACGCTCCGCTCAAAGTCGGTCGTGCAGTGCTTCCGGCGCATGCCGAAGTCCATCTGACGGATCGCCGGGACGGAACGAAAGAACTCAACGCCGCCGCGCGGCTATCGGCCAATTTTGAACAATTCAATCTGGCCGCGGGCATGTCCTATCGAAAGCAATATCCCGGGCCGGGCCTGTCGACCTCTAGCGAGCTCAATCTCGACTTCATCGGCAGCGGGCGAGTGGGCGACGTGCGCCTTCGAGGGACGACGAGTTTCGAGGTCGCGCCGGGTGCCAGATTCCGCTCGGCGGAGCTGTCGGCCTATTGGTCGGCGAGCGAGAAGGTCGATTGGGAAGCGGACCTCGTTTACGACGGCAGTGCGCACCAGGGACGGGCTCGGATCTCGCACATCCGGCGTCTCAACAGCCTCGCGCTCGCTTTGACCGGCGAAGCGTCCACCGACGGCTCGCTGGCGTTCGGCATCAACCTCAATTTCTCCCTCGATCCGCGCGCAGGCTTCAACTTCTCGCGCCAGCCGTTGGCAGCGGCAGGGTCCGTTCACGCGCTCGTCTATCGCGACCTCAACGACAATGGCGTTCGCGACCCATCGGAACCCCTCGAGAAAGGCGCGCTCGTGACCACCGGCACCAAACAGGCGGAAACTCCGACCAATAATAAGGGGCTGGTGACGATCGCTGGACTCACTGCCTTCTCTCCGATGACGGTCGGGGTCGACGAGGCGAGCCTCTCCGATCCGATGCTCGTTCCCAAGAAAGCGCTGCAGGTCGTGGTCCCCCGGCCGGGCGTCCCCGCCGAGGTCGAAATCGGTCTTGTCGGCGGCGGCGATGTCGAAGGCGCGATCGTCAAGAGCGGCGGCGTCGGCTTCGAAGGCCTCGATCTCGAATTGCTCGACGGCTCGGGCAAGGTCATTCGAACCGCGCGCTCGGATTTTGATGGATTCTTCCTGTTCGAACGCGTGCCTTACGGTCACTATTCGATGCGCATCGCGGCAGCGTCGGCCGCTACCGCAAAGATCTCGGCGGCAATCGATGCGCGCATTGAAATCACTCCGGACAAGGCCGTGGTCCGGCTCGGCGCCATCCACGTCACGCCGGCTCCGGTCGTCGCGTCAGCCCATTCGGCTTCCATCGGCTATTAGCCCGTATCCCGCTGTAAATAGGCGGAAAGCTTGCCGTCCGAAGCCGGATCGACTTCGGGCCAATCCGCCTGACTGAAGAGCTTCGCTTTCTTATTTTGATTGGTGCGGTCGAGAAGACTCGAACTTCCACGGCCTTTCGGCCACAGCGACCTCAACGCTGCGCGTCTACCAGTTCCGCCACGACCGCACGTCATGAAAAGGGCGGCGAGTTGCCGCCCGCTGGCAAGGCGGCGCCTCTAGCAAAGGCCCCTGAGGCGCGCAATGCCGCTGGGCCTGTCCCATATGAGGACCATCCTTAAGACTTTCTTTACCATTTCCGCCCGCTCGGAGTTAGGACTGGAGCATGCTCCAGCTCGTCGCAGCCGCAATCGCCGCTTCGTCGCCGCAAACGGCGACCGCAGCGACTAGCCCAGCAATTCAGGCCCGGGCCACGGTCAGGATCGTCTCAGCCGCCCGCCTTCACTGGGGGGAGGAGCGGAGTCGGCGCGATATCCCGCCCCCGCGCGCGACCACAATCCGCACCCTGAACGGTCCCGAGCCCGCAAAACTCATTGAATTCGAGTGACTTAAGCGCGGGGGTTGCCGAGGGTGATGGTCAGCTCGTCACCGCCGGGCGGAACATTCACCTCGGCGCTGTTGAAGCTGGCGCTCGCCCCTGGCGCCAGGGTCTGGGCAGGCGGCGCGATCGTCCAGCTATAGACAACTCTGCCGGTTCGAGTTCTCAATTGAGCCTGAAGCGGAGGAACCTGCTGCGCCTTACTCGTTGGATTGATGACCCGGCCCGTCACGGTGAGTAACTCATTGCCACTTTCCAGCCGTTGGCGGTCCATATGCGTGGTCACTAACGCCAACGGGCTTTCCCCCGCGCTGCCGACACCGAGGCGCGCCTTCCATTCAGGCGGAGCGACGAACCAGAAGGTCGCGGCGACCGCCGCGACTACGATCAAAAGAAGCAGGATCGGAAAGAAGGCGCTTCGGCGACGCGGACCGGCTTCGTCCACTGATGGAAACGGACTGAATTCGTCGTCCGCGGCTTCGGCCTGCGGAGGCTCTCTCCAGTCCGTCGTCGCCGGCTGTACCTCCGCGGCTTCGACCGGCTCGACATCGGCCGCCAGCTCGTCAGCGGCTTCGGGTTCATCCTCGACCAAGGCTTCTTCGTAAGCCCGCTCCTCCGCCTCGGGGCCGGTACGCGGTTCAATCAACGTCGCCTCAGCAATGCTCTCCTCTTGCTCCTCCGGCTGCGGCTCGGATTCCGCGGGGACCGCCGCTTGCTCTTCTTCAGCTGTTGATGCTTCCGCTTCCTGGTGCCAGCTGTGCTTGCAGGCTGCGCAGCGCACCTGCCGGCCCTGGGGCGGAATGGCGCCATCCTTCACCACATATTGCGTGCCGCAATTAGGGCAGGTGAGGATCATCGCGCAAAAGCCCTCTTCCGGGACGGTTTTCGTACGGTAAACAAGAATGTGGGCGTATTGGCAAGCGAATGAGCCGGTGCGCGGAGCGGGACTGGCGCGGGAAGGACTCGGACTGTCTTCAATAGTAGAATTCGATAGCGTCGGACTGCGCTACGGTACGGGTGCCGAAGTGCTGCGCGACCTCGATTTCCGACTGGCGGGCGGCGGCTTCTACTTCCTGACCGGCCCCTCCGGCGCGGGAAAAACCTCGCTTCTCAAATTGCTATACCTCGCCCAGCGGCCGACGAGGGGGCGCGTCAGCATCTTCGGGGAGGAGCTAACGGAGGCCCCCCGCGAAGCGCTTCCGCAATTCAGGCGGCGCATCGGCGTCGTGTTTCAGGACTTCCGCCTCATCCGTCACCTTTCGGCATTCGACAATGTGGCACTGCCGCTCCGGATCGCCGGCGCGATCGATCGTGACGTCGAAGGGCCGGTGCGGGAGATGCTGGCGTGGGTCGGCTTGGCCGACCGGGCCAGCGCCCGTCCGCCAACGCTCTCGGGCGGCGAGCAGCAACGAGTTGCGATCGCTCGAGCCGTCATCAATCGCCCCGAGCTGCTCGTCGCCGACGAGCCGACGGGCAATGTCGATGCCGAGATGGCGACTCGCCTGCTCCATCTGTTCACTGCGCTCAATCGCCTCGGCACGACGGTGGTTGTCGCGACCCACGACGTCGGCCTCATCAGCGCAACGCCGGGCGCGCAGCTGATCCGCCTCGAGAACGGATCGATGGTCGACCCAACCGGCGCCCTCAAGAACCCACCGGCACCACCGCGGTGGCGCGACGGCGACGCATGATCGATTGGCTCTTCGCTTCCGCCGCCGAAAGGAGGCTGCTCGGGGGAGGACGGCTGCGCGGGGCAACTCCCTGGGTGATCGCGATCATGAGCTTCACCATCGTCATCATCGCTGCGGCAGGCCTGGCGCTGGCGAACACCGCGGGGATCGTCGCCAAAGCCGTTGAGAGCCGCTACGCGGTTCAGGTGCCGAACGGCAGCCGCGCCGTCGGGGCATTGCTTCAGGCGATCCGATCGTCTCCGGGAGTCACTTCGGCGGAGGCCGTTCCGGAAGCTGAAATGCGCCGGTCCCTCGAGAGGTGGCTCGGGCCGGAGGCGAGCAGCGAGGATCTTCCTGTGCCTGCGCTGATCAATTTCGATCTTAGCCCCGATGCGGACGTCCGTCTCATTCAGCATCGTGTGGAGGCATTGGCGCCTGGTGCCAGGCTCCAGGCGCATCGCGAAAGCCTCGGTCCGCTCCTGTCTTCGCTGAGAACTCTTCAGTGGATAGCCCTTGCACTTGTGCTGCTCTTGGCGGGCGCGGCGAGTGCAGCGGTCGTGTTGGCGGCGAGGGGAGCGCTCGACACGCACCGCTTCGCCATCGAGGTCATGCATGGGATCGGCGCGACAGATGTGCAGGTCACGCGCTTGTTTCAGCGCAAGCTCGCAATCAACTCCTTCGTGGGCAGCGTCGGTGGTTCCATCGCAGCGGCGCTGGTGCTCCTTCTTCTCAATGCCGGCGCGACGTTTGCGGGCGAGTTGACGGGTGGAGCGACTCTGTCGACGGTCGACATCCTCATCCTCGTCCTCCTGCCACTCGCGCTGACCGCGCTCGCAACCTGGGTTGCCCGAACGGCCGTGCTCGCGGCATTGCGCCGAGCTCTATGATCGCGCGCATCAGCTCGCTCCTGGTTTTGGCCTACGCACTCGGATTCATTCTGTTTGCCTTCACTTTGGGCAAGCCGGCGTCGGCGGATGTTTCCCCGACCGATGCCGCCGTCGTTCTCACCGGCGGCCCAGGGCGGATCGAGCATGCGATCGAGGTGCTTCGCGACCGTAAGGCGAAGCGCTTGCTTGTCGCGGGCGCGGATCCCTCGGTCACGAAAGGCGACATCATAAGGCGCATCGGGGGCAGCCGGAAGCTCGTCCAATGCTGCGTCGATCTCGGCAGCGAATCCGTGGACACGCGTTCGAACGCAGAGGAAGCGAGCCGCTGGATCGTGAATCACCGCTTTCATTCGGTTCGGCTGATCACCAGCGACTGGCACATGCGCCGAGCGCGCTATGAGTTCGAGAAGATGCTCGGGTCCAAATATCGCATCGAGAGCGATGCCATCCGAACCGAGCCGAGTTTCGTCACCTTGTTTGCCGAGTACAACAAATATGTGCTGCGCCGACTGGCGGTTTGGGCGGATCTTTGATGGCGTTCGCACGGTCGCTGCTCTTTGCGGTCGTTTTCTATCCGGCGACCGTTTTGTGGGTGCTGGCGGGCCTCGTCGCTACTCTGTTCGGGCGCCGTCCGACGCTCGCCGTGGTATTGAGTTGGGTCGAGCTTCACCATTGGCTGGTCGAACATGTACTCGGCATCCGGGCGAGGATCGAAGGGACAATCCCGAACGGGCCCTATCTCATCGCCGTCAAGCATCAGTCGATGTTCGAGACGCTCGAGATGGTGCGGCTCACCAATCTCCCGGCAATCGTCATGAAGAAGGAGCTCGCCGACATTCCCCTCTTCGGCTTCATGACCCGGCGCTATGGCGTCATTCCCGTTGAGCGCGCGGCCGGAGCGAAGGCCCTGCGCGCCATGGTCGCCGAAGGAAAGGAAGCGGTCGCTTCCGGACGGCCGGTGATCATCTTCCCGGAAGGAACGAGGGTCCGACGGGGCGAGAAACCGCCGCTTCGGCCCGGCTTTGCCGGGCTCTATCGGGCTCTCGGGTTGCCGGTCGTTCCGGTGGCCGTGGATAGCGGCCGCTTATGGGGACACGGCTTCGTCAAGCGCAGGGGGGTGGTGACCTTCAAGGTCGGCGGAACAATACCCGCCGGACTGAAGCGCGCCGATGTCGAGGAGCGCGTCCACTCCGGAATCAACGCTCTGGGCTAGCTCCGAAGGCGCGCACCCAGCTTCTCGGCTGCGCCTACGATACGCTTTGAAATTTCCCCAATTTCCTCGTCGGTGAAGCTCTTCTCGGACGGCTGAAGAGTGACCTCGAAGGCGAGCGAGAGGGCCTCCGCGGTTTCGAAGCGATCGAACAGGCGTGCGTCGGCGATGACCCCCTTGTCGCTGCCGCGGATCGCACGGAGCAGATTCTCGGCGGGAAGCTCGGGCGGGACGATGAAGGCGAAATCCCGTGTCACCGACTGAAGTGCGGGCGGAGCATAAGCCGGGCGGGCGCGACCAGCCGCCCGCGGCGACGGAATCGAGTCGAGATAGATTTCGGCGGCGACGGCACCGGCGGGCGCATCGAGGCTCTTTTGCAGGCCCGGATGCAACTCCCCAAAGCTGGCGACGATGGTCTTTGCCCCCAGGCCGAGTTTGGCGGAGCGGCCGGGGTGCCAAGTCGGTCCGGCATCGGGATAGACTTGCAGGTTGCCGATCGGAGCCCCTGCGGCTTCGAGCAGAGCAAGCACTTCCGCTTTCGCGTCGAAGGCATTGAAGCTTTGTGCCCTGCCGGATTGCCAATCGCGCGGATTTCGCTCTCCGGCGAGCAGCAAGGAGAGCGTCGGATGTTCTGCGTCGCCGAGGTAGCGGCGACCGACCTCGAATAGGCGCACCGACGACAGACCGCGATCGAGATTGCGGCGCGCGGCCGCGATCAGTCCCGGCAGCAGAGAAGGGCGCATCACCTTCATCTCTTCGCTGATCGGATTGGCCAGCCGCCAGTCGCCGCCGCCGAACGCCTGCGCTTCCGCTTCTGAAATGAAGCTCCAAGTCACGGCTTCATCGAGACCGCGGGCCGCGGCCGTTCGGCGGACCCGCCGCTCCATCAGCTGCGTGCGCGTCGCGGTCGGCTTGGCAACTCCAGGAGTGCGATCGAGCGGCGTCGCGACGACGGTGTCATAGCCGACGATCCGCGCCACCTCCTCGACGAGATCGGCCGATCCTTCGACGTCACGCCGCCAGGTTGGGATGAGGACTTCGCCGTTCTTCGGCTCGAAGCCGAGGCTGGCGAGGATCGAGCGCTGGCGCTCCTCCGGAACGTCAATTCCCCCCAAGGTCCGAGTGCGATCGTAGTCAAAGTCGATCGTGCGCCGTTCGACCGGGGGCTCCCCAGCGCGAACGATCTCCGACGCCTCGCCGCCGCAAATATCGATGATCAATCCGGCAAGAATGGCGAGCCCCTCATCGAGGAAGGCGGGATCGACCCCGCGCTCGAAACGGCTTCGGGCATCGCTGGTGAGGCCGAGCTTCTGGCCGGTGCGCGCAATGTGTTCCGGCTCGAAATAGGCGATCTCCAGGACAACATCCGTCGTTGCCTCGGTCACGCCGGAATGCTCGCCTCCCATGATACCGCCGATATCGTGGATCTCATTGGCATCGGCGATCACGGTCATGGAGGGATCGAGCGTATATTCCTTGCCGTTGAGGGCGAGCACCTTCTCGCCCTCGCGCGCTCGGCGGGGACCGAGCTGCCGCTCCAGCCTGGCAAGGTCGTAGACGTGCGCCGGGCGGCCGAGGCCGATCGTCAAATAATTGGTGATGTCGACGAGTGCGGAGATTGGGCGCTGTCCGACTGCTTTGAGCCGGCGCTGCATCCAGTCCGGCGAGGCGCCGTTGCGGACTCCGCGAATCGACTGGGAGAAGAAGGCGGGACAGGCTTCCGGGTCGTCGTTGCGGATTTCGATCGGGGAGGCGAAGCTTCCTTCGATTTGCGGAACGGCAAGGGGCTTCAGCGTTCCCATACCCGCCGCCGCAAGATCGCGCGCGATCCCCCGCACGCCCATGCAGTCCTGGCGGTTGGGCGTAACGTTCACGTCGAATAAGGGATCGTCGAGATCGGCATATTCGGCAAATGCCGTTCCGATCGGCGCATCCTCGGCAAGCTCGATGATGCCAGTGTGATCGTCACCGAGCTCGAGCTCGCGTGCGGAGCACATCATGCCTTTGCTCTCGACCCCGCAAATCGCCGCGACTTTGAGGGTCAGGTCGCTGCCCGGAATGTAGGCACCGGGCGGACCGAATACGCCGAGCATTCCAGCGCGCGCGTTCGGCGCTCCGCATACCACCTGAATGGCCTCGCCCGTGCCGGCGTCGACCGTCAGGACCTGCAGCTTGTCGGCCTGCGGATGCTTTTCGGCCGTGAGCACGCGCGCGACCTTGAAGGGCGCGAGCGCTTCTGCCGGATTGGTGACCTCTTCGACCTCAAGGCCGATATTGGTCAGCTTGCCGGCGATCGCCTCGGCGGACTCGTCGGTGTCGAGATGGTCCTTCAGCCAAGAAAGGGTGAATTTCATGATTCACCTTTCTTGCCCCGGCGCCGGCCGGGGGCCAGAGACAGAAGAAAGCGGAACTGGACCCCGGCCTTCGCCGGGGTGCTGTGACGGGCGAATTTCATGCGCCCACCCCGCCGGAAATCGTCGGCACGTCGAGCGCTCGAAATCCATAATGTTTGAGCCAGCGGATATCGCCGTCGAAGAAGGCGCGCAGGTCGTCCATCCCGTATTTGAGCATCGCCAAGCGGTCGATCCCGCAGCCGAAGGCGAAACCCTGCCATTCGTCGGGATCGAGCCCGCAATTGGCAATGACCCGGGGATGAACCATGCCGCTGCCCAGCACCTCCATCCAGCCTTCGCGCCCGCCGACCACGCGCCTGCCCTTTTCCATGGACCAGCCGACGTCCACCTCCGCCGACGGCTCGGTGAAGGGGAAGTAGCTCGGCCGCATGCGCAGAACGACGTCGTCGCGTTCGAAGAAGGCGCGCAGGAACGTCTCCAGCGTCCACTTGAGATGGCCGAGGGTGATGCCGCGGTCGATGACGAGCCCTTCGACTTGATGGAACATCGGTGTGTGCGTCGCGTCGCTGTCGGAACGGTACACGCGGCCAGGAGCGATCACGTACAGCGGCGCGCCTTGTTCTTGCATGGCGCGAATCTGCACCGGTGACGTGTGAGTGCGCAGCACGCGCGGCTCCTCACTCGTGGTCGGCGGCTCGACGTAGAAAGTGTCCATCATCGCCCGCGCCGGATGCGTCTCAGGCATGTTGAGTGACGTGAAATTGTACCACTGGTCTTCGATTTCGGGCCCCTCCGAGACCGAGAAGCCGAGGTCGGCGAAGATTTCGGCGAGTTCGGCCATCACCTGACTGACCGGGTGGATCGTGCCCCTCGGCGCTTCCGGGGCCGGAAGAGAAAGGTCGAGACTCTCGGTCGCGAGCTTGCGTTCCAATTCGGCCGTTTCCAGCGCCTCTTTGCGGCTTCCGATTGCGTCAGTGATCCGCTCGCGAAGGGCATGAATCCGCGGCGCCTCGGCGGCTCGGCTCTCCGGGTCCATCGATCCGAGAGATTTGAGCTTGGCGGTGATCTCGCCGGACTTGCCGAGCAGCTTCACCCGCAGGCTCTCGAGCGCGGCGAGGTCGCCCGCTCCGCGGATCTGATCGATAATGCCCTCGTCGTCGGCCATGCGCGCCGCTCTAGCCGCGCTGCAGCGCAAAATGCAAAGCCATGTGATAGAGGCATGCGCGATGAGCGACTGGCCCGAGCTGACCGTCGAGCGCGATCATGAGACGCTAGCAATTCTGCACCTCGCCGCGCAGATGCTTGGCAAGATCAGGGTGGCGCATGCGCCGTGGATAAATCACGGTTGGAATGTCGCACTTCAGCCGCGGGCCAACGGGCTCGAGACTTTGCCGACCAGGGCCGACGACGGGCGCACGTTCACGCTCGTGCTCGATCTGTGCCGTCATGCGATCGTCCTGTGGGTCAGCGACGAATCGCGCGAAGAGGTGCCGCTCAACGCCGGAAGCATTTCGGCGCTTCATTCGCGCCTCATAGCGATGCTCGATCGGCACGGCCTCCCCTCGAGCTTCAGCGGAATGCCGAATGAGATTGAGGGCGCAAGCCCCTTCGCCGACGACCGAACGAGGCGCGACTATGACCGGGACTCCGCCGATCGCCTGCGGATCGCGCTGGCGGGAATGATGCCGGTCTTCGAACGTTTTCGAGCGGGGTTCGCCGGCAAAGCGAGTCCGGTTCACTTCTGGTGGGGAAGCTTCGACCTTGCGGTTAGCCTTTTCTCCGGCCGCGCCGCCCCGCCGCACCCGGGCGGCCTGCCTGGCCTGCCTGATCGGATCACCCGCGAGGCCTATAGCCACGAAGTGGCGAGCGGCGGCTTCTGGGCGGGCGGGGCGACTGCTGCCGAGCCGTTCTTCTACAGTTACGTCTATCCCGAGCCGGAGGGCTACCGTGCGGCCAAGGTGAAACACGGTCGATTCGACGAGACTTTCGGCGAATTCGTCCTCCCTTATGCAGAGGTACGGGGGCGAGCGATCCGGTGCTTATGCTCGGCGAGTTCCTGCAATCGGCTTACTTCGCCGCCGCGGAGCTCGCCCGGTGGGATCGCCCCGCACTCGAGCGGGAACCGGTCGCTCCCTAATTGGGCACGAACGGATAGGGCGAGATGGTCTTTCGATTCTCTTCGACGGCGAGCATCCGCCCTGCCGGCGCGGTCGCGCGATAGCGACACTGCAGCCGCGGGCAGATCGAGCAGGCGGGGCCGACCGGCGTCGCGGGTGTGTTCAACAGATCGAGTCCGTCGGAATAAGCGATGCGGTGCGCATGTTTCGCGTCGCAGCCGAGGCCGATTGCAAGCAGGGCATCGTCGCGCAAATCGGGTCGGATGGGGCGCTCGATCGTACGGCTGATCGTGAAGAAACGCTGACCGTCGGGCGTTTCGATGATCTGGCGGATCGTCTGCCCGGGTGTCTGGAAGGCCGCGTGAAGCTGCCAGCGGGGGCAGGTGCCGCCGAAGTGCGAAAAGGGGAAGCTTTCGCCGGCATAGCGCTTGGAAATGTTTCCGGCCGGATCGACCCGGAGCATGAAGAACGGCACGCCCTTCGCGCCCGGCCGGCCCGTGGTGGTCAGGCGATGCGCGACCTGCTCGACATTCGCGCCGAACTGAGAACATAGCCGATCGATCGCGTAGCGCTGTTCCTCGGCAGCGCGCAGGAATTTGCCGTAAGGCATCATGATCGCACCGGCGGCATAATTGGCGAAGCTCATGTGAAGGAGCCGATGGCTTCCCTGGTCGGGGGGCCTGGCCGCCTCGAGCATCTTGGCGATCGTCGGAGCGAATTCGAACAGGGAGAGCTGGTAGGCGATCCCGAAAGTGCGATTCTCCGGCCGAAGCAGCGACGACAATTGCAGCGTGCGCCGCTGCGGGTCGTAGCTTTGGCTCGCGTCCTCCAGTACCTCGGGCGACACCACTCGCACTTCGACGCCCCAAGCGTCCTTCAGACGCTGGCGCAGCGGCTCGGCGATCGAAAGCGGATGATTGAGCGCACCCCCCAGCGTTTCCGCACCTTCTTCGAGCTCCGGCCAATGGTTGCGCTGGGCCTGGATGTAATCGCGGACCCAGGTCTCTGGAGTGATCAACGCTCGCGGATCGGCGCTGGGCGCGGCATCCGCCGGATGGCGCTGCAATTCGCGAAAGGCCGTGTAGAGTTGGGCGATTCCATCGGCCACTGCAGGCGCGTTGTCGGCGAGCTCAACGAGCTCGTAGCGGCTGATTCCAAGATCGGCGAGCATCGGGTCGGAAAAGATTTCGCCGAGTTGCTGCGCACCCGCCGGATCCGCGCCCTCCGTTGCGAAGGCCTTGATGTCGACATCGAAGGCTTCAGCCAGCCGCAACAGAATGCCTGCGGTCACCGGACGCTGATTACGCTCTAGGTGATTGAGGTAGGAAGCGGAAATGCCAAGCTCGTCCGCCATCCGGCTCTGGTTCAGCCCACGATCGCGACGCAACCGCTTCAGTCGTGCCCCAAGGAAGAGTTTCCGCTGCACCATCAGTGAATTTGTAAATGTTTTTACAAACTGTACAAGTCATAACCTGACACGTCTGCACTTTTTACTGAAGCTTTTTCAACGCGTTCGATGTTTTCTCCGCTTCCATTGATCCCACGGGGGTAGCGGATGTCAGATTTCAGCGAGATTGTTGCGGCTCCTTCGGGCCGTTTTGAGGGTATCGAACGGCCATACACTGTGGATGATGTGAAGCGTCTGCGTGGATCCATCACGGTCGAGCACACTCTGGCGCGCCACGGAGCGCTGAAATTGTGGGAGCTACTGCAGCAGCGTCAACCCGTCCGTGCGCTGGGCGCTCTGACGGGCAACCAGGCGATGCAGATGGTCCGCGCCGGCCTCGACGCGATCTATCTCTCGGGCTGGCAGGTCGCCGCCGATTCGAACGTCTCAGGCTCAATGTACCCTGATCAGTCGCTCTATCCGGCGAA
Organism: uncultured Alphaproteobacteria bacterium; assembly: GCA_963730925.1. Taxonomy (GTDB): domain Bacteria; phylum Pseudomonadota; class Alphaproteobacteria; order Sphingomonadales; family Sphingomonadaceae; genus Sphingomicrobium. The sequence continues at coordinate 315,184 of CAVSTS010000005.1, forward strand.
TTCGGGCCCGGAGCTCGCGCGCAAGATCAACAAGACGCTGAGCCGCGCCGACCAGATCGAGCATATGGAAGGCGGAGCGAAGCGCGACTGGTTCGCGCCGATCCTGGCCGACGCGGAAGCCGGATTCGGCGGGCCGCTCAACTGCTTCGAGATCATGAAGGCCTATATCGAGGCCGGCGCCGCTGGCGTTCACTTCGAGGATCAGCTGGCGAGCGAGAAGAAATGCGGCCATCTCGGCGGCAAAGTTCTGATCCCGACCCAGGCGGCGATCCGCAATCTCGATGCGGCGCGGCTTGCCGCCGACGTTTGCGGCGTTCCGACGATCATCGTCGCACGGACCGATGCGGAGAGCGCAAAGCTGATCACCAGCGATGTGGACGAACGGGACCGCCAATTCATCAACGGTCAGCGGACCGCGGAAGGCTTCTTCCGCCTCGATGATGGCACGGGACTGGACCATTGCATCGCACGGGGCCTCGCCTTTGCCCCCCATGCGGATCTGCTCTGGTTCGAGACCAGTCATCCCGACCTCGAGGACGCCTGGACCTTCGCCGACGCAATTCATGCGCGTTATCCGGGCAAGCTGCTCGCTTACAATTGCAGTCCCAGCTTCAATTGGGCCGCACGGCTCAATGCGAGCACCATCGCTCGCTTCCAGGACGAGCTCGGGCGAATGGGCTACAAGTTCCAGTTCGTCACTCTGGCGGGCTTCCACAGCCTCAACCATGCGATGTTCGAGCTGGCGAGCGGCTACCGCGACCGCGGCATGTCCGCCTATTCGGAGTTGCAGCAAGCCGAATTTGCGAGCGAAACCGCGGGCTATACCGCGACGCGTCACCAGCGCGAGGTTGGAACCGGCTATTTCGATGCGATCGCGTCCGCCATTTCCGGCGGTGAGGCATCGACAGTCGCGCTCAAGGAGTCGACTGAAGCAGCGCAGTTCGTCGGCGCGCAGAGCAACGAAACCGTCGCGGCGGAATGAGGGAGGAAGTCATAAGTCAGCGTTACTGGGTCGTCGGCGGCGATTATGCGGACTGCGCTTTCAAGGATCTCGAGCCTGGCACCGAGACGGTCCACGGCCCTTACCCTGACGAATTGCATGCCCGCATGGAGTGGCAGCGCCTGACCTTCCGCGACCGCTGCGGAGCGACCACTCGCTATTCGATCCTGATCGAGCCGGAGCGCCAGATCCGGTGAACGACGTCGTCGACTTGCCGCGCATCTTCGCGGAGCCATCGAATGTCCCCGGCGCTGACGAGGTTCTGACCGAAGGCGCGCTCGACTTCCTCTACGAGCTTCACGGGCGTTTCAACGCGCGCAGGCTTGCGCTGCTCGAACAGCGGCGGGAGCGCCAGCAAAGGTTCGATGCCGGCGAGCTTCCCGAATTCCCGGAAGACACGCGTGAGTTGCGTGAGGCGGAGTGGACGGTCGGGCCGATCCCGCCCGATCTCATGGAGCGCAGGGTCGAGATCACCGGTCCAACCAACGCCAAGATGCTGATCAACGCTCTGAACAGCGGCGCGAATGTCTTCATGGCCGATTTCGAGGATGCGACCGCGCCCGCTTGGGACGAGCTCGTCCAGGGCCAGGCAAATCTGCGCGACTATTGGCTCGGCCGGCTCGATTACACCGATCCGGAGAGCGGCAAGCGCTACGAAGTCGGGGAAAGGCCCGCAATATTGCTGGTGCGCCCGCGCGGGTGGCATTTGCCCGAGGCGCACGTCACCGTTTCGGGCGAGCCGATCGCCGGAGCATTTTTCGATTTCGCCATCTATCTGTGGCACAACGCTCGCTCGGCATTGGGCAAGGGCTCGGGCCCATATTTTTATCTGCCCAAGCTCGAAAGCCGTCACGAGGCGGCGTTGTGGAGCGACGTTTTCGCCTTCGCCGAGGGCAAGCTTCGGCTGGAGCGCGGGACGATCAAGGCCACGGTGCTGATCGAAACCATTCCCGCGGCGTTCGAGATGGACGAAATCCTTTATGCGCTGCGCGAGAATATCGTCGGCCTGAACTGCGGCCGTTGGGATTATATCTTCAGTTACATCAAGCGCCTCGGTCGCTCGCCCGACCGGCTCACTCCCGACCGGTCGCTGATGACGATGGATAAAGCCTTCCTCGCTGCTTATTCGCTGAGGCTGATCGCGACCTGCCACCGGCGCGGCGCCTTCGCGATGGGCGGAATGTCGGCCTTCATTCCGGTGAAGGGCGACGAGGAGAAGAACCGCGCGGCCCTGGAAAGGGTTCGCGCGGACAAGCTCCGCGAAGTCGGAAACGGGCATGACGGGACCTGGGTAGCCCATCCCGCGCTCGTTCCGGTCGCGGTGGAGGCCTTCGCCGCGATGGAAGGTCCGAAATCAGCTCGGGAAAATCCCCGCGCACGTGCCCGGACGCGACGAAATGCTCGAGCTGCATAAGGGTGAGCGGACGGAAGCTGGCGCACGGGAGAATATCCGCGTCGGCGTTCAATATCTCGCCGCCTGGCTCGGCGGGAAGGGCGCGGTACCGCTCTACAATTTGATGGAAGATGCCGCCACCGCGGAGATCTGCCGCACGCAATTGTGGCAATGGCTGAAGTTTGAAGCGCCGTTGGCGGATGGGCGGAGCTTCACCGCGGAGCTGTTCGAGCAATTGTTCGACGAGGAAGTCGGGCTGCTCGCCGACGTGCCGAACATCGGCGACGCTTCGCGCTTGTTCCACAATATGATCGTCGCGGACGACCTGGTCGAGTTCCTAACTCTCCGGCCTACGACCTCCTCGACTAAGCTATTTGCTCGACGCGCGCGGTTCGATGATCAGCACGTGAAGGTCGCGGGTCGGCCGCCAATTGGTGTGCCGTACCTCATATTGCGTTGGGCTGATCTTCTTCACGCCAGTCTCACAGAAGCTGACGAGATTGCTGGGTTTCCCCTTGTCCACCACCAGACGGAAGCTTCCGATCGGTGAGCGCCAGTTGGCGCCGGTGGTCAGCACATAGTCGACCCACCTGTTCGGAAGCGCGACATACTCCTCCTTCTTGTATGGCTCGATCGCCGACAGGATATCCTGCTCGATACAATAGCGCTCGATCATCTTGCGGCGATCAGGGTCATCGTCCTTGACGTATGGCGAGCGCAGAAAGGTGTCGACCGACCCCCCTGTGCCCGGCACATATCGATGATCGACCTGGAGTTCGCGGCCTGCCGGGAAACGCTGTCTCCACCACCACCGGTCCTGTACCGTCCACAGCGGGGTCAGGTGGTGCTTCATCGTCGTTTCGGTGCCGGTGCTATATTCTTCGTCGCCAGCGAGCCCCAGGGATTGCAGGCGCTTTTTCTCGGCAGGCGGCAAGCGGTCCATGACGGCTGTGGCGTCGTTGATCGAATCGGGCGCAATCGGAATGCGGAGGCGCTGCAACAGCGCGGTGTGGTCCTTCGCCTTCAATACGGCTTTACGTTCCAGCTGCGCCTTGACCGGCACACCGGCGACGCGCGTGTGGAAGTCCGACGGATAACCGACGTCGCCCCCATATTCTTCCGCCAAGTCGCGGTCCGGCATGGGGAAGGCGACGATCGTCTCCACATCATGGGGTGTCCGGTTGCGAAAGACGTAATGGATGCGGATTTGGTCGGTGGAAACGAACAGGTCCTCGCTCACCATGTCGATCGCGTCGGTCTTTTCGAGCACGAGCCCGCCGGCCGCGGTGCTGGCCGTCGTGTCGTTCGCCAGCGCCGGCACGGCGACGCAAGCCAAGGCAAGCAGAAGAATTCGTGGCATCGGCCGGCTCCCCCTACAATCATTGTGATGCGAGCCGAGGCGGCGGGCAACAAAAAGGGCGCCGGGATCGCTCCCGGCGCCTTTCCTAATTCTCGATTTTCCCCTGCGAAGGCGGGAGACGATCGCTAAGCCGTCTTTTTATCCAGCGCGCCCTTTGCCTGGGCGATAATCGCGCTGAACGCCTCGGCCTCATGCATCGCGATGTCCGCGAGCACCTTGCGGTCGAGCGTGATGCCGGCGAGCTTCAGCGCGTGAATGAACTGGCCGTAGGTCATCCCTTCCGCGCGAACCGCGGCGTTGATCCGCTAAATCCACAAAGCGCGGAAGCTCCGCTTCTTCACCTTGCGGTCGCGATAGGCATATTGGCCGGCCTTCTCGACCGCCTGGCGGGCGATCCGGATCGTGTTCTTGCGACGGCCGTAATAGCCCTTCGCCTGTTCCAGGAGCCTTTTGTGCTTGGCGCGGGTGGTCACACCCCGTTTGACGCGTGCCATGGGTCTCTACTCCTTATTTCAGGCCGTAGGGCGCCCAGGCCTTCACGCGCGCCGTGTCGGCGTCGGCGAGAATTTCTGTGCCGCGGTTCTGGCGGATATATTTCGCATTGTGGCTGATCAGCCGGTGGCGCTTGCCCGCCACTCCGTGCTTGATCTTGCCGGTCGCGGTGATCTTGAAGCGTTTCTTCACACCGCTCTTGGTCTTGAGCTTGGGCATTTTCGTCTCCTTGTAGGTCCTTCGCATCCGCGAGGACGACGTTTATCCAATCGCCACGGCAGCCCTATCGGCCGGGCCATTGGGTTTTCCATGAAGCTGGAAAGCGCGGCGCTATAGAGACGGATCCGCGCTCGCGCAACCACCGGCGACGATCAGTCGTGACCGCTCGCATAATCGTCGGCGCCGAGGAAATGGAGCGAGACATAAGGTTCGTCGCCGACCACCCAGCTGTCATGCCCCGGAGCGATGGCGAAAATGTCGCCCGCACGCATCTCGACGATCCGGCCATTGTCCATCGCCGCCGTCGCACAGCCGGAGACGACCATTCCGACATGCGCGACCTTGCAAGACGTTTCGCCAAGCGGAGCACCGACGTGCACCGACCATTTCCAGCCCGGATCGTAAGTGGCTCGGCCGATCGTCATTCCGCCGATGTGGACCAGCTCGAACCGCCCCTTCTCGAACTCGCGGACTTCGTCCGGTTGCTCGAAGCGCTTCAAGACGACGTCGAGGTCCATCTCAGTCGAACAGGCTGGAGACGCTGCTCTCGTCGGCAATTCGGCGGATGGCTTCAGCCAGCAGCGGTGCGATGGTGAGGCGCCGGATCTTACTGTCCTTCGGATCGGCCTCTCCGGTCCAGATCGAATCGGTGACGACAAGCTCGCTGAGTTCGGACTTTGCCACGCGCGCCGCGGCGCCGCCCGAGAGCACTCCGTGAGTGCAGTAGGCGAAAACCTCCGTCGCTCCCTGTTGCTTGAGCGCAGCCGCGGCGTTGCACAGGGTGCCGGCGGAATCGACGATGTCGTCGACCAATATGCAGCTGCGTCCCCCGACATCGCCGATGATGTTCATGACTTCGGATTCGCCGGCGCGCTCGCGGCGTTTGTCGACGATCGCCAGCGGGGCATTGTTGAGCCGTTTGGCAAGGCCGCGGGCACGGACAACGCCGCCCACGTCGGGCGACACAACGAGCAGGTCGCGATTGCCGAAGCGGGCGTGGATGTCGGCCGCGATGACCGGGGAGGCGAAGAGATTGTCCGTCGGTATGTCGAAAAAGCCCTGAATCTGACCCGCATGCAGATCGATCGAAAGGACCCTGCTGGCGCCAGCGACGGTGATGAGATTCGCCACGAGCTTGGCGGAGATCGGCGTCCTCGGCCCCGGTTTTCGGTCCTGGCGAGCGTAGCCGAAATAGGGGAGCACGGCGGTGATCCGTTTCGCCGACGCGCGGCGCAGCGCGTCGATGCAGATCAGCAATTCCATGAGATTGTCGTTGGCCGGATAGCTCGTCGACTGGACCACGAACACGTCCTCGCCGCGCACGTTTTCGTTGATCTCGACGAACACCTCTTCATCCGCGAACCGCCGCACGCTCGCATCGGTAAGCGGCATTTCGAGATAGTCGGAAATGGAGCGGGCCAGCGGTAGGTTGCTGTTCCCGGCGAGCAATTTCATTTGGCTTTTCCCCAGCGGCAACTCGGCTTTAGCGAGGCAGGGCGCGGTCCGTAAAGGTTGCCCAACCGGGTCTGCTCGCTAAATCGCCTGCATGGCCGACCGCTTGACCATCGCATTTGCCCAAATGAACCAGCGCGTCGGCGACCTGGAGGGCAATGCCGCGGCGATTTTGGAGATGCGGCGCAGGGCGGTGGGCGCGGACCTGCTGATGGTCCCCGAGCTGCAGTTGACCGGTTATCCGCCCGAGGATCTGGTGCTGAAGCCCGAATTCGTTCGGCGAACCCATGAATGTACCGATCGACTGATTGAGGCGACGACGGAGCCTGGACCGGCGATTCTGTTCGGTACGGTCGTTGCCGAAGAGGGCGCCAATTATAATGCTTTCGTGCTCGCCGATGGCGGCCGGATGCTCGGTCGGACGCTGAAGCGCGAGCTTCCCAATTACGGAACGTTCGATGAGAAGCGCATTTTCGTTCCCGGACCCTTGCCGGAACCGCTCGAATTCAAAGGCGTGAAGCTCGGCGTTCCGATCTGCGAAGACATTTGGCAGGAAATCGTCTGCGCCCATCTAGCCGAGGCGGGCGCCGAGATCCTGCTTGTGCCCAACGGCAGCCCTTACGAGCTCGACAAGGATGAAATCCGCTATCGCTTGGTCCGTGAGCGCGTTCTGCAAACGGGACTCCCAATCGCTTACTTGAACCGGGTGGGGGGTCAGGACGAACTCGTTTTCGACGGCTCATCCTTCATCTTGCACCCCGACGGCGAGCGGGTCGTCCAGCTGTGCGATTGGGAGGAAGAGCTGCTGCTCACCGACTGGCAGCGCACGCCCGAGGGCTGGCGCTGCCAGACGCGAGTGAGCCACGCCCTCGATGCATTCCCCGAGGACGTTTATCGAGCGATGATGCTGGGCCTCAGCGACTATGTCGGCCGCAATCGCTTCCCTGGTGTGATCCTTGGTTTGTCGGGCGGAATCGACAGCGCTCTTTCAGCGGCGGTCGCGGTCGATGCCTTGGGTCCCGAGAAGGTCTGGGGTGTGATGCTTCCGTCCAAATATACCAGTGAGGAGAGCCTCGAGGATGCTCGCAGAGTCGGCGCGGCTGCTGGGATGCCGCCATGACGTCATTTCCATCGTTCCCGCGGTGGAAGCGGTCGATGGGATGTTGCCGCAACTCGTTGGTCTCGCCGCCGAAAATGTTCAGGCGCGCCTCCGGATGGTGACCCTGATGGCGCTGTCGAATGCCGAGGGGCAAATGCTTCTGACCACCGGCAACAAGAGCGAGATGAGCGTCGGCTACGCAACGCTCTACGGCGACATGGCCGGCGGTTATTCGGTGCTGAAGGACGCTTACAAGACCACCGTGTTTGCGCTCTCGCGGTGGCGCAACGCGAACAAGCCGGAGGAGGCGCTGGGGCCGGACGGGCCGGTGATGCCGGCGCGGGTGATCACTAAGCCGCCAAGCGCGGAGCTGCGTCCGAATCAGAAGGACGAAGACAGCCTGCCGCCCTATTCGGTGCTCGACCAAATCCTCGAGGGCCTGGTCGACAAGGAAATGTCGGCGAAGGAGGTAGCGTTGGCAACGGGCGAGGACATTGCGCTCGTGAGCGACCTCGAATCGAAACTGCTCAAGGCGGAGTACAAGCGGCGCCAGGCGCCTCCGGGCGTGAAGATCGGCAGCCGTAACTTCGGCCGCGACCGGCGCTATCCCATCAGCAATTTCTTCCACACCGGCCCGAAGCTTCCGCGATGAGCGTTGTCACGCGCTTCGCCCCCTCGCCCACGGGCCGGTTGCATGTGGGCAATATTCGAACCGCCCTCCACAACTTCCTGTTTGCGCGGAAGAACGGCGGGACCTTCATTTTGCGCATCGACGACACCGATCGCGAGCGCTCCACGGACGAGTTCGATCAGGCGATCCGCGACGATCTCGACTGGATGGGACTGAGGCCGCAGACGGTCGTTCGGCAGTCGGAGCGCTTCGACCTCTATGAGCGCGAGTTCGAGCGGCTGCGGGCTGCGGGCCGGGTCTATGCTTGTTATGAAACGCCGGAGGAGCTCGAAGTGCGCCGTAAGGTGCTCCTGGGGCGCGGGCTGCCGCCCGTTTACGAGCGGAAGCCCACCGACGCACCCGTACCCGAAGGACGAACTCCGCATTGGCGGTTCAAGCTCGATCATGATCGACCGATCGTCTGGAACGACCTTATCCGCGGCGAGCAGAAGTTCGATCCTAAACTGCTCAGCGATCCTGTCGTCCGCCGCGAGGAAGGGAGTTGGCTCTACCTTCTGCCGAGCGTCATCGACGACGTGGATCTGTCAATCTCGCACGTGGTTCGGGGTGAAGATCATGTCTCGAACAGCGCCGCGCAGATCCAGATGTTTGAAGCGCTGGGGGCCAAGCCGCCGCAATTCGCGCACGAGGCCTTGCTGGTTGCGGCCGAAGGGAAATTGTCGAAGCGCCTAGGATCATATGGCGCGCAACACCTCAGTGCCGAAGGCGTCGAGCCAATGGCGATGCTCTCGGTATTGGCGCGGATCGGCACCTCGCAGCCGGTCGAGCCGATCGCCAGCCTGGATGAGCTCGCGGCCGGCTTCGATTTCGCCCACTTCGGCCGGGCGCCGGCGCATTTCGACCCGCTCGAGGTCGAGCTGGTGAACGCCAGGCTCCTCCACAAGCTCGATTACGCCACGGTTGCCGACCGCCTTCCCGCGGGAGCCACGGAAGCAGATTGGCTTTTGCTTCGGCCAAACCTCGAGCGTCTGTCGGACTTTGCCGATTGGTTCGGGGTGCTTCACGGCGATATCGACCCGCCGGAACTCAGCCACGACCAGCGGCTGCTGGTCCGTGACGCGGCTTCCATCGGCGAACGGGTCGACTGGTCCAACGAACCCTGGCGGGCGCTCACCGCGGAGTTGAAGGAGTCGACCGGCAAAAAGGGCCGCGAGCTGTTCCACCCGCTGCGCCTGGCGTTGACCGGCCGTGAAAGCGGACCGGAGATGGCGGGTCTCCTGATTGCCATAGGCAAGGAGCGGGCGATTCACCGCCTGGAATCGGCCGCCAAACGCTGACTCCGAATTTTCTTTTCGAACAATCATTTTGTGCTTGCGGAACTAACGTAATGATGTAACATTTCATTCACAGAAGTGAGTGAAGGAGGGTCCAATGCTCGCCTACGCCGCCAACGCTCCCCGCCATGCGGAGCGCCGCTCCAGCCCCAATGCCCTGCTCGTTGTGGTTGCCGCCCACGTTGCCGTGGTCGCGGTGGTGATGAGCGCGAAGATGGACCTTCCCGGCCGCATCTTGGATCATCCCATCAAAGTGATCGATGTCCCGCTTCCGAACGACCCGCCGCCCAATCCGCAGCCCCGCCAAACGCCTCAGCCAAATCCCCAAAGGGTCGAAAACATTGCCCCTCAAGTCCCGACTCCGACGCTGTCTCAAAACGCCGGCCCTCTGACCGTCGACCCGGTTATCTTCACCGGAATTGGAACGGCCGTGATCCCTGAAGTCGTGACGCCGCCCAAACTTCCTCCCGTCAAGCTTGGTCCGCAGCTGCTCACTCCAGCATCGGAGCTCAAGCCGCCCTACCCGCACGAGAAGCTGCTGAGCGAGGAAGGAGGGCTGCTCAAGCTCAGGCTCACCATCGACGCACGCGGACGGGTGATATCCGTCGAGTCCGTCGGCCGAGCCGATCCCGTATTCCTTAAAGCCGCCCGCCAGTATTTGCTCGCGCACTGGCTCTACCGGCCGGCGAGCGAAGACGGGCGTGCCGTCATCTCCTCGACTGTGATCACTTTGCGCTTCACGCTGGAGGGCTGAGCTTTCCCCGGGGGCTGGCGCACCCTCTCGCCAGCCCCTACATTTTGGTCATGTCTTGGTTTCCTCAACCGGTTAACCCGCGCGCGGCGATCGCCGACCTCCTCGCGGTCATTCGGCACAGCAGCCGTGAACAGAGGATCGGTGCCGCGCTGGCGCTGCTCGTCACCGCGATCATCGTCATCGAGTTCATCGTCGACGCCAACACCGGCATGAAGACTCCGCCGGAGGTGACCTACGTCGAGCTCTATCCTTCGAACCGGACCGACACCGACATCGTCGCCGACCAAAAGAAGGATCAGGCCGCGAGGGAAGCGGCCAAAAAAGCACAGCAACGCGAGTTCCAAAAGCTCGAAAATCGGTTCGGGATTGAGTGACGACCGCAAGTGGATGAGGGAAGCGCTCGCGCTGGCCGAGGAGGCGCGAGGGCGAAGTGCTCCCAATCCCAATGTCGGCTGCATCATCGTGTCATCCGCTGGCGAGGCGCTCGGCCGCGGCGCAACCGTCCAAGGGGGGCGACCCCATGCCGAAGCCGTCGCGCTCGGACTGGCCGGGAAAAAGGCGAAGAGCGCAACGGTCTACGTGACTCTGGAGCCCTGCGCGCACGAAAGCCCACGAGGCCCGGCGTGCACCGACCTGTTGCTGGCGGCGAACCCGGCCCGGGTTGCGATTGCTCTGAAAGACCCGGATCCCCGCACCGCGGGCAAGGGGATTGAGCGGCTCCGCGCCGCGGGCATCGACGTAAAGATCGGAGTCGGGCGCGAAGCCGCGAAAAGGTCGCTCGCCGGCTGGTTGACCCGGCTGAAGCTCGGCCGGCCAAGAGTCACGCTCAAACTTGCCCTGTCGATCGACGGCAAGATCGCGCTCCCTTCGGGTGAGAGCCAGTGGATCACCGGAGAGGATGCGCGGCGACACGTCCATCTCGAGCGCGCACACAGCGACATGATCCTCGTCGGCCGCGGTACCTATTTGGCCGACAGCCCTCGACTGGACGTGCGTCTGCCAGGTCTGGAGGAGCGTTCGCCCAGACGCGCGCTGCTGACCCGCGGAGAGGCGGTGGATGGCTGGGAAATCCTTTCGAATCCGCAGGATATCTCTGGCCTTCATGACGTCAACGACCTGTTGGTGGAAGGCGGATCGGCGACCGCCACCGCCTTCCTGAGCCGGGATTTGGTCGACCGGATCCTCATCTATCGTGCTCCGATCATCGTCGGCGAGGGCAAATCCTCCTTCGGCTATGTCGGCCTCGACGCGATTGCCGACGCGCACGATCGCTGGAGGCTCGTCGATGAGCGGAGATTGGGTGTCGACCGGCTCGAAGTTTACGAGCGCGTCAGAAGTTGATGTGGGACGCGTCCTTCGATACGCCGCTTCGACTTCGCTCACTCAGGACGGGCGGAGATCAGTGCAACCGCTCATCCTGAGTAGGGACTGAGCTTGGCCAAAGGCCCGTATCGAAGGACATGTTCACCGGGATCGTCACCGACGTTGGCACCGTCCGCAGCGCGGAGCAGCGCGGCGACCTGCGGCTGGTGATCGGGACGGGCTATGACACGGCGACCATCGGCCTCGGCGCCTCCATCGCCTGCTCGGGCGTGTGCCTGACGGTGGTGGACAAGGGCGAGGATTGGTTCGCCGTCGACGTCTCGACGGAAACCCGGTCGCGCACGGCGCCGAGCCTGTGGCGAGCGAGCGCTAAGCTCAATCTCGAACGGCCGCTGCGTATGGGCGACGAAATCGGCGGCCACATCGTCACCGGCCATGTCGATACCGTCGGGGAAGTCGTTGTTGCCGAAGGCGAAGGCGACTCGACCCGAATCGAGGTGAAAGTGCCCCGCGATCTCGGGCCCGCCATCGCCCCCAAGGGCTCGATAGCGCTCGACGGGGTCTCGCTGACCGTGAATGCAGTTGAAGACTCCGGCGATTCGACTCAATTCACGGTCAACATCATTCCCCATACCGCGCACGAGACCACGTTCGGCGAAATTGCCGTCGGGCGACAGCTCAATGTCGAAATCGACGTTCTAGCCCGCTATATCGACCGGATTCTCGCTGCGCGCGCACAGTAGGAACAGATATGTTCCTCCTTTTCATCACACCCGAATGTGATACATCGCGCTCATGAGCACGACCCTCATTGAGCAGATCGAAGCGATCGTCGCCACTGGAGAGGTCAGCCGCTCGGGCCTCGCCCGAGCCGCGGGCCTGCATCCCAACTCGTTGCGCAAGCTCGGCAATCCCGACTGGAATCCGACCGCCGACACGCTGACCCGCTTGGAAAAATTGATTCAGCGCGGCACGACCGAAGTGCTGGTCGGCACTGAAACGATCATCGACGAGGCGCGCAACGGACGAATGTTCATCCTCGTCGACGACGAGGGGCGCGAAAACGAGGGCGATCTCATCGTCCCTGCGCAAATGGCAACGCCCGACGCAATCAACTTTATGGCCCGTCACGGGCGCGGCCTCATTTGCCTGGCACTCACCAAGGAACGAGCGGACCAGCTGGGCCTCGAACCGATGACCCGGACCAATCGCAGCCGCAACGAGACCGCCTTCACCGTGTCGATCGAGGCGAAAGAAGGGATCACGACAGGAATCAGTGCTGGCGACCGGGCGCGGACGATCGCGCTCGCCATCGATGCGGCGAACGGCCCTGACGCCATTGTCTCTCCCGGCCACGTCTTCCCGCTCGTCGCCAGACCGGGTGGAGTGCTCGTCCGCGCGGGTCACACCGAGGCCGCGGTCGACGTCGCTCGCCTCGCCGGCCTCAATCCCAGCGGCGTGATCTGCGAGATCATGCGCGAGGACGGCACCATGGCCCGCCTCGACGATCTCATGGATTTCGCTCGCTCGCACGGGCTGAAGATCGGCACGATCCGCGATCTCATCGCCTACCGGCTCAAAAAGGATCATCTGGTCGAACGGGTGGCGACGAGCCCCTTCGTCGCGAGCGGCGGCGACCAATGGCAAGCTCAGGTCTTTCGCGACAAGTCGAGCGGCGAGGAGCAGCTCGTGCTGGTCCACGGAACGCTCGACACGACGAAGCCCGTGCTGGTCCGAATGCACAGTCTCGACCTCTTCGCCGACGTGCTTGACGAGAGGGGGCCCAAGTCCGGGGCGCTGCAGGGCGCGATGCGGATGATCGAGAAGCATGGCTCCGGCGTCGTCGTCGCGCTCCACGCCGCCGCGCCCGGATCGCTGTCGCGGTCGATCGACATACGCTCGGGCAAGCCGGTGGAGCTGGGCGATGCGGTGCGCGGCTACGGCACGGGCGCGCAGATCCTCGCGGCGCTCGGAATCCACGACATGATCCTGCTGTCGAACAGCCGGCATTCGCCCGTCGGCCTCTCCGGCTATGGCCTCGCCATCGTCGAGGAGCGGCCGATCGAGGTCGCTTCGACCGAAGCGGAGGAGGCGTAATATGGCGACCATCCTCCTGGTCGAGGCGCGCTTCTATCCGCACCTCAACGACATGCTCCTCGAAGGCGCGCGCAAGGCTATCGAAGAGGCTGGGCACGAGCACGAGACGCTGACGGTACCCGGAGCGCTCGAGTTACCCGGAGCGATCGCCCTTGCCGCCCGCAGCGGCCGGTTCTGCGCCTTTGTCGCGCTCGGCGTGGTGATCCGCGGCGAGACTTATCATTTCGAAATCGTCGCCAACGAAAGCGCCCGGGCGCTCATGGACCTGACCAAGCAGGGCTATGCCGTCGGCAACGGCGTCCTGACCGTGGAGGATGAGGAACAAGCCCGGGTGCGCGCCGACCCAAAGCTGGGCGATAAAGGCGGCGACGCGGCGCGGGCCGCCCTCGCCTTGTTCGAGCTTAGGGAACAGTACGCGCCTTAGGCGGGATCGGCCTCCGCTTCGAACTCTCCAACATCCGTTCGTCCTGAGCTTGTCGAAGGACCGTCCTTGTTCTGCGCACCTGAAGAAAATGCTGCCCTTCGACAGGCTCAGGGCGAACGGTGGAGGGGTTTAGCCGCGAATCCGGCAATGTTCGGAACGGGCGGGTAAACCGCTCTAAGATTCGACAAACGCGCTGATTATCCGGGCGAAATGGGCCGCGGTTGTGTTCGTGGCTGAGCATGAATTCCAATGCGGTGCGAAATGGCAAAAGTGCGACGATTGCACGACGCGGTTTCAGCATTCTCTTCTACCTGATCGGTTCGGTCGGCTTGGCGGCGATGGGATCGATCCCTTTTTCCGTCATCTCAGACGGAGTTTCAGGCAGCAATTTCGACCAAATCATTGTCGGCTTCATCATGCTTCTGTTTTTCGAGGCCATCCCGATCACGCTGATTCTCGCGGGAATGTCGCTCTCCCCTTCACCTCGGCCAATGTTCGCAGCGCGTCGTCAAATGCTCTGAAATTCGGCAAAGGCGTCGGTAAGGCGGGCGAAACGGGTCGGGGTCATGGTCCCGCTTTGCGATGATGGATGATCGTAAAGCGCCGTTACCCGGCAAAGCTGCGGCGACTGCACGTCGCCGTTTGATCTTTCTCATTTATTTGATCGCTTTGGGTGGCGTGGCGGTCATGGGGTGGATCTTCTGGGCCTCTATCTACCTCCTACTTTCGCGGAGATCCGGATGACGCCGATTCTCGCGAAAATATGGCTGCCTCCTTCGAAATACGGGGGGAGGCCGAATGGAAGCGGTGGAAAGTGAGGCGACTGAGCGACGTCGGCGGGTGCTGCGACGTGTCGCGAGCATCCTTCTTTACGTGTTCGGATCAGCTGCCGTCGTCGTGATGGGGGCGATCCCTTTTTTCTTCATCTTGAACGGACTTTCGAGCGGCGATTTTGCCGGAATGTATATTTCCCTCATGTTGCTCGTTCTTTGTGAAGCGATACCGGTGATGTTGATGCTCGCAGGGGTGTGGTTCTCTCCTTCGGAAAACCGAAGAGCGGAAGGTTTTTGGATTGCGATCATCGCGTTGGTCCTCTCAGTTCTATTCGCCGACATGATTGGTGACTCCGCTAATGGGTATTTTTCTCCACACTAGGTGCCCCAACCTTACGCATGGGGGTCTCCAATTCTGTGTTTCCATGCGATGTTAAGGCGAGTTCGCGCCGGTGCAGCTGCAGAGCGAAATCGGTCGTCGAGTAATAAGACTGATTTATGGATGACGACTGCATTTGCGCTTTTGCGAGAATGCCGAAACCCCTAGTCGCCGAACATGCGTGACGCCGCGGACCATCGCTTCGCCTTCCCTGCGCTTCTGGTCGGAAGCTGTGCTCTCGCTGTCGGCCCCTGGCTGGTCCGCCTGGCCGGAGTTGGGCCGGTGGCGGCGGGTTTTTGGAGGTTGGCGCTCGCTTTACCGTTCCTGTTCGTCATCGCGCGACTGACCGGGCACGCTGTGCATTGGCCCGGGCGGCGTTTGGCCGGGCTCGTCGCGCTCGCCGGCTTCTTCTTCGCGGCCGATCTCGCCGCCTGGCACGCCGGCATTCACATGACGAAGCTCGGCAATGCGACCTTGTTCGGCAACACCTCCAGCTTCATCTATGCGATCTGGGGACTCTGGCTCGCGCGGCGCCTTCCCTCGCCCGTGCAGGCCGCCGCACTGCTCATGGCGGCCTTTGGAGCCGCCTTGCTGATGGGAAGCAGCGCCGAACTCTCCGCGCGCAACCTCAAGGGCGATTTGTTGGCGATGTTCGCGGGCATCCTCTACTTCGGCTACCTCGTCTGCGTTCAGCGGGCTCGCGGGACGCTCCAGTCGCTGCCGTTGCTGTTCATCGCCAGTGCGTTCGGAGCGGCAATGCTCCTTCCCGTCTCTCTGGCTCTCGGCGAGCAAATCGATTCCTCACAATTGGACCTTCGTCATCATTCTGGCGATCAGCAGCCAGGTTCTTGGGCAAGGTCTGCTCGTCTACGCTCTTGGCGGACTGTCCGCCGCTCGTCGTCGGCCTGACATTGCTTACGCAGCCCGCGATCTCGGCGCTTGTCGGATGGCTCGCTTATGGCGAAACTTTGTCGCCGTTCGACTGGGTCGGGGCGATCATCATCGGCGCGGCCCTGGTGCTCGTCCGCCTTCCGGAGCGGGGCTTGCGCACCGTCTCCGAGCAGCCCAGTTGAGCGTCCATGCCGGCCCCGAGTCCCCTCGAACTGCTTCGCCGCCGTTTGGCGCTCGCGGTCGGCGAGAATGCGGTTTTCGACGGCTGGTCCAAAGCCGCGGTCGATAGCGCCGCCAAGCAGCTCGGGATCGACCCCGTCCAGGCGCGACTGGCGATGCCCAAAAGTCAGACGGGCATGATCGACCTCTACATCCAGGAGGTGGATCGCGGGCTCGAGGCCTGGTTCACGGCGGAACGGCTCGAGGGAATGAAGATCCGCGAGAAGATCCGATCGATCGTCTGGCGACGGCTGGAGATCATGGGTCCGGCGCGCGAGGCGATTCGCCGGGCGCTGGCCGTGCTTGCGATGCCGCAGAACGTCCCTCTGGCGCTGAGGACAGGCTGGCGGACGGCGGACCTCATGTGGCGGATCGCCGGCGATACCAGCACCGACTTCAACCACTACACCAAGCGCATGACCCTGGGCGGGGTCTATGGCTCGACCCTGCTCATCTGGCTCGATGATGAGAGCGACGGCTGGAAGGAGACCGCGGCCTTCCTCGACCGGCGCATCGACGACGTGATGAAGTTCGAGAAATTCAAGGCGGAATGGCGCGGATCGTCCGACAACCGGCTGAATTTCTCACGCTTTCTGGGTCGGCTGCGCTACCCGCCGCGCTGACCGACGGATCGCTTTCAAGTTCACTTCCCACTGCGCACCGTTAATGATAATCAGTCGCAAGAATGAATGCGCCATTCTCTCCCGACGCCTTGCGCCTGGACCAGCTGAAGCTGGGCACGAAGGCGCGCGTCAGCTCGATCGACTGGGCTGCGCTCGATCATGCGGAGGCGAGCCGCCTCAGGCATTTCGGGTTCGATGAGGGCGTTGCTGTCGAACCGCTGCACCTCGGGCCCTTCGGCCGCGATCCGATCGCCATTCGTGTCGGCCGAATGACTGTCGCCATCCGGCGCAAGCACGCCGGCGCCGTTCGCGTCGTCCCGATCGCGTGAACCCGCTTCCGCTCGTTGCCGTTGCCGGCAGCCCCAATGCCGGCAAGAGCGCGCTGTTCAATGCGCTGACTGGCGCTCGCCAGAAGGTCGGCAATTATCCCGGAGTCACGGTCGAGCGTCATTCCGGGCGTCTCACGCTCGCTGACGGCCGGCCGGTCGAGCTGGTCGATCTGCCCGGTGCCTACAGCCTCGACCCGGCGAGCCTCGACGAGGCGGTGACTCGCGACGTACTGCTCGGCAGGCAGAAGGGAGAGCGTCAGCCGGACGCTCTCATCATCGTCCTCGACGCCTCCAACCTCGACAATCATCTGCGCTTCGCCCTTCAGCTGATCGAGCTTGGGCTTCCCACCCTCATTGCACTCAACATGGTCGATCTCGCCAAGCGAGACGGCCTGGAGCTCGACCCGCACAAGCTCGAGCAGGAGCTTGGAGTCCCGGTGGTCGAGACGGTCGCGGTTCGCCGGCGCGGCATCGCCGAGCTTGGGAGCGCGCTCGACGACATGCTGTCGTCACCCCGCTGCGGGGTGCACGAACATGTGAAGAGCGACCTCATCCACCTGCAGCGGCGGGCGCGGGAAATCGCCGCGGCGGCGGTGGTGCGCGAAACGCCCGTCCGCCGCTGGACGCACAGGCTCGATACCGTGCTGCTGCATCCGATCGTCGGGCCGATCATTCTGGCCGCGATCATGTTCGTGATCTTCCAGGCGGTGTTCGCCTGGAGCAAAATGCCGGTCTCGTGGATCGAGGACGGCGTGGCATGGCTTTCCGCCGTTGCCACCAACGCCCTTCCGGCAGGTCTCTTGCGCTCGATGGTCGTCGATGGCGCGATCGCGGGTGTGGGCGCAGTAATCACCTTCCTTCCCCAGATCCTCATCCTCTTCCTTTTCATCCTGCTCTTGGAAGGCACGGGCTACATGGTCCGCGCCGCCTTCCTGATGGACAAATTGATGCACGGCGTCGGTCTCTCCGGCCGCGCCTTCATTCCCTTGTTGTCGAGCTTCGCCTGCGCGGTGCCGGGAATCATGGCCACACGGACGATCGAGGACGAGAAGGATCGGTTGGCGACCATCCTGGTCGCTCCGCTGATGACCTGCTCGGCCCGCCTTCCGGTCTACACGTTGATCATCGCCGCTTTCATTCCCAACCGGAACATCGGCTACGGAGTCGGGCTGCAGGGCCTGGTGATGTTCGGACTCTACATCGTCGGGATCAGCGGCGCCCTGCTCGCTGCGTTCGTGCTTCGCCGGGGTCTGCTCAAGGGCGGCGGCGGCGGTTTCATGATGGAGCTTCCCAAATATCAATGGCCGCCGGCCAAGGACGTGGCGATCGGGCTGCTCACGCGGGTTCAGATTTTTCTCAAGCGGGCAGGGACGATCATTCTTGGAACGACGATCGTGCTCTGGGCGCTCGCCAGCATTCCCCAGGCCGGGCCGGGCCAGAAGCAGAGCGAAGTTTCAATCGCCGGCCATATCGCGAACGGCATCGAGACATTGGTGAAGCCGATCGGCTTCAACCACGACATCGCGCTTGCCCTGCTCCCGGCAATGGCGGCGCGCGAAGTCGCGGTGAGTGCCATCGCCACCGTTTACTCGCTCGAACTCGAGCGACGAGGAAGCGACCGATCGAACCCTCGCCGAGCGTTTGCGGAATGCCTGGCCGCTTCCCACCGCACTGGCCTTCCTCGCCTGGTTCGTATTCGCTCCGCAGTGCATTTCGACGATCGCCGTCACCCGGCGAGAGACCAACGGCTGGAAGTGGCCGCTTTTCATGGTGACTTATCTGTTCGCGCTGGCCTATCTCGCGGCAGGAGCGACCTACTGGCTAGCGGTCGCCGCTGGACTTGGAGGAACATGAGATGGCGGGCGTGAACAAGGTGATCCTGGTCGGCAACCTGGGCGCGGACCCGGAGGCGCGGTCGCTCAACAGCGGCGGCGAGGTCGTCAACATGCGCGTTGCGACGTCGGAGCAGTGGAAGGATCGCGACGGCAACCGCCAGGAGCGGACCGAGTGGCACAATGTGGTGATCTTCAACGAGAACCTCGGCCGAGTCGCGAAGAGCTATCTGCGCAAGGGCTCGAAGGTCTATCTCGAGGGGCAGATCCAGACGCGCAAATGGACCGACCAGAGCGGCAATGATCGCTACACGACCGAAGTGGTGCTTCAGCGTTTCCGCGGTGAGCTCGTACTACTGGACAGCCGCGAGGGCGGGAGCCGTGGCGCGTTCAACGAGGATTTCGACGATGTCGGCGGGGGAGCGCCGTCGCGGCCGCAACAACGTCCGCAGCCGGCGGCATTCGACACCGACCTCGACGACGACGTTCCTTTCTGACGCTTATTCCTTGTCGAGCTTCAGGTTCGCCAGCGCTGCGAAAGGACTAGCCTCCGTCTCCGTCAGCACGCCCGCTTCCCTTAGCGCGGCTTCCGCGCCGGCGGTGCGCGGATAGGGATCGAGGCCGAGCGCGAGTGTATCGGCAATGGCGCCGCCAAGGTCGATCACCGCTCCATCGTAAAAAACGACGTCGCAATCCGTCGCACCGAGCTCGATCTCTTCGTCCGCCGTACCGTCTTGTGGCTCCGGTATGAAAACCAGTTCGAATGGCTCGTCGACATGCGCTGCGACGGGTTCGCTTGTGACCACGCAGCTTTGCTCGAGGGATGCAGCGAGGCGACCCTGAGCCCGAACCGTCTCCCCTTCGCGGGAGATCACGACATGCGCCTCCAGACAGGACAAGGTCTCGAGCCCAAGGCGCTGCGCGATTCCTTGCCTCTCCACCTCGTCTGCAACGAGGTCGAGCCGTTCGCCATCGCGAATCTGGTCGAGGCGCAGCTGGTGCGCGAAGCGGTCGCTCGTCATAGCCTCCCTTCCTCGAGACGGCGCAATTCGGTGCGTTCGAGCCTGCTCCAAAGTTCGCGTAACGCACCCGACGCGTGTTCGATTGCCTCCGACGGCACCTCGCGTTTGTAAAGACTCTCGCGCGTCGCCTCGGTCCAGTCACCGTGGAGGGCATTTCGCCACAAATCCGTTCGGCGCGCGAGCGAGCCGAGGAGTTTGCGGACGGTTCGCCCAACCTTGGGGTCGCCGACCCCGAGCTCGCGATGCTCCAATTCCATCACCTCGACGAATCGCTCGGTGAGGGCGACGGAGAGCGCATTTCCCTCGTCGTCGCCGCGCTCAAGTCGGACCAGCACCAACGCCGCAACGGTGGCGAGGACGGCAAAGCGCCCGTCGAGCGTGTCCGGAATTCGCCCCTCCACGTACCAGTGAGGGTGGCGCGCTTCCGCTGTAACCGCCGCGAATAGATCGGCGCCGCGCTCGGGATGGGCCGTTAAGCTTCGGAACAGGAAACCCAGCATAGCGTCCTTCGCTTGTAATTCGGAGGCAGCGAGGCTTGCGCCCCTCACTGCCCCCGGCATATTGAGGCCCGCGGCCCGCCAGGCAAGACGCGGGCATGGATGCAGGGCGTAATGGAAAGCGCCGCAAGAGAGGTTCGATCAGCATGAAATTCGCGCGTTTCAAAGGTCCTATGGTCGCGGTCGCGGCATTGCTGCTCGCCGGCTGCGCTGCCGTCCACGCGCATAAGGGCGCGGTGCTCGACACGCAGCTCGCGGGCTCGATCCAGCCCGGCGTGGACAATAAAGCGTCGGTCGAAAAGCTACTCGGCCGACCGAGCTTCGCCGGCGAGTTCACCTCGAACGACTGGTATTATGTCGCGCGCGACACGACCCAGCTCGCCTTCCGCAATCCGCGCGTGACCAAGCAGACTGTGCTGCACATCCAGTTCGACCAGGCCGGGAACGTCGCCACGATAAATCGCACGGGGAAGGAGCTGGTCGCTGGCATCGATCCCTCGAACCGCAGGACCCCGACGCTGGGGCGGAAGAAGAGCCTGTTCGACGAGCTCTTCGGCAACATCGGCACCGTCGGCGCTCCCGGTATGCCCACCCAGCAGTAAGGCTTCCACTCCCCGCCGCTTTTGCGGAACTGCAGTTTCGCTTAAGCGGGGAGGATGACCGCTACGCCCGCCGGCATGACCTATGCCGACTATCTGAAGCTCGACCAGCTCCTGTCGGCACAGCAGCCGCTGTCGAACCTGCACGACGAAATGCTGTTCATCGTCATCCATCAGACCAAAGAGTTGTGGATGAAGGAAATGCTCCACGAATTGGAGCTGGCGATCCGCCTCGTTGGAGAGGACCGGTTCGCGGAGGCCTATAAGGCGATGGCGCGAATCGGCCGGATCCAGGCAGTCATGACTCTGTCATGGGACGTTCTCTCTACCCTCACTCCAGTCGACTATATGAAGTTCCGCGACGTGCTCGGCACCAGCTCGGGCTTCCAATCGGCACAGTTTCGCGAGATCGAATTTCGGCTGGGCCTCAAGAATCCGGCCTTTCTCGAACATTATGACGAAGGCACCGCGGCGCGCGAGCGACTTCAGTCGGCGCTCGACCAGCCGAGTCTCCGCGAAGCGGCGACCGATGCGCTGGCCCGTGCCGGCTTCGATATGGGCGATGGATCGGTGGAGGCGCTCGGCGCGGCGTGGCTCCAGGTTTACCGCGACGCGGAGCGCTGGTTCGAGCTCTACGAGCTGGCCGAGAAGCTCGTCGACATCGATGACGCGCTCGCTTCGTGGCGGCACAAGCATGTTCTCACCGTCGAGCGGATCATCGGCAACAAGCGCGGCACGGGCGGTTCCGCTGGCGCCTCCTATTTGCGCGCGACTCTCGACAAGCGCGTCTTCCCGGAACTGTGGTCGCTCAGGACAGATCTTTGAGCTTCAAGGACCTGTTTTCGCGCAGCCTCGAAGCCGATCCAGAGAGGCTGCACTTCGCCGCGCACAGCCACCACCTCTGGCCTGACGCGAGCTTTGCCGGGCAGATGCAAGCGTGGAACGACGCGGCGCGGCTTGCCGATCGCAAGTGGGACAAAGTGATGGATGAGGTCTGGCCCGAGGCTCAGGCCCATGTGGCTCGCGAGCTCGGAACAAGCCGTCCGGACGCGATCGTCTTTTCCTCGAACACGCACGATTTCCTCGTGCGTCTTGTGACGGCGGCGCCGCGCCGAAGCGCCGGGCCGCTGCACGTGCTCACCACGGACGGCGAATTTCACAGCGCTCGACGCCAGTTCGAGCGCTGGGCCGAAGAGGGATGGATCAGTCTGGAGCGCGTCGCCACCGAACCGTTCGACAGTTTCTCGGATCGATTCCTGTCACGGGCGCAAAGCGGAGAGCATGACTTCGTTCTGGTCAGCCAAGTCCTGTTCGGCAGCGGCCGCATTTTCGACCGAGTCGAGGAGCTGGCCGCACTCGGGCGGCCGGAGGGGCCTTGGGTGATCGTCGACGGCTATCACGCTTTCATGGCTCTCGACCGGCCATTTGGCTCCGCGGCGGCGGATACCGCCTTCTACCTGGGCGGAGGCTATAAATATGCGATGGCGGGCGAGGGCTGCGCCTTCCTTCAAGCGCCGGCGGCTTTTGGCGAGCGCCCGCCCATCACCGGCTGGTTCGCCGAGTTCGAGGACCTCCGCCTGCCGGCCGGAAGCGTTGGTTATGCCAAGGACGCCACGCGCTTCTTGGGCGCGACCTTCGACCCGTCCGGACTGTATCGCTTCACCGCCGTTCAGCGGATATTGCAGGACAACGGACTGACGACGGCGCGGATTTCGGCCCATCTTGGCGGACTCCAGGGAAAATTGCTTGATGGCCTCGGCGGGCCTCTCTCCGAGACGGAGCTGCTGAACCCCCTCGACGGCGAGCGGCACGCGCGCTTTCTCGCCTTTCGAAGCGCAAATGCGCAGCGCTGGCACGCCGGGCTTCTGGCGCGCAATTGCATTACCGACGTGCGGGGGGACGTGCTGCGAATCGGTTTCGGAATTTATCAAGACGAGGCGGACGTCGACCGGCTCCTCCAGCTGCTCGGAGGATTGCGGTGAACCCGCCCGCCGCGCTCAACCGCAACCGCTCACTCGTCATGGCGCTGCTGATCGCCGCCTATACGCTCAATTTCATCGACCGGCAGATCCCGGGAATCCTGGCCGAGCCCATCAAGCTCGATCTTCATTTGAAGGATGAGCAGCTCGGGTGGATCGGGGGAACGGCATTCGCCCTTTTCTACACCGTGCTCGCCATCCCCATCGCCCGTTACGCGGACCGCAGCGATCGCAGCATCGTCCTCACCGCCGGCCTCTCCCTGTGGAGCCTGGCGACGGCTGCATGTGGCTTGGCACAGAATTTCGTTCAGCTGTTCCTCGGCCGAATGGCGGTCGGCGTCGGGGAAGCCGCCGGAGTGGCGCCCGCTTATTCGTTGCTGACCGATCTCTATCCCCCTGAACGGCGTGCGCGCGCGCTCGCATTGTTCTCGCTCGGAGTTCCGCTCGGAAGCGCGATCGGAGTGGTGTTCGGCGGCCTCGTCGCGGCGAAGATAGACTGGCGAACGGCATTCATCGTCATCGGCATCGCCGGCCTGGTCTTTGCACCTCTGTTCAAGGCGGGCGTACGCGATCCGGGCCACTCCGGTAATGAACCGCACGCGTCCGTTGCTGAAGTATTCGCCGTCGTTGCCAGGAAGCCGAGCTTTTGGCTCATGAGCTTCGCTGCGGGCACTGGCTCACTGATCTCTTATGGTCTCGCCTTTTGGATTCCCTCTTTCCTGGCGCGGAGCTTTCATCTCGAATTGGTCGAGCGCTCCTGGATTTTCGGAGCGATCCAGCTGGTGGGCGGTGTGGCCGGCGTCTGGCTGGGCGGGGTCGTCGGCGACAGGGTCCGCCAAGGCAGGGCGTCAGGCTATGCGCTCGTCCCGACCGTTACTTACGCCCTCTCGCTTCCGGCATTCCTCCTCGCTTTCTCCAGCGATTCGATCGGAGTCGCGGGGTTTCTATTCCTGATCCCGACGGCCCTCAGCCTTGCCTGGCTGGGTCCAGTGATCGGGGCAGTTACGGGCCTCGTGAAGCCGCAGATGCGCGCCACCGCGGCGGCGATGTTCCTGTTCATCAACAATTTGGTCGGTCTTGGCCTTGGAAGTTGGCTGATCGGTCGCATCTCCGACGCGCTGAAGCTGGAGTATGGAGATGAGTCGCTCCGCTACTCAGCGATGGCGACGACTCTGCTTTACGCGCTCGCAGCGCTGCTAATGGGTTTGGCGGCGCTTCGGCTTGAGCGCGACTCTGAGCCCTTAACTCCCTGAACAACAAAGAAATTTGAGGTTCAGCTTAGTGCGCTAGAAGGTCGTCACAAATCGGCAAGGACTGGAACGGCGCGCCCTACGCACCGTTGTTGCCGTTCGAAAGGAGTTAATGTGATGACCAGGCTGATTCTCGCCGCCGGCGTCGCGGCTTTGGCGATCACGGCCCCGGCCAGTGCCAAACCCGGACAGGGCGGCGGCGGCGCCCAGTTCGCCCAAGAGCGCGAACAGCGGGCACAACGTCCAGAGCGCGCGCAGCGGGCCCCCCGCGCGGCCGCGCCACGTATGCAGCGCGCGGAGCGCGTTTCTGCTCCGCGAGTTCGAGCGCAGACAGAGCTTCGCGGCCGCTCAGCGTCAGGAGCGCAGGGTTGAACGCGTTAGGCCGCAGCGCACCGAGCGCGTTCGGACCCGTGCCGCTGAGCGCCAGCAAGTCCGATCGGACCGGGTGAATAGGGCTCAACGGGCGCAAACGCGTGTTGCCGACCGCCAGCAGGTTCGTTCGAACCGCGCCGAGCGGACGCAGGCCCGTGTGGCCAACCGCCAGGAGCTTCGCGCGAACCGTACGGAGCGGATCCAGAACCGCGTCGCTAACCGGCAAGAGCTTCGGGCAAACCGTGCGGAACGTGTCCAAGACCGCGTGGCCAATCGTCAGGAGCTTCGCGCGAACCGTGCGGAGCGGCTCCAGGATCGCGTCGCTGCGCGCAACGCGTTCCGCAATGAGCGGCTCGACCGGGTTCGCGCCATGAGGCCGCTTCCGGCGCGTTTGATGAACGATCGGGTTCGGGTGCGGCCCTTTGGTGAAACGGTGAGGTTTGTTGGCCAGCCGGTTCGCGACGTAAGCCGCTTCGTGACGCTTGCCGCGGTGCCGGCATCGGTTGCGTACCTTTATGCGGATACGCCGGATTATTACTACCGCTACGGCGGCGGCTACATGTATCGGATCGATCGTCGTGACGATGTCATCGACAGCCTGTTCCCGCTGCTTGCGGGCGGCTTCCTTCCGGGTCAGTACCTCCCGAACTATTACATGAGCAGCTACGTGCCGTCCTATTACGGCTTCAACAGTTTTTATCCCGACTATGGAAACAACTGTTATCGTTACGGCTATGGCGTGGTCTATGAGACCGACTGCTTCACCGGCCTCGTGGAGGACGTGATTCCGCTGTACGCGGGCGGCTATGGCGTTGGTCAGCTGCTTCCATCGTCCTACAGCTACTACAACGTGCCGTATCAGTATCGCAGCCTGTATTACGACACTCCGAACCACGGCTATTGGTATGCGCCTGGAGCGATCTACCAATATGATCGCGACAGTGCTCTGATCACGTCGGTTGCTGCGTTGATGTCGCCGGGCTTCTCGGTCGGCCAGCCGTTGCCGGTGGGCTATAGTATGTACAACGTGCCTTATTCGTATCGCAGCACCTACTACGATACGCCGAACGCTTGGTACCGCTACAACAACGGCTACATCTATCAGGTCAATCCGCAAACCCTTCTCGTGACGGCGGCGGTCGCATCGATTCTGACCTAGATGCGTTAAAAATGATCCGGAAATGGATCACGGACGGTCCGGCAAACGTTGCCGGGCCGTTTCGTTACGTGTGCGTCATAGGAGAATAGAATATGAGAAAGCATGCGCTCGCATTTGGCGGGGCGGCACTCCTTCTGACCGCTGCCGCTTGCAACAAGGGCAATGGCGGAGCGGAGGGGAACAGGGCACAGGCTCAAACGCCTGCCGCGCAAAAGGTCGCCGGAACGAAGACGATCGCGGCGGGCCTCGGTCCGAACAGCAAGTTCGTCGCGGCCGCCAAACTCGCCGGTCTCGATCAGACATTGGCGGGTCCTGGACCCTATACCGTCTTCGTACCCGACGACGCGGCGTTCAACGCGTCTCAGGGGACCTTCGATGCCAAACCCGAGAATCGCGCGAAGGTGACCTCCGTTCTGACCAACCTGATCCTGTCGGGCACCGTGCTTGTGGCCGACCTCGACAAAGCCATCGATCAGGGCAAGGGGAAGGCGCCCATCGCCACCGTGGGCGGCGGGACTCTGACCGCGACCAAGGAGGGCGGCAAGATCGTGCTAACGGACTCCACGGGCCACAAGGCGACAATTACTCAGGGCGACGAGCAATTCAGCAATGGCGTGGTCCACCAGGTCGATGCGGTGCTGATGCCGAGCAAGGAAGCGAACGCTCCGGCGGTTGGTCAGAAGGTCGGCCAGTAAGCGCCAATTCAATCGCATCATCCCACTTCCGCGCGCGGAACGGCTCGCTATAACCGTGACGTTACGCGTGCGGACGATGGGGTGGACAAGACATGAAAGCGACGATTGAGCGGGCGACACTCCTCAAGAGCCTCGGCCACGTGCAATCGGTCGTGGAGCGCAGGAATACGATCCCCATCTTGTCGAACGTGCTGATCGAGGCGCGCGACGACGGATCGCTCCGGCTGATGGCCACCGACCTCGATCTCCAGGTTGACGAGAGCGTTCCCGCGAACGTTACTCAGGGCGGAGCGACGACTGTCTCGGCTCACACCCTGTTCGATATTGTCCGCAAGCTTCCCGAAGGCAGCCAGGTCGAGATCACTGCAGCGGAAGGGAAGATGCAGATCGTCGCCGGCCGCTCCCGGTTCAATTTGTCGACGCTTCCGCGCGACGATTTTCCGGTCATCGCCGAGGGCGAACTCCCAACCCGGTTCGAACTGCCCGCGGCAACCCTGCGCGAGATCATCGAGAAGACGCGTTTCGCCATCTCGAGCGAAGAGACGCGCTACTATCTTATGGGAATCTTCCTTCACGTCATCGAGGATCAGCTGCGCGCGGCGGCCACCGACGGCCATAGGCTGGCGCGAGTGACGGTAACCCGCCCCGACGGCGCCGATGGAATGCCCGACGTGATCGTGCCACGCAAAGCGGTGGCCGAGCTTTATCGCTTGCTCGAGGAGCTCGAAGGCACGGTCGAAATCTCCTTGTCGCCGACGAAGATCCGTTTCGGCCTGGGGAGCGCGATCCTCACCAGCAAATTGATCGACGGCACATTCCCGGATTACAACCGCGTGATCCCGACCGCGAACGACAAATTGTTGAAGCTCGACCCTAAGAGCTTCTCGGCGGGCGTCGACCGGGTGTCGACCATCGCCAGCGAAAAAACCCGCGCGGTGAAGATGAGCCTCGACCGCGACAAGGTCACCCTCTCGGTCACCTCGCCTGAAAATGGTGTCGCCACGGAAGAGCTTCCGGCGGACTATGGCGCGGATGGCCTCGAGATCGGTTTCAACGCCCGCTACTTGCTCGACATCCTCGGTGAGATCGACGGCGACACGGTTGAAGTCCACCTAGCCGACGCGGCAGCGCCGACGCTGCTGCGCGAGAACGACAAGTCGAACGCGCTCTATGTGCTGATGCCGATGCGGGTGTGAGCAAAGGGGCTCGTCCGGTGGAGGTGGAAGTTGAAAGACCGCATCTGCCGCATCCCACCGGACATCGGCGGCTCGACCTCGTCCTTCCCATAGCTGCCCTGTTCGTATCGTTCGTGTCGATCCTGATCGCCTTGCATCATACGCAAGTGATGCAGGAGCTGGTCCACCAGAATGAGAAGCTGGTCGAGGCCAATTCTTTGCCCTACCTTCAGCTATCGGGAAGCGACAATGGTCAGCATTTGACGTTCAATGCGACCAACGAAGGCGTGGGTCCCGCGAAAATCGTGACCGCCGAAGTGTTTGTAGAAGGCCGTCCCGTTCAGTCGCTCGATCGCCTGCTCACAAGCTGCTGCTCCAAGGATCATTATCCGGGCATTTCGGCGTCTTTGCTCGAAGGGCGCATGGTACGGCCGGGCGATTCCGTGAGTTACATCGATCTTCCGGTTAATGATTTCGAATCGCGTCGCGGCACTGGCCCTTGATCAGGCACGCCAATCCGGACGGATTGTCACGCGCCTCTGCTACTGCTCCGTTTTCGACGATTGCTGGGTTGCTCGGAGCGACGATCCGACGCCCGATGAAATCAATCAATGCGCGCCGGTTGCGCAGCCTTACCGCGAGTAGGCAATGATCTGCCGATTGTGGCGCGGTTGGACGACACCAGAGAATGCCGATGCTTATGAGCGGATCGTTCGCGGGGAGGTGATCCCCGGCATCGAGGAACGGCGGATAGCGGGCTTCCGCCACATCGACCTTATGAAGCGCGACCTTGTGGACGAGATCGAATTTCAAACCCTGATGTGGTTCGATAGCCTTGACGCCATCAAAGCATTCATCGGTGAAGACTTCAGCGCAAGCCATGTCCCGCAGGCCGCACGCGCAGTGCTGAAGCGCTTCGACGAGCGCGCCGCGCATTACGAAGTGATCGACCGGCGCGAACAATAGCGGCTAAGCCGCAGGCGTGCCTGTCAGCCGCCTCACCCTCACCGACTTCCGCTCCTATGAATCGGCGACGATCGCGCCTGGGCGAGGCTTCGTATTGCTGTTCGGTGAGAATGGCGCCGGCAAGACCAACGTTCTGGAGGCCGTGTCGCTGCTGACCCCGGGGAGGGGGCTGCGCGGTGCGGCGCTGTCGGAGATGGCACGGATCGGCGCTTCGGACGCCTTTGCAGTGGCCGCAAAACTGGGGGAAACGGACATCGGGACCGGCATTCTTTCCGCTTCTCCGGAACGGCGGCAGGTGCGCATCAACGGCGCTTCGGCCTCGGTAAGCTCGCTGAGTGAGTGGCTGTCGATATTATGGCTTACGCCTGCAATGGACCGGCTTTTCGCCGGCAGCGCCGGTGATCGCCGCCGCTTTCTCGATCGGCTCGTGCTCGCTCTTGAACCCGCGCATGCGCATCACTCGACGCGCTACGATGCCGCGATGCGGGCGCGAAACAAGCTTCTCGCAGATCTGGGCGCCGCCGATCCGTCCTGGCTGACCGCGCTCGAAGAGGCGATGGCCGAACATGGCGCCGCGATCGCCGAAGCGCGGGCCCGCACGGTTGCGGCGCTAGACGAACGGTTGGAAGCGGTCCCCGAAGATCAATTTGCGCGCGCTTCGATCGCGGTCGAAGGCTGGGCCGAGTCCGATCTGCACGAGGCGTTGAGGAGCAACCGCGCCCGGGATGCCGCGGCCGGACGCTCCGCCGAGGGTCCGCATCGGCAGGACCTTGCCGTCACCCACCGAGCGAAGGCCATGCCCGCGGCGCGCAGCTCCACCGGGGAGCAGAAAGCCTTGCTCTTGGGGCTGGTCCTGGCGCACGCCGATCTCGTCGCGGAGAGGCGCGGAGAACCGCCGATCCTGCTGCTTGACGAAGTCGCCGCTCATCTCGATCCGAAGCGCCGCGAGGCTCTTTTCGCGCGGCTCGACGGGCGTGGGCAGGTGTGGATGACGGCCACCGAGGCAAGCCTCTTCGCCGGCATTGGATCGGCGTCGTCTTTCCACGTTCGGCCGGGCCAAATCTCGCCGGCCTGATTCGCGCGCACGCGCGCACGCGCGGGTGACTTCTCGGCCAAAATCCCTATATCTGGACTATGGCAATTCCTCCCCAGAACAACGGCAATACCAATTCCTACGACGCCGAGAGCATCAAGGTCCTCAAGGGCCTGGACGCAGTGCGCAAGCGGCCCGGCATGTACATCGGCGATACCGACGATGGCTCCGGCCTGCACCACATGGTCTTCGAGGTTTCCGACAATGCGATCGACGAGGCGCTCGCCGGGCATTGCGATCGCGTGCTTATCACGCTGAATCCTGACGGCTCGGTCAGCGTCGAGGACAACGGTCGCGGCATTCCGACCGGCATCCACGCCGAGGAGGGTGTGTCGGCGGCCGAAGTCATCATGACCCAGCTCCACGCAGGCGGGAAGTTCGAGAATACGAGCGAGGACAATGCCTATAAAGTGTCCGGCGGTCTGCACGGCGTCGGCGTCAGCGTGGTGAATGCGCTCTCCGAGTGCCTCGATCTCACCATCTGGCGCGACGGCGAAGAGCATTTCATGCGCTTCCGCAACGGAGACGCCGAAGCCCCGCTGAAGGTCGTCGGCACGACCGACAAGCGCGGTACCCGGGTTACCTTCCTCCCCTCAACCGAGACGTTCAAGAATATTGAGTTCGATTTCGACCGGCTCGAGCACCGCTTCCGCGAACTCGCCTTTTTGAACTCGGGCGTTCGGCTGGTCTTGACCGATGATCGCCATGAAGAGCCGAAGAGCGTCGAGATGTTTTACGAGGGCGGCATTGCGGCCTTCGTGAAGTGGCTGGATCGAGCCAAGACGCCGCTCGTGCCGGACCCCATCGCGATCCACGGTCAGCGGGACGAGATCGGCCTCGACGTCGCTCTGGAATGGAACGACAGCTATTACGAAAACGTCCTCACTTTCACCAACAACATCCCCCAGCGCGACGGAGGGACGCACCTCGCTGCCTTCCGCGCGGCGCTGACGCGCACGCTCAACAATTATGCCGACCGCTCGGGGCTGCTGAAGAAGGAGAAGGTCGCGCTGACGGGGGAGGACATGCGTGAGGGCCTGACCGCGATCGTTTCGGTCAAGCTTCCCGACCCCAAATTCGGTTCCCAGACGAAGGACAAGCTCGTCTCGTCCGAAGTTCGCCAGCCGCTCGAAGGGCTGATGGCGGACAAATTGTCGGAGTGGCTGGAGGAGAATCCGGGCCATGCGCGGGCGATCGTCATGAAGATCATCGACGCCGCCGCTGCGCGCGAGGCGGCGCGCAAGGCGCGGGACCTTACCCGCCGCAAAGGCGTGCTCGACATCGCTTCGCTTCCGGGCAAGCTCGCCGACTGTCAGGAACGCGACCCGGCGCTCTCCGAACTCTTCCTTGTCGAGGGAGACAGCGCCGGCGGTTCGGCCAAGCAGGGCCGCAACCGCCATAATCAAGCGATCCTGCCCCTCCGCGGCAAGCTGCTCAACGTCGAACGCGCGCGCTTCGACCGGATGCTCTCGTCCAAGGAGATCGGAACGATGATCCAGGCGCTAGGTGCTGGGATCCGCGAGGATTGGGACATCGCCAAGCTGCGCTACCACAAGATCGTGATCATGACCGACGCTGACGTCGACGGAGCGCACATCCGCACGCTGCTGCTGACTTTCTTCTTTCGCCAGATGCCGCAGCTGATCGAGGACGGGCACCTCTTCATCGCCCAGCCGCCGCTATACAAGGTGAGCCGCGGGCGTTCGGAGGTCTATCTCAAGGACGATGCCGCACTTGACGATTATCTCGAGGAGGCAGGGCTCGAGGGCGTGATTCTGGACGCTTCCGAAGGGCAAAGGTCGGGCAAGGATTTGAAGACGCTGGTCGACCACGCCCGTCGCATGCGGACTTTGATGCGCTATGCTCCACGCAAGTACGATCCGGCCCTCATCGAGGCGCTGGCGATCAACGGCGCGCTGAAGGCCAATCTCGATAAGGAAGGCCGCGCCAAGGTCGTCGTCAAGGTGGCCGAATGGCTCGGAGCGGGCGATTTGGAATCGACCTGGTCGGGGGAAGTTTCGGCCGAGGGCGGGTATCTGCTGAAGCGGCTGTGGCGGGGGGTGACCGACGCCTATGTCATCGAGCCGAGCTTCCTCGTCTCCGCGGAAGCGCGCAAGCTCGATGCATTGGCGAAGGAGCAAGCGCCCGCCTACGCCATGCCCTCGTCTCTCCGCACGGTGAAGAAGGGCGCGGTCACCGAGGAGCAGAAGCCGGAGCCGATCGAAGGCGTCGAAGACGGCGAGCAACCGACGGAAGCCGACGTCAAGGGAAAGCCGGTCGCCGTAACGCGCCCATCCGAGCTCCTCGATGCGGTGCTGGCCGCGGGCCGCAAGGGCCTCAGCGTCCAGCGCTACAAGGGCCTTGGCGAAATGAATGCCGACCAGCTGTGGGAAACGACGCTCGATCCCGCCAACCGCTCGCTCCTCCGAGTGGAGGTTGCTCAAGCCGATGTCGCGGACGAGATCTTCACTCGGCTCATGGGGGACGTGGTCGAACCGCGGCGCGAGTTCATCCAGGACAATGCGCTGAGCGTCGCCAATCTCGACGTCTAGGAACCTAGAGCCAATGGCTGATGTTGGCAGGTCCGTGAGCAGCGGAGCCGCCATCACTGTCGCTTCATACAATATGCGCAAGGCGATCGGCCTCGACCGCCGCCGCGACCCACATCGCGTACTCGACGTGCTGCACGAGATCGACGCGGACGTGGTCGCCTTGCAGGAGGCGGATAAGAGGTTCGGCGGCCGCGGCTCCGCGGTGCCGCACGAGCTGATCGATTCGCACAGCCACTACAAGCCAGTCCACCTCGGAGTGCGGCACAAGCGGCCGCTCGAGAAGATGCGCAAGCACACCGACCGGCTGTTGAAGCTCAACACGCGCAACATCGGGTGGCACGGCAACGCGATCCTGGTGAAGCGCCACATCGGCGTCCTCGATTGCGAGACGCTCGATCTGCCAACGCTCGAGCCGCGCGGAGCGGTGATGGCGGAGCTGCTGATCGACGACAAGCCGCTGCGGGTCGTCGGAATGCATCTCGATCTTTCCGGCCTGTGGCGCAAGCGGCAGGTGCGGGCAATCCTCGACGCGGTGAGGGCCCGTCGGCAGAAAATGCCAACGGTCCTCATGGGCGACACCAACGAATGGCGAACGATCGGCGGTTGTCTTCGCGATCTCGAGCCCGAATTTCATATCGCTCCGACCGGCCCGAGCTTCCACGCGCGCCATCCGGTTGCCGCGCTCGACCGCATCATCGTTCACAGGGACCTGAACATTGAAGCGGCCGGCGTCCACATGAGCCGCAACGCTCGGCGCGCGTCCGATCACTTGCCGATCTGGGCGCGCGTTACGGCCTAGGCGGTCCCTGCGATCTTGCGCTGGCGACGGCGTTGGATGGAGGAACCGATCCCCATCGCCTCGCGATATTTGACGACGGTACGGCGGGCGACGTCGAAGCCGCGGTTCTTCATTAGGCCAGCGATCGCGTCGTCGCTGAGGATATCCGCTTCGGAGTCGACCACTTCCCTGATCGCGGCTTTCACCGCTTCGGCCGCGGCGCCGTCGCCTTCCGCCGAAGCGACGCCCGAGCCGAAAAAATATTTGAGCTCGTAAAGGCCCCGGTCGCAGAGGACATATTTGTTCGAGGTCACCCGGCTGACGGTCAATTCATGCATTTCGATCGCCTCGGCGACTTCGCGCAGGGTCATCGGCTTCATTGCCGAAACTCCGCGATCGAAAAAGCCCTGTTGCCTCCTCACGATTTCGGAAACGACCTTCACGATGGTCTTTGCCCGCTGGTCGAGTGCCTTGACCAACCAGTTGGCGCTTTGCAGGCATTCGCTCAGCCAGGCGCGCGACTGTTTGTCCTGCGGTCCCGACTTGAGCTCTTGATAATAGCGGCGGTTGACGAGGAGGCGCGGCAGGGTCGCCTGATTGAGTTCCACTGCGTAGGCCGTTCGAGTCCGGCGAACGAAGACGTCCGGAGTCACGTCTTCCGCGGCCGGCCCGGAAATGCGGCAACCCGGCTTGGGGTCGTAGGCGCGCAATTCGCGCACCATGTCCACGAAATCCTCATCGTCGACACCGCAGATTCGCTTCAAATCAGTGGTGCGGCCTTTGGACAGGAGGTCGAGATTGTCGATGAGCCGCGCCATGGCGGGGTCGTAACGGTCCGCGGCCTTCGCCTGTAGCTCCAGACATTCGGCTAAAGAGCGCGCGCCGACTCCAGGAGGATCGAGACCTTGGACCAACGCGAGCGCTCGTTCGACGATGGGCAAGGCCGCTCCGCTCATCTCGGCAATGGTGGAAAGCGGAACTGACAGATAGCCGGTCTCGTCCAGCATCTCCGCGATGATCCGGGCGAGATCGCCCTCCGGACCGGACGCGCCGTGCAGTTGATCGATCAGATGCTCGGCGAGCGACGAGGCGGAATATTCGACCCGATCGAAATCGAACGCCTCGTCGCTGGGGGCGGCTCCGACCACATCGGAGAAGCTGTCGGTTTCGAGCGCTTCTCTCGTCCAGTCGACGTCGAGCGGACGATCGTCATCCGCCTGTCCGAGGATCAGGTCGTCCGCGCCGGGATCGTCAGGTGCTTCGTCGGTTTCGGAATCTTCTCCAGCCACGTCGTCGGCAGGCTGCGCCGTTTCGTCGTCACCGGAGCGGGCTTCGAGCAAAGGGTTCTTGGTCAGCTCCTCGGCGATGTACGTCTCGAGCTCGAGATTGCTGAGTTGGAGAAGCTTGATCGCCTGCGCGAGCTGGGGCGTCAGCACCAGCTGCTGGGTTTGACGGATCGAAAGGCTGGGACCGAGGCCCACGAACCAGCCCGCGCCTAGAGCGCGAAGCTCTCGCCGAGGTAGAGGCGTCGGACCTCCTGGTCGGCGACCAACGCTTCCGGAGTACCTGCAAACAGCACCTGACCATCGTAGATGATGCAGGCCCGGTCGACGATGTCGAGCGTCTCACGGACATTGTGGTCGGTGATCAGGACGCCGATGTCGCGCTGCTTGAGCTCGCGCACCAGCTCCCGAATGTCGGCGATGGAAATCGGGTCGATTCCCGCGAATGGCTCGTCGAGCAGCATGATCGAGGGATTGGCGGCTAGCGCCCGCGCGATCTCGCAGCGGCGGCGCTCACCGCCCGACAGCGCCATTGCCGGGGAATCGCGCAAGGCAGTGAGGCCGAATTCGCTCAGCAGCCGCTCGAGACGCGCTTTGCGGTCTTCCTTGTCCGGCTCCGTGACTTCGAGGACGGCGCGAATGTTTTCCTCGACCGTCAGCCCGCGAAAGATTGACGTTTCCTGCGGCAAATATCCGAGGCCGAGGATGGCTCGACGGTACATCGGCAAATCGGTGATGTCCTGGCCGTCGAGGAAAATCCGTCCGCTGTCCGGCTTCACCAACCCCATGACCGAGTAGAAGCAGGTGGTTTTCCCAGCGCCGTTGGGACCGAGAAGCCCCACGACTTCGCCGCTGTGCACGTCGAGAGAGACGTCGTGTAGCACCGCGCGCCGGTCATAAGCTTTGGCGATCGAACGGATTTCCAATCCGTCGATGACCCGCGCCTCGGGCACCGGGCGGACGAAGGCCGCAGCTTCGTTCACCAGCACGCGCCTAGTGCCGCTGTGGTTGCTGCTGGCGCTGCGGCACGGTGAAATGGCCGGTGACTCGTCCGCCGCTTTGATTCACTCCCGGAGGCCCGCCGTCGACGACCGCCCGACCGGAATCGAGATCGATCACCAGGCGCGAGCCGTTGAGTTGATTGTCTCCGCGATTGAGCTGGACGTTGCCGATCAACGTGATCAGCTTGCGATCGAGGTCATAGATTCCAAATTCGCCTTTTGCAGTCTCCGAAGGGCTGCGGACGATGACCCCGCCGGCCGCATCGAGACGACGGATCTGCACGTTGCTGTTGTTCGCCTGCCCGCTCGAATAAGCGACCGTCAGGCGTTGCGTGTCGAGTGTGAGATCCTCCTGCGTCGCATGAACGTTGCCGACGAAAATGGCGCGATCCGAGCGGTCCTGCACCTCCAGGCGTTCCGCCGAAATGTCGACTGGCGCGTCGCTATTGTGGCCCTTGAGCGCGGAAACCGGCGCCTGCTTCTGCTGCGCGGGGGCGGTCGTGGCGCTCACGGTTGCGAAGGAAAGGATGATGGCAAAGGAGCGCATGTCGATCATCTGACTGCCCCTTGCACGATTTTCAAGCGAGCACCGCCGTCGAGCACGACCTTTCGCTCGCCGAGGTCTGCCTGCAGCCGCCCGGCCTGGAATTGACCGAGACGCATCTGGCCCGAAACGGGTCCGGCGCTCGCGAGCTGCCGCTGCTTCAGGTCGACGGTGACGTCGCGCGTGGCGAGGCGATAGCCGTCGGGACCGACGACCTGGACAGGTCCGTCTATCGCGACCTTCTGCGTGTCGAGATTGTAGCGCCCCTGATTGGCTGCAATCTTGAGGGGCCCCTGCTCAAGCCCTAACTGCGCATAGAGTCCGCGAATATCGACAAGCGGCACCTCCGAGCTGCGCTGGATCGCTCGGTTCGCCTTCATGACGAACTGCTGCCCCTTATTGTCCGTGCCCGTGTACCGGGCGGTTTCGACACGCATGCGCTCGGGCGCGTTCGCGACTTTCTTCTTGTCGAGAATGAAACTGACGTCGCCCTTCCTGTCGAGCGGCGCGAGCGTTAGCACGGCGATAAGCACTCCGACCGCGCTCGGCAGGGCAATCTTCGTCCAGCGCGACGAGCCGGTCGTGGCCGCTGCCTGGTACGGCCCAGCGTTGTTGAGTCTCTCGCCCGCGGGCCGCAGCTTCAGACATGGTGCGACCTAGCCGTCATGGGCGAAGATGTCTTGGTCGGCCCAGCCGACGACGTCGAGCAGCGCCCGCGTGGGAAGAAAGTCGAAACACGATTGAGCGAGGGGCATGCGGTCCTCACGGATCAGACGTTCGTCGAGCTTCTCCTTCAACGCATGGAGATAACGCACGTCGCTCGCCGCATATTCACGCTGCGCTTCGGAAAGCTCTTCGGCGCCCCAGTCGCTGGTCTGCTGTTGCTTCGATAAGTCGATATTGAGGAGTTCCTTGACCAAATCCTTGAGCCCGTGACGGTCGGTGTAGGTTCGAACGAGGCGCGAAGCCGTGCGCGTGCAGTACAGTGGCGCCGCGATAATCCCGAGGTAGGCCTGCATGATGCCGATGTCGAACCGCGCGAAATGATAGAGCTTGAGCCGCGCGGGGTCACTGAGCAGCGCCTTGAGATTGGGCGCGGCATAGTCGCTTCCCCGGCGGAACCGTACGAGATGCTCATCTCCCTTGCCGTCCGAGAGCTGGACCAGGCACAGCCGGTCCCGGCCGGGGAAAAGGCCCATTGCCTCGGTGTCGACGGCGACCGGCCCGTCGGCGAACTGTACGTCCGCAGGGAGGTCTTCCTCATGAAAATGGACGGCCATTCAAACTCCGTTTCTTGGGCCCTGGGCACCGCTTTAGTCCCCCTGGCACGCCCCATGCCAGCCCCGCCCCGATTCAATCACTAGAGCGCGCATTATTTTTCATGTAAGGCGGCGCACGGTGCGTGAGTGAGAATCGCGCCTGACCGGTTGCGCCTTGGGCCCAGCGCATTGGTTCTATATTAGTGGGGCATACGGAAGTTTGAACAAGCATGGGTTTCGATAGAGGGCGCAAAGGAGACCGCGGCGGACGCGGTCGAGACAAGCGCGACGATTTCTTCGGCGGCGACACTTTCACCGATCAAGGTGGTGGTTTTCAAGAACGAGGCGGCTACGGCGGCGGCGGCGGGGGCGGTGGTGGTTACCGCGGCGGCGGCTTCGGTGATCGCGGCGGCTTTGGCGGCGGCGGTGCCGGCGGCGGTGGCGGAGGCTATCGTGGCGGCGGCGGCGGCGGTGGCGGTGGTTTCCGCGGCGGCGGCGGTGGAGGAATGCCTCCCCAGGTCGTCGGCGAAGGCAAGGGCATCGTCAAATTCTTCAATCCGCAGAAGGGCTTCGGCTTCATTGTCCGCGACGACGGCGGTGAGGACGTGTTCGTGCACATCTCGGCGGTCGAGCAGGCGGGTCTCACGGACCTGGCCGACGGCCAGCCGCTCGAGTTCACGCTGGTCGATCGCGGCGGGCGCATTTCGGCGACGAATCTGCGGATCGAAGGCGAGCCGATGGCGGTGGAGCGCAGCGGCGGCGGCGGCGGCGATCGCGGCCCACAGCGTCAGCTGACCGGCGAAAAGGCCAGCGGAACGGTCAAGTTCTTCAACGCGATGAAGGGTTTCGGCTTCATCCAGCGCGACGACGGCCAGCCGGACGCATTCGTGCACATTTCGGCCGTCGAACGCGCCGGCATTCCGACGCTGAACGAGGGCGACCGGCTCGAGTTCGAGCTGGAGGTCGACCGTCGCGGCAAATATGCGGCGGTGAACCTGCAGCCGATAACCTAGGCTAGCGTTTAAGGGGGCGGAAGGGCCGGTGGAGGCTACTCCGCCGGCCCTTTTCATTTTGTCAGAGCGCGCTGGCGTAGAAGGCGGCGAGGTCGGCCTTCAATTGGTTTGCCGATCCCGGATCGAGATACATCATGTGCCCCGCCGGGTAGTAAGTGTAGCGAATGTTCCCCGCGACCTGTGGGTCGAGCGCCATATGGCCAATCTCATAATCCGCCCCAAAGAACGGCGTTGCGAGATCGTAGAGTCCGTTGACGCTCAATAATTTGAGGCGCGGATTCTCGCGCATCGCCTGGGCAAGATCGGAGCTGGTGTCGGCGGCGAATTGCTGGCCATCCGGAGCATTATGCTGGAAATTCCAGTCGTTGCCGATGCCGGCATAGTTGTTGGGTCGAAACGTCAACGGCGTTTCATAGCCAAGATCGCGGAACATATAGTCGTTGAAGGCGCCAACGAAGGCCCCGGTGATGGCACTCGCCTGCGGGTCATAGGTAGGATTTTCGCCCACCGGGTCGGCCTCGCTCCCGACGTAGCGCGAATTGATGCGGCCGATGATCTGCCTTCGGTCGCGAAGCAGCTCACGCTGGAAGCGGTTCGGATTCACCCGCAGATTGGACTTGAGGATGTAATCGGCGGAAAGGCCGGTCAGCCGTGCCATTTGCTGCGCTACGGACCTTTTCTCTTCATCGGTGATCGCGCCGCCCTTCTGCAACGCCGCCGCATAGGGGCCCGCCGCGAACGCTCTCGCCTCGGCGAGAAAGCTCGTCAGGTCTGGCTTGGGTTCGATCCTGCCATGATACCAAGCGTCGGCCGCATAGGTGGGGAGGAAGTTGACCATCGATTGGTCACCAGCGAAGTCGGCGAAATTGAGCACTGTCGAAACCAGCACGATACCGTTCAGCTGGACGCCCTTGTCGGACAACGCTTTGGCGAGGCCGGCGGCGCGCGTCGTACCGTAGCTCTCGCCGATAATGAATTTGGGCGAATTCCAGCGGCCGTATTTGGTGAGATAACGCTGGATGGTGCGGCTGAACGCGTCGATGTCCTTGTCGACTCCGAAGAAATCCTTCGGCTCGGCCTTTCCGACCGGCCGTGACAGGCCCGTCGTGGGTGCGTCGATAAAGACCAGGTCGCTGACGTCGAGCAAAGTGTCGGGATTGGGACCGTAGCGGAAGGGTGGGCCAGCCACCGTTTCCGGGACGGCGGCATCCACCTTGATCGGAGCGAATGAACCCATGTGCAGCCACATGGTCGAGGAGCCGGGCCCGCCGTTGAACAGGAAGGTCACCGGTCGCGGGCCGCGCGATTCTACGGTGTAGGCGGTGTAGAACATGCTCGCGGTAGGCGCGCCGTCATCGTTGCGGATCGTGAGCGTGCCTGGCGTGACAGTGTAATTTAGCGAGCGGCCGTGCAGCGATATCGAACGCTTCTTCGGCTGTGCATCTTCCTCGACACTGGCTCTGGCGACGTCAGGATCAGGCTTCGGCGCCTGCGCCTTGGCCTCCGGCGTCGGAGTGTCGCCGGCCGGAGTGTTTTGGTCCGCTGCGTAAACGGCGGTCGAAATGAAAAGACCCAGGAAAAGAAGCGATCGGCGCATCATTGTCCTTTCATCGGGATCGGCCGGCCTTCGACCATGACATAGTCGACGCGCTGCACGGCTGTCGGATCGACCAACGGGTCTCCCTCGACTGCAATCAGGTCGGCGGATTTGCCAGGATCGAGCGTTCCCGTCTCCGACGAAAGGCCCATCAGGTCCGGCCCGCCTTTGGTCGCGGCGATCAATGCGTCGCGCGCGCTCATGCCCCCCTTCTCGACCATCAGCGCCAATTCCTTGTTCGACTGGTTATGGGGCGCGACGGCGCTGTCCGTTCCGAGCGCGATCTTCACTCCATTGCGATAGGCCAGGTTCAGCCCCTTGCCCCACACGGCGAATGTCTGCCGTGCCTTCGCCTCCATCTCGGGGGTCAGCTTGCCGGTGCCCATGATGCCCTGGACTCCGGTGAAAGCCATGAGAGTGGCCGAATAATAGGTCCCGTGAGCCTTCATCGCTTTGGCTCCGGCTTCGTCGAGAAACGTGCCGTGTTCGATCGAATCGACGCCCGCGCGCGTGGCCGCTTCGATTCCGCGAGCGCCATGGGCATGCGCCGCGACCTTGAGGTGCATCGCATGCGCCGCGTCGACGATGCCCCGCATCTCCGCGTCCGTGAAATGCTGCTCGAGGCCCATCGCCCCGGGATCGAGGACGCCGCCCGTGGCCATGATCTTGATCACGTCGACGCCAGCCGCGGCGAGCTGACGAACGACTTTCTGGCATTCTTCCACGCCGGTGCAGACGGAAGGATTGAGGTGCGCTTCGTTCACGGCCGCCGCGAGCTCCGGCGGAAGGGCCGTCGCCTGATCGCCATGGCCACCAATGATCGACAGCGGAGCGCCGGAAACCTTGATTCGCGGACCCGGGAAGCGCCTTTCGGCTATTGCATCGCGGACGGCGACGATCGCGCTGGTTTCGGCACCGAGGTCGCGAACCGTCGTGAAACCGGCGCGCGCCATATCCAGCGCGTGAGTGAGACCGATCGTGGTCGAATAAGGCGACGAATATTTTTGAGTGAAGCCTTGATACCAGGGCTCGCCGCTGTTCATCGTCAGATGCACATGCACGTCGGTCATGCCTGGCAGGACCGTCTTGCCGCGCTCATCGACGACGATCGCTCCCGCCGGTGCCGTGAAACCGTCGTCGATCCGGCTGATGCGACCGTTCTCGACGATGATCGTGGATGCGCCCCGCGCCGGCTTCGCTGCGTCGACGATCAGGCGGCCCGCCTGGATCGCATAGGTTTCGGCGTTCGCCACGGACGCGGCGACCAGCGCCGCGGCGCCAGCCAGCAAATTTCTCAGCATCTGAATTCCCTCTCTCCCGGAGAGGGAGACGCTTAGCGGCTCAAGCGCCTGCTTCAAGTTACGAGTGATTTCAAGCGTTGCCAGTCGGTCGGCCTCAGCCGCCGGTTTGTCGATCCTTATGCGACTGATGCGCGGAAAGCGCATCGCCAGGCCCGATTTGTGGCGGCTGCTGGTGTGAATGGAATCGAAGGCGACCTCGAGCACCAGGCTCTTCTCGACTTCGCGCACCGGTCCGAACCGCTGAACGGTGTGGCCGCGGATCCAGCGGTCGAGCCAACGAAGCTCCTCGTCGGTGAAGCCGAAATAGGCCTTGCCGACCGGGAGCAGTTCGCCCTCGTCGTTCCAGCAGCCGAAGGTGTAATCCGAATAATAGCTCGAGCGTTTGCCGGACCCGCGCTGCGCGTACATGAGTATGCAATCGGCAGTCAGGGGATCGCGCTTCCATTTGTACCAAAGGCCGGTGCGGCGTCCCGCGACATAGGCGCTATCGCGGCGCTTGAGCATAATGCCCTCGATGGCCACGTCGCGAGCGTTGGCGCGCAGATCCTCGAGCTCTTCGAAGCTCGCGGC
This sequence comes from uncultured Alphaproteobacteria bacterium, assembly GCA_963730925.1. Lineage (GTDB taxonomy): Bacteria > Pseudomonadota > Alphaproteobacteria > Sphingomonadales > Sphingomonadaceae > Sphingomicrobium. The sequence goes on from CAVSTS010000005.1 coordinate 356,513, forward strand.
GTCGATCAGCTGGGAGACGTCGAAGCGGTCGGGATCGAGCCGCTCGGCGAACGCGCCGAGGCGAATTCGGCGCTCGCTCCACGGCAACTCGCGCAGGTCTTCGTCGCCATCGAGTAAGATGTCGTAGAGGCGCACGAATGCCCGATATTGGGCGAGCATCTTCTGACTGACGTTCTTGCGCCCGAGCCTTTGTTGCAGGGCATTGAAGCTCGCGGCCGAGGCGACTTCCAAGCCCGATCCTTGCGCTTCGCCGCGAACCAATAGCTCGCCATCGAGCACGGCGGGAATAGTGAACGCCTCGGCGACGTCGGGAAAACTATGGGAGATATCGTCGCCGGTGCGGCTGTAGAGCCGGGTTTGGCCCCCGGCGTGAACGAGCTGCACGCGAATGCCGTCCCATTTCCATTCGGCCGCATAATCGTCGAGCGAGACTTTTGCGTCATCGAGGGGGTGGGCGAGCATGAACGGGCGGAATATTGGAACGTCGCGAGCGGTCGGTTGCTCGGCACGTCCCTCGGCCCAATCGAAGAGCTCGCCAAACGGCGGACTTAAACCATGCCAAACCTCTTCCACCGATTCCACTTCCAGCCCGAAGGCGTCGGCCAGCGCCTGCCTTGCGAGCCGAGCGTTGATCCCGACACGAAGCGCTCCGAGCGCGAGCTTCAGGAGCGCGAAACGGCCGGACGCATCGAGATGGTCGAGCATTTGTGCGAGCACCCGGGGCGCATCCATTTTCGACGCCGAGCGCAGCCGCTCCACGGCGCTGGAGATGCGGATGGTCGCATCGTCGATCTCCGGTGGCTCCCCTTCGAACTTGGGCCAGAGCAGGGCCACCGTCTCCGCCGTGTCCCCGACGTAATCGCGGCTCATGTAGAAAAGCACCGGGTCGATCCGCTCCTCGATCAGCGCACGGATCGCTGCGGGCTTCACATGGGGGATGTCGAGCGTTCCGGTCAGCGCCGCGAGGCCGTAGCCGCGGTCCGGATCGGGCGTTTCCTTGAGATAATCGCCGATGAGCTTCAGCTTGGTGTTGCGCGAACGCGTGTAGACGAGAGCGTCGAGCAGCTGCGAGAAAGCGCGCATCGGATCTTCTACGCAGTCATCCTGAACTTGTTTCAGGATCCATAGCGGAGAAGCGCGGCGATGGTCTCGAGAATGAGTGCTGAGCCAGGCTCAGCGCGGCGGCTGTGGACTAATTCAGGCGCACCGCGACGGCGGCGAGTATCGCCGTGCGATCAGCTTCGGAGCTGCTGTCGAGCGCTTCGGTCACATGCTCCAGGCACGAACGCATGGTCACACGATGACCGGGCAGCAGTGCATGCTGTGCAGAACAGCGGGCGAGCGCTTCGAGCGCGCCTAGGCCATGCTCCACGGCAAGCTGACGGATCGCGTCCATTTTCGAGTGAAGGTCGAGCGGCGACAGGCGGGGGCCGGCGTCGCGGATCTCGGCGATCCGAAGGCCGACCTGCATCCGGACATGGGCGAGTGGATCGGTCGCCATTTCAGTCCCTCCTGTTAAACGGAGGTTCTCGCAGTTTCGTTAAAGTGCCGTTACGATCCCGCGTTAGTTGACAGAATCGCCTCGTGGCGTCATTGGCGCGTGTGAATGGAGCGGCGCGTGCCGCTTTCTTTTTTCAGTTGGGATTCGATCCAATGGCGAAGCCGGCAACGGTCAAGATCAAGCTCGTCAGCAGCGCGGACACGGGCTTCTATTATGTGACCAAGAAGAATCCGCGGACTCAGACCGAGAAGATGAGCTTCCGCAAATATGATCCGAAGGCTCGCAAGCACGTCGAGTTCAAGGAAGCGAAGATCAAATAACGCCCGGCGCATAAGCGCCGAAGCGCCATCCCGACCAAGCCCCGGCTAGCTCGAAGTCTCCTCTCCTCCCGCTTCTCCGGGACCGGGACTTTCCTGCATGTCGCTCGCCGGATCCTCCAGCCCGTCGACCGCGGCATCGCGGCCCTCTTCCTTCAGCAGGTCGTCAACCGTCTGGGCGAACCTCACCACCGAAATCGGCTTCGACACATAGGCCTGGGCACCCGCCTCGCGGATCCGTTGCTCGTCGCCGAGCGCGGAATAAGCGGTTACCGCCATGATCGGTATGCCGGCCAGTTTCTCGTCCTTGCGGATCAAGCGGATGAGATCGAGACCGCTGACATGGGGCAGCTGGATGTCGGTGATGACCAGGTCGGGCGAGAAGCTACGTGCGGCATCGAGTGCGTTGCGACTGTCGGTCACCGCCTCCGGCTCATGACCGTGGGCCGCGAGCAGATCGCAGAACAACTTGATGTTGAGGGCATTGTCCTCGACGATCAGGATCTTGGCCAAGTTGTTCCCCTCTCCCCTTGTCGCGCAAGTCTAGGCGATGGCAACTCCAACGCCAACTGATCCCCATGCTCTTGCCCTTGCCGCGCTAGCGGCAACGCTTAGCGATACGCGTCGGGCGCAGCGGTTCCTCGACCTGACCGGAATCGGGACAGATGAGCTCCGCCGCCGCGCCGGCGAATCGTCGCTCCTTGCCGCACTCATCGCGTTCCTCGAAGCGCATGAGCCCGACTTGATCTCTGTTTCTGAGCTAGTGGGAGTCGAGCCGAGTGAGCTAGCGGCAACGAGACGGGAGTTGGAGGCCGGGCGATGACGAGCAAGACGATCCTGATCACGGGCGCGACGGCGGGTTTTGGCGAGGCCGCGGCTTTGCGCTTCGCCAGCGGAGGCTGGCGCGTGATCGGTACGGGTCGTCGCGGCGACCGGCTACGTGCGCTGCAGGAGAAGATCGGCGACGCCTTCCTTCCGCTCGAAATCGACATGCGGGACATTCAGGCGATCGAGGATCTGGCGCGCCTGGCGCCTCCGTGGAACGAGATCGACCTGCTGCTCAACAATGCCGGGCTCGCTCCGCCGACCGACCCGCTGCAGGAGACCGAATGGGAGCGGATCGATACGGTCATCGAAACCAATATCACCGGACTGGTCGCGCTGACTCGCTTGCTCCTGCCCAAGCTGGTCGATCGCAAGGGTCAGATCGTCAACCTCTCGTCGGTCGCCGCGACCTACCCCTATAAGGGCGGCGCCGTCTACGCGGGCACCAAGGCATTCGTCCGGCAATTCTCGCTCGATCTGCGCTGCGACCTTGCCGGAACCGGGGTCCGAGTGACCTCGATTGAGCCGGGAATGGCCGAGACCGAGTTCACCCTGGTGCGGTCGGGCGGCGATCGAGCGGCTTCGGACAAGCTCTACGCGGGGATGAATCCGATGACTGCGGAAGACCTCGCGGACCTCTTCTGGTGGCTTGCCAATCTGCCACCGCATCTGAATATCAACACGATCGAGCTGATGCCCGTAAGTCAGAGTTTCGCCGGCTTCACGATCAGTCGCGAGGCTTGATTCCTCCGCCTGCCGGTGCTTGGGGCGGGTGCATGAGCATCGATCAACGCCTCGCCGAACTCGGCATCACCCTTCCCCAGCCCGCCGCGCCCGTCGCAGCTTATGTTCCGGCCGTCGAGCAAGGCGGCCTGTTGCATATCTCTGGTCAGATCAGCTTCGCGGAAGACGGAAGCCTGATCAAAGGCCGTCTTGGGGAGGACGTGGATCTCGACGGCGGCATTGCAGCGGCTCGACGCTGCGGAGTGATGCTGCTGGCGCAGCTCAAGGCGGCGCTCGGCTCGCTCGAGCGGGTGGAGCGGGTCGTGAAATTGGGCGTGTTCGTGAACAGTGCGCCTTCGTTCACGGATCAGCCGAAGGTCGCCAACGGCGCCTCGGAGCTGATGCAGGACGTGTTCGGCGAAGCCGGCCGTCATGCCCGTAGCGCGGTGGGCGTTGCGGTGCTTCCGCTGGGCGTTCCGGTGGAGGTGGACGCGATTGTCGCGGTGAAGGCCTAGTTCAGGAAACCACGCCTACCCAGATCTGCGGGTATGGCCGATCGCGAGTCAGAAATTCTTGCCCGTCTCGGGAGTGGCGTTGCCGAGATCGATTCGGTGCGATGGGATGCGCACTCCGGCGGCGACCCTTTCCTCAGTCACGCATTCCTCTCTGCGCTGGAGGATTCGGCGAGTGTCGGGCCGGGCACGGGCTGGTCGCCTGCGCCAATCTTGATCGAGGAAATGGGTGACCTCATTGCCGCCGCACCCGCTTATCTGAAGACCCACAGCCAGGGCGAATATGTGTTCGATCACGGCTGGGCCGAGGCCTGGGAGCGGGCGGGCGGTCAATATTATCCCAAGCTGCAGATCGCGATTCCGTTTACGCCCGTGCCCGGCCTGCGGTTGCTGGGGAGTCGGCCGCAACAGCTGCTCGCGGCAAGCGAAGCGGTGACGGTGCAGAACGATCTTTCCTCGGCGCACATCACTTTCCTCGACGGGGACGGGGCAAGCGAATGCGAGCGACGGGGATGGTTGATCCGTCACGGAATCCAGTACCATTGGCTGAACCGTGACTACGGCAGCTTCGAGGAATTTCTGGCCGCGCTCACGAGCCGCCGGCGCAAGATGATCCGCAAAGAGCGCGCCGCCGCTCGCGAAGGCCTGGAGTTTCGCACCCTCAGCGGAACCGACATCGGTGTCGCCGAGTGGGACGCCATGTGGGCTTTTTACCAGGACACCGGCGGGCGCAAATGGGGACATCCTTATCTCACTCGCGACTTCTTCGATCGGGTTGGCGATCGGATGGGCGACAAGATCCTGCTCATGCTCGCCTATCGAGGCTCCACGCCAATCGCGGGCGCGCTCAGCTTTCTTGGCCCAGACACGCTCTACGGTCGCTATTGGGGCTGCACCGAAGAGGTCCCATACCTCCATTTCGAGCTTTGCTATTATCAGTCGGTGGAATGGGCGATCGAGCACGGCCTCTCGTCCGTGCAGGCCGGCGCCCAAGGTGAGCACAAGCTTGCGCGGGGCTATGAGCCGGTGATCACGCGCTCCGCGCATTTCGTCCCGAACCGCAGCTTCCGAGGCGCCATCGCAGATTTCCTCGAAATGGAGAGTGCGGCGATGGCGCAGGAGGTGGATTGGTTGCGCGGGATGCTGCCCTACCGCTCGTCGTCTTCGGCGTAGATCGCGACCGTCCGGCCGCTGGCATCGGCCATGCCGCGGTACATCGCTGGTGTGGTGAAGCCCCAGGCCGCGTCGCCGTTGGGACCGACGGCGATGAGACCGCCCATTCCGCCTAGCGAACTGACGTCGGCAAGAACTGCGTCGAGCGCCTGCTGCAGCGACTCCCCACCCAGCCGCACACGTTCGGCAAGCTGGTGCGCGGCGACCGCGCGGATGAAATACTCGCCTGAACCGGTGGCCGAGACGGCCGCAGAGCGATCATCCGCATAGGTTCCTGCGCCGATCAGCGGCGAATCACCGACGCGGCCCCAACGCTTGGCGGTCAATCCGCCGGTCGATGTCGCGACCGCGACATGTCCGTCTATATCGACTGCCACGGCTCCGACGGTGCCGTATTTCACCTCGTCGTCGAAACCGCCCGCCGCCAGCAGCTCTTCGAGCTGACGGCGTCGTTCGGGGATTTCGAACCAGCTGTTGTCGACCTGCTCCAGGTTCGCTTCGCGCGCGAACTCGTCGGCTCCGCGTCCGGACAGGAACACGTGCGGGCCCTCATCCAACAGCAGCCGGGCGAGGCTGATCGGTGCGCGCGTCGTGCGAAGGCCCGCCACGGCACCGGCGCGCCGGGTGCGGCCGTCCATGATCGCGGCGTCGAGCTCGATACAGCCTTCAGCCGTGAGAACGCTCCCGCGACCCGCGTTGAAGCAGATATCCTCCTCGAGGGCGCGAACCGCTGCTTCCACTGCGTCGAGCGCGCTTTCACGCCGCGCAAGAATCGCTGACCCAGCCGCAAGCGCTGTTTCCAGTCCATCTCGGGCGCATCGCTCCGCTTGCTCACCCAGCCCGTGGGGTCGCATCGAGCCCGCTCCCCCATGGAGCACCAAACGCCATCGCTGTTCTGTCATTGCCGGGCCTTAGCCGCGCGATGCGGCCGATTCCAGTTGACCTCATAGGGAGATACATATTATTATGATATCAAATTAAGGGAGGCAGAAGTGGCGAACGACAAAGTCATTGCGCTCACCGCGACGAAGGAGCGGCCAGCCGCGACCTTCAGCGGCTATGCGATGCTGATCGTCCTGTTCCTGGCGATTCTCGCTGACATTTACGGGATGAACCGGCTGGTGATCGGTAACAACGATTTAAACCTTCCCATCGTCGTCGTCGCGACGTTGCTATTCATCCTGGTCATGCCGGGCTTCTACATGCTTCAGCCCAATCAGGCGGTGGTGATCACCTTGTTCGGCGAATATCGCGGCACTGACCGAACCACCGGTCTTCGCTGGACATGGCCGTGGATGGGAAAGAAGAAGGTATCGGTCCGCGCCAACAACTTCATTTCCGAGAAGATCAAGGTCAACGACCTGCGTGGCAATCCAATCGAGATGGCGGCGCAGATCATGTGGCGCGTGGTGGATACGGCGCAGGCCTTGTTCGATGTCGACGATTACAAGCAGTTCGTCCGAGTTCAGGTCGAGGCTGCGATCCGAACCATTGGCTCGCGCTACCCTTATGACGATTTCGAGCATCTTGAGATCAGCCTTCGAGGGAATCACGACGAGGTGAACGTCGCACTCAAGCAGGAGCTGATCGCGCGCCTCGAAGTCGCCGGGATCACGATCGACGAATGCGGCTTCACTTACCTCGCCTACGCGACGGAGATCGCCGGAGCGATGCTTCGTCGTCAGCAGGCGCAGGCGGTCGTCGCCGCGCGCAAGACCTTGGTCGAGGGCGCTGTTGGAATGGTCGAGATGGCGTTGGCGGCATTGTCGGAGAAAGGCGTGGTCGAGCTCGACGACGAACGACGTGCGGCGATGGTCTCAAACCTGATGGTCGTGCTCTGCGGTGAGCGCGACACGCAGCCCGTCGTCAACACCGGAACTCTGTACCAGTAGGCTCCCGTGGCTGGAGGCGCGCGCAAGGCCTACCCGCTGAGGGTTGATCCCGCATTGTGGGCGGCGGTCGAGCGTTCCGCCTCTGCCGACCTGCGTAGCGTCAATGCCCAGGTCGAATGCCTCCTGCGAGAGGCGCTCGCCGAGCGTGGAGTGAAGCTCAAAGCGCCCGTCGCGCGCAGGCGCGGCCGACCGCCGAAGGAGCCCTCGGCGTGAGCGCGCTGCTTCGGCAGAGCCTGGAACTTCGCCCGCGGACGGCGGTTGCCCGGCGCATGTCTCCATGGAGCGGCAAGCAACGGATTGTAGGATCCGACGGACTCCGCGCGGCCGTGGAGCCTAGTGCGGCCGGACGGGTGACGGGCGGAATCGTGATTGCGGTCCTATTCATGGGCAGCACGTTACTCACGCCCCTCTACGAGCTTTACCGCTCGAGCTACGGCTTTTCGTCTTTCGTGCTCGTGCTGCTCTACGCGGTTTACGTAGTTGGCAATCTGCTTGCGCTCCTGGTTTTCGGACGGCTGTCCGATCAGGTCGGGCGCAAGCCGGTGATATTCACCGCGCTCGGGCTCGCTATGGTCAGCGGCGGCGTCTTCCTGATTGCGAACAACGTGAGCTGGCTTTTCATCGCTCGAATGATTAGCGGGCTTGCCGTGGGAATTGGTTCGGGCGCCGCAACCGCCTGGATCACCGAATTCACAGCTGCCGAGCATCGCGCGGGAGCAGCGGCGGTGATGACCGGCTTCAATTTCGTCGGACTGGCGCTCGGGCCGCTAGTCTCGGGGACTCTCGCGCAATACGCGCCCTACCCCCTCCGGCTGCCTTTTGTGGCTTATCTGCTTTTGCTGGCAATGACCGCTGTTTCGATCGGGCGTCGGCCGGAAACCCTTGCCGTGCGATCGAAGCCGAAGTTTGGAGCGCGGCTCGGGCTTCCGCCAGAATCGCGCGCCGCCTTCATCGCGCCGGCCGCGAGCGGCTTCGCGGCGATGGCGGTAGTCGGCTTTTATGCGGCGCTCGGACCGACCATCATCCGGCACGATCTTGGCATCGCCAATCATCTCGTCGCGAGCGCGATCGTCGCCGAGCTGTTCCTTGTCGCAGCCGTCCTGATCTTCGCGACACGCCAATGGCCCGCGAGAAAGACGATGCTGACTGGGCTGGCGGCAACTCCGGTTGGAATGGCGCTGTTGATCGTCGCCCAGCGAACCGGATCGTTGACAGTCCTTTTGGTCGGAACCGCGGTTTGCGGCGTAGTCGGTGCGCTGGGCTACCGCGGCGGACTGGCGGTCGCAAACGAGCTCGCGCATCCAGAGCGCAGAGCCGAGATCGCATCGGTCTACTTCGTCTGCTGTTTTTGCGGCAACGCACTGCCCATCATCGGCGTTGGCGCGCTCACTCAAGCGCTATCCGCGCATGTAGCCGACATGGTTTTCGCAATTCTCGTGGCGGCGATCGCCGCAGGGGCATGGGCCGCCGCGTTCACGGTCACGGGCAGAGCAAGATAGGGGTTGCGATGAGTGGAGGTCCCGAGTGGTTCACGCCCAAGCGCTATGGCGTCGGTGCGAGCTGGCCCGTCAGTTGGCAGGGCTGGGCGATGACGATCGCTTACGTTGGCCTTCTTGGACTAGCGACATTGGTCATTCGTCACTCTTGGGTCAGCTACTTCAGTATCGTCGTGATTCTGACCGCGGCCTTCACCGTGATCGCCTCCCGTACGACCCGCGGGGGCTGGCGGTGGCGCTGGGGCGAGGAGGATTAGCCGACGGACAGGTCGCGTTGCTGGTTGACCAGCCGCCACTCGTCCAGGTCGGAAAGCATGATCCGCGCAGCTTGTTCGGTGAGGTCCGCCGCGCGCGACAATGTGACATCCTTGCGCAGCTCCCCTTCGATGTGGCGCAACGTATCGGATGTCGCGAGCGATCGCACGGCGTCGCCGCCGAAGTCGGCTTGAAAACGAATCCCGAAGATTGCGGTTGCGAGCGCGGGGAAGCCCGCGGCTACGAGAGTGAACCAATTGCCGTAGGTGTTCACGAAATTTGCGCCCAGGCCGAGGCCAATCAGGGTGGCAACCGATCCGACGAGGGTCGTCGCGAACAGGAAAAGGCCCATTTTTCCGAGCCGCTCGTCGAGCTTTGCGATCAGTAGAGCGTTGCGCTGATGGTAAGCGACTTGGGGAGCGACTTCATGATCGGCGATGGCGGTTGCCAGCCGATCGGCTCGCTGGCGATCGATGAGTCCGGAGGGGCAACCCATTCCCCTCCAGATCCCGCTTGCATACCAATCGATCCAGCGCCGCGGGACGGGGTTTGTCGCCGTTCCGGGAGGATCGGGGGCGGCGATACCCAGGAGCTTGAGACTCCGCATCGGGCGTAGCCGCTCGGCGAGTTGGCGATAGTCGAGCCAGCGCCGGTGCCATTCGTTGCGCGTCGCGATGATCGCATTGAGGATGATGGCGAGCGTGATCAACATCTCGATCGCTGCCTCCCCAAACTTGTGCTTCGGCACCAGGAAAGTGCTGAGACCCATGCACACGGCGATTCCGCCGAGCACGAAGTTGAAGATATGCCCACTGCGATAGCTTTGCGCGAAATGGGTCGCGAGCCTGTCGGCCCAGCTATACGCTTCTTCCAGCAGGTCGATCGGTGCGTCGATCTCGTGCGCGGCGACGCAACCTTCCCGATAACGCCGCCATTCGTCACGGATCATCTGGGCCGCATGCTTTTCCCGGATATCGCGGAAGCCGACCTTGCGGACCCCGGCGGCGGCGAGCAGCAGCGGATATTCGATACGGGTCCGGATCCGGCGCTCACGTTCGCTGGCAAACTTTTGATAAAAGCGATGTTCGTACGGGTCCGGAGGAAGCATCAGCAGCCCGCAAAGGAGATCATCGACGTTCGGCCGGTCGACGGGGCGCTCCGCCGTCGCGTCGTCCGCGACCGTGAGGACAATCGGATCGAATGCGCTCCAGAGCAAACGGTCCGGCCGGTCCAGGTCGAGCGGAACGTGGACGATCGCGGTTCCGCGCGTGATCGCGAATTGCACCACCTCTCCGGTACCGCCGCGTCCTCGCGGGGGTTTGCCGTCCCACACAGCGATGAGAACGTCGCAATGCGCGACGGTGGCGCGACCGGTCATCACATAAGCATCGATGTCGGCCTCCTCCTCTCCGGGCAGTTCGAGGCTGCAGGTGGCGCGGTCGAGCAAAGCATCGAAGCCTTTGCGCGCTTGCGAATTCGCTAGACTGCTGCGGTATTCGGAACGGGCGAATGGCAGAATGGCCTGCAATTCCCACCCCAGTTCCAACGCCACTTCCGCCGCTATCTGGTCCGCGCCGTCGGCGATGGGAGAAACGAAGCGCAGACGCGGTGGATCGGGAGCGAAGCAGGCCTGCTCCCGATTGTGCAAGGCCGCACCCGCATCGGCGAGGAGCAGGAGAATGTCGCGAATGCGCCCTCGCAGCGCCGGCAGGCTGCCGGGGGGAAGCGCGTCGGTGCGATGCCCGGTCACGCCGACGCTGAGCACAAACGGAAGGCGCGGCGGGCCGCCGCGGGCGGTTTCGCGATTGTCCGGCTCGGTGATCGCGGAAACGGGAGCGTTCACCGACTGAGCCTACTGAACCGCGCGCTTCCTGGCCACCTAGGTCTACTGGAAGCGGCTGTCCTGATTTAAGCCGCCCGGATCGAGATCCACAAAGGTAACACCACCGTCGTTCGTCACACGTAGCGTATAGCCAAATTCCGTGACGAAATCGTTCTTGTTGTGAACGACCAGCGTCGTTCGGTCGGGTTCCACCACTCGAACCACCTCGAATTGATCCCATTGCTGACCATAGTCTTTAGGCGGACAGCCGGGTCCCTGTCTTGACCACAAGGCGTCGTCTCTTTTCCGGTTCGGAGGGAAACAATAGCCGCTGTTGGTTTCGTCGATCAAGTTGAAAAGGATTTCGAAACCGGGCCGACCGCGATTGTGGAAAGTGATCACGCCCTGCAAATCCATCGGCAAACAACTCTCCAGACGAAACTTCGCTGGATCGCTTGCTGCGTCCTCAAGGTAAACGTCAACCTGTATCAACCACTCCTTGTCTGGTCCTCGCGCCAGTAAATCCGTCACCAGTTCCGCTCTCACGGCATCAGTTTCATTCCGATCTTTGAGGTCGATGTCATCCATCTCGTTTCTCCTCTTGCAAGTCACGCCAACTTAGGACTGGAGTATTGATCTAGAATCCTGGGGGCGACGGACAAATCAAGTTGAATTTCGCCAATGCTACAGTTGTGGCGATTGCACCTAAAATGCCCGTCGTAAACCCGATCCCCGCTACTTTGAGATAGTTCACCTGGAAACTGGATCGTCCGTTGCGGTTCGTTCCCCTGGGTCGAGATCCAGATATTCCGCGTTTTCGTCATGCGGCGTCTTCGTCACACGCAATGTGTAGCCGAACTCACCCTCTTGACCCTTCCGGTTCATGTTGCGGACGACGAGGACTTTGTTGTTCGGCGTCTTTACTTCTTTCGCCTTGAACTGGCCCCAATGGCCCTTGTTTTTTGGGCATCCCGACCCCTTGGCCGAATAGAGCGCCTCGTCGGGATCATCGGGCCAGAAATAGCCGTGCCTCGGCTCCTGCAGTATGTAATTCAGCAGGAATCCATCGTGCCCGTTGTTGGTGAAATCGAAATGGTTTGGGTGAGGGCCGCTAGGCAGCTCGTCGCAGTCCAGGTGGAACTTCGGTTCAAACTCCGGGTGCAAGAACACCTTGATGTCCACTTCCCGCCAGTCGCTCATTTCTTTCTCCCCTGTTGGGCCGCGCTCCGATAGCCAATTGACGAAAGCCGTGCGCGGAGTGGTCGTGCTTCCTCATTTCGGTCGAGCCGCTGAAGGATTGTTGCACGCTCCTCTATCTCAGAAGGGAGTTCAGGGACGCTCTGCGGCAGCGACGCCAGCGCGTTGTTCCAGGCCGCCCTGGCCCCCTCGAAATCCCCCATGCTTCTGCGGGCATCGCCCATCAGCCGGTAAGCGGCCGCAACGGCGTACCGGTCCTTGATCGGATCTTCCGTATGCACAGTTCGGGCCGTCGCCAGCGCCTGCCGCGCGAATGCAACAGCATCCGCGCCTGCGCCAGACTGTAGCGCCAAACGAGACCGCATAGTGAAGCAAGCCATCTGTCTCGCGCTAGTTGGACCCGCAGCCCGGATCCCGGCGGCGATGGCACAAGCGGCATGCGTTTGCTGGAGTGCTTCATCGCGTCGACCGGCCGACAGTAACGCCCAGGCAAGCTCGAGCCTCGCTCCCGCCGCCAGGCTCTTCCAATATGAATTTGCAGGCTCGACGGGGATGAGGCCCTCAGCCACCGTCACGGCGGACTGCAATTCCTTTATTCCGCGTTCTGACTGACCTCGTGAAACTCGAACAGGATGCCGAGGCCCTGGTGAGCGGGAATAAGCTGCGCCCGGAAGTCGACGTCCGTCACTCCACTGGCGATCGCCTGATTTAGCAGCGCCACTTGCCGCTGCCGCACGACGATCGCGTCGTCGAGGTGTCCCTGTGCGCGTTCAGAATCGGCGAGCCACGCAAGGAGGGTGGCGAACTCCTTGCGGTAGGTCAGATTCTCGGCTCGAGGTTGACCAAATTTTGCATCGGGCCGAGCGCGCTTTCGAATTGACGTTGGGCTTCGGGATATTGGCGTTTTTGGTAGAGCGCGATGCCAATATCTTCGAGGCCGTAAAGGCCTTCCATCCTCCACCTGAGATTGTCGGGTTCGATGGCGACCAGCCGGTCCGCGAGACGCTTATATTCACGATAAGCTGCGACTGCCTCATCGTTGCGGCCACGATATCGAGCTAGCTCGCCGAGCCAGAATACGTTCTGTGCGTGATCGAACAGCCGTTCGGTATCATTGGGGGAGCGGCGAACCGCTTCAGAAGTGCCTGCCATGGCTTGGCGGTACAAAGCGTTCGACTGATCGAGATTTCCACGAAGGAATGACACTTGAGCCGTTATGCTGAGCGCTCGCGAACGCTGCAGAAGAGCGGCATCGGACAGATCGGACGTATCTTGCTTGCGGTAATAGCTAAGAACTCGCGATGCCACCCCATCGAGCGCATCAAGCCTGCCGATCGGTTCCAGCTTGTCCTTAAGATCGCCAACCATGTAGGCGACCAGCCCCTCTGCCTCGCGCCGCTGGTCGCGCGCCGCATCACGCGCCTGGATGGCGGTGATAGCGAGGCCGGTGGTCACCGTCATTCCGGCGAGCGAACCGGCGGCGAGCCACGCAAGGCGGCGGTGCCTGCGCGTTGTTTCGCGCTGCACGAGATCGTCCAGTCCGACACCCAGCATTCCCGCAACGAGCTTGAGAAAGCCCATCCGCCGGCCGTCGCCTTCCTCGCGGAGATCGGCGGCGAGCGGTTCCGCCCGCTTGCCGGTCGGACGGCCGCGCCGGTCATATTTGTGGCGAAGGGCGGGCGGAAAGCATTCCTCCTCCTCGCGGCCCGGCATTTCGCTGGCGAACGGCTCGCCCCCGGCGATGGCGGCAAGGACGCAGCCGTCCGGGCGGGTCCGCTTGAAGGCTTCGATTTCCGCATTGGTCCAGTGCGACCTCGCCGCGTTGGGCGAGCAGAGGACGATCAGAAACTGCGAGGTGCTGAGCGCCTCCTCGATTTCCTCGCCGAGATCGTCCGCGGCGGCGAGCTCATGTTCGTCGCGAAAAATCGGCGTCAGTCGCTTTGGTGTAATACCGTTGGCAGTCAGCTTGCCGGCCAGCGCGGGCGGAACGCGAAACTCCTCGAGCTCGTGGTGCAGCCAGTCGGCGATCTCTTCGTCCTTGTGGCTGTAGCTCAAGAAGGCGAAATAGCGGGGACGGACACGCGGAATGCGACGAATGCTCGCTACGGCTGACCCGAGCGCGCCTTCATTTACTGGCAATCGGGCAAGCTTGCCCATTGTCCGCGCCCCCGTATGAGTCCTGTTAACCCTGTTAACACAACGGCATAATCGGGGCGAATCTCACCGTTTCGGCGCTTTGCCCACGAGCCCTCAGCGCCTATATGCTTGCCGTATGTCCATCCGTCCCTGGCGCGATATCGAGCGACGCAAGTCGCGGCAGATCATGATCGGCACCGTGCCCGTGGGTGGGGACGCGCCGATCAGCGTGCAGACCATGACCAACACGCCGACCGAAGACGCAATGTCGACGATCGACCAGATTCGCCGCTGCGAAGAGGCGGGCGCGGACATCATTCGTGTATCGTGCCCCACCGCGGAGAGTACGGCGGCACTGAAGGAGATCGTTCGCGCGGCTAATGTGCCTATCGTCGCCGACATCCACTTCCACTACAAGCGCGCGCTAGAGGCCGCGGACGCTGGCGCCGCGTGCCTGCGGATCAATCCGGGCAATATCGGGTCCGAACAACGCGTTCAGGAGGTCATCTCCGCCGCCAAATCTAACGGTTGCGCGATCCGCATCGGTGTGAACGCCGGAAGTCTCGAAAAGGATTTGCTCGAAAAATATGGCGAGCCCTGCCCGGAGGCCTTGGTCGAGAGCGCTCTCGACCATATTCGGATCCTCGAGGACCATGACTTCCGGAACTATAAGGTCGCGGTAAAGGCGAGTGACGTGTTCCTCGCGGTCGCGGCATATCAACAACTTGCCAGCGAGGTCGATTGCCCGCTGCATCTCGGCATTACGGAAGCGGGCGGTTTGATCGGCGGGACAGTCAAGTCCGCCATCGGCATGGGTAATCTCTTGTGGGCCGGGATCGGCGATACGATCCGTGTCTCCCTGTCCGCCGAACCGGAAGAGGAGGTCCGCGTCGGTTATGAGCTACTGAAGGCGCTAGGCATCCGCAGCCGCGGCGTACGCGTGGTCTCATGCCCGAGCTGCGCTCGGCAAGGCTTCGACGTGATCCGCACGGTCGAGGCGCTCGAGGAGCGGCTGCAGCACATCAAGACCCCCATGTCGCTGTCCGTGCTGGGCTGCGTGGTCAACGGCCCGGGCGAAGCGCGCGAGACCGACATCGGGATCACCGGAGGCGGTAACGGGACGCACATGGTCTATCTCTCGGGCGTCACAGACCATCATGTGAAGGATGCCGATTTGATCAGCCACATCGTGAGGCTTGTCGAACAGAAGGCGGCGGAGATCGAGGCGTCCGAAACCGTCCGAAGGACCCTCGACGCGGCCGAATAGCTTTAGCCTTTATTGACTATTGGCGGCGCAAAATGGCGCCATGGTCAAGCTGTTGCTGATTCTCATTATGAGCGGAGCACTCGCCGGAGCCCTGGCGCCCGCGCCGCCGCCGCTGCTGATCGACCCTTCACCTGCCGCACCGGAGCAATCGAGCTCTCTCGACGCGAACGACTAGTCGCCGCTAAGCGCGGACGTGTGAAACGCGCCGCGGAGCATCCCTTCAAGGCCTTTGTCGTCGCGCTTGCCGCGGTTGCGGTCCTGTCGATCATGGACGCGGTGATGAAGCACCTCGTCATCGTCATCGGCATCGTTGCCGTGAGCGTTTGGCGCTCGCTCGCCAGTCTCGCCGTGAGCGCGGTGATTTACTTGCCGCGGCGAAGCGGCTGGCCGAGCCGAACGACATTGCGTGTCCACGTCGGCCGCGGAATTGTGGTGACGGCCATGGCCTTCCTGTTCTTCTGGGGAATCGGGCGTGTCCCGCTCGCGCAGGCGATTGCCCTGACCTTCATCGCGCCACTCATGGCCTTGTTGCTCGCCGCTCTGTTCCTCGGCGAACGGATCAGCAAGAGCTCCGTCGGTGGATCAGTTGCGGCGTTCGGTGGTGTGGTGTTGATCGTCCTTGGACAGGCGCGGACCGCCATGGGAGATGAAGCGCTGCTGGGCATTGCCGCGATCATCGGCTCGGCGTTGTGCTACGCGGTCAACATCGTGCTGATGCGCCGCCAGGCCGTCGCGGCGAAACCGCTCGAGATCAATTTCTTCCAGGCACTAACCGTGATCGCGATTTGGATCGCGGTGCTCCCCATCGTTGGCTTGCCCGCCTGGCCGGGCGTTCATTGGGGCTGGATCATCGTGGCTTCGTTGATGTCGACCGCCGGCACCTTGCTTTTCGCTTGGGCTTACGCGCGTGGCGAAGCGAGCTATCTTTCGGTCACCGAATACAGCGCCTTCCTCTGGGCGTCGGTCCTCGGCTGGATCGTGTTTAGTGAACCGGTTTCGCCTTACACTGCAGCGGGAGCAGCGATGATCGTCGGCGGATGCCTGATCGCCGCGCGGCGCAAGCTCGTTCTTCCGGAGATCGACGTGGCAGCTTGAGGCTTAGCCCGAGCCGAGCACGTTGATGGTGAAGGCGAGCACGCCAATGTTGAACACGAAGGCGGCTAGACAGTGCATCGTCACGATCTTCCGAAGGTGCTGATTGCTGATCTGCACGTCCGACGTCTGGAAGGTCATTCCCAGCCCGAAGGCGAAATAGAGGAAGTCTGAATAGAGCGGCTCCGGCGTTCCCGGGAAGGTGATGCCCGCGCAATGCTCTTCGTCGATGTAGGCGAGATGCGTGTAATGGAAGGCGTAGATCGTGTTGCTGAAGAGCCAGGCGACCGCGAGGGTTACGATAATCAGCCATCGCGTGATCGGCTGGGGAGGATGACCTACGGTCTCGGCGGCGATCGCGAAGAGCAGGACAAGCATCACGATGCCCGTCACGGCGAGCAGGAACGTTCGGTTCGCATCGTTCTGCGCTGCATGCGATTCGATGACCTTCGGGTCCTTGATCCACAGCAACGGAAAACAGACGGTGAGGAAGATGACGGCGGCCACATCGAAGGCCGCCATCGCCGCAAGCGGAATCGTCGTGAAAAAATTGTCGGTCAGCGGATACGCCGCGGCGCCCGCGCCAAGGAAGAGGAGGAAACGCCAGGGCGCAATCATATTGCCGATGGTGCGCGGCTTCTCCATGACGGCGCAGATTATCGCGGCGGCGTTCCGCGTCCAGTGAAAGGAAGTTCATGCCCTGGCTTTGGCTGATCGTCGGCGGCTTGTTCGAAGTGGGCTTCACCACGTCCCTGCGTTTCGTCGACGGGTTCCGCAATGCGCCCTGGACGATCGCCTTTTTAGTGTCGGTCGCCATAAGCATGGCCCTGCTCGAGATCGCGTCTCGCTCGATTCCGATGGGAACGGCCTATGCCGTTTGGGGCGGAATCGGCGCGGTCGGGACGGTGATCGTCGGAATCCTCTGGTTCCACGAGCCGGCGAGCACGGTTCGGATGCTCCTGATCCTCGCCATTGTCGCAGCGATCGCGGCGCTGCGGATTACCGACTGACCGGTTGCAGGGCTGGGGCGATCTCCGGGCTCTCCTCGATCGAGCGGTAGAATTTGGGTGCCGGGAACGGCCCACGCGCCTGCTCATAGGCATAGCCCAGCGACAGGAGCAGCGGCTCGCTCCATTTCGGTCCGATGAAGCTGAGCCCGACCGGAAGTCCTTTGACCAGGCCCATCGGGACCGTGAGGTGCGGATAGCCCGCGACGGCGGCTAGCGAACCGGCGCCGCCGCCGGAGATTTGGTCGCCGTTCACCGCATCGATCTTCCACGCCGGCGGCATGGTGGGCCCGACCAGCGCGACGACCTTATAGTCCCTCAGCAGACGGTCGATGCCGTCCGGCCCGGCCGCCCGGAAACTGGCCTCGCGCGCCTTCTTGTAGCCAGGATCATTCAGCCCTTTGGTCTTCTGGGCCTGCTCGAACAATTCCTGGCCGAACAGCGGCAATTCCTCGCGCATGTGCGCCTGATTGAAGGCGATGACGTCGGCGAGCGTGCGAGCACGGATCGGCGCTGGGCTGTCCTTCAAATACTTATCCAGATCGACTTTGAACTCGGTGAGCAGGACAGTGAGCTCATTCTTGCCGATGGCACTGTCATCGAATTTCTTGATATCGATGAGGATCGCACCCTTCGCACGGAGCGTCGCCAAGGCGGTCTCGAACGCCGCATCCGTGCCGAAGCCCGACGCGAAGCGCATCACCCCGATGCGCTTCCCACGAAGCGAATTGGCATCGAGCGTCGCGGCAAAGTTGCGCTTGTGCTCGTCGGCGTCGCGGGTCGCCGGATCAGCGGCGTCACTACCCGCGATCGCCGTCAAAAGCTCCGCGGCCCCTCGGACGCTCGCCGCCATCGGCCCGGCCGTATCCTGGCTGTGGCTGATCGGAACGATGTGCGTTCGGCTGACCAGGCCGACCGTCGGCTTCAGACCGACAATGCCATTGATCGATGCCGGGCAGGTGACCGAGCCGTCGGTCTCCGTTCCGATAGCCAAGCGCACCAGCCCCGCGGCGACAGCTGCTCCGCTGCCGCTCGACGAACCGCAGGTGTTGCGGTCGAGCGCCCAGGGGTTGCGGCTCTGTCCGCCGATTGGACTCCAGCCCGAGATCGATCGGTCCGAGCGGATGTTCGCCCATTCGCTGAGATTGGTCTTGCCAACGATCACCGCTCCCGCCGCACGCAAGCGTGAAACGAGCGGCGAATCGCGATTGGTGACATTGTTGGCTAGCGCCAGGCTTCCGGCCGTTGTCGGTAGAGGCCCAGCGACCTCGATATTGTCCTTGATCAGCACCGGCTGGCCAGCGAGTGGACCGCGCAATCCCGAGGCATCAATGCGCCGCGCCTGATCCACAGCCGTGGGATCGATAGCGATCACCGAATGCAGTTGCGGATCGACTCGTGCGATCCGGGTCAGCGCCGCTCGAACATTGAATTCCGCCGGAGAAGCGGCTTGCGCACGAGCCGAGGCAGGGAGCAGCAACCCGATCGTGAAGGCGATCCAAATGCGCATTGCCCCTCCTGTCGCGGGTCAGCGCGGGGCGAGCAATGCATCTAGTGTTCCGCGACCGCTGCCGACCTTCTCAAGCCTGGGGTAGCGTAGTCCACCGCGCCAATCGAGCTTCAAGGTGCGGTAGACGTCGCCGTCCTTGATCAGCAACTCGGGCGACGGATCGTTCCCAGCGGCATTCTTGATCGCCTGTTTGAGCGCGTCGGGCTTAAAGGCACGACCGTTCACCGCGACGATCTGTGAGCCGACAGTAACGCCGGCGTTGAACGCGGCGCTATCCCACAGCACGCTCGACACCTTGCCGTCATTGCCGACAATGAACCCGCCTGAGAAAGTGAGGTCGCTACTCTCCGAGCGCGCATCGCTATTCTTGATCCAATTGGTCGGATCGGAGGAATAGACGAGACGATAGCCGCCCTGCGTGATTCCTTCGAGCGGGGCCTGGGCCGCGACGTCATAGACCTTGCGCTGGAGATAGGCGTGCCAGTCGTAGGGCTGGACCTCGTTCAAGGTGCGCACGACATCGTCGAATGTATAAGTGAGCTCGCCCCAATCGCGATCGCGCAATCCGAAGAACGCACGCGCGAAATCGTCGATCGAGCGCTTGTTTCGTGATTGCTGACGGATGATTCGATCGACGTCGATCCAGATCAGCTGGCTTTCGGTGTAGTAATCCTCATTGCGCTGCCAGCTCCGCCATGCCTGCGGCGCGCGCGATGCGATGATCGGTTCGTTGGTGGTGTCGAGGAGCGGTCGCCACGTCCGGCCTGGAGTGCCAGCACCGTAGGTTGCCGCGGTCGCCGCAATCGCGTCGAGCGTATCCTGTTTCGATAACATCCCCGAGCGCGCCCCGAGCACAAAACTCCAGAATTGCGTCTGGCCTTCATAGACCCACAGCAGGCTGTCCTGCATCGGCGTGCGATAATCGGGGGTCCACAGGTCCGCGCCGCGGCGGAACTTGCCGTTCCAGCTGTGCACATATTCGTGCGGCAGCAGATTGCGGTCGCGGAGGCGGTTGTCCCATTCGGTGAAGTAGCCAAGCCTGACGCCGTCTTCCGAGCTACGGTGATGCTCGAGGCCGATACCGCCGAGATCGTCGGAGATCGTCAGCAGGAAGTCGTAATGATCGTAATGCTGGGCACCGAACGTCTTCAGCGCCTGGTCGACCAACCTCTTGTGCGCGGCAATCTGTTCGGGTTTGGCGGCAAGCTCTTGTTCGGTGTCCGCAATTACGTCGATCGCAACGTCCTTGGTAAGCGGGATCCGGCGGTAATGCGGACCGGCGATCAACGGCGAGTCCGCCAGGATCTCATAGTTGGTTACCGGATAGTCGATGCGATTGCCCGACTGACCGGTCGGCCGCAGCGCGGTCGCGACCTTCCAACCGTTGGGGACGATCACGGACGCCTGCACCGAGATGTTCCGGACGAAGTAGCCGGCGGGATACATCGAGTTCGCGATCCACTGAATGCTCGCGATGTTCGGCGTCGCCACGGTCCGCCCCTGGTTGGAGTCGGTCGACGAAAGATACTGGAACTCGATGTCGACCGCGGTGACACCTTCCGGCACCGACACATGGAAGGCGGTGACGTCGAGTGTGTCGCGGATCCAGCTGAGCTCGCGCCCGTTGGCGCTCGCGCGAAAGCCGGCGACTTTGCTGATCTCACCGCGCGGATTGTGACCGCCCGGAATCCACTTCGGGTAGAGGAGCACGAAGTCGCCGGCCCCCGGAACCGGCACGTGCTGGCGAACGCGGAAGATTCCGCGAGTGACGTCGGACGCGTCGACCGTCAGCTGAACCGTGCCAGGATAAGGAATGTCCCGCGGCGCAGGGATTGTATCGGTCTTGGCAATCGCCTCTGGCCGGCTGTTTTGCGGTGGTGCGATTTGGCTCGAAGCTGGGACTGCGAAAAAGGTGGAGGACAGGAGAAAAACCGTAAGCTTAAGACGACGCATCAATGGAACCCCCCAGAAACCAGCGCGCTTGAGGCCTTACAAAGCTTGTTCGTCACCACGCAATGTGCACCGATGCCCTTGGTCGGCGCTGGTCGCCGCTTTGTCGAAGTTCGTTCGGTTGTCATCGGTTGTTCAGACGCCATCGGTAGCGGAGACTGAATGTCATTCCGGTCATCGCGCTCATTGCTGCTTGTCGGCGTCGCTTTTCTCTTTCCATTCGCCGCGCCTGCGTGGGCACAGCAGGCCACGCCTTCCGATCAAGCTCCGTCGGATCCATCCCATCCGGTTGCCCGGCCGTCCGAGCAATCGGCCCCAACGACAGAGTCGACCGACGAGGAGGGCGACGAAGAGGAGATCGTCATCACGGGTCAGCGCGCCCGCGGTTCGGTGATCGGCGATATCCCGCCGGAGAACGTGCTCGATTCCCGCGACGTGCGCGCAACTGGCGCGACCAACATGGACGAACTGCTGGCGGCACTCGCGCCGCAGATCGGCAGCGGTCAGGGCCGGGGCGGAGAGCAGCCGGTGCTCCTGCTCAACGGCCAGCGCATCTCAAGCTACCGCGAGATGCGCGATATCCCGCCGGAGGCGATCAGCCGGGTCGAGATTCTTCCCGAGGAAGTCGCTCTCAAATATGGCTATCGCGCAGACCAGAAGGTCGTGAACATCGTCCTTCGCCCGCGTTTCCGAGCGACGACCGCGCAGCTGTCGGCGAACGCCGCAACCGAAGGCGGTTATGCGGGCGGTTTCGGCGATCTCACGCAGATGCGGATCGATCAGACGAACCGCGACACCTACAATCTGCGCATCGGCGGCAATGACATTTTGACGGAATCCGAGCGGGATATCACCCAGTCGGCCCAGGATACCGCCGATGCAACGGCAGCGGCGAATTCATTGCTTCCATCGGCCTTCAAGGCCCGGGGCAACGCGACGATCAATCGCCAAATCCTCGGCGACGTGTCCGCTACCTTCAACGGCGAAATCGAGCATGACTCGGGCCACGCATTGACCGGACTTTCGGATCAGCTGGTCTCCAAGCTTGACCGCAACACGCGGAGTGACAGTGCGCATCTCGGCACCGCGCTCAATTGGGACAAGTCGGATTGGCATTACAGCGTCACCGGCAATTTTGACTGGGACCGCGACGTCACCGACACCGAACGCGACGATCCAGTCTTCCCGGAAGATCATGCGCGCTCGACAAGCCTCTCCGGCGACCTTACCGGAACGGCCAATGGCAATCTGTTCACTCTTCCCGCCGGAAAGGTGAGCACAACGATCAAAGCTGGGGTCGACACCCAGCATCTGGACAGCAAGTCGTCACGCGCGGGGGTGCAAACGTCCGACTCGCTTGGCCGAACGTCGGGCACCGGATCGGTGAACATCGATCTGCCGATCTCGCGCCGGAATCGCGATTTCAGCGCGCTCGGCAATCTGACGCTCAACGCCAATGCCGAAGTCGATCAGTTCTCCGACGCGGGCACGCTGACGACAGTCGGTGCGGGCGCGAACTGGTCACCGGTCGATCGGGTCAACTTCATCACCAGCTGGACGCGGGAGGAAGGCGCGCCGACCGTTCAGCAGCTCGGCAATCCGCTCATCGAGACGCCGGACACGCGGATCTTCGACTTCGTCACGGGCGAGACAGTGCGCGCGACGGTCATCACTGGCGGCAATCCCGATCTCACCTCCGACCGCCGCAACGTGTTCAAAGTCGGCGCCAATTGGCAGCCGTTCGAAAAGACGGATCTAAGGTTTCGCGCCGACTATGTGCACCAGAAGATCGACAATCCGATCGGCAACATCTCGGTTTCACCCACCTTCGAGCAGGCCTTCCCGGAACGCTTCGTGCGCGACGCCTCGGGCCAGCTCGTCAGCGTGGATTTGCGGCCGCTCAATTTCGAGAGTTCGCAGCTCGACACGCTGCGGATCGGCTTCGATTTCTCCAAGCCGCTGAAGTCGCGGCGGCCATCCCAATCATTCCTCGATCAAATTCGCCAGCGCGCTCAGGCGCAGGGTATCCAGCTTCCGTCCGGACCTCCTGGCGGCGGCTCGGGAGCGCGCGAAGGTCGCGGCGGACGGGGTGGTGGTTTCGGCGGGCGTGGCGGTTTCGGGAGCCGCGGCCGACTGAACTTTTCGCTTACCGACACCATCACCTTCGTCGACGAGGTTATCATTGGACCGGGCCTGCCGAAGATCGATTACCTCAATGGCGATGCGCAAGGACAGTCAGGCGGTCAGCCGCGCCACGTCGTCCAGGCGCAGGCGGGCTGGTATAACAATGGCTGGGGCGCGCGCCTCGGCGCCAACTGGCGCAGCGGCACCGAAGTCAACACGCTGACCGACGGCGAGCTGCGCTTTTCGCCTTTGGCAACGTTCGACCTACGGCTGTTCGCGAATCTCGGCGAGCAATTCGAACTCGTCGAAAAGCATCCTTTCCTGCGCGGGAGCTCTGTTCGGTTCGAGGTCACGAATCTCCTCGACAGCAAGCCAAAGGTTCACGATGCCGCCGGAAACACGCCACTCAATTTTCAGCCTGATCTGCTCGACCCGCTCGGAAGGACGATCATGATCAGCTTCCGCAAGCTGTTCCTCCCGGCGAGTTACTATCGTCGCGAGTTCCGGAGGGCTGAGGACCGGCTCGCGCCCCCGCCTTCCGGCCCGCCGCCGGAGGGGCCTCCGCCGGAAGGACCTCCGCCGGGAGGAATGGAAGGCGCGCCCCCTCCACCTCCGCCGCAGCCCTGAGCGGGTTTCGCAAGGCGCCCCAAATGTGCTTAAGCGCGGCGCAATGACGCCAGTTCAGCCCGTTCGAGGCACGCAAAGTCTGCTTGGGGAAGACGCCGACCGCCTCGCCGCCGTCGTTGCGGCATTCGATCGCGTGCGCCGCTTGTTCGGCTTCAAACGAGTCGAGGTTCCGACGATCGAGCACACGCAGGTCTTTGCGCGGACGATCGGCGAGACGACCGACGTCGTCTCCAAGGAGATGTACACATTCGAGGATCGGGGCGGGGAATCGATCACGCTCCGTCCCGAATTCACCGCCGGCATCTGCCGCGCCTATCTGTCCGAAGGTTGGCAGCAATATGCGCCGCTCAAGATCGCGGCGCATGGCTCGGCCTTCCGCTATGAACGGCCGCAGAAGGGTCGCTTCCGCGAATTCCATCAGCTTGACGCCGAGATTATCGGGGCCGCCGAGCCGCAGGCCGACGTCGAGCTTTTGAGCCTCGGTTATCAGCTGCTGCGGGAGCTCGGAATCGCCGACGGCGTGACGCTCGAGCTCAACACCCTCGGCGATCCAGCGACGCGCGACGCTTGGCGCGCGTCGCTGATCAACTATTTCGAGCGTCACAAAGCGGACCTGTCGGAGGACAGCGTCGCCCGGCTTGAGCGGAACCCGTTGCGCATCCTCGACAGTAAGGACGCGCGGGACCAGGCGATTGGCGCCAATGCGCCGAGTGTCGATGAACATCTGACGTCAGAGGCCTCCGACTTCTTCGCCGCCGTGATTGCGGGAATCGATGCCGCGGGCGTTCCCTGGAAACGCAATCCACGACTGGTGCGTGGGCTCGATTATTACCGACACACCGCGTTCGAGTTCGTGACCGATCGGCTGGGTGCACAGGGCACGGTGATCGCAGGGGGCCGTTACGATGGCCTGATGGAATCGCTTGGTGGCCCTCACACGCCCGCGGTCGGCTGGGCTGCGGGGATCGAGCGTCTGGGAATGATGATCGATGCTCCGGCGCGCGAGAAGCCGGCGGTCGTTGTGGTGCCACTCGGAGTTCGAGCGGAAGCGGAAGCCCTGCGCGTCATCGCAGGATTGCGGCGTGAAGGCGTAGCAGCTGAGATGGCATATCGCGGCAACATGAAAAAGCGGTTGAGCCGCGCCAACGATGCGGGAGCGTCTTACGCGCTGATCATCGGCGACGATGAACTCGACCGGGGGGAAGTGCAGCTCAAAGATCTCGCGAGTGGCGAGCAACGTTCCGTGTCGCTCCATCTTCTGGCGGAGGCGCTCGGCCGGTGACTCAGATCTCGTCGGAACGCATCGCCTCGATCGAGGCGAGGAAGCACGAGCTTGCCGAGGCCATGGCGCGCGCCGACCTCGCTCCGGAAGAATTTGTGCGCCTGTCGAAAGATTATGCGGCGATCGAGCCGGTCGCCGCCGCGGCGCGCGAAGTGCGGCGCCTGCGCGCCGAGCTCGAGGTTCTGAACGGCTTGGTCGCCGATCCGACCGCCGAGCCGGAGCTCAAGGAAATGGCCGCGACTGAGGCGGCGGATCTCCGGCACAGACTCCCCGAGGCCGAACGTGCGCTCGCCATCCAGTTGCTGCCGCGAGATTCGGCGGATGAGCGCGCGGCGATGCTCGAGGTTCGCGCCGGCACCGGTGGCGATGAGGCGGCGCTGTTCGCCGGAGCCCTGTTGCGCATGTATCAGCGGTTCGCCGAAACCCAAGGCTGGCGCTTCGAGCTGATCTCCGCCAGCCCTTCGGAGGTGGGCGGTTACAAGGAGGCTATCGCTTCGATCAGCGGGGCGGGAGTATTCGCGAAGCTCAAGTTCGAAAGCGGTGTCCACCGCGTTCAGCGCGTGCCCGTTACCGAAAGCGGCGGGCGAATCCACACCTCTGCGGCGACGGTGGCGGTGCTTCCGGAGGCGGAAGACGTCGACGTGCAGATCGACGAGAAGGACCTGCGGATAGATGTCTATCGGTCGTCCGGGCCCGGCGGTCAGTCGGTCAACACCACCGACAGTGCGGTGCGAATCACTCACTTGCCGACAGGCCTGGTGGTGATCCAGCAGGACGAGAAATCTCAACACAAGAACAAGGCCAAAGCACTTAAGGTGCTGCGCACTCGGCTGTTCGAAATGGAGCGAGAGCGGCTCGCTAGCGAACGTGCCGGCGCCAGAAGATCGATGGTCGGTTCCGGCGATCGCTCGGAGCGGATCCGGACCTACAATTTCCCGCAGGGACGAGTCACCGATCACCGAATCAATCTCACGCTCCACAAGCTGGACGAGATTCTGGAAGGCCCGGGCCTGACTGAGATTATCGGTGCGCTGATTGCCGAGGACGAGGCGGAGCGCCTCGCAGGCCTGGAGGAGGCGTGAAAGCCATCACCCGCGCGCTCGCCGACGCGGCGCGCCAGCTAGAGTTGACCAGTGACACGGCGCGGCTCGATTCCGAGCTATTGATGGCCGAGGCGCTGCACATCGATCGCGACAAGCTGATTCTTCTCCGCCCGACCGGCAGGTGCCCAAACGGTTCTGGGAGATGCTCGAGCGGAGAAAAGAGGGAGAGCCGGTCGCCTACATCACCGGCCGCCGCGCCTTTTGGAACATCGAGCTGCATGTCGGGCCTGGAGTGCTCGTCCCTCGTCCGGATTCGGAGGTTTTGATCGCCTCGGCCATCGAACATTTCGACGGAACGGCTGGGCCGAAACGAATCCTCGACCTCGGCACTGGTCCGGGGACCTTGCTGCTGGCCGCGCTCGACGTCTGGAGCGAAGCCACCGGCCTTGGGATCGACGTGTCGCGCGGCGCACTTTCTTACGCTGCGGCCAATGCCCGGCGGCTCGGCTTCGAGGATCGGGTCAAGCTCATGCAGGGCAATTGGGCGGACGGCCTGGTCGAGACGTTCGACCTAATCCTCTGCAATCCGCCCTATGTTCCCGAAGGCGCGGAAGTGGGGGCAGGGGTCCGCGAGTTCGAGCCGGACGAGGCCCTGTTTGCCGGCAAAGAAGGGCTCGACGCTTACCGCGCCCTGGCGCCGCAGCTTCCGTGTCTGCTCAACGTAGGCGGACTCGCCGCGGTCGAGATCGGCGCCGATCAATCCGACGTCGTAACGAAATTGTTGGCTCGCGACGGCCTGCAGACGCACGTGGTCGACGATCTCGCCGGCCGCCCCCGAGCGATGCTCTTAACCGGGGGTTGAGAGAAAATCGCTTGGCATTGAGCCCCAGGGGCACTACATCAGGGTCTTGGGCCGGGCCCGCTCCTCCACGAAAGCATGAGAGCGCATCCCGTCCCAACCCCCGACGCAATCGGCCGTTCAATTGGCGCTTAGATGCGCAGACCGGAACGAGAGGGTCAGGAGCCGCGCCCCTGAAAGTTTTGGGACGCTGCCCTGCCTGCCTGAGGCCAAAGGGGCTAGCGACTACTGCTTAAGGAAGTAGGCATTTGATCAACAATCGTCAGGGTGGCCGCCGACGCGGCCGCGGTGGGCAGCGGGGCCAGAACCTCGGCGGACAGCCGGGGAACCGCCAGGACAATCGTCAGCGCGGAAATGCGGCTCAGCTGCTCGAAAAATACAAGAATATGGCGCGCGACGCGCAGCTTGCGGGGGATCGCGTCCAAACGGAGTATTATCTGCAGTTTGCGGACCATTATTTCCGCGTGCTGAGCGAGAGCCGCGCACGCTTCGAGGATCAGCGTCGCCAACGCGGCGAGGACGTCGAAGAGGATGACGAGGAAGAGGAGTTGGTCGCCGAAGCTTCCGATGAATCCTCAAGCGAGGGGCGCGAAGAGCGCCAGGAGCGCGGTGAACGATTCAACCGCCGCAATCGCCAACAGCGGGGCGACGGCGACGAGCGGCCGGCGCGTGCCGAGACCCCAGAAGCTGAGCCGCAGATGATGAACGGCGGCGAGACAATCCCGTTCGACGTGCTGCCGCCGGCGATCGGCCGCGACGAGGGCGAAACAGCCGAAGCGGGCGAAGAAGAGCCGCGCCGCCCCCGCCGACGTTCGCGGACCCCACGCTCGGCCGACGGCGAGGACGAGATCGCGCCTGCGGCCTAAGCTTCAGCTTCGACTAGGCGCGGACGGTGGTTCGCGTCCAGCGCGACAAAGGTGAATAGACCTTCCGTCACCTTGACCTCGGTCTCGCCGAGGTCGCGGTGGGCGATGACTTCAATCCGAACGCCCATCGAGGTGCGCCCCACGCGCTCCACCTCGGCATAGACCGAGATGAGATCGCGCAGATGAATGGGCGCGAGGAATTTCATCGCCTCGATCGCCACGGTCGCCACGGGTCCCTTGGCGCGGCGCGAGGCCACGATGCCCGCCGCAATGTCCATTTGGCTCAGCACCCAGCCGCCGAAAATATGACCGTTTGCGTTAATGTCGGCTGGTCGGGGCATCACGCGTAGGATCGGCGCCTGCTCTGCATTCGTCATAAGTGGTCATTCTCCTCGTGGACATGGGGCGTGGCCGCATCGTCGTGACCGCTCGACGAGCTCAGGAAGACCAGCGCCATCAGCGCGGTCCCGAGCAATACGGTGAGTCCGATTCCGAGCGCGGTCGCGATCAGCATGTGGACGTGAACCGTCGGATCGCCGCGTGCGACCAGTACCACCGCAATTGCTGCAATAGTGATCGAAAATAGCGCCAGTAAGCGAAAGATCCGCCAGAATCGCCGCATCAGCGAATGACGTGGACTGGGGGGAGTGTCGGGCCTGGGCACGTTTGCCCTTTGACGGCGCGCCTTCGGAGGATCAAGGGAAGAGCGTAGCCATTGAGGCTTCGAGCATGGAGGCGGGCATGACCATCGCGGCAGTGCTTCGGAGTAAGGGCAGTGCGGTCGAGACGATCGCCGCGGATGCGACCCTGTTCGACGCCGTCCGCAGACTCGGCGAAAAGCAAATCGGCGCCTTGCCGGTGATAGAGAACGGTCAAATCGCCGGCATCATGTCCGAGCGCGACGTCATTTATTGTTTGCACGACCACGGGGCCGAGGCGCTCCACTGGGCCGTGCATCGGGTGATGACGTCACCAGCCGTAACGGTCGATCCGTCGACGCCGATCTTGAGCG
>CAVSTS010000006.1:0-39048 GCA_963730925.1 uncultured Alphaproteobacteria bacterium
GTCGAACTCCGACGCTGCGCTAATATCTCGAACGGGTCGAAAGCAAACCTTGGGAGGCCCGATGCGTCCACAGCGACCGATCCTAGACCAACTGGATAGAGCGCCGGGCTCGAACCCCGGAGGTTGGGGTTCGAGCCCCTCGGAGCGGGCCACCTCAATGTTCGCAATGGGTTAGCTCGGTGGTTATGCGGCTAGCCGCGGCAACGTCTCATCGACCTAAGCTCGAGCCACTCTGGTTAGCGGATGGGCAAATCTGATGGCGGTTCTGGCTCCGCCGGCTCGACTAAAGCGTCCGGCAGACCGGCATCCGCTTCGACCGGGATCGCCATGCCCGCGGCGGCCAGCTGCTCGCGCTGATCGAAGAATTGCGCCCGCTTGATCCGCTTCTTGATCGACAGCGAAGGGTTGTCCGCACTCGGCCCTTCGCAGGCGGCCTCGACATGGCTGCCCGGCGCCGCATCGGCACAAGGGGATGGGGACGCGGCCGGCGCAGAGGTGTCGGCGGACGTGGCGGATGGGTTTTCTGGGGTACTTTGGGTCATGATAAGTGTCAACGAACGACGCGCCAGTATGGATACATTCGTCAGGATGGCAGCTGGAAGATCGACTTCTTCCATTCGCAGCGCGCGGCAAGTGCAACAGGCACCTTTCACTGTCGGGAGTGTCTGCTTTGGGTGGAAAGCGGACATTGCGGCGGGCCTTCGTTCGTCCAACGTAAATCAGGTGAGAATAGTCTTCGTCATCGATCCCTCACGACGGAGCAGCGCGAGCAATTTTTCGGTCGCGCGTTCGAGGTCCTTGGCGAACTTCAGCTTTTGCGTTTCGATGCCGTAGCGCATGGCCAGGAAATTGCGGACTTTCGCGTCCTTCGCGAGACGCCCCGGGTCGTTGCGCAGCGGCCCAGCGGCGGCAGGCTGGAATGCCGGCGCGAAGCTCTTGACCATCGGTTCGAAGGCCAGCGTGCCGGCCAAGAAATTCCACCGCACTGATTTGGTAGGCCAGGGCGTCCTGGTCGACGCGTTCGACCATGCCTTTCTTCGCTTTCCACTCGGTCACCGCCGACCGGACTTTGGGATTTACGTAGCGGAAGCTGACCGGTCCGTGTGAAACCGTCGTACGCACTCGTTTCGAGGATCATGCTGCCTATCCGGAAGACGTTCATTAGCCGGGTGTCGGTTTGCGCTTCAGTGCTCCCGGGCCGGTCGAACGAGCGCTCTAGCGCGATCAGGTCGACGAAGTGGATTTAACGTTGCGCTCGTATCTCCCGATCGTTGCCAGATTGCCCTGAAGCTCGGTGCCGAGGCTCGCCACTTGCTGGCTGGACTTCTGCGCCTTCTCGACGCGGGCCTCGTTCCAATTACTGACCTGGATGCCCATCAGCACGCCAGCGGTGACAATCACGAACTCGATGGCAATGGCATTCCAGTCCTGGGCGCGGACAAAACGGGCGATGTGCTTGATGATCATCCCGTCCCCCCTTGGTAGCCGCCACCACGCTATCACGCTGCGGAATGTCCGCAATGGGTGGAAATCGGACACTTTCAACCGCGCTAAGTTGCCGCTGTCGGCTGGAGAATCGGGCGGCATAGCTTCGGGCTCCATTCGCGGCCATGTTGGATCGGCTTTAGGTTGCAGACCGATCACGGCAGCACGCTTGCTGAATTCGCGGTAATTTTCGCCGATCCTTCGATCCCGCAATCGGGGCGCGGTAGATCAAACCCTGCAATCGAAATTCGGATCTTGGTGATTTAGCTCAGTGGCGCCATCGAAACTATTGAGCTCTATCCAGGTCGTTCGCTCGTCGAGGCGGTGGATGTCGTTGTTCGCGAACTCGTCGTAGAGGTATCCGTAGAACAGACGTTCCGCCCGCGGAAAGTGCGCCAACGTGTTTGGGTCTGCCCCGTCCCGGACGCTTTTGTGGATAGTGCGCGAAACCGGAATGCCGATTGCCCCGCTTATTTGAAGCGGATGCCCAGAACGCCAGCTGTTGAGCCACCGTTGGAGCTCATTGAGGCGTGCCGAGATGCAAGTTTCTTGCCTGGCGCGATACGGATAAGTGCCAAGGTCGTAACTAAGCTCGTCCTTCAGGACGTTCCGCAATCCCGCGACTTCGCTACGCCAATGCAGATCCTCGATTAGTTGTTGAGCCCCCAGCGCGATGAGGACGCCGAGGACGATGATTTCCACCTCGCCGACGAGGGGGCGCCAGCCGTGCAGCGGTTTTGGCAGGTGGACGTGCATATGGCTGTGCCCCAGCAGTTAAACGCCAAGGTAACAGAAGACCTCATCGCTGCAACGGTGGCAGCAGACCCAAAAAGGCTAAGGTCCGCAATGGGTGGAAAGCGGATATTCGGCGGATACCGCCATTGTCTGTCGTTCGGGTTGCCGAATGGTGATATAATTACTGGTTCGCCGTGGCCATTGGCCAATCTCTTCGCGAATGGGCGCGAGGTCGGGGCTCTGCTGCTGGCCAGTGAGGGGAGAAGGATCGGGTGTCGAACAAAGACCACACCGTGAAGGTCGATGTCATTGCCGAACCAGGCGCCGCGCTCGGCGATGTAATTTTCCGGCTAAATTCAGAGTTAAAGAACGATGAGGAACAGCTCGTCTTCGACCAAGACAGAGACGAGATGCGCAAGCTCGACGACGATCCGGTCGAGTTCGAACTCGACGATCGAACGGACCTCGATCTGCAGTTTGCACGCAAGAAGGACGCGTTCTGGGTAGTTATGGGTCCTGACAGTACAACCGATCCGCCTTACCCGAAGCAGCCGAGCTACAGCGACGAAATTTATGCCGTCGATGTCGACAAGCACAAGCTGACGGTGCGGAACGAGAACAACACGGTCGCAAAGTTCGCTTACTCGCTCGGATTTGTGACCCGCAACGGCAGCAAAGTTCGCTTCGACTAATCCGAATTAAGACTTCTCCTGCTCGTCTTATGTCCGCTTTGGGTGGAAAACGGACGCTACTCGTCCGCATCGTTGCGTTGTGTCGCCTGATTAACCAGCCACCCAATGACACCGCAAATCGCGAGCACAACGGCCATATGGATTAGCTGCCTCCATCCCCAGCTAATGGTGCAGGAGTGGGTCTTCACAATGCCGCACTCGGCTTTCGCCAAGAGACAGCAATCCAAGGAGTGGGATGCCGATGATTGCGAACACCGCGGCGGCAACGATGCAGCCCCAGTTGCGCTCTGGGCGGTACGACATTCGCCTATTATCCGACCTCTTGCCACGGGCAATGTCTGGGAGGGGTCGAACTCCAGGCTGCGCTAATATCTCGAACGGGTCGAAATCAAACCTTGGGATGCCTAGATGCGTAGACAGCGACCGCTCCTAGCTCAACTGGATAGAGCGCCGGGCTTCGAACCCGGAGGTTGGGGGTTCAAGTCCCTCGGAGCGGGCCACCTCAATGTCCGCAATGGGTGGAAAGCGGACTTTAGCGCACGACCTGGGTGCTCAGGCGAATAAGCAACGCGATCATGATCGCAAGCACGACCACCCAGTCCCATCGCCGTCTGTTGGTCACGAGCATGGACACCAGTAGGGCAAAGATCACAACCCGGACGATCGACAAGAAATTCCATGCCATCGTGCCGATCACGAGGGCCGTCGTGAAGGTGCTGACCTGGTAGAGCGCGAAGGTAAGCGCAATAACCTTGCGCTGTGCTTCGTAATCGCGGCGCATGTCCCAATCGTCGTCGGCCGCGAAGTTGGGAAGGACGATTGCGGTCGCCAAAAACAGCAATATCGGAGAGGTAAGGATGAGGCCGAACTCGGCCACCGTGTTCGCCTTCTCAGACCGATTGAGCCGTAGAAACAGGGCCCACCAGTAGTTGAGAATAAGGAAGAACAGGGTTGCCATCCAAGCGAGGGGCAACACGTCCCAGCTGACCCGGCCTCGATTGCGGATTAGGCGATAAAGGTTGCCGAACATCTCGGCCAGCCCGAGGCCGATGACAATCGAGATCAATGTCGCCGAATGCGTTGAGATATCCATGACCCGCCCCCGCGAGGATACTTCCATGCGATGCGACTGTCTGCAATGAGTAGAAAGCGGTACGCCCTGCGCGTCCACCATCCGGCCTCGCAGATCACGAGACTGCACGGCCCGCTGAGGTGTAGGTCAACTAAGCGTCGACACGGCGGCCGCAGTTACGGACAAGAATAGGGCGCCGATTAGGACCGCGAGCGCCGCGACAATCAAGACTGTTGTCACGCACTTCAGCTACCTCCGGATTCGTTGGATCTTAGCTCTTGCGCGATGGACTCCGCTTCTGGGCCGATAATAACCTGGACCCCTCCGGCGACTGCGACCCAGCCGCGTGCGCCGAGACGGTCGAGCTCGGCGGCGGAGATCCGCGACGGGTCGTCGAGGCCGATCAGCAGGCGGCTTCCGCACCGGCCGATCGTCCGAATGCCGGCTCGCTGCAGCGCATTGGCGATCGGTACCGCGAGCTCTGCGCTAGCCGCCCGGTTCCGGGCCGCCGCCACCCGCATTTCGCCGGCGAGCTGATCTGCGATCGGGCCGACCACGACCTGCACGCTGCCGCGGCCAGGACGGACGATGCCCCGGGCTCCGAGCGCGAGCAACGCCGGTTCGTCGACGGCGGACAGGATCGGCAAGGCTGAGCCTGCAGCCGGGTGGTGCAGGCGTCGATCGATTTCAGGTTTGCACTACCGCCTAGAGCAGCGACGAATTGGTCCCCGCGTTCGTCGACGGCCGCTGACGCTGGCACCGATGCCGTCGGCTCGCCCGCCGGTTCGCGGCCCGGCGTCGCCAGGTTGAAACGGCGGATGCACCAGCTGAAGGTCACATAATAAACGACGAAATAGACAGCCCCGACCGGGAGCAGGAGCAGCGGCCGGGTGGCGAGGCCGTAGTTCAGCACATAGTCGAACAGGCCGGCGGAAAAGCCGAAGCCGAGCTTCACGCCCAGCGCGTCCATGATCACCATCGACAGGCCGGTCAGGACCGCGTGCAGCAGCGAACAGAAGCGGCGCGAGGAAGATGAAGAGGAACTCGATCGGCTCCGTCACTCCAGTCAAAAGCGAGGTGAGCGCGACGCTAAGGAGCAGGCCGCCAACCGCCTTGCGCCGCTCCGGCAACGCATTGCGGTACATTGCGAGGCAAGCGGCGGGCAGGCCGAACATCATCACCGGGAAGAAGCCAGCCATGAAGCCGCCGGCGGTGGGGTCGCCGGCGAAAAAGCGCTTGAGGTCGCCGGTCGCGCCGTGGAAGTCGCCGAGCAGGAACCAGGCGATGTTGTTGAGGATGTGGTGCAACCCGGTCACCAGCAGCAGCCGGTTGAGCAAGCCGTAGAGGAAGAGGCCGATCGGCCCGGCGCTCACGACCCAGCGGCTGAGCGTGTCGACAGCGGCTTCGAACCAGGGAAAGCCGAACCCGAACAAGACGGCTCCGACGATCCCGCGCAAGGCCCGCTGCAATCGGAACGAAGCGGCGGCCGCCGAAGAAAGCGAGATAGTCGGGCAGTTTGATGTTGAAGAAGCGGTTGTAGAGGACTCCCGCGATGATTCCGGAGAGGATTCCGGCCGGCACGCTGAGCTTTGCGATCTCTTTCGCTCGCCAGGCCGCCTGCTCGATGTCCGCCGCGCTGAGCGATATCGGGCGGCAGCCTCAGCAGCGCTTTCGCCCCTTCGGTCGCAACGACATAGGCGACGACCCCGGCGAGCGCCGCCGCGCCATGGTTCTCGCGGGCAAGGCCGACCGCCACACCCGCCGCGAACAGCAGTCCGAGGTTGGAGAAGATGGCGTTGCCCGCTGCCGCAACGAACGGAATATCGAGCATGTCCGGCTTGCCCGAGCCGAAGCAGAAGCGCGGCGATCGGCAGCACCGCGATCGGCAGCATGAGTGCCCGGCCGAGCGGCTGCAGGCGCTCTACGCGGAACATTGCGCCAAATGCCTCGGCGGCCATCGTTCGGATCTCCTGCGCGGAGGCTGCCGCGCAGGCGCGTGTCGCAAGCTTGCGGCAATAGTCGGTGCGCAGGCGGCGCACCGTGGCCTTGATCGTCGCGACGGCGGCGGGCGCGACAGAAAGCTCGGTGACGCCGAGGCCGAACAGGATCCCCGCGGCAAGCGGATCGGAAGCTAGTCCGCCGCACACGCCGATCCAGCGGCTGTGCTTGCGTGCACCATCGGCGGCGAGCCGGATCAGGCGAAGCACTGCCGGGTGCAACGCGTCGACCTTTGCGGACACGGCTGCGTTGCCGCGATCGGCCGCAAGGGCATATTGCGTCAGGTCGTTGGTGCCGATCGACAGGAAGTCGGCTTCCGCGGCGAGCGTCTCGGCAAGCATCGCCGCGGCGGGAGTCTCGACCATGATTCCGAGCGAAGGTCGTTCGTCACTGATCCCGACAGCCGCTGCCGCGCTCGTCCAGTATCCGCGCGGGCCTGACGAAGCTCATCAACGTCGACGACCATCGGCAGCATGATCCGGCACTGGCTTGAGGGAACGGCGCGGAGGATCGCGCGCAGCTGGGTCGCAAGCAGATCGGGCCGCGCCAGCGTCAGCGCGGATGCCGCGCAGGCCGAGCGCCGGATTCTCCTCATGCCGGATCGCGAGGTAGGGCACCTGTTTGTCGCGCGCCGATGTCGAGCGTGCGAACCACCAGCGGCCGGTCCTGCAGCGTCGTGGCGATCGTCGGAATAGATCGCGCGTTGCTCCTCCTCGTCGGGAGGCGCGTCGCGGTCGAGGAACAGGAATTCGGTGCGCAGCAGCCCGCACCCTTCGGCGCCGGCCGCGATCGCCGTCTCGGCGTCCTCGATCGAGCCGAGATTGGCGAAGACTTCGATCCGCACGCCGTCAGCGGTGAAGCATAGCTCGTGCGCATCGCGCGCATCGGCGGCAAGGCGGGCGCGTCGTTCGGCGAGCAGCGTACGGCGCCTCACGCAGCCGGGCGGGCGCGGGGTTCGATTCGATGCGCCCGTGATCGGCGTCGAGAATCGCGGTCGCGCCCTCGGCGATCGTCGAGCACGTCCGCGCCGGCCGATACAACCATCGGTATGCCCGCGGCGGCGGCGAGGATGGCGACGTGCGACGTCGGTCCGCCTTCGCGCGGTGCAGATGCCGGCGAGCCGGGACTTGTCGAGCGCCAGGAATTGCGACGGCAGCAGATCGGGAGCGACCAGGATCGACTCCGGCGGGAGCTCCGGCACGTCGGCAGCCTGATCGCCGATGAGCACGGCGATGACCCGCCGCTCGAGATCGAGCAGGTCGGCGGCCCGCTCGATCAGTAGCGTATCACCGGTCGCGCGGATCGCGTTCGCGCGCCGAATCGCACGCGCTTCGCCAGGCGAAGCGCGGCGCTGCGCCCTTCGGCGATCTCGTCGATTCGCAGCGGGCGATCAGAGTCCGGATCTTCGAGCAATTGCGCGATGGGCGGCGGCGAGCTCGCCCGGCGACCGAGATCGGTTTCGATCAGCGATGCCGCAACAGTTTCGAGCGCGCCGGCGAGCCGCAGGCGCTCCTCGGCGACGCCGGCGCCGTCGCGCGGAACGGGAAGGTCGTCGATACGGAATTGAACGACCCGCCCGATCGCAAGTCCAGGCGATGCGCAAACGGGAACTCGCCGGCTGACGCAGGGGCGGATCGCCGGAGCGGCGACGTCGCCGTCTTCGCCCAGCCCGCCTCGATCAGCTGCGGCGACGGCATCGACCGCGGCTGCGCAGTCCGTACCGCGCGCCGACGATGCGCAATTCATCGCCATGCCGAACGCCAAGGCCGAGCATGCGCGACGGTGCTTCGTGCGTTGGCCGAACGATCGCGCCAGCGCCAGATGCACTTCGGCCGCGAACGGCCGCAGCAGCCGCAGCGATCCGCGCCGCGGGGCGCGCATGAAGTGCCGTGCGGCCGCCGTCAATTTGTACGGCGCGCTCGTAGCGCTCCGCCGGAAGCCTCGACCGTCGCGGCCGTCGCTGCGCCCGGACCGTGCCGATCGGGTCGCCGCATCGCGATGGCCCGCGGAAACGGCCCGATCGAGGTCGAGCGAATAGCCTCGTTGGCGACGATGATCGGCGTGACCAGGCTGCGCGCGCCTCGGCGACCTGCTCGAGGTCGAGCTCGATCAGCGGATCGCCTGCCTTCGACCCTGCTGCCCCGCCGAAGTCAGCGCGCGAAACCCTGCGCCGCCGAGCGCGACCGTCTCAAGACCGATATGGATCAGCAGCTCCGCGCCGTTCGCGAGCCGCAGCGTCACCGCATGGGCGGTGTCCGGAATGGCGATGACCGTCGCGTCGGCGGGCGCGCGCAGCACCGACTCGATCGGGTCGATCGCGATGCCGTCGCCCATCATCCGCTCGGCGAACACCGGGTCGGGCACTTCCTCGAGCGGCGTCAGCCAGCCGGCGAAGGGCGCGCAGGAGGACGACGTCGCTCATTCGGCAGATCAGCTCGACGCGAATCGATCGCCCACATCGGGTTCACTCCGTCGCGGTGTAGGTGATGCACAGATCTTCTTGCCCCGCGCGCGCAGCGATCGGCGCGACCAGCCGGGTGACGCCGGGATTGGCGCGCGCCGGTGCCAGCGGCAGCACGGCGATGCGCTCGCCGTCGCAGCCGCCCGAGCGCACCTCGAACTCGCCGGCGGGCGTTGCCGGCGGGCGGAAGCGGATCTGCTCGATGTCCTTGCCGACCTGGAAATTGAACGGGACCTGCCCGACCTCGATCGCGATCTGCTTCGGCGCCGCCGAGCGGCGCGCCGGCGTAGATCCAGCAGGGGTTGAAGATGTCGGTCAGGAACACGGCGCGCGGGCCTTGCGCCGGATAATCGTCCTCGAGCGCGAGGCGCACCTTGTCCGTGCAGGTCTTGAGTTCCTCGTCGGCTGCGGCGGCGGACGGAGCGCGCATCGACGAGCTGGTCGAGCGCGCCGGGCAGCGGCCGATCGCCGTAGAAGGCGTGCGGCGCGCAGTCGCGTCGGAAAGCTGCAGCGTGAGCGGCGCAGTGTAGCGCGGCGACGCAGCGGACGGCGCGCTTCCATCGAGCGTGTAGCGGATGTCGAGCCCGGACTGGCTCGACAGGGCGATCTCGCCTCGATCGGCCGGGCGGCACGAATTGCGTCTGCGAGCCTGACGGCGAAGGCGCTCGACGCCGGGCTTGAGGCCGAGCGCGCGCATCCGCTCGATTGCGGCACGAGCCGGTCGATGAAGTCCGCAAAGTCGCGGCTCGCCGGATGCGACCAGCCGATCTCGGCGACGGCGCTCGCGCGCGGGAAACGTGTTCCATGCGGCCCGCGTCCTCGGTGCGGACATGCTCGGTCCAGAGATTGCGCCTGCAGCCCGAGAATGTGGCGCTGCTGCTCGGCCGTGAGCTCGCTGCGGCGCGGGATCGAAGCGCGTAGACGGTCTGCAGGTCGACCAGATTGCCGCGGCCGGGCGGCTCGATCGGCGCCGAAGCCCTGGCGATTGTCGAAATAGAGCGTCGGCGCGGGGCTGAGCACCGAGTCGTGGCCGGCCTTGGCGGCCGCGACCGCGCCCTCGATGCCGCGCCAGGACATGACCGTCGCGTCCGGCGGGATGCCGCCCTCCAGGATCTCGTCCCAGCCGATCAGCCGGCGGCCGTGCGCGGCGAGGAACTTGCCGATGCGCGCGATGAACCAGCTCTGCAGCGCGTGCTCGTCCTTGATGCCGAGCGCCTTCATCCGCGCCTGGATCTCGGGCGAGGCCTTCCACTGGTCCTTCACCGCCTCGTCGCCGCCGACATGGATGTAGCGCGACGGGAACAGCGCCATCACCTCGCCGAGCACGTCCTCGAGGAAGCCGAAGGTGCGCGTCGTCGACATTGTAGAGCCAGGGGTACACGCCCCAGTCGGATCGACGCCGGGCGGGATCGGCGACGCCCGTGCCCAGCTCCGGATAGGCGCGGATCGCCGCCAGCGCGTGGCCGGGCATCTCGATCTCCGGCACGATCGTGACGTTGCGCTCGGCGGCGTAGGCGACGATCTCGCGGACCTGGTCCTGGGTGTAGTAGCCGCCGACCCGCGGGCAGCTGGCGGCGCGCCCGGGCGCGGTCGCGGGAACGCGCCACGCGCCGACCTCGGTCAGCCGCGGGATATTTCTTGATCTCGAGCCGCCAGCCCTGGTCGTCGACCAGATGCCAGTGGAGGACGTTGAGCTTGTTGACCGCCATCCAGTCGATCAGCCGGCGGATGAACTCCGGCGACTGGAAATGGCGCGCGCTGTCGAGCATCAGCCCGCGCCAGGCGAAACGCGGCGCGTCGTCGATCGTGACGGCCGGGAATGACGATTCGGCCGCGTCGCCGGTCGCCAGCTGCCAGGCGGTGACGGCGCCGTAGAACAGGCCCGCGTCGCTGGTTGCGGTGATCGTCGACGTCCGGCGTGACGTCCAGCGCGATAGCCTTCGCGCGCCGAAGCCGCGCTTGCGCACGAAGCGGATCGCCGCCGGCGCTCGCGTCGCACCTTCAGATCGAAGCCTCGTTGCTGCTGCGCAGGAGCTCGCGAAAGATAGGCGCGGCCTCGGCGGCGCCGCTGGGTCACGTGGCGGAACGCCGGATCGCCGTCCGAAGGGGATAGGACGAAGCTTCCCCGGCGCTCCGCCACGTGGCGCGGCACGCGGCAGCAGCTTCGGCGGCGCCGCCGACGCGCTATCCCGAAAGCAGCACGGCCAGCACAAGCAACGTTCGGATCACGCGTCGCAATTCCTCTCCGGCAGCCGGCGGCGCGGGGCCGTGAAGCCCCGCGCCGCTTCCCCGCTCTCAATAGCGGAACCGCGCGCCGATGTAGAATGCCGGCCATTGTCGTAGATGGCCCGCGGCCGGACCGTGGTCCCCGGAGAATTGCTCGATCTTCTCGTTGGTCAGGTTGATCGCGTCGGCGGTCAGCCAGAAATTCTCGGTGAGCTTATAGCTCGCCGATGCATCGAGCGACTGCGTCGACTTCTGGTTGAGCGGCGATGCGCGGTCGATGTCGATGAAGAACTTGGAGCGGTAGGTGTAGGACAGGCGCGCCGAGATCGGCCCGCGTTCGTAATAGCCGGTCGACGTTGAAGGCGTGCTTCGAGTTGCCAGGGATCGGGTCGCCGCTGTCGACTTTGGCGTCGGAATAGGTGTAGTTGCCGATCACGCCGAAGCCGCCCCAGATCGGCCGCGAAACCTGCAGCTCGATGCCCTTGTTGGTGCCGCCGCGGCCGTTGGACCGGCGGTTGATGTCGAACAGGCAGTTGAAAAGGTTCGGATTGCCTGCTCCGGCCGGCGTGCAGCGCGACAGGTTCGGCGTCTGGGTCTCGATCGGGAAAAGCTCCTGCGTCGTGCGGTTGACGATGAAGGACTGGATGTCCTTGTAGTAGAGCGCCGCCGCGACGATGGTCTCGCGGTCCGGATACCATTCCAGCGAGACGTCGAACTGGTTGGCGCGGAAGGGATCGACGTGCGGATCGCCGCCGCTGCCGCGTCAAGGCACCGGGGTTCAGCGTCACCCGCGGCACGATATCGGTGTAATCGGGCCGAGCCATGGTCCGGGCCGCGGCGAAGCGCAGCACCAGCTGCCGGCTGAGGTCGAAGCTGAGGTTCACGCTCGGCAGGAAGTCTGTGTAGTGACGCTTCACCTCTATCGGCAAGAAAGCCCCGAACGGATTAGGAATGGCGTCCGGAGGGGGATTGCTGGCGAAAAGCTGGTTGCCGCGCGACGTCTGGTTGGTGCGGACCACGCGCAAGCCGACGTTGCCGCGCCAGTGGTCGCCGCCGAACTTGGCCATGACGTAGCCGCCGTAGGTCTTCTCGTTGATGGAATAGTTTTCGGGCGGATTGAGACCCGCGCTGAAGGTCTGGGAAGCCGAAAAAGATGTCCTCGAGCTTCTTGCGGTCGACCTGCCAATAGCTGGTGAGCGTGCCGGGCAGCGCGATGTTCTTGAGGAAGTCGCCGGGCGTAAGCCCGTCCGCGAAATCGGCCGACGTGCAAGGCCCGCCGCCGCAACCGGTGGCGAGCAGCGGCAGGAAGAAGCCGCCGAAGGTCGTCGCCAGAAACGTCGTTTTGCGGTCGTGGTCGGTGAACTTGGCGCCGACCTTGACGGCCTGGAGCGGACCCATCTCGAGCCGCTGCTCGAAGTCGAGGTAGGCGTATTTCTCGTTGTCGGAGTTGGTGATTTTGTGGAGCGACCCGAAGTCGAAGATCAGATCGTTGGGATTGGTCGGGTCGATCCCGAGAAAGTCACCTGCGGCGTCTTGCCGGTCAGGTCGTAGGTGAAGCTTGCCGGCGCGCCGCCTTCGTAGAACGGCTGCGACTTCGGTATCGCCCGTGCGCTTCGGTGTAACCGACCTTGAAGTGGACGGTCGAGAGTTCCCCTGGCCTCCAGATTGCGTCGAAATTGCCTGACCACACCTTTGCCACAGCCTTGCGATCGATGGCGTCGAACACGACGCCCCTTCCGCCTGGAGTCGACGTGATCGTGCCGCTGACGACGGTGTCGTCCTCGACGACGCTTGGTCAGCGTTCCGCCGCCGCCGATGGCGTTGGAGCCCCAGGCCAGGAAATTCTGGTTGAAGTTGTCCGCGTTGAATTGTGAATAAAGGCCGGTGATGTTGACCTCGAGCGCGTCGGACGGCCTGAGCTGGATCGCCGCGTTGCCGCCGTCCGCTCGCGCTCCTGCTGGAACAGGGCCGAGCCGATCAGCGAGGGAATTTGGGCTCCGCCGGCAATCTCTTCGTTGACGTTCGGCGTCGCCGGATTGTCCAGCTGCCTGAAGTAGCCGAGCACCTCGACGCCGTCGCGCCGGATCCGGCGCTTCTGGTAGACTGCCGCGACCAGGACGCCGAAGGTGTCGCCCGCATTCTTCCAGCTGATAAAGCCGGACGCCTGCGGATCCCATTTCTTGGCTCGCTCGCTGTAGACCATCTGCGCCGAGGCCGAGATCGTGAGCGGATCGAGGTCGAGCGGATTGCGGGTGTGGACGTTGATCGTCGCGCCGACGCCGCCTTCCTCGATGTCGGCCTCGGGCTCTTGTAGACTTCGAGCTCGCCGACGATCTCGGACGGCAGAATCAGATAGTTGAATGCGCGCGTCGCACTCAGCTGGTCGAGGATGAACCAGTCGGCCGTCGCGACATTGTGGCCGTTCAGGAGCGTCTTGGTGAGGTTCGTGCGCGGTGCCGCGAACGCTGACGCGTTCGCCTTCGCCGAACTCGCGGTTGATGACGACTCCGGGAATCCGCTGAAGCGCCTCGGCGACATTCTTGTCGGGGAACTTGCCGATGTCCTCGGCGGTCAGAACATCGGCGATGACCGACGAATTGCGCTTGGCCCTGATCGAGGCTTCGATCGATCTGCGGAACCCGGTGATGACGATTGCCTCGCCGCTGCCGGTGTCGCTCGGCGCCGGCTGGACCGCGCCGGACGGCGGAGCGTTGGTGGGCGGCTCGCCTGGCGGGTTGGTCGATTGCGCGTGCGCGGTTCCTCCGAGCAGCGCCAGCGTGCTCGCCGAACCGATCAACAGGTGCCGGATCCCCATGTTCGTTTCCCTCTCTCCCCCTGCGGACCGTCGATTTGGCTCTTCGGTTAGCCCAAAGTAGGACCAATGGTCTGCAGAACTAGGACCATCCTCCACTTCAATTGAAAGGTCAAGAGCCGCGTTAATCTGCGGCTTCTCACTCCAGAATCAAATTTTTCATTGGCGGATGGTACCAGATTGGTATTATGAAGCTCGCAGTGGGCTGGGGAGGATCGGTGGCTAGTCTGGCGCAGCAGATCGGATCGCTTGAGGGGCCCGGGCCTCTTTACAGGCGGCTTCAGCACGGGCTTCGGAGCGCAATCGAGAATTCGGTTCTGAAGCCCCAGGATGCGCTGCCGGCGGAGCGCGACCTCGCGGCCGACTTCGCCGTCTCGCGGATCACGGTGCGCAAAGCGCTCGATGCGCTGGTCGCAGACGGTTTGCTCATTCGCAAGCAGGGCGCTGGGACCTTCGTCATCGGCCGAGTCGAGAAGCAGTTCGCCAAGCTCACGTCCTTTTCCGAAGACATGGCGGCGCGTGGTCAAACGCCCCGCAGCCAGTGGCTACTTAGGGCGTCCGGCTCGGTCACTCCCGAGGAATTGCTGACGCTTGGTCTCAGTCCCGGCGCGCCGGTCTATCGTTTCCATCGAATCCGCTTTGCGGACGATCTGCCGATGGCGATCGAATATTCGACCATTCCGGGCTTTGGGTTGACCAGCGAGACCGAAGTCGAGGACTCACTGTACGTTGCTCTTCAACGCAGCAGGAAACCGGCCGACGCGCGCGTTGCAGCGGTTGCGTGCAGTCCTGTTCGACGAGGAGCGCGCGCAACTGCTCGGGCGTCGATCCTGGGGCTGCCGGGACTGTTATATCGAGCGTCGCGGTTTCCTCGATGATGGGCGTGTAATCGAAGCGACGGAAAGCTGGTATCGCGGCGACGCCTATGATTTCGTCGCCGAGCTGAACGCGTGAATCGAGCACGGCCCGAACCCGAACAGACTCGCATGTTCGCCGAAGCCGCCGAGGCTGCCGATGCAGTCGCGCTGCAGCTCGCGGCGAACGCCGACCTTATGCAGCAGATCGCCGATCGGCTGCGCACCGAACCTCCGCGGGCGGTGGTCACTTATGCTCGAGGCAGCTCTGACCATGCCGCGACATTCGCGAAATATCTCTTCGAAACGCGCGCGAAGGTGCTCACATCCTCCGCGGCCCCGTCGGTCTCCTCCGTCTATTCTGCTGCCCCGAATGTTGCTGGAATGCTGGCGATCGCCATTTCGCAGTCGGGCAGAAGTCCTGACATCGTGACTGCTGTTGCGGCGGCGAAGGCCGGGGGAGCCCACGCGGTCGGGCTCGTCAATGACGCGTCTTCTCCGCTGGCTAAGGCCTGCGATGTGCCGGTGCCGCTTCACGCCGGCAGAGAACAGGGCGTGGCAGCGACGAAATCGTTCATCTGCTCCTTGTCGGCTATCCTCGATCTGACCGCCCGATGGAGCGCCGACAGCGAGCTCGGGCAGGCTCTGCAGAGCGTTCCGGCGCTGCTCCGCGAAGCATGGGATTGCGAATGGTCGCCGCTGCTCGACTGTCTCGCAAATGCTACCGGCCTTTACGTCATCGGTCGCGGGCCTGGCTTTGGGATCGCCCAGGAAGCTGCGCTCAAATTCAAAGAGACTTGTGCTCTTCACGCGGAAGCGTTCAGCGCCGCCGAGGTTCGCCATGGGCCGATGGCCCTGGTCGGACCTGATTTTCCACTGCTCGTCTTCCGCCAATCCGATAAGTCCGGAGCAGGCGTGGACGAGCTCGTTCGCGACGTGCTTGAGCGCCGCGGCCGCGTGTTCCTGACCGGAGGACACGCGGAGGGGGCGGTCGAACTTCCAAGTCCTTCCGCGCATCCGCTGGTCGAACCGATGCTGCAGATCCAGGCTTTTTATCGCGCCGCCAATGCGCTCTCGCTGCTTCGCGGCTTCGACCCCGATCGGCCAAGCCATCTCACCAAAGTGACAGAGACGTTATGATGGCGGCGGCTCTCATCAACGGCCGCGTGTTGCTCGACGGCCGGTTCGAGAGCGGAAAGGCGGTCCTCGTCGAGGGCGATCAAATAACGGCGATCGTGGCAGAGGGCGACGTCACCGCCAGTGCCGAACGTTACGATCTTGGCGGCGGGCTCCTCGTTCCCGGATTTATCGACACTCAGGTGAACGGTGGCGGCGGAGCGCTGTTCAACGATGCGCCGACGGCTGAGACGATCCGCACGATAGGGCGTGCTCACCGGGCATTCGGCACGACCGGCTTTCTGCCGACAC
The DNA here is from genome assembly GCA_963730925.1 of uncultured Alphaproteobacteria bacterium. GTDB lineage: Bacteria > Pseudomonadota > Alphaproteobacteria > Sphingomonadales > Sphingomonadaceae > Sphingomicrobium. The sequence continues at coordinate 15,764 of CAVSTS010000006.1, forward strand.
TGATCAGCGACGATCTGGCCGTCATCCGGTCCGGAATCGAGGCGGTTGAGGCCGCCATCGCCGAGGGCGTGCCTGGAGTGCTCGGGATTCACATCGAGGGGCCGTTCCTCAACGAACACCGTAAGGGCATCCATGACGCGGAGAAGATCCGGGCGCTGGATGAGGAAGGCCTTGCCGTCCTGACTTCCATGGAGCTGGGTCGGACATTGGTGACCGTGGCGCCCGAGTGCACGACACCCGAGATGATCGCACGACTCGTTGATGCAGGGGTCATCGTCTCCGCGGGGCATAGCAACGGCCGCTATGCGGATATGGAGTCGGCGATCGCGGCCGGACTCACCGGGGTCACGCATCTATTCAACGCCATGTCCCCGCTCGGCGCCCGAGAGCCCGGGGTGGTGGGAGCGGCGCTCGAGAGTGACCGCACCTGGTGCGGCATGATCGTCGATGGCTATCACGTGAGCCCCACGACGCTGAAGCTGGCGCTTCGCTGCAAGTCTCCCGCCAAATTCATGCTCGTCACCGACGCCATGCCGAGCGTGGGTTCGGACACGAAGGAATTCATGCTTCAGGGCAAGCGCATATCAGCGCGCAATGGCGTCTGTGTCGACTTGGGGGGCACGCTGGCGGGCTCTGACCTCAACATGGCGCTCGCGGTGAGGAATGCGGTCGACCTGCTGGAAGTTGAGCCCGAAACAGCTTTTCTCATGGCAAGCAGCGCCCCTGCTGCGTTCCTCGGCCTTCTAGAAGAATGCGGGACGATCGGCGCCGGGAGACGCGCCGACCTCGCGTTGCTCAATGAGGATCTCGTAGTCCGGGGAACTTGGATTGGCGGCAAGCACGAAGCTGGCGCGAGTTAGGGGACGGTTCACCTTGGTCCATGTGCAGCAGTGCGCAGCCAGTGTCCGGAATGGGGCGAAAGCCGACACTTACCCCCGCACTGAACCGGTCAGGCCTGGCCGATTTCGCGCAGCAGGCTGGTGAACCACGGTAACGAAACGTCGAACGCCTTGCCGCCCGCGATCCGTTCGAACTCGATCACCCGCAGCTCGTCGCCGCGCTCCTCGTCCTGGCCCACCACCCCTGATTCGCCGCGCAGCGCCGCGTCGACTGCGTAGGTCGTGCAGGCGCGGATCAGGTCGAGGTCGGCGTCGTTCGCGGGGGCCGAACGCGCGAAATAGCCGCTCTTCTGCACCAGCACCTTCTCCGCCCCCAGCTCGGCGGCGAACTGCCGCCCGAACCACTGGCCGGGATTGATCTCGTCGAGCCGGACGTGGCCGAACGGGTCGCGCGGCAAGTCACCGCCCGCCGCCTCCATCGCGGCAACGATCTCCCGCGCGCCGGCGCCCTCGGAGATGAACAGGTTGACGCCCCCCTGCTCGTCCATGGTCCTGCGCAGCCGCTCGGTTTCCTCGGCGATGTCGAACGGCCGCTCCGGCAGGTAAACACCGTGGACGTCCCAGCGGGCGGCGGAATTTTCCAGCCACTCGGCAAATTGCGCGTCGCGAACCCACTGGTGATGCGCGAGCGCGGTTGCCGCCGTGAGCCATCCGCAGTTGCGGCCCATAACCTCGTGGACGATGAGCATCCGCGGGTTCGACGAGCATTCGGCGATGATGTTGCGGGCGTACAGGGCTCCCTGCTCGGCAGCGCTCCAAGCGCCGAGAGTCTGGCGGATGGGAACCACGTCATTGTCGATGGTCTTCGGCAGGCCCACGACCGTGAGCCGGTAGCCGTGGCTGCTAAGGTACGCCGCGAGATCGGCGGCGGTGGTGTTGGTGTCGTCCCCGCCGATTGTGTGGAGCACGTCGACACCGTCGCCCCTGAGCTGCTCGGCGGCCACGTGAAGCGGGTCCTGCCCGGGCGCGACCAGGCCTCGTTTGACGCAGTCGACGACGTTGGTGAGCCTCACCCGGCTGTTGCCGATGGGGCTTCCGCCGAAGGCGTGCAGCCGGCCGGCGGTCGCCCGCACCTTGTCGGTCACCTCCACCGATTTCCCGGTGAGCAGGCCGGCGTAGCCGTTCAGGTAGGCGATGATCCGCACTTCCGGCGCGACCTCTGTATAGTGCTCGATCAATCCGCCGACGGCGGCGGAGAGGCAGGGCGCGAGGCCGCCCGCGGTCAGCATGGCAACAGTGGTGACGGTCATGCGCCCGCTTTGCCAACTCGTCGTGGTCGCGACTAGATGCTCGATTTAAGTTGAGGCCGTAATGTCCGCTTTGGGTCGAAAGCGGACGCTCGTTCAGTGGTCAGAGGCGTCGCCGTCGCGAAGTGCCTCTGTTCAGCCAGTCAGGCCGATTTCGAGTTTCTGCGCGACGCTGTTGTCTGCGGCTGGTCGGAGACCAACGCGTGTAAACCAGGCCTCGAGCCCGGAGCAGCCTTCCGGCATCGGTTGTTTGATGCCTCGCAGCGCATCAATGTAACAGTAGAGGCAGATGTCGGCCACGGTGAACCGCTCGCCCGCAAGCCACTTTCCATCTTCAATCAGTCCATCCAACCAACGCATGCCCTTTCGTCCGCGCTCCTTCATACCTTCGGCGGCCTCAGGAATGCAGTGCGTACGCTCTCGAAAGATTTCGAGCCCCTCGCCGAAGTAGAAGCCGTAGAGCATCGGCAGGCAGATGTTGATTTCGACGCGTCTCCACCACATGCGGGTGATCGCACGCTCTTCGGCACTCGATCCAATCAGTGGCGGCTGGGGATGTTGCTCGTCGAGAAATTCGCAAATTGCACCCGTTTCAGCGAGGCAGGTTCCACTGTCGAGCTCAAGGAGGGGGGTCTGTCCCGACGGATTGCGGCTGAGGTAGGGCTCACGCCGGTTTTCCATAGAAAAGATATCGACGTTCTCGTGATCGAGCTGAATACCCTTTTCGAGCATGAAGAAGCGCACGATCCGCGGATTTATTCCGAAGCTATCGTAAAACTTCATTATCGATCCAGTCACTTCGAGGGCAGTGGCTTGGGCTTTAGAGCAGGTGATTCGAACCATAGCAGATAATGAGGCGAGCGTCCGTTTTGGGTCGAAGTCGGACATTGCCGGTTGTCGTTTGCCTGCAGTGATCCTGAACCGCTCGTTGACATGCGCGAGGCCGTTCCGACGGGCAGTGAATATTTCCGTCTCTTGAGATAGCGCCAATCGCCAACGGTGACATACGGCGAGAGCTTGTGACGTTGATCCTACGTGGGCGTAACGACGGGAACGACCCGAAGCGTCTGTGGATTTTTACCGGCATGTCTGAAGACCCGGCCCGATTTCGTAACAGCGCCCGCAACTGCCGCGAACTCGCGGCTCAGGCGAGGAATGAGGAAGCACGTCGCGAGCTCCTAGAAGTCGCCTTTGAACTGGAACGGGAAGCCGACCAGATCGAAGCCGCAAAAGAGCATAGTGATTAACGACCGCAATGGTCGAAAGCAGACATTAGGAGTGGGCCCAGAGGAGGTCGAAATTCCAGCCCAACCCACGGCAACGCACTTGGTTAGGGGTGTCGCAGCAAACGCGGAGTTCAGATACAGATACTTAGATGATTTTTTGAGTGCGGGAATTGTCGCGGTTAATCCGCGACATGTGCCCTGGGAGGGCATCTAGCTTTGGGTCCAAGAGAGCGCTTTGGCCCCTCTCAAGAGGCGCAACAGGGCCTCAATTCTCTAAGCCCCCCAATTGCTGCCACCAGTTGCAGATGCATATTTGATGCAGATGGAGGGCATCAGTTCGAAGTCCATCATGAAGCACCACTCTAAAATACCATTCAGATACATATACTCAGCTGGTATTTTGAGTGTCAGAATTACCTCGGATAATCCGCGACATGTGCCGTAGGAGCGCATCAGCTTTGCGTCCAAGAGAGCACTTTGGCCCCTCTCACGACGCGAAATATGGCCTGAATACTCTAAGCCCCCAATTGCTGCCACCAGTTGCAGATGCTGTCCTTCGGGGCTTCAGTGGAATCCGAAGTACCGACGCTGATCGTGCCACGAGAGGGCACTTCGGTGACTAGCAGCAGGCGTCGCCCCGTCAGACTGCAGGCTGTGGACCTTCGGCGATCGCTGCGATGATATCCGGCGCGAGCCAGCTTACGCGCAGAAGCTGCCAGAGATGCCGCTTGCTGTCGTTCGATGCGATCGGGTCCTGTTCACCAGTAAGCGCCGTCTGTTGCGCCAACATCGCAAGTGCGATGAGCTTGAGCAGAACCGGATCGGATTTCTCGGCACGTCGTCAACTGAACTCGGAACGAGCTTCAGTTGGTTGCCGCGTCGGGCAAGATTGGCCGGAATTCAGACGTTTCGTCCACATTGTTTCCGATGCGCACAATGACTTCTGATGGATTGAACTGAACTCGCACATCGTTTTCGAGCAGGATCCTTCGCTGCTCAGGAACGCTCAGAGACGCCAATCCCAATGGCTTTTCGTACGGCATCCAAACTCGACGGCATGTCGCGACAGACCTTTTCGATACACCTCAGAACCAGCACGATCGACGTCAACCACCGGCACCCGCCAGGCGGTCTGCTGTTCTCCCCGGGCTTTAATAGCGTGATGTAGTGACGGTGCTGACGACTTCCCTTCGTCGTAAAACAGGCATCATGGGACGACCATCGGATCGGCGATCAAGCCGGTTAACAGGCTCGGAGATCGTGTACGTTTGCCATGCAGTCGTTCCCGCCGGTCGTCGCGAGCGAGCTCTGCACTCGCTCCCAAACGTGTTAGTCGATGATGGCCTCGTGCTCACCTTCGAACAGTTGGTCCCGATGCTTCACCTTGCCGACAAAAATTGGATACTGAAGTAGCTGAGCTAACGATCTCCTGAGAAGCTGACGCTCCCCGCCGACCGACCATTTGCATAGACACGAACCTTCGATCGATGCCCCGTCTAGCAGCCCATCGGCAAGAATCCCGATCGATCCAAGTTCGAGGTATCGCCGAAAGATGGACCGGACGGTCGTGGCATCCTGATCGTCGATGACAGCTTCGGCCTTCCAACCGGTAACCCAGCGGCACGGGCCACCCATCCACATTCCTTTGCGCTTGGATGCCGCCACCTTGTCGCGGATACGCTCGCTAGTAACCTCGGGTTCAAACTGGGCGAACGACAGTAGGACGTTCAGGGTCGCCGCCCCATGCTTATCATGGATTGAATGCCTGGTAGACGCTGACGAATGACGTGCCGGCGTGATCGAGTGCCTCCACGATCCGAGCGAAGTCGGCCGGACTGCGCGTCAGTCGGTCGACCTTGTAGACGACGATGACATCAGACCTTGCCCGCGGCAACGTCGGCAAGGAGCTGTTCGAGACCGGTCTGGGCATGTCACCGCCAGACCAGCCTCCATCGTCGTAATGCTCGTTGACCAACTCCCGACCTTCGTAGTCTGACTAAGGATGTGAGCGGCGCACGCTTCCCGCTGCACGTCGAAGCTATTGAATGGCAGCTCCAACCCCTACTTCGGTCGACATTCCGGTGTGGGTTACGCACCGCGGAGCGTCATTACCAGCCACCCGACTGACCCACTTACGCCTCTTCAACCCGAAGAAGATCGGACCTGACCAATGCGCGCCTGTAATCGCTGCGACAATTTGCGTCAGTGAGCTGAACCGACGGCCTCGTACTAGTAGCCGTCATCGAGCACGAGCACATGATGCACCCTGCCCCGCCATCGGCGAACCAGCCCAGTGCCCGGTTTGAGCGACGGTCGGCTCGGACTGATCAGTTCCTCGCCGCGCCGCAGGCGCTCGCTGCTCGCTCCATCTCGCGCTTCACGTGGTTGGGCAAATCCCCTGACGCGCGACTGTAGCTTCAGGCGATGCCACGGCGAAGCAGGTCGGGACCAATGTCCGGCGCAGGTTTGCGCCAGCAGTCGCGCCATTTAGCGCGGAGTTGTCGCCGGTGACATTCCAGGCAGCTCCGCGAGTTGTTGTTCAAGTACGGTCATTCGACGTTGCCTTCTGCTTGCGCGACGTCGAGCCGATATGCCGTCTTACCGTCCGATCGTTGCTCCTCCAGTAGCTTGCCCGGTCTTTCGGACGCCTGTGAGGAAGGCTCGACAGTGTGCTCCCTCCAACCGGTCGACTTCATGATTTCGATAACTGTCGCGCCAGTGTCGCGCGGAGCGTCTTCGTAGCGCTCGCGCTCTTCGATTGCTTCTTCCTCTGCTTGGCCATCCTGGGTCTCCCTCGTCCCAGCATCATCGCTGGCACTGACCCAAACCGCGGACTTCAGACATGAAGTGCGGCATTACCGCTGGCTAACGGCCCAGATGACCAACGCTCTGTTCGGAAGGACAGTCAAGCCCCGAAGCGCAGCTAAGGTCTGCTTTCGACCCATTGCGGACACTACGACGCGGGAGCGCTTACGCCTTTCGACTGTCCAATTGTAAGAACCACGACCAAATTACTCCGAGCACGCCTGTGGTCGCAGCTGCGAGGCTTTCGTGTTTGTGGAGGCTATTAGACCACCACCAATTCGGCCAGATCAACACGGCGAGAACGGACAACAACCAGACGACGAGAACAAAGCCCCAGATGTAGACCCCGAGCCTATAGGACATGCGCAATCTCACCGTACGGCTAATAGGCCAATAGCCTGGGGGTGTGGAAGACTGCCAATGTCCATTTTCCACCCATCGCGGACTCTCAACACGAAGCTAATCTGTGGCGATGCTCAAAAACATCGCAATCGCGATCATCGTCAGGCTGGTGATCGGTGCGATCTGTGCCCTCGCCGGCATTCGGGCAGCTTGGTCCGGCTTAGTCGGTGGGGTTGTCGCGGTTGCGATTTTCTGGGCGCTCAGAATGCGCCCTGCTCGCTAATGTCCGCTTTCCACCCAAAGCGGACATTTGCGAGCGCTGGATAGCTCCGCCACTTAAGAGTAAGTTAATGACATTGCTCGGGATGCATAGAGTCGCGGTGAGACGCGTGGCGCGCCGCGAACACAAGCGACAGGAGCGCGACCATGGCGATTTTGAACGGCACGAATGCTTCCGAAACCATCAAGGGCACGCAGGTTGCTGACACCATCTCCGGTTTAGAAGGCAACGACAGGCTTTTCGGCCTCTCAGGCAACGACATCATCTACGGCAACGACGGCGACGACATTCTCGCCGGGGGCGGAGGTAAAGACACCCTGACCGGCGGCGCCGGCGCGGACACGTTCACATATTTCGCACGCACTCAATCAGTAGGTGCGAACGTCGATCTGATTACGGACTTCAACGCCAGCGACGGAGACGTGCTCGATCTGCGCCTGTTCGCAACCCCGGCGACGCTCCAGCCGGCGTACGACCCAAGCTTCCCTGACGCCCAGGCCGTGTTTCAGTATAATCCGACCACGAACATCACGACCCTTTCCATTTATGAAGGATCGAGCACACCGGTTTTCCAAGTCAAGTTCACTGGCGACGTCGAGTATGACCAAACTGCCTTCCCGACGATCTCCGAACCTTTTGATCTTTTCCCAACTGAGGGCGACGATCAAATTATCGGCACGGCAAACGCCGACATCATCGACCTGCTTGGTGGCGACGACTTTTATGCTGGCCGTGCGGGAGATGATGTTGTCGCGGGCGGAAGCGGCAACGATTTCATTGGAGCGGAGGAGGGGAACGATAACATTCGGGGAGGCAGTGGCGACGATGCCATCAACGGCGGCACGGGAGTCGACATCCTCTACGGCGGCACTGGAAACGACACGCTGGTCAGTGGCGAAACGTCATACGGCGGCGACGGCAACGACCATATTTACGGCGACGCCTACAACGACGCCATCTGGGGTCAGGCAGGCGACGACACGATGACCGGCTACCAGGGCAACGACACGATGAATGGCGGCGACGGCTACGACACAGTCCTTGTCAACGTGGACTCTACTGGTGCGTTCGCCAATTTCAGCATCACGAAAGTGAACGGCAAAATCATTATGACCGATCTCAACGGCGCGTCCGACAGCATCGACTGGGGGACGGACACCCTCATCCATGTCGAAGAGATTCAGTTCTGGGATGGTATCTACGTCGTGGCGACGGGCACTTTTACACCGAACAATTCCGTAATCTGACAAATTAGCGGCGCGGAGGTGCGTCGGAGCGAATGTCTGCTTTCCACCCAAACCGGACACCGTCCGGCTTCGCTGAAGTCCAACCCATGCAGCCCGAGATCCGCCGGCCGGAGCACATCATGACAAAATCGTGGCTGGTGCTATTGGCTCCCGATGTTGTCACGCGTCGCGTTTGCATTCGATAGAATAGGACTCCGTCCACTCGTCGCTAAGGCGGCCTCCCTGGCTTATTCGGATCAGAGCTTTTCCGTGGATTCCGACGGGCATTGGGTGAGCCAGCAATCAGAATGCACCGTGGTCAGCCCGACCATTCACACGACCTCATATGCCTTCTTCCGCGAAATTACTCTCAAGGACTGGTGCCGGGATTACCAACCCAAAGCGGGAGATACTGTTGTGGATCTGGGCTCGGGTGTTGGCGAAGAGGTCGTTATCCTATCGGAGCTGGTCGGGCCCTCCGGTCGTGTGGTCGCTGTTGAAGCCCATCCAGAAACCTACCAGTGTCTTGTCCAGACCGTTGTCCGCTCCGAATTGACCAACGTGACCCCCGTCCATTGCGCAATTGCGGACGTGGATGGCACCGCAGTCATCAACACGACCGACAACCACCTAGCCAACTCCATCTTCGCTGGCGAAGGCGAGCGTGTTCCCGAGATCAGCCTTGAAACGCTGTGTCGCGACGTGACCCAAATCGATTTCCTGCGATCCAACATAGAAGGCGCTGAGCGATTGGCGATCCGAGGGCCGGCCTTGGCTAAGGTTCTGAACGCCTGCGTATCGTGTCATGACTTCGCTGCAAATGACGGTCAGGGCGAGCACTTCCGCACCAGTGCCGAAGTTCGTGCAGCGCTTGAAGAAGCAGGCTTTTCGATCTCCGAAGGCCTCGACGCTGCTGGCAAGCCCTGGCTTCAATATTACCTCTATGCTGAGCGACTTCCCGCTTCAGGATCGCATATCCTTCGTTGATGATTGCAGATGCCCCCTATGCCTGCACCGCGCCGGTTATCGTCGATGGAGACAGCTTGCGGTGCGGCTCCGCGCGCCTTCGCTTTCTAGGAATAGATGCGCCAGAACTGCGCGGCTGCCCTAGGTGGCGAACCTGCGCTTCGGGCGACGGGCAAGCGGCTCGAAGAAGTCTCGCTGCCGCCCTAAGGTTTGGCCGCATTCGCTATCGGATCGTGACGACCGACCGATTTGGCCGCAATGTGGTCATGGCTTGGGCAGGTGAGGTCAACTTGTCATGTTGGCAGCTGCAGCGCCGCCAAGCGGTGTACAAACCGCGTTGGGACAACGGCGGTCAGGTTGCAGCGGCCTGTCATCCGTAGTGTCCGCCTTCGACCCATTGCAGACATTAGGCTTGCGCGGATACGACAACCCTCATGTTCTTGGGACTGAACCAATGGACTTGGAGTTTCGTGGTCGTGGGTCTGATCGTTGCAGTCTCCTTCGTTCGCAATATCCGACGAAGAGGTGAGCTCCAGTGGGACCCTCGCCCCCCGACCACTCGCGAGCGTGTCATGGCGGGCGTCTGGCTCTTGGTGTTCCTCGTGGTAGCGGCCAATTGGTTCGCTGGCTGGCGGTTGTTTGGTGGCTACGACAATTGGGTTTTTCTTGGCGTGGGCTTGGGTAGCCTTTTGATCATCGAGCGAATGCCGCGTGTGACTCGCACCTAATGTCCGCTTTCCACCCAAAACGGACAGCGGTTACAACTCCAAGCGCCTCTGACAGCTCCAAGGCATCGTCCACTTCGACACCGAGATACCTGACCGTGCTCTCGAGCTTGGTATGGCCGAGGAGGAGCTGGCAGGCGCGCAGGTTCCCGGTCTTCTTGTAAAGCAACGCCACCTTCGTCCGACGCAAGCTGTGAGTGCCGTAAGCCGGCCGGATCGAGGCCCACGAGGCTAACCCACTTGTCGACCAAACGAGCGTATTGGCGAGTGCTCAGATGGCAGCCCCGCTTCATCCGGCTCGGGAACAGCCAATCGTCGGGACCGAGCTGCTTTCCTCTCAATCCAGGCAGCGATCGATCGGCGGGCTTGCTCAGTCACTTCGAATTGCACGGGCCGGCCAGTCTTCTGCTGGACGATCACGACGCGCCGTTTCACGCCGCCAGGCGAAAGAGATCCGAGACCCGGAGCCGCAGAAGATCGCAGCCGCGGAGCTTGCTATCCAAGGCCAGGTCGAACAGCGCCAGGTCGCGGGTTCGGTGAGCGACCTGCAAACGTACTCGGATGCCCCAGACGTGAAACGGCTTGAGCGCGAGCTTCGCGCCGGTCGGCTTGCGCGCCGCGTGGCGGATGGATGGTGCGTAGAACATGGGCTCCTCCGGACTGTGCCGGAGAGCTACGGTCGGACGGGTCTCCGAGGTCCCAGAAAGCCGCTTCCCCGATATCAACAGGCGTGCTTGTTCCCGAATCGTTCCGCTCGCCCTAGCGAGTGCGAATGTCCTTCAAGCACGTCCGCACAGCCGGCGATCTCGGCCGCTTCAAATGCGCTCTCAGGATCGAATGCGAACGTTGCTGCAATGCCGTGACGCTGACTGGATTTGACGTTGCGAAGGTGATCGGTACCCAAGACTTCTGGCAACTACAGAAGCGGCTCAAATGCTCCCTTTGCGGTGTGAAGGAGTTAGGCTTACGGTACTGACACCAAACCCGCCCAGGAACTAGGCGGATTACCCTATGCCCGCGATGGGTGGAAAGCAGACGTTGACGGCCCGAGCGTGCCCGTACAGTCTCCTTGGCGTTAGGCGGGCGGGGACGTGCCCATGGACATCACCGCGCATGAAGTGACGCTCGTGTCGATTATCATCGGCATCGGCCTCACAGAAATGTTTGGAAACCTGCACCGGCTGATCCGCAACCGGGCGCGCGTGACCTGGGACTGGCTGCCCGTAATGTGGGCTGCGACCCTGTTGCTGCTCGTCATCAACTTTTGGTGGAGTATCTTTTTCGCGTATGGCGCCTTTCAGCACTCGCGAAACGCGGCCGAGTTCGGGCTGCTTCTGATCACTCCCATCCTGCTGTTCCTAGCGACCGCGAGTGTCCTGCCGAATTTCGATGCGGGCAGCACATGGGACATGCGAGCTCACTATGGTGATCAGCGAAGGACCTTCATCGGCACCTACATCCTCTACCAATGCTCCACCTGGACTACCGCTGCCATCATCGGCACCCTGGGCTTCAATGTCCCGAGCGTCATTCGCGCGACAATCCTGCTGATGCTGGTGCTTGCCCTTCTGCTCAACCGCCGCTCGTTCGACTGGGTCGCCGCCATCATCATCTTTGCGGGGCTGTCATTCCGGCTCTCAACACAGGTCGCCCAATAGTGACCGCAGCCGCTGGGCCGATGTCCGGAACGGGTGGAAAGCGGACATAACCACGGGTCTAAGCGGCGCCTTTAAACCGACGCTCCTGGAAATTTCGGCGATTAGCCGGCGACGCTTCCAAAGCTTGGCAAAGAAGTCCGGCTTTTCAACGCCTTTGCGAACATGATGGCCTCATCGTCACCGGACGCCTTAATCGCTTCGGCTTTGATGATCCTGCCCGCACCGTTGACACCAAAAGGCGATCTCGGGCATAATGCACGCCTTGATCAGCCGCCAAACGAACTCGCATCGCCGGGTAAGCAAAACGGTGCAATTGCGAAACGTTAGACGGTGCTGGGCGTTCCTCGGTCGGGAAGCCGACAAACGGACTGCTTCGAGGGTCGGAACTACACGTCCGGTTCGGGCGGAAAGCAGACATACGCGCCAGCGTAAGCGGAGCGCCGCGCAATGCGGCGCTCCACAAGCGGTCAGTGCGACCAGAGCATCTCTTGCAGCAGCATATCCGAGCCGAGATGGCGGTAGGTCGCGCGTTGGCCGCTCTGCGCCATGCCCTGCCGGGTCGTCTGCTGAAGGAAAGCGTTAGCTTCCTTCTCGCGCTGAATGTCTTCGGCAGGCGTCGTCACATGGTCGAAGATCGTGACCAGGTAGAGGTCCGGTTCGCCCGCGCGCTTATTGACGTTGGAGAGGATGTGATAGCCCTTGATCCATCCCTTCGATTTCTGGAAATCCATGTTCTTGCGATAGGTCGCGGCAAGGAAGTCGGCGTATTCGCCGAAATGGCCGTCATCGATCGTGATCGCGCCGACATCCCAGAAGTCGCCGGACTTTAGCGGCAATTCCTGAGCCGGAGCCGAGGCCGACCAGAGCATCGTCGCGGCGCCAATCGCGCCGAGCATCAGTTTGCGCATGTGTATTCCCCATCTCATGCGGAAAGCCCCCGCTTCCGCTTCATAGGGAACGGCGTCGCCCAATACCGGCGTGACGCCAGCATTAAGCGGCGTCGTTCCGGAACGGCCTAGAGCAGGTTCGGCTTTTAGCGCAAATTAAAGGGCGAGTGTTCGATCGGAATGTCTGCTTTGGGTCGAAAGGCGGCGCTGGAATGCCTAGATGCCCTCCCAAAGCGACCGCTCCTAGCTCAACTGGATAGAGCGCCGGGCTTGGAACCCGGAAGTTCGGGGTTCAAGTCCTCGGAGCGGCCATCTTCGTATCGGTGAAAAGCGGACATTAGCTCCGGCCAAATTTCTTTCCCGCGTAAGCCCAGCGTTAAATTCAATCAAGGCGCCCCGGCCAAGCCATTCGCGCCGATGGCGCTACGAGCTGGCCGCTGGCCTGCTGGGAAATAGGGAACGTAGATTGCGTTGAATGCGGACCACTTGCTCATGTCTGAAAGCATGACCGTGCATTTCACGACGTCGGCAAAGCCGAGCCCTCGCTGATTTAGGACCGCTCTGACGTTTTCCATCGACTGGCGCGCTTGAGCCTCGAACCCATCCTTCAGCTGCCCATCAACGTCCCCCGTCTGCCCTGACAGATAGAGCATGTCACCAACTCTGACGGCGTTCGCATACGGAGCGGCTGACCGCCCGCCGCAGGTGCAGGAAAATACTCAACGGCGGGTCTGTCCGGCGGTGCCGCCCGCTGGCGCTAAAAATCAAAACAGCTGCTGCTACGCCTCGCATCGGACCATCTCCTGCCTACTGCTGTGCGTCGAGTTTCCCGCAAGGCGCTAATGTCCGCAATGGGTCGAAGTCGGACATCTCCGGTTTGCCGTTTGGCCTGCCTGCACTGTGATCCTGAACCGCTCGTTGCGTCTTAGTTTGGGACGCATTCACAAAACCTTCTCTACTCAGTCACTTAGGACGCGTAACTCGAGAGCGAGATGAGCCCGTTGATGATATTCCTAGCAGTATGGCTAGGTTCAGCAGTTCTGGTCCTCATTGGGGGGTTCTGGCTGGTTTCTCGGCATCCGGTCGAAGGCGAGCGCCCGAACGCTGACGAACTTGCCGTGCAGCCGACCGAGCATGTGGGATCATTGCCGAGCCAGTCCGGATCAACGCCGACAGCATCGGCCAGAGCGCAAGAAACGGCAGAAGTGCAGAACCGCAAGTGCGCAGTCGAGAGCGAGTGTTGAAAATGTCGCAACCTTAGAACCGCTCTGAACTTCGGCTTTGGGCGGAAGCCGTCAGAACAGAAGCCTGATAACCACCATGACAAGCAGCCACGAGGCCAGAAAGAGCGCGAGGACGATCTCGACCCTAATTCTCAGGGGAAATTTGGCGGGTCCATTCAAGTCGACTTTTGTCATATCAGCTGCCTGTCGGAGAACCTCACTTAGGCGTGCTCTCCGGGATCGGTATGTGTCACGGTCGCCAGATGTCCGCAATGGGTGGAAAGACGACGTTAGCGAGCAGGGCGCATTCTGAGCGCCCAGACAATCGCAACCGCGACAACCCCACCGACTAAGCCGGACCAAGCTGCCCCAATGCCGGCGAGGGCACAGATCGCACCGATCACCAGCCCGACGATGATCGCGATTGCGATGTTTTTGAGCATCGCCACAGATTAGCTTCGTGTTGAGAGTCCGCGATGGGTGGAAAATGGACATTGGCAGTCTTCCACACCCCCAGGCTATTGGCCTATTAGCCGTACGGTGAGATTGCGCATGTCCTATAGGCTCGGGGTCTACATCTGGGGCTTTGTTCTCGTCGTCTGGTTGTTGTCCGTTCTCGCCGCGTTGATCTGGCCGAATTGGTGGTGGTCTAATAGCCTCCACAAACACGAAAGCCTCGCAGCTGCGACCACAGGCGTGCTCGGAGTAATTTGGTCGTGGTTCTTACAATTGGACAGTCGAAAGGCGTAAGCGCTCCCGCGTCGCTAGTGTCCGCAATGGGTCGAAAGCAGACCTTAGCTGCGCTTCGGGGCTTGACTGTCCTTCCGAACAGAGCGTTGGTCATCTGCGCCGCTGACCAGCGGTAATGCCGCGCTTCATCTCTGAAGTCCGCGGCTTGGGTCAGTGCCAGCGATGATGCTGGTACGAGGGAGACCCAAGATGGCCAAGCAGAGGAAGAAGCAATCGAAGAGCGCGAGCGTCACGAAGATGCTCTCGCGCGACACCGGCGCGACGTTATCGAAATCATGAAGTCGACTGGTTGGAAGGAGCACAGCTGCCGGGCCTTCCTCACAGGCGTCCGGAAGACCAGCAAGCTACTCAAGGAGCAGCGATCGGACGGCAAGACGGCATATCGGATCGACGCGCGCAAGCAGAAGGCACGTCGAATGACCGCGCTCGAACAACAACTCGCGGAGCTGCCCGGAATGTCACCGGCGCAGCTCCGCGCCAAATGGCGCGAGTGCTGGCGCAAACCGGCGCCGGACATCGGTCCCGACCTGCTTCGCCGCGGCATCGCCTGGAAGCTGCAGTCGCGCATGCACGGGGATTTGCCCCAGCCACATCAAGCGCGAGCTGGAGCGAGCAGCCGAGCGCCTGCGGCGAGGCGAGGAACTGATCAGTTCGAGCCGACCGTCGCTCAAACCGGGCACTCGGCTGGTGCGCCAGTGGCGGGGCAGGGTGCACCATGTGCTCGTGCTCGATGACGGCTACGAGTACGAGGCCCGGCGGTTCAGTCGCTGACGCAAATTGTCGCCGCGATCACCGGCACACATTGGTCAGGTCCGAACTTCTTCGGGCTGAAGAGGCGAAGTCGGTCAGTCGGGTGGCTCGGCAATGAAGCGCCGCTGCGCCATCTACACCCGCAAGTCGACCGAGGAAGGGCTGGAGCAGGCATTCAACAGCCTCGATGCGCAGCGGGAAGCCTGCGCCGCCTACATCCTGAGCCAGACTCACGAAGGCTGGGAGCTCGTCAACGAGCAATATGACGATGGAGGCTGGTCTGGCGGGAACATGGCCCGACCAGGCTCCAGCAGCTTCTTGCCGACGTTGCCGCGGGCAAGGTTGATGTCATCGTCGTCTACAAGGTCGACCGACTGACCCGCAGCCTGGCCGACTTCGCTCGGATCGTGGAGGCACTCGATCAAGGCCGGCGCGTCATTCGTCAGCGTACTCAGGCATTCAACACGACCACCAGCATGGGCCGGCTGACGCTGAACGTCCTGCTGTCGTTCGCCCAGTTTGAACGCGAGGTCACTAGCGAGCGTATCCGCGACAAGGTGGCGGCATCCAAGCGCAAGGGCATGTGGATGGGTGGCCCCGTGCCGCTGGGTTACCGGTTGGAAGACCGAAAGCTCGTCATCGACGATCAGGATGCCACGACCGTCCGGTTCATCTTTCGGCGATACCTCGAACTTGGATCGGTCGGCATTCTTGCCGATGGGCTTGCTAGACGGGCATTCGATCGAAGGTCCGTGTCTATGCAAATGGTCGGTCGGTGGGGGGCGTCAGCTTCTCACGAGGATCGTTAGCTCAGCTACTTCAGAACCCAATTTTCGTCGGCAAGGTGAAGCATCGGGACGAACTGTTCGAAGGTGAGCACGAGGCCATCATCGACGAACACGTTTGGGAGCGAGTGCAGAGCTTGCTTGCGACCAACCGGCGGGAACGACTGCACGGCAAACGTACACGATCTCCGAGCCTGCTAACCGGCTTGATCGCCGATCCCGATGGTCGTCCCATGACGCCCGTCTT
Source organism: uncultured Alphaproteobacteria bacterium (assembly GCA_963730925.1). Classification (GTDB taxonomy): domain Bacteria; phylum Pseudomonadota; class Alphaproteobacteria; order Sphingomonadales; family Sphingomonadaceae; genus Sphingomicrobium. The sequence continues at coordinate 31,780 of CAVSTS010000006.1, forward strand.
TACGACCAAGGGAAGTCGTCAGCACCGCTACTACATCACGCGACTAAAGCCCGGGGAGAACAGCAAGACCGCCTGGCGGGTGCCGGCGGGCGACGTCGATCGTGCTGTTCTGAGGTGTATCGAAAAAGGTCTGTCGCGACATGCCGTCGAGTTGGGATGCCCGCACGAAAAGCCATTGGGATTGGCGTCTCTGAGCGTTCCTGAGCAGCGAAGGATCCTGCTCGAAAACGATGTGCGAGTTCAGTTCAATCCATCAGAAGTCATTGTGCGCATCGGAAACAATGTGGACGAACACGTCCCAATTCCGGCCAATCTTGCCCGACGTGGCAACGAGCTGAAGCTTGTTCTGAGTTCAGTTGACGATGTGCCCAGAAATTCCGATCCGGTTCTGCTCAAGCTCATCGCACTTGCGATGTTGGCGCAACAGACTGCGCTTACTGGTGAACAGGACCCCATCGTATCGAACTACAGCAAGCGGCATCTCTGGCAGCTTCTGCGCGTAAGCTGGCTCGCGCCGGATATCATCGCAGCGATCGCCGAAGGTCGACAGCCTGCAAGTCTGACGGGGCGACGCCTGCTGCGAGCTACCGACGTGCCCCTCTCGTGGCACGATCAGCGTCGGTACTTCGGATTCCACTGAAGCTCCCAAAGACAGCATCTGCAACTGGTGGCAGCAATTGGGGGCTTAGAGAATTGAGGCCATATTTCGCGTCGTGAGAGGGGCCAAAGTGCTCTCTTGGACGCAAAGCTGATGCGCTCCTACGGCACATGTCGCGGATTATCCGAGGTAATTCCGACACTCAAAATACCAGCTGAGTATATGTATCTGAATGGTATTTTAGAGTGGTGCTTCATGATGGACTCGAACTGATGCCCTCCATCTGCATCAAATATGCATCTGCAACTGGTGGCAGCAATTGGGGGGCTTAGAGAATCGAGGCCCTGTTGCGCCTCTTGAGAGGGGCCAAAGCGCTCTCTTGGACCCAAAGCTAGATGCCCTCCCAGGGCACATGTCGCGGATTAACCGCGACAATTCCCGCACTCAAAAAATCATCTAAGTATCTGTATCTGAACGATAATTTAGAGTGGTGCCGCTTGAGGGACTCGAACCCACGACCCCATCATTACGAAAGCAAGTGTAAGGTTTCCGGAAAGATCGTTATTTCAGTAACTTAGACGCTCATCCCGGACGGGGCGACTCGCCAACCCAAAGACCCCCCAAACGGCGGCGAGGGCGCTTTTCGGTCGCATCCGGGCCAAGTCCCGGCCGCGTGGGTCCGGCCGGGAATCCGACCTCTTCCGGACCCACTGCTAGTGTCCGCCTTCGACCCAAAACGGACATTAGCGCCGAGGACTTCAATCCTGGCCGGGCACGCTGCAGCGCTAAACTGAGGGCGGTGCGAAAGATTGGATCTATGGCGCATTAATCGGGATATTTGGCCGCCTCCTTTTGGCAGTCGTACGGAAGCTTCGGATCATTGCAGAAATCCGGCCAATCACCGCTTTTCCGCCACACCGTCAGAATCCCGATCCGGTGCGCCACGTCCATGAACCGCGGATCGGCCAGCATTGGCCGCATGTGCGGGCGAAATGGGTAGTCTGCGTCATAATGATTATAGGCCGAGGTCGCTTCAGGCCTGCCAAGTAGTACGCGATAGACCTCATCGAACCGCCCGAAAGTGCCGAGCGCCTGAATATAGAGGGACGTGTCATCCGGATACTTTTCGAACAGCCGGCGATAGAATCGCAGCACCGCATCGATGTTTGCGGGCGTTGGGTTGATCCGCGCTTGCAGATACAACTCCATGCCTTCGTCCGTAGCTTGTACGTCTCCCATTCGCTGAAGTCTCAGTGCGTTCGCCGGATCCCCCCACCGCATGTCGAAGAAGCGCTGAATCCCCGCGACCGCCTTTGAGTTGGGCCAATCCTGTTCCGCTTTCTCAAGCTCGCGGCGAGCCGACTTCATTTGCCCCGCATAGGCGAGCGATAAGACGTAACCCTCAATATACGTCGGAGAAAGCGGCTCGAGCGCAAACGCGCGCTTGGCGCTTTCAAGCGCCTCGTTGAGCCGGCCAAGATGCATGAGTACCAGACGGCGCGCGTCAAACAGCAACGCGCTATCCGGATTGCGGCGCAATCCTTCGTCGATAATATCGAGTGCCTCCGCCGGGTCGTGACGGTAACCGTTAAATGCGTCCACATAATAGGGTTCGGGAAGTGACGGGTCGAGCCGGCGCGCCATCCCCTGGTGGCTCCCAGCGATCCAGCGCATGTTGCTCATCGTCTGTCCGGTCGGTTCACTGCCGATGGCCGCGAACTCCGCCAAAGCCAGGTGCGCCCAACCAGGCGCAAAATCAGGCGCCTTTTGCGTTACCTGCTTAAATGCGTTGATGGCCTGATCGTCGCGGCTCGACGTCAATGACTCGCCTATCCGCGAGCAGCCTTGGAGGTATAGCGTCCTCACTTCGGGCGTAACATTATACTTTCGTTTCCGCACATCGAGGTCGCATGCCAGGGCCGCGCTCAGACGCGCCGCGGCTTCCCGCTGCAATTCCGCTCGCAAGTTGGGCGCCCCCTTTAAACTCGTCGACCAGAGTCGACGCCCGTCCCGTGCGTTCAAGTCCACGTCGATCGACACCTGCCGCTCGTCTTGTGCGAGCCGGACCTGTGCCCGGTAGGTAGCGGGGCCCTTGCTGTCAGGCGGAAGGATCTCGATTGTGGAAATTGGTCCGGCTTTGAATTGATGCATGGCGTCGACCAGGTCATCCACGACCATGACCGCAGCCGGTGAGTTCTCCCCTGTCGCAGGTTCGATCGCGAGCGCGAGTTGGGAAGTTTCGGTGGCCTGTCGATAGCCCCGCCAGCCGGCCGCGCTTACGACGAGGAGAAGCAAGGCGACCAAAGGAGCCCACAATCGCCAATTGCGCCTCGATTTCTTGACTGCCGGGAGCAGTGCCGCGTCCGCTCCGGAAAGTGTCGCCTGCACGGCTTCGACAACCTTTGATGTGCCGGCGCGCCCGTAACTGATGGCATGATATTGGCGAAAACCGAGCGGAGGATCGACCTTGTCGATCAGCACTGGCACTAGCCGGCGATTGTCCCGGCCATGGGCCGCCTCGTCCTGCACCCAAATCGATTCAACCGATGCTTTCGACCAAAGCACGACGACGAGGTCTGCTTTCTTCAGCGCCTCGTTGATGTCCTTGGAAAAGCGGCTGCCAGCACGGATGTGCTGGTCCCACCAAACTTGATGTCCCGCGGATTCGAGGGACTTGGCGATGCGCTCGGCCCGCTTGCGGTCCTCATGCGAGTAGCTGAGGAAGATGCTCGCCATGGCGCGCAGTCTTGCGCCTCAGCGCCAACTCGGTCCATGAATTTGTTCAATCGGCATTAATTCGGAAAGCAGCTTAACGTAGCGGCCGCCCCTGATCTCTCCGTCACACCAGACAGAGTTGGCGCGTTTCGAGTGACGGCGCGATCGGTCGCGCTCGCGGCCTCCTCTTCGCGGCCAAAACTGACGAAGGAGATGCTCCCAACCTGCCGATCCCGCCAGCAATGCGCTGGAAGCAGTCAGGCCACAATAAGTTTCAATTGGGGGAGGCCTCGCTCCTTAAAAGGTCATGGTTATTCCGGCGAAGAATTGGCGTCCGAGCGGATCATAGAGCCCCGGGAAGGTGTTGCCGTTTCCGCCACCCACCGTCGTGTTCGAACTGCCGCCGATGATGGGCGGAAGACGGTCAAACAGATTGTTGACCCCCAGCCTCAGCACATACTTCCGCTCGACGCGGAAAATCGAGGCGAGGTCGAAATAATTCTGGGCTCCGATCTTCAGATCCCCCGGGTAAACGGGGAAGTCCAGCCCCAATTTTGGAGGTGCGGCCTTCACTGCTCCGATGTGTCGCCAGTAGAGCGACAAAGAGAATCCGGTTGGGTGCTCCCACGTCACTCGCGCGGTATGTCGCCAGCGTGGCAGCGGCGTATCGCAGGGGGTGCCGTAAAGGCCGACGCAGCTGAACGCCGTGGCCAATCCGCCCGGGTCAAATTCATATTTCAACATGCGGCTGCCGACCAACTCGAAATTCCCGGACCCGATGCGTCCGAGATTTCGAATAAAATGCACGCCGACGTCCAGTCCGCGCAGCTTCCGCGCACCGATATTGATCAGTCGATTGTCGATGAAGCCTTGGGGCGTGAGCCACAGAGAACCAGTCGAATTGCGATGAACGCGATCGCAAAACAATGGATCACCGGTTTCGAGGCACGTGAACAATATCGTCCTTGGGCCAACGCCCGAAATTGCGCCTTTGAGGTTGATGTCCCACCAGTCGATCGTCGCGTTGAACCCGCGAAGGAAACGCGGCTCGAGGACAAGACCGATCGTCCGCGTGGTCGCCTTTTCGGGCTGAAGCTCCGGGTTGCCGCCAACAATAAAGTTGTAGCCGCGAACGAATGGGTTCGGACTTGGCAGGATGTGGCCATATTGAGCGGCCGTGACCCCCGTCCTTGCGCATTGCTCAGCGGTCGCCTCCGGCGAGGTCCCCGTACATGGATCTCTGTCGATCTCGAAATGATCGATCGGGGTGAAGAGCTCGATGATATTGGGTGCTCGTACTGCTCGTTGCTGGCTGGCACGAAGGCGAACGCCGCGAACCGCCGTCAAATCGAGCGCAACCTTATAGACGTTGGTCGTGAAGCTGTTCTCCGAATTGCGGTACCAGGATTGGCGGTAGCCGCCCTCGAACGTGAGCCGCTCCACTAGCCTGTCCGTGATGAGTGGAATGCGCGATTCCGCGAACAATTCTTTGACGTCCACCGAGCCGTGAACCGGGAATATCGGATCGGAATCCGGCAAGGTCTCCGCTCTGCGTCGCCTCGTCCGGTTCGAAATCGAGGCGGTCCTTACGATATTCCGCACCGAAGTTGATCTCCGGGTTCTCGTCTGCCCACGGGCTGCGCACTCCCCAACTGCCGAGATCGATTGTGCTGTTTGCGTTGGCGACGCGCTCTGTAATGGTTGCGCGGCGGGACGCGGATAATTCGATATAGGCCGTCGCTTCAGGCGTGACCGCGTCAAGGGCGAAGATGTCCCAGGGCACGCATGCCAGGTCTTCACTCGTCAGTCGCGACCGGCACGCCGGCTGGCCCGTCGCCGGGTCTGTGATCACGTCGATCGCGCGGCGCATTCGGGTGGCGGATACGAAGTTGAAATCATTTTTCTTCGTGGTCACCCGGCCTGAGATATAGCTCGCGTCATAAGAGACACCTCGCCCGAGATCGCCCTTCACGCCGCCGACCAGCCGCCGATTCTGTGTCGCAGGTCTTCCTGCCGAGGGCCCCCCTCGACATTGCGTCGAGCAATGAAGAGGAATGCCCGGTGGTAGACCGCTCCCGTGACCCGATCGACAAAGGGCGCGGGTGACCCTTCGATCGCAATCAGATTGCCTCGGTCGAAGATAGGCGTTTCGCCGATGAAATTGCCCTCAACGCACACCAGCGACTTCTGTTGATCGGACAGCAATGGGTTGTCGCAGTTGATGGTCTGCGTGTCCTCGAAATCGCCCGCGGGCGCGACCTGCGCAAGGGAGCGGTCGTCCATGAACATGACTTCGGCGTAGGGATGCACCGCGCCCGAGATTTCGAAGTCGGCGAAGCCGCCGGCGGTGTAGCGGCGGTCCGGCCGCTGGAAGAAATTAAATGGGGCAAAGTTGAAGCGGCTAACGCCAGGTACGAACGTCCGGTCCGGCCCGATGGTTAACGATTTAAAGAAGGTCGAGAACGTTCCCGGATATGAAACGGTTGAGCCGGCGCATCGAACTATGTCGGGATGATCGTTGTCCTGGATGCCGAAAGCGCAGGCGCTGTAGTCGCGCCGATCCTCGGTCACCCCCTTGATCTTGCGATAACCGGCATAGACCGTGATGTGGGCGCGATTATCGAGGAAGCGGCGGCCTAATGCCACATTGATGTCCTGTCGTCGGCCGTCGGCTACGCTCCCGCTCGGAAACTGAACGCCGCCCTCGATCAGCAGATCCTTCCATGGGCTCCCAACGTCGTTGTCGTGTTGGAACAGGCTCGTCTGGGCGTCGATCCGCAGGCCTTCGAGGTGCGTATCGAGAATGAAGTTGACGACTCCTGCAACCGCGTCCGAGCCGTAGACCGCCGCCGCGCCCCCCGTGAGCACCTCAATCCGCTGGATAAGAGAGCTCGGCACCATGTTGATGTCGGGCACGGTCGAGTCACCAGGCATGACTCGGCGGCCGTTGATGAGCACGAGCGTTCGCGCCGGGCCAAGGCCGCGCAGGTCGACTTCCGCCGTTCCGGTCGCATCGTTCGAAACGAACAGGCCCTGGCCTGGACGAAACTGGGGAAGGCGATTGAGTAGCTCCTCAATGGCGACCGTGCCCTGGAGCTTCACTTCATCCTGCTTAATCACGGTGACCGGACTGACCGCCGTCAGATTGCGCCGAGGAATGCGCGAGCCAGTGATAACGATGGGCTGCGTATCGGTCGGCACGTGTGCGGCCGGTGTCGGCTTCAGCTCGTACGGCGTTGGCAGGATCGCATGCGGGATATCTTCGCCAACGGGGGGAGCATTCGAGGTCTGCGCCACGGCCAACGTAGGATGGGCAAGAACCAGCGGAAGGACCGAGCAGCTCCACAGCCGTCGCGTTGCAGCATTGGCGCCCCGCACCCGCACGAACCTTGCCCCCAAAAGCCGACGAATAGGCGGCAAATTTACATGCTTTATCGTTCACTTACGATACAATTTCCGCGGTTGATAATTTCTTGCAGAGTCCGCAAATGGCGACCGGCCAGGCGATCATTTGCCGGTCTTTAGGCGCCCACAATGGTAAGCTGCCCTTCCCAGCCGCGTGAAACGCTAATGTCCGCTTTCCACCCATTGCGGACATTAGCCGCACGTTCCGTCTGTGGCGATGACTTACGGCAACGACATGCTCCAAGCCGGGCATCGCCACTCCAGCAACCATCGCCCCGAGCTTGAGCAAAGCGTTCTTTGCGGTTGCTTCTATTGTAGCGCCACCTTCTCGGTTGCCGATGTAGAAGAGTGGGTGGATGACGACAGCACCGCGCTCTGCCCCAAGTGTGGCATCAACTCTGTAATCGGATCCGCATCCGGTTACCCGGTGAACGAGCCCGCCTTTCTCAATGCGATGCACAAGCTCTGGTTTTGATGGACGACGAAGGTCCGCTTTCCACCCAAAGCGGACATTAGCCCCAGAACTCAGCTGGCGAGCCTTACCACGCGAC
>CAVSTS010000007.1:0-105390 GCA_963730925.1 uncultured Alphaproteobacteria bacterium
CTTGAAATTGCAGGTTCGTCAATACGGCAGCTCGGGCTCCTCCAATGCGCGCTTGAAGCCGTCCCTCCGGGGAAGCGACGCGTCGACCAGCCTACGTCAAACTCTACCTGAACGGCTGTGCCCGCTTGGTCGAGAATTATGGCAAGGGCACAGCGAGCCTGATTCCGGTCTTCTCAGAGGTCGTTAGAAACTCTCCCGACTTTCGCGCCGCATGGGGGAAGCTGCTGTTGGCCGATGCGAGTGTCATGGGGCAGCAACCCTCGGCTGAAACAGAAGCAACGGCTCGCGAGCACCTGCGCCAGGCGCGGAAGATTGATCCGAACATGCCGGAGGCTACGCTCCTCGAGGTGAGCTTCCTCCCGCTTTCTTCGTATCAGCAGGCGCTAAGATTATTTGATAGCGCGAAGCGCCAAGAATCCTGACGATCCCAATGTGCTAACTTCCCCGCGCCGATGGGTCACTTGCCGTTGGACGCATGCAAGAGTTCATCGAGGATGCAAAGCGCGCAGCTGATCTAGATCCTTTGTCGCCGTGGTCGCGTGCATCTTACATTCTGACGCTGGCGTACGCAGGTCGCGTGGATGCCGCACAAAAGGAATTGCAAACGCTCGAGCAATTATGGCCGGGAACCGGCATTTTGGGGAGGAAATTCAATTTCGTTTCCATCTTCGGTTTGGAGACCCGAAGAAAGCGCTTGAGATGGCGAAATCGCTAGATATCGGGGGGAGAACCAACAACGTTTTCTTCTGGCGTGAGCCTATCCGATGGAGCAGAATATTGATTACATGATCAGTCGTGCGCGCCGCGGTCCCGATTTTTTGGATTTTATGGCGCAGGCTCTTGGCGAATTTGGTCGGAATGAGCAGTTATTCGCGCTCCTCAGCAATTGGCCGAATTGCAACGATGTTCAAAGCCTCGGCACTTGTGCAATTCTGTCTATGCCTGTATGGACTGCGTCACGATCCACGCTTCATACAGATAGCAGCTAAGGCGGGCCTCGTCTCATAGGAAGAGAACCAACCACTGGCCAGATTTTTGCAATGAGCCCGACCTTCCGTACAACTGCAAAGAAGCAGCCAATCAGGTCACACTCTGACGAATGTTCAAGATCCGCTTTCGACCCATTGCGGACATTAGCCTGTGCGTAGCCGATTTTCGTCCGAAAGAAGGCCGTGGGCACCTTCGCTTGGGGAACTGCTACGTTGATTTACCTCGGTGTGGTTGCAACGCTGCTTACTTCATCGTCTTCCCCTCAGTGGACTATGATCGTCTCGTCGCCATTCGCTCGTTGCAAATGCAGAATGCGGCGGTTCTGCACGCTGCGCCATCCGACTGCCACAATGAGTGAGAAAACGCCGAGTTTGCCAAACAATATAGCCATGAGACTTGAAGCCGAGCCAGTCATCAGGATTTACCCCTTGTGAAGTTAAGCAACAGTTGGGGCCGTAACGATCGATCGTGATGGATGGATGCCTAAGGAGAGTTCACCCTCCCGTTTCGGGACGCTAGTGCGCGTGCCGTTCGACGCGAATGGCTGCTTTCGACCTAAAGGGGACACTCAACGTATGGATGTTGCGCCGTGGTCACCGCGGCGAACAAAGGGGTCCTTGTCAGGAACTCGACAGACGGAGGCCTGTTACCGGGGCATGAGCGGCGATCCATTAGTCCGCTTGGGGTTGACGTAAATCGATGGGGAACAAGCGAAAAAACTTGGGCGTTCCGGTTCCATGAATGACAAAGATGAAGGTCTATATTTTGCGAAATGCGAGCGTCGTGAACGAGAACTGAGTCGCCGCAGCCCCGACCCGCGCGTAGCCGCAGCGCATGCCGAGATGGCTGACAGGTACGAGGCTCTTGCCGTGATCTTCGGCACGAAACATCCGAGCGACATTCCCCCCGATTATCACTGAGACCTTCGTCTCAAGTCGCCCTGAGCCCAAGATACCAGGTAGATCTCGGCCTTCTTATTACCGACAATGTGTGAACGCGGCATGCGTTTGATTGCGCTTCGACGATCTAATTCGCGACGGCGTGACCGGGTAACGCAGACGGCACTCAAACAACTTAGGTTCGTTTTGCTCACAGTTAGTGAGGTGTATGCGTGAAGGAACGCATCGTAGCGGTCGCCCTGCTCACACAGCAAAATGTGGACCAGCTCGGCTCAACGTTAGAGTGTGTTTGGCCGGTAGCTAAGCCAACCCGTCACCAGCGCCTTGTTGCCAAGACGATAGCCTGAGTTGTTTCGGTGCTCCGCGCGCAACCGATAGGTTGCCTGGGCTCCCCAGCCGAAACGGCCCCGCTGGCCCTTGATCGTTGCGGACGGTTCAATGTCCCACGTCCCGCTGCCCGTCTGCATTGCAATATTCGACGAAGGTCCCATCGCTATCCTTGATGCCGGATTTTCCGGTTGGGCCCCACACGCCCAACGTCACATGAGCGTTGACGTGTTCGCTCTGCACGAGGCGGTACGAGGCGGACGCGAGCGTGTCGCCGAACCCGTCCGTTTTCTCCTTCTCGACCTCCATCGGCATCGTCGGATCGAGTCCGACCATCTCATCCGGTTCCAAGCATATTGCGGCGAAACCGTCAGGGTGAGGTTGTCGGTGACGCCGTACATAAGGTCGAGCATGGCCATGTCCATCGTCATGCTCTTTGCGCGCATCATGTAACCGGAATCGAACAGCTCTTGGTCGCCGACCTTGTGCGTCCCGTGCCGGTTGGTCGCGCTCCAGTCGAAGTGCTGATACCGGACGCCGATCATGAACTCTCCGCGAGTAGGCGTATGAATGATGCCCTGCGGGCGACTGTCCGAACTGTGCCAAAGGCGACTGTATTACTGGGTCGCGGGTGGCGTGGCGTGGGCTTCCGTCAGCTTTCCACCCATTGCTTGCCGCCCTTCCGGCCTAGCTCGGCGGCGGCGCGCGAAACCCGATCGTATCTTCAATCTCGCCCGTGGCCGATCTTGCCACCATTAAGGCGCGGCCATTGCATCAGCGGGCGCATCTCGCGCGCGGGGGCCTTTAGGCAACGTGATGTTCCGTGCCAGCAAGCATCACCGTGCAGTCCGGATGCGCCCGTTTGACGGCATCAATCGCCTCGTCCAGGCTCGCTGCTTCAACAACTTCAGTGTGACCCAGCCCGGCTGGGGCCTCACCGGCGGTGCCTCGTGTCTTACTGTTGATCCAGTATTCTCGCCAAAGGGCTTCCTTGCCCCGCTTAACGATTGCGACCTTGAAGCTGCTCACTTCCACCTCCCTGCTAAGCCGTTGAAAACAAGGTTCTAAACGATCGTCGACTCTCAGCTCGGTGTCGCAGCACAATTGCGCTCCAATCGTCATCCATCGAACCTTGTATCGCGGCCTGCTCAACTCCGATTGGCGCGGCGGTTACGCGGGCTCACGGATGGACGGCGCCGGCGCCGCGGCCGCGTCCGGAAGTCCGGCATCGGCCGCCATCGGAGCCACCTCGCCCGCCTCGGCCAGGAACTCGCGCTGGTCGAAGAAGTGCGCGCGCTTCAGCCGCTTCTTAATCGACAGCGACGGGTTGTCCGCGGTCGGTCCATCGCACGCGGCCTCGACGTGACTGCCCGGCGCGGCTTCGACACAGTCGGACGGGGACCCGGCGGACCCAGACGCGGCGACAGCCACAGCCGGAGCGTGCTCTACCGGGTGCGGCGCGAACGCGGGCTCGGCGAAGAGCGGATCGGCCTGAGCCGGAGCCTCGAATGCGGGATCAACCTGGCCGGCCGCGGCAATTTCCTCCTCGTTCCGGCGCTTGCGGCGGCGCATGACCGCCCCAACGCCGATTAGGCCGAGCAGCCCGAGCCCCGCTGCACCGGCAATCGGCAGCATGGTGTTCGACGCGGTGGGCGCATCCTGCGCCGGCGGCGGTGCCGCGAAGGCAGGCGCGGTTGCGGCCGGCCTTGCACCAAGCGGAACGGGCGCTGCCGCGACGGTCTTGGCCGGTTCGGCGATAGATACGGCGACCGGTGCCCGCGCGCCCCGCGGCGCGGGGGTTGCTAGGCGAACCGTCGCCGGGCGCGAGCGCGTGGCGGCCGTTGACGCCACCGTCGTCTTACGCGCGGCAGGCTTAGATACGACTTCCGCCGCGACTGGATCAACGGCGGTGTCAACGACAATCGGCTCCGCGGCAGGGGGTTCGGCCGCAATCGGCACCGGAGTCACATCGACGACCGGAGGTGGTGTGGCGACATCCGGATCGACGCTCTGCGCGAACAAAGGAGCTGAGGAAAAAGCGAGGACCGCGGCAATCGCCGTCATCGCGGGGCGAATTATTGTGTGTCTGTGGGTCATGATAAGGGGCAACGAACGGTAGAGCACTATGGGTACGCGTTTTCGGCGTACTGGAACGGGATAATGAAGCCCCGGTCGGGAATGAGGATTACCAGCACTTAGCTAGCGTCCGCTTTCCACCCAAAGCGGACGCTGCGCGGTAACCGAGATCACATCGGCGCACCTTGCGTGTTCGAGCAATCACTGCGGCGCCGAGGTTTCGCTGATTCTATCCGCCTGCGATCGGATGAGGCGCAGCAAGCGCCCGTTGGCGTCGTCAGTGAGCAGATAGACTTGGCCCTCCGGCGAAATACGAACGTCGCGGATTCGGGCCTTGAGACCGAGCAACCAGCGCCCTTCCTCTGCCAGGAGGCCCGTCTTGGCGCCGACGCGCACTTGAACGAGCATTCGGGCAGCAAGGGCACCGACTAGCAACCGGCCTTCCCAATCGGGAAAGACGCTGCCGTGATATACAACGAGCCCCGAAGGCGCGATCGATGGTGCCCAAAAAAAGCGCGGGTCCGTCATCCCATCAACATGCTGACGATCTGTGATCAGCTTGCCATCATAGTCAATTCCGAACGATGCAAGCGGCCAACCGTAATTGTGGCCCGCAACGAGTTCGTTGATTTCATCGCCGCCCCTTGGGCCATGCTCATGTTCCCAAACCGTGCCGGTCACCGGGTCTCGAGCCAGGCCCTGTGGGTTGCGGTGACCAAGCGTGTAGATTTCGGGAGCATAGCCGGCACGCCCGACAAAGGGATTGTCAGGCGGCACGCCGCCGTCACGCGTCAGCCGTAAAATCTTGCCGAGGTGCGTCAAACGATCCTGGGCTCTGTCGCGATAATCGAAACCGTCGCCGATGGTCAGGAGCAAGGTTTTGTCGGGCAGGAAGAGCAACCGGCCGCCCGGATGTGACGGCGCTTTCTTCAGCGTGTTGGTCCGGAAGATGACCCGACCATCGATCAGTCGCTCGCCTTTTAGACGACCCTTCCAAAGCGCAGTCCGGTTTGATTCTTCCGTTCCTTCGGCGAATGCGATGTAAATAGTGCGATCCGTCGCGAAATCGGGATCGAGTGCGACATCCAGCAGTCCGCTGTCTTCCTTCTGGAGAATTTTCACCGGGCCGCCTGGCAGACGAGGCGATGCGCGCCCGTCCTCTTGAATGATGCGCAAACCACCATGCTTTTCGCTAACGAGGAAGCTTCCATCAGGCAGAAAGGCCAGCGACCACGGCGCGGAGAGCGGTGGGCCGATCTGCTCCACTTCGAAGTGGTCTGCGGGGGGCACCAACACGCGATCGAGAGCGACCGCTCGCTCGCGATTGGTTTGCCCGGCGATGGGCCGAAGCGGAAGGGCCGCTATTAAAAATATCAGACCGTAGCGACGAAGCGGCACCGATCACCTCCGATCCAAGCAGGCGCAAACCTATTTGACCGAGCGCGCCCGTTGTGCGCAAAAACAGCAGAAGCTGACGGATTCCGTCACTGGGAGGCGAGTTTGGACGCACTCGACCGGCGCATCCTACGCGAAGTGCAGCGCGATTGCTCAACAAGTGCGGCCGAACTTGCCGAGCGATGCGGAACAACCAAATCCACGGCACTACGACGGCTCAAGCGACTAAGTCGCAATGGCATCATTCGGGGGCAGGTGGCGCTGGTTGATGGTGCGAGGGTAGGCCGCGGCTTGCTAATCTTCGTGCAGGTCCGCTTGGAGCGGGAGGATCGGAGCGGGGTGAAAGCCTTCGTTGACCGCATCATCGGTCATCCAGACGTGCTCCAGTTCCATTTCGTAACCGGCACATCCGACTACCTGATACTGCTCTCGGCCCGAACCATGGAGGATTATGATTGCTTCCTTCAGGAACATCTCGTGCCAGATCCTTTGGTCGTGATGTCTGAAACTAACGTCGTAGTCCGGCCTCTGAAGATGAGCACAGCCGTGCCCATCGACAACCAGCCACGACATAGCTTCGAAAAACTGCGTCGAGCCACTGCCCGAAGCGGATCTCACCTGTCGCAATTTTTATGTAGAAGACGCGCCGCTTAAGTCTGCTTTCGACCCATTTCGGACATTCGCCGCGGTGCATTGGTCCGCTCAATATCGACGCCATCCGTAAGCCGGAAGCAAGAAGGGGATTCCCGTGGGATTTCGTGAGCCAGAAAGCCGATCGAGCCGACCGTTTTCGCCAAGTTCGCACCGGCTTCGCCGTGCAGCCAGACGCTCCAGAGGAGCGCACTGAGCGGCTCTGCGCCGCGAGCGAGCAGGCCGCCCACGATCCGGCAAGCACGTCCCGCTTCCTGACACGCCCAGTCCAGGTGCCCCACCGTTGTAAGCCCATGCCTTTCCGCTGGGCGTGACGACGTGGCTCGTTACGCCCTTCACAAGTACGATCGATCGATAACGTTGGGCGGCGCGCAGGCCGGAGCTATCGGGTCGCGCATGATTTCGTCTTCGCCGCTATCGAGCAAAGCAGCGAGTTCTCCAGAATGCGGCAGGAGGATAGGCACCGGGGTACGCGGCTCTGGGGCACCGGCAGGTTCTTAAGCAGCGCGGCGTCGAGCGCGAGCTGAGCGCGGCACTCGATTAGCGCTTTGGCGATCGGCTGGCAGGTCTTTCCCTCTGCCATCCCAGATCCTGCAACGATGGCGTCGGCTTTGTTTGCGTACTCGGCAATGGCGTTAACCGCAGGGGGCGAAGCCACCGCCGGGCTCTTCGGCCAAGCCAGTGACCATGCCTCCGGCATCGCAACGCCAACCGGAACAGCAATGCTATCGACCGTTACAATGTGTAGCTTGCCCGCGCCCGCGCGCATCGCGGCGGTCGCAGCCAGCAGCGCGGCGCCGGGAACTTTGCGACTGCCGGCGACGATCAGGACGCGGCCCTTTGTTTCCTTGTCGCCCTCAACGATTTTCGGAAGCGGATGGGCGCGGAGCACGGAGCGGTTGAGCGCTTTGGCTCTCCTCAACGGTTGCCCGCCATCAGCCGATCCAACAGACGCTGCAGGGCGATCGGCACATCGCTATCCACCTGCGCGCAATCTCGTAAGGCCAGGGCGATTCCGCCCGTGGCAGGAGGTCGAATGACGCGAATATTCACTGGCGTTTCGACGTTCACCTTCGCGCCTCGTCATTCTTCCCGCAATCTCGGCAAGCTGTTTCCAACTCTCAGAAACCTCGTTGTCGCCAGCTTCGGCGGCTGCTCTGAGCGGACTTCAGCATATGTATCTGCTTCGTTCCAAACTCCTTTTGATGGAGGAGGAATGGAATTTGGGTTGTTTAGGGTTTCCGCATACCCCTTAAAACGCCAGATAAAAAACTTAAGTTTCAACGCGATAACTTAGATTAATTAGATTTTGTCAACGAGCTATTTCCTTAAGGCGTGTCGGGGCAGACGCCATCGCGCAGGCCGCTTCAAGCTCCGGTTTGATCATGACTTAAATTTGGGGCGACGATTTGCGCGGTTAGCGATGAGCGAGAAGACGGACTGAAACGCGAATGCGGTTGCCGATCATAGCGTGGCAATAGAAGGTAGCGGTGCGCGGTAATGTCCGCTTTCCACCCATTGCGGACATTAAAGGAGCGCGGGTGGTCGGCCGAGCATCCGGCGCACCTGACCCTCTTGGCGGCAGGGCAGCATGTCACTCCGCGGCCGAGCTGATCGGGAGGATGGCTTTCGACTACCTGCGGCGCAGTATCTCTCCTCCATGGCAGCTTCCTCCTGCGTTAGCTCTCGCATGTAGGTGATGGTGAGACGCTGTCCGAAGAAATCATCGCCGCGCATCGAGACTACAGGCGACGAACCTGGTGAGAGGCTTGCGCGGATCGTTTGCAGGCCTTCGATCAAAGCATCGAGAGAGGTGTATTCGCTGATCTCAAATATGTCTTTGACGCGTCTGGCCACTACCTTGCTCCGACGGCGATAGGGCGGAGGGTGGCTCGGGCACAACTGCGTTACAACGTTAAGGATCGGTCTGTGCCGCAACGACACGCGAGCGATTGGCATCGATTGTAGGTCCGCTTTCGACCCAAGCGGACATTAGGGACGATGCCGAACAGATGTCACTCACGCCCGAGCATCGCAAGTCGGGATCCGCCGCCGAGTGGTCGGTCCGCACCTAGCGGCAAAAGCTCGGCTGCGGCCGCTTTCTCCTCGCGCTCATCGTCGACCGGCGCATTTTGTATCGTAAAACTAAGAGCCGCACGTCACGTGCAATCCGTGTTAAATGCCTCGCTTGAGGAGGAGTGCGCCCGCATGTACGATACCGGCGCGCGCCCGACCCGCCTGTTCGACAGCTTCGGCATACTGCCGCGGGTGATCCGCTTTTTCATGCTGGAGAAGGGGCTCGACATTGCCCGGCACGAGGTCGACCTGCTGCTCGGGGAGAATCGCGATCCTGAATATCTGAAATTGAACCCGTCCGGTCAGACGCCCGCGCTCGAGCTCAGCGACGGCACGATCATCTGCGAAGCTCCGGTGATCTGCGAATATGTGGAAGAGCTGTTCCCCGATCCGCCCCTCATCGGGATCACCGCGAAGGAGCGGGCGCTCACTCGCATGTGGTGGCGCCGGACGGAACTGAACATCTGCCAGCCGATGATCCTCGGATTCTATTATGGCGAGGGGCTGGAGACCTACCGTACCCGGATGCGCTGCATCCCGGAGGCGGCCGCGGGGATGAAGGAGAAAGCGCGCGACGGCGTGCGGTGGCTGGATGCATTGCTGAAGACCGAATGGGTCGGCGGTTCCTCGTTCACGGTCGCGGACATCCACCTCTACTGCTTCGTTCAGGAAATGGGCGAGAAGGGCCAGCCAATTCCGGAGGAATGCCTGGCCGTGAAGGCGTGGATCGAGCGCGTGGGAGCGCGATCGGCCGCCGAGATGAGCCTGTGGCGCTGGCGCTCGGCCACGGAGATCGCGCCGGCGGAGATGCCGCGAGTCAGCTGACCGGGCTGAGCGCATCGACCCGCTTGCGGGCTCGATTCAGCATCGATTCGAAGCCGGCGTCGTTGCGAATGCTATTCCAACTCGGATCGCGTTCCAAGAGCCACAGGTGCGGCACGAACCGAACGGATTCCGCGAACGGCTCAAGTATCTGCGAGCGCCTCGCCCCCATCTTTGAGGTACGCTGCGACGGTCGCCGCTAAGCTGTAGCGCATCGCGAGATTGCCGGGATCGACAGCGAGCGCCTTACGGACCCACTTCTTCGCGCGTTCGGCTTCTCCGAGCGCCGCGAAGCCGCGGGCTGCCGAAGCGAAGGCGCTTCCGTTCGCCGGGTCGGAAATCACCACGAGTTCGGCGAACTTTATCGCCTTTTGCGCGGCGCGCCTTGTTCCCGCGGCATCCTTGGTCGCCGCGCAGCAGGTGACGAGCAGCGATGCGCTGCCATGATCCCGAGATTTTGTTGCCACCTCGAGGTGAGGAATGGCGCGCGCGAAATCGCCCTTGCGGAAGAGCAGCTGGGCGGCAGTGCGGTTCGCTTCCCAGGAATCGGGATCGAGGCTGAGTGCTTTCGGGGTAGCCGCCTGCGCTTCCTCTTCCTTGCCTTGCTCCTCGAACTGGAGGGCGCGGACCAGGTGGGGCTCGGGCAACTGCGCATCAAGCGCTAGAGCTCGCTCGGCCGCCGCGATCGGGTCGACGGACGCACCCTGCCAAAAGCGAAGCTCGGCGCTCGCAAGTGCGGTGAGGGCCCATGCGTTGGCATATGCAGAATCGATCGCCGTCGCTTCGCCGCACAGGCGGAGGACTTCCTCGCCCTTGCGGTAGTCGCCGCCGGCCGCTGAGGGCCACAGGGCGCGCGCTCGGAGGTAGAGATCATAGGCCTCGGCGCTGACCGTGCGCCCTTCGGCGATCGCAGTCTTTTCCGCGGGGAGAAGCGTCAGCTGCAGGGCCTCGACAATCGCATGGGAAATATCGTCCTGGATCGCGAAGACGTCGCTGAGCTCCCGGTCGTAGCGCTCCGCCCAGATCCTCCGCCCGCTGCGGGCTTCGATGAGCTGCGCCGTGATCCGCAACTGCAAGTCCGACTTGCGAACGCTGCCCTCCAAGAAATGCGTTACCCCGAGCTCGGCCGCGAGCTGCTTAGGGTCGAGAGCGGCCCCCATCCTGTGGCCGATCACCGATAAGGCAGAAATGTTCGAAAGGTCTGTGATCACGTCCTCGGTGATGCCGTCGCTGAAATAGTCCTGGTCGGGGTCGCCGCTCTTGTTGACGAACGGCAAGACGCAGATGGCCGGCTGCGCCGGACCGGTCTCGCGGCGGACCGGTGGAGCGCCGACGGCCTTGCCCGCGACCGTCGCCTCAATCGCGTCCATGAGCGGCCTGAATGCGCTGGCGCCTCCGCCCCAGCGGCTCATGTCCACCGCATGATATTGACGAAAACCGAGCGGTGGTTTGCTTCCGTCGAGCATGACCGGAACGAGGCGCGAGCCCTCCAGCCCCTCCGCCGCCTCGTCCTGCACCCAGGCGGATTCGATCGAATCCTTGGACCAAAGCACGACGACCGCCTCCGCTGCTCTCAGCGCTTCGGCAATATCCCAAGAAAAGCGCGAGCCCGCGCGAAGGTGGTGATCCCACCAGACCTGATGGCCCGCGCCTTCGAGCGCGCCCGCGAAGGATTGCGCCGCGGCAAGATCCTCGCGCGCGTAGCTGATAAAGATCCGCGACACGGCGTCTCCATTGAAGCCGGATCAACTTTGAGTTGGAACACGCCGCCGCGCAAGTTTCCCCTGCGGACGAAACCTCGTCGTGCTGACAACGTGAGCTAGAGCGACTGAAACGTTCGCCGTTCCGGACCGAGAGTGGATATTGCGACCGGGATTAAGAACCGGCATCGGATGCTGTGGGCGCTCATATCAAAGCAGCCTTGTTTGCGGTGCGTTACTCGTGATGCTCGCTCTTCCGGCTCAACGGAGGCCGCGCCACCGTCCTGGCCGTAGACGAACAGCAGCGCGGGATGGGTGGCGTGGTCGCTGACGACCTTGCAAAGCACCCACAAGAATTTCCCCATCAACGGACGGGTGCTTAAGCCAAGGGGACGTGAACTCGAAAAGGGACGGTCGCTGCTTATGTCCGCTTTCCACCCATAACGGACATTCGGCGAATGAGAGCTTTCGGCCCCATCGGGTCCGAGAGTTACGGTCGACCGTGTTCTGGGGTCTCCGAATGGATGGACAAAGGTCCCGTGGAACTTCTCAGCGGGACTAGCCGCTGCTAGTCGGCTCGAATGTCGCGTTTGACCAGTTGCCCATTGTGCGCCTGCCAGAAGTTTCGTCATTTGCCGAAATTCGCAAAGGATTTTCTCGTCAGATGTGAGACGTGCGGTTTCGTGTTCTCCGAGCAAGAGCCCACTGAAGCGGACTACAAGCGCGTTTATGAGAACTACGACTATCCAGCCGAAGATGCGGCCAGGACTGCATTGACCGTCACCAAGGAACGCGGGATCGCGAAGGGTCTGGAGCGCTTCCGCAATACGAACAAGGTCATCGACCTAGCCGCCGGTGCCGGCCATTTCCTAGAGCGCTTTCGCGAGCTGGGGTTCGAGTGCCACGCCACCGAGTTCAACCAGTCGATGCTCGATTATCTCGACAAAAAAGGGTTCGAAACGCATCCCGGAGGGCTCGACCCGACCGGCGTCGCGGAAGGTACGTTCGACATCGTGATTTTCACGGAGATCATCGAGCACACCAACACGCCCCTACCGGTTCTCGCGAATCTCGTGTCGCTACTTCGGCCAGGTGGAGCGGTGTACCTCACTACGCCCAACTTCAACTCATTGGAACGACGGGCGATCGGTCCCGACGTGGGGGATGTTTTGTTGGCCCGAGCATATCACCTACTGGACGCCCAAACATCTTCACAGGGCACTCACCCAAAACGGCTTTCGGAAGGATAGTCTGAAGACTGTGAACATCAGTCCATATCGGATCGTTCAGGCGCTCAAGAAAAAGGGCATCGGCTCAGGCCTTTCAGAGCAAAAATTCTCCGATGCGGCCCAGCAGGCTGTCGCCGGTAACTCCTTCCTTAGATTTGCGAAGGAGGGGATAAACATGCTCCTCAAAACAACCGGCCTCGGAACGAGCATCCAGGCGGTGTACGTCAAAGAGCCCTAGCGTCCGTTATGGGTGGAAAGGGGACGTTAGCGCTGCTGCCCCGGTGAGCGTCACCTGTTATTGTTGTACGTCACGCCGCCGGCCGGAACCGTCCGGGGCTGCCAGAGAGGGGATTACCATGATCCTATCCGTTGCGGAATCGCTTTATCGATCGTCTGCACCGCTGCCCCGACCGCGCTGTTCTTGGGCGCCACGTCTGCCGCCGCCAAACACGGTGTACGGCAAGTCGAGGTAGGGCCGATCTGGAACCGGATGGATGCTGAGAAGAAATGTTCGAAGGCCGCGCGGAATGTCGGTGGAGCCTGGACCGGCCAATGGCGGACGACCCGCCCACGCCAGATGTCGGAGTGCGACATCGCAGGAGGGGAAGGCGGGGGTCACCGCGGGAAGGATCGATGGGCCGACGCTGGTCCGATCTGGAACCAGTCCGACGCGGATCGGAAATGTCCCAAAGTCGCTCGTGACGTCGGTGGAAAATGGACCGGCCAATGGAAGACGACACGTCCCGGCTAGATGTCGGTCTGCGAAGTTAAGAGGTGATGATCAGGCCTGGTGGCCCAGGCCGAGCTGTGCCGAGCCTTCGAAAGCAGGCGTCCGGTTTGGGTAGTTAGCGGACTTTAGCGGATTAGATGAACGCCATGATCAGTCGCGCGTTGGGCTGAAGGTGAAAACGTCTTCGAAGCTTTGGGCCGGCTTGGGGCTGGTGGCTTTCGCTCTCGGGCTCGATGAAGCATATGAGTGGAGCCACGATTTAGCAAAAGCCTACACAGAAACGCGGGCTAACCTCATTCGCACGGCACTGTCGAATGCCGAACCGGCGGACACACTTGTGCTTGGTGACAGCATTAGTGAGATGACTTCGCTGGAGGGCGTGTGCGGCAGGACGTTTAATGCTTCAGTAGCCGGTGCAAAGATCGGCGATGTCGCTTCGCTGGCGCCTTACGCAATCCAGCGGACTCGGCCAAAGCTGATCGTCCTGGAAGTCGGCACTAACCACTTCCACACCGCCCCAGATTTTCCCGATTTCGAACGGCAGTATATGGCTCTGGTGCAGTCGCTGCCCGGCCGGAAAATCCTGGTTGGCATTCCAAACAGCCCGGATGCTAGTCGCTTCGTACAGAATGTTGCTCGCCATATTCACGCGGCATACGTCGAACCGGTGACGGGCAAACTCACCAGCGGCGGATCCCATCCGACACCAGAAGGAGCGTCCGTGTATCGGCAGCGGATCGAACGGGCGTGCGTCGGTGGGGCACGACCCTCCTAGCTCAAAGTGTTTTAGTCAAATGTCCGCATTGGGTCGAAGTCGGACATTGCCGGGATATCGCTTGCCTGCGCAGTGATCCTGAACCGTTCGTTGCGTCTTAGTTTGGGACGCATTCACAAAAGCTCCTCTACTCAATCACTTAGGACGCGTAACTCGAGAGCGAGATGAGCCTTTTGATGATATTCCTAGCAGCATGGCTAGGTTCAGCAGTTCTAGTCCTCATTGGGGGGTTCTGGCTGGTTTCTCGGCATCCGGTCGAAAGCGAGCGCCCGAACGCTGACGAACTTGTCGTGGAGCCGACCGCGCATGTCGAAACTTCGCCGAGCCAGTCCCGTCCAGCGCCGATAGCATCGGCCACCGGGCCGGAAACGGCCGAGGTGCAGTCACGCGAGTACTCAGTCGAGCTAACGCGATGAAACCCATTGTTTTCGATGAAGAAGCCGACCGTTGCCGCCGGATGGCGTTTTGAATACCTAAGCCGCCCAGAGGCGCCTTTTCTTCTAAGGGTTGCGCGAGAGTTCGAGCGGTTACAGCGGGTGAGGACCGAGCACGCTGCCCCAGACTTCCCCAAGGCATTGGACTAAGCATCGAATAGCGTCGGCCCGAAGCTCTTCCTGTATCCGGTGAAGCTCGCGGCTGTCGAGAATGCCGAGCAGGCCGAAGATCATGTCATTCTCTGACTTGCCGCGATCGCCTGTCAGTTACTCGGCCAAAACACGCTGCGCACGCTTCACGTGGCTAGAGGAGGTCTTAAAAGATCCAGGCAAGCGGCAGAATGAAGATCGCCCATCCGGCCGTGGCTAGGACAATCATGATCCACAGCCGGGTTCTCGGTGGCAGTTTGTCAGACAGCCCGGCGATCTCCCGGACGTTCGCGCAAAAACCTTCGATAGTTCTGCGGTTCGCGAAGATCGAAGTTCTCGGCAGAGGGAAGCTTAAGGCTAGAAGCGAACTGATATCCGACGCCCTTAAACGCGCTTTATGGATCGCAGATTCAGACTGAGGCGATGAATTGTAGGCCATCTGATCCAACCATCTGAGACAATGCATCTCTAGCCGTGTACCAGACAATGTTTCAAGGGCGCTGCCGTTCCAGGCCTGTGATGGACAGTGTCCACTTTGGGTCGAAAGCGGACACGTTCGTGCAACGCGGAGATACTAACTTTAGTCAGGCGGCGAATTGATCATGATATGCGCCCAAAGTTCGCCGCTGGACATTACGTAGGGCATTGGCGGTTCATTTTTAGTTGTGAGACCAACGCTCTCGGCAGTTGCCAAGGGGATGTGGATCGATTGCCATCGCGAGATTTCCTTCGTCCACGCCGTGCCGTTGTCGATGAGGGCAGTGATTGGGCCAGACATCCGGTAACCGGCAGTAGGCTTCATCGTCATGTCAAACTTACCCGCTTCTATTTCATGCTGGATACGCGCGTCGACTTGGTCACCGGGGACCCCGTGTTTAAGAAGCTGCATTGATCGATAGAGATACGGAATGAAATCACGGTCATAGCAACGCGCGTCGAACAGGTCGTCATCAGGCCAGTCAGCGGTGCAGACCATCCTTCCCGATCCACGCCGAAGCGTTGTGACCTCCCCAGTCTTGCCCACCGAGACGATCGACGCGCTTGCTCGGAGTTCGGGTGGTAACGGAAGGGTCGCACTTTCGAGCGGTGCGGCGGACGCAGCGGCGGCGACGAAAGCAAGGATCAACATTTCGGAATGCCCCCTTCTTGAGACACAACGGTCGCATTGAAGAACAGATCGCTAATGTCTGCAATGGGTCGAAAGCTGACGTGAGGATTAGGTGGGAACCGGGCATTAGCGCTGCTTCATCGTCCCACAATTGAGGCCTAACATGAGTTCGCGCGTTGTGGCCTCAATGTAGGAGGGCCCACGAGGATGCCCGAGCCCAACGAGGATGCTGACCCAACGCCCGCGCCCGATCGGGACGACCACGGAGGGAAATTAGCTGAGTTCCTTCGCGAGATAGAAGACGACCGCGACAGGGAGCGCAGGGGAGCCGACTTGAATGGAGGCTCCGGTGAGCACCGAGAACTGGACTGAGGAGCGCGATAGGCTCGTAAAACTGCTCGAAGGCATCGAGGCCGGTAAGATTACGCACGTTGATGAGGATGATCTCCGGCAACTTCAGGTGACGAGTGAAGAGAATATTGCCGCCCTCAGAGCACGCCTGGCGGAATTGAAGAGCCGACTTGGCGAATGAAGTAAAAGAGCACCCGTCATTTACGAGAGACTGGCACCTTCTTCAATGCACGGTAAAATAAAGCGTCCAATTAGATCAGTGATTTGTGAGGTCCATCAAAATAATACGGGTATCTTTAGTTGCATAAGTAGCCTAACGATCAAGAGCTACCAGTCGAAATCGACGGTCCTAGGCGCTAAGCCGCACCTTTCTCCATCTTTGACGCCTCTTAGCCGCGAGACGGCCAATGACGGTTGTTTCGGCAAAGAAGGATAACAACATGAAACTCTTCGGCACTGTAAAGCTGTTCGACGAAATCAAGGGCTTTGGCACGATCAAGCCGGAAGCCGGCGGCGACGAACTGCGCTTTGAGAAGAGCGCCGTCCAGTGGGGCGAGGCAACGAGCCCAAAGACTGAGCGCCGCCTCTCCTACGAAGTCGGCAAGAACGGCAGCGGCGACGCCTGCGCGATTAATCTACAGCCGGCCTAATCGATATGGGGCGGGGATCCTTAGCCCCCGTTTCACTCTGCAATTCGTCGCGACGAGGGCCAACCCGGGCAGCGATGAGCGAATAGCTCCTCGTTGTTCGGGTTGAGGTCTTGCGCGCTTCAAACGGGAATATTTGTCATGAAGATTCTAAACAAGCTCGCGCGGGGCGCGAGCGTAGGTGCGATCGCTGGGTTCCTAATATTGAGCAGTCCAGCTCTTGCGAGCGACAATCCGCAGGTTTCGACGGAAATCATGGCGCTTGCGCGTGCGCAGTGGGCCTCTGAAATCGCTGGCCAGACACCTGGGCAACAGCTCATCTCGCTCGCCGATGATTACACCGAGTTCAACGGAGACTACCCCACCTTGCTGGTCGGTAAGGATGTAGCGAGCCGCATGGCCGCCGTCGTGCCCTATGACAAGGCGATGTATTCGGACATGCAGAACGCGCGGGTCCAGGTTTACGGCGACACTGCGATCCTGACTTATAATTTTGCAGGCATACGTGCCGGTGCGGACGCAAAGAGCAAGGCGTCGATTGCGAAGTCGACCCGCGTTTATGTGAAGCAAGGCGGCAAATGGATGTTGGTTCACGCGAACTTCGCGCCGGTTCCAGGATCGTCTCAATAGCTTTGGCTCAGCTGCCATCGCGCGCAGGTGCCATCCTTGTATTCGTTCTCGGAGCCTTAGCGGGAGAGGCTCGGCAGAAATGCCGCGCGGCTCCCGCGCTTCGGTAAGTCAATTGGCCGGAATGCGAACGACCGCAATGGGTGGAAATCGGACATGCGACACGGACATTCGAGCTGCTTTCGAGAGTCCAATGCAATTGCCACCTTTCTGTCCGGCCACTACCCCTCGGACAATGCGCTTCCTAGCCCGTACGATTGCGACCTTCGGCATTGCCGTCAGCGCCATCGCTTCAGCCCAAAATGCTCCGGCACCATTGCCACCGATATTGCCTTGGCACGGCCCGAGCGAGCAGCTTGTCGTGCCGGCGTCCGATCCGTGGATCACGCCGGCCGAGGCGCGCGGTTTCGACGAGACACCGTCTTACGCCGCAACCCGCGCCTGGCTCGACCGGCTGGTGGCCGCCTCGCCGCTGCTCAGTATCGAAAGCTTCGGACGAAGCGCGCAGGGACGCGAGCTTTATTTCGTCCGTGCGGCCAAACCCGGCTCCCGGCCCAAGCCGGTGCTATTGGTCCAGGCGCGGCATCCATTCGGGCGAGATCGACGGCAAGGACGCCGGTCTGATGTTGCTGCGCGACATCGCGCTACGCGGAAAAGGCAGGTTGCTCGACCACGCCGACCTCGTCTTCGTGCCGATCTTCAACGCCGACGGGCACGAACGCTCGTCGCCGTTCAACCGTCCCAATCAGCGCGGCCCACAATCTCAGGGCTGGCGCACCACAGCGCAAAACCTCAACCTCAACCGCGACTATCTTAAGGCCGACACGCCCGAGATGAAGTCGATGATCGAGCTGCTGCGGAAGATTCGCCCGGCGCTGTACCTTGACGTCCACGTTACCGATGGGATCGATTACCAGTACGACATCACTTACGCCTTCCCCGGATGGGGCGGCTATTACGCTCATTCGCCGGCCATCGGCCGCTGGCTCGACCGACACTATCGTCCGGCGATGGATGCCGCGCTGATCCGCGCCGGCCATATTCCCGGGATGTACGTTGCGGTTGAGGACGGCCGGAATCCGGACAAGGGCATCAACCTCAACGCTGATCAACCGCGGTATTCGACGGGTTATGGGGACCTCGCGCGAATCCCGACCGTGCTGGTCGAAAACCACAGTCTGAAGCCGTATCATCAGCGCGTGCTCGGCACTTATGTGCTGATCGAGGAATCTCTTCGGCTGGTGGGCGCCGAGGGCCCACGGATCGCCGCCGCGATTGCTTCCGACCGAGGTAGCCGTCCGTCTATCGAGACCATGTCGTGGAAAGCTGCGCCCAAACCGCTGTTTGTCATCCCCAACTTCAAGGGCGTCGCCCACCAATCCTATCGCTCGGCAGCATCGGGCGGGAACGAAATTCGCTGGCTCGGGCGTCCCTTGACCCAGCGCATGCCCGTTTTGGGTCAGGTACCGGACAAGGTCGTGACGCTCCCGGCGGCGTGGTGGGTTCCGGCGACCAAACCGGACGTTATTGCATTGCTGCGGCTTCACGGCATCGGGTTCGAGACATTGGCCCAGCCGCGCACGATGATGGTCGACATGGTTAGGCTGGTCGACCCAAAGCTTATGCCCGCCGATGAAGGCCATATCCCTCTTACCGCCCAGACCTACGTCCACGGACAGCGGCAAGAAATGTTTTCTGCTGGATCGGTCCGCGTACCATCGGACCAGCCTCTCGGCCTTCTCGCCGCGGCAATGCTCGAAGCTGAGGGCCCGGACTCGCTCCTGGCGTGGAACCTGTTTCCCGAAATCCTTCAGCGCACCGAATATATCGAAGGCTATGCCATCGCGCCGCTCGCCGATCGCATGCTCGCGGCAAATCCCCGGCTCCGGATAGAGTTCGAGGCACGGCTCCGCGCCGATCCAAAGTTCGCCGCAGACGCCGACGCCAGACTCGAATGGTTCTACACTCGCACGCCCTATTACGACGCGCGTTTCCTCCTTTATCCAGTCGGCCGCGAACTCAAATCAAACTGAAGTCGAATGTCCGTTATGGGTCGAAAGCAGACTTAAGCGGCGCGTCTTCTACATAAAAATTGCGACAGGTGAGATCCGCTTCGGGCAGTGGCTCGACGCAGTTTTTCGAAGCTATGTCGTGGCTGGTTCGTCGATGGGCACGGCTGTGCTCATCTTCAGAGGCCGGACTACGACGTTAGTTTCAGACATCACGACCAAAGGATCTGGCACGAGATGTTCCTGAAGGAAGCAATCATAATCCTCCATGGTTCGGGCCGAGAGCAGTATCAGGTAGTCGGATGTGCCGGTTACGAAATGGAACTGGAGCACGTCTGGATGACCGATGATGCGGTCAACGAAGGCTTTCACCCCGCTCCGATCCTCCCGCTCCAAGCGGACCTGCACGAAGATTAGCAAGCCGCGGCCTACCCTCGCACCATCAACCAGCGCCACCTGCCCCCGAATGATGCCATTGCGACTTAGTCGCTTGAGCCGTCGTAGTGCCGTGGATTCGGTTGTTCCGCATCGCTCGGCAAGTTCGGCCGCACTTGTTGAGCAATCGCGCTGCACTTCGCGTAGAATGCGCCGGTCGAGTGCGTCCAAACTCGCCTCCCAGTGACGGAATCCGTCAACTTTCTGCTGTTTTTGCGCACAACGGGCGCGCTCGGTCAAATAGGTTTGCGCCTGCTTGGATCGGAGGTGATCGGTGCCGCTTCGTCGCTACGGTCTGATATTTTTAATAGCGGCCCTTCCGCTTCGGCCCATCGCCGGGCAAACCAATCGCGAGCGAGCGGTCGCTCTCGATCGCGTGTTGGTGCCCCCCGCAGACCACTTCGAAGTGGAGCAGATCGGCCCACCGCTCTCCGCGCCGTGGTCGCTGGCCTTTCTGCCTGATGGAAGCTTCCTCGTTAGCGAAAAGCATGGTGGTTTGCGCATCATTCAAGAGGACGGGCGCGCATCGCCTCGTCTGCCAGGCGGCCCGGTGAAAATTCTCCAGAAGGAAGACAGCGGACTGCTGGATGTCGCACTCGATCCCGATTTCGCGACGGATCGCACTATTTACATCGCATTCGCCGAAGGAACGGAAGAATCAAACCGGACTGCGCTTTGGAAGGGTCGTCTAAAAGGCGAGCGACTGATCGATGGTCGGGTCATCTTCCGGACCAACACGCTGAAGAAAGCGCCGTCACATCCGGGCGGCCGGTTGCTCTTCCTGCCCGACAAAACCTTGCTCCTGACCATCGGCGACGGTTTCGATTATCGCGACAGAGCCCAGGATCGTTTGACGCACCTCGGCAAGATTCTACGGCTGACGCGTGACGGCGGCGTGCCGCCTGACAATCCCTTTGTCGGGCGTGCCGGCTATGCTCCCGAAATCTACACGCTTGGTCACCGCAACCCACAGGGCCTGGCTCGAGACCCGGTGACCGGCACGGTTTGGGAACATGAGCATGGCCCAAGGGGCGGCGATGAAATCAACGAACTCGTTGCGGGCCACAATTACGGTTGGCCGCTTGCATCGTTCGGAATCGACTATGATGGCAAGCTGATCACAGATCGTCAGCATGTTGATGGGATGACGGACCCGCGCTTTTTTTGGGCACCATCGATCGCGCCTTCGGGGCTCGTTGTATATCACGGCAGCGTCTTTCCCGATTGGGAAGGCCGGTTGCTAGTCGGTGCCCTTGCTGCCCGAATGTTCGTTCAAGTGCGCGTCGGCGCCAAGACGGGCCTCCTGGCAGAGGAAGGGCGCTGGTTGCTCGGTCTCAAGGCCCGAATCCGCGACGTTCGTATTTCGCCGGAGGGCCAAGTCTATCTGCTCACTGACGACGCCAACGGGCGCTTGCTGCGCCTCATCCGATCGCAGGCGGATAAAATCAGCGAAACCTCGGCGCCGCAGTGATTGTTCGAACACGCAAGGTGCGCCGATGTGATCTCGGTTACCGCGCAGCGTCCGCTTTGGGTGGAAAGCGGACGCTAGCTAAGTGCTGGTAATCCTCATTCCCGACCGGGGCTTCATTATCCCGTTCCAGTACGCCGAAAACGCGTACCCATAGTGGTCTACCGTTCGTTGCCCCTTATCATGACCCACAGACACACAATAATTCGCCCCGCGATGACGGCGATTGCCGCGGTCCTCGCTTTTTCCTCAGCTCCTTTGTTCGCGCAGAGCGTCGATCCGGATGTCGCCACACCACCTCCGGTCGTCGATGTGACTCCGGTGCCGATTGCGGCCGAACCCCCTGCCGCGGAGCCGATTGTCGTTGACACCGCCGTTGATCCAGTCGCGGCGGAAGTCGTATCTAAGCCTGCCGCGCGTAAGACGACGGTGGCGTCAACGGCCGCCACGCGCTCGCGCCCGGCGACGGTTCGCCTAGCAACCCCCGCGCCGCGGGGCGCGCGGGCACCGGTCGCCGTATCTATCGCCGAACCGGCCAAGACCGTCGCGGCAGCGCCCGTTCCGCTTGGTGCAAGGCCGGCCGCAACCGCGCCTGCCTTCGCGGCACCGCCGCCGGCGCAGGATGCGCCCACCGCGTCGAACACCATGCTGCCGATTGCCGGTGCAGCGGGGCTCGGGCTGCTCGGCCTAATCGGCGTTGGGGCGGTCATGCGCCGCCGCAAGCGCCGGAACGAGGAGGAAATTGCCGCGGCCGGCCAGGTTGATCCCGCATTCGAGGCTCCGGCTCAGGCCGATCCGCTCTTCGCCGAGCCCGCGTTCGCGCCGCACCCGGTAGAGCACGCTCCGGCTGTGGCTGTCGCCGCGTCTGGGTCCGCCGGGTCCCCGTCCGACTGTGTCGAAGCCGCGCCGGGCAGTCACGTCGAGGCCGCGTGCGATGGACCGACCGCGGACAACCCGTCGCTGTCGATTAAGAAGCGGCTGAAGCGCGCGCACTTCTTCGACCAGCGCGAGTTCCTGGCCGAGGCGGGCGAGGTGGCTCCGATGGCGGCCGATGCCGGACTTCCGGACGCGGCCGCGGCGCCGGCGCCGTCCATCCGTGAGCCCGCGTAACCGCCGCGCCAATCGGAGTCGAGCAGGCCGCGATACAAGGTTCGATGGATGACGATTGGAGGCGCAATTGTGCTGCGACACCGAGCTGAGAGTCGACGATCGTTTAGAACCTTGTTTTCAACGGCTTAGCAGGGAGGTGGAAGTGAGCAGCTTCAAGGTCGCAATCGTTAAGCGGGGCAAGGAAGCCCTTTGGCGAGAATACTGGATCAACAGTAAGACACGAGGCACCGCCGGTGAGGCCCCAG
This sequence comes from uncultured Alphaproteobacteria bacterium, assembly GCA_963730925.1. GTDB lineage: Bacteria > Pseudomonadota > Alphaproteobacteria > Sphingomonadales > Sphingomonadaceae > Sphingomicrobium. Next base: position 22,255 of record CAVSTS010000007.1, read on the forward strand.
CCGGGCTGGGTCACACTGAAGTTGTTGAAGCAGCGAGCCTGGACGAGGCGATTGATGCCGTCAAACGGGCGCATCCGGACTGCACGGTGATGCTTGCTGGCACGGAACATCACGTTGCCTAAAGGCCCCCGCGCGCGAGATGCGCCCGCTGATGCAATGGCCGCGCCTTAATGGTGGCAAGATCGGCCACGGGCGAGATTGAAGATACGATCGGGCTTTCGCGCGCCGCCGCCGAGCTAGGCCGGAAGGGCGGCAAGCAATGGGTGGAAAGCTGACGGAAGCCCACGCCACGCCACCCGCGACCCAGTAATACAGTCGCCTTTGGCACAGTTCGGACAGTCGCCCGCAGGGCATCATTCATACGCCTACTCGCGGAGAGTTCATGATCGGCGTCCGGTATCAGCACTTCGACTGGAGCGCGACCAACCGGCACGGGACGCACAAGGTCGGCGACCAAGAGCTGTTCGATTCCGGTTACATGATGCGCGCAAAGAGCATGACGATGGACATGGCCATGCTCGACCTTATGTACGGCGTCACCGACAACCTCACCCTGACGGTTTCGCCGCAATATGCTTGGAACCGGATGAGATGGTCGGGACTCGATCCGACGATGCCGATGGAGGTCGAGAAGGAGAAAACGGACGGGTTCGGCGACACGCTCGCGTCCGCCTCGTACCGCCTCGTGCAGAGCGAACACGTCAACGCTCATGTGACGTTGGGCGTGTGGGGCCCAACCGGAAAATCCGGCATCAAGGATAGCGATGGGACCTTCGTCGAATATTGCAATGCAGACGGGCAGCGGGACGTGGGACATTGAACCGTCCGCAACGATCAAGGGCCAGCGGGGCCGTTTCGGCTGGGGAGCCCAGGCAACCTATCGGTTGCGCGCGGAGCACCGAAACAACTCAGGCTATCGTCTTGGCAACAAGGCGCTGGTGACGGGTTGGCTTAGCTACCGGCCAAACACACTCTAACGTTGAGCCGAGCTGGTCCACATTTTGCTGTGTGAGCAGGGCGACCGCTACGATGCGTTCCTTCACGCATACACCTCACTAACTGTGAGCAAAACGAACCTAAGTTGTTTGAGTGCCGTCTGCGTTACCCGGTCACGCCGTCGCGAATTAGATCGTCGAAGCGCAATCAAACGCATGCCGCGTTCACACATTGTCGGTAATAAGAAGGCCGAGATCTACCTGGTATCTTGGGCTCAGGGCGACTTGAGACGAAGGTCTCAGTGATAATCGGGGGGAATGTCGCTCGGATGTTTCGTGCCGAAGATCACGGCAAGAGCCTCGTACCTGTCAGCCATCTCGGCATGCGCTGCGGCTACGCGCGGGTCGGGGCTGCGGCAACTCAGTTCTCGTTCACGACGCTCGCATTTCGCAAAATATAGACCTTCATCTTTGTCATTCATGGAACCGGAACGCCCAAGTTTTTTCGCTTGTTCCCCATCGATTTACGTCAACCCCAAGCGGACTAATGGATCGCCGCTCATGCCCCGGTAACAGGCCTCCGTCTGTCGAGTTCCTGACAAGGACCCCTTTGTTCGCCGCGGTGACCACGGCGCAACATCCATACGTTGAGTGTCCCCTTTAGGTCGAAAGCAGCCATTCGCGTCGAACGGCACGCGCACTAGCGTCCCGAAACGGGAGGGTGAACTCTCCTTAGGCATCCATCCATCACGATCGATCGTTACGGCCCCAACTGTTGCTTAACTTCACAAGGGGTAAATCCTGATGACTGGCTCGGCTTCAAGTCTCATGGCTATATTGTTCGGACTCGGCGTTTTCTCACTCATTGTGGCAGTCGGATGGCGCAGCGTGCAGAACCGCCGCATTCTGCATTTGCAACGAGCGAATGGCGACGAGACGATCATAGTCGCTGGGGAAGACGATGAAGTAAGCAGCGTTGCAACCACACCGAGGTAAATCAACGTAGCAGTTCCCCAAGCGAAGGTGCCCACGGCCTTCTTTCGGACGAAAATCGGCTACGCACAGGCTAATGTCCGCAATGGGTCGAAAGCGGATCTTGAACATTCGTCAGAGTGTGACCTGATTGGCTGCTTCTTTGCAGTTGTACGGAAGGTCGGGCTCATTGCAAAAATCTGGCCAGTGGTTGGTACTCTTCCAATATGAGACGAGGCCCGCCTTAGCTGCTATCTGTATGAAGCGTGGATCGTGACGCAGTCCATTCAGGGCTGGACGAAAATACACATTGCCGAGGCTTTGAACATCGTTGCGATTCGGCCAATTGCTGAGGAGCGCGAATAACTGCTCATTCCGACCAAATTCGCCAAGAGCCTGCGCCATAAATCCCAAAAAATCGGGACCGCGGCGCGCACGACTGATCATGTAATCAATATTCTGCTCCGTCGGATTGGCTCGCGCGAGAAGAAAACGTTGTTGGTTCTCCCCCCCGATATCTAGCGATTTCGCCATCTCAAGCGCTTTCTTCGGGTCTCCAAACCGAAGATGGAAACGAAATTGAATTTCCTGCAAAATGCCGGTTCCCGGCCATAATTGCTCGAGCGTTTGCAATTCCTTTTGTGCGGCATCCACGCGACCTGCGTACGCCAGCGTCAGAATGTAAGATGCACGCGACCACGGCGACAAAGGATCTAGATCAGCTGCGCGCTTTGCATCCTCGATGGACTCTTGCATGCGTCCAACGGCAAGTAGCCCATCGGCGCGGGAAGTTAGCACATTGGGATCGTCAGGATTTTGGCGCTTCGCGCTATCAAATAATCTTAGCGCCTGCTGATACGAAGAAAGCGGGAGGAAGCTCGCCTCGAGGAGCGTGGCCTCCGGCATGTTCGGATCAATCTTCCGCGCCTGGCGCAGGTGCTCGCGAGCCGTTGCTTCTGTTTCAGCCGAGGGTTGCTGCCCCATGACACTCGCATCGGCCAACAGCAGCTTCCCCCATGCGGCGCGAAAGTCGGGAGAGTTTCTAACGACCTCTGAGAAGACCGGAATCAGGCTCGCTGTGCCCTTGCCATAATTCTCGACCAAGCGGGCACAGCCGTTCAGGTAGAGTTTGAGCGTCGGCTGGTCGACGCGTCGCTTCCCCGGAGGGACGGCTTCAAGCGCGCATTGGAGGACCCGAGCTGCCGTATAGACAACCTGCAATTTCAAGTCGGCAAGGCTGCCAGAGCTCTGTTCGAAATCCTTTGACCACAAGACTGCTCGATCTTTGCCATCCAACAGCGCGAGACTTTGACCGATGTGCTGCGCATCACGACTTGCCGCCGCTTCGAAGATGAGGTCGGCTTTGACCCACGCGCCAGGCTCAGCGCGTCGCAACCGCATCAAGCCCGCGTTTGCTGTCTGGAGAGTCGTGAGTCGTACAAACAGATCCTGGGCAGCGGTTTCGTTCGACCGCGAGTTGTCAGCGGCTTGGACGACGATCGTCCGAACTCCCGGCTCGCGGCCGTTTCGCAGTAAAAGCAGGGCGGCGACGGCAAGTAGTAGGACGATCGCGACGACGGAGATTGCGCGCATCGGCCAACGGCGCTCTGTCCAATCCGAGCCTTCTTCCGGATGCGGCCGCAACGTTGTCTGGCCTGAGAGGCCTTCGATCGACGCTAGCAATTGGCTGACGTCGCGGCTTCGCCCCTGGCCCTTCCACTTCCTCAAATCGATGTTCTGATATTGCCGAAATCCCAAAGGTGGTGTGGCGTGATCCAGGAGTATGGGAACCAGTCGACCGCTATCGCGCCCTGCGGCGGCCTCGTCTCTGACCCACGCAGACTGAACTGAGCGTTCTGACCATAGGACGAGCACCGCCTGCGCCCGTTCCAATTCCTGCTCAATCTCTTTGCTAAACTGCGCGCCGCCCCTGATTTGACGGTCCCACCAGACCGAGTGGCCCGCGCTCTCCAGCAGCCGAGCGATTGACTGTGCTCGGCCGATATCATCCCGGTCGTAGCTCAAGAAGACACGTGCCACACGCCCCCCTCACGCCGCCGGAGCCCAATATAGCAGCCTACACGCAAATGTCCGCAATGGGTCGAAAACGGACACCTCTCGGTTGTAGTCTTGTCACCTCGAGTGAGTACTCTACCCTTTGGGATCAGGCTTCAGCCCTCCAGCTTAGCGGCCTCTTTTTTGCAGTCGTACGGGAACGCCAACTCGAAGCAGAAGTCCGGCCACTTGCCGCTGCTGCGCCAGTAAGCGACCAGGCCGGCGCGATGGACGAGCGGTATGAATCTCAAATCCCGGCGAAATGCCGCGAGCGTGGGCCGGAACAACACTTCTCCCAGTCCTCGGAGCGCGTCGCTATCAGGCCAATTCTGCAGCACGCCGTACAGTTCCTCTTCGCGATGGAACTCCCCCGCTGCCTGGATGAGGTCTCCCAGCGCCCGTGGGTCGGTGGATACGCGCTTTTCCACTTCGGCCATGGCCCGCTCCACATTGACTTCCACCGGGTCAATCCGTGCAATCAGGAACGCCTCGATCATCGGGCTGACCATCGGCTGAAATCGCATCTTGCCTGACCTGAACATCTGCAGCGCGAGCTTCGGATCTCCGTACCGGTTGTTGAGACGGAAGCGCGCATCGTCGATTGCCCCGGAATCGGGCCAAAGCTGCTCCGCACGCTGCAGCTCCTGTCGGGCGGCTTCAAGGCGGCCCGCGTATGCCAGATCCGCAATGAGATGACTGCGCAGACCCGGGGAGAGCGGGTTAAGCTCAACGGCACGGTTGGCGTCATCGACAAACTCCGCCATTCGCCCGACGCCCGCGTAAAATTCTGCGCGCATCAGCAGCAGGTCAGGATTGTCTGAGTCGAGCTGGATAGCGCGATCGAGTAGCCCCGACCGCCTTGCAAAGGCGTTGATAGGAACGAGTGCGCTTTCGGCGACATAGATTTCCGGCATATCGGCGTTCAGCTTGCGCGCGGCGGCAATGTGATCCGGAAGCCTCGCTGGCGTGAAGCGGTTCAACAACCTCTCCGTGCGTGTGAACAGCGACTCAGCTAACAGGAGCTTGCGCCAGGCCGGCTGAAATCGCGGGGAGGTCTCAACGACCCGCAGGAAGATCGGAACGACGCCCTGAGGATCCGTGCGATACTTTTCAGCGAAGAGGGCGCAGCCGTTCAGGAACAGCTTGAACGTATCCTGGTTGATGCGGTCTTGGCGCGCCTCCGATCCTTCAACCGCGCAGTCCATGACTTGCCCTGCGGTGTAGGCCATCTGTTGCTCCAGATCGCCTTGTCCATCCGTGTCCTGGCGGAAATCCTTGGACCACAAAAGGGTCCGATCCTTTCCCGCGAGGAGCGCCAGATTGGCCATTGAGAGTCGGGGTGAACCGCTGCCGGACGTTTCGAAGATAAAATCTGTGCGGGTTTCTCCATCCCTGTTCGCACCGACTAATCGCAGGACGTTCGTTTTCGCGGAGCGGAGACTTCCAAGCTTCACCAGAAGATTTTGCGCCATTTCATCCGCTCGGGCCGAACGGTCGGCGGGGATCACAACAACTACCGGAGTCGAGGGGTTAGCGGAGGGACGCCAGATGACGAACGTCCCGGCGGCGAGCAGTACCAGGACAACCGCGGCGAACAGCGGCCATTTGAAGTTGCGGGCTTGGCTGTCGCGAGCATGTACGTGAACCGGGCGTGCCGTGGCGCGCTCGACTGCCTGCCCTTGGGCTATGTCGCCGACCGCGCGGAGCAGATTATCTAGGTTCTGCAATCCCCCGCTGCGTTTGCGCCGGGAAAGGTCAATCGTCTGATATTGACGAAAGCCCATCGGCGGCTTTGTGCCATCTATTGTCGCCGGAATGAGCTTGCCGCGGTCGCGACCCTCAGCAGCTTCGTCACGTACCCAAGCTGAGCGAACCGAGCGCTCGGACCAAAGTACCACCACAGCATCGGCTCTTTCGACTGCCCCTTCGATCTCGCTATTATATTCGGCACCCGCCGCGATGCGTTCATCCCACCAAACTGAGTGACCGGCTTTCTCGATTGCCCCGGCTATGAGCGCCGCTCGCGCACGGTCATCGTGATCGTAGCTCAGAAAGACGCGGGCCATGATGCCCCCCCTCAAGTCTTCTGCGCTTATAACAGCCGGCCGGAGAATGTCCGCTTTGGGTCGAAAGCGGACACTGCGCTTGTGCTTTTATAAGGGCATGGGAAACTCTGGTTGGTGACGGTCGTTCCAAAAGCTGGCGCGGCGGAGTCTCGATGGTGACAAGCACCGACCTATCCCTGTCCCGGCGCCCTACAGCTGGTCCGTGGCGCAAGCTCATCTTTCGGGCAGGACTGGCCGTCGGTCTGCTCGTGACGGCCTTTTGTCTGATCTGGTTCGACCGAGGTGGCTTCCGCGACCTCGACGGAGAGCTGACCTTTTCAGACGCGCTCTATTTCACAGCTATAACCATCACCACGGTCGGGTACGGGGATATCGTGCCCGTTAGCGAACGGGCCCGTTTGATCGACGCCTTCCTGATCACGCCGATCCGGCTGTTTATCTGGCTGATCTTTCTTGGCACGGCCTTTGACTTGCTCTTCAAACGGAGCTGGGAGCGGTGGCGCATGAAGCAAATTCAAAAGAACCTTTGCAACCATGTTGTGCTTGCTGGCTTTGGCCGAAGCGGGAGCAAAGCGGCCGAAGAGTTAGTGGGCCGGGGAGTTCCCGCGACCCGGTTGGTTGTGATTGATTGTTCCGCCGAGGCCATCAATGCCGCCCGCACAATTGGCGCCGCAGTGGTCCAAGGTGACGCGAGCAGCAACGAAGTCCTGAGCGCAGTTCGCATTGACCGCGCATCAGCTCTGATCGTTTCAGCTGGCCGCGACGATACGTCAATTCTTGTAGTCCTTACAGCGCGTGCGCTGGCTCCCTCCATTCCGATCGCTGTATCGATCCAAGCGACGGATAACGAGGACATAGCTGCACATGCGGGGGCAACGACTGTAATCAACCCGATCAGTGTAACCGCCAGGATGCTCGTTGATGCCACACCGGCACTATCATCGGACTGAGAGTGGTTAGGGCCGCGGGCTGGAAGCGGGACACTTGGCTAATGTCCGCTTCGGGTGGAAGGCAGACATAAGCACTTTGAGAAACGCGTCCGCCGCGTATTACTGCGTCCAGAGCGACGGGTGAAGCGTTCTGAGGGCAGCGGCAAGCTAGGGCGCGCGACACACTCTCGGCCTTGCCCCTTCAACACGGCGTAAAATCCGCACGCGCCGTCATTCGATCGGGATCATTCATCCATTTGAAAGCACGATGCGTGAAAAGCGGTTTTCTTGAGCGATTCGCGGGACTTACCTTGCTCCCCGCGCGACTTCGGGGGTCAAACTCATGGAAGGTGATGGTGTCTATTTCGCTCGTCGCGCCTCAGAGGAGAGGACCGCTGCAAAACAAGCCGTGCATTTGAAAGCACGGCGGGCTCATCTCGAATTGGCTGAGCGTTATCAGGATCTCGCGACGGCGATTGGCGTACGCGATCGCCTCCTACTCGACACTGCCAGGGCTCGCTAAAGCATCCCTTTCGCGTCTGATTTCCCGGTCGGCTTCGTCGATCGCTTCCAGCAGCTGCGAGAAGCACGGCGTATCCTCCACCTGCCACAAGCGCGTGAAGGAATCTCCCAACAAATTCAAATCGTTTTCCGTCAGTAAGCCGACAGCCACAATCCGGTCCTTGGACACAAAGGCTCCATACAACCTGAGTTTTAAACGAGTTTAAGCGACTGAAGTGCCCAGCATTTCGAGATTGCATCGAAAGACAGGTGTCATTCGTCGATGACGAGTGTCAGGGGATCTGGTTGTCCATGCCGCAACCCGAACATTCGAACACGAGATTCTTGATTTCGTCGCGCTCAATGTTCTCCGCGATGATACGGTCGCAGCCAGCGCAGATATAATCGATGTCTCCATGCCCCCGAACAAGCGGCTCGTCCGGCGGGGACGCAATTACTGGACGAGTTTTTAGAATGCGTGGCGAAGCCGAACTCATCTTGATCTGAGGCATACCCGTTCCTGCTGCCACAACTATCCACGGAGACTGAGCCCGAGTGGCCGCCAAGTCCAGTCATCCCACAGCGGCTCCGCATGTCTGCTTTGGGTGGCCAATAGCTTAGGTGGTGAATTTGCCGGGCCGGGCGCGCTTACCCAAAGACTCCCCAAAGTGGATGAGACGCACTCGCTTTTTGTCGGTCGGGTGCACAAGCACGCCAATTCCAAGGTCCTCGACAACACAGCACAGTCCGAACGTACGGAAATGCACGCGCACGGCTACGTTGTCGGAGCCCCGCTCACCGGGAGCGGCTCTGGCATTCTCGATCGCGGTCAGGCTCGCACGTTTGTGATCAGAAAGCGCCGCCCGCCCTCTTCCCATACGAATGCGGTCCGACTGCCAGTGCGGTGTCATTAAACATCATATCGATGGGGATCGCCGCAACGGAGAATTGATCAATGTTAGCCATTCACCAACACTGCCCAGAGCACCCTGCGCCGACAAGAATTGTTTCACCGATCCCCTTTCGGGGGTTCGACGAACTGCCCTTTCTACGCGACTGTGCGGGCCGGTCGTTTTGTGTCCCAAACCAGTCCCAAATGCGACGGTAAGGTTTACGCACATTCGCGTGGGAACGTTGCCGCTTCCATGTGGAAGGGGTGGTGCCGCTTGAGGGACTCGAACCCACGACCCCATCATTACGAATGATGTGCTCTACCAGCTGAGCTAAAGCGGCTTGGCTCTACGGGAGGTGCGCGCCCCCTATCAGCGGGTCGCGCATCGGGCAAGGCTGGAACTGTCCTTCTTCGTTCAAGAGTTATGCTTAACGTTATCGTAACTGCGCTGAGCCATTCTTGCCCCGAATTGGACGCAAGTGGGGCGGGCAATAATGGATAGTTACCGCGAGCATCCGAGCGATTTCGATGCGCCGGCTGCTTCCGAAACGATGGCGGAGGACGTCGCGGCGGCGATCGGCACCGACGAGCGCCGAATGCACGTGCGCGCGTACAATTATTGGGCTTCCCTTCTCGAAGGGCGCGACTTTCCGTCCATCGAGGACCTCCAGCCGGAGAGTGTGCGGGACTTTGCCGCCAACAGCGTGCTCCTGGATTTCACCAGCGGCCGCGGCAATCCCGCGCTTCCCTACATCGGCCCGGCGATCCGCGACGAATGCGGCCTCGAGGAGGACACGCGCGTTATCGACGACGTTCCGAGCCGCTCGCTCCTGTCGCGTCTGACCGACCATTACATGCAAATCATCGCCAATCGTGCGCCCGTGGGTTTCGAAGCCGAGTTCGAAAATCAGCGCAGCGAGAATATCTGCTATCGCGGCATCCTCATGCCCTTCTCGTCCGACGGCGACACGATCGATTTCATCTATGGCGTCATCAACTGGAAAAAGGCCGCCACGCCGGCCGAATGGGGCGCTCGGAGACATGGAGTCGACGGCGGCGAAGACGAACCGCTCGAGCTCACGGAGCTGGCTGTCGGCGCTCCCGACGCATCTGTTGACGAGCATTTGACGTGGGAGGACGGCCCATCGGCCGAACCGCAGTTTAACCCCCCTGAGGCGCCGGCCGATGTCGCGCCGGCGCCTCATTTTGCTTGGGAAGACGGCCCGCTCAGCGATGCCGACGAGACGCCGATCATAGAGCTCGACGAGAATGCCGGGCTCGCGGATCGCCTGTCGGCGGCGCGCGAGACGGCGGACGCCGTCAAGGCGGGCGAAGGCCGCACTCGCTCCGCGCTCTACAAGGCGCTGTCGCTGGCCTATGATTTCGCGGTCGCGGCTCAACTAAGCCCGGAAGAATATGCCGAGCTGCTCGAGGAATCGGGCATGAAAGTGCAGGCGCGCGCGCCGATGACGCCGATCGTCAAGCTCGTCTTCGGTGTCGATTATGACAAAGCGCGCCTGACCGAGTTTGCCGCGGCCTTGTCCTACGCCCAGCGCCAGCAGATCGCGCTCGGCGGCTTCAAGGAGTTTATCGAGAGGCAGGTCGGCGGTCTCAAGGCCTTGGTCGGACTTGAGCGTGAGGCTCGCCGTCCCGAGCCGAAACCGGACTCGCGCGGTGAGCGGGCGCGGGCGAAGCTGCGTTCCGCGCCGGCTCTCTCGCTCGCTGAATTGCCCGCCGAAGAGGAGTTTGCCGTGATCGTCACGCGCCGCTCCGCCGACGGCCTCCACGAGCCCATCGCCATCGTCGACGATGAGGCGCTCGTCGAGCGAGCGATCCGTCACGCCGCCTGAGCGCCGTCACACTTCGACACCGCAAGTGGAGACCCGGGGTTGTCCCCCTCGGGAGCGTAGGGCTATAGGCCGCGCGCAATCGCCCATTCGCGGAGCAACATCATTTCATGACGGCCCACACGCGCCTGCCTCAGCCGCTGGTCGAGTCCATTCGCAAGGCGCTGACCCGTAATGCGCTTCCCGGCGAAACCCAGGACCTGTCGCGCGACGCGGAGAGCGAAGCTGCGGAATTCCTGGCGAAGGTCGCTGGTCTTCGGAAGCGGGGCGAACTCGCGCTGGCGATCGAGTTCGACCGGCGGAGAGGCCGGGCGCCGCAGGATGAGAATCGGCATCGTCAACGACGACATGCCGTTCCTCGTGGATTCCGTAGCTAACGCAATCGCCGCCAAACAGCTGGCGATCCACCGTCTGCTCCACCCAGTCGTCTGCGTGACTCGCGATGAAAACGGCGAGCTGCGCGAGCTCGAGCCTCTATGCGACGACAAGACCCGCCGCGAATCCATGATGTACCTGGAGCTCGACCGCGCCGATGCCCGCGGCCGCCAGGAGCTCGCGGCGGACCTGCGTCGAGTCCTCGGCGATGTCCGTCTTGCGGTTCGCGACTGGCATCAGCTTCAAGACAAAATGCGTTCGGACGCGGCCGCGATTGCCGATCCCGAAGGCCGCGCTCTCCTGAACTGGTTCGCGGAAGGGGCGATGACCTTGCTCGGCTATCATGTCGAGAAGCCCTATGAGCAGCCTTCGGACTCGCTCGGCATTTTCAGCATCCCCGGTGCCCCAACCGATGAAGGCGGCTGCCTCGGCGCCATGCATTATCTGGAAAGCGTAGGCGAAACCCCGCTGATGGCGAAGGCCGAGCGCAAATCGACCGTTCACCGCCGCGTTCCGCTCGACCTCGTTGTGGTTCCCCTTCGCGATAAAGAGAAGGTCGTCGGTATCGGCGTGCATGCGGGCCTCTGGACCAGCGAGGCCCTGCGCGTTCCCCCCGAGGAAGTTCCCGTCTTGCGGCGTCGGCTCGAGCAGCTGGACGAGGATTTCGGCTTCGACCCCAAGGGGCATTCCGGCAAAGCCCTGCGCCACGCCGTCGCCTCTCTGCCGCGCGATCTGCTGATCACGATCGAATATGAATCGGTACGCGAGCTGGTGATGATGGCGATGTCGCTTGCCGACCGCCCGCGCCCGGCGCTGCTGCAGGTGCGCAGCATCTTGAAGGGTCAGCTCTTCACCTTCGTGTGGCTCCCGCGCGAGGAGCTGACGACCTCGCGGCGGACCGCCATCGCCAGGCTGCTCGAGAATGAAGTGGGTCGCGAGATCACCAGCTGGTCGGTCGAGCTCGGGGACGGAGACCTCGCGCTGATCCGCTATACCCAGTACATCGCCGAGGACGCGCCGATCCCCGACCAGCAGGAGCTTGATGCCGCCGTCGTCGAGATGGTCCGCGGCTGGGCGCCGGCGGTCGAGGCCGAGCTGATCGAGGCAGCAGGCGCTGCCCGCGCGACCAGGCTGACACTGACTTACATGGGCGCCTTTCCCGACGGCTATCGCGCGCGCACCGCACCGGACGAGGGGGCGGCCGACATTCTGCGCCTGTGCGCGCTCGACGACGATGACGATCGCGACGTCCGCGTGTGGCGGGTGCCGAGCGATCCTCCCGCGCAGCTTCGGCTGAAGACCTACCGGCTTGGCGGCTTGATCCCTTTGTCCGAAGTCGTTCCCGTGCTCGAAAATTTCGGTTTCCGAGTCCTCGAGGAAATCCCGACCGCGCTCGCAAGCGGGCTCGGCTATGTCCACGATTTCCGTGTCGAGATCGCCAGCGAAGCCGACTTGGAAGCGATCCTGCGTCGCATAGGCGAGATCGAGCGCTCGATCGCGAGCGTCCTGCGCGGTTCCGCGGAGGACGACGAATTCAATCAGCTCGTTCTCTACGCCGATCTCGATACACAGTCCGTTGTGTGGCTGCGTGCCTGGTTCCGCTATTTGCGTCAGACGGGCAGCAGCTTTGGCCTCGTCACCGTCGTCGATGCGCTGCGCCGTGCCCCCGCGGCGACGCGGGCGCTGATCGATCTGTTCGTCACCGCGCACAATCCTTCGGAACAGGATCGCGAGCAGCGCATCGGCCATATTCACGGCGATCTCGACAGCTCGCTGGCCAAGGTTCGATCGATCGACGATGATCGAATCCTCCGGCGCCTGCGCGCTCTCATCGAAGCGATCGTGCGCACCAATGCTTTTGCTCCGGCAGCGGCCGAAGCGCTCGCCTTCAAGATCAATTCCTCGCTCGTCCCGGGGCTTCCGGCACCGGTCCCGTGGCGAGAGATCTGGGTTTACAGTCCACGGATCGAGGGCATTCACCTCCGCGGTGGGCCGGTCGCGCGCGGCGGGCTTCGCTGGTCGGACCGGCGCGACGATTTCCGCACGGAGATCCTCGGCCTGATGAAGGCCCAACTGGTCAAGAATGCTGTGATCGTTCCGACGGGCGCGAAGGGCGGATTCTATCCCAAGCAGCTTCCGCCGATGAGCAATCGCGACGCCTGGCTCGCGGAAGGCACGGAGAGCTATCGTATCTTCATCCGTTCACTGCTCTCGGTCACCGATAATCTCGTCAACAACAAGGTGGTTCACCCGGAGGAGGTGGTCACTCACGACGGTGATGACCCCTATTTCGTCGTCGCAGCGGATAAGGGCACGGCGACCTTTTCGGACATCGCCAATGCGATCGCATTGGAGCGCAATTTCTGGCTCGGTGATGCTTTCGCGAGCGGCGGTTCGAACGGCTACGACCACAAGGCGATGGGAATCACCGCGCGAGGTGCGTGGATTTCCGTGCAACGCCACTTCCTCGAAATGGGGGTGGATGTTCAGTCGGACCCGGTCACGGTGGCGGGCTGTGGCGACATGTCTGGCGACGTGTTCGGCAATGGCATGCTGCTGAGCAAGGCAATCAAGCTGGTCGCGGCCTTCGACCACCGCCACATCTTCATCGATCCCGATCCCGACCCGGAAACCAGTTGGGCCGAGCGCAAGCGCATGTTTGATCTGCCGCGCTCAAGTTGGGACGATTACGACCGCAAGCTCCTTTCCAAGGGCGGCGGCATCTTTCCGCGGACTCAGAAGAGCATTGATCTCAGCCCCGAGATTCGGGCTTTGCTCGGGACTGACGCGAAGTCGCTGGACCCCATGTCGCTGATCAATGCGATCTTGAAGAGCTCGGTCGATCTGCTCTGGTTCGGCGGCATCGGGACATACATCAAAGCCTCGACGCAGAGCCAGGTGGACGTGGGCGACCCGTCGAACGATGCGCTTCGGGTGAGTGCCGATGAATTGCTCGCAAAGGTGATCGGCGAAGGGGCCAATCTCGCCATCACGCAGGCGGGACGCATCGAATTCGCCGAGCGGGGAGGGCACATCAACACCGACTTCATCGACAATAGCGCCGGCGTCGATTGCTCGGACAATGAGGTCAATATCAAGATCCCGCTCAATCGCGAGATGCAGGAGAAAAAGCTCACATTCGAGAAACGAAATGCGCTGCTCGAACGCATGACCGACGATGTGGCGGATCTCGTCCTCGAGGATAACCGCCTGCAGACCCTGGCGCTGTCCATCGCCGAAGCAGGGGGAGCTGCGGCCCTGCCAGGTCAAATCCGGACGATCGAGCTTCTTGAGAATGCCGGACGGCTCGACCGCAAAGTCGAGGGTCTGGCCCCAAGTGAGGAACTGATCCGGCGTCTGCAGGAGAATCGCGGACTGACTCGGCCGGAACTCGCGGTCGTCATGTCCATTTCCAAGCTGGTGCTCCAGGATGCGGCGGAAGAGCTGCATCTGGCCGACGATCCGCTCCTCGAGCCGGAACTGTTCGAGGCCTTTCCGAAGGCCATGCGCAAGGCCCATGCGGATTCCATCCGGGCGCATCGCCTACGCCACGAAATTGTTGCCACGAGGGTGGCCAATCGCCTGGTCAATCGCCTCGGGCCGGGCGTGGCATTCGACCTTACCGAAGAAGAAGGTGCGTCGCTCCAGCAGGTCATATCGGCATTCCTGGTGGTGGAACGCTTGCTCGACCTCGAGAAGCTGTGGCGCGAGATGGAGGAAGACTCCCTCCCCGAAAGCGTCCGTGTCGAGCTTTTCTCGATCGCCGCGGCAACCGTGCGCGCGCATCTGTCGGACATCCTTCGCTCGTCTCCTGGAGAGACGCGAGTCAGCACGCTCTGCGGTCAGCTCGAGCCGGGTGTCCGCAAGATCTCGGCTGCGGCGACCAAGCTTATTCGTTCGGAAGTCCGTAGCGAAGCGGCCGCCCGGCGCGACAGGCTCGTCGCACTTGGGGCGAGCGAGGATATCGTGCGGGGGCTGGTCCGCCTGTACGAGCTCGACGGCGTATTCGGAATCGCGGCACTCGCCGCGCGGCGCAAGGTGGACGAGCTTTCGCTGACCCGCGCTTATACCAAGCTGGGCGAAGCTTTAGGCCTCGACTGGGCCCAGCAGCAGGTGGCGCGCTTCGTTCCCGCCGATCCGTGGGAACGGCTCCTCACCGCCGGTCTGGCGCGCGACTTCGAGCAGCTTCGGATCGAATTCCTCGCCCGCACCCGCGGCAACGACCCCGACGCGGAGGTAGACGCCTGGATCGCGGAGCAGCGCGCTCGGATCGACCAATTCCGCAAGCTCGTTTCGCGAGCGCGGGCGGAGGGACAGGTGAGCGCGCCAATGCTTGCGCAGATCGCGGGACAAGCCCGGATACTGCTCGCGCGCTAAAGCTCCGAGTCCGAGCCGTACGGTCGCGTGATCAATTCCATGAGATGGTTGTCGGGGTCGGCGAAGTAGACTCCACGGCCGCCGAAATGATCGTTGATCTGGCCGAGCTGCGTCCGCGCCGGGTCCCCCCAATAGCTTAGCCCTCCCTCCTGGATGCGGGCGAACGCTGCGTCGAACTCATCGTCGTTGACCAGGAAGGCATAATGCTGGGGGGAGACCGGCCCTTCTTTCTCATAATAGTCGAGCGACACGCCGTTATCGAGGTCCACGACGAGGAAATGGAAGAAGGTTCGAGCGGCTGGCAAGTCCAAAATCTGAGTCAGAAACCCGGCCGAGCGCTGCTTGTCGCTGCACCAGATGATCGTGTGATTGAGCTCGGGCATCATCCACTCTCCAAGGCAGCCGCAAACAACCACTGGCGGATCGCCGATGTGAGATTGGGCGTCGGTTTCGCTTCGAGTCGCGCCAAATCGATTTCAGCGACCAGGGCGTTGATCGGACGGCCCCGCTTGCGCGCGCATGTTTCCAACGCGCGCCAGAACATGGGCTCGAGACTAATCGATGTGGCGTGCCCGGCGATCAGCACCGAGCGTTTGACTGGTGGGGAGTAGCCGGCCGCCTTCATCAGTACATGTGCTGGCCACCGTTGATCGATAGCGTCGAGCCGGTGATGAAGCCGCCGTTCTCGTCTACCAGGAAAGTCACTCCGCGCGCGATCTCCTCGGCGCGGCCGAGCCGCCCGACCGGGATGCGTGCGACAATCTTGCCCAGCACTTCCTCCGGCACGGCCGCGACCATATCCGTGTCAATGTAGCCCGGAGCGATTGCGTTGACGGTCACCCCCGAACGGGCGCCCTCCTGCGCCAGCGCCTTGGTAAAGCCGTGAATGCCTGACTTGGCGGCCGCATAATTCACCTGTCCGTATTGCCCCGCCTGGCCGTTGATCGATCCGATGTTGACGATCCGGCCGTAGCCGCGGCCAGCCATTCCCTCGAACACAGCTTTGGCCATGTTGAAGCACCCGCCCAGATTCGTGTCGATCACGTCCTGCCACTTCTGGTGATCCATCCTCTTCATGGTCGAATCGCGCGTGATCCCGGCGTTGTTGACCAGCACATCGACCGGACCGAGGTCGGATTCGACCTTGCGCACACCTTCCTGGCACAATTCGAAGTCCGACACGTCCCATTTGAACGCGGTGATCCCGGTGCGGTCGCTGAACTCGCGCGCACGCTCCTCATTGCCCGCATAATTAGCCGCGACTTTCATGCCCATGTCGCGAAGCGCGATGCTGATCGCTTCGCCAATACCGCGTGTGCCACCGGTGACGATCGCCACTCGAGCCATTGATCCTCTCCCTGTTTTTTCTCGCCGGACCCGGCGCTTAGGTCGGCTCCAGCCAGCCGGCAAGTTCACGCTCGATCAGCCGTTCGAGCATGGCGATGCTTTCGGGCAAATCGTTAAGACAATCGAGCAAAGCGAAACGTTCGCCGCCGGCGCGCAGAAACGTCTCTCGTCCGCGGATTCCGAGTTCTTCGAGGGTCTCGAGGCAATCGGCCGAGAAGCCAGGCGCCGCGACGGCGACACTCCTGACGCCGTTTTTTGGATAGGTCGAAAGCGTCGCATCGGTCGCTGGCTCGAGCCACTTGGCGCGGCCGAATCGCGACTGGAAAGCGACATCGACATCGCGGCCGAGCGCTTCCGACAACAGCCGGGCGGTTTTCCGGCAGTGGCAATGATAGGGATCGCCGGCTTCGAGGGTACGCTGCGGCATTCCGTGGAAGCTGAGGAGGAGACGTTCAGGCGTGAAATCGAGCGCTTCCAGCTGGCGCGACAGGTTTGCGCTGAGCGCATCAATATAGAGCGGATCGTCATAATAAGGCGGCAAAATCCGCAGGGCGGGCTGAACACGCATCCGCGCGAGCATTGCGAAAACCGCATCGTTCGCGGTCGCCGTCGTTGCGGCGCAATATTGCGGGTAGAGCGGTGCCGCGAGGATGCGCGTGCAACCTTCGTCGAGCATGTTCTCGATTGCAGCAGCAATGCCGGGGTTTCCGTATCGCATTGCATAGTGAATGCGCGCGCGGCCGGCAAAGCGCTCGTGGAGCGCATGCGCTTGTCGTCTTGCGATCACCGCGAGCGGCGAACCTTCGTTCGTCCATACCTGGTTATACGCCTCGGCGGAACGGCGTGGACGAGTCCTCAGAATGAAACCGTGCAAGATCGGCTTCCAGGCAATCGCCGGGATTTCGATAACTCGAGGATCGCTCAAGAATTCGGCGAGGTATCTCCGCACCGCCCGCACTTCGGGGGCATCCGGAGTTCCCAAGGTTGATCAGCAGCACGCCGACCTGCGGCTTCGGAACGGGGAGATGGTCTGTTGGCCGGCTCACACGGCAGACATAGGATCGAAGGGTAGGCTTCGCATCCTTTTGCCCGTCCCCGCATAGATTGCGTTTGCGACGGCGGGCGCGAGCACTGCCGCTCCAAGACCGCTGATTCCGCCAGACGAGTCGCTGCTTGGGATCAGATTGACGATGATTTCGGGGGTATCGCCGATCCGCGCCAGGCCGACGCTGGAAAGCGGCCTCGCGCGAGGCATTCCGGCAATCCATTCGGGCGCAGGCCCGGCCGATTGAGCCAGCGCCCAGATCAGGGCGCCTTCGATCTGCTGAGTCACTAGCCCGGAGTTGACGACGCGCCCGCAATCGACCGCCGCAACAAGTCGGTGCACCTTGATACGTTGATCGGCGCCGATACTCGCCATCGCGACCAGACCGATGTGCGACCCAAAGGCGGAGCAGCCCGCAATCCCCATCGTACTGCCGGGTCCGCCCCCATCCCATTGTGCGAGCCGGGCTGCGCCTTGCAGACAGCGCGCGAGCCGGCCGTTCTCTCCCAGCATCGACATTCGGAACGCAAGGGGCTCGATGCCTGCGGCGTGGGCGAGTTCGTCGATGAAACTCTCGGTGAAGAAGGTGAACTCGCGCTGCGGCGATCCACGCATGTAGCCGCAGCGAAAAGGCAGTTCGGTACGAATGGCTTGAATCCGGGCATTTGGAAATCCGTACGGCGGTACCGAGCCGTTGAGCGCGGTCTTTCCCAATTTGCGCGACTGGTCAGATTCGGCCAGGCGCGCCAGCGCGGAGCCCAATCCGTCAGCGGTGGCAACAAGCATCTGCCAGGCGGCAGTAATCCCGCCTTGGCCCGGCAGAGCCGTCATTCGCGCGAGAGCGCCAGGCGATAGCCGATCATGATTTTGACTCGCGCTTTGCGACAATGTGACCTGGACTGGCCGCTTGAGGGTGCGCGCGACCTCGATTGCGATCGGCACGGCGTCGGCTTCCAGCGCGCGCCCGGCCGGTTCCCCGACGGGCAGGGGATACAGAGCCGCTGCATTTACAGAGCCCGCGAATGACGGTGCCTGGGTCGGCGCCCACAGTTCGACCGCGCCGCCGGTCACGCGCGCCGTGGCAGTCAGCGGTTCGAGTCCGAGATGCTGCGAGGGTGCGACATAGTAAGTCGCCGCAAGCGGACGAGACCCGCGCGTCACCGCATCGTAATCGCCGCGGCTGAACCATTCCTCCGCGGCACCCGAATTCAGAGCGGCTTCGAACAGGGGCCGGAGATCGCCGGCGGTGCGCGTAGCGGAGAAGACGGGGTTGGCTGCATTAAGCGCGCGCTCGGCAGCCCACCAATTGTCGGCGGTCACGGCGATCCAGTTGTCATGCGCCGCCACGTGGCGGACGCCCGGAATCTGTCGCAGCGTCTCTCGCGAAAAGCTGATGAGGCGCCCGCCGGGCGGCGCGAGTCGCGCCGATGCAAAGAGGATGCCGGGCAGTCGCACGTCCCCGGCAAAGCGGAGGCTTCCGTCGCTCTTGGCGGGCCCGTCGAGGCGCTGCAGCGACTGACCCATGAGGCGCGATTTGGCCGACCGGCGAAGTTCCGGCGATCGGGGCGGACTGCGCGCCGCCGCTTCCTCGGCGAGTTCGCCGAAGGTGAAGGTCCGAGCGCCATTAATCACGAACCCGTCGGCCGTCTCGCAATCCTCCGGATTGATGTTCCAGCGGTCCGCGGCCGTGCCGACCAGCATGGAGCGGGCAATCGCCGCCGCTTGCCGCAACGGCTGTTCGAAAGCCCGAACGGACGTCGACCCGGCGGTGATCCGCATTTCGTCTTCGACCCGGTAAGCGCGCAGGGTCCCGAAGCCATCCAACCACCCCTCGTCTCCGGCAAGCGAGTTGACGTACGATCCGCTCAGCGGCGCCGGCTCGACTCCGACCGTTTCCCATGCCGCGCCCAGCTCGTCAGCGACGATCTGCGGCAGCGCCGTCCAAATCCCCTGACCCGTCTCCACTTGTGGCACGGCGACTGTGACCTGTCCGTTTTGCGCGATCGCGATGTAATTGCCGAACGTCTGCTCGCCGGGGCGGACCACGAGGTCGCTGGCAAGGCGGTTTGGCCATAAGCCATAGGCAACGACGAGCCCGACGCCGACACCGCCGCCGATCAGCCACGTGCGGCGATCGACTTTCAACGTGCGTACTGAGCCTTGAGCGCGCGGCGATCGATTTTCCCCGTGCCGAGCCGCGGCAGAGGCTCTGCCGAGAACACGAAGCGCTCTGGAATCTTGAACCGAGCAATCCTTTGTTCGAGGAATTGCCGCAGTTCATCTTCGCCAATGGTTCTTGTGGAGTGGATCACCGCTACGGGGACTTCGCCCAGCCGTTCGTCAGGCGCTCCGAACACGCTCACCTCCGACACGTCCTCGCAGGCATAGCAAGCCGCCTCCACCTCGGCCGCCGAGATATTCTCCCCACCGCGAATGATGATCTCCTTCTTGCGGTCGACGATGAACAGATAGCCTTCCTCGTCGAGGTAGCCGATGTCGCCGGTTCGAACATAGCCGTCGACCGTAAATGCCGCTTCGGTCGCTTCGGGATCCTCCCAATAGCATTTGATGTTCGCAGCCGCGCGGATTGCGATCTCGCCGACCTCGCCCGCTACCAGACGTCGATCTCCGGCGCCGAGAATAGCGACGTCGACGAGCGGCTTTTGCGCCCGCCCCGTCGACGCTGGCTTTTCCGCATAATTTCCCCAGAAATTGCTGCACCCGACCGCGTTGGTTTCCGTCAAGCCGTAGCCGAGCGCCGGCTGGGCATGGGGAAATTCCTCCTGAAGCCGTGTCACGTGGCTGATCGGCCGCGGTGCCCCGCCTGCAGTGATGTCCTTGAGCGATGAGAGGTCATGACGATGCCGGTCCGGGTGGTTCATGAGCTCGAGGCTCATCGTCGGGACCCCGACGAAATAAGTGATCCGTTCTTTCTCGATCAGCCGCAGCGCTTCCTGCGCGTCCCATTTGGGCATCACCACCATGCAGCGACCGACAACGAAGCTGTTGAGCATGACCGGCACTTCGCCGGTGACGTGGAACAGCGGCACGCTGAGCAAAGTGCGCGGCGGCGTCGCCGGCGCTCGGCCTTCCTGCTCGAGCAGGCCGCGCAGAACGATCAAGCCGATGGAATAGGCATAGGTTCCGGTGACTTTCGCATGATGTGTGGACAGCGCGCCCTTGGAATCCCCTGTCGATCCCGAGGTGAAGAGAATTGCCGCGTCGTCGCCGGGAGCAATTTCGGGCAGTGGCGCGTCCCTCTCGGCCGTCAAATCGGCCAGCGCCTGGCTCACAGGCAGCTCTATCGGCAGGCTAACGATGTCGCGTCCGGAGCAGCGCGCAGCGATTCTTTCCGCTCGTGGTGCGTCGGCGAGGATCAGTACAGGGTCGGTGAGAGCGATCGCATGCTCCATCTCCCGCGCTTCCCACCAGCCGTTGAGCAGGGTGGCGATGCCGCCGGCCTTGACGATCGCCATATAGGCCAGGACCCATGAGGGGCAGTTGCGCATGGCAATGCCGACGCGATCGCCCTTCTCTATGCCTCTGGCGACGAGCCCGTGCGCCAGCCGATCCGAAATCTCGTCGAGTTCAGCGAAGGTGAAGCGCTCGTCACCGGCGACAAGCGCCTCGCTGCTGGCGTTCAAGGCGCAGAATGTCTTGAAGAACTGCGGAAGAGTCGCCGGGAAATTGCTGACGTGCGACCGGCCAAGCTCGTCCTCTTCGATAGTCAGCCGGCCGCCCGGGCTTGTGATTTCGGCCAGCAGCTCATCGTAGCGGCGGTCGAGCTCGCTTCCCATTCGCGCTCCTTTGCCTTTGCGGCTCCCCGCCTTATGAGGCGCTGAACTTTGATGGGGAAGTCCTTGCAGTCGACCGAATACTCCCGCTTCGTCGCGTTCCCCGACCTGGGGCTTTCGCCGGTCGCGCTGCACATCGGGTCTTTCGACCTGCGTTGGTACAGTCTCGCCTACCTCGCCGGTATTTTCATCGGCTATTGGTACCTGCTGAAACTCATCAAGCAGCCGGGCGCGCCCATGGCCCGCCGCCATTGCGACGATCTTGTCTTTTACGCAGCGCTGGGAATCATCCTCGGCGGCCGGCTCGGCTATGTGCTGTTCTACAACGCCGGCTATTATTTCAGCCATCCCATAGAGATCGTGAAGCTGTGGGACGGCGGCATGTCGTTCCATGGAGGCGTGATCGGCACCTCGCTCGGCCTCATCTACTTTGCGCACAAGGAGAAATTGTCGTGGCTGAGGATCCACGACTACGTCGCCTGCTGCGTACCGTTCGGGCTGTTCTTCGGCCGGCTCGCCAATTTCGTGAACCAGGAGTTGTGGGGCGCGCAGACGGACGTGCCCTGGGCCATCCGCTTCGTCGAGATGACGGCCTTCGGACCCGTGCTGGGACCTCCGCGCCACCCAAGCCAGCTCTATGAAGCCTTTCTCGAGGGGGTCCTGCTTTTCGCCATCCTCTGGTGGATGTTCTGGAAGACTCAGGCTCGCTACGAGCCCGGCAAGCTCGTCGGTGCTTTCATCTTCTTCTACGGCTGCTTCCGCTTCCTGATCGAGTTCATTCGCGAACCTGATCAGCAGCTGGTCGGCTTTTCCCAGATGACTGGCCTGCACATGGGCCAATGGCTTTCGCTGCCGATGATCCTCGGCGGATTGTGGCTGATGCTGACCGCGAAGAAGCGGCGCGTCCGGGTCGAGCCGACGCTCGGCTCCTCCAGCGTGTCGTGACCCCACTGGAGCGCGCGCTTCGGGAGCGAATCAAGGCCGAAGGGCCGATCACGGTCGAGGCCTTCATGGAGGCCTGCAACGCTTATTATTATGCGACGCGCGATCCGCTCGGCGCGCACGGGGACTTCACGACCGCGCCGGAGATCAGCCAGATGTTCGGCGAGATGGTGGGCGCTGCCCTCGCCAACTCCTGGAAGCGAGCGGGCGCGCCGGCAGATGTCGCCTATGTTGAGCTCGGGCCGGGGCGCGGAACGCTCGCGGTAGATGCGCTGCGTGTCCTTCGCTCGGCCGGCTTTTCGGGCGAAGTGCATTTGGTCGAAAGCAGTCCGATCCTCCGTGAAGCGCAAAAATCCGCGGTCCCAGGCGCGCATTGGCATGAGACGATCGATGCTCTTCCTGATGGGCCGCTCCTGCTCGTCGCCAATGAGTTTCTCGATGCCCTCCCGGTTCGGCAATTTGTCGATACCGTCGAGCGCCGCATCGTCCTGGCCGCCGGCGGCCTCGCCTTCGATCGTGATGGCACTGTGGTCGAGAGATCACCCGCGCGCGAATCCGCCGTCGCGTCCGTTGCTCGGCGTCTCACTGAACAGGGAGGTGTGGCACTGTTCGTCGACTATGGTCATGAACGCAGCGCTCCCGGCGAAAGTCTTCAATCTGTCCGCGGCCATAGATTTGCTCCGGTGCTAGACGGCCCCGGCGAGCAGGACCTTACCGCCCATGTCGATTTCGAGGCACTCGCGAGCGCTGCACGCCGCGCGGGAGCTGCCGTCACTCAGGCGGTCAACCAGGGCCAATGGCTGACACGGCTCGGGATCGAGGCACGGGCAGAGGCATTGGTCCAATCGAACCCGGACCGCAGTGATGAAGTGGGTTCAGCGCTCCACCGCCTCACGGCCGCCGATCAGATGGGCGAGCTGTTCAAGGTCATTGCTGTTCATTCGCCCGATTGGCCGATACCGGCGGGCTTCCCATGATCGAGTATGTCACTCCGACCGTCGCCGACCATGCCGACATGCTGAGCGCAATGGCGCGGCAATCTTTCGTCGAGAGTTTCGCGCACCTTTACAGCGAGCGCGACCTTAAGACCTTCCTCGCCCAGGCATATGGGCCGAGCGGCCTGGTGAAGGACCTAGCCGATCCAAACTATTCGTGGCGTGTTGCGACCGACATGGGCCGCATCGCAGCTTATGTGAAAATAGGACCGCTCGGCCTCCCTGCACCCGCGCCGCTCGAAGGAGCGCTCGAGCTTAAGCAGCTTTACGTTCTACAGCCGTGGCAGGGCGCCGGCGTCGCGGCCCAACTGATGAACTGGGGCATTGCGAAGGCCCGGTCGCTAGGCGCCCCCGAACTTTATCTGTCAGTCTTCGACCACAATCATCGCGCCAAGCGTTTCTATAGCAACCATGGCTTCGAGGACGTTGGTCCCTGCGAATTCCGGGTGGGGGATCAGATCGATCCCGACCGGATGTGGCGGAAAATCCTGTG
Source organism: uncultured Alphaproteobacteria bacterium (assembly GCA_963730925.1). Classification (GTDB taxonomy): domain Bacteria; phylum Pseudomonadota; class Alphaproteobacteria; order Sphingomonadales; family Sphingomonadaceae; genus Sphingomicrobium. The sequence continues at coordinate 45,820 of CAVSTS010000007.1, forward strand.
AGCGGAGTCGAGGTGATCCGCGCGGTTTGCCTCGACCATCTCCCGCACGGCTTTCTCGGGCGGCGCGGCGGAGCTTCGACCGGCGAGCTGGCTGGCCTCAACGTCGGTTACGGCAGCAAGGATGAGCGCGCGGCGATCGAAGAGAACCGGCGGCGCGCTGTCGCGGCGATATTGCCGGACGGTCAATTGACGACCGTCCACCAGGTGCACTCACCCGATGTCGTCTATGTCGATCGGCCATGGCCACAGCAGGAGCGGCCTCACGCCGACGCGATGGTCACCGACCGGCCAGGCTTGCTCCTCGGCATCCTTACCGCCGACTGCGCGCCGATTTTGCTCGCAGACGCGCAAGCGCGGGTCGTCGGCGCTGCCCATGCTGGCTGGCGCGGGGCGCTCGCCGGGGTGACGGACTCGACGGTAACAGCGATGGAAAAGCTCGGTGCCCGGCGCGAGCGCATCCACGCCGTCGTCGGTCCATGCATCGGTCGGGAATCGTATGAGGTCGATCATGCCTTCCGCGAACGCTTCTTCGATGTTGACGAGGGGAATGCCCGCTTTTTCGCCGACGGACCTGCGGGTAAGCCTCATTTCGACCTTGAAGCCTATGCCGCCCAGCGGCTGCTCGCTGCAGGAATCGGCGAGGTCGAAGCGATGCATCTCGACACCTATGCCGATCCGGAGCGCTTCTACAGCTACCGCCGCGCAACGCATCGGGGGGAAGCCGATTACGGCCGCCAGCTCAGCGCGATCGCACTTCCCCTCGATTGACCGTTCGTCGAGCATGGCCTAGCCGCACCGTCGGGCTGAGATTAGGGAGACTCGTAAGAGGAGACCCAACTTGCCCACCGAAGACGAAATCAGCGGTACCTTGCCGCATCACCGGCCGCCGCGACCTTCCCCGACGAGCATTGGCAATCACAAGCTGAAGGCCCAGACCTTGATGCTCGGCTACGGCTTCGACCCCGAGCTCAGCGAAGGTTCGCTGAAACCGCCGATCTTCCTCACCTCGACCTTCGTCTTCGAAAATGCGGCGGCGGGTAAGCGCTTCTTCGAAGGCGTCACCGGAAAGCGCCCCGGTGGAGCGGAGGGGCTCATTTATTCCCGGTTCAATGGCCCCAACCAGGAGATATTGGAGGACCGGCTCGCGGTTTGGGAGGATGCGGACGACGCCCTCGCTTTTTCCAGCGGCATGTCCGCAATCGCGACCCTTCTCCTAACTTTCGTTCAACCCGGCGATGTGATCGTGCATTCGGGGCCGCTCTACGCCGCGACCGAGACATTGATCGCGAAGATTCTGGGCCGCCTCGGAGTGTTCTATGTCGACTTCCCCGCGGGCGCCACGCGCGAGGAGATCGACCAGACGATCGCCCTGGCCAAAGAGAAAGGCCGGCTGTCGCTGATCTATCTCGAAAGCCCGGCAAACCCCACGAATGCGTTGGTGGATGTCGAGGCGGTCGCCGCTGCTCGCGAGGCGGCATTCGGCCCCGACGAACGCCCGCCGATCGCGATCGACAATACCTTCCTCGGCCCGCTTTGGGCGAAGCCGCTCGTCCAAGGCGCCGATCTTAGCGTCTACAGCCTGACCAAATATGTCGGCGGGCACAGCGACCTGGTTGCCGGCGGGCTCGTCGGCAAGAAGGCGCTGATCGACCAGGTGCGGATGATCCGCAATACGATCGGCACGATCTGCGATCCGAACACAGCGTGGATGCTGCTGAGAAGTCTCGAAACGCTCGAGTTGCGCATGGATCGCGCGGGCCAGAATGCGGCCAAGGTCTGCGATTTTCTGCGCGGCCATCCGAAGGTGGAAAAGATCGGCTATCTCGGCTTTCTCGAAGAGGGATCGCGCCAGGCGGATATTTTCAAACGCCACTGCACGGGTCCCGGATCGACCTTCTCGCTCTACGTTACGGGAGGCGAGAAGGAAGCGTTCGCGTTCCTCGACAATCTAAAGATTGCGAATCTGGCGGTGAGCCTTGGCGGCACAGAAACTTTGGCCAGCGCGCCTGCCGCAATGACTCATTTGTCAGTGCCTGATGAACGCAAGAAGCTGCTCGACATCACGCCGAACCTCGTTCGGATTTCGATCGGCTGCGAGGATCCGGACGATCTGATCGCCGACTTCGCCAATGCACTGAACGCGGTCTAGCGCAGATTCGACACCAGTATCGCTTTTGGGTGGAAAGCGGATCGCCAAGACGGCCCTCATTTCCGCTTCTTCCGAGCCGCATAGCGAGCGTCTCGCTGGGCCTTGCGGTCGGCCTCAGTGGGCGGCGGAGGAGCGGAGGCCTTGGCCAAGGCCTCGGCGGCGGCAGCAGCTTCAACCGCCCGTTTGGTGGCCGTCTTCGCGGCTGCCTTGTCCGCTTTCGCCGCGTCTCGCTTCAAGCTTGCCGCCAGGCGTTCGGCCCGCACCTGAGGGTCGATTGGTGGCCTCGAACGTAGCTGTTCCAGCGCTTTCGCCTTCGCTTCCGCCGCGCGACCTCTGCGGTCCTGAAAAAGGAAGATTCTTTGTATGATTTCATCTTGCGTCATCTCCATGATCGCGAACGTCATCTCGCCCAGCGAGTCCCTGATTGAGAATACAGCTGACTGCTTTGGTCGCGCTAAGCGGCCACTGGCAAAAGGGATTCAAATGTTGAGCGGGTCACTTCCGCGGTTAGACCTTTGGGACATGAGGGCTCTGAAAGCTGAGCATTGAGCTGTTTAGCCAACGCCCCAATCAGGGCTGTACCGAGGCCGGTCGAGGTGTTCGGCCCGACGGTGTGCACTCGACCAATTCCATTGTCCGAAACCGTAAGTTTCCAGTCCGATTTCGCCTTTTCAAATGTGACGCGGATGCGCGCCGACGCGCGCGGCTTGGGAAAGGCATATTTGATGGCATTCATGATCAGTCGGTGACGATGAGGCCGATGCTGACCGCGTGACTAGTAGGCAGCGTGCCTTCGCTGGTCGCGACGACAATATCGATGTGCTGCTTGGGACCCACCATAGATGAAGCGAGCCCGGCGCTGAGCTTCTTCAGATAGGGGCCCATTTCGATCCGCTCGATCCCATCCGAAGCCTGCAAATGACTTTGCACCGTGGCAACGGACATCACTCGCTGGTGCGCGGCACGGAGTTCGTTCTTAGTTTCCTCGGACGAGACAGATCCAGCTTTGAGCAGCAGGATGCTCGCGATGATCTGCAGGCTATTGGCAATCCGGTGTCGCATCTCGCGGAGCAGGGTCTTCTGCTGCTCCAGCAACTCTTCGGTATGCTCCAGCAGCCGCTGCTTCTCCTGCTCGACGTCGCGCCGCTCGGTAATATCCTTGATCGCGAGCAGGACCATCCGGCTGTCGCCGCCTTCGTCGCGAATGGGGAGCGCGTTCAGCTGGATCGTGCGCCTGCCGAGATGTGCGAAGTCCTGCTCGAACTCGAAGCCCTCGACGGGCATGTGTTGGGGGACGACGGCTATGAGGAGCTGGCGCAAGCCTGGAATGTCCCATTGGTGGTCGGAAAGTTCGAACAAAGAGCGTCCGCGCGCCCTAGCCGGGTCCTCACCGAAAACCTCGTAGAAACATCGGCTACCGGCGAGAAGATGAAGCGTGTCGTCGAGGACCAGGAACGGTTCGGGGAGCGTGTCGACGATCGCCAGCGCAAGCGTCTGCGCCTCAGCAAGATCGTGAAGCTCTTCCATTGATTTCGCTCCATTGGGCGGGAGCTTCGCACGACTCTCAGTCACCGGCACGCCTATCGAAGGCCGGTGATTTCGCTATCATACACGGTTTGCCGCTCTAAGGCTTAAATTAAATCCACCCTCAACCGCCCAATGTCTGCAAGGGGTCCTAGTCGGACACTAACCCCAGTCCTCGATCGCCCAACCGCGCTGTTCTGCGAGACGGCGGAGCTTGCCGTGCGGATTGATCGCGACGGGCTCGTCGGCCCATTCGAATGCGGGCTGGTCCGAGACATGGTCGGAGTAGAAGCGCACATGGCCGTGCTTTTCCTTGAGGCCGGATTGCTCGACCCAGTCAGCAATCATCCGCATCTTCGCCGGGCCGTAGCAATTCTCACCGGCAATCTTGGCGTGAACACGCTCGTCAAGACCGATGATGGATCCGGTTCCGATCACATCGTCAAACCCAAGGCGATTGGCGATGGCGTCCGCATAGAGTCGATAGGATGCGGTCGCGAGGACCAATCGTCGTCCCTCCGCCTTGTCGCGTGCAATCGCCTCCCGGGCCCCGGGGCGGACGTTGGTCGCTATCTGCCTATCAGCGAAACTGTCCACCAACGCCTTCAAGTCCTTCGCGTGAATGTGACCGCCCAGGAGTAGCCGGTGGTTGATCTCCTTGAGCCGCGCTCTGTCGATCAGTCGCGTGACGTATGCGATCATCGACAAGAGTACGAACGGCAGGAAAAGCAGACGCCAGGGCGCCTTCCGAAAGGCACAGTGCAACAGAAAGGGGGTGTAGGTCGCGCGTCGAGTCACGGTGCGATCCATGTCGTAGATCGCGAGGCCGCTCATGCCCGGCCCTGCAGGATAGCCTCAACGAGCACGTGATCATCAAGCTTGTCCACATCTACGCCGGCGAGCGGATTGCTGAGCCGCACCGCCTGCGCGCTGACGCCCAGCTTGCGCCCGAGGCGCGCGAGCACCTGATCGATGCTGAGCAGGCGCAGCGCAGCGCCGATCAGAGCGACGGGTCCGATCAGCGAAACGATGCGCCAGCCCTTCTTGCGGTCCTGCTCGACTGAGCGCCAAAGCTCGATCACCGCGGCGACTTTCGGCGACTTGAGCGCGAAGAGGTTCGCTCCAGTGTAAGCGCCGCCGCGGAATTTCAGCCAGGTACGCCGCGTGTCGGGGAGTCGTCGCAGCAAGGCGCCGCGCTCCACAACACCGACGGCGATTTCGGCCCGCGCGGTCCGGCAGAATTCGTCCACCGTTGGTGTATCAAGCAGCGCATGATCTGCAGTGGTCACTAGCAGCGGCCATTTGGTGGCTCGGTCGAAGCACAGCGCCAAAAGGGTCGTGGCAATGCTCGCGTCCGATGCACGAAGGTTGATACGCGGATCGGCGGGAAGCACTTCGGCGATCCGCTGAGGCTCCTGCGTCAACACTAGAACCTGTCCGACGCATTCGCTGGCAAGTAGCGCGCGCACCGGCCTTAGCACCATCGGCTCGCCGGCGATCGGGATCAGCGCCTTTAGGTCACTGCCGAACTGCTCGGCGAACGAGTCGCGTCCCGGCCGTGAGCCGGCGAGCACGATCGCGGTATATTTCAAGCTTCGAGCCAGGAGACGATCCGCTCACCGCGGGCGGCACGCTCCCGCGCCTGCGCCAACCGCACCGCGTGAAAGATGAGGCTGACGATGGTCCACAAGGCCACTAGCTCAAGCCCTACGTCAGGCCGGCCGAATAAGAGAGCGCCGACTAGAATGATCATGTTCGGGTTGCGCCGTGCGGTGATGAGCCGAAATTTGCTATCGATCGGCTTCCACACGTGAATGTGCATGCCGCCGAAGCGCCGCATGAAAACCCCTTCGATCACCCGTTGCGCGATATAGCCGCCGATGATTGCCCACAGCACCATGGTCGCAAAGACCGGCTCGAGCGGGCGGCCGTAGGCGGCGAGCCCGTGCTCCCACGCCCACCACCAGAAGGGCGGGTGGACGAGGTCAATTCCGTGATCGAACACATTGCCCCATTTCGACGAAGCGCCGGTGCACCGGGCAAGCTTTCCGTCAACGGTGTCGAGCACCATGAAGATGAAGCCCGACAGCACTCCCCACCAATATTCGCCGCGCCAGAATAGGATGAAGGCAAGCACACAAAGGACCGCGCCCACCAACGTCACGAAATTAGGGGTAAGTCCCGCTCGTGCCGCCCAGCGCGTCAGATAGAAGGCAGGCTTGCGCCACAGATACAGAGTGAGAACGTCGGTCACGCCTTTGTAGGCAGCGTCGTAAGCCGCGCGTTCGACCGGCTCCGGGTTGTTCGGGTCGAGCGGGAGCACGAAGGGCCGATCCCGCTTTCGCAGTTCGGCGTAGTTCAGCTCCGCCGTTTCGGCGGCGAGTTGATCATATCCGTCCACCGCCATCCCGGATTCGAAGGCCGCGGTCGCGTCCGTCGCATCGGCGTCCGCCGGAACATGCGCCAACACTGGCTTCCCGTCGAGCGTCAGGACCGTGCGCGGACGGGCGCGCATCGCCTTCAACCATGCCGGGTCCCAAGCGTAGGCCATGTTGGCGAGGAGCACCGCGCGATCAGGCTGGAGAGCATCGGCGCATTCGAATCCGGCGTTTGTTGCAAGACGGCACGCCCGATCGCGGGCGACCATTCCGAACGGCCGCGCGGCATTCGAGCCAACAGGCACGAACAGGAGAGGCGGCTCGCTCGACATGGACATGCGCATAAATGCCCGAAACGGGACAGGAAAGGTGCTCAGCGGGCTTTCACTTGCCCGGAACGACCATTTCGCGCACTAATTCGCGCGAATGGCCGATCTCGACCAGACCCAGGAGGCAGACGAACACGGCTCGGTCTACCGTGTGGCGGGTGCACTCACCATAACGCGAGCCGCGACGACGCAGCGCGAGATCGACTCATTGCCGGATCCGTTGACGATCGACCTCTCGAAAATCGAACGCATGGATACGGTCGGGGCATGGATCGTCTACCGGACGGTGCGCGACCGCCATGCCAAGGTGATCGGCGCCAGCCGCGACGAGGTCAGCCTGTTGAAGCAGGTCGGCGAATTCGACGAGCCGGTGAAGGTCCACCCGGAGGAGAAGCCCGGCTTCCTGCGGGTCATCACGGAGATTGGAGAGTGGGTCGCCAATGCGGGGACGACTCTCCTCGGGCTATTGGGCTTCTTTGGCGCCACTTTGATCGGCCTTGCCAATGTGATCCGGCGGCCGCGTCGGTTCAGAGTCAATGCGGTGGTATCGCGCTTCGACGTCGTCGGGGTTCGGGCGCTTGGAATCATCGGACTGATGAGCTTCCTCATCGGTATCGTCATCGCTCAGCAGGGCTCGGTACAGCTCGCTCAGTTCGGCGCCGAGGTCTATACGATCAACCTGATCGGGCGGATCACGGTCCGCGAGCTGGGCACGTTGATGACCGCGATCATGGTCGCGGGCCGGTCGGGCTCGGCCTTTGCCGCACAGCTGGGCACGATGAAGATTACCGAAGAGATCGATGCAATGCGCACGATCGGCGTCTCGCCAATCGAGGCACTCGTCATCCCGCGCATGATCGCCGCGGTGGTCATGATGCCGCTTCTCGCTTTCTGGGCGATGCTCCTGGCGCTGATCGGCGGCGGGATTTTCGTTTGGCTCGACCTCACCATTCCGCCGCTCACCTACATCCAGCGGCTGCAGGAAGTGATTCCGATTACCGACTTGTGGGTTGGCCTCATCAAAGCGCCCGTTTTCGGTTTCATCATTGCGCTTTCGGGCTGTTTTCAGGGGATGCTCGTCGAGGGCGACAGCGAGCAGGTCGGCACTCGCACAACGACTGCGGTCGTTCAGTCGATTTTCCTCGTCATCGTCCTCGACGCCGTCTTCGCCGTCTTCTTCAGCTCGATCGGGTGGGTATGACGCCGAAGGACTGCGATCCAGTCATCACCGTTCGTGGACTGAGCAACGCGTTTGGCGAGCAGGTTATCCACGATAATCTCGACCTTACCGTATGCCGCGGGGAAATCCTCGGCGTTGTCGGCGGCTCCGGCACCGGCAAGTCGGTGCTGCTCCGCTCCATCATCGGCCTACAGACGCCGGAAGCCGGGGAGATCGAAGTCCTCGGCGAGAATATGATCGGGCGGGACGAGGACGAGGCGAAGAACATCCGCAGGCGGTGGGGAATATTGTTCCAGAATGGCGCTCTCTTCTCGACGCTCACGGTCGCGGAGAATGTCGAGGTCCCGATTCGCGAATATTTCCCCTACATCGAGGAACCGCTCCTCGATGAGATTGCTTCCTACAAGATTGCGATGGGCGGGCTTCCGCCCGACGCAGGTCCAAAATATCCCGCGGAACTGTCCGGCGGAATGATCAAACGCGCTGGCCTTGCCCGGGCGCTTGCGCTCGATCCGGAACTGCTCTTCCTGGATGAGCCGACAGCAGGTCTCGACCCTATCGCCGCCGCCGCCTTCGATCAGCTGATCCGATCGCTCAAGGAGCGGCTTGGCCTTACCGTGTTCCTGATCACCCACGATCTCGACACGCTTCACGCCATCTGCGACCGCATCGCTGTGCTCGCCGACAAGACAGTGCTCGGTGTCGGTACGATACCGGAACTATTGGCTTTGGATCATCCTTGGATACAAGAGTATTTTAACGGACCGCGCGGAAGGGCTGCGGCCGCTAGTTATGAACATGAGGTCACGGCCTAATGGAAACCCGGTCGAACTATATCATGGTCGGCGCCGTGACGGTGGCCCTGCTGGCGGGCACCCTGCTGTTCATCGTCTGGCTCGCTGGCCTCTCGAATAAGCAGACCGAGTGTTACGACATCTATTTTCCGCAGGCGGTCGGCGGCCTCAACAAGGGCTCCAACGTGACCTTCTCCGGCGTTCCCGTCGGCCAGGTGAAGAAGATTTCGCTGATGCCAAGCCGCCCCGAATTTGTCTGGGTACGAATCGAGGTCGACCAACAGACGCCGGTGCTCCAGGGCACGACTGCGCAGATCAAGGGCGTCGGCTTCACTGGCGTCAGCGAAATCCAGCTCGACGGCGCCGTCCGCGGCAGCCCGCCGATCACACAAACGGGCCCCCAGGGTTGCGCCGTCATTCCCGCAAGTACCGGAGGCCTCGGCGCACTACTCAACAGCGCTCCCGAATTGATCGACCGAATCCAGCGACTGACGGAACGCCTGACTGAGTTGCTCAGCGACAAGAATCAAAACTCCGTCTCGGACATCCTCGAGAATATCGACAAGACCAGCAAAGTGCTCGCCGACCGGGCGCCCGAGCTGGCTGACGCCATGAAAGATGCGCGTGTGGCAGTGAGGAACGCCGGGATTGCCGCGCAGCACGTGACCACGCTCACCGACAGCACGAATCGTCTGATCATCGAGCAAGGGGAACCGGCAGCGCAGGACCTGCGCAAGTCGATCGCCTCGGTTCAGGCCGCGGCGGACAATCTCAACGCGATGATCACCGACGCACGGCCGGGTGTGCAGAACTTCAGCAAATCGACGCTTCCCGAAGCCAACAAATTGGTCCGCGACCTTCGCGAGCTCTCTCAATCGTTGAGGGCTGTGTCTGAACGAGTCGAACAGCGGGGGATCGGCGGCACGCTCGGACCCGACCAGCTGCCCGACTATAAACCGAGGAAACAGTGATGAAGCTCATGTTGCGTGTCGCGGCGCCGCTCGCGCTGAGCCTCGCGATTGGCGGATGCTCGGTCAGCAGTCTGCTGGGGGGCGGCGGCAAGCCTCCGACGACGTTGCAAACTTTGACGCCAGAGGCGCCTGATCCCGGCGCGGCCACGCGCGCGCTCAGTGCGGGCCAGGCGGTGACGATCGGCACTCCGGTGATCCCGAAGGAATTGCGGACGACCCGCGTTCCCGTTCAGATCACGCCGACCGACATCCAATATGTGACCGGTCTTCAATGGGTGGATACGCCCGATCGTCTGTTCCAGGGCCTGGTTGCCGAAACCGTTCGGCGCACGACGAATCGCGTCGTGCTCGATACCCGTCAGTCCACCCTGGACCCTGGTCTGTTGGTTAGCGGCGAGCTTCAGCGCTTCGGCTATGACGCCTCGAGCGGACAAGTGATCGTCGTTTACGACGCAATATTGTCAAGCGCCGGACGAATCGAGAGCCGCCGGTTCACCGCCACTGCACCGGCCGATGGGAGTGGACCCGCGGTGGGCCCGGCTCTCAACCGCGCTGCCAATCAGATTGCGCAGGAAGTAGCGCAATGGATCGGCGGAGCAAGCTAGGCCAGGCTCTTCGACACCTGCTCAAACACGTCCTTCGACAGGCCCGGCACAGCGACGATCCGTTCGAGCGCCTGGCGCATCAACTCCGCGCGCTTCGGCTCGAACCGCCGCCAGCGGCCGAACGGAGGCACTAAGCGTGCTGCGGCCTGCGGATTCAACTTGTCTGCAGCAATGATCATGGCCGCAAGGAACGCATAGCCGCGGCCGTCGGGCGAATGAAATGCCCACTGGTTGGAGCCGAAGGTGCCGGCGAGCGAACGCAGCCGGTTCGGATTGGTGATCACGAAATCGGAATGGGTCGAAAGCCTCAGCACCTGGTCAACCGTCTCCGTCCGCTGCGCAGCGGCCTGCAGCGCAAACCATTTGTCCAGCACGAGCGCGTCGTCGTGGAAGCGGTCGTAGAAAGCCTCGAGCGCGGCCCGGCGCTCGGCACCGTCTAACGATACGAGCACGCCGAGCGCCCCCTGGCGGTCCGTCATGTTGTCGGCGCCGTCGAACTGCGCCTTGGCTAGCCTCGCGGCCCGCGCCTCATCTCCTGCGGCGATCAGCCCGAGTGCTACGGTGCGGAGGCGGCGAACCCCTTTTGCCGAAGGCGACAAATCATGTCCGTCCGCGCCGTCGCTATGATGCGCGGCGAGAAGCTCGTTCAGCAGTCGCGCGCCGATCGCCCCGCGCAGCCGCTCGCGCAATTCGTGAATCGCGTCCGGATCGATCACTTCCAGGCGGTCGGCGATCAGGCTTTCGCTCGGGGGAAGGATGGTCTCGGCCTTGAAGGCCGGGTCGAGTGCGTTGGACTTGAGCGTGGCACCGACCGCGCGGATGACCAACTCCACATCGACGTCCGCGCCACGGGCGCCCCCGATGAGCGCGTCCATCATCAGCTCCTGCATCGCTTCATAGCGAGCGAACGGATCGGTGTCGGTCTGCGCCAAGCGTTCGAGCTCATGGGGAGCACGCGCCGCATCGATGATGATCGGCGCCGAAAAATCGCGATTGATCGACAGCAGCGGCGTTTCCGTGACGTTTTCGAACGTGATGCTCTGCTGCCGTTGATCGAGGAGGATGAGACGCTGCGATGCGATTTCCGCGCCGCTTTCATCGCCAATCAGTGCCGTGCGCAACGGAATCGGCATGGCCTGTTTCACGGGCTGACCGGGTGTCGGGTCGATCCGCTGCTCGACATGCAGCGTCGCGGTCTTGGCGGTCGCGTCATAATCGACACGCGCGGTGACCTTGGGAGTGCCGGCCTGGCTGTACCAGATCTTGAACGCCGACAGGTCCACCCCGCTGGCATCTTCCAAAGCTTGCACAAAATCGTCGCATGTCGCCGCTTCGCCGTCGTGCCGCTGGAAATAAAGGTCGGTGCCGGCACGAAATTTCTCCGCACCAAGCACCGTGTGGAGCATCCGGATCACCTCGGCGCCCTTGTTGTAGATAGTCGCCGTGTAGAAGTTGGAAATCTCAATATAGCTGTCTGGGCGCACCGCGTGCGCTAGCGGGCCGTGGTCCTCGGGAAACTGCACTGCGCGAAGCACGCGTACGTCTTCAATGCGCTTGACGGCCGGGCTGCCGATGTCCGCCGAAAAACTCTGGTCGCGAAAGACGGTGAATCCTTCCTTCAACGACAGCTGAAACCAATCGCGGCAGGTGACCCGGTCGCCCGACCAGTTGTGGAAATATTCGTGCGCAACAACTCGGGCGATATTGTCGAAGTCGGCGTCGGTCGCCGTTTCCTGGTCGGCGAGCACGTATGCCGAATTGAAGATGTTGAGACTCTTATTCTCCATCGCGCCCATGTTGAAATCGCTGACGGCGACGATGTTGAACTGGTCGAGATCATACTCGCGGCCATAGATCTGCTCATCCCACGCCATCGCCTGCTTAAGGCTTTCCATGGCGTGCTGAGTCTTCGGCAGGTCCGCTTCCCGCACCCAGATGAAGAGGTCGACATTGCGGCCGCTCATCGTCGTGAAGCTGTCGCGGTTTGCCCGAAGGTCGCCGGCGACCAGCGCGAAGAGGTAGCTGGGCTTGGGGAAAGGATCGTTCCACTCGGCCCAGTGGCGGCCATTCTCCAACTCGCCGGCTGAAACTCGGTTGCCATTCGACAAAAGGACCGGGAAGCGCGCGGCATCCGCTTCCATCCGCACGTGATATTTCGACAGGACGTCTGGCCGGTCCGGAAAGAAGGTGATCCGGCGGAACCCTTCCGCTTCGCACTGGGTGCACAGCATTCCGCCAGAGGCATAGAGGCCCATCAGCTTGGTGTTCGATGCCGGAGCGATCTCCACTTCGATCTCGATCAAGGCTTCATCGCCGGCGATTTCGACGACCAGCGACAGTCCTTCCATCAACCATTCGGTCTCCCGACCATCGACCATCACCTTAAGCGGGGTCAGGCCGTCTCCGTCGAGCCGCAGAGGCCGCTGGTGAGCACCGTTTCGAGCGACGCGTAGCCGTGACCAAACTTGAGTGCGTTGGGGGTCGAGGGCGAAATCGAGCGATAGTTCCGGCACGAGCCAGTCGGGCGGTCGGTAGTCTTCGCGCCGGATCGTCACGTGCGTTGGCGACTGGGGCGCTTCTGCGATGGTCTGAGTTTCGGCGGAACTGGTGGTTCGGACGTCGGCCATGCGCGCCGACTTAGAGGCGGGCGGTTAACGGAACAACCCGAACCCTAACGAAGCTTCTCGGTGAGGAAACCGTCCAACTCCGTCCAAAGTCGTTCCCAGGCCGAATGACGCACGAAGTCATGGCCCTCTCCGGGTACGATGACGGTCCGCACGTCAACTCCCTGCTCGCGCAGGCGCTGGGCGAGGTCGACGGTTTCGACCACGTCGACGTTCATGTCCTGGTCGCCCGAGAAGAGGAGCACCGGCGAACGCCAGCCCTGGATCGCGCCGAGTGGTGAGGAGGCTTTCGCCACGTCCTTCTCGTCCTCGCCCACGCCGAAAAAGCCGCTCGGGTTCAGATGCCCTTTGACGGGGGAGGGCCAGCTCCAGTCATAGACGCCGTGGATCGCTACTCCGGCCTTGAACAGGTCCGAATTGCGGGCCAGCGCCTGGCCGGTGAGTAGACCGCCGTAGGATCCGCCCCAGATGCCGATCCGCTGCGGATCCACGCCGGGCTGGGCGGCGAGCCAGCGGGCCCCGGCGAGCACGTCGCGATATTCGGTGGCGCCGCGCCAGGCGCGCCCCGGCGCATCGCGGAATGCGCGCCCGTAACCGATTCCCGAGCGGTAGTTGAGCGCGAGCACCGCGAAGCCTTGCTCGGCAAGGCGCCGATTGATCGCATAATCGTTCGCATAGTAGCCGATGTAGTGGAAAGCCGGGAACATCTGCCGTTGTGGACCGCCGTGGACGTAGATCAGGGCGGGATGCGGCCCGGGCCCGACCGGCGTGAACAGCTGCGCAGTGAATGGCAGGCCGTCGAGTGACGTGAGGTGCACCTGTTGCGGGACGGGCCCGGTGAGAGGGCTGCGATACCCATAATCGGCATAGCTTTCGACGAGCGCTTTTCGTCCCGTGCTCGCTTCGAGGATCCTGACGAGCGGGCCCTGCTCCGGCGTCGCTCCAACGAAGGCGGCATAGGCACCGGAGCTTGCGGCCCGGGCCAGAACGGGCTCCGCCGGAATCCGGCGTTCGGCTCCGCTTGCCGGATCGATCAGCGACATCTTGCGCGTGTCCCGATCCGGGCAGTTATGAATGACGAGCAGCTGGTCTCCGGCTTTCTCGCTTTCGGCGACGTCGCAACCGGTGGGGGTCAAAGGCCGCGGATTGCCGCCGCTCTTGGACAGCGCGTAGAGCCGGCCCCAGCCATCCTCCTCGGAGTAGAAGGTCAAAATATCGTTCGAAGCCCAGCGCAACGCCCCTTCGGTGTCGTCCATCCCGAGCGTCACGGCCTTGTCGCGCGTATTCCAAAGGACGCGCTTGGCGCCGCTCGCAAGGTCCAGCACCTCGACCGAGAAGGGCTCGGACTCCGTCTGGTCATAGGTAATGCTGTGCTTGCGGCCGGGCAGTCGCAGATAAGCGACAGCTGTACCGTCGGGCGACAATACGGGCACGGCGAGCCGGTCGACTCCCGTCACCAGCCAATCGACATGGTTCGCTCCCGGCCGATAGCGGCCGATGAAGGAATAGCCCGCGGCGATCCGCGACGAAGATCAGGTCGCCGCTTTTGGTCCAAAGGAACTGCGACCAATCGGCGCCACCCTTGGCGAACAGCTTCGGCGGCGCCTTGGACGAGCGCAAATCGAGCGTCCACAAGTCGCCGCTCCGCTTGAAGAGCAGGAGCCTGCCGTCGGGCGTGAAGCTGGGCTCGAGACCGACGCCGAGGTTGCGCGGCTTAAGACCGCGGGATGTGCCGACCAGCCAGAGCGTCGGATGAGGACCGCCCAGCAGGCCGGCCGGATTAAGCGCATCTTCGCCAACGGGAGAAGCCGTTGTGAAGACGACGTGCGCGCCGTCGGGCGCAAGCTGCGCGTCGGTGATCGGCTGGCCCTCTTCGTCGGCGCGCTCGGCCAGAACGACCCGGCGGAAGCCTGGGCCTCGTGCAAAGACGAGCGACGTCTTGTCGCCCTGACGGACGACCCAGGTGAACGCCGGCACCTTTGCCGCGCTGACCGTCTCGACCATCGGGAAATCGAGGAAGCTGGTGTCTGAGTTTGCCGCGATCGCCGGGCCGCCAAGCCAAAGGAGCCAGGATAAAGCGAAAAGCGTGGCGCGCGGCGATATCATCGGCAGAGGCTAAGATGCTCCGCGTCAGCCGACAAGCTGAAGTGAGTTATGGCCCCTCAGCGTTGTCCAGAAAATTGTCCATCGATGCCGAGAGCGTGCGGATCAGCGGCACAGCGGCGATCCAGCGGACGATGGCGACCGCCAGGACCAACACCAGAGCGCTGGCTATGACTGCGAACATGAAAGCCCCCTGTTTCCCCGGGGACGACACATAACCCGAAGCCGTTACCGGAACGTGACAGCGTCGGCCATCAGCCGTAAGGGGCACCCGCGGCGTGCATCCTATGCCGCGAGCGAAGCGTTGGGCGTCCGGAGCAAGGAGGCTTTATGACCAGCTTCGAAGACATTCGCGAACATATGGAAGTCATCGGCGCCGACGGCGTGCACATCGGCACCGTCGACCGCGTCGAAGAGAACCGCATCAAGCTGATTCGCGCGGACAGCGGGGTGGGGCACGAACAGCATCACCACTATCTCCCTCGCGGTCTCGTTGCCGAAGTCGAGGGCGACAAGGTCCGTCTAACGGCTCGCGGCGATGTCGTCGCCGATCTGTTCGAGCAGGAGGAAAGCGGCGCTCCGATCGACGACTGACGAGCGCTCGAACCCCACTTGATCCGGCAGCGCCTTTCCGCCTCTATGCGCGCGGGAGGGCAGATCCGGATGCGTAGGAAACTTCTTCTATTAGGCGCTGTGGCGGCGCTCACGTCGTGCAATCAGGAGCCGACTGCGGCGGTGGGGAACGCCGCGGCGAATGTCGCGGCGTCGAAGCCGAAGCATGGCACATATTGCTTCTTCAAGGATGAGGAAGCCAAGGGATGGAAGACTTCGCTCGATCCCAAGGGGAATGTGACGGTCGCCGGAAAGATGCACGTCAAGGATGCGCGCTACAAAGCCGAACTCGGTCAGCCCGAAGTGGCTGGCACTAGAGCGGAGCTGTGGCCGACGTTGGTTGTCAACGACACCGGCTATGCATCGCCGGACAGTTGGTGGGACGTTCGTTTCACCATCCCGAACAGCGCCGCCGTCACGGTTGTGGCGATCCGCTGCGGCAGCAAAACGAAGGCCGAACTTACGGTCAAACGCAACCGCTAAGGGGCGGATTGCCGGCGCCAACTTATTGCAATGCGGGCCTATGAGGCCCACTGTAAGTTCATGAAGGGAAAGGGCGATTTGACGCGTCCGAAGCCGGGTGCAGCTTGGACCCGCCCGGACGAATATGTCGCCGCTCTCGCTCGCCGGCGGACTGCCCGAAAGGCGCGCGAACCCAAGCCACGGACGCAGACTGACGAGCCTCATTTTCTGCTGAGCACCCTGCCGTTCCTCCTCCTCTTCGTGGCGCTTGCGATCATCACGATCGGCATCGTAGCGATGGCCTGGCCCGGCAGTCAGCCGCAGCCACGGTCGAAGATTGTCGCCGAACGTGAGCGAGGCGTCGCGGCGAAGGGCTGGTACCAGGAGGCGCAGAAGGAATTTCGCTAATCCGCGTGGGCGGGTGCAGCTTTACCGGCTCGCCACCCCCGCCTAGGCTTCGCGCAGAGCCGCAACGGGGGCACCATGGAGCTGGGGACCGAAGGCCACGACATCTACTTCCATCTGCGGATTTTGATGGGCGTCATTCTCGGCGTCGGGCTGACGCGGATGCTCGCCGGTGTCGCTAGTTTCGCCCAGCACCCGGGCCACAAGAAGCTGTCTCCGACACATTTGATCTGGGTCGCGGTCGTGCTGGTTTCAGCAATCCATTTCTGGTGGGTGGAGTATGGATTGATCCGGATCCACCCCTGGCATTTCGAACTGTTCGTCTTCGTCCTCTTCTATGCCTTCCTGTTCTATTTGATGGCGACTTTGCTCATCCCGGATAATATCGACGAATATGCCGACTACGAAGATTATTTCCTCTCGCGGCGGGGGTGGTTTTTTGGGTTGCTCGCGGCGACTGCGCCCGTCGACCTCATCGACGCGCTGGCCAAGGGCGCGCCTTATGTCCATTCGCTCGGGCCCGAATATCTCTTCCGTCTGGCGGTTACATTGGTCGTGAGCGCGATCGGCGCGTGGACCACCAACCGGCGCGTCCAGCTGGCGCTCGCCTCGGTCTACTTCCTTTACCTGCTCTCCTGGATTTTGCGCCTGTACCGAGTTCCTGGAATAGTCAGCTCTGCCGGTCGCGCTTCGCCGCGATGAGGAAGAGCAGCAGCCCGAAACCGAGGAACGCGCCCATCGCCATGCCCATCGTTGAGCCGAGCGTCTCCTGATAGCCTGCGGCCACGCGTTCCGGCTCCGCTTTGCCGAGCCGGGCGAGATAGAACCAAATGCCGGCGAGGATCAGTTCAACCAGCAGCACCGCCAGCACCGTGCGCATCTTCTTGGACATGATCTGCCCCCTTTTGCTGAACCCATCATACCCGTCTGCGGTGCGATTGACATTGCCGGTTCAGGAACAGCCCGGCAGAGAAGGCGACGATGGTTGCGCCTGGCGTGCCGATGGCCTTGATGCTCCTTGCCGCCCAGGCGGCTGGCGCGCCTGCAACGGGCGCGGCGCCGCCGACCGGTGACGCGCAGGCCGCCTACGGGCCTGACCACGTCCCTCCTAAACCTGAGACCTTGCCGGTGGTGACGCCTGCTCCCGATCCCATCTGCCAATCGCGCGAACAGCAGGGCCAGATCGTTATCTGCGCGCCGAGGCCGCAAGGCTATCGCCTCAACCCCGACGTCATGGAAGCCAGGCGCGAGAAGCGCAGCGGCGGAGCACCGAAACCGCCCGAATATCGGACGAAGGACAAC
This sequence comes from uncultured Alphaproteobacteria bacterium, assembly GCA_963730925.1. Taxonomy (GTDB): domain Bacteria; phylum Pseudomonadota; class Alphaproteobacteria; order Sphingomonadales; family Sphingomonadaceae; genus Sphingomicrobium. Next base: position 63,258 of record CAVSTS010000007.1, read on the forward strand.
AGCTGTCAGGTCGTCGGCCCCATGGGCTGCTTCAACCCCGGAGTGAATCTGCTCGCTGCCGCGGCGACCGCGGCTGAAATGGCCAAGCGCCTCGCCGATGGTAAGGAAATCGGCAGCATGTTCGTCACCGACCCGCATCCCGACGAATATCACCTCTACCTCATGGCCAAGGCGCGGCGGGAAGCGCGGGAGGCGGAGGAGGCCGCAGCGTTAAGGGCGAAGGCGGCGAAGGCAAAGGCGGCCACTGCCAATGATGCAAAGCCAGCCGCCAAGGCGGCGGAGCAAGGGCTGCCTCCCGCCGAGTCCACGCCGGCGCAAACTTCACACGATTAATCCCGCGGCGTCGGCGGCCCTAGCGCGAAGCGCGCAGGGCCTCAGCTTCGGCCGTTCAACAATGCCATCCGCTGCCCGACCACCACATGCGCTCGGGCGCACAGCTCCCGCGTGCCTGTGCATCTTGCACCCAGCGGGGGTAGGCTCGGGACGGGCGCTCGTGCCACCAGTCGTTCCAGGCGTCAGGATCGAAGCCGCGGTTCGCGTCATAATCGCCATAATCGAGATAGCCGAGATTCCCGCCGACAAAGGTGCAATCCCCGCGGGAACGCCGATCGCGGCGCCCATCGCGACGGTCGCGGCCGACGTCGCACCGAAATTCGCTGCGCGCCTCATTGCCTGAAACAGCGACGGCGGTGCCGCTTCGTCGGTCGGCAGCTTGCGCGGGGAGGGTGGGGATGGTCGCGATCAGCGAGGCCGCGGATACGAGCAACAGACGGTGCATGTCTTGCTCCTTCATAAGGAAGTCCGTTTCGGACGCGTAGCAAACGCGGATGGACTGTGGTGGTTGCATCGGATCACGTGAGAGGTGTCCCTGGCGAAGCAACTCTTTGGCAACGGACTGTGGCTACGGTCGTCACTTATGTCGGCCAAGTCGCTCACCAAATATCTCAATCCGTGGAAGCTCCGGCGCGAGCGCGAGCTTCGGCTGTTGACGGCGCTGCGGAAGCGCGACGGCGACAATTGCGCGCGATGCCGGCGGCCGATGCGCTTCGATCTTCCCGACGGCCATGATCAGGGCGGGGCGGCCGAGCGGGTGCAGTCCGGGGTCGGCGGCACGACGCTCGACCATTTCCGCCTTTGCCATCGCCGCTGCAACGCGTCGGGCGCGGATCATACCGGCGAAGTGATGGAGCGGATGCGGCGGAGGAACGAGGCCGCGCTGTTCGAAAGGTCGCGCGGAAGCCAAGCGGCGTAAGTGCGCTCGCTCAGCGACGTCGAACTCACTCCTTGAGCTTCGCTTCCAGCGCATCGAGCAGCGGGAGTTGGCTCGGAAGCATTTTTTCGCGGGCTTCGCCAATGCTCATCCACCGCGCTTCAGCGGCTTCGGGGAAAAGTTGGCGACGGCCGCTTCTTGGCGGCCACTCCAACTCGAACTCATTCGAGCGAATCGACGCGGGATCGAGATCGCCCGCGACCGCGAAAGCTTCGACCCACTTGCCGCCAGCCTGCCGCACCCTTGCGAGAGGGGCTGGCACCGAAGCGAGCCGCGTCCCCGTTTCTTCCTCGAATTCACGCAACGCGGCTTCCATCGGCGCTTCGTCGGGCTCGACCATTCCCTTCGGGATCATCCACGCGCCCTCGTCCTTGTTGCGCCAGAAGGGGCCGCCGGGTTTGATCAGCAGCACCTCGGCCAGGCCGTCATGCTGACGGAAAAGGAGGATTCCCGCGCTAAGCGGCGGCGGCATCCATCATGCCCTGATCGGCCGCGAGCGTTTCCGCGATCCATCCACCGCCCAACAGGCGAGTGCCGTCGTAGGCGACCGCAGCCTGCCCCGGCGCGACTCCATATTCCGACTGGGCCAATCGCAGCCACTCGCCATCGATCGTTGCCGGCACCGCCCGGGCGAGCGAACGGACCTTGACGTCGACGTCTCGCTGCTCCTCGCCGATCCAGTTCCAGTCGGTCACTCGCATGGCCCCGACCGCCAGCGCTCGCCGCGGCCCGACGACCAGCCGCCGCTCCTCAGGCTCGATCCGAACGACGTAAAGCGGTTCGCGCTGCCCGCCGATCTCGATCCCGCGGCGCTGACCGACGGTGAAATGCACCACCCCGCTGTGGCTGCCGATTACGCGTCCCTCGAGGTCGACGATATCGCCCGGTGCTTCGGTTTCCGGACGAATCCGCTTCACCAGTCCCGCATAATCTCCATCAGGGACGAAGCAGATATCCTGGCTGTCCGGTTTGGTCGCGACCTCGAGGCCAAATTCGGCGGCGATCGCCCGAACCTCATTCTTCGGCAGGGCGCCGAGCGGAAAGCGCAGGAACTCCAGCTGCTCGCGCGTCGTGCCGTAGAGGAAATAGCTCTGATCGCGCCGGGGATCGGCACCTTTGTGCAGCTCGACACCGCTGCCGTTCGCGACCCGCCGGACATAATGGCCGGTAGCGAGGCAGTCGGCGCCCAGCTCCTTCGCCAAAGTGATGAGGTCGGTGAATTTCACCCCCTGGTTGCACAAGGCGCAGGGGATTGGCGTCCGCCCAAGCGCATATTCGTCCACAAACCGGTCGATCACGCTGCTCCGGAAACGGCTTTCATAGTCGAGTGCATAATGGGCAATCCCCAGCCGGTCGGCGACGGTCTTCGCGTCGTAAATGTCCTGACCCGCGCAGCATGAGCCGGAGCGGCGCACCGCCTCGCCATGATCGTAAAGCTGAAGCGTGACCCCGATGACTTCGGCCCCGGTGGATGCGGCGAGTGCGGCCGTGACCGAGCTGTCGACGCCGCCCGACATGGCGACGACGATCCGGGCCCTTCGGCCGCCCGCCTGCGGCGGCCGCTCAGGACAGGCATCGCCCGAAGGGCGGCCAAGCTCAAAATCCACACGCATCGGAGGTCTCTTGGCCCATCTTTACCCGAATTTCACTCCTCGCGCCTAGACCAAGGCCGAAATGACGGCCGTGGGACTGGATTTTGGCGAGGCACGAGAGAGAGTTTCGGCCCGACGCAGAGGAGCCGCTCAGCCTGAACCAACTGCTCGAGTTGCTCGATGCGAGCGGACTGGAGGAGCGGGATCGGGAGAATGCGATCGCCTGTTATCTCTCAGCCGGAGAAGGCTGGCGAGAGGCGATGAAGAAGATCAGCGGAGCCTTCGCCGAGGGAGAATCAGGGTTAAAGGAGCGTAAAGCGGACTAACCGGGGAATTAACCAGCGCGTTTCAGAAAGTTTTCAACGCGGGGCGCTTAAGACAACCGCAGTAGCAATGATTAAGTAGGTGTAACGGAATGCTCGAGAACCAGAAGATTCGTCCGGCCCAGGTCATCGGCCCGCTCGGCGAGCCACTGACGCTCGAGTCGCTTCCGCCTGTGGGCACGACGCGTTGGGTCGTCCGCCGCAAGGCCGAGGTGGTCGCCGCCGTTACCGGCGGACTGCTCAGCGTGGACGAAGCCTGCAATCGCTATACGCTGAGTCTCGAGGAATTCACGAGCTGGCAGCGCGCGGTCGACCGCAGCGGCATGCCGGGTCTGCGCGTTACCCGCATCAAGCAATACCGCGACCAATACGAACGCCAGCAGCGTTACTGAGCCGTTCGTTACGGCTGGCAATCAAGCCAGCTTTCCTGAGCCCTGCAACGCTTGGCTCTCCGCATAATTCTGGACAGACCCTTCCGATTCCGGAACAATCCGCGCGCATCGCGCGTCTGGGATGCCGGAACGGCCTCCGAAGTAAGGGCGGCCTCAGAACAGGAGGGAGACGCACATGAGCTTCATTATCTGGCTGATCGTCGGCGGAGTTTGCGGCTGGCTTGCGAGCCTGATCATGAGAACGGATGCGCAACAGGGCATCATCCTCAATATCGTCGTTGGCATCGTCGGCGCATTCATCGCCGGCCTGCTGTTCGGCGGAGGCGCCTCGATGAACAATGCGATCACGATCGAGACGTTTCTCTATTCGCTGATCGGCGCGGTGATCCTGCTCGCGATCGTGAATCTCGTTCGTAGAGGAACGGTCCGCTAGCGGGCGCGATAATTTAGAAACTCGTGAACGGCCGCGCAGTCACCTGCGCGGCCGTTTTTTTATCCTTCTGCGAGTGCTGCCCCGGGAGGAACTATTGCAGCTCGAAGCTCATCGCGAGAGTGACCTGAAGCTCCTGTTCGCCCGCCTCGATTTTGGTATCGGCAGCCTGTGCCGCCATCTCCGCGCGCATCATGACGGGCATCGGTGGGGGTACCTGGTACCCGCCGGTTTCGCTCACCGATAGCAATCTCACGACACGCATCCCGAGCGCCCGTGCATAGAGTTCCGCTCGAGCGCGGCCGACGGCGATCGCCTTGGCTCGGGCCTCGTCGAGGGCCGCTTCGGGCTTGTCGATCGTCAGCGTCGGGCCGTTGATCTGGTTTGCCCCTTCGGCAACCAGAGCATCGAGGATCTTGCCGCTGTTGCGGATATCGCGGAAGCGGACGTTCAGCTGGTTCGAGGCCGTATAGCCGACCAGCTGCGGCGCCTTATTCTGCTCGTAGCGATATTCCGGATTAAGGTTGATGCTGCCGGTCTGAATGTCGCGGTCCTCGATCCCGGCGCGCTTGAGCGCGGCACGGACTCGCTCCATCCGATTCGCATTTTGCTGGATCGCTGCAACCGCCGTCGCCGCGCGGCTGACAACGCCCGCACTGATGATTGCGACATCGGGCACCCGCGTCACTTTGCCGGTCGCGCTGACCTCGAGCCTGGTTCCGGCAACGATCTGGGTCGGCGCTGTCGGCTGCGCGCTGGCCGCAACGGGAACGGCGGCCCCGAGCGCCACCGCCGTAAGAAACAGGTTTCTCATCTCTCCACCCCTCGCTCTTGATGGGTCGCGAGCTACCTCGCTCCAGACCCATGGCTGATTGCTGAATGGCGAGGAAGCGAAACGTTCAGGGTCGGCGGCGGGCAATCAGGCGATAGATGAGCAAGAGGACCACGGCGCCCACGATAGCGGCGAGAAAGCCGGCTCCTTCGCCCGCTGTATACCAGCCGACCGATTGGCCGATGAAGCCGGCCACCAGCGCACCGGCGATTCCCAGAAGGATCGTGACAATGCACCCGCCGGGGTCTCGCCCGGGCATCAGCAGCTTCGCAATGCCGCCCGCCAGTCCGCCGATGATGATCCAGGCAATGATTCCGTACTGATGAAGCATGTGTTGCCCTTTCCCCTGCAGGCTCGTTCAACTCGCCTTCACTTCGGCAGCGCCAACGCGCGCTTGCGAAACTAGTGCCGTTGTTTGTCGAAAATGGCTAGCAGACGATAAGCCAAGCGGGTCTGTTGCGGTCGGTGACTTATTGGCGTAATACAGCTGCCGTAAGTTCAACGATAAGATTCGCGAAAAACGGGCAGGGATGATGAACCGCGAAACTTCGATCCATTCTTCCGACTTGCTGGTCGTGACCGACCGCTCGCGCCAGCGTCGCCGGTGGGTGATCGTCGGCGCGGTCGTCCTCGCGCTCGCGATTCTCGGATTGGCGATCCTGTTCGGCCGCGGCGCGGGCGAAAAGGCGCAGCAGGCGGGGGGAGCCAATAGCGCCGGTGCGGGACAGATCCCATCGGTGACCGTCGTCGTGCCCGGCCGGAGCCAGGTCGCCCGCTCGATCATCGCCAGCGGCCCCCTCGCAGCGAAGCGCGACCAGCCAATCGGTGTCGCCGGTCAGGGCGGGAAGGTGGTTCGCGTGTTGGTCGATGCCGGCAGTTGGGTCCGCGCGGGGCAGGTGCTCGCGATTGTCGATCGTTCGGTTCAGGCGCAGCAGACGGCCGAGCTTGCGGCGCAGGTGCAAGCGGCGAGAGCCGATGCGGCGCTCGCGCAGAACAATTACGACCGAGCGGTCGCGCTCCAGGGCCGCGGCTTTGTGTCGAAGGCGGAGATCGATTCGAAGAAGGCGGGCCGAGATGCGGCGTTCGCCCAAGTGCGCGTCGCTCAGGCACGGCTCGCCGCCAGTCGAGCGGAGCTTGGCCGGCTCAACGTGACCGCTCCGGCTTCCGGCCTGATCCTCGCGCGCAGCGTCGAGGTCGGTCAGATTGTCAGCCCGGGCTCGGGCGCCTTGTTCCGGCTTGCCGATAACGGGCAGATGGAAATGCAGGCCCAGGTCGCGCAGCAGGACCTCGCCTTGATTCGCGTCGGCATGCCGGCGCAAGTGACTCCGGTAGGCGCGGATCGCAGCTTCTCCGGCAATGTTTGGCAGGTGGCTCCGGCGATCGACCCCCAATCGAGGCTCGGCGCAGTCCGCATTGCCGTGCCCTATGACCCGGTGATCCGTCCGGGCGGCTTCGCCGAGGCCAAGATCACGGCCGGCACGACAACGGCTCCGCTGCTGCCGCAGAGCGCCGTGCTGAGCGACGACAAAGGCAATTACGTTTACGTCGTCAACGCAAAGAACGAGGTCGAGCGCCGCGCCATCAAGATTGGAACTGTCGATGAGTTGGGCGTGACGATTGCCGAAGGGCTTTCGGGCAACGAGCCCGTGGTGCTGTCCGCGGGACCGTTCCTCAACCCGGGCCAGAAGATCAATCCGCGGCGTCAGGCGGCGCGCTGAGGCGCCATGAAAGCGTTTGAGTCATGAATTTCCGTAACGTCTCGTCCTGGTGCATCCGCAATCCGGTCGCGCCGATCGTGCTGTTCGTCGGCCTGATGCTCGCTGGCCTGGTCGCCTTTGCCCGGATGCAGGTGAACAACGCGCCGGACATCGACTTCCCCGCTGCGTTCGTGTCGGTCACCCAGCCCGGCGCAGCGCCGAACGAAATGGAGACGCAGGTCACGCAGCGCGTCGAATTCGGCGATCCGTGGCGTGACTGGCGTCGAAGAGATGAGCAGCACCGTCGTCGAGGGCAACAGCACGACCTTCGTGCAGTTCCAGCTCGGCACGCCGACGGATCGCGCGGTGAACGACGTTCGCAACGCAGTCTCACAGATTCGCGGCACGCTTCCCGACGGGATCCTTGAGCCGCAGATCACGCGCGTGGACGCCGAGAACGAGCCGATCTCCTACGTTGGCGCGCAGACCACGGACATGACGTTGGAGCAGCTCAGCTGGTACATCGACAACACGGTAGCCAAGAGATTGCTCGGCCTGCCCGGCATCGCCGCCGTACAGCGTGTGGGAGGTGTCGATCGCACGATCAGGGTGATCCTCGACCCCGTGGCGCTCCAGGCGCAGGGAATCACCGCCGCCCAGGTCAACCAGCAGCTGCGTGTCAGCAATATGAACGGGGCCGGCGGGCGGGCCGAAATCGCGGGCTCCGAGCAGTCGGTGCGCGTGCTCGGCAATGCCCAGAACGCCTATCAGCTTTCACAAATGCAAATCGCCTTGCCCGGCGGCCGCTTCGTCAGGCTCGCCGATCTCGGCGAGGTCAGGGACAGCAATTCCGAGCAGCGCTCGATCGCAAAACAGAACGGGCACCAGGTCGTCACCTTCATGATCCAGCGCGCCAAGGGATCCTCGGAAGTGACGGCCTATGATTCGCTGTGGAAGGAAATGGAGAAGCTCCAGAAGGAGAACCCGCGAGTTCGTTTCTCGGAAGTCTTCACGACCGTCGACTACACCAAGGCACAGTATACGTCGGCGATGGAAGGCTTGATCGAGGGCGCGATCCTCGCCGTTCTGGTCGTCCTCCTCTTCCTCCGCGACATCCGGGCGACGATCATCTCAGCGCTCGCCATCCCGATGTCGGCCATCCCCGCTTTCGCCTTCATGAGCATGCTGGGTATCACGCTCAATTTCATGTCGACCATGGCAATGGGCCTGGTCGCCGGCGTCCTGGTCGACGATGCGATCGTCGAGATCGAGAATATCGTGCGTCACATGCGCATGGGCAAATCCGGATACCAGGCGGCGCTCGACGCGGCCGACGAGATCGGCCTCGCCGTGCTGGCCACGACGATGGCGATCGTCGCCGTCTTCTTCCCAGTCGCGCTGATGCCGGGCATCGCCGGTCAGTATTTCAAGGCGTTCGGCTTCACCGTCGTGATGTCGGTACTGATGAGCCTGTTTGTCGCGCGCATGATCACGCCGCTCGTCGCCGCCTATTTCCTGCGCTCGCATGGCCAGCAGCCGCACGCCAACTGGAAGTGGATGGACGCCTACCTCAAGGTTCTCAACTGGAGCCTCGACACGAGCAAAGCCGTCGCGAGACGCGCACGTGTCGCAAGGGTCGCCGTACGCATGCCTTATTGGGCGGTTCCGCTCGGGATTGCGGTGGTCCTGGCACTGCTCAACGTCTTCATGATGATGCAAAAGGCGGCACCCGACGCGCCGCCCGGCACCTTCATGCTGATCATGGCGTTCGTCGGGGCGTTCATTGCCGCCGCTCTGGTCCTGTTCATCCTCACGATTGTCGCCGGCCTGCTAGTCGGTTTGGCCGTCGGCTTTGAAGGGAGCCCGTTTGCCGCGTGGTGCCGATCCCTGGTCAAGCTCGGTTGGGCGAGCATGTTCGATCATCGATTCGCAATGGTGGGCGCGGGCATCGTCACGCTCTTGCTCACTGCTGTGTTGTTCAGCCAGATTCCACAATCCTTCTTCCCGCCCCAAAACAGCGACTATTCGCGCGTCAACATCACGATGCCGCCTGGCAGCACGCTCAAGGAAACCGAAGCTGTGGTCGATCGCGCTTCAGCGATCATCAGCAAAGATCCTAGTGTCGACCGAGTATTCGAACGGATCAATGTCGGCGAAGGTCACGTGAACGTCGTCCTCAAGAAGGACCGCAAGCTGACCAGCACCGAGTTCGAGCGGAACTTGTCGCCGACCCTTGCCGCGATGGCGGACGCGCGCGTCAGCTTCCAGAGCCAGCAGGGCGGCGGTCCAGAGGGTGACGCGCGCGACATCATGCTTTTCCTTGGCGGCGAAGACCCTGTCGAGTTGAACGCCGTCGCCAACGAGATCGCCAAGGAAATGGAGACCGTGCCTGGGCTTCGGGCGCCGCGCGTCGGGAGCAATCTGGCTCAGCCCGAAATAACGATCAAACCCCGCCTCGATCTGGCTGCCGATCTCGGCGTCACCACCGCCGCGCTCAGCCAGACCATCCGCATCGCGACTCTGGGCGAGATCGAGCAGAACAGTGCGAAATTTTCGCTCAGCGATCGCCAGGTCCCAATCAACGTTTCGCTGTCGGAGAATGCGCGGCGGGACATCAACGTCCTGCAAAATCTGCCGGTGCCGACGACGAGCGGGGGCTCCGTTCCACTAAAGGCGGTTGCAGAGATCGGCTTCGGGTCGGGTCCCACGACCATTCAGCGCTCGAACCAGCTTCGCCGACTGTCAATCGGAGCGGATCTGGCGCCGGGTGTGGTGGAAGGCGACGTCTGGGCCAAGGTCAACGAGCTGCCGACCGTCAAGAATTTGCCCCAAGGCGTCCAGAAGATGAATCTCGGCAACCAGAAGTGGCAGGCCGAGCTCCTGTTCAACTTCGCAGTGGCCCTGATCTCGGGCGTGCTGCTGGTGTTCGCGGTCTTGGTGCTGCTCTACCGCCGGTTCCTGGCCCCGTTCGTCAACATGGGATCGCTTCTTCTCGCACCCTTGGGGGCGGCGGTGGCGCTACTGATCGCTGGACAGCCAGTGTCCTTATTCGTGCTTATCGGCATCCTCATGCTCTTCGGCATCGTCGCGAAGAATTCGATCCTGCTCGTCGACTTCGCCGTCGAGATGATGAATCACGGCATGGCGAAGAACGAGGCGATCTGGGAAGCCGGTCACAAGCGCGCCCAGCCGATCGTGATGACGACCGTCGCGATGGTTGCCGGAATGCTGCCGACCGCAATATCGATCAGCGGCGATAACAGTTGGCGCGCGCCGATGGGCATCACCGTGATCGGCGGCCTCATTTTTTCGACCCTGCTGACGCTGTTGCTGGTGCCGTCCTACTTCTCGATCGCCATCTCGATCGAATCGCGGATCGGTAAGGTGTTCCACCGCTTCGTCGGCGCCGAGGCCCATCGCGAACATCACCCCGTCCCGGCCGAGTGAACGCTTCCGGGTGAACCCGAAGGCTGGCTCGGCTATTGAGCCAGCATGAGGCCGATGACCAACGCTGCCTTCGCGCGCTTCAACCCCGCCCAGCCGGGCACGCAGGGCATGAAGGTGGTCGCGACCGGACTGCTCGTGGTGATGGCAGCGGTATTCTTCGCCGCCCGTGCGCTCGAGGCGCGTTATCCTGGGGTCGGTTACCTCAAGTCCTTCGCCGAGGCGGCGATGGTCGGCGGACTTGCCGACTGGTTCGCGGTGACCGCTCTGTTCCGCCACCCGCTCGGTCTGCCGATCCCGCACACGGCGATCATCCCGAGGAACAAGGACCGCATCGGCGAGGCGCTCGCCACCTTCCTCAAGGAAAATTTCCTTATTCCGTCGGTCGTCGCCCGCCGAATGCAGAACATCGACGTCGCGGGCACTGCTGGACGCTTCCTTCAGGCGCCGGGTGAAGAGACACAATCGCGAATCAGGGTCGGCGCCTCGCGCCTGATCGCCGACATTTTCGAAAGTCTGGACGACGAGCGCCTTGGCGGAATCGTCAAGGGCGCGATCTCCTCGCGGATTCGCGCAATGGAAATCTCGCCCCTCCTCGGCCATGCGCTCGCGTCGGCGATCAACGAGGATCGTCACGTGCCGATGCTCGAGGCGGCGATCCGGTGGACCGCCCGCGCGCTCGACGCCAACGAGCAGCTGATCCGCGAAATGGTCCATAAGAAGGCGAACTGGGTGTTGAAGCTCGCCGGTCTCGACACCAAGCTCGCCGACGCGATCATCGATGGCCTCAAGAAACTGACCGTCGAAATGTCGACCGATCCGGCGCACCCCGTCCGAATCAAAATCGAGGAGGCGCTCGCGCAGCTCGCCAACGACCTGCAAACCCGCCCGGAAACGCGCGAGCGGGTCGAAGCGATCAAGGAGCAATTGCTCGACAACAAGTCCGTCGGCCTGTGGATCGATGCGATCTGGCAAAAGGGGCGCGAGGCTATCATTCGCGCCGCGCGCAACCCCGACGCGGTTCTCGCCGGCAAGCTGGGTGAGATTTTGAAGTCGATGGGGCACACGCTCGAAAGCGATGCGCGCATCCGTTCCGCCATCAACCAATTCGCTCGCCGCGCCGTCGTCGGAATGGCGGCGAGCTACGGCAATTCAATCGTGAAGCTGGTCTCCGACACGGTCCGCGCCTGGGACGCGCGCACCGTGACCTTGCGGCTCGAAGCGGCCGTCGGACGCGACCTTCAATATATCCGCATCAACGGCACACTCGTGGGCGGACTCGTCGGTCTCATTTTGCACGTGGTGGATTCGTTATGAGCGATGAGCGCATCGACCTATTGGCCGAATCCGCGCGCAACCGGGGCCTCAAATTGGTGCGCTCGCGCGTCCGAACGCCGGGAAAACGCCGCTTCGGCAAGGTCGGCTTGACCGACAAGGCCGGGAAACCCGTCTTCGGAATGGATGAGAAAGGCCCCGCAGCGAAGCCCGAGGAAGCCGAACATTATCTCCGTAACCTCGGCGCGAAGGACTGGGGCGCGTCGCTCGGCGTTGCCGTACTGCCGCGCAAGCGCAAACCGGCGTCGAAGAAGGCGCCACGCCCAGCCGCCAACGATGCGGACCCTCCCGAACCAAAGCCGAAGCCCGCGGCCAAATCGAAACCCGCGCGGCCGCCGAAACCGTCTCCGCCGCCGAAACCGTCTCCGCCGCCGGAACTGCCGAAGCCGAAAATCCGCGAGGCAAAGCCGGCGGATTCAAAAATTCTGACGGAGCTCATCAAATTCCTTGGCCACGAGATCGATGAGAAATCCGTTCGGAGGAATATCGGCAAGCTCGCGAAGCTTGGGGAAGCGCCGCTCCTCGTCATGCTCGACAAAAGGGTCGTCGGACTGTGCGGCATCCACAAGATGGTCACCGTCCATCGGTCCGCGCCGGTGGGGCGCATCAGCATCCTCGTGGTCGCGGAAGATGCGCAGGGCCATGGCCTTGGACGGATGTTGGTCGAGGAGGCGGAGAGGCGGCTTCGCAAGGACGGCTGCCAGATGGTTGAAGTCACCAGCAACGACCGCCGCAATGCCGCCCACGCTTTCTATCGGCACCTGGGCTATGAGCGCACGAGCATGCGCTTCATGAAGAAGCTCTAGCCGCCGCTTCGCCGCTCGATCGTCGCGCCGACGGCGGAGAGCTTTTCTTCAAGCCGTTCATATCCCCGATCGAGGTGATAGACGCGCAACACCTCCGTTTCACCCTCAGCGGCAAGCCCGGCGAGGACGAGGCTCATCGACGCACGCAAGTCCGTCGCCATCACGGCGGCCCCGGTAAGCTTCTCGACCCCGCGAACGATTGCCGAGCGCCCATGGATGTCGACGTCCCCGCCCATTCGGCGCAGTTCGGGGACGTGCATATAGCGGTTTTCGAAAATCGTCTCTTCGAGGAAGCTGTCGCCTTGCGCGCGGCACAGCATCGCCATGAATTGTGCCTGCATGTCGGTGGCGAAGCCGGGGAAGGGCGAGGTCGATAACGCCAGCGGCTTCAGGCTTCCGTTGGCGCTCACCCGGATTCCGCGGTTGTGGAACTCGATGATCAGGCCCGTCTGCGCCAGCGCGTTCAGAGTCGCCTTCATATCGTCCGGCCGGGCGCCGATGAGGTCGAGCGAGCCGCCGGTGAGCCCCGCCGCACAGGCGTAGCTGCCGGCCTCGATCCTGTCCGGCATGACCTCATATTCCGTGCCGTGGAGCGCCTCCACCCCCTGGATGATGAGGTGGGACGAGCCGATTCCGCTGATCTTCGCGCCCATCGCGACCAGCAGGTTGCAAAGATCGACGATCTCCGGCTCCCGAGCGGCGTTGAACAATTGCGTTTTGCCCTTGCCGAGCACTGCCGCCATCACCGCATTTTCGGTCGCGCCCACCGATACTACGGGAAAGCTGAAGTCGCCGCCGGGCAGGCGGCCTTTGGGCGCGCTCGCCTTCACATAGCCGGCCGTGAGCTCGATCTCCGCCCCCAAGCACTCCAGCGCCTTGAGATGCAGATCGATGGGCCGATCGCCAATGGCACAGCCGCCGGGCAGCGATACCGTCGCTTCTCCCATGCGCGCGAGCATTGGTCCAAGCACCAGGACGGACGCACGCATTTTGCGCACCATGTCATAGGGCGCGACGGTGGAGGCGATCTCCTTGGCGTGAAGCGTCATCCGGCGACCGAACTCGCCCTTCTTCACTCCGGCGACACTGGTCGAAACTCCAAGCTGGTTGAGCAAATGGCTGAACGTGTCGACGTCGGCGAGCCGCGGCAGGTTGGTGAGCGTTAGCTTCTCTTCGGTGAGAAGCGCGCACGGCATCAGCGTTAGCGCCGCATTCTTCGCGCCGCTGATTGGGATTTCGCCCTTCAACTGGGCTCCGCCCTTGATCCAAATGCTGTCCACCGGCGCGCTTTAGCGCGCGTGGCCGGACTGGCAAAGGCGCTGCTAGGCTTTCTCCAGCGTGCACTGCAGCGGGTGCTGGTTCTCTCGAGCGAAGTCGATCACCTGAGTAACCTTGGTCTCGGCCACCTCGTAGGTGAACACTCCACAGACCGCGACTCCCTGCTGGTGCACCTGCAGCATCACCCGCGTCGCATCCTCGATGCCCATTGAGAAGAAGCGCTGCAGCACCAGTACGACGAACTCCATCGGAGTATAATCGTCGTTGAGCATCAGCACCTTGTAGTTGGAAGGCTTCTTGGTCTTGGGCCGGGTGCGCGTCGCGACCCCAGTCTCGATCTCCTCGAGCCCGTCGCCGCCCTCCGGCCCGTTAGCCATCCTGATGAAACGCTCACTCATTGCCACTCGTAAAATATGGCAAGCTCCAAAGAGCCCGCAAGGCGGCACTAGCAGCTTCGCCTTAAAAAAATGGCGGCCGCTCCGTGGAGCGACCGCCAAGACCGTTGCCTAGACTAGGAGGGGAGAGGGTCAGGCAACGAGCGTGTTGAAGCGCTCGGCATTGGCCGTGGCGCGATTCGAAAGCGGCTGGAACGCCTCGCCGGCGAGTTTCACCAGCGATTCGGTCAGCTTCGAGCTCTCGGCGACCGCACGGTCGAACGAAGCGCGGGCGAACTCGCCCTGAAGCTGCAGATATTCGGTCGGCGACTTCGCCTCGGCGAGCGAGCGGATCGCATCCGCAGCCTGCTCGACGCCCTCGCGGCTCGACGCCACAACGTCCTGGCCGATGGCGCGAGCGCCCTCAGCAGCAACGCGGCCGGCCTCGACCACCGCTTCGACGTTCGCGCGGGCGAGATCGGCGAGCTCGCCGGCGACCTTCTGGGTCTTCTTGGCCAGCTCCTGGCCGCGGTCGTTCGCGTCGGCAAACATCGTCTGGAACGGAGCGAAGGCCGGAACGGCCTCGAAGCCGTTGAAGAAATTCGTGTTGGTCACAGTTTCAATCCTTTTCTGGGCCGCGGCGGGAGTCTTCCGCGCGGCGTTGCGGGTTTTGCGACGACCGGTCTTGCGGGTCGCAGTCTTCAGTGCAGTCTTTTCAGCGGCCGTGACGCGCTTCGCCCGGCGAGCCGTCGCGGCGCGCGTACGCTTGGCGACCTTGGCGCTCTCCTGAACGACCGTTTCCACGGTCTCGGCGACCGCCTCCGCGACCTTGGCCGGAGCCTCGGCTGCTGCTTTCGCCTGGACCTGTGTTTCGTCTGCCATTGAAATAATTCCTCCGAATTTGTTGCAGTGCACAATACGCATTGCAATGCACAATTTCAAGCGTAATTTTGTGCACTGCGGCAGGCTGTCGCTTGACGGCCACGGCTCACCCGAAGCAAGAGCGGCCATGGACCCCTCACCCGAGCAGCCGGCCCGCCGACGCCGCGGCCTCCTGATCGTCCTCTCGTCCCCGTCGGGTGCCGGTAAGACGACGATCTCGCGCATGCTTCTCGACGCGGACGATGAGATCGCCATGTCCGTTTCGGCGACCACGCGTCCCATGCGTCCCGGCGAGCATGGCGGAAAGGATTACCATTTCGTCGAGGACGAGGTGTTTGACCGGATGATCCGAGACAATGAATTTGTCGAATGGGCCAATGTATTCGGTTATCGCTACGGAACGCCCAAGGCCCCTGTGAAAGAGGCGCTGCGGGACGGGCGGGACATTCTTTTCGACATCGATTGGCAAGGCGCCCGCCAGCTGGAACCCGACTTTGGCGAGCATCTCGTGACGATCTTTTTACTGCCGCCGTCCATGGCGGAGCTCGAGCGGCGGCTGCGTGCTCGAGGCACCGATCCCGAAGAGGTTATCGCCGAGCGAATGCGGCGCGCGGCGGAAGAAATCAGCCACTGGGCCGAATATGAATATGTTCTGGTCAACGACCACATGGACGAATGCCTGGCACGGGTTCGAGCGATCGTCGCCGCCGAACGGTTCAAGCGGGTCCGCCAGACTAGCCTCGTCCCGTTCGTCCGCGGCCTAATCGGTCCGGAGCATTAAGCGTCGAGCAACTCCAGGAACCGCGCCGCCGCGAAGAAAGCGCCCTCCCGATTCTCGAGCGCGGTTTCGGCCTCGGCGTCCGTGCCCCATTGCTCCAGCTGCCACCGGTCGTCGATCGTCACCGCTTCCCATGCCTGCTCGGGCGTGATTGCCTTTTCCACAACCGCCAAGCCAGCGATCAGGGAGCCGCCGATCGTCACCAGGGGCGAGAGCCCGGCGAGATGGAACGAGTCCAAGGCCGCAACCGCATGACCCAACTGGTCCACCGTCGCCACCGGTTGCGGAATGGGGGTGAGGCCGGATGTCGTCGAAAAATCGACATCATATCGCCGCCGCGCCCACGCAAGCAGCGCATCCCAGGCATCTGCCTGGCGCTTGACCAGCTCGGGCGGCCAGTTGTTACGGTAGCAGGCGAGGTCCGCTTCGGCGTAATGCCCGAGCCGGCCGGCGAACGCCCCTCGGTCGGGCGCAACACGGTCGATCGCGGCATTCGCCAAGCCGGTGAGCGGCATCGCGCGCGGATCGACCGTCCCCTCGACGCTCCGCCACTCCTCGGCAATCGCGTCCGCTAACGCCTTGGTCGGAACGAGCAGCGGAACGCGAGCCGGGGTCCGCACGGGGCGACCGTCGAGACGCACATCCCACTCCTCGCCCTCGCGTTCGACTTCCACGCTTTTCCAAAAGCGCTTCATTTCTCCGCATCCTGCTGGTCCCACAGCTTCTTCAGCATGCGCGGTGCGAACAGCGCATCAATGACTCCCAATATGGCGACGATCGCTCCGACCTGCGGCCACCCGCCCTCGCGCAGAAGGCCGGTGTAGATGATTGCTAGTCCGAGGAAGAAGATCGCCAATCCGCAGAGGCGCACCGCAGAATAAGCGAGCAGGCGTTTCCGCCACAGATCCTCATCGTTAGCCACCGGCGTGCTCCGAAATGAGCGAAAGTACTTCGAGGGGCCGCGCGGCAACGGCGACGGCGCCCGCTTCGATCAGATCCCCGGCATCGTGATAGCCCCAGCCGGCGCCGATGCCGCTCGCTCCCGCGGCCGCTGCCATCGCCATGTCGTAGCTCGTGTCGCCGACGACAAAGGTCGTTTCGGGTGCGGCGCCCACATCGGCCATCGCTTGCAGCACCATTGAAGGATGCGGCTTCGACGGATGCCGGTCCGCCGTTTGCAGCGAAACGAAGCGAGCGTGGATATCGTGCCGCTCCAGGCAATGCTTCAGGCCCCGGTCCGAATTGCCCGTCGCGACAGCGAGCAACCAGCCGCGATCCTCGAGCGAGTCGAGCAGATCGAGCACCCCGTCGAACAAAGGCTGCTCGACCCGGCCGGCGACGCGCATCCCCATGAACACCCGTTTGTAGTCCTCGGCGAGCTCGGCCTGTTCATCGGCGGTCGCTTCGGGGACGAGCCCCGCCATCGCTTCGACCAGGCTCAGTCCAATCACCCGCCGGGCGGCTTGCGGCGGCGGGAGCTCCAATCCACGCTGGCCGAATGTTTCGGCGAGTGCGGCGTAGATCGTTGCGCCGCTGTCGACCAAGGTTCCGTCGCAGTCGAAGATCGCGAGCTTATTCACGTCCGCTCAATTCCTCGATCGCCATGACGATATCATCACGGCCCGCCTTGCGCTGTCCCTCGATGGTCGCGCCCAGGTCTTCGCCCGTCTTGTGCTGGTTGAATTTGCGCGTGCCACGGATCTCCGCTGGGTCCACCTCGAAGCCGATGATCGCTTTGGTCATCGCCTCGAATGTGCCGGGCCCCATCTTGGCCCGGGTCCATGGACGCTCTGGCGAGTGACGTCTTTCGAAAAGGCTGCTGAGTGCGTCGAGCAACTCGACCAGATCGTCATCGGAGAGTCGCCGAGCCACGCCTTCGATCTCCACCGCTTCATAATGCCAGGTGGGCACTTGATTGTCCGACGAGTACCAATTGGCGCTGTGATAGGCCTCGCGTCCAGAAACGCTGATCAAGACGCGCCGCCGCTCCACATGTTCGGCGATTCGATTGCGTTTCGACACGTGGAAATAGATGCGTCCGTTTTTCACGAGCAGGGGGACGTGAACGACGAATAGGCCGTCCTCGGATGACGTGAAAACATGCGCGAACGAATGCTGAGAAATGAAGCTCAGCATCTCCGCGGTCTCGTTCCATTCGAAGGCCCGGTTCGGATGCATCAGCGCCGCTTCGTCTTCGCTTGCGATCCGCGGGCACGGCGCTCCCCACGGCGTTCGCGCCGCCGTGCCTTGGCCGCGGCGGAAACCCTGCGCTGCTTGGTCTCGGCCGAATCCTGGGGAGGCTCGAGCGGGAGCACATCTCCCGCGACGCGGTCGAACCCAAGCGTTGCCAAGCTTTCGGCGAAATGATGGGGCAGCTCGGCGACGACGTCGATCGCGCCTTCGCTGAGTGCATCGATTTTAATCCGCCGCGCGTGAAGGTGGAGCTTGCGGCTGATCCCGCCGGTCAGGAATGCTTCCGCACCGCCGTATTTCGAGTCTCCGACGATCGGATAACCTAGCGCCGCCATGTGCGCCCGCAGCTGGTGCGTGCGCCCAGTCAGCGGCTGCAGCTCCAGCCAGGCGGCGCGGTTCCCGGCGCGGTCGATCACTCGCCAGCGTGTCTTGGCGGGAAGGCCATGATCCTTGTCCACATGCATCTTCTCGCCGCCAGTGCCGGGCTGCTTCGCCAAAGGCGCGTCGATCATTCCCTGTTCCGAATCGGGCACGCCGACGACGAGCGCCCAATAGACCTTGCGCGCCGTCCGGCCGGAAAAGGCCTTGGCGAAATGCCCAGCCGCCCGCGCCGTTCTCGCTATTAGGAGGGCCCCGGACGTATCCTTGTCGAGCCGGTGCACGAGCTTTGGCCGCGCGCCTTCTTCTCCGAGCCCGTCCAGCAGCCGATCGAGATGTTGGACCGTCTTCGTGCCGCCCTGCGTCGCGAGTCCAGGCGGTTTGTTCAGGACGAACGCGTCGGGATTTTCGTAGATGACCATGTCGCGAACGAACTGGACTTCGTCATCCGCCAGCCGCTCGCGCTTCGGCCTCGGCCGTGCGCTCCGCGCTGGTTGCGCTTCGAGCGGGGGCACGCGGATCTCCTGTCCGGCCTCGATCCGGTCGCCGGGCACCGCGCGCTTCCCGGCAAGCCGCAACTGTCCCGTCCGCGCCCAGCGCGACACGATGTTGAAAGTGACATCCGGCATGTGCCGCTTGAACCAGCGGTCGAGCCGGATCCCGTCGTCGTCGTCGGCTACGGTGAAGGTACGCGCGTCGGCCATGTGGCGCGCGCTTATCCGCTCCGTCCCCAATAGTCGAACGCCTGGCCTTGGAGCTTCCTGATCAGCTTCGCCGCCTTCGGCCCTTCCCATAGCCCGGTGAAGCCATGCTTCTTCGCGCCCTCGATCCACCAGCCCTGGCCGGGCAGCCCGTCGGACTGGCGCACGACCAGCACCGCAAGCTCCGGCTCGCCACGTTCCGCAGCCTCGTCATCCACAGTGCCGAGCACCTTGCACAGCGCCCGCATCTTGGGGCGCGTGAAATCGTGGCCGAGGAGGCCCAGGACCTCCGAATAACTGATCGCCTCTCCGGCCTTTGCCGAGGCAATGAGGATCGCCCGCACTTCCCGCGGATCGGCGAGCAAACCGGCTTCGTTCATCCTTCCGGCTGTTGCGCGACCGGAGTCAGCTCAAACACGTCGAGCTTGGACGAGCTCTGCGGCCACGGGATCACCAGGCGCCATTTGAACGGCGCGATCCGCTCGAGCACGCCGGCCATGTCTCGCTTGGAATTGTCTCCATAAGCGATCGGCTGCTGCTCATCGCCGAGGGCCAGGCTGCCCAGAAAGATCAGGCGGTTGGCGTCGTCGTCCTCCCATAGGCGGCCGGCGGGACGCTGGCTCCCAGTCTGCTTGACGATGGTGAGCAGATCGCCCTCGACTTCCACGTAACAAAAGAACGGCTTGAAGCTTTCGTAGGCGCGGGTCTTGGGCGCCGCCTTGCCCAGCTTGATCAGCCGGCAGTTGTAGCTCCCCGGCGTCGGCGCGGGTCGCGGCAGCGCCGCTCGCGGCAGCAGGAGCTTGCCCTCCCTGCGAATCTCCGCGGCACTTGACCGCCGAGCCTCGGCGAGCGCCTCCTGCCAGGCAAGTCCGAGCCGTTCCAGCCGGTCCTCATCCGCCGCGGTCGCAACCTTTCTCCATTCTTCGGCCTTGAGCGGTGGTCCAACGGTCACCGACGGCGTGATTCCCGGCGGAAGCTTGGGCTTATTGGTCGCGCAGCCGGCAGCGAGCAGCGTCAGCAGCCCAGCAGCGGTGACGGCGAAAGCGCCGAATCGAGCCACGCAAACCAACCTTTCGAGAAACCCCACCCGCAAACTGGCACTCGTCGGTGACAGTTTCAACAAACACCGTGTTCAACATAAGCTTTGAACCTAGGCTGACCGACGCTAGGCGCACGAAAAATGAACGCGCCCGCGACCAGCACCCAGAATCGGCCCCACGCGCCCGAGCAGCACGCCCGCAGCGGCTTCTTGCTCGGCCTCGCCGCTTATGGCCTTTGGGGCGTGCTGCCAGTCTATTTCAAACTGCTGGCGGCAATTCCGGCAATCGACATCGTCGCCCACCGGATCCTTTGGTCGCTCCCGTTCCTCGCTACTCTGCTGGCAATCGGAAGGGGCTGGGCGAAAGTGCGTGCTGCCCTCAGCCACGGCAGGACCATCAGCGTCCTGGCGCTCACCGCGCTCCTCATTGGAGGCAATTGGCTGCTCTACGTCTATGCGGTGACCAGCGGCCATCTCCTCGCAGCGAGCTTCGGCTATTATCTGAATCCCCTCGCCAACGTTCTGCTTGGCCGGTTCGTCCTTCATGAACGCCTGACTCGCCTCCAATATGCTGCCGTTGCCATCGCCGCGGCAGGCATCTCGGTGCTGGCCGCCGGTGCGCTCGGCCAGCTGTGGATCAGCCTGACCTTGTGCATCAGTTTCGCGCTATACGGTCTGCTGCGGAAGGTCGTTCCCGCCGATGCGCTGACCGGTCTTTCAATCGAAACCGCGCTCCTCTTCCCACTCGCGATCGGCTGGCTTGCCTGGCGCAGCTCGGCGGGAGCACCGATAATGGGCGTGGACCAGATGCAGACGGGCCTGCTCCTGCTCGCCGGAGTGGTCTCCACAACTCCGCTGCTTCTCTTCACGGCCGCGGCCAAGCGTTTGCCCTATTCGACGCTCGGGATGCTCCAATTCCTCGCTCCGACGCTGCAATTCCTGCTCGCGGTTGCCTTCTACGGCGAAACCTTCACCAGGGCGCACGCGATCGCCTTCCCCGCGATATGGCTGGCGTTGGTCCTTTACGTGATTGCGCTGGTCCGCACCCCGCGTCTGCCCCAACCCCCCGAATGACCGTTCGATCGATTGATGCTAGGGAGCCGCTGATGTTCAACCTCGTTTCGCTGATCATAGGCGTGGTCGCGCTGATTCTCGCGGTCGTCGCCTTTCTGCCGCTGCTCGGCTGGGCCAATTGGCTGATCATCCCTCTGGCGATCATCGGCGCGGTCGTCGGCATGCTCTCGAGCGGCACCGCCGGCCGCAACCTCAACCTCGTGGTGATCGTGATCGGCATCGTCCGACTGCTGCTCGGCGGAGGCATATTCTGAGCGGAGACGTCAGGATCGACGCCTATATCGCGAAGGCCCCCTCGTTCGCGCAGCCGATCCTCAGGCACATCCGCGAGCGCGTCCATGCTGTCGTTCCGACCGTCGAAGAGACGCTGAAATGGAGCGCGCCAGCCTTCACGGTCGACGGCAAGATCCTCCTCATCATGGCATCGTTCAAGGCGCATGCCGCACTGAATTTCTGGCGCGGGCAGGAACTGCGCGGAGCGGCGGCAAGCCGCGACGGCATGGGGCAATTCGGTAAGCTCACGTCGATCGGCGATTTGCCTCCCAATGCCGAGTTCGACCGTCTGATCCGCGAAGCTGCGGAGCTCGCCAAGGCGGCCCCGGCTCCACGCAAAACCAAGCACGCACCCAAGCCTGCGCCCCAAATGCATCCGGAACTTGCCGCCGCGCTGGACGACGCCCCGAAGGCCAAAACGAACTTCGAGTCCTTCTCGCCGAGCGCGCGACGCGATTATCTCGAATGGGTAGCCGAAGCGAAGCAGGATGCGACTCGGGCGAAGCGCATCGCGACCGCGATCGAATGGATCGCGGAAGGCAAGAAGAGGCATTGGAAATATGAGCGCTGCTAGCGCGACATCCTGAGCGCCGGCCCAAACCTCGTCTCGGTATCGCTTTCGAATGAGAATCCGCAGGATTCGTAGAAATGGCGCGCGCCGGGACCGGCTGTCACCGAAAGCGTGAATCCACGCCGACGGGCTTCATGAGCCGCTTCCTCGACGAGCGCCGTTCCGATGCCCCGGCGCCATAGCTCCGGCTCGACGAACAAACCGTCGAGCTCTCCACCGACCACCGCTGCGAACCCCGCAATGCGACCGGCAATTTCGGCAACGAGGACTTGCCCCTGATCGATCTGTTCGGCCGGAAGCTCAATCGCATCCGGATGATCCGCGAGCTGTTTTCGATACTCCGGCAGCGCCATCGATGCCCGTCGCTGCAACGCTTCGAGATCGATCCGTTCTTCCGGTCTCGCCAGCCGAATGCGCAGCGCCTCAGCGCGCTTTGACATAGCTTCCTGGCGCGTTCTCGATCGCCTTGAGCTTGCCTTTGCCGGGAATGCGCGCGCCCGATGCCTTCACCTTCTCAGGATCCAGTTTCTCGATCCACTTCAGCCAGTCCGGCCACCAGCTGCCCTTGTGTTCCTTGGCGCCGCCGACGAATTCCTCGAGGGTCTCGCCGGGCTGGTCATTGACCCAATATTGGTACTTCTGCGCGGCGGGCGGATTGACCACACCGGCGATGTGACCTGAGCCCGCAAGCAGGAACCGCTTGAGTCCTCTGAAGTGGCTCATGATCTTCCACACGCTCTGCGGCGGGGCGATATGGTCCTCCCGCCCGGCCTGGATATAGGCCGGCGTTGTCACCGCATCGATGTCGATCGGCGTCCCCGCGATGCTGACACCACCCTTCTGGGCGAGCTTGTTCCCTTCATAGAAGGTCGTGAGATAATCGCGGTGCCATGCGGCCGGCAGGTTCGTGGTGTCGCTGTTCCAGTGCAGCAGATCGAACGGCGGCGGCTCCTCGCCAAGCAGATAATTGTTGACCACATAGTTCCAGATGAGGTCGCGCCCGCGCAGCAGGTTGAAGGTCGCGGCCATATAGCGTCCGTCGAGAAAACCCTTGTCCTTGGTCATTTCTTCGATGAGGCCGACCACCTCCGGTCCGGTAAAGAGCTTCAAATCGCCCGCTTCGGTGAAATCGACCTGAGCCGTCAGGAAGGTTGCCGACTTGACCTTCGCCTGCTGACCTTGGGCCGCGAGATAGGCGAGCGTCGCCGCGAAAGTGGTGCCCGCGACGCAATAGCCGACGCCGTGGACGCTCTCGACCGCGAATAGATCGCGGATCGCATCGATCGCATCGATCTGACCGCGCAGCACATAATCGTCGAGCGTTGCGTCAGCGATGCTCTCGTCCGCCGACTTCCAGCTGACCATGAACAGGGAGATGCCCTGGTCGACGCACCATTTGACGAAGCTTTTCTCAGGGCTGAGGTCGAGGATGTAATAGCGGTTGATCCACGGCGGGAAGATCACGACGGGGGTCCGGAGCACCTCGTCCGTCGTCGGCGTGTATTGGATGAGCTGGTAGAGCGGAGTCTGCTTGATCACCTTTCCAGGCGTCGTTGCGAGGTTCTTCCCCACCTCGAACATGCCTGGCTTCGTCTGCGTCAGCTGGCCCTGCGCGATGTCGCGCAGCATGTTGCTCAGCCCCTTCAGCAAATTTTCGCCGCGTGTTTCGAGCGTGCGCTTCAGCACTTGCGGATTGGTGAGCGCGAAGTTGGAGGGACTCATCGCGTCGACGAAGTTGCGCACCGCGAAGCGCATCTTCTGCTTCGCCTCGTCTTCGATCCCCTCGATCTCCTCGACCGATCCGAGCATCCGGTCGGAGATCTGCAAATAGGTCTGGCGAATGGTGTCGAAGATCGGGTTCTCGCGCCATTCGGGCGCGGAGAAGCGGCGATCCTTCGCTTCCTTCACCTCGGGCGAGGGCGTCGCGGTCACTCCGCCGAGCATCTTGCCCCAGGTCTCGAATCCCTTGGCCCAGGCCTGCGCGCCGGCGCTCATCAGCGCCATCGGGTCGCTCGTCTTAGGGTCGGTGAACCCGAACGCAGGCGGCGACCAGGCGGCCCCGAACGTCGGCAACGCCTGGTCCTTCTTCAGGCTCTCCGCCCAGAATTCCATGAGCATCTGCTGGGCGCGGCCCATCACGAGCGTCCAGTGCTGCCAATCCTCCAGCGTCGGCATTGCCGCGCCCGTCTTCGTCTCGTCCGCCATTCCGCTTATGTAGGCCTCATGCCCGTCACGTCGCAAATCCCCTCGGCGCTCATCCTCATCGACTATTTCGGGATCGCCGTGTTCGCAGTCTCTGGCGCGCTGCTCGCCGCGGAGAAACGGCAGACCCTCGTCACCTTCATCTTCTTCGCTGTGGTAACCGGCGTAGGCGGTGGAACGCTGCGCGATCTCTTGATCGGAGCGCCCGTCTTCTGGGTTCACACCAACGCGACGTTGCTGATCTGCATCGGCGCGGCATTGATCGTTTGGCTGACGAGCCGGCGCCGGTTCGCGGGACGCGCATTATTGTGGTTCGATGCGGCGGGGCTGGCCGCCTACGCGACTTACGGCGCAGCGAAGGCGCTCGGCTTCGGTGTGGCTCCGGTTCCCGCCTTTGCCATGGGCGTGATGACGGCATGCGTCGGCGGGATCATCCGCGACGTCCTTGCCGGTGAGCCGTCGATCCTGATGCGGCCGGAACTTTACGTGACCGCGGCTGCGCTCGCGGCGGGCTTGTTCGTCGGCCTGTCGCTGATCGGAGTGGGCGCCGCGATCGCCGCTGTCATCGCCATCGTCGCGGGATTCGGCCTCCGAGGTGTAGCGATCGCACGGGGCTGGTCGCTGCCGTCGTACGGTAACTGAATATCCGCGCCGCTAAGCCGCGCTTGCAATTCACGCCTCATCCCTCGACCATGCTGCCGTGCGCGCATTTGTCGTCCTGCTTAGCCTCACCCTTTCCGCCTGCGCGACCACGTCACTCGAGCCCTCGTCGAACGCGGAAGTCGGCGTCGCGTTTGACGCAAATGGGGAAGTCGCGAGTTTCGCTGACGGAATGGCGGATCGGAACAGCGGCCGCCGAGCCACGATCGACGACCCCGCCCGCATTGCCTCGGTCAGCAAAGTGGTGGTGGCCGTCGGAGTGATGCAGCTGGTGGAGCAGGGCAAGCTCGATCTCGACAGCGACGTCTCGCGCTGGCTCGGCTGGTCCTTGCGCAACCCAGCCTTCTCCGATCAGCCGATCAGCCTTCGAATGCTTCTCTCGCACACCGGATCGATCCGCGATCATGACGATCAATATGCGATTCCGCTTGGCCAGACCGTGCACGCAACAATGGTCGACCCGCGCTCGTGGGATCCGCAACACGGCCCCGGCGACAAATATTTCGCCTACGCCAATATGAATTTCCCGATCGTCGGCTCGATCGTCGAGGGCGTCACCGGCGAGCGGTTCGACATTTGGATGCGCCGCAACGTGATCGAGCCGATGAAGCTGGACGCCTGCTACAATTGGCCGACCTGCAGCGACGCCGCTGTCGCCAGAGCCGTCGAACTCGACGGGCCGGACGGCAAGCCGCAGAAGGACGATCTCCACGGACAGCGCCCCGCTTGCCCCGTCCTCGTCAACGACGGCGAGCCCTGCGACCTCACTCGCTGGAAGATCGGAGAGAATGGGGCTCTCTCCGCCCCGCAAGGCGGCCTTCGCATCTCGGCGCGCGACCTTGCCCGAGTCGGCCGAATGCTTCTGAACGGCGGAGAACTCGACGGCGTGCGCATCCTCTCACCGCGCTCCGTTGAAACGCTGCTCGCGCCAATGTGGCGGTTCGACGGCCGCAACGGGTCGCGTGAAGGCGAGAGCGCGACCATCTGTTCCTATGGCCTGTCCTCACAACAGATCCCGACGCCCGGCTGCGCGGACGATCCGGGCACCGGCGGAGCACTGCTCGTCGGCCACGCGGGCGACGCCTATGGCCTTCGGTCGGGCCTGTGGATCGACCGCCGGCGCGGGCGCGGAATCGCCTATTTCGTGACCGGCGTTCCCGATGATCCGCCGGACAGAAGCCTGTTCAGCCCGGCCGAGACCGCCGCCTTCCGCCGCGCCTACGCACTCTTCAACCGTTAGGGAGGACCCCATGCGATTGACCTATGCGATCAAATATGTCGCCGACATGGACAAGGCCGTGGCCTTCCATCGTGACGTGCTCGGGCTCGATCTGAAGTTCCAGTCTCCCTATTGGAGCGAATTCGACACTGGCGAAACGACGCTCGCGCTCCACGCCGCTTCGGCTGAACATCCGGCGGGCGGCGTGCAGCTGGGCTTCGGGACCGACAGCCTCGCCGAATTCTTCGACCGCCGCGAGGAGCTAGGCCTTACCTTCACCCAGCCGCCGACGGAGATGCACGGCATCCACATTGCGCGATTTCACGACATCGACGGCGCCGAAACGTCGGTCAGCGGTCCCGTCTAGGTCCCGGGTTGCGGCACGGCGTCATCGACGCCATTGACCCGCTCATGTCCGAAGAATTCTATCGCATCCGCCGGCTGCCGCCCTACGTCTTCGCGGAAGTGAACGCGATGAAAGCAGCGGCGCGGGCTCGGGGCGAGGACATCATCGACCTCGGCATGGGCAATCCCGACGGGGCCCCGCCGAAGCATGTCATCGAGAAGCTTTGCGAGGTCGCGGCGAAGCCGACGGCACACCGCTACTCCGCCAGCCGCGGCATACCGGGCCTCAGGAAGGCCCAGGCCGCTTATTACCAGCGCCGCTTCGGAGTGACGGTCGATCCCGACGAGGAAGTGATCGTCACCCTCGGCTCGAAAGAAGGCCTCGCCAACCTTGCCGAAGCGATCACCGCACCCGGCGACGTCGTCCTGGCGCCCAATCCGAGCTATCCGATCCACACGTTCGGCTTCATCATCGCCGGGGCTGCGATCCGCTCGATCCCCGCTGCGCCGGGCGAAGATTTCTTCCGCCGCCTCGAAATGGCGATGCGCTACACCGTTCCGCGGCCAAAGGTGCTGGTCGTCGGCTATCCGTCCAACCCGACCGCCTACGTCGCCGATATCCCATTCTACGAGCGGCTGGTCGCGTTCGCGCGCGAAAATGATCTGATCGTCATCTCCGACCTCGCTTATGCCGAAATCTATTTCGGCGACACGCCCACTCCGTCGATTCTCCAGATCGAGGGCGCCAAGGAAATCGCGGTCGAATTCACCTCAATGTCCAAGACCTATTCCATGGCCGGCTGGCGGATTGGCTTTGCCGTCGGCAACTCCCGGCTCATCGCGGCGCTTGCCCGAGTGAAGTCCTATCTCGATTATGGCGCGTTCACGCCTGTCCAGGCGGCCGCCTGCGCCGCTCTCAATGGTCCGCAGGACATCGTCGAATACAACCGGCAATCTCTACAGGAAGCGGCGCGACGTATTGGTCGACAGCTTCGGCCGCGCCGGCTGGAACATCCCGGTGCCCCAGGCCTCGATGTTCGCATGGGCGCCGATCCCCGAGCGCTTCCACAATCTGGGCTCGATGGAGTTTGCGAAGAAGCTTCTGACCGAAGCCCATGTCGCCGTCGCTCCGGGCGTCGGCTTCGGCGAGGAAGGCGAAGGCCATGTCCGCATCGCCCTGGTCGAGAATGAACAGCGCCTCCGGCAGGCCGCCCGCGGCGTCAAGAAGATGCTCGCTTAGAAGCGCTTCGAAACGCCCGCGTAAAGCTCGACGTCGGGCGTGTTGCGGTTGAGCCCGACATTCGCGCCGGCATCGACCTGCAGGTCGCTATTGACCAGATAAGCGATCGATCCGTCGGCGGAATATTGGCGTACGGTTCCGCTCGGATCCCAGTCCCATTGTCCCCACAGCTCGGCGGACAGGGACAGGCGTTTCGTCACCGCAAAGCCGAAGTTGATCAGCTGCGCCATTGCCGCGTGATAGCCGTGCTCGTCGGAATCGGCGCGGACGTCGAGCTCGGGCCCGATCGTCAGCGTGACGCCGCTCTTTCCCAACGCCGTGTTGACCGGCACCGTCACTCCACCCTCGACCTTCCCGTTGCCGAGATCGTGCCCAGCTGTGGGCAGCTTGGCGAAAGGGATCAGCGCCGCCTGAATGGGTGACTCGTCGCTGGTGAGCCGCTGCTTCAGCCGAACAATCATGTCGCCGACGCCCGACGCGCGGTCGCGAATTCCGTCCTCGCGCACACGCAGGCTTTCATAAGGCGTGATTCCAAGCTCCACGTCCGCGCTGTCGTTCAGACCATATTTGATGACCGAGCTGCCCCACATGGTGAAGTCCAAATGTCCGTCGGCGAATTTGTCGTGCGTCCAGTCGACTAGGCTGGTTTCCAGCTGGAAATGGCCGGCGGGAACCGTGCAGGTCCCATTCGCCTTGCTCGGCCGATCCGGGCAGATCGGCACGTCTTCCGCCGCCGTAACGCTGCTTGCGCTCAACAATAATGCCGCGATCAGCATCCGCGTTCATTGCGCTGGCGCAACGCATCCGTCGAGAGGCGAAAGGCGAGTGTTTATGCGAAAACTCCCGCTACCCGGCTCCAATTCGCATGGTTTCTTTACGCTTCAAATCGCCTCCCGGGCGACAGCATCGATTGATAAGCGGTAAGGACACTCTCCGACGCCGCCTGCCAGCTAAATTTGCCGCTGGCATTCCGCGCCGCGGCGCCAATTTCGCGGCGCCGCACCGGGTCCCGGACGAGCTCCGCAACGACCGTGATAAAGCGGTCTGGATCCTCGGACCGGCACAGGAAGCCGGTCAGACCATCGTCGACCAGCGCCCGAGCGCTGTCCGAGTCCGCGCAAACGACCGGCAACCCCGCCGCCATCGCCTCGAGCACGACGTTGCCGAACGCTTCGGTCCGGCTTGGGTGGAGCAAAATGTCCGCGCTCGCGACGGCCCTCGCCAGGTCGGCACCGTCGAGATGGCCGGTGAAAACCGCGTCCTCCAGCACATCGAATGCGTCTCGTGCCGGACCGGCACCGACAACCAGCGGTCTCACGCGAACGCCGCGCTCCCGCAGGCGGAGTACGGTCGAAACGAAATCCCGAACGCCTTTCTCGATGACCAGGCGTCCGAAGAAGAGCAGGACGACATCGTCGTCCGACCAGCCTTGCGCGCGCCGCCAATCGCAATCGCGACGGCGTGGGTCAAACAGCTGACGGTCGACCCCACGGCTCCACAGGGTGACGCGATCGTCGCGGCGAAGGCGCTTCATATCTGCCACCAGACCCGGCGTCGGCGCCAGCACATGGTCGCTGCGGCGATAAAATCGGCGGAGGTGCGCTTCGGCGAGCGGTCTGGCCCAGCTCATTCCATAATAGCTGAAATAAGTCTCGAACCTGGTGTGCATGCTGGCGACGATCGGCACGCGGAGTTGCTTCGCAAAAGTTTGCGCTCGAGTGTCCAATATGTCGGGAGTCGAGACGTGCACCAGGTCCGGCGAGAAGCGGCGAACATCCTCGCGCAAGTGCGGAGCGAGACCAAGCGCCAGCCGGAACTCTCCGCGCACCGGCAGCCGGACCGACGGGACGGCCACCAATTCCCCTTCAGGCTCGAACGCCGGAGTGTCGGTGACCGGCGAATAGACTCGAACCTCATGGCCCTGATCTTCGACATGGCGCACCAGCCGGTTCAGCGCCTGGTTCGCACCCTCACGGACATAATTATAGTTGCCGGAGAACAATGCGATGCGCATTGCGCCGTCAAAGCCGCCGGAAGTTCAGCAGGGCATTGAGCAGGAACACGGCCAGCCCCGCAACGATCGAGACAAGAGTCCGCCCGACGAGATAATTGATCGGTGTCCATCGGATCACCGCGGCGAAAAGGGTGACCGTGATCACGAGACCGATGACGGCATTGATGAGGAAATAAACATAACCTGAGCCGAGCGCACGCTCGGTGCCCGTGAAAATCCAGCTATGGCAGAAAGCGTAGTGCAGCGACGTCGCCACGACGAATGCAAGCGCCGCCGCAAGCACCTTGTCCATGTGCAGGAACTCGACCAGCAACCACAGCAAAGCGAGGTCGAAGGCGAAGGCGAGGCAGCTGACGACAGTGTTGCGCGCCAGCATCCCGCCAGCCTGACGCGACAACAGCCGCCGCTTCCACTCCCGCACTGTCGAGCCGGCGCGCGCCGACGCGGCCTCCGTCATTCAGCCGGCTGTAGCGAGAGCCAGGTCCGCTCCGCATCCGTTTCGTCAGGCCAGGACGTTCGACGGCGAAGCCAAGGCGCAACGAAAAGGACCGGAATCTTTAGCGCCAACAGCTCCGAATGGATGTAGCTGTCGACCGCCCGTTCCCACCATTTCGGCATGCGCCTGCCATGGTCCTTCAGCCATTCGTCGTACGGCGCCCAGTGGCTCGGCTCGTCCTCCTTGATGATGCGGAAGATTTTAATGAGCATCCGGTCGCTCTGGATGTGACTATTGCTCAGCAGGGTTTCGACCTGCCGGTAGCCGCGCTGCTCGGTGAGCGAGATGACCCGTAACAGCCGCTCGAACAGCCGTTCGTGATTGACGATGTGCAGCGTATCCAGATCGTCGATTTTCTTGCGGAACATGATCCCGACGAACCGGTCGATGTGTCCGCAGGCGCGATCGACCGCGAGCGGCATGAGGCCGCGTCGCTCGAACCAGCGGCGGAACATCACATAATGTTTTCGTTCGTCGGCCCGATGCTTCTCTATCTTGGCGATGAAGTCGTGGTCGTCCGGCCAACGCGAGCGGACCGCGTGAAGCAGGTCGTCGATCGCCGTATACCCGCGATGCTCGTTGTAGATGTAAATCGACGCGAGCACATCGAGATAACGCTTGCGGAACCACGCGCGCATGGCCGCCTGATAGGGTCGGTGCCTCGCGTGTCAATCGACCTCCGCTGCGCGGTTCGGTTTGAGCGGT
Source organism: uncultured Alphaproteobacteria bacterium (assembly GCA_963730925.1). GTDB lineage: Bacteria > Pseudomonadota > Alphaproteobacteria > Sphingomonadales > Sphingomonadaceae > Sphingomicrobium. Next base: position 93,801 of record CAVSTS010000007.1, read on the forward strand.
CACACGACCGGGGCGCGAGCCAGTCCAATTCCGGCACAAAGTTTCCTGTTGCACGCACGCCAATCCACAGGAAAAATTGCGTTAACTATATATTCCCTGCTTGCATCCCACCGCGTTTAAGGCACTATAGGTAGTAGCGAACGAGGGGGGACACTCAACTACTGGTGTTCGGCGCCGGAATACCTATATTCCGGTGAAGGGCTCGCTCGTCCCCGATTTCCACAGGGGCGGGCTGGATCAAAAGCCCCCGCTCGACCGCAAAAAAGGCTAGGATGCTATCATGGCTCCGAGTTCGAACAATTGGGGAACAAACAGTCCTCGAGGGGACTGGTGAGGGACGGGGAAGTGTGATGGATTTTTCAACTGGCTCTGAAGTTCCCGTAGATGACGTCCAGACGGCGCCGATCAGCACCAATTCGGTGCATGCGCCGAAGTTCGACGTCGAGATCGACGCCGAGCGCGACGAGCTGCTGACCGAGTTCGGCAGGGAGACTCTGCGCGACCGCTATTTGCTCCCGGGCGAAAGCTACCAGGATCTCTTCGCGCGCGTCGCCGCGGCTTACGCCGATGACAAGGATCATGCGCAGCGGGTCTACGACTACATCTCCAAGCTCTGGTTCATGCCGGCGACGCCGGTGTTGTCGAACGGCGGAACGGGCCGCGGCCTTCCGATCAGCTGCTACTTGAACAGCGTGGACGACAGCCTCCAGGCGATCACGGAGATCTGGAACGAGAATGTGTGGCTGGCGTCCAAGGGCGGCGGAATCGGCACTTATTGGGGCCGGGTGCGCGGCATCGGCGAGCCGGTGGGCCTAAACGGCAAAACCAGCGGGATCATCCCGTTCGTCCGGGTGATGGACAGCCTGACGCTGGCGATCAGCCAGGGCTCGCTCCGCCGCGGCTCGGCCGCCTGCTACCTCGACGTCTCGCATCCCGAGATCGAGGAGTTCCTCGAGATCCGCAAGCCGAGCGGCGACTTCAATCGCAAGGCTTTGAACCTCCACCACGGAGTGCTTGTCACCGACGAGTTCATGGCTGCGGTGCGCGAGGGCGCCGAGTTCACGCTCCGCAGCCCGCGCGACGGATCGGAGCGGAGCAAGGTCGACGCGCGTTCGCTGTTCCAGAAGCTCGTCGAGACAAGGCTTGCGACCGGCGAGCCCTACATCATCTTCATCGACGCGGTGAACAAGGCGATGCCCAAGCATCACCGCGACCTCGGCCTCAAGGTCACGACTTCGAACCTGTGCAGCGAGATCACTTTGCCGACCGGCCGCGACCATCTCGGCGCCGACCGCACGGCCGTGTGCTGCCTCTCCTCGTTGAACCTCGAGACCTGGGACGAGTGGAACAAGGACAAGCAGTTCATCGAGGACGTGATGCGCTTCCTCGACAACGTGCTCTCCGACTATATCGCCCGCGCGCCCGACGAAATGGCGCGCGCCAAATACAGCGCCGAGCGTGAGCGGAGCGTCGGCCTCGGCGTCATGGGCTTCCACTCCTTCCTCCAGGCGCGCTCGATCCCGTTCGAGGGCGCGATGGCGAAGAGCTGGAACCTCAAGATCTTCAAGCACATTCGGGCGCAGGTCGACGAAGCGTCGATGATGCTCGCCAACGAGCGCGGGCCCTGTCCCGACGCCGCCGACATGGGCGTGATGGAGCGCTTTTCAGCTGCAAGATGGCGATCGCTCCGACGGCGTCGATCTCGATCATCGCCGGCGGCACCAGCGCCTGCATCGAGCCGATCCCGGCCAACGTCTACACCCACAAGACGCTGTCGGGCAGCTTCTCGATCAAGAATCCGTATCTGGAGAAGCTCCTCGAACAAAAGAACATCGTTGCTCCGGCCGCGGTGTGGAACTCGATCCTCGAACAGGGCGGCAGCGTGCAGCACCTCGATTGCCTCACCCAGGAAGAAAAGGATGTGTTCAAGACCAGCTTCGAGATCGACCAGCGCTGGCTCTTGGAGCTCGCGGCCGACCGCACGCCCTTCATCGACCAGGCGCAGTCGCTGAACCTGTTCATTCCGGCCGACGTCGACAAATGGGATTTGATGATGCTGCACTTCCGCGCCTGGGAGCTTGGCATCAAGTCGCTCTATTATCTGCGCTCGAAGTCGGTGCAGCGCGCGGGCTTCGCCGGCGGTGTGGAGGCGGACAACACGCCCGAACTGCGCGAGATCCAGGTGCAGTCCACCACCGATTATGACGAGTGTCTCGCGTGCCAGTAAATAGTCACCTTAAATCCTCCCCCCTCGTGGGGGAGGTAGGTGGGGGGCCGGCATGACCGTCGGAGCGATGATCGAGCTTGCCGCCGCGGTGGCGCTGCTGGGCGTCGGCATCTGGCTCTACCGAGCGCGCAAGCAGGCGGACCAGGGCTACGGCAGCCAGGGCGCGGTGCTGCTGTTCGCAATCGCGGTGATCATGGGCCTGCACGCGCTCGGAGCGTTCAATTACCACCCGAGCAAGAGCGAGCTCGAATATCTGAAGGAGCAGCGGCCGTGAAGAAGCTCCTCGCCCTCAGCTCCGTCCTCGCGCTCACCGCCTGCGCGGCGACGCAACAGGCGGATGCCGTCGCGCCCGGCGCGCCCGGCTTCCTTCTCGGCCTGTGGCACGGCTTCATCTTTCCCGTCGCCTGGATCGTCTCGCTGTTCGTTCCGAACGTCGCGGTCTACGCCGTCCCCAACAACGGCGGCTGGTACGATTTCGGCTATTTCCTCGGCATCGTCGTCTTCGGCGTCGGCGCCCGCAAGTCCCACGATCGTCTACCGCGACCGCGTCGTCCGGGTGAGGGACTGATGCAACGCGCCGCCCTTTCTACCCGAGCCGCGCCGCGGCTCAGCCGTCCAGTTTCCACGCGAAGACGCGAGGACGCAATGGAGTTGCAGCAGCGAGGCCCGCACCGTCCTTTCTTCGCGCCTTCGCGCCTTCGCGTGAACGCTCTTCACCGGGAGAAGTAGCATGCCCCTCCTCGAAGCCCGCAAGCAGTATAAGCCCTTCGAATATCCCTGGGCGTTCGAATATTGGAAGCGCCAGCAGCAGATCCACTGGATGCCGGAGGAAGTGCCGCTGGGCGAGGATTGCCGCGACTGGGCGCAGAAGCTCGACCAGACCGAGCGCAACCTGCTGACGCAGATCTTCCGCTTCTTCACCCAGGCCGACGTCGAGGTGCAGGATTGCTACCACGACAAATACGGCCGAGTGTTCAAGCCGACCGAGATCAAGATGATGCTGACCGCTTTCAGCAACATGGAGACGGTGCACATCGCGGCTTACTCGCACCTCCTCGACACGATCGGCATGCCGGAGAGCGAATATAGCGCCTTCCTCCAGTACAAGGAGATGAAGGACAAGCACGATTATCTGTGCGACCTTCGGCGTCGACACTGACGAGGACATCGCCAAGACGCTCGCCATGTTCGGCGGCTTCACCGAGGGGCTGCAGCTGTTCGCGAGCTTCGCGATGCTGATGAACTTCCCGCGCTTCAACAAGATGAAGGGCATGGGCCAGATCGTCAGCTGGTCGGTCCGCGACGAGAGCCTTCATTGCGAAGGCATCATCAAGCTCTTCCACACCTTCGTGAAGGAACGCGACTGCCTGACCAAGTCGGTGAAGGAGGAGATCCTCGACGTCTGCCAGAAGACGGTGCGCCTCGAGGATGCGTTCATCGACCTCGCGTTCGAAATGGGCCCGGTCGCCGGAATGACCGCGAAGGAGATCAAGAAGTACATCCGCTACATCGCCGACTGGCGCCTCGGCCAGCTCGGCTTCGCGCCCATCTACATGGTCGACGAGCACCCGCTGCCGTGGCTCGCGCCGCTGCTCAACGGGGTGGAGCACGCCAACTTCTTCGAGACCCGCGCGACGGAATATTCGAAGGCCGCGACCCGCGGGAATTGGGGCGAGGTGTGGGACAATTTCGACCGCCGGAAGAAGGCGAAAGCGGACGCCGCGGCGAATGATGGCGCAGGCGGAGGCGACGGGCCGGACATGTTCGAGGCTGCGGGGGTGGCGGCGGAGTAGGTTGGTTTACGCAGGTAGTTGACGGTCGTATGTCTCCATTGCGTCAAGGTAATGGAGCTAAGGGTGGCGAGTACAAACAACCCTAGTTCGGGCAGCAACAGTCAACCGCCGAACCATAAGCAAAAGAATGGCTCTCAGCTTTCCGATGCAACGCTGGATGGCAATGTCTCGAACCGCCAGTTCACCCACTCGATATGGAAAAACGTTGGCGCCAAAGAAATCACAATCTCGGGAACGTCATTCCGATATGCGACATTCGAGAATTGCTACTTCCACGCCGTGACATTCGAAGATTGCGATTTCACGGGTGCTCGCTTCATTCGTTGCTCGTTTCCGAGATCGAAGTTTGATCAGTTGCGTACCTGCATTACGCCTATTTTTGAGCTGACCGACATCCCACTCGCGAGCATGCTCAACAACGTGCCGAGCAGGCCAAACGTATCGCGAGACCTGTTCCGGAATCTTCGTGCGAATGCGCTTCAGCTTGGCAACACTGAGGACGCGAATTGCTACATCGATCAGGAATTGAGATCGAATAGCGAGTTTTTACGCCGTGCGCTCTTCAACATGGAAGAATATTACCGTCAGAAATTCCCATTCTGGCCACATAAGCCTAAGCTTTCTCAAATATCTAGCGAACGCGGCAGGCCGGCTATTCTGGGGACACGGTGAGAGCTTTCTTAAGCTCGTCATCGCCACCGTGACGGTAGCAATCGGGATTGGTACCGTCGATTGGTTACTCAACCCCAGCTTGGGAGGGGCGACAGCTCCATTCGTTTCGAGTCTCGGGGGTGCACGTGTTGCATTCTCTGGATGTGCTTCTGGACCTTCACATAATTGCGCAAACGGACGTCTCCCCAACCGCGCGACTGTTGCTCACCCTTTTGCAGATACATTGCTCTTGGCCTTGGTTTCTCCATCCTTTTCAGGCGAAACTCCTACAGGTGATACTGGACAGCCGCATTTGGCTCATTCGTCAGAGGTGATACTGACGAATTCAGTGACATTGATGTCCTAGCCGTAACTGAAGGTTGGTCTGAAGCTGATGAGCACGGCTTTTTGGCGCAGCTTCCACCAGAAGTTCAGCCTCGCGCTGCGATTGCCTGGTATAGCCCGCAAAAGCTGACGGAGATGTTCCAGGATGGGGCATCTTCGCCTGGCATCTTTTCCAAGAGAGTAGGCCCACCGGATTGCACTCCGATTGGCTATCTTTCGCTGTTTCCGCCGGCACGATATGCTCAAGCGAGCGAGACAATTGCCATATTCACTGATCTTTTGAACTCGATAGCCGAACAACTCTCGGGTGACACCGGCTCTGAAATCTACGAGGCAGGCCTGCTCTTTTCCGCAGCGCGGAACATAGCCATGGCTGCTTCTTCCAAGTCGCGCGCCGGGCTGCAGTTTTCTCGGCTATTCGCCCTATCGAATGCCTGAGGCCTCACTGGAGGCGTGGCTTCCTCTAGATACATACGACAAACTCATCGCCGCCAGATTTGCTAGCCAACGTGGCAATCCAGAACCAAACATACTACATAATGAGCTGTTGAACGCCCATTGGGCGATCAGTACATGGGTCAACGATGTTCAACGCAAGCTCGTCAAAGGCGACTAATACTTTCTTGAGGCGCGTCTCAATTGAGCGCCGAGCCTTGCGTGCGCTCAAGCATATAAGCGGCCGGTCACCAGCGGGGCTTTCAGCGGCAGCCTTGCAAAACTGGTTACGCAATGATCGCAATCCGAAAACGGAGCGGGCCCATGCTGTCGCACTGCAGCTGAGCAAGGCAGCTGGACTGGACGCGGACAAGAGCATGCAGGTTTTCGCGTGCGGGCAAGCTAAGTCTGACGCTCAGAGCTTTCTCGATCACCTCGAGGCGATGGTTAGTTAAAGCCCACACTACCTGATTAACGCGACCCATTTGGACCCGACGTAGCGAAGCGCGAGGCCGCTCGCGCGCATGTCGTCGGCAATCGATTGCGTCGTCCCGTCCGCCAGCTTGCGATCGAGCGCCCGCAGCATGTGCGAAGTTCGTCCACGCTCTGCCATGCGCCATTGAAAAACCCAACGCGTTGGCTTAAATAGCCGCGTGGTTACGGTGTTGCGTGGCCAAGGGCCTGCGAGTTGTCATTTATCTGGACGATCACGAGCCGGCGCACGTGCACGTCATTGGCGATGGCGAAGCCAAGATCGACTTGGGTGTGGGAAGCGGCCGGCCGATGCTGGTCTGGTCGCGGCTTTAGCGATGCTGACCTGCGTCGCGCCATGCGCCTGGTGCGCGACAACCGGGACCTGCTGATGGCGAAGTGGAGTGCACATCATGGCTGAACTGAACTCGTGCCCAGATCGATGCCGCGAATGCCCGTGGGCGGGAAATCGCTGGAACTCTTCCGCATGCGGCGAAGGCGCGTTTCGACGGCAGGAGCGGCAGGATCGTCGTCGAGTTGACGAATGGCGCCATGTTCGCCTTCGCGCCGGACCTTGCCCAAGGGCTGGGCGGGGCTGATCCGCAAGCCTTGGGAAATATCGAGCTGTCGGGCGGCGGCTATGGTCTTCACTGGCCTGCGCTCGATGTGGACCTGACCGTCCCGGGCCTCCTCGCCGGCATATTCGGCACGGCCAAGTGGATGGCCGCACAGGCCGGTCGCTCGAGCTCTCCAGCCAAGGCCGCCGCTGCTCGCCGCAACGGCCGCAAGGGCGGTCGTCCCAGGAAGGCCGCCGCATGAGCGGTCCGGCCAAGCGCTACGCAATGGTCGAACTCGCGCCCGCCGCCTAACCGTCACCCCGGACTTGATCCGGGGTCCGCCTTTCTTCGCGCCTTCGCGCCTTCGCGTGAAAAGAAAGGCCTGTCCTACAGCACTGCCGCATGCCTCATGTGACGCGACTTCTGGGATCGGAAGGGGTCGCCATTGGAAACAGGTACCGAAGCCTCGCGTGCACGCGCGCGTGTGCGTTGCGCGTGCGCTCACGCGCGCCCGTTGAGGAGCAAACTTAGCAAACTTCCCGCATTTTACTGGTTTAGGAACTCACTGACATCGATCACCACCGCGCGAGTTAGCGCCGCTATTCGCGCCTTGCGCTTAATCGGGCCGCACGAGGTCGACGTGGCTCACGCCAAGCGCGGTTGCGAGCTCATGGATCGTCACGACCGTCGGGTTCCGCCGGCCCTGCTCGAGACCGCTCAGATATTGCCGGCTCAGCCCCCATCTTCTCTGCGAGCTCTTCCTGCAAGTCGAGCCCCTTCTCCTTCCGAATGCCGCGCGGCATTCCGGCCTACGACGAGTTTGCGCATGTCCATGCTCAATTTCTTAACCCCGGATGCGAGAAGAGTTTATCAACTATAATATGTATTCTCGAATGTCGCTTGAAGTGGCGCGCGCCGTTTTGGACCCTCGCCGCCGCTGGAACCGCGCGCTCGCCGCCCTCGATCGCGCCGGCGCTCGGCTCGACCAATTCCGCGCTGGAGGAGGCGGCAATTCCGCACGAGCAGCGAACCCTTGCGGACGAAGACGATCTCGACGAGCGCTTCAACCGCCTCGAATGCGCCCGCCTCGCCGCGCTCGCCGGCCTGCTCCGCCTTCCGGCGCCCGATCTTCCCGCCCTTGCCCTCAAGATCGCGCTCATCGTCGATGAAGCCGCGTGGGAGCTAACCGACCCACAACCCTGCCTCGCCGCCCTCAAGGCGGATGCGCGGCCGGCTCTGCCATGGCGGATAGCCCAAAAGACTTGACGTTTAACGAAAATTGAACAGGATGACTGCGCCGAATTCGATTGGGGACTTCTCATGGTTCGGCTCGCCTGCGCACTCCTTCCAATCAGTTTGCTCCTGCCCGGCTGCACTTCATTCAGCGGGGTGCCCGAACCGGTGATCACGACCGCGCAGGCGCAAAGCCTGGTCTCTGGCAACTTCCTGACGCAGTCATCACAAGAATGAGCCCTATGACTCCGGATGAGCGGACCATCGAGCGCAATCGTGTTGTGGCCAGCTATTTGATGGCGGCGGATGCGAAATATGATCAATTTCGCGGCGACCTCTCGCGGAACGTGAAAGGCGGTAACGTTGCGTTTGATCTGGCAACGCTCGGCCTCACTGGACTCGCCCTCGCGCCTGGACGTCGGCTGCGAGAAGATCTCGCCGCTGGAGCGACCGTGATTGGCGGCGCACGTGCAAGCCTCAATCGCGAGTTATATTTTGAAAAGACTCTGCCCCTACACTTCTGTCGCTCATGGACAGCAGTCGCCTGACGGTGCGCGCTGACATTCTCAAAGGTCTTGCCCAGCCGGAAACGCAGTACACGATCGAAGACGCCTTCTCTGACATTTGGCGTTACCAGGCTGCCGCGAGCATTGACGGCGCAATCCAGCAAGCGGCCGCAGGAGCCGCCCAAAGGGCGGACGAAGCTGCGATCGATTATTCGAAGGCCGTGAACTTCTGCACCGTACCCAAAGTAGTTGCGACAGAGCGTCAGACGATCATGTATGCACTCGAAAATCTCGTAACGAGAGCAGAGTTGGCTCCTGTTGCCGACGCGCAGGCCGCGCGAGCACTAATTCAGAAGGCGGCGATTGCGGCAGGCATCAAAGATGCAGCGCTCGCGCCAGACGCGGCCGCCACTCAAAGCCAGCTTTTAGGGATTTCGGACTATCTGCTGAGCCTGTGCTCCGCCGAACCCGTCGCCACCTTCAAGCAGCGGCTGATTATGGCAGGAGTAACCTTCAATGGCTGAGCAACTGATGAGTGCCGACGGCGCCACTCTCGACGATATTGCCGAACATATTCACACATCCGAGCTGATGCGTAAGTTGAAACGTCTTCTTACGGATGGAACCAAGAATTACGCAATGCTCGACAAACCTTCGCCATCTCCGAGGAAAGAAATAAAGATCCTCCCGGCTCCGGCCGTCGGGCCGACCGGCTCAACCAAGATTTGCGATGGCAAGCTCACCGTCGGTGGTCAGGCAATAGATGTAACGGCCTTCAGGCTCGCTTAGATTCCTTCCCAGCGCCCCCGCATGCTTCATGGGATGTAACTTCCCAGATCGGTGTCGCCATTGGAAATAGGAACCGAAGCGTGCGCGTATGCGCTCACGCGTGCACGCGCACGCCCGTTGAGGAGCAAACTTAGCAAACTTCCGCGGTCTTGCTGGCTCAGGAATTCGCCCCATCGCTCACCACCGCGGCCATAATCGACGCGCGGCGCTCGAAACATTCCGCCCTCGCTTTCGTCTGTAGGGCGGAGGAACGATCATGGCCCAAAAAGTCGCCGACCAGTTCGTCGCCACCCTCGCCGCCGCTGGCGTCCAGCGCATCTACGGGATCGTCGGCGACAGCCTGAATGCCATCACCGATTCCGTTCGGCGTCGCAAAGGCATGGAGTGGATCCATGTCCGGCACGAGGAAGTGGCGGCTTTCGCGGCCGGAGCGGAAGCTCATTTGACCGGAAGCCTCGCCGTCTGCGCGGGAAGTTGCGGGCCCGGCAATCTGCATCTCATCAACGGCCTCTACGATTGCCATCGTTCGCGCGTTCCGGTCCTCGCGATCGCCGCGCACATCCCTTCGGCGGAGATCGGCCGCGGCTATTTCCAGGAGACGCGCCCGCACCGAGCTGTTCCGCGAATGCAGCCATTATTGCGAGCTCGTCTCCAGCCCGAAGCAAATGCCGGGCGTGCTCGAGATCGCGATCCGCGAGGCGCTCGGCAGACATGGGGTCTCGGTGGTCGTCATCCCCGGCGACGTCGCGCTTCAAGAGGCGGAGACATCGGGCGGTTCGGCCGGAACCGATCTTTCATCGTGCCATCCCGCGATTCTTCCGAATGAGCGGGAGTTGCGCGAACTCGCCCGGATCTTGAACGACGCCAAGCGCGTGACCCTGTTCTGCGGCGCCGGCTGCGCCGGGGCGCACGATCAGCTCATCCTCCTCGCCTCGAAGCTCAAGGCGCCGATCGTCCACACGATGCGCGGCAAGGAGCATGTCGAATGGGACAATCCCTTCGATGTGGGAATGACCGGACTCATCGGCTTTTCGTCGGGCTATTTCGCGATGGAGGCTTGCGACGCCTTGCTGCTGCTCGGCACGAACTTCCCCTATCGCCAATTCTATCCGGAAAAGGCGCGCATCGCGCAGATCGACATCCGCCCCGAGAATCTCGGGCGCAAGTCGCGGATCGACCTCGGCCTCGTCGGCGACATCGGCGCCACGATCGACGCCTTGCTCCCCTTGCTCGAGGAACGAGGCAATGCCGACTTTCTCGATCGCGCGTGCGAGCATTATGCGAAGAACCGCAAGGCGCTCGACGAGCTGGCGACCGGCGCGGACGGCCGCCATCTCATCCACCCGCAACAGGTGGCGCGCGTGGTGAGCGAGCTTGCCGAGGACGACGCCATCTTCACCTGCGACGTCGGTCAGCCGACCGTCTGGGCCGCGCGGTTCCTCAAGATGACGGAGGAGCGGCGGCTGGTCGGCTCGTTCAACCACGGATCGATGGCCAATGCGATGGCGCAGGCGATCGGTGCCCAGGCGACGTTTCCGGGCCGCCAGGTCGTCTCGCTGTCCGGCGACGGCGGGTTCGCCATGTTGATGGGCGATTTCCTCAGCCTCCGGCAGCTCGGCCTGCCGATCAAGATCATCGTCTTCAACAACGGCAGCCTCGCCTTCGTCGAGCTGGAGCAGAAGATCGCGGGCTTCCTCGATTATGGTGTGAAGCTGGAGAATCCGAATTTCGCGCTCATGGCCGAGGCGGCCGGAATCCGCGGAATCCGCCTCGAGGATCCGGATGAAGTCGCCGACGGAATCCACGAGGCGCTCGACTATGAAGGGCCGGTCCTGGTCGACGCCGTCGTCAATCGCCAGGAACTGACGATGCCGCCCAAGATCACGAGTGAAATGGCCAAGGGCTTCGGCCTGTTCATGCTCAAGGCGGTGGTCAGCGGCCGCGGCGACGAGGTGATCGATCTTGCTCGAACGAATTTGTGGCGATGAGCGCGTTCGTCAGCCCTCGATGATGACCTTCGACCCGACCGTCGTCAGCTTGTATAGCTTCTCGGCGAACTTCATCGGCAGCCGGACGCAACCGTGGCTCGCGGGATAGCCGGGGTTGTTTCCTCCGTGCAGCGCGATTCCATATTGGTCGATGCGCTGCATCCACGGCATCGGCGCATTGTCGTATTTCTTGGAACGGTAGAACGGACGCTTTTCGAGGATCGACCAGAAACCGAGCGGTGTGATCATGCCCTTTCGAGCGCTCGACATCGTCGACGCGCCGATCAGTTTGTCGCCGCGATAGACGTAGATCATTTGCGTCAGCAGATCGAGGACGATGCGCGTATCACCTTCAGTCGGAATGGCGCTCGCCCAGACATATTCGCCCGGCCGAAGCCCCTTGGTCCCAAGCTCGGCGACCATATCCTTATAGGCCTGCGGGGCATTGCCCTGAGTCCAGCGGTAGGGCGGCTCAACGACCTTGGGTGCGGGCGGCGGGCCCGTCACCGCGGTCGTGGTGGGAGTCGTCGTGCAGCCCGCCAGCAGCGTTGCCGCAACGCCCAAGATCGTCCAATTTCTCATCGTCCCCACTGGC
>CAVSTS010000008.1:0-205486 GCA_963730925.1 uncultured Alphaproteobacteria bacterium
GGCGAGCCGGTCGTAACCCATTCATGATGTTGAAAAAGCCGCCGTCGAGACTCTATCTCACGGCGGCGTTTTTCTTTGGAGGCGAGAGCCTCTCCGATGGTGGCGCGGGGTGGAGCAGCCCGGTAGCTCGTCAGGCTCATAACCTGAAGGTCGCAGGTTCAAATCCTGCCCCCGCAACCAACGTCAAATCATTAATAATTGTAGGCGCGCTCACCGTGATCGGAGATGTCGAGGCCTTCGCGCTCTGCATCGCGGGGATGCCGTAGGGGAACCAGCGCTTTGACGGTTGCGAAGCACAGCGCCGATCCGGCCGCGGACCAGGAAATCGCCACAGCTACGGCGGCGAACTGGCTCAAGAGCTGCCGGCCAAGTTCATAATCCGCCGCGCCGTGACCGCCGAGGATCGGCATGGCAACGACCGCTGTGCCGATCGATCCCGTGATCCCGCCGAGGCCATGGATGCCGAACACGTCGAGGCTGTCGTCGAGCTTCAGTCGGTTCTTCAGCGAGCCGACGAAGCCGTAGCAGCCAAGGCTGGCAATAGCCCCAAGGATCATCGCACCGATGGGCCCGCTGATGCCTGCAGCGGGCGTTACCGCCACGAGGCCGGCCACTGCGCCGGACGCGCCGCCGAGCATCGAAGGCTTGCCGGAGACGAGTCGTTCCGCGGCCATCCAGCTCAGTAGGCCTGCGGCAGGTGCGACAAAGGTGTTGACCATCGCCACCGCAGCCACCCCGTTCGCCTCGAGAGCCGAGCCGGCGTTGAACCCGAACCACCCAACCCAAAGAAGTCCCGCGCCAACCATGGTCAGTGCCAGCGAATGGGGCGGCATCGCTTCCTTCAAATAGCCGACGCGCGCACCACCAAACGCCACTCCGACGAGGCCGGCAATGCCCGCGTTGATGTGGACTACAGTCCCGCCGGCAAAGTCGATCGCGCCGAACTTGAAGAGCAGTCCCTCCGACGCCCAGACCATGTGGGCAAGCGGCGCATAGACTATTGTCAGCCACAGCGGCGCAAACAGCATGATCGCCGAGAAGCGGACGCGCTCGACCAAAGCGCCGATCACCAATGCGCCCGTGATCGCGGCGAAGCTCATCTGGAACGCGGCGAAAACGAGTTCGGGAATGGCCTTGCCGCGCGTCGGCAATGGCCACGCCGTGTCGGCACCGAGCCCCGCGAAGCCCGCTTTGGAGAGGCCGCCGATCAGCCAGTTCCCGCCGCCAAAAGCAAGGCTGTAATTCCACAGCACCCAGGTCAGGATTGCGATCGCGGTGACGCCGAGCACCTGGCTCATCACCGACAGGAGGTTCTTGGTCCGGACGAGGCCGCCGTAGAAGAGCGCCAGCCCGGGCAGCAGCATCAGCATGACGAGCGCGGTCGAGACCAGCATCCATGCGGTGTCGCCGCTGTCCATCGAGACCGCCCGCTCCATTGGGCAGCAAAGCTAAATGGCGCACCGGCCCAGGCAAGCGGTCAGGGGCGTGAAAGGTTCACCTATCTCGTCGGTGGTTGGGGATGAGCCGCCTTCCATTCCATTGCCGCGCGAACGCGCCGTTCGACCGACGGATGGTCGTAGAACAGGAACTCTTCGACCCCGGTCGGCCGCGGGTAGCGGTACTCCGCGGTCTTCACGAGAGCGCTCGCCAAGGCGTCGGGTCGGTTCTCCGTTTCGAGCGAGTAGAGGTCCGCCTGCGTTTCGATGGTTCGCGCGAAGGTATTCAGGAACGGCGTAGCGAGCAGGCCGAATAGCGAAACCAGGAAGATAAGCACGGGGATTCCGCGTGGATCCCCCAATGCTGCATTGGTGCCGAAGACGCGAGCGAAACGCGGAAACAGCCGATCCGCGAGCCAGAAGAGCACGACTGCGATGATCGAGAAGACGAGAATGCCCCACCAGGTGTGCTTGAGAACGTAATGGCCGATCTCATGCCCGGTGACCGCGCGAACCTCGTCGAGCGACGCATTCTTGAATGCAACGTCGGAAATCGCGACCCGTGCCGTGCTGCCGACGCCGCCAGCGTTCGCGGTGAAATTGTTCGACTGGCGAGAGCCATTGTACATGTAGACCTTGTCCGGCGGGATGCCGGCACGCTGCGCCATGGAGACGACTGCGTCTCGCACAGGTCCGGGCGGGACCGGCTCATATTTGTTGAACAGAGGCTCGAACAGCACTGGCGACAGAAGCATCAGAAAGGCGAGGACGATCGCGCTCAGAACGCCCGACCAGATCCACCACCGTTTCCCCGCGCGCCGAATCAACCAATAGACGCCGATCATGAACACCGCCGTGATCACCGATGTGATCAGCGTTGAGAGGCCAAGCTGTCCGAGAAAGTCACCAAGGGGCTGACTCGTCCGCCCATAGCCCTTTTCGCGAAAATAATACTCATAGATCGTCCAGGGCAGCGTCAGCACCGCGGAGACGAGAAAGAAGACCAGACTGACCACGAAGGCGCGCAGATTCTTCCGCCGATCCGCGATTTTCCGCGCTAGCCCGTCGAGCAACCCGGACCTGACGATTAGCCAGGTGACGATCGCCGCGACGACCAGTCCCCACAGCAGCATCCATTCCTTCCCCACCGTATAATCGTGTGCCTTCTGCAGGGCCGCGGGTCCGAGACTGTCGATGTAGCGAGCGGTAGCGGCTTCGACTTGGGGACTCGTTTTCATTGATCACTCCTCTGGTGCGGCAGCGTAACAATGCCGTGGCCTCTTGCAACGGGAACGACTGCAAGGTGCCGGCGATTGTCTGCGAGTGGACGAGACGGTTCAGCCGCTGGCGCCGATGGAGGCATTGCTCGCCGCGGAGCTGCCGCAAGGCGAAGGCTGGCAGTACGAGCCCAAATGGGACGGCTTTCGCTGCCTAGCGCACCGCAAGGACTCCTCGGTCACATTGACGTCCAAGTCCGGCAAGCCCCTCGCCCGCTATTTCCCCGAAGTCGTCGAAATGCTCCGGTCGCTCAAGGAACGGCGGTTCCTGCTCGACGGCGAACTCATCATCTCTGTCGACGACATTTTGTCGTTCGGCGCGCTGCAACTCCGGCTGCACCCCGCAGAGAGCCGCATCCGCAAGCTCGCCAAGGAAACTCCGGCCGAGCTCATGCTGTTCGACGCGCTGGAGGTCGGCGGGAAGTCGCTGCTCGACCGTCCGCTGACGGAACGCCGCGGAGCGCTCGAGCAGTTTTTCGCGAAGAACTCGGTTTCCGGTCTGCACCTCTCGCCTGTGACTCTCGACCGCAAGAATGCCCTACGCTGGCTGGAGCGCAGCGGTGGCGCGCTCGATGGCGTGATCGCCAAGCGCCTGGATCTGCAATATCGGCCGGGCGAGCGGGCGATGATCAAGGTGAAGCAACAGCGCACAGCGGACTGCGTTGTCGGGGGCTTCCGTTACGCCGAAAAGAAGACGGTGGTCGGCTCGCTTCTGCTCGGCCTCTATGACGACGACGGACTGCTGCATCATGTCGGCTTCACATCGGCCATCCCGGCGAAGGAGCGGCCACAGCTTACGAAGAAGTTGGAGAAGTTGATCGCACCGCCGGGCTTCACCGGCAATGCTCCGGGTGGTCCGAGCCGCTGGAATACCGAGCGGACCGCGCGATGGGAGCCCTTGAAACCCGTGCTTGTGGCGGAGGTGCGCTACGACCAGGTGACCGGCCGACGCTTCCGTCACGGGACGGGATTCATGCGCTGGCGTCCCGACAAAGACCCCAAGCAATGCAGCTTCGATCAGCTCGCGCCCGAGCTGCGCCCGTCGGAGCTCGTGGAGCTGTTCGGCACATGAGCCTGCTTTTCGACGAATTGCTGATCCCCGGGCTCGAATATCGATCGAGGTTTCGTGAGCGAGGAAGAAGAGCGGATGTTGCTCGATCGCTTGATGGCGCTCGATCTCGCCCCCTTCCGCTTCCACGGTTGGCTCGGCAAGCGCCGGACGCGAAGCTTCGGCTGGCGCTACGATTTCGACGATTCCAGCTTCACCCGATCGGAACCGCTGCCCGCCTGGCTGCTGCCGCTGAGAGGAAGAGCGGCAAAGCTCGCCAGGGTTGCGGCAGACGACGTTCGTTCAGGCGCTCATCGCGCGCTACGATCCCGGCGCGGGGATCGGCTGGCATCGCGACCGCGACGTATTCGAGCAAGTCGTAGGCATCTCGCTGAACGCGCTCGCGACGCTGCGCTTCCGCCAGAGGATTCCAACGGGCTTCAGGCGCACCAGCATGCAAGTCGAGCCTCGCTCCGCCTACCTTCTTTCGGGAGAGGCGCGGCACAATTGGGAGCACAGCATCGCACCGGGCCACCAGCTGCGTTTCTCCATCACTTTCCGCACGCTGTCCGAGAAGGGCCGTCGGATCGCCCAGGCGGCGGAGCGGACCGGCCGCTCGCTGCCGATCGCTAGCGCATTTCGTAGCCGGCGAGGCACTCGGCGACCCAGCGAGCCGCGGTCAGGGCGCTAAGGTCGGTCGGGTCGAGCGGCGGGTCCCATTCGGTAAGATCGATGACTCGTACTCGCGGGTCGGAGGCGAGCCGACGAACCGCATGAAAGAAATCGGCCACCGCCATGCCGCCCGGCCGCGCGCCCGGCGCCCCTGGAAATTGCGAACGGTCGATCACGTCGATGTCGCAGTCGATGACCAGCGCATCGCAATGCGCGACGTGGTCGAGCGCCCGGTTCATGGCTTCCGCCATACCACCCGCCCGAACATCGCCGACGGTGATCACGAGGTTTCCGGCCTTGATCGCATCCTCATGCATCGCTCGGCTGTTGGCGAAGCTGGCAAGGCCGACCTGGGCGATGTTGGCGCCGGGCAGGCCGTCTTCGAGCAGGGCGCGGACGGGATTGCCATTGCCCAGCCCTTCATCGAGGTCGCGCAAGTCGAAATGGGCATCGAGCGTGATGAGCCCGATCGCTTCCAGATCGCCGCCCAGTCCCAGAACAGCCGGGCGAGTGACCGCATTGTTGCCGCCGACCAGAAGAGTCAAAGCGTGCGTTTCCGCGCTCGCGGAAATTGCGGCGCTGATCTTCGGCGTCGCCTGCTCAATGGTCAGGCCGGACAGCTCTACGTCGCCGCGATCGGCCACCCGCGTTTCAAGCTCGCGGCCGTTCTCAACGTCGTAGAGGCCTATCCGCTTGAGCGTCCTGCGAAGCAGCTGCGGAGCATGGTCGCAAGAGCCTGGGGTGACGGAGCCGGCCGCGAGCGGGACGCCGAGCAAACCGACCGGCGCTTCGCTGTCCGCGGATACGATCAGGTCCGACAGGTTCGGCCAGCTCGCCATGGCTTTGACGCTAGCACCGCCGCTCGCCTAAGGCGACGCCGCATGTGGGACCGGCTGCTCGTCGACTGCAATATTGCCACGCTCGAAGGCACCCCCAGCGGGATCGTCGAGAATGGTGCCATTGGGATCGCCGACGGCAAGATCGTGCGCGTGGGCAAGCGCACGGAGCTCGCGGGCTATCGGGCGAGCCAGGTCGACGCGCTCGGCGGGGCCTGGGTCACCCCCGGCCTGGTCGATTGCCATACGCATCTGGTGTTCGGAGGCACTCGTGCCGACGAACATGCGATGCGCCGCGCTGGAGCGACCTATGAGGAGATCGCGAAGGCGGGCGGTGGAATTGCATCGACCGTCGCAAAGACTCGCGCCGCGTCCGATGATGAGCTGCTGGAGCAGAGTCGCCGGCGACTGCACGCATTGATGTCCGGCGGCTGCACCACGATCGAAGTGAAGTCCGGCTACGGCCTCGATCCGAAGAGCGAGCTTCGCCTGCTGAAGATCATCAAGCGGCTCGGCGCGGACGAGGCGGTGCGGATCGTGCCGACCCTCCTCGCGCTGCACGCGATTCCCGCCGACCAGCGCGATCGGCGCGCCCATTATGTCAGCGAGATCGTCGACAAGCTGATTCCGGAGGTCGCGAAAGCGAAGCTCGCCGCAAGCGTCGATGCCTTCTGCGAGACGATTGCTTTCACTCCCGACGAGGTCGAGCGCGTGTTCAAGGCCGCTGCTCAGCAGGGGCTGCGGGTCCGCCTCCACGCCGAGCAATTGTCTAATCAACACGGCGCGGAACTCGCCGCCGAGCACCGCGCGCTTTCGGCCGACCATCTCGAATATCTGGACGCGAATGGGGCGAAAGCGATGGCGGAGGCGGGCACCGTCGCGGTGCTGCTGCCCGGTGCTTTCTATGCGCTGCAGGAAGACCGCAAACCGCCCGTCGAGCTGCTCCGCAAGCATAAGGTTGGGATTGCGATAGCCACCGATTGCAATCCGGGAACGTCGCCCATGCTTTCCCCGACGCTGGCGATGAACATGGCCTGCACCCTGTTCGGGCTGACGCCCGAAGAAGCGCTCGCCGGAATGACGATCAATGCTGCCCGGGCGCTCGGTCTGGAAAAGGAAATCGGCAGTCTCGTTCCGGGCAAGGCCGCGGATCTTTGCGTCTGGCGGATCGAATCTCTTGCCGAGCTCGGCTACTGGGTCGGCCTGACTGGGCCGGAGCGCCGAATCTTCAACGGAGTGGACAGCTGAATAAGCGACGCGACAATAGCCGGCACATTCGCGCTCGCCGCGGGAGCGAGATCGTGGCGAAGCAATGGACCACCGAGGCCGCGGTCCGGATGCTGATGAACAATCTCGACGACGAGGTCGCAGAGGATCCGCAGAGCCTGGTCGTCTACGGTGGCATCGGCCGAGCGGCGCGCAACTGGGCCTGTTTCGACAAGATTGTCGAGACTCTGGAGCGGCTCGAGGAAGATCAGACCCTGCTCGTCCAGTCGGGGAAGCCGGTTGGCGTGTTCCGTACCCATAAGGACGCGCCGCGGGTGCTCATCGCCAACTCCAATCTCGTGCCCAAATGGGCGAATTGGGACGTGTTCAACGAGCTCGATCGCAAAGGGCTCATGATGTATGGCCAGATGACTGCGGGAAGCTGGATCTACATCGGTACGCAGGGCATCGTTCAAGGCACCTACGAGACCTTCGCCGAAATGGGTCGCCAGCATTACGGCGGCGATTTGAAGGATCGCTGGATCCTGACGGCGGGTCTCGGTGGAATGGGTGGGGCGCAGCCGCTCGCGGCGGTGATGGCCGGGGCGCACTGCATCGCCATCGAGGTGCAGGAAAGCCGCATCGAGAAGAGGCTCGAGACGCGCTATCTCGACCACCGGGCGACCGACATCGACGAGGCCCTCGAGATCATTCGATCCGCGGAACGGCCGATCAGCGTCGGACTGCTCGGCAATGCGGCGGAGATTCTTCCAGAAATGCTGAAGCGCGGCATTCGCCCCGACGCTCTCACCGATCAAACTTCGGCGCATGACCCAGCGAACGGTTACTGCCCCGCCGGTTGGAGCGTCGCGCACTGGCAGGAGATGCGCGAGCGCGATCCTGCCGGAGTTGCCGCAGCGGCTCGCGAATCCATCGCCAAGCATGTCGAGGCGATGCTCGCCTACAAGGACATGGGCGTCCCGACCTTCGATTATGGCAACAATATCCGCCAGGAAGCGAAAGACATGGGCGTGTCCCATGCCTTCGACTTTCCGGGGTTCGTGCCGGCATATGTCCGACCGCTTTTCTGCAGGGGAATCGGGCCGTTCCGTTGGGTGGCGCTGTCGGGCGATCCGGAGGACATCTACCGCACCGACGAAAAGGTGAAGGAGCTGATCCCCGACGATGCGCACCTGCATCGCTGGCTCGACATGGCTCGCGAGCGGATCGCCTTCCAGGGCCTTCCGGCGCGAATCTGCTGGGTCGGTCTGGGACAGCGCCACCGGCTCGGCCTGGCCTTCAACCAGATGGTCAGGGACGGCGAGGCCTCGGCCCCGATCGTCATCGGCCGCGATCATCTCGACAGCGGCAGCGTCGCCTCGCCCAACCGCGAAACGGAAAGCATGATCGACGGTAGCGACGTGGTCAGCGACTGGCCGCTGCTGAATGCGCTTCTCAACACCGCTTCTGGCGCCACCTGGGTTTCGTTCCATCACGGCGGCGGCGTCGGAATGGGTTACTCACAGCATGCCGGGATGGTGATCGTTGCCGACGGCACGGACGATGCTGCGCGGCGGCTCGAGCGCGTGCTGTGGAACGACCCTGGCACGGGCGTGATGCGCCATGCGGACGCTGGTTACGAGATCGCTGCCGAATGCGCGCGCGAGCAGGGGCTGGACTTGCCGATGGTGGAATGACTGTTCCCCGGCGAAGGCCGGGGCCCAGGTGCGAAGCGATCAAGAAGAAAAGGCTGGACCCCGGCCTCCGCCGGGGAACAAGAAAGTGCCGATGCAGAAGCTGAATCCGGAATCCATCGACCTGCCGTCGCTCCGGCGCCTGTGGCAGGGTGAAGACGCCCGTCTCGACGACGCGTCGATGCGGCGAGTCGCCGAGGCGGCGGCTTCCGTCGAGCGGATCGTCGCCTCCGGTGAGACGGTGTACGGCGTCAATACCGGCTTCGGGCTGCTCGCCAACACGCGCATTCCCGATGAGCGATTGGCGGAGCTTCAGACGAACCTGATCCTGTCGCACAGTGCCGGGCTCGGCGATCCGCTTCCGCGTCACGTCACGCGGCTGATGATCGTGCTGAAGCTGCTTGGTCTGGGACGCGGCTATTCCGGTGTGCGGCCGTTGGTCATCGACGCGCTCCAGGCGCTGCTCGACCGGGACGCAAATCCGGTCATCCCCGCGCAGGGCAGCGTTGGCGCCAGTGGAGATCTCGCGCCGCTTGCTCAATTGATCGCTGCGCTCATGGGCTATGGCAACATCGACGTCGCTGGCACCGTGATGCCGGCCGGGACCGCACTTCAGCAACTCGGGATGGAGCCGCTGCAGCTCGGGCCCAAGGAAGGGCTCGCGCTCATCAACGGCACACAGGCAAGCACGGCAATCGCGCTCGACGCTCTCTTCAGCGGTGAGCGAGTGTTCGCGACGGCCGTCGCAGCGGGCGCGCTCTCGATCGATGCTTTGAAGGGGAGCGTCAAACCCTTCGACCCGCGCATCTCCGAACTTCGCGGGCAGCCGGGGCAGATCCGCGTCGCGGCCGCCATTCGCAATCTGCTCGACGGGAGCGAGATCGGGGCCAGTCATGCGCGGTGCGGAAGGGTGCAGGACCCCTACAGCTTCCGCTGCCAGCCGCAGGTCATGGGCGCGGCGCTCGACCTCATGGAGAATGCTGCCCGCACGCTGACCATCGAGGCCGGCGCCGTCACCGACAATCCCGATCGTCTTCCCGGAAGAAGACACGGCAATTTCCGGCGGCAACTTTCATGCTCAGCCGGTGGCTTTCGTGGCCGACACGATCGCCATGGCATTGTGCGAGGTCGGTTCGCTTAGCGAGCGCCGGACCGCGGTGTTGATCGACCCGAAGATGAGCGGACTTCCCCCGTTCCTAACGGACGATCCGGGAGTCAATTCGGGGCTGATGATTCAGCAAGTCACGGCGGCGGCACTAGTGAGCGAGAGCAAGTCGATCGCCTTTCCGGCGAGCGTCGATTCGATTCCGACTTCCGCGGGCCAGGAGGATCATGTGTCGATGGCGCCGATTGCCGCGCGCAAGGCCGGCCAAATCGCCCGCAACTCGGCGGGCGTCGTTGCGATCGAGCTGATCGCGGCAGCGCAAGGGATCGATCTCCACGCACCGCTCAGGACCTCGCCGAAGCTGCAGTCCGTTCACCGGCAGGTGCGTGACATCACGCCGCGCCTAACGTCTGACCGCTATTGGGCTGACGAAATGGCCGCGCTTCAAGCGTCGGTGCTGGCGGGAGAGATTGGCGCGGAGGTGATCGGGCTTAGCTGATCCGTATCCAGCGTTGCTCCTTACAGAGCAGGCCAATCACGGCACAGCCCTTTACGATCATGATGTTCGGCCCGACCTGATGGACGATCGCTGAGCCGCCGATATTGCGCTTCGGCTCGAAAGCGCGTCCCCTGTAGACACCATTGCCCTGCGGCCGAAGGTCGCTGAGCACCCTTGTGCCAGGAGACACGCCCTTCTCTCGGTTTTTGGCGGTCGCCCAGCTTACCGTGCCGCAGTAGGCGTCGCCGCAACGCTCAACGTTGACGATGACGCTGCCTTTCGGGTTCTTCCAGCGCCCCTCGAGCGCCGCCTGGGCCGAAGCCGTCACAGGCACGATCACGGCGAGGAGGATCAGTGCAATCTTTGCAAGAAGCCGTTTCATGATCACCGGCTTAGCCGGAATTTACGGCAGAAATGGTGCGCTGAGCTTGCCTCCCGATGAACAGGCAGCGCCTAGTCCGAAGCCGGCAACGGCCCGTCCTGCCGGTTCCAGAGCGCCGATTTGCACAGCGCCCGGCCCGCGGCGCAGCCGGAAACCTTGAGTTGCTGAGCGCTGACTAGCTGAAGCTTGGCGGTAACCCGCATGTTCTTGTCCGGAATGAACAATTTTCCGATCCAGCGGCCGTCCGAGTCCTGTTGAAGGTCGGTCAGGAGCTGGGTCCCAACGAGCTGGTCGGTGACCTTGGCGGAAGCCTGCTTGGCTGAGGCACTCGCCCAGGCAACGGTGCCGCACCAGCTGCCGCCGCAGGGTGCGATCTCGATGATGCTGTTTCCGCCGGGACTCTTCCAACGGCCTTCAATCGAAGGCTGCGGCGCGGTCTGTGCCGCGGTGAGCGTCATTAGAATGATCGTGGCGACGATTGTACGCATGGTCGGCCTCCCGCTGCGGCGCACCATAGATGGATTCTGTGGCTAGTGAAAATCGCGGCTTTTGGGGATGATTTCCACGTCACGCGGATGGCGTTGAGCGGGCGGACGCCAGCTGCCGGGGGCGTCACCGCGGGCTTTTGGTGGAGTCATCGGATCGTCGCTTAGATTGCTCAGCATGTGGGTATGATCCTCGAGCCGCCGCGCGACGACGTGGATCACGTCACTATCCGGATCGCGCTGGACGATGCCGTGCACGGCGATCAGCCGCGCACCCATGACAATCTTGCGCTGCCTGCCAAACACGTCCGGCCAGACGACGAGATTCGCGATTCCGGTTTCATCCTCGATGGTGATGAAGACGACGCCCTTGGCGCTGCCGGGGCGCTGTCGGATCAGCACCAGGCCGGCGATCGATAACCGTTTGCCGTCGCGGATGGTCTTCAGCTGGTCTGCAGTGATGAACTTTTGTGCGGCA
Source organism: uncultured Alphaproteobacteria bacterium (assembly GCA_963730925.1). Taxonomy (GTDB): domain Bacteria; phylum Pseudomonadota; class Alphaproteobacteria; order Sphingomonadales; family Sphingomonadaceae; genus Sphingomicrobium. Next base: position 11,119 of record CAVSTS010000008.1, read on the forward strand.
TAATGCTCGCGAAGGAAGCGCATCGGATGCGCCTTCAGGCTAAGGCGGATGGTCTGATAATCGTTCACGACATGCTCGGAGAGCGGCATGACGGGAAGTCGCGCCGGCTCCGCTTCGCTGCCTTCGTCGTGAGCTTCGGCATAAGCGAACAGCGGCAGATCGGGCGCTTGCTTCAGCGCCCGCGAGTCCCACAGCGCGGCGCGTCGGTCGAGGTTCATCGACCGGAAGGCGTCGGCTGCAGCGAGACGTTGGATCGCGTGGACAGGCATTCCGGCGCCGCTGCGCAGATCCCCGACCGTCCGGTACGGCCGCCTAACGACCAGCCGGTCCGCCGAGTCGCGGTGCAGCCCTTCGACCTGGCGAAGGCCGAGGCGCATTGCACCGCCTTCCAACGTGCAATCCCAATCTGAGTGATTCACATCCACCTCGAGCACTTCAACTCCATGATCGCGGGCGTCGCGGACGATCTGAGCTGGAGCGTAGAAGCCCATCGGCTGTGAGTTCAGCAACGCGCAGGCGAAGGCCGCAGGATATTTCCACTTGAGCCAGCTCGACACGTAGACAAGGTGCGCGAAACTTGCCGCGTGGCTTTCGGGAAAGCCATATTCGCCAAAGCCCTTGATCTGGTCGAAGCAGCGCTGCGCGAAATCGGGGTCATAACCCCGAGCGACCATCCGCCCGACCATCTTGTCCTGAAGGGGCTCGATCCTCCCCCTCGATCGGAAGGTCGCCATCGCCTTGCGGAGCTGGTTCGCTTCGTCAGCCGAGAATTTTGCGGCATCGATGGCGATCTTCATCGCCTGCTCCTGGAAGATCGGGACGCCGAGCGTCCGGCCGAGGATCCGCTCGAGCTCGTCGGAAGGGCCTTCGCTGGGATCGGGGCAGGGGAAGGTGACGCTTTCCTTGCCGCCGCGGCGCTTCAGATAGGGGTGGACCATATCGCCCTGGATCGGTCCTGGCCGGACGATCGCCACTTCGATCACCAGATCGTAGAAACAACGCGGCCGAAGCCGCGGCAGCATGTTCATTTGCGCCCGGCTTTCGACCTGGAAAACGCCGAGCGAGTCGCCCTGGCAAAGCATGTCGTAGACCTCCGGCACTTCCTGCGGGACGGTGGCGAGGCTCCAGCGCTCAGCATGGTGGTGCTCGATCAGATCGAAACATTTGCGGATGCAGGTCAGCATGCCGAGCGCGAGGACATCGATCTTCAAAATGCCAAGCTCGTCGATGTCGTCCTTGTCCCATTCAATGAAGGTGCGGTCCTCCATCGCGCCATTGCCGATCGGAACGGTTTCCGTGAGCGGTCGCTCGGTCAGGATGAAACCGCCGACATGCTGCGACAGGTGGCGCGGCATGCCGATCAATTGCTCGGCGAGCCTGATCGTGCGCTTAAGATGCGGGTCGGAGAGATCGAGCCCGGCGTCATTCGCGCGTTCTTCCTCCAGCTCGGCGTCCATCTGGCCCCAGATGGTCGAGGCGAGCGCGGCGGTTACGTCTTCGGAAAGTCCCATGACCTTGCCGACTTCTCGGATCGCCGAACGGGGGCGGTAATGGATCACGGTCGCTGCGATCCCCGCTCGGTCGCGGCCGTATTTCTCGTAAATGTGCTGGATCACCTCCTCGCGCCGTTCGTGTTCGAAATCGACGTCGATGTCGGGCGGCTCGCGCCGTTCCTCGGAGATGAAACGCTCGAACAGCAGGTCGCTGGTCGAGGGGTCGACCGCCGTGATCCCGAGGCAATAACAAACGGCGCTGTTCGCCGCCGAGCCGCGGCCCTGGCACAGGATCGGCGGATCGAGACCGCGCGCGAAAGCGACGATGTCGCGGACGGTCAGGAAATAGCGGGCGAAGTCTAGCCGTTCGATCAGCGCCAGCTCGTGCTTGAGCTGTGCCATAAGCTTGTCGGGGATGCCTCCGGGCCAACGCCGATCCGCCCGTTCCCAGGTCAAATGTTCAAGATGCTGCTGCGGTGTTCGGCCGTTGGGCACCGTTTCCTTCGGATATTCGTATCGGAGCTCATCGAGGCTGAAGTTCAGCGCATCGGCGAATTCCCGAGTCGCCAAAATCGCGTGCGGCCAGCGGGCGAACAGGCGTTCCATTTCTTGCGGTGACTTGAGGTGTCGTTCGGCATTCGGATTAAGCAGGAAACCCGCGGTCGCGATCGTCACTTTCTCGCGAATGCAGGTGATGACATCCTGCAGCGGCCGGCGATCGGGCGCATGATAATGGACGTCGTTGGTGGCGAGGATGACGCAGTCGTGCGCCCGCGCCAGCCGGTCGATCCTCTCAATCCGAGCCGCGTCGTCGCCGCGATAGAGCCAGCTCGCAGCGACATGGCGGAGTGACGTCAATGCGTCGCGAAGCCGCGGCAGCTCAGTCCCAAAGGCGTCTAAATCCTCCTCAGGCCAGGCGATGAAGGCGATTCCGTCAGCATGAGCCGCGACGTCGTCGAGGCTCAGTTCGCATTCCCCCTTCTGAGCGCGCATCTTGCCGAGGCTGAGCAGTCGGGAGAGTCGGCCATAACCCTCGCGGTCAATGGGGTAAGCGAGCAAGCTCGGCGCGTCGGTGAGGTCGAGCCGACAGCCGATCAGCGGCTTCAACCCTGCTTCCTTGCAGGCGCTGTGCATCCGAACGACTCCGGCGAATGTGTTGCGATCGGCAATCCCGATCGAATCCATGCCCAGCTCGAGCGCTCGGAGCACGAGCTCGATGGCGTCCGACGCTCCGCGCAGAAAGGAGAATGGCGAAGTCAGGCCGAGTTCGACGTAAGGCGCTTGACGGACTGGAGGTGGCGGCATGTCGGCGCGCCGCACCAGCTTCACTCGGGAAAAACCGGCCTTCTCGGGCATCAGCCGAACAGCCCATGCAGGAACCAATTGGGCAATCCGCCGCGGCCGTCGGCGACGAGCCCCTCACGATAGATCCAATAGCGCCGCCCTTCGCGGTCCTCGACGCGATAATAATCGCGCAGGCGCGCGGATGACGGCTGGCGCCACCATTCGGGCGCGATCCGCTCCGGGCCTTCGGCACGGGCGATATCGTGTACGCCGCGGCGCCAGACGAATCGCCGCGGCATGCCTTCGGGAGTGGCATAAATGACGTCGATGGCTTCAGGGCGGTCGAGGAGGCGGGGTGGACGCATTTTCCTCCCCTCCCCTGCATTTGCAGGGGAGGATATGGCCGACCGCCATCCGCTCGCTTGTTCGGGCAAATGGCTTTCGAACGCCTGGGGCCAGCGCACGCGATTGGGCCCCAGCTTCACCGTCAGCCGATCGATGAGCCGCGCAATCTCGCGCTCGCCATTCGGCTCCTCGACCAGGCTTTCCTGCGCGGCGCCCAGCTCTTCGGTCCACGCTGCGGTGAGCGCGAAGGCGTCGAATCCGAATTCGGGATTGAGCGCCGCCGCCTTGTCGGCGAGCAGGCGCTGGAGATGTTTCGGATCACGGCTGGGGATCGCCGTGGCGACGCTCGTCTCGGCAACGCTTCCGTCGACACGAAAGCCGGCCAGAGAGAGCCGCCGAGCGCCAAGATGCTTCTCCTCAAGCTGGCGCACGAGCTTGGGGATCAGCCGCTCGAGTGCCTGGCTCGCCGCTTCGGGATGATTCGCCGGCTCTTCGAGCCGCAGTGCTGAGCGAGGTGGAGGGTCAATCGGAACAGCTGTCAGCGGTTCGGGCTTACGGCCGAGTGCGCGATCGAGCGCATCGACGACGTTTTCGCCATCCCTGAACCTGCGAGCGAGGGCGATCCGGGGAATGTCGATGAGCGCGCCAAGCGTCTTGAGGCCAAGCCGTTCGAGCGTGAGCACGGTGTCCGGGTCGAGGCGCAGGGCAGCGACGGGAAGGGGGGAGACCTGCTCCACCACATCTCTCTCCCCTGAGGGAAGAGGGCGGGGTGAGGGGGTTCGACCGCTTCGATTGGCGCTGGTCCCCCTCACCCCGCTCAGCTTCGCTGAGTCGCCCTCTCCCCGCTGGGGAGAGGGGCTGAAGCGAGCCAGCGCCCAGGCCGCCGCGGCGGTGGGAGCGATCGCCACGCGAACCGTCAGCCCGATCCGGGCGAAGCAGCGCTCGATATCGCGAATCAAGCTCTCTTCGCCGCCGAACAAATGAGCGACTCCGGTGACGTCGAGACGCAAGGCGTCGGCGCCATCGACTTCGACCAGCGGCGACCAGCGGCCCGCCCAGTGCGCGAGCTTTTGCACCAGCGCGGTATCGTCTTCGGGATCGGCCGGAACGGCGATCAGCGCCGGGTCGAGCGCGCGCGCATCGGTCAGCCGCGTGCCCGCTCGCGCGCCGCGCTCGGCGGCGGCCTGCGTCACCGAATGAATCAGAAGCCCGTGCGTACCCTCTACGGTGAGGACGATCGGGGCGTCAGGCGGATAGTCGCTGTCCTTCGCCGAACGTTCGATCGGCAGATTCGGCAGCCAGATGGAAAGCACCCGCTTCATGCGCGATGCTCCAGCGTCCCGGCGGAGACCCGCGGGCACGGAACAGCTCGGCATCCCATGCGGACAGGCCCGGTGCGCGCTCGTCGAGCAGATTGAGGAACGACGGCGCGCTCGCGATCCGCCAACGCATGCGGGCGCCGCTGAGGTTCGGAGTGCCGCCAAGGCGCACCAGCCAGCATGGCACGCCGGAGCGTTCGGACGCGACGGCCAACCGCCGAGTCGCGGTGAAGTCGAGCACTTTGGGATCGCCCCACAGCTCGCCGATTACCCAGGAGAGGGAACCGCATCTTACCCCCTCCTCCATCGCCCACAGCGCGTCGCGCGCGTCGCGCGCCTCGACATGGATGAGGTTCTGAGAGGGGAGTCCCGGCGGATGGATCCGCCCACTTTCGAGGATCGCCATCCGGTCTTGCACCCAGAGTAGGGGCTTTTTGCTATCGAGCTGCGCGAGAAGAAATCCGGTCCATCCGCTATCCCTTGGATGCGCCGCGAACAGTTCGGAGAGGGTGGGGCTGGACGGCGTAGGCAGACGCCATCGCTCGCCCAGCCCGCTGGGGAGCTGGTGGATTTTGGCCGCACGACTTCCGCCGCCGGCGACCAGGGAAAGGTCTGCAGCCACACAACTCACAACGCTTTTGTTCTATGTTTGTTCTTGTCTCGCGAATCAGGTCAGAGAGTCAAGCCTGCAACTCAAGAGCCTCGATTTCCGCGAGAAAATGGCCGATTTCGCGCACGACGTCGCGGGCCGCCTTCTTCGATACGCCGAACGCCATGTGATGACAGCTAAGCTCGACCTCCTTGTCGCGCTCATGGTCGAGCCCACGCGCCGAGCGCGGGGCGATCAGGCCGTCCCTTCGCGACCATAAGGCCAAATGCGGCACTGGCGGTTTGTCGGTGATCCGCGGGATCGGGGGTTCGTCGACCTTGTGCTTTGCCACTCGTTCGTAGAGCGGCCAGACCGTATTCTGACGCGGATCGCCGGAGAAGGGGGTACCCAGAGTCACCACCGCCCGAACGCGATCCGGATAGTAGCGCGCGAATTCGCGGGCATAGAGACCGCCAAGACTCCAGCCGACGATCAGCAGCGGCCGTTCATGGCCGAGGCTTTCAACCCGCCCGCGAAGACGATCGAGTGTGTCGGCCTTCGCACCAAGGTTCCACCCAAGCTTCCAGCCGTGCACCCGATAGCCAGCGCGGGCTAGTGCGCGGCGCAGCGTGAACGTCGTCTGGTCGCTGCACAGGAAGCCCGGAATGACCAGCACCGGCGGTCCATCAGCGGGCCCGCGCGGTCCGCGCTTGCGAAACGCCCCGACGAGGCGCGCCATATTCCACGCGAGTTCGGGAAGATGAAGTCCGGTCGGCGGAGCGTCGTCGCCCGTCCACTCCGGATTGGTCGGCATGCGGTTCAGAGGAATTCGTCTCCCATCAGTTCCTGAAGCGCGGAAGGAAGCTTCACGCGCCCATCCTCAGTCTGATGGTTTTCGAGCAACGGGACAAGAATCCTTGGAGACGCCAGCGCGGTATTGTTGAGCGTGTGCGCGAACCGGACCTTCCCGTCACTTCCGCGGTAACGGAGGTTTGCCCGCCGCGCTTGCCAGTCGTGCAGCGTCGAACAGCTATGCGTCTCGCGATACTTGCCGAGCGAGGGCACCCAACTTTCGATGTCGTTCATACGATATTTGCCGAGGCCCATGTCGCCGGTCGAGGTCTCGATCACTTGGTAGGGGATCTCGAGCGCCTGAAGCAGCTCCTCGGCGAGCCGCAGCAAAGTCGCGTGCCACTCGGCCGACTGTGCGTCGTCCGCCTCGCAGATCACATATTGCTCGACCTTCACAAACTGATGGACCCGAAGCAATCCACGCACGTCCTTGCCCGCGCTGCCCGCCTCGCGGCGGAAGCAGGGCGAATAGCCGGCATATAGGATCGGCAGCTTGTCCGCTTCGATGATCTCGCCCGAATGGAGGGAGGTCAGTACCACCTCGGCAGTGCCGGCCAGCCATAAATCGTCATTGGGCAGCTCGTAGGTTTCCTCTCTGTGCCCGGGAAACTGCCCCTGGTTCAGGAACGCTGGTTCACGCGCGATGGAGGGCACGGTGATCGGTGCGAACCCAGCGCGCGCGATCTTGTCCAAGGCCCAGGCCATCAGCTTGGTCTCGAGCAAGGCCAACGAGCCCTTGAGGCAATAAGTGCGCGACCCCGACACTTGAGTGACGCGCGACAGATCGGCCCAGTCGTTCTTCTCAATCAATGCGACATGATCGAGCGGCTCGAAGGAGAATTTCGGCGGCTCGCCGACGGTTCGAATGATCGTGTTGAAGCTCTCGTCCGGGCCGATTGGCGCGCCTTCATAGGGAATGCCGGGCAAGCGGAGCATCAGCTCCTTGAGCTCTGCTTCCTTAACCGCAAGTCCAACTTCGAGCTCCGATGCGCGAGCGCCGGCGTCCTTCGCCTGCCGACCCAATTCAGCTTTTTCTTCGGGCGACGCTTTCGGAAATTGGGCACTGATGGCGTTGCGCTCGGCACGCAGCCGCTCAATCTCAGTCTTACTCGCCCGGATCTCGACATCGAGCGCCAGCAACTGTCCGAGGTCGAGATCCACTCCCTTATCGCGGATCGCGCGTTCGACGGTCTCGCGGTTCTCTTTGACGAAATCCATACTCAACATGGCTGCCGCAACTGCGCGAAACGGCGATGCAGCGCAACAGTCGTCCGAGTTGCGGTGAGCGCCGCAACACGGCAATCCGAGTCCGTGCGCATCTATCCGCTCATTCGACCCCTGGCTTTCATGCTCGACGCGGAAACCGCGCATCGCGCGACGATTTCCGCGTTGAAGTTCGTACCGCCCCACCAGCCGCCCCGACTTCCGCCATCACTGAAGACGAGAGTTGCGGGGCTCGATTTCCCTTCGCCGGTCGGCCTGGCTGCTGGCTTCGACAAGAACGCCGAAGTTCCCGAGCAAATGCTAGCGCTCGGCTTCGGCTTCGTTGAGGTGGGAACCGTGACTCCCCGACCGCAGGAGGGAAATCCGACGCCGCGGCTCTTCCGCCTCGCCAAGGACCGAGCGGTCATCAATCGCCTGGGCTTCAACAATCGCGGACAGCCGGCCGCGTTCGATCGGCTGCAGTGTCATCATCACGGCGGGATCGTCGGCGTGAATGTGGGCGCCAACAAAGATAGCAAGGACCGGATCGCCGATTATGTGAGCGGTGTTCGGGCAATGAGCGCGGTCGCGAGCTACATCACGATCAATATCAGCTCACCCAACACGCCGGGCTTGCGCGAACTGCAAGACGAAGGTGCGCTCAACGAGCTATTGGCGGCGATTTAGGACGTCCGGTCGAAGAAGCCGATCTTCCTCAAGGTCGCTCCCGACCTCGAGGATGGCGATCCCGATCGGATCATCCGCGCGGCGATCGACCACAAGATCGATGCGCTGATCGTCTCCAACACAACCGTCTCGCGCCCGCCGCTCCGGTCGCGCTTTGCGGCGGAGGCCGGCGGGCTCTCCGGGGAGCCGTTGAAGCGTCTAGCGCTCGATGCGCTTCGAAGATTTCGACGCGCCGGCGGCGGCGAGATCCCCCTCATCGGCGTCGGCGGGATCGCCAATGCCGAGGACGCTTGGGAACGCATCCGCGCCGGAGCGAGCCTGATCCAGCTTTATACGGCGATGGTCTATGAGGGGCCGGCCATTGCCCGCCGAATTGCGCGCGGTCTTGCAGAGCGCCTTCGGGACGCGGGCTTCGCCAGCATCGCCGAGGCGGTAGGGACGGAGCGCTAGCGAGGCAAGGTCAGCACCACGCCCTCGCGACGCGGGTCGGCGCCGCCGTCGATCCGTCCATCGCGGATCAGCACGCCCTGAACTCCCGAATCCTCGCCCTGCCCAGGCTTCAAGTCGATGCCGCGTGTCCGCAATCCGTCGAGGACTTCGGGTGAAAACCTCGACACCTCCCCGTTGAAGTTGGCTCCGCGTGCGACGAGGTTCGGCGCCGCGATCGCCTCCGCCATCGGCATGTTCCAATCGATCGAAGCGACCAAAGATTTGGCCACGTAAGCGATGATCGCATTGCCGCCGGCCGAGCCAATCGCACCGGCAAAGCGGCCGTCGCGAGTCAGCAGGATCGCCGGCACCATCGAGGAGCGCGGCCGCTTGCCCGGAGCGACGGCGTTGGCGACCGGTCGGCCTTGACCGTCAACCGGGCTGAACGAGAAATCGGTGAGCTGGTTGTTCAGGAAAAAGCCGTCGACCATCCGGCCTGTCCCGTAGATCGATTCGACCGTAGTGGTCATCGATACGACGTTCCCGTCGCGGTCGCGAACGATGAAATGAGACGTGCCGGTAGGCTCGAGCGTGTTGTCGGCGGCCATCAATGGTGCGAGCTCGGGCCTTCCGGGCTCCGGCGGCGCACCGGCAGTTGTCCCAATCATTCGGGCGCGGGAAGCGACATAGGCCCGATCGATCATTCCCGCGACGGGAACGTTCACGAATGCCGGATCGCCGACGTAGCGATCGCGGTCGGCGTACATGAGGCGGCTCGCCTCGGCGAATAGGAACCAGGCTTGCGGATCGCTAGGCCCACGCGAGGCGATGTCGGTCCGGTCGAGCATCATCATCAGTTCGACGAGCCCGACGCCGCTCGCCGGTGGCGGCGGCGCGCACAACACATAGATTCGAAAAGGGCCGCACACCGGCTCGCGCTTGATCGGGCGGTAGTTGGCGAGATCGGCCATGGTCATCGATCCGCCCAGCGGGTCGGCGTGAGTTCGTGAGACAATTTTGGCCGCCGTGGATCCGGTATAGAGGGCGGCCGGACCCTGCCCGGCCAAACGGCGGAGGAACTCGGCATAGGCCGCGTTCCGCAAACGGTCGCCCGCTTCCACCAGCCGCCCGCCTGGCCCCTGGGAGAAATAGGCGAGAACGTCGGGCGCGCGATTCTCGGCATAGTCGGCGTGCACCAGGCGGCCGAGGCGCGGCGAGACGATGAACCCTTCCGCAGCGGTCCGTTCCGCGTCTCCGAACAGGCTGCTCCAGGGGAGCCGCCCGTGCTCATCATGGGCGAGAGCCAACATTTTCACGGCGCCCGGCACTCCGGTCGCCCGTCCGCTCAGTACCGCCGTGTCGAACGGCAGCGGCTTCCCAGTAGCGTCGAGGAACATGGTCGAAGCGGCTTGGGCGGGCGCGACCTCGCGGCCGTCGTAGACGGTGAGCTTGCCCGTACGCGCGTCATAAAAGTTCATGAAGGCGCCGCCGCCGACGCCCGAGCTCTGCGGCTCGACCAGTGAGAGCATGGCCTGCACCGCAATGGCTGCATCGACCGCGCTACCGCCGCGCTTCAGGACGTTGATTCCGGCCGCCGCCGCAAGCGGATTGGCGGCGATGACGAACGGTTCGGTAGTTGTCGCCTCGGTTACAGTTTGCGGCGACGGTCCTTGCGCGGTGGAGCAGCCGGTAAAGGATGCGCAGGCGAGAACGGCGACGAGCTTGCGGAACAGGCGCATTGCCTTGCGCCTAGCACGACGAGTGGCGCTCGCAACCGTTTCCGCTAAGAAGCCTCGGTCGCGGGAGTAGGGGAGAGCGATGGCGCGTCAGCTCGAGCATTTCGACAATCTGGTTTCGCTATTCCTGACGCGTGCCGAGGAGAAAGGCGACAAGCCCTTCCTATGGGCCAAGCGCGAAGGCGAATGGCGCGCCATCAGCTGGAGCGAGGCAGCGCGTGCGGTCGCATCACTCGCGGCGAGCCTCAAGCGCATCGGCCTGCAGCCGGGCGATCGCGTGGTCCTGGTTAGCGAAAACCGCCCGGAATGGCTGATCGCCGATCTCGGCATCATGGCAGCCGGATGCGTGACGGTGCCGACCTACGCCACGAACACGGTTCGGGATCACACGCATATTCTGGAAAATTCCGGCGCCCGCGCGGTGATCGTTTCGAACCAGAAGCTGGCGAAGAATCTCGTGCCCGCGGTGCTGACCTCGGCCGAATGTCATCACATCGTCGGAATGGAGGACATTCGCGCGGGTCAGGTTCCAGATTGGGTGACCGTCCACCACTGGGCGGAGATGATAGCCGGCGACGCCGACGTAGCAAGTGCCAAGAAGAGCATGGGGAAGGTCGGGCGCGGCGACCTCGCTTGCCTCATTTATACCAGCGGCACCGGCGGCGCGCCGCGCGGAGTTCGCCAGCATCACGGAGCGATCCTCCACAATCTGGAGGGTGCCACTGACATCATCTCGACCGACTTCGGCTGGGATGACGAGGTCTTTCTGTCGTTCCTTCCCGCGAGCCACGCTTATGAACATACCGGCGGGCAGCACTTCCCCGTCGCGCTTGGCGCTCAGATTTACTACGCCGAGAGCCTCGAGAGGCTCGCCTCCAACATCGAGGAAGTGCAGCCGACCATCATGGTCGTCGTGCCAAGACTGTTCGAAATGCTCCGGACCCGCATCTTGAAATCGATCGAAGCAGGAGGTGGGCTGTCGAAATACCTCATGATGCGCGCGCTCAAGATCGGCGGCGACAAGGCCGGCGGAGGGGTCAAGCCTTGGGACTTGCCGATGCACGGCCTCCTATCGTTGACCCTGCGGCGGAAGGTGCGGGCCAAGATCGGCGGGCGGCAAAAAGCCTGGGTCTCGGGAGGCGCGCCGCTCAACCCCGAAGTTGGCCTCTTCTTCGAATCGCTCGGGATCACCTTCCTGCAAGGCTATGGCCAGACGGAAACGGGACCGGTGCTGGCCTGCAATCGGCCGAGTGCCGGCATCAAGCTCGATACCGTCGGACCGCCCATCAAGAATACCGAAGTGCGAATCGCCGAGGACGGCGAGATCATGGTTCGCGGAGAGCTCGTCATGCACGGCTATTGGCGGAATGAAGAAGAAACGGCGCGGGTGCTCCGCGACGGGTGGCTCGGCACCGGCGATGTCGGCCATCTCGACGAGAAGGGCCGGATCGTCATCACCGACCGCAAGAAGGATATCATCGTCAACGACAAGGGCGACAATGTCTCGCCGCAGCGGATCGAGGGGATGTTGACGCTTCAGCCGGAGATCGCGCAGGCGATGGTTTATGGCGATCGCCGTCCCCACCTCATGGCGCTCATCGTGCCCGATCCGGAAATTGCTTCAGCGCCCGACCTTCAGCAGCGGCTGCAGCTCGCGGTCGATCGGGTGAATGCCGATCTCTCGGTGGTCGAGCGGGTGCGCCAATTCATTCTCGCCAACGAACCCTTTGCCATTGATAATGAGCAACTGACGCCGTCGATGAAGATCCGGCGGCATGTCATCGGACAGGTCTATGGCGAGCGGCTCGACGCGCTCTACAAACGCTGAGCTATTGCGCTCGACTGTAGGGGGTGAAGTCCCCGAAGACGCAGCTGCCGACGGTGATCCTGTTGGTCGTGTCGACGATCTGAGCGATGTCGCCGCGGCACAATTGCGCCGATCCGAATTGCTTCGTCACCATCACATATGGCGGCCGACCAAGGTTGCTGCAGCCACCTGGCATGTGCGCGATGAAGACATGGTTCCCGCCCTGCCTGAAGGCGACGGTCTGCTCGTCGATCACAATCATGTCATTGGCGTTGTAGGTCGGTAGGCAGCTGACCGGCGGTCCTGCTACCTTTCCGGCAATGAGCTGCTGATATTCCTGCTGCTTCTGCGCGCTCCGCGTCGGCTGCTCCGGCGTCGCGGCACACCCCGCGAGCGCTGCGCCGACTATAAGGGCTGAAAGGCCACGCATTCCGCCAGCTCCTATGAGTTCGCTTTAGTGTAGGGCGTGAAATCGCCGAAAACACAGCTTCCCACCGTGAACCCGTTATGCGGATCGACGACGGTTGCGATGTCTCCGCGGCAGATCTGCGGAGACCCGACTTGCCTTGTCACCATCGCATATGGCGGGGTCGCAAGATTGCTGCAGCCGCCGGGGAGGTGGGCGACATAAAGGCGATTGCTGCCGAACCTGAAGGCGACCGTCGCTTCGTCGATGACCGTCGTTTGATACGCATTGAATGTCGACATGCACGGCACTGGCGCTTTCGCCACCATGCCGGCGATGAGCTTATCGAATTTCTCCTGGGCCTTTGGGCTGCGCACGGGTTGCTGCTGCTGGGCAGCTGCCGATGGGACAGCTAGCGCGGCGCCGATCAGAAGTAGTGAGAGACCACGCATTTTGACCTCCACATGTTATATTGTCGCGGGCCTTCTTTGGCGCTTTCGTTCATGAACGAAAGCTGTCTTTTTCCGTCCTCAGGCGCGCGAACTCCGACCAACTATTCGCTCGAACGAAGGGGTTGGTTTCACGTTCCAAAGCAACGCTGGTCGGCAATGTGATCTCGCCCGCATCGCGGAGCTTTTGAACCTGCGCTAACCGGTCCGCGATCGCCGAGTTGGCGGGCTCCGCATGTGCCGCAAATCGAGCATTCGCCAGCGTATATTCGTGGCCGCAGTAAAGCGCGGTTTCGGGCGGCAGATCGACGAGGCGCCGAAGCGAGGCATACATTTGCTGGGCAGTGCCCTCGAACAAGCGCCCGCAGCCCATTGCGAAGAGCGTATCGCCGACGAAGGCCATGCGATCGGCTTCGAAAACCAGGGCAATGTGGCCAAGCGTATGCCCCGGAATCTCCATCACCCGACCCACATGATCGCCGATGCGCAGCTCGCTTCCTTCGGAAAGAGCGATGTCGCGACCCGGGATCTGTTCGGAAGCGGGGCCGGAAACGGTGCAGCCGGTCGCTTCTTTCATCGCCAGATTTCCGCCGGAATGATCCCAATGATGATGGGTGTTCCACACCTGGGTGATGGTCCAGCCCCGACGCTTCGCCTCGGCCAGCGCCGGCGCCGCGTCACCCGGATCCACGACCGCAGTCTCGCCGCTTGGCTCATCATGCACCAGCCAGATGTAATTGTCGGTGAAGGCTGGGACGGCAACGATTTGCATGCGTTGCCCTCTACGCTTCGCCTCCGATGATCGCCAGCGCGTCGCTGCGATCATTTGCGCAGGCGAGGCCGCGTCAGCCTACCATTCGCCGCTATTGGCCATAGATGCCCAAGGCTCCGTCGGAGCGAGGGCCTCGCCCTTCTGCAGCAGTTCAACCGAAATATTATCGGGCGTACGGACGAACGCCATTCGCCCATCACGTGGCGGTCGATTGATCGTCACTCCGGAATCCATGAGCCGTCGGCACGTCTCGTAGATGTCGTCCACCTGATAGGCGAGATGGCCGAAGTTGCGGCCGGCCGAATAGTCGGCCTCGTTCCAATTGTGGGTGAGCTCGATCTCGCCGCCCTCGTCTCCCGGCACGCCGAGAAAGATCAGCGTGTATTCGCCCTGATGCACGTCGTGGCGTCGTCGTTCCTCGAGGCCGAGAAGTTGGAAAAATGCAACAGTGGCGTCGGGATCGGACACGCGCAGCATCGAGTGCAGGAATTTCATTTCGATCTACTCAACTCATCGCTATAATGGCACGGTTCGTCGCGGCATTGACCGGCAATAACGACCGGTGGCCGCCTTTAAGCGGACGAACGCAAGGTAGTACACAGATGATCCAGAAACTGCAGGATAGCCGCGCTGTCCTTTTGAGTGCGGTCGCGATTTTCGCCGTGGGACTAACCACCAGTGGTTACGTGCTCGGCGATGGCCTGAGGCGGGCGAAGATGGCCGAGCGGACGGTTACCGTCCGCGGCGTCTCCGAGCGCGGCGTAACGGCGAACCTTGCGACCTGGTCGGTCGATTTCTCCCATCAGGGCACCGAGCTTGCGCCCGTCCAGCAGTCGGTCGATCAGCAAGCGCGAGCGGTCCGTGCGTTCTTCCAGCGCGCCGGCTTCCGTCCCGAGGACATAGCCGACAGCGACGTCAGTCTTAGTCGCGAGTCGCCTCGAGAGGGTGAGGCGGGACCGGACAAGCTCACCGTGCGCCGCTCGATCCAGCTGAGGACCGCAGACGTCATGAAAGCGCGTGCCACTTATGCCCGCCAGGCGGAGCTGTTGCGGGACGGCGTCGAGCTGTCGGGCACGAACATCACCTACACCTTCACTCGCCTCAACGACCTCAAACCGGTGATGATTGCGGAGGCCAACCAGAATGCGCGCCGGAGCGCCGAGCAGTTCGCGCGCGACAGCGGCGCTTCAGTCGGCCGGATCAAGACGGCCAGCCAGGGCTATTTCTCGATCGGACCGCGTGACGGCGAGGCCTGCGAGGAGTGCAGTTCGTCGGGCGGCACGTCGCCGTTCCAGAAGGTTCGGGTGGTGACGACGATCGACTATGATCTCGGCTAATTCTTGACGGTGAGCGGCGCGGGAAGAAGCTTCAGAGCCTCTCGCGCCGCTTGTCCGATCTTCCCGTTCGGATCGCCTTCCTCAGCGCGCTGCCAATAGTGGCGAGCGCCGACCTCATCCCCAGCGAAATGCGCGACATGGCCGGCCTCGAACAGGATCGTCGGATCCGACGGGGCTAGCGTCAATGCCTTGCCGATCGACGCCTCGGCTGTCGCTTTGTCGCCCTCGCGGATCGCCAGCGCGGCCGAGAAATACCAATAGAAGGGGTCGGCCGAGATGCTCGCCGCGGCTTCTGTCAGCCTGGCGCGAGCGGTCTTGAGGTCGTTCTGCAATTCGGCCACCCGGGCGCGGTCGAGCAAAGCCTCCCCGCGCTGCTCCGCCTCGAGCCCGGGCAAGGACAGCGCCTTGTCGAGCGCCACCGCCGCTTTGCCATATTGCTCGGCGGCGATCCACATATTGCCGGCCGCGGCCCACATGCGGGCGGTGGCTGGTTCCTTCTCGGAAGA
Organism: uncultured Alphaproteobacteria bacterium; assembly: GCA_963730925.1. Lineage (GTDB taxonomy): Bacteria > Pseudomonadota > Alphaproteobacteria > Sphingomonadales > Sphingomonadaceae > Sphingomicrobium. Next base: position 26,333 of record CAVSTS010000008.1, read on the forward strand.
AGATTTCGCGGCCTCCTCGAAGGCCTGCGCGGCCCCTTCTGAATTGCCGCTCTTCTGTGCCTCGAGCGCTCGGCAGACGAGAGCATCAGGTGTCACCACGTCGGGGCAAGCGGCACCGGTCGCTGCGGGTGGACCGACGGCGGCCGGAGGAGCGGCGGCAAGGGCGGCGACGAACAGCAGGATCATTCAATTGGCTCCACCAGGGCGGCAACGGTGCGCAGGATCGCATCGATCTCATGCGGTTCCGACAATCGATGGCCGCCGCCTTTGATGATCAATAGCTGGACATCCGCTGAACGGAGCCGGCGCAGCGTACGGTAGGCGACGTCGAGCGGCACCTCTTCGTCGCCCTCGCCGTGGATCAGCCGCACTGGGCAGGCAATCGCAATTTCCTGATCGAGGAGCTGCAGCTGCTGTCCCAATTCCCAGAATTGGCGGGTGAACATCTGCGGTTCCGGTCCGTAGGGGTTGGGCTCTTCCAATCGACCATTTGCCAGAAGCTCGGCCTTTTGCTCCGCGCTGAAGCCCCATTCCGTAAAGTCCGGCGCGGCGGCGATACCGAAGAGTGATTGCACGCGATCACCTCGCAGCAGCGCAAGATGGAGCGCGATCCAGCCGCCCATCGACGACCCGATGACGACAAGCGGTCCCCGGGTCAGTCGATCGATCGCGGCAAGGCTTTCATCCAGCCAGAGCGCCAGCGTGCCATCTTCGAAGCGGCCGCCGCTAGACCCCGTTCCCGAATAGTCGAAGCGCAACATCGCAAGCCCGTTGCGCTCGGCGAAAGCGTCGAGGGCGAGGGCCTTGGCCCCCTCCATGTCCGACGCATAGCCTGGGAGGAATACAAGCGTCGGGCTTGAGCCCTGCCGGTAACGGTAGGCGATCCGTCGTTCGTCCAGCTCTAGATGGGCAACGTCCGTTTGAGTCATGCGGGCGCGCCTGTAGCCTGTAACAGCGCTGGCGCTAAGCGGGGTTGGCGGAACGACTGCGCCCGCGGCAGGTTCGGACAGCGCGAGGAGGCCCTTTTCCATGAAATATCGCAAGCTCGGCAACAGCGATCTCGAGGTCTCGGAAATCTCTCTCGGCTCCTGGCTGACCTATGGCGCTGGAGTGGAAGCGGAGACAGCGCGCGCCTGCCTCGACGAGGCGTTCGCGCAGGGGATCAACTTCATCGACACGGCCAACGTCTATGGCCGCGGCGCCGCCGAGACCTTTTTGGGACAAGCCCTGCAAGAGCGCCCGCGTGACAGCTACGTCCTCGCGACCAAGCTCTATTTTCCCATGAGCGCCACCGACCGCGGTCTGTCGCGCCAGCAGGTCGAAAAGCAGCTTGATGCGTCGCTGGAGCGGCTCCGCACCGATTATGTCGACCTCTACCAATGCCACCGTTACGACTGGGACACGCCGCTCGAGGAAACGATGGAGGCGCTGACCCGCGCCGTTCAAAGCGGCAAGACCCGGTACATCGGCTTCTCCGAATGGCCGGCAGACCGGATCCGGGCCGCGCTCGACCTCTCCGGAGTTGCGAAATTCGTTTCGAGTCAGCCGCAATATTCGTTGCTCTGGCGCAAGCCGGAGGAGGATGTAATCCCGCTCTGCGCAGCGAACGGCATTTCCCAGATCGTCTGGTCGCCGCTCGCCCAGGGCGTGCTCAGCGGCAAATATGATCCGGATCAGCCGCCGCCGAGGGATTCCCGCGCCGCGCATTCGGAAATGGGCGGGTTCATCGACAGCTTCATGAACCCGCGAGTGCTTCGTGCGGTGCAACAGCTGAAGCCGCTGGCCGAGGAGGCCGGGCTGACCATGACCCAATTCGCCCTTGCCTGGGTCTTGCGGGAGCCGAATGTCGCGTCGGCGATTATCGGCGCGTCTCGCCCGGAGCAGGTGCGTCAGAATGCCTATGCTTCGGGACTCATAGTCGACACGCAATTATTCCTGCGCGCGGAAGCGATCGTCGAGGAAGCCTTGGCCAGCATCGAAGCCTGAGAGGTCCGTCTAGATCGCCTTCGAGCTCCCGCGCGACGGGGAGACGAAGACGTCCTCGATCGTCAGGTCGAACAGCTCCGCGATGCGAAAGGCGAGCGGGAGCGACGGATCATATTTGCCGGTCTCGATCGCATTGACACTCTGCCGCGACACTTCGAGCTTCTCGGCGAGGTCCTGTTGGCTCCAGCCGCGTTCGGCGCGAAGCACTCTCAAGCGGCTCATCATGTGTCTGGCATCCCTTACATTGTGTAAAGTTCACTTTACTGACATTGAGCGAACTGTCAAGCGACCTTTACTGTCCTGTTCGCCGAACCGACCGGTTGAGGGGAAAGGACCGGATCGCTAGATGCAGCGGGGAATGACCAAGATGTTCAAAATCGCGCTCCCCGACGGTTCGGTGAAGGAGATGCCCGAGGGTTCGACCCCGGCGGATGTCGCCGCGGCGATTGGGCCGGGGCTCGCCAAGGCCGCGCTTGCGGCCAGGATCAATGGCGAGATCCGCGACATCACCCGCCCCTTCGAAGGCGATGTTCAGCTCGCCTTGATCACCTCACGCGACGAGCTGGAGGCGCTGGAGCTGGTCCGCCATGACTTCGCGCACATCCTCGCCGAGGCCGTGCAGAACCTGTTTCCGGGAACGCAGATCACTTTCGGCCCGGCGACGGAGGACGGCTTCTACTATGATTTCGCGCCGGCGCCCGGCCGCGGCCCGTTCACGGAGGAGGACCTTCCGGCAATAGAGGAGGAGATGCGGCGCATCATCGCCGCCGACAAGCCGCTGGTGCGCGAGGTCTGGACCCGCGATCAGGTGCGCGCCTTCTTCGACAAGCAAGGCGAAGCGTTCAAGGCCGAATGGGTGATGGAGCTGCCCGAAGCCGAGACCATCACCATGTACCGGACCGGAGACGGGGAGGAGGCGTGGGTGGACCTCTGCCGCGGGCCGCATCTCCCGTCGACCGGGAAGCTCGATCCGAGCGCCTTCAAATTGACCCGGGTCTCGGGTGCCTATTGGCGCGGCGATCCCAAGAACCCGATGCTGTCGCGAATCTACGGGACCGCCTGGCTCAACAAGAAGCAGCTCGACGAATATCTCAAGCGGCTCGAGGAAGCGGCCAAGCGCGACCATCGCAAGATCGGGCAGGAGATGGACCTGTTCCACCTCCAGGCCGAGGCCCATGGAAGCGTTTTCTGGCATCCCAACGGCTATGTCATCTGGCGGCAGCTGGAGGCCTATTTGCGCCGCAAGCTCGACGCAGCGGGCTATCTCGAGATCAAGACCCCGCAGCTGATGGACGCGCGCCTGTGGGAGCAGTCGGGCCATTGGGGCAAGTATCGCGAAAACATGTTCGTCGTGCCCGACGAGGTTCCGAGCATAGAAGAGGAAGGTCCGATCATCCGGGGCGAAGGCCAATGGATGGCTCTGAAACCGATGAATTGCCCGGCTCACGTCCAGGTCTTCAAGCAGGGGATCACCAGCTACAAGGAGCTTCCGCTGAGGCTCGCCGAATTCGGCTGCTGCCATCGCAACGAGCCGCATGGGGCGCTGCACGGAATCCTGCGCGTTCGCCAATTCACCCAGGACGATGCGCACATCTTCTGCCGCGAGGACCAGCTGGTCGAGGAAGTGCGGCTGTTCTGCGACCTGCTGGACGAAATCTATCGCGAGCTCGGTTTCGACACTTACGCGATCAAGCTGGCCCTGCGCCCCGACAAGAGGTTCGGCACCGACGAAATGTGGGATTGGGCGGAACAGAGCCTGCGCGACGCGGTCGCTGCCACGGGCCGGAATACCGAGGAGTTCGGCTGGGAGGAGTTGCCCGGCGAAGGCGCTTTCTATGCGCCCAAGCTCGAATTTCACCTGACCGACGCAATCGGGCGCACCTGGCAGGTTGGGACGATGCAGACCGACACCGTGCTGCCCGAACGTCTCGACGCGAACTACATTGCGGAGGACGGGCAGAAGCACCGTCCCGTCATGCTTCACCGAGCGATCATCGGGACTTTCGAGCGCTTCATCGGTATCCTGATCGAACATTATGCGGGCAAGTTCCCGCTGTGGCTGGCGCCCGTTCAGGCGGTGGTCGCAACCATCGTATCGGATGCGGACGATTATGCGGAAAAGGTTGCGGCGAAGCTCGCCGAGGCCGGAATCCGAGTCCAAACCGACCTTCGCAATGAGAAGATCAACTACAAGGTGCGTGAGCACAGCCTGGCCAAAGTTCCCCTTCTGATCGTCGTCGGAAAACGCGAAGCCGAAGAGGGAACCATTGCCCTGCGGCGCCTCGGGAGCGACGAGCATCAGAAGATGATGACCCTCGATGAGGCGGTGAAGATGATTTCGGCGGAGGCTGGTACCACCCGACCTCGCCTGACGCGGCTTCGCCACAGGTCGCGGCAAAAATTTCCCGGTTTTGCGTCGCCAAGCTTTTCAACAGGCGCGCAAGCGCTTACCTCTTGCTTCCAGTCGCAACAGCATTTTGGAGACGCTGCTATACCACCGCCTTATCCGCGCCGTCCGATGGCGCCGCCGCAGCCGATGTCCGGCCCCCGCTACAATGAGTTCATTCAGGCACCCAAGGTGCGGGTGATCGACGAGAACGGCGAAAATCTGGGGGTGATGTTTACGCGCGAAGCGGCCGAGCAAGCGGCCGAAGTCGGGCTCGACCTGGTCGAAATCTCTCCCAATGCCGATCCGCCGGTCGCCAAATTCCTGGATATCGGCCGCTACAAGTACGAGGCCCAGAAGAAGGCAGCCGAGCAGCGCAAGCGGCAGAAGACGCAGGAGATCAAAGAGATCAAGATGCGTCCGAACATCGACGACCACGACTATGACACCAAGATGAAGAAGGTCTTCGAGTTCCTCGAGGAAGGCGACAAGGTGAAGGTCACGATGCGCTTCCGCGGCCGCGAGATGGCGCACGGCGAATTGGGTATGGCGGTCTTGCGCCGTGTTCAGGAGCAGACAGCCGACATGGCCAAAGTCGAGGCGCATCCACGAATGGAAGGCCGCCAGATGCTGATGGTGCTCGCTCCGAAATAGCGAGCGGGCGCCCGCGCATCCGCTTACTTACACTGCTGTTGCCAAATTGCTTCAGCCGCCCGCCATTCTGCTGACGAAACGAGCGCGTTCGCTTTCTTTGTCGCTTCTTCCACATTAGCCTCCCCGCCTGAGCGCTTCGAGCGCTCAACAGGGGAGAGACGATGATCCGCAAGACTGCGTGGCTGCTTTCGGCAGGCTTGGCCGCTTTGGCGACTCCGGCACTCGGCCAGACGACTCAATCGACGACGGACACGGACAAGGGTTCGGCCCAGCCGACCCAGTCCGCCACGGAAGGCGCCGCCGTCCAGGATCAGGCGCGGGAGCGTCAGCCGGTCGACACCGGCGACATCATCGTCACCGCGACTCGGCGCAACGAAGCGCTGTCCGACGTGCCGATGGCGGTCAGCGCAGTGACCGCTCAGACACTCGAAAATACGGGCGCGACCGACATCCGGCAGCTCAATCAGGTTGCCCCGTCGTTGCTCGTTTCCTCGACCTCGTCCGAGGGAGGCGCGGCGGTTGCGCGCATTCGCGGATCGGAACGGTCGGCGACAATGCCGGGCTCGAAAGCTCGGTCGGAGTGTTCATCGACGGCGTGTATCGTTCGCGTGCTGGCCTCGCTCTCACCGAGCTTGGTCCGCTCGATCGAATCGAGGTGCTGCGCGGTCCGCAGGGCACATTGTTCGGCCGCAACACGTCGGCGGGCCTCATCTCGATCATCACCGCCAAGCCGCGCTTCGAGCCGGAGGTCAGCGGTCAGGTCGATGTCGGCAATTACGACATGCGCCGGGTCGAAGCGGAGCCTGACGGGCCCGCTCAGCGAAACGATCGCGGCCCGGATCGACGGCGTCTGGCTGAAGCGCGACGGCTTCCTGAAGGACGTGATTTCGGGACGCCGGGTCAACGACCGCGACCGCTGGATGCTCCGCGGGCAAATGCTGTTCCAGCCGAGCGACGATCTCTCCGTTCGGCTGATCGCGGACTATTCGAAGCGCAATGAGGAATGCTGCGCGGCGCCCTATCTGCCGGCGCGTGACGTCGTTGCGACCGGCGGTGGGGGCACCGCCGAGCAACCGTCGACGATTGCCGCGATCGAGCGCGCGCTCGGCGGGATCATTCGGGACGATACGTTCGATCGCAGAGTGTCGATCACTCCGGGACGCAGCTACCGCAGCGACGTGAAGGACGGCGGCGTGTCGGCCGAGATCGTCTACGACTTCGGCGGGGCGGAGCTCACATCAATCTCCGCCTATCGCACCAACAAATATACGCGCGGTCAGGACGCGGATTTCAACAATCTCGATATCCTTTTCCGCGACGATGACGGCGGCGCCTTCAATCGCTTCAAGACCTTCACCCAGGAGCTGAGGCTCCAGGGCAATGCGTTCAACAATCGCCTCGATTGGCTGGTCGGCGGCTATTACGCGAACGAGAAGCTCGCGGTCGACGACAATCTCGCTTACGGAGCCGACTACGCCCGCTATGGCAATTGCCTGGTCGCGGCGAACTTCGTTGCCGGAGGTTCGCCGGCGAGCCTGCTTGCGCCCGGGGCGTCACCGACCTGTTTCAATCCGGCGGTCGCACCGCTCGTTCAGGCGGGCCTAACGCAGCAGTTCAACGCAGCGGTCGCCGGCGGCAATATTCCGCTGGCGACGGCGATTGCAGGGAATATCACCGCTCTTTCCGCCTTCGCGCGCTTGAACAACATCGGCTTCCCCGGATCGCAGGTCGGACTTCAGCGGAGCGCCATTTGGCAACAGCGGCTTTTCGAACCTGACCAGTCCCACTGCTCGACTCTGAACGGAGCGTCCATCGACGATTCCTATCGGCAGACCAGCAACAATTGGGCGGTCTTCACGCACAATATCTTTTCGATCACGGATCGGCTGAAGCTGACGCTGGGCGCGCGCTACACGCACGAGACGGAAGAAGCTGAACGCCGACCTCAACGACAACAATATCATCTGCACGCTTCTGTCGGGCACCGCCCTGCAGACGCTGCCGTGCGTGAATCCCGAGCGTACCGGGCGGAAGCCTCGACCTTTCCGATCACCGCAGCGAAAGCAAGATCTCGGGAACGGCGGTCATCAGCTACAAGCCGACAGACCGTCTGCTGACGTACGCAAGCTATTCGCGCGGCTACAAGGCGGGCGGCTTCAACCTCGACCGCTCCGCTCTCTTCCGCGCCCTGCCGTCGCCGGTGACGACGCCGGCCAGTCAGACCCGCCGTTGTCGGGCAATGGCGCGATCTGCGTCCTGCCGGGACAGACGGGCTGCCAGGGCCTCTTCGCGTCGGGTGCGGATCTGCAGTTCAAGCCGGAGATCAACGACGCGTTCGAGATCGGCGCGAAGTACAACGGTCCGCGGGATCGACGTGAACATCGCCTGTCTTCCACGAGGTGTTCCGCAACTTCCAGCTGAACACGTTCAACGGCCTCAACTTCGTCGTGGAGAACGTCAACAGCTGCAGCAACGAGCTGAGCGGCGCGGATGAGGACAATAGCGCTCTGACGGGCGCCTGCACCGGCAAGATCCGCGCCGGCGTGAAGAGCCAGGGCTTCGAGCTCGAAATCTACACTCGGCCGATCCCGAACGTGCAGTGGAACGCCGGCGCTCGTCTATGCCGACACGCGATACCGCCACAATCTGGTCGGGGCCAACGGGCGCGCCTTGACCAACGCTTTGTTCCAGCTGCCCGGCCGGCAGATTTCGAACGCTCCGAAATGGACTGCGACCACGTCGCTCGCCTGGACTCCGCCGATCGGCGGCAGCGGGCTGCGCGGCGTTATTCTATGTCGATGCCCGTTACATGAGCAAATATAACACCGGCTCGGATCTCGACATCGAGAAGACGCAGAAGGCGTTTACGGCGTCGTGAACGGTCGCATCGGCCTGCACGGACCCGACGACGCTTGGGCGAATCGAATTCTGGGGACAGAATCTGTTCAACAAGAAGTTCATCCAGGTCGCGTTCGACGCGCCGGTTCAGGGGTCGGGCACCACGCGCGGCGTGCAGAGCGGGTTTCTATCCGCGCTCGACGCAGCTTTACGGCGCGTTCCTCGGCGAGCCGCGGACCTTCGGCGTGACTCTGCGCGGCAAGCTCGGCCTCAGCCGCCCGGCTCCGGTGGAATATGCGCCTCCGCCCGCTGCCTCCGCCGCCTCCGGTGGTCGAGCAACCGGCGCCGCCCCGCCCCGCCGCCGCCACCGCCTCCGCCCACGGCACCGGAGCGCGGCTGACGCAGGCGATAAGCAGGCCTCGGCCTTGGCGGGGCCTTTTTCTTGGCAGCTTCGCAGCGCGGAGCACGCGGCTCGAGCAGCGCGTCGAAATATTCGGAGTCGCCGGCGTCCAGCTTCTTTCCGTCCGCACGCGTCAGGTAGAAGACGTCGACGGCTCGCTCGCCGTAAGTGGCGATGTGGGCCGAATGGATCTGGTGCCCACATTCGTGGATTGCCCAGGCGAGGCCGGCCAGCAGCGCTGGGCGATCGCGGGCGTTGACTTCGACCACCGTCGTGCGTGTCGACGCCCGATCCGCGATTGCGACCGACGGGGCGACGTCGAACGCGCTGCTTCGACGCGGCAGGCTCGGGTCCCGGAAGAGCGGCGCGATGCCTCGCCGCTGAGCGCGCGCTTCGACCGAACGCACCAGACGATTGCGCATCCGCCGGTCGGCATAGGGCTGGCCGCGGCCGTCGAGCACCAGCAGATTGTCGAGCGCCATACCGTCGCGCGTCGTGTGGATTCGGGCATCGATGATGCTCGCGCCAGCTGCCGCGAGGCCCGCGCAGATGCGGTAGAACAGTCCCTCCCGGTCGGGAGTGAAGACGCTGACCCGAGTGGCGCCGCTGTCGGGATCGTCCTCGACCACGACGCTGGGCTCCGGCTCCCCGATGTGCGCTTCGGCGGCGGCGACCTGCTTCGCATTGGCGACCTGCCAGGACAACGGCTCGGCCAGCCAGTAGCTGTCGGGGAGCCGCTTGGCATGGGCACGGCTGGCGCTTGCTTTCCAGCCAAGCTCGGCGGCGAGCTCCGCCTGCCGCGTCGTTCGACCAGCTCGGCGCGGCCGTGCTGCTTATGGCCGAGCCGAAGCCGTTCTTCGGCTGCCTCGAACAAGGTCCGTGAGGAGCATCCGCTTCCATTCGTTCCACACGCCCGGACCGACGGCGCGAATGTCGACGACCGTGAGGATCAGCAACAGCCGCAGCCGCTCCGGACTTTGCACTTGATGAACGAAATCCTCGATCGTCTTGGGATCGGCGAGGTCGCGCTTGAAGGCGGTCGACGACAGCAGCAGGTGATAGCGCACGAGCCAGGAGACGGTCTCGGTCTCGGCCGGATCGAGGCCGAGGCGAGGGCAGAGCTTCAGCGCGATTTCGGCGCCGATCACGCTGTGGTCGCCGCCGCGACCCTTGGCGATGTCGTGCAGCAGCACCGCGACATACAGCACCCGGCGCGACGCGATCTGCTTGATGATCGCGGTCGAAAGCGGATGATCCTGCCTTGAGCTCGCCGCGCTCGATCTCCGCCAGCAGGCCGATCGCCCGGATCGAATGCTCGTCGACCGTATAATGGTGATACATGTCGAACTGCATCTGCGCGACGACCCGGCCGAAATCGGGAATGAAGCGCCCGAACACGCCGGCCTCGTTCATCCAGCGCAGCACCAGCTCGGGCGAGTTGATGCAGGTCAGCACCTCCATGAACAGCGCGTTGGCGCGCGGATCGTCGCGTACCTTGCGGTCGATCAGCGCCGCATCGCGCGTTGCAGCGCGCATCGCCGACGGGTGAATCTCCAGCTGTTCGCGCGCGGCCAACACGAATAGCTCGAGCAGCCGCACCGGATCGGCGCGGAAGAAATCGTCGGACGGGATTGAGATCCGTCCGCGGTCGAGGACGAAGCCGCCGAGCCGCTTCGGGACGGCGGCGAATGGTCGGGAGGGCGAAGCGGAAGCCCTTCTTGCCAAGCTGCTCGTCGAGCTGGGCAAGGAACACGCCGGTGAGGTCGCCGACGGTTTTCGCGTTGAGGAAATAGAATTGCATGAACCGCTCGACCGCCGATTTCCCCGGCCGGTCGGCGTAATGCATGATCTCGGCAATGCGCGTCTGATAGTCGAAGCTCAGTCGCTCCTCGGCGCGTCCGGCAAGCAGGTGCAGATGGCAGCGCACCGACCAGAAGAAGCGCTCGGCGCGGTCGAAGCGGCGGAACTCGGCGGCCGTGAGCAGGCCGGCGCCGACGAGGTCCGACGGGCCGTTCGACGCCGTGCACATATTTGCCGATCCAGTAGAGCGTGTGGAGATCGCGCAGGCCGCCTTTGCCGTCCTTGACGTTGGGTTCGACGACATAGCGGCTGTCGCCCATGCTTCACATGCCGCTCGTCGCGCTCCGCGAGCTTGGCGGAAACGAATTGGGCCGCGGTCCCGGCGACGACATCCTTGCGGAAACTGCCGCATCGCCAAGTCGAACAACTTCTCGTCGCCCCACAGCCACCGCGCCTCGAGGAACGCGGTGCGGATGGTCATGTCCTTCTTCGACAAGAGCGATCAGCTGCGGCGATCGAGCGGACCGAATGGCCGACCTTGAGCTTCAGGTCCCACAGCAGGTGCAAGATCGCCTCGGCGCGCACGCTCCGCTTCCGGCGGTGGGCGCTTTCGCGGTGAGGAACATGAGATCGAGGTCGCTGAACGGCGCCATCTCTCCGCGCCCGGTGCCGCCGAGGCCGACGAGCGCGAGTTCGGGCCCGACCGGATCATCGAGCACGCGCTCGCTGACGAAATCATATGCCAGACGAATGAGCTGGTCGTGGAGGAACGCAGTCGCCTGGGCCGCGGCGCGGCCGTTGCCGGGCGCTTCGGTGAGCCGCTTCGCGATTTCGGCGCGTCCGTATTCGAGCGCTCCGCGCAAGGTGCTCGCGGCTTCGGCGGAGAGTCGCTTGCCGGACCGCAGACTTTTCAATCGATCGGCGATCGCTCGGCGGTCGATGATTGATCGGCGGTTTTCGACGTCGAGGATGCTCATGACACGCGTTCGGCGGCAAGCCTCTTCAAGCGATACACCTCCTCCAACGCCTGTCGCGGCGTGAGGGTGTCGGGGTCGATGTCTCCGAGGGCGGCCGCGATTGGATCGGGAGCGTGCTCCGGTTCGGCGGCGGCCGCAAATAGGGGCAAGTCGTCAAGCCCCGCAGCGATACCGCCGGTTGCGTCGCGACCGGCTTCCAGCTTCGTCAGGACGGATCGCGCGCGTGCCACAACGGCAGGAGGAAGGCCGGCGAGCTTCGCAACGGCGATGCCGTAACTGCGATCCGCGGCGCCGTCGGCGACTTCGTGGAGCAACACGAGGTCACCCTTCCATTCGCGCGCGCGAACGTGGTGGAGCGACAGCGCATCGAGGCGACCGGCGAGACGAGTCAGCTCGTGATAATGAGTGGCGAATAGGGTCCGCGCCTTGACCTGATCGTGCATCGCCTCGACCACCGCCCAGGCGATGGCGAGACCGTCATAGGTCGACGTGCCGCGCCCGATTTCGTCGAGGATCACCAGGCTTTGCGGCGTCGCCTGGGCAAGGATCGCCGCCGTTTCGACCATTTCGACCATGAACGTGGAGCGGCCGCGCGCGAGATTGTCCGAAGCGCCGACGCGGCTGAACAGACGGTCGACGATGCCGATCTTCGCTCGTGCGGCAGGCACGAAGCTTCCGGTGTGGGCGAGTATCGCGATCAACGCCGCCTGGCGCAGGAAGGTCGACTTGCCGCCCATGTTTGGGCCGGTGATCAACCAAAGCCGGTCCGCCTGTCCCATCGACAAATCATTGGCCACGAAGCGTTCGCCGGTATGCTCGAGCGCGCTTTCGACGACCGGGTGACGGCCGCCTTCGATCTCGAGGCATGCCTCCTCGGTCAGATGGGGCGCGGTCCAGCCACCCTCGGCGGCACGTTGGGCGTGGCTCGCCGCGACGTCGATTCGCGCAATGGCTTCCGCGGTCGCAGTGATTTGCAGGGCCCCGGCGATGGCGAGCGCGCTCAGCTTCTCGGCGTGGGCCGCCTCTGCGGCCAAAGCGTGCGCCCCGGCCTCGATCACCCGGCTCGCTTCCTCATGCAGCTCGGGCGAATTGAAGCGCACGACGCCGGCGAGGGTCTGGCGGTGGGCAAAGCCGCTGTCCGGCGACATCAGTCGATCCGCATGCTTCGCCGATACCTCGACGTGATAGCCGAGGACGGCATTGTGCCGGATCTTGAGCGAGGCAATTCCGGTGGAAATCGCGATAACGGCTTTCAAGCGCGGCGATCGCGCGTCGCCCGTTCGAGGCCGAATCGCGCAGCGCATCCAGCGCCGCATCATAGCCTTCAGCGATGTATCCGCCCTTCGACGAATCGATCGGTGGGGAGTCGACCAGCGCCGCTTTCAGACGATCGACCAGTGCGCCATGTCCGCCGAGCTTTGGCAAGAGTTCTTCGAGCAGCTTCGGCGCGATCGGCCTCAAGCTCGAGCTCGTTCCTCAGGGCCGCGGCTCCGGCCAATCCATCACGGACGAGTGCCAGATCGCGCGGGCTCCCCCGTCCCGTCGCCAGCCGGGCGAGCGCTCGGGCAAAGTCTGGCAGGACTTTGAGGGCTCCACGGACCCGCTCGCGCCGAAACGCGTCCTCGTGCAGCCAGGCGACCAGCGCGAGACGGGATTCGATCGCCGCGCGTTCGGTCAGCGGTGCTGAAATGTCTTCGCTGAGCACCCGTCTGCCCGCAGCCGTCTGGCACCGGTCAATCTCTCCCAGCAGGCTGCCGGCAACTGAACCGCGAAGTCGATCGAGTGAGCTCAAGACTGTCTCTGCTTGCCAAATCGATCGCCATGTGGCTCGCGCGCTGAATGCGTCGCGGGGTCTCGAGGAGGATTCCGGCGCCTTTCTGCGTCGCATCGAGATAGGTCAGCAGCCCTCCTGCGGCGGCGAGCTCGGCCCGCGACGGAGAGCCCAGACCATCCAGCGTCGTGAGCCCGAAGCGCCGTTCTAGCGCCCGCTCTCCGGCAATGCTGTCGAAGCCGCCCTTGCCCGCTGCCGAGCGGATGCCGGAAATGGAATCGCTGGCGATCGTCTCGGCCGGCGAGAGCCGCGCCCATTCGGCGGTGAGCTCGTCCGGGCCGCAAGCGATCAGCTCGAACCGTCCGGTGGATATGTCCGCCGCAGCGATTGCCCAGTCGTCGCCGGCGGAGCCAATCGCCGCAAGCCAGTTCGGCGAGCTCAACTCCAACAGCGTTTCTTCGGTCAAAGTCCCCGGCGTAACCAAACGGATGATCGCGCGTTCGACCAGCGCCTTCGACCCGCGCGCCTTACGGGCTTCGGCCGGGCTTTCGGTCTGTTCGGCAATGGCGACGCGGTGCCCCGCCCTGATCAATCGCGCGAGATACGATTCGGCCGAGTGCGCCGGCACTCCGCACATCGGGATCGGCTCGCCCGCGTCCGCTCCGCGTTTGGTGAGCGCGATGTCGAGGCAGGTGGAGGCCATTTTCGCGTCGTCGAAGAAGAGTTCGAAAAAGTCGCCCATGCGATAGAAGAGCAAAGCCTCGCCGGCTTCCTCCTTGAGGCGGCGATACTGGGCCATCATCGGCGTGGGTTCGTCGGCGCGGGCCATGGCCGAGTCGTAGCGGCTTAAGCTGTCATGCTGAACTTGTTTCAGCATCCATTTCTACGAAGGCCGCCGAACGCCTCCTCGATGGACCCTGAAACAAGTTCAGGGTGACGGCGGATGAGTCACAAGCTAACCCGCACCGCCATGTCCGAAAGCAACGTCAAATATACCGAGGCCGAAGCGCTCGAATTCCACGCGCGCGGGAGACCCGGCAAGCTCGAGGTGATCGCCTCCAAGCCAATGGCGACGCAGCGCGACCTCAGCCTCGCTTATTCCCCGGGGGTCGCGGTTCCGGTTCGGGCGATCGCGGAGAACCCGACCTGCGCCTATGATTTCACCAGCAAGGGCAATCTCGTCGCCGTCATCTCCAACGGTACCGCAATCCTTGGATTGGGGAATCTCGGAGCGCTCGCCGCCAAGCCGGTGATGGAAGGCAAGGCGGTGCTGTTCAAGCGCTTCGCCGACGTCGATGCGATCGACATCGAGGTGAAGACGGAAGACGCGCAACGCTTCATCGATGCGGTCGAGCTGCTCGAGCCGAGCTTCGGCGGAATCAATCTGGAAGACATTGCGGCGCCCGAATGCTTCATCATCGAGCAGACGCTGAAAGAGCGGATGAACATTCCGGTTTTTCACGACGACCAGCACGGCACAGCGATCATTACTGCCGCTGGACTGATCAACGCCTGCGACCTCACTGGCCGTAAGCTTGGTGACATTCACGTCGTGGTGAACGGGGCCGGTGCCGCGGCGATCGCTTGCACCGAGCTGATCAAGGCGATGGGCGTCAAGGGCGATCACGTGATCATGTGTGATCGCAAGGGCGTCATCCGCAAGGGGCGCGACGATCTTGACCAGTGGAAGTCCGCGCATGCGGTGGAAACCGACAAGCGCACGCTCGCCGAGGCGCTGGATGGCGCCGACGTTTTCCTCGGCCTTTCAGCCGCGAATGTGCTTTCGCCCGACATGATCAAAACGATGGCGAAGGATCCCATCATCTTCGCCATGGCCAATCCCGATCCTGAGATCTGGCCGCCCGATGCGATTGCTGCGCGGCCCGACGCAATCATCGCTACCGGCCGCTCGGATTTCCCCAATCAGGTCAACAACGTCCTCGGCTTCCCCTTCATCTTTCGCGGCGCCCTCGACGTGCGCGCGACGGCGATCAACGATGAGATGAAGATCGCGGCCGCCGAGGCGCTCGCCGAACTTGCCCGCGAGCCGGTGCCAGAGGAAGTTGCGGCCGCTTATGGCGGCCGATCGCAGAGCTTCGGCCGGGATTACATCATTCCGGCGCCCTTCGATCCGCGGCTGATGGAGTTGGTCGCCTCGGCGGTGGCGGAAGCGGCGATGCGAACCGGAGTTGCCCAAAAACCGATCGCGGACATGCAAGCCTATCGTCAGGAGCTTCGCGCGAGGCTCAACCCAACGGTTGCGGTAACGAGCCTGGCGTACGAAGCGGCGCGCGCGAATCCGAAGCGCGTGCTGTTCGCCGAGGGCGAGGAGCCCAGCGTTCTGCGCGCCGCGATTGCCTTCAAGGAAGGCGGGTATGGCACTCCGGTTCTCGTCGGCCGCGAGGACGTTTACGATCTCCTCAAGGAAATGGGCGTCGACGACCCAGGCGAATTTGAGGTGCTCAACAGTCGCAACTCTCCGCTAGTCGGTCGCGCGGTCGATTACATTTACCGGATCCACCAGCGCCACGGCATGCTCCGCCGGGAGATTGAGCGGCTGGTGAACCAGGACCGGAATTATTTCGCGGCCGCGATGCTCGCGCTGGGCGAGGCGGACGCGATGATCACCGGCACGACGCGACCCTTCAGCCAGTCGTTGCGCCAGGTCCGAATGGTGATCGAGGACGAGCCGGGTGCAACTCCGTTCGGAATCAACGTCATCGTCAGCCGCAGCCACACGGTGCTGATGGCCGACACCGCCGTAACCGAGCGTCCGACCGCGGAGCAGTTCGCCGCGATCGCCATGCGCTCGTCGGCCTTCGCGCGCCGCATGGGCCTGGAGCCGCGCGTCGCGTTCATTAGCTATACGACGTTCGGCAATCCGCCCGGAGTGCACATCGAAGAGCTGCGCGGGGCGGTGAAGCTGCTCGACGGCTTCCAGTGCGACTTTGAATATGAGGGCGAAATGGCACCGGACGTCGCGCTGAATTTCGAGATGCAGCAGCGCTTCTATCCATTCAGCCGATTGACCGGGCCAGCGAACGTACTGGTGATGCCCGGCCTGCAATCGGCGAGCCTCTCGGCGAAACTGCTGAAGGAGCTCGGCGGTGAGAGCGTGCTCGGCCCATATATGCTGGGTCTCGAGCTGCCCGTGCAGATCGCGCCGATGACAGCGAGCGCGTCGGACCTGGTGACGCTGGCAGTCCTTGCGGCGGGCGACGCTCACTCGCGCCAGCAGCGCGAGGCCGCGAGGGCGTAATCCCCTACCCTTCAGGGGAGGGGTAGGGGGGGTGGGGAACGACAGAGTTGCAAGACGATCATTTGATCAGCCGCGCAAAGGATTTGCGAAACAACTTAACTCCATTTGAAGCGAAGTTATGTCCTCGGCTGAGCCGCTCGCAGTTGAATGGTTACAAATTCCGTCGCCAGCATGTCATTGGCAGCTGCAGTGTCGACTTCTTCTGTCCTCAGAAGGCTCTCATTGTAGAGGTTGATGGCGACACGCACGATGCCTCACGCGATTCCATCCGCGATGCAATCAATTTGCACCGCGGCTACGCGACTGTTCGCTTTACGAACGAGGAAGTCGGCCGGAACATAGACGGAGTGCTCGATCAGTTACTGACAACACTCGACACGTTGCCCGACCGCTGGCCCCACCCCAACCCCTCCCCTGAAGGGGAGGGGAAGGTTTAAATTCGCTCGACCGAGCTGACGGGATCCGCGTCGCGTAGCGCGGCGATGATCGCGTGCAAATGCGCAAGATCGTGCACTTCGATGTCGAGGTGGAAAGTCTGGAAGCTGCCGTCGCGGTGCACCAGCTGCAAATTGATGATGTTGGCATGCTTGGAGCCAAGGATTCCCGACATGGTGCCGAGCGCACCTGGAATATCGCGAAGGATCACCGACAGGCGCGCGGCGCCGCCGTCCGAGCCCTCGCCCCACGCAAGGTCGAGCCAATCGGCGTCGACTCCGCTCGCCAGCGTATCGCAGCCGATCACGTGGACCTCGATCTCCTCGTCCTCCCGGCGAAGTCCAACGATCCGGTCGCCCGGAATGGGGTGGCAGCAGGTTGCAAGATGATAAGCGACGCCGGCCGTCAGGCCCTTGATCGATATGGCCTTGCGCTGGCCAAGGGGTCGCGGCGCAACGTCCGCGCCGGCTGAGCCGGGCATCAGCGCCTCCATCAAAGCGTCGTCGCTCACCCGCTTGCGCGCGATGGCGATCATCAGCTCGTCGCCGTTCTCGATCTTGAGTTTCTTCAGGGCGCGAGTTTGCGCATCCTTGTCGAGTTCGGCGGGCAGTCGGGCAACGATTTCGTCGTAGATCTTGCGTCCGAGCTCGACGGTCTCCTCGCGTTCCTTGTGGCGGACGAAGCGGCGGACTCCGGCCCGCGCCTTGCCGGTCGCGACGAAGCGGAGCCACGATGGCTGCGGATGCTGCGCCTCGGAGGCCAGGATTTCGACCTGGTCGCCATTCTCCAGCATGGTTCGGAGGGGGACCACGCGGCCGTTGACCTTGGCGCCGACCGTGCGATCGCCGAGGTCGGTGTGCACGGCATAAGCGAAGTCGACAGGCGTAGCGCCTTTCGGCAACTGGATCAGCTCGCCTTTGGGCGTGAAGGCGAAAATCCGGTCCTGGTACATCGCCATCCGAGTATGCTCGAGCAACTCCTCGGGGCTCTCGGCATGCTCGAGAATCTCGACCAGATCGTCGACCCAGGGGACGTGGAGATCGGCGCTGGGCTTTCCTTCCTTGTACGCCCAGTGAGCAGCGAGACCGCGCTCCGCCTGATCGTGCATCTCCTTGTCGCGGATCTGGATTTCGATCCGCATCTTCGAATCGTGGATGACGGAGGTGTGCAGGCTTCGATAGCCGTTGCGCTTGGGGGTCGAGATATAATCCTTGAACCGACCCGGGACCATTGGCCAGCGCCGGTGGATCAGGCCGAGCGCGCGATAACAGTCGGTGACGTCCTTGACGATGATCCTGAAGGCCATGACGTCAGACAACTGCTCGAAGCTGATGTGTCGCTCGGCCATCTTCTTCCAGATGGAGATAGGGATGCTTCTGACGGCCGATGACCTCCGCTTCCAGGCCATTGTCGGAGAGATAGAGCTGCAGTCCCAGACCGATCCGGCTGACGAGATCTCCGCCCTGGTCGTGGAGCTGCTGCAGCCGGCGGGTGATCGAGGCGTAGGCGTCGGGCTCGAGTTCCTTGAACGCGAGCGTCTGCATCTCGTTCATCATCTCGTACATGCCGATTCGCTCGGCGAGCGGCGCATAGATATCCATCGTCTCGCGCGCGATCCGGCGGCGCTTGTCTTCGGACGGGATGTGGTGGAGCGTGCGCATGTTGTGCAGCCGGTCGGCGAGTTTCACCAGCAGGACTCGAATGTCGTCGCTGAGCGCGAGCAGGAATTTCCGCAGATTTTCGGCGGCCCGCTCGTTTTCCGACTGCGCCTCGATCTTGCTGAGCTTGGTCACTCCGTCGACGAGCCGGGCGACGTCGTCGCCGAAGAGCTTTTCGATCTCTTCGGGGGTCGCGAGCGTGTCTTCGATCGTATCGTGAAGGATCGCGGTGACGATCGTCTGGTCGTCGAGTTTCAAGTCGGTGAGGATTCCGGCGACCTCGATCGGATGGCTGAAATAGGGATCGCCGGAGGCGCGCACTTGCGATCCGTGCGCCTTCATCGAGAAAACATAGGCGCGATTGATCAGCCCCTCGTCCGCGTCGGGATCGTAGGAGCGAACCTTCTCGATCAGCTCATACTGTCTCAGCACGCCGCTAAGATGGGGCGATGCGGCGCTTTTGTGCAAGCGCGAAAGGAATGGGCCGCGCCAGGGGAGTGCGAGCGCGGCCCCGGGGAAGGCTATTGTGCCGCGAGGTTCGACGTTTCCGGCGGCTTGGCGGAAGCGTTGCAGCGGACGAGTTCGGCGGGGCCGACCGCGCGGCCGTCGACGATGAACTTTCGACTCGGCCCGCCCGCTTCGCCAGCGACTGGCAGAGCACCAGGGGCCGGCTCTCCTCGGTTGCGCCCTGGCAGGCGTCAGGCCCGCAATTCCACACGATGTCGCGCGCGATCACTCGTCCGGACGCGGGAACCGCGAGCTTTGCCGAATAGGTCGCCGCTCCCGCGGGAACCGCAGCCATTAACGCCGAAAGGACGAATATCCGCCGAAGCATCGCGAACCTCCTGTTTTTCGTTGCGAATTGAAACTGAATAGCGCAATAGGTTTCAAGATGCAACTATTTTTTGCGAACCCGCTTGTGCTTTCATGAGCTTTGATAGGGGAGAGATGCTGCCTATGCCGGCGGACAGGGTCACGTCGCATATCGATGCCTTCAAGCGAGGCGGCGCTGTCCTGCCCGATTCCCGCCTCGGTCGAGCTGATCGGTGAGAAATGGGCGTTCCTGATCCTCGCGGGGCGCTCAACGGTCTCAAGCATTTCGAGGAATTCCAGGCCGGGCTGGATATCGCCCGCAACATCCTCTCCGATCGGCTGGCCAAGCTGGTCGCCGGCGGGATTCTCGAGCGCGATCGCCCGATCCCGACCGACCGCCGCAAGGTGATCTATTCGCTAACTCCCAAGGGCGAGGGGCTGCTGCCGGTGGTGCTGGCGCTACGCCAGTGGGGCGAGGAATGGGGTCACGGCAAAGCAGAACATCGTCCTCGCCGACCGCCGAGATGGGAAACCGGTGCGCAAAATCTGCGTTCAGTCGCATGACGGGCGCGAGCTGCAGCTTGAGCGATCTGATGTGGATCGGGCGGGACGGCGAACGCGTTTCGATCCCGAAGCGGTCAGAACGGCTGCCGAATAACCGCCTTACTCGTAATCCCCGCCCGATGGAGTTGGCCGCGGCGGAGCGGCAGCGGTCAGGCGCAGAGCCTCGGCGGCATCGCTAAGGGAGGCGAGCTCTTCCGTTTCGTCCTCTTCGTCGACGCGTACCTTCTGCAGGTTGGTGACGATTGCCTCCTCAAGCTCCTTCGGCTTCACCGTCTCTTCGGCGATTTCGCGCAGGGCGACGACCGGATTTTTGTCACGATCACGGTCGATCGTGAGGTCGGCGCCGCCCGAAATCTGACGGGCGCGCTGGGCCGCGAACAGGACGAGATCGAACCTGTTCGGAATCTTGTCTACGCAATCTTCAACCGTAACGCGCGCCATTCGTCACTCCGCAAAAGCTATTCCGAAATGGGAATATGGGATGTCAGGAGAGCGGGGCCAATAGCTTGCGGATGCTCAAAAAGTCAAGGAAAGCGGGGTCGATGGCGGACGCTCCTGCCCAGTCGGTGACAAACAGCGCGATACGCGCGGAGATCGCCGGCAACGCGCTGCTCCTGCTCGATACCGGCGCGGAACGTTTGCGCGTCTTGCTCGAGCTCATCGCTGGGGCCGAGCGGAGCCTCAGAATGTTGATGTATATGTTCAATCCCGATCATACGGGCGCTGTCGTGCGTGACGCGTTGGTCGAAGCCGCGCGGAGAGGAGTCGAGGTCAAGGTGCTGATCGATGGCTTCGGGTCGGCCGCTCCCGCGCGCTTCTTTGCCGACCTTGACGAAAGCGGCGGGCAATATTGCGTATTCAACCCGACCTTCGGCCGCCGCTATCTGCTCCGCAATCACCAGAAGCTCGTCGATCGCCGACGATCGTATCGCCATCATCGGCGGCGCCAACATCGACGACACCTATATGATGGATCGACGGGCCGCGAGCACTGGCGCGACCTGTGGCTCCGAATCGAAGGGCCGGCGGCCGCGATGCGCGAGCCGCTATTTCGATACGCTGTTCCGCTGGTCGCGCCGCGAACAACGGCGAAACTCCGTTCGCTCCGCCGGATGGTCGGGGAATATAGCGAGTGGCGAGGACCGCTGCAGTGGAAATTCAGCGGACCTCTGAGCATGCGCAACAGCTGGTGGCGAAGCATTGGCCGGCGACATCAAGGATGCGAGCACGGCTCGACATGATCTTCGCCTATTTCGCCCCGCCGGGCGCAATGCTGCGGCGGATCGGACGAGCTCGGCTACCGCGGCCGGGCGCGGGTCATCACCGCCGCCAAGTCGGATAATGATGCGACCATCGCCGCTGCTCGACACAGCTACAGCCGGCTCATTCGCCGCCACGTGCAGATGTACGAATATCAGCCCGCCAAGCTCCACACCAAGCTCGCGATCGTCGACGACATCGTGCACCTCGGGTCGTCGAACTTCGATTACCGCAGCCTCTATCTCAATCTCGAGGTGATGCTGCGGATCAAGGATGCCGGCCTTCGCGGCGATGATGCGCGGCTATTTCGAGCGCGAGCTGAAGCACGAAATGGATCACGCCCGAGCTGCACAAGCGCCGCGCAAATCTGTGGCGCCGGTTCAAATGGGCGGTCTCCCACTTCCTGGTGACCACATGGATTACACGGTGACCCGGCGCCTCAACTTCCGCCTCGAACGGTTAGTCGTTCGCTCGGTTCTCGATAGGCCCAGAACAGGGTCGCGGGCGGTACGTTGATCCACTCGAATCCGCGCTCGATCCGGTCGAAATGCGGTTCGATGAAGTCGTTCACCTTCGGGCTGAACTGATAGACGAGGAAGGCGCCTCCAGGGCGGATCACACTGGCCGTTGCCTTGGCGATGTCGTCGCCGATGCCCGGCGGCAAGAGTCGAGAAGGGCAGGCCGGAAAGCACATAATCGGCCTTGCCGAGCCCGCGGTCCGTCGAGGATCTTGGCGACGTCGGCCGCCGAGCCAGTGACGGCAACCAGTCGCGGATCGTCGATCGATTCCTTGAAGGTAGTTGAGTGAAATCCGCATTGGTGTCGATCGTCACCAGCGTCGCGTCGGGCCCAAGAAGTTCGAGGATCGGCCGGGTGAACGTGCCGACGCCTGGGCCGTATTCGACGAACAGCCTGGTATTCTCCCAATCGACGGGCCGCAACATCTTGTCGATCAGCACTCGGCTCGACGGAATGACCGAGCCGACCATCACCGGGTTCTTCAGGAAGCCGCGCAGAAACTGCCAACGCGGGCTGACGCTTCGGCGATCGTGACGCCGTTGAAGGCGACGCGGACCTTTCAGCGTTCGCGCGGTGAGTTCGGCATGCGGTCTCCGTCGATGCAGCGAAGGCGCGAGCGTTGGCAAATGCCGTTCCGCTTGGCAAGTTTTCGAGCGACGAGCCGGCTCGCTCAATCGTCATTATGAGTGCAGCGAAGCCGAGTTCGACCGCCGCTTCGCTCCTCGCGATGACAGGCAGTGGCCTCCATCGCGCGCAACAGTGGCGTCGGGTCGACGGCGCTGACCACGCCGCATTTCCTGCTGCTCTATTCGGCGATGCTCGTCGCATCCTCGGGCAATACGGCGCTGCAATCCGTCATGCCGGCGATCGGGCGGGAAACGGGCATCGGCGATTTCTGGGTGGCGATTGCCTACACCTGGTCGGCGGTCCTGTGGGTTCTTCTCGCGCCCTATTGGGCGGAAAAGAGCGATCATCATGGCCGCAAGGCGCTTGCGATCATGGGCGTCAGCGGATTCGTCGTCTCGATGATGCTGTGCGGAATCGTTCTGTTCGCTGGCCTCCACCGCTGGATTGGCGGCGCACTGACCTTCGCCCTGTTCGGCATCTTCCGCTCCATCTACGGTGGGCTCGGCTGCGCCACTCCATCCGCGACTCAGGCTTATCTCGCTTCCAAGACTCGGCGCAGCGGGCGGGTCGCGGCGCTCTCCGCCCTCTCGTCCTCGTTCGGGCTGGGTACGATCATCGGCCCGGCGGTTGCTCCGTTGTTCGTTCTTCCGCTGCTCGGCCTGTCGGGACCCTTGTTCGCTTTCGCCGCCATTGCCCTCGCCGTCGTCACGGCGATCATCATTTGGCTTCCGAACGATCGGAAAGGGCGCCGAGCCGGCCATGGCGCTGCCATGAGCTACCCCTCGCTCGCCACTCAGCCCACAGGAGCGAGCGTCGTCGCGGCGACCTCCCCCCGCCGTCAGCGGCGGCTGAAATGGAACGACGCGCGAATCGAGCCTTGGATTGTAGCCGGAGTCGTTGCCGGGCACGCGCAGGCAGCGACCCTGACGTGCCTGGGGTTTTTCGTGATCGACCGGTTGCATCTGACCCCGTCGGGCTCGGAGGGGCCGATCTCGATCGTCATGATGGCGGGCGCGGTGGCGACTCTCGGGGCGCAATGGGGGCTTATCCCTCGTCTCGGCCTCAATCCGCGCTCACTCATCCTGATCGGAGCGATCGTGGCTGCGGCGGGGCTTGTCGGAACGATGCTGGCGCAAGACCTCTACGGAGTTACGATCGGATTCGCCGTCGCCTCGCTCGGCTTCGGATTTACCCGCCCAGGCTTCACAGCGGGGGCTTCGCTTGCCGTGCCATCGGCCGAACAGGGCGCGGTTGCCGGAGTGATCACCGCCGCCAACGGGATCAGCTACGTGTTAGCGCCCGCGCTCGGCATGGGTCTCTACGAACTCGGCCATAACCTGCCGTTCATGGCCTTCGCACTGCTGCTTCTCGGGCTCGTCCTCGTCGGTTGGAGCCGCCTCGAATCTTAGCTTTCGCCCTTGCCGCCGCCGCGGGGCCGCAACATCCCCGGAAGCACGAAACCGATGCCGCCCATCGGGCGCGTAGCCTCGCTCTTCAGAGTCTCCTGGATGCGGTCATATTCTTCGAGCATCTCAGGCGTGACCGAGGCCCGGGTTTCCCCGAGCGCCACCTCGAAATCCGCCATCGTCACCTTGCCGATGTCGAGTCCCTTCCGAAGCGCGGTTAGACCGGCGCGCCGAACGAGGTCCTCCAGATCGGCTCCGGTGAAACGCTCCGTTCGCTTCGCCAAGGATTCGAGGTCGACGTCATCCGCGAGCGGCATGTTGCGGGTATGGATCGCGAGGATGCGCCGCCGTCCCGCCGTGTCTGGAGTGCCCACATAGATCAGCTCGTCGAACCGGCCAGGACGGAGGAGTGCCGGATCGACCAGGGTCGGCCGATTGGTGGCGCCGATCACGACCACGTTCTGCAGTTCTTCGAGGCCGTCCATTTCCGAGAGGATCGTATTGACCACGCGCTCGGTGACCTGCGGCTCGCCAAGACCGCCGCCCCGTGCCGGCACCAGGCTGTCGAGCTCGTCGATGAAAATGATTGTCGGCGCGACCTGACGAGCCCGGTTGAACAAGCGCGCGATCTGCTGCTCGCTCTCGCCGTACCATTTGCTGAGGAGATCGGACGATTTGGTCGCGATGAAATTGGCCTCGCTCTCGCGCGCTGCCGCCTTGGCGAGCAAGGTCTTGCCGGTCCCGGGGGGTCCGTAAAGCAGAAATCCCTTGGCCGGCCTTATGCCGAGGCGGCGAAAGGCATCCGGGTGCTTGAGCGGTAGTTCGATGCCCTCCTGCAGCCGGTCGCGGGCCTGGTCCAGCCCGCCCACGTCGTCCCAACGGATCATCGGAGCCTCGACCATGACTTCGCGCATCGCCGAGGGTTGGACGCGTTTCAGCGCATTTTCGAAGTCGCGCAACTCCACCGAGAGCGAGTCGAGAATCTCCGGCGGGATCGTCTCTTCGGCCAGATTGATCTTTGGCATGATCCGGCGCACCGCCTCGAGCGCTGCCTCTCGGGTCAGCGCCGCAAGGTCCGCGCCGACAAAACCGTAAGTCCGCCGCGCCAGCTCCTTGAGGTTCACGTCGGCAGCCAGCGGCATGCCTCGCGTATGAATGTCGAGGATTTCGCGCCGGCCGGGCTCGTCGGGTACGCCAACGACGATTTCCCGATCGAACCTGCCCGGTCGCCGGAGCGCCTCGTCCAGGGCTTCGGGCCGGTTGGTGGCCGCGATGACCACGGTATTCTGCCGCGGCTCCATTCCGTCGAGCAAGGTCAGCAGCTGAGCGACGAGCCTCTTCTCGGCCTCCCCGCTGACCTGTCCGCGTTTCGGAGCGATCGAATCGATTTCGTCGATGAAGATGATCGACGGCGCGGCTTGCGCCGCTTGCTCGAAAATCTCACGCAGCCGCCGCTCGCTTTCGCCATATGCCGAGCCCATGATCTCGGGACCGGCAATGTGGAAGAATCGCGCCGAACTCTCATTGGCAACGGCCCTCGCCAGCAGTGTCTTTCCGGTGCCGGGCGGCCCGTGGAGCAGAACGCCCTTGGGCGGATCGACTCCGAGTCGCTGAAACAGCTCGGGATGGCGCAGCGGCAGTTCGACCATTTCGCGCAGCGCGTCGATCGTGTCGCGCATACCGCCGAGGTCGTCGTAGGTGACGTCGGCCCGGCGCTGCCCGTCCTCGGGAGTATATTCCGGTAGAAGGTCGACCGCGGTCTTGCTGTCGATGTGGACGATGCCCTTCGGCACCGTTTGAACGACGACCAGCCGCAATTCTTGAAGCGCGAACGCGGGCGCGTTGAGCATCTGGCGGATGTTGTCAGGCATGTCGGCATTGATCCGCTGGTGCCCGGTGGTGGAGACCGTATCCTCCTCCACCAGCGGCCTTCCCGCGAAGGTCCGCTTCAAGGCATCTGCCGAACCCTGGAGCCGAATGTTCGGCTGGGCCGGCGCGAAGACCACACGCGTTGCCGCGCTGGACTCCGCTTTGCGCACCTCGACGAAGTCGCCCGATCCGACTCCGGCGTTTGCACGCTGCAATCCATCTAGCCGGATGATGTCTATCCCGGCATCTTCGCCATAAGGGCGGATCGCCCGAGCGGCGGTCGAACGCTTGCCGGTGATCTCGATCACGTCGCCTTCTTTGAGGCCGAGGGCCTGCATCAGCGTGTCCGGCAGTCGGGCGAAGCCGCGGCCGCTGTCCGCGGGGGGCAAGCTCGCGACCTGAACCTTTCGACTGGTCGTTCGGTCGATCGTGTCGGTTTCAGCCATTTTTGCTCCTTGCCCGCACTTTCATTTCCAGTCCGCAACGGTGATGACACCGCTCGGGTCCAAGATTGACCTCAATATTTGATCGCCCCCGCGATTTTGCGAACGATAGACCGGGGAACGAAGCGCGTGCTTGCCGCTACGGTCTTGTTCATCAGCCCCGGCACGACCACGGCATTGTTCTTGTCGAGGCCGGCGAGACCCGCCGTTACAACCTCCGGCGCTTCCATCGCGACCCGATCGAATGCGCCATTGCCGCCAAAGCCCGCGACTTCGCCGAATTCGGTCCGTGTCGGACCCGGACACAAGCAGCTGACCTTCACTCCGTGCGGCTTCAGTTCCTCGTGAAGAGCTTCGGTAAAGGAAAGGACATAGGCCTTGGTCGCGAAATATACTGCCATGTTGGGGCCGGGCTGGAAGGCCGCGGTCGAGGCCACGTTGATGATCCCGCCGGATCGGCGCTTGATCATGCCAGGCGCAACGGCGCGGCAAAGATCGGTGAGGGTCGCGACGTTGAGATCGATCATCTGCCGCAAGCGCTTGGGATCCAACTCGGCGAAGCGACCGATGAGGCCGAAGCCGGCGTTGTTCACCAGAATGTCGACCTGCTCTCGCGCCGCGTCGCAATCCGCGATGAGCTTCGTCGTTGCTCCCGCTTCGGACAGATCGATTGAGAGGGCGCGGGCGTTGCCTAGCTCCTTCGCCAATGCCTCGATCCGGTCCCTGCGCCTGGCAGCGAGCACCAATGCATGGCCGCGCCGCGACAATTGACGAGCGAACTCGACTCCGAGGCCTGCGGATGCGCCCGTGATCAGTGCGACTTTCTTCACTCACCCGCCTTGGAGACGGCCGCCTTGACGACTCGTCCCGGTTCGCTCGGCGGTTCGCCGGTCGGAAGGGCGTCGACATGTTCCATGCCGCTCTCGACCTCTCCCCAGATGGTATATTGGCGATCGAGGAACGGGGAATCCTCGGTGACGATGAAGAACTGACTGTTGGCGCTGTCCGGGTCCTGGGAACGCGCCATCGAAGCCACGCCGCGCTTATGCGATGCGTCCGAGAATTCCGCCTTGAGATTCGGCAAATCGGAGCCGTGATAGCCGGTGCCGGTCGGATCGCCGCCCTGGGCCATGAAGCCGGGGATGACTCGATGAAAGACCACATTGTCGTAGAAGCCGCTGTTGGCGAGCTCCGTGATTCGCTGGACATGGCCCGGCGCAAGGTCGGGACGGAGCTTGATGACGACGTCGCCGCCGGTCGAAAGGGAAAGGGTGAGGCGGTCGGCGTCGGCCATTGCAAGCTCCATCATCTAACGTTGAACGCGGCGATTTAGGGGCCGAGCGCGGGTTGCGCCAGAGCAGGGCCGGCAATAGAGCTCGCGCCGAGCAAGCGTCACTTCCAGGGGAATCGAGCGATGAGCGAGAGCGAACACATCGCCGCTTCCGAAGTGGATGAAGCGTCCGACAACAGGGTCACCGACGAAGAATCGCGGCTTCGGCCCGAATTTGTTGAGCGCGTCCTCGATGCCGTCGACGAAGGCGACGACGAGACCGCGCGACGGCTCGTTCAACCGCTCCACCCGGCCGATGTCGCCGACCTCATCGAGCTCGCCCGGCGCGACGAGCGCGAAGGCCTGGTGAAGGCGCTGGCGGGGATCGTCAGCCCCGACGTGCTGGCGGAAATGAACGATTATGTCCGTGAAGACCTGCTCGAAGAGCTCGAGCCGCAGCAGGTCGCGGACATCGCAGGCCAGCTGGATACCGACGACGCGGTCGCGCTGATCGAGGACCTCGACGAGGACGAGCAGCAGGCAGTCCTTGAGCGGATGGAGCCAGACGACCGAGCCGCGGTCGAAGAGGCGCTCAGCTATCCGGAGGAATCCGCCGGCCGGCTCATGCAGCGGGACGTCTGTGCTGTGCCGGAACATTGGAATGTCGGGAAAGTCATCGATTATTTGCGGTCGACTCGCGAATTGCCCGACGATTTCTGGGAAGTGTTCGTCGTCAACGCGGCCCATCATTCTATCGGGACCTGCAAGCTTTCGACGATTCTCAGGACTCCGCGCAACATGCCCGTGAAGGACATCATGCAGCGCGAGCAGATGCTCATTCCGGTCGACATGGACCAGGAGGACGTGGCGCTGCGGTTCCAGAAATACGGGCTCGTCTCCGCCGCCGTCGTAGACAATGCGGGACGATTGGTCGGAATGATCACCGTCGACGACGTGGTCCACATCATCCAGGAAGAAGCGGGCGAGGACGTCCTGCTGCTGGCCGGCGTCGGCGACGAAGGGGACATCAATGAGCCGGTGCAGCTCACCGTTCGGCGGCGGCTGTTTTGGCTCGTGATCAATCTCGGCACGGCGATTGTCGCTGCTAGCGTCGTCAGCCTGTTTCAGAGCGAGATCGGGAAATATGCCGTCCTCGCGGTGCTGATGCCGATCGTCGCGGGGATGGGCGGTAATGCGGGAACCCAGACGCTTGCTGTCGCGGTCCGCGCGCTGGCGACGAACCAGCTTACGGAATCCAACACCGTTCGTGCTTTCGGGCGGGAGCTGAAGATCGCCCTCGCCAACGGTGTGACGCTCGGTGTGTTGATTGGGACGGGCGTGGCGTTGATCTTTCACAACCCGCTGCTCGGCGCGGTGATGGGCGCATCGATGGTGATCAACAACCTCGCGGCGGGCCTCGGCGGAATCCTTGTGCCGGTGACCCTGGACCGCTTCCGGATCGATCCCGCGGTATCGTCCGCGGTGTTCGTAACCACGATCACGGATGTGACCGGCTTCTTCAGTTTTCTCGGGCTTGCGGCGCTGGTCGGCCTTGGCCGCTAAGCGATTGCGGCGCCTCGCCTAATCCTGCATTTGGAAGGCGTGCCGAAGCTTCATCTCACCAAGGTCGCATTCGCCTGCCGCGACATCGAAACGTTGCGGGACCGGGTCGCTCGCCGCGCCGTCGATGGCGAGTTGCGTGTTGCTACCAGAATGCGCCCGAAGCGCGCCGACGAACTCATCGGCGGCAATCTTTACTGGATCGTCCGGCACTTGATCATCGCCGGCGTCGAGATTCGCCGTTTCGAGGATCGCGAGGACGGGCGGATCGACATCGTCTGCTCCGCCGAGCTGAAGTCCGTCGCCCCGGCGCCGCGACGGGCGCATCAGGGCTGGCGATATCTTGAGGATAAGGACTCGCCTTCCGCCGATGACGACGGAACCGGCCGGGCCGGTCTCCCGCCGCGACTCCACCACCGACTCGCCGAGCTGGCGCTGCTGTAGTCGGCTTGCCGACTGTCGAGCGGCCGCCTATCGCGGCGTCGAACGCCATATGACGGAGGCTCGCATGACGGTTTCACAACATATCGACGCGAAGGTTGCCGAGCGCGCCATGCTCAAACACCCCTTTTACCAGGCATGGACGGAAGGGCGTTTGCCGCTCGACACGTTACGCGCGTACGCACGGCAATATTTTCACCATGTCGAAGCCTTCCCGCGCGCCGTGAGCGCGGTGCACAGCGCCTGCCCTGACCGGGACGGCCGCCGCATGCTGGCCGAGAACCTCGCCGAAGAAGAAGGAATCGAAGCCGGCAAGCAGGACCATGCGACGCTTTGGATGATGTTCGCCTGTGGCCTGGGTGAGAGCGAAGGAGACGTTCGCTTTCAGGAGCTCAATCCGGAAACACAGGCGCTGATCGATACCTTCCGCAAGCTGTCGCGTCAGTCCTATGCCGCGGGTCTGGGGGCGCTTTACGCCTATGAGAGCCAATTTCCCGGAGTCGCCAGCGCCAAGATCGAAGGGCTGATCGACCGCTACGGAATTGCGGAAGAGGAAACGCTGCGCTTCTTCCGCGTGCACGAGAGCGCCGATATCGAGCACAGCGCTGTCTGCCGCGAACTGCTCGATCGCTTGCCGGAAGACCAAAAGGCGGAGGCGATCGCGGCTGGCGAGGAGCTCGCCGGAGCGCTGTGGAACTTCCTCTCGGGCGTGGAGGCGCGCGCCTCAGTTCACTGAGACGAGCCGCATCCGCTGACGCTTGCCGAGCCGCTGACGCGGAGGGTGCAGGCGGGCTGACCGTCGAGCTGGATTGTCGCCGGGCCGGAACCGTCGACCGTAACCGCGTTGCTGATGTTCGCCTTGACGGTTGCCGCTCCTTCGGCGCCGATGGTGGCGTCTTTTATCGCGAGGTTGGCGGCGTCGAGCGTGGAAATTCCGCGCACCACCGAAGTCAGCTTGCCGGCACGGCCGACCAATTTCGCGCTGGCGGTGCCGACAACGTTGACGTTCAGCTGATCGACGTCGACTTCCCCGACGTCCGCATTGCCGGAACCCTGGATGGAGAGGTCGAACGATAGTCCCCGCACCTTGTCGATCGACAGGCCCCCGGATCCGTTCAGCCAGGCGGCCGACAATTCGTGAGTGCCGAGGGCGATCTCAACCGGTCCGACATCCCTGCCCGGATAGCCGCCCCAGGATCCGAGGTTGGTGTGGACGAGGAGGGTGTTGCCCCTCACCTCGACCGCAACGCGCTCGAGCGCCGCTGGCGATCCGCTGGCTCGCGCAAACGGAGCGACTCCGGTCACCAGACTGACCTTGAAGGGCCCGTCGATGCGCACCTTCTCAAAGCCCGTAATCCCGAAATTGCGGGTCGCGGCGCTTGCGGGCGCGGTCAAAGTCAGCGCCAGCACGGCGGCGGAAAGGAGGATGCGCATCTGCGCACCTTCCTACATCATGCTTAAGAGCCGTTTAAGAGCAGCGGGCCTCGCCGGAACCCATCTTCGTGACCGAGCATTTCGCACCGCCGCTCACATCGACGTCGCCCGATCCCATGATGCTCACTGCGGCCGTGCCGCTCGCATGCGCCTTCACGCTCCCTGAACCCGCAATGGAAACCTTGGCCTGTTCGGCCTGGATCGCTCCCGCATCGACATCGCCGGACCCAGCGATTTCATATTCCGCCGACTGGGCCTTGCCGCTTCCCGCCTGTACTCCGCCCGAGCCCGCGATCGAAAGCTTCAGCGACTGAACATCCACGGCCGCGACCGCCAGCCCGCCTGAACCTGCGACGGTGCCTTCAAAGCTATCGCCCTGCACTCGGTCGACCTTGATGTCGCCGGAGCCGGCGATCGTCGCTCCCTTGAGCTGCGGGACGGTGACGGTGAAACTGGCCTTGCCCTTCGACGACCAGCCGCCGAACCAATTGTTCTCACGTTTCGGGCGGATGACCAGCTTGTCGCCCTGCACCTCCACGATCGTGCGCTCGAGGAGCTTCTCCGAGCCCCGGGCGGAAGCACCCGGGTTGGTGCCGGTGCGAACCTCCACGTCGTAGGGGCCGGCGACTTCGATCTGTTGGAAATTGCCGACCTGGTAATTGCGCGAGACGGTGGGGCCGCCGTCTTCGGCGCGGGTCTGGCCACAGGCGGAGGTGGCGGCGGAAGCGGCGATCAGAGCCGCGGCGATGGACTTGCGCATGATTCCTCCTCTTGGTGTGTTAGTCGTATATGACAGAGCTACATT
The DNA here is from genome assembly GCA_963730925.1 of uncultured Alphaproteobacteria bacterium. GTDB lineage: Bacteria > Pseudomonadota > Alphaproteobacteria > Sphingomonadales > Sphingomonadaceae > Sphingomicrobium. The sequence goes on from CAVSTS010000008.1 coordinate 57,508, forward strand.
TGCAGCGCAAGCCCAAAAAGAAAGGGCGCCCGGCGAGGGGCGCCCTTAAATTTCGACTGGAGGTGCCGGCGTATTTACGCTGTTTCCTTCACCTTGTGATGGATCGGCGCGACGGTGTTCAGAATGTCGAGGATCTTGGCGAGTGCCGCCTTCTCATCGCTCTGCTCCATCGCTCCGAGCTCGCGCGCGAGGCGCGACGATGCGGCCTCGAAAATCTGCCGCTCCGAGTAGCTCTGCTCGGGAGCGTCGTCCGGGCGGAATAGGTCGCGGACCACCTCGGCGATCGAAGTAAGATCGCCAGAGTTGATCTTTGCCTCATATTCCTGGGCCCGGCGCGACCACATGGTGCGCTTCACCTTGGGCTTGCCCTTCAGCGTCTCGAGCGCGTCCTTCATCGTCTTGTCGGACGACAGCTTGCGCATGCCGACCGAGTCCGCCTTGTTGACGGGGACGCGGAGGGTCATCTTTTCCTTCTCGAACCGAAGCACGTAAAGATCGAGACGGGTTCCCGCGATTTCGGTGCTCTGCAGCTCTACGACCCGGCCCACGCCATGCTTGGGGTACACAACATAATCGCCGACATCGAAGCTAAGCGCCTTACTAGCCATTGCTCACCTTTCTGTTTACCGGCGGAGAGAGCCGACGCATCCACATCGCCCCCCAAAGCGACCAACGGTCGCGGCTCCCCGCCTTTTTCGTGACTTTCCTTTTGAACTTAAGGCCGCTGCTGAAATCGCGGCGGCCCTATATGACAATTTTATATCACAACTGACCTCAGATTTCCAGTCCGAGCTGAATGGGCGAGTCGAATTCATGTTCGATGAGGTTGTGAAGCCCGAGCCCGAGCAGACGGATACCCTTGGGAAGCGGATGCAGCGGCGCGAGCAGCGCCAGGCCGGCGACCGTGAAGGTACGCAGATCCGGCACTGGTGAGGAGAAGCTTTTCGATCGCGTGATGATCGTGAAATCGCCGAATTTGACCTTGAGTGTCACGGTTCGGCCGGAGACCTCGGCGCGCTCGACCCGGGCCCAGGCATAGCCGGCAATTCGCTCGAGCTCGCTAGCCAAACGCTCGGAATCGCTCAGGTCCTCGTCGAAAGTGCGCTCGGCGCTGACCGACTTGTACGGCCGGTCGGGCTTGACCTCGCGCTCGTCGATCCCACGGCAGATACGCCAATACCATTCGGCCGAGCTTCCGAAATGGGCCTGAAGAGCGGGGATGCTCCAATCGCGCAGGTCCGCGCCGGTGAGGATACCGAGCCTTTCCATCTTCCGCGCCGTCACCGGTCCGACGCCGTGGAACCGTGCCATAGGAAGCGAGGCGACAAACTCCTCTCCGCGCTCCGGCGTGATCACCGTCAGCCCGTCAGGCTTGCGGTAATCGGAGGCGAGTTTGGCGATGAACTTGCAGTAGGAGACTCCGGCCGAGGCGGTGAGGCCGGTCTCCTCGCGAATCCGGCGGCGGATGTCCTCGGCGATCGCTCGCGCGCTGCCCAGCGAGGGACGGTCCTCGGTCACGTCGAGATAGGCTTCGTCGAGGCTGAGCGGCTCGACCAGGTCGGTATAGCCGAAGAAGATCTCGCGGATCTGCTTCGAGACCGAGCGATAGACGTCGAAATTCGATTTGACGAAAATCAGGTCGGGGCACCGGCGTTTCGCGGTGACCGACGGCATTGCCGAGCGCACCCCATATTTGCGCGCTTCATAGCTCGCCGCCATCACCACACCGCGATGCTGCCCGCCGACCGCAACGGGCTTGCCCTTCAGCTCGGGATTATCGCGCTGTTCGACCGACGCATAGAAAGCGTCCATGTCGACGTGGATGATCTTCCGGACGGATCTGGCCTGACTTTGCATCGTCGCGGGTATCTGATTAAGGGCCGCGCCCATGAACATCCACGAATATCAGGCCAAAGAGTTGCTTGCCAAATATGGCGTGCCGGTGCCCGCGGGCTATCCGGCGATGGACGTCGAGGAAGCCGTCGCGGCGGCGAAGCTGCTCCCCGGGCCGCTGTGGGTCGTCAAGGCGCAGATCCATGCTGGGGGTCGTGGGAAGGGTAAGTTCAAGGAGCTCGGACCGGAAGCCAAGGGCGGCGTCCGCCTGGCGCGCTCGATCGAAGACGTCCGCGAGAATGCGGAGGAAATGCTGGGACGTACCTTGGTGACGGTGCAGACCGGACCGCACGGCAAGCAGGTCCAGCGGCTCTACATCACAGACGGCGTCGACATTGCGAAGGAATATTATCTTGCCCTCCTCGTCGACCGGGAGAGCGGCCGGATCGCCGTCGTCGCCTCGACCGAAGGCGGAATGGACATCGAAGCAGTCGCCCACGCGACGCCCGAGAAGATTCAAACCATTACCATTGACCCGGCGACCGGGCTGATGCCGCATCACGGGCGGGAAGTCGCTGGCGCGCTGGGGCTGACCGGCGATCTCGCCAAACAGGCGAGCCAGGTCCTCGCGAAGCTCTACGATGCCTTTATCGGCACCGATGCCTCGCAGATCGAGATCAACCCGCTCGCAGTCACCGACAACGGCGAACTGCTGGTGCTCGATGCGAAGGTCGGCTTCGACAACAATGCCCAGTTCCGCCACCCCGAGCTCGAGCAAATGCGCGATCTTTCGGAAGAGGAGCCGATGGAGATCGAGGCGTCGAAACACGACCTCGCCTACATCAAGCTCGACGGAAATATCGGCTGCATGGTCAATGGGGCCGGCCTGGCCATGGCGACGATGGACATCATCAAGCTAGAGGGTGGGGAGCCCGCCAACTTCCTCGACGTCGGCGGTGGAGCGTCGAAGGAGAAGGTCACCGCTGCGTTCAAGATCATCCTCAGCGATCCCGCCGTGCAGGGCATCCTCGTCAACATCTTCGGCGGGATCATGCGGTGCGACATCATCGCCGAGGGGATCGTCGAGGCCGCGCGTGAGGTATCGCTGCAAGACCCGCTAGTGGTCCGGCTGGAAGGGACGAACGTTCAGCAGGGCAAGGACATTTTGGCGCAAAGCGGGTTGCCGATCATTGCGGCCGATGACCTTGGCGACGCGGCGAAGAAAATCGTCGCTGCGGTGAAGCAGGGTGTGCCGGCGTAGCGACATTCGTCATCTCCGCGAAAGCGGGGACCCGGACGAAACAGAGAAGCTAGGTTCCCGCTTTCGCGGGAATGACGAAGAAGGGTTCGAAGAATGAAAATAGTCGTCGCGGTCAAACGCGTCATCGATTTCAACGTCAAGCCGCGGGTGAAGATGGATGGCTCGGGCGTCGATCTCGCCAACGTCAAGATGAGCATAAACCCTTTCGACGAGATTGCGGTCGAGGAGGCGATCCGGCTCAAGGAGAAGGGCGTTGCGACCGAGATCGTCGCGGTGTCGATTGGCCCGGCAAAGGCGCAAGAGACGTTGCGCACGGCTCTGGCAATGGGAGCCGACCGAGCGATCCTCGTCCAGACCGACGATGAAGTCGAACCGCTTGGAGTCGCCAAGATCCTCGCCAAGATTGCTGGCGAAGAGCAGCCGCAATTGTTCATCCTGGGCAAGCAGGCGATCGACGACGATAACAACGCCACGGGACAGATGCTCGCCGCTCTGCTCGATTGGCCGCAAGGCACGTTCGCATCGAAGGTCGAGGTCGGCGACGGCAAGGCGATCGTCACGCGCGAGGTCGATGGCGGGCTCGAGACCGACGAGCTCAAGCTGCCGGCCGTCGTCACCACCGACCTTCGCCTAAATGAACCGCGTTACGCCTCGCTGCCGAACATCATGAAGGCGAAATCGAAGCCTCTCGTCACGAAGACGCCGGAGGAGCTCGGTGTCGATGTGTCGCGGCGGCTGGAGACGCTGAAGGTCGCCGAGCCGCCCAAACGGGAGGCCGGCGAGAAAGTCGCATCGGTGGACGAGCTGGTCGGTAAGCTAAAGGCCCTGGGGGTGGTGCAATGAGTGTTCTGGTTCTGGTCGAGCATGACGGCGCCGCGGTCAAAGACGCGACGCTTGCGGCTGTCACGGCGGCGGGCAAGCTCGGCGAGGTGCATGCCCTTGTCGCCGGTTCGAACGTTGCGGGAGTGGCTGAGGAGGCGGCGAAGATCGCCGGCATATCGAAGGTTCTGGTCGCCGACGGTCCCCATTTGAATCACGACCTCGCGGAGAATGTCGCGCCGGTCGCCGCCAAGCTGATGGGGAGCTACGACGCGTTGCTCGCTCCCGCCACGACGTTGGGCAAGAATATCGCCCCGCGCGTCGCGGCCTTGCTCGACGTGATGCAAATCGGCGACATTCTTTCGGTCGAGAGCAGCGATACCTTCACCCGCCCGATTTACGCCGGCAACGCGATCGCGACGGTGCGATCGAAGGATTCGAAGAAGGTGATCACAGTGCGCGGCACGGCGTTCGAGAAAGCGGCTCGCGAGGGCGGCAGTGCGGCGGTCGAGCCGGTCGACACGGGCGCTGACGCGGGCCTCGCCAAATTCGTCAATCTCGAAGCGTCCGAGAGCGAGCGTCCGGAACTCACCAGCGCGCGCATCATCGTTTCTGGCGGGCGTGCGTTCGGCTCGTCCGAACAATTCCACGGCCTCCTCGATCCGCTTGCGGACAAGCTCGGCGCTGCTGTCGGGGCGAGCCGCGCCGCAGTCGACGCGGGTTATGCCCCCAATGACTATCAAGTCGGGCAGACCGGCAAGATCGTCGCGCCCGCCTTATACATTGCCATCGGCATCTCGGGCGCGATCCAGCATCTCGCCGGGATGAAGGACGCGAAGACCATCGTCGCCATCAACAAGGACGAGGAAGCGCCGATCTTTCAGGTCGCCGACATCGGTCTCGTCGGCGATTTGTTCAAGATCGTTCCGGAACTAACGGAGAAGCTGTAGGCGAGGCCGTCATGCTGAACTCGTTTCAGCACCCATGAACACTGCCATCGGTGACTTCTCGCCAACAGTGTTCTGGATCCCGGATCAAGTCCGGGATGACTCGCACGCGGTCACTTCTTCTTCGACGAATGCTCGGGCTTACCCTTGCGCTTGGTCGAGGCCATTTTCTCGAGCTCTTTCTCGCTCATCGACATCATCGATTTGGATGCGCCCTTGAGCTTGCTCTTGGATGTGTCGCCACGTTTGGCCGACAGAGCGGCGCCGGCAGCTTTCTGCTGGGCTGCGGATTTGGCTGGCATGTACGCGCCTCCTTTCAGGATAGGCGGATAAAACGCGCCAGCTCGCCAAATGCTTCGTATAGTTGGCGATTATTAATGCGGGGAGGAAGGCGGCCAACTTGGGCGAGAATGTCCTGATAACCGGAGGCGCCGGGTTCATCGGGCGCGCTGTCGCCCGAGAATTGCTGAGACGGGGCAATGAAGTGCGCATCCTCGATCGCCTCGTCGAGCAGGTGCATGGCACCGCCGGTCATCCGGCGGACCTATCGGAGGACGTTGAACTGATCGTCGCCGACGTGCGGGATAAGGATGCCGCCGCGCGTGCGTTGCAGGGAATGGATTGCGTCATCCACCTCGCCGCCGAGGTTGGCGTCGGCCAATCGATGTATGCGGTCGAAAGGTACACGTCGGTCAACGAAGCCGGCTCTGCCGTGCTGTTCGAAGCGCTGATCGACAGGCCCGTGCGGCGCGTCGTTACCGCTTCGTCGATGAGCATCTACGGTGAGGGGCTATACGAGGACGCCGACGGCAGTCTCGTCGAGAATGCCGAGCGTGAGCCGCGCAACGGGAACGCGGCTTGGGATCCGCTCGACTCGCAAGCGCGGCCGTTGCGACCGCTGCCAACGCCCGAGTGGAAGCGGCCGAGCCTCACGTCGATCTACGCACTCGGAAAATATGTGCAGGAACGCCAGACGCTGATCATGACCAAGGCGTACGGCATGGAGGGGACGTGCCTCAGGCTGTTCAATGTTTATGGCCCGGGCCAGGCGCTTTCCAATCCCTATACGGGCGTGCTTGCCATTTTCTCGGCGCGCCTCCTCAACGGTCAAAGGCCGATGATCTTCGAGGACGGCGAGCAACGACGCGACTTCGTCTATGTCGGCGACGTCGCACGCGCCTTCGCCGACGCGCTGGTGCATCCAGATGCCGACGGCGAGGTGCTCAACGTCGGCTCCGGCGAGGACCGCAGCATCAAGGACGTCGCACAAGCGATCGCGCGGGCACTCGATCGCGGCGACATCGAACCGGAAATCCTCGGCAAGGGACGTGTCGGTGACGTCCGCCACTGCTTTTGCGACGGAAGCAGGGCGGCGAAAGTCATCGGTTTCACGGCGGAGACAAAATTCGAATTGGGCATCGCCGAATTGGCCGAATGGGTCGGCGGCCAGTCGGCGGCCGACCTTGCCGATGAGGCCCGGGCCGAGCTGGAAAGGAAGGGTTTAGTAGGTTGACGATCGCATGGGCTCGGTGGACTGGCGCAGGTCCTTGCGTAGCTGCCTTAGATATACGCGCCCGACCGGCATTTTCTTACCGGACCTGAGGGTCACTTCCGCGCTCCCCGCGCGCCGCGTCCTCAATTCATAGATGGCCGATTTGCGCACCAGCCAACGGCGGTGGACGCGGACGAAATGCCCGGGCTCGACGCGACTTTCGAATTGGCGAAGCGACCCGCGCATCAAATGGGCGCCGGTCGCGGTATGGAAGGCGACGTAATCGTCCTCGCTGCTGACGCATTCGATGGAATCCACTGGGACCCGCACCAGCCCCGACGCGCTCCGCAGCCAGAATTCGGTATCGAACGGTGTCTCGCTGCGTCCCGCGGCGGCCGAGCGCAGGTTTCGAACCAGCTCCTGCATTTCGCTAATCCGCTGCTCCGCATCGAGGGCGCGCAATTGGTGGTGCGCCCGGCGGATCGCCTGCCCCAGCCGGTCGCGTTCGATCGGTTTCAACAGATAGTCCACGACCGCCCGATCGAAGGCGCGTACGGCATAATGATCGAATGCGGTGACGAAGATGATCGCCGGGGGGCTTGGCCGTTCACCGAGCCATTCGACAATCTCGAAGCCGTCGCCGTCGCGCATCCGGATATCGAGCAGGATGGCATCGGGCGTCAGTTCCTGAATGGCGGCGATCGCCTCCTTGCACGAAGCCGCCTCCCCGACATGCTCGACGTGCGGCATGCCCTGCAGCAGCAGCTTCAGCCGGCGGAGCGCCAGCATCTCGTCGTCGACCGTGAGTACGCGAATGACGTTCATTTCAGCTCCAGGGGAAAGGCGAGCTCTACCTGAAAACTTCCGTCCTCCAATTTGGTCGCGACCAGACTCGTCCGGTCCTCGCCATAAATCAGGCGCAGCCGCTGGAGCACGTTGGACAAGCCGATTCCTACGCCGCTTTTCTTGGGTGCGGTGCTTTTTCCGCTGTCGGTCACCTGGATGCGTAGGTCGCGTCCGGCCTGCCACGCCTTGATGTCGATGGTCGCGGGTGGTGGCGCGCTGGCGACTCCATATTTCACTGCATTTTCGATGATCGGCTGCAAGATCAGTGCGGGGATCTTCGCTCCGAGCAGCGGCTCGGGTACGTCGAACGAAACGCTAAGGTCCTCATATCGAAGCTGCTCGATCGACAGATAGGTGCGCTGCAGTTCCAGCTCCGACGACAAGGAGATCTTGCTCGACGGGTCCGCCGCAAGGCCGAGACGGAGGAATTGCGCGAGCTTGGCGACCATCTCGTCCGCTTCGTTCACTTTTCCGTCGAGGATCAGCGCCGAGACCGAATTGAGGCTGTTGAAGAGGAAGTGGGGATTGATCTGGCTGTGCAAGGCCCGGAGCTGGGCCAGATGCGCGCGTTCGCGAACCTCGGCCGAACGCTGCTGCTCCTCGCGCAGGTCGAAGCTGTAGGAAACCGCGAGATAGAAGCCCGCCCAGGCGAGGAAGAACCAGGTGTAGAAGGAAATGGTGCGGACGGCGCCGCTCCAGGTGAAGTTTTGCAGCGACAAGCTCGGATCGACCGCCGCCTCCGCGAAAAAGCGCGCCCAGGCGAAGGTTTCAGCGGCAATGGGTGCGATGATCGCCAAAGCGATCAGGCGCCTGCGCGTCGTCGACAATCGCCGAAGCAGAAGGTGGATGAGGAAGCAGAAGGCGAGGCCCAACAGTGTGGTCCCCAAACGCGTCGCCGTAATTGGGACCAGGTGCGGATTACCCTCCAGTCCGGTCCCCAGGGTCGAGAGAAGGAAGTTAGAAATCCAGAAGATCAGGGTGACCCACAGGACGGAACGCACGCGCTGTTCCTCCAGCTCGCGCACCGTCTGGTGTGGCGTAAATGCCTCACCTTGGATTGGATGGAAGCGAATGACCCCCATTAGGATGAGGATGCGCTGCGTTTCCGGCGATGTCGACCGCCGTTCGTCCGCAGCTAGGCGACGTTCAACCGCTATCGCAGCCGATCGGGCACCGAACGCCTGCGTTGAACCGCAACTCGCTTCATAAGGTCACCGGCCCCGTCTGAAGCTGCGCCATCAGATGCAGGGGACATCGATGCGGGTCAGCGAGTGGAAATCCGGGCACTTTCGTGCGCGGATATCGCGCGTCTCGATCCAGTCTCAGACCGTCCTCCTGCGCCTTCACCGTTCCGGTCTCCGGCCGCAAAATTTGAAAGGCTTTTGAGGATGCCCAATCTCCGCCAGCGTCTGCTCACGACCTCATTGCTGGTCGGCGTTGCCGCTCTTGCCACTCCGGCTTATGCGCAGGACGCCGCGCAGCCCGCTCCGCCGCCATCGGATGCTCCGCCGACCGACGTTCAGGCCAATCCTTCGGGTCCGGTCGAAGCGCAGCCGACGCCGTCCACTTCGGCGCAAGGTGCGCCGGTGCAGGGCGGGAACGACATCATCGTCACCGGCACTCGCATTCCGCAGCCGAACCTGACGTCGGCGGCTCCGGTCACCGTGGTCACCAACCAGGACGTGAAGTTGACCGGCACGACCCGCGTCGAAGACCTCCTTGGACAACTTCCATCCGTTGGAACCGGCCAAGCCTCGGGCATGTCGAATGGGGCGAGCGGCACGGCGGAAGTCGACCTTCGCTACCTGGGTTCGAAGCGCACCTTGTCCCTGGTCAATGGCCGACGCCTGACGCCGGGAGATCCCGCCAGCACGACCCAGGCCGCCGACCTCAACATCATTCCCGCATCGCTGATCAAGCGCGTGGAAGTGCTGACCGGCGGTGCGTCGTCCGTCTACGGCGCGGACGCCGTCGCCGGTGTCGTCAACTTCATCATGGACACCAACTTCACCGGTATCCGCTTCGACGGTCAGTACAGCTTCTATCAGCACGACAACCGCAATCCCTTTGTGAGCGACTGCGTCACCGCGGCAGGAGCGGTGTGCGGTCCCCTCGGTGCCGGAAGCTCCGTGCACATTGGCGACATGCTCGACGCTCGTGGCTTCGGGTATCCGCGTGGAAGCGTTGCGGACGGCGGAACGTTCGACGGGACGGTTTCGATCGGCGCGGCGTTCGACGACAATCGCGGCCACGCCATTGCTTACTTCGGCTACCGCAAAGTGAAGCCGGTACTGCAGGCACGACGCGATTACAGCGCTTGCGTCATTCAGAACTCCGGCGCCGGCAATCCGCAGTGCGGCGGCTCCGCTACCGCCAATCCCGGCAACGTTTTGATCTTCACCCCCAACACCAACACGTCGACCATCGCGGCGCTCGGGCCGGGAACGATCACGGTCGGCGCACAGAACATCTACAACTTCGCTCCGCTCAATTACTTCCAGCGTCCGGATGAGCGCTATATCGCGGGTGGGTTCGCGGATTACGAGATCACTCCGGCGCTGAAGCCGTACATGGAATTCATGTTCATGGACGACCGGACGTTGGCGCAGATCGCCCCATCGGGCGACTTCGGCAACACCTTCACGATCAACTGCGACAATCCCCTGATGAGTGCGGAGCAGTTTGCGACCATCTGCAATCCGAGCAACCTGATCAACGGATTCATCGGGAGTTTCCCCGTTGCCGTCGGCGCTCCGTACAACCCCGACCCGACAGCAGCGCCAATCGACTTCTTCGATCCGCTGACCGGCCAGACGCACAACAATGCGTATCTCAATCTGCTTCGGCGTAACGTAGAGGGCGGCCCGCGCATCGCCGATTTCAAGCACGAGAGCTATCGCGCCGTGCTCGGAATGCGCGGCGACCTCAGCAAGGTCTGGTCTTACGATTCCTACTTCCAGTACGGCCGCACGAACTACACGCAGGTCTTCAAGAACGAATTCTCGGTGGCTCGCCTCAATCGCGCACTGGATGTCGTAACCGACAATCGTGAGGGCAGCGCCAGCTTTGGGCAACCGGTTTGCCGCTCCGTCCTGACGGGCGTCGATCCGACTTGCATTCCCTACGACGTCTTTGGCGTGAATGGTCCGTCGGCGGCGTCGATCAACTATTTGAACGTCTTCGGTGTCATCCAGGGTCAGACGTCCGAGCAGATCGCGGACGTGAACTTCACCGGCGCTCTCGGTGAGATGGGAATCCAGACGCCCTGGTCGGATGAGGGCATCGGCGTGAACGTCGGCGCGGAATATCGTAAGGAATTGCTCGAGCTCAATCCCGATCAGTCGTTCCAGAGCGGTGATCTGACGGGACAAGGCGCGCCGACGCTTCCGGTCAACGGCAATTTCCGCGTGCTCGAGCTCTTCGGCGAAATGCAGATTCCGATCATCCGGCACTCGTTCATCGATGAATTCTCGATCGGCGCCGGCTATCGCAAATCCTGGTACCAACTGTCGAACGACCGCAAGTACGACACGGATACGTACAAGATCTCCGCCGAACTGGCGCCGATCGCCGACGTCCGTTTCCGCGGTTCGTACAACCGCGCTGTTCGGGCTCCGAACATCCAGGAATTGTTTGCTCCGCAATTCGTCGGACTCGACGGAAGCAACGATCCTTGCGCGGGACAAGCGGTGACCGCCGAAGACTTTGGCTGCCTCGCGCAGGGCCTCGTCGTCGGTCAGAACCCGACCCCGAACCCGGCTGGTCAGTATAACGGCCTCCTCGGCGGCAACCCGAACCTCAATCCGGAAAAGGCGACCACCAAGACGGTCGGCGTGGTGCTCCAGCCGCGGTTCATCCCGCGCCTGGCGTTCACGATCGACTATTGGAACATCGACCTCAAGGACGCGATCCAAGGGTTCGGCGCCGACGCGATCCTCGCCAATTGCATCGCGCACACGACGGCGACCGAGGTCGCGCCCTCATGCGCCTTGATCCACCGCAACCCGGCCGGGTCTCTCTGGCTGACTTCGGCCGGTTTCGTCGAAGACGTCCCCAGCAATTCGGGCAAGATCAAGACGGACGGTTGGGATTTCGGCGGCTCATACAGCTATCGCCTCGGCGGCATGGGCAATCTGTCGGCGAGCTTCAACGGCACCTATCTGCACAAATATCGGGTCAACAACGGACTCCCGGGCGGCATTTACGATTGCGCCGGTCTCTATGGTCCGACCTGCAGCAGCGCCGCCGTCGCCAGTTCGTCGCCAATGCCCAAGTGGAGGCACAAGGCGCGCATCGGCCTGCAGATGCCGAACGGCATCGGCCTCTCGCTGCAGTGGCGCCATATCGGTAAGGTCAAGGCCGAGACGCTCGAAGACAATGAAACGCTGGGCAGCGGCACGCAGTTCGATCCGGGCGTGCACATCAAGGCGTTCAACTATTTCGATCTCGCCTCGACGATCACGATCGGCGATCACTACAACTTCCGCCTGGGCGTCAACAATTTGTTCGACAAGCAACCGCCTCTGGTTACCGGCGGTAGTGCCGCCGTCGGCGGAACCAACCTGTGTCCAGCAGGTCCGTGCAACGGCAACACCTATCCGGGGGCCTGGGACGCGCTCGGCCGCTACATCTACGCGGGCGCGACCCTCAACTTCTAAGGATCCTCCCGTGCCGGACGAGCCACGCAACCTTCGGTCGTCAGCGATCGGTGGGCTCGTCTCACCGGCAGCTGCTCGCGAGAGCAAACGGGCGATAGGGCCATGCAGCGCAACTTCCCCGCGCTGCATGGCCCTCTTTTCAACTCCACATCCCCGATCGGAGTCCAAAGTGGCACGCTCATTCGTATCCAAGCCAATGTTCCCTAGGCTTCGGCTCATCGTTGCCGCCGCCGCGGCGCTGACGGTGGTCCCGAGCAATGCCGTGAGTGCGCAATCCGGCAATCAGACCGCTGTTCTCGCTGGCGGTTGCTTCTGGGGCGTCGAAGCGGTGTTCGAGCATGTCAAAGGAGTGCGTGCCGTCGTCTCCGGCTATGCCGGCGGGACTCGGCGTGTCGGAATGGATCGATCCTCAGGGCCCACGCGCGAAGGCTTTGCGGAAGCGGTTCGGATCTCCTTCGACCCCTCGCAGGTCAGCTACAACCAGCTGCTCCAAATCTTCTTCGACGTCGCCCACGATCCGACCCAGGTGGACCGGCAGGGACCGGACGTCGGTCCGAGATACCGCTCCGCCATCTTCCCGCAGAATGGGCAGCAGCGCGCCGCGGCGCAGCAGTTCCTCTCTGAGCTCAAATCATCGAACAAATTTGGCAAACCGATCGCGACGAGCATCGAATCGGGCGGCTTCGATGTCGCGGAGCCCCAGCATCAGGATTTCGTGCGTAAGAACCCGAGGACTCGTTACGTCGTCGTCTACGATTTGCCGAAACTGGCTGAGCTCAAGCAGAAATACCCGCAATACTGGCAAGGCTGAACTCGCCGATCTTTGGCCGCAACTTTCGGCCGCTGATCAACGGCGTGGCGGTTTGGCGACAATCGGTGGCGCTCCGGCAGCATCTTCGTTGTTCGACCAAGCGTGCTCGTGGATTCCGTCGGCGTGGAGATGCGACATCATCAATTGCCGCGCGCCCAGGCGCCCGCGAACGAATTGCCCCGGGCCGTGCGCAGGCTCGCGCGGCGTGAGCGCCAGGTCGCGACGCTCATTTATCGCAAGGGCGCGCTGACCGCCAAGGAAGTCGGAGGTCACATCCCCGACGTTTCCCACGGCGCCATCCGGACGATGCTCGGAAGGCTGGTGCGCAAGGGAATCTTGAACTGCCGCCAAAGCGGTTACGGCAAGACTTTGCTCTACCTTCCGGCAATCGCCTCGGCCGACATCGTCGAGATCGCGCTCAAACGGGTCGCCGAGGATTTCTATCAAGGATCGGTGTTCGAAGCGGCGACGGCCATCCACGCCTTTCTCGCCGCAAGGCAGGATCTGCACAAACACGCCTGACCGGAAGCGGCGACGAACCGACCCGTCGCAACGCCGGGGCGCAATTGGCTGTGCCGACTTGGAACAAGCGTCGTGGAGCTTAAAGCCAGCGGTTGGGGGGTCTGATAATGTCGTCGGGATGGACCGCGCTGCGGTTCGATTATTTGGAGTTATCGAAACGTGAGCCCCGATGAATGGTCCAAGAGGCGAAGTGCTGAGCGGGTGACCTTGACCAGCGAAGTCGGCATTCGGCGCGCTGGGATCCAGAGCTTCCGCGTGCGCGTCTTCAATGGGTCTCCGGTCGGCTGCAAGGTCGAGTTTATCGAGCGTCCCGCTCTTGGGGAGCGCGTCTGGGTAAAATTCGATGGATTGGAAGCACTCCAGGGCACCGTCCAATGGCTGACCGGCCACATCGGTGGGGTGCGATTCGCACGCCCGCTGCACGACGCGGTTTTCGAGAGGCTGTCATCGTCTCCGTTGACCGACGCAGGCTAGCTCGGCCTTCCATCCATTGATGAAAGCTTGCGTTCGAAGTGTCCGCAATGGGTCGAAAGCGGGCATATCCGTTCGGGGCTATCCAATCGGGCACATACATGACGCTCGAACGTTGTCCTCTCACTATGCCCACAGACACAGCACATCCGCCCAGCGGTTCCGAAGAAAGCCATGTCGACCGCGCCATGCTCGGCCCGACGCCCGACAATCCTTCGCTTTCACTGAAGAAGCGGCTCAAACGCGCTGCCTTCTTCGATCTGCGCGATCGTGAGGTCGCTGCCGGAGAGGCCGATCAGGTCGACCCCGACGCGGGTCTCCCGGAGCAGATGGTCGAGGATATCGCCGACTTGAATTGCGATTAGATCGAGCCTGAAGCGCGAAGCTGGAGACGGGCGCGGCCGTAGCCGTACGCCTTCGACGGGACGATGAATGGGGTGGTGCCCAGGGGCGGAATCGAACCACCGACACCGTGATTTTCAGTCACGTGCTCTACCAACTGAGCTACCTGGGCGTTCGCAGGGGAACGGCTGATCCGGAGAAGCGAGCCGGCTCCCTAGCTGTCGTCACTATCGCTGTCCACCCTCTCGGGATCGGCGCTCGGGCCCGGAATGCGATAGCCCTCGCCAAGCCACTTCAAGAGGTCGCGATCCTTGCATCCGCGGCTGCAGAAGGGCGCGTGCTCCTTCACTTCGGGCTTGCCGCAGAACGGGCATGTCTTGGCTTTAGGCTGCTTCCGCATATCCGGCCGACATGGGGAGGGCGGCATCCGCCCGCAAGCCGATTGCCCCGCCCACCTGCAGCGCGAGGGCCGCGAGCCATTCGGCATGGGCCTCCAGCACTGCAATGACCCCCGGATGGGCGACGAGTCGCTTCGAACCCGGCGGCTCGAATGCGACTCGCCTCAGCAGCGCTCGCGCTTCGAAGGCCGACCGATCCTGCGCCAGCTCGACCAGCGAGGCGCGGGTGCGGGGCCGGACGATCTGAACGAACCCGAAGCCGTTCACCGCGGTGCGCTCGAACGGCTGCGACAGATGGACGTCGATCGCTGCCGCTGCCGATTGTCGCCCAGACTTGCCGCCTGAGGTCGGGAGGTCGACACCGATCGAGCCGCCAATGTCGAGTCTTCGGATCGCTTTGGCGGCCTCCGCTGCGCCCAATATGGCGAGTTCATCTGGCGGCCCACAGCCGTCCACATCGATCAGAGTCATTGCGGGAGTGGGAAAGATCCGAAGTTCCCCGCCACCGAACTCCACGACACCCGTTCGGGCTTGCTCGATCAATACGCTCCAGCCGGAACCGCCCAGCAAATCTTGAGAGCCCGGCAGCGTCACCTCGCGCACGCTGAGGCGCTCGGCAAGAGGCCCCACCGCTCGCGGCGCCTTGTCCGAGACACGCGCAAGAGGACGCTTCCACGGTTCCGTCCCGGGGAACGCCTCGCGCGTAATCTCGATGATGAGCTCGGCGCCTTCAGTGACCCCGGCAGCGCCGCGGGGAAGTAGATATTCGATGCCCCCCTCATCGCGAGCGACGGCGTTGCGGCCAGCCGTTCCGGTGCTGATCAGCCTGGCTGAAAACACGCTTCCTGCCGGGATCGAATGGTCGAGTTCAATCCGAGCTTCGATGATTTCGCCGTCGTCGACCAACGCGGCGCGCGTTTCGCCGATGCCGCGCTCGACCAGCCACTCAGGCAATCGAATATCCCGCTGACTTCAACAGCATTCGTGTTTCCGCGAGCGGGAGGCCAACCACGTTCGAATAGCTCCCGCCGATGTGGCGGACGAAGACTTCGCCATAGCCTTGCAGTGCATATCCGCCGGCCTTTCCGCGCCACTCGCCGTGACCGGCGTAATGGTCGATCTCTTCTTCCGACAGCCGCTTCATCGCAATCATCGTCTCGACCAGCCGCTCGCGGATGTCATGGCCAGGGATCGCCAGCGCGACTCCGGTCAGCACACGGTGGCGGCGCCCGGAGAGTAGCCGCAGGCAGGCGCGGAGCGTCTCTTCGTCTTCCACCTTCGGCAGGATTCGCCGCCCGACCGCGACCACGGTATCGGCAGCGAGCACCAGCGCTTTGGGCTCTCGAACCGAAACGGCGGCCGCTTTCTCGCGCGCGAGCCTTTGCGCATGCTGCCGGGGCAGTTCGCCCTTCGGCACGCTTTCGTCGACGTCAGCCGGGACCACCGCATCCGGCGTCACTCCGATGCGCGCGAGCAGTTCGAGGCGGCGCGGGCTCGCTGAAGCGAGGACCAGCCGCATTATGGGTAACCGGGCGGGCCTCCGCGGCCGGGCATGAAGCGATAGGTGATGCGTCCCTTGGTGAGGTCGTAAGGCGTGAGCTCGACCAGCACCT
Organism: uncultured Alphaproteobacteria bacterium; assembly: GCA_963730925.1. GTDB lineage: Bacteria > Pseudomonadota > Alphaproteobacteria > Sphingomonadales > Sphingomonadaceae > Sphingomicrobium. The sequence goes on from CAVSTS010000008.1 coordinate 73,521, forward strand.
CGTCGCCGGTGAGCACGCGAATTCGATTCTTGCGCATCTTTCCGGCGGTATGGCCGAGAATCTCATGGCCGTTCTCGAGGCGCACGCGGAACATCGCATTGGGCAGCAGTTCGACGACCGTGCCGCGCATCTCGAGCAATTCTTCCTTGGCCAAAAAACCCCCTCTTCCTGTCAGTCAAAAAGTCGCGGAGCCTTAGCCTCGCCCATCTCAAAAGGGAAGGCGCGGGCGCCTCAGATGGTGAGGATCGTCGATCCCGTCGTTTTGCGCTCTTGCAACGCTCGATGGGCTTCGGCCGCGTCCTTGAGGGCGAAGCGCTGTTGGACCTCGATTTTCACCTTCCCGCTCGTCACCATGTCGAACAGCTCTCCAGCGCTTTGTTCGAGCTGCTGGCGGGTCGCGATATAGTGATAGAGCGTCGGCCGTGTGAGATAGAGCGAGCCTTTCTGAGAGAGCACCAGGGGCGATATTGGCTCAACCGGCCCTGACGCATTGCCAAAGCTCACCATCAGGCCGCGGTGCTTGAGACAATCGAGCGAGCGCATGAACGTATCGCGGCCGACCGAATCATAGACGACGGGCAGTTTCTCGCCCTTGGTGACGCGCTGAACCTCGGCGACGAAATCCTGTTTCGAATAAACGATCGGGTGCGCGCAGCCGTGCTGGCGCGCGAGTTCGGCCTTCTCCTTCGTTCCGACCGTGCCGATGACGATGGCGCCGAGCGCCGCGGCCCATTGGCACATGATCAAACCGACGCCGCCCGCAGCGGCGTGGATGAGGATCGGATCGCCCTCGTGAACCGGGAAGACTGATCGGAGGAGCATTTGCGCGGTCATGCCCTGGAGCAGCATCCCTGCCGCCTGGTCGGTGGTGATCCCGTCCGGAAGCTTGACCAGGCGGTTCGCGTCGATCAGCCGTTCCTCGGCATAGCCGCCAAGGGGCCCCGCATAAGCCACGCGATCGCCCGGCTTCACATTGGTGACCTTGGGGCCAACGGATTCGACCACTCCCGCTCCCTCGACCCCGGGGACGAAGGGTAAGGCCTGTTGATAGAGGCCGCTTCGGTGATAGACGTCGATGAAGTTGAGGCCGACGGCTTCCTGCAGAAGCTTCGCTTGGCCTGGCCCCGGCTGGCCGACCTCGACTTCTTCCCACGAAAGGACTTCGGGCCCGCCGGTCTGATGGATTTGGATCGCGTGCGGCATGGAAAAAAGCTTCAAGACCGTTCGCTGGAAAAAGGAAAGCCCCGCATCGGCGGACCGGTGCGGGGCCCCTTCTTAAGCGATCAGATCAGCCGGCGTGACCGGCAAGGGCCGCGAGCAGAAGCAGAGCGACGATGTTGGTGATCTTGATCATCGGATTGACGGCGGGACCAGCCGTGTCCTTGTAGGGGTCGCCGACGGTGTCGCCGGTGACCGCGGCCTTGTGCGCCTCGGACCCTTTGCCGCCGTAATTGCCGTCTTCGATATATTTCTTGGCATTGTCCCAGGCGCCGCCGCCGCTGGTCATGGAGATGGCGACGAACAGGCCCGAGACGATGACCCCGATGAGCAAGGCGCCGACCGAAGCGAAGCCCTGCGCCGGACCGGCGATCGCGCGAACGACGAAGAAGATCGCCAGCGGCGCGAACACCGGCAGGAGTGACGGGATGATCATCTCCTTGATCGCCGCCTTGGTGACCAGGTCGACCGTCCGCGCATAGTTCGGACGTACCGAGCCGTCCATGATGCCGGGATTCTCGCGGAATTGGGCGCGGACTTCTTCGACCACCGCTCCGCCCGCGCGCCCGACCGCCATCATGCCGAGCGCTCCGAACAGATACGGAAGCAGTGCGCCAAGCAGCAGCCCGATGATCACATAGGGGTTGGACAGCGAGAAGTTGATGTCGCCAAACGTCACTCCAAGATCGCTTGCGAAGCGATTAAGGTCGCTCGTGTAGGCGGCGAATAGCACCAGGGCGCCGAGACCGGCGGACGCGATGGCATAGCCCTTGGTCACCGCCTTGGTCGTATTGCCCACCGCATCGAGCGCGTCGGTGCGGGTGCGGACGTCGGCCTCCAGGCCCGCCATTTCGGCGATCCCGCCGGCATTGTCCGTGACGGGTCCGTAAGCGTCGAGCGCGACCACCATTCCGGCGAGCGAGAGCAGCGCCGTCGCGGCGAAACCGATGCCGATCAGACCGGCGAGATTGTAGGCGACGATGATGCCGATGCAGATCACGATTGTCGGAAGAGCCGTGGATTCCATGCTGATCGCGAGGCCCTGGATGATGTTGGTCGCGTGGCCGGTCTGCGAGGCTCGGGCGATGGTCTGCACCGGCCGGTAGTTGGTCCCCGTGTAATATTCGGTGATCCAAACGATCAGCCCCGTGACCGCGAGCCCGACGAGCATCGACCAGTAGAGATCCCAGCCGGTGAAGCCGCCGCTGAAGGCACCGGTCGCGGCGTCGGTCGATGCTCCGATCAAACTGTTCATGTCGCCAAGCGCATATTGCGTGACGAAGTAGAGCGCGGGTACCGACAGGATCGCGGTCACAAGGAAGCCCTTGTAGAGCGCGCCCATGATCGACTGCTTGGCTCCGAGGCGGACGAAGTAGGTGCCGATGATCGACGTGATGATGCACGCACCCCCGATTCCGAGCGGCAGGCTCATCAGGCCGAGGAGGTCGGCTCCGGCAGCGGTGACGAGGAGCGCGATCAGCACCATCGTGGCTCCGACCGTCACGACATAGGTCTCGAACAGATCGGCGGCCATTCCCGCGCAGTCGCCGACATTGTCGCCGACATTGTCGGCGATCACCGCCGGATTGCGGGGATCGTCCTCGGGAATTCCGGCTTCAATCTTGCCGACCAGGTCCGCGCCGACGTCGGCGGCCTTGGTGAAGATGCCGCCACCGAGCCGGGCGAAGATCGAGATCAGGGATGCGCCGAAAGCCAGAGCGACGAGCGCGTCGATCACTTCGCGGTCGTTCGGGGCGAGGCCGCGGACATCCGTCAGGACATAGAAGAAAATGGAGATTGCGAGCAGCGCCAGGCCCGCGACCAGCATGCCCGTGATCGCTCCGGAGCGGAACGCCACGGTCAGGCCCTTTTGCAGCGTCGAACGGGCGGCTTCGGCCGTGCGCACGTTTGCGCGAACCGAGATGTTCATCCCGATGTAGCCGGCGGAGCCCGAGAGCAGAGCGCCAAGGGCGAAGCCGATCGCCTGCAGCGGCCCGAGCACGAAGAAGAGAATCGCCGCAACGACGACGCCCACGATGCCGATCGTCGTGTACTGGCGCCCAAGATAGGCCTTGGCCCCTTCCTGGATCGCTTCCGCGACCTCGATCATGCGCTGGTTCCCGGCCGGGGCGGCGAGGACCTGGCGGCTGGTGAAAATGCCGTAAAGCAACGCGATGACGCCGCAGGCGATCGCGATGAGTGTCAGATTCATGATTATTTTCCCCGTTTTCGCGGCAAACAGAAGGGGCCGGCGAGCGGGCGCCGGCACGAAGGATAGGCGCCCCTTTATGAGGCGGCGATCAAGCTTGCAACTAGCTGGAAAGGGGACGCGAGTTAATGGAGAAGAAGCGCGGCCAGACCGCCCGAGAGCAGGCCGCTAAGGCCGATCAGCCATTGGCGCATCGATAGGGCCGTGATGTTCATATCCCAGTCTCTCCGGCAACGGGACGGGGCGCCCGCCGAACCGCAGGGAAAGGGTTGAACCTGCCCCGGCGAGAGTCCCGACGCAGGCAAGGCTGAGCTCGGACGGTAAAGAAAGTGTTAAGGCTGGATCCAGGCCGGGCGGAAGCGCCGCCAGGAGCGCGTAATCGTCGCCGCCTGTCACCGCGAACAGCCGCGCTTCCAGCGTCGTCCCGCGAACAGCCTCGAAGGCGCCGGTTAGCGGCACTGCATCGAGGTTGATCACGACCTCACAGCCACTCGCTTCTGCGATGCGCTTGGCGTCGAGCAGAAGGCCGTCGGAAACGTCCATCATCGCCCGCGCGTGCGGAGCGAGCTCTTGCCCGGCTGCGAGCAGCGGCACCGGACGACGATAGATGTCGACGAGCGGCCCTGTTGCGTTGCGATCGTTCAGCAATTGCGCCAGCCCCGCCGCGGCATCGCCGACCGAACCGATCAGCCAGAGACGATCCCCCGGCTGACCGCCCGCGCGATCCGGAACGCGCGGGCCCGCGCGGCCTATTGCGGTAAGGCCCAGGATGCGCGGCGCTTGCTCGGGCACCGCGATCGTGTCCCCTCCGATCAGCGGTAGCGCATAGCTTTCGCAGGCATGCTCGACCCCGGTAAGGAACTCGCTCTCCCAGCTGCCGTCGCCGGAGATCGTCAGCGACAGCAGCGCTCCGGCTGGAGACGCTCCTTTGGCCGCCAGATCCGACAAGTTCACGGCAACGAGTTTCCACCCGACACTCGCGGGCGGATCGAAGTCCAGAAAATGCACGTCTTGTGCGATGCTGTCGTGAGTGATCACCAAATTGTCGAGCAGAGCGACATCGTCGAGCAGTCCGCGGGCGGCAGGATCGGTCGCGATCTGCTGCAGGCGCGCGATGACGTCAGCCTCGCGCATGACTTCACTCCCCGGCGGGTCGTGCGCGCTTGGCAATTGCATCGAGCAGGCCGTTCACGAAGCCGCTCTCACGCTTATCGAAGAACGCATGCGCCACATCGACATATTCGGAGATGACGGAGCCGACCGGCACATCGGCGCGGGCGATGAGCTCATAGGCCCCAGCGCGAAGGATCGCCCGCATCGGCCGGTCGAGCCGCTCGAGCGTCCAGCCTTCCGCCAGCCGAGCGGCGATCAGCTCATCGATCTCTTCTCGCCGAGCGTCGGCGCCGACCACGATGTCGTCGAAAAAGTCGCGTTCGGCAGCGTGATAATGTTCGTCTTCAATCACGGCGCCGAGCCGGTGATCGTGGAATTCCTTGAGGAGACGCGGAATGGGCGTACCCTCCATATCCTGCTGATAAAGGGCCTGAACCGCGGCGAGGCGGGCGGCCGATCGGGAACGGGAGCGGGCGGGTGTCGAAGTCATTCTTCGATCGGCCTTAGCGTGAGCAGAGCCGCAGCCCAATGCTCAATCGATTTTCGAAAAGCTCCGTGGTTATTGATCATTTCGATATTCTTCGAATTGTGATTGACTTTCGTCATTCACTCTGACATTTCGACTTATATCGAAATGAGGTGTCGCCGTGAAAGCTAGATCAGCAGTCGAAGCCCTCGGTGCTCTTGCCCAGGAACATCGCCTCGCCCTGTTTCGCCTCCTCGTCCAAGCCGGGGACAAAGGGATGGCGGCTGGAGCGATCGCCGATGCGCTACGCGTTCCGAACAGCTCGCTGTCGTTCCATCTGGCCCAGCTGAAAAACGCGGGCTTGATCCTGCAGGAGCGTCAGCATCGCTCACTGATCTACCGGGCCAACTATCCGGCGATGAACGCGCTCATTGGCTACCTTATGGAAAATTGCTGCGCGGGTGCCGACTGCGGCGCGCAAGCGGCTTGCGACACTCCGGTCTCCGAAAGGAAAAGCGCATGAAGCGCCTGCACGTCCATGTCGGGGTCAGTGACCTCGATCAGTCGATCCGCTTTTACTCTACTCTGTTCGCCGCCGAGCCGAGCGTCGTCAAAGACGATTACGCCAAGTGGATGCTTGACGATCCGCGGGTCAATTTCGCGATCTCGGCCGGCAAGCATGAGAGCCAAGGCATCGAGCATCTCGGCATTCAGGCCGAAAACATCGACGAACTGGGCGAGGTCTTTGGCCGCCTTAAGGCCGCCGACCGGCCCGTGCTCGAGGAAGGCCGAACAACCTGCTGCTACGCTAGGAGCGAGAAGAGCTGGATCGCCGATCCGGACGGCGTCGTCTGGGAAACCTTCTTCACCGACGGCGAAGCCACGACGTACGGCGACAGTCCGGCACTCGGGACGCTAGCCGATAACCTCCCGAACGACGCGTGCTGCGTCCCTGCAGGAGTCAAAGCCGAATGATTGACAAGCCTTACACCGTCCTGTTCCTCTGCACCGGAAACTCCGCGCGCTCGATCCTGGCCGAAGCCATCCTAAACCGGGAGGGCCGTGGACAGTTCAAGGCCTATTCGGCGGGCAGCCATCCCAAAGGCGAGGTGCACCCGATGGCGCTCGAAACGCTCGACGAGATGGGCTTCTTGACCGAGGGCTATCGCTCGAAGCCGTGGGACGAGTTTGCTGTGGAGGGAGCGCCCGAGCTCAATTTCGTATTCACCGTGTGCGACAACGCGGCGGGCGAGGTTTGTCCATCCTGGCCGGGTCAGCCGATGACCGCGCATTGGGGTATCGAGGATCCCGTTGCGGTCGAAGGTGATGAGGAAGTTCGCCGCCGCGCATTCCGCGCCGCTTTCTTCGCGCTGCAGCGCCGCATCGGCCTGCTCCTCGCGCTCCCGCTCGACAGCATCGATGAGCTGAGCCTGCAGGCGCGGTTGCGCGACATTGGGAAAACCGCCGACGCAAAGCAGGATGCCGACTGACTCCCCGCCGCTCGCGCGGCGCGTCGCGGCCGAGGCGCTGGGTTCCTTCTTTCTCTTCGCCTGCGTGATTGGCTCCGGAATCATGGCCGACCATCTTTCCGCCGGAAATGACGCCGTCGCGCTCCTCGGCAACACGCTTGCAACGGGCGCGATGCTGTTCGTCCTGATCACCATTCTCGGCCCGATTTCGGGGGCGCACATGAACCCGGCGGTGAGCCTGGTTTCCGCCTCTCGCGGCGAACTGAAGTGGGGCGATGCAGCGGCCTACATCGTTGCTCAGCTGGTCTTCGGAATCGTAGGCGCCTGGGCCGCGCACCGGATGTTTGATCTGCCGATGCTGCAGCTGTCGGTGAAGGCGCGGACCGGCCTCGGCCAGGGATTGGGAGAGCTGATCGCGACGTTCGGGCTGATTCTCACCATCCTGGGCACGGTCCGCTACAGGCGCGAGTGGGTTCCTGCGACCGTCGCGCTCTACATCGTCGCGGCTTATTGGTTCACCTCGTCGACCAGCTTCGCCAATCCCGCGATCACCGTCGCGCGCAGCCTCACCAATACGTTCGCTGGAATCGCTCCCCACGACGTGCCGCTGTTCATAATCGCGCAACTGAGCGGTGCCGCACTCGCGGCAATCGTAGCGAAGGGGCTTTTCGCAGACGAACTTCCTCGCAGGGACACTAAGGATAGCTGACCGTCTTCGGGACCTGGGGAAGCGGGATGAACTCCTGGTCGTCGCCCGGGATCAGCGGAAAGCGCAGCGCCTTCCAATCCTCCTTCGCCTCATTGATCCGCTCGCGCGAGGATGAGACGAAGTTCCAGAAGACGTAGCGCCGCGTGCTGTAGGCCTGACCTCCCATCAGCATGAGGCGCGCGATGCTTGCGCTTGAAAGCCGCGCTTCATGACCGGGTCTCAACACGTATAATGTGTAGAGTTCGAGCGGCACGCCATCGAGCTCGGCCTCTCCGCCAACCAGCATCACCCCGCGCTCGTCGGCGTCCGCTTCGATGGGAATGGACGCTCCGTCGAGCTCGATGTCGGCGTAAATCGTCGGCGAATCGCTTCGGGTGGCCGCCGTTGCGCCCCACAGAGTCCCCATCAAGACTCGTGCGCGGGCGCCGCCGTCCTCGATCGCCGGCAAGTCGGTGGGCGGCACATGGTCGAATGCCGGCTCGACTTCTTCGCCGCCGTCGGGAAGCGCGAGCCAGGTCTGCATCCCGTAGAGCCTCGGCCCTTCCGGCCGTAGCGCTTGCGGCGAGCGCTCCGAATGAACAATTCCGCGGCCGGCGGTCATGAGGTTGATCGCGCCTGGCTCGATCACCTGATGCGAGCCGATGCTGTCGCGATGCTCGATCGCGCCATCGAACAGATAGGTGACGGTGGCGAGATTGATGTGCGGGTGCGGCCGGACGTCCATGCCTTCGCCCGCGGGAAGGCGCGCGGGGCCGAATTGATCGACGAAGATGAAGGGCCCAACCATGGTTCGCTCCCGCGCCGGGAGGCTTCGATGAACCTTGAACGCGCCGAGATCGTGCGTGACCGGGGTGATGGTCATTTCGACTGCTGAATCCACCGCGCACGCTTAGGCCTCTAGTCCTCATGAAGGAAGTCGCGCGACTTAAACTGAATCATTTCAGGCAGTTAACGAACGTTCATCTCGGCTTCAGCTGAACAGCAGTTAAGGCCGATCTTCCGGGGTGGAGGCGGCGGTCGTCGCTTTCCTCTCCTCGCATCACCCGTTTTCTCCCCGTCGACCACCGTCGCCGGGAACGGGGAGTCGCACGCCTGCAACAGGGGATTGATTTCATGCGCCTTCTTCTTGCTTCGACTGGTCTTTTCACTCTGGCGACGGCCCTTGCCGCTCCCGCCGACGCCGAGCAGGTGATCAGCAACGCCACCACGACTCCGGTGACCACCGGGGGCTTCCACGACAATATCCGCATCAGCTCGACCGGCTCGGTGAAGCCCGCCGGCGGAGCCGCCGTGACGATCAACAGCAACAACAGCGTCAAGAACGAAGGAACGATCGCGATCCAGGGGGCGAACGGCTCAACCGGGATCCTCGCCAACACCAATCTCACTGGCGACATCACCAATACCGGTACGATCACGATCGACGAGAATTTTACGCCGACCGACAGCGACAGTGACGGCGACCTGGATGGCCCTTTCGCGCAGGGCAGCAATCGCTTCGGCATCCACGTGCTTGGCGGCGGCACCTACACCGGCAATATCCTCAACAGCGGGACGATCACCGTCGAGGGCAATCAATCCGCGGGTATCGCGATCGACAGCGCGCTTGCGGGCTCACTGACCAGCACCGGCAAGGTCTTGGTCATCGGCAATGACAGCGTAGGCATCCGTGCGGGGGCGGTCAGCGGCAACGTCACAATCGGCAGCGGCAGCACGACGAACGTTCAGGGGCAGAATGCCGTTGGCGTCCTTCTCGGCGGAGACATTGGCGGGGGGCTGGTCATCCAGGGCGCCGTGACCTCGACCGGTTATCGGTCCGTCACCGCTCCCGCGGACACGTCGAAGCTCGATTCTGACGATCTGCTGCAGGGCGGGTCCGCCGTCGTGGTTGCCGGCAATGTCGCCGGCGGCATCCTCCTCGACACAAAGCCGGCGGACAATAGCACGACGGATACCGACGAGGACGACGACGGCATTCCCGACGCGAACGAGACCACCGCCTCGATCACCAGCTTTGGCGCGGCGCCGGCGATGGCGATCGGCTCGGCGACTCAGGACATCAATATCGGCGCCGTTGGAAGCACGGGCCAGGGCATTGTGATCAAGGGCAGTGTCTCGGGCCAGGGGGTCTATAGCGGCGTGAATGCGACCGGCCTGTCGATCGGCGGGACCGGCCACGCGGTGAATGTGGCCGGCGGAATGACGGTCAGCGGCAATGTCGGCGCCACCGCAGTCGGCGCCAACGCAACCGCCGTCCACATCGGGGCGGGCGCTTCGGTGCCGCAAATCGTGGTCGGAGGAACGATCTCCGCCGACGGCGGCGGCGCGGACGGAGCCGCGGCGCAGGCGATCGTCATTGATTTTGGCGCGACCGTGAACGCCATCTCCAACAGCGGCACGATCGCGGCCAAGCGCTCGGGCGACAAGGGCACGGCCGCAGCGATTGTCGATCATTCGGGAACGTTGTCGCTGGTCCAGAACAACGGTTCGATCGGAGTCACCGATTTCGAGACCCTCGGCGACAGCGCGACCGCGATCGACCTCAGCGCCAACGCGACTGGTGCGGTCGTGCGGCAAATCGCGGCCGCGACAGGAAAGCCCGCTCCGCTGATTGGTGGCAACATCCTTTTCGGCACCGGAAACGACACGCTCGACATCCAGGCCGGCAGTGTCTTGGGCAAGGTCGACTTCGGCGGAGGCGCCGACACCCTTCTCGTCAGCGGCGGCGGCCTCTTCCGTGGTGCGCTCGTCAACTCGGACGGTTTAGCCGTCAATGTCGGCGGCGGCTCCACACTCGACGTCACCAATCTAGGCGCGGTCAATCTCGCTTCGTTGACGACTGCCGAGGGTGGAAACATCGGTGTGACGATCGGCGATACGGCGAACACGCTCTACAATGTTGCCGGAACGGCGAGCTTCGGGACGGGCACCAAGATCCTGGTGACTTTCCAGAGCGTCGGGACTGCATCGGGAACCTATACGATCATCGATGCGGGAACGCTGGTCGGGGCGGAAAATCTGACGAGCTCGATCGTCACCCTGCCATTCCTCTTCAACAGCAGCCTGACGACCGATGCCGCAACGGGCCAGGTCGCGCTCAACGTTCAGCTGAAGGGTTCCGACGAGCTGAGCCTCAACAAGTCGGAAACGGCGATCATCGACGCGGCGCTGGATGCGGCGGACTTGGATCGGCCGATCGCTGCGGTTTTCCTTTCGGTGCAGGATGCGGCGACACTCAAGCATACGCTCCAGCAGCTCATGCCGGAGCACGCCGGCGGCGCCTTCGAGACCGCGACCAAGGGCTCGCGCCTGGCGGCGGAGGTCCTGGCCGACCCGCGACCGATCAAGGGCCTGTGGCTGCAGCAAGTCGCCTGGGGATCGAGCAAATCGATCGGTGACACGTCGAGCTACGACGTGACCGGTTGGGGCGCGACCGGCGGCTTCGATTATTCGCTCGGGGCGCTGGGAAGCGTTGGCCTCACTGCCGCCTATCTCTCCGGCAAGGACGGCAAGGACAATAACGAGCTGGTCAGCAATCATTACGAAGGCGGCGTCTACTGGCGCGCCGGAGCCGGGCCGCTGCGCGCCTGGGCTCGAGCGACCGCTGGCAAGATCAAGTTCGACAGCACGCGCAACTTCACCGGAACCGCGAATGGGGCAAATGTTACGCGTTCCTCGGAAGGCAAGTGGAACGGCACCATCTATTCGGGCACGGCGGGCCTGTCGTACGAAGCCCGCATGGGCCGGATCAGCATCCGCCCCAATGCCACCATCGAATATTACAAGCTCACCGAGAAGGGATATGCGGAGAGCGGCGGCGGCAAGGCGTTCGACCTCACCGTACGTAAGCGCAGCAGCGAGGAAAGCGCGGTCAACGCAATGCTGACGGCCGGCTACGACCTGATGGGCGGCGTGGATCCCGACGCGACCTGGATCCGGCTGGAGCTCGAAGGCGGGCGGCGCGAAATCCTCAGCAGCAAGCTCGGCAACACGGTCGCTTCGTTCGGCGACGGCGATCCGTTCACGCTAACGGCGGAGGAGCGCACCAGCGGCTGGCGCGGCGGCTTGCGCGTGCTCGCCGGCAGCTCGGCGATGAGTTTCGTCGCCGAAGCCAATGCGGAGGAGCTGCAGGACAAGGTCTCGCTCGGCGGACGCTTGGGCGTCGGCTTCGCATTCTGATGAGGAAGGGGGCGGCGTTCGCGCCGTCCCCCTCTTACTCGTCGGCCGAGCTTTCGCTTTCTTTCCGCCTGAGCAAGCCGCCGATCGCGCGCCCGACCCTCGACCGAGCCAGAAGCACGATTAGCGCGAGCAGCACCGCCCACGGCAGCAGGACCGCAAGCACCTGCAGGACGATCGTGATCATCGTCACCAGGCTGGCGACGAAGGAACGCGCGGCATCCATCACCGGATTGCGGCCGGCGAACCCGGTGATCCCGCCCTTCCCATAGTAATTGAAGGTCATCGGCGTACTGGCGAGCTTCTCTTGAGTCTCCGCGGCCTTCGAGCGCGTTTCAGCGAGGCGGGATCTCATCTCGGCGAGCTGCGACTGAAGCTGCGCGCGCTCGGAATCCTTCAATGACGGATTGGCCAGTTGCTTCTCCAGATCTGTTATCCTGGTCTCGAGATCGCTCTGGCTGCGAGCGGTTTCAGACTGTGCTGGCGCCGTGTCCTCACCGGTGAATTCCGTGCTGCTCAGGCGTCCGCCGGCGCTGCGCACATCGTTCGCGGCGACCTTCCCGAATTGTCGCGCGATATTCGGTGCGAGCTTGACCTCGAGCATCGCGGAGACGGCCTGGTCGTCGCTTACGCTGTAGCGCAGACCGGTGATTCGACAGCGCGCAATGCCAAGCGCTTCGCACTCCGATGCATGCCGCTCCTGTACTTTATCGATGGCCTCGTCGGGCAACTGAAAGGCGTACGTATACTGCCAGGCAACGCCCGGCGCCGCGGTCGGCGAGACGTCCGACTCTTCCGACGTTCTAGGCCCCTTGTCGTCCTGCTTGGCACAGGAAGAACAAAGTATCAGCGCGATGGCGAGCGAGGCGGCACGGATGGGGCGAGAGAGCATTACAGTCTCCGGCGATTGTTCTTCGATTCGGCGGAGGCCCCTTTAGTCAATTCCCTAGTTCGAAACTAGAGATCATATTCCCGGCGCGACCGCGCGTATCGACAGCGCGTGGACGCGGTCGTGCATGAGGTCGCCAAGTGCGGCATAAACCATCCGCTGCCGCTCGACGCGGCTCTTTCCCACGAATGCGGCGCTCTCGATCGTCAGGCTGAAGTGGCTCTCGCCTGCGGGATTGTAGCCGCCGTGCCCGCGGTGCTGCTCGCTGTCGTCGATAAGCTCGACATGCGTCGGCGACAGCGCCGAGTTGAGCCTTCGGAGCATCTCGCTTGCCACCGGCCCGGTTTTTTCGGCGTCCATTCTTTCTATATACGAGGGTTCAGCAAGCGAGGAAGCGTGGCGACCAGACAGTCGAGAATGCACGGCAGAGTGGAAGGGGCGAGGGCGCGGTGTGCCGTCGCGGGCTGTACCGAGCCCGGCGAATATAAGGCGCCGATGCAGCCTGCCAATTTCGACGGACCCGGCACCTGGAGGTTTCTGTGCCTGGATCATGTCCGCGAACATAATGCCAAATACAATTACTTCGATGGGATGAGCCCTGAGGAAATCCAGTGGTCGCAAGGCCCACTGGCCGGCTGGGACCGGCCGAGCCGGAAGTTCGCCGCGAACGGCGCCGACCCACCGCCTAAGTGGAGCGATTTCGCCGACCCGCTAGACGCCATCTCGACTCGCTTCGGCTGGGTGCGCGACCGCGAGCCGTCGCGCTTCAACAAGGCCGAGCGCCGGGCGCTGTCGGTGCTCGGGCTCGGCGAAGATGCGGACAGACACGCGCTCCGGCAGCGTTATTCGTTGCTGGTCCGGCGCTATCACCCGGACAAGAACGGAGGCGACCGTTCGCATGAGGAGCGGCTCCGCGAGGTGATCGAAGCTTATCAGCTGCTGCGAAAGGCCACTGCCTTCGCCTAATCGCGATCGGGAGCCCCAAGCGGAAAGAATGAGCGATACGGCCGGCCCTCGTCCACCGCGCGCGCGACGACGGGATGGGCCAGCAGCCGGGCACGATACTCTTTCAGCTTCGGCCGGCTCGGCCCGATCTCTTCCACCCAATCGGCATAAAAGAGCGACGGCGCGGCCGCGCAATCCGCGAGCGTGAAATGCTCGCCAGCCGCCCAAGGCCCGCCATCGAGATTGGCTTCGAGCCAGTCGTAGGCGATCTGCAGCTTCTCACGCGCGCGGGAGACTCCGTAATCATCGTTCGTGCCGTCCGGCCGGAGCGCGTCGAACACCGGCACCTGCATATTGTTCATCACGTGCAAATCGAAGAATCGGTCGAGAAGTCGCACGCGTCTCCCGACCTCGCCGTTGGGTATCCATTGATTCTTACCGGCGTGGTGCGCCTGAAGGTGCTCGATGATGCACGTGGTTTCGATCACCGGCCGACCGTCGTCGAGCAGCAGCGGGAAGAGCCCAAAAGGCGAATGGCGCTTCAGCTCCTCGAAATTCTCCGGATGCTCCTGGTCGAGCATCCGATATTCGAACTCGGTGCCGTCGGCGTAGAGGGCGATCAGGACTTTCTGGGTGTAGGACGAGAAGGGGTGCCCGAAGAATTCCAGGCTCACCAGGCACCCTCTTTGATCTTCTCCCGCAGCTCGACCTCGGCCTGGCTCGGCTCCTTCGTCGCGAAGCTGCCGGTCTCGACTTCACCCGCGGGCTCGTAGGTCGTGAAGATCACGCCCTTGTCCGACACGAAATGATCGGTCAGTCGAAGCGTCCCCGGAGTCTCCGAGCCGTCGAAGATCCGCTTCCCGCGGCCGAGCACGACCGGGTAACGGATCAACAATAGCCGATCGATCAGCCGTTCGGAGATCAACGGCGGATAAAGCGTGCTGCTGCCCTGGATAAGCAGGTCGCGGCCTTCGCTGTTCTTCAACTCCGCGATCGCTTCGGCGGTCTCGCCGGATAGCTTGTGGCTATTTTCCCAGGTCAGCGGAGCATCGGAATGAGTCAGCACATATTTGTTGATGCGCTGGAACCGCTCCCCGATCGGATTGTCCCTATTGTCCGGCCAGTAGGCGGCGAAGATGTCGTACGTCCGCCGGCCGAGCAGCAGGTCGTAGTCCGCGTCGAACAGGAACTTGTTGAACTGCGTATCGCCGCTGTCGTCCGAGAAGGGGAAGACCCAGCCGCCAAGCTCGAACCTGGCGGTCGGATCCTCCTCGGGGCCGCCCGGCGCCTGCATGACGCCGTCGACCGACAGCATGACCGCGCCGGTCAGCTTACGCATTGACCGTCTCGCCCTTGAGGGCCGCTTCGATCTTGGCGACGTCGATTTTCTGCATCGTCATCATCGCCTCGAAAGCCCGCTTGGCAGCGGCCTTGTCGGGATTGTCCATCGCTTCGAGCAAGACGCGCGGGGTGATCTGCCAGGAGAAGCCCCATTTGTCCTTGCACCAACCGCATTCGCTTTCCGCGCCGCCGTTGCCGACGATGGCGTTCCAATAACGATCGGTCTCCGGTTGATCCTCCGTGACGACCATGAAGCTGACCGCTTCATTGGGCTTGAAGTTGGGACCGCCGTTCAATCCGACGAAGGCCTGGCCAAGGACCGTGAAGTCGACGGTCAGCTCATTGCCTTCGTCGCCTCCCGGATAATCGGAAGACGCTTTGTGGGCCTTCCCGACATGGCTGTCCGGAAACACCGACGCATAGAATTCCGCCGCCTTGCGTGCTTCGCCATGGTCGAACCACAGACAGTTGATGATCTTATTGTCTGACATTTTTCCTCTCCTCTATGCTTTTCCGACGAGTGCGAATTCGGCGCCCTGCGGGTCGAAGCCGACGACGATATGGTCGCCGCCTGGCACCTCCATCGGGCCCATTGCGATCTTGCCGCCCTTGGTTTCGGCGATCTCCTTGGCCTTCGACACCGACGGCACTCGGAAATAATAGCGCCAGTGCGGATGCTGCTCGTTACTCATCAATCCCGAGACGGCGCCGAGGCGGACTCCGTGATGGTCGAAGAAGCGATATTCGCCATGTTCGCCCATATCCATGAAGTCGTCGCTCTTCCAACCGAACTGCTCGCCGTAGAAGTTGCGCGCCGCGACCGGGTCGCTGGTCGACAGCTCGTTCCATGAGCAACGGCCGTCCTCATTCGGTGAGAAGACGGTGCTCTGCTGATTCTCCCCGCCTTCGGGCGGGATCGGCTTCATCACATAGAAGGGAGCTCCCTGCGGGTCGCTCACCATCGCGATCCGGCCGACATTGGGGATGTCGGTCGCCGGCATCAGCGTCTTGCCGCCGGCCTGTTCGATCGAGGCTGTGGCCTGATCGACGTCGGGGACATGGATGTAGCCGAGCCAGGTCGGGCGAGCGCCATGCTTCTGCATTTCATCGGTTAGCGGGAGCACCCCGCCGGCGAATCCGCCGCCCGAATTGATCATCCGATAGCCATTATATTCGGGCGCGCCTTCGCCGATGTCCCAGCCGACGACGGCATCGTAGAATGCTTTCGAGCCATCCGGATCCGGAGTCATCAGCTCGTACCAGATGAAGTCTCCCTTGGGATTGGGACCGGTCGCCGTAGTCGGCGCCTCTTCAGTGCGGACGTCAGTCATCGTTCGGATCTCCTTTATGTTCGGCAGAATTCTTAAGCGGACCCCGCCGCGCTCGGCGGCGGGGTGGGCCTCGTTCGGACTCAAGCAGGTTGCGGTGCGGCCGTTCTGGTCTGCGCCGTCGGCGCATCCGCGGTGTCGACGATCTTGTCGAAACCGCCCCAGAACATGCGCTGGCCGGAAAACGGCATCTCGCCCTGTGGCTTCAGGCTTTCGTCTTCCATGATCTTTTTCCACGCCTCGTCGCGCGTCGTCTTGTCGGGCCACTCGATGAACGAGAAGACGACGGTCTCCCCGTCCTCGGCTTTCACCGCGCGGTAGAAGTCGGTGACTTCGCCCTTCGGAACGTCGTCCGCGATCGCTTCGATGACGCGGGTTGCGCCGTGCTGGCGGAAGACCTTGGCCATCTTGGAGGCGAGCTCACGATAAGCGTCTCGTTTGTCCTCGGGAACCGGCACGACGAACCCGTCCGTATAACCGCCCCGCTCGCTTCCTTCCTCGACGATGGCGTCGAACCCGCCCAAGATCATCCGCTTTCCGTCGAACGGCATGGACTCACCCATTTCCTTCATGCGCGGGTCGCTCATGAATTTTTCGTTCGCGGCATCCCGCTCCGTCTTCGACGGATATTCGAAGAATGAGAAGACGACCTTCTCGTCATTCTTGGCGTCGACCGCCTTGCGGAAATCGGTGACCTTGCCTTCCGGAACGTCACTCTCCCAGGATTCGACCATCCGGCGAACGCCGAGTTCCTGCGCAATCGGCGCGAAGCCGGTCGAATGCTTCAGATATGCTTCCTTGTTCGCCTCCGGAACGGGCGCGACGAAACCTTCAAAATAGGTCATTTTTCTTCTCCTCCTCGTTCGATCGTCTCAGACTTGTCTTCGCCGATTCGGCAACAACCGGGCTGCGTATCGCCCTCAATCTGCTGCCGAACGGCAGGTCAGGCGGCAGCACCCTCCGGTTCAGGCTGCGGCTCGTTGGCGGCATAGACCTCCAGTTGATCGGCCAAGGCTTGCTTGAAGGCCGGGCGTGCCTCGGCGCGCTTCAAATAGGCTTCGAGGTTGGCGAAGCCGGCGACCAGGTCGGTGTGGCGCAGGAACCGAAGGACCGTGACCATCAGCAGATCGCCGATGGTGAAGCGGTCGCCCTCCAGCCATTGCTTGTCGCCCAGCCAGTCGGAGACGCGCTTGAGCTTCAGCTTGGCGAAGTCCGCCGCGCCTGGACGACGCAGTTTCGCCCATTCCTCGTCGACGAAGAAGAGGTCGATCAGCAGCAAATTCAGGATCGCCGGCTCGACGCTGTTCAGCGCGGCATAGGTCCACTGAATCGCTCGAAACTTGCCTTGCGGATCGCGCGGCAGGAGCGCCTCGCTCTTCTCGCCGAGATATTGGACGATGGCGCCCGTTTCGAAAATCTTGACCTGACCATCATTGAAGCAGGGCACTTGGTCGAACGGCTGCTCGCGCAGATACTCGATCGGCCGCTCTTGGCCGAGCAGGCGGACGCGGTAGTCGAGCCCGGCTTCCTCGAGCGCCCAGCGGACGCGGAGGTCGCGGACCACGCCCTGAGCGAATTCCGGCACCCAGCGGAAGGCGGTAATTTCGATGTCGGCGTTCGGATTGATCGGCATGGCTCGTTCCTTCTCAAATCGCAGTTGCGATCGCTTCTTGAACGGCTTCGGCGCCGCGTTCGGCGGCTGCCGGGTCCATCCACATGACCTCCCAGATGTGGCCATCGGGGTCGGCTACGCTGCGCCCGTACATGACGCCATAGTCTTGTTTCGGCGCCGGATCAGCAGTGCCACCAGCCGATACGGCGCGTTCCACGGTCGAATCGACGCTTTCCCGGCTGTCGGCGGTCAGCGCCAGCAACACTTCCGAACCCGCTTTCGCATCCGCGATCGGCCGCGGTGTGAATTGACTAAACTTGTCATGCGTCAGGATCATGACGTGGATCGCGTCGGAAAAGCTCATCGCCGCGGCCGTCTCGTCCGTGAAACGCGGATCGTTGACGGCGCCAAGCGCTTCAAGAAACGTCCGCGAACGCTGCAGGTCGGTGACGGGCAGGTTCACAAAAATCATTCGGTTCGTCGACGACATCTTCCTCTCCTCATTGCGACCCGATTCGCTTGCCTTTTGCAGTCCGAAGTTATAAATTGCAACCATGCAGTTAGAAAAAGTAACCAAACCTCGACAAAGCGAGGAGAAACGACGATACGACGACGCGTGCGGGATCGCCCTCGCGCTGGAGCTGATCGGCGAACGCTGGGCCCCCCTGGTTCTTCGTGAACTAATGTTTGGGCCGCGCCGTTTCTCCGAACTGAGGGGTGACCTGCCCGGAATCAGCGCCAATGTGCTGACGCAACGATTGAGCGAGCTCGAGGAGCGGGGGCTCGTCCGCCGCGTCCAGCTTCCCCCGCCCGCGTCAGTGCAGGTTTACGAAGCGACCGAATGGGGTCTGGAGGCGGCGCCGGTGATCCGTGCGCTCGGCCGCTGGGCCGTCCGCAGTCCACGCCACAACCCCGGCCTCTACGTCAGCGCTGTCTCGATCATGATGTCGATGCAGACGATGTTCAGCGCCGAGCGCGCCGGGGACTTGGCGGCGCGCGTCCAATTTCGCTTCGGGGAAACCAGCTACCTGGCCCAAATCCGGGACGGGACTTTCGCGGCGCGCCGCGGCGAGACGGAAGATCCGGAGGTAATCTTCATTGCTCAGCCAGGGGAAATAGCAGCGGTCCTCTACGGCGGCGTTCCCCTGGAAAACATCGAGGTCGAGGGTGACCGGGAGCTTGCGAAGCGTTTCATCACGCTCTTCCCGTTGCCGCCAAAAATCGCCTGAACATTGAGACGGGCGCGCCCATCCCTTAAAGCGTTACCGTTATGGACGAACTATCCAACGTACAGCCTGAGGCCCGCGGCCAGACGCTGATGGCCTCCCCCGACAAGATCGCCAAGGTGCGCGAGCTGTTCGGCGTCGATTCGGACATGGAGGTGCCGGCGTTCAGTGAAGCCGACGAACGTGTGCCGGACCTCGACCCGACTTATGTCTTCGATCCGAACACGACTCTCGCCATCTGCGCGGGTTTCGCCAAGAACCGCCGGGTGATGGTGCAGGGCTATCACGGTACGGGCAAATCGACGCATATCGAGCAGGTCGCCGCGCGGCTCAATTGGCCGATGATCCGCATCAACCTCGACGCGCACATCAGCCGCATCGACCTCGTCGGCCGCGACGCGATCGTGCTGCGCGAGGGGCAACAGGTGACGGAGTTTCGCGAGGGGCTGTTGCCGTGGGCGCTGCAGCATCCGGTGGCTTTGGTGTTCGACGAATATGACGCGGGCCGCCCGGACGTGATGTTCGTGATCCAGCGTGTGCTCGAGGCGGAGGGCAAGCTCACCCTGCTCGACCAGAACCGGGTCATCCGCCCGAACCCCTGGTTCCGGCTGTTCGCGACCACGAATACCGTGGGGCTCGGCGACGTTACCGGCCTCTATCACGGGACGCAGGCGATCAATCAGGGCCAGATGGATCGCTGGAACATCGTCGCGACGCTCAATTACCTGCCGGCGCAGGTCGAGGCGCAGATCGTGCTCGCCAAGTCGGGCGAATATGACGATCCAGGCGGCAAGGAGATCGTCGAAAAGATGATCAAGGTCGCCGAACTCAGCCGCCAGGGCTTCATCAACGGCGACATCTCGACCGTGATGAGCCCGCGCACGGTCATCAGCTGGGCGCAAAACGCGCACATCTTCGGCGACGTCGGCTACGCCTTCCGCGTGTCCTTCCTCAACAAGTGCGACGAGACCGAGCGTCCGCTGATCGCCGAATATTATCAGCGGGTATTCGGACAGGACCTGCCCGAGAGCGTGGTCGAGAAGGCCTAAAAAAAGGGCGCCGCCCTGATTGAGCGGCGCCCGTGTCCGATCTTCCAGGCTCAGGCGTGGAAGATATAATCGCCGCTCGCGACCGAGCCGGTGGTGATGTGAATGAACATATCGAACGTTCCGTCCTGGTTCGTATCGATCTGCACCTGGTGGCTCGCCGCGTCGTAGGCGACGAAACCTGCCGTGGCGCCTGCGACTTCGCTGAGATCGATCTTGTCGAGGCCGGTCTGGAAGTCGGCGACCGTGTCGGTCGACCCGTCCTTGACGAAGACGAAACTGTCTCTTCCGTCGCCGCCATAGAGCGTGTCGTCGCCGCCAAAGCCTTTGATGACGTCGTCGCCTCCCATTCCCTTGAGCGTGTTGGCAGAGTCATTGCCCCACAGCAGATCGCGCGCCGAGCCTCCGGTCGCATTTTCGATCGTCACTCCATAAGCGATCGAGAAGTTCGAATATTCGGTGGCGTAGATGCCGGCGACACCCGTGTCGAACTGGATCGATTCGGCGTTCGCTACGCGATAGCTATCGACCACCGCATTGACATAGGCTTGGGTGACCGAACCGAGATCCTGCCCGCTAAGCTCGGACAAATAAGCGAGGCCCGCGTTCACCGTTGCTGCGCTCGGAGCGCCAGCGCCGATCGAGCTGAACGATCCGGCATGAAGGTCGAGAAACTGGCTGACGTTGAAGCCGGAAAGATCGATCGTGTCTTTGCCGCCCGCGTCGTAGACCGAGAGGAACGGATACGGGTTTTTGTTGAAGTCGTAGACGTCGCGGCCGGCGTTCGAATGGAAGCCGTACACCGTATCGCCAACTCGCGTGGTGGGGTCCGCGCCATATTGCGATTGGATGGCAAGAATGTCGTGCAGCAGCGGCGTCTGCGGGTTGCTGAACTGAAACTCGTTCCAGTTGACGACCAGCCCGCCGGTCTCTTCGGGAACGAAATAGGACATGATCGTATATTGCTGGCTGTCCTGGGCGTAGAAGGCGTCTCCAGCATAAGTGATCGGATCGGGCTGGCCGTCGCCGTCATTGTCGTCACTGAAATTGTAGTCGCCTGGATGCGAGAGGCCGAGCGTGTGGCCTGTCTCGTGGATCAAAGTGGTGTTGCCGTAGCCGCCGAAGGTGAACCAGGCGTTCGACCAATTCAATTCTGGATCATGGGTGAAGACGTCGCTTTGGAACTTCCAACCCTGCTTGCCGGGATAATAAGCATAGGCTTGGGCCGGATCGGTCGAATTGGCATAGACGATGTCCGCGCCCATGCCGTTCGTTTCAACGAAGGACTGGGGGATGAGGTCGTCCCAAAGAGCGATCGCGGCACGCGCCGCCGCCTTTTGCGCTTCGCTGTAGACCGACAGACCGACACCGGCTTCGAACCCATAATTCGGGTTGTTGTAAAGTCCGGTGAGATGGGTCTTATCGAGGAAGGTGTAAGTGATGACCCCGTTCGATGCGTGTATCGTCTGGCCCGTCGCGATCTGACCGATGACTCCGTTCAGATCCAGGATCGGCTTGCCGCGGAACGTGCCGCCTGCATAAGGATCGAGACTGAACGATTGCGGGCTCGACGGCTGGGCCAGATTGGCACCACGCGCTACACCATTAAAGGGCAAACTCATCGGCAAACTCCCCTGTATCTTGCGCAACAAACCTTCGCGCCACCGTCGCGCGAGCCGCGGAAACTAGGGGGCAACCAAACAGAGTCAATGACTTAAACGATCTTGGTTGTTAACCCCTACTTCGAAGTGCGCCGATCTGGGTGACAAGGCTTTGCGTTTCGGATCGGTCGAACCTAGGTCCTAATCCCATGGCCGATCGAGAACCCCTCGACCTGTTCCGCCGCGCCTTGGCCAGTGCGACAAGGGCGATCGCGAAGGAAGCGGACGCAGACGTGGTGTTCGCTTCCGACGCCGGGCCGTCATCGGGCAAGACCGCCCGCGTGCCCTCGCCAGGGCCCAGCCTCGAACCGCGGCTGGTCGCGGAGGCGCGTGGAGCAGCGGACTCGGCGGCGCTTCGCCTGCGTTATCATGACGCCAGGCTGCATGCCCGGGCCGCGCCGATGGATCTGGACGCGCGTTCCGTTTTCGATGCGCTGGAGACTGCCCGCGTCGAAGCGCTCGGCTCCCGCGCAATGGGCGGAGTTCGGGACAATCTCGGCCATCTCACCGATGCCCGCGTTCGGGCCGACGCGATCGTGCGCGCCCGCAACGCGGAAGAAGTGCCGCTCGCTACGGCCGTGGGACTGATCGCGCGCGAACGATTGACGGGCGAGGCGCCGCCCCAAGCTGCCCTCGCCGGCTTGAAGCTGATCGCGCCGTGGATCGAGGAGAGGGCGGCGGCGGAGCTCGACGCGCTGGCGCTGACCCTCGACGACCAGGCGGCATTTGCGAGGCTCTCGCGCCGGCTGCTGGAGGACCTCGAGCTCGCCTCGGCCGAGGAGCCGATCGAGGAAGAACCCGAGGAAGGCGGTGAGGAGCAGGAGGGCGAGGAAGGCGGCAGCGAGGACGCGGCCGAGGAGGGCGACGAGGGCACGCCGGGTCACGGCGACGTCGACATGCGGGGGGAGGAAACTGAAGATCAGTCCGCTGACGAAGGCAGCACCGATGAGATGGAGGTTGGAGAAGATGCCGCGCCCGGTGACGAGCTCAGCGAAAGCGTCTTCGCCTCTCCGGGACGGCGGAATTGGGACCTCTCGCCGCAGACTGACTATAAGGCCTTCACAACGCGCTTCGACGAGATCGTCGAGTCCGAGGAGCTATGCGATGAGGAGGAGCTCTTGCGCCTCCGCGCCTATCTCGACCAGCAGATGGGCGGCCTTACGAATATCGTTACGCGCTTGGCCAATCGTCTGCAGCGGCGGCTGCTCGCGCAGCAGGCGCGCAGCTGGGACTTCGACCAGGAGGAGGGGCTGCTCGACGCGGCGCGGTTGGCGCGCGTGGTCGTCAACCCAAGTCATTCGCTCTCCTATAAGATCGAGCGCGACACCGAATTTCGCGATACCGTCGTCTCCCTCTTGATCGACAATTCGGGCTCGATGCGCGGCCGTCCGATCGCCATTGCGGCGATTTGCGGCGACATTCTCGCTCGGACTTTGGAGCGCTGCGGAGTCGCGACCGAAATCCTCGGCTTCACCACGCGTGGCTGGAAGGGGGGGCAGAGCCGGGAAGCTTGGCTAGCCGGGGGTCGCCCTCCCAATCCCGGCCGGCTCAACGATCTGAGGCACATCATCTACAAACGCGCCGACGAGCCCTATCGGCACGCTCGGCGCAACCTCGGACTGATGATGCGAGAAGGGCTGCTTAAGGAGAATATCGACGGCGAGGCGCTGCTCTGGGCGCATAATCGGCTGATTGCCCGGCCGGAAGAGCGGCGAATCCTGATGGTGATTTCCGACGGGGCTCCGGTCGACGATTCGACGGCCTCGGCGAACGGCGGCAGCTATCTCGAACGACACTTGCGGCAGGTGATCGATTGGATCGAAAAGCGCTCGACGGTCGAGTTGATCGCCGTCGGCATCGGTCACGACGTGACTCGCTATTACGGCCGTGCGGTGACGATCATGGACGCCGAGCAGCTTGCGGGTGCGATGGTCGATCAGCTTGCCCGGCTATTCGAAAGTCCCTGAAAATATGGGCCCGGTGCGAATACGCCGCACCGGGCCCCCCTCGTTACGCGACGCGAGGGAAAATGTCTGTTTCCAGACTCGACGAGGAAAGGGGAAAACCCCGTCGGATGCGGGGCTTATGTCCGATTCGCAAACAATGGATGCTGAACGCGCGATGCAGCCCGCGTTCAGGTGAAATCCCTGTTCTTTCAATAATCTAGGGGTGAGCCGCTCGGGCTCAGGCGGCAACCGGCTCCGCGACTTTCTTTGCGATCTCGCGCTTCAGCTTGCGGACCTTCGGGCTAAGCTTGTCGTCGCTTGTCTTCAGCAGCCAATTGTCGAGGCCGCCGACATGCTCCACCGAGCGGAGGCCGTGCGTCGAAACGCGGAGTTTCACGCTCGTCCCGAGCGCATCCGAAATGAGCGTCACGTTCTGCAGGTTCGGCAGAAAGGTGCGCTTGGTCTTGTTATTGGCGTGAGAAACGTTGTTTCCCACCTGCCGGCCCTTGCCGGTCAGCTCGCAAACCCGCGACATGGTCTTAATCCTGATTTCTGGGTGGGCCCGTCGAGGCCCGAAGAGCGCCGCCCGTTACCCGCTCGAGAGTGGATCGTCAACGTCGCGTGTCTCTCGTCGGGGCAACCGAGCCAAGGCCATTGCGTTATGTAACGGCGGCAGCCACGAGGCTCGCGGGAAAAGGCTCGACAAGGGGAGCGACGATGCGCACCATCATCCTGGTTTTGATCATCGTCATTGTGGCGGTCATTGGCGCCGTTGCCACCGGGTTTCTCGACATTCAGCAGATTCGCGGCGCCAAGGCGCCCGAAGTCGCGGCCACCGGCAACGGCATTGTCGCCAAAGGGGGACAAGCGCCGTCCTTCGACGTGGAGACCGGCTCCGTCAAAGTCGGTTCGAAGGATGCCACGGTAAAGGTCCCGAAGCTTGAGGTCCGCCCTCCGCAGAATCAGGCCGCCCCAGTGACGAATAATGCGATGTAGCTGACACCGGGCGCGGCGGGCGCTAGCCGGCAAAGCGATGAGCTTTCCACTCCCGCCGCCGATGCGCCGCGCGCTCGAGCTTGCCGCCGAAGCCGCTGCCGCGGGCGAGGTGCCGGTGGGCGCGGTCGTGACGATCGGCGAGCAAATCGTGGCGGAGAGCCGGAACTCCATGCGCGGCTCGCATGACCCCACAGCCCATGCGGAAATGGTGGCGATTCGCGAGGTCGCGGCCAAGCTCCGCACCTCTCGCCTCGATGAGTGCACGCTGTGGGTGACCTTGGAGCCCTGCGCGATGTGTGCGGCGGCGATGTCGATCGCCCGGATCAAGGCACTACGCTTCGGTGCGGAAGACCCTAAGGGCGGGGGCGTGGTCCACGGGCCACGAATGTTTAGCCTGCCGACCTGTCATCACCGGCCCGACGTGCTGGGTGGGATCGGCGAGGACCAGGCTGCCGAACTGCTGCGTCGTTTCTTCGCCGAGCGGCGCTAACCGAAATAGGGCACGAGTCGAATCTCGACCCGGCGGTTGGCCGCCCTCTGCGCTTCGGTCGTATCCGGGTTATAAAGCGGTGCAGTCTCGCCATAGCCCTTGGACGCGATCCGCGCCTTGGCGACTCCGTGGCCTCCAAGATAGCCGGCGACGGCGCTCGCGCGCTTGTCCGACAACGCCTGGTTCACTTGTGGCGTGCCTGTTGTGTCCGTGTGGGCGAGGATATCGACGAACGTCTGGTTGCGGGTCTTCGCTGTCCGCGAGATTTCCAGCAGCGTTCCCTGGAATTGCGGCTTCACGGTCGAACTCCCGGCGTCGAAGGTCAAAGCAGCCGGAATCCGGACCAATATGCCGCTCTGCACCCGGATGATGTCGACGCCGATCCCCGCCGTCTGCTGGCGCAGCTCGTTTTCCAATTCGGCCATGTAAGCGGGGACTGCGGTTGCCGCTAATGGACGAATCTTCGCGGCGCGCATCTTCGTAGCGCGTGCGCCGTGCCCGGCTACGATATCGCCGAGGAGATAGGGTGCGTTCACGCCGAGGGGGATGAAGGTGGCGGGCCGAACGGGCGGCGGCGGCGCGGACTGGCAGCCGGCGATCGCTAGAAAAGAGCAAAAGAGGGCGACCGCCGTCAGGCTGCGGCGAAGATGCATTTACAAGACTCCCGTCGGCAAAAAGAAGGCATGAAGTGGATACTTAGCATCGATGTTTCCGCCTGTGAATCGAGCCCCTGCTTGTGAATAGCCGCGGCGCGCGTCTAAAGTCCGCTTCCTTACGCTCATGAGCGACCATTTGACCCCAATCCCCTGGTTCGACGTCCTCCTCATCCTTGCCTTGATCGGTCTCAACGGCCTCCTGGCGATGAGCGAATTGGCGATCGTCTCGTCGCGCGAGGCGCGGCTCAAGGCCCTGGCAAGGGCGGGCAGCCGCGGAGCCCAATGCGCACTCGATCTCGCGGCGGAGCCGGGGCGCTTCCTTTCGACCGTGCAGAGCGGAATTACCCTGATTGGCGTCCTTGCCGGCGCATTTTCGGGTGCGACCCTCGGCGAGCCGGCCGCCGAACGGTTGCAGCCTCTTGGCCTCAGTCCGGAAACTGCACACACCGTCGGCTTCGGTCTCGTGATTGTGCTCACGACTTTCGTTTCGTTGGTGATCGGCGAAATCGTACCCAAGCAGTTCGCGCTGCGTTCGCCCGAGCCCATCGCCGTGCTTGTGTCGCGGCCGCTGCGCTGGTTGTCGAAGATCACCGCGCCTTTCGTGTGGCTGCTCGACCGGTCCAGTTCGCTCATCTTCAAGCTCCTCGGGCTCGACCGCGAATCGAAGAATCAAGTCACGGCCGAAGAGTTGCACCTCGTCGTCGCCGAGGCGCAAAGCGCCGGCGTGCTCGAGGAGAGCGAGCGGGCGATCATCTCGGGCATCGTTCGCCTCGCCGACCGTCCGGTGCGGGAAGTGATGACGCCGCGCACCGAGGTGGATTGGATCGACATATCGGCCCAGCCCGATGAACTCGCGAAGGCACTCCTCGAAATCCCGCATAGCCGAATTCCGGTCGCCGACGGCTCGGTCGAGAACATTATCGGGGTGATCCAGACCCGCGACGTCATGTGCGCGCTTCTTGAAGGACGGCCGCTCGACCTCAAGCATCTGTGCCGCGAGGCTCCGGTCATACCGGATCTGATGGACGCGATGGATGCGCTCGTCACACTTCGCTCGGCGGATGTTCCGCTGGCGCTCGTTCACGACGAATATGGCCACCTGGACGGCATCGTGACGCCCGGCAGTATACTTGCGGCACTTGCCGGAACGTTCGCGCACGACGTCGAGCATGGCGAGGAGCCGGCCTTGGTCGAGCGCGATGACGGGAGCTGGCTAGTGTCGGGCGCTGCAAGCGCGGATCTGCTCGGCGATCAACTCGGCATCAATATGCCCGAGGACCGGGATTATTCGACAGTCGCCGGCTTCGCCCTTTCGGTACTCAAGCATCTGCCGGAGACGGGCGAAATCTTCCGTTACGACGGTTGGTCGTTCGAGATCGTCGATATGGACGGACGCAAGATCGACAAACTGATCGCCTCGCGGCCGAGGAAGCGGGCAACCGAGGCGAACGTCGAGGCGGTGGGCTAGAGCTTTCCGAACCGCTGCTCGAAGCCGTCGATGTCGTTGCGCGCGAGATAGTCCGCTTGCTCGACCATGCGGTCGCGCGTGATTCGTCCCCGAAAAGCGCCAAGCTGCGGGTCGAGTCGCTCGATCTCGGTTGGAGTGAGGCCGGCCAGCTGTTCGAAACGGTGGAAACCGAGCGTATGCAGTGCGTCGGCCAACTTCGGCCCGACGCCCTTGATCAAGCATAAATCATCGTGCGGATCGGTTACGCCATCGAGTTTGCGATGGACTGGGGCGCCGAGCAGCTCCCCAGTGACGTCGCTGGTCGCCGCCGCCGCCTCACCGGCCAAGCCCCGGCCTTCTGGCGGTCGCGATTGGGCCATGTGCGGTCGCAGCGGAGCGCTGTCGGTCAACTGTATGCGCTGCCGCGGACGGAGGAGGACGAACGCAAGGACCAGCCCCGCGACCACAATGAGGAGCCACCAATATTCGCGGATGAAGTCCATGCCCGTCACCAACTCCACTGTGCGTTGTACCGACGCCGAAGCTCGGCCAGATAGGCCAGCACCAACCCGAAAAGAAAGCCCAGGGCGGCAATGACCGCTCCTTCGAGGATGAGCGGCGGGAAGGCGCTGTCGTCCGACCAGCTTGCGCCGCTCACTCCAGGTGTGGCGCTCAATATCCGAACCAGCTCGCTCGATTGAAAATCGTCGGCCGGTCCAGCGAGGATCAGACGCCGGGTGAGCGGTCCGTGGTGCAGGTGGGCGGTGATCTTGTACATCTCATAATGGTCGAGAGTGTGCCTTGCGCTGCGCTCGACGCGGCTGGAGAGCTGATCCGCGGCTCCCAACGGGCCATGCCAGAGGGCAGCGAGCGCGAGAGTGATCGCGAATCCGCTGACCAGCACAATTGTCCGCTTTCGCGGATCCTGCTTCACGAGACGATTTTCGCGGGACGTTCGGTCGAGTGGGGGGAGGATCCGCATTCGGAACGCGATGGATCCGGTAACCACTCCGACAACCAAACCGATGGCGACAACAGGCCAGAAATAGGTCCACCAGGTGTTCATGGGGTCGCCCGCTCCAACTCGCGCCACCCGATATCTCGCCGATGGAAGCCGTCGGCAAAATCGATTTGGTCGACCGCGCGGTACGCGCGCGCCCGCGCGTTAGCGAAAGTGTCGGCAACGGCCGTGACCGCCAGTACGCGCCCGCCCTTGGCGACTAGACCAGTGTTCGTGATCGCGGTCCCCGCGTGGAAGACGGTCACTCCCTCGACTTGCTCAGCCGCCTCAACTGCGCGGATTTCGCCGCCGCCGGCCGGAGTTCCGGGATAGCCCCGCGCCGCGACGATCACGCTGAGGGCATGCTTCGGCGCAAGCTTTGGCGGATCAATGTCGGCAAGGCGGCCGGTTGCGACCGCGTGAAGGAGTTCGGCGAAATCCCCTTCAATGAGGGGCATGATCGCTTCGCACTCGGGATCGCCGAAGCGCACATTATACTCGATCAGCTGTGGGCCGTCGGCGGTGAGCATCAGCCCAGCGTAAAGGACGCCGTTGAACGGCGTTCCGGCCCTGGTCAGGGCACGCGCGGTCGGCCGCACGATCTCATCCATCGCTCGTGCTTGCAGTTCGGACGAGAGCACCGGCGCTGGCGCATAGGCGCCCATCCCGCCGGTGTTGGGGCCGGTGTCGCCTTCGCCGACCCGCTTGTGATCTTGTGCCGATGCGAGCGGAACGGCGGTGTCGCCATCGACCAGAGCGAACAGACTCGCTTCTTCTCCCTGAAGGAATTGCTCAATGACCAACGGATCATCGCCTGCGGCTTCGATCGCTGCGTCCGCTTCGGCGCGGGTCATCGCCACGGTGACGCCCTTGCCTGCTGCCAGGCCGTCCGCCTTGATCACAACGGGAATTCCGAATCGCTCCAGCGCGACTCGGGCATCGGACGCTCGGCTGACTCTAACGTAATCGGCGGTCGGAATATCGTTGGCCTTGCACAGGTCCTTGGTGAAACCCTTCGAGCCCTCTAGCCGGGCAGCAGCGGCATCGGGGCCGAACACCGCGACACCTTTGGCACGAAGAGCGTCCGCGATGCCGGCGACAAGTGGTGCTTCCGGACCGATGACAACCAGATCGATGTCGCGCGACTTCGCCAGCTCGACCAGGGGCTCCGCCTCGCACGGGTCCAGAGCCACGCATTCCGCCCAGCGGGCAATGCCGGGATTGCCGGGCGCCGCAATCAGCTCTCCGCAGCTTGGCGATTGCCTAAGACGCCAGGCGAGCGCATCCTCGCGGCCACCCGACCCCAGAAGCAAAATATTCATGGACCTACCCGAAGACACGAGAGCCGGCCTGTTAGCCGACGTCGTCCCCGGCGACAATTCGCCCCCTCTCA
Organism: uncultured Alphaproteobacteria bacterium; assembly: GCA_963730925.1. Lineage (GTDB taxonomy): Bacteria > Pseudomonadota > Alphaproteobacteria > Sphingomonadales > Sphingomonadaceae > Sphingomicrobium. The sequence goes on from CAVSTS010000008.1 coordinate 102,857, forward strand.
GCGTCAGCGAGCTATCGGGCGCACTGAAGCGCACAATCGAGTCGGCGTTCGGACAAGTGCGCGTTCGTGGCGAGATTTCGGGATTCAAGCGCCACAATTCCGGCCACTGTTATTTCACGCTCAAGGATGAGAGTGCCTGCATCGATGCCGTGATCTGGCGCAGCAACGTCGCCGCACTCGCATTCCGGCCAGAGGACGGCGCCGAGGTGATCGCCACCGGCAAGCTCACCACTTATCCCGGCCGCTCGAAGTACCAGATCGTCGTCGATCGAATGGAGCTTGCGGGCGAGGGCGCGCTGCTCGCTTTGCTCGAACGGCGGCGCACGGCCTTGGCCGCGGAAGGCCTCTTCGCCGCCGAACGCAAGCGCAAGCTTCCCTTCCTGCCGCGGACCATCGGAGTGATCACTTCGCCGACGGGAGCGGTCATTCGCGACATCATCCACCGGCTTGAGGGCCGTTGCCCGAACTCATGTTATCGTCTGGCCCGTATCGGTGCAGGGTGAAGGAGCTTCGACGAGCATAGCCGAGGCGATACGGCTCTTTCCGTCGATCAGCCCGCCGCCGGATCTGCTGATTGTTGCCCGCGGGGGCGGATCGATTGAGGATCTCTGGCCCTTCAACGAGGAGGAGGTGGTGCGCGCCGCGGCGGCATCATCGATTCCGCTCATTTCAGCTGTTGGCCACGAAACCGATACCACGCTGATCGATTTCGCGGCGGACCTGCGCGCGCCCACTCCGACCGCGGCAGCTGAACTGGCGGTGCCCGTTCGGGCGGATCTGTTCGCCCAGCTCAATGAGCTCGCTCATCGCGCTCAGCAGCGACTCGCACGTCAGGCCGAACGGTGCCGTGAACGATTCGACCTTACCACCTGCCGTTGGCCTGAGCCGCAGGCCATTCTCGCCCCCATTGCGCAGCGTCTCGATGAATTTGGCGAGCGGCTACCGCGGTCGCTCGGCGCTCGGGCAGGGAGTGCGCGCGGAGATTTCAACCTCGTGTCCGGTCGTTTGCGCCGAGAGTTGATCGATCAACGGATCGCGCGGCTGGCGGAACGACTCGCCGCAACCTGGAAGATGGCTGAATTGGCGCATCCCGAACGGCCGCTATCCAAAGGCTATGTACGGGTTACTGATCGGACCGGCCGGACGCTGACGCACTCGGCCGACGCACGGGCGGCCCGTGCGCTTCGTCTGCACTTCGGGGACGGAGCGGTCGATGCGACGGTAGACGGCAGGCCGGATCCGGTTGAGCGCAAGCGGCGCCGGCCCTACATTTCGCCCGGGCCCGATCTGTTCGATCAGAGCGAGGAGTAGCGACGATGTTGATGAGCGGCGGCGGCAAGGCGGCACGGGTTCATTATCTTCCCAGCACATTCCGCCTGCTTTCCGCCGGCGACTATGTGATTTGTGCGGTGACCGGTGCGCGCATACCGCTGCATGAGCTGCGCTACTGGAGCGTCGCACGACAAGAAGCTTATGTGGATGCCGAAGCGAGTCTTAGGGCGGAAGAGACGGCAGGCGGAAAAGACTAGCCGATCCGCTTCACCTTAAAGCCCGGCTGCCGGCCCAGACGGAAGAAGTAGGACCCAAGGGTTCCGCGCTTAACGACAACCTTGTCACCGCGCCTTGGAGGAAGAGCGACGGGGGTGTCGTCGGTCTGGGTCCAAACGGAGCCGTCCTCCAGTTTGATGGTCAAGCCGCCGTCGGCATTGTTGGTGAAGCCGGCGACAGTGCCTTCGATCTGAGTGATGTCGCCGCCGCCGAGCAGGCCCGCGAAATCCGGCACGGAGAAACCGAATAGCGACCGCTTGGCTGCCGTTGCTCGTTCCTTGTCGATCAGCACAAGGTCCTTCTTGGCGATCGCATCGGCTACCGTTCCCGCCGCGCTGTCGTAGCAAGCGAGGCGTTGTGCGGAATCGGCGATCGAGCGGCAGTCGAGCAGGGTCTGAACGCTCCGCGGCGTTCCCCCAGGCATCGGCTTGCTGGAGACAAATGTGCTTCCGCCCGCCGTCAGCACCGCCACAGCGAACATAATTGATTTGCGCATCGTCCCTCGCTTCCTGACCGGAGGAGAAGCGTAGGACGAGTGGATTTCATCGCGCAAGGGATGGGTTTCCCGACGCTGCAAAGTGCTGTTGCAAAATTGATACAGGGCATTGACAACTCGCCGTGGATGGTTGCGCGCCCGTTGCAAGCGTCTCTCCGCTTCACCTATCACACCCCCAGATCGGCAAAGTTGCGTTTGCCGACCACGGCAGCCGTGCCCACAGGCGCGCGGCTAGTGAAGGGGAAGAATTCTATGAAGCTCGATTTCCGCCAGCGTCTGCTCACGACCTCATTGTTGGTCGGCGTTGCCGCTCTTGCCACTCCGGCTTATGCGCAAGACGCCGCGCAGCCCGCTCCGCCACCGTCGGATGCTCCGCCGACCGACGTTCAGGCCAATCCTTCGGGTCCGGTCGAAGCGCAGCCGACGCCGTCGACTTCGGCGCAAGGTGCGCCAGTGCAGGGCGGGAACGACATCATCGTCACCGGCACGCGTATTCCGCAGCCGAACCTGACGTCGGCGGCTCCGGTCACAGTGCTGAGCAACCAGGACGTGAAGTTGACCGGCACGACCCGTGTCGAGGACCTTCTCAACCAGCTACCGTCGGTTGGCGCATCGCAGGCATCGGGCGTTTCGAACGGCGCGACCGGTACCGCCGAAGTCGACCTTCGCTACCTCGGAGCGAAGCGTACGCTGACCCTCGTCAACGGTCGCCGCCTCACTCCAGGCGACCCCAACAGCACGACCCAAGCCGCCGACCTCAACATCATTCCCGCATCGCTGATCAAGCGCGTGGAAGTGCTGACCGGCGGTGCGTCGTCCGTCTACGGCGCGGACGCCGTGGCCGGTGTCGTCAACTTCATCATGGATACCAACTTCACCGGTATCCGGTTCGACGGACAATACAGTTTCTATCAGCACGATAACCGCAATCCGTCGGTCACCGACTGCGTGACCGCTGCTGGAGCGGTCTGCACGGGCATCGGCGCCGGCGGAACGGTGCACGTCAGGGACATGCTCGACGCACGCGGCTTCGGCTATCCCCGCGGAAGTGTTGCCGACGGTGGATCGTTCGACGGCACGGTTTCGATCGGCGCGGCGTTCGACGACAACCGCGGCCATGCGATCGCTTACTTCGGCTACCGCAAAGTGAAGCCGGTGCTGCAGGGCCGGCGTGACTATAGCGCCTGCGTCCTTCAGAACTCCGGCGCCGGCAATCCGCAGTGCGGCGGCTCCGCTACCGCCAATCCGGGCAACACGCTGATCTTCACCAACACCACGACGTCGACCATCGCGGCGTTGGGGCCGGGAACGATCACGCCTGGCGCACAGAACATCTACAACTTCGCTCCGCTCAACTACTTCCAGCGTCCGGATGAGCGCTACATCGCTGGTGGTTTTGCCGACTACGAAATCACTCCGGCGCTGAAGCCGTACATGGAATTCATGTTCATGGACGACCGGACGAAAGCGCAGATCGCCCCATCGGGCGACTTCGGCAACACCTTCACGATCAACTGCGACAATCCGCTGATGAGCCCGGAGCAGTTTGAGACCATCTGCAACCCGAACAACCTGATCGTCGGCTTCATCGGCAACTTCCCTGTTGCCGCGGGCGCCCCCTACAACAATCTCGGGACGGGCGGCAGCCAGCTAAAGACACCGATCAACTTCTTCGATCCGCTTACGGGTCTGACGCACAATAACGCTTACTTCAACTTGCTGCGTCGCAACACCGAGGGCGGCCCGCGTATCGCCGACCTCAAGCACGAGAGCTATCGCGCCGTGGTCGGAATGCGCGGCGACCTCAGCAAGGTCTGGTCGTACGATTCCTACTTCCAGTACGGCCGCACGAACTACACCCTGGTCTACAAGAACGAGTTCTCGGCGGCCCGCCTCCGGAAGGCTCTGGACGTAGTCGACAACCCGGCCACGCCGGAAGTCGACCCGACCTGCCGTTCAGTTCTTACCGGCGAGGACCCGACCTGCGTTCCCTATGACGTCTTCGGCGCAACCCCGTCGGCGGCGTCGATCAACTATCTGAACGTCTTCGGCGTTATCCAGGGTCAGACGTCCGAGCAGATCGCGGACGTGAACTTCACCGGCGCGCTCGGCGAGATGGGAATCCAGACGCCCTGGTCGGATGAGGGCGTGGGCGTGAACGTCGGTGGCGAGTATCGTAAGGAATTGCTCGAGCTCAATCCCGACCAGTCGTTCCAGCAGGGCGATCTCACCGGTCAGGGCGCTCCGACGCTGCCGGTCAACGGCAACTTCCGAGTCCTCGAGCTCTTCGGCGAAACGCAGATTCCGATCATCCGGCACTCATTCATCGATGAATTCTCGATCGGCGCCGGATATCGTAAGTCTTGGTACGAACTGAGCAACGGACGCAAGTACGACACGGACACCTACAAGCTCTCGGCCGAGTTGGCGCCGATCGCCGACGTCCGTTTCCGCGGATCGTATAACCGGGCGGTGCGCGCTCCGAACATCCAGGAGCTGTTCGCTCCACAGTTCGTCGGCCTCGACGGAAGCAACGATCCGTGCGCGGGTCACGCAATCCAGCCGAACGAGTTCGGCTGTCTCGCACAGGGTCTCCTGGTTAATCAGAGCCCGACTCCGAACCCGGCGGGTCAGTATAACGGCCTGCTCGGCGGCAACCCGAACCTCAATCCGGAAAAGGCGACCACCAAGACGGTCGGCGTAGTGCTCCAGCCGCGGTTCATCCCGCGCCTGGCGTTGACCGTCGACTATTGGAACATCGACCTTAAGGACGCGATTCAAGGGTTCGGCGCTGACGCGATCCTCGCCAACTGCATCGCGCACTCGACCTCGGCAACGGATATTGCCCCGTCCTGCGCTCTGATCCACCGCAACCCGGCCGGATCACTGTGGCTCTCGCCGGACGGATTCATTGAGGACGTTCCGACCAACTCCGGCAAGATCAAGACGGACGGTTGGGACTTCAGCGGCTCATACAGCTACCGTCTAGGCGGCATGGGCAATCTGTCGGCCAGCTTCATCGGAACTTATCTGCACAAGTATAAGGTCAACAACGGGCTACCGGGCGGCGTTTACGATTGCGCCGGTCTTTATGGTCCAACCTGCTCTGGTTCGACGGTCGCCAGCTCGGCTCCGATGCCCAAGTGGCGGCACAAGGCGCGCATCGGCCTGCAGATGCCGAACGGCATCGGCCTCTCGCTGCAGTGGCGCCACATCGGCAAGGTCAAGGCCGAGACGCTCGAAGACAATGAGACCTTGGGGACCGCGAATCACTTCGATCCGGGCTTGCACATCAAGGCGTTCAACTATTTCGATCTCGCCTCGACGTTCACGATCGGCGACCACTACAACTTCCGCTTGGGCGTCAACAATTTGTTCGACAAGCAGCCGCCGTTCGTTACTGGCGGAAGCGGCGCTGTCGGCGGAACCAACCTCTGCCCGGCCGGTCCGTGCAACGGCAATACCTATCCGGGTACCTGGGACGCGCTCGGCCGCTACATCTACGCGGGTGCGACCCTCAACTTCTAATTCAACCACCTTAATCGCTTCTGGGGCGGCGGGTCATCGATCCGCCGCCCTTTCTTTTATCCCGATTTGGCTGCAGCATGAGGCTGTTGCGCCTGGAGGGGCGCCGACTAAAGAACGGGAATGGCTTCAACTTCGACGATCGACAATCTGACGGCCGGCGCCATACGTGACGCGCTCGCTTCCGCGACCGCGGGACGGCTTGCCCAGGCCTGCGACATCGGTGAGCGGGCACTGGCGGAAGGCGGCGACGCCCCCGCGCTCCACGCCATGCTCGGAATGCTGCATGGCCGGTCAGGCAATTTGGAAAAAGCTGTCGAGCATCTTCGGTTGGCCCAGCGATCCCGGCCCGCCGATATGGTCATCGCGACGAACCTTGCGAGCGCTTTGGGACAGCTCGGCCGTCATCAAGAGGGGCTCGAAGTCATCACGGAAGAAATGGCGCAAGCTGACCAGAGTTTGCAGCTGCTCAAGCTACGCGGTTTCCTCGCTCAGATGACCGATGACTTCCCGCTCGCGACGCGTAGCTACGAGCAAGTCGTGGCGGCTTTCCCGGACGATTGGGAGAGCTGGAACAATCTGGGCAACGCAAGGGGCGGGGCACGCGACTTCGAAGGCGCGGTCGCGGCGACGAAACGTGCAGCCGAACTCAATTCCGAATCGCCACCCGTTCGACTGAACTTCGCGACTGCGCTTCGTCACGCCGGTCAATTTGAACAGGCCGAACAGCAGCTGCGCAAGATGGCTGACGACTTCCCGGCGGATTCGAAACCGATGCGGGAGCTGTTCGCGCTGTTCAAGGAGCAGTTCCGGGAAGATGAGGCACTCGAAGCTATTGAGGAGGCGGCGCGACGCGACCCACAAGACGTCGAGCTGGGGCTCGGTCTCGCCAGTCACCGCCTGATGCTGCTGCACCATGCCGATGCGGAACAAGATTACCGGCGGGTGCTGACGATCGATCCCCTCAACAAGCTCGCCTATTTGGGAGTGGCGGCCACCTTTGAGCTGACGAATCGAGTCAGTGAACTCACATCTTGGGTTGAGGAGGCGGAGCAAACGGGCGTCGAGGCTGACGTCCTCAACTTCATCCGTGCCTTCGACCACCGCCGCGCCAAGCGCTACGCCGAAGGGCTTGAAGCATTGCGCCAGGTTCCGGAGGATCTGGAAACAGCCCGACGGCACCACCTCCACGGCCAGTTGCTCGAAGGGGTGAAAGACTTTGACGCCGCGTTCGCCGCCTATGAGCAGATGAATGAGATTGGACGGGCCGATCCGTCGCTGCCGGAGGAGCGCGGTGCCGCTTATCGAGCAGGTATCCGGAGGCAATTGGAACAGCTGACGCCGGAGTGGGCAGAGTCATGGGCTCCGGCGGCGATCGACGATCGTCCTTCCCCAGTTTTCCTCCTCGGATTTCCGCGCTCGGGAACGACTTTGCTCGACACTATCCTGATGAGCCATCCGCTCATCGAGGTTCTGGAGGAAGAGCCGACGCTCAAGAATGCAACCGACTTCTTGGGCGGTTTCGATGCCCTCGCCGAAGTGTCGAACGAAAAGTTGCAAGCCGCGCGCGATACCTATTTCGAAGTCCGCGCGATCGCGAACACCGCTCGCAACGGGTCATCTCCTCATCGACAAGAATCCCCTGGCGATGAACAACGTCCCGGTCATTCGCCGCCTTTTCCCAGACGCTCGGATCATCCTTGCTCTGCGCCATCCATGCGATGTCGTGCTTTCCTGTTTTGTCACGAACTTTAAGCTCAATGACGGCATGGCCAGTTTCCTCCGCCTCGAAACTGCCGCCGAGCTGTATGACCTGAGCTTCCGTTATTTCGAACGTGCTCGTGAGGTCCTTCAGCCCCCTGTGCATTCCATCGTCTACGAGAATATCGTCGCCGACAGGAACCGAGAGCTCCGGCCCCTATTCGACGCACTGGGTCTCGACTGGCACGACAGCGTCCTCCAACATGAGGAAACCGCACGCAGCCGTGGCCACATCAAGACCGCCAGCTACGCGCAGGTTATCGAACCGATTTATACGCGTTCGGCGGGGCGCTGGCAGAACTACCGCAAGCATCTCGAGCCAGTAATTCCGATCCTCAGGCCCTGGGCCGAGAAGTTCGGCTACGAGATTTGAACGGATGGGCGCCGACGCCCTAATCGAGCAGGCCGAGAGGGCCATAAGATCGGGAGATCTGCAGGCTTCGGTCCAACTGCTCGAGCAGGCGGCCGAGCTTCGACCCGATGATTTCACGCTTTGGTTGCGGATCGCGGCGACGCACCGCGGAACCGGTAAGCCACAAGCGGCGCTCGGGGCGGTTCACCGGGCGCTGACTCTGGCGCCGCTCGACTTTTCCGCGCTCCTCATGCGCGCGAGCCTGCTCGATCGGCTCGGCGATCCAGCGGCGCCCGAGGCTTGGGGCAATGCCCTTGCCAATAAGCCGGACGGCGATTTGCCGCCCCAGATCGTGACTGCGATAGCCCAGGGCGAGCGACGCCACGCGGAGTGGATCGCGGACCGCGAAGCCAGGATGAAAGCGCGGATGTCGGCAAGCGAGAAGCGCGCTGACGCCGGTGAGCGCAAGCGAATCGAACGCTTCCGCAACAACGTGCTGCGGCGAACGAAGCCGTTCCACAGCACGCCGACTCACTTTCATTTTCCCGAGCTTGCCGAGCGCGAGTTCCATCCTCGAATGCTCTTCCCCTGGATCGAGGAGATCGAATCCGCGACACCTACAATCGCTGCCGAGCTTGATGCCGTGATGCAGGCTGAGCGCGCCGAGTTGGTGCCTTATATTCAGTATGATGAGCATCTTCCGCTCGATCAGTGGCGCCCGCTGAACAAGAGCGCGGATTGGACCGCCATCCATCTTTGGAGGAATGGCGAACGCGTGGATGCGAATGCTCGCCACTGCCCGGAAACGTTGGCGTTGCTCGAGCAGGTGCCCCAACCGCGCGTTGCTGGTGCCGGACCCAATGCGATGTTCTCTCTATTGGCTCCCAACACTGCCATTCCGCCGCATGTCGGGGTCAATAACGCTCGTCTCGTTTGCCATTTGCCGCTGGTCGTTCCGGAAGGTTGCTGGTTCCGCTGCGGCGCCGAGACTCGAACCTGGAAGAGGGGAGAAGCGTTCGTATTCGACGACACGATCGAGCACGAGGCGATGAACCCCACGAACGAGCTTCGGATCGTCTTCATTTTTGACTGCTGGCACCCCGATTTGACCGAGGTAGAGCGCGCGGCGGTGAGAGAGCTCATCGAGGCGGACGGCGCCCCGGCGGCCGAGGGCCTATGACTTCCGAAGCATCGGCGTTCCAGAAATCTCGCGCGGATCCCAACGCCCTTGCCGATCTGGCGGAGCGGGCGTTGGCCTCCGGCGACGAAGAGCGCGCGATCCCACTCATTCGCGACGGGGCGGAGCGGCATCAGGACGCGCGCCTGTGGCAATGGACGGGCTTGTTGCAGCGAGCGATCGACGAGCATCGATGCGCCCTCGAATTCATTCGAACAAGCCGCGCGGCTTGCACCGGCGAACGTGAAAATCGCTCAGGGCCGAGCGCAGGTCGCGATGGAAGCAGGCGTCCCGGCAGTCGAGCTATTCGAGCAGGCGCGCTCACTTGCCCCGGGCAACGGCGCGATCTTGGTGGGATTGGCAGCCGCGAGAGCGGCGGCGGGAGACGGCGAGTCCGGTGCCGCCGAACTTCGCTCCGCGCTGGAACGAGCGCCCGCCTGGACGTACGGCTACGAACAATTGGCCCAGCTGCTGTCGACGCTCGGTCGGGCCGCCGAGGCGACAAGCGCGATCGACGATGCGATCCGGCGGTTTCCGGGCCACGCCGCGCTGTGGGAAACTCTGCTCAACATTCAGCTCCGGCGCGGCGCCTATGAGACTTTGCGCGACATTGTCGGTCGGGCGCGAGCCGCCGACATAAACTCGCCCGAGTTTGCGATCTACGAGGCGATCCATGCAGCGGAATTTGCTGACGAGGTGTTTCCGCCTGCGCTGTTCGACGACGCCCCCGCCGACATCTCCTTCGCGCTCGGCACCTGGCGGGTCCGGCATCTGCTCCGGACAGGCGCGGTGGAAGCGGCGCTCCCGATCATCGATCAGGGATTGAAGGGCGACCACAACGCGGAGCTCTGGGCCTATGCGGCGACCGCTTGGCGCGTGGCGGGGGATCCGCGGTCGGAATGGTTGGAAAAAGATGCGCGATTCGTGAAGATCATCGATCTCACCGATGCCCTCCCGCCGCTCGACCAGCTCGCCGAGACACTGAGGTCGCTCCACCTGGCCAGGGGCGAATATCTTGACCAATCGGTTCGAGGGGGCACCCAGACCGACGGCCCGCTGTTCAGCCGGATCGATCCGGTGATCCGGAGTTTGCGAGCCGCCGTGGTTCGAGCGGTCGAGGGTCATGTGGCTGAGCTTCCGCCGCCGGACGAGGATCATCCGCTGCTGAAGCACCGTAGGGACCGAAGAGTTCGCTTCTCCGGCAGCTGGTCTGTCCGCCTTCGCTCGGGAGGCCGCCACTCGAATCACGTCCACCCGCACGGTTGGATCAGTTCCGCCCTGTATGTGGCGCTTCCGAAGCCCACTACCGACGATCGGGACGATGCCGGTTGGCTCGCGCTCGGCGAGCCGGATGAAAAGCTGCAGCTGGAACTCGGCCCTTGGCGCGAAATTGAGCCGAGGCCCGGCCGTTTGGTGCTCTTCCCATCCTGGATGTGGCACGGGACCGTACCCTTTTGCGAGGGAGAACGCTTGACGGTTGCCTTTGACGTAAGCCCGCCGATTTAGCGGCCGTTCATGGAAGGTTGCTTGCACCTGTGCAAACTCCCTGAAACATTCGCTCCGCAACTCGTGTATTGATGGCTTCTCAATATGTTGCGTCTGGAGGATAGGGATGAAATTGCGTCCGACTTTATTCCTGCTGGCAGCTCTCGGCGGTCTTTCGGCCGTTTCAATCGCTCAAACCACGCAAGCTCCCGCGGGACAGCCGCCCAAGAAGGCGTTCGATCCCAATGAGGTCGTCTGCGAGAAGCAAACCGTCGCTGGAAGTCGCCTGGCGACCAAGCGCGTCTGCATGACTCGGGCGCAATGGGCCGATCTCAAGAGTCAGGATCGCGAAGAAATCGAAAAGGTGCAGGTCAGGCGCGGGATGCAAGACCATTAGGCATTTGCAACTCGCGGTTCGAAACGCACCATGGCAGAATGCTGCCGAGGGGAAGGAGATCTTCGATGAAAAGGATGTCATGCGTCGCGATAATGGGAACCTTGTTGGCGGCGGCGCCCATTATGCCTTCGCAAGCGGATACGGGATCGCAGCCGACGAAGGTCGCCGCTGATCCGAACGAGCGCATCTGCGAGGACGTGATCGTGACCGGGAGCAGGCTCGCGAAGAAGCGCTTCTGTGGCACCCGCGCGGAGTGGGAAGCGCGGAAAAAGGCGGATCGCGATGTGGTCGAAGACGCGCAGCGGCATGCGGCCGACCCATGCAATGCCATTTTGACGCACACCGGCCCGGCGTCCTGCTAGCTCCATGATTGGCCAGTGGCGGAGACAATGATGGGCGCTCCTTCCAAGCCTTTCGCCGCGGCGTTCGTCGCGACCTTGCTCCTCGCTCCGCACATGCGCAGCAGTCGAGCTCCTCGATACGACCGCCGGCCGATCCGAACGAAAAGATTTGTGAGGACGTCACCACGGTCGGAAGCCGTCTTGCGACAAAGCGGACGTGCGCCACCCGGGCGGATTGGGACTCGAAGAAGAAGCTTGAGCGAGAGGCCGTGGATCAGCTGCAGCGAGGTCCCGGGCCCGGCTGCAGCTTGGTCCCTCTGCATAATGGAACCCCGACATGCTGAAACAAAAGGCAGGCCCAAAGGGCGCGCGATTGATCCGCCACCTGAGGATGCAGGCGATACTGGGCCTTACCACGGCAAGCTTCGTCGTGCCGGCCGTTGCGCAGCCGCCGAGCTCTTCGCAAAGACCTCCACCCGATCCGAACGAACGTGTCTGCCAGGACATCATCCAGACCGGATCGCGGCTTGCGAAGAAAAGATTCTGCGGGACCCGGCAGGAATGGGAAGACAAGAGACGGCAGGACCGTGAGGCGACGGAGAAGGCGCAGACACAGCTTTGCGTGGTGAATCCGGCAACGGGGAAATGCTGATCGCAGTTCCGAATCTCAGTTCGTCACCCCGGACTTGATCCGGGGTCCGCCTGTCTTTGCGATACTAGGGTGAAGAACAGACGGATCCCGGCTCAGGGCCGGGATGACGGCGGAGGTGACGCCTGCCTTTGGCGATCGGCTCAGGGCCGGGATGACATTAGGGTGGCGAAGCTGCCCAACGTGCCGAAAAAAAGAGGCGAGACCTTGACCTGATCCGTCGCGGCGGCACGATCCGCAAATGGCAGGCGGTGACCCCATTCAAGACCGTCTTGGCGCGGCCATGCGAGCACGTCAGTCGGGTCGGACGGCCGAGGCGCGCCAGCATTTGGAGTCCGTCCTCGCGCTCGATCCGACACAGCCTTTCGCTCGCAACATATTGGGCTTGGACGCCTTGGCCGGCGGAGATGCGAACGGCGCCGCGGAGCATTTCGAACAAGGGTGCCGCGGCGATCCCGACGCCTCGGAATTATGGGCCAATCTCGCGAGCGCGCGCAGGGCCCTGGGGCAGTCCGACTCCGAGCGTGAGGCACTGGAGCGCGCGCTCTCGGCGGATCAGCGTTTCTTGCCGGCGCTTATTCGATTGGCCCAGTTGCACGAGCGGCTGGGGGAAGAGCGCGCGGCGACGCAACGCTGGAGCGCCTTTCTCGCGCTGACCTCCTCAATAGACGAATCATCCCCGGAGTTGGCTCAACTCGTCGCGCATGCCCGCGGCTATGTCGGGCGGCAGTGGCAGCAACTCGCCAGCAGCCTCGACCAGGCGCTCGAGAAGGGTCTTGCGAACGCGCCGGCCCGCGATCGTCGTCGGGCCCGCGCGGCCGCTGACGCCATGTTGGGTCGGCGGGCGATATACAGGAACGAATGTCACGGTCTGCATTATCCGTTTCTGCCCGCCGATGAGTTTTTCGAGCGCGAGCATTTTCCGTGGCTGGATGCGCTGGAGGCTGCGACTGCCGACATTCGGAGCGAGCTCGAAGATATTCTTCATGAGCAGAATCCGGGACTATCTCCCTATGTCGAACAACCGCCCGGCGTCCCCGAGAATAAATGGTCGCCACTAGATAAGTCATTGGACTGGAGCGCGTTGCACCTGTGGCGCGACGGAGATCGGGATGCTGCAGTCTGTGCGCGGGCGCCGAAAACCGCGGCGCTCGTCGAGGGCCTGCCGCTCTGCCGAATAACGGGTCGAGCGCCGGCGGTCTTTTTCTCGATCCTCAAGGCGGGCAAGCATATCCCGCCGCATACCGGAGTCACCAACGTCCGAAGCATCATCCATCTGCCGCTGATCGTGCCGACCGGTTGCACGTTCCGTGTGGGCGGCGAAACGCGGCCCTGGGTCGAAGGAAAGGCATTCGCCTTCGACGACACGATCGAGCATGAAGCGCACAACCCGACGCATCAGGACCGCGCGGTCCTGATCCTCGATGTTTGGAACCCCTATTTGAGCGAGATCGAGCGCGAGACGATCTGTCGCATCTACGAAATCAGCGACGCGAAGGGAGATGCGACGACCAGCGCCAGCGTTCCTTTGCGCGCCGACTAGGCTGCCTCGCGCTCCTCGCCCGCGAGTGTCAGCACCAGCTGGCCGTCGCCCTCGTCTACGCGCACCACCGACCCGTCCGGGATGTCCCCGGCAAGGATCTTGTCCGCAAGCGGGTCCTGGACATACTTTTGCACCGCGCGCTTCAGGGGCCGAGCGCCGTACACGGGATCGTAGCCCACGCGACCGAGCCACGCCCGCGCGGCATCGGTCAGCTCCAGCCTGATCTTGCGATCCTCGAGGAGCTTCTGCAGCCGAGCGACCTGGATGTCGACGATGGGGCCCATGTGCCCGGCAGAGAGGCGATGGAACAGAATGATCTCATCGAGGCGATTGAGGAACTCGGGCCGGAAATGGGCGCGAACGACTTCCATCACCTGCGGCTCGACCTTCTCCGCCGGCTCGTCTTCACCGAGCGAGGCAAGATATTGTGAGCCGAGGTTCGAGGTCAGGATGATGATGGTGTTGGTGAAATCGACCGTGCGTCCCTGACCGTCCGTAAGCCGGCCGTCGTCCAGCACCTGGAGAAGCACGTTGAACACGTCCCCATGTGCTTTCTCGACTTCGTCGAACAGCACGACCTGATAGGGCCGCCGCCGCACCGCTTCGGTTAGGACGCCGCCTTCCTCATAGCCGACATAGCCGGGAGGAGCGCCGATCAGCCGCGCGACGGCATGCTTCTCCATGAACTCCGACATGTCGATGCGGACCATCGCCGACGGGTCGTCGAATAGGAATTCCGCCAGCCCCTTGGTCAGCTCGGTCTTGCCCACGCCCGTCGGCCCCAAGAACAGGAAGGAGCCGAGAGGCCGGTTGGGGTCCTGAAGACCTGCTCGGGCGCGGCGTACCGCGGCCGAAACGGCCTTCACCGCATCCTCCTGGCCGATGACGCGCGCGCCGATCGCTTCTTCCATGTGGAGCAGTTTCTCTCGCTCGCCTTCCATCATCCGCTCGACCGGAATACCGGTCCAGCGGCTCACCACCGCAGCAATGTCCTGGTCGGTCACTTCCTCGCGCAGCATTGCGCCGTGGGTGACCGCCTGCGCCTCGGTCAGCTGTTTTTCGAGCTGAGGGATACGGCCGTATTGCAACTCGCCGGCCTTCGCGAGATCGCCGCCCCGCTGCGCCTGCTCGAGCTCGAGCCGCGCTTGGTCGAGCTGCTCCTTGAGCTTCGCCTCGCTCGAGATCTTCTCCTTTTCGGCCTGCCAGCGTTGTGTCAGCTCGGCCGACTGCTGTTCGAGGTTGGCGAGCTCCTCCTCGAGCTTCGACAGCCGGTCCTTGGACGCTTTATCCTGCTCCTTCTTCAGCGCCTCGCGCTCGATCTTGAGCTGGATGATCCGGCGGTCGAGATTTTCGATTTCCTCGGGCTTGGACTCCACCTCCATGCGCAACCGGCTCGCGGCCTCGTCCATCAGATCGATCGCCTTGTCCGGCAGGAAGCGATCCGTGATGTAGCGGTTACTGAGCGTGGCCGCCGCGACGATGGCCGCATCGGTGATCCGCACGCCATGGTGAAGCTCGTACTTCTCCTTCAATCCGCGCAGGATGGAGATCGTGTCTGGAACGGTCGGCTCACCGACAAACACCGGCTGAAAGCGTCGCTCCAGCGCCGCGTCCTTCTCGACATATTTGCGATATTCATCGAGCGTCGTCGCGCCGATGCAGTGGAGCTCGCCGCGGGCAAGCGCGGGCTTGAGCAAATTCGATGCGTCCATGGCGCCTTCGCTCTTCCCGGCGCCCACCAACGTATGCATCTCGTCGATGAACAGGATGATGTCTCCTGCCGCCTGACGCACTTCGTCGAGCACGCCTTTCAGTCGTTCTTCGAACTCGCCCCGATATTTGGCGCCGGCGATCATCGCCCCCAGATCGAGCGCGAGCAGGCGCTTGTCCTTGATTCCGTCGGGCACATCGCCGTTGGCGATGCGGAGCGCGAGGCCTTCGGCAATCGCCGTCTTGCCGACGCCGGGTTCGCCGATGAGCACGGGATTGTTCTTGGTCCGGCGGGCAAGCACCTGGATGGTCCGGCGGATCTCCTCGTCCCGTCCGATCACAGGGTCGAGCTTGCCCTCCTTCGCTGCCTCGGTGAGGTCGCGCGCATATTTCTTCAGCGCGTCATACCGGTCCTCCGCCGCCTGCGTATCGGCTGAGCGGCCGCCGCGTAGCTGATCGATGGCGGCATTGAGGTTCTGCGGTGTCAGCCCTGCCTTCGCGAGCGCGGCGCCGACGTCTGTGTTCTTGGCGAGCGCCATCGCCAGCAGGATGCGCTCGACCGTGACGTATGTGTCGCCAGCCTTCTTGGCGATCTGTTCGGCCTGGTCGAGAATACGGATCGCGTCTCCGTCGAGCGAGGGCGCTTGCGTCGCCCCGCTGCCGGTTACGGCGGGAAGCTTGGACACGAGCAGATCGACCTCGCGGCGAGCCGTCTTCGGATCGCCGCCTGCTGCCTGGATCAGCCCGGCGGCCATTCCCTGCTCATCATCGAGCAGGGCCTTGAGCAGATGCGCCGGAGCGATGCGCTGATGATGCTCCCGAACGGCGATCGTCTGGGCCGCCTGGAGGAAACCGCGCGCGCGGTCAGTCAGCTTTTCGAAATCCATTGTCCTCTTACCCCTTTGGTTGGGGCCGATATGGTGTTGCCATTAGGCAACACAAGGTCCACGCGCAACCAGCCCGGGGGGACCGGCGAGCCTGGACTTCGATCTCTAGCGGCGTTGCGGCTGGGCCTGCGCGCTGGACGGCGGAACCGGGGCGGGAGTGGCTACCGTCGTGGATAAAGGTTGCGTCTCCACGGGTTCGGGCTCCGTGCTGGTGCTGGTAATCGCGATCGCGGGCGGCGATGCTGTTGGCTGGGCGGGTTGCGACGATTGCGGAAGCGGCTGGCCGACGCTCGCGATGTCTTCCGCGTGAACGATCGGCGGGCAGTCCGCGGCAACCGCTGGGTCCATGTTCCACCGGCGGAACTTCGTGCTGTCGACGTGGAATCGAAGATAGGCGTAGAAGCCCAGACCCGTGCTGTACTGCGCGCCGTGCTGCGAATGGACGGCGCACAGCGTCCGCATCATCGATTCACGCGTCGTCGCTCGAAGCGGGACGAGGTCGATCGCCGAATAATGTTTGTGCGCACTCTCCGGCGCACCGCCCGCGCATTGGTTGAGCGCCGGGTTGCGATAGCCGGAAACGGGCTCGACCGGTCCGACTGCCGGGATGACATAGTCATGGACGTAGCGAAGCGTCTGGACGATGTGCGGCCATTCGCTTGTCGGCGGAACTTCGAACGGCTGTCCGCCGCAGTCGCTCCACGAGGTCGCCGTCCGCAGCAGCTGCCAGGTCGGAACGATTCCCGACACCTGATAGCTCGTCAGATAATCGTTGAAGGACTTCACCTGAGCCGCCCTCCAGGGCGCGGCGAGATACCAAGAGCGGTACCCGGGTTCGTCCTGGCCGGCGGTGATGTACGGCGCGGCAGGATTCCAGACCGCGGGAACGGCGTTCGGAACGGCGGCTGCCGGACCCGCTGGCGGGGCCACGACCTGCGCCTCGGCCGACGTGGAAAAAAGGAGCAACAACAAAAGGAAGCGGCGCATCACGGGATCATACTCCTGTGTCTCCGCTTGAAAAGCGCTGAACGGCCGCCCACTCTCGTGAAAATGTCACAGCCCATCGAAGTGGACCTGCCGCACAACCTCGGCAAGGACGAGGCCCGGCGGCGGATCGCCAACAACATCCATAGGCTCCAGGAGCACATTCCGGGCGGTGCGAAGGTTAAGTCCGGCTGGGCCGGCGATCAGCTCACGCTTCAGGTTCATGCCCTGGGGGACTCCGTTCAGTCCACGATCGACGTCGAGGAGTCGAAGGTCCACGTGAAGGTCCTTCTCCCCGGGCTGCTCGGCATGTTCGCCGGCCCGATTCAAATCGCCCTGCAGAAGAAGGGCGACCTGCTTCTCGAGGACCACCACAAGGGCTGACGCTCGCCAGGCATCGGGCTAAGCATCTCAACAAGGAGGTGCGTGGATGCGGCAGTTCGCGATCGTCGGCTCGGGCCCAGCTGGCTTCTATACGGCCGAGGCGCTGGAAAAGGCCTATGGGGAACAGGCGCGCATCGACATCCTCGATCGCTACGCCGTTCCTTATGGCCTGATCCGCTTCGGTGTGGCGCCCGACCATCAATCGCTGAAGGCGG
This sequence comes from uncultured Alphaproteobacteria bacterium, assembly GCA_963730925.1. Lineage (GTDB taxonomy): Bacteria > Pseudomonadota > Alphaproteobacteria > Sphingomonadales > Sphingomonadaceae > Sphingomicrobium. The sequence continues at coordinate 120,311 of CAVSTS010000008.1, forward strand.
TCAGCAAGCGATATGACAAGGTGGCGGAGAGCGCCGGAGTCGATTTCATCGGCAATGTTACCGTCGGTCGCGACGTCTCGGTCGCCGAGCTGCTCGATCTCTATGACGCCGTGATCCTTGGCATTGGCGCTCCACACGACCGCAAGCTCGGCATCCCGGGCGAAGACCTGTCCGGAGTCGTCGGCTCAGCCGAATTTGTCGGATGGTACAATGGCCATCCTCAGTTCGCCGATTTGAATCCGCCGCTCGGCGGGACTCACGCGGCCGTCATCGGCAATGGCAATGTCGCGCTCGATTGTGCGCGGATCCTTTCCAAGACCCGTCACGAGTTCGAAGGATCGGACATCGTCGGCCACGCGCTCGATGCGCTTGATGCATCGGCGATCCGAACGATCACGATTCTCGGCCGCCGGGGACCGCACCAGATCGCCATGACTCCGAAAGAACTGGGTGAGCTCGGTCATCTCGAAGCCGCTTCACCGATAGTGGATGCAGCCGATTTTCCGCCGATCGAGGCCGACGAGGGGCTCGAGCCCGGGCAGCGCAAGTCTATCACCATCTTGCGCGGATTTGCCGATACGCCGCCCAATCCTGCCAAGCCCAAGCGCATGGTCTTCGACTTCTTCGCCAAGCCGCTGCGGATCGAGGGCGACGGCAAAGCGGAGAAGATCGTCGTCGAACGCACCGAGCTCGACGAGAAAGGCGCTGCGCGGGGGACCGGCGAAACCTATGAAGTGCCGGCTTCGCTAATCGTGACCTGTATCGGTTATTCGAGCTCGCCGATGGAGGGTGTTCCGTACGACGAGCGTGGCGGCAAGTTCACGAACGAGACCGGGCAAATCGCCGATCGGCTCTACGCGGTCGGCTGGGCGCGACGCGGCCCGACGGGGACGATCGGGACCAACCGACCCGATGGCTATGAAGTTGCGGACCGGATTGTCCAGGAAATGCCCCTGGGAAGCACGTCGGGGCGTCCGGGAACCGAAGGGCTGAAACGCCTGCTCGAAAGCCGCGGTGTGATGCCGACGGACTATGACGATTGGCGCAAGATCGAGGAGACGGAGGTCGGGCGAGCGCGCCCGGGCAGTCCACGCGAGAAATTCGTTCGGGTCGAAGACTGGCTGGCGACGCTCGGCCGATAGAGCGCCTGATTCGCGGTTGCGCTTCGCCCGGGCCCCTTCTATCTAGCCGCGGCCTTGGCTCCCGCCGCGACCTCGTCGTGACACTTGCGGGTTCCGGTCGGGGAGTAGCTCAGCCTGGTAGAGCACTGTCTTCGGGAGGCAGGGGCCGGAGGTTCGAATCCTCTCTCCCCGACCAATTTTTTCTAGAAGTTACGGTCCATGTGGCGCCGCTGGCTGGCCCAATTGTCCGAGGTATGTCTGCGCTACGCCTAAAAAAGGGTCCGCGGAAAGAGCCGCAGCATGTCCGCTTTCCACCCTAAGCGGGCATCGCAGTCATTCGGGCGGACGCTGATCCGCTAGCGAAACAATCTGAGACCTCACGAAAACAACCGCCTAGAATTCTGCGCAACCCACAGTTGAGGGGTCGGGCACGTGCGTTCCTTGTTCAACTTCTCCCCCAGAGATCTCGCGCTGGACCTCGGCACGGCCAACACGGTCGTTTACGTGCGCGGTAGCGGAATTGTCCTTAGTGAACCCTCTGTGGTCGCTCTGGAAACCACCAGCAAGGGTGTCCGGCGAGTGCGTGCGGTCGGGGATGATGCCAAGCTGATGATGGGGAAGACGCCCCACAACGTTCAAACCATTCGTCCGTTGCGCAGTGGGGTCGTCGCCGACCTCGAGGTTGCCGAGGACATGATCAAACATTTCATCCGGAAGGCTCACGGAGGGCCGAGCCAATTCTCGCGCGGGCCGGAAGTCGTGATCTGCATTCCGTCGGGAGCGACAACAGTGGAAAGACGGGCGATCCGTCAGGCGGTGGCTAAGGCGGGCGCGGACACCGTATCGCTTCTAGAAGAGCCTATGGCGGCAGCGATCGGTGCCGGACTGCCGGTTGCCGAACCTATCGGGTCGGTTGTCGTGGACATTGGCGGGGGCACAACCGAAGTCGGCGTTATCTCGCTTCAAGGACTCACCTACTCCCGTTCCGCACGCGTCGGGGGCGATCGGATGGACGAGGCGATTATGTCCTACGTCCGCCGCAGCTACAATTTGATGATTGGCGAAGGCACCGCCGAGCGAGTGAAGCTGGAAATCGGCACCGCGCTGTCTCCGTCGGATGGCACCGGTCTGACCACCTACGTCCGGGGACGCGACGTTGGTCGCGGGGTCCCCGCCGAAATCATGCTTAATCAGGTTCAGATCGCTGAAGCCATGGCGGAGCCCATCAGCCACATCGTCGATCTCGTCCGCGCCGCGCTCGAGAACACGCGACCCGAAATCGCCGCCGACGTGATCGATCAGGGAATCACCATGACCGGGGGCGGATCGCTCCTTCGGGAAATCAGCACAGTTCTGGCCGACCAGACGGGGCTGCCCGTCCACGTCGCAGACGACCCGCTGACGTGCGTTGCGCGCGGCGCCGGTCGGACTTTGGAGGACAGCATCTACCGCGGAGCACTGTCCGCCGCGTAGCTAGCGCCCGAGGCCATCGCCCAAGAGCTAAGATCCAACAAATCCGGAGGTAGCTGAAGTGCACATGTTTTCGCCTGAGTTCGACAACCTGCAAACGCAAGGTGCGTCGTCCTCAGAAAACCGCGGAAAACAAGCCGCCCCGTGTTTTCGGGAGGCAGGGGCCGGAGGTTCGAATCCTCTTTCCCCGGCCTTTATTCCGCGAGTACCTCGCGCCCAATCGCGCCAATAGTCGTGCATCCCGTCAGCGCCATTGCGACGCGCATTTCGGCGTCGATCAGCCTCAGCACATGGGCCACGCCCTGTTCGCCTCGCGCAGCGAGCGCATAGGCCCAAGCCCGCCCCAACAGGACGAAATCTGCCCCCAGAGCGAGCATTCGCACGACATCGAGGCCGGATCGAACGCCGCCATCGACAAGGATCGGCAGGCGGCCGGCGATCGTATCGGCAATCGGGAGAAGGGCGCGCGCGCTAGACAGAACGCCATCAAGCTGGCGTCCCCCGTGATTTGAAACGACGATCGCATCGACGCCGCTTCCGGCCGCTGCTCGCGCGTCGTCGGGATCGAGGATACCCTTGATCACCAGCGGCCCTTTCCATTGCCCGCGCACCCACTCGACGTCCTTCCAGGTGACGCTCGCGTCGAAGTTCGTTCCCACCCAACCCATCAGGTCGGCGAGCGCAGCGCCAGATCCGAGCAGTGGCTCGAGGTTGCCCATCGTGTGCGGACGCCCGTGGACGCCAACGTCCCACGCCCAGTCCGGCCGCGCCAGGACCTGCCGGAGCCGGTTCAACTTCCCGCTTGTCGAGCCGGAAAGGCCCGTCCGATAGTCACGGTAGCGCGTTCCAGGCACAGCCAGATCGACGGTGAGCAGCAAGGCGCCGCACCGCGCCTCCTGCGCCCTGGCGATCATCTCGCGGACAAATCCGCGGTCCTTGACGATGTAGAGCTGGAACCAGAGCGGAGCCTGCCGGGCGACTTCGTCGATCGAACAGGCGCTGAGCGTAGACAGGGTGAAAGGTACGTCCGCTGCAGCCGCGGCTTTGGCCGCCTGCACCTCACCGCGGCGGGCATAAAGGCCCGAAAGGCCGACGGGGCCGAGGCCGATCGGCATCGCCCATTTCTGCCCGAACAATAACGTCGAAAGGTCGATCGTGGAAACATCGCGAAGCACCCGCTGCCGAAGTGCGACCGCTTGCAAATCCTCGACGTTCCGCCTGAGCGTCACCTCATCGTATGATCCGCCGTCGAGATATTCGAACAGGAAATGGGGCAGCCGCGCTTTGGCAAGTGCGCGATAATCGCTGACGTTGGCTGCATCTCTCATCATCCCCCGAATTGCAGCCACGGGTGCTTACCGCAAGAGTGCGGCGGCGAACGCGGCTAGCCAGCCTTCGCTGCGGCGACCGCCTCGCGGACCCGGCCAAGCGCCAGCCCGACTGGATCAGTTTCGCCCATCAACTCGAAGCTGCCATTCAGCGCATAGGTGCAATGGCCATGCACTGTCGCGATGAGCGACCGGGCGAGGCGCTCGACGTCGATTTCGCCAATGTTTGTGACGACCGCCGACAGTTCGCGGATAACGATCAATGTCAGCCGCCGCCGGGTCTCATTGTCTTCGGGCGGTAGCGGCATGCCCGACGGAAGGCGATGGTCGTAGATCGCCATCCACAGGTTGGTGTGTTCGCGCGCGAAATCGAAATAGCCCTTCACGAGCACGCCGATCCGGTCGTCACCGGCCGCGTCGAGCCGGCGCTCGACGAAATCCGACCATAAGGTGAAGGTGCGGGTGTTGATTGCCACCAGCAAATCATCGAGGTTGGTGAACAGATTGTAGATCGTCCCCACCGAATAGCCGATCGCGCGCGCGACCTGCCGGGCCGAGAAGCGGGCGAAACCGTACTCCTCCATCTGGCGATGGCCTTCCGCGACGATCAGCTCGCGGAGCTCTGTCCTGCTATGGTCCGACCGGCGGCCCATGGCGCTGTTGTATCGGTTCAATTGAACACTGTCTAATTTTTCTATTGAGCGATGTTCAATTAATGCTAATATTGGTTGCGAGAGGATCTCCGATGTTCATGTGGCTGGTCGTGATCGCACTCGCAGGGTTCGCATTTCATCTGCAGTCGCGCCTTCGTCGGGTCGAGGAGCAGCTCGCCGACTTCGATCCGGGCAGACCTTACGAGTTCGCACGGACGCGGCCTGAACCTGCAACCGCCCCGGAGGCCGCAGCGGCCCCCGAACCGAACGCGACGCGCGAACTTCCCGGCACCCCCGAGTACCGCCCGGCGGTCGTCTTCTATGGCGAAGTGCCCCCAGTCGAGCTAGTTAGTGAGGCGGTCGAGGCGGTCGACGTGGAAACGGAGCCCGAGCGCCGGCCGTGGAGCCTTGGGATCGGCTTCGAGGAACTGTTCGGCCGCCGACTGCCGATCTGGGCCGGGGGGATCACGCTCGCCGTCGCCGGCATATTGATCGTGAAGCTGTCGATCGAGTCCGGTCTAATGACCCCTCCGATCCGCGTGATTTCAGGCCTCGTTTTCGGAACGCTCCTGATCGGAGGAGCCGAGCTTGCGCTGCGCGTCGAGGGACGAATCCGCGATGCGCGCGTGCGCCAGGCGCTCGCCGGTGCCGGTGTCGCCAGCCTCTACTCGAGCATCCTCGTCGCTGTGAACCTCTACCACCTCATCAACCCGTTCACCGCGATGCTCGGAATGGCCGCGGTGACGGCGCTCGCTTTGTTCCTCGCCACCCGCTTCGGTCCACCGAGTGCGCTGCTCGGACTCGCCGGCGGCCTCGCTGCGCCAGCGCTGGTCGGCTCGACCGAGCCCAACGTACCTCTGCTGTCCGTCTACCTCGCGCTCGCCGTCTCTGGTCTCTGCGCTTTGTCGCGCAGCCAGCGCTGGGCTTGGCTCGGTATGAGTGCCCTAGTCGGCGGCTTCGGTTGGGGCATCTTGCTGCTCGTCGGCGGCATCCTTGACACCCCAAGCGCCATCTCGTTGGGCCTCTACCTGCTGTTGCTCGGCGTCGGCATTCCAGCGCTTGGGTTTGCCGGCGGCCGCAAGAACCAGTTGCAGTTGATCGCCGGCCTCGTCGCGGCGGTGCAGATGGCCGTGCTCGTCGCCACCGGCGGCTTTGCGCTCCTCAACTGGGCGCTGTTCGGAATGCTGTCGGTAGCCTCGATCTGGCTCGCCCGGCGCGATCCGGCCCTGTCGCGGCTGCCCGCGGTCGGCATGCTGGTCGCCCTATTGCTGATGGGCGTCTGGACCACTCCGAGGGTCGCCGACTTCGCGCTCGTGATGGTCGGCTGTGCACTGATCTACGGCGGCCCGGCGGTTCGACGCTTGTGGCGCTCGGGCGGCCTGCTCGAAGCGTCGGAGGTCGGCGCGCTCGGCCTTGGCGCACTCCTCCTGTCGATGTACCATTTCCATCATTCGGACGGCTCGGACGACCTCTCGTTCGGCCTGCTCGCTGCCGGCTTGTCGCTCGTCGTCGGCGCCTGCGCCGCACTCGGCTGGGCGCACCCCGATCGGCGCAGCGACCCGCGCTTCGCGCTGCTCGCCACTGTCACCGCCATTCTGCTCGCCGCCGCCGCGCTCCTGCTCCTGCCGATCTGGGCGGCCGCAATAGCCCTCGGCCTGGTCGGCCTCGCACTGATGCACCTCGGCCAGGTGGCCGACGATCCTCGGCTGGAGCCGGTCGCATGGATCTTCGGAGCCGCCGGAATACTCACGTATTCCTATTCACAGGTAGTCGACGGGACGGACTTCGATGAGTTCGATCGACTCGCTTCACTGGGCGGCGCAGTCCGCGATTGCCGTGCTGTTCGCCTGGCGTGCGCGGTTCGAGCTCGGCCGCATCTTCGCGCAATTCCTGGCGCCGATCCTGCTCTTCGTCGCTCTAGCCGCGGTCCTTCCCGAACGGGTCCAGCCGTTGATCGCGCCCGTGCTTCTGGTAGCGATCGCGGTGCTCGGCGACCGTCTCGACCAACGCCTGATTCCGGCGCTGGCGTCGAGCGTGCTCATTGTCGTCGGCTGGGCGCTGCCGCCCCTGTTCGTGTGGAGCACCGCGGGCGCCGCTTCGCTCGCCGGCTCGCCGGTGCTGGTGACCGCTGTCCCGCCCGTCGAGGACGCCCTCACCAAGCTCCTCGTCCCGGGCGCACTTGTTGCCGCGACCGTGCTGATCGCCGCCAGGCGCCTTCGATCGATCGAGCGGGTGTCGGGCTGGTCGATCGCCGGCTTACTCGCCGCGATCGGAGTACACAGCCTCTACAAGCATGTCTTCGCGATCGCCTCACCGCAAACTTTCGTCGTCCTCGGACTTGCCGAGCGCACGGTGTGGGAAGTGGCGCTCGCGGCGGCTGCGCTGCTCGCGATCCGCCTTCATCGCGCTCTGCCAGCGCTGCTGTTCGCAATGGCTGCAGCGGCCCACGAGACGCTCTATACCTTGCTCATCCACAATCCCCTGTGGACCCCGCAGGCCGTTGGCGTCTGGCCCGTCATCAACCTGCTCCTTCCCGTCTACGTACTCGCGCTCGGCCTGGCCGTGGCCGCACGGCGCGCCGTCCAGCCTCTCTCGGGCGTGGTCGCGCGAGGTTTGGACGTCGTGCAGATGGCGCTGATCGTGCTGTTCGCCTTCTCCGAGCTACGCCAGCTGTTCCACGGCACCCTGCTGACCGAGCCGGGCCTGCCCGTCGCAGAGGACATCCTCCGCTCGATCCTCGCCATCGCGCTCGCCATCGGCTTTCTCCTCTGGGGCATTTACCGCCAGCAGCGCGCCTGGCGCATCGCGAGCCTTGCGCTGATGCTCGCCGCGGTCGGCAAGGTGTTCCTCTTCGATGCGTCGGGCCTCGAAGGCGTTACCCGCATCGCCTCATTTGTTGCGCTGGGGCTTAGCCTGATCGGGATCGGCTGGCTTTACGCCCGCCACGTCGGCAGCGACAAGGTCGCCACCGCGCCAGCCTGACCGAGGTCCTTGCGAGGGCGGCCACGGCTCGCTTCGCTGCGCTCGCAAGGCGCTTAAGCGGCGAAGCTTGGGTCGAGGCGGTAGGCCTTGCGCTTGAGCGCCGGCCACGCAAGCAGGTTCGCTGCGAGCGGCAGGCCGATCGCGCCTTGCTGCGCCGTAATCTCCGGTGAGCCTTGGGGCGGACTGTTCAGATTTTCGCCCGCCGACAAGGCCATGATCTGAGCCTGGCACGCGCGCTCGAGATAATAGATGCGGATGAAACACTCGCCGACATTCTTGCCGACAGCGAGGGTGCCGTGGTTCCTCAGGATCATCGCATTCTTGCCGCCAAGGTCCTCCACCAGCCGCTCGCGCTCACCTAGGTCGACCGCGACGCCCTCATAATCGTGGAAGGCGACGTCGCCGCGGATCAGCATCGCGGTCTGGGTGAGTGGCAAAAGGCCCTCTGAATTGGCGGACACCGCTTGGCCGGCGGGGGTATGAAGATGCATCACCGCAAACGCGTCTTCGCGCGCCATATGGATCGCCGAATGGATGGTGAAGCCGGCCGGATTGGTGATGAACGGGGTCGGCTCCACCGGATTGCCGTTCACATCGACCTTGATCAGCGAAGAGGCCGTCACCTCCTCGAACATGAGGTTATAGGGGTTCAGCAGGAAATGATGCTCTGGCCCTGGAATCCTCGCTGACAAATGCGTGAAGATCAGGTCGTCCCAACCATAATGAGCGACCATTCGGTAGGCTGCGGCCAGATCGACCCGGACTGCCCATTCTTCATCGCTGACCTTCCCTGCGAGTGACTCGATCTCAACCGATTCGAGCGGTTTGAGGCCGCCCATTCCTCGGTTGATGTCGTCGACCCGGTTCATGCGGGCACCTCCTGTCGGTCGGGATGGGCCTTAGCGAAGGCTTCGAGTTGGTCCGCATTTCCATCGGCGCGCAGCAGCGTTGGATAATCGTCGATCGGCACATTGAACCGCCGCGCGTTGAAGAGCTGGGGAACGAGGCAGATATCAGCGATCGTAGGCTCGTCGCCGAACAGGAATCGTCCAGCGCCCGGCTTGGCCATCGTTTCGAGCGCGCTCAGTCCCTCGTTGATCCAGTGGGCATACCAGACGTCGCGCTGCTCCTGCGGGATGTCGAGCGGCCCGGACAGATATTTGAGCACTCGCAGATTGTTCAACGGATGGATGTCGCAAGCGATGGCGAGAGCCATGGCGCGAACATGCGCCCCGTCAGCGGGATCGCGCGGGACGAGCGGCGGGTCGGGAAATATCTGGTCGAGATAGACGATGATCGCGAGGCTCTGGGTCAGGCGGTGCCCGTCTATCTCCAGCATCGGGATGAGGCCCTGTGGGTTGAGCTCGCGATACTCGTACGATTTCTGCTCACCTTCGAGCAGGTCCACCGGGCGGCTCTCATAGTCGACGCCCTTGAGGTTGAGAGCGATGCGCGTTCGATATGCGGCGGACGAACGGGGGGCGTCGTAGAGGACCGGCCGGATCATGGGCGGCTGCTTACTCCGTCGCCATGAATGGCGCCACTACCTCCGGGGGCACGCGGATAGGACGGCCGGAGGCCTTGTCGATGATCGCCCAGTCGGTGCGTGAGCGGACGCAGACCCGCCCGTCATTGCCCGTGAACTCGACATGCCGGTCGAACTTGGCCCCCTTCGGCGCCTCTCCTACCCAGGTAAGCGCGGTGATCCGGTCGCCTTCAAAAGCGGCGCGCAAATAGTCGATCTCGTGCCGGATCACGACCCAATAATACGCGTCCTTATGCTCCTGCGGTGCGATCGAATCCCAGTGAGCGACCGCGACTTGCTGGATCCATTGCACCCACACGGCATTGTTGACGTGTCCGAGCTCGTCAATGTGCTCCGGGCCGGCGTGGAAATCGAGCTCGAACGTCGGGCGGGTCACTTGCCGGTCTGCGTCAGGATGAACGCATAGGTCTCCGCGACTTCGGTCAGGCCTTCCCAACGGCCGGACTTGCCGCCGTGGCCGGCGCCCATGTTGATCTTGAGCAACAGCAGGTTGACGTCGGTCTTGGTGGCGCGGAGCTTCGCGACCCATTTGGCCGGCTCCCAATAAGTGACGCGCGGATCGGTGAGCCCGCCGGTGATCAGCATCGGCGGATAATCTTGCGGCTTCACATTGTCGTAGGGGCTGTAGTCGCGCATGTGGTCGAACACCGTCTTGTCGGTGATCGGATTTCCCCATTCCGGCCATTCGCCCGGGGTGAGCGGAAGAGTGTCGTCGAGCATGGTGTTGACCACATCGACAAAGGGTACGTCGGCGACCGCGGCGCCCCACAATTCCGGGTCGGTATTCACGACCGCACCGACCAACTCCCCGCCGGCCGATCGGCCGTTGATTGCGATCTTTCCCGCACTGGTGAAATCGGCGGCGATCAGCCCTTTCGCCACATCGACGAAGTCGTTGAACGTGTTCGTTCGCTTGTCGAGCTTGCCGTCGAGGAACCATTTGTAGCCGAGGTCGTCGCCGCCGCGGACGTGCGCAATCGCGCAGACCCAGCCGCGGTCGAGCAGACTGATGCGATTGCTGTTGAAAGTGGGCGGGATAGCGAAGCCGTAAGAGCCGTAGCCATAGAGGAAGAGCTTGCCCGAGCCGTCCCTCTCGAAGCCCTTCTTGTATACGACCGACACCGGGACTTTCGCGCCGTCGCGCGCGTCCACCATCAGCCGTTCGGTCGCATATTGTTCGGCGTCATAGCCGGACGGAATCTCCTGGACCTTCCGGACCTCCAGCTCGTCCGTCGCCGGATGATAATCATAGGTCGTCATCGGCGTGACCATCGACGAATAGCCGAGGCGGTAGGAGTCGGGCGCAAACTCGGGATTGCCGTGGAAGAAGGCGCTGTAGCTTGCTTCCTTGAACGGGATCCGCCGCTCTTGGCCCGCATAAGTGCGCAACATGAGCTGATCGAGGCCGTCGACGCGGCTGCTGATCGCGAGATGGTCGCGATAGGATGTGACGCCGGTTAGATAGACGCGGTCCGAGCCGGCGATCACCGTCCGCCACTCGCCGGGGTTCGCGGGATCGGCTTCGGCGATGCGGAAGTTCACGTGATCGTCGTTGGTGTGGAGCCACAGTTTCCCGTGCGCCGCGTCGACATGATATTCGCGGTTGGGTTTGCGCCGGGATATGAGCATCAGTGGTTGCGATGGATCGTCGGCGGAGACGAACCGGACTTCGCTCGTCGCATTGTCACCGGTCGAGACGAAGATGAGGCTCCGGTCCTGCGAATGGCCGACACCGACGCTGAAACCGAGCTCCTCGGTCTCTTCGTAAATTGTGACGTCGTCGGAGGGGGCGCTACCGAGCCTGTGGTAACGCGCGCGATAGCTCCGCCAGTGCTCGTTGACCTCCGTGAATACAATTCCGGCGCTGTCGCTTGACCACACCGGCTGTCCGATGGCGATCTCGGTCACTGTTTCGAGATGGTCGCCCGTGGCGAGATCGCGAATGCGCAGGTGGAAGCGTTCGGAGCCCTTGTCGTCGACCAGAACCGCGAGCAGACGCCCATCGGGACTGACTTCCAAAGCGCCTAGACGGAAATAATCCTTGCCTTCAGCCTCGACCGGCTCGTCGAAGATAATCTCTGTTGAGCCACCCTCATCATCGACAGGTTTGCGGTACCAGGTCCGGTACTGCGCGCCTGGCCGGAATGCCCACCAGTAGGTGAAGCCGCCGTCGCGTAGCGGAACCGAGCTGTCCTCCTCCTTGATGCGGCCCTTCATCTCCTCGAACAATTCGTCGATCAGCGGCTGCTGATGCTTCGCCCAGGCCTGGAAATAGTCGTTCTCGGCGTGGAGATTGGCGAGCACGTCCGGGTCGCTCACCTCTGGATATTTGGGGTCGCGCAGCCAGTGCCATGGATCGTCGATTGTGACGCCGTGGCGCTCGTAGCTGTAGGGCCGCTGCTCGGCGAGCGGCGGGGCGGGAAGGGAGACCGGCTTGTCCATGCCGCGCTCTTAACGCGACAGCCGCTGACCGGAAGGGGAAAAGGTCATGAATGTCTGCTTTGGGTGGAAAGCGGACCTTACGATTCCGAATAGGTCTAGTCGCACAGAACAGGCCCCGATCCGGCTTGCGCTAAGTTGTTGCGCGTGCAAGCGTCTCGCCAGGCAATCCGCTAACTTTTGCGGCCGGCGCGTACAGCTTGGGGGAGTTGTCGCATGAACAGTGGGGCGAGCGGGCACCGGTCGAGTGCCCGATGATCTTCAATTCGCTAACCTTTTTGGCTTTTTTTGCGATCGTGCTGGCTCTGCACAACGCACCGTTCAGCTGGCACCAGAAGAAGATCAATCTGCTGATCGCGTCTTATCTTTTCTACGCGGCGTGGAATCCGCCGTTCGTCATTCTGCTTTGGGTCTCGACGGTTGTAGATTGGTGGGCGGCACAATGGATGGTGCGCGCCCGGCGCGAGCGGACTCGCAAGCTGTGGATGCTGACCTCGGTCATCGTGAATCTCGGCATGTTGGGCTATTTCAAATACGGCGGTTTCCTGCTCGAAAATTTCGTGAGCATCGCCGCCTCGATCGGAATCATCTACCATCCGCCGCAGTGGGGCATCGTCCTTCCCGTCGGCATCAGTTTTTATACGTTTGCCACGCTGTCTTACACGCTGGACGTCTATCTGCGGCGCTCGGCGCCCGCGGGCAGCTTCCTCAATTATGCTTTGTTCGTGACCTTCTTTCCGCACCTGGTTGCGGGACCTATCATGCGGCCGACCGAACTCGTCCCACAGTTCGAGAAGCCGCGTAAGGCGACTGCCAATCAATTGTTCTTCGGCCTCGCTTTGCTGACTCTCGGCTTGTTTCAGAAAGTGGTGCTCGCGGACGGCTTTCTCTCGCCAGTAGTCGAAGCGGTCTACGATGCTCATGACAAAGTCCCGGGCATGCTCGACAGCTGGGTCGCGACGCTCGCCTTCGCTGGCCAGATTTTTTGTGATTTCGCGGGCTATTCGACTTCGGCGATCGGAGTGGCCCTGTGCCTCGGCTTCGCCATGCCCGACAATTTCCGCTTTCCCTATGGCGCGGTCGGATTCTCCGACTTCTGGCGCCGCTGGCACATCACATTGTCATCCTGGCTGCGCGACTATCTCTACATACCCCTCGGTGGAAACCGCCATGGAGCGGGACGGACCTATATGGCGCTGATGGGCACGATGCTGCTCGGCGGATTATGGCACGGAGCCAACTGGACCTTCGTCGTGTGGGGCGGGCTCCACGGTCTCTATCTATCGGTCGAGCGCTGGCTGCGAGGGCGCTTCAAGGGCTTCACTCCGGGACGAATCACACTCGTCGGCCTTGCGCTTCTCACCTTCCTCCTCGTGAACATTACCTGGGTGTTCTTCCGCGCCAAGACTTTCGAAGAAGCCCATACGGTGCTCACCGGCATGGCCGGCATGTCGGTAAACCCGGAGCCGCTAATTGCTGCCGGGCCGATGATGATCGCGGTGTTCATCGTCGGCGGCATTTTCGCAACCCATGTGGCGATGCGGAACACGACGCTTGAAGTCGTGCTCGAACGCTCGCCATCGATGGTCGTCGCCTGCGTCTGGACTCTGATGGCCTTCGCGGTGCTGGTCGAACAGGGGCAAGGCAATGCCTTCATCTACTTCGCATTCTGAGGCCCATGGGGGCGACGTGCGGGGCGTCCGCGAAGGTGCGCTCCCGTCGGGTCTCAGGAAAACCGCTGCGAACCGACCCGGTCAGGCGCAGCCGGTCCCGACGCGCGACATTCCGACGCAGCCATGGGCGCGGATCGGCACGATCGTTTTCTTCGCCCTCGTCGTGCTGCTCTCATTTTGGGAGTGGCAAGCCCGGTCCAGCATCGGCTTGCGGGCAGGGGATCTCGACGACAGCCCGCAGGCCTGGGCAGAGCAGCGGCGCCTCGCCGACGCGGCTCCCGTCACCATCGTCGGAGACAGCCGAATCCTGTTCGACACGGATCTCGATCGCTTTCAGCAACTGACCGGCATCCGTCCGGTGCAGACGGCCATCGTCGGGACTAACGCCCGAGCGCTTCTCGAGAGCTATGCCAACGATCCGAAGTTCAAAGGGCTCTTGATCCTCGGCCTCGCCGATCTCAGCTATTTCCGACCGCAGGGTGTCGGTATCGGCGGACCGTATCTCAAGAATTTCGAAAAGAACGATAAGCCCTCACAGCTGACCGGCCTGTGGCTCGATCGCTGGCTTCAGCGGCATTTGGCGTTCATGGATTCCGACTATCGGCTGAGCCGCTGGATTGCGCGCTTCGACCATGGTTTGCGCAAGGAAACGTACGGTCCCTACGACGAAGTCTGGAAGATCTCGGAGACCCTCGACGGTCGACAATATTTCATGTGGGACCGGATCGAAACCGACTCCTATTTGCGGGATCATGCCAGGCACGCCTGGAACGTATTCAAGGGTCCGCCGCTACCGCCGTTCATTGCGAGAAACGTGATCGCTCGAAGCGCTGAAGCTGTTCGGCGCATTCGCGAGCGCGGCGGTGATGTGATCTTCATTCGACCGCCTTCTGCCCCTGAGCTGCGCGTAGTGGAAGACAAGAGGCTTCCGAAGTCGATGGGTTGGGATGCACTTCTGACGGGCGCGAACGTTAAGGGCATTCACGCCGATGATCTCGCACAGGCGCAGAAACTGGTGATCCCCGAATGGTCGCATCTCAACCGCAAGTGCGCGACCGTGTTCACCGACGCTTACGTTCGACGTCTGGTGACGCTGACTCCGCGCCTCAAATTGCAAGCAGGTGCCCCGCCTCCGCTCAGTCGCGTCGATTGTGTGCCAATCAGCAAGACATCAGCGCCGACTTAGAGAAGCGCCTCAGGAATCGCAGGCGATCACGGCGCATACAGAACGATGCATTCACTGCTTTTTGCGGACACGCGCACGTCCCTGGGTCTTTAAGAAGGGCCGATGTTGGCCTAGCTGAGAGGTGAGGGAGCTAATCCATGTCCAGCTATGCCGACCGCCTGAAAGCGCTGCGCGAGCAGCTCAAAGCCGAACAGCTCGACGGCTTTGTCGTCCCTCTGACAGACGAGCATATGAGCGAATATGTTGGGAGCTACGCTCAGCGCCTGGCATGGCTGACCGGGTTCCAAGGCTCGGCCGGTTCTGCCGTCGTCTTGCCCGAGGAAGCGGCGATCTTCGTCGACGGTCGCTACACTCTGCAGGTCCGCCAACAGGTTAGCCCGACCGAGTGGAGCTATCAGTCAGTGCCGGAAACGAGCACGACCGACTGGCTCAAGGAGCATGCGCCTGAAGGCGCGCGGGTCGGCTACGACCCATGGCTGCACACCAGCGACTGGGTGAAGAAAGCCAAGGAAGCGCTCGCCAGCCGTGGAGCGGAGCTCGTTCCGGTCGGGCGCAACCCCATCGACGAAATCTGGGCGGATCGGCCCGAGGCGTCGAAGGCCAAGCTGGTCGTCCAGGCGGACGAATATGCCGGCAAATCGGCGGCCGAGAAGCGCACGGAGATCGGCGACTGGCTCACCAAGCAGCACGCGGACGCAGCGGTGCTGTCCGCTCTCGATTCTATAGCCTGGGCGTTCAACGTCCGCGGGGAGGATGTCACCCACACCCCCGTCGCGCTGGCTTACGCGCTGGTCCACGCCGACGGCACTGCTGACTTGTTTGTGGCTTCGGAGAAGATCGGACCCGATGTCGGGAAGCATCTAGGCAATGGCGTGCGGCTTCACGAACGTTCCGAATTCGAAAATGCGCTCGGCGGGCTGACGGACAAGACAGTCGTCGTCGACCCCGAGCGTGCCGTCGCCGCAATCTTCGACGCTTTGGAGCGCGCGGGCGCGAAGATCCTGCCGCTGCGCGATCCTGTGGTTCTTCCCAAAGCCGTCAAAAATCCCGTGGAGATTGCCGGTCAAAAAGCCGCGCAGGAACGCGACGGGACCGTCATCGCGCGCTTTCTCCGCTGGATCGACGAGGAGGCCCCAACAGGAGAAGTCGACGAGCTGCTCGCTTCGGACAAACTTGAGTCCCTGCGCCGCGAATCGCCCGCGTTGCGCGACCTCTCCTTTGACAGCATCTCAGGTGCGGGTCCGAACGGCGCCATCGTCCACTACAAGTCGAGCGAGAAGACCAATCGGAAGCTGGAGAAGGGCTCGCTCTACCTCATTGATTCTGGCGGACAATATGTCGACGGCACGACCGATATCACTCGCACCGTGCCGATCGGCGAGCCCACCGATGAAATGCGTGATCGTTTCACCCGAGTGCTGAAGGGCCATATCGCGATCGCGACCGCCGTTTTTCCGAAGGGCACACGCGGCAGCCAACTCGATAGTTTTGCCCGGCGGCCCTTGTGGGAAGCGGGTCTCGACTATGCTCATGGGACCGGCCACGGAGTTGGCAGTTTCCTTTCGGTGCATGAGGGGCCACAGCGCATTTCGCCGGTCGGGAGCTCCCAAAGCGGTGGCGACGAGCCGTTGCTTCCGGGCATGATCCTTTCCAACGAGCCGGGATATTACAAAACAGGAGAGTACGGGATTCGCATCGAGAATCTTGTGCTCGTCGTCGAGCGCGAGATCGAAGGCGCCGAAAAGGAAATGCTTGGCTTTGAAACCCTGACCTTCGCGCCGATCGACCGCCGGCTCGTCGCGGCGGAAATGCTGGAGCCGGAGGAGCTGATCTGGCTGAATTGCTATCATGCTCATGTGTTGGCCAAGATCGGGCCGAGGCTGTCCGGGCCGGATCTGGCCTGGCTTCAGCGGGCCTGCGCTCCGATCGAACCCACAGCCTAATGAACGGCAAGTCGCTCTACGATTTCCCGATTCATCTTGGACTTGGCGCGCGCGCCATTTCCGAATCGCAGTTCACGGGCCCGGAGTGGTACGACGAATATCTCGAGCGGCACGCTGGCGATCTCGACGAAGGGCGGATCGTCAGTCTGTTCCGCTTCGAGGAAAGTTGGACGAGTTGGGAGATGCACCCCGCCGGAGACGAGGTTGTTTGCTGCCTCCAGGGACAGATGACGCTGCATCAGGAGCTGCCGGACGGGTCGAAATGCTCCTATTCCCTTAGCGCCGGCGATTATGCCATCAATCCGCCCGGGGCCTGGCACACGGCGGATGCCGAAGGGCCGGTGGTTGCGCTCTTCATCACGGCTGGAAAGGGCACCACGCATCGGCCGCGCTAGCCCCGCGGCTTCTCCTTCTCGTCGGTCGCGCGCCCTTGAGCCTTGCGCTTGCGCAAATTCTCTCGGAGCGCCGCAGCCAGCCGTTCCTGGCGTTCCGTGTCTTTCGCTGCCATATGAACCACATGGCTCGCGCGCTCCCGGCTCGCAACCCGGGTTGACAGGCGAAGGGCCACGCCGTCATAGGCGCGCCACTTCCGGACAAAGTGCTGCCGTAGCTCAGTGGTAGAGCGCATCCTTGGTAAGGCTGAGGTCGTGAGTTCAATCCTCACCGGCAGCACCACCGCCTTCTACAACTGATCCCGGGGATCAGCGGAGCAGGCGATCCCCGCATTGACGCTCGCACCTGGGCTCGCCATGCGGCGGAATGCGCTTCTTCTCGGACAATGCCGCGGCCGCGCACCCCAAGGTCATCGAGGCGATCATCGCCTCGAACCGGATCGACACCGCCTATGACGGCGATGCGTGGAGCGCTCGACTAGACCTTGCCTTTTCCGAGCTGTTCGAGACCGACGTTCGTGCTTTCTGGGTGACGACCGGGACTGCCGCGAATTGCCTCGCGCTCGCAGCAATCTGCCCGCCGTATCGCGCGATCCTTTGCCATAGGGACGCGCATATCGAGGTGGACGAGGCGGGTGCTCCGGGGTTCTTCACCGGCGGCGCCAAGCTCATCCTCCTCGACGGTCCGGGCGCCAAGATCAATCCGGAAACCGTAACGCAGGCCTGCGATCGCGTTCGCAAGGACGTGCATCAGGTACAGCCAGCGGCCATGTCGATCACCAATGCGAGCGAATATGGGCTCGTCTATCGCGCGGATGAGGTCGCCGCTCTCGGCAAGCTCGCGAAACAGCGCGGCCTCGCTTTTCATATGGACGGCGCCCGGTTCGCCAATGCGCTCGCGACAACCGGCGAGAGTCCGGCCGACGTGACGTGGCGCGCAGGCGTGGAGGCCCTCAGTTTCGGGTTCGTCAAGAACGGCGGACTCAACGCCGAGGCGCTGATCCTCTTCAGGACTGAACTGGCGGACGAAATCGAAGTGCGGCGGAAGCGAGCGGGCCATCTGCTTTCCAAAGGACGCATGCTGGCCGCACAAATCCTTGCGCTGCTCGAAAACGGCCTGTGGCTCGACAATGCGCGGGCGGCGAACGCGGCGGCCCAGTCTCTGGCGAAGGCCGCGCCGGATCGGCTCATCTATCCGGTTGAGGCGAACGAGCTATTTCTTCGCACGAGCGTGGATGAGGCGGAGCATCTGCGGCGCCAAGGCGTGGATTTCTACGACTGGGGACCAGGAGAGATTCGTCTGGTTACCAGCTGGGACCAGCGGGACGCCGAGGTCGCGCAGCTAGCCTCAGCGATTGCCGCGCTGTGAGCGGCGGACAAGGATCCAGTTTCAGGAACGTCACGCTCCCTTTCATCATTTTCACGGCGATCTGGGGCTCGACTTGGATCGTGATCCGCGACCAATTGGGTATCGTTCCAGCGCAGTGGTCGGTGACCTACCGCTTCGCCATCGCCGCCGTTGCGATGGCAGCGGTCGCCGCATTCAAAGGACACGATCTGCGGCTCGCCCGCTCCGCTCTGACACCGGTCGCGTTCCTCGGCTTCACCCAATTCTCAGTGAATTTCCTCGCGGTATATCTCGCCGAGCGGCACATCACTTCGGGGGTCGTCGCGACGATCTTTGCCCTGCTGATGATCCCGAGCACGTTGCTTGCCTGGGCATTCCTCGGCCACAAGCCGACGACCCGTTTCCTCTCCAGCTCGCTGGTCGCGATCGCCGGAATTGCTTTGCTCTTCGTCCATGAGTTTCAGCAACATTCCGCTCGCGCGGCGGAGATCAGGGCTGGCATCGGTCTTACCTTTGTCGGAATGCTTGGCGCGGCGGCGGGAAATGTCCTGCAGGCGCGGGACGAAGTCCGCCGGATTCCGTTGTTCCCGATGATCGCCTGGTCGATGGCTGCAGGAGCACTCATCGACGGAGCCATTGCGTTCGCGATGACGGGTCCGCCGGTCTTCGACACGCGCCCGGGCTATTGGCTCGGCTTGCTCTATCTCGCGCTGCCCGCCTCGGTGCTCACCTTCAGCCTCTATTACCCCGTCGTCCGCAAGATCGGGCCCGCGAAGGCCGCTTATTCAAGCGTATTGGTGCCGATCATCGCCATGGCCTTCTCGACGGCGATCGAAGGTTATCGCTGGACCGCCATTGCCGTGATCGGCGCCGTCCTTGCCCTTGGCGGCATGATTGGCGCACTTAGCCGACCGCGCGGCGTCCTGCCTGCGCCGGACGCCGCCTAAGGGTGATCAGCCCTTGCGGTTGGCGAGATATTGATCCTTGCTGATCGCATGGACTGCCGTGATCGGGCACCGCTGAGTTCCCGACGGATCGGGGACGATCAGCTCCGCGTCCATGCCCTCGCATACGAATGAGCCCCCGCCCGTTGCCCGGATGCCGACGCTCGTCGCGAAGTTGATATTGTTCGGACAACCGCCGCCGAGGGTCAGATGATAGTAACGGCTGGCCCCCACCTGGACGTCCACATTGCCATCCTTGGTTGCGTTGAAACTATTGACCTCGCTCGGAAGGAAACACTGCCGGCCGCTGGCCTGGGTGCTTGGAGTTCCGGCCTGCTGTCCCGCGCACCCCGCGAGAGCCGCGCAACCCAATAACGAAAGGACGAACGTCGAAGATTTCATCATGGCGCATACCCCTGTCTCAGTCCGACCGGACCGCCGATTTTAGATCAAACTGCTGTTCGCTCAAGCGCGCTTGACGGAGCGCGTTCCAGTCGGCCGGATCGAAGCGACTTCACCGGGGGTCAACCGCCGGATGTCACTGACGAAACAGCTGCGGTTCAGGCCGATCGGGTCAGGCGCGATCAGGAACGAATTCTGGCCTTCGCAAAGCCAGTTCGAATTGCGCGGTCGGATCGCGATCTGCATCAGCCAGTCCATATGCGGGCAGGAGCTGTTCAGCCGCATGCCGAACCAGCGGTCGCCACCCACGTTGACGTTCACGAAACCGTCCGGGCCGGGCGTATAGCTGTGGACCTCATTGGCGAGGAAACATTGGCGTGCACTGGATTGTCCGATTGCCTCGGACGTCCCGTACGGCTGTGCCGCGCAGCCGGCCAATGCGCCGAAGCTGGCGAGTGAGCCGACTAATGCAAGGATTTTGACCGGTTCAACCATCGCGCTGCTCCTCCAAGGGGCGTCAGCGGGTCCGCGACTCGAACGCCCCGACATTGGCATTCGCCAACCTATCATAAATCCGGCTGCCACGATGCGCTCGATCGAGCGTTAAGCCGACATGCCCTCTACCGTCATCCGCCGTTTCGCTTACGATCATGAAGCGAGCGAGTTGTGGGTCGAATTCGTCACCGGCCGCCGCTACGTCTATTCCGGCGTGCCGCCGCAAGTCGCCGAAGCGCTCGGCTTGGCTTTCGCCAAAGGCGTCTATTTCAACACACGCATCCGCGATCGCTTCCCGCATCGGGAGGTCGAGCGCCATGACCACGCAACCGAATCCTAATGTGCGCCTTAGCGCGACACGCTGGCTAACATTCGATCGTGGAGATGCGCCACCGTCGCTGTTCTTCCGTCGAACCGGGCACGTCGTTCACTCGGCGAAGAGTCACTTCTCCAGAACATTTGAACGGTTCGTTGGACTTGGTCTCGCCGTAAAGGATCACCGGGATCGTGATGTAGATGGAACCCGCCGCACCCTCCATGTCGCCGGGATTGCCGATTTCGAGATGCGCGTCCGAGTAACCTTTCAGTCTTGATTCGAATTGCGCTGCACCATTCGGATCGCCCCACAAAGCGCGCGCCTCCGCGAAGCGCTTCTGTTCGATCAGGGCGCCATAATGCTGCACCACCTGGCCCGCGCCTTCCGCGCTCTTCGGGTCGATCGGACCTGTAGGTTCGGCGAGCGGCGTCGGCTGATTCGCCAGCACGGCATTCGTGACGACGTTCTCCGGCGCAGGTGGAACCGCGGCGTTCGTCGACTCGGCGGGCGCATTGGTGGCCGGCTGTTCCGTCTGTCGATTGCACGAGCAAAGCGCCAGCAAAGTCACCGAAAACATAAAACCGACTGATTTCATCACCGACCCTCCATCCGGAACCGGTCCGCCACCGGTTCGTTCGTTTCGCCAATACAACAGCAAATCACAGGGAGAGTTTCCATGGCCGATGATCGCGACAACGGCGAACGAACGACCATCGTGGAAACGGGCGGTGGCGGGGGAGGCGGAGTCCTTGCCGTCGTCCTTCTCATCATCGTCGTGCTGGTCTTGCTGTTCTTGTTCCGTGGCCAACTCGGTCTCGGCGGGAGCAAGACCACTGTCGAAGTCCCAGACAAGATCGACGTGAACGTCAACCACAATTGAGTGCTCGAACGAGCGCGGGCGGGTTGCGAGTCCCCGCCTGGGCGCGGGCGCGGCTCAAACGAGCCGCGCCCGTTTGAGTTCAGGTTCGTTTGAGTTTCTGGGGCCGACGCTCTAACCGGCGCGCATGTCAGACGTGCTTCGTTACTTGACCGGGTTCGGCAGCCATTTCGCGAGCGAGGCGGTCGACGGTGCGCTTCCGACGGGCCGCAACTCCCCACAGCGTCCGGCTTATGGTCTCTATGCCGAGCAGCTGTCGGGAAGCTCCTTCACCTCGCCACGGCACGAGAATCGCCGGTCCTGGTTGTACCGGATGCGGCCCACAGCGGATCACCCGCCGTTCGTCGTTTATCAGGGGGCCCCGCTCTTCGCCGCGCCGCCCTCGGTGAGGCCGCTCGCGCCGAATTGCCTGCGCTGGAATCCACCGGCCGATCTGCCTGCAGATGCAGATTTCGTCGACGGCCTTGCAACCATGCTCCACGCCCGCATCCCCGAGGATCTCGAGGGTTGTGCGGTGCACCTCTATCGGGCGAGCAAGAGCATGGACGACCGCGTTTTCGTGGATGCAGACGGTGAGTTGGTCATCATACCGCGTCAGGGCGCAATTGAGGTCCAGACCGAGCTGGGCCGACTTGAGATTGGGCCGGGTTCGATTGGAATCGTGCCCCGAGGAATGAAGTTCAAAGTCCAGCTGCTCGAAGGGGAATCGTTCGGCTATGTCGCCGAAAATTACGGGCTGCCGTTCCGTCTGCCCGAACTGGGTCCGATCGGTTCCAACGGCCTGGCCAACCCACGCGATTTCGAAGCGCCCGTCGCCTGGTTCGAGGATCGCGACGAGCCGACCGAAGTCATCCAGAAATCCCTGGGCCACCTCTGGGCGACGACGCTCGAACATTCGCCGCTCGACGTGGTCGCGTGGCACGGCAATTATGCGCCCTGCCGATACGACCTCTCCCGCTTCAATGTGATCGGCACCGTCAGCTTCGACCATCCCGATCCATCCATCTTCACCGTGCTGACCAGCCCAAGCAACGTTCCGGGTCGCGCCAATGCCGATTTCGTGATTTTCCCGCCGCGCTGGATGGTCGCAGAGGACACATTCCGACCGCCCTGGTTCCACCGCAATGTGATGAGCGAGGCGATGGGACTGATCAGCGGCGCCTACGATGCAAAGTCCGAGGGCTTCGCACCGGGCGGTCTCAGTTTGCACAATTTGATGAGCGGCCACGGGCCGGACGTCGAAAGCTGGCGCAAAGCCGGTGCGTCCGAGCTCAAGCCGGTCAAGATTGAAGGATCGATGGCGTTCATGGTCGAAACCTGTTGGCCCTATCGACCGACCGATTGGGCGCTCGACCGCGCGCAACCGGACTATGACCAAGCGTGGTCGGGTTTTCCCAAGGCGCAGCTGCCGTGATCGACGAGACGAACGATCCGTCGCGGGTCAGCTGGGTCGAAACCGCCCAAGGCAGCGATTTTCCAGTTCAGAACCTGCCGCTCGGCATTTTCTCCGTGGGGAATAGGCGTCGCCGTGCGGGCATGGCGATCGGAGACTTCGTGCTCGATCTCGTCGGTATCGCTGACTTGCTCGACGAGGAGTGGCGCGAGGATTTGTCGCAACCGGTGCTCAATGGCTGGCTTGCGCGCGGTTCGGACGCTCAGCGCGAGCTTCGTCTGCGCGTACAGGAGATACTGAGCGATTTGCGCTACCGCGATGACGTCGAGCCGGAGCTGATCGGTCAGACGGAAGCGCGCATGCACGTTCCCTGTTTCGTCGGCGATTACACCGATTTTTACGTCGGCATTCACCATGCGACGAATGTCGGGAAGCAGTTCCGGCCCGACAATCCCCTGCTCCCGAACTATAAATATGTGCCCATCGGCTACCACGGGCGGGCGAGCTCTGTTCGAGCGTCGGGCGAACCCGTCATCCGGCCCCACGGCCAGCGAAAGGCGCCGGACTCGGAAGCTCCCGAATACGGCCCAAGCGCTCGTCTCGATTACGAATTGGAACTCGGGATCTGGATCGGGCGCGGCAATGAGCTGGGATCGCCAATCCCGATTGCCGAAGCTGCCGATCATATCGCCGGCTATTGCCTGCTCAACGACTGGTCCGCGCGCGACATTCAGGCGTGGGAATATCAGCCGCTCGGGCCGTTCCTCGCCAAGAATTTCCTGACCAGCGTCTCGCCTTGGATCGTCAGTCCGCAGGCATTGGCGCCCTTCCGCAAGGCCATGCCGCCGCGGCCATCGGGCGACCCGGCACCGCTCGCTTATCTCGATGATCCGGCCGACCGGAAAAAGGGCGCGCTGGAGATCCAGCTCGAGGTCACTTTGTCGACCGAGCAGATGCGTTCAGCGGGCGTCGCGCCGCACGTGCTGTCGCGCGGCTCGGCCGATGCGGCAATGTACTGGAGCGCGGCGCAGATCGTCGCCCACCACAGCTCCAACGGTTGCAACCTTCAACCGGGCGACCTCATCGGGACCGGGACCTTGTCGACGGACAGCGTCGAGGGATTGGGATCGTTGCTGGAGATCAGCCAGGGAGGAAAGCAGCCGGTACAGCTTCCGACGGGAGAGACCCGCAGCTTCCTCGGGGACGGTGACGAGATCATCTTGCGCGCGTGGTGCGAGCGCGAAAGCGCGGTTCGCGTCGGTTTGGGGGAATGCGTCGGCCGGGTCGTGGCGGCCGCTTGAGCGCACACCGCCGCGCCTGCTAAGTCATTCCCGGGAGGGCTGATTTCGCGTGTTGTTCCGCCAGCTGTTCGAGCCGCAATCCTCGGCTTACACCTATATGATCGCCTGTGAGGACACACGCCGGGCGGCGCTGATCGATCCGGTGCTGGAGACGGTCGAGCGCGATCTCAAGCTGTTGCGCGATCTCGGCCTTACGCTCGAATATACGATCGAGACTCATATTCACGCCGACCACGTCACGGGCGCGGGGCGTTTGCGCGAATTGACAGGATCAAAGGCGGCGGTTCCGGAAAAGAGCGGGGCCGATCACGTCGATGTGGCCGTCCGGGAAGGCGAGCCGATCGTCGTTGGCGGGTGCCGGCTGAATCCGCTCTACACGCCCGGCCATACCGACGATCATCATTCTTATTTCCTCGACCAGCCTGGCGCCGGAAGGGTGTTCACCGGAGACGCTTTGTTGATCGATGGCTGCGGGCGGACCGATTTCCAGAACGGCGATTCGGCGACGCTCTACCGTTCGGTCCACGAAAAGATCTTTGCGTTGCCGGACGAGACTCTGGTTTACCCCGGTCACGACTATCAGCACCGGCGCGTAAGCAGCGTCGGCCAGGAGCGGGAGCGCAATCCGCGCCTTGGCGGAGGGCGAACCGTCGAGGAATTTATCGCCATCATGGGCGGCCTCAACCTGCCGCCCCCGAAGAGGATGGATGTCGCGGTTCCCGCCAATCGCGAATGCGGCGAGATCGGCTAGCGCTCGTTGTCCCAGATCATATGGATGATCCGCCAGCCGAGCTCGGGATGGCGGAACAGCTGGATGGAATTGATCCCGCGCCGCTCTGGCTGCTCGTCATCGAGCGAGCTTCGCGCCTCATAGCCGCTCCACACGTGCGCGATGTTGCCGAACAGGTCGATTCGCCGTTCCGTTTCGATCTCGTAGAAAGCATTTGCGTCGAAGAAGGGCTGGGTGTTTTGCGCATAATCGTCGAGGGTCATGCTCAACATCTGCGGCCGGCCCGAATCGTCGACCCAGGTACGCACCTGCCGCGCCTCGGGCAGGAAGCAATTGTCCTGCCGCGACCAGTCGCGAGGGCCAGCCGGTCCCGAAATCATCGCATACATCTCATCGACGACGGCGCCGATCGCTTCATTGTCCGTCATGCCCGCTCCTCGTTAAGGCCGAGAGCCAAGTGCTAGGTCAGGGTGTTCCGGATTGGAAGCCGGGCCCACCAAGCGCTTGACTCAACTCGACAAACGACCAACGAGGCCCCGGTCATTCCGGGGAGTGAGGTTTTCGTGGAGATCACAGTTGGAAGGCGATGGCGCATCGCGGTCGACGCTGTAAGCTTCGGCTGACATGACGATGGCCCTTGACTTACCACCGCTCGATGAGCGGCAGGTCAGCGATCCCCGGAGCGACATACGCACGGGAATGCTGGTGATGGCGGGGTTCCTCCTCGCCATATTGCTCTGGGCGGGTTTCATGCCGCTCGCCGACGGTGTTCACGCGCGCGGCGTGATTGCGGTGTCAGGCAACCGCCAGGCGGTTCAGCATCGCGACGGCGGCCTCGTGACTGCCATCCATGTTCGCGAAGGGCAGAAGGTGCGGGCGGGAGAGCCGCTGATCGACCTCGCCGCGCCGGAGCTTCGTGCCGCCGAACGTGCGCTGACGAGCGACTATCTCACCCTGCTTGCGCAGCGCGCCCGTCTGCTTGCCGAGCGTAGTGGACAGCGCGATCTTGCCACACCGGCCGAATACGCCGGTCTTTCGGCTGACGATCGCGAACTCGCCCGGCAAGCGCTCGAGCTGCAGCGGTCGCAAATGCGGGCACGGACGGCGGCGCTTTCGGCGCAGAAGTCCGTGCTGCTTCAACGCTCGAGACAACTCGCCGAACAGCGATCGGGTTACATCAAACAGCGCGGCTACGCGGCCGAGCAGGAGGGGCTCATCGCCGAGGAGTTGGAGGGTCAGCGCAAGCTTCAGGCGAAAGACCTTGCACCGCTTTCGCGAGTTCGATCGCTCGAGCGTGCGCAGGCCGACCTCCAGCGTCAGCAGGCCGCACTCGCCGCTGAACATGCGAGCGCGGGCCAGACGATCCGCGAAACGCGGATGCAGGACCTCAGCCTGTCGCGCAAATCGCTCGAGGATGTCGCCGCCGAACTGCGCGACACGCAGGAAAAACTATCGGAGCTGCTGCCGAAGCTTATCGCCGCGCGCGAGCAGCTCGAGCGATCTCGTCTCCGAGCGCCCACCAGTGGGACGGTAGTGGGCCTTTCTGCCTTCACTGTCGGCGGTGTGATCGAGCCGGGCAAACCGGTGATGGAAATCGTACCCGAGGGCCGGTCGCTCGTCATTCGCGCGCAGGTCGATCCCACCGATGCAGACGAGGTTGCAGAGGGCGAAACGGCGCAGGTCCGCTTCGTCAGCGTACACGACCGCACGCTTCCGTTGCTGCACGGCACGGTCCGGACGATGTCCGCCGACAGCTTTCAGGACAAAAGGACCGGGCGTTCGTATTTCCGCGCCGAAGTCGTGGTGCCCGGGGCGGAAATGAACCGCGTCCGTCAGACTCTTGGGCACGGCAATCTGCGGCCAGGACTACCGGCCGATGTCGTGCTTTCCGTGCGGAAACGGACGGCCCTCGATATGCTATTCGGTCCTTTGGCCGGGACTTTCTGGCGGTCCTTCCGTGAGCAATGAGCTGATCCAATGAAGCTCGCCGGAATCGACTTCCCGCCGGTAATTGCCGACGCCCTCCGGAGCTGCAAACCGCACTTCGTCGCGGCTGCCGTTTTCAGCTTTCTCATCAACCTCCTGTATCTCGCACCGGCGATTTACATGCTGCAGGTCTACGACCGGGTCGTCGCGACCGGCGCCAAGACTACGCTGCTGTTCATCACCATCGCGCTCGCGCTTGCGCTGGTCGCCTTGGCCGCCCTCGACATGGTTCGAAACCGGCTGCTCGTCCGCGCGAGCCTGCGCCTCGATAGCGTGCTTGCGCCGAAAATCCTGCAGCAGGTGATGTCGACGAACGCGGCTGCGGCGAGCCAGGCAATGCGCGATTTCGATTCCGTCCGGACGACGATCGCCAGTCCCGTTGCCGGCGCGCTGTTCGACGTGCCATGGATGCCGGTCTTCCTCCTAGCCGCCTTCCTGCTCCATTTCTGGATCGGAATTCTCGCGATCGTGTCGGCAGCGATCCTGATCGGCATCGCCTGGTTTAATCAGCGCTCGACGCAGCAGCGGATGGAGATCGCCACGCAGGCAATGGCCGCCGCGCACGCCTCACAGCAAGCGACGGCAATGCATGCCAGCACCATTCGTGGTTTGGGCATGCGGGGTGCGATGATCGCCCGCCAGCTCTCTCATCGGGGCGTCGGAATCACGAATACGACGACCGCGCAATTTGCCGGCGGGCGGCTGTCCGCGGTTAGCCGATTCTTCCGCCTCTTGGTCCAGTCGCTCGCGCTCGGTCTCGGGGCCCTGCTTGCGATTGCGGGCTACATTTCTGCCGGGGCGATCATCGCCGCTTCGATCCTGCTTAGCCGCGCCCTTCAGCCGGTTGAAAGCCTTATCGGCGGATGGGCCGCGCTTACTTCGGCCCGGGCGGCGGCGCATCGCCTAGCGGCGGTCCTGCAAAGTAGCGGGCCGGAACGCATCTACACGACCCTGCCTGCGCCTCGCGGCGAAATCGATCTCGAGCAGGTCGGTTTCCGTGCAGCGGACGGGCGGCCAATTCTATTGGGTGTGACATTCCGCGCCGAGCCAGGGCACATTCTTGGCATCGTCGGACCCAGCGGTTCGGGCAAGACGACTCTGGGCAAGATCATCGTTGGCGCGTTGGACGCGAGCGTCGGCACAGTGCGGATCGACGGTGCTCAGCTCAGCGATTGGGAGCCGGATCGGATCGGGCGCCACATCGGCTACATGCCACAGGAGCCGTCGCTGTTCGACGGCACGATCAAGGAGAATATCGCTCGTTTCGACGGCGAGGTCCCGGGGAACGATCCGGCAGGAGTCGACGAAGCGGTCGTGGCCGCAGCGCAAGAAGCCGGAGTCCACGAACTCATCCTGCAACTGCCCAATGGCTATGACACGCGGCTTGGGCTGGGCGGAGCCGGCCTGTCTGCCGGCCAGGCGCAGCGCATCGCCTTTGCTCGTGCGCTCTATGGCGCACCACAGATCCTGCTGCTCGACGAGCCGAACGCCTTCCTCGATTCGGATGGCGAAACGAGCCTCGTCCGGGCGATTGCCGCCGCTCGCGGGCGCGGAGCGACTGTGATCGTCATCGCTCATCGCCGCGGCGTGCTCGAGGCCGCCGACCGGCTGCTGGTGATGGAAGCGGGCAAGCCGAAGATGATCGGGCCGGCCCGGGAAGTGGTAGCGCGCTTATCGAGTCCGCAGGCGTCGGGGACCGAGGGATGACGAGCCTTGCGACCTATTCCCCCGAGGCGGAAGCGCGCGCCGGCGATCCTCGGCGAGAGATCGTCACAGGCGCTTCGATTGCATTCTTCTTCTTCGTTGTGTTGCTTGGCGCGGCGGCGCTGATCCCCCTTAATGCCGGCGTGCATGCGCAGGGCAGCATTGCCGTGCTGGGCAATCGCCAGGCGGTGCAACATAAGGAAGGCGGGATCGTCACTTCCATCCACGTGCATGAGGGCGATCATGTTCGCGCCGGCCAGGTCTTGGTCGAGCTTGCCGCGCCCGAGTTGAAGGCGGAGGAACGCTCGCTGACGAGCGAATATTTGTCGCTCCTGGCCGGGCGTGCACGTCTGCTCGCCGAGCGTTCCGGACAACGCAACTTCGCCACTCCGCCCGAATTTGCGGCCTTGCCTCCGTCGGACCGGGAACTTGCAGCGCAGGCGCTCGAACTTCAGCGCTCGCAGATGCGGGCGCGCGCCTCTTCGCTTAGCGCGCAGCAGTCGGTCTGGCGCCAACGTTCGCTGGAGCTCGGCGAACAGCAGTCGGGCTACGCGCACCAGCGTGCCTCCCTTCAGGAGCAGCAGCGGCTGATTGCCGACGAGCTGCAAAGCCTGAGGCAATTGCAGCAGAAGGGGTTTGCATCCACCAACCGTATCCGGGCCTTGGAACGCGCGGAGGCGGAGCTCAAAGCGCAGGAAGCGCAGATGGTCGCCGAGCATGCGCGTGCGGGCGAGGGCATGGGCGAAGCGCGGATGCAGTCGCTCAGCCTGAACCGCACAACGATCGAGCAGATCGCCGCCGATCTGCGCGACACGCAGGCGAAGCTCTCCGAAGTCGTTCCCAAGCTCGTCGCGGCGCGCGAGCAATTGCAGCATTCCCTCGTGCGCGCTCCGGCTAGCGGTCGAGTCGTCGGACTCTCGGTGTTCACCGTGGGCGGTGTTGTCTCCCCTGGACAGACGCTGATGGACGTCGTGCCCGAGGATAAAGTCCTTGTCGTTCAGGCGCAGGTCCAGCCGATCGACGCGGATGACGTCTATCCCGGTCAGGCCGCGCAAATCCGCTTCGCCAGCGATCGGGATCGTTCGCTCCCCTTTTTAGAAGGTCGAGTGCGCACGATTTCGGCCGACAGCTTCACCGATGAGGAAAGCGGACGGTCCTATTTCAGGGCGGAGATCGAAGTGCCCCCGTCCGAAATGGACCAGGTTCGCGGAATTCTCGGCCGCGGCGAGTTGCGGCCAGGCCTACCGGTCGAAGCGATCCTTGCCGTGCGCAAGCGCTCGGCCTTGCAATATCTGGTCGGGCCGCTGGTGGGCACCATCCTGCAGCGTGAATGAAGCGGGGCGAGTGTGTCGGTTCTATCGACTGGGCGGCGCCGCGGAGTCGCGCACGATCAGCGTGTGGGGAAGTACGCGCTCGGGTTTATGCTCGTCATTCGACCCTTCCATCCGGAGCTCATTCATCAGTAGCTCGATTGCGGCTTGAGCCATTTCGGCTACCGGCTGGCGGATCGTGGTGAGCTCGGGCCATACCGTCGTTGCGGGCGCCGTGTCGTCGAATCCCACGACGCTGAGGTCGCGCGGCACTTTGAGGCCGCGGCGATGGGCGATGTTCACCACCGCGGCGGCCATATCGTCATTGCTGGCGAATATCGCCGTCGGAGCCGGGTCTCGCATGAGCAGCCGCTCGCCAGCGACCAAGCCTGATCGGTAGGTGAAATAGCCCTGTTCGATCGGCGCTGCGTGGGCGTTCAGTCCAAATTCCTGCAGCGCTGCAACGAATCCGCGGAAGCGCTCCTCGCTTGCGGTCATATTCGGGTGACCGCGCACGAACCCGATTTCGCGATGCCCAAGCTCAAGCAGGAACGTCGTGACCTCCTTGGCCGCCGCGAACTCATCAATGCGAACATTGAGGAATTCGGCTTGCTGCACGCTCATGGCTACCGTGACCATGGGTATGCCGGACGCCGAGACTTGCGAACGCACCGCTGCCGATTCCGACAAGGGCGGAGTCAGCATCACACCGTCGAGACCCGACTGAAGGAAACGGCGAACCGCCTCGCTTTGTTCGCTCGTGCTTTCCGATTCGCAGGCTTCGAGGACGAGTTGAGCTCCGGTGGTTCGTCCGCCTTCAAGAGCGCCGAGCAGCAATTGGCTGAGATAGGCCGCACTGGGATTGACGTAGAGGAGCCCAATGTGAGTCGGCTCGCCAGCCGCCAGCGCTCGCGCAGCCGCGTTCGGTGAATAGTTGAGGTCCTCGATCGCTTTGAGCACCGCCTCGCGAGTGCTGTCACGGACGCTGCCCTTGTCATTGATGAACTCGAGAAACGGTCATCGCGGACACGCCGGCGCTGCGCGCGACATCCTCAATCGTTGCACTACCCCTGCCTCGGCGGCTGGCCCGTGTCATCGAACTCCTTTGTGTTCCCGCTGCTATTGAAGCCGTGGAAGAATGGCAATTCGGCCGCGACCCGCATCACCACGTCACGCCCAGCTTCAACATCGAGATTGCGCCGCACAGCTTTCGCGTGTTCAAGAAGCCTGAGCAGGGGAAGGAAGCGCAATGACCTTGGCGACAATCGATATCGTAGTGATCGTCCTCTACGCGATCGGCATCTTCGGCCTCGCGCAATGGGTGAGCCGCGAACGCGCGGGGCACGTCAAGGATACGTCCGACTATTTCCTCGCCTCGAAGAACCTGCCGTGGTGGGCGATCGGATCGTCTTTGATCGCGGCCAACATCTCGGCGGAGCAGATCGTCGGCATGTCCGGTTCGGGCTATGCGATCGGCCTCGCCATCGCTTCCTACGAATGGATGGCCGCGTTGACATTGCTGATTGTCGGCAAGTTCTTCCTGCCCATCTTCCTTACCAACAAGATCTACACGATGCCGCAGTTCCTGGAGCAGCGGTACGGCAAGCTCCTGCCAGTGATCATGGCGATCTTCTGGCTTGCGCTTTATGTGTTCGTGAACCTCACCTCGATCATCTGGCTCGGCTCGATCGCGGTGAACAAGGTCGCCGGGATCAACCAGGACGCGGCGCTTGTCATCCTCGGGGTGTTCGCTTTGGCTTACCAGCTGTTCGGCGGGCTCAAGGCTATCGCTCGGACCGACATCGTGCAGGTGACGTTGCTGGTTTTCGGCGGCCTCGTGGTGACGTGGCTCACTCTCAACGAGGTGGGCGGAGGCCAGGGCGTCATTGCCGGGTTCGAGACTCTGACGCACCGTCTCCCAGGCCACTTCGACATGATCCTCGACCCCAGCAATCCTTTCTTCAAGGACCTACCGGGGATCGCCGTGCTGGTCGGCGGAATGTGGATCGCGAACCTCAGTTATTGGGGCTTCAACCAGTATATCATCCAGCGCGCCCTTGCAGCGAAGAGCATCGGCGAGGCGCAAAAAGGCGTGGTCTTCGCCGCCTATCTGAAATTGTTGATGCCGGTGATCATCGTCATTCCCGGAATTGCGGCGGTGATCCTGGCGCCCAATCTGGCGAAACCCGACGAAGCCTATCCGACGATGATGCGGTTGCTTCCGCCGGGTCTCCTCGGGCTCGTTTTCGCGGCGCTGGTGGCCGCGATCATTGCGTCCACCGCCTCTAAGATCAATTCGATCGCGACCATCTTCACGCTCGACCTTTACGCCAAATGGCGCGGCGAGCGCACGCGCGCTGAAGACGATCGCGCGGAGAGCGCCGCAGAAGAGAAACATCTGGTGCTGGTGGGCCGCGTCGTCGCGGGCATCGCCGTGATCATCGCGCTGTTCGCGGCTCGGCCGCTCATCGGCAAGTCCGACCAGGCCTTCCAGTTCATCCAGGAGTTCTCCGGGTTCTTCACTCCGGGAATTACCGTGATCTTCCTGCTCGGGCTGTTCTGGAAGCGGGCAACCGAAGCGGGGGCAATCGTGGCGGCGGTAGCCTCGGTCGTCCTGTCCTATGTCTTCAAGGTCGTGATGCCGGACTTCCCCTTCATGAACCGGATGGGGCTCGTCTTCCTCATTAGCCTTGGGCTTGCTGTGGCAATCTCGCTCGCCTTCCGCGGACGCGGCGATGCCAATCGGGTGACGATGGAGGGAGTGACCTTCCGCACGCCGGCAGTGTTCAACATCGCGGGTGTTGGCGTGATTCTCATCCTGATCGCCCTCTACGCGACCTGGTGGTAAAGTTGTGCCGTCAGCGGCACCTTCCGCTTGCGCATACGTATAGCGGCGACGAACACGGATTTACCATTGCTGCGCCGACCGGCTAACGCCACGACGTGTCAGTCAAAGCATCGACCCTGCTGCTATTCGGAGCGACCGGCGACCTCGCGCGCCGGATGCTCCTGCCTTCACTCTACGGACTCGATTCGGATGGCTTGCTGCCGGACGATTTGAGAATCATCGGAACCGCGCGAACCGAGCTCGATGATATGGCCTTTCGGGATCGGGCGGAAAGCGCGCTGAAGGAGCATTTGCCCGCCGATTTCTTCGAACGGGGGACCGCGGATCGATTCCTCGCCAGGCTCCATTATGTTCCGCTCGATATCACCGATCCGAACGGCTTCGAGCGCCTCGCCGAGACGATCGGCGACCCATGCAATGGTGTCGCGATCTTCCTCTCGACGGCGCCGTCCTTGTTCAAACCCACGATCGATGGCCTCGAGGCGGCGGGCCTCGCCTGTCCGACTGTGCGTATGGCGCTCGAAAAGCCGCTCGGCACCAATCTCGATTCGAGCCGGGAGATCAACGACGCGGTCGGTGCGGCTTTCCCCGAAGACAGAATTTTTCGAATCGACCATTATCTGGGCAAGGAAACCGTCCAGAATCTCCTCGCGCTGAGGTTCGCAAACCTGCTCTTCGAGCCACTGTGGAACAGCGCGCACATCGATCATGTGCAGATCACCGTCGCGGAGAAGATCGGGCTCGAGGGGCGGGGCGATTATTACGACAGCACCGGCGCGCTCCGCGACATGGTGCAGAACCACATGCTCCAGCTTCTGTCCTTGGTCGCGATGGAACCGCCGACCGATTTCGATGCGACCGCGGTGCGCGACGAAAAGGTGAAGGTGCTCCGTGCGCTCCGGCCAATCACGACCGACGACGTCGAGGCCAATACGGTAACGGGCCAATACACTCGCGGCGCGATCGATGGAGAACCGGTGCCCGGCTATGTCGAGGAAGTCGGTCACGAGAGCACCACCGAGACCTTCGTCGCCATCAAGGCCTTCGTCGACAATTGGCGCTGGAAAGGCGTCCCCTTCTATCTGCGCACCGGCAAGCGCATGCCGCAGCGCGACACCGAAATCTTCATCCAGTTCAAGAATGTGCCCTACTCGATCTTCGCTTCGCGGGGAGCGACGACCAAACCGAACAAGCTGGTCATCGGCTTGCAGCCCGAAGAAACGATCAGCCTGTTCATGATGGCCAAGACTCCCGGCCTCGACCGGCAGGGCGTGCGACTGCGCGAAGTTCCGCTCGACATCGGTCTTTCCAATGCCTTCAGCGAATACCGTCGCCGCATTGCCTACGAACGGCTGCTGCTCGATCTGATCGAAGGCGACCCGACCCTCTTCGTCCGCCGCGATGAGGTCGAGGCGCAATGGACCTGGATCGACCGCATTCGGGCGGCCTGGGCGGAAAAGGGCATGACTCCGCGTCCCTATGCGGCGGGCACGTGGGGGCCGTCAGCGGCGATCGCTCTCACCGAGCGCGACGGAATCAGCTGGCACGAGTAAAGGAGCCGTCATGGCGCTCAACTCCACCATCGCGACCGTCACGGAGCGGATTGTCGAGCGATCGAGACACACGCGCCGTCGTTATCTCGATCTCATGCGCGAACAGAAGGAGCGGGGAATCAGCCGCCCGCGCCTCAGTTGCGGCAATTTCGCGCACGGCTTCGCCGCAGCCGGCGAGGACAAGTCAGCGATCAGCCATCTCTCCGGACCGAACATCGGCATCGTCACCGCCTACAACGACATGCTCTCCGCTCATCAACCCTACGGCCGCTACCCGGAGCAGATGAAGATTTTCGCGCGCGAGGTTGGAGCGACGGCGCAGGTGGCGGGCGGAGTGCCAGCAATGTGCGACGGAGTGACTCAGGGACAGGCGGGAATGGACCTGTCGCTGTTCAGCCGCGACGTGATCGCGATGGGGACGGCAATCGCGCTCAGCCACGGCATGTTCGACGCGGCGGCTCTGCTCGGAATTTGCGACAAGATTGTTCCGGGACTGCTCATCGGTGCTCTGCGCTTCGGCCACCTGCCCGTGCTTCTGGTCCCCGGCGGCCCCATGCCGTCAGGGCTGCCGAACAAGGAAAAGCAACGCATCCGCCAGCTCTATGCCGAGGGAAAGGTCGGTAAGGAGGAACTGCTGAAGGCGGAATCGCGCTCTTATCATGCTCCCGGCACCTGCACTTTCTATGGCACGGCCAATTCCAACCAGATGATGATGGAGCTGATGGGGCTGCACATTCCCAATGCCGCGTTCATCAATCCGGGCACGGAGCTTCGACAGGCACTGACGCGCGCCGCTGTACACCGGCTTGCCGAGCTAGCGAAGGACGGCGAACGAACCCTGTCCGAAGTGATCGATGAGAAATCGATCGTGAATGCGGCGGTGGGTCTGGTCGCGACCGGTGGATCGACCAATCATTTCATCCACCTGCCGGCGATCGCGAGAGCGGCGGGGATCGTCATCGACTGGCAGGATTTCGCCGAACTTTCATCGGTGGTTCCGTTGCTCGCGCGAATCTATCCGAACGGCTCGAAGGATGTGAACGATTTCCAGGACGCGGGAGGCATTGCGTTTGTCACCTACACGCTCTCCAGCGAGGGGCTGATCCACACCGATACAGTGACCGCCGGCGCGGATTCCATGGATGCGTGGATCGGCAATCCCGAGCTGCACGGGGATGAGCTTATCTGGAAGTCGGCGGAGGAAAGCGCCGATATCGACATGTTGCGGCCTGTCAGCGATCCGTTCCTGCCCGACGGAGGCATGCGCCTGGTCCAAGGCAATCTCGGCCGGGCCATTTTCAAGACCAGTGCGGTCGACAGCGAGCGCTGGCTAGTCGAGGCCCCGGCGCGGTGCTTTTCCGACCAGAACGAGGTTCTCGAGGCCTTCAAGGCCGGCGAACTCGACCGCGACATGGCGGTGATCGTGCGCTTTCAAGGACCGCGCGCCAACGGCATGCCGGAGTTGCACAAGCTGACGCCCACGCTTGGTGTGCTGCAGGATCGCGGCCATCGCGTGGCCCTCATCACGGACGGTCGAATGTCAGGCGCGAGCGGCAAAGTGCCGGCCGCGATCCACGTGTCGCCCGAAGCATTGCCGGACGGCCCGCTTGCCCGGGTGCGCGACGGCGATGTTATCCGCCTGGATGCGAACAATGGTCAGTTGGAAGCGGTCGGCGTGGATCTCGCCTCTCGTGCCCCGGCGAACTCCCCTCCGCCTCCGGTCGGTACCGGCCGCGAGCTGTTCGCGCTGATGCGGGTGCACGCTAGCGAGGCCGAAGACGGCGCATCGGCCATGCTTGCCGCCATGGAAGCGGAGCAGGCGTGAGGCAGATCGCGGTCGCGGACGTCGGCGGGACTCACGCGCGCTTTGCGCTGGCCGAGGTCGATAACGGGCGGATCGTGTCGCTCGGCGAGCCGATGACGCTGAAGACCGCAGAGCATGCGAGCTTCCAGCTCGCTTGGCAGGAATTCGGTCGGCGCGCGCAGATCGCGCTCCCCGAAGAGCTCGCCATCGCCTTTGCCGGTCCAGTCGGTGGGGAGGTGCTGAAACTCACCAACAATCCTTGGGTCATTCGACCCTACCTGATGAAGGAGCGGCTCGGGGTCGAGCGTTTCGCTATCGTCAACGACTTCGGCGCCGTGGCGCACGCAGTCGCCACACTTGACGGCGAGAACTTTCGCCGCGTCTGCGGCCCGGACCGGCCGCTTCCCGCCGAAGGAGTCATCAGCATCATCGGACCGGGCACCGGCCTCGGCGTCGCCGCGCTGCTCAGGAAAGGCGACCTTTACGAAGTGATCGAGACCGAAGGGGGGCACGTCGATTTCGCTCCGCTCGACTCCCTCGAGGACAAGATCCTGAAGCAGCTGCGACGCCATTTCCGCCGGGTCTCGGTCGAGCGTGTCGCATCGGGGCAGGGGCTGTGGAACCTCTATGAGGCGCTCGGAGCGATCGAAAAGCGGGACCTCATTTTCCACGATGACAAGGAGCTTTGGCCGGCGGCGCTCGAGGGCACGGATGGCCTCGCCACCGCCGCGCTCGACCGGCTGTGCCTGACGCTTGGAGCGGTCGCCGGTGACATGGCGCTGGCACAAGGCGCAGCCGCGGTGGTGATCGCCGGTGGTGTCGGCCTCCGCCTTGCGGATTATCTGCCGCATTCGGGCTTCCGCGACCGGTTCCTCGCCAAGGGGCGGTTCGAGCGACGAATGGACGAGATGCCGGTAAAGCTCATCACCTATCCGCAGCCCGGTCTTTTCGGAGCGGCGGCGGCATTCGCCCGGGAGTATCCATGACCACCGACGACATCATGCGAATCGCGCCGGTCATTCCGGTGCTCGTGCTTGAAGGCGAGGCGGATTGGGCGGCGCTGGGCGAGGCGTTCGTTGCCGCGGGACTCCCCGTGCTCGAAGTGACGTTACGCACTCCCGCCGCGCTCCATGCGATCCGACAAATGAGCCGAGTGCCGGGAGCGATAGTCGGGGCCGGCACCGTTCTCAACGAAGCCCAGCTCGCAAGCGCGATCGAAGCTGGCAGCCAATTCATTGTGTCGCCCGGTCTTACCGAACCGTTGGCGAGAGCAGTGTCGCGATCCGGCGTTGCCTATCTGCCCGGCGTTGCGACCGCCGGCGACATCATGCGTGGGCTAGACCTTGGCCTCGACCGCTTCAAATTCTTCCCGGCCGAAGCGGCCGGTGGGATTGCTGCACTGAAGGCGCTTTCGGCCCCCTTTGCGAATATCCGTTTCTGTCCGACGGGGGGAATCCGGGCCGGTACCGCAGCCGACTGGTTGGCGGTCGACTCCGTGCTCTGTGTCGGCGGGAGCTGGCTCTACCGAACCGACGACGATCTCGATGCAGTGGCCGAACGGGCGAGGGCAGCAGCGGCTCTTGTGTGACTCAGTTGACGATGAATTCGTAGCCGTCGCCCTCGTTGCGGCGGGCATTGATCCCTTTCGCGCGTAGCGCTTCGATGTGCGGCTCCAGGCGGCCGTTGAATTCCTGCTCGTCGCGCGGTCCGCGAGGCCGCCACGCGACCTCGGCAAAGGCGAGGAGACGAGGGAACGTCATGAATTCCAGGTAGCGATCGGAGCGGATGAATTCGGTCCACACCGCAGCTTCTACTCCCAGGATCCGCGAAGCCTCGCCGGGGGTGAAAGCGTTCGGCACAGGCTCCCAGGCGAGGATCTTCGCGATGGAGGTTGGGCCGTTGTCGTTGCCTTCCCAGGGCGCGCCGGGCTCGCCGCGCGCCTGCGTATAATCGAAATAGACCTGATCGACCGGCGACATCACCAGCTCGTAGCCAGCCTTTCCGGCCGCATCGAGAACATCCGGCCGGCCCTTGCGCCACCACTGGATCACGACGTCCTTCGGAGCGCCCGCCTCGGCTTGCTCGTCCCAGGCCATCGGCCGCTTACCGAGACTTCTGATGATGTCGACGACCTTGCTCCCGAAATAAGCCTCGACATCTTTCGTGGTCTTGAGACCCTTTTCCGCCTTGAGGCGAATGACGTCGGGATTGTCCTTCCATGTCTCGTCGCCGACCTCGTCCCCGCCGAAGTGGATGTAAGGCGCGGGAAATATTCGCGCGACTTCCGTGAGGACGCCGCGAATGAAATCGTAGGTTTCAGGTTTTCCCGGGTTGAACGTCCCGCTGGGGTCGAAGAATTCGGGATAGGCGCGCGCGCCCGATCCTGCATGGCCCGGCATCTCGATTTCGGGAACCACCATGATGTGCCGTTGCGCCGCGTACGCGACGATCTCACGCATGTCGTCAGCGGTGAAGAATTGCCGGACCTTGCTGTCGGCATGCGTGTTGTCGCCCTCCGCCCCGATCTCGGTCAGCTTCGGATAGCCGGGGATTTCCAAGCGCCAGCCAGGATAGTCGGTGAGGTGCAGCTTGAGCACGTTGAGCTTGTAGGCCGCCATCTCGTCGATGATGCGGAACATCATGGGCTTGCCGAAGAAGTGGCGGCTGACGTCGATCAGCAAGCCGCGCCAGCGGAAACGCGGCGAATCGGCGATCTGAACCGCGGGGATCGTGCGCGCTCCCTTCGAGTCTTTCGCGATCAGCTGGAGGAGCGTCTGAGCGCCATAGAAGAGCCCCTCCGGATGCGACGCCTCGATCCGGACCTCGTTGCGAGTGACGGCAAGACGATAGGCTTCGCGACCAGGAACGATCGTTTCGGACACCAGCGCGAGACGGATGTGGGGTCTGCCACGCGCACTCCCCTTGAGGCGGAGCGCTTTTGACAGATAGGCCGCAGTCGCCGCCGCATCGCCCTGTCCCTCGACGGTCGTGTTTGCACGGAGGCGGAAATCGCCTTCGCCCCACGTCACCGACGAAGGGAGAGGAATGAGGGCAGGACGGGCCGCTCCGGCATAAGCGGGCAGGAAGGCGACGATTAGCAACGCCACGCACAGCCGAATCATTCTCATTGCGCTCCTGACCACGCTCCCGCGTGTGCACGTGCGTACGATCTCGTAGCTGGCGAACGTCTGCAATGGGTCTGCTGTTGTGATCGTGACTAACTCTAGTCCGTCACCCCGGACTTGATCCGGGGTCCGCCTGCCTTTTGCAATCATAGGGTGAAGAACAAGCGGGTCCCGGCTCAGGGCCGGGATGACAATGGGGGTAGCGCCTGCGGTTGCCGCGGCGCTCCAGGCTTGCCAATCATGCGCGCGTGAGCAGCCGAAATTGCACGATTGACGACGTTGCCAAGGCGGCGGGCGTCGCGCGCGTGACCGTCTCCCGGGTCCTGAACAACGGCCAGAACGTTCGACCCGAGACCCGTGAGCGTGTGCGGCGGGCGGTCGAAGCGCTCGGCTATTCCGTCAATCCGCAGGCGCGCGCGCTCGCCAGTGGATCGAGCCGTCAGGTGATGCTGATCCATATCCACAACCCCGAACGCGAGCCCAACAGCTATTATCATGCGGGGCTTGAACTGGGCGCGCTCCGCGCCTGTTCGTCCCTCGGGTTCGATCTCGTCACCCGGGCGATCGATCCGGTGGGGGAGAATCCCGCCGACCTGTTGTCGTCGATCCTCGAACATGAGCGACCCGTAGGGATCGTGGTCTCGCCGCCGCTCTCGGATGACGTGCCACTCCTGACGTCGGTTCGGCGCGCCGGCGTGCGCATTGTCGCCATCTCGGCGGGCGAGCTCGGCCGAACCGCGGCGCCGGCCGTGGGAATCGACGATCGGAGCGCGGCCCGGGCGATTGGCGAACATCTGGTTTCGCTTGGACACCGCCGCCTGGGATTTTTGAAGGGCCCGCCGGAGCATCGCGCAGCGGCGCTGCGGTACGACGGCTTCGTCGACGCGTTGCGCAATGCCGGAGTCGATGACGAGCCCTGGACGGCGAACGGCGATTTCACCTTCAGGTCCGGAGTTGAAGCTGCCGAGCGCCTCCTTCGCGAGCAGCGATCGATCACGGCGCTCGCTTGCGCGAACGACGACATGGCGGCCGGAGCGATGCTCGCCTTCCACCGCGCCGGCCTTGAGATTCCGTCGGCGATTTCGGTTACGGGCTTCGATGACACGCCGATGTCGGAGATCGTCTGGCCGCCGCTGACGACGGTTCGGCAGCCCATCAAATTCTTCGCCGAGCGGGCGGTCCACCTCCTGTTCGAGCCCGGCGGCGACTTGGCCACTCCCTATGAAACGGTGCCCCACGAGCTGATTGTTCGCGAATCCACCGCCCCTCCGAACAGGTTCCGCGGAGCTTGACAGACGTGCCCCTTTGCAGCACCAAATGGAAGCGCTTCCATTAGGGCATGGAGGCTCCGGCATGTTGCGCGTGAGCAAGGCAGGCCGAACAGGGGAGAGAGATCGTTGCCGAATCGCTCGCTGCGCTCGCGTCGTGCCGTGCTTTTGGCCGGTGGCTGTTGCGCCTCATTGCTCGCTGCCGGCCTGCCGTCCCAAGCCTGGGCTCAGACGCCTCCGGAACAGACTGTCCCGCCGAACCAAGGTACTGCGGTGCAGCCGAACCCGGATGCGGAACAGCCGGACACGGCGCCGATACCCGGCGAACCCGATGCACCGCAGCCGGACCAGGCCCCGGGAAACATTCCGCCGCCGCAGGATGAGGGCGCGATCGTCGTCACCGGCATCCGCGCCGGCCTCCGTTCGTCGGTCAACATAAAGCGCAGGGAACAAAGCATCGTCGAGGCGGTGTCGGCAGAAGACATCGGCAAGCTACCCGACATCTCCATCGCCGAATCGATCGCGCGCCTTCCGGGCCTCGCCGCCCAGCGCGTTGGCGGCCGCGCTCAGGTCATTTCGATCCGCGGACTTGCCCCCGATTTCACGACAACCTTGCTCAATGGCAGGCAGCAGGCGAGCTCGGGCGACAATCGCGCCGTCGAGTTCGATCAATATCCGTCGGAGCTCCTCTCCAGCGTCGTCATTTACAAGACGCCGGACGCCAATGTGGCCGGCATGGGCCTTGCGGGCACGGCCGACCTCAGGACTGTCCGGCCGCTTGAATTCGGCAAGCGCGTGATCGCGGTCAACCTTCGCGGCGAGCTGAACGGGACGAAGAAGCTCAATCACGACGTAAAGCGCACCGGCTGGCGCGGCTCGCTCAGCTACATCGACCAGATCACGCCGGAGCTTGGGGTGGCGGTAGGTGTCGCCTATCTCGATTCCCCGTCGAGCACCCGGCACACCAGCGTCTACAATTACGAACAATTCTGTCCGGGGGGCGAGGATTTTTGCCTGTTTCTTCGCGACCAGATCTCACCCCATAGCGCGGACCTCGCGTTCTTCCCGACTGGCCAGGAAGTATTTGCGAGATCAAAAACCAACAAGCGTCTTGCGGCGCTCGGCATCGTGGAATGGCAACCGAGCGACCGTGTGCACTCCGTCCTCGATCTCTATTATTCGCGTTTCAAGCAGCGTGAAACGATGCGCGGGGCGCAGTGGTTCGACAATCTGTGGGTCGACAACACGAACTACAACAATGTTGTGACCGAGGACCG
This sequence comes from uncultured Alphaproteobacteria bacterium, assembly GCA_963730925.1. Lineage (GTDB taxonomy): Bacteria > Pseudomonadota > Alphaproteobacteria > Sphingomonadales > Sphingomonadaceae > Sphingomicrobium. The sequence goes on from CAVSTS010000008.1 coordinate 161,725, forward strand.
CGGCGGCACGCTGGTGGCGATCAGCGGCACCGCTACCAACATCTCGCCGCAGCTTCGCAACGACTACAACACGCGCGACGATTGGCTGTTTTCAGCGGGCCTCAACAATGCGTTCAAGCTGACCGACGAACTCTCGCTGCTGACCGACCTCAGCTACTCGCGCAACAAGCGCATCGAGAGCGTGACGGAGACTTATGCCGGCTTCGGGTGCTGCGTCCCCGCGGCGGTGCAAAACGATCACCGCGTCTTCGATACGATCAGCTGGGACGTCAGCGACAACATCAATGACAAGGGGTTCCCGAAGTACACCGAAGGCCTCAACTACGCTGACGCCAATCAGGTCTCGCTCGGCGATCGCGCGCCGTGGGGCGGCTGGGGGCATGACGGCCTCACCAAGGAGCCGCATGTCAAGGAGCAGGTCTACGCTGCCGACGGCGGCTTCCGGTACGAACCGACCGGAAGCTCGCTCGAGTCGATCGACGTCGGGGCCAACTTTACGCGGCGCGACAAGAGCAAGTTCGTCGACGAGTGGGATCTTTTCCTCAAGAACGGCCGCATGCAGGTCCTGGTCGATTCAGACTTGTTGGTCGATCCGACCGACCTCGGATTCGCGGGTTTTGGCGATGTGATCGCCGTCGATCTGCCCGGCGGCGCGCTCGAGCGATATTACGACCGTTCGCCCACGGTGGATTCGAACCATTTCGACAAGGCGTGGAAGATCAAGGAGGACGTGCTCACAATCAAGGCGCGTGCCCAGTTCGCGTTTGGCAATCTCCACGGCAACATCGGCGTCCAGGCTGTCCACCAGAAGCAGCAGTCGGAGGGCCAACGGATCAACTTTACCGCCACCCCACCCATCATCGAGCCTGTGACCGAAGGCGCGAGCTATTGGGATATTCTTCCTAGCCTCAACACCTATTACGATCTTGGTGGCGGCCACCGGATCCGCTTCGCCCTCTCTCAAGTGATGGCGCGCCCGCGCATGGACGAAATGCGGGCCAATCTGACCCCGTCGTTTAACAGCAATCCTTGCGGCGGGCAGTCCTGTCAGCCAGGGCAAGTAGTCGAAGTTTGGTCCGCGAGCGGCGGCAATGCGCGGCTCAAGCCTTGGCGAGCAAAGGCAGTCGACCTGAGCTACGAGTGGTACATCGGCCCCGCCAGCTACATTGCCATCGCCGGATTCTACAAGAAGCTCGACACGTACATCTTCAACCGCGTCTTCCCCTTCGATTTCAGTAGCTTCCCTGCCCCGCCGATCGATCCCAGCACGCCACCTGGCGTTATTATCAGTGAGATCGGCACCGTCACCATGCCGGCAAACGGCAAAGGCGGAAACATCTACGGCATCGAGCTCAGCGGGGCGCTCGAGCTTGGGCGCGTCGCCAAGTTCCTTGACGGCTTCGGCGTGATCGCCAGCTTGTCGAAAACCAAGTCGAACCTGAATCCGACGGACAATTCAGGCGAGGAGATCCGCATTCCGGGCCTGTCGGGCACGGTCTATAACGTGACCGGCTATTTCGAGAAGTGGGGTTTCCAGGCTCGGCTCAGCTACCGTTACCGTTCGAAGTTCAAGGGTGAGGTGGTGCAGTTGTTCACCAACCGCGGCTTCACCGAAATCCTGGCTGACAGGCAGCTCGACGGGCAGTTGGGCTATTCCTTCCCGGACACGAGCCAGTTCCGTAACCTCGGCATCCTGCTGCAAGTCTATAACCTGACGGACTCGCCCTATCGAACGCGGATCGGCCTCGATCAGGGTGGACCTACGACTGCCAACGGCGGCACGTTCATCGAACAATATGAGAAGTACGGCCGCCAGTGGCTCCTCGGCTTGAACTACAAATTCTAGGCTGACCTGAATGTTTGAGTCGTCCAAGGCCGGTAGCGCCCGGTCGAGACTATTCCTGTGCCTTGCGTCGGCGTTGCTTGCATCGTGTCAGACGGCAGAGGCGGTTTGGCCCGCCAGGCCAGCGTCGGCGGTTACCGACCCTGTGCTCGATGCGAGGGTCCGTTCGATCGTCGCGGGAATGACCCTCGAGCAGAAGGTTGGGCAAATGACCCAGCCCGACATCCGCTCGGTGACGCCGGACGATGTCCGTCGCTACTATATCGGCTCGGTTCTCAATGGCGGCGGCGCCTGGCCGGGCATGAACAAGCATGCCACTGTCCAGGACTGGCTCGCGCTGTCCGACGCATTCACCCGCGCATCGATGTCGACCGACATGGCGGTGAAGGTGCCGGTGATCTGGGGCACGGATGCCGTGCACGGCCACAATAATGTCTACGGGGCCACGCTTTTCCCGCACAATATCGGGCTGGGCGCCGCGCACGACCCGAAGCTGATCGAGGAAATCGGCCGGGCGACCGCCGAACAAGTGCGTGCGACGGGGATCACCTGGGCTTTCGCGCCGACTCTCGCCGTAGTCCAGAACCCGCGCTGGGGCCGAACCTACGAAAGCTACAGCTCCGATCCCGAATTGGTGCGCCGCTATGCCGCGGCGATGGTCAGCGGGCTCCAGGGGCAGCTCGGAACTCCCACATCGGTGCTTGCGACGGCGAAGCATTGGCTCGGCGACGGCGGTACGTTCCACGGGGTCGACCAGGGCGAGACGCGGACGAGCGAAGCCAATCTCGCTCGAGTCCACGGCGCCGGCTATACCGCAGCTCTGGATGCCGGCGTGCAGACGGTGATGGTCAGCTATTCGAGTTTCACCGACACCGCGTCTGGCCGCGCGTGGGGCAAGATGCACGGCAATCCCCATCTCATCGGTGAGGTGCTCAAGCAGCGCCTCGGTTTCGGCGGTCTGGTGGTCAGCGACTGGAACGGCATCGAGCAGGTGCCGGGCTGCACCAAATTCCATTGCCCACAGGCGATCAACGCCGGGATCGACCTCGTCATGGTTCCAGATGATTGGAAGCAATTCATCGCGGCGACGATCGAGGACGTCCGCGCCGGCCGAATCCCGATGAGCCGCATCGACGATGCCGTGTCACGGATCATTCGAGTCAAGATGGAGTCGGGCCTGTTCAATGCCTCTCCCTCGACAGGCCCGCACCCCAATGCGGTCGCGATGAATTCGCCGCCCGTGCGCGAGCTCGCTCGGGAGGCGGTGCGCAAGTCGCTCGTGCTGTTGAAAAACGACGGGGGGGTTCTGCCGCTCAAACGCGGCGGGAAAATCCTAATAGTCGGCAGGGGCGCTGACAGCCTGCCGATGCAGGCGGGGGGCTGGTCGCTGACATGGCAGGGCGATCAGACCAGTACGGCCGACTATCCCAACGCCGACACATTGCTTGCGGCCATGCGCAAATCCCTGGGGGCGGATCATGTCGATTACAGCATCGACGGAAACGGCGTCGATGTCGGCCGCTACAGCGCAGTGGTGATGGTCGCCGCGGAAAATCCCTACGCCGAGATGAAGGGCGACATCACCTTTCCGGCATCCATGCGCCACAGTGCGCGCTATCCCGAGGATCTGCAGGCCCTGGAGCGCGTCAGCGGTAAGGGCGTGCCGGTCGTGACTGTGCTGTTTTCGGGACGGCCGGTCGCGGCGAACGACCTTATCAACCGCTCCCAGGCCTTCGTTACTGCCTGGCTGCCCGGGACAGAGGGGCTTGGACTGACCGATCTGCTGCTTGCCCGTCCGGACGGTGGCGCCGCTTACGATTTCACCGGCCGGCTATCGTTCGATTGGCCGGCGGGGGACTGCCTGCCGCAACAAGGCGGAGTGCAGTTTCCGCGCGGGTATGGCTTGTCGTTCGCGAACCGATCCAAACTGGGCAACCTGAGCGAAGGGCCCGCGACCGTGGCATGCCCCGCGGATAGCCGCTAACCATCTGCCCATGCGCAAGATTCTCATCATCGGCGGCGGCACGGCAGGATGGATGACGGCCGCGCTGTTCGGAAAATTGTTCCAGGGCCTGTACGATATCGAGCTGGTCGAAAGCGAAACGATCGGCACCGTCGGAGTCGGCGAAGCGACCATTCCGGCCATCAAAAAGTACAATGAGCTCGTCCAGCTCGACGAAGCCGAGTTCATGCAGCGCACGCAGGGCACCTTCAAGCTTGGAATCCAGTTCGTCGATTGGCTGCGCGACGGCCACAAATACATCCACGCGTTCGGAGTGATCGGCCAGGATTGGGAATGGCTGCGATGCCATCATTATTGGCTGCGCGCCAATCAGCGCGGCCGCGGCCGCGATTTCGCCGACTTCTCGATCAATTGCGCCGCGGCGCTCAAGAACAAATTCATGCATGCGCGCGCCGACATGGCGGATTCGCCGATCGGTCATATCGCGCACGCCTTCCACTTCGATGCGTCGCTTTACGCCAAATATCTGCGCGGGCTTGCCGAGCAGCACGGCGTAAAGCGGACCGAGGGCAAAATCGTTGACGTAGGCGTGCACGAGAATGGCGATATCGCCTCGGTCACGCTCGAAAGCGGTCAGACTATCGACGCCGACTTTTTCATCGACTGCTCCGGATTCCGTGGACTGTTGATCGGCCAGACGCTCGGGACCGAATATGAGGACTGGACGCATTGGCTACCGTGCGACCGCGCCATGGCCGTGCCCTGTGCCCGGATCGATCCTCTGATCCCCCTGACGCGTTCGACCGCGCGCGCTCCAGGCTGGCAATGGCGAATCCCGTTGCAGCACCGCACCGGAAACGGGCTCGTCTATTCGTCCAAGCATATCGACGATGATTCGGCCGAGGCCCTCTTGCTCGCCAATCTCGATGGCGCGCAGCTCGCCAATCCCAACCGCCTGCGCTTCACCACCGGAAAGCGCCGCAAGATGTGGAACCGCAATTGCGTGGCGCTCGGATTGTCGGCCGGGTTCCTCGAGCCGCTGGAATCGACCAGCATCCACCTCGTCCAGTCGGCCGCGATCCGCCTCGTTCGCCTGTTCCCCGATCGGGCCACTGACCAGGCGACGATCGACGAGTTCAACCGCCAGTCCGATTTCGAGTGGGAACGCGTCCGCGACTTCATCATCCTCCACTATTGGGCGAACGAGCGCGACGGCGAATTCTGGGAATATTGCCGCAACATGGACCTGCCCGCGACGCTGCAGCGCAAGATCGATCTGTGGCGTTCGAACGGCCGCATCTTCCGCGAAGACGAGGAGCTGTTCAGCGAGGAAAGCTGGATCCAGGTGTTCTTGGGCCAGGGCATTGTGCCGCGCGGTTACGATCCGCTCGTCGAGATCAAGAGCGATCCGCAGATCGAGCAGTTCCTCGGCAATATCGCCGCGACCATCGACCGCTGCGTCGAGGTCATGCCGACGCATGCGGAGTATGTGAACAAATTCTGCCCTGCGGAGCCGGTTGCATGAGGCGCTCAGCGGCCGCGTTCCTGGCGTTCGTGCTGACCGCAGGTTGCGCCACAATCACCAAGGCTGCTCCGGGCGCTGCTGAAATGTGGCTGACGACGGCAGATGAAACACAAAAGCTTGCGTCGCGACCGGCCATCTTGCCAGCCGGTGCCGCTACGGGCGCCGAGGACATCACCATCGATTCCACCCGGCGCTTTCAACGCATGCACGGCTTCGGCGCGGCGATGACGGATGCCTCGGCCGAGCTGTTCAGCCGGCTGCCGGAGGACAAGCGCCGAGCGATCATGACCGAACTATTCGGCCGGAAGAACGGCGGTCTCGGCCTGTCCTTCACGCGGCTTACGGTCGGCTCGTCGGACTTTTCGCGCACTCACTACAGCTACGATGACTCGCCCGGAAACGCGCCCGACCCTGGACTTCGTCACTTTTCGATCGAGCCGGCGCGCCAGTATGTTCTTCCCCGCGTGCGCGAGGCACTGGCGATCAATCCCGACCTCATGGTGATGATCAGCCCGTGGAGCGCACCGGCGTGGATGAAGACCACGAAGAGCCTGATCAAGGGTCAGCTCGTGCCGGCCTATTATCCCGCCTTCGCCGATTATCTTGCTCGAACGGTCGAAGCCTTCGGGCGCGAAGGCGTTCCGGTATCGATGCTGACCATTCAAAACGAGCCGGATTTCGAGCCGGACGACTATCCGGGGATGCGCGTGAATCCGCCGGAAAGGGCGATCATCATCGGACGCCACGTCGGACCGGTCTTCAAGTCGCGGGGACTGAAGACGCAAATCCTCGATTACGACCATAATTGGGATAATCCGGAGATGCCGCTTGCCGTGCTCCGCGACCAGCAAGCGCGCGACCAAATCGCGGGCGTCGCCTGGCACTGCTACGAAGGCGATGTTCCTGCGCAAACGCCGGTACATGACGCTTACCCCGACAAGGACGCGTGGCAGACCGAATGTTCGGGCGGGGACTGGTCGCCAAAGTTCGGCGAGGCACTCGGTTGGATGACCGACAAGCTGATCATCGGAGTCGCCAACAATTGGGGCCGCGGGTCGTTGATGTGGAACCTAGCGCTCGACCCGCGGCACGGCCCGCACAAGGGCGGATGCGGCGATTGTCGCGGGATAGTGACCATCGATCCGGCAACAGGCGCGATCACCCGAAACGTTGAATATTATGTGCTGGGCCATGCTAGCCGTCACATCTTCCCTGGGGCCTATCGAATCGCTGCGGCAAAGCGAGGGAAGGGTGTTGAAGCCGCTGCCTTCCTGAACGCCGACGGCAGCCGCGTCGCCATCATTCATCGAGGCTCCGGCGAAAATCCTGTGACGATTGCAATCGACGGCGATCATTATTCCGTGCCGCTTCCCGCCGGATCTGTCGCGACCCTGCGCTGGAGCGAACAACGCGCCGCGAAGTGACGGACTCCGGGGCGGAGGAGCGCCGCTCGCTCGTGGCCTTCGCCGCGGTCACGACACTCTTTTTCGCCTGGGGCTTCATCACCTCCAACAATGACCCGCTGATCGTGGCTTTGCGCGCCGCCTTCAGCCTCGACTATTCCGCCGCGCTTCTCACGCAAATCGTCTTCTTTCTCGCTTATGGGCTGCTCTCGCTGCCGGCAGCGTGGGTCAGCAGCCGGATTGGCCCGGTCGATACGATACTCGCTTCGCTCGCGCTGATGGGCTGCGGGTGCATCGCCGTTGTCGTGAGCACCCGCGCGGAGAGTTTCTGGCCGATCCTTGCAGCCTTGTTCGTGCTCGCCGCCGGGTTCACCGTGCTCCAGGTGGCCGCCAATCCTCTGGCCGCCGAGCTCGGGCCGCGCAGGCGCAGCCATTTCCGGCTCAACTTCGCCCAAGCCTTCAACTCTCTCGGTGTGGTCCTGGGCGTTCATTTCGGATCGCTGGTCATGCTTGGCGATCCGGTGTTGCGGTCGAGCGCGACCTCCATCCTCGACCCGGCGCGAAGGAACGAGGTGCTCGGAGCCATCGACCGTGCATTCCTGATTATGGGGGCACTGCTTGCCGGACTGCTCATACTCTTCACTTTGCTCCGCCGTTTTTTGTTGAAAGCCGCCCCCAACCATCGCCAAGCAATTCCGGACCGGACTTCCGACGTCCTGCGCTCGCCGTGGGGCATCTTCGGCGCGGTCGCGATCGGCCTTTATGTTGGCGCCGAGGTCTCGATCGGAAGTATCATGATCAACTTCCTCAACCAGCCGCAGGTGCTCGGACTGCCCCTGGAGGATGCCGGCGCCTATCTCGCCAATTTCTACTGGGGCGGGGCATTGCTCGGGCGAATCCTCGGTACGCTTCTGCTGACCAGGATTCGCGCGTGGCGCCTATTGGCGGCCTGCGGGATCACAGCCGTATTCTTGTGCACGACCGTGCTTGTCGGAAGCGGCCCCGTCGGCGGCTACGCTGCGCTCGCGATCGGCCTCACCAACTCGATCATGTTTCCGACTATTTTCGCCATTACATTGGAACGGTCCGGAGTTTCGCAGAGCTCGACGTCCGGTCTGCTGTGTTTGGCCATTTTCGGCGGCGCATTATTGCCGCTGGCGGTCGGAGCGGTTGCCGACCAGTTCGGGCTCGGTGTGTCCTTCCTCGTGCCGCTTGCGGCATACGCCTTCATCGCCATCTTCGCCGTCGCCGCGCGCAAATCCGCGGCACCCGCCAAATCGCATTCGGCGATCACCCCAATCCCATGAGCTGGAATTTGCTATGATGCTTGCGGCAACGATCCTTGCGCTAGCGGCGCAGTCGACATTCACGGTGACCAACGCCAGCTACGACGGTCCGGTGCGACTGCCGCCTGATGCGCGGCTGGTGTGGCAGGATGAGTTCGAGGGCAAAAGTCTCAATCTCGATAAATGGTCCTTCGACACCGTGCGCAACAAGCAGGGCTGGCATAATGGAGAGCTGCAATATTATTCGGCCGGCCGCCGACAAAATACCCGCGTGGCCAATGGTGTGCTGACCATCGAAGCGCGTCACGAATCGCTAAGTTCCGCCGCGGATTGGGGCGGGCAGCATTACACCTCAGCCAGGATCGTCTCGAAAGGCGCGGGTTGGACCTACGGTTTTTATGAGATCCGGGCGAAACTCCCTTGCGCTCGGGGCACCTGGCCGGCGATCTGGATGCTGCCAGCCGACCTCAAGAAATGGCCGGACGACGGAGAGATCGACATCATGGAGCAGGTCGGGGCGGAGCCGAACCTCATTTATGCCTCGCTCCACACGCAATTGTTCAACCACGTGCTGAAGACCCAGCGCAGCGCCCAGCGGAAGCTGCCGACCAGCTGCTCGGCTTTTCACCGTTATCAGCTCGACTGGCGGCCGGACTCGATTACCATCGGTGTCGACGACCGCGGAATCCTGCGCGTCCGCAACGACCAGCCGGGGGGCAAGGGCGCCTGGCCCTTCGACGTGCCCTTCCATATGATCCTCAACCTCGCGATCGGCGGCGACTGGGCCGGTGCCAAGGGAATCGACGACGCCGCGATGCCGCAGCGGATGATCGTCGACTATGTGCGGGTCTGGCAGGTAAGAAACGACCGTTGAAGGCCTGGTGCGGGTCGCAGTTGACCTAGAACCGACCTCTTCTCTGAAAACAGGGAATTTCGGCGGATTCGACGGGAAAAACAGGCCCTCATTGGACCAGTCGCCTGATCCGGCCCTCCCCGAAGAACACTTTTTCGCCAGTTTGGGGCCGCGATCGCACTTTCCTGTTCTTCGCCAGAACAGGCATTCAAATCGACGTAACAGGGAGTTTACAACCTGTTTCGGAGGCGTTTGATCGCCGATAACAGGTAAAGCCTCGATCAAAGCAGGTAACGGCCCCCTTTCGCTATCCTCCTCAACCTCTGCATCTGGAACAAGAGCAATGCGGGGATGGGCTCGCTCTATCGTTCCAAGCACGAGCTTGTGTTCGTTTACCGGGTTGGCTCGTCGCCCCACTTGAATGCCGTCGAACTGGGTAAGCACGGCCGCAATCGCACAAATGTTTGGGACTATGCGTCGGTTAACTCGATGGCCGGTAGCCGCCGCGAAGACCTTGCGCTCCATCCGACCGTCAAGCCGGTCTCCTTGGTTGCGGACGCCATCCAGGACGTCACCCGACGAGGTGATCTCGTCTTCGACATGTTCAGCGGGTCGGGGACCACGCTGATCGCAGCAGAGCGCACCGGCCGACACTTCCGCGGATGCGACATCGATCCGGTGTACGTCGACGTTGCTGTGGAGCGCTGGTCGCAGCTGACCGGCGGCACCCCCGTCGTGGAACGAGCATGAGCGGACGTTGGGCCAAGGGCCAAAGCGGCAATCCTGCGGGGCGACCGAAGAAGCGGCGCCCGCATGTGTCGGCGTTCGACATCATCTTCGACCAGAGCCTCACCGTCGCGCAGAACGGTGTTCAGCGTGAGCTCACTGTCGAAGAAGTGCTTCAGCTCAAGACCTATCAGGCTGCGCTCAAGGGGAGCAAAATGGCGATCCGCGCCGTCCTCAAGATGATCCAAAAGCGGGAGGTCGCGCTCGCTAAGTGCGCGCCCGCCCCCGTTCACAAGCCGATGGACTTTCGTTGGGAGCACGATCCACGCAATGCTGACGCGGCAATGCTGCTGTTTGGTACTACCGTTCCCGACCCAAGCTGGTCAGGCCCGTGCCAATACAGAACGCGGATGAAACTCGCGACTTGGGCCACGCAGACGGCTCTTAGTCGGCCGGGAAGAAAGTCACTCGAGCCGAAGCAAATTGAGGACATCGAACGGGCCACCTTCACCCCCAGAACCTCAAGTGGCCGAGGGGTGGTCAGAGATGAGCGAGAGCCCGCAATCCGAAGAGGTTGGTTACGGCAAACCGCCTGCCGCCACACGGTTCAAGAAAGGCCAGAGCGGCAATCCGAAGGGGCGGCCCAAGGGTCGACGCCGAGACACTCCTTATGATCACCTTCTTGGACAGAGGGTCGCGTCCGGGAAGGCGGGAGCGAGGGCAGGGTCACTGCACCTGAAGCCTTTCTTTTGCACATCACGAAGCGGGATGGAGGGGGATAGCTCGAGTGCTCGTGCGTCACTTGCGGCGATAGAAGAGGCGCGGAGCAGGCGGCCGACCTTTGAAACTCAGAACTTCACGCTCGTCTGGAAAAGCGTGAGTCCTGGCGGCGTCGGGTGTGCCCTGGATGCGCTCAGGATGGCACACAAGCTGCATCGGCATTCAGAGCAAGCTCGTTATCAACTTAATCCTTGGATCGTTGAAGCTGCACTCGCGCGGCTTGGCTCCCGACAGCTTTCAGTCGAAGAGCAGCGAACTGTCGTTGAGGCCACACGCACCGGAGAAGGTGAATTGGCCCGACTGGTGGAATGTCGATCAAGACCGGGATTAATGTCTGCTTTCGACCCATTCCGGACATTCCGCGCGGAGGTTGCCCTGCAACGGCCCACTCCAAGGCTGGATCAGAACGCGCGAGGTCTGACCTCCATGCCGAGTTGCGATGTTCTGGGGCGGGGCCTCGCCAGTCGCGGTAACGGCTAAGCGTCGCTGTAGTTGAGCGCGCCACCATGGAACGCAAGGCGCCCAGACCACGTTACTTCCTTCCTGATTTCGGCATCCGCATCCGATTGGAATTGTAAGTTGCCTCGCGAGAAAAGGTCGGAACGGCGGATGGAAGCGGCGCTGTACGAGCGTCTCGTCCAGTCGGTCGTGGATTATGCCATCTTCATGCTTGACGAACAGGGGCATGTGTCAAGCTGGAATCCTGGCGCGGAGCGCATCAAGGGATACAGCGCGGATGAAATCCTCGGGGAGCATTTTTCCCGCTTCTACACCCCAGAGGATCTAAAGAGGGACATTCCGGGCAAGGCACTGGAAACGGCAAGACGGGAAGGTCGCTTTACAGCCGAAGGGTGGCGGATGCGGAAGGACGGCACCCGCTTCTGGGCTAGTGTCGTCATTGATCCGGTGATCGAGAACGAGAAGGTTATCGGTTTCGCCAAGGTCACTCGGGATCTCACGGAACGTCGGGAGTTGCAGCTCGAGCTAGAGCGTTCACAAGAGGCGTTGTTCCAATCCCAGAAGATGGAAGCGGTTGGTCAGCTGACGGGCGGAATCGCGCACGACTTCAACAATCTACTGACGGGAATCACTGGAAGCTTAGACATGCTGAAGGTGCGCCTTGCCCAGGGTAGGGTCAATGAGCTCGAGCGGTACATCGTGGCGGCACAGGGCGCTTCAGGGCGTGCCGCCACCCTGACGCACCGTCTGCTCGCTTTTGCGCGTCGCCAGACGCTCCAACCCAAGGCGGTGAACGTCAACACGCTGGTGAGCGGCATGGAAGAGCTCATTCGCCGGACGATCGGCCCCAATCTAAGGATGGAAACCGTACTCGCGGGCGGTCTGTGGAACTGTCTATGCGATCCCAACCAGCTCGAAAATGCGATCTTGAACCTGTGCATCAACGCTCGTGACGCGATGCCTAATGGTGGCACGCTCACCGTCGAGACCGCCAATACCTGGCTTGACGATGCAGCCGCCAAGGAGCGTGACATGGAGCGCGGTCAATATGTCGCGGTCTGCGTGAGTGACACCGGCGCTGGAATGTCCCCAGAGGTGGCCGCGCGTGCGTTCGATCCATTTTTCACGACCAAAGCGGCTGGACAGGGCACCGGCCTGGGGCTGTCTATGGTCTATGGCTTCGCCAAGCAGTCCGACGGGCAGGTTCGAATCTATTCGGAGTCCGGTCAGGGAACGACGATAAAAATCTATTTGCCGCGTCACACCGGCAAGACGAAAGGGCAGGAAATCGAGACAGAGCCAACGGAGAGACCTCGGACTGAGCTCGGCGAGACCGTTCTCGTGGTGGACGACGAGCCGACCATCCGGATGCTGATTGGCGACACCCTTGCCGAACTTGGCTACCGAGCGATTGAGGTGGCAGATGCCGAGTCCGGTCTCAAAGTGCTTGATTCCGACGTCAACATCGATCTCCTGATCACTGATGTGGGGCTGCCCAGCGGCATGAGCGGAAAGGAGATGGTCGACACTGCGCGCGTGAAGCGGCCAAAACTCAAGGTGCTCTTCATCACGGGCTATGCCGAGAATGCCGCTATCACCAATGGCCACCTTGAGCCGGGAATGGAGGTGATGAGCAAGCCCTTTTCGATGGACAAGCTTGCTGCCCGGATCCGCTCGATCATCGAGCACTGATCTTCGCGCAATTGAGAGCGCATGACGAAGCGGTCGCAGGCGGCGTTGTGCATTTGATGGAGGTCACAAGGGGTCGGTTCCGAGAATTCGGAGCCAAATTCCGGATGTTCCCACATATGCCCGCGTAGCTCGGAAAAACCTAGCGCGCATGGTATGCATCTTCGGCAGGCGGGGAACTCGGGGCTTTCATTAGGGTAAGACTTTGACGAAGCCACCAGGGAGAATGCCATGAGGAAGTTGCTTCTCATCAGCCTAACCGCGCTTCTCGTAAGCTCCGCCGCGCAGGCGCAGATGAATTCGAAGGACCTCAAATGGGGACCGGCGCCGCCCGGGCTTCCTGCGGGTGCCCAAGCTACGGTGCTTTCGGGCGATCCCGGCAAGGAGGGCATGTTCACCATTCGCCTCAAGTTTCCGGCGAACTACACAGTCCCGCCGCACCATCACCCGACGGACGAACTGGTGACCGTGATCGACGGCCAGGGTTCGTTCGGCATGGGCGACACGCTCGACAAAGCCAAGGCTAAGAGGCTGGATGCGAACGGCTATGTCGCGATGCCCGCGAACATGAACCATTATGCGTTTACAGACAGCAGCGGAGCGACGGTTCAGATCACGGCGCAGGGGCCGTTCCAGATTGTGTACGTCAATCCGAAGGACGATCCGCGCGCGACGAAGTAGCGACCCAAACATGCGGCGGGACGGACAACAGTCCTCGCGTAGAAATCAGCAAGGTCACGGGCCTGACGAGCCGCCAACGTCCGCTTTCCACCCAAGGCGAGGCTGGCGGTCAAGTCTGCAAGGTCACGTCTGCTCCGTCCGGAACGCGGCTTGGATTACACGCCCTTCCAATGTCCGCTTTCCGACCCAAAGCGGACATCCGCCGCCGAGAAGCGGGGCCGTGGATTCGTCGCAGCCGCGGAAGGGTGCTACCTGCCGCCCTTCAAATGGGGAGAACGATGATGCGGAAGATCATTCTCGTCGCGGGGATTGCGGCGCTTGCTGCATGCTCCAAGCAGGCCGCGCAAACCGACGACAGCAACCTGACAACGGGCAATGACGTCATCGCAACTCCGATCCCAGCCGCGTCGCCGATCAATGAAACGACTTGGGAGTTCACCCAAAAGGGCAAGCCGATGCAGGAATCCATCGACGCCAACGGCAATTACATCACCACCTCCGGCGCCGAACACATCGACCACGGCACGGTAGTGATGAAGGACGGCAAGGCCTGCTTCACCAGCGCTATGACGAAGGAGGGGGAGGAGTGTTGGACCGACCCACAGCTTGAAATCGGCCAGTCGGGCGAAACCGTGAACGACAAAGGCGAAAAATTGGCCCTCAAGCGCGTGGCCTACGTCCCAAAAACGATTTAGCCGCGTCGAACGACGAGAAACCGGCGCGTAGATCACACTGCCTTACGAGCGGCCGAGTATCTGCCCGAGGAAAGCGGCAAGTCCGAGAAGGACACGATCTCCGAACTTCTCGGCATTCTCGATAATCGGGAGCTGCGCAAGATCCAGAAAACCATCAGAGCCAAGCCGGCGCTGTTTGCCCCCTGAAATGCCGCGCAGACCAACTCTCAAAGACCGGCTCGACGAACCGACACTTCGGAGGCTCTACGAGAATGGGCTTTCAACAGGGCAGATCCGCGCCGCTCGCGAAGTGGCGGGAAGACATAGAATGGCCCAGCCAGGGGATAACCGACCGGGCCGCCGCCTCTCCGCTCTCGCAACGACTCACCAGCGCTTCGGGGGCGTGATGGCGAGTCGCAAAATCTCTATATCTCAACGTGCTAGCTCACGGAACGGGGGGCTTGGTGATCTGTTAGAGCGGTCATGACTTCCGATCCCGCTGGTCGCAACAGCCACGAAATGCCCGTCGACTAGCTTTGAAGGCTGAGGTCGGGATTTCGGCGGGCCGGGGGTACTCCCTTATCGCGTCCGCATCTTCGATGCCTCGCCTGAAGGTTGCAAAATCGAGTTCATTGAACGACCAGCGGTCGGGGAGCGCGTTTGGGTTAAGTTCGATGGCCTCGAAGCGCTTGAAGGCACGGTCCGCTGGGTGGACGGACACATGGGCGGAGTGTTTTCAGTCGCCCGTTGCACGAGGCCGTATTTCAGCGGCTCGCTCCAGCATCGAAGGAACTATAACGTACGTTTTCCGCACACTGCGGACATCACGAGGCCGAACGTGACAAAGATTATTCTGTTGGCAACAGATCAAGAGCCCGAGGGCGGCAAGTGGCTTCTTATTCAGTGGCACCCGAGCGCTGACATGCGCATGGAGCAAAGCGGCGCGCGAAGAACGCAATACGTTCCCGACCACCTTTGGAACTTGTGGCAAAAACGAGGGCCAGCTCTCGCGCGCCAATTCGGCCTGGATCGGGTATATTATCGGGGCCGTCATCATCATGCCTAAGGTCCGAGTGGAGAGAAGCGCCCCGCCGATGCGGTTTGAGGCATGGCGTTAGGATCGGCTGTTACGTCTGCGGCGTCTCGCACGATCATCGTACGACGAGATGGCTATAGCGCCCGCCTCTTGAACCGGCGCTCAACGACCCGGTTGCCGATTACGCGTCCTCAAGCTCCGGAACGACGCGGACTCGGAACACGGACAGCAAGGTGTTCTTCAGGCGCGCGCAGTGCCAATTCCGCCTTTCGAGGAACCGTTTCTATATGGCCATTGCCAGTGTGCGAACCAGACGTCGTCGCAACAGCTGAATGTCTACTTTCGACCCATTGCGGACGCCGCAAGAGCGCGGGATCGACTGCCGACATTTGGACAAAAATCGTTTGACTGTCATAGGTTAGAGGCGCAGCTTCTCCGTCCGGCGCGAGCGGCATTAGCGCCGAAGCAGGGGATAGCTCATGAAACACCTGATCAAATACGCGGCCTCCGCGGCCGCGGGTGCAATCGCGGCTGTATCGATCGTCTATGCGCAGGCTCCAGTGGCTCCGCCGCCGCGCGCGATCGTCTCGCTCTACTATGCCGCGCCAGGACATCAGGAAGCACTGCTCCGCTGGTTCGCCGACCAGGACCGGGTCGCTCAGTCTGCGGGTGTGGCTCCGATGCAGCTCTATATCCACACAGACGGGGACAGCTGGGACTTCATGGGCATCAACCCCGTCACCACTGATGCGCAAGATCAGGCGATGGACGCCGCGGCGAAAAAGCTTGGCCTGCAGTCTGGCCCGCGAGTGGCCCTGGAGTTGCGTAAACATATCGCGAGCCACACCGACACGTTCACGGTGGGGCCGATTAGCGCCGCACAGGCGCTCGAGCGGCTGGGTCGACAGTAAGTAAGAGACGAGTCGCCCTCGCCTGGTCGCCGGGCGTGCTTCGCCAAAATCGTTGGAGCTGTGCGGCCCGGCCTCGCGTGAGCAGGCAAGGCACCTTCATGACCGCGACTCTGTCGCGGTGTCTCTCGCCAATGTCCGCTTTCCACCCATTGCGGACATTAGACCGAGCTTCCCCCCTCCTATATACTAATAGCCAGCGTGGAGGCGGTATGGACAAGACGGAGGCGCAAGCGGAGCGCGCCAGGTTACAGAAATTACTGGATGCTTACGAGGCGGGCCGCCTGATCCATCAAGACGAGGATGAGCGAGGCGAGTTAACGCGGGACGTGACGCCTGATCGAGCTGGCAACGTCCGCGCTAGAATCGCGCGCCTCGACCAAGTTATAGCCGAGATCAACGATGCCTAACAATACGCGGGGGTTGCCCAGCCCATGCGATTGGCCGCGTCTGGTTTCCACGCATTCTTGCGGGCGAAATGCCGGCTTCAGCGAGAGCTTCGGCGAGGCGGTTATGCGCGTGGTAGTCTCGGCCTGGACCTTCAGGAATCCGGGTCGCCGCCACTCTGCTCGATCATCAATTCCACCCGCTCCAGATGCTCTTTGAACTCTCCAGCCTCGCGGAAATCACCCCGACGTTCTGCCTCTTCCATAAACGCGATACAGTCGCGTTTCATGCGACGGAGGTTGTTCAGAAATTCTTCCCTCGTCGGCGGGGACATGCGAACTCCATGCGTACGCTAGGCGAAGAGAGGCCGCTTCAGAAGGCAGAGTCAATTGTCACAAACTCAAATTGAGATAGCCCAGAGAAGGGTCTGCTTTCCAATCAAAGGCGAACTGAGGCTCAAGCGAGTGGATCGGCGGCCCCACTATATCTCACCAAAGCGGTGTGACCGGACGATGCCTCTCTCTCGCCTGATCGACGTTCATGATCTTTGATTTGGCCTCTTGCCTGACGATATCAGCGCCGCTTGCGCTGCTGCAGACCAAGCGAACGCCTCCCCCCGGTAGGGGTTCGATTGCGGACACGGTGACCTTCTGCGCAGCGCAAAGGTCGAGGACTTCCCGTTCGCTCATTGCGAGCTGCATTGCCCTACTCACTAGCAGGACCGGCCTTCAGCCGCTTTTCTTGCAGCATCTTCGACTCGATAGGTTTGAGTCCTGCGCACCCGATCCGCCATGTTGTCCCATGCAGAGGCGGCGCTCAGGCAACGCTCGCGCACGTTCACCAAGCGGGTGCCGTCAGCTTCTTCGCGGCACTGAGCCGCGCGTTCATTGTAAAAGTCTAACGTCGACATACGGAGCTATCCTTTGATGCGGTGCCCAAGCTCCGCGACACTCGCGGAGCCCGGACCCGGGTGTTTAGGCGTTCTGCAGGTTCACCGCGCTGGCGCGGCCCCGCTTGTCGTTCTCCAGCTCGTAGGTGACACGCTGCTCGCGATCGAGCGTGCGCATGCCCGATGCTTCGACAGCGCTGATGTGCACGAACGCATCGCTGCTCCCGTCCTCAGGCTGAATGAAGCCGTACCCTTTGTCGTTGTTGAAGAACTTGACGGTTCCGGTGATCATTTTGACAGTTGCTTCCGTGGCGACCGCCAATCGGCCCACCATTGCTATGAGAGGCGAGAGAAGGAAAAGGAGCCGCAAAGCACCGTAAACCGTCCGAATGCGACTAGTAGCAACCCCTAAATCGAGCCTGTCACCGCACTTAACAATGCGGACCCGACTTGACCTTACCTCCGAAGCACTAACTACCGTGGCTAGGGCGAATGTCCGCTTTCCACCCATTGCGGACCTTGGGTCGCGCTGCCACCCTATGCCGATGGAGCTCGCGGCTGGTGCAGAAGCCGGTTGAGACCAGCCTTGAGGGGACCGTGGGATGACATACCGCCATTTGCGACGCCGTCTGCAAGCGATAGTCGATGCTGCCTTCGACGAATTGGATTCGCACTTCGGAGGCGATCCGGAAACCGCCGTGGAGCGACTTCCGGAGCCGCTTAATTCTGAAGAACACGCCTCGTACGCTGAGTGTATGTTCGCCGCCATGGGCATCCGGGGGGTAGCCGCAAGCACCAACAAAGTTTTACGGAGTCTGGACCGCGATCGATCAGGCATTGCGGAGGGTAGCAGCGCGGAGAAATCGTACGCACGAATAGTGGAGTTCGCTGAGCGTACCCTTGAGACAGAGATGGCGAGATTCCGGCTGGCAGTTGAGCGGTATGAGAACACTAGAACTAACTAACCTCCACGCGGCGCCCATACGCTCGGCCTTACGTCCGCTTTCCACCCAAAGCAGACATTGGGGGCCGAGTGACTAGGTTATCTGCCGAATTATGCCTTCAGACCGAGCCACCGTTAGTCCGAGCTTTCGGATGGTCAGCTTCATTCGGGCCGATTTACCGTCAGGAAGCGGCGTGAGCCATTGTTCGGCTGACAAGCCGCCCTTCATCCTGAACTGGAACCGAAAGCGGCCCCCCACTTCCTCGATCCTAACCGGCCCACTCGCCTCAGTCATAGTCCCCGCATAGCGCCCCGGAGCGACCTGCCGTATTTCCCAGCGGCGGTCGTGTGGCGGACGGCCTTCGTCCTCAACTCTTTGCACAAGATAAAGCGATCCATCACGCCTGATCAGCCCGCGACCAATGCTTCGTGTTCTAAAGGCCTTCTTCATGGCCACTTTCATGGTACTCACCGCGACTGTGCTGCCTTGGAAGAAGCGTAGAGGATCGCGCACCCGTCCGCTCCCCGCAGCACTTGATGTCAGTGCTGTGGCTACCAGGGCCATTGCGATCGCCGGTGTCCCTAGGTGCGTCATGACCTCCCTTAACCCATGCGCAGCGGCTGACGATGCGCTCTTAGGGACGGACGCCGCTTGCGCGTGACCAGGTATCGAGTGACGAGCGCTATAATCGTGAGTCCAATTCCAACGTATGCTGGCCACAACACGGCACCCGAGATCGCAAGCGCAGCTCCTCCAGACAACGTTAGTAGGCCGATTAGAGCCAAAGCGTCGAGGCCAAACAAAATGGCCGGCTCCTCTCCCAGACCCATATGAACTCAACGCGGCGGGAGCCGGTTGAATTTCAGCCGGTTGTTGGCCGCTTATCGCTTCACCATAAAGGTGTAAGTCAATCCGACCCCGGCTGACAGCTGGTTCTTCGAGCCGAACTCGCGCACGATCGGTGACTTCGCAGCGCCGCTTACGAGCCGCTCGTAGCGACCAAAGCCAAAAAGACCCCAATCGCGGCTGAACTGGTAGGTCAAGCCGCTCGTCGCAGCTATGGCGTGCAACCCACCGTCCGGCCGGTATGCTTGGAGCCCTGACGCGGCGGATGCCTCTGGACTTACACCGAACCACTCACGCTGATATCGCGCGTCGGAGACAAGCAAACGCGGACCGATCGAGACCACGTAGCGGTCTCCATCGCGCCACACATGATCAGCCCCGAGGCTCGCGACCAGTCCCTCATGCCCGCCAACTCCTTTGCGTATCTCGCCGCGCAAGCGAATCGAGTCGCTCACCTGGTATTGCGCAAAAGCCCCAGCTTCGAAGGTTCTCGGCACCTTGCCGACCTGGGCGCCGACTTCAGAATCGTTGCGACGGCTCTGGATGTTGGCAACGGGTCCGATCGAAAAGCCGCCGCTGGAGAGCAATTTGATGTCGAAGTTATCGTCCGGCGCCTCGAAGTCGAAGGGCCCCGAGTCTCGCTTGATCGCCAGGTCCCAGAGCGGAGCCCACTCGCGTCCGTCGGCACCAATATATTCGGGTCGGACTTGGGCGCCGAGGCCCACGCGCACACGGATGCTGTGGTCACCATCCTGAGCCATCGCCGCGTTAAGCGGGAGCAGGAGAACCCCCGACGCAAACACCCAGAAAATCTTCATCCGCGTGTTAACAGCGGCAGCCGCACTTTGTTGCACGGCCATCCAGGCCCACTTCGACAGACCATCGCAATGTCCGTTTTCCACCCAAATCGGACATTTGATGCTCAGCCAGAAGCCAGACTATAAGTCCCCACGAGCGCCAGTGCGAACGCACAGTTCCGGCACATCTCAACAGGAGTGAGGCTTTGGAATCAAAAGCCCGTTTCTTTGATCAAGATTAACGCGTAAGGGTATTCTACAGCTCAGACATCGGAGGGACCGATGGCGATTCTCGCGGAGCTTTACGTGGCAACCCGCACCCGCAACACCGCGGATGCCGACACCGAGAACCTTCCCGTCCTCGTCGTTAAGCGCGACGATGATGTGGTCTTCACCAAACCGCTGTTCGGCGGCGCGTTTCGAACGGCCCGCGGCTCAGGCGCCGTATGGCGGTTCGACGTGAGCAACGTGAACCTCAATTCTGCCGATCTCAGATTCGAACTCTGGGCTAGCGGCGACGATGCCTGGTCGCCCGAACATGTGATCGCCTGGGGTATCTCCGGCCGTGTCGGCGATGAGCGCGTGATCCCCTTGGCGGCTTTCCTCGATCTCGCCAGCCCAGTCACTCCGGAGGGGAGCGGTGTGTGGATCAGCGGCGACACGAGCGAGGGAGAACGAGTCCTCTTTATCCCTTCAGTCGGTCGCGGCCTTGACGGCACCCGCGCCCGCCGCGTGATCGTCATCAGCGCGACCGATCCATATGGGGCGATGTTTCCGGGCGGGGTCGGCCCGGGCGGCGACTTCGGCGACACTGGGACGGTCGGTCCGGTTACTCTCCAGGCTGGCGCCGCCGGGCGCCTCATGCTGAGCTACACGCTTCCCGCGACCCCCCAGGGAGATCTCGGCCATGGTCAAGGCGCGTTCTACATCGTCGACCTCGCAGCGCCGTTCAGCCGCGCCGATCTCGAGGGCGGGGCGTTCACGCTCACAATCGAATCCGAGGATTGGTGGACACCGGACTATTTCGCCGTCTTCGGCGCGGATACCGCCAACTTTGGGCCGAACGCCCTGATACCCTTCGTCGCCGCATCGGCATTCGAGCTGCGTCAGATGAGCAGCGATCCAAGCGAGGGCTGGCACAGCATGGTGTTGCCGACGGCAAAGGTGCTGCCGCAACGCCGCTTCCCGCCGGATGTCGACATCGATGACTTTGAAGGCGTGCTGGCTGCTAAGGGGCCCCACGACGACGACCAGCAACCGCTGCCGGAGGACCGCGAGGTGAAGTCAGAAACCTGAGCGCATTTGCGGTGAGATCCTCGGCTCTGTCACTGTTGCGCTTGCGACATCCCGATTAGAAGTCAGCTTGCGGGTCTTAAATGGGAGTCAGCAAATGCAATGGTCGTCCGCTGTACTTGTCGCTCTCGCTCTTTCCGCTTGCGAAAAGGCGTCAACGCCAAGTCCTCCCATCACAGCCGCCGAAGCCACACGGATCGCTGAGCGCGCGGAGTCGACCTTCACCAAGGGTGATGTCAAAGCGATCATGTCGCAATACGCAAACGACGCCGTGATGATCGACGCCGGCTCGCCCGATCCAAGCACCGATCGCAAGGTGCAGTCCGGATGGGCGCAAACCTTCGTCAGCATGCGGCCAGCCGACTACAAGGTGGTCGATCGTCGTATCCAGCTGCTGGGGGGCGACGCTTTTGTCAGCTCAGGGATCGAAACCTTCACCGTCGCGGCCGGAGCTGCTCGGCCCACCGTTAGTGCTCGCTTCACTGACGTATTTCAGCGCCAAAAGGACGGCAGCTGGAAGATCGTCAATGAGCACGTCTCAATGCCGCCAGAGCGACTAAGCACCGCCCACTGAGACAGAGGAGCGGGATCCAGGCGTGATGCCTGCGTCCGTTTTCGACCCATTGCAGACACAAGCGACCGCTTAGTGGGCAGCGAGCCACGCATCGCTGCAGAGCAGAATGAGTTCTCTTCTCGCGCTCGGCTCAGTCAGATGACCTTCCACGACTTCTCGGTCGTGCGGAGGCAGACGGCGGATGATTTCCGAAACGCTGCGGCACTGACCGGATCTGGCCAGCTCAAACGCCCGGTCGATGGCCGATCCCTTCGTCATCATCCCTCCGTGGGTGACCGACTGTTTTGCGTTGGGGATGTGTGCTTTTATGAGGAGACCCATCCCCGGGGCGTTATTCCTGATTTTCGTCGGTTTCGTCGTTAGCTTGTTCGTCTGCACCACCAGCGTGCCCCGCAACAGTGTCTGCATCGGGCTCTTCTTCCGTGACGTTGGCCTCGACCTGTTGTTCCGTGAAGTCGGCCTCGGCAGTCTCTTCCTTCTCGACTAGTCCCGCCGGGTCGTTCGCTTCCGCAACCGACGTGAGCGCGCGCGGGACTGCGACCCGCTGGGGGTCAAATGGCGGCAGGACATCAGCCGCTTTGGCTGGCGCAGGACCGCCAACACCCCAATCGACATTCATGTTTGCGGCCGTGACGTTCTCGGCCCTAGTGACGTTCCGTGGCGCGGAAGCAGGGAGCCGGATCAGAGTGTAGACGCTGCTTCCAGATAAGAAGACGAGGAGCACGATCAACGCCCAATCCCGAGCGGGCCATTTCTGCAGCCGCCTCGGAAACAGCAGCCAGGCGGCAAGCCCGCATAAGATCAGCGTCCCGATCGCCCCGTTGCGCTTGAACGTGACAATCGTCGCTCGAAGATGCTCAGTCCCTTTGACTACCGTTTCACCATGCGGGCTCATCATCAGACCGATGCCCCACGTCATCACGGTCGCGAGCAGCAGAAGCGCGCCTAAAAAAATTCGGGCACGGCCAATTCCGCGATTTTTCACATCTGCCCTCGCTAGCGGCACTTTTCTGAAAGATCCTTCTGATGGAGGTCGACCTGTCCGGAGGAAGACTTGCCACCCGAGTCTGGTTCCCTCAGTCACTTCATGTCCGCTTTCCACCCATTTCCGACATTGGCCGCTCAGGTCTCTTTCGACCATTGTGAACATAACGGTCTTAGCGGGTAAGCAGTTCTGGCGAAGAGCCTGCCCCTTAACAACGCTCTTCGAGGCGGGCCCCGCATATCACTCGCTTTGGTTTGTGCTCGAAGAGCCCGAGGGCCGGGCAACGACTCACGCCGCCCCCGTAACGAACAACTAAATTCGTTGAACAAATGAGCGCATTATAGACGATTAAGTGAATGATCCGGCGTTGGGGGGCGAACCCATGATCAGTCCGGTCAAATCGCGTCCGACCCATTACGACAATTTAGGCCTCACGCCGGCAGCTACACCCGACGAGATTGCGGAAGCATTCGCCAAACGGATCCACATAAGCATCACAAGTCCCGAAGAAGCAGTCGAGCACGCCGAGAGAATCTATATTGCATACGAGACGCTGCGAGATCCGATCAGCCGCAGCGCCTATGATGCGGCGATCGGGCTTTGGGATCAGCAAGCTGCGGCAGAGCGCGAAGTAAAACCATTCATCGGTGCCGGCGCACGCGAGTCGCCTGAGCACGAACTTTATGTCGCCTCACCGGGTCACACACCCAACCCAACAAAAAGGGGTCGGAGGCAGGCAAGGCGAGCCACCAAAGCAGCAATTGAGTGGCCAGTCCCAAAAGCGAAGACCATCGGCGAGCCAGCAGTGACTCAGGTTGCCGGTAGCGATCGCGGAACGGCAGGTGGCCCACTCGGACCAACAAAGAAGGCCCGGCGGCAGGCACGGCACGGCAATCGACCAACGATTGGTCGCGAAGCACATGCTGCTCTCGAACAAACTAGTACAGCTAAGACGCCTGCGATCGAACCAATCGCGCAAAAACTTCGCAGCGACGCACACCACGGCACCAACCAGGCAAGACCAGGTCCTGCAAGTCACCGGCCTGCAATCAACCGAAACTCCGTGGGAGCACGAGCCGGTGTCATGATCGTGGCCTTTGGGGTTCTGATTATGGCCGTGGGACTGGTGAGAGGAAATCATGATCAAACGCACACTGCGCCTCCTCAGCCGATTGCAATCGACGGGCAGACTTCAAGTCCCTCAACGGAGAAAGCGACGGCCGCGGGGGAGGAAACACTCGCCGCCGATGACGCGCAGTCGGAGGCGAGCTCGATTGGTTCCGTAGCGGGATCTGGCCGGCAGGTAAGCAAGGGACCTCACGTTGCAACCGACACTCGAAGTCTGGTGGATCTCCTGGCAGGCACTCCGCTGGGGCAAGCCGACGATCCAACAGGCGGCCAGTTTGAGCAGAATGCAATTGGTAAAGCTGCAGTCACCCCCTCTCGCCAATCCGTAACGGGACAGCCCGCAGGCACTCCGCCGCCGCAACTACAAGTGGCCAATCGACAACCTGCCCGCACTGCTCCGCAGTCAGTGCCCTATCGACGGACTTCGTCCGCGGCGCGGGGCCAACCGAGCACGCAGGAGGACGCGAGCAGGGAGGTGTCGAGCAGCGCCACCGAAGAGAAGATATGCATGCACCTACCGTTGACCGGGACGCGGCTGCCGCAGCAAGTTTGTCTCACGAAAAAGGAGTGGAAGCAGGCCGAAGAGGAGCAGCGCTCTGCCCGCACTCCTCCGCCGCCGGTGCCCTATCGACAGACTTCGTTCACGGCGCGGGGCAAACCGAGCACGCAGGAGGGCGCAAGCAGGGAAGTGTCGAGCAGCGCCACGGAGAAGATATGCACGCACCTTCCGTTGACCGGGACGCGGCTGCCGCAGCAAGTATGTCTCACGAGTAACGAGTGGAAGCAGGTCGAACAGGCGCAGCGCTAGTCGAGCGAGCTCAGGAAACTTTTGGAGCAAGCTCGCATGTCCATTTTCCGCCAGAATGGGAGATATGCCACCACTTAAGTCTGCATGAGCGCGTGCGGATCCTGCGCCGGCACCCAAGCAGAATGTCCGGTTGCCACCCATTGCGGACATTGAAGTGGCCCGCTCCGAGGGACTTGAACCCCCAACCTCCGGGTTCGAAGCCCGGCGCTCTATCCAGTTGAGCTAGGAGCGGTTCGAGATATTAGCGCAGCGTCGGAGTTCGACCAATTGCGGACATTAGCTCCTTCCTGCCGCAGGTTGTGAAAACGCGCTCATCGGTTAGCCTCGTGATGAGGGGGGCCGCATGGATAATTTCAGCTTTTATCTGTCGTACTACGGACTGATCCTCGGCCTGTCGGTGACCCAAGTCGCCAGCGGTTTCCTCAATGCGATTGGTGCACGCCATCGCGTAAAGATCGGATGGCTCACGCCCGCGCTTGCGATCTTCATCTTTCTCGACATTACCAGCTTCTGGATCTTCGCGTGGGCGATCCGCAATTCCATCACCATCAGCTGGGCTACGATGTACCTCGGGCTGCTAATCGCGCTCATCTATTTCATGGCATCGGGCCTCGTCTTCCCACGCACGATCGACGAATGGCCGGACCTCGACATCTACTATTGGAAGCACAAGCGTCTGGTGATCGGCGGAATCCTGATCCCCAACGTTATCAGCTTCACGCAAACTGCTATGTATCACCCCGCCAAGGTCGACTTGGTCTTCGTCTTCGCCCAAGGGACCTATTGGCCGCCCGTCGTCCTGCTGCTGTTTTCGCGGCGTAGATGGCAGGACCTGTCCCTGCTGGGTATCGCCATCGTTAGTTACGTGGCCAATGCCTTCATTCCAAACTGGGCGATTTGAGAGGCGTGAGCAGAAGAGCAATGTCTGCTTTTGACCCATTGCGGACGGTACGATTTCTATCAGGCAGGCAGTTTGCGAGGCCTGATAGCCATCTCGATCGCCGTAACTGAGGGCCGCGCGTTATGCGACATCGGAGTCGCTGGCGGAGGCGTCAGGCTGAGTGATCAGCCGCCATCCGCGGAGGGGTCCAACGCCCAGGAGTTGAGTCGGGGACTCTGACGCCATCGGGATAGGTGATCAGCTCGATCAGGCTACCCCAGGGAGCCCGTCCATACAGCCAGCGATTGTGCGGCCCTGCCTCAGGGCCGGAAAGTGCGTTGGACGAAGACAGCAGTTCGCCGCCGGCCACTTCGAAGCGAGCCGCGGCCTCGTCGATGTCGTCAACATAAATCGCAAAATGCTGCAGCCCGTAATCGGGTAGTACGGCAGCGCCACGTTGCGACGCATCCGCGAACTGGAATAGCTCAAGCGAGGGACCCTCGCCCACGCGCAGGAGTCTCATGTGGACAATCTTCGCGCCGCTCGGGAGACCGAGCTGCATCTCCGCCTCGGCGCCGGCCATGGGCGGTACATCAAGGGCCTGCACGTCATAAAGAGGGATTGCCCCAAGGGCCTCTTCGAGAAAGCGTGATGCGGTCTCAAGATCGGGCACGGTTAGGCCGACATGATCGATCCCTCGCGGATGTGCAGCGACCCTCATTTGCCAATCTCCAGGCGAAATCCGATCGCTCCATCCGCCTGCAAGCACCAACTTTTAGCCACAAAATCCTTCCTGCGGCGATCGCGCGAAAGGTTGATATCTATCCCTCCATAGAACAGAAAGGCCCGCCCGGAAATGAACTGTGGATGTTGAAAGTCGCTCACCGCTTGAGTTTGCTTTCCACCCAAAGCGTACGTCGCGGCGGCTGATGTGGGCGCGCCGCGAGACCGTATTTTTGCCGCAGTGCACGTCAACCGGACCGCCGGGCCGACTAAGTTAACCGCCTGTGATGCGCCGTATCTCGGCGACCCGCTCCTCGTAAACGCGCGCTGCGCAGGCTTGGGTCGAGCAGCGCTCCCTTCTGGCGAGGAATTTATCCCGCGTCCGGCGGAGTGTACGTTTTGCCTCGGCATCGGCCCGGGCCATTTCACTGTAGTAGACCGCCGACATTCGGCGATCGGCTGCTGCCAGGGAATCGCTCTGGCACACCATCTTTTCGCTCGCGGTCTTCGCGTGCCTGCAACTGAAGCTGGGGCTAGCGTTCGCCCCCGCCTGCCGCGCCGGCTCATGACCCGGACGCGTTCCCACCATTTTCCCCGGCGCAGGTGCCACCACCCTATCCGCGTGGTGTACAGGAGGAGGCGCTGCCGCTGACCACTGCGGGCGAGCCTCGGCAAATTCGATATCCGCGGTCGTTTTCTCCGGGCCAACTTCCATGGGTGCTGCGACGATATGCGGCATCGGTCGTGTCGACAGACCCAGCGTCGCAATTCGGTAGATGATCGGCTCGGCTCCGTTCATCGAATAAACGAGACCGCTGCCGTCGGCCGCGGCCTGGGCCGCATATTCGACGTCTGCTCCGATTACAGGCTGGCCGTTGAAGGCGTCCTGAATGCCAGGCGGCAGGTTGAGCACGAACCGCCCAGTGCAGACCGTGATATTGAGCTCATCGTCGCGGCTTTTAACGATGGGATCGTCCATCCTCACGACGGAGTGGGCGGCAAGTGGGTCAAGTGCGCCTGGATCGGAGTTGCGGATGCGCGCCGCCTCGTCGAACACATATTCCTTCAGCCGCGCATACGTGAGTTGCGACGCACAAGCCCTTCTGACTTGCTCCAGCCGGGCCGTCGACCCGTTCACTCGGGGCGATGGGCCGTCCTGCTTGCGGTCGCAGTTGGAGAGAGCGAGAGCCAAGGCCGCGACCCCGATCACCATCCGCATCCACTCCTCCTATAAGCTGAACTAAATATCTGAAATCCCGAATATATTCCGACCTAGCCGTGCCCAAACGCAACACGGGGTCGATCTTTCCGTGCCTTTTTGCTCGCGGCGCAATCGCAGGACACCGACCGTCGGCAGGCAAGGGAGCTTCGCTGAGCACCCGAGGAGCGATCGGAACAATCATTAATCGGATGAGTCGTGGTTCAAATGAATGCGGCACAACTAAGAGCTGAAGCGACGCGGTGTCGCGTGCTTGCGAATGCTTTCGCCAATCAAACCACGGTGAAAATGCTCATCAGAATGGCAGCTGAGTTTGAGAGAGCAGCCTCAGATCGGAGCTCACGACCCCTGTTACTCAAGGTGATTCCCTACGACAAGCGGTGGGAACGGCTGCGGCGTGGTGGCTCAACAGGCTGCCATACCGATTAGAGGCACGCTTGGGCATCCAGGCTTACTTTTACGACGCCGAGGGGCGCGACCGCGAAATCGCACTCGAGGAAGTCGCCGTGGACAACATCGACGCCGAAAATCTGTTGTGGATCGATATCGATGACCGGGACACGTCGACACTAGAGCATATTCGCGCGGTGTTGGATCTCCAGCCAAGTGTCTGGACCGCGGACCACACTGACCGCTCGCAACTCGAGAACTACGGCGAGTATTTCCGATTCTCAGTCTGCACTGCTCCCGCGTCTCGCGACCAGGAGTCTCAGCGTCCGCAAACGCCTGAAACCAGTCACAGCTTGCAGAGCAGCGTGCAAGTCGACTTCATCGTTTCTAAGCGTTGGCTAGTGACGGTGCACGATGGCAATGTCCCTTGCTTCCAGCGGTTCCGCGAACAGGACAAAGCCGAGACCCTTATCGGACTGCTCACCGGCCAAGCCCTCGCAGCCTCCCTGCTTGATTGGCATCTCGGCGATTATTTCCAGGAAGTGTCGAAGATCGAGGAAGCTGTCGACAGGCTGGACGAGCGTGTTCTTCGCGAATCAGCGTCCCGGACGCTGCTTGGCCGAATGGTCGCGCTCCGTCGGCGAGTGTCGAAGCTCAGAGGCCTGCTCGTCGCGCAGCGCGAAGTCTTTTACGGCCTGTCCCGACCTGATTTTGCACTCGTGACCGATACCGGCGCCGCGCCATTCTACGAAGCCTTGGTCGCGCGGTTCCAGAGAGCCATCGATGAAGTCGAACGTACTCGCGACGTGGTCGTCGGGAGCTTCGAATTGTTCACTTCGCGGACGGGTCAGCAGACGAATGATCTCGTCAAGGTTCTGACTCTTCTCACTGCTATCATCGGCTTCTGCGCCGCCGTTGCCGGTTTGATGGGCATGAACTTCAAGCTCGCCTTCTTTGAGACCGGTCTGACAGGATTTGCTTTAGTGACCGGCGGATTGGTAGTCGTTGCCCTGACGTCCGTTGCCTACGCCCGCTATCGCAAATGGATTTGAAATCCGGCTAAGGCTGGCTTCCGCTTTCCACCCATTGCGGATGTTAATCACGATGCTCTTTTTCGGCTTCGATCTGGTCGGCTTCCCGTTCCAGTTCAAAGGCGACTTCTAGAAGATCGCGACGTGCTTCCTCATCCCTCGCTTGAACCGCGAGTTCGCGGCAGTTGCGGGCGCTGTTACGAAATCGGGCCGGTTCTTCAGACATGCAGGTAAGCAAAATTCACAGAGGCTAAGGGTCGTTCCAGTCGTTACGCCCACGTAGGATCGACGTCGCAAGCTCCTCGCGCGTATGTCACCGTTGGCGATTGTGGTCGAAAACTCTCGGATCGTCGCCGAGGCGATCGAACTCTCGCGCAATCCTCAATAGGAAAGGCGCTTCGGGACGGCTGAGGTATTTAAGCGCCATTCGGCGGCACTCGTTGGCCTCTTCCTTGAAAGCAATGGGTTTCATCGCGTTAGCTCGACTGCGCACTCACGGCACCGCATCTCGGCCGTTTCCGGCGCTGTGGCCGCTGAACTGGACTGGCTCGGCGAAGATTGGACATGCGCGGTCGGCTTCAGGGCAAGTTCGTCCCCGCTGGAGCGCTCACCTTCGAGCGCATTCCGAAAAACCATCCATAAGCCCCCAAAGAGGACCACGACTGCTGAACCTAGCCAAATTGCTAGGACTATGATCAAAGGGCTCATCTCACTCTCGAGTTACGCGTCCTAAGTGATTGAGTAGAGGAGCTTTTGTGAACGCGGGCCAAACTAAGATGCAACGAGTGGTTCAGGATCACAGTGCAGGCAGCTCGGCGTTAGAGAATGAAGTTGAGGGTCAAACCCATATCGGGAGGCTGCCGATCATCGGGGCTTGAAATCTCCGTTTTCCACCCTCGACGACAATGCCTGCGATCCAAGTGGTCCTCACGCATCCACTTTCTGCGCTGCCGCTTTGTCGAACCACTTCGCGGCGTATTTACGAACCTCGCCGAGCTGCACCCTCCCCCACTCGTGCCCGTATCCGTCCGGTTCGACATTTTCGGGTTGGTCCAGCAACCTCTGCCAGCGGCGCAGCTCTTCGATATAGGCCTCGCATGGAACGCGCTCGAAGGTTTCTTTGTCGGCGACATCGTAGATCCCGATTTTCGCCCATTTCTGTGTCCACCAGTCAGGCACGTCGACGAACGGGTAGAGACAGACCCCGTGCAGATCGACGCCAGAGTTAAGCGCTTTTAGGCACTCCTCCATCGTCATTTGCAGCCACTCGGCGCGGTTCTCCTGATACCCACTTGTTTCGCCGATGATGAGGGGCCGGTGATAACGATCCGAGGCAAATTGGAGCAGCTCGCTCAGCGGCTTCCGTCGTGCGTCGCGCGGCCCCAGTATTTCCCGCTTCTTATCGGCATCCAGCTGGACCTGGCTGTAATGATAAACATTCACTCCGACGATATCGAGGATGTCGGGTGATCCACCAAGCTCCGGCGCGACCCGTCCGCAAAGCATGTCCCACGCCTCGACGGCCTTCCGGTGCTCTTCGTCGGTAGCTTCGTCGGCGAGATCGGGCCGGTCGGGCGGCGGCACGGCGTGGATTATCGGATCAACGTGCACCATCCGGGCTTCGGGCTCGACCTCACGTATGGCCTTCACGCTTGCGATGTCCATGCGGCACAGGGCCCGCTTCAGCTCGTCTTCCCGCCCTTTGGCGAACGGGTACATCCACTCGAGGTCGCTGGCTGCGGCTGAAAAGAAGGTGATCTCGTTGATGGGTGTGAAGAAATACGGGCCCTCGGCGGTGCTCGTGACGAACTCGGCCGCAGCCCGAGAATAGTCGGCGAATCGATCCAGGCATTCCTGTGAGAAGGGGTCGCAGCCGTCGGGGAATCCATAGTGGCACAGGTCCCAGATCGGCGTAATATTGCATTCGGTTGCTGCGTCCTGGACCGACATAACGCTGGACCAGTCATAACGGCCGCCGCCGAGATCGACCTGCGGCCAACGAATCGCTTCGCGGACGACGCCCACGCCGAGATCCATGGCCGCAGCAAGGTCGTTCTTCAAATGCCGATCGTGACCCGTGGCAACCACATAATCCTTCCGCTCCTGATCCTTCCACACGAATGTCGAGCATTCGAAGCCCGCCATGAAGAAGGTCGGGAAGATCGCGTCGCCGTACCCAGTCCCGTCTCGATGCACCGCCTGTTCCTTTCAGTAGGACGAACTCACATTCGCAGCGCTTGTTTAGAGGGCCGATCGACGCGGACGAACAGGGAGCTCAGTTAACGTCTGCTTTCGACCAGAGGGCAATTCAAGCCGGGCGTACCACCCGTAGCCGCAGGAGCCCGTATCCCGCCGCTCGCCTCCACTCAGCAACCTAAGCCTCCAACAACAGTTCGGTCTTGCTCGAAACCATTTGCGCCAGCCTTGCTGCGTCCCAGTTGGTCAGGCGCACGCAGCCGTGGCTCTCCGCTCGACCAATCGTTTCCGGGTAGGGCGTTCCATGGATTCCGTAGTGCGGCTTATTCATGGCGATCCAAACCACCCCCACAGGGCCGTTCGGCCCCGCCGGCAGCATGGCTTTCTCCTCGCCCGCCTTGGCATCCCAGAATAGTTCCGGATTGTAGTGGAACTTCGGGTTCTTATCGATGCCGAGGATTTTCCACTTGCCCAGCGGAAGCGGATCGTGCTGCGAGCCCATCGTCGCGGTGAATACCGCCACCAGCTTGCCAGCGTCGTCGTAGGCTTTGAGCGTGCCTTTGGACTTGCTGACGACGACTTTCGCGGCCTTTGGCTGCTGCGAGCCGACGCCCAGCATCGCCAAGGTCAGACGCCAACCGGCATCGGTCAGAGTCGCCGGATCGAGCGCGTCACCGCCGACGTTGGGCACGCGGATCTGCTGGCCGGCATGGAACACCGACGGCGGCCCGGGCCGATGGACGGCCGGCGGTGTTGAGTCAGCTGGGACCGCTGCCTCCGGGGCGGGCTTAGCGCCGGAGGGAACCCCGCCCGGATTGAGCTGCTTGAGCGTGTTAATGGTCGTGTGAAACCGCTCGGCAAGCTTTTCATCCAGCGATTGATAACCAAGCGCTGGCATCTTTGCCTGGTCGGCCGGTTCCTTTGGAATGGTGTAGAAGGGTCCGCTTGCGAAATCGGCGGGAATCGTCACCACCCGGGTTGCCGGAATGTTGTTCCACTGCCCAAGCGCCCGCCTGGTGGCGTCATCAATCTTACCGGTCACGGTAAGGTGGTTGGCTTCTTGAAAACCAGACACCGCATTGCGCGTGGACGGACCTTCTTTTCCGTCCACCACTCCGGGGGTGAAGCCAAGCCGGTCGAGGACGACTTGCGCCTGCATTACGGGCCGAGCCTCGGGATCGGCGATGTCGCCGGTAGCGGCTGACTGATCGCGCGAGGCGAGCGGATCGGGCGCCGAGGACGGAGAGCCGCGATTTTGCGGCAATTCCGTTTGTTGTCTCTGCCCCTGCTGCTGCTGGCTCTGATTGGAGTCCGTCACCTCACAGGAGCCAAGTACCAGTGCCAATGGCAAGCCAAGTAAGGCGGTCCGCATCCTCTACTCCACTCCGGCCACAGTTCACGCGCTTTTGCTGAGAACAACGACCCAGCGCGGCGAAGGTCCCCGCCGGATGAGCGAAGCCCACTGTAGGTAAATGGTACTACGGTCGCCCCCTGACATTTTCGTTGCCAAGCGAGTGTCTGCTTTCGACCTAAAGCAGACACTAGCTTACGGGCGTATTGAGGACCTTCAAAAGCCTGGCGATGCTCGTCACATCCCGGACGATGGCATCTGAGAGCTTGTTCAGCCGATTTGCCCGCGCCAGAGTTTCACGATGACATGCGGCATCGGTCAGCCTCCAGAAGAACTGGCGAGATATTCCTCGTCGGTTACCTTCTCCATCCAGGTCACGGGCGAACCATTCACCAACTCCTGAATGGCAATGTGCGTCATGGCCGTATGCGGCGTGGCTCCGTGCCAGTGCTTGTGCTCTGCCGGACACCAGAGAATGTCGCCAGCCTGAAACTCCAGCTTCGGGCCGCCCTCGACCTGGGTCCAGCCGACGCCTTCGGTTACGATCAGCGTCTGTCCGGCCGGATGCGTATGCCACGCTGTTCGCGCACCCGGTTCGAAGTGGACGATCGCTCCGCTCACGCGGGATGGCTCGGGCCGCTGGAAGTGGCCTGTGATAGTCGCCTTTCCGGTGAAATACTCGGCTGGCCCGTCGACCGTCTTCATGTCGGCCTTGCGTGTAATATCCATAGTGGAACTCCGATGAGGGGCGGCAGTCGAGACGGTCGGGATCAACGCCCCGAGGAACCCCGTGACGACCAACAGGTGCCTAATGCTGATGCGAAACGGCGCGCGCATGGTCCCGCCCTCACAGATTACGAGTGAAGAAGGCGGTGATCTTGTCGAACGGAATGACGTCCGTGCGGTCATAAAGATCGGTGTGGACCGCGCCGGGGATGATCATCAGTTCCTTCGGCTCCGCCGCAGCCGCGAATGCGGTTTCACTGAAGTAGCGCGAGTGGGCCTTTTCGCCGTGGATAGAGGACCGGCCGAGGCGATATTTCCTTGATGTAGGTCAGGAGCGGCATGTTCATGAACGACAGCGGGTTCGTGACGCGTCCAGGAGGCGTTCTGAGTTCACCGCCCGCGGATGGAAGCCACGCGGCGTCCTGTAGTAGTCGTGGTAGTCAACTAGGAACTGCGCCTCGCCGCCCTTCAATTCGTTCATCGGCGGGCCGTAAGCCGGGCTGCCCTTCTCAGCGTCCTGCCAACGCTGCTGGCTCAGCTGCTCCAGCGTTTTGGTGCGTTGTTCGAGGGTGACGCTGTCGTTGTAGCCCTTCGACATGACGCGGGTCATGTCATACATCGTGCTGGCGACGACCGCCTTGACGCGCTTGTCTACGGCAACGGCATTCAGTGCCATGCCGCCCCAACCACAGATGCCGATCACGCCAATGCGCTCGCGGTCCACGCTCTTCTGCAGGCCGAGGCAATCAACAGCCGCGCTGAAGTCCTCGGTATTGATGTCAGGCGAGGCGACGTTGCGCGGCTCTCCGCCGCTCTCGCCAGTGAACGACGGATCGAATGCGAGCGTGACAAAGCCCCGCTCCGCCATCGTCTGTGCGTAGAGGCCGGACGACTGCTCCTTGACCGCTCCGAACGGCCCGCCGACTGCAAGCGCTGGTAGGCGCCTGCCGCCGCGATCCTTCGGCAGATAAAGATCGCCCACCAGGGTGATGCCGTAGCGGTTGGTGAAGGTGACCTTCTGATGGTCAACGCGCTCGCTCTTGGGGAATACTTTGTCCCACTTCTGGGTCAGCTGCATGGCGCTTCCTTTCTTTGCATTGCGGGCGGTGGCCGCCGACGCGGCGCCGGCGAGCAGGAGAGCCGTGCTAGAGCCGGTCAGCTTGAGCAGGTTCCGGCGGCTGAGTTCGGTTTGTTCTTGAGGCATCTGATCTTCTCCGTTGAGTTAGGCAGCTTGGACTGCTGCTTCGCCCCAGTGGGGCGCGTCAGGCACGGCGGCATTCCGCGCTGCGATGAGCGCGATGACGGCTGAGAAGCCGAGGATGAGCGCACTGGCGCCGAAGGTTGCGCGGTAGCCGCTGCCGTCGAACAGCAGGCCGCCGACAGACGCGCCAACCGTGATGGCAAGCTGGATCACTGCGACCATCAGGCCGCCGCCAGCTTCGGCTTCGTCGGGAAGGACTTTGCTCATCCACGTCCACCAACCGACTGGCGCAGCAGTGCCGATGAGGCCCCAGAACGCGAGCAGCGCTGTGACAGCGATTGCAGAGGACCCGAAGGCGATCAGGCCAACGGCCATGGCGGCCATGAGCCAGCGGCATGCCGATGAGCAGGCTGTAGAGCGCCCTTCTGAGCAAAAGGCCGATCAGCATAGGTGCCAGCCAGTCCGGCAACGCCTAGGACCAGCAGGATCAGCGAGAGCGTCGATACGCTCACGCCGGTAACGGTCTCGAGGAAGGGCCGAAGATAGGTGAAGAGCGCGAACTGGCCCATGAAGAACAGGCCGACTGCGAGCATGCCGAGCGGCGACTTGCGGCCGCCGCAGGACCTTGAAGACCGCGGTGGCACTCGCCCGTTCGCGCGCTGGGCATCTTGGGCAGAGTGACGAACTGCCACGCAAGCGTGACCACCGCCAGCGGAACCACGCAGAAGAACGCCCCGCGCCAGCCGATATACTGGCCAAGGAAGCTGCCCAGTGGCGCCGCGATAGTGGTGGCAAGCGCATTGCCGCCGTTCAGCAGCGCGAGCGCGCGAGGCACGTCCTTTTCGGGAACGAGCCGCATCACCGTTGCGGTCGACATCGACCAGAAGCCGCCGATGACAACGCCGATCAGCGCTCGGCCAACCATGAACACCGGGTAGTTGGGCGCGAAGGCGACGATCACGCCCGACGCGATCATCACACCCGTTAGGGAAAGCAGCAGCGAACGGCGGTCGACGCCGCGCGTGGCCGACGAGATGAAGAGGCTCGTCAGCACGGCAAAAATGCCGGACACCGCGATCGCTTGCCCCGCTTGCCCTTCGGTCACGTGCAGGTCGGAAGCGATCGGAGTCAGCAGGCTGACGGGCATGAATTCGGACGCGATCAGCGTCGAGACGCACAGCGTCAGAGCGAGAACCGCGCCCCAGCCGCCAGTCGGTCGAGAAGTTCTGTTTTTGAGCATGGCAGCCATTTAAGGGCTGCGCTTGAGCATCAATTAGACGTTATAATCCGCATGTATCTGTAAGTGAGGCTTCAAAATCGCACGTCCGCCGATAGCTGACTTGGCCGCTTTCCTCGCTGTCGCGCGCGAGCGCAGCTTCACCCGCGCGGCGGCACAGCTGGGCGTCTCTCCCTCTGCACTAAGCCAGACCATGCGGGCGCTCGAAGAACGTCTGGGTGTCCGGTTGCTCACTCGCACGACCCGCAGCGTCGCGCCCACTGAGGCCGGCGAGAAGTTGGTAGCGACCATCGGGCCGCACTTGGAGGAGATCGAGGCCGGGCTTGCAGCGCTTTCCGAACTTCGGGACAAGCCAGCAGGGACGATCCGCCTCACTGCCGTCGATCATGCCGCCGAGACGATCCTGTGGCCAGCGCTTGCCGACTTCCTGGCCAAATACCCAGACATCCATGTCGATCTGATCGTCGACAACACTCTGCGCGACATCGTCAATGAGCGTTTCGATGCTGGCATTCGCATGGGCGAGCGGGTTGCCCGCGACATGATTGCAGTGCGGATCGGACCTGAGATCCGAATGGCGGCCGTCGCCACGCCAGCCTACTTCGCCAGGCACGGCAAGCCGAAAGCCCCGCAGGACCTGGCGCATCACACCTGCATCAACATGCGCTTTGCAACGCTCGGCAACGTCTACGCCTGGGAGTTCGAGAAAGGCTCTCGCGAAGTGAACGTGAAGGTCGAGGGGCAGCTGACAGTCAACGACATCGCTGTGATCAGGCAGGCCGCGCTAAACGGAGTGGGGATCGGCTTCATGCCGGAGGACATTGCGCAACCGCATGTCGACGCCGGCAGGCTTGTTCGCGTGCTTTCCGATTGGACCCCGCCATTCCCCGGCTACTACCTGTATTATCCAAGCCGCCGTCAGCAATCGCCCGCTTTCGCGCTACTGGTTGACGCGTTGCGCTACCGCGGTCCTTAACGTCCGCTTTCCACCCATTGCGGACATTCCCACTGAAGGGCAGTGAAGTATGAACACTGTGGCTCTGGCTGTTGGAGTTCTGGCCGCAGGAGTGGTCGTGCGGGGCCTAATCAATGGAAGCGGAAGCCCCGGCGGGGATGCAATCCGGCGCGACGAAGAACCACTGGCCTATTGGTCTGTCATAGTGGCCGGGACCGCCATCGCAGGATTTCTGTTCTACGTCGGGCTCACCGACGAACGTCCGCTTTCCGCCCATTGCGGACATTGCGCAGGCGGACTGCTGGCTATGGCATCACAAAAGGCGTAAGTTCTGAATTCGGCAGCAATTGCTTGGCCATTGCTAGCTCAGAGACACTGCAGTGCTCCCCAAAGGAGCGGCCCATGTCCACCGGCCCGAACGCTCTATCTCTCACCGGACTGCTGCTTCTCGCAGCATGCGCGGCGCCCACTCAATACTTGGTCAATACGACCAGCGACTTCCCCGATGGCAACGCCGGCGACAATGTGTGCGCGGGACGTGGGAATCTCTGTTCGTTGCGCGCCGCGATCGAAGAAACGAACGCGCACCCCGCAGGGAAACCCGTCCTAATTGGGGTGCCTGCCGGAACCTATGACCTCAATGGGGAGCTCACCCTCACCCACGACCGGGTGACCATAAGCGGCGACGATCGCGATACGACGATCATTCGCCAAACCCAGTTGGGGCAGCGGGTTTTGAAGATCAGCACGTCGGGCGATATCTGGATCGGCCGCGTGACGTTGCGCGACGGCAGCACGGGCGACCGTGGAGGAGCGATCCGCATCGACGGCAATGGTTCCCACTCGCTTACGCTCAACGAATGCCGCATCCGCGACAATCGAGCCGGCTTTCTCGGTGGCGGCGTGTATGCGCAGGGAGCGAGCGGGGGTCTGAATATTTTCAACTGCGTGGTCCAAGACAACGACTCGACCGGTAACGGCTGTACCAGTGGCGGCGGACAAAGCGGCGGCGGAGGCATCATGGTCAACGGCCCGCGGCTGACACTCTTCAGGACCGAGGTCCGCGACAATTGCGGTAGCAATGGCGGAGGCGTTCGGATCCAGGGCGGGGCTGATCATTTGATCCTTCAATCGACCATCGCCGGCAACGGCTCCGCCACCCGCGCAGGAGGGCTGTACATCCATGGCGGAGCGGAAGGTGGCATCGAAGACAGCACCATCGCCGAGAATAATGGGCCGGAGGCGGGCGGCGTTCTCATCAGCGACGGAGATTTCGTCATAAAAAACGCCACGATCGTCGGCAACACGAGCTTGGGCACGAGCAGCGGACCCACGGGAGCGGGTGGCATTCTTTCCGCAGATAACGCGAACGTCTCGCTAAAGAACACGGTCATCGCGTCCAACAATGGCGTGCCCATCGAATGTGAGGGTTCGTTCGCTTCGAGCGGAGGTAATTTCGTAGGCATCAATGAAGCGGACTGCGACATCGTCGCCAACGCGACCGACGTGCTAGACGGAGGCAACCCGGGTCTGGGATCGCTCTTCCCCAGCGGCCCGACGCGCGTGATGTTGCCAAATGCAAACAGCCCGCTCGTCAACGCGGGCGTATCGGGTTGCAATCCAACTGACCAACGGGGTCAACCTGCGCCAGTCGGTGCGTGCGATATCGGCTCGGTGGAAAGACAGTAAGCAGAGTTCGATCCGTTCCGGCGCTCCGTCTAGAACTTATGATACTGATGAGGCCTAAACTTCGCTCGGGGGCGCACCGTCAATGTCGCTTTCCACACAAGCCAGACGTTGGCCGAGTGTACGGCTTGACTCATTGGGAATGAGCGCAGCCCGGTAACTTTGATCGCGAGCCACGAACAGTAATAAAAAATTAACCAACCTAGGGCAGCTCGTAGGTTCAGAGGAGGCACGCGTAGTGTCGCTGCCGGCTGAGATCCTCACGACTGCATCTAGCGACCCGCGCGGGGCCGTCCGTCGCACACTTCGCTTGCAAGTGAATGCCCAATTGTCAGGCAATGCGGTCGAAGCGGAGATCCGCAATTTGTCGGAGAAAGGCCTTCTGGTCGAAACAGCCGTGGAGCTGGTGCTCGGGGAAATCTTGCACTTAGATCTACCGGAGGCAGGGACCATTGACGCTGCAGTGGTCTGGAGCCGCGGCCGACTTTTTGGATGTGAGTTCAAAGCGGCGCTGCCAAAGCATATTGTGAGCGCTGCGCTGCTTCGCTCGCCGGATGAGCGTTTCGGAAAAAGTGCAGACGCGTCCGGGATGCACGTTTCGCCTTCCGAGGGGGTGCCGTTCCAAAGTGAAATAGAGGAAAGCAGCCTACCAGTATTGATCATCAGTTTAGTTGTGGTGATGCTAGCGGCGATCATCGCCATTTATGCGCTGTTTGCGGCTTTGTGGGCACCTTATTGAACCGCTGTGTCCGGCCCTCACACCCACCGTTTTTCACAAAGTTGTGTGTGCCCGCATTGGCGTCTCCAATGGGCTTCAGTTCCCATCGACTTGCTTGCGGCAAACCTTCGCGATCAGGTGGCGGCCGCAGGGGTGTCGTCATCCGGCAGGCAGGGATCCAGGATCGTGGACCTGAAATCCGACCTGGGCAAGAGAGGGAAAGCCCAGAGACCCATTCTCCACCTCCAAGTCGATAACAGCGAAAGGTCAACTTTCGCGTCCAGCTGACGCTAGGTTAGGCAAGCTGGTGGCACCTTTCCACCCATTCCGGTCATTGCATGTCAGTGAACCGATCATCGCCTGCAGGAGCACACCTTGAATGCGATTGCGCTGCAATCTCTTCTGCCAGAGATCGAATCGCGATCGCCAGCGCCTCCGGTTCCGCCGAGGCGTAGCTTAACACGAATCCGGACCGGCGCCGCGGGCTAAGATAGTAGCGCTCGAGGGAGTGGATCATGATTCCGCGCTCGGTGAGCCGTGCGCTGACAGCCTCACAGTCGACGTTCAGCGTCGCCAGCGCCGAGATGTGCATGCCATAATAGGAAGGCACGACTTCGAGCTTATCTGCGAGATGCTTCCTCAGTAAGCCGAACAAGTACTTCCGCCGGTCTCCGTAGGTGCGGCGGACGCGGCGAACATGTCGTGCGAGATGACCGTCCAGGATGAAGCTCGCCACGGCGAGTTGAAGCGGAACCGAGCAATGCCAGTCGATGCAGTTCTTCGCGAGCACCAGAGAGGACACCGCCCACGTCGGCACCACGATGAATCCGAGCCGGATCGAAGGAAACATGCATTTAGAAAACGACCCGACATAGAACACTCGGTCGGCCGAATCTGTGGTCCGAAGAGCCTCGAGGGGGCTTCCATCGTAACGGAACTCGCCGTCATAATCGTCTTCGACGATCACGGCCCCGGTCCGGCGCACCAATCGAATCAGAGATCGCCGGCGCTCCCCCGACATCGACATTCCAAGCGGAAATTGATGCGACGGACAGACGCAGATGATATCCGCGTCGGCGGGAATTTCATCGACGACGATGCCTTCAGCATCGACTTTCACCGGGACGACGCGAGCACCAGCTGCCGCGAACGGGACCCGTAGCGGCGGATATCCCGGATCCTCGATGGCAACGACGGTCTCGCCGGCTTTCACTAAGGTGCGAGCGATAAGGTCGAAAGCCTGTTGCGCGCCGGAGGTCACCAACACATCATCCGCGCCGCAAGCTACCGCGCGAGTGAGGCCGATGTGCTCTGATATCGCTCCACGGAGTTGGTAGTTTCCTTGGTTTCCCTGCGGGCTCCGGGACGATGGCGGGCTCGTCTCCAGCCGCCGAAGCTGCCGAGCCATCACCTGGCGGAAAATAGAGTGCGGAAAGATTCCCGGATCGATCAGCGCCGGCCGCAGGTCGGCCACGGTCTTCTCCGGCCTCGGCTCGCGCGCCTCGCGCCAGAACCCCATCCATGAGGCCGCTTCCGAGCTGTTCCAGAAATCCAGCGTCGGCAGATGGCCGGGTTCGTCGACGCGCAAGTGCGGATGTCCAGCTGTGCTGGGCAATGGATCCGCGACGTATGTGCCCGCACCGTGCCTCGAACGGATTAGCCCGTCTTGCGCTAGCCGTTCGTAGGCGTCCTGCGCGGTGTTGCGCGAGACACTGAATGCGCTTGATGCGGCGCGAAGTCGAGGGCAGTTTCGAGCCAGGCCTCAGTCGGCCATCCAGAATTGCGGACTTCAGCTGTCGGTAGAGGTGGGTCGTGACCTCTCGCGAACCCTTGGGTGCGGCCGTCACATTCAGCTCAAACAGGAAATCCATCATCTCAAAGAGCCACTTTGCGGAGCCAAGCCAAGACTTTTCTTGGAATGGCCCTGCCACGCGGCCACGGGCGGCAACATAATCGACCAGAATTTGCCAGCTCACAGAGGAAAGCCAATGCGCGCGCTCAATCTGCTCATCTTCACCATCATTGCGACAGCCCATTTGGGTCCGTTGCAGGCCGCGACCACCCGCGATGGCTCCCATGACATGGATTTTTCGCTCGGCTCGTGGCGCACCGAGGTCAGCATCATCAAGGACCCGTTCAACAAGCCCAACGAAGCGATTGATATGACCGGCACGAAGGTTGCGCGTTCGGTTTGGAACGGCAAGGCGGTGCTCGAAGAAATCGAGGCCTCAGGCCCAAGCGGGCATTGGCAGGGCGCGAACCTGTTCCTGTACGATCCAGTCGCGGGTCAGTGGAGCCAAAATTATGCCGACAGTTCGGCCGGTCGAATGGAGGGCCCGCCGAGCATCGGCGGCTACCGGGACGGCAAATTGGAATTTTACTCTCAAGAATTTGTCGACGGGCGCGCGATGCTGATTCGGGGCACTTGGAAAATCTCCTCGCCGAATTTGCACACATACGAAATCGGAAGGTCGGTCGACGGCGGACGATCCTGGCACACGTCTTTCATCGCGCGCGTGACTCGCGCCCAATGAATCTCCCGAGGACATGGGTCGTGCTGGTAGCGGTTGCCTCAGCGGCGTTCAGCCCACCGGCGACAGCGCCCACAGTTCCGGGTGCCAAAGAAGTTCGCTCGCAACGCGATTTCGATTGGGAGTTCGGAACATGGACGACCAAGCTTCGTGTACGCCGCAACCCCTTGTCAGGAGAACCGCCCGATTGGGCGGAGTACGCCGGCACGTCGACTGTCCGCTCCCTACTTGGCGGCCGTGCAAACTTCGTGGAGCTTTCAGTCCAAGGTCAGAAAGGGAAGATCGAAGGCGGTTCGCTGCGGCTCTACAATCCGCAAGGAGGGCAGTGGAGCCTGAACTTTGCCAACCTGCGCGACGGACGGCTGACCAATCCCATCTATGGCGCCTTCGATGCCGGCGGACGAGGCACGTTCTACGGTCAGGATACCCTCGATGGCCGGGCCATCCTGGTGCGCTTCGTCATCATTCGCCCCTCGAAAGCCGAAGCGCATTTCGAGCAGGCCTATTCGGCCGATGGTGGCGC
The DNA here is from genome assembly GCA_963730925.1 of uncultured Alphaproteobacteria bacterium. Lineage (GTDB taxonomy): Bacteria > Pseudomonadota > Alphaproteobacteria > Sphingomonadales > Sphingomonadaceae > Sphingomicrobium. The sequence continues at coordinate 203,569 of CAVSTS010000008.1, forward strand.
GACCTGGGAAGACAATTGGATAGCGGTCGACACGCGGTGATGAAGTTGCGCTTGGCCCTCATCGCCGCGCTTGCTCTGTGGCCGCCGGCGGTGACGGCGGAGACGCTTCCGTCCGGCCTTGCGCGGGCCCTCGACCAGTACAATCGCGCGACCGTCCAAAATGACGTGGCGACTCTCACTACTCTCATGACGGACGACTACGTGCTCGTGAACTCCGACGCGAGCGTCCAAGACAAGGCGTCCTATCTCGCTGATTTCCGCATACCTGGGTTTCGCATAGAGCCGTATGCGATCGAGCAACCGATCTACAAAATCCACAGGTCCGCCGCGCTGACCGCTTGGAGGATGCGGCTCGCTTGGACCCAAGATGGAAAGCAGCAGAGTTGCAAACTCAGGATTGCGCACTGGTGGGTGATGCAAGGCGGTCACTGGCGGATCAGCTACACGCAGCTGACCCGAGTTCCGGGCTAGAGTTTGCTTTCCACCCATTGCGGACATCCCGCCTCTGATGGATAATCGATTGCATGGAGCAAGGGCTGAGCACCGTTGAGCGCGCTTTTCAGCTTGCCGAGCACTGTGTGACGGTCGACGAGATCAGGACTAAGCTAAAGAAAGAGGGCTACTCCAACGTCGACGCACATCTCACGGGTGGGGCGATCCGTTCCGATCTTGCTAGGACCATAAAAAAACAAAACTCGTAGCGGCTGACCGTTTGGCCAACGTCCGCTTCCACCCTTTGCCGACACTACAGGATCATCGCCTTCACCCATGCGCCACATCGGGACGAAGCCAATCGCCGTCTTGCTGAGCAGCCGCGCGTGCGGGAAGTCTGATTTATCGTCGTTGACATCCATCCACGGCGAAGGGGGAGGCCCGCCAATGAGGTCGACCTCCCCCGCCCATCACCTTCCCGTGCCGATGTCCGTTTTCGACCCAAAGCGGACATTAGGCGAGCATGCGCCGGAGCGGATCGGCTCTCTTAAGCGGAACGGCGAAGGAGGTTGGTCGAGGTCACCCACGAGGCCACCGGGCCCCGGCCATCTCAGTGCCCCCCTTCGACCCACGGGATGCCTGCGGCTCGGAATGCGTCAGCTAATGCTGCTTCAAGATCAAGTGACTCCCACTGGCGCATCGGATTTAAGATGCTCGACGAGTTCTGGGAGGAGACACACGCCAAAGCGTCTGGCACTGCCACTTGCTTTGTATCCGGCCTTGTGTTGATCGAAACGCCAGTCAGGATCGCGCGATGTCTGGCCAACGTACAGCCCCCACGGCCGAGGCCGCCGCACATCGTGCAGTAATATGACGTAGACGGAATGTCCGGCGCCAGCGTGGCCGACCGTAACCGCCCTCAGCGTGCGGGCTGCCCGTAGGGCCTTCGGCATCCAGTCAGGCTTGGCCATCGCTCCAAAACGCAGATCCCCTATGCTCGGCTGCTAACGACAATAGTAAATGTCGAAGCAACCCGCAAAAACGTCGTAAAAACAGTCGGTTCGCCCGCGGAAGGTTTGGAAGATCAATGTAAGTAGGTGATTAAAAGGTCCGCACCACCGTGCGGTACGATGGGCGGGAGAAGCGCATTATGAACGGTGATCGTACAGTTGCCTATTTCACAGAACCAAGCCTTGGAATGGGGCCCCCTAAGATTTCGATTGCCCTTCTCATTCTGGCAATAACGTGGCTCGTCGCTCGGGCAGTTAAGTCGCTGTTGGCGAGATCGAGTTAAGCGGGTACCGGCTCTTCAAAAGCATTCCGGAGCAAAGCCCGGCGAGTTTGTTGGCCATCAGCTCGGGACTGTCGCGAGCTTAATCGTCTGGCTTGTCGGAATCATGGCCGCTCTGTCGTTCCTTGGCATTGGCCAGATTTTGGAGCCGGTTGCCGCGCTCACCACTGGCATCTTTGAGTTCCTGCCCCGTCT
>CAVSTS010000009.1:0-258181 GCA_963730925.1 uncultured Alphaproteobacteria bacterium
TCGTCCCAACCAGGTCTTCCGGCTGCTCGATCCGTTTGAGGATTCTCGTCGAAGCCGAACGCTCGTAGTTCTTCAGCGCCGCTTCCGTGGCTTTTTCCTCGCTCATCGTGGCGCCGGGCGCCGAGTATTCACGCGAATGTTATCCGGGCCAAGCTCACGCGCCAGGACACGGCTGAAGCCGACGACCGCGCGCTTTCAACGTCACATAATGCATCATAGTCAGGCCGCCGTTGAACGCCATGTTCGAGGAAATATTCACGACGCTGCCTTGTTTGCGTTGTTGCATAGCAGGCGCCACGGCCAGCTCGGTATAACCACAGGCCTTTGACATTCACGGCCATGATCCGATCCCAAGCGCTCCTCGGTGATTTCTTGCCAGCTGCCCTTTGGTCCGCCGGCACGCTCATAAAAATCGCAGCGTTATTAACCAACCGTCGATCTTGCCGTACGATCGAGTGTTATTCTTCGCCATCTCCTGGCAGCTGGGCGAAATTGGCCACATCGACTTCGGTTGCGAGTGCCTTGCCGCCGCTATCTTTAATCGCTCTGGCGACGCCGTCTGCAGCTTCGCCATCGATATCCGCCACAACTGCCGTTCCGCCTTCACGCGCGATCCCCAAACAATATGCCTTGCCGATGCCATGTCCCCCACCCGTAACGATCACGACTTTTTCATGGAGTAGTGCCATGACGAACATTCTCCTCGTAAGTACGCAAATTAGTGACTATCAATCTCGCTACCATTCGATCATGATCGCTGTCAACGGCGGCGCGCTCAATCGACACGAGCGCCTTACACCGAAAGAACGAGCCAATTCCGCCTCAGTGCGACGACATTGAATGCGGCGGCGCGCGCCACAGATCGGCGGCTAGAACAATCAGCAGCGCAATCGGCAACAAAGGCGGCAGATGAGAATAGGCAACCGTATTGATCAGAGGCAGGATGCCGATGCCCACGAGCGCGAGGGAAAGCACCGGCGGCACAGTATCTCCGGCCCACTTCAAGACGAATGCAGTCGGCACGATGAGTAAAGTGAGATCGTGGCTATGAAGATGGGGGATAACTGAGAATCCAGCCAACGAGAATCGTTGTCCACCCCGCGAACGAAATCGCGCCCGACTTATCGTTGGCCCAACTGCGAATAAAGATCAGCGCCATCACTGCAAATGTAGCGGCCCACCACACCGCATCTCTCCACGGTGCAGAGAAAAAGAAGTATGCGAGAGCCCGCAAGTTGTGCATTCCCTCGGGTTGAATATGCAAATCGTTCTCTCCGGCCGCGGCTCGGCGCGAAAGATCCAGGTAATCTCGCACCCCGTCGATCCCAACCGCGGCGAGAGCTACGAGACACAAAAGTGCGATCCCAACAAAACCCAGTCCGAGCTCACGCCACTTTCTTCCGGCCCAACAATAGCAAAAATGGCGTGGCCGCGAGCGGCGGCTTGAAGAACAAGAAGCTGGACCAGATCCAGGGTTTGCCCTGCGCCGACTCCAACGTAAAGACAAAGAGCACAAGCAGAAATAGCGCGATGAAGGAAGTCTGCGCTTCAAGGAGCGCATAGTGGACGCCGTAGTTGCAAAATACCGCCAGCATCAACCAGTTTGTTTGCTGCCGGTTCAATTGCAGTTTTCGTATAGCGATCTTCAGGACGGCGACCAGCAGAGTCAAATTGATTGCCGTCATCGCGACGAAAGCCGCCGAGAAAGGCAACCACGCCAGCGGCAGCAAAACGACAGCGAAAAACGGCGGATAAAAAAACGGCAAGACCCAACTGCCGCGCGACGGATCGATCGGCTTCTGCACCAAGCGCTGTTTGTCGAGATCGTAAAGCGACGTTCTGTCCGTCCACATGAGTGTGGCGCCGGTGTACAAACTTATGAAATCAGGTTTGTAGGCGCTGCAAGAAGGATTGTGATAGCGAACGATGCTCCACCAGCAAGGAACCATAATCGCGCTGATCGCGAGTCCGAGCCCAAGCGCAAGCGCGGCGATTCGATTGTTCCAGAGTTGTGACGAAGACATCGCTTACAAGAGCTCGCTCAGTGCCGGACAGGGAGAACGACTCCACGCTTGATCAGCTTGCAACTGCGACTAAACCATCACGCATGCTGCCGCACCCAATCGAGAATGAGCTGATTGGTCTCTTCCGCCGCCTGCCAAAAAAACCCGTGGGATGGTCTTTTAGAATTTTCAGTCTTAGCGCCGGGAATTCGCTCGACAAGCACTTTGGACTGCGCGATGTGATTGCTGCCGATCGTGTCGGCTTCACCGATTAAAACCAAAGTCGGCGCCTTCACGTCGCCCAAGCGGTGCGTCCCTTCAAAATTGTGCCGCGCCATGCAGAGGTGGATAAACTCCGGCAGCTTGGCGTGGGTCGCCCAGGCGAGCTTGAAAAACTCTTCGACTCTGTCGCGATTCTTGTCGCGATAGTCTTTGGTAAAGAACGTATCGGATTCGACGATCTCTTCGTAAATAAATTTCTCGAAGCCCATTTCGACCATGTCGAGCACCAATCGATGCGGCAAGCCAGGAATGCAATCCGAGCCCGGTCGCGCCGCCGGGCCGGAACCGCTTGCCGCCATAATCAAGCTCTTCACGCGACCGGGAAAATTTTGCGCCAGCGACAGCGCGATCCGGCCGCCCATCGAGTGGCCGATGCAGATGGGCCGATGCCAGTTTCAAGTGATCCATCAAAGCGACGATATCGAGCGCCATTTGCTCGATCGTGTAGACTTGCTGCTCGCCACGAACGGCCACAACCGCGCGGATCGTGAAAAACAAGTTCAACGACTCGCCAGCGGCATCTGCGATGGTTTCCAGACTTCGCCGGAATAGGCGGTCGAAGGAACGAAAATCAGAGGTTCGCCGCGGCCGTGAGTCTCGTAATAAACATCGACGCCGGTAGGTAATTTAACGTTGGGCATGTTTGAATCTCCTGTGCTTCGATGAGTAGGTTCCAGGACGACCCGTTGCCTTATCCCGCATTCTTCTTTCGTGTCGTCCTGAGTCGATGGCAAAGAAACTGCTTTGTTTAAAATTACAGCCGGTAACTTTAAAGTGGATTCTTCGTCGCGTTGTTTCTCCTAAGAATGCCATTCGTTGCTGAATTGAGTCCTTGAATACAGTCAGAGAAAGATTTCTCGCTTTGCTCGAAATGACACACAAGGAATCGCCCTCTAACCTGTCATCTCGAACGCAGTGAGAGATCTTTCCGAAAACCGTCATCTAGAAGCCGATGCCTTGTACAATCCTTCCTTTTCCAACTGAGCCACGAACCGCGTGTCGAGAAAATCTTCCGGTTTTGCCGTCTTTGCTTTTGGTTCGGAAAAATCCTTCTTCCTGCGCGACCCAAGTGCCGCTCATATTGCTCGCAAAAGAAGTCCAGGCCACGCGCGCCTTCATCTGTGCCCAAGCGGCCGATGAAAACAAGCCCGCCAAAATCAGGATACCAGTTCCGATGATTCTGCTATTCATGCTTTCTCGAATACCGCACCGCTGCTGTCATGCCCGCTTGCCGCTCATATCACAAGATTCCCCAACCGGTCGAGTCGCAGGAGCGCTAGAACGACTTGCGCGACGGTTAATGACTGTCATACAGTCGCGCCGGTCAAACGATCCGACCAGCGGAGGTTGATATATGAAACGCATCTTGCTCGCCGTGGTATCGTTAGCCATGCTGAGCGCGCCCGCCGCTTTTTCCGCCGACCGGCTGCGCATCGCTTACAGCTCTATTAGCGGCGCTTACACCGGCATATGGGTCGCCCATGATGCCGGATTTTTTGCGAAAGAAGCTCTGGAAGATCAGATTATTTTCATACCGAGCGCCACGCAATTGGCCCAGGTAAGCGTCGCGGGCGACGTCGACATCGCGTCTTTGGGCGGCGGTCCGCTGATCGCCGCGGGACTCAGCGGCGCCGATTTAAAAGTCTTCGGTAACAACGTCAATAAGATGATCTTCTCCATCCACACCAAGCCGGAAGTCAAAAGCATCGAAGAACTGCGCGGCAAGCGAATCGGCGTCACCCGCTTCGGCTCGAGCTCCGACGTCTCGGCGCGTTATGCGCTGCGCAAATTCAACTTGGATCCAAACAAAGATGTCATTCTGTTGCAGTTGGGCCAGATGACTTCGATCTTCGGCGCGCTCAAATCCGGCGCGATCGAAGGCGCCTTGGTATCTCCGCCGACCCAGTTTCTTTCGGAAAAGATCGGCTTCAAAGAGCTGGTGAGCGTCACCGATATGGATTTTGCTTATCCCAATCCGGCGATGGCGGTATCTGGCGATTTGATCCGCAAAAAGCCCGATTTAATTGATCGCTTCATGCGTGCCTACGTCCGCGCCATCCATCGCGCGCGCAACGATAGAGATTCCACAATCAGGACACTCGCAAAATACACGACGGTGACTGATCCGGTCTTGCTCAGCAAGACCTATGATTTTTACATCGGCAAAGTAATCGAGCGCGCGCCTTACATCAATATGCAAGGCATGCAGAATGCGCTCGACGACCTGGCGCGCACGCTTCCGGCAGCCAAGAACGCCAAGCCCGAGCAATTCGTCGATCTGCGTTTTCTAGACCGGCTGGAAAAAAGCGGGCTGCTCAGGGAACTCTACAAATAAAATCCTACAGTAGCTTCACCACGAAGGACACGAAGTTCACGAAGGCTCGTTCTCTTCCTATTCCTTCCCCCTAGACGGGGGAAGGCCAGGATAGGGGTGATTCCTTAAACGCGATTCGGCACATGAAACAGGACCAATTCTTTGTGTGGCGACACCCATTCCAGCCTCTCCTCGTCCAAAGAGGGAAGCAGGAATGGGGGCTTACATTGACGCTTGAACGTTTGAACTCTTGAACCGCGCGGCGCGTTAATTCGGCAACCAGCACACCGCCGCGATCTCGCTCAGCTCTCTTCTCAGCTTCGTCCACGACGCGCCGGCGTCATCGCTGCGATAAAGATAGCCGTAGCGGCTTGCCGCGAAGATAACGTTCGGGTCATCCGAATTCGTGCCGAACGTCCACATCGTCGAGTTCGGCTCCACCGGCAGCGGCAGCAGTCTCCAGCTCTGGCAGAAGTCCTCGCTCTGCGCGATCGCGCCCGACGTTCCCGGCGTAAAATCACCGAAGCTCAAAAAGATTCTTTTCGCATTCGCGGGATCCACGGCGATGCCGCGCAGGTAATTTTCCTTGCGCGGATACTCCCACGGCAGGCATTTCTGCATGTTGCGCGGCTCCCAGCTTTCGCCGTTGTCCGTGCTCGCGTAAATTTCGCGATTGGCCATGATGAAAACCGTCTTCGGCGGTCCGGCGGTAACGGCGACGTTATGAATGTCGCGGCGCTCGGTCACATCCACGATGCTCCAAGTGTCGCCGCCGTCGCTGCTGTGGCGCGCGCCGTCGACCTCGAGTCCAGCCCAGACATGATTGGGTTCCAGCGGATCGACGGCGATTCCGGTGAATCTCGGCGTACCGACGGCCTCGCATTCCGCCGCTACTTCCACCGGGCGCTTCTCCCAACTTTGGCCGCCATCTTTGGAACGAAAGAGCATCGCCGGCGTCGGCGTGCCGGTTCCGACAAAAATATTATCGGGATCGACGGGATCGAGCCCGATCGCCCAGACATAAAGAGGATTGAGCGCGGAATCGAGATATTTCCAGTTCGCTCCCGCATCCTCGCTGCGATAGAGACCTCTTTCCGTGCCCGCGAAAAGAATGTTGTGCTGCTTGGGATGCATCGCGATGCAGCGCACCGACGCCTCATAAGCAAATCCGCGCCGCGGCCCGATGCGCGCCCAGGTCTGACCGTTATCCTCGCTGCGCATGATGCTCTGCCCGATCGTACCGACAACAATCGTTACATCTTTCATAGCGCCTCCCACGGTTTGAACGTTTTGAACGGCTTGAACGATTTGAACGCGTTAAATATTCACCCGATGCATATCCCGGCTGCGCGGCCCTGCGATCGCATCCGGGCGCAGAATCTCATCCAGCCGCGCGAGATCCTCTTTGCTCAATTTGATTTCGGTGGCCTTGATATTCTCTTCCAGATGATTGCGCGTCTTGTTGCTCGGGATCGGGATAATGTCGCTTCCTTGCGCCATCAACCACGCCAGAGTCAGCTGCGCCGGCGTGACGCCTTTCTCTTTCGCGATCTCTTCGAATTGCGCCAGAATTTTTAGATTTCGCTCAAGATTGCCGGGCTGAAAACGCGGATGATTATTCCGGCCATCGCCGTCGCTCATGTCGTTTTGCCCGTGCACCACACCGGCGAAAAATCCCCGCCCCAGCGGCGAGTACGCCATGAAACCCATGTTGAATTCGCGGCAGGCTTGGATGTTGCCGCCTTCGGGGTCGCGCGACCAGGGCGAGTATTCCATCTGCAAAGAAGCGATCGGATGAACCTTGCGCGCGCGCCGGATCGAATTCGCGCTCGCTTCCGACAAACCGATGTAGCGGGTCAAGCCGCGCTCGACCAACCGCGCCATCGCGCCGACCGATTCCTCGACGGGAATATCGGGATCCACTCGCGACATGCAAAATACATCGAGGGCATCGACACCGAGCCGTTTCACGCTTTGCTCGCAGTTCTGCGTCAAATATTCCGGCGTGCTGCCGCTGCGGCTACCCTTCGCATCCGGCGCGCGCGGGCTGCCTGATTTGGAATGGATCACGATGCGTTCGCGCCGGCCTTTCAGCGCTTTATTGATCAGTTCGTGATTGTGCCCGCTGCCGTAACTCGCCGACGTATCGATGAAGTTGATACCGAGATCGAACGCCCGATGCAACGTCGCGATCGACTCATTGTCATCCGCCGGCCCATAGGCCCCCGACATGCTCATGCACCCGAGCGCCAGATGAGAGACTTTAAACTCCGTCTTGCCGAATTGTACGTATTCCATGATTCCTCCGTAGGCTCTCGACAGTTACCGCAGTTGAAACTAGCAAGTCAATCGGTGATTGGTTCTCGTGCGCTGACTCGGAAGTTCATCCAAAAAAGTACGTATATTACGAGCGCTTGGAGTCACGTTTGAATCCCTCTGCTCTCCTGGGAATTATCTTCAAAGGTTTTCCCCTCTTTGGAAAACTAAGCGTGCGACACATCTTTTTGACTGGACACGGGAGGCGGGAAGTGTTATTTTGTCTAGGTGGTTGTTTGTGGGCAAACGTTTTCGGAACAAACCATCGCGTACATTCAAGCGACGATAGAGAGCGAGGCGGGGATGTCGCGGGTGGCTTTGTCGCGCCGGGTGTGTGGAAAACTGAACTGGCGCAGTGCCAACGGTAAGCTCAAGGAGATGAGTTGTCGCGTAGCACTTTCGAAACTTGATCGCCGCGGAGTGATTCAGTTGCCACCCCTCAATCACCGAGCGCCTGGTTCTAAGAACAAAAAACTTTGTGAGCCGATCGCAACGCCTGAGCCGATTGTGTGTAGTCTTGGAGAGTTGGGCGGCGTGGAGTTGATTGGAGTGAGCAGCGCTGAGAGCCGGGCTTCTAGGTGCTGGAATGAGCTGATGGAGCGCTATCATTATTTGGGCTCGGGGCCACTTTGCGGAGCGCAGCTGCGTTATTTGATCAAAAGCGATAGCGGGCAGTGGTTGGGCGGGCTGGCTTTCAGCGCTTCGGCCTGGCGTGTTAAGGCGCGCGATGGGTGGATTGGCTGGAGCGATAGAGCGCGCCAAGAAAACCTGCACAAGGTGGTCTCGAACAGTCGGTTTTTGATTTGTCCGTGGGTCAAAGTTCGAAACCTGGCCAGCCATGTGCTCGGGCAGGCCATGGGCCGGCTTAGAGCGGACTGGCAGGAGCGTTATGGTATTGAGCCTGTGTTGCTGGAGACCTTTGTGGATCGGAGCCGTTTTTTGGGGAGTTCTTATCGCGCCGCCAATTGGCTTTATGTGGGACAAACTTCTGGCCGGGGGCGACAGGATAGAGAGAAAACATTTTTGCTGAGTCGCAAAGATGTGTATGTGTATAGTCTGAACCCAAAAGCACGTGAAGTTCTCTGCAGCGCGCCATTTCAAGAGGAGTCTGAGCCCCGCACACCTGAAAAGCATCAGGATTGGGCAGAACAGGAGTTTGGCGAGGCAGAGCTTAACGATGAGCGACTGAACAGAAGGCTTTTGACTCTGGCGCGCGACTTCTACGAGCGTCCTCAAGCGAACCTGCCGCAGGCTTGTCAAAGCCGAGCCAAAACCAGAGCGGCGTATCGGTTTTTCGATCACCCTAAGATCACCATGGATAAGCTTCTTAACTCCCACTACGAGGCTACACTCAAGCGCATCAGCGAAGAGAAGATCGTCTTGGTGGTGCAGGACACGACCAGCCTTAACTACAGCGCTCACCCACTCACTGAAGGGCTGGGCCCCATCAGCCCTAAGCCCCAAGGGGTCGTTGGACTTCTGCTGCATGACTCGATGGCGTTTAACCTTGCGGGCACTCCCTTGGGGCTTGTCGATGTGCAGTGTTGGGCGAGAGATCCTAAACAGTTTGGCAAAAGGGAGTTTCGTCATGAGCGGCCCATCGAGCAAAAAGAGAGTCAGAAGTGGCTTAAGAGTTTTAACCAAGTCAGCGAGGCTAAAAAAAGCTGTCCTCACACTACCCTTATCAGTGTGGCAGACCGGGAAGCCGATATTTATGAGCTGTTTGATCGGGCGGTAAACGATCCCTGCCAAGTGCAATTGCTGGTGCGCGCCGAACATGATCGGCTCTTGGCCGACGGTCAGGGCCGGTTGTGGGAGCACATAGCAAAACAGCCTGTGGCCGCAACTGAAGTGCTCAACGTGCCGCGTCAGGGTAAGCGCGCGCCCAGAGCGGCGCGCTTGGAAGTACGCTTTGGGCGAGTGAAGCTGACTCCGCCTTCGCGCAAGCTTGAGTTTAAAGAGCTTGAGGTCACCGCGATTATGGCTCAGGAGATCGATTGTCCCCAAGGGATAGAACCGCTTCAATGGATGCTGCTCACGACCATGGCCGTCGAAAACTTTGATCAGGCTGTGGAAAAGCTTGGGTGGTACGCCAAACGCTGGGGGATCGAAGTCTATCACCGCACCTTGAAGAGTGGTTGCAAGATTGAAGAGCGTCAGTTGGGGAGCGCTGATCGCCTTGAGGCTTGCCTGGCCATCGACATGGTAGTGGCTTGGCGTATCTTTCACTTGACCAAGCTCGGACGCGAGACTCCCGATATGCCGTGCTCGGTTTTCTTTGAACAAGCCGAGTGGAAAGCTCTGTATTGTTTTGTCCGACAAGATCCCAAACCTCCGGATCAACCGCCCACGCTGAGAGAAGCGATTCGCATGGTAGCTAGCCTCGGTGGCTTTCTCGGCCGCACAAGCGATGGAGACCCTGGCACTCAATCTCTTTGGCTAGGAATCCAACGTCTCGATGACATTGCCGCTACCTGGAAATTCATGGCACTCAACTTTGCTCCACATCTGCTCTCACCCCCCGTGTCCAGCAAACCGAGTTATGGGTAACGATCAGTTTGGCAAAGAGGGGCAAGGGGAGATTTGTGGACGCCGGGTGGCGGAGAAATTATGCAGAGCACGCCAGGACACTAGCCTAGAACGCTTTAACCAGCGGCATTACTTCTTCCGCGAGCGATACGGTGTTATGTGCCCTCTTCAACCAGACTACGTATTGTTCCAGGCCTGGCCGATCAGGATCGTGGTGGCCATTCCGAAACCAAAGACGAAGGCCGTCAGAAGGAACATGACCATGTTCGCGTTCGACGTGGCGGCAAGCGCGCCTTCGCCGAGAAAGCGGCCGACCCAGATCGCATTGACGGTGCCGTTCAGCGACTGGAGGATGGAGCTAGCGAGCGTCGGCAGAGCGAATTTAAGCAGGGTCGGTCCGATGCTGCCCTAAGTCAGGTCACCCCGTCTTGCCGTTCCCGCGTCTGCCATGCGCTCTCCTCGTCATGCCAAGCTTGATCCGGCATCTGCGTGTTCTTGTCCGCATTCCGAAGGAAGGCGGGTCCCGGCTCAAGGCCGGGATGACGAATTACCCGAGCCGCTCCAACGCAGCGCGAAGCCGTTCCGCCTCAGCGGACTTAGCTTCGTTATCGAAACGCGCTTTCTCCACCGCCTCGGGCTTGGCGCGCTCCGTGAAGTTCGGATTGTCCAATCTCGATTGCGAGCGAATCGCGATCCTTCTCGGCGGCCGCAGCGGCCTTGGACAGACGCGTTTTCTCGGCGTCGAGGTCGATATGCTCGGCGAGCGGGAAGGCATAGGTTTGGCCATGCACGACGATCTGGGCGGAGCCCGGCGGCGGCGTATCGGTAGTCCGCGCGGGCCCGAGTTTGGCGAGACGCGCAAGCGTGGCAGTCTGGCCGTTGAGCTGGTCGACCGAACCTCCAATGGCGATCGGTTCGAGGGTCGCGCTCCAGGGCACGTTGAGCTCCGCCCGCATCGTTCGCAATTCCGACACGAAGTCGATCAGCCATGTCGATCTCGTTTCGTGAATAGATGTCGACCTGCGCCTGCGGCTCGGGCCATTTCGCAATGATCAGGTCGTAGGGCCGCTCGCCCATAGCGTGCCAAAGTTCCTCCGTAATGAACGGCATCAGCGGATGAAGCATCACAAGGATCTGGTCGAACGCCCAGGCGGCGACGCTTTTCGTCTCCTCGTCGAACGCGCCTTTCACCAGCTCGACATACCAGTCGCAGAACGTGCCCCAGACGAAATGGTAGATGGCGTCGGCCATGTCGTCGAAGCGCAGCTCGTCGAAGGCCTTGTCGAGCTCGCCAGCGTCTCGATCACTTCGCCGATGATCCAGCGGTTGACCGGCAGCTGCGCCTCGGGCGCGGCGATGCTGTCGCTCGCGCCGACGCCGTTCATCTGCAGGAAGCGCGCCGCATTCCACAGCTTGGTGGCGAAGTTGCGGTAGCCCTCTACGCGCTTCTCATCGAGCTTGATGTCGCGGCCCTGGCTTTCCATCGCCGCGAGCGTGAAGCGCAACGCGTCGGCGCCATATTTGTCGATCAGGCCGAGCGGGTCGACGGTGTTGCCCTTGGACTTGGACATCTTCTGCCCGTGCGCGTCGCGGACGAGGCCATGGAGGTACAGCGTCTTCCACGGCGCTTCGTCCATGAACTCGATCCCCTGCATCGCCATCCGCGCATCCCAGAAGAACAGGATGTCGAAGCCGGAGATCAGCACGTCGTTGGGATAATGGCGGTGGAGGTCGTCGGTCTGCTCGGGCCAGCCGAGCGTGGCGAAGGGCCACAGCGCGGACGAGAACCAGGTGTCGAGAACGTCGGCATCCTCGCGTGATCTCGCTTGTCACCGGCCTCGGCCCTGCGCCGCCTCCTCGATTTCAGCGACGAATCATGCCCCGTCCTCGGCCATACCAAGCCGGAATCCGATGACCCCACCACAGCTGGCGCGAGACGCACCAGGGCTGGATGTTCTCGAGCCAGTTGAACCAGGTCTTCTTCCAGGTCTTCGGGACGATGCGGATGTCGCCCTTGCGGGTCGCTTCGAGCGCGGGACGCGAGCTTGGCCGCGTCGACATACCATTGGTCGGTCAGCCACGGCTCGATCACCACGCTGGAGCGGTCGCCGTAAGGGCGTCGTGCTCACGCGGTCCTCGACCTTGACGAGCGCCCTCGCCTCGAGCAATTCGACGACCTGCTTCCGCGCATCCTAGCGGTCCAGGCCGATGCAGCTCTTCGGGATCGCCCCGTCCTGCGTCTGCACGCGCGTCCGCTGTCCATCGAACATGTTGAGCATGTCGGCGGCTTGAAACCGGCGCGCTTGCCGACCTCATAATCGTTGAAGTCGTGGCCCGGCGTGATCTTCACCGCGCCGGTGCCAAGCTCCGGATCGGCATGTTCGTCGGCAATGATCGGGATCAGGCGGCCGGTGATCGGGAGCTTGAGATGCCTGCCGATCAGATGCCTTGTAGCGCTCGTCCTCGGGATGCACGGCGACCGCCATGTCGGCCGAGCATCGTCTCGGGCCGCGTCGTCGCGATCTCGATCGCGCCGCTGCTGTCATCGAGCGGATAACGGAAGTCCAGAATTTGCCCTCGACGTCGCGCGTCTCGACTTCGAGGTCGCTGATCGCGGTCTGGAATTTCGGGTCCCAGTTCACCAGGCGCTTGTCGCGATAGAGCAGGTCGCGCTTGCAAAGCTCGACGAAAGTGTGGTCACCGCGCGCTGGTAGCGCTCGTCCATGGTGAAGCGCTCGTGGGCCCAGTCGCACGACGCGCCGAGGCGGCGCAGCTGGCGGGTGATCGCGCCGCCGGACTGCGCCTTCCATTCCCACACATGCTCGAGGAACGCATCGCGGCCGATGTCGGCGCGCTTGATGCCTTGGCTCTCGAGGTTGCGTTCGACCACCATCTGGGTGGCGATACCGGCATGGTCGGTGCCGACCACCCACAAAGCGTCCTTGCCCAGCATCCGCTCGCGGCGCGTCGAGCACGTCCTGCAGCGTATTGTCGAGCGCATGGCCGATGTGGAGCGAGCCGGTGACGTTGGGCGGCGGCATGACGATCGTCCACGGCTGTTTCGTCGGGGCGGTCGGGGCGGAACAGCCCGCGCTACTCCCAATGCGCGTACCAGCGATCCTCGATCGCGCGGGGTTCGAAGGTCTTGGGAAGGTCGGTCATGGTCGGCGGCGGTTAGCGGTGCGGCAGTGCAGCATCAACTGGCGCGTAGCGTCACCCCGGACTTGATCCGGGGCCTGCCTTCCTTTGGCGGGAAAGAAAGGCGGATCCCGGCTCAAGGCCGGGATGACGTTATTGCCCTCGCTCTGACTGGGCCTGAGGCTGGGCCGGCTGCGCTTTCCGCCGCCAACGTCCAGCCATCCAAACACTTCGTCATACCATTGGATGGAGTTCTTGGGCTTCAGCACCCAGTGGTTCTCGTCCGGGAAGACCAGCAGCCGCGACGGGATGTTGCGCCGCTGGAGCGCGGTGAAGGCGGCGATCCCCTGCGTGTAGGGAATGCGGAAGTCGTTCTCGCTGGTGATGACCAGCTGCGGCGTCCGCCATTCTGTCACGTAGTTGACCGGGTTCCATTTCTCGAATTCTGGCCGGCGCCTCGTAATAGGCGCGGCCGCCATGCTCCCATTCGTCGAACCATAGCTCCTCGGTCTCATAGGCCATGCCGCGCGCGTCGAACACGCCGTCGTGCTGGACGAGGCACTTGAACCGGTCCGGCCAGCGGCCCTCGATCCAGTTCATCATATAGCCGCCGTAGGAGCCGCCGAGCGCGCAGGCGTTGTTGGCGTCGAGCTGCGGATCGTTCGCGGTCGCGTAGGCGAGGCCAGCTTCAGGTCCTCGAGCGGCTTGCCGCCCCAGTCGCGGTTGATCGCGTCGGTAAAGGCCTGGCCGTAGCCGGTCGAGCCGTGGAAATCGACGCTGACCACGCCATAGCCCGGTCCGGAGAACACGCGCGGGTTCCAGCGATAGGACCAGCTGTTGTTGAAAGTTGCCCTGCGGCCCGCCGTGGACGACGAAGGCGATCGGGCAGCTTGCCGCTGCATTCGGTGGGCTTGAGGGTCCAGCCCCAGACGCGGTCGCCGTTCGCGCCGGTGAAGCTGAACTTGGCGAAGGTGACCGGATCGAGTTGGGAGAGGAGTTCGGCGTTGACATCGGTGAGCTGAACCGCGCTGCCCGCCGGGCTGAGTAGGTAGAGATCGTCCGGCGCCTTGATGCTGTTCATCGTCGCCACCGCGCCGCCGTTCGGAAGCGCGCGCACGTTGGCGAAGTGGCCGTCCTGAGTGAGGCGCGCGACGTTGCCGCTCGCCACGTCGACTCGAAAACCGGCTGCTCGAGCGTGTCCTCGGCAGTGACGAGCAGACTCTTGCCGTCCCTGGCCCATTCGATCGAGCCGACCGAGCGGTCCCAGTTCTGCGTGAGCGGCCGGACAGCGCCGGTCGCGAGGTCGCGGAGCATCAGCACTTGGCGGTCGGCCTCGTAACCCGGCCGTGCCATCGCAAAATAGGCCAGCGTCCGGCCATCCGGCGAAACCGCGGGCAGATTGTCGGTGCCGTCGTTCGCGTCGGTCAGGTTTACAGGCGCGGCGCTCCCGTCGCTGGGCACGGCGAAGATGTCGAGATTGGTCGAGAGTGCTTCGATCCGGCCCGCCTCGCGAAGCGCGAAATAGACGGTGCGCCCGTCGGGCGAAAAGGCGAGCTCCTCGCGCTCCGCCGAATGGCTTGGACGGCGTGTCGCCGACCAGGCTGCCGGTTAGCGGAACGCCTCCACCAGCGAGCTTGCCGCCGTCCACCGCGAACCCGAACAGGCGCGATTTGACACCAGGCTCGGCCCAGCTGTCCCAGTGGCGGATGAACAGCTGATCGTAGGTTCGACCGCTCCCGGTCTTTGTTTTCTCAGGAAGGCCGGCGCAGTTGAGATCGGTGCAGCGCAGGTCGCGATCGGCCCAGACCACGACGCGATTGCCGGTCGGAGCAAGCTTGAACCCGCCAACATCGCCGGTGAACTTGCTGAGCTGCAGGGGAGTTTGGCCTAAGGCCATACGGAACAGCTGGTCGTGGTCCCCGACCGGCATGAGGAACCAAAGCGAGCCGTCGGGCCCGAAAACCGCATCATGGCCCTTCTCGGCGCCTTTGACCGGCTGCGGCGCGGCGCCGCTTTTGGTCAGGTCGAGGAGATAGAGCGTATTGTTGCGCTTATTCTTGGCAAGGTCGGTGGAGCTGACGGTGAACACCCCCCACCGCCCGTCCCGCGAAACTTCGGGCGCGCCGAGGCGATGCATCGTCTGCATGTCGGTCGCGGTCATCGGGCGAGCGAGAGCTGGAGCGGAAGCGAGCGCGGCTGCGGCCGCCGCGACGAGGAGCGAGGTGCGAGTCATGCTGGAGGCGTAGCAAAGGACTGGGAGCGCGCAAATCCTCCCACTGGCGGGAAGACCTAGACCTGCCGTCCCGTGATCCGCGAAATCTCGCGTTTCACATGCTCATCGACCATTTGCGAAAGGTGATCGTCGAGCCATTGCTTGAGGATCGGCCGCAGCATCTCTCGCACCATCTCTTCCAGCGGGTTCGTCTGCGGCGCCGCGGGCACAGTCGCGGCCACGGTCTGCAATTCATCAAGCGCCTGCCGAGTCTGGCCTGCCGTTTCGTCGTCGATCAGGGGTGGGCCAAGGTCGGCCGGGGGTGCGAGCGGCTCGTCCAGCTCGAGCACATCCTCGCCGGCTTCGCCCGTCTCGGCCGAGGGAACCTCGTCCTCCAATATTTCTGCTGAGCGCACGGTCGTGCGCAATTCCTTCTCCTCCGCGATCACTTTCTTGATCGAGGCAAGTATGTCTTCCATCGAGGGTTCGCGGGTCGGCGACTGCATGGCGCGCGATATCGCTTATTGGCGCGGCGGAGTCACCCCTGACGTGCTCGACACCGCTTCCGGAATTGGCGGCGAAGGCGGCAGCGGTGTCACTCGGGATGCCGGCGGAGGCGTCGGGTCGATCCGGGCAGGAAGCACCTCGGGTGTTACGACGGGTGTCGCGGGCATTTCTTGTGGACTTACGGTGCGGGTGGAGACGGTCGGATGACGCGGGTCGCTTGCCCAGTCGTTCCAATTGCCAGCCACACGCCGGTAATTGCCGAGTGGATCGTAGAGCGGACCACCGTCGAGCCCGAGATCCTGCGCCTCGGCCTGACCCATGACGTTCAATAGCTGGAAGCCCGCGACATAAGCGTCGCGCTTCGCGGTCACGAGCGAGACTTGCGACTGCAGCAGCTCCTGCTCGGCGTTGAGCACGTCAAGAACGGTACGTGTGCCGACGCTCTGCTCCGCGCGGTTGCCCTCCAGCGAAAGCTGATTGGCCTGCACGGCAATGGTCTGTGCCTGGATCGACCTCTGCGACGCTTCATATTCGGCAAAAGCGGCCCGCGTCGCTTGAACCACCGCGCGCTCGGTTCCGACGAGCTGTTCCTGCAGCTGGCCCTGCTGCGCCTGGGCCTGACGGATCCGCGCTGCCGGCAAGCCGCCCTGGAAGATCGGCAGCTGCAGGTTCAGGCCGACCGACGTGGCCGTCCCCGTACGGTTGAGACCGTTCGTGTCGCCTGTCACCTGGTTGATGTAATCCGCGGACGCGACACCCGAGATTGTCGGTAGCCGGCCCGCCCTGGCGACGTTCACGTCATAGCCTGCCGCGACGGTCTGCCGCTGAAGCGATAGCAGATCGGGATTGCTGGCGAGCGCGATCCGGGTCGCCTCGGTTTCGTCGCCGGGCAGCGGCGGCAAAGGCGGCGGCGGCGCAAGCTCGTTTGGCGGGCGACCGATCACCTGTCGGTATGTCGCTTCGCTGGCGGTCAATTGACCTTGCGCGGAGGCCAGTTGCGAGCGGCCGAGTTGAAGGCGCGCTTCGGACTGGGCCACATCGGTGCGGGTCAAATCGCCGATCTCGAACCGGTCACGAGTCGCTTCGAGGTTGGTCGTCAGGACCTTCACATTGTTTTCGTTGAGCTCGACGATGGCGCGATCGCGGATCACGTCCATGTAAGCGGCGGTCGCCTGGGTGAAGACGTCGCCTTCCACCGCGCGAAGGGTCGCCCGCCCGGCCTCGACGCAAATCTTCGAGGCGCTGACCGAATTACGGACGCTCCCGCCGCTGAAGAAAGGGACCGAAAGATCCACTCCCCCGCTAACGCTGATGTTGTGGTCATTGCCCTGCGTCTGGACGATGACTCCGCTTCGAGTGAGATTCCTGTTCACCCCGACCGAAGCAGTCACCTGCGGACGCCCGGCCGCCCGGGCGATCGCTACATTGGCGTCGGTCGCCTTGAGATTTTCGCGCTGGGCGGTCAGCGTAGGATTGGTTTGATAGGCGGCGACGAGCGCTTCGCGCAGAGTGTCGGCCGAGGCCGTCCCCGCGAGGAGCGCGCCGGCAAGAGCGCCTGAGATGATCCTCCGAACCACGAAACCCCCGACCGTTAGAAGGTGAACGCCCGCGGGCGCGTGAAACCGGGTAGCGCAGGCACGCCCGCGTCGCCGATCGAAAGATAGCCGAAGGCGCCGCCCACGGCTTGGCCGATGATGAGGCGCGTCACTCCGCGATCGAGCACCGCCGCTCCGAGTCGGCCGCGGTCCGCGAGCTGCTGGATGATCGGCTCGGGGATATGTTCGACCGCGCCGTCTATGAGGATACGGTCGTATGGAGCGGCCTTTTTCCATCCGGCAGCCAGCGGTCCTTCCACCACCTCGATCCCAAGTTCGCGCGCGTGAGCGGCCAAGGCCGCATCGCTTTCCACCGCGGTCACATCGAGCCCGACATTCTTCATTACGGCGGCCGAGTAACCGGTCCCGGCGCCGACGATCAGCGTGCGTTGGCCCGGCTCCAGCGTCATCTCAGTCAGCAGCTGTCCAAGTACCGCGGGCGCCGACATGAATTGACCGGAGCCGATCGCCACCGCGCGATCCACGTAAGCGAGCGGCTGCGTGTGGCGAGGAAGGAAATTTTCGCGCTGGATCGAGCCCATCGCCCGCAGCACGCGCTCGTCGTTCACGCCCTGAGGCCGAAGCTGGCTCTCCACCATGGCTTCGCGTGCCGCCGCGAAATCGGGAATCGGGGTTTGGATCGTCATAGCTGTAGTATGAAACTAATACACCTGTTTTACAAGGCTGGTCATATCGGCAGGTTCCGTCCGCGCCAACCGTCGTTCATCGAAAGTTGAAAAGGTGTGGCAATGGAACCCGGGAACGCGCGATCGCCGACTGCCCGGGCTTGACCCGGACGCGAAGCTCGCTGAAAGCGCGCTACCGCGGGCCCGATGGCGGAGTGGTTACGCAGAGGACTGCAAAACCTTCAAAAACCGCAGAAAACGGCCAAAGTTTTCACTGCGGTGCGCTCATTCAGTCCGTTGAGCTCCATAGAAGGGTAGTTGAAGTGCAAACTCCAGAATCATTGGATTCGAGAGAGTTCTGTTCACCGCCCGTTTGGGGTTCGTTCCTGGCAATGCGCAGGAATTTTGCGGTTGCATCTGGCGTTTCGAATGTAAGAGCTTCGGAAGATGGCCACCGCAACACAACGCCGGCTAAAGAACAAAGTAAGGACGACCGTTGTCTCGGGCAACGCAGAAGCTCTCTCCAGCCAACTCGTGCTCGAGCGGCTGCCATATATCTTCAGAAATCGGTGGAGCTTGTTTCGAGGCTGGCGGCAACAGCTCCCCGTCTAAAATTCACCCGGCTTATCAAGGGCCGTTATTGGTACTTTCGGACGAAAGAGACCGGGGATGTGCGTTTGCCCGGTGACCAGGGTGATCCAGCGTTCAACAAAGCGTACGGGGACTTGCTTGCCGAGCGTGAAGAAATCCGAGCTTTCAAGCGGACCATAGACCGGCGAATAGAGCTCACTGATGAGTGGTGGAAGCATCGACAAAAAGCCCGCAAAAGAGCGTCCCTCAAGGCTCTAGGAAACCGTTCCAACTCCGGCTAAGGCCGATCCGATTTCCTGATCGCTATCCGCAGTGAAGCTCGGGAAAGTGGAAACCGAAAGTGGAAAATTCTGGAAACTAAGTGCAAACTAAGATCTGAGATTTCGGAAATTTCTCTTTAGTTTTCAACACCTGGCCCGATGGCGGAGTGGTTACGCAGAGGACTGCAAATCCTTGCACGCCGGTTCAATTCCGGCTCGGGCCTCCACTCACATTCGTCCCGGAACCGTGGCTCAAAAACCCGCCTCCTTCCCCTCAAAACTCAAAAAGATGAGAGTCTGGCTGTGGGCACTCGTCGGGTTGGCGGTCGCCGGCATGGTTGCGCTGCTGCTGACCCACGGCACTCCCAGCCGAGCTCCGCAAGGGCCCGCCACACAGGGCCGGGCGAATTTGGGCGGACCTTTCAGCCTGGTCGGCGCGGACGGCAAACCCTTCTCGAGCGCCGCCCTTGCGGGCAAACCTTATGCGATTTTCTTCGGATTCACGCGTTGCGGCGACGTCTGTCCGACGACCTTGTCGCGGCTCGTGAAATTGCGCCGCGAAGCTGCGGACGACGCGGCGATGAACATCGTCTTCGTGACGATCGATCCGGAGCGAGACGGGCCGAAAGACGTAGGGCAGTACGCGACGATGTTCGGAGCTCCAATCATCGGACTGACTGGCTCACGAGCGCAGATCGACCAAGTGAAGAAGCAATTCGGAATCTTCGCGGAACCCGAGCAAATGGGAGGTCACGACTATCAGATGAGTCACACCTCGACGGTCCTATTATTCGGGCGCGACGGCAGATTCAGCGGCACCATTGCCGCCGATGAAGCGGATGGCTCGGCGGTCGCCAAGATGAAGCAGCTCGTCGTCTAGAGCCGCGCGTCGAGTTCCTTGATCAATGTGCGAGGAGCCTGGGCTCGATAGCTTTCTTCGATCCAGGCCTTGAGCTGCCCCATGGCGGGGATATCATCCTCTTGCGGGTCGAAGCTCACCCAGCCGCTCTTGCCGAGGCCATAGGCCGTGGGCTTGGCGAACGAGAGCTGCAGCGCCTCATAGCCGGTGTAGGGCAGCTTGCACGACAGGCTGAACGGGCGCCCTTTTGCCGGCAGATAGGCGAAGGTCTTGTCCTTGACCGCCAGGTCGTCGTGCTCGGGCCACGGTGACTTGCGATGAGCGCCGGGAAGCGTGAGGCCCCAAGCGCGAATTTCCTCAACGATCGCTTCGCCTTTACCGTTCATGGAGCGCGGACTAGCGGAACCGGTGCCTCGTCACCAGCTTTGAGGCTGAATGGTTTCCTATCAGCCCGACCCCAAGATTCTGAGCCTCGGGCCCGAATTCTACGATCCCGTCGAGCCTGCGCGCTTCCCGAATGCGATTCCGCGATTCCTCAACAAGCGTTGGGCCGATCGCGTTGGGCTGAACTTCGACCAGCCCGGCTGGGAAGCGCATTTTTGCCGGTTCGAGCCGCTGCCCGACAATCTCGCGCAGCCGCTGGCGCTTCGGTATCACGGCCATCAGTTCCGAGTGTACAATGCCGACATTGGGGACGGGCGCGGCTTCACCTTCGCGCAGCTACGCGACGACCGGGGCCGGCTGCTCGACCTTGGCACCAAGGGATCGGGCCAAACCCCCTACAGCCGCAATGCCGATGGCCGGCTGACTCTGAAGGGCGGCGTTCGCGAGCTTCTCGCAACGGAGATGCTCGAGGCACTTGGCGTGAACACGTCCAAGACGTTCGCCTTGTTCGAAACAGGCGAACCGCTGGAGCGCGGGGACGAGCCCTCCCCCACCCGCTCATCGGTGCTGACGCGCCTCA
The DNA here is from genome assembly GCA_963730925.1 of uncultured Alphaproteobacteria bacterium. Taxonomy (GTDB): domain Bacteria; phylum Pseudomonadota; class Alphaproteobacteria; order Sphingomonadales; family Sphingomonadaceae; genus Sphingomicrobium. The sequence goes on from CAVSTS010000009.1 coordinate 20,197, forward strand.
GCCACGGTCACGTACGCATCGGCACTTTCCAGAGGCTCGCCTTTTTCGGCGAGGTCGAAAACATCAACAAGCTCATTCGCTATTGTCTCGCGAACCTCTATTCCGAGCTTCCGTCCGCCGATGATCGCGACAATGCGGTAAGGCTGTTCGATCTCGTCAGCCAGGCGACCGCCACGCTCGCCGCGTCCTATCTCGCGGCAGGCTTCGTTCACGGCGTGCTGAACAGCGATAATATCAACATCACCGGTGAGAGCTTCGATTATGGCCCCTGGCGCTTCACGCCCGAATGGGAACCGGAATTCACCGCCGCTTACTTCGACCATTATGGGCTCTACGCTTTCGGTCGCCAGCCTGAGGCCATCCACTGGGACCTCGCGCAATTCGCGGGATGCTTGTCTCTCGTCGCCGAAGGCCCGCAGCTGCCGGAGATGCTCGGTGGCTGGAGCGAACGCTTCGAGGCCGCACTGATCGGTTGCATGATCAAACGCCTCGGGGTGGCGAAGGGCGAAAATGACCGCGACATCACCGCAGCATTGATCAAGGCTCTGGCGACGCGCGAAACGACGATCGATCGCATCTTCTTCGATTGGCGCGGCGGCCGCGATCCAGGGATCGAGACTTACGGCTCGGAACCCTTCCGCAAGCTTGCCATGTGTCTCGAAGGTCGCCAACGGACTCTATCGCATCCATATTGGTCGGATATTGAACCTTGCTCGATGCACATCGACGAGGTCGAGGCGATCTGGTCTGCCATCGCCGAAGGCGACGACTGGCAGCCTTTGAACGACAAGGTTAATGCAGTCCGCAGAATGGGCGAGGCAATCGAGCAGGACACGGCAATTTGAAGGCGAGCGGGTCATGGATCGTCCAGTGACGGCGCAAACCCTGATCTCGTCGGACCCCGCGACTGGTGAGCAGATCTGGTCTGGCTCGATCGGCGATGCGGCGGCCGAGGTCGCCACCGCGCGCGCGGCGTGGCCGGCCTGGGCGGCCCATTCGCACGCATATCGAATCGAAGCCGTACGGCGTTTCGCCAATGTCGTGCGCAGGCGCGAGCAGGAATTCGCCGAGTTGATTTCCCACGAGACGGGAAAGCCGTTTTGGGAGGCGCGCACCGAAGTCGGAGCGGTCGTCAACAAGGTCGAGATTTCGGTCGACGCCTACGCCGAAAGAACGCCGCAGCGGAAAATGGAAGCCGCGCTCGGCAACAAGATCGCTGTGCGGCACAAACCGCACGGCGTCCTCGCAGTGCTCGGTCCCTATAACTTCCCGGCGCACTTGCCTAATGGGCACATCGTCCCCGCGCTGGTCGCCGGCAATGCCGTCGTGTTCAAGCCCTCCGAAAAGACGCCAGCGACCGGCGAATTCCTCGTCAAATGTTTCCATGAGGCGGGCATTCCGGAGGGCGTCATCCGGCTGCTGATCGGTGGTCCGGAGCAGGGCAAGGCCCTTGCTGGCCAACCCGGGATCGACGGATTGCTGTTCACCGGCTCGGCGCGAGCCGGGGCGTCGTTGCACAAGCAATTCGCGGAGACGCCCAACAAGATGCTCGCGCTTGAACTCGGCGGCAACAATCCGCTCGTTGTCTGGGACTCCAAGGACATTGAAGCGGCGGCGATGGTTGCCGTGCAGTCGGCCTATCTCACCGCCGGCCAGCGGTGCACCGCGGCGCGGCGCCTGATCGTCGAAGACGGCAAGGAAGGCGAGCTGGTGGAAATGTTGGGGGGCATGATCGACCGTATCATTGTCGACCACCCCTTCGCCGACCCCCAGCCGTTCATGGGCCCCGTGATCGACGTGCCGGCCGCCGACCACGTCCAGGAGCAATGGCTCGACCTGATGATGAAGGGCGGCAAGCCCTTGAAGCGCCTGGACCGTCCGTTCGAGGAGCGGCCGTACCTCACCCCAGCGCTGATCGACGTGACCGATGCCAAGGACCGGCCGGACGAGGAGATTTTCGGGCCGGTGCTGCAGCTGATCCGAGTCAAGGATTTCGACGCCGCGATCGATGAGGCGAACAACACGCGCTTCGGCTTGGCCGCAAGCCTCATCGGCGGAAGTCCGGACATGTACGACAAATTCTGGGCCAACGTCCGCGCCGGAGTCATCAACTGGAACAAGCCCACCAACGGCGCTCCGTCCAACGCACCCTTCGGAGGCATCGGTCTTTCGGGCAATCACCGCCCGAGCGCTTTCTATGCGGCTGACTATTGCGCCTATCCGGTGACGAGCAGCGAGGCCGACCGCCCCCGCGCCGCCATCGGCGAGGGCCTGCGCGACCCGAACATGATGGAAGATTAAGCGTCGTGAGGATCGCTTCCGCCGATCCCGACGTTAAGCCCATGTGAAAACGCGTATCCGTTTCGGCGAGGCTGTGCTTCTCGCCCTGTCAGCAGCTGGCTTGGTCGCTTGCGACACCAAGCCGTCCGTTCAATCCAAGGAAGTCGAAGCGTCCTCGCTCCAGGCGGCGGTCACCGACCCGCAGGCGCGCGCCTTCTATGAGGCTAGGCAGTGGCAACCGGCTTGGGACGGCAAGTCGGAACGTGCGTTGCTCGACATCCTCGCGAAAGCCCCGGCACATGGGCTCCGAAGCGATCACTTCCTTCATGATCCGCTGCCCGACTGACCCGAACCAGCGCGAAGCGGCGCTGACGAAGGCGGCTCTCAGCTACGCTTCGGCGCTCGCGCGCGGTTATGTCGATCCGACGAAGCTTGGCCGCATCTACACCATTCCCCGCCCGAAGACGGACGTCGCCGCCGGCCTTGCGCGGGCGCTGCAGGGAGACCTTGCCGGCTGGTTCTGGTCGCTGACTCCGCAGACCGACGAGTATCGCGCGCTTTCCGACGCCGAGCTGCAATTCTACAAGCGCTCGGCGGCCGCCAATAAGGCGCAAGTGCCGGCTGGAGAGACGATCAGACCGGGGGGTCGTGACCCGCGCGTTCCGCAGCTCGCCGCAGCATTGGTTGCCAACGGCTATATGAATCCGCCGCGCGAAGGACAGCAGCAACAGCCACAACCCGCTCCTTCAGGGTCAACTCGCTATACGAGCGCGATGGTCGGCGCGGTACGCCAGCTTCAGGCGGATTTCGGCTTGGAAGCCGACGGCATTGTGACCCCGGACACGCTCGCCGTGCTCAACGGCGGCGCCGGCTATCGCGCGCGCCAGATCGCCGTCGCGTTGGAGCGGCTACGCTGGCTGGAGCGCGTTCCGCCCGCGACCCGGATCGACGTCAACACGGCGGCAAGCTTCCTCGATTATTGGCGCGGCGGATCGCACGTCATTCAACTGCGCGCGGTCAACGGCCAACCCGACGAATGGGCCACGCCCCAGATCCAGGCGCCTATCTTTCAGCTCGTCGCCAATCCCTATTGGCGCGTTCCCGATAGTATCCAGGAGGACGAGCTGTCGAAGAAGAGCGCCGCCTATCTCGCGGCGAACGATTTCTCCGTCCGCGACGGCCGAATGGTCCAGCTGCCGGGCCCCAAGAACTCGCTGGGTCAGGTCAAGTTCGACATGCGCGACCCGCAGCAGATCTATCTCCACGACACGCCGTTCAAATCCTGGTTCGCCGCCGCGGAACGCCACCGCAGCCACGGCTGCGTCAGGGTTCAGAACGCCACCGACTTCGCTCTACAGCTCGCGACGGAAGACGGCGTCCAGGACAAGTTCCAGGAAGCGCTCGCGAGCGGCGAAGAGAATTATGTGAAGCTGCGGCGGGAAATCCCCGTGCGGCTGATCTATCACACGGCCTATTGGGACGGCGCCAAGGTCGTGTTCGTGCCCGATGTCTATGGCTGGGACGACGACGTCGCCAGAGCCCTGAACCTCCAGCGCGGCCAGCCTCGGCCAAAGGCTCAGCGCCGCGAAGACGTCGGCCCGTAAACGCAAGGAGGGCGCCGGAACGGACCGGCGCCCTCACCCCCCACCTCACCCTCTTGATCAAACGCCGCGAAGCTCGGGCAGATATCCTTCGTCGGCCGAATCGCTGAACTTGGTCGTCCGGCCGTCGAAGCGAACGCGGACAATACCAGTCGAGCCGTGGCGCTGCTTGGAGACGATGATCTCCGCCTTGCCGGCGACCGGATCGAATTTTTCCTTCCAGGCTTGGTATTTGGCCTGCTTGTCGATCTCTTCCGGCAGCGGGAAGTCGGGCTCGACGGCCTTCAGATAATAATCCTCGCGGTAGATGAAGAGGACGATGTCGGCGTCCTGCTCGATCGAGCCGGATTCGCGCAGGTCGGAAAGCTGCGGTCGCTTGTCCTCGCGTTGCTCGACGGCGCGGCTGAGCTGCGACAGCCCCACCACCGGCACATCAAGCTCCTTCGCCAATGTTTTCAGGCCGCGACTGATCTCCGAAATTTCCTGGACCCGGTTCTCGTTGCGCTCCGGCCCTACCGGTGCCTTGGAGCAACTGGAGATAGTCGACGACGATGAGGCCGATGCCCTTCTGCCGTTTCAACCGCCGTGCGCGCGTTCGAAGCGCCGCGATGGTCAGGTCCGGGCGTGTCATCGATGTACAGCGGAAGACTCTGCAGCTCGGCCGCCGCCCGGGCCAGATCCCGAAACTCCTGTTGGCTGATGCGGCCCGTCCGCAAATTTTCGGACGTGATCCCCGATTGTTCCGAGAGGATACGTGTTGCGAGCTGATCGGCGGACATTTCCAGGCTGAACAACACGGCCGGCGCACCTGCCGACTTCGCCGGATCGATTCCGTCCTCGGTGTCCCGAAGGAACCGCCGCGCGGCCGCGAATGCCATGTTCGTCCCGAGCGCGCTCTTCCCCATGCCGGGACGACCGGCGACGACGATCAGATCGGATTTGTGAAGGCCGCCGATCTTTGTGTTGAGGCCCTCCAGCCCGGTGGTGAATCCCGACAGATGCCCGCCGCTGTTGAGCGCGCGCTCGGCCATTTCGAGCGCATCCTTCGTGGCTTCGGCAAAGCTCTTCGCCTTTCCTTCGGCGCCTCCTTCCTCGGCGACCTTGTAAAGCTCGGTCTCGGCGCGCTCGATTTGGGCAAGGGGGGCAACTTCCTCGCTCGTGTCGAGCGCGCCTTCGACCAGGTCACGGCCGACCCCGATAAGCGCGCGGAGAAGCGCCAGATCATAGATCTGTTGCGCAAAGTCGCGCGCGCCGATGACGGCCGCACCCGATCCGGTAAGTTGGGCAAGATAGGCCGGTCCGCCGACCTCCTTCATCGCCTCGTCGGCTTCGAACAGCGGCCGCAAGGTCACCGGATTGGCGATGCGGTTGCCGTCGGTCATGCGAAGGATGGATTCGTAGATGCGGCCGTGGAGCGGCTCGAAGAAATGATGCGGCCGAAGTTTCAGCTGGACGTCCTCGACCAGCCGGTTGTCGATCATCAGCGCCCCGAGGAGCGCCGCTTCGGCTTCAACATTCTGAGGGAGGGCAGGACTTCCGGTCTCTGACGCAGAACTCGGCGATGCGGATAACTTCAGCCATGACGAGCCTCCTACGCTCGCACGGCCCCATGCAAAACGAGAACGAACATAGCACGGACTGTGGATAGCTTGTGCACGAATTGCACAGCCGTCCGCGAGAAGTCCGGAATCTGTCACGAATGCGCCATCCACAGAAATAATCGGGACCAAATTGAAGGCTCTCGAAGCGCTGGAAGCCGATAGCTCCCCGGCGATAGGCCGGGGTCCAGTTAGCGCCACAGGCGCTGCTCTTGCAGCGGTCTGGGCCCCGGCTTTCGCCGGGGAGCTGGTGCTTCCTCTCGTCATCCCGGCCCTGAGCCGGGATCCGCCTTGTTCTTTACCCCGCGATCGAAAAAGGCAGGCGGACCCCGGATCAAGTCCGGGGTGACGAACTGAGGTTTGGGACCGGATCACGTCCGGGGTGACGAACTGAAGTTGGCTCGCTAACCCACCGCGCCATGAGCATTCAATCCGACCGCTGGATTCGCGAGCAGGCGCAGACAAACGGCATGATCGAGCCGTTCGTCGAGGCGCAGCGTCGCGAGGGGTGCATCAGCTACGGCCTCTCATCCTACGGCTACGACGCCCGCGTGTCCGACGAATTCAAGATCTTCACCAATGTCGACAATGCCGATCGTCGACCCGAAGGATTTCGCTCACAACAGCTTCGTCGACCGCAAGACGGACGTGTGCATCATTCCGCCCAACAGCTTCGCGCTCGCCCATACCGTGGAATATTTCCGGGTGCCGCGGGACGTGATGGTGATCTGCCTCGGCAAGTCGACCTATGCGCGTTGCGGGATCATCGTGAACGTCACTCCGCTCGAGCCCGGGTGGGAGGGGCACGTGACGCTCGAATTCTCGAACACCACTCCGCTCCCCGCGAAAGTCTATGCGAACGAAGGCGCGTGCCAGTTCCTGTTCCTGCAAGGCAATGAGCCGTGCGAGGTGAGCTACGCCGACCGCGCCGGCAAATATATGGGGCAGAAGGGCGTCACCCTGCCGAAGCTGTGACCGAAGTCCGGGGTGACGAGCGGAGCCAATGAGTCTCGACGAAGCGCGACAACTCGATGCTGCCGATCCGCTCGCCTTCGCCCGCGAACGCTTCCGGCTGCCGGACGGCGTCATCTACCTCGACGGCAATTCGCTTGGCGCGCTGCCCGCCGGCGCGGCCGCAGCGCTGGTGGATACTGCCGAGCGCCAATGGGGCACGGACCTGATCGCGAGCTGGAATAAACATGGCTGGATCGACGCTCCGCAGCGCATCGCCGCGAAGCTTTCACCCATCGTCGGCGCGAAACCGAATGAGCTGCTGATCGCCGATTCGACCAGCGTGTGTCTGTTCAAATTGCTCGCGGCCGCCGTCCGTGCGCGGCCGGACCGGCGGACGATCCTCACTCAGCAGTGCAATTTCCCGACCGACCTTTATGTGGCGCAGGGCCTCGCCGAGATGCTCGGACTCCGGCTCAAGGCGGTGCGCGCCGATCGGATATTCGACTCCCTCGACGCGGATACGGCGGTCGTGACTTTAACCCACGTCGACTATCGATCCGCAGCAATCCACGACATGCGAGCTATCAACGCAAGCCGCGCATGCAGTGGGCGCTTTGACGGTCTGGGACCTGTCGCACAGCGCTGGCGCGATCGAGCTCGATCGTTGGATCGAGCGGCTGCGATCTGGCTGTCGGGTGCGGCTACAAATATCTGAACGGCGGACCGGGAGCGCCGGCCTTCATCACTGTCGCCGAGCGGCTGCAGGACGAATTGCAGATCGCCACTGCAAGGCTGGATGGGACATGCCGAACCTTTCGCCTTCGACGACGAGTACCGGCCGGCCGGTGGAATTGAGCAATTCCTGACCGGCACGCCTTCCATCCTGGCGCTCGCCGCGCTCGAGGCCGGACTGGACACATTCGACGGCGTTTCAATGCGCGCCGTGGAGCAGAAGGGGCGCGCTCTGTCTCAACTGTTCGTCGATCAGGTAGAGGCGCGATGCGGCGACGAAGTCCGTCTCGTCAGCCCGCGCGATCCGGCGCAGCGCGGCAGCCACGTCAGCTTCGCACATCCTGAAGGTTATGCGGTCATGCAGGCGCTGATTGCGCGCGGTGTCATCGGCGATTTCCGCGCCCCCGACCTCATGCGCTTCGGCTTCGCGCCGCTCTACAATTCGCTATCGAGGAGATGTGGCGCGCGGCCGAGCATCCTCGGCCAAATCCTCGAGACCCGAGAGTGGGACCACCCGCGCTTTCACGAGCGCGCCAAAGTCACCTAGGCCTGTTCGATCCTCCGACACGCGCTCCATCCAGGCTCCACGCGCCCGGCCCGGCCGCCGCGATGTAGAGGAAGATGAAACAGAAGAGGATGGCCGCGTCGCCTTCGTTGATTCCTGGCCAGAAACTCTTCGGAAAGTGGGCGATGAAATAAGCGAACGCCATCTCACCAGCCGCGATGAACGCAGCGAGCCGGGTGAAAAGCCCAAGCGTCATGAGCACGCCCGTGACAAGCTCGATCGCGCCCGCCGCTATCAGCATGGGTGGAAGCGGTCCCTCCAATTGCGGCGCTGGAAAGTGGAAGAACTTCATCGTGCCATGCTCGAGCAGAAGAAGTGCTGCGACGATGCGCAGGATCGCCAGGAGCTGCGGCTGCCAGCGTTGAAGCCAGGTGAATTCCATCCGGTTCCTCCGTCAATCAACTGCCTGTGAGTACCGGCCAAAAAATGCCGGCGCCAAGTGTCACACGTGTTCCCTGCTCGCCTCGGCCTCCCGCTCCTTCGCCGCATGCGCCGAGTCCTCCGCGAGCAGCCGGCGCGAGCGGTGGATCATGTCGACCCAGTTGGCGAAGGACGCGGCGATCACCATGATCAGATCCTTAAGAGGCCCCGGCTTGAGACAGCCGCTCTCGTCGAAGCTGTCGTCGGAGACATGGCCGAAATAAGCCTCCGGCTGCTGCATCACCGGCATGTTGAGGAACACGCCAGCCTGACGGATCTGGTGGTTGGAGCCGAAGCCCCCGATCGCGCCCGGCGAAGCGGTGACGATCGCCGCCGGCTTCTTGTCGAACACGCTTTCGCCATAGGGACGGGAGCCGACGTCGATGGCGTTCTTCAACCCGCCCGGAATGCAGCGATTATATTCGGGCGAGCAGAACAGAACGCCGTCGGCGGCGGCGATTCTCTGGCGGAAACGTACCCACGCCTCCGGAGGATCAACGTCGAGATCCTGGTTGTAGAGTGGCAGATCGCCGATCTCGACGATCTCGCAATCGAGCATCTCCCTCGCGAACGAGCAGATCGACAAAGCGACTTTGCGATTGATGCTGTCCTTGCGAAGGCTGCCGACGAGGATCGCAATCTTGTGCCTGTCCATTGGAGCGCCCTTTCGTTTCAAGGACGCAATACCACCAGGCCCAAAAGGTTGCGACGAAGGCTTGGGGTTGCCTTACCGATCGACCTCGGTTTCGACCTGCTTCCACTCTTTGGCCGTCAAGCACACGCGATTGGGAAGCCGCGAGTTGCTGGACGGAAGCTGCTTGCAGATCTTCTTCTCGGCGGCCGCGACGGCCTTTCCGCTCGCGTCCTCCTGCCCGGCTGTCTTGCCAACCTGCGCGCTCTGGGGCGCCGCGACCTGGGTCGATGCGGCAAGCGGTGAAGTGACGATGGCCGCGGACAGAATCAAACCGGAAAAGAATTTGGTCGTCATGGCTCAACTCCTTTGAGAAGCGGAGCTAATCTATCTCGTTAGTACTTATCGTACTATCGCCGGAACCCCCCGTTTGGCCGACGCGGGAGGCCAGTTGGTCGAACGAATTTCGACGAACGCCATTCGTCGATGAACGCCAGATAAACGGGTCAGCGACGGCGATTCGAATGACGGATGTTCGCGGGACGGCCGCGCCGGCCGCCACCCTGGACTCGGTCGCGACGCATCGAACCACCGCCGTAGCTTCCCTCCGGAAGTTCGAACCGGAGCGATCCGCTGATCGGGTTCGCTTCGGCGAGCCTCAGCGTCAATCTCTGGCCGATCCGATAGGCCTCGCCCGTTTCGTCCCCGACTAGCGCTTTGGCCGCTTCGTCGTAGCGGAAATATTCGGTGCCGAGATCCTTTGCGAGGAGGAGCCCGTCGCCGCCCAAATCCTCGACCGTCGCGAAGAAGCCGAACGGCTGGACGCCGGTGATCCGGCACTTCACCAGCTGCCCGACCTGATCGGCCAGGAAGGCCGCGACATAGCGATCAATCGTGTCGCGCTCGGCCTCCATCGCGCGGCGCTCGAGCATCGAAATCTGCTCGCCGATCTGCTCGAAGCGCTCCTCGTCGCTTGGCGGAAGCCCGCCCTCACCGAGCTTGTAGGCGGTCACCAGCGCTCGGTGGACGAGGAGGTCGGCATAGCGGCGGATAGGCGAGGTGAAATGCGCATAGGTCGCAAGCGCCAGTCCGAAATGCCCGAGCCGCTCGGGCGAGTAGCGCGCCTGCATTTGAGTTCGGAGCATCTGCTCCATGATCTCAGGCAGGAAGTCCGGGTCGCACTTTTCTTCTGTTTTCCGGCGAAGGCCGGAATCCAGTCCTTTTTCCGGGCCCCGGCCTTCGCCGGAGCGACTACTCGATCGAACGCGATCGAGTAGTCGGTTGAAGGTGCCGGGCTTGATCACCTGACCGAGCGCAAATTCGATCCCGAAAGTCGCGAGATAATCCTTGAGCGCGACGAGCTTCTCGCGGCTCGGCGGCTCGTGGACGCGATACATGACCGGCGCCTTTTTCGCTTCCAGCGCCCGGGCGGCGGCGACATTCGCCGCGATCATGAAATCCTCGACCAGCCGGTGCGCATCGAGCCGGTCGCGCGGAGCGATCGAGGTGATGCGGCCCTTTTCGTCGAGCACGACGCGCCGCTCCGGCAAGTCGAGTTCGAGCGGATCGCGCTTCTGCCGCGCAGCGAACAGCGCGCGCCAGCATGCCCAGAGCGGTTTCAGCGCGGTCTCGACCAGCTCCGACGATACCGGTCCCTCAATCGGCGGCATCGAGCAGGTCGGCGACGAAACTTCGATCCTCTCCTCCTCCGCTATATCGATCGCAGCCTGAGCATCCTCGTACGCAATATTTGCCGCAATACAAACTTTCGCACGCGAAAATCGCCAGCTTTTCAGAGTACCGTCGCGAGCGATCTTGAGATGGCAGGCCAGTGCCGCACGCGGCTCGCCGGCTTTGAGGGAGCAGATGTCCGCCGACAATTCCTCCGGCAGCATCGGCACCACGCGATCGGGAAAATAGACGCTGTTGCCGCGCGCCCTAGCCTCCCGGTCGAGCTCGGACCCAGGTCGAACGTAGAAGCTGACGTCGGCGATGGCGACGATCGCGTTCCAGCCTCCCTTATTGTCCGGCTCTTTGGCCGGCTCCGCCCAAATGGCATCGTCATGATCGCGCGCGTCCTCGGGATCGATCGCCACGATCGGGAGATGCGTCAGATCCTCGCGCTCGCCCAACGGAAGCTTGGCGACCCGGTGCGCCTCGTCGATCGCTTCCTGTGCGAACTCATGAGGCAGGCCGTGCTTGTGGATCGCGATCAGGCTGAAGCTACGCGGAGCGAAGGGGTCGCCGAGCACGGCATCGACGCGGGCGGCGACGCGCGGCGGTCGCCCGCTGACTTCGCACAGTACGAGGTCGCCGGGCTCAGCGTCTTTAAGTTCGCTAATGATGAGCTCGCGCCGTTCGCGCTTGTCGACGGGCGAAAGCCAGAAGCGCTCGCCTTCCTGCTTGACCACGCCGAGCACCAACTCGGCCGACCGCGCAAGCTTCTTCAGCGGATGAGCGAGCCACGCCCTGCCCTTTCGCCTCAGTGCGCGCGAGCACGCGATCGCCGATGCCGAGCGCGCTTCGCCGCGCGCGCTCGACGACACGAAGCCGTGGCGGCGGAGTTTCGGCGTGCCATTGTTCGGGCACGGCGAAGATATTGCCGCTGTCGTCGACTTGGGCGACGCGCAGCACGGTGACCTTCGGCACTCCGCCTGTTTGATGGAAGGCGCGCCCGCGCGAATGATCGATCAGCCCCTCGTCGGCCATGTCATTGAGCAAGCGTTTGAGAGCGATCTTGTCCTGCCCCGACAGTCCGAACGCCCGGGCAATCTCACGCTTCCCGGCCGGCTGGTCGGATGTGGCGATGAAATCGAGGATTTGCTTGCGGCCGGGCAGGCCTGCGCTCTTCCGTTTCGCCATCTCCACTCCGCTCATCCTGAGTAGCCATTGAGCGTAGCCGAAATGGCGTATCGGAGGACGTCCTTCGATACGGGCCTTCGACACGCGTCGCGCGCTCAGTCCTACTCAGGATGAGCGGGAAAGTTCAGTGCTATTAGCGCAGCTGGCTATCCTTGCTCCCGCGGCGGTTGATCGTCGAATGCACGACCTGTTTGTCGCGCTCGGTCTGACAAGCGACGCAAGTGCGAACGCCGGGCAACGCTTCGCGCCGCTTCTTCGGGATCGGCTCTCCGCAATCGTCGCATTCCTCGGCACTCTCGCCCGAAGGCGTGAGCGCCCGCGCGCGCAGGACCGCATCCTTCACCGTGTCGTCGATCTGGTCCTGAACCGCGCCGTCGCGAGTCCACCCGCCGGCCATGACAGTCTCCTCGCGGAATCAACCAACGTCATGCCGGACTTGATCCGGCATCCGCCTTTCTTGATGTAGGAAAGGCGGACCCCGGCTCAAGGCCGGGGTGACGGTTACGGCTTCTTCTCTTCCTTCGGCGGCGCGACGTACGGCTTGAACGCTCCCCCGGGTACCGCCGAGGCGACGGGGCTCTCGAACCCGTCCTTGCTCACCGACGAAACGCCAAACACCCAATCGTCGACCCGAATGTGAGGAAGCTTGGCCCCACACCCGTACTGCAGCGGAATGTTTCCGACGGCACATACGCCATCATGTCGCTGTTCTACTTGCCACTGGTTCGCATCGGTTCGACGCCACCGAACCACATATGTCCGAGCCCCAGGCACAGGATGCCATTCGAGCGTCGTATCCGCGCTGACCGCCCCGTCGATCTTCGGCTCGGGTGGCGGCGGGGCGCTGGCGATGGCGGCCAGTGCGGCAACGTTCAGCTTCGTCATCTTGGCGAGATAGGCGAAATCGACATGGTCGATCGTGTCGCCGTAGCGCTTGCCGTTCTCGGTCCTCAGATCCTGGTGCTGCCAGTCGTAGTTCTCGATCGCGACGCTGATCCGAGCGGCGGGATAGCCGAGTTCGAGGAACGGAATGTGGTCGCCGCCGCGGCTGAACCGGTCCGTGCGCCAGATTTGCCGGACGTCGAGGCCGATGTTCAGCCGGTCGGCGAGGCTGTCGAGGAAGCGGGAGATGTTGCGGGACGGCGCATCATTCTCGCCGCCGAGACTGTGGGTCTTCGCGGCGAGCTCCTCCTGTCCCTGCGACCGCGGCCCCTCCGACAGCACGCGCGCGTGCATTGAATCGCACATGCCGTCGGATGAGCAGCTGTTTCCGATGATGTCATTGTTGAGGACGGTGACGACGTTCCAGCCCTGCGCCTTCGCATAATTGGCGAGCACCTTGCCGCCGTACAGGCCCTGTTCTTCGCCCGACAGAGCGGCATAGACGATCGTGCCGGGGAACTTATGCTTCGACAGCACCCGGGCCGCCTCAATCACTGCGGCAGTGCCGGAGCCGTCGTCGTTGGCGCCGGGCGCGTCGGAGGTGAAGTTCATTACGTCGGTGACCCGGCTGTCGATATGGCCCTGGATGATGACGACGTCGTTAGGCCGTTCGGTACCGCGCTGAATCGCAACCATGTCGCAAACGGGTGTCGGATTGGGGATGCGCGTCCCCGTAAACGTCTCGCATGGCCGAACCGTCGACAAACCGAAGCTTTCGAATTGCGACTTGGTCCAGCCGAGCGCCGCTCCGATCCCCCGTTTCGGGTCGGTTTGCGACGAGAGGGTATGCCGGGTACCGAAGCTCACCAGATTCTCGATCGTGTTCCGCAGCTGCTCCTGACTGACCGGCTGGATGATGCGCCTGAGCTTCGCATCCGGCGACGGCGGCGCCGTCGCGCCGATCAGGGCTACACAGGCCAGGACCGCGAATTTACGCATCGAGAACTCTCCCTCTCCTTGGCCGCTGCAACTGGCATTTGCTGCGGCCCGGGTCTAGGGGAGCCGCAACCCCAACCACCACAGTTCAGGACGCATCTTCATGCTTCGCAGCATCGACCATTTCATCGGCGGTTCCTCCTTCGCTTCGGGCGAGAGGCAAGGCGAGGTGTTCGACCCCAACCAGGGCCAGGTCCAGGCACATGTCCGCTTCGGAACGGCCACGGATCTTCAGAGGGCGGTCGACGCAGCCAAGGCGGCCCAGCCCGCCTGGGCCGCGACCAACCCGCAGCGCCGCGCCCGCGTCATGTTCAAGTTCAAGGAATTGGTCGAAGCGCACATGGACGAGCTCGCGCACCTGCTGAGCTCCGAGCACGGCAAAGTCATCGCGGACGCTCGGGGAGACGTTCAGCGCGGATTGGAAGTGATCGAGTTCGCTTGCGGCATCCCGCAGGCGCTGAAGGGTGAATATACGGTCGGCGCCGGCCCGGGAATCGACGTTTATTCGATGCGCCAGCCGCTCGGCATCGGCGCGGGGATCACCCCGTTCAACTTCCCGGCGATGATCCCGATGTGGATGTTCGGAATGGCGATCGCGTGCGGCAACGCCTTCATCGTCAAGCCCTCCGAGCGCGACCCCACCGTCCCAGTGCGGCTCGCCGAGCTGATGAAGGAGGCGGGCCTTCCCGACGGAATCCTCAACGTCGTCCATGGCGACAAGGAGATGGTCGACGCGATCCTCGATCATCCGGATATCGCGGCGGTGAGCTTCGTCGGGTCGTCCGACATCGCCCAATATATCTACTCGCGCGGAACCGCGAACGGGAAGCGCGTCCAGGCCTTCGGCGGCGCCAAGAACCACGGCATCGTCATGCCCGACGCCGACCTCGACCAGGTCGTCAACGACCTTGCCGGAGCGGCGTTCGGCTCGGCCGGCGAGCGTTGCATGGCGCTGCCGGTGGTTGTGCCCGTCGGTGACGACACCGCGGATGCCCTCCGCGCCAAGCTCATCCCGGCGATCGAAGGCCTGCGCGTCGGAGTCTCAACCGATCCTGAAGCCCATTACGGGCCGGTGGTCAGCAGGGCGCACATGGAGCGGGTCGAGAATTACATCCAGATGGGCATCGACGAGGGCGCCGAGCTCGTCGTCGACGGCCGCGGCTTCATGCTGCAGGGGCACGAGGAAGGCTTCTTCATCGGCCCCACCCTCTTCGACCATGTGACCCCGGACATGAAGACCTACAAGGAGGAGATATTCGGCCCCGTCCTGCAGATGGTTCGCGCGTCCGATTTCGAGGAGGCGCTGAAGCTCCCTTCGCAGCATGAATATGGCAATGGCGTCGCCATCTTCACCCGCAACGGCCATGCCGCGCGCGAATTCACGGCGCGCGTGAACGTCGGCATGGTCGGGATCAACGTGCCGATCCCCGTTCCCGTCTCCTACCACAGCTTCGGCGGGTGGAAGCGCTCCGGCTTCGGCGACATCGGCCAGTACGGCTTGGAAGGCCTGCGTTTCTGGACCAAGAACAAGGTCGTGACGCAGCGCTGGCCCGACGGCGAGGCCCACGGCGAAAGCGCCTTCATCATCCCGACGATGGGGTGAGTTTCACTCTTCCTTAACCAGCACGCCCGCACCTGCCACCCGCCGAAGAACGCCGAAAAGGCGCGCGGGAGTGATTGGAATGGACAATTTCGGGACAAGGTGGCGCGTCGCACTCGCCGCCGCCCTAGGCATCCTTACCGGCTTCGTCGTTTGGACGCTGATCCCTCTCTATGACGCCACGTATTTGATAATCGGGTTTTGTGCTCCGGCAATCGCTGCTTGGGTCATCGCCACCTTCGCTATTCGTCGCGGGTTCGTCGGACATGGGAGTTATGGCGTTGCGTGGGGAATCTATGCCGTCGTCGGCACGGTCTTTTGGGAAATCGTCTGGGATTGCTACCCGCTCCTGCTCTTCTGGAAGCCGTTGATCTGTGAGGTGTTCCAAGGACCCGGGTCACCCTGCACAGCGGTACAATATTTGCGCGAGCGAAGCTTCTGGATGCCTTTTGGCTTTGCGTTGCTGCTCGTTCCTCATTCGGCGTTGAGCGGCCTGGTTTTCATTATCCGAAGCTTCCTTCCTGACTATCGGCGAATACTTTCGAGCTAAGAAGTACCAGATCGGGTCACAGGGATACGTCCAGCGACCGAGGGCGTTAAGCACACATCTTGCGTACCGTCGGACCGATCCTAGCCTGCGCCTTAATGTTAGCGATCGTCGCTTGCAGCGGGCGCGACCCAGTCGCCGACGAAGCGAACAATAGCGCTGGACTTCCCGTGATTAACGACGCGGGGCCCGACGCCACGGGCGCTCCCCCGGAGAGAGGCGCGACCCCGGCAACCCAAACCCCGGCTCCGGCCGCGAAGATCCCGTCGGCCCTGCACGGGCGATGGGGGCTGTCTCCAGCGGACTGCATAACAACTCGAGGCGACGAGAAGGGATTGCTGGTCATCACCGGAGACCAGCTCCGCTTTTACAAGTCCCGCGCCGTCCCGGCCGCAGACGTCCAATCGGATGATAGCTCGATCAGCGGCGATTTCACCTTTACAGGTGAGGGCCAGACCTGGACGAGATTTAAATCTCTCCAGCTGCAGAAGCAGGATCTAGTACGTACCGAGACCAAACCAGCAGCGAGCTTCACCTATGCGAAATGCCAATAAAGTCGTCGCCCTCGCGCTTGGCCTTGCCGCGCTCTTGGCTTGCCAGAAGAACGGCTCGGACCAGAATCTCGCGATGGCGAACAATGCGGCGATTCCCGCCGACATCGAGGCGCTTCCGCCCGACGAGAGCAGCGAAACCTCCTCGAACGAACTCGACAACGGTGCCGATAATGCCGACGTGTCCGACCTCAACGCCGCCAGCAACGGCTACTGACGCCTAGCGAGAAGTCGCGAGCTGAGGAGAAGCCGGGCGCACTTGCTGACCTTTCGACGCCGCCCTAGAGCGCCCACGCGATGATCCTTTCCAGTGTCCTCCTGTCACTTGCTGCGCCGCAGCCCGAAGAGATGGATTGGAAGAATGTCCCAGTCCAACTTGTGGACGGTGGCTTTTGCGTGGGTCTCGCTTGGGTCACATTGAAAGCTGGCGAGGCCGCAACCGTTGATTATGGTCCAGATTTCAATGTGTACCGTTTGCGAGGGCCCGAAGATGCTGAATGGGGAATTTATTCTGGATTTGCCGGGGAAAGCAAACCTGATCGGCAGCACGCATTGCTGAAGAAAAACGGGGTTGTTGTGTACCGGGGCCTTGGCGAAAACGCCTCGTTCAACGGTTATTTCGTCGAGCAAGGGCACGCGCAAAATCATTTCTTTGGAACGACCTTCAAAGATGACGTCTCGGACTCGAGCTTCTTCGAAAGAGTAAGCTTCGGACCCACGGCAAAGACGAAGTGCGAAAGCCATCCGGAGCAATGACCCAATTCGACCTCACCGACGACCAGCTCCAGATCCAGGACATGGCCCGCAAGTTCACCGCGGACGCCATCACCCCGTTCGCGGCGGAATGGGACGAGAAGCATATCTTGCCCAAGGACACGATCCGCGAGGCGGCGGAGCTCGGGTTCGGGGCGATCTACGTCAGTGAGGAGAGCGGGGGCATCGGCCTCGGTCGCCTCGAGGCCGCGCTGATCATGGAAGCGATGGCTTACGGCTGCCCTTCGACAAGCGCTTTCATCTCCATCCACAACATGGCCGCATGGATGATCGACCGCTTCGGCTCCGAGGAGGTCAAGCACAAATATTTGCCCTCCATGATTCCGATGGAGCGGATGGGAAGCTATTGCCTGACCGAGCCCTCGTCCGGCTCAGACGCGGCGGCGCTGAAGACGCGCGCAGTGCGAGCCAATGATTCAAAATGGGGCGACCATTATGTCGTCTCGGGGTCCAAGGCTTTTATCTCCGGCGGCGGCGAGAATGAGATCTACGTGACCATGGCCCGCACCGGCGAGGAGGGTCCGAAGGGCATCACCGCGCTGGTGATCGAGAAAGACATGCCAGGCGTCAGCTTCGGCGCACAGGAGAAGAAGCTCGGCTGGCACTCGCAGCCGACCGCACAGGTCAATTTTGACGAGGTGCGCGTGCCCGTTGCCAACCGCGTTGGCGCCGAAGGCGAGGGCTTTCGGATCGCGATGATGGGGCTCGACGGGGGCCGTCTCAACATTGGCGCCTGCTCGCTTGGCGGGGCGCAGCGCTGCCTCGACGAGGCGATCCAATATACCAAGGGCCGGCAGCAATTCGGCGTACCGATCGCAGACTTCCAGGCGACCCAATTCACCCTGGCTGACATGGAGACCGAGCTTCAGGCCGCGCGATACCTGCTCTACGTTGCCGCAGCGAAGGTCACCGCAAATGCCCCTGACAAGACCAAGTTTGCGGCCATGGCCAAGCGCCTCGCCACCGACACTGGCTCAACCGTCGTCGATCGGGCGCTGCAGCTGCACGGCGGCTATGGCTATCTAATGGACTATCCGATCGAGCGCTTCTGGCGCGACCTCCGAGTGCACTCGATCCTCGAGGGCACCAACCAGATCATGCGCGTCATCGTCAGCCGGGATCTGCTTCGGCAGTGATGCAGGGTGCGACCGGCAAGTCTCCTCTCCCCCGCGGGGAGAGGATTAAGGTGAGGGGGCTCGACGCTCGCTGGCCTTCTGGACGGTCGCACCCCCTCACCCTGCCCTCTCCCCGACGGGGAGAGGGAAAATGACCGACGACGTCACGATTTCGACCGAGCGGGGGGTCGGCCGAATCCGCCTCAACCGGCCCAAGGCGATCCATGCGCTGACCACGGCCATGTGCGAGACGATGAGCGAGGCGCTGCTGCGCTGGCGTGCCGACGGCAGCATTCGCGCTGTGCTTATCGATCACGAAACAGGCCGCGGCTTCTGCGCGGGCGGCGACGTGGTGATGCTGGCGCGGAGCGGCAACACGGACGCACAGGATGCCAAGCACTTCTTCTTCGCGGAATATCGCCTCAATCATCTACTCTTCACTTACCCCAAGCCGACCATTGCCATCATGGACGGGATCACGATGGGCGGCGGAGTCGGCATCTCCCTTCCTTGCGACTATCGCGTCGCGACCGAGAATACTCGCCTGGCCATGCCCGAGACCGGGATCGGACTGTTCCCCGACGTCGGCGGCGGTTGGTATCTTTCGCGCCTGCCCGGCCGCGTCGGCCAGTTCATGGCGCTGACCGGCGCTCGCTTGGATGGCGCCGAATGCCATTATCTTCGCCTCGCGACGCACTATGTGGAGCAGGCCGCGCTCGAGGATCTGGTCGACCGCATCGTCAAGGCGCCGACGCGGCTAAAAGGCGCGGTCGGCGCCGCTTCCGCCGCGATCCCTGAAGCGAAGATCGAGCAACATCTGCCGGCCATTTCGCGCTTGTTCGCATCGGACCGGCTCGAGGACGTCTTGGTGGCGTTGGATGCCGATGAAAGCGAGTGGGCAAAGTCCGAACTCGCGACCCTTGGCACCAAGAGCCCATTGTCGTGCAAGGTGTCGCTGCGCCTGCTCGCGGAAGGCGCCACCCGCACGAGCTTCACCGACGAGATGACCGCCGAATATGCGCTGGCCAGTCGGGTCGTTCGTACGCACGACTTCCGTGAGGGAGTGCGTGCTCTGCTGATCGACAAGGACAATGCGCCGCAATGGGATCCGGCCACTCCGGAGGGGGTCAATGACGAGATGCTCGACGTCCTCTTCGCCCCGCTGCCAACGGCGGAGGCGTGGACACCATTTCCGGAGACTGCAAAATGAGCGAGTACAATACCATTCTGGTCGAGCAGCGCGGCGCGGTGACGCTGATCACGCTCAACCGAGCGCAGGCGCTCAATGCGCTCAACAGCCAAGTTCTGAAGGAGCTTATCGACGCCTTCGCCGCATACGACGCCAACGATACCCAGCACTGCCTCGTACTGACCGGGTCGGAGAAGGCCTTCGCCGCTGGCGCGGACATCAAGGAGATGCAGAGCCAGGGCTTTGCCGAAATGTATTCTTCCGATTTCTTCGCCGGGTGGGAGAAGGTCACCGCGACCCGCAAACCCTGGATCGCCGCGGTCGCCGGCTACGCACTGGGGGGAGGCTGCGAAGTCGCGATGATGGCCGACTTCATCATCGCCGCGGACTCGGCGAAGTTCGGACAACCCGAAATCAGGCTCGGCGTCACGCCCGGCATGGGTGGCTCGCAGCGCCTCGCCTTGGCCGTCGGCAAAGCCAAGGCGATGGAGATGTGCCTGACCGGCCGGATGATGGACGCGACCGAAGCCGAGCGCTCCGGGCTTGTTGCCAAGGTCGTTCCCGCCGACCAGCTTCTCGACGAAGCGATAAAGACCGCCCAAGAGATCGCTTCGATGCCGCCGCTTGCCGCCATCGCCGTCAAGGAAATGGTGAATGCAGCCTTCGAGATTCCGCTCTCACAGGGCATCCGTTTCGAACGGCGGCTGTTCCATGGCCTTTTCGCGACCGAGGACCAGAAAGAAGGAATGACCGCCTTCGTCGAAAAGCGGCCGGGCGCGTGGAAGGGGCGCTGACTTGTTCCAGCCCGTCATGCTGAGCTTGTTTCAGCAGTCATTCTGGGGAAGCCCCGTACAGGTGGAGAAATGGACCCTGAAACAAGTTCAGGGTGACGGAGAGTAGAATGGCACGCATCGCATTTATCGGCCTGGGACATATGGGCGGGGGCATGGCGCCAAACCTCGTCAAGGCCGGGCATGAAGTGACAGCGTTCGACCTCAGCGAAGACGCGCTCGCGCATGCCGTTGAAGGCGGCTGCATCCGCGCCGGATCGACCGAAGAGGCGGTAAGGGACGCCGAAACGATCATCACGATGCTTCCCGCTGCAAAGCATGTCGCAGAAGTGTTCCGCGACCACGTCCTCGGCAAGGCGCCCACGAGCGCACTGCTGATCGACTGTTCGACCATCGACGTTGCAACCGCTCGACAAGTCGAAGAGGACGCCGCCGCCCAGGACTACATAATGGTCGACGCGCCGGTCTCCGGCGGGATCGCTGCCGCTGCGGGTGGCACCCTCACCTTCATGGTTGGCGGTTCGGACGAAGCATTTGAACGTGCGCAGCCCTTCCTCGAACCGATGGCCAAGGCCGTGATCCACGCCGGCGGACCCGGCGCGGGCCAAGCCGCGAAAATCTGCAACAACATGATCCTCGGAGCGACGATGATCGCGACGTGCGAGGCCTTCGTGTTGGCGCAAAAGCTCGGGCTCGACCCTCAGGTGTTCTTCGACATTTCGTCCAAAGCCTCGGGTCAAAGTTGGTCGATGACCAGCTATGCGCCGGTTCCGGGCGTCGGTCCCGACACACCGGCCGACCACGATTACGAAGGCGGTTTCGCGGCCGCCTTGATGCTGAAGGATTTGAAGCTCGCGATGGACGCCGCGAAGGGCGCCGGCGCCTACACGCCGATGGGCGGAGAAGCGGAAGAGTTGTACCAGCGCTTCGTCGACCGCGGCGGCGGCGCCAAGGACTTTTCCGGAATCATCAAGATGATCGACGACAGCTGGAAAGTGCCGGAGGAGTAGAGTTGGCTATGCGGATGAGACTTTTTGCCGCTGTCGCGGCCCTAACCGTCACGAGTGCCGGTATTGCGCTCGCAGCCCTCCCGAAGAATCAGGCGCTGGCAATCATGCACGCTCGCCACGAGGGCATGGAGTTGATCGGCAAGGCGACGAAAACGATCAATCGCGAGCTGCAAGGGAGCTCGCCCGATCTCACGCTGGTGCGGCTCTCCGCCGGACAAATCGCGAAGCTGTCGCGTCAGGCGTCGCACTGGTTCCCGCGGGGCACAGGGCCGGAGCTTGGTAAGACGGGCGCCAAGCCCGAAATCTGGAAGGACCCGAAAGATTTCGTCGCCAAGCTCGCCGCCTTCCAAAGGTCCGCTCAGGTTTTCAATGGTGTCGCCGCTGGGAATGACGTCGGAGCGATCAAAGGGAGATTCGGCGACATGGCTGGCGCGTGCAAATCATGTCACGACAAATATCGTTCGGAGATGCATCACTGAGCGACGAGGGCGCGCGCGTGCAGCCCGTCTGGGACCTACCGGTGCGGCTCGTCCATTGGCTGCTCGCGGTATTGATCGCGTTCAGCTGGTGGTCGGTTCATAA
Source organism: uncultured Alphaproteobacteria bacterium (assembly GCA_963730925.1). Classification (GTDB taxonomy): domain Bacteria; phylum Pseudomonadota; class Alphaproteobacteria; order Sphingomonadales; family Sphingomonadaceae; genus Sphingomicrobium. Next base: position 41,877 of record CAVSTS010000009.1, read on the forward strand.
CAACCACACAGACTGGCATATCTGGTCGGGCATCGCGATCCTGACCCTGCTCGTCTTCCGACTGCTCTGGGGTTTTGTGGGTAGCTCGACGGCGCGCTGGTCGAGCTTTGTTCGTGGTCCGCGGTCTGTCGCCGATTATCTGCGCGGGAAATGGAGCGGGATCGGCCATACGCCGCTCGGAGCATTGAGCGTTGTCGCCTTGTTCGCCGTGCTGGCCATTCAGGTTGGCCTCGGGCTCTTCGCCGAGGACGAGGATGGTCTCTACCTTGGGCCGCTGTCGCGCTTTCTCGATCCCGAGACGTCCGACCGGATCCGCGATATCCACGAGTTCTGGTTCAACGTCGTCCTTGCTTTCGTCGTGCTGCACGTCGCGGCCATCATCTTTTATCGCTTGCGCGGGCGGAAACTGACCAAACCGATGATCACGGGCAAGGCTGAAGTGCCTCCGGGTACGGTGCCGATGAAGCCGGGGAAATGGTGGATGGCCATCATTTGCCTCGCGGTCGCATTGGCGATCGCACGCTGGATCGTCGCCGGCGCGCCGCCCCTCGGCACTTGATCGAGACCGGTCGCAGCGCCACATCGCGGCCATGCTGATCCGCACCGAACAGACACCCAATCCCGCGACCCGCAAGTTTTTGCCGGGACAGACCGTGGTGGAAACGGGCACCCGCGATTTCGCGGATGCGGAATCGGCGGAGGCGTCACCCCTCGCCAAAGCCTTGTTCGATAGTGGAATGGTCGAGGGCGTGTTCTTTGGACGCGACTTCGTTTCGGTGACCGCCGCGCCGGGCGTCTCCTGGACGGACCTGGAGCCGCTAGTGATCGAGACGTTGCTCGATCATTTCGTCACCGGCGCCCCTTTGTTCGCGCCCGGTAGCGCAGCCGGCATTCACGTCGCCGCGGACACTGACTTCCAAGATAATCCCGAAGACGCCGACATCATCGACCAGATCAAGGAGCTGATCGAAACCCGCGTCCGGCCCGCTGTGGCTCAGGACGGTGGCGACATCGCGTACAAGGGATACAAGGACGGGCGCCTGTATTTATCGATGCATGGGGCCTGTTCGGGCTGTCCTTCGTCGACCGTCACGCTGAAGCGCGGCATCGAAAGCCTGATCCGCCACTACGTGCCCGAAGTCGAGAGCGTAGAGGCGGTCTAGTTCGTTGAGATCTTTGGGGCTTGCCGCCTCGCCATGCATATGATCACTATTCCGCCCGTGATCTTGGCTTTCGATACTTCGACCGCAGCCTGCACCGCCGCATTGTTCGATGGGTCGGGCAGGTGCGTTGCGCGCCGCGACGAGTTGATCGGTCGCGGCCATTCCGAGCGGCTAGTGCCAATGATTGCCGAACTTCTGGATGGACGAAGGGCCGATCGCATCATCGTTGGCGTCGGTCCGGGCAGCTTCACCGGAATCCGCGTCGGGATCGCGGCGGCGCATGGACTTGCGATCGGTTGGAACGCGGAACTGTCCGGAATGTCTTCGCTCGCACTGCTCGCGGCGGGGGCCGATCGGAAGGGCGAAGTCGCGGCGGCCGTGATCGGCGGTCATGGCGAGCTGTTCGTTCAAGTTTTTGACGCCATGGCGCCAGATCCGGTTTCAGAACTCACTAGCCTCGTGCCCGCGGAGGCGGCCCTGGTGACGGCCGCTCCGCTGGTTGTCGGCAGTGGCGCGCGCCAGCTGGTCGACGCGCGCGGGTGGGGCGACGCGCGCGAGGCCTGGCCCGCGGCGGCCGATGCGCTGAAATTGGCAGAGAGGCTTCGCACTCTTCCGCCGAAGCCGGTTTACGCCCGGGCGCCCGACGCGCAGGCCAGAGAGGCAGCATGATGGCGACCCCCGCGATTGCCAGAACCGTGCACATAAAACCCGGAACTTATGCGGACCTGGATGAGGTGATGGAGGTGATGGACGCTGCCTTCGGGCGTCGTTACGGCGAAGCCTGGACGCGTTCCCAGCTCGCTGGCATCCTGCCGATGGATGGTGTTGCCTTGACCCTGGCGCGCAAGGAGGGAAACGACGAAGCCACCGGCTTTTCACTCGTGCGCACCGTCGGAGAGGAGGCAGAGCTGCTGCTCTTGGCGGTCCTTCCGACCCATCAACGCGAAGGCATTGGCGGTCGGCTTCTGGACGACTTCATGGAGAGGGCCGCCAAGGGCGGGGTGAGTCGCGTGCACCTTGAAGTGCGGGACGGCAACGCCGCCGTAGCCATGTATCGCTCGGCGGGTTTCGAGCAAGCCGGGAAGCGCCGCAACTATTATCATGCTTCGGACGGTCGCCGGTTCGACGCTCTAACTCTCGTCAAGAAAATTTGATCTAGGATTTCTTGCCGCTTGACTTGGCAGGAGGTTGCCGTGCGCAATTCGTACGCCTAATGCGCATGCCATCGCATTTGTGTACCGAGTGATCTCTGCTCCTAATCAAGGAAATCACCAATGGCTGATAATGAAGCTGCCGAAGACTTTTTGCTCGATTCTCACCGCCGATATCGTCGCCGCGCACGTCAGCAATAATAGCGTCGCGGTAAATGACTTGCCCAACCTCATCCAGAACGTTCATTCGGCACTGACCGGCATTTCCGCTCAACCGGCCGCGCCCGAAGCGAAGCCCGAACCCAAGGTGTCGGTCCGCTCCTCGGTGAAGCCCGACTACATCACCTGCCTCGAATGCGGCCAAAAACAGAAAATGCTCAAGCGCCATCTTACGACCGCACATAATGAGACACCGGCTGAGTATCGCCAGCGGTTCGGCCTTGCCGCCGACTATCCGATGGTCGCGCCCAACTATGCCGAGCAGCGGCGCACGCTGGCCAAGTCGATCGGTCTCGGCACCAAACGGCGGAAGACGCGGGGCAAATAGCTCGTTCCGAAAGGGGACCGATCGACGCAGGCGACCGGCGGTGGTCGAGGCATTGAACTGCTACTCGACGACGAGCTGCGAAGATAAGTCCCCTTTGACCCAACCGCTGGCCATGCTTACCTTTAGCGCATGACCCGAACGATCGACATTGAGGCGCTGTGCGCGGACAAGGGTCTGCGCATCACTGAGCAGCGCAAGATTATCGCGCGCGTGCTCGGCGACAGTGAGGATCATCCCGACGTTGAAACTCTTCATGCCCGAGCGTCGGCCATCGATCCCAATATCTCCATCGCTACCGTGTACCGCACCGTCCGCTTATTTGAGGAGGCGGGTATCCTCGAGCGGCACGAATTTGGCGACGGCCGATCACGGTATGAAGCGGCGTCCGAGAGCCATCACGACCATTTGATCGACGTCGAGACCGGTAATGTGATCGAGTTCGTCGACGATGAGCTCGAGGCGCTACAGAAGCGCATCGCAGAGAAGCTCGGGTTCCGCCTCGTCGACCATCGTATGGAGTTGTACGGCGTCACGCTCGACCGCGATCGATAGGCCGGGGACAGCGCGCCTGAACGTCCGCGCCGCAGCACGCATTGCCGCTCTTTTCGTGCTGCTCTTGGTCTGCGCGCCGATCCACGTCGTGAGCAAGCGCTTGTTTGGCGGCTCTAGTTGGCCGCGTAGATTCCTTGGGGCAGCGGGATGGCTCGTCGGTGCGCGCGCAAAGCTTTCGGGCGCGCCCATCGGTCGACATACGTTGCTCGTCGCCAATCACACCAGCTGGCTCGACATCCTCGTGCTCGGCGGCGCGACCAATTGCGCCTTCGTCTCGAAAGACAATCTCGGGCACGGGTTCATCCACTGGCTCGCCGACCAGAATGCGACGGTCTATGTCAAACGATCTCACGTAAAGGGTGCCAAGGATCAGGCGACCGCAATCGCCAGAGCGCTCGAAGGTGACAAGCCCTTGGCTCTCTTCCCCGAGGGAACGACCGGACCGGGTACGCAGGTCCTCCCTTTCCGCCCGACCTTGCTCGAAGCGGCGAATCTCGCGGCAAAGGACGTCGAGATCCGCCCGCTCGCCCTCGATTATGGCTCCGCGAAGGCCGAAATCGGCTGGTGGGAGGAGTCGGGCAGGAACAACATCCTGCGCATCCTTGGGCGACCCGGAACTCTGCCCGTAATGGTCAACGTGTTGCCGCCGCTGGACCGCTCCGCCGATCGCAAGCAACTGGCATACGAGGCACGCGAACAAATCGCCGCCGTGCTCGGCTTCAAGTCGGGCCTTCACTCGCCTATAGGCACGCCTGAATGACTCCCAAGACTTTCAGAATCAAAAGCTTCGGCTGCCAGATGAACGTCTATGACGGCGAGCGCATGGCCGAACTTCTCAGCCAGCAAGGCATGACCGCAGCTACCGACGGCGAGGACGCCCATCTCGTGGTATTGAACACCTGTCACATTCGCGAGAAGGCGGCCGAGAAGGCTTATTCGGATGTCGGGCGTCTGGCCCGCGAGGACGGATCGAGGCCGCTGATCGCCCTGGCCGGATGCGTCGCCCAAGCCGAAGGCGCGGAGGCCAAGCGCCGCTCGCGGATGATCGACATCGTCGTCGGCCCGCAAGCCTATCATCGCCTTCCCGACATGGTGCGGGAGGCGTCGAACGGGGCCCGGCCAGTCGACACGGACATGCCGGCGATTAGCAAGTTCGACGCACTGCCGACGCGCCGTCGCGCCAGCCCGAGCGCTTTTCTCACTGTGCAGGAGGGCTGTGACAAGTTCTGTACCTATTGCGTGGTCCCCTATACGCGCGGCGCCGAGATTTCGCGCCCCTGGGACGGGATCCTTGCGGAAGCTGAGGCGCTAGTCGACGCCGGAGCACGTGAGATCGTCTTGCTCGGTCAGAACGTAAATGCCTGGGCAGACGAAACCCGCGGCCTCGCCGATCTGATCCGGGCGCTGGCAAAGATCGATGGGCTGGAACGCATTCGCTATACGACAAGCCACCCCACGGACATGACCGATGCACTGATCGCCGCTCACGGCGAGGTCGAGAAGCTGATGCCCTACCTCCACTTGCCGGTGCAGTCGGGCAGCAACAGCATCCTCAAGGCGATGAACCGCAGCCACACGGCTGAAACATATCTCGCTATCCTCGACAAGATGCGCGCTGCCCGTCCCGACATTGCTCTGTCCGGCGACTTCATTGTCGGCTTTCCGGGCGAAACCGATGAAGATTTCGAAGCGACGCTGAGCATTGTCGATGAGGTCCGCTACGCTTCCGCATATTCATTCAAGTACAGTGCGCGCCCAGGCACGCCTGCCGCGACGATGGCCGATCAGGTCCAGCGCGAGATCACGGACGAACGCCTGCAGCGGTTGCAGGAACGGATCAACGCCCATCAATTTGCGTTCAACCAATCGAAAGTGGGCGTGGACACGCAAATCCTGATCGAACGCAAGGGGAAACATGAGGACCAGATGGTGGGCCGTTCCCCTTGGCTACAGTCCGTGCACGTTGCAGGCCCTGCCCAACCCGGCGAACTCATCGACGTGACCCTGGTCGCCGCTGGACCCAATAGTATGAGCGGCGCGGTCCGCCAGAAGGAAGCTGCCTGATGGCCAGACGTGAACTGCAGGCGGTTCCGGATCGCGCGCGGCTCGAACTCGAGTTCGAACAGCCGTATCTGCTCGGCCCGCTTTTCGGCGACTACGACCGCCATCTGATCACGATCGAGAACCGCCTGGGCGTCCACATCTCCGCGCGCGGCAACCGCGTGCAAATCGAGGGCGATCCTGATGCCGCTACGCGAGCACGTGAAGTGCTCGTCGGCCTCTACAATCGGCTCGACCAGGGCCACGACGTGGATGCGGAGGCGGTCGAGGCGATATTGGGCATGGCGATGCAGCCGAGCCTCGACGGAATTATCACGGAGGAGGTCGCCTCCCCGCCGCGCGTGATGATCCGCACGCGCAAGAAGACCATTGTCCCACGTTCGACCGTCCAGACGGCCTATATGGAGGCCCTGGGACGTGACGACATGATCTTCGCGTTGGGACCCGCGGGCACCGGCAAAACTTATCTCGCTGTCGCTCAGGCGGTGTCGCAACTGATCACCGGCAGCGTCGATCGTCTTATCCTGTCGCGCCCGGCCGTGGAGGCGGGCGAACGCCTCGGGTTCCTTCCGGGCGACATGAAGGAGAAGGTCGATCCATATCTACGTCCGCTTTATGACGCTCTCTACGACATGCTTCCGACAGAGCAGGTCGAACGCCGAATCGCATCGGGCGAGATCGAAATCGCGCCTCTCGCCTTCATGCGAGGGCGCACGTTGAACGATGCCTTCATCATCCTGGATGAGGCACAGAACACCACGCCGCTGCAGATGAAGATGTTCCTGACCCGCTTCGGCATGCGCAGCCGGATGGTGGTTTGCGGTGACCCACACCAGGTCGACCTGCCGGATCCGTCCAAATCTGGCCTCGCTGATGCGGTCGGTCGGCTCGAGCGCGTACAGGGCATTGCGGTCATACGCTTCACCGTCGCGGACGTAGTCCGTCACCCGCTGGTCGGCAGGATCGTCGATGCCTATGAGGGCCCGAAGGCAGTTCGGGATGTAGGCGGATGAAACTCGAAATCGCGCTCGAAGCCGATGAGGAATGGGACAGTAGCCGGTCGTGGGAGCCGCTCGTCCGCGGAGCCGTTGAGGCGGCGATCGCCGAAAGCGCTTTCCCGCAGCTTGCCGAAGCTGCCCGTTCGGTCGAGCTGTCGGTCCGCCTTGCCAGCGATGAAGAAGTTCGCGCGCTAAACGCCCACTGGCGCGGCAAGGATAAGCCGACGAACGTTCTCTCCTTCCCGATGGCTGAACCGTATGAGCTCGAGCAGGCCGACGAACGCGGTCCCGCAATCATGCTCGGCGACATCATCCTCGCCCACGGGGTGTGCGAGAGCGAGGCAGTCGAAAAAGGCATTGGTGTCATCGAACACGCCACCCATTTGGTCGTTCACGGAACGCTGCATCTGCTCGGCTATGACCATGTCGCCGAGGCGGATGCCGCCGAAATGGAAGCGCGCGAAGTCCGCGCTCTCGCGCGGTTGGGGATCGCGAATCCCTATGCGGTGACCGCTTGATGGCCACACGCCAGGACGACAGCGGTTCACGATTATGGCGCGGCATGCGCCACCTATTGTTCGGCGACGATGCCGAGCCGACTCTGCGCGACGAGATCGAGGAAGCCATTGACGAAGCCGAGGAATCGCGGCCTGTCGCCGGCGACCTGTCACCCGCCGAGCGGCAGATGCTGCGCAATCTGCTGCATTTCGGTGAGAAGACAGCGGGGGACATCTGCGTCACTCGAGGGGACATCATCGCGGTCCCGAAGACGATCGGCTTCGACGAGCTGGTTCATGCCTTCGCCGACGCTGAGCACAGCCGCCTCCCCATCTACGCCGAGAGCCTGGACGCGGTGATCGGGATGGTCCACGTCAAGGATGTCTTCGCCGCCAACATCGACCCCGCCCGCGATCGCTCTCTCGACGCGCTCATGCGCAGCCCGCTGTTCGTTCCCGAATCCATGGGGGCGATCGACCTGCTCGCACGGATGCGAGCCGATCGCGTCCACCTCGCCATCGTCGTCGACGAGTTTGGCGGGACCGAAGGCCTGGTCACGATCGAAGACGTTGTCGAGGAGATCGTCGGCGAGATCGAGGACGAGCATGACATTGAGGAGATCGGCCTGCTCACGATGCTCGATGACGGGCTGTGGGAAGCCGACGCGCGGCTCGAACTCGATGACCTCCAGGAAGCCGTTGATCGGCGACTAACGGCCGAAGACGACGAAGTCGACACGGTCGGCGGGCTCACCTTCATCCTCGCGGGGCGCATTCTTCAGCCGGGCGAATTGGTGTGCCATCCGTCGGGCTGGCGCCTCGAGAGCGTCGACGCCGACACGAAGCGCATCAAGCGCGTCCGGCTGCACGCGCCGGAGGGAAAAGCCTAAACGGCTTAACCCTTCACTGTGTTGCGAACAGCTTCGCCGGATCCGCCATTGCCTTGAATTCGAGTGCGTTACCTGCCGGGTCGAGCAGAAACATAGTCGCTTGCTCACCCGGCTGACCTTCGAATCGGACCGTCGGTCGGATCACGAACTCGATGTCCGCCGCTTCCAGTCGCTGCGCCAGCGTCTTCCATTCGTCCATCGTCAGCACCAAGCCGAAATGCGGTACCGGGACGTCGTCACCGTCGACCGGGTTCGTGACACGCGCGCGGACCGCCTCCGAAGCCAGATGCGCGACGATCTGATGGCCGTGCAGATCGAAGTCGACCCATTTCTCGTCGCTCCGCCCCTCAGGGCAACCGAGAAGTTCGCCGTAGAAGCGGCGAGCAGCCGCGAGATCGTCTACCGGGAAGGCCAGGTGGAACGGCGGAACCGTCATCCTTCGTTCCTGCGCGGGACAGGCTGAATTGTCGAGCCTTTCGTTCTGACCGCGCAACCGCTAGCCATAGAAGCGATGCTGCTGGTCCTCTATGCCGCGCTCCTGGGGGCGGCTTCCGCCTTTGCATTCGAGCCGGTCGCCTGGTGGCCGCTCCTGCCGGTCGCCTTCGCCGTGCTGTGCGAGCTCATCGACCGGTCGAAGAGCGTGTGGCGCTCGCTGTTCATAGGGTGGGCCTTTGGCGTCGGCCAGTTTGTCGTCAGCCTCAATTGGATCGCGACTTCCTTCACCTACCAGGCGGCAATGCCGGCATGGCTCGGCTGGCTCGCGGTGGTTCTCCTTTCGCTCTACCTGGCTATCTATCCGGCGCTGGCCACCGGCCTCGCCTGGCGGTTCGGCAACCAGGACCGCGTCGTCCTCGTTATGGTGCTCGGCGGCGCATGGACGATCACCGAATGGCTGCGCGGTGCCATGTTCACCGGCTTTCCCTGGAACCCGGCGGCGGCAGCGCTGACGCCCACCCCGCTCATCACGATTACGACGTTGATCGGCACCTATGGACTGTCAGGCCTGGTGGTCCTGCTCGGCGGTGCGATTTGGTTGGAATATTACAAGAAATGGCTGCCTCTGGTCGTGATCTTCGGATCCACCCTTTTCTTGTGGCTGCTTCCGTCTTCGCCGGTCCCGGCTGATCCGCTCACGCTCGAAGCCATCCGCATTGTCCAGCCCGACATCGGCCAGCAAGACAAGTGGCGTCCTGGCTTCGGCGAAGAGGCGGCACGCCGACTCGCGACTCTCTCTGGCCCCCCGACTGGCGAGCCTCGGCTGCTGCTGTGGCCGGAAGCCGCCATCACAGACCCCGTTGAAGACGCGCGCACCGACGAACACCGGGCCATGGCTGAATTCCAGCGGACTCGCGCGACATCCCTGCTTGGACCCAACGACCGCCTATTGACCGGCGGACTCGCGATCGCCTCACGCGACGGCGTCCGGGTCGATGGCGCCGCCAATAGCATCTATGTGCTGGGCCCTGGCGGGCAAATCCTCGGGCGGTACGACAAGGCTCATCTCGTACCCTACGGGGAATATCTGCCGATGCGCCCGCTCCTGTCGTCGATTGGCCTGTCGCGGCTTGCGCCGGGAGACATAGATTTCGCGCCAGGGCCAGGGCCGCGGACGATCGATCTCGGCGGTCAGTGGGGCAAGGTCGGCTTGCAGCTTTGCTACGAGATAATCTTTTCCGGCCATGTGGTTGATGAGCGCAACCGTCCCTCCTTCATCTTCAATCCCTCCAACGACGCCTGGTTCGGCCGCTGGGGGCCCCCGCAGCATCTTGCCCAGGCTCGCCTGCGCGCCGCGGAAGAAGGCATACCCGTTCTCCGTTCTACCCCGACGGGGATCAGCGCCGTCATCGACGCGCGCGGCAATGTTGTGAAACAGCTTCCATGGCGCACTGCGGGAACGATCGACGAAGTTCTGCCGCCGCCGGCAAACGCTGCAACCATTTTCGCCCGCTTTGGCAATGCAATCCCGTTGCTGCTGGGCTTCGCCTTGATCTTCGGCGGCATTGTGCTTGGCCGCAGGCGCCGCTAGAACGACATATAAAGACTTCTTTATATCTTAAAGGACACGCCGCCGTTTATGCGCAGCTCATATCTGTTCACTTCCGAATCCGTTTCCGAAGGTCATCCCGACAAGGTTGCCGACCAGATTTCCGACGCGATCGTAGACCTTTTCCTGTCCAAGGACCCGGAAGCTCGCGTTGCCTGTGAGACGATGACCACGACCAACCGTGTCGTCCTCGCCGGCGAAATCCGTGGGCAGGGCGTGATGGACCGCGAAGGAAATTGGGCGCCGGGCATCCGCGAGGAGATTGAGGCGACGGTCCGCCAAACGGTGCGTGAGATCGGTTACGAGCAGGCAGGCTTCCACTGGGACAAGCTGGATTTCGCCAATCATCTTCACCCGCAGTCCGCCAACATCGCGCAGGGCGTCGACGCGGTGGGCAACAAGGATGAGGGGGCAGGCGACCAAGGCATCATGTTCGGCTTCGCGTGCGACGAGAACTCCCGATTTCATGCCAGCCACACTCGACTATTCGCAAAAGATCCTCATGAAGATGGCTGAGGACCGGCACTCAGGCGCAGCACCCTTCCTCGAACCCGACGCCAAGAGTCAGGTCACGCTCCGGTTCGAGAAGGGGAAACCCGTGGCCGCGACCGCGATCGTCGTCTCGACCCAGCACAAGCCAGGCTATGACCAGGGCGACAAAGAAAAGCAGCTCCACGATTATGTGAAGGCAGTGGTTGCGGATGTTCTTCCACAAGAGCTGCTCAATGAGTGGACGGTCTACCACATCAATCCGACGGGCAGCTTCGAGATTGGCGGGCCTGAGGGGGACGCCGGAATCACCGGCCGCAAGATCATCGTCGACACTTATGGCGGCGCGGCTCCGCACGGCGGTGGCGCTTTCTCGGGCAAGGATCCGACCAAAGTCGACCGCTCCGCCGCTTATGTCGCGCGTTATCTCGCGAAGAATATCGTCGCTGCGGGACTGGCCCGTCGATGCACGATCCAGCTCGCCTATGCGATCGGCGTATCGGAGCCGCTTTCGCTTTACGTCGACACCCACGGGACGGGCACGGTTGACGACGAACAGCTCGAGCAGGCGATCGGCCGTATCGACAAGCTCGGCGGCCTAACTCCGCGCGGCATCCGCACGCACCTCCGCCTCAACAAGCCCATCTACCGCCCGACGGCAGCGTACGGCCACTTCGGGCGCGAGGCCGACGGCGACTTCTTTCCGTGGGAACGGCTGGACCTGGTCGAGGATCTCAAGGCGACTGTTGGTGCTGCGACTCATCGGGTTGAGGCCTAAGCTCACGGCCGTGGCCCGTTTGGCCTAAGGTCGCGGCCCCCGGGCCGACCTCTCTTCGCTGGGCGCCGGTCGTCAAACTTTCATGCAGCGGACGATGGACGAATGGATGAATCGCGCCCGTCGCCGCGCCCCAAACGATGAACGACAAGAATACGCCAACCGCTGCCGTTCCTGCGGGAGTTTCACCGTCGCTCACGATGGGCAGGACCATGACCGCCCCGGCAGCCCATAGCGAAAAGCCGAAGGCCATGCCGAATAGCCATCCCCCACGCACGTCATTGGCCGCGCGGCCGAACAGCCGGCTATAAAATGCCCCCGCAGCCGCCATGGCAACGCAACCTGCAACGACGGTCGTCCATTCCGAAAGTCCGAGGATGCGCGCTTCGACCGTCAGCGATCCGAAGCCGTATAATGTCGCGACTGCCGGAACTGTCCCAAGGACGCCCGAAATGCCGCCCGCGAGCAGCGGGCGCTGCGTGGGTCCCGGATCATACCCGTGCGCGCTGAGGAAGCTCGACATCAGCTGAGCAACTCGCGGATGCTCGCGCAGTCTCGGTACTCGGGCCTGTCCCGATGCATGTCGATGAGGTGCTTGTAGGACAGTCCAACCGCCCGTGGATCGCGGTTCAGGTCGAACAAACCGACGGGAAAGACGATTCCGAGCAACTCCCCGATCGCCCGGTCCCAGTCGATCTGGTCGGTCACGCTGTACCAGGTGAAGCCGATGATCGGCACGCCCGCCGACCGCAGCAGCTGGACATTGTGCCACTGCCGCCAGAGCCAGCCCGGCGCGTCGCCAGCATCCGTCCGGTTGGTTTCGGTGTGCATCATCGTTCGGCGATATCGCTGCCAATAGTGGCTCGCGATGACGTACCAGCCGAACAATTCTCCCAAGGCCATGGCTTGCCCGCTCTGGTCGATGAGCTTCTCATTCCATTCGTAATAATCGATCCCAATCACCGACCGCCGCGGTCCTTTGCGCGCCCTGAAGCGGTCATATTGGTCATCGGCCATTCCGTGATCGCGCAGGTACTGCCGCATGACCGGTGAAACTTCATGAGCGTAGAGCAGATCGAGGGGCAAGAAGCGCCGCTCGTTTTCGAAGGAGGCGATTTGCTCGATGTCCGGGTCCGGGCAGCAGGACTGGCAGAATTCACTGCTTTCGCTGTTGATGAAGACCGCGTCCGGGCGGAGAGCAAGGATAGCATCGGTCATGCCCGTACAGGCCGAAGCCAGCGTGAGCACGGCGCGCACGAACGCGCGTTCATCACGCAACTGCTCGTTCCAGAGACCTTGCAGCGCGCTCACCCGCGCACAGACGTACATTTCGTTCACGGGCGTATAGAAGCGGACCCAGGGGTAACGCTCCGCAAAAGCCGCCGCATACTCAATGAGCGCGCGCACGACCTCTCCGTTCTGGAAATTGCCCAGCCACGTCGGCACTCCGAAATGACACAGATCGATGATCGGCTCGGGACCCAGCTCTTCAAGCTCACGCATCGCCGCGTCGCACCAGGACCAATCATATCGTCCCCACCCCAAGAAGATCAGATGCAACGGCGGGCCGTAGCGGATGTGCGTTACACCGACCTCGCGCGCCAGCTCGAAATCCTCGCTCCAGCGCTCGTAATGGCCGGTCGAGCTCATCTCGTCGCGCCTCCAGCGGCCGTGCTCGGTCGTGGGATAGCTGCACTCGATCCCCGTCGCGAAGATGAAGCCATGTTTCGACTTCCGCGCCGGTTTCCTCGGCAGGCGCGTGGACTTCGGTTGGCGGGGGTCGGCACAGGCGCGCATCGCCGGATAGCCGACGGGCCGAGTGTAGATGGCTCCTACGGTCAAACCGAACAAAGCATGGCCGAGCAACAGCCCGGCGAATCCGGTTTGGTTGAGACCCACGAGGAAATTGTGCCAATCCAGCTGAACGACCGATTGGTTGAGATGCATCAGCTGCAACTGTGGATAGACCACCAGTGTCGCGAGAGTCGCGGGAAGCGCAGCAAAAGCGAGCCCTTGCAGCGGCGGCGGCCAGTCCAGCCGCGCCCAGAAAAAATAAGCATAGAATAGCGCCCACGCGACTCCCACCAGCGCGTGCGCGGCCGTCCCTGCCGGCCACCATTCCACCGGACTGCCATGTGGGAAGGCCAGCGTCCCCAATTCGCGCACGATATCGAAAGTCGGGACTCCGGCGAGCGCGAGCAGGCGCAGCGCAGCTTCCCACACCAGCGCTCCAGCGACACCCGCGAGGATCGCCTTTCGGAATGCGACGACCCTCAACAAGGTGCGTCAGCCTCTCTTTCTCCGCGCCAATCCGACGCCGAAAAAGCGAAGAGGTTCCAAAAGCGGCCGTTGCGCCTTAGGCGGCTGGCGCGATGACAGCCTTCAAATCCGGCGATCCGCTAACGCTCAATCGGCTTTACGGGCGCTCGAGCGGCCATAAATTGCGCAAGGCGCAGCAGGAGCTCGTCGACAAGCTGCTTCCGCAGATCGAGCTGCCAGCGGAAGGCGAGATCACGTCGCGCCGGCTGTTCGGCGACGATCGCCCGCTGCATTTCGAGATTGGCTTCGGTTCGGGCGAGCATCTCGCAGACCGCGCGGACATGCTTCCCGATCACGGTTTCGTCGGCGCTGAACCCTTCCTCAACGGCGTCGCGACCGCGCTCGGCCATATTCGTGACAAGCCCTTGGCCAACATCCGCTTGTGGCGGGGCGATGCGCTCGACGTATTGCAGCGCGTGCCCGATGGCGGCTTGAGCTTTCTCTATCTGCTCCACCCGGACCCCTGGCCGAAGGCGCGCCACGCCAAGCGGCGCATGGTCAACGACAGCCCCATCGACCTGTTCGCGGCGAAGATCAAAGCGGGCGGCGAGTTCCGCTTGGCAACCGACGATCCGACCTATCTCACCTGGTCCCTAATGGTCATGCAGCGGCATTGGCGCCAGTTCGAATGGCTAGCGCAAAGGCCGAAGGACTTCATCGAACCGCCGGGCGGCTGGATTGAAACACGATATGGCGCAAAGTCGCGGCGCGAGGGTCGGCGACCTTATTATCTACGCTACCGCCGCACCGGTTGAGGCTGTACAGGCGCGCGCATGGAGATTCGCTCCAGCACGCTCGACGCCATCGGCAACACGCCACTGATCAAGCTCCGCAGAGCGTCCGAAGTGACCGGCTGCACCATCCTCGGAAAAGCGGAATTCATGAATCCGGGCTCGTCCGTGAAGGACCGCGCGGCGCTCGGAATCGTGACCGACGCGATCGAGAAAGGGCAGTTGAGACCCGGCGGCCTGATCGTCGAGGGCACCGCGGGCAACACCGGCATTGGCCTCACCGTGGTCGGCAATGCGCTCGGCATGCACACCGTCATCGTCATTCCCGAAACTCAATCGCAGGAAAAGAAAGACGCCTTGCGGTCGCTCGGCGCAACGCTCGTCGAAGTTCCGGCGGTGCCGTACCGCAACCCGAACAATTACGTGAAGGTCGCCGGTCGCATGGCCGAGCGGCTCGCTCGCGAGCATCCGCACGGCGCGATCTTCGCCAACCAGTTCGACAACGTCGCCAATCGCGACATCCACATCCGCACGACCGGCCCGGAGATCTGGGAACAGACGGACGGTAAGGTCGACGGTTTCGTCAGCGCGGTCGGCACCGGTGGAACGCTCGCCGGCGTTGCCGCCGCGCTGCGCGAACGCAGCAGGGGCGTCGTCATCGCCATTGCCGACGTACCGGGCGCGGCGCTCTACAGCTATTACACGACCGGCGAACTCAAGGCCGAAGGCAGCTCGATTACCGAGGGGATCGGTCAGGGGCGAGTCACCGCCAACCTCGAAGGATTGAACGTCGATGAAGCCTTTTTCATCCCCGACGCGGAGAGCCTGGCGGTCACCTACGGACTGCTCCGCGACGAAGGCCTCAGCCTCGGCCTGTCGTCTGGCGTGAACGTCGCCGGCGCGATCAGGCTCGCGCGTAAGCTCGGCCCCGGAAAGACCATTGTCACAATGCTGTGCGATCCGGGCTCGCGTTACCAATCACGGCTCTACAACCCTGAATTCCTGCATTCCAAAGGGCTTACCCCGCCCGAATGGCTCGACCATCCCCAGCAAATCGCTGCGGACTTCGAAGAAGCCGTCTGAACAACTATATCGGCCGCAACCCTCGTCCAAGGAGACCACCCATGACACTCTCGATCGGAAGCACGGCCCCGGACTTCACCGCGGAGACCACGCAAGGCACGATCCATTTCCACGACTGGATCGGCGACAGCTGGGCGATCCTCTTCTCCCATCCGAAGGACTATACGCCCGTATGCACGACCGAGCTCGGCTACCTCGCCGGCCTCGAAGACGAATTCAAGAAACGCAACACGAAGGTCATCGGTCTATCGGTCGATCCCGTGGGCTCTCACCAGGGCTGGCTGCAGGACATCAAGGACGTCACCGGCCATGACGTGAACTATCCGATCATCGCCGACCACGATCTCACGGTCGCCAAGCTCTACAACATGCTCCCGGCCGACGCCGGCGAGACGAGCGACGGCCGCACCGCGGCCAACAATGCGACTGTCCGGACCGTCTACATCGTCGGTCCTGACAAGGCGATCAAGGCGATGCTCATCTATCCGATGAGCTCCGGCCGTAACTTCGACGAAGTGCTTCGGCTGCTCGATTCGATCCAGCTGACCGCGAAGCATTCGGTCGCGACGCCGGTGAATTGGAAGCAGGGCGACGAATGCATCATCGTTCCGTCGCTATCCGACGAACAAGCGCGCGAGAAATTCCCAGGCGGCTGGAAAACTCTAAAGCCGTATCTGCGGACCGTTCCGCAGCCCCAGGACGAGTCGGTCACCGAACCGGCGGAGTAACCCGCTCAGCGCGCGGCGGGCTCAAGCCTGAGCAGCCGCGCGCCGCCTCCATCCTCCAGAAGATACAGTTCGCCGCGCGGTCCCTGGTCGACCGCGCGGATGCGCGCCCCCATGGGCCATTGGTCGGCTTTGCGAGCTTGATCCCCGTTGATGTCGACGCGGATGAGCGCCTGACCGGAAAGTGCGCCGATGAGCGCATCGCCCTGCCAGTGCGGGAAGAGGTCGCCAGTGTAGATGAGCAGCGACCCCGGCGAAATCGAGGGATTCCACCACACCCTGGGCTCTTCGAAGCCTTGGCCCCTGTGGTCGTCTGGAATATCGCGTCCGTCATAATGCGTTCCGTAAGAGGCGCGCGGCCAACCGTAGTTTCGGCCCTGCACGATCAAATTGACTTCGTCGCCGCCGCGCGGGCCCATCTCCGTCTCCCACAGGCGCCCGTCGGGAGCGAAAGCGAGGCCGAGCACATTGCGATGGCCCAGGGTGTAGTAGCGGCCGCCAATGCGCTGTCCCTCGGCTGTCATGTGAATGATCTTGCCGAGGTCGCTGTTCCGATCCTGCGCCGGATCGAACTTGAACCGCTCGCCGCTGCTGATCAACATCGTCCCGTCCGGAGCGAAGGCGATGCGTTCGGAATAATGGGCACCGCCGCTGACCTTCGGCTCCTGGCGCCAAATGATCCTGAAGCCGTCGAGGCGCGGCTGGCCTTGCCCCAAAATGAGTTTGCCGTAGCCGATCGCCGCTCCGCTGGTGCCGTTCGGGCCTGCCTCCGGGAAGCTGAGATAGACGCGCTGATTCGCCGCGAAATCGGGGTGGACAACCACATCGGCTAGGCCGCCCTGACCCTCGACATGAACCCGCGGCACGCCGGCCACCTCTTGCTTGCGACCCGTGGTCACGTCGATGAGCCACAGACGTCCCACCTTCTCGGTCACCAGCGCCATCTTGGTCAGGGGCACGCCGGAACCCGGCAGGAACGCCATCGCCCAGGGTGAATCGAACGTGGCGACCTCGGTCACGGAGAATGGACGGTCCTTCGGCTGGGCCGTGGTCGACGATGACGACCCGCAGGCCGCGAGGGCCAGCAGAAGGGCGGTTTGCATTAGGCGTAGGCTCATTCAGACTGTTCCATCTGCGTAACGGGAACCGGGAGCATCCTGCGGCGCTCTATAGAGGTCCCTATGCGACCGTGCAGCCTTCTCTCGCTCGCCACCGCAGTCCCGCCGCGGTGCGTCGAACAACAGGAAGCGAAAGCACGGGCGAGAGAGGCCTGGGGAGGCAGCAAGCCATTGTTCGACCGCCTGGCGAGCGTCTTCGACAATGCCGGGATCGAGCGTCGTCACATCGTCGCTCCGCAGGACTGGTATATGGCGGGTCACGGCTGGCATGACCGCAACAACGTTTACCTTGAAGCGTCGGAGAATCTGTTCGTCGACGCAGCATTGGCGGCCATCGAAAAAGCGGGGCTGAAACCGGACGAGATCGACGGCGTGGTGACGGTGTCCACGACCGGCATCGCCACGCCGAGCCTCGAAGCTCGGGCGGCGTCCCGTGTCGGTTTCAGGAACGACATTCGTCGCGTGCCCATCTTCGGTCTCGGATGCGCCGGCGGAGTCAATGGACTTGCCGCAACAGCTCGGTTTGCGGCTGCGGAGGCGGGCACGAATTGGCTGCTCGTTTGCATCGAGACCTGCTCGATCTCGATCCGGCTCGACAGCGACGACCCCGCGGCGATCGTCGCGACGGCCCTGTTCGGCGATGGGGCTGCGGCTGCCGTCGTGACCAGCGGCGAGCACAGCCTGGCCCGGATTACCGGCTCGGCCGAGAAAATCTGGCCCGACACGCTGCGGATCATGGGCTGGGACGTCGAGGATCCCGGTCTCGCCGTCGTGTTCGACCGGGCCATCCCGCCGTTCATCGAGGCGGAGCTGGCTCAGGCTGTGGACGAGATGTGCGCAAAACTCGGGATCAGGCGCGACGCAATCGACCGCTTCTGCTGCCATCCGGGCGGGGTGAAAGTGATCGACGCGATCGAAACCGCGCTCGAATTGAACCAGGGCGAGCTAAACATTGAGCGCGAAATATTGCGTGAGTTCGGGAATATGAGCGCGCCCACGGTCCTGTTCGTGCTCGAGCGTCTGATCGAACGCGGCCTGCCCGGCCGAACGATGATGCTCGCCTTTGGGCCAGGTTTCACCGGCGCCGGCTTGCTCATCGAAGCGGCGTGACTCTCGGAATCTTCATCCTGGTACTGGTCACTCTCCAGCGCCTTGGCGAGCTTTGGCTCTCGAGCCGCCATACGAAGCGCCTCTTCGCCCAAGGCGCGTATGAAGTCGGCGCGTCCCACTATCCCCTGATCGTCGCCCTCCACGTCTGGTGGTTGGCGCTTCTGTGGTGGCTAGCGCCCGGCCGTCCGATCGTCGGATTCTGGCTGGCCGTCTTCGCGCTCCTGGAAATAGCGCGCCTGTGGGTTCTGAGGACTCTTGGCCCGCGCTGGACCACGCGCATCATTATTCTCCCCGGCGCTCCCCTGGTCACCCGCGGTCCTTATCGTTTCGTCAATCATCCGAACTACCTCGTGGTCATTGGCGAAATTGCGGTGCTGCCGCTGGTCTTCGGACTGTGGCCGCTCGCGCTCATCTTCACGATCCTGAATGCTCCCCTCCTTTTGATCCGCATCCGCGAAGAGAATAAGGCCGTTGGCCGTGGCTAGGATGGGAAGCATGCTGATTGCTGCACTCGTATTGGCGAGCGCCACCCCGGCACTCGCATGCGATTGCGTCCGTCTGATTCCTGGCAGCGCCCGCTTCGAGGACGACGTCAATCGGATTGCCGCTTTCTATCCGGTCGCGGCGGAAGGCGTAGTTGTAAGCGAAGGGCCATACGGCTGGCGTTTTCGTCCGACACGAGAGTATCGCGGCCGGAGCCAAGCCTCTTACCGAATTGAGTTGCTCAGCGACTGCTCGCTCGACCCTCAGGCAATGCGGTCGATCATTGGCAAAAGGGTCTTCCTGCTCCTCAGCGAAGGGGAAGGACAAGGCCGTGGGTCCTTTGAAATCCAGCGTTGCGTGAACTTGCTTGAACCCGACGTCGAGCGGGCGATCCGCGCCAAAATTGTAGGGAACTGCGCCAAGCGCTGATTGCTTGCGCCAGGATCGGTTCGAGCCTATATCGCTGCTCTCTCCTCGACATCGTGAGATGCCTGAGGCTGGGGCCATACGGCTCCGGTCCGAGAGACTTTGGTGTTCCTAGTGGGGATATGGGTGGCTGACGTTACCGGCCTTGAGCGGATGATCGAGCCCGAGGTGAAGCATCTCGGTTACGACCTCGTGCGCGTGGCGATGATCGGCGGCGCGTCGGACCCGACGTTGCAGGTGATGGCTGAACGGCCCGATACGCGCCAACTCGACCTCGGCGATTGCGAGCGCATCTCGCGTCGCCTGTCGGACGTGCTCGACCTCTGCGACCCGATCGAGGGCAGCTATCGGCTCGAAGTTTCTTCACCCGGCATCGACCGTCCACTGACCCGTCTCAAAGATTATAGCGATTGGGCTGGACACGAGGCACGCATCATTCTCGCCGAACCCAGACACGGCCGTAAGCAGTTCGCTGGAACGCTTGAGGGACTCGACGGCGAGACTGTGAAACTCACAGACAAGACGGGTGAGGCCCACGCTCTGCCCTTTTCCACTATCTCGTCGGCCAAGCTGCTCTTGACCGACAAGCTCATCCGAGCCACCGCGCCGCTCGACCCTGAGGGCGCCGATAAGATTGAGGCTGATCCTCGTCCGGGGGACGAGGGCAACGAACATCTCGAGACTGTAGAGGACTGAATTACATGGCCACCGCACCCGCTGCCGTCAGCGCCAACAAGGCAGAATTGCTCGCGATCGCCGACGCGGTCGCGCGTGAGAAGCTGATCGACAAGGGCATCGTTATCGAGGCGATGGAGGACGCGATCCAGCGCGCCGCGCGCGCCCGTTATGGCGCCGAGAACGACATCCGAGCCAAGCTCGATCCGGAGAGCGGAGACCTGCGCCTGTGGCGCGTGCTCGAAGTTGTCGAAGAGCCCGAAGACCATTTCAAGCAGGTCGACGTGAAGGGGGCGCAAAAGCTGCAGAAGGGCGCGAGCCTTGGCGACTTCATCGTCGACCCGCTGCCGCCGATCGAGTTTGGGCGCATCGCGGCCCAGGCCGCCAAGCAGGTGATCTTCCAGAAGGTCCGCGATGCTGAGCGCGAGCGCCAATATGAGGAATTCAAGGATCGCGTGAGTGAGGTCATCACCGGCGTCGTCAAGCGGGTTGAGTTCGGCCATGTCGTCGTCGACCTCGGCCGCGCCGAGGGCGTGATCCGCCGCGACCAGCAGATCCCGCGCGAGATGGTGCGCGTTGGCGACCGCATCCGCTCCTTGATCATGTCGGTGCGCCGCGAAGCGCGCGGCCCCCAGATCTTCCTCTCCCGAGCGCACCCTGACTTCATGAAGAAGCTGTTCGCGCAGGAAGTGCCGGAGATTTACGACGGGATCATCGAAATCAAGGCCGCCGCCCGCGATCCGGGCAGCCGCGCGAAGATCGGCGTCATCAGCCATGACAGCTCGATCGACCCGGTCGGCGCTTGCGTCGGCATGAAGGGCAGTCGAGTCCAGGCCGTGGTGCAGGAGCTGCAGGGCGAGAAGATCGACATCATTCCCTGGTCGCAGGATCTAGCGACCTTCGTCGTCAACGCACTGCAGCCCGCAACGGTCAGCCGAGTCGTGATCGACGAGGAGGAGAGCCGCATCGAAGTCGTTGTTCCAGACGACCAGCTGAGCCTAGCCATCGGCCGTCGGGGTCAGAACGTGCGCTTGGCAAGCCACCTCACGACTTCGCAAATAGATATACTCACCGAGGCCGACGCGAGCGAGAAGCGCCAGCGCGAATTCGTCGAGCGCTCGGCCCTATTCCAGAACGAACTCGACGTTGACGAAACGCTGTCACAGCTGCTCGTCGCCGAAGGTTTCACCAGTCTCGAAGAGGTGGCTTACGTCCCCGTCGAGGAAATCGCGCAGATCGAAGGCCTCGACGAGGACATCGCAACCGAGCTGCAGAGCCGCGCCGCCGAAGCGCTCGAGCGGCGGGAGGCTGCGTCTCGCGAGGAGCGGCGTGCGATCGGCGTCGAGGACCCGCTGGCCGAAATCCCGCACCTCACCGAGCAAATGCTCGTGACCCTCGGCAAGGCGGGAATCAAGACGCTCGACGACCTCGCGGATCTCGCGACGGACGAGCTGATCCAGAAGAAGCGTGTCGAGCCGCGCCGCCGGGAGCCGAGCAACCGGCCCGAGGACAAGGGCGGTATTCTCGCCGACTACGGCCTCACCGAAGAGCAGGGCAACGAGATCATCATGGCTGCCCGCGCTCACTGGTTCGAGGAGGAGGAGAAGGCGCCGGCCAAACCCGAGGAGGCCGCCGATGCGGAATCCTCGCAATGAGGCGGCGCTAACCAGTTCCCCGGCGAAGGCCGGGGTCCAGGCGGCTGCGCCAGCGGCGCCTTCCGGCGCTCCTGGACCCCGGCCTTCGCCGGGGAGCAGCGATGTCTCCGAACGCACCTGTGTTCTCACCCGCCGCAAGGGCGCGCGGGAAGAGCTGATCCGGCTCGCGCTCTCTCCTGACGGGGAGGTCGCTCCGGACGTTCGCGCCCGCGCGCCAGGCCGCGGCGCCTGGATCGGTGTGATCCGCGCCGAGCTTGACGCAGCTAACGGCAAGGGGAAGCTGAAAGCGGCACTGCAACGCGCGTTCAAGACCAACAACGTCCAGGTACCCGCCGACCTTGGCGAACGCACCGAACGGGCTTTGCGTCAGGCCGCGCTTGACCGCCTCGGCATGGAGGCGCGCGCCGGGAACCTCATCAACGGCGCTGACCGCGTCGAAACCGCCGCCCGGTCGGGCAAGGTCCACCTCCTCGTCCACGCCGCCGACGCCGCCGAGGACGGCCGCAAGCGCCTCGACCAGGCCCAAAGAGTTGGAGCGCGCGTCGGAAATGGCGGTCCTGAGGGGGTGATATTCCCCGAGGGTCGCACTATCTTGTCATTGGCACTGGGGCGCGAAAATGTGGTACATGTCGCCCTGACCGATCCCGCCGCCGCTTCGCGTGTCCGAAACGCGCTTGAGCGGTGGCGAGCTTTCACTGGCCCCGATCGAGGTCTTGAAGGCGGAAAATCCGCCTTGGGGACTGGCTCGGCTGAAGAAGATCAAACGAAGGAATAGAATGGCAGACCAGACCGAAAAACCGAAGCTTAGCACCCGGCCGCCGCTGGGCCTCAAGCGCACGGTCGAGACCGGCAAGGTCAAACAGAGCTTCAGCCACGGCCGCTCGAACACGGTGGTGGTCGAAGTGAAGAAACGGCGCATCCTCGGCCGTCCGGGCGAAGCTCCGCCTGCTGAGGCGCCCAAGCCGGTGGCCGAAGCTCCGGCGCCCCCGCCAAAGCCGGCCACGCCCGCGGCTCCGCAACCGCGCAAGCCGTCCGCGCAGGATGAGATCTCGCGTCGCAGGGAGTTGCAGGAGAAACTCCTTCGCGAGGCTGAGGAAGCCCGTCAAATCTCGCTTGAGGAGGCTCGGCGGCGCGAGGAGCGCGCGCTCAAGGACGCGAGCGAAGAAGAACGCCGCCGCGCCGAAGAAAACCGCAAGACCGAAGAGGCCGCCGCCGAAGAAGCTAAACGACTGGCCGAGGAAGAAGCGCGGCGCGCCACAGAGCCGCAGCCCGAGCCCGAAGTCGCTGCCCCTGTCCCGGTCGAAGAGGAACAGGAGGAGCGAGGACATCGGCGTCCGAGCCATGCGCCCGCAGCCAAGCGTCCCGAACCCCCGCGCCCCAGCCGTGGCCGCGACGAGCAGCGTCATCGAGGCAAGCTCACTGTCACTCGGGCCCTGTCCGACGAGGACGAGAGCCGCGCCCGTTCGCTCGCCGCGCTGCGCCGTGCGCGCGAGAAGGAAAAGCGCCACCATCAGGAAATCGGACCCTCCCAGAAGCAGGTCCGCGACGTCGTCGTGCCCGAAGCAATCACGGTCCAGGAACTCGCCAACCGTATGGCCGAGCGCGGCGCCGACCTAGTGAAGGCCCTCTTCAAGATGGGCATGCCGGTCACTCTGACCCAAACGATCGACCAGGATACTGCCGAGTTGCTGGTGACCGAGTTCGGCCATCGCGTGAAGCGGGTCAGCGAGGCCGATGTTGACATCGACACGTCTGCCGACGTGGACGCGACGGAGACGCTCAAAGCGCGTCCTCCGGTCGTGACCATCATGGGTCACGTCGACCACGGCAAGACCTCGCTGCTGGATGCGATCCGCGGCGCCGAAGTCGTCGCGCACGAAGCCGGCGGAATCACCCAACACATTGGCGCCTATCAAGTGAGTCTGCCCGACAAGGCGAAGATCACCTTCCTCGACACGCCGGGCCACGAGGCCTTCACCGAAATGCGCGCGCGCGGGGCCAATGTTACGGATATTGTGATCCTGGTGGTCGCGGCCGACGACGGCCTGAAGCCGCAAACGATCGAGGCCATCAATCACACCAAGGCCGCCGGCGTCCCGATGATCGTCGCGATCAACAAAATCGACAAGCCGGACGCCAAACCGCAGAAGGTCCGCGAGGAGCTGCTGCAGCACGAGGTGATCGTCGAGCAGATGGGCGGCGACGTCCAGGACGTTGAGGTTTCCGCGACCAAGAAAACCAACCTCGACAAGCTTCTGACGGCAATCCAGCTACAGGCCGAAATCCTCGAACTGAAGGCCAATCCCGACCGCGCTGCCGAGGGCACCGTGGTTGAGGCCAAGCTCGACAAGGGCCGGGGTCCGCTCGCAACCGTTCTCGTTCAGCGCGGCACTCTGCGGGTCGGCGACGTGTTTGTCGCAGGCGCCTCGAACGGCAAGGTCCGCGCGATGATCGACGATCGCGGCCGTCAGGTGAAGGAGGCCGGACCGTCCGTTCCGGTCGAAGTGCTCGGCCTCTCAGTCGTTCCGTCCGCCGGCGATCCCTTCACGGTCGTCGAGAACGAGGCGCGCGCGCGGGAGGTCGCCGACTATCGTCAGGGCGTGCTCGACCGGAAACGGACGACTGCGGCTCCGGTGACCCTCGAGAACATGTTCGCGACACAGGCATCCACCACCAAGGAATTGCCGTTGGTCATCAAGGCCGACGTCCACGGCTCGGTGGAAGCGATTGTCCATGCACTAAACCGGCTCTCAACCGACGAGATCAAGGTCCGCGTCCTCCACTCGGGCGTCGGCGCGATCACCGAGAGCGACGTCACCCTGGCGAGCGCGAGCGGCGCACCGATCATCGGTTTCAACGTCCGCCCCAACGCGAAAGCGCGCGAGGTGGCGGAGCGCAGTAAGGTCGAATTCCGCTATTACGATGTCATCTACCATCTCACCGACTGGGTGAAGTCGGCGATGGCAGGCGAGCTCGGTCCGGAGATTATCGAGACGGTCATTGGCCGCGCTGAGGTCAAGGAAGTCTTCCCCGCCGGCAAGAAGGACAAGGCCGCGGGTCTCCTCGTCCTCGAGGGCGTGATCCGCAAGGGCATTCACGCCCGCCTCACGCGCGAAGATGTCATCGTGTCGAAGACGACGATCAGTTCGCTTAGGCGCTTCAAAGACGACGTCCCCGAAGTGCGCGCAGGCCTCGAGTGCGGCGTGCTGCTCGCGGACACCAACGACATCAAGCCGGGCGACAGTCTCGAAGTGTTTGAGGTCGAGGAACGCGCGCGGACGCTCTAGCCGTCATCCTGAATTCGTTCCAGGGTCCATAATGGAGACCGCACCGCGGGTGGAGAAAGTGGATGCTGAAACACGTTCAGCATGACGGAAGGCCCTGATGCGTCGCACCGAAACTCCGGAAGGCCGCTCGGTCCGCCTGCTCCGCGTCGGCGAGCAAGTGCGGCACGTGCTGAGCGAATTGCTCCAGCGCGGCGACGTGCATGATGAGGTACTGCAGTCGCACCTCGTCAGCGTCACCGAAGTGCGCATGTCGCCCGATCTTCGCCACGCCGCCGTATTTGTGAAGCCTCTCCTCGGCCGAGACGAAGAGGCGGTTCTGAAGGCCCTGCGCCAGAACACGGCATTCCTTCAGCGCGAAGTCGCCCGCCGGGTGCGGATGAAATATGCGGCGAAGCTCAAATTTGTGGCTGACGAAAGCTTTGACGAAAGCACACACATCGACAGCATCCTGCGCTCCGAGAAGGTTGCCCAGGACCTCGACCACGAATGATACCGGTAAGGCGACGGCCTGATGTTCGAGCCCGAGGATCATTCATCGACTCCCTCGCCCAATCGATGGCCGGCGATGGCTGCAGCGCCTTTTTGTTCAGCGAACATCATCGCGAACCGCTGAAGGCCGCCTGCGCTGAAGACGCGGAGATCTGGGAGATCTACGCGAACAACTTCGGCCCGGATGGATTCGACGAAAGCATCGACACTTACACCGCCAACCCGCGCAATCGCACCTTCGTCCTGTACGAGGGCGACGAACTCGCGGGCATGTCGAGCTATCTCGGCATTGACGAAGGGCGCCAGGTCCTTGAGATCGGCGGCACTTATTACCGCCCGCACCTGCGCGGCACCGGCTTCAACCTCCGAGTGAAGGACATGATGCTGCAGCACGCGTTCGATTGCGGCATTCGCCGCGTCGAGTTCCGGGTCGACATTCGCAACGCTCGCTCACAGGCCGCGATGAAAAAGCTCGGTGCCGTTCGCGAAGGCGTCCTCCGCGCCGACCGCATCACCTGGACCGGCCACGTCCGCGACACCGTGCTGTTCGCAATCCTGAAGGACGAGTGGGCGGTTTGAGTTCTTGACGGCTCGGCCGCGCATCCCCACGCCCGATGCGTGGACGTGATCTATCAAATCGCCGTCTGGCTGGTGCCGCTCGTGATCGCGATCGTGTTTCACGAAGTGGCCCATGGTCTCGTCGCGCGTCAGCTCGGGGATCCGACCGCGGAGGAACAGGGGCGCCTGAGCCTCAATCCGATACGCCATGTGGATCCGTTCGGCACCCTCGTTCTGCCGCTGGTGCTTGCGATCAGCCATGCGCCGGTCTTCGGCTGGGCGAAGCCCGTGCCAGTCGATTATCGGCGCCTAAATCGGCCACGTCGCGACATGATCCTCGTATCGCTCGCGGGCCCGGGCATGAACCTGTTGCTTGCGTTGTTAGGCGCCGCCATCCTTGCCGCGACGGTCGCGCTCTCCGGCGGCGCACGAGAGGGAACCGTCGCTGCCCTTGTCGCGGCCAACGCGCTCAATTTCGTTTTGATCAATGTCTTTTTGGCCGTGTTCAACCTTCTGCCGGTGCCGCCATTCGACGGCGGCCATGTGGTCGAGGGACTATTGCCGCAGAGGCTCGCACGTGGCTTTCGCGAACTCGGCCGCTATTCGCTGGTTGTCCTGGTCGTCCTGCTCCTTGTGCTCCCCGCGATTGGCGCGGATGTGATCGGCACGACCGTCTCGCCGCTGGTCGACCATATCGCGAGCGGCATCCTGGGGGTTTTCGGCCTCCGCGCCGGATGATCCACGGCTGGATCATCCTCGACAAGTCGGTCGGCCTCGGCTCGACCCAGGCGGTCGGCGCGATCAAGCGCCTGTTGCGCGAAGCTGGCGAGCCCAAGACCAAGGTCGGCCACGGCGGCACGCTCGATCCCTTGGCGAGCGGGGTGCTGCCGATTGCGCTCGGCGAAGCGACGAAGCTCTGCGGCCGAATGCTCGACGCGAGCAAGGGATATGATTTCACCATCCGGTTCGGCGAGGAGACGGATACGCTGGATACGGAGGGGAAGGTCATTGAGACCAGCGACGTCAGGCCCAACCTAAGCCAGATCGACGAAGTGCTGGCCCGCTTCGCTGGCGAAATCGAGCAGGTCCCTCCAGCCTATTCCGCGCTGAAGATCGGCGGGAAGGCGGCCTATGCCCGAGCGAGGGCGGGTGAGCGGGTTCAAATCAAGCCGAGAAGGATCACCATTCATTCGCTCGCAATCCGTCACCCTGAACTTGTTTCAGGGTCCATTTCTCCACCTGCAACGGGCCGTCAGGAATGGATGGTGAAACAAGTTCAGCATGACAAGTTGGGGGAAATCACCCTCTCCGCCACCGTCTCCAAAGGCACGTACATTCGCTCCCTCGCTCGCGATATCGCGCTTGCGCTTGGAACGGTCGGCCATGTGTCCTATCTCAGACGTACGCACGCCGGGCCCTTCTCCCTCGAAACGGCCATTTCACTGGACTTTCTGGAAGAAGCCGCTAAGGCGCGCGAACTGACGCGGGCGGTACTGCCGCTGGAAGCGGTGCTGGACGACATCCCGGCCCTCCCCGTCACCCCCGGTCAAGCACAGTTGCTCCGTCATGGGCGAAGGCTTGCCGGTTTCCCCGCGCCGCCGGGGCTTGGCATTGCGACCGAGGACGGACGTCCAGTCGCTCTCGTCGAAGCGACGGCCGACGGCCTCAGGGTCGTCCGGGGTTTCAACCTTTAGAGAAGACGGGAGTACTGACGATGTCGATCACCACCGAGCGCAAGACCGCGCTGATCAAGGAACATGCCCAAGGCAAGGGCGACACCGGTTCGCCCGAAGTTCAGGTCGCTATCCTCACGGAGCGCATCAATAACCTGACCCAGCATTTCAAGACGCACGCGAAGGACAATCACTCGCGCCGTGGCTTGCTGATGCTGGTGAACCAGCGCCGCTCGCTGCTGGACTATCTTCGCCGCAAGGACGAGAGCCGCTACACCGATCTCATCGGCAAGCTCGGCCTTCGCAAGTAACGTGAGAGCGCGGATGTCCGCGCTCTTCTTTCATCCTGAACGCGTTTCAGGATCCATTTTTCCATCCCATGCTTGGTCTCCGGGATGGATGCTGAACCAAGTTCAGCATGACGATAGGAGACCAAAGTCCCGCAATTCGGCGGGGCGCAGTGGGGCTTTAAAAGCGCCCCGAACCGCTGACGGACCGGACAGTCCGTCCTAGCTGTCCCGCCGGCATCCGGCCCGCGGGTAAAGGAAAACAAATGTTCAATTCGAAAACAGTCGAAATCGAGTGGGGGGGCAAAACCCTTAAGCTCGAAACGGGCCGCGTTGCCCGACAGGCCGACGGCGCGGTGCTCGCGACCCTCGGCGAAACCGTGGTGCTATGCGCCGTCACCGCCGCCAAATCGGTCAAGCCAGGGCAGGACTTCTTCCCGCTGACCGTTCACTATCAGGAAAAATTCTCAGCTGCGGGCCGAATCCCCGGCGGCTTTTTCAAGCGCGAGCGCGGAGCGACCGAAAAGGAGACGCTCACCAGCCGGCTGATCGATCGGCCGGTTCGGCCGCTCTTTCCGCAGGGTTTCTACAACGAGATCCTCGTGATCGCTCAAGTGCTGTCCTACGACGGAGAGAACGAGCCCGACGTCCTGGCCATGATCGCCGCTAGCGCCGCGCTAACCCTGTCGGGCGTGCCATTCATGGGGCCGATCGCCGCCGCGCGCGTCGGCTTCTCGAACGAGGGTGAGTACATCCTCAACCCGACCCAGACGCAGGTTACCGAAGGTAAGCTCGACCTCGTCGTCGCCGGCACTCGCGAAGCGGTGATGATGGTTGAATCCGAAGCCAAGGAGCTTTCGGAAGAGCAGATGCTCGGCGCCGTCATGTTCGCCCACAAATCGATGCAGCCGGTGATCAAAGCGATCATCAAGCTCGCTGAGCAGGCCGCCAAGGAGCCGTGGGAGCTCGCGTCTTCCGGCGACAAGGATAGCGTCAAGAAGCAGCTCAAGAGCCTGATCGGCGCTGACATCGACGCTGCCTACAAGCTCACTAACAAGTCCGAGCGCTCGACCGCTCTCAACGCCGCCCGCGAGAAGGCCGCCGAGGCGTTCGCCGAAGCCGACCCGCAGGAGCAGCTCGTCGCCGCCAAGCTGGTGAAGAGCCTCGAGGCCGACGTCGTTCGCGGCGCGATCCTCAAGGACGGACGCCGGATCGACGGCCGCGACACCAAGACCGTGCGCCCGATCGAGGCGATCGTCGGCTTCCTTCCGCGCACCCACGGATCGGCCCTGTTCACTCGCGGAGAGACGCAGGCGATCTGCACCACCACGCTCGGCACCAAGGAAGCCGAGCAGATGATCGACGGGCTGGAGGGGCTCTCCTACCAGCGCTTCATGCTGCACTATAACTTCCCGCCCTATTCGGTCGGCGAAGTCGGGCGCTTCGGCGCTCCCGGAAGGCGCGAGGTCGGACACGGCAAGCTCGCCTGGCGCGCGCTTCGCCCGATGCTGCCGACGGTCGAAGAATTCCCGTACACGATCCGGGTCCTTTCCGACATTACGGAGAGCAACGGATCGTCCTCGATGGCGACCGTGTGCGGCGGCTCGCTGTCGATGATGGACGCGGGCGTTCCCCTGAAGCGTCCGGTATCCGGCATCGCCATGGGCCTGATCCTCGAAGGGAAAGACTTCGCCGTGATCAGCGACATACTGGGCGATGAGGACCACCTCGGCGACATGGACTTCAAGGTCGCCGGCACGTCCGAAGGCATCACCAGCCTGCAGATGGACATCAAGATCGCCGGAATCACGGAAGAGATTATGAAGGCCGCCCTCGCCCAGGCGAAGGACGGCCGCGCGCATATCCTCGGCGAAATGGCCAAGGCGCTCGATCACACCCGTGAAGAACTGTCGGCTCACGCTCCGCGCATCGAGACGATGAGCATCCCCAAGGACAAGATCCGCGAAGTCATCGGCACCGGGGGCAAGGTCATTCGCGAGATCGTCGCGGAGACCGGCGCCAAGGTCGACATCGACGACGATGGGACGATCAAGATCGCGTCTTCGGACCTTTCGCAGATCGAAGCCGCGCGGAACTGGATCAAGGGCATCGTCGCCGAACCCGAGCCTGGCACGATCTACACCGGCAAGGTCGCGAGCATCGTCGATTTCGGTGCGTTCGTAACCTTCATGCCGGGCAAGGACGGGCTGGTCCACGTGTCGGAGATCAAGAACGAGCGCGTCGAGAACGTCCGCGACGTCCTCTCGGAAGGCCAGGAAGTGAAGGTCAAGCTGCTCGAGGTCGACCCGCGCGGCAAGGTCCGCCTCTCGATGCGTCTGGTTGATCAGGAGACTGGCGAGGAGCTGCCGGACACGCGTCCGCCGCGCGAGCCGCGGGAGCACGGCGATCGTGGCCCACGCGGTGACCGCGGCGATCGTGGCCGCGGCGGGCGCGACCGCGGACCCCGGCGTGATCGTGGCGGACGCGACGATCGTGGCCCCCGTGGCGAAAATCGTGGTGATCGCGGACCTCGTCGTGAGCGTGAGGGCGGCGAGGCTCAGGGCGGCGGTGAGGGACCGGCGCCCGAATTCGCTCCAGCGTTCCTGACCGGCGACGACGACTAGGTCTGTTCCCCGGCGAAGGCCGGGGTCAGTCCTGGGACCGACGAAGGACCCCGCCCGGCACGCCCGCGGCGGGGTTTTTCGTGAACGGCACCGCGCCGCCATTGACGAGTCCCGCCCTACTCTGGTTGGGAAAAGCATCCGCCGGCCATAGGAGGCGAGCTTCGGCACGATGATTGAAGCCCCTGAACCGCCGCACAAACCGCATTCCGAGTCCGCGCACCGCTGGTTCGACATCGCCGTCGCGGTGGCGATCGTGCTGGTCTCGCTCGGCTCGCTCTACGTGTCCTTGCACACGGGCAGGACGATGGAGCAGCTGGTCGAGCAAAATGCGCGGCTGGTGCGCGCCAATTCGGTGCCGCTGCTCAATTTCGACACGGGCAACATCGACGACCAAACCGGAGCTTCCGATCTCTACCTCGAGGTGAAGAATGTCGGCACCGGGCCGGCGCGCATTGTCTGGTTTGAAATGAAGCGGCCGGACGGCAGGTTCGTGCGCAACTATCAGGACCTCCTGCCACCCGGCGTCAGGCTTTCGCGACCAGAAGCCGACATCATCACCGGCGGCATCGCCCCGAGCATGATGCCCGCCGGCGAACGGCGGCGATTGCTCACCTGGGCCCGCCCCAAAACAGACGGAGAGGCCTTGGCGGCATGGGATCATGTCAACAAGCTGCGGCTCAACCTCACGGTCGAGGCCTGCTATTGCTCGCTGTTCGACGAATGCTGGCTCACCAAGGCGACCGCCGACGTGCCTCGCCCGATCGTCAGCTGCGACTTCGGCGATCGCACAACCTATCAGGGGTAGTGCGGGAAGCCTTCAAGAACGGGCGACGAAGGCTAGCATCTCCGCCGCCCATTCCCTTCCCCTCGTGGGGAGAAGATGCAACGTTCAGCCTGTTTGGCGGACAGAGTGCTGCGCCGCATAATAAGGGTTAGGCCCTCCGAGCGCGAGCCATCCCCTGACCTCTACTTTTCCTATTCCTTGATGTTCGGCACATTGATGACGGGCACATCGAAGTCGCCGGAAATGCCTACCTCGTTCGGATTTACGTCGAGGATTCGGCCGGGGGTCGTATCCAACGCGCCGGCGAACTTCCGCAGCCATTTCGACGAGAGCGGCCGTTTCTCCGTTTCCAGAAGCGAGATAACGGCCTTGGTCGTGCCGACTTCCTCTGCCAGCTTCTCCTGCGTCAAGCCGCGATAAATTCGCCAATCGCGCAGATGATTCCGATCCTCGGCAGGCATGTATGCATAGTGCACGGCTCGGACGAGATAGTCGTCACGCGGACAGCAAACCTGATCGCGTGGGAACCACATCCGATATGGCTGGCGATTTTCGCTGTCCTACAGCCCCTGGTCTGAGATAGCTGGCTCGCCTCTAGAGGTCGGGCTCCGAAATGGGGAGGCAAGAAGTTCCGTGAGTTCAACGCCGCTCGACCCATCCGAATTTCGATGCGGCAGGCGAGCCTTCAACCTCCAACCGGCTCGCGCGCGGGTGCCCGCATGTGCGCGCGCGTACGTGCGTACGTGCGTGCGTGCGCGCCCGTTGAGGTGCAAACTTTGCCAACTTCCACGAGGTGGCCCGACTATTAAACATCTGTTAAATCGCTTCGTCAGCTTCGGCCGGATAACCGGCCGAGCGTCGTAAACAGGGAGTTCTTTATGCGCAGCATGGTGATCGCGCTCGTCGTTTCCGCCGCTCTTGCCCTTCCCGGAGCGGCCGCAGCCAAATCTTACGGCGGCGATTACAGCACGAAGAGCAAATGCGAGAAGGCGATGAAGAAGG
Organism: uncultured Alphaproteobacteria bacterium; assembly: GCA_963730925.1. Classification (GTDB taxonomy): domain Bacteria; phylum Pseudomonadota; class Alphaproteobacteria; order Sphingomonadales; family Sphingomonadaceae; genus Sphingomicrobium. The sequence goes on from CAVSTS010000009.1 coordinate 74,073, forward strand.
AGCAGAAGGCCTATCGCAAGACCCACGGCAAGCACGCGGCACTGTTCCTCCGCTGCAAGCATCGCCACGGCCGTTATTGGCTCGTACGGGTTTAGCGGTCGCCGCAAATCACAGCGTCGGCCCCACCGCGCCAATCAAGAGCAGCAAGATCATGAGCAGCAGTAGCACGAGGTTTGCCCTCGGCGACTTGACGAGCCAAAGCGCGGCGAGGCCCGGGAAGTAAAGGAAGACGGCGGCCAACGACGTCCAGTGCTGCGCGAAGGGAAGCTTCGACGGGTCCAGGCCGCGCTCTATCTGCCAGCCGAGGTTTACGAGCGTTGCGAAGTTCACGGCGAACATGCCGCCGATGACGATGCGGTTGGTGGTCAGGTAATAATCGTCGAAGTCGGCCCAGTCGGCGGGGTCATCGGGGAAGACGAAGGTCGAGAGGATGTAATAGCTGCCGATGATCGTGAGGATGAGCAGCAGGGTCCAGTAATTGAAGGTCAGATGAGTGCGGAGCCCATAGGCGCTGACCCAGAAATGCGTCTGGTCGCAGAGCAGCAGGAGGCCGAGCAAGGGCACCAGCCAGCCGATGCGCACATGAGTCCTCGTCTTGGTCGCGCCGGTGCTGATCCGGCAGCTGCGCCCGAGGCCGCGAAGCAGCTCGGCGATCGACAGACCGAGTAGCAATGCGAACAATTGAAATAGAAGGTCGACGCCGGCCATGCTCCCCTCGTCCCCGAAGGCCCGTTTCAGCCTATCATAACTTGCCAATCAGGACCTCCACCATTGATCGGCGTCGGACTTCTCGCTCGCCCACGCACTAAGCTTGTCAATCCGACGGTTTGCCCTACTCTCCGATCGTCCGGGACAGGGGGGCGGCGCAATGAAAACGTCGGCAGCGGATGGGTTCGTCATCAGGCGGCTGATTGCAGCGCTTTGCTTCTTGGCGTTGAACGCCTGCGTATCGACGGGACCGCCGCCGCGCTTCTATACGGCCCCGGTGCCGGACTTCCGCGGTCCGCACGGAGCACTCGTCCGCTACGAATTGATCCGTGGCGCGCCGTCGGGCAGTCGCGCCTATCGAATCGTCTATCAATCCGCCGCGGCGGATGGCCGGGCGATCCCCGTGTCGGGGATGGTGATCGTGCCCAACGGTCCAGCCCCCCCGGCGGGCCGCCCAGTGATCGCCTGGGCGCATCCCACGACCGGTGTCCAGCCGCGTTGCGCGCCCTCGCTATCGCCGCTGCGTTTCATGATGATCCCCGGCGTTTCGGAGATGGTGAAGCGCGGCTTCGTCGTGGCGGCGACCGACTATCCCGGGCTCGGCACCGGTACGGATCATCCTTTCCTCGACGGTCCGAGCGAAGGGCGTGCGGTGCTCAATTCCGTCCGCGCCGCGGCGGCCGTTCCAGGCTCCTCGGCCAGCTCGCGTTTCGCCCTTTGGGGGCATTCGCAGGGCGGCCAAGCGGTACTCTTCGCCGCGAACATGACGGGCCGTTATGCGCCTGAGCTGCAGCTGAAAGGGGTGGCGGCCGCAGCGCCGGCGACCGAGCTGGCCACACTCTTTCGAAACGACGCGCACACTACCGCCGGCAACAATCTCTCCTCCCTCACGCTCTGGTCATGGGCTCGGATCTACGGTGCGTCCTATGCGCACGTCGTGACCCCGCGGGCGATGCCCGCGATCGCGGCCGTGGCCGAGACATGCTGGGATACTTTGTTCGAGGACGCTGCGGAGCGAGACGCCGACAAAGTCCTCGCGACGAGCTTCTTCACCGTTCCCGACATCACGCAGGTCGAGCCGTGGCGCTCGCTCAGCGCCCGCAACAGCGCGCCCGTACTGCCGCGCGATATCCCGATCTTCCTGGCGCAGGGCGATGCCGACGTCCTCGTTCATCCGGCAGTGACTTATAATTACATGGCGCGGCTCTGCTCATCCGGCAGCCGGGTCACGCTCGATGTAGTTCCGAAAGTCGGCCATGACTGGATTGGAATGAAGAGCGCCGAGGCTGCGGTCGGTTGGATGGGCGATCGTATCAACGGCCTACCGCCGCCGGATGACTGCGGACGCATGAGCCCTCCGCGATGAGAAGAAATCGAGGCAAATCGAGACTGCTTGTCCAGAATATTTTGGGGCCGAGGATGAACCATCTGTGGCGTTTGGGTGTGGCCGGCGCGCTGGTCGCCGGCATCGCTGCCGCTTCGCCGGCATTCGCGCAGGGCGCGCCCAAGTCGGCGCAGCTACAGCTTGCTCGTCAGGCCGAGAAACTGAAGGCTGGAGAGTGGCTGCTGTATCCGAATATCGCTCCGACGGGCCCGGTTCTGGTCTATGTCGACCTCGGCCGGCAGCGAGCGACAATCTACCGCAACGGCGTGCGCATCGGCGTGTCGACCATTTCCTCCGGCAAGGACGGCTACGAGACACCGACCGGTGTGTTCACCATCCTCGAAAAGGACAAGGATCACCGGTCCAAAACGTACGAAGACGCGCCGATGCCCTTTCAGCAGCGGCTGACATGGAAAGGCGTGGCGATGCACGCCGGCAACCTTCCCGGCTTCCCGGCGAGTCACGGTTGCGTGCGCCTGCCGATGGAGTTCGCCAAGAAGCTCTTCACGATAACCCCCATGGGCGGCACCGTGGTGATCGCCGGTGGCCATGAGGATCCCGTCAAGCGCCCGGCGGCGGGCGTGCTCGCGCCGGTCATGGCCGGCGTGACTCCGATGCCGGCGATGCCGCTCTCGCCCGAAGGGCGGTTCACTTGGACGCCGGACGCTTCGCCAACCGGCCCGGTGTCGATCATCATCTCGACCCGCGACCAGCAGGTGGTGGTGCTGCGCAACGGCAAGGAAATCGGCCGAGCTCACGCGGTCGTCGCGCAGCAGAGCGACCAGCCGCAGGTCATGACTCTTACCGGCGGAGCGAAACCGGAATGGATCCAGGTGGGCGTGGCGAGCCTCACCGGCGAGCCGGCCGAGATCATCTCGACCGAACGGGTCGAGCAGATGCACCTCCCGGCCGAGTTCGCGAAGAATATGCGTGCCTTGATCCAACCGGGCACGACGGTGCTGGTGACTCAGGCAAGCGTCAGTCCGGAATCGACCGGGCTCGAAACGACCGTGATGGATGCCGACGATGCGCCGGAGGACAAGCCAACTCCGGTCAGCCAAAAGTGAAGGAGAACGCCTCTACGCCTGGATCGAGGAACTCAATCGTGAAGGTTCGGTCGGCGATTGGGCCTTTCTGGCGGATCAACTGATAGAGGCGCTGACCGTCGACCACTCCGGCACCGGTTGCGGAAACGTCGATGCCGGCATTCGCCCCTGGCGCTTGGCCGTCGAGCGTTATCCGGAACCGGATCGCCTTGCCGGTCGCCGAGCCGAGCACGAGGTGGAGGTCGCGGGCGTGGAAGCGGAAGCTGATCTTCGCGCCGGCCGACAGGGATCGCGCGCTCTGCCGGCCGTCGACCCAGCCGCCTTCGAGCGCCCAGTCGTTGAGCTTCAGCGGCGCCAGCACATAGTTTTTCGGCTTATCTCTCACTAACCCGCCGGCTGAAACAAAGCGGTCCGCGCGAGCGTAACCGATATATGTCTCAGGCGAGCCGATGTCGCGGAACGACGCTGCAGTCTCGGCCCCTCCCGCACTCACTTGGGCCATTCTCGTGTCCATCGGCGCGTGGCCAGCGTCGGCGAGAAGTTGGCGAATGATCCGCTCCGACATGGCGTAGTCGCCTTCGCCGTGATGATAGTAACGGATGCGTCCCTTAGCATCGATGAAATAGTGCGCGGGCCAATAATTGTTCTTGAGCGCGCGCCAGAGGTGCCAATCATTGTCGAGAGCCACCGGATAGCGAATTTGAAGGTCCTTGATCGCTTTTTCCACATTGGCGGGCTGGCGCTCGAAGGCGAACTCCGGAGCGTGGACGCCGATCACGACCAGGCCATCCTTGCGGTATTTTTCATCCCATGCCCGCACGTAGGGGATCGAGCGCAGGCAATTGATGCAGCTGTAGGTCCAAAAGTCGATCACCACGACTTTTCCGCGGAGCTGCTCGCGAGTGAGCGGCGGACTGTTGAACCAGGGTCCGATTCCGTCGAGCGGCGGGAGCGTGCCGATGATCGGCAGGACGAGCTGACCCATCGCGTCGGTGCGGACGCAACTCTCGCCCATGTCCTGGCTTGCGCCGAGCTTCCGCGCGAGGCCGGATTCGAGGCCCGCGGTCTGCGCGCTCGAGAGTTTGGAAAGCACGCGCGTATCGAGGCCGAGCGCGATGGCGCCTACGCCGACCAGCACCAGGACTCCGAGACCCTGGCGAATTCGTTCGCTGGCGCCGAGCGACTTCTTCATCCGCGCAAAAAGCGCACCGCCGACGAGCAGCGCCAAAGCGAGCGAGGTCGCGGCACCGAGCGCGTAGGCCAATAACAACAGGGTCGTGCTGAAGCTCGCCCCTTGGAGCGCGGCGGCGGTGAAAATGATGCCGAGGATCGGGCCAGCGCAGGGCGCCCAGAGCAGCCCGGTCGCCACTCCGAGGATGACGGACGACCAGATACTGTCGCCCTCGCCTTCCCGAGCCGACAGCCGCGAACCTAGAGCCACCAGCGGTCGCGTCAGCCGATCCGACACTTGCGGAAACACCAGCGCAATTCCGAAAACGGCAAGCAACAACAGCGCCGCCCAGCGTCCGACCTCGTTCGCCCGCACGGCCCAGCCGCCGCCGACTGCAGCAAGCGTGGCGACGATCGCAAAGGTCGCCGCCATCCCCACGAGCATCGGCAGAGTGCTGCGCAGAAAACTCCGATCGGCTCGGGCGAAAACGAATGGCAGAACCGGCAGGATGCAGGGACTGACGATCGTCAGGACCCCGCCGAGATAGGCAAGCAAGATGATCAGCATTGCGCCGCGCTCGTTGCGGGACCGCAGTGAATGCGCCGTGAACCCGCTTCAGACATCACGGCGCCAATGAAGTCTGGTGGAGCTGAGGGGAATCGAACCCCTGACCTCTGCAGTGCGATTGCAGCGCTCTCCCATCTGAGCTACAGCCCCGCGCCCCAGCCTTGCGCTCCGGTCCGATCACGATCGGGCCGTCAGGAAGCGGCTCCCTAGACGCGATTTTCCGCCCTTGCAATCGCTTGTCCCGCCGCACGTTCGGCCCATCGTTTGGGATCGTTAACAGCGCGAATCAACAGGAACGGCCGACGCGGCCCGTTCGTTTCTTCACCTTGCTAGGACCAGCCTCCCGGCCGGTCCGATCCAAGCCTCTGGAGGACGAAAATGGCATATGACCGTCACGACGCGCGGGATTTCCCGCGTGATGAACGCGCACGATGGCGCGACGAGCGTTATGAACCCCGCGGCAGTCGCCAGGAGCGTGGCTTCTTCGAGCGCGCTGGCGACGAGGTTGCATCCTGGTTCGGGGATGAGGATGCCGAGCGCCGCCGGCTCCGGGACCAGCGGATGATGGAACGCGAGGCCGGCTATGGTCGCCCTTGGCGAGGTCAGGAGAATCAAGGATTTTTCGGCGGTGACCGCGACGAGAACCGGAGCCGAACCTACGGCCAGAGCCAGGATTGGGACCGCGGCCGATTCGATCGTGATGCGGATCAGAGCTCCGGCCCGATGAGGAGCGGCCGCGGATATCGGCCGATGGTCGGTGACTATGGCCGGGGGTCCGACCGGTCCTTCGCCGCAAGCGAATACGGCCGCGAACGCGAACCCTATGGCGAAGGCACTAGCTTCGGCGGATCAACGGACCGCAGTCGCAACCTTGATCCGCACTATCATTCGTGGCGTCATAGACACATGAGCGAGCTGGACCGCGATTACAATTCCTATCGACGCGAGAACCAGGAACGGTTCGAGCGCGACTTCGGCACCTGGCGCGAACGGCGCATGGCGAAGCGCGGGCTGCTCGGCCAGATCCGCGAGCATATGGAAGTGGTCGGCAGCGACGACGAGCATGTCGGCACCGTCGATCGGACCGCCGGCGAGCGACTGATCCTCACGAAGTCGGATCCGGAAAGCGGCGGCGTCCACCATTCGCTCAGCTGCTCCGAGATCGACCGTGTCGAAGGCGACCGGGTGATTCTCGATCTAACCGCTGAACAGGCAAAGCATCGCTGGCGCGACGAGAGTCGCGAGCGGGCGCTGTTCGAGCGCGAGGATCAGGGCGAAATGGGCCCGCGAATGCTCGATCGCAGTTTTGAGGGCACCTATCGCTAGACCTGCCGAAACCTGAGCCTGGACAAGAGGCTCATAAGGCCCGGCGGCGTTTGTCCCCGACGCCGCCGGGCCTTTCTATTCCATCACCTCGGACTTGATCCTAGCATCGGATCAGCGCTTGGTGATGGCGTGGCCAGGAACGAAGGGGACTAACCATGCCGCGCGCTTGGCACCTCAAGAGCCGCCCGCAGGGGCTTCCAACGCACGAGAACTTCGCGCTCGAAGAGACCGTACTTCCGTCGCTCGACGAGGGCTCGCTGAGCGTCCGCAATCTCTGGCTGTCGGTCGATCCCTACATGCGCGGGCGGATGAACGATGTCAGAAGCTACGTGCCGGCTTTTCAGCTTGGTCAGCCGCTCGAGGGCGGCGCGGTGGGCGAAGTCGTCGAGAGCAAGGCCGAGGGATTCTCGCCCGGCGATCTCGTGCTTCATATGGCGGGGTGGCGCGATGAGGCGGTGGTATCGGCGCGGGCGGCGACCAAGCTTCCGGACATGGCCGTTCCGCCAGAGCGCTTTCTTGGCGTGCTCGGTATCACCGGCGCCAGCGCCTATTTCGGCTTGCTCGACGCGGCTCAAGCGAAGTCGGGTGATATCGTTTTCGTCTCGGCGGCAGCCGGTGCGGTTGGCTCGGTCGTGATCCAGATCGCGAAGGCCAAGGGCATGACGGCGATCGGGTCGGCGGGCGGACCGGAGAAATGCGAATTCGTCCGATCATTGGGCGCCGACCGAGTGGTCGACTATAAGTCGGGGCCGATCCGCAAGAGCCTCGCCGCTGCCGCGCCCGATGGGATCGACGTCTACTTCGACAATGTCGGCGGCGACCATCTCGACGCTGCGCTTGCGCTGGCTCGCAATCACGCGCGTTTCGCCATTTGCGGCATGATCGAGGGTTATAATCGTCCCGAACCCACGCGCCTAAGCTTCATCATGCGCATCATGAGCGCCCGCATTCGGCTGCAGGGCTTCATCGTCTTCGATTACAAGTCGCGCATGAGCGAATTCTACCGCGATATGGGCGAGTGGCTCGCCAGCGGCGCGGTGACGCCGCATGAAACGGTAGTCGCGGGCCTAGAGAAAATGCCCGAAGCCTTCATCGGCCTTTTCGAGGGCGCGAACACGGGCAAGATGCTGGTGAAGGTCTGAGCTCGACCCTAATCGGCAGGATTTAGAACTTGCAGGTTCGTGGGTCGCCGCTCTGCAACCCAGTCCGGAGAGCCGCTATGCGCTGCGCGGACGTGCCGTGGGTGAAGCTTTCCGGCACGACCACGCCTTGCGACTGACGTTGCAGCGTATCATCGCCGATCGCTTCGGCGGCACGCATGCCTTCCTCAACATCGCCGGGTTCGAGGATTGAACCTTGAGCGTCGCGCGCATTTGCCGCCCATACGCCCGCATAACAATCTGCTTGGAGCTCGACCTTCACCTGGACGGCATTTCCTTCCGCCTCGCTCGCCCGCGCCTGGAGTTCGTGGGCCTGGTTGAGAGTCCCTTCCAAATCCTGAATGTGGTGCCCGACCTCGTGGGCGATTACGTAGGCCATGGCGAAATCGCCCGGCGCTCCGAAGCGCTGCGAGAGCTCCTTGAAAAAGTCTGTGTCCAGATAGACCCGCTGGTCGTTCGGGCAATAGAATGGCCCCATCGCCGCCTGGCCGAACCCGCAGGCGGTCTGGGTGCCTCCGCGATACGCGACCAGCTTCGTCGGCGCGTACCGCTCCCCGCTCTTGGCGAAAATCTCTCCCCACGTTTGTTCGGTGGAACCAAGGACGCGAAGCAGGAAAGTCCTCGTGGCCGGATCGAGCGTCGACTGTCCCTGCGGAGCGCTTTGCTGCGTTCCGCTGCTCGGCAAAAGACCGCCCCCGCCGCCTAGTCCGCCGAGAGAGCTCAGCAGGAAATAGCCGATGACCAGGATCACGACGCCGCCGATGCCGAAGCGGCTCATGATGAGCGGGATCAGACAGCCGAGCGCATTCCCGCCCCCTCCGCCAAAGCCGAAACCGCCCCCGCCTTGACCGGTACGGTCCTCAAAATTGCTGCTTTCCGGTTCGTCGCCGAGCCGCATTGCGTGTCTCCTCGAGCGCTTCAATGCGCCAATTCGCACGGCGGTTGCAATTGGCCGATTGCGCAGCGACTAGCCGCGGCAAGGAGACGTCATGATTCTTGAAAGCAAAGTCGCGCTCGTGACCGGCTCCACGTCGGGCATCGGACTGGCCATCGCGCGCGCCCTTGCGGCCGAAGGAGCGAAGGTCATGCTCAACGGCTTCGGCGACGGAAGCGAGATCGAGCGCCTCTGCCGCGAGATCGACGGGGTTCACGACTCCGCCGATTTGTCCGACCCGGCGGCGATCGAGCGGATGATGCGCCGCTGCGCCGCCGAGCTCGGCGGGCCCGACATTCTCGTCAACAACGCGGGCATCCAACATGTCGCCCCGGTCGACGATTTTCCGCCGGAAAAGTGGAACGCGATCATCGCCATCAACCTGTCCGCCGTCTTTCACACCACGCGCCTCGCGATTCCCGCTATGCGGTCGAAACGCTGGGGACGGATCATCAGCACGGCCAGCGCGCACAGCCTCGTCGCTTCTCCGAACAAGGCGGCCTATGTCGCGGCCAAGCACGGAGTCGCCGGATTCACCAAGACGGTCGCACTCGAGACGGCGCGTGACGGGATCACCGTTAACTGCATCTCGCCCGGCTATGTCTGGACCCCGCTGGTCGAACAGCAGATCCCCGACACGATGAAGGCGCGAGACCTCACGCGTGAGGAGGTGATGAACGACGTGCTGCTCGCCGCTCAGCCCACCAAGCGCTTCGTCACTCCAGAAGAGGTCGCGGCCCTCGCGGTCTATCTCTGCCGCGAGGAGGCGCGATCGATCACCGGCGCCAATCTCAGCATCGATGGAGGCTGGACTGCGCAATAATGCCCTTGCGACAATCCAGACGCACGTGGCGCTGGGGCATTTGGCCGACTGGACCCCTGCCTTCGCGCAGGTACAAGGACCTTGATGCGACCGATCGCCTCCGTCTTGCTAGCGGCCCTCGCCGGCTGCAGTCTGGTTCAGCAATCCTCGGGCATGCTTCCGCGGCAAACGGCGAACTGGCACGACGTCGTCACCTCTAACGACCGCTTGCGCCTGCGGGAGTGGCGAACGTCGTTCGTCGCGGCGCTGGATGCGGCGCGCAAGTCCGGCCATTCGGCCGAGATCGCGCGCGAGGGCCCCCTGCTAGAGCCGGACGCGGCGATTGGTGGCGGCCCCATTCCCAACGGAACGTACCGCTGCCGAACGATCAAGCTCGGCGCGAAAGAGACGGGTCTTCTGAATTATGTCGCTTACGGTTCCTTCCTCTGCCGGATTCGCTCGAACGGCCCGACACAGGGCTTCAAGAAGCTCAGCGGCTCGCAGCGGCTGGTCGGAGTCATCTTCCCGAACGATCAAATGCGTCAGGTGCTGCTCGGCACGTTGGTGCTGGGGGACGAACCGCGCGCACTGCAATATGGACAGGACGAGATGCGCGACGTCGCGGCGTTCGTCGAGCGGATCGGGCCCAATCGCTGGCGGCTCGTCATGCCCGCCCCGAGTTTCGAATCTCAGCTGGACGTGATGGAGCTGGTTCCTTCGAGCGAAAGTGCGCGGTGATGAAAATAATGCTGTTCCTGGTGAGTGCTGCAATGATCGCTACGCCCCCCGCGACAGCGGCGACTTTGCCGGAGTCGATTCAGTCCGACATGCCGCAGCTGATGGCGCTCTATCGCGACCTCCACGCCAATCCCGAGCTGTCGATGCAGGAGGTCCGCACACCGGCCAAGCTCGCTCCGGAAATGAAGAAGCTCGGCTTCCAAGTGACCGAGCATGTCGGCAAAACCGGCGTCGTTGCAGTGATGAAGAATGGCGCCGGGCCGGTGCTGATGATCCGCGCCGACATGGACGCGCTCCCGGTCAAGGAGCAGACCGGGCTGGCCTTCGCGTCCAAAGCCACGGCCAAGCTCCCGGACGGCACGGAGACTCCCGTTTCGCATGCTTGTGGGCATGACACGCACATGGCGAGTTTTCTTGGGACGGCCCGGCGCCTCGTCGCGATGAAGAACCAATGGTCCGGAACCTTGGTGATGATCCTGCAATCGGGCGAGGAGACGGGCGAAGGGGCGAAGGCGATGCTTGGTGATGGGCTCTACACCCGCTTTCCGAAGCCCAGCTATGTGCTCGCCTTTCACGATTCAGCCAATCTCCCCGCAGGCGTGATCGGACTGACTCCGGGCTACACCACGGCGAACGTGGACAGCGTCGACATTTTGGTGCGGGGTGTCGGCGGTCACGGCGCCGCGCCGCAAACCACCAAGGATCCGATCGTCCTCGCCTCCCGTATCGTGGTCGCCCTCCAGACCCTCGTCAGTCGCGAGAACAACCCCATCGATCCGGCGGTGGTCACGGTTGGAAGCTTCCAGGCCGGAACCAAGCACAACATCATCCCGGACGAAGCGAAGCTGCAGCTCACCGTCCGGAGCTACAAGCCCGGGGTTCGCAAACTCTTGCTCGACGGCATCAAGCGGATAGCCCGAGGCGAAGCGATTGCGGCGGGCGTGCCCGACGACCGAATGCCGGTGGTCACCGTCCGTGAGGATCAGAATACCCCCGCGACATTCAATTCGGAGGCACTCTCCAACCGAGCGACGAAGGTGTTCCGCGATCATTTCGGAGCTGAGCGGACGGCGGTCCTGCCGCCATTGATGGTCGGCGAGGACGTGGGCCGCTATTGGCTTGGCGACCAATCGATCGAGGGCACGCTCTTTTGGGTCGGCGGTGTTCCCAAGGCGAAGTGGGATTCGGCCGGTGGCGACACGACCAAACTGCCCTCCCTGCACAGCCCCTTATGGGCGCCCGACGCCCAGACGGTGATTTCGACCGCGACCGAGGCGATGACCGTGGCAGCGCTCGACATTCTTAAAAAGAGTTAGCAACGGACGTTCGTCGCTCGCCGGTGGCCGTTCGTGGAAGGTAATGAGAAATTGCAGCGAGGCCGCGCAACAGCCGCGAGGTGATTTGCGCAAAGTTGGAAGCCTCGGCCGACGACGATGAAATCGCCGGCGATTGTGGCTGGAACACGATCATCGCCGGCATTCGGTGCCACGCCGCTCAGCAATCTGAAACGGCCCGGGCCGATTTGAACGCTTGGGCCGATCTGATCGAAGGAGTGGCGGAACTGCAGGCGCAGCGCGGCGATTAGGCCGGAACCGCTTCGGCGCTGGCCTCATCGAGCCGCGAAATTTGATCCGGATTTAGCGTCAGATGCATCGCCTCGGTAAGCTCGCGCAACTGGTCCAGGCTCGTTGCGCTTGCGAGGGCCGCAGTGATCCCCGGCTGGGCCATGGTCCAGGCCAAGGCCACCGTCGCGAGTGCCGCGCCGGTCTCCGCAGCCACCGAGTCCAGCGCCTCCACGACGCGCAGACCCTTCCCTTCAAGATAAGCGATGTTCCGCAGGCCTCGTGGGCTTTTGTCCAAATCCTCCTTGTTCCGATACTTGCCGGTGAGAAAGCCGTTGGCGAGGCTGTAGAACGGAAAGATGCCTAGCCCGTCGGCAAGAGCCGCATCGCGCAGCTCGCCTTCGAGCTTTTCCCGCTCCACGAGATTGTACCAGGTCTGAAGACAACAGGGTTTCTCGAGCGCATTGGCCGCGGCTGTTTCCAAAGCCTCCCGCAGCCGCGGCGCCGTAAATTGCGACAAGCCGATTGCACGGATCTTGCCGGCCTTCACCAGCCGGTCGAACGCGCCGAGGCTGTCGGCAAGCGGGACCTTTTCGTCGTCCTTATGTTGATAATAGAGATCGATCCTCTCGATCCCGAGACGCTGGAGCGATGCATCGCAAGCGGGAGCTATGGACTCCGGCGCCAGGCCCGCCACGAACCCCACCTTCGACGCAATCACCACCCTGTCGCGCTTTGAAGGATCGCGCTTGAGCCAGCGGCCGATGACCGTTTCGCTCTCGCCGCCCTGGTGGCCGGGGACCCAGGCGGTGTAAACGTCGGCCGTATCGATCATCGTGCCGCCGGCGTCGACGAAGGCATCGAGAATGTCGAAACTGGTCTTTTCGTCCGCCGTCCAACCGAACACGTTCCCGCCCAACGCCAGAGGGGCAATTGCGATTCCGCTCTCTCCGACGAGGCGCTTTTCCATCACCGCTCTCCTGCCATTTTCGAGACCAACTCCGCCCTTCACCAGTATGGACGCTGAAACAAGTTCAGGCTGACGAATTCCAGCGCGTTCATCACTTGTTTGTAAAGTTTAGCGACACCCGCGCTCATGTCGGTGAATTTGACAACCACAACTCTGGGGGTGGGCGCGTGGGCGGCTTAGTCGCCTTTTGGAGCTACGCGCTGGCGGCATGCGTGTTCGCCTCCGTTATCATGTGGCGGCTTCGCAGCCGTGTGGAGGGCCCCGCACGACTCCTCATCGGCGCCTGCTTCGCGACCGCGATTTGGGCTTCGATCAGTGCCGTACGCGGACCAACCGACCTCGTTACCATCCTAATCGAAACCATCCGGAACCTGTCGTGGATCGTGCTGCTCCACGCCATGTCGGGCGATCTCAAGCGCGGGAGCCACGGCGGGATCAGGCTGGTGTTCGGAGCGGTTGCGCTCGTCATCGGGGTCCAGCTTGCGCTCAACCTTTTGATGATCGCGGCGCCGCCTTCGGGCATCGACGACATGTTCGCCAGCGAGCGGTTGCTCCGGATCACGATGGCCGCTGGGGTGCTCGTCCTCGTCCACAATATTTACGGTCAGGCGGCGCCGGAAAGTCGAGTGAACATTCGGCCGGCGATGCTCGGCCTGACCCTGATGTGGGGATATGATCTCAACCTCTACACACTCGCATATCTCGGCGGCAGCGGCTCGGGCACGCTATTCGAATGGCGCGGTTTTTTCATGGCCGCGGTCGCACCCTTGTTCGCGGCCAGCACGGCGCCGAGCACATCGCTCAAGATCCGACTTTCGCGCGCCGCGACGTTCCAGTCGCTCTCGCTGCTCGGAATCTGTGCCTATTTCGCGGTCATGGCCATACTCGCCACCGCCCTGAGGCGCAGCCATTGGGACTGGTCGAGCGCCTCCACCGTGATCATCCTCGCCGTGATGCTGATGTCGACGGCCGCCCTGGTCCTGTCGCAGCGCGCGCACGGATGGATGAAGGTCAAGCTCGCCAAGCATTTGTTCGAGCATCGCTACGACTATCGCACCGAATGGCTGCGCTTCACCGAAACGCTTGGCCGGGCCGGATCCGACGCGCCGCCGCTATCCGAGCGGATCATCAAGGCATTTGTCGACATGGTGGACTCACCCGGGGGGATCCTGCTGGTCAATGACAGCCGAGCGATCAGTGCCGTCGCATCCTGGAACTGGCCCGGGCCTCATCCCGCGGTCGAACTGCTCAACGATGGAGCCGACTGGTGGACCCAGATCGAACAGCTCGGCCGGATCGTCGAGTTCGAAGGATTGCGGCTTGGCTGGGCGAGTCCGGCCGATCGTTCGGTTCAAGTGCCCGCGGCGATGGTCGCCAACGAGCGCATGTGGGCCGGCATTCCGCTGATCCACCACGCTCGCCTCATCGGCATCGTCGTTCTCGCCGCGCCGGACTACAACCGGCCACTCGACTGGGAAGATTTCGATCTTCTTCGCGCCGCCGGCCGTCACGCTGCGAGCGCGCTCGCCGAGGCGCACGTCCAGCAGGCACTGTCGCAGGCGCAAAGGTTCGAGGAATTCAACCGCCGCTTCGCCTTCATCCTGCACGATGTGAAAAATCTCGTCAGTCAGCTCTCGCTGCTCGCGCGCAATGCCGAGCGGCATGCCGACAATCCTGAGTTCCGGGCCGACATGATCGAGACGCTCAAGAGCTCGGTCGGCAAGATGAACGAGCTCCTCGCGCGTCTGTCGCCGCGCTCCGCGATGCGGGTCCAGCGGGTTGAGCCTCAGCCGCTCCGCCCGATCCTGACCGCGGCGATTGCCGCCAAGCGCGGGGATCATGAGGTCAAACTTCTCGGCGACACGAACCTGTGGGCGGCGGTCGACGGAAACGCCCTCGAGCAGGCGGTCGGCCATTTGGTGCAGAACGCGGTCGAAGCCTGCTCGCCCGCCAACCCCGTCACCATCCGCGCGACGTGCAAGGATTCGACCGTCGCCATCACCATTGCGGACAAAGGTGTCGGCATGGACTCCGACTTCGTCCGGGATCGCTTGTTCCAGCCTTTCTCGTCCAGCAAGCCCGGCGGTTTCGGCATCGGTGCCTTCGAGGCGCGGTCCCTCATCGCCGCAATGGGTGGGCGAATGGATGTCGACAGCCGACCCGGAGAAGGCACCAGCTTCACCATCAGCCTGCCGGCCGCCGAGCCGGTCCTTGAATCTGAACGGAAAAGCGCATGAGCGAGACAGACGAACTCCCCGTCCTGCTAGTCGTCGAGGACGACGAAGGACTGCAGCGGCAGCTTAAATGGGCCTATGAGGGCTATCGCGTGGTGTGCGCGAGCGACCGCGCCAGCGCGATCGAAGCGCTGCGAGCGCACGAACCCTCGGTGATCACACTCGACCTCGGACTGCCGCCCGACCCCGACGGGACCGACGAAGGTTTCGCCGCGCTGGAAGATATCCTGCGGCTCAAACCCGACGCCAAGGTCATCGTCGCGAGCGGCCACGGAGCCCGCGAGAGCGCGTTGAAGGCCATCGGCATGGGCGCTTACGACTTTTACAAGAAACCGGTCGACATCGACGATCTCGGACTGATCGTCGCCCGCGCTTTCCATCTTCACGAGATCGAAGTCGAGAATCGCCGCTTGGAAGCCGGCGGCACAACCGTGCTCGGCTCGATGATCACCGCAGCACCCGAAATGCTGAAGGTGGCGAGGACGATCGAGCGCGTCGCCAACGCGGACGTGTCAGTAATGCTGCTGGGCGCCAGCGGTACCGGGAAGGAGCTTCTGGCCCGGGCCGTGCACGAGAAGAGCGGTCGCAAGGGCGAATTCATTGCGATCAACTGCGCAGCGATCCCCGAGAACCTGCTCGAAGCGGAGCTTTTCGGTTATGAGCGCGGCGCCTTCACCGGCGCGGTCAAATCGAACGTCGGCAAGATCGAGCTCGCGGAGGGCGGCACGCTCTTCCTCGACGAGGTCGGCGACATTCCGCTTCCGTTGCAGGTGAAGCTGTTGCGCTTCCTGCAGGAACGCGTGATCGAGCGGATCGGCGGCCGCCAGCCGATCGCAGTGGATACGCGCATCGTCTGCGCAACTCACCAGGACCTCGAAAGCATGATAACCGACGGTCGTTTTCGCGAGGATCTTTACTACCGGCTCGCCGAGATCGTCGTGAAAATACCATCGCTCGGCGAACGGCCGGGCGACGCGGTCCTGCTCGCTCGGCATTTCGTCAACCGCTTCGCACGTGAACTCAATTCCAAGGTCCAGGCCCTGTCAGCCGACGCGCTTGCCGCCATCGACTCCTACGCCTGGCCCGGGAACGTTCGCGAGCTGGAGAACCGGATCAAGCGCGCGATCATCATGGCGGATGCGCGAACGATCGGAGCGGACGACCTCGACCTGCCGGTAAACGTGGCGGAGCAGCCTAGCGCGATCAACTTGCGCGCGGTGCGCGAGCTCGCCGACCGGAAGGCGATCCGCCAGGCGATGAGCCGTACCGAGAACAATATTTCGGGCGCGGCGAAGCTGCTGGGGGTCAGCCGGCCGACGCTCTACGATCTGCTGAAGCAATATCGTCTGCAGGCGTAGTCACAGTTTTCGACGAGCGTCGTTGCTCGCGGCTGCGCGGGCGCTATCGTCCCTCCCCGATTCAACTCCGAGGGGACGAAAATGGACCGCCGCGAATTTCTCTGGACCGGAAGCGCCGCCGCGCTCTCCTTGCCGTTCCTGTCGGGCAGGGTGTTGGCCGCGCCGGCGGCAGCCGGTTCCGGCGACGCTGCTCTCAATCAGCTGTTCGACGCCATCTTTCAGGAGCAGGTGCGTTCCGCTCCGACTTTCGCCACCCAGCTCGGGCTCGACAAGGGCGAGCTCGCCGATCTCAAGTCGAAGCTGGACACACGGCCCTATCAGCAGGCCCGCGCCGAGGAGCTGGCGCGCAACCGCAAGTTCCTCGCGCAGCTCAACGGAATCGATCCGGCCGGCCTGTCCCCGGCGGCGGCGCTCAATCGCGAGATCGTCATCTACGACATCGGCACCAACATCACCGCGCCCGAGATGTTCGATCTCGATTCCGTGCAAAGCCCCTATCTGATCAGCCAGCAGGACGGCGTCTATTTCTCGATTCCCGACTTCCTCAATTCGGCGCACACGATCGAAACCGCGGCCGATGCCGAAGCGTATCTCTCGCGGCTCCAGCAATTCGCGACGTTGCTCGACAATGAGACCGCCGAGCAGAAGCGCCAGGCGGCACGCGGCTATGTCGCGCCGGGCTGGTCGCTCGACCTGGCGCTCGGTCAGATGCGCGAGCTGCGCAAGCCGGCGGCGGAGAAGAGCACGATGGTCGAATCCCTCGTCACCCGCGCAGCGGCGAAGGGGGTATCGGGCGATTGGGCGCGGCGCGCATCGGGGATCGTGGCGAAGGACGTTTACCCCGCCCTCGACCGACAGATTGCCGCCGTCGAACAGCTCCGGGCAACGACCCCCGCGGGCGACGGCGCATGGCGGATCCCGCGCGGCGACCAGATTTATGCAGCGGCGCTCGCCCAGGCGACCACGACCAATTTCACGCCAGATCAGGTACATCAGATCGGCCTCGAACAAGTGGCGGACCTCACCTCTCAACTGGACGTGCTGCTCAAAGCGGCCGGCCACACCACGGGCAGTGTCGGCGAGCGGCTGCAGGCGCTGAACAATGACCCGAGTCAGCTCTACCCGAACACCAACGAAGGACGCGCTGAGCTGATCAAGGGTCTCAACGCCGGCGTGGCCGGAATGACGGCGAGGCTCCCCAACGCCTTCGCCACCCTTCCGTCGCAGCCGCTGGAGATCCGCCGAGTGCCGCCGGAGATTCAGGACGGGGCGTCGAACGGCTATTATCGCCGAGCCTCTCTCGATGGCTCACGGCCGGCGATCTATTTCATCAACCTGAAATCGACGGGCGATTGGCCCAAATATAGTCTGCCATCTCTGACCTATCACGAAGGCGTGCCTGGCCATCACCTGCAGATCAGCATCGCGCAAAAATCGGGCGATCTGCCGATGATCCGAAAGATCAGTTTCTATTCGGCTTATGGCGAAGGTTGGGCGCTTTATTCGGAGCAACTCGCCGACGAGCTCGGCGGATACACGGGTCTAGAGAAGGCCGGTTATCTCCAGAGCTTCCTCTTCCGTGCGACGCGGCTGGTGGTCGACACGGGCCTCAATTCCAAGCGCTGGAGTCGCGAGAAGGCGATCGACTATATGGTCGGCACGACCGGCTTTGCGCGCGGCCGCGCCCAGCGCGAGATCGAACGCTATTGCGCTTCGGTCGGACAGGCGTGCAGCTACAAGATCGGCCACATTGCCTGGACACGCGCCCGAGCCGAGGCGCAGAAGACGTTGGGTCCAAAGTTCGACCTGAAGCAGTTCCACGAGGTGCTGAAGGAAGGTGCGATGCCGCTCACAATCCTCGAGCGGCGAATCAAGGAGCGCACCGCAGCGTTAGCGTGAGCGGAGGATAAGATTGTGGCTGAAGTGCAGGGCCGCGCATCAGCGTGAAAGGAGGGATTTCCAATGCGTCTGATCTATGCCCTGAGCCTTAGTGTAGCCACCATCGGTTTTCCGTTCGTCGCGCCGGCCTCGGCGGCGATCGAACGGACGAATGAGGATGGGCGTTTTGACACTTTCAGCGACCGCATTGTCGATGAATATCTGAGGCTTGACCCTGTCACCGCAACGCAGATCGGCGAACATCGCTACGATGCTCTACTCCCTGACGTTTCCGCGAAGGGGCGTGCGGCGCGACGGGCCTTTGCGGAACGGTCGCTCGCCGACCTCGCCCGGTTCGATCGCTCACAGCTAAGCCGCGAGCACCAGGTCGACGCGATTCTGCTTAAGGATCAGCTCGACTACATGATTTTCAGCGACGCCCGGTTGCAGGACTGGGCGTGGGACCCGGTGACCTATTCGTACCCAACTGGCACTAGCCTCTTCGCCTTGATGTCCCGCGAATTTGCGCCGCTTGCCGACCGGCTTCGATCGGCGACAGGCCGCCTCGAGGCGTTACCTGCTTTCCTGCAGCAGACGCGCGACGCGCTCGTCCCCGCTCGAGTGCCACTGATCCACGCGCAGACTGCCGCGAAGCAGAACCCTGGTCTCAACTCGCTGATCGACGACATCATCAAGCAGAAGGGCGCGTTGCCGGCAGGCGAGCAGGCACGGCTGGAGCGCGCCGCAGCCGCTGCCAAAGCAGCTGTGGCCAAGAATCAGGAGTGGCTCGACAACGAGCTCGTCCCCAACGCGAAAGGCAATGAGCGGATCGGTGTAGCGCTTTATGACCAGAAGCTGCGCCTCGCGCTCAACTCGACGCTCACCAGGCAGGAAATACGCGCGCGCGCCGAGATGGAAATCCAGTCACTCCGCGCCCGGATGTATGAAGTCGCGGCGGGCATGATCAAGGGCGATGCCGGTGCGCCGCTTGCGCCCGCCAGCCCCACTCCCGCGCAACAGCAGGCGGTGATCGAAGCGGGGCTGGCGAAGGTCTACGCAGACGCGCCGCCACGCGATCAGATGCTGCCCTTCGCGCGCGAAACGCTGGATCAGGCGATCGCCTTCGCCAAAGCCAAGGATATCGTCGGCTTTCCCAGATCCAGCTTCGATGCGATGGAGATGCCTGAATATGCGCGCGGAGTCGCGGTTGCCTATGCCGACATGCCGGGACCGCTCGAAAAGGACCAGCGCGGCTATTACGACGTGATGCCGATTCCGACAGACTGGACGGCAGAACAGGCTGCATCGTTCCTGCGTGAATACAACAAATGGGCCATTTACGAGCTGACGGTGCACGAGGCCGTACCCGGACACCTGCTGCAACTGGCGCATTCCAATCAATACAAGTCGCAACTCCGGGCCGTGCTGCAGTCGAGCCCGATGATCGAGGGTTGGGCCTGCTACAGCCAGGACGTGATGGCCGACGGCGGATTTCTCAATCGCGATCCCCGCTATCTGCTGGCCCATTATAAATTTCAGATGCGCATGCCGGTGAACGCGATCATCGACCAGGACTTTCATGCCGGCACGCTCACGCGCGATCAAGCGATGGAGCTAATGACCAAAACCGCCTTCCAGCAGGAGCGCGAGGCCGCCGGCAAGTGGACCCGCCTGCAGCTGAGCTCAGCGCAATTGCCGACCTATTTCGTGGGCTATCAGGAGTGGAAGGATTTCCGGGCGGATGCCGAGAAGCGCCCTGGATTCGAGCTCCGCAAGTTCCACGATTCGGCGCTGAGCCACGGCTCACCGCCCGTGAGGTTCATTCGTCAACTCACGCTCGGCGAACCCATACGCTGATCCGCGGACGACGCGTGTTCACTTCGCTTCAGAAGATGAGTGGAACGTTCGCTAAGGTGGTTGCCGAGCCGGACGGGAATTGAACGGCGCCGATGCGCTCCGCGATTTCGGAACGGAGCGCGTCGAGGTCTCCGCCGTCGCTGCTGGCCAGCCTGTCGAAGAGAATGCGCGACGCCCCGACTTCGCCTGTCGCTCCGATCTCCAGTTGGAAGACGAGCGGACCCTTCACGGTCGAATCGACGAATTCCCGGACGTCCTGAAGGGCCTCGTTGATGGTGGCCTGGACGACCTCCCCCGAAAGCCCACCTTCGGCCACGACTCCGGCCTCGCTGATGTGGCCGTGAAGGACGATGCGGCCTTCTAGCGGGTCCATCGAGCCGTCGACCCGCTGCACCGCGTGGGGAATGCGATCGTCGAACAGGATGAGCCGATTGAACTGCGGCGGGACGAGGTCGTAGAGACCCGTCCCCGCGGCCGCAGTATCCAGGTTCGAGCGGAAGAGGTCCCGGTCCTGAACCAGCACCGTCTCACCGCCAATCGTCTGCCGTGAGTTCGGCGTTAGCGAATAGACAAATCCCAACCGTCCATTGGTGGAATCATTGTGTAGCCCCTGAGCGCATCCCGGCACGTACAAGCTGAGATAGGGCCAGGTGACGGCCGCGAAGCCCAGGTTCTGCGCTGACCAGGTACGGAGCCTCTCGACGAAATTTTCGACTTTTTCCCTCGCGATCACTTTCTCGGGAGCCGTTCGCAAATAGGTGTAGGAGCCGGGAACGTACCAATAATTCCAGACTTGATGGATCGGCGGGGAATGCTGCGCCGGGTTCGAGAAGTGCTTCTCGATATCCGCTCGCATGGAGAGCCCGTCTTCCTCGGGAAGGAAGTCGTCCACCACAACGAAACGCTCTCGAACAGTTTGCTCCATTCGCCCACGCCCTCCGCACCTTAATATGCCCGCGGATTTCAGGCGTTCAAAGCCTCAGCCATTTCGGCGACTTCAAGCCAGCGCAATTCGTGCGCTTCGATCTCGGACCGGTTCCGAGCGATGCGCTCGGTGAGCTCAGTGAAACGATCCGGATCGCGAGCATAGAGGTCGGGGTCGTGGAGTGCAGCTTCGTCGACGGCAACTTCCGCCTCCAACCGCTCGATTTCGCCCGGAAGGCGATCATAGTCGCGCTGGTCCTTGTAGCTCAGCTTGTTCGCCGGCGTAGGCCGGGGTCCAGGGGCGATAGCTGTCTTTGCCTGGGCCGCGACCTTCGCCGGGGCACGAACCGCCCGATACCTTTTTCGGACCCAATCTTCATAACCCCCCGCCACCACATCGACTTTGCCCGACCCGTCGAGGCCGAGCGTAATCGTCACCGTCCGGTCGAGGAAATCGCGATCGTGACTGACGATGAGCACGGTTCCGTCGTAATCCGCGATGACCTCCTGCAGCAGGTCGAGAGTCTCCAGATCGAGGTCGTTGGTCGGTTCGTCGAGCACGAGCAGGTTCGCTGCTCTCGCGAACTCCCGAGCGAGCAGCACTCGCGATCGCTCGCCCCCCGACAATGAGGCAATGGGGGCGTCGGCGATTGCCGGGTCGAACAGATATTCCTTGAGATATCCCTTGATGTGCTTCTTCGACCCGCGGACGTCGATCCAGTCCCCGCCGTTCGCGAGCACGTCGCGAACGCGCTTGGCCGGATCCATCAGCTTGCGCTGCTGGTCGATAACGATCCCAGAGAGAGTCTTAGCCTGCGTGACGGAGCCACTGTCGGGGGCAAGCTCGCCCGTCAGGAGCTTCAGCAGGGTCGTCTTCCCCGCCCCATTCGGGCCGACGATCCCGATTCGATCGCCGCGCTGGATGCGCAGTGAGAAGTCGCGGATGATCGGACGTTCACCGTAGCTCTTGCTGACGTTATCCGCTTCGATCACGGTTTTGGAGCGCACATCGTCCTTCGCGAGCGCGAGTTTTGCGGTTCCGCCGGAGCCCAGCATCGCGGCGCGCTGCGCCCGCATCTCGTGGAGCTTGGCGAGCCGTCCCTGGTTGCGCCGCCGACGCGCCGTAACCCCGCGCTGTAGCCAGTGCAGCTCCAGCTTCAACTTCGCATCGAGCTTCTCGGCCGCCTTGGCTTCTTCTTCGTAGACCCGTTCGGTCCAGGCCTCGAACCCGCCGAAGCCGATCTCCGCGCGCCGCAGCTGACCGCGGTCGAGCCACAGGCAACTCCGGGTCAGCCGCGTCAGAAACGCGCGGTCGTGGCTGATGACGATGAATGCACCCTTGAATCGCTTCAGCCACTCTTCCAGCCACTCGATCGCGCCGAGGTCGAGGTGATTGGTCGGCTCGTCGAGCAGCAATACGTCGGGCTCCTGTGCGAGCGCTCGAGCGATCGCCGTCCGCCGCCGCTCGCCGCCGCTCGCGGTGGCCACCGGCCGCGAGAGGTCGATGCCGAGCTGATCCGCGATCGCGGCGGCCGCGTGAGGCTCGGGCCCGTTCGGGCCACTCTCGGCCCACTCGCGCAGCGTTTCGAATCCGCTCATCGCCGGATCTTGTTCCAGAATCACCACCTGCGTGCCGGGAACGATCGTGCGCTTGCCTTCATCTGGGTCGATCAGGCCGGCCAGGCACTTGAGCAGGGTCGTCTTGCCCACACCGTTGCGGCCGATCAGCGCCAGCCGATCCCGCTCCCCAATGTAGACGTCGAGATTGCGGAACAGCCAGCCTTCGCCCTGGACGAGTCCTAGGCCTTCGTAAGAGAGGATCGGCGCTGCCATGCGGGGTCACTAGCGAACCGATCCGTCATGCTGAACTTGTTTCAGCATCCATGCTGACGATGGACGGTGCGGGCCTCGCAAATGGACCCTGAATCAAGTTCGGGCGACCCCTTGTGGACGTTCTGGTCCCTGAACGTCGCCCTGCTGAGGCATTAATAGCGCATTCAAAGCGCTGTGTTAGAAGGACGCCCCACGAGAGTCGTAATCATGACCCTGTTGCGTACCCTTCTTGCGGTCGCCATTGCGGCCGGTCTGACCAGTGCACCCGCTCTGGCCGACCGTCCGCGCGACCGCCAGCCGCGCTCCGAATCCAACCGTGCGCCGCGCGCCGATCCCGACGGTCCCGTCCGCGAGCAGCAGCGCGCGTTTGAGGCGACGCGCGAGGGCCGCTCCATGCCGTTGCCGCAGCTCGAGCGGCGCGTCATACCGTTCATGGGCGGCGCCGACTATCTCGGCCCGGAGTTCAATGGCGGCACCTATCGTCTGAAGTTCATGCAGAACGGCCGAGTGATCTGGGTCGACGTCGACGCTGCCACCGGACGCATCATTCGCCGGTCGCGGCCCTGAACGATCATTCGTCAATTGGAACATTGCGATCCCGCGGCGCCCTTGCTCTCCGCAATGACTAAAACATTGACTTTGCCACCGACGACCCCAGTTGTTTCGCTAAAGCAACCGAACGCCGCAACATGGGTTGAGGGCGCGAAGAAATCATCCGGGGAGCAGTAATGCGCGTTCTGATCGTCGAAGACGAACCCAATCTCGGGCGGCAGTTGCGTTCGACGCTCGAAGGCGCGGGCTATGCGGTCGACCTCGCCACCGACGGCGAAGATGGGCACTATCTCGGATCGACGGAAAATTACGACGCAGTGATTCTCGACCTCGGGCTTCCGGAAGTCGACGGCCTCACCGTGCTCGACCGCTGGCGCAAGGAAGGGCGGAAGATGCCGGTCCTGGTGCTGACGGCCCGCGACAGCTGGTCGGACAAGGTCGCCGGACTCGATGCCGGCGCCGACGATTATCTCGCCAAGCCCTTCCAAACCGAAGAGCTGATCGCACGACTCCGCGCATTGATCCGTCGCAGCGCCGGGATCGCGAGCTCGGAACTGATAGCCGGGGACATTCGCCTCGACACGCGTTCAGGCAAGGTCACCAAGGCGGGCGAGCCGGTGAAGCTCACGGCGCAGGAGTACAAGCTTCTCTCCTATTTGATGCACCACAAGGGCAAGGTCGTGAGCCGCACTGAGCTTATCGAACATATTTACGACCAGGACTTCGATCGCGACTCCAACACCATCGAAGTATTCGTCACCCGCATCCGCAAGAAGCTTGGGCCCGACGTGATCACCACGATTCGCGGCCTCGGCTACAGCCTGGAGGAACCGCAGGGTTGAACAAACAAGCCGCCCCGGCGACGGCGGCGGCCCCAAGGGCTTCCGACGCTCGACCAGCCGCCAGGACATTGGCGGACCGGCAGCTCACCGGTTCGCTGACCCGGCGGATGATCGGCATCGCGGCCATCTGGATCGTGGCGCTGCTTTTGATGGGCGGCTACGCTCTCGATCGCGTGCTCACCCGCTCGATCGTCGACGATTTCGATAATCAACTAATTCTCATCCTCAACAAATCGTTGATTGCCGCGTCCGAGATCGGACCCGACGGAGAGGTGCGTTTCAACCGCCAACCGGCCGACCAGCGCTTCATCGAGCCTTACTCAGGGCTCTACTTCCAGATTAGCGGCGCAGGGGCGGAAACCTTCCCATCGCGATCGCTGTGGGATCGTCGATTGCGCGTTTCGGAAGGTCACGACGACGTCAAACCGCATCTTTACGATAGCAACGAATTCTCGACGACGGATCATGCCGACCCGCTGCGCATCGCCGAGCGCGACGCGATTCTGCCGGGTTCGCCGGTGCGTTGGCGTTTTCAGGTCGCGCAGTCGCGGGAGACGATTGACGAGCGCATCCATCGCCTTCGTTTGACCTTGATCTGGAGTTTCACCGCTCTCGGCGTCGGCCTGCTCATCCTTGCCGCGCTGCAAACCTTCTATGGCCTATGGCCGTTGCGACGAGTTCGGCGTGAAGTCGCTTCGATCCGCTCGGGCGAAAAGACGCGCATCGGCCAAGATTTTCCGACGGAGATCCGCCCACTTACCGAAGAGATCAACCAGTTGCTCGCGCACAGCGAGGAGCAGGCGGAGGAAGCGCGGCGTCATGCCGGCAATCTGGCGCACGCGCTGAAGAACTCCGCTCACCGTCATCACCAACGCCGCAACCGCCAATTCGCCCGACTTGGACGAGACCATCATCCGCGAGTCGGCGGCGATGCGGCGGCAGGTGGACCACCACCTCGCCCGCGCTCGCGCCATCGGCCGCCGCGCGACCCCGCATGCGCGAGCGGTCGTTTGGGAAAGCCTCGAGGCGGTGCAGCGAGCGGTCGATCGTCTCTATGAAGACGTCACGGTGGACATCGCCGGAAGCCATCGCGCGCAGGTCCAGGTCGAGCGCCAAGACCTCGACGAAATGATCGGCAACCTGGTCGAGAATGCCGCCAAATACGGTCATGGCCGGGTGTTCGTCACCGTCGAGCCGAAGGGCAGGACGGTCGACATCGAAATCGAGGATGACGGACCCGGTATTCCGGAGGCCGCACGGGATAATCTGTTCACCCGCGGTGCCCGGCTCGACACGACCGGGAAACCCGGTACGGGCCTCGGCCTCGCCATCGTCCGCGATGTCGCCGAGATCTACGGCGGCAAGATCACGCTGGAGGAAAGCGAGGATCTTGGCGGCCTGCTCGCGAGACTGACGCTCCCGGCCGGCTAGGAAAAACGACGGTTCCCCGCTAACGGGGCGCCGTGACCGCAACTGTCTACCCCCTTTGGAGCAAAGCGGAGCCCTCGCTCGACCCGCTGATTGAGTTGGTCGCGATCGGCATGAATGGAGTCAACGCCGTCATCCTCGAGCGGATGCAGAGCAAAGTCGCTCTAATCCCCGAACTCGCTGGCCACCTTATCGCGGGCGGCGGGAAGCGGATGCGCCCAATGCTCACCCTCGCCTCCGCGGCGATGCTGGGATACCCAGGCACACGGCATCACAAGCTCGCTGCGGCGGTCGAGTTCATCCACACAGCGACCTTGCTCCACGACGATGTGGTCGACGGCTCCGGAATGCGCCGTGGCAAGCGCACGGCCAACCTCATCTGGGGCAATAGCGCGAGCGTCCTCGTTGGCGATTTCCTCTTCTCGCGGGCTTTCGAGCTGATGGTCGAAGACGGTAGCCTCAAGGTCCTGAGCATACTCAGTCACGCGTCCGCGGTGATTGCCGAAGGAGAGGTCGAGCAGCTGACCGCCCAGCGGCGAATCGACACCGACGAAGAGCAGTATCTCGCAATCATCAGCGCCAAGACCGCGGCGCTGTTCGCCGCCGCTTGCCGCGTCGCTCCCGTGGTCGCCGAGGCCAGCGAGGAAACGGAACTCGCGCTCGAATGCTACGGCCGAAATCTCGGCATCGCCTTCCAACTTACCGATGACGTGATCGACTATGCGTCAGACGAAGCGACCATGGGCAAGGACGCCGGCGACGATTTCCGCGACGGCAAGGTGACGCTTCCGGTCATCATCGCTCACGCACGCGCCAACGGCGAGGACCGCGACTTCTGGCGCATGGCCATGACCGGCGAGCGCGTGTCGGACGCGGACCTCGCTCGCGCCGTGTCCCTCCTCCGTTCGACCGAAGCCCTGTCCGACACGATCGAACGCGCGCGTTACTATGGCCGCCGTGCGATCGACGCTCTCGCCGTCTTCCCAGCAAGCAAGGCGAAGGCCGCGCTCATCGAGGCGGTCGATTTCGCAGTCGCGCGGGCCTACTGACCTATTTGTTCACCGGCACCATCAGGTGCGCGTACGGTGTTCCGGCCCACATGACATAGGGTGCCGACGTCTCCGGCTTCGGCCCGGAGGGATAGCCGGCAAGAATCTCCTTTGATCCCACGATCATGATGTGCGGGCCGGTCTCGACCCAGTTGTTGTCCGCCGTCGGCTTGGTCGCATAAGGGTCAGTGTTGCTAGCGTCCGTTCCGCCTTCGAGCATGTACATCACTCCGACTGCTCCATCAGGCGGTGGCTTGTGACCCATCCACGCGGTTGCCCATTTCAGCGAATTCGCGTCCATGCACATCGGGTCGCGGCCTGGCGTTGCCGGGCTGTCCGGCATGCAGGTCCAGCCGTTCTTGCCCTCGCGCAGCACCTTGATCTTCCCGTCGGTATCGACCGTCATCACAGTGGCACCCTTGGCGATCGACGATGGCGCCGCGGTCTCGGCGCTGCCGATCGGATCACCCGGCGCGGCCGCCATTTGATGCTGAGCTGATGCAGCCACGGAAAGGATTGCTCCAATCCCCGCTCCCGCCAAAAACAGCCTGGTCAATCTTGATAATGTCATGGGTCCCTCCGTTTCACTCGGAAGGACAGGCGATTTACCACAATCGAGCGACGGCCGCATCAGGCATCGCTTGATTTGCGCGGTGCACTTTGCCACCTGCCACAGCGATGACGATCACGCGCATTTCGGAGCTTGAGCGCAAGACGACGCAGTCCGGCAAGGCGAACACGGGCGGCTGGCTGCTCGAGTTCGAACGGGTGCAAGCCGTACGTGCCGATCCGCTCACCGGCTGGAACGGCTCGGGCGACACAAATACGCAGGTCCGGATGAAATTCCCGACCAAGGAGGCCGCGATCGCCTATTGCGACAAGCACGGCCTTACCTATCATCTGATCGTCGCGCCTCCCGTTCGAATGAAGATCCAGGCCTACGCCGACAATTTTCGCTGATCAGCGAAGGGATTAGCACTCACGGCAGGTGAATGGACGTTCTGCAGCGCCAAACACGGCATTAATCGGCAGACGGTAACTCCAGGTCTGGCAACAGACCTCATAACGGCGTCATACGGCCCCCGCCGAGGTAGGGGGAAGGCTGGACTTTGCCGACATAAGGCTGGTGATCGGCACCAGGCCTGAAGCGATCAAGCTGGCGCCCCTCGCCCATGCGCTCGACGTGCGTGGTCTTGCCCCCACGCTGATTTTCACCGGCCAGCATCCGGACCTCGATCCAGAAGATTTTGGGCTGTCCGAATTCCCCAGCCTCCACCTTCGCTGTCCGGGTCGGAGAGATCCGCATGCGCACGTTCGCCACGTGACCACTACGTTTTCGCCGCTGCTGCGCGAGCCGCCGGACCTGCTCGTCGTCCAAGGGGATACATCGAGCGCGCTAGGCGCCGCGCTCGCCGGGTTCGCCGCGGCAATTCCCGTCGCGCATGTCGAGGCGGGCCTCCGCACCCATGACCCGCGACTACCCTGGCCGGAGGAGGAGTATCGAATAGCCATCGATGCGAGGGCGGATCTCTTGTTCGCCCCGACCCCGACCGCCGCTGCCAATCTGCGTGCAGAGCGAGTGTCCGGAGAGGTCCACATCACCGGCAACACGAGCATCGACGCCGTCCGAGCGGTCGAGGCGAAGCTGCCTCCGTTTAAGCCCTGCCAAAGCGGAAGGCCGCGGATACTCGTAACTTGCCATCGCAGGGAAAGCTGGGGCGGAGGGCTCCAATCCATTGCCGCCGCGCTCGTCGAGATTGCCCGCGATGCGGCCATCGATTTGATTCTGCACCCAAACGCATGCGTCGCGGAAGTCATGCGCGCGCGAACTCGCAACCACTCGCAATGTCACCCTCTTCGACCCATGCGGCCATGCGGAGCTCGTGCGCCGGATGCGCGACGCCGACCTGATCCTCAGTGACTCGGGCGGCATTCAGGAAGAAGCGCCTTCGCTCGGCACGCCCTTGCTCGTGCTCCGCGAAAAGACCGAACGCCCCGAGGGCATCGCCACCGGCAATATGCGGCTGGTGGGAACGTCGACCGAGAGGATTACGGCGGAAGCGCGGCGGCTACTTCAAGACCCGCTGGCCCTAGCGGCGATGTCGCGTCGGTCCTTGCCTTATGGCGATGGCCATGCCGCTCCACGAATTGCGACGATCATTGAGCAATGGCTGAAAACGCGTTCTGTGGAGGCTCGACGGATGGCCTGAACCTTAATGGCCCCGCACGAAGATATTGGTGGTGAGGCGGCCCTCGCGCGGATCGGTGCTGAAGTTCATGTCCGTCGGGATGATGCCCGAATGGAGCAGGCTGCCCTGGTAAATGATCATGCGATCGGGAATTGCTTCGATCGCTCCGATCTGCTCGAAGAAGGCGTCGGAACCGCTGATGTAGCCCGAATCGGGCGGGAGGCGCACGACCTCTGCCTGCGCTGTTCTGACGAAGTTCGGCAGATTGCCGTCGGTGACGCGCTCGATCCCCGTCGACCGCTGGCGATAGAAAGCCGTCCCGCTGTTCGCCGGCACTCTCAGATAATGCAGCAGCGCATAATATTTCTGATCGGTGGAATTGAAATGAGGGCAGCGCTGCGGCGGCAAGAGTTGGATGGGGCGGTCCGTCACTAGCGAGAAGCTGGCTTCGATCAAAGCGAAGCCGCCCACGTCGAAGGCGCCGGCAATGAATTGTGCCGCTTCCCGACAGGTGCGATCGACATAGGCGATCGCTTCGCCGTCTTTGTCGGTAATGATGCGGCGCAATCCCGGATAGTAATTGCGGCCCCCGACATGCGGGAATGGGGCGAGCGCGTCCGCGAGGGCCGCGATTCCTTCGCTGTCGCCACTAAAGTCGTCGATGACGACGACTGGGCTTTGGCTGTTGCCGAAGCGGCGAAGCTCAGGTTTCACGACGCATCCAAAAAAAGAGAGACGTTTTCGCCCCCCTCCTAACGACACGCGCGATGGCGAACTAGCCGGACCCGCGGCCGTTCAGGAAATGCTGGACCGAGTTAGTAGCCGCCAGCCTAAGCGACCCATTCAGCCAAGCTGCAGCATCAGAATCTGCTAGGGCGCTGATTGACTGGTGACCCCTACGGGACTCGAACCCGTGTTTTCGCCGTGAGAGGGCGACGTCCTAGACCGCTAGACGAAGGGGCCACGCCTGAAGCGCGCGCGCCATATGTGGGCTGAGCACACGCTAGTCAATCAGCGGAGCTTTAGTCGCATGAATGCCATCGTTCCGACCGGATGACGGCTGCCGTAAACCGGCGCCAAACCGTCGGGTACGAAGTTCACCGCCAACAATCCGCCGACACCCCACGAAATATGATTGGCGATCCTGAAATCCCTGACGCCACCGAGCGATATCTTGCCGACTTGAAAAGCCCGGCCATGATCCTCGTCCTCGATAAGCTCGCGATTCTCGGTGATCTCGCCCCGACCGAAGATGGTCCAGTCGTGGTGCTTGATCGATGCTTCGGCGACATAAGCGTCGTCATTGTGATGCTCGACGGTCTTCCGTCCCCAGGCAAGCGTGCCAGCAAACTTCCAGCCCGGCGCAATCTCGCGCGCGTAAAGGGCGCTAGCAGACCAGCGTGTCTGGTCGATCCCAGGCTCCAATTGCTCGGGGTCCTTGAACCTGCCCCAGCTGCCCTGCAACGCGAGTTCCGGCGTCGGATTCCACGACAGCCGGACTGAAGTTGAGTCCAGCGGTCCCGTCTCGATGTTCCACCGGTGCTGGTCGGGCTCGCGGGCGTTGAAACGGCTCACCTCCAGTTTCAAGCGATCGACCACGATCCCGCTCGTCAATACGCCGAACGCGATATGGGTGGAATCGAGCCAGTGGTGGCTGATCGGCGCTTCGGGCGAATCCAAGATTGCCTCGCGGTGCATGAACGCCGGCGGCCCGAAGGCGGGCTCTCCCGGAAGGCCGGCGTAGAGGAAGACGCTGCCTTTCCGCCCAATGTTTTGCGACACCGAGGCCGATATTTCCATGAAGAAATCATGCGGGTGCTGACGGTCGATCAGGCGATCGACGCCGTTCGCCGTCTCGCCGCTGGCGAGCAGCAGCGGGTAGCCGCGCTTGCCCATCAGCGGATCGGGGCTGATCATCGCCCGTAGCTGCAGCGTGCCATCGCCGAGGGAGCGCTGCGCCATGCCCATCAGCATTCCCGACGCGAAGGCCATATCATCGCCCCGCCGTCCCGATTGATGATCGTAGACGAGATTGAGCACGCCATGAGCCATCAGCATCCAGTCGCCGGACATGGCCATAAGCGCCTGATGCTCGGACATGTCGGGCTGCCATGCGGTACCCGAGGACTCGCGCTGCATCGGATAAGCGCCGAGCGCGCCGTTCATGTGGCTCTCGTGATCGGCGGGCCCGCCGGGCTGCATCGGCATTTGGCCCATATGCTCGTGGCTTTCGGGAGTCGCTTGGGTCTCTTTTGATGGGTGATCCGCCGGAGCGGGCATCTCCATCGCTGGCATCTGCATCTGCTGAGCAAAAGCAGCCGATGAGACGGTCGCAAGCGCGAGCGCGCTTGCTACGGTGTAGAATTTGATCACGGAAGTCTCCTGAACCTCGGGTATGTGTGTCGAGATCTCAGGAGCTCTTGGGAGGTGGGATCGCGGTTTCCGGATGAAGACCGTGGAGGCTTTTCACAACACGGCGTGTCGGTGGGGCACAGCCAATCGAAAGAGGTTCGTACGCCGCGGCAGGTGAAGCGGGCAATGCGGCAGAACAGGCCATGACACAGTCGATGAACCCGGCCTTCCCGGGGTTTGGTTTCTGCTGAGGGCAGTGCCGCATCGGTCTCTCGACCGTCGGCATCTGATGCGCGGCTGCCGGCGCGGCTCCCATCCCTAACGGCATCAGAACGACCGCCAGGAGCACGATCAGGTTGACGATCGATCTGCGCATCATGCTCGAATAGCAGCGCGAAGCGGGTGCACCAAGATCAGTGATGCATCTCCCGGCCCTTCGCGAGCGCCAGATGATGCCGCTGATGATGATCTCCTTCGGTCAGCAAACCGAAAAAGCCGAGGCCTCTGATCTTGGCGGCGTCCGCCGCTGTGGACCCGGTCACCGTCATGACCACGCCGTTTGGCAAATTCTGGACAAAAATCCTGTAGGGACTTTCCTGACTCGCCATTCCGGCGTGCATATGAGCCATGCGATCGATCAATTCGCGCACGCGCGAATCATCGCTCGTAACCTCGAAGCGAACACCGTCTCGAACCGGCTTTGTCGCGACAACAGATCGAAGCGTCACATTGTCCATGTCGACAAGGTGCTGACGCAAAGCATCGAGGTTGGCGTTCGCCCAGTCGGTGCTCGGATCGGCCTCGAGCGCTCGAGTGGCTTCGGCGATTGCGGCAAATGCGCTTTGGCCGGTCTCATGCAATGATGGTTGCCCTGCGCCCGCTGACGTGCCGCTCATGGCATGGTCCGGCGCGCCAAACGCCGGCGCACCGAACAGGGCCACGACGCAAAGCCCGATCGCGATTTTCATCCTCAACTCCCGCGCTGATTGACGATTGGGTCTTGCCAGCCAAACCACTCGCTTACCATGATCGCTATCATGTCGACGCTACCCGATGCGCTCCATCGGTTCCTTGCCCACGAGACCGTCGCGGAAGCCGGCTCCCTGCTCTTTCACCAGGGTGATGAAGTGCGGCATCTTTATGTCGTTCGTTCCGGCTGCGTGCATCTCGTTCGCCATAGCGAGACCGGGGCGGTCGGCGTGATGCAACGAGCGACGGCGGGCTCAGTGCTAGCCGAAAGCTCAATTTTCTCCGCAGAATATCATTGCGATGCCGTCGTGATTGCAAAGGCACGGCTCGCGCGAGCGGATATGGGTCAGTTGAGAAACGCTCTTCGCCATGATTTCCGCGCTGCTCGAGCAGCTTACCCGTCATCTCGCTCGGGAAGTTCAACGAGCCCGAACACGTGTCGAGCTGCTGAGCCGGAAAACCGTCGAGGAGCGGCTCGACGCATGGCTTGCCCTAAATGGCGGGAAGCTCCCTCCCCGCGGAGCGTGGCGTGCAGTGGCGGAAGATATCAGCGTTTCGCCCGAGGCATTCTATCGCGAATTGAAGCGGAGGAGGTAAGCGAACCGAGAGGGCTGGCTCAACCCTCTTTGTCGCGCTCACTGAGGAACCGCATCAGCTCGGCGAGCGTGCTTTCCATCTGGTCTTGCATCTGGGTCACCAGCTCATTCTCCCGCATCCCGACATGATCGAGAGGCTTGGAATAGCTGTCAGAAAACGACTGCAGGTCGGAGCGGTCGAACACGCCTTTGGCGACGAGCTTGGCGAGGATCACCAGCAGACCATTGGTGTTGGCGATCGTCCCCGCGACCAGCGCCTCGTCCACCATCGACAGCTGTTTGTCGCTGCTACTTACGTCTTCATCTACCGGAATCATTGGCCGCACTCTGAGCGCGCAAGCAAAATTGAGCAAGCGCTGACCATGCGTTTGCCTTCTGGTCGAACGGTCGAGTGTTCGCCGCGCTCGACGAAGGGAGGTCGACCAAGGTGATGTGCCCTGGCACCTCGCCGATCAGCTTACGACCGATTGCGGCGGCGGTCGCCCCGTTGAAGGCGATCGCTCGGAGCTTCGGGAAATCGTGAAGCAGATCATCGATCGGGTTGTGCTCAGTCTCGCGGATCGCCTGGTCGAGACTGCCGCGCCGGCTCGCCGAACCGATGACGTCCCAAAGACCGATGCGATGCTCGGCCAAACGGGCAAGGCGCTCTTCGTACGATAGCCGGTGCAGAGCCTCACCGATCGCGCCCTCGAGCAGGCGCCAGAATTGGTTGGTCGGATGCGCATAATAACGCCCCGCCGTGAGCGAAGCGTCGCCCGGCAGGCTGCCGAGGATGAACAGAGTCGCATCGGCCCGGGCAATCGGCGGCAAACCGACTTTGACGCTCACTCATTAGCCCCTACAGCGCGCGCGTGCAGACGAGCGATCTTCGCGTCGCCCTCTTTTCGGGCAACTATAATTATGTTCGGGACGGCGCCAACCAGGCGTTGAACCGCCTGGTTGGCTATTTGCTGCGTCAGGGCGTGCATGTTCGTGTCTATTCGCCGACGGTGAAGAACCCCGCCTTCCCCGCCACCGGCGACGTCGTCGACATACCGGCGATCCCGATCCCTGGACGGACTGAATATCGCGTGCCCATTGCCATTCCAGCGCGGGTCCGCCGTGACCTCGACGAGTTCAACCCGAACGTCGTTCACGTCTCCAGTCCCGACATCGTCGCGCACCGTGCAGTGAGCTGGGCACGGCGCCATCAGATTGCAGCGGTGGCGTCGGTGCACACGCGCTTCGAATCCTATCTCGAATATTATCATCTTCAGTGGTTGGAGCCCGAGGTACGCGCGATGCTTCGCCGCTTCTATCACCGCTGCGAGGTGGTGCTCGCGCCCGCGGAATCGACCGCCGCCATCCTTCGAGCTCAACGCATGAACCGCGACATTGCCATCTGGTCGCGCGGGATCGATCAGGAGCAGTTCAATCCGCAGCGTCGCGATCTGGATTGGCGCCGGTCCCTCGGGATCGCCGACGAAGAGATGGTCGTCGCCTTCCTTGGGCGAATCGTGATGGAGAAAGGCCTCGACGTCTTCGCCGACGCCATTCACGAATTTGCCAAGCGGGGCCTTCAATACCGAGTGGTGATCATCGGCGAGGGCCCGGCGCGGCCGTGGTTCGAAGAGCAGATTCCGGACGCGATCTTTGCCGGGCAGCTCACCGGAGACGATCTCGCGCGTGCGCTTGCTAGCTCCGATGTGCTGCTCAATCCGTCGGTGACGGAAGCGTTCGGCAATGTAACGCTCGAAGCCATGGCCTGCGGCCTTCCGGTGGTAGCGGCGATGGCCAGCGGTACGTCGAGCATCGTCCGCGACAATGAAACGGGCTTCATGGTCGACGTTAGCGACATCGACGGCTTCGCCGACGCGCTGGAGGTCTATGCCCGCGATACCGAGCTTCGCCGGCTGCACGGCGAAGCGGGACTCGCCCTCGCGAAAAAGATGGACTGGGACACGATCAACTCAGCGGTAATCCGCGCCTACAAACATGCGATCGTCAAGCGCGAGCGTTTGGCGCGGATTATCGGGCGGTAATCGCCACTCCCAACGGGCTTCGGCCGTTACTTGACCCGCTCGATCCGCTGCGCCGCTTCGTCGAGGATCGCAGCGATCTCATGGAGCAGCTCATCGTCCAGCCCGTCGCGGCCGACGCGATGACGGAGCGCGGTCATGAGGTTCTTGACCGCTCGTCCGATCGCCGGACCTGCGGAACTCTCCTCGCGCGGAGCAAGGTCGCGCAACCGCTCGAACAATGCTTCGATCTCTTCCGCCCGTTCGTCGAGATGCTGGCGGCCCTCGTCGGTTACCTGGAACGGTCTACGCGAACCCTCGCCCGGCGCTTCTTCGATCAGCCCCATGTCCAGGATCAGCGTGAGGGTCGGATAGACGACGCCCGGGCTCGGCGCATATTCCCCGCCTGTCAGTTCCTCGATCGCTCGAATGAGGTCGTAGCCGTGGCGCGGCTCGTCGGCGATCAGCTTCAGAAGCACCAAACGAAGCTCACCGGACTCGAACATGCGCCGGCTCCTACGCCCGCGCCGCCCGCCCCAGCCGTCGCCTTCGATGTCGAAGTGGAACGGACCCCAACTACCGTGCCAGCCGCGGCCGCCGCGCATCGCGAGCAAGCCTTCCGGCACACAAATTTCGACGCTTCCGCGGGGACCGCAGCCGTGACGATGACGTGACATGCATATCTCCTCTTCAGATGTGTCTAAGATATATCTTAGCTGCATCTTAGGCAAGCCTGGACGTGCAATTTCGCCCGTTCGCCTTATGTTTCCGTGGCATGGCTGACCTGTTTGCCGATCAGGAAATCTCCCCGCGCGCGTCCGAAGTGGCGGCGGCGAATGCGCCCCTGGCCGACCGGTTGCGCCCGAAGTCGCTCGACGAGATCGTCGGCCAGGAGCATCTCACCGGTCCCGACGGTGCGATCGGTCGGATGGTGGCGGCCGGCAAGCTCGCCTCGATGATCTTGTGGGGACCGCCTGGCACGGGGAAGACGAGCATCGCTCGCCTGCTCGCCGACGCCGTCGGCCTGCGGTTCGTGGCAATTTCGGCAGTCTTTTCCGGCGTCGCCGACCTCAAGAAGATTTTTGCCGAAGCCCGCATCGCCGCGCGCGCCGGACAACAGACCCTGCTCTTTGTGGACGAAGTCCATCGCTTCAACCGCTCGCAGCAAGATGGCTTCCTGCCCTATGTCGAGGACGGTACCGTTACGCTCGTCGGCGCCACGACGGAGAACCCCAGCTTCGAATTGAACGCCGCGCTCCTGTCCCGTTGCCAGGTGTTGATCCTAAGGCGGCTCGATCATGATGCGCTCGAGGAGCTGATCCGTCGCGCCGAAACGCTCGAGGACCGCTCGCTCCCAGTGACTCGGGAGGCGCGCGAGGCACTCATCGCCAGCGCCGACGGCGACGGTCGCTTCCTGCTCAACCAGGCCGAAACCCTATTCTCCGTCGAGCTGACACAACCTCTTGGCCCCGCCGAGCTCAGCGAGCTGCTTCACCGGCGCGTCCCCGTCTACGACAAGGATCGCGAGGGGCATTACAATCTCATATCGGCCCTGCACAAAAGCCTGCGCGGCTCCGATCCGCAGGCCGCGCTCTATTATCTCGCGCGCATGCTCGTCGCCGGCGAGGAGCCCCTTTACGTCATCCGCCGCCTGACCCGCTTCGCCTCGGAGGACGTCGGGCTCGCCGACCCGCAGGCGCTCGTCCAGTGTCTTGCGGCGAAGGACGCCTACGATTTCCTCGGCTCTCCCGAGGGCGAGCTCGCGATCGTCCAAGCCTGCCTCTATTTGGCAACCGCCCCCAAGTCGAACGCCGCTTATGTCGCCGCGGGCAAGGCGTGGCGCAGCGCCCAGGAAACCGGTTCGCTGATGCCGCCGATGCACATCCTCAACGCCCCGACTCGCCTGATGAAGAATGTCGGATACGGCAAGGGCTACGCCTACGATCATAATGCGGATGAGGCTTTCTCCGGGCAGGATTATTGGCCCGAGGGCATGGACCGGCAAATCTTCTATGAGCCGAGCGACCGCGGCTATGAGGCCCGCGTTCGCGAGCGGCTGGAATATTGGAGCGAGCGGCGTAGAGAGATCGAAGCGGGCAGCCGAGCGTCGGAGTGACGGCTGAGCCCGAAGCAGGGAGCAACCGGCATGTATCAGGTCGATCAAGGCGCTTATTGGCAAGCCCAATTGGTCTATTGGGCGCCCAAAGTCCTCATCGCCGTCCTGATCCTCGTCGCCACATGGCTTGTCGCGCGGGTCGCGAAATGGGTCATACAGAAACTGATCGACCGCTCGCCATCGCTGAGGAAACATGTGACCGGCACTCCGGAGGAGACGGTCGGGCACCAGCTCGGAGTGATCGCCAAGCTGATCATCTGGCTGGCCGGCATCATGGCTGCGTTGCGCTTCCTCGGCATCGGGCAAATCCTCGAGCCGATCAATGCCTTAACGCTGGAGATTTTCCAGTTTCTGCCGAGGCTGCTCGGCGCGGGAGTCCTCTTCTTCGTCGGTCTAGTCCTTGCACGGATCGTCAAGCGGCTCGTTGAGACAGTGTTGATAGCAGCCAACGTCGATGGCCTGCTGGCGCGCATCGGGATCGGAAGCACGGAAGGAACGATACGCGCCGATCCTGCGGCCGTACCACCCGGAACTGCGCCAGGAGCAACCCGCGCCAGCCTCGCTAAGGCGTTCGGCATTCTGGCCTACGCCGCAATCATAATCCCGATTGCGATCGCCGCACTCAACGTCCTTGGGATCGAGGCGATTTCTGGCCCTGCCGTGAGAATGCTGAACGAGATTGGCGACGCGATTCCGCGCATTTTCGCTGCGGCCCTCTGGATCGGCGTCGCCTTCGTCGCCGCCCGCTTCCTTAAGACCATCATCGAGGCAATCCTGCCGCCGACGGGCTTCGACGACGCCATCCGCTCGACCGGAATCCTGCCGGAGAAAGCAAGCCCCTCGCGGATCGTCGCTAACGTCGCGATGATCGCCATCATCCTCGCCGCCTCGATCGAGGCGGCGAAGCAGCTCGGCGGCGGAACCATCGCCATCTTCCTCGCGCAAGTGACAGAGCTTGGCGGCAAGGTGATATTCGGCTCGCTCATCATCGTCGTCGGCATCTTCCTTGCGCGGATCATCGCCAACCTCGTCGGAAGCGGAACGGGCGAAGGCGGCTATGCGCAGACGATCATCCGCTATGCGATCATCGCGCTGTTCACGGCGATCGGCCTTACTTTCATGGGCCTCGCCGACCAGATCGTGATGCTTGCCTTCGGGTTGATCCTCGGTTCGGCAGCCATTGCGGCGGCGCTTGCTTTCGGCCTGGGCGGTCGCGACGCGGCGGCGCACATCCTCGAGCGCTGGGGCAATCATTCGCCCAAAGCGCCCCCTCCCCCGCCTCGGCGGATCCGCGGCAACCCGGTGCCTGACGAAGACAACGGTCAGCCGCCGCTGGTCTGATGACCTTCGACGAGGCGATCGCCTTCGCCCTGACCCTGCCCGACACCGAGCTGGCGACCAGCTACGGCAAGCCGGCGGCCAAGGTGAAGAGCAACGGCCGAGCCTTTCTCTTCCCGAGCCACGAAGCGGACACGAGTTTCGGAGTCGCGATCGACCTGGGCAGCATCGAGTTATTGAAGGCGACGGAACCCAACAGCTACTGGCAAACGCCGCACTATGAAGGATGGCCGGCCATCCTCGTCCGCTACGATGCGGTTGATGAGGAGCGCGTGCGGGACATCATTCGCCGCTCCCGCGATTGGTCTGCCGCGCTCCCGAAGACGAGGCCGCGCAAGCGCAAGTGAGGCCATTCGCAAGCTACGTCGCGATCGATTGGTCAGGCGCGAAGGGCAAGCGCCACAAAGGTATCGCCATTGCCGAAGCCCGTGGCGACGCTGCGCCGCGCCTCATTCGTCCCGGGCACGTCTGGTCGCGTCACGAAGTCCTCAAATGGCTGCTGGAACGCGCGGCGAAAGAGCCGACGCTGTTCGGCTTCGACTTCAGCTTCGCCCCGCCGCTGATCGAACGTGGCGAATACCTCCCCGGCGAAGCGGATATTCCGAGAACGGCACGCGAGTTCTGGGCCTATGTCGACCGCACCAGCATCGACGAGGACCTCGGCGCCGCAAGCTTCCTCGAAATCGCGCACCGCAAGCATTTCTATTTCGGCATCGCCGACGGAGTGAAGGCGCACTTCATGCACTTCCGTCAATGCGACCAACAGCTCAACCGGCAGGGCGGCCGCAAGACCGCGAGCGCCTTCGATGCGATCGGCGCGGCGCAGGTGGCAAAGGCGAGCTTCTCGGGCATGCGTCTGCTGCACCAGCTCGACGGCAAGGTTGCGATCTGGCCGATGGACCCCCTGCCCAGCTCCGGAAGCACGGTCGTCGAGATTTATACGCGGATCTATCTTCGCCGCGCCGGGCTCACGGGCGTCAAGATCCGCAATCGCGCGGGCCTAGACCTAGCGCTCGAGGGTCTCGGCAGCCCCCCAGCGCGATTGCCCTTCGAACCCAACGACCATCAGGCGGACGCGCTTGTGACCGCGGCGGGAATGCGCGCGCTCGTGCGACAGGAGACGAGCGCGTTTGCCCCAGAGGGCCTCACGCCGCAAATCGCCGAGACCGAAGGCTGGACCTTCGGCGTCCTTTGACTAGAAACGCCCAAATCATCGCGCCAGGCCGGTTTAGCTCAGTTGGTAGAGCAGCGGTTTTGTAAACCGAAGGTCGGGGGTTCGAGTCCCTCAACCGGCACCGCTCTTGCAAATTTTCGATCCGTGATATTCCTTCGCTGACGACCTTGAGGAGTCACGAGATGAAATCCGCTGCCTTAGCGTTCGGGGCAATGGCGCTAGCCGGCTCAGCCACTCTTTCCGCCGCTCCGGCCGATCCCCCCAAAAAGCCGGCCGACGTGTCGATCCCGTTCGTGAGCAACGGCGGCGTGAAGGACTGGCGCGCGGTCGACGACCACACGTTGTACATCGAATCCACCGGCGGCCAGTGGTTCAAGGCGACGACGATGGGCATCTGCATCGGACTCGATTTCGCCGACAAGATCGGCTTTGACGGCGGCGGCACCGACACGTTCGACAAGTTTTCGCGGCTCATCGTGCGCGGCCAGCCGTGCCCCATCGAGTCGCTGGCAAAGGTCGACGGTCCACCGGCGAATAAGCCCAAGCCGCAGGACAAGAAGTAGACGCAGTAGCGGGAAGCCTCACACCTCTACGTCTATCCACATTGGGGCGTGGTCACTGGTCTTTTCCCAGCCGCGCGGCTCACGGTCGACTCCGGCGGCTTTCAGTTTCTTCGCGAGCTTTGGACTGAGGAGGGCGTGGTCGATGCGGATCCCGGCATTGCGCTGGAACGAGTTCCGCCAATAGTGCCAGAAGGTGTAGATCCGCTCATCCGGGAAAAGGTGGCGGAGGGCGTCCGTCCAACCCTGCGCCACTAGCTCACGATACTTCTCGCGGGCCTGCGGCGCATAGAGCGCGTCCTTGGCCCAACGCTCGGGCTTATAAACGTCCATGTCCGTCGGGATCACGTTGAAGTCGCCGATCAGCAGCGCCGGAAGACCGCTCTTGAGAAGCTCCTGGCCATGCTCGTGCAGCCGGTCGAGCCACTTGAGCTTGTAGTCGAACTTCGGCCCCGGCCACGGATTTCCGTTAGGGGCGTAGAGATTTCCGATGAGGATTCCGCAGACCGCCGCCTCGATATAGCGGCTCTGCTCGAGATTTGGGTCGTTGGGCAGCGCTCGTCGGGTTTCGACCGGATCGCCGACGCGGCTCAAGAGCGCGACTCCGTTCCAGCTCCGCTGCCCATGCCAGATCGCCGAATAGCCGAGCGCCTCGACCGCCTCATTCGGGAAGGCGTCGTCGGTGCATTTGAGTTCCTGCAGGCCGACGATGTCCGGCCGGAACTCCTCGAGCCATCGGCTCAGCACGTGCAAGCGCGAGTTGATCCCGTTGATATTGTAGCTTGCGATCCGCAAGCGTCGCTTCTTCGCCATCAGCCGTAGGAACCCACGGCGCGGCAATCTGTTCTGTCGTCGTGCTTCGGATTCGCCGATGCGCATGTCCGGAGCGGAACCCGGGCGAAAGCCTGCGGGTCGGCTCTGTCGACGATGCGGATCATTGAATCAGAAGCATGGGAGCCCCGTCAGGCCACAAGCCTGTCGGGGCTCTTTACGAGTCGGACTGATTCCCACAGGTTTATGCACTGATTCGCCCACAGTTTTCTCTGTCCCATCATAGATTGGGGCTGGAACAACAACCGCGTTCGGCTATTGATGAGACGTGCTTCGGATCTGGAAACAGAAAAGAAGCATGGAACCCCGGCAGCTTCGGTTGCCGGGGTTTACTTTTATGGGCTTCGCCGCCCTTCCAATAACGCCAGGAGCTGATCCGGCGTTGCATCCTTCAGCGCCAGCTTTCTCGACCGGTCCGGCAGCGGATATTTGTTCCCGTTCGCGCAGTTGAACAGGAGCACGCGCTCTTGCCGGCCAACGAACCCCCGTTCCAGCGCCTGCCGCCAAGCCGCAAGCACCGCGCCGCCTTCCGGGCAGAACAAGAAGCCATCGTCGCGCGCCGCATCCTCGACCGCCTGCAGGATCGCGTCCTCCGCCACCGCAATCGCCGCGCCGCCACTCTCGCGCACCGCGCGCAGGATCAAGAAGTCGCCGACGGCCTTGGGCACACGGATGCCGGTGGCGACCGTCGCTGCATTCTCCCATCGCTCCGCGAATTCGTCGCCATTTTCAAAAGCGCGAACGATCGGCGCACAGCCTTCCGCCTGCACCGCATACATCCGCGGCCGTTCCGACCCAATCAGCCCGACGGCCTCGAGCTCGGCGAATGCTTTCCACATGCCGATCAGCCCCGTTCCGCCGCCAGTCGGATAGAAAATAGCGTCGGGCAGTTTCCAGCCGAGTTGCTCGGCAAGCTCGAAGCCCATCACCTTCTTGCCCTCTAGGCGGTACGGCTCCTTGAGCGTCGAGCAATCGAACCACAGCCCTTGCGCGGCGCCCTTTCCCACCAGTGCGCCGCATTCGTCGATCTGCCCGTCGGCGACGTAGACCGTTGCCCCGTATGCCGAAGTTTCCGTGACGTTGATCGCGGGAGTCTCGGCTGGGCAAATGACGATCGTTTCGATCCCTGCGCGCGCACCGTAGGCGGCTAGCGCGGCGCCGGCATTGCCGTTCGTCGGCATAGCAATTCGCTCGATGCCGAATTGCTTCGCCATCGTCACCGCCATCGCCAGGCCGCGCGCCTTGAACGATCCGGTCGGAAGCCGCCCCTCATCCTTCACCAGCAAATTCGAAGCGCCGACCTTGGCCGCGGTTTTGGAGAGCGGAACGATCGGCGTTTCCGGTTCGCCGAGGCTGATTGGCTCGACGTCTTGCGGCAGAAGCTCTGCCCATTTCCACATGCCCGGCGGCCGGTCAGCCAGGCTCTCGCGCGTAAGCGTTCGCGCCGCCGCCCTCATGTCGTAACGCACGAGCAGCGGCTTTCCGGCTCGCGACAGATTGTGGATCTGGCCGGCCGGGTATCGCTCACCGGTCAGCGAACATTCGAGATACGAGACCGACATCAGCAGCGCGTGTCTTCAAGGTGGCTGCGCTCAATCTGCAGCGTGCAATGCTCGATGGCGAAGCGGTCGTGGAGCATTTCGCGCGCCGCTCGAAGCAGCGAGTCGGTCGACGGCACGTCGGGCGCGACCAAGTGCGCGGTCAGCGCCGTCTCGGTCGTGCTGAGCGGCCAAATATGCAGGTCGTGCACCGTCTCGACGCCGCTGAGCTGAGCGAGCTCGGCCGCGACCAAATCGGTGTCGATCCCACTGGGCACGCCGGCGAGCGACATCCACACCGATTCTTTCAAGAGCCCGATGCTGCCCCAGAGAATCACGACGGCGACCGCGAGGCTCATTACCGGATCGACCCACTGCTGGCCGGTCCACAGAATCACACCACCGGCGAAGACCACCGCCGCCGAAACCGCGGCATCAGCGGTCATGTGCAAATAGGCGCCGCGGATATTGATGTCCCGTTCGCGCCCGCCGGCGAACAACATCGCCGTCGCCCCATTGACGGCGATTCCGATGGCCGCGACGACGATGACCAAGCCGCCCTCGGTCACTGTCGGATGGAACAGCCGGCGAATCGCTTCGGCCCCGATCGCTCCGACCGCGATCAGCAGGAAGAGCGAATTGGCGAGCGCGGCAAGGATCGGCGCCTTCTTGAAGCCATAAGTAAAGCGCGGCGAGGCGGAGCGCCTGGCCATCACTGCCCCGGCCCAGGCCACTACGAGCCCGAGAACGTCGGAAAGGTTGTGACCGGCGTCGGCCAGCAGCGCCATCGAATTGGCGATGAAGCCGAACACGGTCTCCGCAACGACGAAGCCGAGGTTCAGAGCGATCCCGATGGCGAAGGCGCGGCCGAAATCGGCGGGCACGTGCGTATGGGCGTGCCCATGAGCATCGCCAAAGCTGTGGGCACGTTCCGCCATCTTCTCGACCTAGCCGAGCAGTTCGTCGGACCGCAAACCTCCATCGGTCGAAAATGAACGGCGTTTCACGGAAGAGCCACCTTGCGATAATATATCATCCGCTCTAGCCGGTACCGTACACTCGCCAACAGAGGGCCTTCATGAACCGTCTCCTGCTGTCCACCGCGATAGCGGCCGTGGCCGTATCTCCAGTTTCTCCGGCCGTTGCGCTGCAGTCGGCGCCTACGGCTGCGACTTCGAACGAAGCGCCGAGCGTCACGGATGGCGAGGCAAGCGGCGGAAATGGTGGGACCGTCGATGCTGCGCCAACGCCGGGCTCGGCTCAGCAAGCGCACACGGATCAGGACCAAGCGATCGTCATCACCGGCGTACGGCGCCGGGCGGAAGATGTCCTCGGCGGCGTGTCGGTGCTCGACGAGGCCGAGCTCAATCGGTCGGTGCGGACGAGCATCGGCGAGACACTGGCCAATTTGCCGGGCGTGTCCGCAACCAGCTTCGGGCCCAAAGCCTCAGCGCCGGTGCTGCGCGGCCTCCAGGGCGATCGCATTCGCGTGCTGACCGACGGTATAGGCACACTTGATATGTCGACCGTCGGGCCCGACCACGAGGTTTCGATCAATCCGATCACGGCGGAACGGATCGAAGTGCTGCGAGGGCCCACGGCGCTCCTGTTCGGCTCCTCGGCGATCGGCGGCGTCGTCAATGTGATCGACACGCGCATCCCCCGCACGTTACCCAGCGGTCCCGTCAGGATCGACGCCTTCGCGGAATACGGAACCGCAGCTCATGAGCGAGCGGTCAACGGGGCAATCGACGTGCCGGTCGGCGGCCACTTCGTGCTTCACGCGGACGGCAATTATTCGAAGACAGACGACCTCCAAATCGGCGGCTTTGTGCTGTCGAAGGAGCTTCGCGAAGAAGCATTGGCGAGCCCCGATCCGGACATCCGTGCGCTCGCCGACCTCAAGAACAAGCTACCCAACTCGAAGTCTCGCACGACCGAAGGCGCGCTCGGCCTCGCTTATGTGGACGGCGATTTCAACATCGGCGTGTCCGTCACGCGTCATACGTCCCGGTACCAGGTTCCGATCCGCTACTGTTTCGAACCCGGATGCGATTTCGAGCAGCCGACGCTCGATCCCAAACAGACCCGCTACGACGCGCGCGCCCAGATACCGCTCAGCGGCTTCTTCAGCCAGATCAACGCCCGCGCCGGCTATTCCAAATACCACCACGATGAGCTCACCCCAGAAGGCGAGGTTGACTCGAGCTTCTTCAGCAATGGCGGGGAAGGTCGGCTGGAGTTCGTCCAGCGCGAGCGCTCCGGCTGGGGCGGCACCAGCGGCTTTCAATATTTGAACCGCGACGTCCGAATCCGGGGCGAGGAGGTATTCTTGCCCGACGC
The DNA here is from genome assembly GCA_963730925.1 of uncultured Alphaproteobacteria bacterium. Classification (GTDB taxonomy): domain Bacteria; phylum Pseudomonadota; class Alphaproteobacteria; order Sphingomonadales; family Sphingomonadaceae; genus Sphingomicrobium. The sequence goes on from CAVSTS010000009.1 coordinate 118,399, forward strand.
CCGTCAAAAACAGGCCGGACTGTTCACCCTCCAGACGTACGTCGCCGGCCCGTTCCGCTTCGAAGGCGGAGCCCGCGTCGAGTTCAGCAAACTTACTGCCGAAGCGAACGATCAGATCGAAACGCCGGCGCGTTCGCTCGATTTCACCACCGTATCGGGTTCGCTCGGCGGTCAATACGAGTTCGCGAAAGGCCTCCGCGCGGGTCTCTCGATCTCGCATAGTGAGCGCGCTCCAGCGGTCGACGAGCTATTCGCGAATGGTCCGCACGGCGGGAGCGAATCCTTCGAGGTCGGCAATCCGGACCTCAGTCCCGAGAAAAGCAACTCGATCGAATTCAGCCTGCATCATACGAATGGCCCGGTCCACCTGACGGGCAGTCTCTACTATAGCCGCTTCTCGAACTTCATCTTCCAGGCGCCGACGGGCGAGGTCCGGGACGACCTGCCCGTCTTCCAATTCCTCCAGGGCAAGGCGAACTATTACGGGTTCGAGCTGCAGGGCGACGCCAAGCTCGGCCAAGCGCTCGGCATCAACTGGGGCGCGGAATTCCAGGGCGATGCCGTGCACGCTACCGTCAAGAACTTCGGTCCGGCGCCCCTGATCCCGCCGCTCCGCCTGTTAGGTGCGATCACCGGCACTCGCGGCCAGTTCGACGGCCGAGTTTCGGTCGAGCGCGCCTTCGCCCACAATCGCACCGCTCCCAACGAAACGGACACGCCCGGCTATACGATGGTCAACGCGTCGCTCGACTACCACCCATTCGCGGCCAACCCGCAGCTCACGCTCTCGCTCGTCGGCAATAACCTCTTCGACGTCGACGCGCGCCGCAGCGCCAGCCTGCTCAAGGATTTTGCCCCGCTCGCCGGTCGAGACATTCGCTTGAGCGCTCGGCTGAACTTCTAGGCGCCCCTCAACGCTTTGGCGGCCGGCGGAATCTCAGCGCATCCGCTGGGTTCGAGAAATTGGTGAGCTCCGACCGAACGACCTTGCCGTGATGTTCGATGACCAGCACATTGCCGATGTTCGGGCAATAGGTCTTGAACTCGATCGCTCCGGGCTCGAGCGTCGTCCATTCCTTGGTCACGATGCAATTGCTGTAGCTGCGGCGGAAAGCGTCTTCTCGAGTCATTCTTGCGGTGACTCCAACCTGCGTCACCTTCGCTTGATCCTCGGCAACGCCGGTCGCCTGTTCCTGCCGATAGCCGTCGCCTGAGTGGGGATGGGCCAGCATGAAGATTCCCGCCTTCGCACCGTTGACACCCGCCAGCCACGAACCTTCGCCGCGTTCGCAATTCCCCGCGCCTTCGCAATCGAACGTGTCTTCGCCGAAGTACCAGACGTTCCCGGAGTTATCCTGCGCATGATAGTCGAACGTGTCCTCGACGAGTTCCACATCGTCACACGTTTCGCCATCGAACGCTTGATCGTGGACGACGCGCACCGTCACGCCGGCGAGCACCTTCGTGTCATTGGTGACTTGCGTCCTCGTGACTTCGCAACCGTCTCCAGTGTCGGCCTTGTAAGTCCAGGTCGTGCCCGGAACGAGTGGGAAGTAAGGATTGTCGATGTTGAGGGGAAAAGAGAAATTCGACGGGCTGAAGGGGATAGTGACGGTCCGAGCAACGGCCGCGGTCGAGCTCAGAAGGGCCGCGGCGGCGAACAAGGACGAAATGTTCGAGAGTTTCAGCATGACGGCCTCCCTGTTTCATCAAGGGCCTCGGCCACGGCTCACCTGAGGGGCGGCCGTATCCCTTATATACTTTTCGTTAACTCGGTACCACTCGGCTGACGTGCGTCTAGTTTTCCCGCCGCTTCGTCGAACTTGCCTGCCGCTCTTATCGTTCGTCCGATTAGCTCTATTCCATGCAGCTCAGCGTCGACGAGCAAAGAGAAGAGGCCGCACTTCATCAACAGCTTGAGGCCGAGCCGCGCTCAGTATCGGCACATGTGCAATTGGGTGACGTGTGGGCACGGAAAGATCAGGAAGAGGTGGCCCAGCGATATTATGCGAAAGCCTTGAACCTCGCTGAGTGCCAGGATCTTCCGAGCGAAGAAATAAGCGACGTAGCTCGGGCCGAGCGAGCACTTGCGGACGTGCAATCGCGCTTCCACGCCAAGCGCGAAGCGCTCCTCGTCGAGCGGGGGCATCCTCCGGAGCAGTGGAGCCCCCGGTTCCGACATGCGCTCGAAATCGCTGCCGGTCACCGCCGGATCTGCAAACAGGAGCCCACGGACTTTTGCTTTCCCGGCTTGCCGACGATCCAATTCTTCGACCCTCGAAATTTCAGCTGGGCGGCCGAAATCGAGGCGGCGGCACCGGCGATTAGAAACGAACTCGTCCAGGAATTGGAACGGGGAGGGCACAATTTCCGGCCCTACCTTCAGAGCCATTCGATCTCCGTCGATGCCAACAAAGCACTGCTCGGCAAGAAAGACTGGAGCATCCTGGCCCTGTGCGAGAGGAACTGGGTCGCGCCCCGGATTCTGCAGCGGTTCCCGCAAACATGGGCGGCCGTTCTCCAAGCGCCCCTGCCGGGCATCCACGGCTGGGGTCCCACGGTCGTTTTCTCGATGCTCAAAGCCGGTGCGCACATCGTCCGCCACAACGGCATGTTCAACACGCGCCTTATTTGTCACTTGCCGCTGATCGTGCCGAAGGGCTGCCGCTTTCGGGTCGGTGACGAGGTACGCGAATGGGAAGAGGGCAAGCTTCTGATCTTTGACGACACGATCCAGCATGAGGCGTGGAATGATGGCACGGAGGATCGTGTCGTGCTTATCTTCGACATCTGGCGGCCAGAGCTGAGCGAGATCGAAAAAGAGGAGTTGGTCGCGCTCTTCTCTTCGTGATCCTGGCATTTGCGGAACTTCGTGCGTCGGACTCTCCAAAAAGAAGAGGCGGTCCGGCGAAGGGATCCGGACCGCCTCTCGATCAAGCGCATCCTGGGAGGAAATGCGCTCTGGGGAGGCTCAGATGTCGATGCCGGCCGCGATCGCCTCGAGCTTGCGCACGCGCTCCCGCAAATCGGCAATCTCGATGCGCCCGGTTGCCGGGGGAAGCGTACGGTCCGCTGTCCCTTGCGTTAGCTCAAAGCGCTTGAGCTCTAGCCAACCGTTCCAGGCTTTCAGTCCCGCGACGCTCGCCGCAGCCAATCCGACAAGGATGCTCGCCGCGAGCACTGCAATTGTGATCGGGTCCATCACTTCTCCTCCTGGCGGAGCGCTTCGATCTCGCGCGCCAGCTCTTCGTTCTGACTGTTGATGTGATGATCGATCGCCATCAGTCGGCGGTCGGTCTGCTCAAGCTCGGTACGCATCGCATGCACCGTCGGCTTGCGCTTCACCACCTGATCCATGCGGTCGAAGTCGCTAAGGTGCCGCTCGCTGGTCATCCCACGCTTCTTCTGTATGGCGAGAAAGACGCCAATGATCGCGTAGGCGATGAGGGCAGTGGTGAAATCGACCGGCGTCAGCAGCGGGATTGCCACCCAGGCGACGCGGATGATGGTCGGGTCGATGCCCCATTTCTTGCCGAGGGTCGAACAAACTCCGGCGATCTTCGCGTCGTGGCGATCGAGCGAATAGGGATAATATTTGCGCGCCATTTCCATCGGTCCCTTCCCTTAGTTCACACGTGCCGCCAGCGCGGCCTTCATCGTTTCCAACTCGGCGTCGATAGTCTCGTCGGCCCGGAGCTGATCGATCTCGTCCTCGAGGCTGCTGATTCCAAGCGCCTCTGCCCTGCCCTCGGCGAAATCCGCGCGCCGCTCGAGCAATTCGAACTTCCCGAACGCATCCTGCGTGCGGCTGCCGTGCATCACCTCCAGCGCCCTGGCGCGAGTGACCGCGCTCTCGAACCGCGCCTGAATTGCATTTTGCCGAGCACGGGCTTCCCGCAGCTTGGACTGCAGCTTGGCGATATCCGCCTCGTAGCCGCGAAGCACTTGCTCCAGCTGAGCGATCTCCTCGCACAGACTGTCGGCCATATCGGAGGCCTTCTGGCGCTCGATCAACGCTGCCTTAGCCAAGTCCTCGCGGTCCTTGCTAAGCGCCAGCTCGGCCTTGGCGGTCCAATTCGTCTGGATCTCCTCGAGCCGGGTGGCCGCGCGCCGCAATTCCTTAATGTCGGCGATCGACCGGGCCGCAGTGGCGCGGACCTCAACCAGGGTCTCCTCCATTTCGAGGATGATCATGCGGATCATCCGCGCCGGGTCTTCGGCCCGGTCGAGAAGCTCGGTCATGTTCGCCGCGAATATGTCACGAGCGCGGCTGAACACGGGGCCGCTCAACCAGCCGGCAACGGGCGCCAGGCGAGTCGTCCGCGGCTGGGGCTCAACCTCGATCAATTGAGGCATGCGCACCGGGACCTTGGCTTCAAGGACTTCAAGTTCAGGCATAGAAAGTGACCTTTGATGGGCTATCGACCGCTTGGGCCGGACCAACCGCTGCACCGACCGCGACTGTGCTCATGACAAGCGCCGCTACGATGGCGATCAGAGTGCGGGTGAAAGACTTCTGCACCGACATTTGAACTCTCCCTTTTTCGCCCGCTGTTACAGCTTGCGGGCCGATGCCTTTTGGTAATCAAAACTCGTGCCAATCCCGGAAAACTAGGAAAAATGCCGGAAGAACTGGTGAGTTGGGACATTTCGCCAACCAAGACTTGGCGAGATTTGCCAATGAGCGGTTTGGGAACTTTCGCCGGTCACGGCGCGTCAACCCGCAAGGCGTGGACGAGGAGGAGTGAGCGTGATGTTTGGCAAGCTGGTAGGCGCGTGGTTGGGGGAGAAGGTGGCCGGTCCGGGGCGGGGCGCGAAAGGCGCGGTCCTCGGCTTCGGTGCAGCGGCGCTCGCCCGTCGCAGCGTCCCGGCGCTTGCGACCGTCGCCCTGCTGGGCTGGGGTTTCAAGAAGCTGCGCGAGCGGCGCAAGAGCCGCTCCCCGAAATATCCGGAAGAGGCGACGCCGGAGGCGTGAGCTAACCCACAGTCAGGATTTAACGGCCTCTTTACCAAAACCGCCGTAAATTCGATCGGTGGAAAATTCTGCAAGGAAGAGGTGGCTCGGCGCGGCTGCGCTGCAGGGGGCTCTCGCCCTCGTGGCCATTCTCGTCCTCGCGCTGACGCCACCGCCCTTCGGTCGATTTCTGCTGATTCCACTGAACGGCCACCAGATCAGCGACGCGCTACTCCACGAGCAACTCCTCGACCGTCGGGGCCCTGGCCCAATTCCGGGATCGGTGATCGTGGATGGCCAGTCGGCCGGCGTGACACAAAAGCTGCTGTCGCACGGCATCCTGATGCTCGCCGCCCCGGCCCTAATTTGCGGCATGCACGACGCGGGCGACGGCGGATGAACGACCTCGAGAAGCTTCGCCTGCACGGCGTGCAATTGCTCGCGGCGTTCGGCTGGGCCTGCTCGGCGGCGCTGCTGCTGCTCGCACTGATCTTTGACCTGCAGAACGAATGGCTTTCGGTCGGTTTCTCGATCGTGATGAATGCGCTGCCGACGCTATGTGCCCTGCGCCGCCGTTACAACCTGCAGGTCGGGACGATCTTTGGCGTCAATCTCGCGGTCCAGCCGGCGCTTCTGGTCTACATGCTCCAGGGCCATCCCTGGCAAATGGAAGGCCATATGTATTTCTTCGTCGGCCTCGCCGCGCTTACTCTGCTGTGCGACTGGCGGCCGATCGCGGTGGCCGTGGTGCTTATCGCGGCTCATCATTTGTTGCTCGGCTATGTCGCTCCCGAATGGGTATTTCTCGGCGCAGGTGACCTGCCGCGAGTGATGGTGCACGCAATCGCGGTGTCGCTAGTGCTTGGCGTCCTTGGCCCGATCATGGTGCGCATGGGCAAATTGTTCGTCGAACAGGCCGATGCGCGCGCGCAAAGTGAGGAGTCGGCCCAAGCCGCGCATGAAGCCCTCGCCGCTACCAAGCTCGCCGAGGCGGCCGCGGAAAGTGAACGCGAGAAGCGCCACGTGGCAGAGCGCCGCGCCCACGCCGACGCGCATCGCAGCGAGCTGTTGTCGCTCGCGGCGGCCTTCGAAAGCTCGGTCGCGAATATCGTCCAATCGGTGGCGAGCGCTGCTCAGCAGCTCGAGAAGGCCGCGTACGACATGCACCGCTTCGCCCACGAAGCCGGCGAGCAATCGGCCAGCGCGGCGCGAGAAGCCGAGGCGGCATCGCGCAATGCCGTCCAGGTTTCGACCGGCGTCAGCGAGCTATCGCACGCCATCGCCGCCCTTGCTGCGAATGCCGGCAAGCAGGCGGAGCTCGGTGAGACCGCGCGCAGCTCGTCCGAAACCGGTGAAGCGGTGATCCGTACCCTGTCGGAGCGCACCGCCAATATCGAAGCCTTTGTCGGCCTGATCGACAACGTCGCCTCGCAAACCAACCTGCTCGCGCTCAACGCCAGTATCGAATCCGCGCGCGCGGGTGACGCGGGCCGCGGCTTCGCGGTTGTCGCCGCCGAGGTGAAAGCCCTCGCCGAAAAGGCCCGCGACGCGGCCGGACAAATCACAAGCCTGGTGTCGGACGTCGACGCCGGCGCCGACGAGGCCGACCGGGTGATCGGCCACGTCTCAAAGGCCATGGTCGAGCTTGCCGCGGCAGCCGAACGGATGCGCGAGGAAATCGGCGGTCAGCAGAGCGTGGCGGCAATGATCGAGCACAGCGCCGCCGAGAATGCGTCAGGCGCCGATTTCATTGCCCAACGGATCGGCGAAGTCGCCAAATCCGCATCCGAAGCGGTAAGCCTTTCCGACGAAGTGCAGGCGTCGTCCGCCAGCCTATCGAAGATCGCCGACGGCCTTAAGACGGCGACGAACGAATTTCTGACAAAGCTGCGCGCGGCCTAGCGTTTATTCTCCGTCGCCCTCCGGCGCGGGATTCTCGAAATAAGGCTCGACCTCGCCCTTCAGTTTGATCGTCATTGGCTGACCGTAGCGGTCGCGGCTGCGTCCGGCGGCGATACGGATCCACCCCTCGGAAATGCAATATTCGATGACGTTGTGCTTTTCCTGTCCGTTGAACTTGATGCCGACGCCGCGATCGAGCAGCGCCTCGTCGAAATAGTCGCTGCGCGGGTCGAGCGATAATCGGTCGGGCGGGGTATCGGTGTCGGCCATGGACCGCGCGGCTAGTCGCGGCCACCCATCAGGTCAACCAGCGGCATTCCCGCTTCCTCGCCAGCGCTCGCACGCCGCCGGGGCCAATGCCAGCCGGCGCCGGCTCCTGATTTCACAGCGATGTAAAGGACGCTTGACTGTCCTAGTTGCCGCTGCGCCAAGTCCGGATTAAGCGCTCGCTCCGACATGAGTGACAAGGATCCCGCCAGGCTCAAGCCAAACCGGCCGAAGCTCGCGCTGCACGTGCCCGAGCCGCCGTTCCGGCCCGGCGACACGCCCGACTTCTCTTCTCTGAAGATTCCGGCGGCCGGCAGCGCGCCGCGTCCCGACACAAGCGTCCCGCCGGGAGAGACGCACCCGCTGACGACCCACCTGGTCCGGGTGCTCTGCGACGACCATAAGGCCGTTGGGCCATGGGACCCCAAGCTCGACCCCGACAGGCTGCGCAAGATTCTTCGCGACATGGTCACGGTCCGCATCTTCGACGACCGCATGTACCGCGCTCAACGGCAAGGGAAGACCAGCTTCTACATGAAGTGCACCGGCGAGGAGGCGATCGCGACCGCGACCGCAGCAGCCCTCGACCGCGACGACATGCATTTCCCCACCTATCGCCAGCAGGGGCTGCTCATCGCCCGCGGCTATCCGCTGACGGAAATGATGTGCCAAATCTATTCGAACAAAGGCGACAAGCTGCGCGGCCGCCAGCTGCCGATCATGTATTCGGACAAGACGCACGGATTTTTCTCGATTTCGGGGAATCTGGGCACCCAAATCCCGCAGGCGGTTGGCTGGGCGATGGCTGCTGCAATCAAGGGCGACAGCCGGATTTGCATGGGCTGGATCGGCGACGGCGCTACCGCCGAAGGCGACTTCCACAGCGCGATGACGTTCGCCGCCGTCTACAACGCGCCCGTCATTCTCGCCGCGGTGAACAATCAGTGGGCGATCTCGAGTTTCTCCGGGATCGCCGGCGCCGAGCGCGCGACCTTCGCTCAGCGCGCCGTCGGCTACGGAATCGCCGGGATGCGCGTCGACGGCAATGACGCGCTCGCCGTCTATGCCGCGGTCCAATGGGCCGCCGAACGCGCGCGCTCGAACCTGGGGCCGACCATGATCGAGTTCTTCACCTATCGCGCCGAGGGCCACTCCACGTCCGACGATCCATCGGGCTACCGCCCGACCAATGAAGCAAAGCTCTGGCCACTCGGGGATCCGATCGAGCGGCTGAAGGCGCATCTCGTCGCGATCGGCGAGTGGGACGAGGAGCGGCACGAGGCGATGACCGCCGAATGCGATGCCGCGGTGCGCTCCGCACAAAAGGAGTCCGAGAAGCTCGGAATCCTTCCCGAGCAGGGAAAGAATAATATCGAAAGCATGTTCGACGACGTTTACGCGGACGTACCGTGGCACCTCGCGGAGCAGCGCGAGCAGGCATTGGACGAGAACCGCTGATGCCGACCATGAACATGATCCAGGCGCTGAACGACGCCCATAAGGTGATGATGCGCGCGGACGAAGACATCGTCGTCTTCGGCGAGGACATTGGCTATTTCGGGGGCGTTTTCCGAGTCACCGAAGGCCTGCAGAAGGAATTCGGCAACACCCGCGTCTTCGATACTCCGATCAGCGAGGGCGGAATCGTCGCCACGGCCGTCGGCATGGCCTGCTACGGCATCAAGCCCGTCGTGGAGATCCAGTTCGCCGACTACATCTATCCGGGCTACGACCAGATCGTCAGCGAAGTGGCGAAAATCCGTTACCGCACGGCGGCGGAATGGACGATGCCGATGGTGATCCGCACGCCCTACGGCGGGGGGATTTTCGGCGGCCAGACGCACAGCCAGTCGCCGGAATCGCTATTCACACATATCGCCGGTCTGAAGGTCGTGATCCCGTCCACGCCCCGTGATGCCAAAGGGCTACTGATCGCCGCAATCGAGGACCCGGACCCGGTGATCTTCTTCGAGCCCAAGCGCATCTACAACGGCCCGTTCGACGGCCATCACGACCGGCCGGTGAAACCCTGGTCCAAGCATTCGGCTAGTGACGTTCCCGAAGGTCATTACACCGTCCCGCTCGGCAAAGCCGCGGTCGTCCGCGAAGGCGCGGATCTTACGGTGCTCGCGTACGGCACGATGGTGCACGTCGCGCTCGCCGCGGTTGAGGAGCAGGGGCTCGACGCCGAGGTGATCGACCTGCGAACCCTCGTCCCCCTCGACATCGAGACGATCGAGCAGTCGGTCGAGAAGACCGGACGCTGCCTGGTCGTGCAGGAAGCCCCGCGCACCAGCGGTTTCGCCTCCGAACTGGTGACTCTCGTCCAGGAACGCTGCTTCTATCATCTGGAAGCCCCCGTCGAGCGCGTCACCGGCTGGGACACGCCTTACCCGCACGCCTACGAATGGGCCTATTTCCCCGGGCCGAAGCGCATGAAGCGCGCCCTCGAAAAAGTGATGGCTGACTGATGGCTCGATACGAATTCAAGCTGCCGGACATCGGCGAAGGAATTGCCGAGGCGGAGATCGTCGCCTGGCACGTCAAGGTCGGCGATACGATCGAAGAAGATCAGCAGATCGCAGACATGATGACCGACAAAGCGACGGTCGAAATGGAAAGCCCCGTCGCGGGCAAGGTGATCGAGCTCGCGGGCGAGGTCGGCGACCAGGTGCCGATCGGATCGGTGCTCGCAGTCATCGAAACGGAAGGCGCCGACCGCTCGGCCGAGCCCGTGGAAGACAGCATCGAGGAAAGGCCGCTAGCGGACGGCGCGGTTCAAGCCACTCCCGAGCTTGCGAAAGAGCTTCCCGTTACGAAGGTGGAGGAAGAGGAGCCGAAAACAAAATCCGTTCGCCCTGAGCCTGTCGAAGGGCTGCCCTTGCCTTCGCAAGAAAAGGACACTGCTTCGACAAGCTCAGCACGAACGGTTGTTGGCACTCACGTCCTCGCCTCCCCCGCCGTTCGCGCCCGTGCGCGCGATCTCGGCATCGATCTTGCTCAAGTCCGCACCGCGGGCGACCGAATCCGTCACTCAGACCTCGACGCATATCTGCTCTACAACGGCGGAACCGTCTCAGCGCGTGGCAACGCCGCTCCGCGCAAGGACGAAACGATTAAGGTCGTCGGCCTGCGCCGCAAGATCGCGGAGAACATGGCCGAGGCGAAGCGCCAAATCCCGCATTTCACATTGGTCGAGGAATTCGACGTCACCGCGCTCGAGGAAACGCGCGCGATGATGAACGGCGACCGCGGCTCCAATCCGAAGCTGACGCTCCTGCCCTTCCTCGTCACCGCCATGGCGAAGGCGCTCGCCGAATGGCCGATGCTCAACGCCACTTATGACGATGACTCCAACGTCATCACCCGCCACGGCGCCGTCGACATGGGCATCGCCACTCAAACTCCGAACGGTCTCATGGTCCCGGTGATCCGCGGCGCCCAGAGCTTGAGCGTCTGGCAGCTCGCGAGTGAAATCCTGCGCCTCGCCGAAGCCGCGCGTACGGGCAAGGCCGCGCGCGAGGAGCTGATGGGCTCGACGATCACAATTTCGAGCCTTGGCCCTATGGGCGGGATTACCTCGACGCCCGTGATCAACCGCCCGGAAGTCGCGATCCTGGCGGTCAACAAGGTCGAGGAGAAGCTCGTGCCCATCGACGCCGAGATCGAGGTCCGCAAGCGCATGAACCTGTCGCTCTCCTGCGATCACCGCGTCGTCGACGGCTGGGACGCGGCGAGCTTCATGCAGACGCTCAAGAGCTATATCGAGAACCCGCTGCGGTTGCTGTCGGCCTAGCGCCCCTTCGAAGCCTCCACCCGCTTGAACGGCCCAAGGGTTTGCGTGTCGAACCCCGTCGGCTTTCCGTCCGGACCGATCGTGAACGTCACATGCTGGGTTCCGAAGTCGATCAGGGGCCATGACAGCGTGAACGTGTCGCGGCTGTAATGGCGGAGCTTGCCGGCATAACGACCCGGACCGGCGGCGATGTTGAGCCCGTCACCGGCCGCCGTGAGGACGAACGGGCCATAGACATCGCTCTCATACGTCCCAGCGTAGGCGCCCACCGCTACGCTCATCTTGCCCGGATTGGCGGGCGGAGGATCGGGGGCCAGCAGCCCATCCACCATCTTTTGCGTTTCCAAGAGCGTTTGCTGTGTGTGGGGTGTCGCGGGTCCGAGCTCCTGTTCGAGGATGTAGGCGCGGATGGCTTCGGGCAGGATCGTCAGGTTGAGGTTCGCCAGCACCGCGATCCCGAGCTGCCGCTCCGGCACCAGCACGATGATCGCGCGCGCGCCGTCCAACGCACCGCCTTTCTCCAGCACTTTGGCGCCGTGGAAATAATAATAGCCCCAGGCCAAGCTATACCCGAAGCCGGTTTCCTGACTGATCGGCAAGGATTCGGAGAAAGTGATTTCCGAAACCATGCTCGGCTCGAACATTTCCTCGACGACTTTCTTGGGGAGCACCGGCCGACCGTCGAGCGTGCCGCCGCCAAGCAACATGCGCATGTAGCGCGACAGGTCCGACGCAGTGGAGACCATCGATCCCGCCGCGCCCATCACGATCTGGGTGGAAGGCGTAATGGCTTGGATGCGCCCATTCACCCGCCCGAACGTGCCGGAGCGATTGTCGTCCTTCGGCGCCGTCAGCACAGACGGAGCGGAGCGGGTCATGCCCATCGGCGTCAGCAATCGGGTCTGAACGACGTCGTTCCAGCTCGAACCCGCAACGCGCGCCGCGACCTCGCCGGCGGCGAAAAATCCAAGGTTCGAGTAAAGCGCTTTCTCGCGGAAGCTCGCCGCCGGTGACACGAAGCGGATCCGGCGCAAGACCTCGCGACGGTCATAGCCTTCCTCCCCAAGCAGGTCTCCGGTGAACGCGGGCAAGCCCGTGCGGTGAGCCAGCAGGTCGCGCACCGTCGCGTGGCGCGTCGGATAGGGATCGTAGAGCGCGAATTCAGGCAGTTTGGTGATGACCTCGTCATCCCAGTCGAGCCGACCCTCGCCCACGAGCGCGGCCAGTGCAGCGGCGGTGAACGTCTTGGTGTCCGATGCGATCTGGAACACGGTGTTCTCGTCCACCGGTGCCTTTTCGCCCACCCGCCGGGTCCCATAGCCCTTCAGGAAGATTGTCTTGCCGCCCTGGACCACGGCGACGGACGCACCGGGCACGCCATAATCGCTCAATGCCTTCTGGATGAATGCGTCGAGACCGGCCGTGGGATCTGTCGCGCCGGGTGCCGGAGATTGGGGCGCTGCAGAGGCGGAAGTGGCGGGACTGATCGCGAGAACGCTTCCGAACAGGAACGCAAGCAACGCTGTACGCAGGACCATCACCACCCCTCCCCCGTTGTGTTGGACGCTATTTCTCCGGTGTCGCGGCTGCCTCTTTCTCTGGTGCCCAGGTCGCTCCCGAATAGGTCCAGCTGGCGATTTTCCACCCCTCGCCCGCCTTCTTGGCGACGAAAGTCATGCTGCCGTCCGCCGCCATCTTCTTACCATTCTGCATGAACCGGTAGGTGGTGGGAAGTACGATATAGGCAGTCTTGCCGTCGCTGTTGGCCTGCATCGGCTTGCCGTAGTCGACGCGGCCGCCAGTCACTCCTTTGGCTTTCGCATCCGTCGCATAATCGTCGAGCCATTGCTTCGCGGAGCCCTTGCCGCTCCACATATGCCGCCCGAACTCGTCGACGATCATGGCGTCGTCCGTGTGGGCAGCGACGAACGCTTTGACGTCGCCGCCATTGAACTTGTCCATGGTCGTGGTGACGAAGACCGTCGCATCCTCGGCCGGCCCAGCCGCTGCTGGAGCGACTGGCAGCAACAACGAAACGAATGCAGTCAGTATGAGCGAAGATTTGCGCATGGCGCACCCCCACGGGTCGGTCTGTCGATGCGAACAGGAGACGCGCGGACCGGAGCGCGCGGGACGCGGCTAGCTGCGCCTCCGTCCCGGAGGTGTCAAGCTGAGCCGAGGGCTAGGCGTTGAGCTCGTGCCAGCTCTTTTCGCTGACTTCTACGTCGAACTTCTTCGCCGCCTTCTTGATGCGTTTCCACGCTTCGTCGCGCTCGGCATCGTTCACGCCTTCGACCTGGTTGAAGCGCGCGATCGCGTTGCGCACGTGGCTCGCGTTATTGAGCGGCTCCTTGCGCTCCTTGGGGAAAGCGAATTGGTCCTCGTCCAGCCGGTCGCGTTGGGCTTCGGAGAGTTCGGCCATAGCAAGCTCCTTTCGCGTCACTCAACGCTCGAACAATCGTAAGGCCGCATGAACTTCGCACCAACTCTGGGAATAGGCGCCGAGGCGGACTATGGGGCTCGAAGGAGGCCCGCCATGCTGTTCCTGGTTGCCGGAATCCTCAAGCCCGACGTGGAGGATCGCCTCCTCGAGCTACACACTGAGTTCAACGAGCAGCTTTCGCAGTCCACGATCAAGCTTGCGGGCCTTTTGCGCGACAAGGACGGGCACAGAAGAGGCTATGTCGCCTTCCTCGAGGCCGAGAATTTCGACGGGGCCGAGGCCTTTCTGAAGCGAAGCCCCATCTACCAAAACGACCTGTACGAACGCGTGGAGGTGGCGGAGTTCAACCCCGAGGTCGGTTTCCTGGAATAGAAGCGTTCACGCGGCCAGCTGAACGGTTTCGCCGATAGCCAAGTCCAACGCCTGTTGCCGATGATCGGGGCTGAGATTGAGACCTTCGGCGACGACGAACTCGGGCTCGACCCCGATGAAGTTGAACACTCCGCGCAGGTACGTCTCGAGATGCTCGAGCGCCGAAGCGGCCGAGCCCTCGCTGTAGATTCCGCCACGCGCCAGGGCGATGATCACACGCTTGCCTTTCGCCAGACCCTCGGGCCCGTTCTCCGAGTAGCGGAAGGTCCGGCCGGCGATGACGATCCGGTCGATCCACGCCTTGAGCTGCGTCGGCAGCGTGAAATTGTACATTGGAGCGCCGATCACGACGGTGTCGGCGGCGAGGAATTCGTCGAGCACGGACGTGTCGGCGAACGAGTCGAGCGTCAGGTGCGGCAGCGGCTCGGCCGCGAGATCTCGATACACGACTTCTTCGCCCCATTGGGCATTCACGAGCCGGTCGACGATCGAGCGCGAAATGGTCCGGCTCGCGCTGTTGTCGCCGTTGATGCTGGCGTCGATATGCAGGATGGTCACTATTGCCTCCTTGGTATTGATTTGTTACCGAGGCACCTTAAATAACCACCGGCCAAACCCCCGCAAGAACGCACTTTTTTGTGCCGGACGAACAAATTTGTAAGCCGCGAACAGCCGTGTGGCGGGGGCACAGAAAGGGTACCGATGAAGGATCCGACCAATCCCGTGTGCCGGACGATCAGCAGCCTGCTGGCGAGGATCGGCGACAAGTGGACCGTGCTCGTCGTGTCGACGCTCGGCGAGGGATCGAAGCGTTTCAATGAGCTGCGGCGCGAGATTCCAAGCGTGTCGCAGCGGATGCTAACGCTGACGCTGCGCAATCTTGAGCGTGACGGGCTCGTCAGCCGGACAGTGACTCCATCCATTCCGCCGCGGGTCGATTACGCGCTGACGGATCTGGGCTATTCGCTCCTGAAACCGGTCGCTGCCTTATCGCAATGGGCGCTCGACAATGTCGAAGCGATCCACGAGGCGCAGGCCCAGTTCGACATCGAGCAGGACAAAGCCGAGGCCGCCTAGCATTTCCGACGCCGTCTGAAGCGACTAGAGCGGCGCCATGCTGAAGCCCGTCACTACCGATATCGAAGCGCTGAAATTGCTCGACGAGCGATTGCGCTGGCTGTCCGCCTGGACCATCCACCACGCCAACCACATCCGCGAGAATGCCGACGGGCTGAAGGTCGGCGGCCATCAAGCCAGTTGCGCCTCGATGACCGCGATCATGGCCGCGCTCTATTTCCATGCGCTCGGTCCCAACGACCGCGTCGCGGTGAAGCCGCACGCCGGGCCCGTGCTTCACGCCATTCATTATTTGCTCGGCAGCCAGAGCCGCGAGGCGCTTGAGAATTTTCGCGGGTTCGGCGGCGCGCAAAGCTATCCCAGCCGGACCAAGGACAAGATCCCGGTCGACTTCTCCACGGGATCGGTTGGCCTGGGAGTGGCGATCACCCTCTTCGCGAGCCTCGTTCAGGATTATCTGACCGCCCGCGGCTGGATGGATGAGCAGGATCGCGGCCGTTTCGTCGCCTTGATCGGTGACGCAGAGCTCGACGAGGGCAACATCTACGAGGCGATCATCGAGGGCTACAAACACGACGTCCGCAACCTGTGGTGGATCATCGACTATAATCGCCAGAGCCTCGACGCCACGAGCGCCGATCGCATGTTCGAGCGGTTCGACGAGATTTTCCGCTCATGCGGCTGGCGGGTGATCGAGCTGCGTTACGGCAAGAGGCTGCGGACAGTTCTTGCTGAGCATCCGACATTGAAAGCGTGGTTCGAGGCTCTTCCCAATGCCGAGCTGTCCGCCCTGCACTACCAGGGCGGCGCCGCCTGGCGCTCGCGGCTCGACGCCGAATTCGGCAAGGATGCAGCGGAGTTCTTGGGCGGCTATGACGATTCGGAGCTGACCTCGCTGTTCAGCGACCTCGGCGGCCACTGCATGGAAACCCTGGTCGAAGCGTTCGACGCGGCCCAGGACGATATCCCGACCCTGTTTATCGCCTGGACGATCAAGGGCCACGGTCTCCCCTTCGCCGGCCACAAGGACAATCACGCCGAACTCATGAACCCAACGCAAATGGCCGCTCTGCGCGAAGCGATGGGCGTAGGCGAAGGCCGGGAGTGGGAAACGCTCGAAGGCATCGGCAACAACGCACGGCCTGCAGTCGAGGCCTTGCTCGAGAGAAGTCGCATCGCTCGCGACAAGCGCGATCGGAGTTTCGGAAAGGTTGCCGTCCCCGCCATTCCTGCGCCCGCCGGCGACGAGCAATCGACGCAGGCGGCGTTCGGGCGGATCCTGCTGGATCTGTCGAAGGCGGGTGGCGAGCTTGCCGAGCGAATCGTTACCACATCTCCTGACGTCACTGTTTCGACCAATCTCGGGGCGTGGGTGAACCAGCGTGGACTGTTCCGTCGCGAGGAAGTTGCGGATGTTTTCGCGAATTCAAAAATTGCTTCCGCGCAAAAATGGTCTGCTGCAACAAAAGGCCAACATGTCGAGCTCGGCATCGCGGAAAGCAATCTTTTCCTCATGTTGGCCGCGGCGGGACTGTCAGGCGACCTGTTCGGCGAACGGCTGTTCCCGATCGGCACGCTCTACGACCCATTCATCGCTCGCGGTCTCGATGCGCTGAACTACGCTTGCTATCAGGACTCGCGCTTCCTGCTCGTCGCGACGCCGAGCGGAATTACGCTCGGCCCCGAGGGCGGTGCGCACCAATCG
Source organism: uncultured Alphaproteobacteria bacterium (assembly GCA_963730925.1). Taxonomy (GTDB): domain Bacteria; phylum Pseudomonadota; class Alphaproteobacteria; order Sphingomonadales; family Sphingomonadaceae; genus Sphingomicrobium. The sequence continues at coordinate 134,915 of CAVSTS010000009.1, forward strand.
ATCAACCCGCCGCTAATTGCGCTCGGCCAGCCGGGGCTGCGTCACTATGAGCCGGCCTATGCCGACGAACTTGCGGCAATGATCGAAGAAGCCTTCCGCCTGATCGACGACCCGAACGGCGAGAGCACCTACCTCCGCCTCTCGACGCGTTCGATCCTCCAGGTCGATCGGCCTGACGACGCTTGGCGCGACGGTGCGCTGAACGGCGGATATTGGCTCCGCGAGCCCCGCCCCGGAGCGGAGGCCGCCATACTCGCAATGGGCGCGGTCATGCCCGAAGCGCTGGCCGCTTGGGAGGAGCTTCGCGAGGACATTCCGGGCCTCGGCCTGCTCGCGGTCACTTCGCCTGATCTGCTCCACCGCGGGTGGACGGCGACGCAAGCGGCGCGCTGGCGCGGCGAACGCAAGCCCAGCCACGTCGAGCAACTTCTTTCCGATCTAGCGCCTTCCGCCGGTCTCGTGACTATCGCCGACGCGGCACCCGCATCTTTGTCCTGGCTCGGTGGTGTGCTCGGGCAGCGGGTGGCGCCGCTCGGCGTCGAGAAGTTCGGTCAGACCGGAAGCCTCGCCGAACTCTATGCCGCCTACCGCCTCGACGGCGCCGCGATCACCGAGGCCACGGCGGAAATCTTGCTCCAAAACGGATGAATGATCCGGCTTTCGTCAACGTCTCTGTAACTATGAATGGCGCCGAACATTTCGGAGGGGCGTTTGCCACCACTCGACCAATTCGAGACGCCGACGCATCTGCGCCAGGCGCGATGCGATGCGATCCAGGCGCAGTTCCGCGCCGAGGAGCAAGCACGCGCGTACCAACGGCCACGAGCCCGCGCCGCGCGCCTCGATCCGCCGCGAGAATCCGCCGCCACTCCCGCAGGCGTTGGTCCCGACGGATAATTTGTTGAAGCTGCGCCTCGCCGAAGAGCTCGAATATGCTCGGCGCATGATCGATACGGCGGGGGACGCCTTGTCGTCCGATCCCAATCTCGTGATGCGCCACATGGTCTTGCTGCAGTCCGTTGACATCGTCGGCCAGATCATCGGCCACATCGCCGACGTCATCCGTTCGAGCGACCCCGAAGGCGCGGTCGAGCGGATCGGCATGGGCGAATTGAAGGGCCGCTTGAAGCGGTCCGGGGGCATCTGAGCACGAACGAACCTTGGCAATTTGCCCAAGCAATGCTCTAGGACGCCGATGCCCGGGCGTTTCTTCGATGAGTGGCAGATCGGCGACAAGGTCGCGCACACGGTCACCCGCACGGTCACCGAGACGGACAACGTGCTCATCTCGACTCTGACCCACAACCCGCAGCCGATGCATCTCGACCGCGAAGTCGCGGCACAGTCCGAGTTCGGCCAGCCGCTCGTGAACTCCATCTTCACCTTCGGGCTGATGATCGGAGTCAGCGTCGCCGACACGACGCTCGGCACGTTGGTCGCGAACCTTGGCTATGACAAACTCACTTTCCCGCATCCGGTGTTCGTCGGCGACACGTTGCGCAGCGAAAGCGAATGCATCGCGCTGCGCGAAAGCAAATCGCGCCCGAATGCCGGCATCGTCACCTGGGCGCACCGTAGCTACAATCAGCGGGGCGAACTGGTGTGCGAATGCACGCGCACGGCGCTACTGCTCAAGAAGCCGTCATGACGCCGCGCAGCTGGCTGTTCGTTCCGGCGGACAGCGAGAAGAAGATCATGAAAGCGCTAGACAGCGATGCGGATGCGATCATCTTCGATCTCGAGGACAGCGTCGCTCCGGCAATGAAGCCGGTCGCCCGCGACGTGCTGAAGACGCTTCTCAAACGCTCCGGCGGACCGCAGTGGTGGGTACGCATCAACCCGCTCGGCAGCGAATTCCACAAGGACGATCTCGACCTCATCGGCATCGCCGACCTCCACGGAATCGTCTTGCCCAAGACCGAGAGCGGCGCCGATGTGATCGAGATCGCCCACCGAACGGGATCGATCCCCATTCACGCGATCGTCACCGAAACGGCGGCGAGCCTGTTCAACCTCCTGTCGTATCGCAACCCTGCCTCCCCGCTCGCGGCAATGAGCTGGGGCGCGGAGGATCTTTCGGCGGCACTCGGCGCCGCGTCCAAATATGATTCGAACGGCGACCTTAGCTTCACCTACAAGCTCGCCCGCTCGCTCTGTCTCGCAGGGGCGGTTGCGGCAGGCGTGCAGCCTGTCGACGGAGTTTTCGCCGACTTCCGCGACGACGAAGGTTTAGCGCGCCGAAGCGGAAGCCGCGGCCCATGAGGGCTTCACCGGCAAGCTCGCGATCCACCCGGCGCAGGTGCCGGTGATCAATGCGGCTTTCACTCCGTCCGACGCGGACGTGCAGCATGCGCGGGCCATCGTCGCGGCGTTCGAAGCGGAACCGAACGCGGGGGTACTGAGCGTCGCCGGCAAGATGGTCGACCGGCCGCACCTTCTGCAGGCCCGGAGCGTTCTCGAACGAGGGAAGAGCTAAGGGAGGAAGAATGGGCGAAGCGGTGCATCCTGTCCCCGAAGGATTCGACGCCCGCATCGGCCCGACGGAGCTCGCCGAGCTCAACGACCTCGCCAATGCCGATCCGGACCGCTTCTGGCTCGACCAGGCACGGCGCCTGACCTGGAACACATTCCCGACCAAAGCCGGCGAATGGTCCTTCAACGAGGATGATTTCAAAATCCGTTGGTTCGCCGACGGTGAGCTCAACCTGTCCGTCAATTGCCTCGATCGGCACCTCGCCCAACATGGCGACCGCACGGCCCTGATCTTCGAGGCCGACGAGCCGGGAACCGGTCGCTCCGTCACTTATCGCGAGCTTTACGAAGAGACGTGCCGATTCGCGAACCTGCTCAAGTCGCGCGGGGTCAAACGCCACGACCGGGTGATGATCTACATGCCGATGATCCCGGAAGCGGCCGCGGCAATGCTGGCCTGCGCACGGATCGGAGCGATCCATTCGGTGGTTTTCGGCGGCTTCTCGCCCGAGAGCCTCGCCGGGCGGATTGAGGATTGTGACGCCTGCGCGGTCATCACGGCAGACGAGGGCGCGCGTGCCGGTAAGGTCATCTCGTTGAAACGCAACGTCGACGAGGCGCTTGCAGAGCGCGACGTTCCCACGGTCATCGTGGTTACGCGCACCGGCGCCGACGTTCCGATGAAGGACGGCCGCGACATTCGCTACTCCGACCTGCGGGAAACGCTTTCAACCGAGTGCAACCCGGAAATCATGAACGCGGAGGACCCGCTGTTCATTCTCTACACTTCAGGTTCGACTGGAAAGCCGAAGGGCGTCGTTCACACGACTGGGGGGTATGGGGTCTGGGCGGCGACCACCTTCGACTGGGTCTTCGACCACCGTCCCGACGATATTTTCTGGTGCACCGCCGACGTCGGCTGGATCACCGGACACAGCTATGTCGTCTATGCTCCGCTAGCGATGCTTGCGACGAGCGTCATGTTCGATGGTGTCCCCAATTATCCGGACTTCGGGCGTTTCTGGGAGACGGTAGACCGCCTCGGCGTCACGATCTTCTACACCGCTCCGACCGCTATCCGCGCACTGATGCGCGAAGGCGATGAATCGGTGAAGCGTCACAGCCGCAAGTCGCTGCGCTTGCTCGGAACGGTGGGCGAGCCGATCAACCCGGAGGCCTGGGAGTGGTACTGGCGCGTCGTCGGCGACGGGCGCTGCCCCATCGTCGATACCTGGTGGCAAACCGAGACGGGCGGAATCCTCATCTCCCCCTTCCCGGGGGCAACCGAGCTGAAGCCCGGCTCAGCCACCAAGCCGCTGCCGGGGATCAAGCCGCTGCTCGTCGATACGAATCAGAACGTCCTCGAAGGCCCCGCGAATGGCAATCTGTGCATAGCCGGCTCCTGGCCCGGCCAGATGCGCACCGTATGGGGCGACGATGAGCGTTTCTTCCAGACCTATTTCACCGCTTATCCGGGCCTCTATTTCACCGGTGACGGCTGCCGCCGCGACGAGGACGGCTATTATTGGATCACCGGTCGAGTAGACGACGTGATCAACGTCTCCGGCCACCGCATCGGGACAGCGGAAGTGGAAAGTTCGCTCGTCAGTCATTCCAAGGTCGCCGAAGCGGCTGTCGTCGGCTACCCTCACGACATCAAGGGACAGGCGATCTACGCCTTTGTGACGTTGAATGCTGGCGAGGAAGGGGACGAGGCGCTGCGCAAGGAACTCATTCAAGAGGTTCGCCACGACATCGGGGCTTTCGCCGCGCCGGAGAAGGTCCACTTCACCTCCGCGCTCCCCAAGACCCGGTCGGGCAAGATCATGCGCCGGATCCTCCGCAAGATCGCCGAGGGCGCGACTTCGGGTTTCGGCGATACGTCCACTCTCGCCGACCCCAGCGTCGTCGATGCCTTGCTCGCGGGGCGGCAATGAAGCTGAGGCTGCTCCTCGCCGTCGCCATCCTCGCCGCGGGCCCAGCCTCCGCTGCGCCAGGGAAGCTCGACATGCTCGCCTTCTTCGCTGGCAAGACCCACGCCGAAAATGTCATGAAGCTCGCTCTCAAGCGCCCGTCGAAGCTGGTTGTGGACAGCATCGGCGGAAAGGGCGATCGCGGTGACTTCGTCCTGATCGACACGGTTCGCGAAGAAGGCAAACCGGTGCGGACGCGCAAATGGATCATGCGTCCCGCTGGCCCCAACCGCTACACCGGATCGCTGACCGACGCCGTCGGCCCGGTCGACGTCGTCGTCGAGGGCGATTCGGCTACGGTCCGCTACACAATGAAAGGGGGGCTTAAAGTCGAGCAGACGATGAAGCTCCAAGGCGACGGCAAAACCCTCTCCAACAAGGTGATCGTCCGCAAGTTCGGCCTCAAATTCGCGCGCGTCGAAGGAACCATCCGCAAGCTGGACTGATCGGGCAGCGCTGCTATCCCCGCTGAACGAGGGAGAGCGAATGGCAAGCGCAGCCGAGCGGCAAGACGACGACAGACCCTGGTCGATGAAACGCGTGGTGATCGCCTCGTCGGCAGGTACCGCCTTCGAATGGTATGACTTTTTTATTTTCGGCTCGCTCGCGGCGGTCATTTCAAGGGTTTTCTTCGCCGGCCTGGACCCGACGCCCGCGCTGATTGCCGCGCTCGCATTGTTCGCTGCCGGTTTCGCCTTCCGTCCGCTCGGCGCATTGATCTTCGGGGTCATCGGCGACAAGCTCGGCCGCAAGGGCGCCTTCCTCATCACCGTCAGCCTGATGGGAGGCGCGACCTTTCTCATCGGCCTCCTTCCAACCTACGCCCAGGCTGGAGCGCTCGGCCCCATTCTTCTCATCATCCTGCGCATCCTCCAGGGCATCGCTCTAGGTGGCGAATATGGCGGCGCCGCCATCTACGTCGCCGAGCACGCGCCCCGCGACAAGCGCGGCGCCGCGACCGGCTGGATTCAATCTTCTGCATCCTTCGGTCTGCTGGCCGCGCTCCTCATCATCGTCGCGACCCGAACCAGCATTGGCGAGGCCGCCTTCGCCGAGTGGGGCTGGCGCGTCCCCTTCCTCATGTCCTCGATCCTCCTTGCCATCTCGGTGTGGATGCGCGCGAAACTCGCGGAGAGCCCCGAGTTCGCCAAGCTTCAGGAAGACGGCGATGTCGCGCAGCGTCCCCTGCGGGAAGCGTTCGGAACCCGGGCGAATCTGAAGCGCGTGTTCATCGCCTTTTTCGGCATCATGTGCGCCCAGGGCGCCGTCTGGTACTTCACCTTCTTCTACATCCAGGTCTTCCTCGAGCGTTCGCTCGGCCTGCCCGGCGCGACGAAGGACCTGCTGCTCATCGTGATGACGATCGTCAGCGCCCCGCTCTACGTCTATTTCGGCTGGCTGTCCGACCGCCTGGGCAGGAAACCGGTGATGCTGGGGGGCATGCTGCTCGCGCTGGTGCTGTATTTCCCGGCGTCGCACTGGATCGCCGAGGCGGCCAACCCCGCGCTCATCGAGGCGGAGGAAGCGACACCCGTCTTCGTCGTGACGGATCCGGCGACCTGTTCGGTGCAATTCGATCCGATCGGTACAGCGAAGTTCGACACCGCTTGCGACATTGCCAAGAGCATCCTCGTCACGAGGGGGATTTCGTTCCACACGCGTGCTTCGACCGACGGCAGGACGAACGTCATCATCGGAACGGAGTCGGTACCGATCCCCGACGGAAAAGGCCTCGGCGGTGCGGAGCTAAAGGCGCTGAAGGCCAAAACCGCGGATGCAATCAACGCCGAGCTGCAGCTGGCCGAATATCCGAAGACCGCGGACCCGGCGCGGGCGAACATGACTTTGCTCATCATCCTGCTGCTGCTCTTCGTTGTCGCCGCGACCGCGCTCTACGGCCCGCAGGCGGCGGCGCTGGTGGAGATGTTCCCCACTCGCGTGCGTTACACGGCCATGTCCTTGCCCTACCATGTGGGCACGGGATGGGTCGGCGGGTTCCTCCCCGTCACGAGTTTCGCGATCGTGGCCGTGACCGGCGATATCTATGCAGGCCTTTGGTACGCGGTCATCTTCACTGCCATTTCGGCGATCGTCTCCCTGCTGTTCCTCAAGGAAACCGCGGGCAAGAGGCTTCGGGAGATCTAGTTCACGGACACCAGTGAATGTCGATCGGCTGATCGACCTCGGCGAGCACGCGGCCGATCGGTACCTTGGAGCTTTGCCCGTCGGCGATCGCTTGCTCGAGAATCTCGCGCTTCTGGTTGCCAGTCACCGTGATCAGGATCGTCCGCGCCGACAGAATCGCGGCCCGGGTCAAGGTCACGCGCGCGACCGGAGCCTCTTTCGGCAGCGGATCAGGCATCACGCCGACGGCCCGCCGGGCTTTGGGTGCATCCAGTGCTGCCTGCAAGTCCGCGCCCGGGAAGATCGACGCCGTATGACCGTCTGCTCCGACACCGAGCCACACTAAGTCGGGCGGCCAGGGCAAATCCTGCAGCCGAGCGTCTGCCGCATTTCCAGCGAGGCGATAATCGTCCGCCGCGCCACTCACGATGGGTATGACCCGCGCGCCGGTGGGCAGAAACGCCTTCGCAATCTCGCGCACATTCGCCAGCTCGCTGTCCACCGGAACGACCCGATCGTCCGTCGGGATGATCGTCACTCGCTTCCACGGAAGCGCCTGCGCGGCGATCTTGGGGAAGATCGCAGGCCCGGTTTTCCCGCCGGGGACTGCGATGAGCGAGGCATTGCGCGCATCGACCGCGCTGTCGATGATGAACCCGACGTCGCCCGCGACCGCGTCGGCGAGCTCATCCAGGGAATCATACTCCCACCATTCCGCTTCGATCATGCGAATCCTTCTAATCCTATTGAGGCGGTGGTTGCGCGTATCCGAACCATCCTGCAACCGCTTGTCCGCCTCGATTCAACGCTGGCCGGAAACGGAGGCGGTCATGGGCAAGGTTGCACATCGTCGAATCGATCGCGGGCACGCCCGTGCCGCGATCGACCGTGCACTCGCTCACATACCCGCGAGCGTCCACCCGCAGACGCAGGAACACCGTCGCGCCGCGCGGCCATTGCTCCAACAGCTCGCGCGGAAGATCGCGCCCGCGCAATACCGGCGTAACCAAACGAGGTGGATAAGCGGCTCCGCCTTCGCCGCCGCCTCCGGGGCCGCCGCCGACCCCCGTTCCCGTACCGGTCCCGGAGCCTCCGGCGCCGACGCCCGGTCCGCGGACATCGGCCGCGCCCTGGGTCGGCGCGGCGCCCTGTCGCGGGGTTTCGGTCACCGCGATCGTCCGCGGTTGCGGAATTTCGATCTGCGGGGTGGGGGCCACTACGGGCGTCGCCTCGCTACGAATATTGGCCGGCGATCCGCCCTCTTCCTCTTTGAGTTTGGGTTGTCGAGTTTGCTGCTGTTGTTGCGGCGGCGGCGGGGTCGGAGGGACCTCATCGACGTCGAACACGCGCAGCCTGCTCTGCGGATCGGTGAGGTCGATCTTCCCCGACAGATGCAAAAAAGCGAATAGCAACGCTGCGTGGATCGCGATCACCGCCGCGATCGCTCCACCTTTGTCGCGTGCATTTAAGTCCGATCGATACATTTCGTCCGGTCAACGCCGTTAGCAGACGGGCGTTGCTGACGCGAAACGTGAGCGCGGCGGCCGCGATGCTGCGCCCGACGCCAATTTGCTCCTCGACGATTACCGACTCGAAGCGGCCTTGCGCCCTCCGCCGTGGCTCGCTTTTCCGCCCTTGCTCGCGATTTCACGTTGCTTGGCCGGATCCATCGCCGCAAATCCCCGCTTTGAAGTTCCACGTTTCGTTGCTGGCATAGCTCTCTCCCTTGTTGCTTGCGCTTTCGCAACGCCCAGCCCGGCTGCCGGTTCAGAATTCTGATCGAGGTTACAGATAGTTGCTCAGGCGCCGGCCGTTCGCGGATGCGAACCTGCACGCTGCGGAAGAAGAAGGATCAACACGATTATCCAGGCCGCGAGCACGATGGAGGCGATCGGGCGGCTGAGTGCCAAGCCGCCGCTGGCGATCGGCTTATCCAGGAAATCGCCCACGGTCGCTCCGAGCGGACGAGTCAGGATGAACGCCGCCCAGAAGAGGAGAACGTGGCTAATCTTCGTCGCGAAGTAGAGGATCGCCAGCAACGCGAGCATTGCGCCAAAGATCAAGGCGCCGCCGGAATATCCCGGCCCTGTGTCCGCGACCCAATCGCCGAGCGCGGTCCCAAGCGTTTGTGAGAAGGTGATCGTGATCCAGTAGAAGGCTTCGGCTTTTGACGCGGCTACCGTGTTGACGTCGACCGTGCCGAGCGTTCGGTACCAGGCCAAGAGCGACAGCATCACACAGGCGAGAAGCAGCAGCGATCCTCCAGGATAACCGATGCCTATCGACCGGTCGGCAAAGTCGGCGAGCGTCGTGCCGCACGTCGTCGAAGCGACGATCGTTGCCCAATAAAGCCACGGCTCGAAGGCGCGCGCCCGAATTTGCGCCCATATGAGCGCGACGAGCAGAACGCCGAAAATGACCGTGCCGATGAGATAGCCGTAAGGAACCGGATGCGTCGTTGTCTCACCGAGCCAACTCATCGTCACGGCGTCCCCACCTGTCTCACCGAGCGTCGTCGCGAGGATCTTGATGACCCAAAAGCCGAGCGTGATCGCCGGCACCTTACTTGGCACATATTGCTCGCGCGGCGCGGCAGTAGACATCGCAGCGAATGTATGGCCCTCGCGCCGCGTCGGCGCGTTACAATTCGTCCATGTTGGTTAGCGCAGCCTGAGACCCACCCAGAAGGTGCGAGGCGTCGCCCGCTCGACCGAGCCGTCGCCGTTGATTCCCGCCATGACCAGTTGATTGGTCACGTTCTCGCCACGCGCGACGAGCTGCAGGCGATGGCTCAAAGGCCAGGAGGCATAAGCGTCCAATGTTGTCGCTCCCTTCAGGGTCCGCGTGTTCAGATCGTCCTCATATTGCGATCCGATGCGCCGTAGGACGACCTGCGCGCCCTTGCCTTCGCGTTCCCAACCGATCGCCACGGTCGCTGCGAACTTCGGCGTCTGCGCCGGGCGCAGACCGTCGAGGAACGATGCGGCGCCATTCGCCCCGACGCGCGCGTGAGCAAAGCTCAATCCGGTGCGGACCGACCACGGCCCCCGGGTCCATTCGGCCGAAGCTTCAACTCCGCGCACCTTCACCGCCTCGACATTTTGCCGCTGCCGGAAGGTGCCGCCGTCAGCAACGAACCCGACGCCCGGGAAAAGACCGGGGCCTTCCCCCAACGTCACATTGGCAATCGCGTCCTCCAGCCGATTGACGAAGCCCGTCGCTGACAAGCGGACCTCGCCGCGCGCAAATTCGAGTCCGGCCTCCGCGCCGACAAGGCGCTCGGGATTCAAGTCAGGGTTCGCAGCCGTCGCATCTAGCCCCGCGCGAAACGGGCGGAACAGCTCATTGAGCGTCGGCATGCGCCAGCCGAGATACGCCGCCGAGCGCAGACCGAACCCGGCGCCGAGCGACATCAGCAGGCCGCCGCGCGCCGTCGGCCGCCAACCCTGCCGCGCCGCATAATGCTCGTCGCGAATGATCGTGCCGTCCGCGATGACACGCTCGAACAGATGCCCGTCGCTCACTCGCCAATAGTCGAGTCTCGCGCCGCCAGTGAAAATGACCCCGCCCAGGTCGGCGCTAACTTCGGTGAACGCACCGCCCGTCCAGCTCTCGCCACCCGCTCGGCGTCGCCGGGTTGGTTCGCCCGCGACATAAGCGAAGAGCTCGCGGGACTCCCCATCGGTCCCGCGCGAGTCCGCGCCGAAGCGCAGCTCGATACCCTCGGGCAACGGCGGGCGCAGCTCAAGGCTCCCTCCCCACCCGTGCGACGGCACGGAATCCTGTAACGAGACGCGCATGGCAATTGTGCGCCCGGGGCTTACGTTCGCGAAGCTGCTCATCAGATTGCGCCATTGCCAATAGACAAGCGCGCTCCACTGCCACTCGCCGCGTCCGACCAGGCGGATGGAGGCATCGGCCCCATTCGTGCGGTTCTGGGTGAAGTCGATTCCTCGGGTCCGCCAGTCATGAAAACCAGAAAGGTTCGCCTGAATTTCGGTCGAGCCGCCCACCGGCGCTACCCAACGCCCGCGTCCGCTCCACTCGCGATAGGTGGCACGCTCGTCCGCCGCCCCTCGCGTGCCTTCGGTGATCGGAACGAAGCCGTCGCCGCGCTCGCCCCGCCCGGAAAGGCTGAGGATCCCAATGCCCACATCCAGACCAGCACGCCCTCTCGCCTCGAGCGATTGCCGGCTGCCACCGTCGATCTCGCCCGAGACACCGACGTCCGATCGACTTGCGAGTTCGATCGTCCCGGCGAGGGCCCCGGGTCCATTAGCGACGCTCCCGCCGCCGCGGATCACCCGCACCTCGCTTAGGTCTGAAGGGTCATAGGCAGGCCAATTCACCCAGCCGCCGAACGGATCGCTTTGCGGGACGCCATCGAGCAACAACAGGACTCGGCTCGACGCATTTCCCCCGAGCGCGCGCAGAGTGATTCCTTGGCTTGTCGGGTGCCCGCTGTGCGCGTCCGACCGGCGGAACAGCTGAACTCCGGGAACGTCCTTCAGCAGCTGCTCGACCTCGTGGCTGGGCGCCTGCTCGATTGAACGTCGGCCAATTCGGTCGACTCCGTAAACACTCTCGGCGCGCGGTTCGGGAAGCGCCTGACCGGTGATGATAATCGCGGTTGGCGGCGGCGGAAGCGCTTGCATCATGCCGCGCGGCTTTCCCGACGATGCGCCATGGAAGCGTCGATTGCCTCAAGCCGCGGGCTCCGTCCACAATATCGCGTCTAACCGCCGGAGAGAGGCAAAAAAAGTTAACCGTAGTTTAATGTTGGCTTGCTCCGTTTCGGTTAACATGCTCTAAACTTTCCCATTCTCGACTCGATAACTCTAAGGGGAGGGGGCACCCCCGATGAGGCCGACTTTCGGTTTAGTGCCAGTGGCTTATCGCACGTGCCGACAGGGAGTCGCGCGGCTGCTTCTGTCTTGCGCGGCACTGGCCGCACCGGCCAGCCTGGCCGCGCAAACCGCCCCACCGCCACCGCCCATCACGCCTCCGCCCATCCCTCCGACGCGCGAGGAAGTGACTCGCCCTGCCCCCACCCCGCCGGTCACTAGCGCCCCGCGCCTCGAGGTCGAAGGCGGCGTCGAGCGCGCGCCCTGCGCCCTCGACGCTCCCGAGTATCAGAACATCCGCTTCACCCCGCGTGAGGTTCAGTTCGATGGGTTGAAGGGTTTGACTCCGTCCGACCTCAGCCCGGCTTATGCGCCGTTCGTTGGGACCGACCAGCCGATCTCGGTCGTGTGCCAGATCCGCGATCGAGCGGCGGCCATCTTGCGCGATGCCGGCTATATCGCCGCGGTCCAAGTGCCCGAGCAGCGCATCTCCGAAGGAGTAGTGCGTTTCCAGGTCGTTATGGCACACCTGTCCCAGGTGCGCGTGCGCGGCGATGCAGCGGGGGCGGAGCGGCTCATCGCCGGCTATCTGGGCGAGCTAACGAAGCAACCGGTCTTCAATCGTTATCAGGCCGAGCGCTATCTGCTGCTCGCCAGCGACATACCCGGTTACACGGTGCGCCTGACCTTGCGGCCCGCGGGCACAATTCCGGGCGAAGTGATCGGCGACGTCACCGTCCAGCGCACCGCGGCCTATGTTGACGCCAGCATCCAGAATTGGGGATCGCGCGAGCTTGGTCGCTGGGGCGGGTTGCTCCGCGGTCAATTGTTCGGCCTCACCGGCCTTGGCGACCGCACGACCTTAGCCGTCTTCAGCACCTCTGACTTCCACGAGCAGCAAACCGTGCAGCTCGGGCACGACTTCCGTCTGGGTTCCCAAGGCCTCACTGTCAGCGGTCTTTTCACTTATGCCTGGGCCAGGCCGTCGATCGCTGGCGATGATGACGACTTCGACGCGCGCACCTTGTTCGGAACGCTCGAGGTCGCCTACCCATTCGTCCGCCGTCAGGAGCTAGGCGTTCGCGGCTCGATTGGCATGGATTATGTCAATCAAAGCGTCGACCTCGACGACATCGACCTCACCCGCGACCGGCTGCGCGTCGCCTTTGCGCGCGTCGGCGTCGACCTCGTCGACACCAGCTTCTCGAATCCGGGCTATTCGGTCGCCGAGCCGATGTGGCGGCTCACTAGCCTGTTCGAGCTGCGCCAGGGCCTGCACATCCTCAATGCAACGCATGATTGCGGACCGACCGGCGAGCGCTGCCTCGGGCCGGACGACGTGCCGCCGAGTTCGCATCGAGGGCCGCTCGGATGCAACCGTGTTGCGCTTCACCAGCTACGGCGAATTCCGGCCCGCGCCCAAGTTCACCCTCGCGCTCGGCCTACGCGCTCAATATGCGTGGAAGCCGCTCCTGAGTTTCGAAGAATTCTCTGCCGGCAACTACACCGTCGGCCGCGGCTTTGACCCTGGAACCCTGCTCGGCGACCGAGGGTACGGCACCCAAGCGGAGATCCGCTTCGGGAGCCGCATTCCAGTCAGCGCCGACAAGCCAGCAATCGAAGCCTACGCCTTCTGGGATCATGCCAAGGTGCACAATCTCGACAAATTGTTCGTCATCGATCAGTCCGATCACCTCAACTCGGTCGGCGGTGGCGGACGCATCAGTTTCGACCGCTTCTCGCTCGATACGGCGGTCGCCGTCCCCCTCACCCGCGTCGGTTTCGACAATAAGAAGCCGGGGGTGAGAGTGCTTGTCTCACTCACCACTAGATTGTGGCCATGGAGCTACAGATGACCGACCCTGTCGTATCCCTCGCGTCCGCACTCCTGAAACCGACTAGCAAACGCCGGGCGCTGCTTCTGTCCTGCGCGACATTGGCCGTCGTGGCGCCTGCACTCTCCCCGCAGAAGGCGCATGCGCAAGTACCGCCCGGTGCGTTCCAGGGAACGCCGAACGGCGAAGGCTCGAATATCGCCAGCATCGGCTCAGCGACGCGCGCGACCGGTACCGGAACGGAAACGATCACGGTCGACACCAACAAGACGGTGATTAATTGGACGCCGACCAGCACGCAAAATGAGAATGGCCGAATCGACTTCCTTCCGGCCGGCAATGCCGCGACATTCCAGGGCGGCGCAGATGCCGGGGATTTCACGGTGCTCAACCGCGTCGTCCCATATGATCCTTCGATTGCGATCGAGCTCAACGGCAAAATCGATTCGTTCCTCAATACCGGCAACACGGGCGGGAACATCTGGTTCTACACGCCCGGCGGAATTATCGTCGGCTCGACTGCCGTGTTCGATGTTGGCGGGCTGCTGCTCTCGACGATCGACATTCCCGAATTCAGTCCCGATGGCCGCGACTTCACGGCCACCTTTGACCGGACCTCGGATTTTGCCGGTGCCATCCAAATCCTCGACGGCGCCAAGATCGACGCGCGCACCAATTACGTCGCGCTGGTCGCGCCGCGGATCGAGCAGGGCGGCAACATCCAGGTGAACGGCTCGGCTGCCTATGTCGCTGCGGAAGATTTGACGATGACCGCGAACGCCGGCCTGTTCGACATCCAGGTCAACGTTGGGTCCAGTGATCCGAACGGCATCGTGCATACGGGAACGACGGGTGGTCCGGCCAACTTTCAGGCGGGCGACAATCATACCATTTACATGGTCGCCGTCCCGCAGCAGCAGGTTCAGACGATGCTGCTGGAGGGCAATGGCAGCGTCGGCTTCGGACCGCTCGCGGCAGGTGCGACCGTAGAGAAGAATGGCGACATCATCCTTACGGCGGGGCAGGCCATCGACGTTCGAAGCGGCACATTCTCCTCGCCTGTGACGGCGACCGCGAACGGCGACATCCTCGTCGAGACCTACGACGGCCCGCTGAGCTTCGAGAGCGACCTTAATCTCACCTCTTTGTACGGCGACGTCGCGCTCGAGGCGTTCGAGGGCCCGATCGACGTTCACGGCGACCTTGTCATGACGACGCTCGCGGGCGACGACGGCGAATTGCGGCTGAGCGCCCTGTTTGGAGGCAAGATCACCGTCGACGGCGTTGCCACGCTCGACGCCTCCTCAATCCTTTCCGGTGCCGCCTCCTACGGCGACGCCGTGGATGGGTATGCCGGGACCATACTCATTCGCGCCTCTGGCGACAGTGAGATCAGCACTGGCGGGATGGTCCTTCATGCCTCGGCGCAGGGTCAGGACAATGAAGGAGGCGGTGACCTCCAAGGTGGTGACGGCTACGGCGGCTGGATCGACATCAATGCCGATTTTGGGGGCACGATCACCGTCAACGGCGATCTAACCGCCGACGCTGACGGAATGGGCGGCAACATGCTCGACGGCGGCACCGCTGGCGGCACGGGCGACGGCGGCGAGATCAGCGTGTCGTCGGGCGAAGGAACGATCCACGTCACCGGTGATGTCGATTTGCACGCCAACGGCCTGGGTGGACTATACGCCGGCGAGGGCGTGCCCGACATCGCACAAGGCGGCATCGGATTTGGCGGAACCGTTACGATCTCGTCCTATCAAACGTTCGACGGCAGCGGCACGATCACCCTAGATGGCGACACGAAGTTGACCGCCAACGGCACGGGTGGCGATGGCCAGACAGGCGGAGACGGCTACGGCGGTCGGGCAGGCGTTTCCGCCGTGGCCGGGACCATCGCACTCGGCCCGACGAGCGAGATTAGCGCGATCGGGAGGGGCGGCGGCGCATTCTCGGGCTTCGGCGGAAACGGCGGGTCGGGGTCCGGCGGCACGGCCTACATCAAAGCGACGGCCTATGCCGGAGATGTCGAAATACCCGCTTCGGCCGGCACAATCACGGGCGGCGACGCGTCGCTCGATGCCAGCGGCTTCGGCGGCGACGGCGGCCAAGGTGACGGCCTCGATATCGCGCCGGGCGGCGGCGGCAATGGATACGGCGGTACCAATGGTGGCGAGTTTGACGGCGGCGCGATCATCTGGGCGAACGGCGACGGCACGTCGGTCGATCTCAGCGGGACGGTCGTCCTCAGCGCCAACGGCTTCGGCGGCTCCGGCGGCTTCAGCGATTTTGACATCGGCTTCGACGGCAGCGGCTTCGGCGGGTTCGCCAGCCTTGGGTCGTTCGACGGCGCACTCACCGCTGGCAACGCGGTCATCGAAACCGACGGGTTTACCAGTTTTGGCGAAATCGGCGAAGGCGGCTGGTCGGAGATTGTGGCTCTGGGCGGCACGCTCGACGCCGACTCGGTGACCATGAGTGCGAACGGCTCTACCGATGGAGGCACGGTCTCGATCGAATCCGATCAGGGATCCGTTACGGGTTCGATCGGCAACCTCCAACTCGGCTCGATCGATGCCTTTGCAGGGGGTGGGTTCAACGGGGGCGCCGTCGTCGTGTCGGTGGGCGCGGGCAGCAGCGCAGACCTCGGCAACGCGGATCTCGGGGATTTGCTTACAGGGAGCGTGACTCTCAACGTCACCGGCGAGCTGACCGGCACCGATATGGCCCTGCTTTCAGGCGACACGATCGACATCAATACGTTCTCGGGCGGCAGCATCGTGGTGTCCGGCACGCTTGGGGCCGACGCAGGGGGCGATCTTTCCGTGGGGAGCGTCGACGCCGATGTGGCCAACTTCCTCGCCGGGCGGCTTGCGAGCTTTTATGGAACCGTGGCGGCTGGAACGATCACCGTTACGTCGAGAGACATCTACATCGATTCCGAAGCAGCGCTTGGCGTATTTGGAATCACCGACCTCATCACGTTCAACGCGATGAGCGATGGCTCGCTGGTAATCATCGGCGACGTGGCGGAGGTCGGAGAAGGCCAATATCAGCTGTCGGAAGACGGCGACATCAACGCCGACACCGTCGTCTTCAATGCGCTCTCCACCAACGAAACGGGGCCCGCCATCGACGTGATCCTCGGCGATGGGCAAATCGAGGGAAGTCAGACTGAAGGCGGCGGAGTGACCTCGGTCACCGTGAACACTGGCGGCACCATCCGCGTCGATGGGGATGTGGCGTTCGTGAATGCCGGAGAGGGGGACAGCCTCGCGCTCAATGCCGGTGAAGCCATTGAAGTGAACACCGACACTGGCAGCATTGTAATGACCGACAGTTCCGGTGAGCTCGCCGGGACGCTCCTGCTCACCGCGCACGACATTTGGATCGCGGACTCGGGCGTGCTGGCGCAGCTCGAGGAGGACCCGAATTTCCCCGGCCTCGCCCAGGCGCTCGCGACCAACAATGGTCCGGTCAATCCCGAAGGTTATGTCCAAGCCGGCGGTGTCACCGCAACGATGCTTGGCAGCAGCTTCCTCGTGCAGAACAGCGGCACGAGCGAAGATCTCGCCGGGATAAGCGTCGGTACCGGCGGGCTGACGATCGTCAATGAGGGAGAAGAGCCGGCGAATGTCATTGCCTATGGTCGCCAGGTTCTCCCCGACGGGACCGTGATCGGCGGTGACGATTTCCTTCAGGCCGTCGAGCCGATCGGAGGCTCCGGAGGATTCACCGAGCAGTCCACGATCAACAATTGCCCAATTGCCGGCTGTTTGGCGCCGCCGCCGCCTCCTCCGCCACCTCCTCCGCCGCCTCCGCCGCCTCCGCCGCCGCCTCCGCCTCCGCCTCCTCCGCCTCCTCCGCCTCCGCCTCCTCCGCCTCCTCCTCCGCCGCCGCCGCCGCCGCCGCCGCCGGAAATCCCGACGGTCGTCAGCGGCCCTGAATCAATTCTCGGGCCGGTCGATCTGATGGGAGATCCAGACGAAACCGCGTCTGAAGGAAGCGAGGACGACAAGGACAAAGAGAAGGAGAAGGGCGGCTCCGACGAAGAGGCCAGCCTGATCGACACGAGCCCGTTGTCGAACGATGACGGCACGATCGACGAACCGGTCACTAGCGGGAGCGACACGCCCGTGACCAGCGGTAGCGATCTCACCGTCACCGACGACAAGAAGCCGAAGTAGCGGAGGGTCAGATGATGACCAGGACAGTCATTGCCATTGCCGCAGCAATCTCGTCGATCGGGATCGCCGCGCAAGCCCAGGCGGCGACGCTCAGCATGCGCGATAGCTTCCGCATCGGCACCGGCGGCACGGTCTTCTGTTCGGCGCAGAGCAATGCGACGGACAAGGCGCTGACGGACATGTTCGATGCCGGTTATTCGCTGACGTGCCGCGACGCCGCCTTGCCGATCGGCAAGATGTACAAGCTGCGCAATGCGCCGGGGCTCGAGGCGCGGCTCGCCGCCTTGCGCAACGAATCCGTCGATTGTTCAACGCCAACGTCGGGAACGCTACCGGATCTCGGGCCGGTCGAAGTGACCGAGTGCAAATTGAAGAGCGCCGATGTCGGCTACCGCATTTACCAATTCACGCGCGGCAAGACCTTCTACAGCGCCGAGGGCCTCGCCGGTTACGATAGCGCGCTGCAACTCGGCTTGAGGAGCCTCGTCGCCGATCGTCAGGTCGCGGGCGAAGTATCGGTCGCGACGACCGGCCTCGGCGACCCGGCGGCATTCGCTCGGGTTCAAGCGGGCACGCTCGACCCGACGCGCGCGCTCAGCGAGGCCTATCGCCGCAACAATGCCGGCAGCTATGCCGAAGCAGCGGAGTTCTTCGCCGCGGTCAGCAGCTCCGGCGACGCTCCGCTCAGCCGCTCGGAGGCCCTCGCCAACGAAGCGCTGCAGAAATCGAACCTCGGGCGCTACGCCGAGGCGGATACATTGTTCGCGCGGGCGGCCGAGCTGGTCGGGTCGGATGCGATCGTGGCCCGGCGGCTGCGCAATTACCGCGCCATGCACCTCCTCAACCAGGGGGATCCCAAGGCCGCTCTCGACGAGCTCGGCAAACCGCTTCCCGCCGGTGCGATCATCCCCGGTCAGGGAGAAATCGCGCGGCTCGAGATCGACTCCGCGACCTCGAGGCGGCTGAATTCGGAATCGAAGCTCGGTCAACAATTGGGCAAAGCTTCCGACGAGTTGCTTCCGCTCGAGAAAGCCGAGATCCTCGACGGCCAGGCGCTGCAGCTGCGCGGCACAGCGCTACGCCTCAACGACGACGTAGCGGCGGCGATCGAAGCCCTTCAACGTGCGGACGCCAAGCTCGAATCCGTTCGCAGCGGCCGCGTCGCGTCGATCATCTGGATGCGCGCGCAGATCGTCGGCGACCTCGCCGCGATCGCCGAGGATTCCGGCAATGCCGCCGATGCCGATCGCCTCTACCGTCAGGGCGTCACGTATCTCGAGGCCAGTTATCCCGATTCGGCGGCGCTGCTGAATGCTCGGGCGCGGCTCGCGGGATATCTCTCCCGCACCGGCCAGCAGGCGACGGCCGAGACGATGTTCCGCGACATCGTCCATTCGCAGCCCGACGCGAGCAACTTGCCCCCCTCCTTCGCCTATGTGCTTCGACCGTATGTCGACATCCTGCTGCAGAAGAGCGATCCGGCCGCGATCGCGGAGATCTTCGTTGCGACCCAGCTGATGACGCGCCCGGGCCTTGCGCAGACTCAGGCGGTACTGGCACGCGAACTCACCGGCGGCACAACCGACGCATCCCGCCTCTTCCGTCAGTCGATCAACCTGACGAGGCAGGTCGAGCGCGCCCGTATCGAGCTCGCCCGTCTCGAGGACACTCCCACTCTTGCACCGGAAGAACTGGCGCGCGCCAATAGCTTGCGCGCAACGATCCGGCAGGCGCAGCAGGAGCAAACGGCGACGCAAGCCGCGCTCGCCAGTTACCCGCGCTACCGCGCGGTCTCCAACGAGGTGATCTCGCTTGCCGACCTGCAGAAAGCGCTGCGGCCCGGCGAGGCCTATTACCGGATGACCATCGTCGGCGATCACACTTATGCGATCTTCGTCACGCCAAGCAGCGCGCGCGCGGTGAAGCTCGAAGTGACCGGAAAGCAGCTCGACGAGCAGGTCGCGGCCCTGCGTGAGACCATCTCGACGATCGAGAACGGTCAGCGCACGACTTTCCCATTCGACGTCGCTTTGTCGCACCAGCTCTATAACGAGCTATTCGCGCCGTTCGCGGGTGAGATTCCGTCGGTGAAACATCTGATCTTCGAGCCGGACGGGGCGATGTTGCAACTTCCCCCCAACCTGCTCGTCACCGACCAGGCCTCCGTCGACGCCTATCAGAAACGCGCCAGTGCTGGAGGCGACGCGGAGTTCGACTTCCGTGGGATTGGCTGGTTCGGGCGCGATCGTGACATGAGCACGTCGGTGAGCGCGCGCTCCTTCGCGCAATTGCGCAGCGCACCGCCTTCCGCCGGATCCCGCGAGTACCTTGGTCTCGGCGAGAATACGCCGCCTCCGCAGAGCGCTGAATCCGCCCTCGTTCCTGCCGCGGCCGATCGCGATTGCGTCCTTCCGCTATCGTCGTGGGCGAACCCGATCTCGGCGCGCGAGCTTCAGGTGGCGGGACAGATCGTTTCCGCCTTCGACCCGCAGGGCGTGCAGATCGTCACACGCGACGCCTTCACCGACACTGGGATCGAGAAGCGCACCGACCTCAATCAGTACCGCATCATCCATTTCGCCACCCACGGGGTGGTGACCGCACGCGCGCCCAAGTGCACGGCTCAGCCAGCGCTCTTGACGAGCTTTGGCGGACAGGGGTCTGACGGCCTCCTCACCTTCCGCGAGATCTTCGATCTCAATCTCGACGCGGATCTGGTGATCCTCTCCGCCTGCGATACAGCCGGGAAGGCCAGTGCCGCGGCAACTCAATCGGCGGGTTTGGCGAAAGGCGGCGATGTCGCGCTCGACGGTTTGGTCCGTGCATTCGTCGGCGCCGGAGGGCGGTTGGTACTCGCCAGCCACTGGCCCGTCCCCGACGATTTCAACGCGACGCAACAACTCATGACGGGCCTGTTCTCGGCGCCGCCGGGAACGCCCACGGTCACGGCGCTGAGACTATCGCAGCGCCAGCTGATGGACGACGCGAACACGTCACATCCCTTCTACTGGTCCGCGTTCGCGGCGATCGGCGACGGAGAAATTCCAGTGATCCGCGCGAAACAACAGATCGCGCTGGCGCCTTAAACGGCTTAAGTCAGTGCTGGACCTGATCGGCGCAGCGGCAAGTCGTCACGCGGCCGCGCCGGACGGGTTTCGTCGGAGCGGCATTGGGATCCTGCGCGGCGGCCGGAATCGGCGTCGGGACCTGCTCGGCCGAAGCGAGCATCACGGCCGCCGGACGAACGGCGGCCGCATTGACCTCACGGTTGACCGGCTTGGCCGGCTCCGCGGCGGCAATGGATGCACAAGTCAGCGCAGCAGCTGCAATCAGAAATGGGCGAGCTTGCATGGCCGGGCCCTCCAATCTTTGGTGCCCAGATAACCCGCCCATGCTTTCCAACTCGCTTGCGCAAATGGTTAAAGCGGCAACAGCCATTCCCTCAAGTAATGGTCAGACAGATCGATTTTCCAACTTCATATCAAATAGTTAACAGCGATTAGCATTGTCTCACATCGCGTTGACTTTTTGTTAACCGAGGAGCAAAGTCCGCCGCTTTCACGCAGGGGGAAGATCGATGGCTATCGCCGTTTCCAACAAGCGTAAGATGTACATGACCACCGCAGGAGTGCTCGCGTTCGGAATCGCAGCTTACGGCCTCGGCCGGGTTTATCCGCCGCGAGGACCCAGCGCAGGTACGGTCGCTCCCGCGCAGCGCTATGTGTCGGCGCAAGTCAGCGAAAGCGATGTGACCCTCGGCGATACTTCCGTTCCGGAGCTGATGCAGACTGACGCCTTCGAGCTGATGGTCAAGGATCCGAACTTTCGCGCACTGGCCGCGAGTCCAGGGTTCCAGGCTCTCGCCGGGCAGCCGCAGGTGATGGCCGCGCTTTTGGCGAATCCGCAGGCGTTCAGCGCGCTTGCAGCCAATCCCAAGGCTTTCGCGGGCGTTGCCCAGGCCGCGCAGAATGCATCCGCGCTAGCGCCTAAGGCGCACCAGGCGAGCGCTCAATTGATGAGCGCAGTCGCCGGCCATCCGGCGGCGATGCAGGCGCTCGCTTCACATCCGCAGGCTCTCGCCGCGATCGCCGCGAATCCGGCGGCTTTCGCCAGTTTCGCGTCCAATGCCAATGCCTTCCGCGACGCCTCGGCCAAGGCCGCGGCTGACGCGCGACTGGCGAGCAATGCGGCTGCATTCGCGCAGCTCGCGAGCGACAATGCGGCGATGAAAGCGCTCTCCGCCGATCCGCGTGTGTTCAGTGCGCTCGCCGCCAATGCGGCTTCGTTCAAGGCGCTGTCCGGCCATCCGCAGGCCCTTGCCGCAGCAGTCAACAGCGCCGCGGCAGCAGCGCATCAATTGCAGTCGGCGGGAATTTCGAACTCGGCGCTGTCCGCACTTGCGGCGAATTCCAATGCGCTGGCGGCCCTTTCCGCGCAGCCAAAGGCGTTGGCCGCCATCGCTGCGCATTCGAACGCCTTCGCGGCTCTTGCTTCGCATCCGCAGGCTCTGGCCGCGATCCTCTCCAACGCTTCAGCCTTCAGCAGCTTCGCGAACAATGCCAATGCGTTCCGCGACGCGGCGTCCAAAGCGGCCGCGGATGCACGCTTGGCCAGGAACGCTCCGGCGTTCCAGCAACTCGCCAGCGACAACGCCGCCATGAAGGCGATTTCTGCCGACCCGCGGGTCTTCTCGGCCATCAACGCCAATGCCGCGGCGTTCGCCTCGCTTGCAAGCAATGCCCACCAGCTGAGCCCGCAATTGCTCGCGGCTGTAGGCAATAATGCTTCGGCCTTCTCGAACATGGCCAACAACGCAGCTCAGCTGAGCTCGGCGGCAAAGGCCCTGCAGGCCCTCAACGCGAATTCGCTCGCGGCGTCAGCGGCGGCGGCTGGGCGGCTCAATTCCGCGGCATCTCAGGCGGCGCTCGCCAATCCGCAGGCGTTCGCCGCCATGTCGGCCAATCCGCGAGCCTTCGCGGCGGTGAGCAATCAGTCGGCGGCGCTGGCTTCGTTGTCGTCCAACCAGAAGGCATGGGCCGCACTGGCGGCTCAGCCCAATCTCGCGGCGCTGATGGCCAATCCCAGCTTCTCCGCGGCGCTGAACCAAGCAGGCGTCACGCAGTCGCACTCCGACTAACGCGCCGGTCGGGGAGCGGTCGGTGGAGGGGTCTGACGGGCGCCCGCTCGCACGTGGCGCGCTGGCGCTCATTCTGACCGCTTCGGCGACCTCGGCGCTTGCCCAAACTCCGTCGAGCCAGCCTCCGCCCCCGCCGCCGCCCGACACGACCACCGTGGTGGAAAAGCCGGACGTCGTGCCGCCGCCACCCGAGGATCAGCCGCCGGCCGAACCCGTAACGCCGGCTCCGACCAAGCCCAATGCGCCCGAGCAGAAGACCGAGCATGTTCCGCAGGATGCGTCCGGCTTCCACCTGTCGACGCTCGAAACGAAGAACCTCTCGCTTCTCTATATCGATCCGATCCAAACCTATCTGACGCCTTATCTCGGTCGCGCGTTCGAAAATGCTCTCGCCTTCCACGAGAAAGCATTCCACTGGAAACCGTGGGATCGGACGACGATCCTGCTCAAGGACTTTTCCGATTATGGCAACGCCGCGGCGCTCGGGTCTCCGAGCAACATGGTCCTGCTCGACGTCGCGCCGCTGTCGCTATCGATGGAGACTTTCTCGCCCGGAGAGCGCTTCTTCACCCTCAACAATCACGAGCTGGCCCACGTCGCCGCGATCGATGTGTGGAACTCACGCGACGCCTTCTGGCGCCACTTCCTCGGGGGGAAGCCTGTGCCCCTGCAAAAACACCCGGAATCGATCCTCTACAATTTTCTGACGAGCCCACGGAACCTGACGCCGCGCTGGTACATGGAAGGAAGCGCCGTCTTTTTCGAAACCTGGATGGCCGGAGGGCTCGGGCGTGCCCAGGGCGGCTACGACGAAATGGTGTTCCGGGCAAAAGTCCGGGACGGCGCCCGCATCTATTCGCCACTCGGCCTGGAGAGCGAGGGCACGTCGTCCGACTTCATGGTCGGCGCCAATTCCTACCTCTACGGGACTCGCTTTTTCTCGTATCTGGCGCTCACCTATGGACCGGAGAAAACGGTCGAATGGCTCCGCCGATCTGGAGGATTCAAAGGCGTTTTACGCCAGCCAGTTCAAGCACGTCTTCGGCAAGCCGCTCGACGCTGCTTGGAACGACTGGATCGCCTTCGAACACAGGTTCCAAGGCGAGAATCTTGCGCGCTTGGCACAATATCCACTGACCCCAGTGCGCCACCTCAGCCCGCGCGGTCTCGGTTCCATGTCGCGCGGCTTCATCGACGATAAGACGAACAGCCTCGTCGCGGCCTTCCGCTGGCCAGGCCGCATCGGCTTTCTGGGTAAGATGGACCTCGCCACTGGTAAGATCACTCCGCTCACCGATCTCGACGGCATGATGCTCTACAAGGTGACGAGCGTCGCCTTCGATCCCGAGAGCCGGACGGCCTTCTACACCAATCAAAATTACGCCTTTCGCGAGCTCAACGCGATCAATGTCGACACGGGGGAGAAGCGTCGCCTCCTGACCGACGCGCGCATCGGCGATCTTGCCTTCAATCGTGCTGACAGGAGCCTGTGGGGCATCCGTCACCAAAACGGATTCGTCACCCTGGTGCGGATCCCACCGCCCTACACCAGCTTCAATCAGATGAAGACCTTCCGCTACGGGGAAATCCTCTTCGACCTCGACGTATCGCCGGATGGCGAGCTGGTTGCCGCTTCCTACGGCACAGTGGACGGCAAACAGTCAGTCAAAGTCTGGAAGCGCTCCGACCTCGAGCAGGGCAGTGCCGACGAGCCCGTCGCCACTCTCTCGCTCCCGCCCTCGGTGCCGGAGATGTTCACCTTCACGGCCGACGGCAAGTCGCTGCTCGGCAATTCCTACTATACCGGCGTCTCGAACGTCTTCCGGTTCGACATTGCGACCGGCAAATATGACGTGCTGACCAACGCCGCTACGGGCTTCTTCCGGCCGCAGCTCCGCCCCGACGGCTCGCTCTTCGTCTATGATTACACGGGCGACGGCTTCAACCCGTCGATCGTCCAGCCGGAGGTGCGCGACGACCTCGCGACCATCCGCTTTCTCGGCACGGAAGTGGTCAACGCACATCCTGAACTCAAGGAATGGGGCGTCGGCTCACCCGCCAAGGTCCCGCTCGAGGAACTCATCACCGAGCGCGGCACGTACGACCCGTTACAACGCATGCGCTTCGACGCACATTATCCCATCGTCTCGGGATACGAACGCAAGGCGGCGTTCGGCTATTACTTCCACCTCGCCGACCCGCTGCAGTTCCGCCAGTTCAGCGTGAGCCTCGCTTATTCCCCGTACAAGGTGAAGGGCGGTCAGCGCTTCCACGCCAACCTCGAATTCCAGACCCCCAATTGGAAGCTCACCTACTGGCACAATCTCTCGGATGTGTACGACCTCGCCGGCCCCGTCCTGCGCAGCCGCAAGGGCGATGCGTTCATCGCCAGCTATTCGAAGCCGCTGATCTACGACCCGCCCCGTCAGCTCGACATCTTCGGCTCGGCCTCGGCCTACTTCGGCCTCGATCAGCTCCCAGGCGCGCAGAACATCGCTAGCCCAAAAAACTTGCGCTCCGCCGAGATTGGGCTGCGCTACACCAATACGACCAAGGCGCTGGGCGGCGTCGATCATGAGAAAGGCATCGCCGGCCGTATCGTCGTCGCAGGCGATCAGGCGGAGGGACATTTCTATCCCAGGGTCTACGGCGGCCTCGACGTCGGCACCGCTTTGCCGTGGCGCAACAGCTCGGTCTGGCTCTACGCCCACGCGGGAATGGTCGGCGGCGAGCGCGCCAGTCCGCTCGCGGCTTTCTATTTCGGTTCGTTCCGCAACAACTACGTCGATGACCGCAGCGAGAAGCGCTACCGCGAGATGGAGAGCTTCCCCGGTTTCGAGATCGACGAGATCGCCGCCCGCCGCTTCGCTCGAGTGACCGGCGAGGTCAATTTGCCGCCGATCCGCTTTGCCGAGGTCGGCACAGCCGCCTTCTACCTCAGCCACGTCCGCCCGGCGGTCTTCGCCGGAGTGATGGCGACCGACAACCAGGACCGGAGCCGCCATATCTATTCGGATGTAGGCGCGCAGCTCGACCTCAACTTCACGGTCGCTCTGAGGCTTCCGATGGTTTTCTCCGTCGGCGCCGCCGCAGGCTTCGACGATGGCCATTATCGCAAGACCGAATGGCTTGCCTCCTTGAAGATCATGTAGCGCGATGACTTGGCTGCTGACCGATGCTGCACATTGGGGGCTGGCGCTCGTCCCGGTCCTCGTCCTGCTCGCCATCTTCGTCTGGCTCGACGCTTTCGCGCTGATGAGCTTTCGCGAGATCCTGTTCCTGCTTCTCGTCGGCGGCATCGGCGGAATCGCCGCCTATCCCTTGAGCGGCCGCCTCCTCGACACTTTGCCGATCGGCTTCTCCAGTTACAGCCGCTTCGTCGCCCCCTGGATCGAGGAAGCGATCAAGGGCGCGATCGTAATCCTGCTTTTCCGCTTCAACCGCATCGGCTACAAGCTCGACGCCGTCCTCTCCGGCTTCGCCATCGGCGCCGGCTTTTCGGTGGTCGAGAACATCGTCTATCTCACCCTCTATCCGAACTACGGCCTTGGCACCTGGCTGGTTCGCGGCCTCGGCACCGCGGTGATGCATGGCACCACCCTCGCCATCTTTGCCGCGATCGCGCACGAATTCGCCGAACGCGAAACGCACGAGTCTGCAGGCGACTTCAACTTCAATCTGTTGTGGTTCGTCCCCGGCTATTTGATCGCGGTCGCCCTGCACATGGCTTTCAACCAATTCCCCGACCGACCGCTGCTGGCGATGGTTGGAGCCATGATCGTCGCCCCGCTTGCCGTCATGGCCATCTTCACTTTCGGCACGTCTGAAGCGCAGCGGTCGCTCGAAGCGGAGCGAGGCGGGCACCAGGCCCAACTCACGGCGTTGACGGCCGGCAAATGGCCCGACTCCCCAGCTGGACGCAAGGTCGCGGCGCTCGCTTGGCGCCTCGGTCCCGAAGCCGCCGAGCAAATCCGGCGCTATTGGGAGCTTCGTTCCTGGCTTGTCGTCCAGGCCGAGCAAGCGATGCTCGACGAGGCCGCCGGAGATGTCGTGCTGGACAGAGAAAGAGTCGCGAGGGCGTTCGCCGAATTGCCGCGTCTCCGATCGGCGATCGGGAGGAGCGCCCTCGCTGCGCTGAAGCCCCTCCTCCCGTTCAGCCGCAACGACGACTGGGAAGTGTCCGAGTTACGGCAGCGGCTTCGCCGCCAGTGAACTACTTACCATTTGTTAACCATAACAGACCCACTCCTGTCCGCTCAGGAGGAAGCGAATGACGATGCAAGCGCATTTCGAGGGCCCGCCGGAGATCGGCAGTGAGAGAAGAAGGTCGGCGCGCCGTTCGCTCAGACTGGACGCCGAAAGCGAGGGCGCGAGGCAAGGCGCCGCCCAGGTCATCATTCACGACCTCTCGCTGACCGGCGTCTTGATCGAGACCTCTACGCCACTTGCTTCCGGCGAGACCTTCGAAGTGAACTTGCCTCAGGCTGGCAACGCCGAAGCATCCGTCGTGTGGACGAGTGGTGAATTCTACGGGTGCGCGTTCAAGGAGCCCATTTCCACTGCGGCCCTCAGCGCCGCGCTGCTCCGCAGCCCGCCGCGCGAGATCAGTCCGCTCAGCCCCACCGTCGCGGCCGATTTGGTTGCCGAGCTTCGGCACATTACCGAACAGGTCGAAAAGATTGCCGCGGAAGTCGAGCGTACGATCGGCCGGCTGGCCAATAAGCCGGACGGATCGGCTTAGGTGGCGGCAGCCCTGCGAACCCGGACCTGATTCCGACGAGCAAAATGGCGGTGGGAGTAGTCGCGTGCGTCTCACCAAGTAGCGTGAACGTCATACCAGTCGCCTAATCCGTTCAGCGCGTAGTTTTCGTTTAGGCGGTGCAGAAACGTCCAGGTCCGGACGGCGCTCTTGTGGCTTCGCCATGGGCCGGGAGTCAGACCGCCGAAGCCGCCTGACGAACCGAACGCAAACCGCCAAGCGCCATCTTTGTCGAGTCCGCGCCATCTCCGGATGGTTTTGTGCAGCTTGTTCCGAAAGCGATTAGGCAGCTGCGCCGCGATGAGCGAGACCGGGGCAAACGGCTGGGTCCGGGTTACTTGGCTTACGATCTTGAATCGAGTGTAGCCAATCTCTTTTAAGAAGCTCAGATCTCGTATCCCGTCGCGGAGCGGCATTTCATAGGAAAGGTATTTCGGCTTGTTCCACGCCGACAAGGCGTGGACGCACAGATCGTCGTTCCCCTCAATGTCGATCTTCAGATAATGAGGTGTTCCATATTGCTCCAGAAGGCTCTCAAACTTAATCGTCGGTATTCTGATGCTGTGATGCCGCGCCCCATCTCGCGCGGCAATCTCGCGATGGAAGGAGCTCCATTCGGAGATGTCGTCACAGATCCAGAACTCGGCCTCTCCGCAAGCAGTTGAGATGCCGGCATGCACGATTGTCAGACGACCATCCAAGATTTCAGCTGCGAACTTCTTACGCAGTTCCTCAACAAGCAAAGGATTGGCCTCGACGCCGACAACACGAAATCCTTTGTGCAGGTAGTATTCCGTGTCCTCGCCTCGATGCACGCCCACATCATACACCAACTGGGCTTGGTCCACTGCGCAAATTCCCATCCGCTCGCCGAACGTGGAACTACGCCCGGTCACTGGCGCGCAAGCGCTCGGTCGCACCTATCAGTCTAGAGGACAAACGTCCGTTTTTCACCCATTTTTGCCGTAGCTGGTCAACGTCCGCTTTCGACCCGTTGCAGACATTGGCGCGCGCGAGCGGCCTCACTTTGCTAGCGTCAGAAGCGGTGGTTTATTTCATTCGCGGATGCGCCATCCGCGGCGGCGCAGGCGCTGACCGATAAAGCGGCTGCGCTAATCAAAAACGCAAGAGGGGTACGCATGATGTTTGTGTCCCGGCGTTGGGAGAATGAGCGCCGTTACTGCCGTCGGAGCGGCACTTCCAGCCTTCTCACAACCGGATCAATATTGGATCGAGTTGCTTCATCGCTCGTCAACGCGCTCAGGTGGCTTCGTCACAAACTTGATCCGCCCATCCGTCACCTTTTCGATCTGCCGCTCATATTCGCTGGCAAGCCGTTCGTGAATCTTTCGGGCCGCGTGTGAAACTGTCCCATTTGCACGGGTTCTTTCGACCTGCTGTCGGTGAAATAGATAGTTGATGTCCACGGTACCCTTCCGGTCGCTGGCGACCGGCTTGGTTCGTTTCAATGAACGCCAGATGACACCAGCGCAGCAGAGCGGCTAACAGTTCGAGATCGCGGTCGAGCCGTTAGGCTGAGCGACCAAACTGACCAACTCCGGGCACTAACCATCGATTGCGACATCGACCCAAGCACGATCCCGATTCAAAAATCGTTGTGCTGACCCCAAGCTGACCATAGCCTGGCCAAATGCGGTGGCACCTCGCAGCAATGGCAGCCTTGTTTACCCAACAAGCGGCCGCGGGGCACAGCATGGATTGGCCGAACGGGGCACGCGCGGCGATCGTCCTGACCTACGACGATGCAGCGCCGTCTCAACTCGACCACGCAATTCCCGCTCTCGATTCTGCCGGATTAAAGGGCACTTTTTTCCTCAGCAATGTGCGTCAGGCCGATGTCGCCCGATGGAAAGCCGCTGCGGCGTCTGGCCATGAATTGGCCAACCACACGCTGAACCATCCTTGTCTGGCGGGTACTTTTGATATGCCCGTGCGCCAGCAGTTGGAGCAACACACGCCGGAGTCCGTGCTGCGGGAGGTCGGCCAGCAAAATGTGCTGCTGACGGCCTTGGATGGACGGCAGGAGCATGGCTTTGCCGTGCCTTGCGGCCAAACTCTGGCCGGTGGCAAAGATTATCTGGAGCCGCTGCGCCGCTCGAGACTCGTGACTTATTCCCGTAGCGTCGACGAAACCGACGACGACCTTCATCGGGATCCGGCCAGCTTCGATCTGATGCGGCTGCCGGGGCGGGCATTTTCAAGTCCCGCTGGTGCCACACAATTGGCCGAGTTCGCCGAAAAGGCCGCAAAAGGCGGTGGGCTGGCGGTTTATGTGTTCCATGGGGTCGGTGGCGATCATCTTTCGGTCACGGCGCGCGAGCATAGTCGTTTTGTCGAGTGGCTGGCCGCTCACCGCGAGACATATTGGGTCGCGACGATGCGCGATGTCGTCGAATGGATTTCCGAGAAGAACAGGAGGGTCGCGGGCGACCCGATCGTCACGGTCGAGGGCGGCAAGCTCAAAGGCGTGGCTGAGACCGGTGCTACCCCTATCCAAATCTTCCGCGGCGTTCCCTTTGCAGCCCCGCCGGTGGCCGATCTGCGCTGGCGTGAGCCGCGACCCGTCGTGCCTTGGTCTGGCATCCGCCAAGCCACGGAATTCGGTCCCCGCTGCATGCAGCAACCTCTTTTCTCTGACATGATGTTCAGATCGGCCGCAACGAGTGAAGACTGTCTCTATCTGAATGTCTGGACGCCGGCCAAGGTCGATGGGTCGCCGAATCACAAACTGCCGGTGCTCATGTATATCTATGGCGGCGGCTTCATGGCCGGCGACAGTTCAGAGAAGCGATATGACGGCGCAGCGCTGGCAAGACGCGGCATCGTCGTCGTAACGATGAACTATCGGCTTGGCGTCTTCGGCTTCTTCGCTCATCCCGAACTCACAGCCGGTTCGCCGCATCACGCGTCCGGAAATTACGGCCTGCTCGATCAAGTGGCGGCAATCGCTTGGGTGAAGCGCAACATTGCTGCGTTTGGAGGTAACCCGAACCGCATCACGATCGGTGGCGAGTCCGCCGGATCGATCTCGGTCAGTGCATTGATGGCGTCGCCCCTGTCGCGTGGCGAGATTGCCGGGGCGATTGGGGAAAGCGGTGCAATGATGCAGAAGTTGACGCCGCATCCACTCGCAGAGGCCGAGTCCAAAGGCGCTGCCTTTGCGCAAAGCATTGGCGCTTCCACACTTGCCGCACTTCGAACCATGCCTGCGGACAAGCTTCTCGCGGCGCAGGGCGCCGCCAAGGACACGGCATTCGATCCGGTGATCGACGGCTATTTCCTGACCGAACCGCCGTCGGTGACATTCAGCCACGGAAAAGCGGCGCACGTGCCGCTGCTGGTGGGCTCGAATTCACAGGAGGCTCCTGGCTCGACCGTATTCGGCGACGGCGCTCCAACGATCACAAATTATCGCGGCGGCCTCATTCGCCTACTCGGCGATAAGGCCGATGCGGTATTCGCGCTCTATCCCGCGAGGACTGACGCCGACGTGCTCCCGATCGCGACCGCGCTTGCAAGCGACGATTTTCTCGCGTTGCCGACCTGGAAATGGTTCGATTTGCAGCGGCGAAGGGGCGCCCCGACCTATTATTATTATTTCACACGTGTCCGCCCGCGCTTCGTCGCGGATACTTCGGGTGATCCGCCGCCGTGGGGCGCGGTCCACAGTGCCGAGATCGAATATGCGCTGGGCAACCTCGACACCAATCCACTCTATGTTTGGACCGACGACGATCGAAAGGTATCGTCAACGATGAGCGCTTATTTTGCGAACTTCATCAAGACCGGCAATCCGAATGGCAGGAACCTGCCCCTCTGGCCCAAGGCGTCATTGGATATGGGCAAAATCCGGCGCCAAGTGATCGACGTCGACACTTACAGCGCGCCATTTCGGGAGCAGCGTCGCTACGTCGCCGCCGAGCCGCTGCTTTATATGCATTAAGGGCCGTGCCGTTAGTCGAGCCGCTTCAGGGTGGAGAGCAGCACGGCCGAACCAAGCGCAAGCACCGCCAGCACGGCGAACAAGGCAGCGAAGCCGTTGCGGGGGACGATGGCGATCGTCAGCCACGGCATGATCAACGACGGAATGGTGTTGGTGAGATTGAACAGACCGAGATCGCGGCCGCGGTGGTACGGGCTGGGCAGGACGCGCAACGTCTGCCCGCTGTGCAGCGCGAGGAACACTGTCGTTGCAAGGCCGAAGCAGACATAGGCGGCCGTTGCCTGGTCGACGTCGGATGCCAGAGCCAGGGCGATCAGGCCTGCAGCGGAGAGCAAGGCCAAAATCGCGAGCGGCCTCGCCGGCCGGCTACTGCGATCGGCCCAGCGGCCCATTAGCATGGCAGCCGGGACGGCGGCGACGAGTACCGCGCTGAACAGCCGCGCCATCCGGCTTTCATCGATGGCCGGGTCGAGCGAGCGGAAATAGAGCAACAGGTAGGCGAACAGCGCCGCCTCGGCGATTTGCACAAGCAGACGCGCCGCCCACATCGTCAGGGCGAACCGCAGCGGCGGACGCGTCGAATCCGTTTGCGCAACGTCCAACGACGGCGGGTCCCGGACCAACAGCACGGCAGGAAGGACGCAGGCGGCGACCATCAAAGCGACCAGCCCGAGCCTCGCGTCGGCCTCCGCCAGTCCCGGAATAGTGACGATGACTCCGGACAGGGCGCCCATCGCGGGCGACAGCGCCATGAGGCCGCCGAGACGGCCCGTCATTTCGCGCGGGTACACGGTCCGCCGCCCATGCCGAGAGCGGCCCGAGCATCATGTTCAGCGCCAGCTGCCAGCACACCACGAGCAACAGAATTTGCCACGCTCCGCGCGCCAGCGGGATCGCGACCAGGCTCGCGCAACTGAGGGCCAGCCCAGCGAAGACCCACGGCCGCCGAGTGCCGCTGCGGTCACTGAGCCAGCCGAAGGCGATGTTGCCGAGGCTCGCCGCCACCGCGCCAAAGAAAGTGATCAGTCCCAGCACAAGCACGCTCCGGTCGCCGGTCGTGGCGACAATGCGCAGCGGTAGAAGGAGGGTCAGGAACGGAACATAGGCGACGGCGCCGCCCGCCCAGGCGAGCGCGAATAGCCACAGGAAGCGGTGTGATGCTGCCTTCGCCCGCGCCTCAGCCGACACGGCGCGGTGGCCCGGCGGTGGAATATCTCCGCACAAGCGCCGCGGGAACGACGACAGGCTGATCGGGAAGCTCTCTGCCGCGCTGCATGTCGATGATCAGTTCGACTGCGCGCGAGGCTGTGGCCGCGATCGGTTGGTCGACTGATGTCAACGGCGGAACCGCAAAGCGGGCAATGGGTGTGTCGTCGAAGCTGACCAGCGACAAATCGCCGGGTACGCTCAGACCGAGTTCGCGTGCCACTTCGAGCGTTGCGAGCGACATTTTGTCGCTGCTCGCGATAATCGCAGTCGGCGGTTCGGCAAGTCCGAGCAAATGCCGCGCGGCAACTTCACCCGACGCGAAGGTAAAATCGCCCCTCGCGAGGAGGCCGGAGGTGCCGAAACCTGCAGCCTTCATTGCCATGCTCCAGCCATCGACGCGCCACTGGCTGAGCGAATAATCGTCTGAGCCGCTGATGAATCCGATCCGCCGGTGGCCGAGTTCGACCAGATGCTCGGTGGCCATCCGCGCCGCGCGCTCGTCATCCATGGTCATCCGGATTCCCGGTCCCGGCCTGATCGAACCGATCCTCGCGAACGGAATTCGGTGATCCGCCAGAAAAGCCGTTATCAGCGCATTGTCGGAATGCGGCGGAGTTAGGATCACGCCGTCCGGTTGAAGCGCGGCGATGGTCGCGTGAAGTTCGCGCTGGACATGGTCGCTGTGGGTGTCGACCAGCTCAATCATCATCCTATAGCCAAGCTCCGCGCATTTCAGCATCCCGCCGAGCAACATCTGGTCGACCCAGTCGACGCCTTGGCGCTCCTTCCAATCGGCGATCGTGCGATCGCGGTCGTTGAGCGCGAGGATGATGTAGGATCGGGAGCCGCTCATCCGCTGTGCGGCGATCGACGGGACGTAGCCGAGCTTCTCGATCGACGCCTCGACCCGAGCCCTCATTTGCGGGCTTACCTTGGAGTCGCGGTTGATTACCCGGCTGACGGTCTGCAACGATACGCCCGCGTCGGCGGCGACGTGCTTAATCGTCACCGCCTGTCGGCGGCGCCGGCTTCGTGCACCGGATGGCGCATTGTCCGCTGCCATGGGGACCGGCCTCGCGCGCCTAGGCCGCGCTGGCGCTGACCGCGCCACAATAGCGGGCCACATAGGCCTCATGGTCAGGCAGCCCCGCAACCGTCTGCGCGACATTGTCGCGGATGGTGGAGAGCAGCTTGGTCATCTCCGCAGTCGCTGAGCTTGGTCGCGATTGGGTGATAGGATCTGGGCATGATGCCCTGCCCCATCATCACCTGGACCCAGCTGTTTTCGGCAAACAATTCCTCATTGCGGCGAAACACCCGGCCCGTCTCGCGGAACAGCTCGATTTTCTGGGTCAGGCTTTCGGGGATCTCCATGTCGGCGCAATAGCGCCAGAACTCGCTGTCGCGTCGATCGGTCGCCTTGTAGTGAAGAACCAGGAAGTCGCGGATCTGCAGGTAGTCGGTCACCATCTGATCGTTGAATTCGAGGATGTCGCGCTCGCTGACCTCGTTGAGCGGAAGCATCCGCATGAGGCGCAACACGGCACGCTGAATCAAATGGATGCTGGTCGATTCCAGCGGTTCCATGAACCCGCTCGAAAGCCCGACGGCGACGCAGTTCCTGACCCACTGCCGGCGGCGGAGCTCCGGCCTTGAAGCGCAGAACGTTGGGCTCGGTCAGCGTGTCGCCCTCGATATTGCCGAGCAGCCGCTCCAGCGCCGTATCCTTGTCGAGATAGCGGCTGCAAAAGACGATTCCGTTCCCGGTGCGGTGCTGCAGCGGAATGCGCCATTGCCAACCGGAATCGTGCGCCATCGCCAGCGTGTAGGGGACCGGAGGGCGCACCGAGCGCGTCTGGATCGCGATCGCGCTGTCGTTGGGGAGCCAATGCGTCCAGTCTTCGAAGCCCGACTCTAAGCGCGCCATCGATCAGCAGCGCTCGAAAGCCGGTGCAGTCGACGAACAGGTCGCCTTCGATGCGCTGCCCGGATTCTAGCTTCAGCGCGGCGATCGCGCCGCTTGTGCCGTCGAGCTCGACCTCGGCGATCTTGCCCTCGACCCGAACGGCACCGTCGCCCTCCGCCATCGCGCGCAGGAACTTCGCATAAAGCGAGGAATCGAGCTGATAGGCATAGTTCATTCGGTCTTCGGGCAAATGCGCGAACTTGCCGGCGTAGGCGGCCGACAGCTCGAGGCAATAATCGTCGTAGAGCTCGTGATGGCCGCGCTCGAGCCCGTTCAGCCAGAAATGCTGGAAGCCCGCGGTCCAATGGTCCTTGCCGGTCGAACCGAAGCTGTGGAAGTAGCGGTGGCCGACCTCCTTCCAATTCTCGAACCCGATGCCGAGCTTGAACGTCGCCTGGGTGGCACGCATGAAATCGGCTTCGTTGATTCCGAGCAGGCGGTTGTAGGTCACCAGCGGCGGGATGGTGCTCTCGCCGACGCCAATGGTGCCGATCAGTTCGGATTCGATCAGCGTCAGGTCGACCGCCTTGCCCATGCGTCCGGGCGATCGCCGCCGCCGCCATCCAGCCCGCGGTACCGCCGCCGGCGATGACGATTTTGCGGCACGGCCAGCCGGTCATCGCGACAGACTGCGCAACAGGTTCGCGCGGATTCTTCCGGCGCTCTCCGCGTCGAGCGGGTCAAGGATCCCGCGAGATCCTTCCGCGAGATGTGCCGCCGGCGCTGCGGGATCTCCGAACACGTAATAATCGAACATTTGGCGCCACAAGTCCTTTTCTTCCTGGGGCAGGTCGCGGATCGCCAACAGGGCGTGGTTGAGCGCATCCTGCGGCTGGCCGAGATAGCGCGACGTGTCGCGCCACCAATAGTTCACCAGCACGTTGAACGGCTCGATCGCTTCGACGTGATGCCACCACATCGAGGGGATGAAGATCGCGTCCCCGGGGCCGAGCTCGGCCACCTGGGCGCTCACCAGCGCCTCGACGGAAATGCGGATATTTGTCGAAATCGGGATTGCGCAGGTCGACCATGCTCACCGGCCGTCCCGCCGGGGTGTGATCGAGCGGTCCGACATAGAGATTGGCGAACTGGTCGGGCGGGAACAAGGTGAAGCGGCGGCGGCCGACCGCGCAGCAGGCAAGGTTATGGGGGAAATCGTTGTGCGCCGCGATCCGCGTGCGGGTGCCGATCCAGATGCTTTCGATTGGCTCGCGTGTGCCGAGGTCGACGTGGTTGGCCTCATGCAGACCGTCGAAATAGTCCTTCACGTCGATTGAGGAGAGATAGATGGCGGGCGCGTCGCGCCGCCCTTCATTGGCATCGATCCCGGCGAAGATCTCCGGGAGGCCAGCGCGGCCCGTGCGGAAGTTCATCGCCATCGCTTCGTCGTAGAACAGCCGGTCGCCCGCACCGGGCTCGCCGATGTTCACCGTGAACGCCCGGTCGCGGCGACGCTCGAGCAGATAGGCGCGCGCCGCCGCGCCGCTGTCGAGGCCCGCCTGGACAAGCGGCCAGTCGGCAATCAGCCCGCGCGCCACGAATGGCGCGCGCACGTGAGTAAGCCGTTCGTCAAGCTCGCTCGCGGCGATCCGCTCCTCGGCCACGGGTCGCAGCGCAGCGCGGGGACGTGGGGGCGGCGTCAGCCATGGCCGAGCCTCCGGTTCTTGCGCTCGATCAGCGCCGACAGGTTGGCGAGCGAGGCCAGTGCCATGAATATCGGCATCAGATATCCGTGCGAATGAAGCTCAGCCAACGCGCCGTGTTCGAGCGACCGCAGTTTCTCCTCGTCAATCAGATGATAGCCGACAAGCCGGTGCTTCGAGCCGTCGCGAAGTTCGATGTCGAGCGAGAAAGGCTCGAGCAACTCATAGCGCTCCAGCGCCGCGTAAAAGTCGCCGCTTGCGCGATGGCCCTGATCGAGTTCGTCGAGGCCCGCGATCACAGCCTCGAGGTACGGCGTCGGCTGACCATGGTCGTCGAACGGGCGCACTCCCTCCTCGCCGGCAGCGGCGATGCGGGCGTGGCCGAGGTCGATGTGGACCTGTGCCGGACCCTCGTCGTTCGCTGCTCTGCCGACCAGGAACGGCTGGATCGACAGCGCTAGCGGGCGATAGCGCGCATCCCAACGCCCCTCTTCGAGGAACAAATTCTCGCCATTCTCGAACCCGAACAGCGCCAGCGCCGCGAAGCGGCCGCTGTCGAGGTCGCGCCGGAACAGGATCGGGAATTCGTTCTGCACTCGCCGAAACTCGCTCGGCACGGTTAGGCAGGCCATGACTGCGTCGCCGAACTCGGCCGACGCACTCGCGCGAATCCGAATCTCGCGATGATCCTTGCTGTCGAGGACCGCGTGACGGGTCACGGCAAGACCACCGTCTCAAGCTTGCCCGCCGCAACGCGCGGACTGAGCAGCACACGGTTGGTTGGGAGCGCCGACAAAAGGCTACGCGTTCGCTGGCGGACCTGCTCGAATTGCGCGCGCATCGCCGGCGTCGGTGGCGGCAGGTGCGGCCGGCACGGCGCCCCCCATGCCGTACTAGACATATTGGTAGCTCGCGGCGGGGAATATCTCGTCGACCAGCGGCAAATCGTAACTCGACGGCGGCTGGTCGCGCCACAGCTCGAGCAGTTCGGCGAGCCGGGGCGGTACCGTCGCCGGATCGCGCTGCGCCCGCCAATAGGGCTCGTCGCGCTTGCTTAGCAGATAGTGGAGCTTCAGGAATTCGACGACCCGGTCCCAGCGCGTTCGGAACAGAGCATTGAACCGCGCGGCGTGCATATCCATCGCCGAACGGCTCGCTGGGAAATTGTCGATCAGCGCATTGAGCGACAATTCGATCATCACGATCGCCGAGGCTTCGAGCGGCTCGATGAACCCGGCGCTGAGCCCGACGGCGAGACAATTTCCGCGCCAGAATTCGGTTCGGTGACCGGTTGGGAAACTGAGACGCCGTGGGGTGAGGCTGTCGCGCGGCACGCCTGGCTCGATGCGCGCGATATAGTCGCGCAGAATGGCTTCGGCCTTCTCGTCTTCGAGGAAGCGCGAGGAATAGACGCAGCCGACCCCGCGCCGGCTCGGCAGGCCGATGTCCCAGATCCAGCCGGCCTCGTGCGCCGTGCCGATGGTCTGCGACTGGATCGGCGAGTTCTCTGCCACCGGTACCTGGACGGCGAACGCGCGATCGTTGGCGAGGATCTGGCTGCGGTCGATCCATTCGGACGCCATAATGGCCGCCGATCAGCACGCGGCATGGCCCGAACAGTCGATGAACAGATCGCCCTCGACCCGCTCGCCGCCGCGCGTGCGCACTGCCGCGATGTCGCCGTTGCGCCAAGCTGTCGACGGCAGTCACCTGGTCGCGCAGATGCCTAACTCCGAGGGCGTCGACTGCATGGTGCGACAGCCGCGCCGCAAGCTTCGCAGCGTCGAGGTGATAGGCGTAATTCAGCGCGCCGCTGTACGGCGCCATCGAGCGCTGCCGCGGCGCCAATTGGGCCGCGCAGATCGCCGGCTGCGGACAGACCGCGAGGGCAAACGGGCTCGCCGGGCGCTATTGTCTGCCAGGCGCTGACCAGATCCACGACGGCGCCGTCGGGCGGCGGGGTGAACGGGTGATAATAGGAGTCGCCCTCATCGCCGGTCGTCCAGCGGTCGAAGCGCGAGCCCTGCTTGAACGAACCGTCGCACGTGGCGAGGAATTCCTCCTCATCGAGGCCGATGGCGGAAAGCGTCGCGCGCATCGTCGGCCAGGTGCCCTCGCCGACCCCGATGGTCGGAATGTCGGGCGCCTCGATCAAGGTGATCGATGGAGTCTCGGCGGTGACCTTTGGAATCTTGGCGGCGAGCAGGCACGCGGAGAGCCATCCGGCGGTTCCGCCGCCGACAATGACAATCCGCTTGACCGGTCTCGTCATAAAACGCGTCTCGACCCTTCCCATACGGTTCCGCGGCAACAGCGCCGACCACCGGCGGTCGGCAATCTGCCACGAGAGAGAGGGGAGTTAAACCTCAGCCGCCTCGCTCTGGCGCTGCCGCCGGCGGAGGCGGCGGCGGAGGCGGAGATGGACATGCATCGGTCGCCAGGGTCACCGATCCGTCCGCGCACGTCTGCGTCGCCGGAGGCGGAGCCGGCGGCGGTGGCGGAGCCAGCGGCGGCGGCGGTGGTGGCGGCGGTGCGGAACCACCACCGAAGCTTAGGCGCACGCCCGCCGAATACCGCGCGAAGCCGGGTGACACGAAGGTCACGTTGTTTTTGTGCCGCATGTGCCCGCGCCGGCTCGCACCGGTGAGGTTGATCCCTTCGACGAAAACAGTGATCCCCTTGCGGAATTCGTAGCTCGCGCTGGCATCAAGCTGGCCGTAGGCCTCGACATAGCTCGGGTTGGGGCCGGTTCCGGCGAGGAACTTGTCGCGCCAATTGTAGGCGAGCCGTGCCTGGATGCCGTGCTTGTCGTAGAACAGGACCGCGTTGGCGCTGTCGCTCAGGCCCACCAGCGCGAATTGCGGCACGCTGGCCGGCAGGGCGTTGTCAAATTTCGCGCTGCCGTTGACGATCGTATAGTTGAGGATCGCGCCGAACCCAGTGTTCCAGAAGCTGTGCTGGATGTTGAATTCCCAGCCATGGATTTTCGCCGACTGGTCGGAGTTGATCGGCGTGGTGATCTGGAAGTTCAGCAGCGGATCTTCGGGCAGGCTCTGGATGAGGACTTGTCCGGTCGGTGTGATGACCACGGTGCTCGGAAAATTGGTCGCGATATAGGCGCGGATCTGGTCCGCGGTCGCGTCCGCCCCTAGCGCCGCGAGCGCGGCATTGTAGCGCGGTCCACCAACCGGCGTGTGCAGGCCGAACGCCGTCTGGTCGACACGTGTCGATGAAATGAAGTTCGACACGTCCTTGTGGAAGTAGCCGACCGAAAGGTAGCTGTCCCTGCCGTAATACCATTCCGCGGACAGATCGATGTTCTTCGACTTGTACGGCAAAAGCCCGGGGTTGCCTTGGCTGCCGGTGCCACCACCGACGCGGAACAAGGAATCAAGAGTGAGGCCGCCCTGCATGCTGGCGTAATCGGCACGGGTGATCGTGTGGCTATAGGATGCGCGCAGCTTGACGTTGTGGATTGGCTCCATGTCGAAATCGATCGCCGGCAGCCACTCGTGATACTTGCCCTTGAGCGTCGTGAAGTCGCTCTCGCCGCCATAGATCAGATTGAACTCATTGGCTGCGACCCACTGCGTGCCAGTTGGGATTGGCACGAGCGCTGATGCGTCGATTTTCGTGTGTTCGTACCGAATGCCCGCACGCACGTGCGAGGGCCGCTGAAACAGGTCGAACTTGAAGTTCGCCTGGAGATAAGGGGCGAGCGTGCGCTCCTTGGTCCGCCGGTCGACGCTGAATTTCGCCAGGCAGCCCTTGCCCGCCGGAGTTCCCGTCAGCGGATGCGTGCAAGTGCCGTAGAGCCCGTTGATGAGGTCCACCATCCGCTCGAAATCGAACGTGAAAAACTCCTGAATCATGGCCGGGTCGTTGTGTCCCGACAGTCCCGGGAATTTGTCCGGCAGAGTCTCCAGCGTGAAGATATCGTCGGGAATATCCGAGGGCGGTCCAGCCCCGCCCCAGGTATCGTTCTGGAGGAAGCCGAAGGCCGAGCGGATCTTGTTATCGACGTAAGACGCGCCGAAGTCGACGCTGTCGAGGAACGAGCTGTCGAAGTCCCAATTGCCCTTCAGCTGGGCCTGGTTGATGCGATCCTTGAAGAAGGCGGTTCGGAAAGCGTTGCCGGTCGGCCTGATGTTGGCCGGGTCGAGCGCGTCGATCCCCGGGTGCATGACCACATTGATGACCGGCAACTCGTGCTCGTAATTGACCGTCTGGTCCTGAATGCCGAAGACGGCGTTGCCGACCGATATACTGGTGCCGAACTTGTTGTGCGGTTTCGATTCCGCGGTTGAGTGATGCGCGTCGAGCTCGAGATGAAGCTGGTCGAAGGGATCCCACGAGAGGTTGGCGCCGAGCGACTTGTTGATGCTGCGGTTAGCCGTGAGCGAACCGCTGTAACTCAAATCCTTGTTCTCATCGGCCCGGAAGTGCTCCGAATAGAAAATCGGACCGGCGACCGGTCCGTCGGTCCATTCGCTCGAGACGTCGTTGAAGTTGAACCACACGCCAACATTGCTGTTGCGGACTTCGACCGTGTTCTGCGAAAAAGTGAAATCGAGGGTGCCGGTCAGATTGTCCACCGGCCGGAATTGCAGGACCGCCTGGCCGTTGATGCGCTCGCGATCGATGTCATTGAGGTCGTAGGACGCATTCTGTTGGACCTGATAGACGTCGGTCGGCCCCGGCCGGTTGATGATATTGGCGAAACGTGGGTCGCCCT
Source organism: uncultured Alphaproteobacteria bacterium (assembly GCA_963730925.1). Taxonomy (GTDB): domain Bacteria; phylum Pseudomonadota; class Alphaproteobacteria; order Sphingomonadales; family Sphingomonadaceae; genus Sphingomicrobium. The sequence goes on from CAVSTS010000009.1 coordinate 175,769, forward strand.
CCTGCGGCAGCGAACCCCAGTTGTTCTCCGAGCCCAGGTATCCGTCGCGCCACCCGACATTTGCCTGATTCACGCTTGCCTTGCGCCGCTGATAGGCGCCGGTGACCAGGATTCCGACGCTGTCGTCGGCAAAGGTGGCGCTGAAAATTCCGGCGATCTCGGGAGTGATCTGATCGTGGCCGTTGCGCGACGTGTCGAGCACGCCTTTCGCCGACAGGCTTCCGCGCATTCCGGGCCGATCGAGCGGCCGCGGCGTCAGGATATTGATGGTCGATCCGATGCCGCCCGTTGGAAGTGTAACCCGGCCGGATTTGTAAACCTCAACGGCGGCGATGCCTTCTGAAGCCAGATTCGCGAAATCGAAAGCACGCGAAGACGGCGGGCTCGCGCCATCGCCGAGCGTCGACGTCGGCATCTCGCGACCGTTGAGCAGCACGAGGTTATATTCGGGTCCGAAACCGCGAACCGTGACGAACGAGCCTTCGCCGTTCGAGCGGTCGATCGACACGCCGGTGATGCGCTGCAGCAACTCGGCGAGGTTGGTATCGGGGAACTTGCCCATTTCCTCGGCCGAGATGGCGTCGACGATGCCCTGCGCGTTCTTCTTGATGTCCATCGACTCGCGCAGAGAGGCGCGGATGCCGGTGATAACGATGTCGTTGCCGGAAGCTGTTTCGGGCTCATCGGAGCCTGTGGCGTTGGCAGTCGCGGGCCGCTGTTCTTCGGTTCGCTGGTCCTGGTCGACCGGCGGCGGTACAGTCTGAGCCTGCGCAAGAGCGGGGGCGCTCAAAGCAATCGTCGAGGCGCTGGCGAGCCAACGGAACATCACTCTCGTATACGAAGCAGACATGCCGCCACTCTCCCCAGTTGGGAGGAAGCAATCTTCTGGCGGACGCTTTCCCCCGCGCCGATGCTGCTATGTGAACGTTCACTTTGTCAAGCACGGATTGCTTCGCCGGCCTGAAATTACCCCGCGGCAGTCCGCTTTATGGCTTCACAAACACACCCGCGCCCGCTCAGCCTTGAGTCCCGATCCGAGTCGCGCCCCCCGCGCCTCCAAACCCTACGGTTCACCGTCCAACCGAAATATCTGGAAAAATCGCGCGAACACATTATGTACCGTCCGATATGAATAAGCCCGAAAATCTGGCGACTCGTGGCCGGCCACGCGAATTTTGCGTTGAGGAAACGCTCGCCGCGGCGCTCCGGGTTTTCTGGAGCAAAGGGTATGAGGGAACTTCGCTAACCGACCTCACCGAAGCCATGGGGATCACGCGCCCGAGCCTTTATGCCGCGTTTGGCAACAAGGAATCTTTGTTCCGCAAGGCGCTCGACCTCTATGAGCGCGAGAAGCTCGAATATGTTGGGCGCGCCTTGAACCAGCCGACGGCTCGCGGTGTTGCCGAAGCGCTGCTTCGCGGTGCCGTCGACAATGCGTGCAGCAATGAAGAGCCACGTGGCTGCCTTGGTGTGATTACCTCCGCCGCGTGCGGAGCGGAATCGCAATCGATCCGCGATGAGGTCCTAGAGCGCGGCAAAGTTGCCAAGCGCGCCCTGATCGAGCGATTCGAACGGGCCCGGGCCGAAGGCGATATTCCCACGCATGTCGACATCGAAGCCCTCACCAACCTACTCTATGCGGTAGTCCAGGGTATCTGCATCCAAGCTGGCTCAGGCGCTACGCGCGAAGAGCTCGAGAGGCTTGTCGACACCGGCCTGATGATGTGGCCGAGCGCCTGATTTTATCGCTTCCCCAAATTTTTTTATCGATCGGTATAGAATTTCTTGTTGACGCTCCTCATCTGACTTTATACTGAACGGTACAGAAAGGTGGGTGGTCGGTTCTCAAACCGGCTTTTGGCCTCCAAAGAACAGAAAAGGGGCGATGCGTCTGAGAATGATCGAGAACCTTCGCGGGCCCTGACACCCGCCAGTCACCTGTAACAATCGGAAGCCAGATCGCGCCGGGCAAGACCCCGCGACGAAGCTTTCATTCGTAACCGCTTTTCGACCGGCGCCAGAGGACTCCTCCGGCGGTGGGAGACGTGCGCCCAAATCAAAAGGTGGAATTATGGCCTATCTCGCTCGCATTGAACCGCTGGACAGTCAGCCGATCGCGCTGCTCGGGCCAGCGGACAAGCCAGAACCTCGTTTTTCGGCGCTCGAATGGTCGATCATCCGCCTTATGCGGAAGGACGGTTTATCGACGATCCGTGAGCCGGGCCCCGTTCGCCGTTTCGTGAAATTGGCTGATCGGCCCCACCAGCAACCCCAGGCTCGCCAGCGAGCGACTGGAGGCCCTGCGGCGGATGGCGGTGCTGAGCTGGAATTTCGGCTTTTCCATCCCAGGCGAAGATATCGCCGACTTCCTCTCGGCCGGATTCACAATCGAACAATATGAGTTGCTGGTCAGCACCGTTCGCGCCCCGCAGCTCCGAACGATCGCAGGGAAGGTGATCGCTTGATGTTTCTGCGCAACCACGAATTCGACAACGCCGACGGTCGCCGGGAGTCTCTGGTCGAGCAGGTGAGGCGACAGCCCCCGGCAAGGCGCGCCGCGCTGATCGCTCTCCCTTTGCTGGCCGTGCTTGCGCTCGCTTATTGGCTTCTTGCCGGCCCCAAACAGCCGGCTGCCGCCATGGCTCCGGCGGAGATCGCCGTCGCATACCCGCTACAGCGCAACATCGTCGAATATGACGAGTTCACCGGTCGCTTCGAGCCGAGCCGTTCGGTCGAGATCCGACCCCGCGTCGCGGGCCAGCTCGCCGCAACCCACTTCCGCGACGGCGATTATGTCCGCGCGGGACAACTTCTTTTCACCATCGACCCGCGGCCCTTTGCCGCCGCGCTGGCCGAAGCGCAGGCGCGCGCCGCCGCGGCACGCACGGCGGCCGCGCTCGCGCAGGCGGAGCTCGCGCGTGCACTGCGGCTCGTTGCTGACGACGCCGTATCGCGTGAGGAGGTCGACAACCTTCGCGCCGCCGCCCGCTCAGCTCAGGCGAGCATCGCTGCCGCCGAGGCAGTCGTTCGCCAGCGCGCGCTCGATCTCGAGTTCACGCGAGTCACCGCGCCGATCAGCGGCAGAATCTCGTACCGCCGCGTCGATCCGGGTAGCCAGGTGAGCAGCGGCGCTGCGGGCGGTACGCTGCTGACGACGATCAATGCCGTCGACCCGATCTATTTCACCTTTGACGTGTCGGAAGGCCTGCTCTTGAAGGCGCAGCGTGAGCGCGCGTCTGGCGCAGCGCCGCAGACGGTCGACATCCGGCTCCAGGACGAGCCAGACTATCGCTGGCATGGCCAGGTCGACTTCACCGACAATGGCATCGACCCTGCCTCCGGCACGATCCGAGCGCGGGCCACGCTCTCCAACAATGGCGGCTTCCTGACTCCGGGGATGTTTGGCAGCATGCGACTGTCGAACGGTCATCCGGTTACGGCTCTGCTAGTCCCAGACAGCGCAGTACTCACCGACCAAGCTGGCAAGATGGTCATGACTATCGGCAAGAACGGCCAGCCGGCGCCCTTGCCGGTGGTCGTCGGGCCCGTGATCGACGGCCTTCGGGTCATCAAGTCCGGCCTGTCGCCTGACACCAGGGTCGTTATCCGCGGGCAGCAGCGAATGATGCCCGGCGCGCCGATCCAGCCGAAGCTGACCAAGATCGTTGCCGAACCCTCCAAGGCTGCAAGCCCCGTCGCCGTCGAACAGCGGTCGAGCAGCGCAACCTTCGCCAACTAAGGAAGAGCCGTGCGCCTGTCGCGAATCTTTATCGACCGCCCAATTTTTGCCGCGGTCATCGCAATCGTCATCACGCTCGTCGGCGCGATCAGCTATTTCGGCCTGCCGGTCAGCCAGTATCCCGACGTCGTGCCGCCGACGATCACGGTTAGCGCATCCTATCCGGGAGCGTCGGCCGAAACCGTTGCCGACACCGTCGCGGCGCCGATCGAGCAGCAGATCAACGGTGTCGACGACATGCTCTACATGTCGAGCCAATCGACCGGCGACGGCCGGGTAACCATCACCGTCACCTTCAAGCTCGGCACCGACCTCAACCAGGCCCAGGTACTCGTGCAGAACCGCGTTGCGCTCGCTCAGCCGAGCCTGCCGGAGGACGTACGCCGGATCGGAGTCGTCGTGCGCAAGTCCAACCCGTCCTGGCTGATGGCGATCAACATCATCTCGCCGGACCACTCGCGCGACCGTGCCTATATGTCGAACTACATACTGTCGCAGGTGCGTGACCGGCTGACGCGCGTCGACGGCATCGGCGATGTCCAGGTGTTCGGTGGCCGTGACTATGCCATGCGGGTGTGGATCGATCCCGGCCGCGCTGCGGCGCGCGGCCTCACCGGCGGCGAGATCGTCGAGGCGCTGCGCGGCCAGAATGTGCAAGTCGCCGCGGGTGTTCTCGGCCAGCCGCCATACGACACGCGTTCGGCCTATCAGCTCAGCGTCGAGACGCAGGGTCGGTTCAAGGATCCGACCGACTTCGCCAATATCATCGTAAAAACCGCGTCCGACGGCGCAGTGACTCGGCTGTCCGATGTCGGCCGCGTCGAACTCGGCGCCGACGATTACGGCGTCAACGGATACCTCTCCGGAGAGGAGTCGTTGATCTTGGGCATCACCCAGCGCCCAGGAACCAACGCGCTGGCGGCGGCACAGGGTGTGCTCAAGGAGATGAAGGACGCGTCGAAGGATTTCCCCTCCGGCGTAGCCTACCGTGTCATCTGGAATCCGACCGAATTCATTAGCCAATCGATCGAAGCGGTACAGATGACCCTGCTCGAGGCCGTCGCGCTCGTCGTTCTCGTCATCCTGGTTTTCCTCCAAAGCTGGCGCGCAGCGGTTATCCCCGTTGTCGCCATCCCGGTTTCGCTCACGGGCTCATTCGCGGTGCTCGCCGCGCTCGGCTACTCGCTCAACACGTTGTCGATGTTCGGCCTGGTGCTCGCAATCGGCATTGTCGTCGATGATGCCATCGTCGTGGTCGAGAATGTCGAACGTAACCTCGAGAAGGGCCTGACTCCGAAGGAAGCGGCGCGGCGCTCGATGGATGAGGTGTCGACTGCATTGGTGGCGATCGTGCTGGTGCTCTGTGCCGTCTTCGTTCCGACGACCTTCCTCAGGGGACTTTCGGGCGAATTCTATCGCCAGTTCGCGGTGACCATTTCGGCTGCCACGCTGATCTCGCTTCTTCTATCGCTGACCCTGTCACCCGCGCTTGCGGCGCTTCTCCTGAAGCCCAAAAGCGATCACCGTGCGGAAACAGGTGTCATGGGTGTGCTGCATCGTGCCGGCGACCGGTTCAACCGGGCGTTCGATCAGGTGTCCGCCTGGTACGGCCGAGTCACGCGCAAGCTCATCAGCAACCCCAAGAAAGTCCTGCTGACCTACGGCGGGTTGATCGCCGCAGCGATTGCCTTGTTCTGGGTGACTCCGGCCGGATTCATTCCCGCGCAGGACCAAAATTATTCGCTAGCGGTCGTACAGCTGCCTGCCGGAAGTTCGCTCGAGCGTACCGACGCCGTGCTCAAGAAGGTCGCGGCGCGCCTCGTCAAGATCGAGGGCGTCGAAGCCGCGGTGATGTTCGCCGGGTTCGACGGCGCTTCGGGAACGCAGGCGTCGAACACCGGCGCTTCATACCTCGCGTTCAAGGATTATGGTTGGCGAGCCAAGCGCGGCCGCACCGAGCAGGCAATCGAGGCCGACATGCGCAAGGCCGTCGCCGACATCGACGAAGCCAATGTCTTCGTCATCTCCCCGCCGGTGATCCAGGGCATCGGCTCGGGCGGCTTCCGCATGATCATCCAGGACCGCGCTTCCAACGGCTATGACGCCATGCAGGGGGCGGCGTTTCAGTTCATGGGACAGGCGGCGCAGTCCAAGCCGCTCACCAACGTGTTCACACTCTTCAACACGCAAACGCCGCGCGTGTACGCCGACATCGACCGCACCAAGGCGGATATGCTCGGGGTGCCGCCCGAGCGCGTCAACGAAGCGCTGCAGGTCTATCTAGGCTCGGCCTACGTCAACGATTTCAACCTGCTCGGCAGGACCTACCGAGTGACTGCGCAGGCGGACTCTCCTTTCCGCAATGATGTAACCGACATCGCCCAACTGAAAGCACGTTCCAACAGCGGAGCGATGGTGCCGATTGGTTCGATCGCGACCTTCCAGGACCGGACAGGGCCGTATCGCGTGACCCGTTACAATTTGTTCCCGGCGGTCGAGATGGATGGCCAGCCAGCGCCCGGCTATTCGACCGGCCAGGGCATCGCCGCGATGGAAGCCATCGCGAAGACCTTGCCGCCTGGCTTCAAGACCGAATGGACAGACATCGCCTTCCAGCAGAAGGCCGCCGGCAACACCGCGGGAATCATCTTCGCGCTGGCCGTAGTGTTCGTCTTCCTGGTGCTGGCGGCGCAGTTCGAAAGCCTGACCCTGCCGTTCGCTGTCATTCTGATCGTACCCATGACCCTCCTCGCGGCGATGATCGGCGTGAACCTGAGGGGCATGGACAATAATGTCCTGACACAGATCGGCCTCATCGTCCTGATCGGCCTTGCCGCCAAGAATGCGATTCTGATCGTCGAGTTCGCCAAGCAGGCCGAAGAGCGGGGCGCCTCGATTATTGATGCCGCGGTCGAGGCCGCTCGGATCCGGTTGCGGCCGATTCTCATGACCAGCTTCGCCTTCATCCTCGGCACTTTGCCGCTGGTGACGTCTTCTGGCGCCGGCGCGGAGCTTCGCCAGGCGCTGGGCACAGCCGTCTTCTTCGGAATGATTGGGGTGACGACGTTCGGCCTGGTCTACACGCCCACCTTCTACGTCGTCAGCCGCAAGCTCGCGGACCGCATCGCCGAACGGCGGCGTGGTCGCGGCGGCCACCTAATCCTCCAGCCGGCTGAGTGAGACTCCCTATGCCAGTCCTTCGAACCCTCATCGTAACCGCCAGCGCACTGACGCTGGCCGCCTGCGCCGCCGTCGGTCCCAACCACGCCCCTCCCCCCGTTCCGGCGACGGCGCAGGATAAGTTCGTCAGCTCCAATTTCGGTGCGGTCGCTCCCGATGAAGCCCGCGGCGACTGGTGGCGGCTGTATAGCGACCCCGTTCTCGATGGCCTGGTCCAGCAGGCCCTAGATGCGAATAAGGACATTGCCGTTGCTACGGCAAACATCGCTATTGCTCGCGCATCCTTACGTGGCGCCCGCAGCGATCGGCTCCCGCAAACGTCTGTTGGAGCAGCCGCGCAATACGGCCGGCCTGACGGGCTCAACCGATCTTCGGGACAGAATAGGGACTGGGCGCTGTCGACCGGTTTGAACGTCGCTTACGAGGTCGATCTGTTTGGGCGCGTCCGCCGCGGCGTCGAAGCGGCTCGGGCCGACGTTGCTGCGGCGGAGGCGGAGCGCAACTCGGTGCGCGTCATTGTCGCCGCCGAAACGGCTCGCGCTTATGGCGATATCTTGTCGAGCGAGCGCCGGTTGGACGTCGCTCGCCATACCGTCGATCTGCTCGACCAGACGGTGAAGCTTGCTCAAAAACGTTTCGATGCCGGCCGCACGTCGCGGCTCGACCTGGTCCGCGTCACCGCCCTTCGCGACCAGCAGCGCGCCAGAATTCCGGATATCGAAGCGGACCTTGAATCTGCGACGTTCCGGCTCGCGACGCTTACCGGGCACACGCCCGCTGAAAGGCCCGTCACCGGTGGGAACGGTAAGATGCTTGAGCTTAGGCAGCCGATCCCGGTCGGGGACGGTCGCGCTCTTCTCGCTCGCCGGCCCGACGTGCGCGAGGCCGAGCGACGGTTGGCAGCATCGACGGCCCGGATCGGAGTTGCGACAGCCGATCTCTATCCCCGGATTACACTCGGAGGATCGATCGGCACCGCCGCGACTGGCATTGCGAGCCTGTTCACGGGTGGAGCGGTCGGCTTTCTCCTCGGGCCATTGCTCAGCTGGTCATTCCCGAACCAGGAAGCGGCGCGCGCCCGGGTCGCAGGCGCCGAGGCGCAAAGTGGGGCCGACCTCGCGCGGTTCGACAAGACGGTGCTGACGGCACTCGAGGAGACTGAAACGGCCCTGTCCCGCTATTCGAATGAGCTTGAACGGAGGGCGGCGCTCCAGTCAGCCCGCGACCAGGCGGGGCAGGCGGCAAGGATCGCTCGCGCCCAGCTGCGGGAGGGGAGAGCGGACAGCCTTGCCGTTCTCGATGCCGAACGCACCCTGGCGGAGTCCGAAGCCGATCTTGCAGAAGCGGACGCTCGGCTCGTTGACGCACAAGTAGATACATTCCGCGCATTGGGGGGCGGTTGGCAAAACGCCGGACAACCACACACCGTCTTGCACGGGCCTGCCGCAGGAACTCGCCTCTCCGGGCTCTCGAATGGCGCGAACAGTGGCGCGTTCCGGGGAAAGACGGAAGTTAGCCAGTCCTCACAACAGGTAAACTAGATGGCGGAGAGGGTGGGATTCGAACCCACGGTACGGTTGCCCGTACGCCGCATTTCGAGTGCGGTGCTTTCGACCACTCAGCCACCTCTCCGCGAATCTGGGATGCTGGCCGCCAGTCGCGCGGCGCGGGGTCGGAGGCGCGCTCTAGCAGCGGGCCGATTGCTTGCCTAGATAGGAAGCATGGCCCCTTTTGAAGCTTCTGATCGTTTGCCGCCCATGGCTCGGAAAATCGACATTCCGATTGCTCGCTTCGCGATCGGCGACGTCGTTCGCCACCGCTTGTTCGACTTCCGCGGCGTCGTTTTCGATGTCGACCCGGTCTTCACCAACAGCGAGGAATGGTATGAGGCAATCCCGGAGGGGCTCCGCCCGCCAAAGGACCAGCCCTTCTACCATCTGCTGGCCGAAAACGCCGAACTCGACCTACATCGCTTACGTCAGCCAGCAGAATCTGCTTCCTGACGACACGGATGAACCGGTCGACCACCCCGCCATTGCCACTATGTTCGATCGCCTTGAAGACGGGCGGTACCAGCTGAGGCCTGTGCATCGGCACTAGTCACAACACGAAACGGGGGACTTCATGGCGGCGGAAACGATTCGATCCGGATGGGTCAATGCAGCAACGACGATTGGCCGGTTGATTTTCGCCGGCGTGTTCCTGATGGCGCTGATCTTCAAGGTTCTCATGCCTGACATGACTGCCGCGGAAATCGCGGGAGCAGGCTTCCCAATGCCGCATCTGCTCGTCTGGGTCGCCGCCTTGTTCGAGCTGGCATTGGTTCTCTGTTTCCTCACCGGGGCTTTCTTTACCGAGGCGTGCATCGCTGCGCTGGTCTATGTGCTCTTCCTGGCGTTCAGCTTTCACGGCCCCTCACACTGGCGCGCCAACCAGGACGAGTTCGGTTTCTTCGTCGATCATTTCACTTTCACGGCCGGCTTATTATTCGCCGCGGCGAACGGGCCTGGGCGATGGGCGGTAAGGAAGAGTTTTCTGCGGTAGTAGTTTCTCCTCACTGCCCGCGCATGCGGGGATGTGGAGCATGGTTGACACACCTTTTCCCCTGCCATAGGCGGCCTCCTTTCCCGCACGAGCCTTGCGCTTGTGCGCTCGCCCGAGTGCGGGAACCGAAATTCAAGGAAGAGAAAAGCCAATGTTCGCAGTCGTGCGCACGGGCGGAAAGCAATATCGCGTCCACCCGGGAGACAAGATTGTCGTCGAGAAACTCGACGGCAATGCCGGTGACAAGATCACGCTCGGCGACGTCCTGCTCGCCGGCGACGGCAGCAACCTCAAGTCGACCAGCGGCCTCACCGTCGCCGCGGAGATCGTCGCCCAAGCCAAGGGCGAGAAGGTCACGGTCTTCAAGAAGCGGCGCCGCCACAATTACCGGCGCAAGAAGGGCCACCGCCAGCTGCACACGATCCTCAGGATCGTCGCGATCGGCGACGTGAAGGCAGAGAAGCCCGCGAAAGCGACCGCTGCAACCAGCAAGCCGGCAAGCACTCCGACCGGTGCCGAAGCCGTCACCGCTTCTGCTGCGCCTGCGAAGGCCGCGAAACCGAAAGCGGCCGAGGCGGTCGCTCCGGCCGAGGTCGAGACTCAGGAAACGCCGAACCCTGCCCCCGATAATGAAGCGGCCGCCAATCCTCCGGTCGATACCGGCACTACCAAAACCAAGCCCGCGGCCAGCGGCAAGAAGGGCACAGCCGGCGGTAAATCGGCGAAGGCCGCCTCGACAGAAAATGCTGCACCTGCTAAGGGCGGCGCTAAGAAGGCCCCGGCGGCCAAGAAGCAAGGCAAGTAATTCGTCATGGCACATAAAAAGGCAGGCGGCTCGTCCCGCAACGGCCGCGACAGTGAGAGCAAGCGCCTCGGCGTGAAGAAGTTCGGCGGACAATCGGTCCTCGCCGGCAACATCATCGTGCGCCAGCGAGGCACCAAGTGGCACGCGGGCCAGAACGTCGGCATTGGCAAGGACCACACGCTCTTTGCACTTTCCGACGGCTGTGTCGCGTTCCGCGACGGCAAGCTGGGCCGCAAGTTTGTCCACGTGATGCCGATTACGGAAACGACAGCATAGGAACGGTCAGAAAGGGACCGTTCCCATAAAGGGGCGGCCCGGACGAGATCTGAAGAGATCGAGACCAAAAAAGGGAGAAGGGGAGCCCCGGAAGGGGTCTCCCCTTTTTCTTTGCCTTCTCCCGAAACTGTCATCGGGCGCCGCTAGCGCCCGGACGTCGAGGAGAGGAAGAATGTTCGCGAGAACGCCAAGACTGCTGCTGAGGCCGGGCTTTCCGGAGGACGCGCCGGCGCTTGCCGCTGCGATTGCCGACAAGGCGATCCTGCGCAACCTGGCGACGGTCCCATGGCCCTACCGCATGCGCGATGCCGAGGCGTTTCTAGCGAGCCCACGCGATCCAGTTCTGCCCTCGCTCTTGATTTTCGAGCGCACCGAGGGAGCACCCCGATTGATCGGTTCATGCGGCCTTGGTCGCCGAGCGTCAGGTGCCGTCGAGATGGGCTATTGGATCGCCCGCCCCTACTGGGGCCGCGGCTTCGCGACAGAGGCTTGCTCGGCCCTGATCGCTATGGCGCGTACGCTCGGTCTCTCTGGTCTTGAAGGCTCACACTTCCTCGACAATCCCTCCTCCGCGCGGGTGCTCGAGAAGCTCGGATTTGAGCCGGTTGGGATCATCGCTCCGCGCATGAGCTGTGCGCGGGGACAAGAGGTGCCGGCGCGGCTGATGAGGTTGCAGCTGCGGGTCGCTGAACAGGAGGACGAAGCACTCGCGGCTTAAGAGGCTCCCCTATCGCGCGGCGATGGGGGAGCTCATGCCGCGTCGTGAAAGATGATCCCCAGCGTATGCCGGCTGCCTGTTCGCACCGGGCTTACGCCGTGCCGCATCGTCACCCGATAGGTCCCGCGAGCACCTCGAACCGGCCGCTGGCTGACCGCGAAGATCACGCCCTCGCCCGCGCTCAGCCGAACGACCTGCGCGCGCGATTGCATCCGCGGTCGCTGTTCGGTGAGCACGAACTCTCCACCCGTGAAATCCTTCTCCGGCTCCGCGAGCAAAAACGCTGCCTGCAGCGGGAAAGCGAGCTCGCCGTAAAGGTCCTGGTGCAGACAATTGTAATCGCCCGGCCCATATCGCAGCAGCAATGGTGTCGGCCTGGCTTGCCGCGCCGAGTGGCAGCGACTGAGATAAGTGCGGTGTCGCTCCGGGTATGGTTCGTCGACGCCTAGAGCTTCGCGCCATCCGTTCGCGACGGGCGCCAGCCGCTCGTACAGCGTCTCGCGCAAACCCTGCACCAACTGCGGAAGCGGGTAAGAGAAATAGCGATATTCTCCGAGACCAAATCCGTGCCTTGCCATCACCACTGTGCTTCGAAACCGCGCGTCCTCATCGTAAGCGGCAACGAGATCGCGGCGTTCGTCCCCCGTCAGAAGCGGACCTGTCGTTGCCCAGCCGTGCTGGTTCAGGTCTTCGACGATGCGGTTCCAGGGGAGCGAAGCAATTCGGCGTTCGATCGACATGCGTCGTAGATGACTGACGAAGAGGGCCCGCGCTTCCCACCACTTGCGGTCGAACTGGCCAGATTGGTCCGGACGTGATCGGGGTCTGCCTTCCCTTGGCGGCGCATCGAGAACAGGCGGATCCAGGCTCGCGGCCGGATGGCTTCTACGCCGCCCTGCGCACCTTCCGCTTTGGCTGAAGCATACCCCCCGCGCTCGCCTCATAGGCCCGAAGCAAATGCAGGTCGTCTTTGTGCCACGGGTGGAATCCGGGAAGGAAATACCACAGCCAGGACCCGGCGATTTTGCGGAACATGCCGGGTCGGACCCAGAGATACCAAAGCAATTTCACCCAGGCTCTCACGCCGGTCACTCCGTCCTGCCGCATCAGCTCGATCGCGCCCGACGTGCGGTCGACGACGAAGTTGCGGGAAGTCAGCAGCATGACCTTCGCCTTCACCTTCCACCGCTTGGACCTCGTCCAATCGCGGGTGGCGTGAAGCCAGGTGTCATAAGCCACGCCCTTGTGCTCGATCTCTTCGCACGAGTGCCACCGCCACAACTCGGCGGCCTCCGCGTCCGCGCCAGCGAGGTGTCGGGGATCGGCCAGAAGTTGGTGCGCGAAGATCGCCGTGAAATGCTCCAGCCCCATCGTTGCCGCTAGACAGGCGATCGGCGGTTTCGATCGAGTGACGCTGAGCCGGTGTTCGACCTGCTTCTCCAGCCTCGTTAGGTCATAACCCGACCGCTCGGCGCGCTTGTTGAAAGCGTCATGCTCACGGCTGTGGACCACCTCCTGCGTCGTGAAAGCCTTAATCTCTTCGGCAAGCTTGGCTGGCGCCCCGTGCCGGAATGCCCGAACGCTTTCGACGAAGAAGGCTTCACCTGCCGGAAAGGTCGTGGACAGGGCATTGTAGATAGCAGTCGCTTCGACCTTTCCGCCGTGCCAAAGACGGGCTTGCTGTGTGTCACGTCCGAAGCGGCGGTCGCGCGGCCGGATGTTGAGGTTAGCAGGGGTCGGAGCAGCGGCGGTGATCATGGGCACGAAGGTAAATTAACTGACACACATGTCAATAAGGCGTACACGACTCAGCCCAGAGCAAAGCCGGTCCGCCGCCCTGCGCGCCGCTCGGGAGCTGCTTCTCGCCGATGGCCCGCAGGCCGTCACCCTCAAGGCCGTGGCGGAAAAGATCGGCCGCACCCATGCCAATCTGCTCCATCATTTCGGCTCCGCCGCCGATCTTCAGGGGGCGCTCGCACGCTCCATCGCCAACTCCGTCACGGCCAACATCGCCGAAGCAGTCGAACGAGCGCGTGCTGGTCAGGCGGATGCCCGCGACATCGTCGACCAAACCTTCGACGCATTCGGGCGCGAAGGCGCCGGCGCCCTCGCCGCCTGGATGATCCTCACCGGCAATCGCGACGCTCTCAATCCGATACTCGAACTCGCTCCAGTCGCTCGTTGCGCAATTGACCGTCGGGCATGAGGAACATCATGTCGCCGAGAGTACGCTAGCGATGGTGCTGAACGCGCTCGGCGATGCGCTGCTTGGCGGACCGATCGCCGAGACTCTGGGCCTCCCGCGCGATACCGCGCGTGAGCTCGCCGCCGACCGCCTCCGCCAGCGGCTCGAGCTCGATCATCCCCATGGCTAATCGAACCGCCGCCGGAGCTCGGACGACGGGACTCGCTACGCGCATCAAGGGGTCGGTCGAGGAGCTTGGCCCGGGCATTGTTACCGGCGCGGCCGACGACGATCCCAGTGGCATCGCCACCTATTCCCAGGCCGGCGCGCAATTCGGCTACGGTCTCCTCTGGACGATGCTGCTCACCTATCCGCTGATGGCGGCGGTGCAGCTGGTCAGCGCGCATGTCGGGCGAGTCACGGGCGCCGGCCTCGCCAAGAACTTCACCCGTTCCTTTCCGCGTCCAGTCGTGACCGTGCTCGTCACCATCCTGCTCGCCGCCAATGTGTTCAACATCGGTGCCGATCTCGCCGCCATGGGCGAAGCCGCGGAGTTGGTCGCGGGCGGCGGCGGGCATATCTTCACCATCGCCTTTGCGCTGCTCTGCGTCCTATTGCAGCTGTTCGTTCCCTACCGCCAATATGCGAGCGTGCTCAAATGGCTGACGCTCAGCCTCTTCGCTTACGTGGCCGTTCTTCTTTCGGTGCACATTAACTGGGACCAAGCCCTGCGCGGCTTGGTGTGGCCGTCCGATCTGGGGAAATCCGCCCTCCTGACCGTCGTGGCGCTCTTCGGCACGACCATCAGCCCCTATCTTTTCTTTTGGCAAAGCTCGCAGGAAGCGGAGGAAATCGCGGTTCACGATGATGAAGAGCCGCTGAAATGCGCGCCCGCCGAAGCTCCTGCACAATATCACCGGATCCGCGTCGACACCCTCTTCGGCATGGCTTTCTCCAACCTGATCGCGCTCTCGATCATGTTAGCCACGGCTGCAACTCTCCATGCGCAAGGGGTAACCGACATCCAGACGGCATCGCAGGCCGCCGAAGCCCTCCGACCCATCGCTGGCAACCTCGCCTTCGCCTTGTTTGCCACCGGGATCATCGGGACCGGCCTGCTCGCCGTGCCCGTTCTCGCCGGCTCAGCCGCCTTTGCCGTCAGCGAAGCGCGCGGATGGAAGACGGGTCTGGAATATCACCCGAGCCAGGCCATCGGCTTTTACACGATCATCGTCGCCGCCACGGCTACGGGCGTCCTTCTCGATTGGTCCAGCATCGATCCCATCAAAGCTTTGTTCTGGAGCGCCGTGCTCAATGGCGTCACTGCAGTGCCGATCATGATCGCGATGATGCTGCTCGCCTCGCGCCGAAGCATCATGGGTCGGTTCACCGAACGACCGCTACTGCTCACTTTCGGCTGGGCGGCCACGGCCGTAATGGCGGCCGCTTCGGGCGCGACACTTTGGGGAATGGTCTCCGGCTGATCATACTCCTGGCCAGGCTTCGAAGCGGATTCAAATGACTCGGTGAGCCTGTGGAAAAGTGATAAAACCCGAGTCGCCACAAATCGGGGGGTGGCCCATGGAAGCCGAGTTTTCCTATTTAAATCGGCGTGTCAGCGAAGAACGCGAAGCCGCGGTCCACGCCGAGCATCCCAAGGCGCGGAGGGCGCATCTCGCAATGGCCGAATATTTCGAAACGCGCCTCCGGGTGGCCGAAGCCGAGACGAACCGATCAGCCTTTCATCTCGTCGGCTCGAGCAGCGGGGCTTCCGCCGCATAATTTCCGGTCCGCTTCGTCGATCGCCTCCAGCAATGCCATGAATTCCGGAGCTTCCTCGACCGGCCATGCGCGGTCGAACGCCGGACCGAGCATGTCCAACTCGCGTCGGGTGAGAAGACCGACGGCGACGATCCGATCGGTAAATTGATCCATGTTAAAACATAAACGAACATAAGCGCCTGAAGTGCCTGGCGTTACGCAAGGGTTATGGATTGTATCGACTTTTAGCGGCGGCCTAGTAGGTCCCGATCTCATCGAGCGGGCTCAGCTCCTGCGGCTTGACCGAATCCATTTCGACTTCCTGCCACAATAGATCGACTAGTCCGGCGAGCTCCCGGATGTGCGGGACTTCGTGGCGCTGCACGTATCGGTATTTCTCGACGAGCATCGACGCTTCCGCGAGGATCAGCCGCACGAGTTCGCCGTGATCATCGAGTGAGCCCAGCCCCTCATAGGCCTCGATCTCCTTGGCTCTTAGAACATTGTCCGACTGGATGATCATTGCAGCGCTCCCACATAGGCCGCGGCGGCGAAGACCGACAAAAGGACCAGCAGAAAGGCGAGCCAGAGCAGTCCCCGCCGGCGCCTCGCGGCCTCGGCCTGGGCGAACTCGAAGCTGCCCCACACTTCCGGATCTGGGGCTTGCAGCGAAGCAGAGGCCGGTGCCCCCTCTTCGAGCAGCGGGTCGAGCTTGGCCGGCGGCGCTTCCCGCCGAATCACTTCAGCGGCGAGCGTGAGCTTTTCGCGGTTGAGCGCCTCGCGCTCCACTTCGAGCTCCCGGAAGAACGGACCGCGTTCGACATCTCCAATATAGTCCCGCAACCGCCGGTCGATCGCCAGCAAGTCGTCGATCTCTTCCAGCGCCACGCGCCGGTCGCGCCGCTCCATCGCCAGCTGCAGGCGAATCATTTTCAACGTGCCCGCGCGCACCAGCATCAATCCCTCGGCGAGCTCGTCGCTGCCGATCCCTTGCGTTTCCTCGCGCGCTCGCACTGGGCCCTGAATCTGCATCGCCCCCCACCCGACTCGTCCAAACCAGGGGAGCGTAAGTTATATACGGATGAAATTGATCCGGGTTGTGAGGAGTTTTACG
Source organism: uncultured Alphaproteobacteria bacterium (assembly GCA_963730925.1). Classification (GTDB taxonomy): domain Bacteria; phylum Pseudomonadota; class Alphaproteobacteria; order Sphingomonadales; family Sphingomonadaceae; genus Sphingomicrobium. The sequence goes on from CAVSTS010000009.1 coordinate 192,091, forward strand.
GCTGACCGTTCGCGGGATGAGACAGTTCGCCGACGTCGCGATGCGCGAGCGCGCTTCGCAGCATCATCGTCGCCGCGTAGAGCACAACGACGATCACCAGCCAGCGCAGCGTCTCGAGCGGCATGCTCTTCACGATGAACGCAGCAACCAAGACTGCAGGGATCCCGCCGATCGCCATGCCGAGAGCGATCTTCAGGTTGATCTCGCCGATCGAAATGTGCCGCACGCTCGCTCCAGCGGCGGTAAGCGCCGCGCCACCGGCCATGATCGGAAACGCCAGCCTCGGGTCCATGCCCATCAGACTGAACATGACGAGGCTCGGCGCATAATTACCCACGCCGAAATTCAATAGAACGCCAAAGACGAAATTGGCGGCGATGGCGATGACCGTCAGTGCGATCGGCAGCCCCGCCGCCACGCCGCCGCCGGGCATGAGCTCGAGATTGGTCAGCGTATAGAGGATCGCAGCAACGATTAGCGCAATCCCGACCACCGTCTGCACGACCCACACCTTCGCGCGCGCAACCATCGGCGCTCCAAGCAGTCCGCCCATCAGCACGGCGAGCATGCAGCCGACGAGGAGCACCGGCTCGACGGCGACGCCGAGCAAGGCCAGGAAGATCACAGCCTGCGTCATCGTCGGCAACGTGTGCCCAACGAGCATCGTGCACGGGATTAGCCGGTCGGGGACAAGGCGCCGGAACTTGAACCAGGCCATGGTCGGCGCGAAGGAGCCGATCCCTAGCGTGTCGAAGAAGTTGGTGATCGCGCCAAGGCCGATCGCCTCGATGTTGGGCAGCGCGCGGTTCGCCAGCGCCGACCGGACGAGCATGACCGCGTAGACGAACGTCGCAAGCGCCAGCGGGACCAAAAGCCCAATCAGCATATTCGCTCCCCTGCCGACCTCTCCCGATGCTACAGCACGTGGCCACGCCGGCAAAGGTTCCCTACCCGCGCCGCATCGCCTAATCCGCGGCGATGCACTTTCTCGACCAGGCGAAGATCTTCGTCCGTTCTGGCGCCGGCGGCCCGGGCGCGGTGTCGTTCCGACGCGAGAAGTTCATTGAATTCGGCGGACCCGATGGCGGCGAAGGCGGCAAAGGCGGCGACATCGTCTTTGAGGCGGTACCGGGGCTCAATACGCTTATCGATTTTCGCTATACCCAGCACTTCCGCGCTCCTCGCGGAAAGGGCGGCGCGGGCCAGAATAGGACCGGTGCGGGCGGCGACGATCTGGTCATCCACGTCCCGGTCGGAACGCAGATCCTCGCCGACGATGAGGGGCATAGCCTGCTCGCCGACCTCACAAGCGTGGGCGAGCGCGTCACCCTCCTTCGGGGCGGCATGGGCGGCCGCGGCAATGCTAGCTACAAGAGTTCGACCAATCGCGCCCCGCGCCAGCACCAGACCGGCGAGTCCGGCGAGGAAATGTGGATCTGGCTGCGCCTCAAACTGCTTGCCGACGTGGGGCTCGTCGGTCTGCCCAATGCCGGAAAGTCGACCTTCCTTAACTCGGTCACCAATGCCGCGGCGAAGATCGGCGATTATCCGTTCACCACGCTGCGCCCGCAACTCGGGGTGGTGCGCCACAAGGGGCGCGAGTTTGTGCTCGCCGACATTCCAGGACTGATCGAAGGCGCGGCCGAAGGCGCTGGCATCGGCGATCGCTTTCTTGGCCATGTCGAACGCACCCGCCTTCTCCTCCATCTCGTCGATGCATCCAGCGAGGATCCTGCCGAAGCCTATCGTATCGTCCGGGAGGAGCTCGCCTCTTATGGCGCCGGCCTCGACCTCAAGAGGGAGATCGCCGCGCTCACCAAGGTCGATATGCTCGACGACAAACGATTGGCCGAAGTGAGCCGTGCGGTGGAGCAGGAGGCAGGCTCGAGGCCTTTCGCCGTCTCCGCTCCACTCGAAGAGGGAATTGAGCCGCTCCTCGACAAAATTATCGAGATCCTCGCTACCGAGCAGGACGACGAGCGCGAGGACGCGGAAACGGAGCTCCCCTGGTCACCGCTATGAGGATTGCGGTCACCGGTGGCACCGGCTTCGTCGGCTCGCGCTTGATCGACGTCGCGCTGGCCGAGGGCCACGAGATCGTAGCCCTCACCCGCCGGGAGCAGCCTGAGCGTGCTCGCCTCTCGTGGATCGGAGGCAGCCTGGAGGACATCGATGCCCTCGAGCGCCTGGTCGGCGGCGCCGATGCGGTGATCCACGTTGCCGGTGTGATCAACGCCAACGTTACCGGCTTCGAGAAGGGCAATGTTGCTGGCACTCTGGCGATGCTCGCGGCCGCGACTGCGAGCGGAGTGCGGCGCTTCGTTCACACCTCCTCGCTCGCTGCGCGCGAGCCTAAGCTCTCGCAATATGGCGCGTCCAAAGCCCGTGCAGAGGAGCTGGTTCACAGGTCGGGTCTCGACTGGGCGATCGTTCGTCCGCCGGCGGTCTACGGCCCGGGTGACAAAGAGACGCTCGAGCTGTTCCGCATGGCCAAGCTCGGAGTGATGCTAATGCCGGCGCGCGGTCGTCTGTCCGTCATCCACGTCGACGACCTCGCCCGCTTGCTGCTTGCGTTAGCGTCACCGCAGGCACCTTCGTGTGTCCTCGTCGAAGCGGATGACGGCAAGTCTGGCGGCTGGACCCACCGCGAGTTCGGCCGAGCACTGGGCCGAGCCGTCGGCACCAGTCCTGCGATCGTCGCCGCACCAGGTCTGTTTCTCCGGGTCGCCGCCCGCGCCGACCAGCTCTTCCGCGGTCCCCGGGCCAAGCTCACCGTCGACCGCGCCGCCTATTTCTCGCACCGAAATTGGGTGGTTGAGCCCAAGCGTTCCTGCTCGCCCAAGCTCTGGCAGCCGCAAATCGAGACACCGGATGGCTTGGCGCAAACCGCTGAATGGTACCGCGGCAAAGGTTGGCTGTAGCGAACGCGCCAAACTTCTGGCCTATTGGGCATCGGGGTTTGAATCGCAGAATCGTACTACGAAGGACGGTGGGTCACTCGTGAAGTTTTCGATCATCTGTGATTGTATCGGCCATTGGCGGAGCAGGAGAGCTGCTCGGTTCATCGGGTATAACTGGCGCAGCAGATGCATTTTTTGCGGAACGCAGCTCGTCAGAGTTGCCCCGCGCGTCTGGAAGCCGATCGGTCAAGCGCGGTGGATCAATCCAGACGAAGACAGCGGACGTTCCGACTGACGAGTGACCGTGCAGAGTTCAGGGCCACAGACCCGCCGCAATCGCGCCCCATTGCGTTGCGAAAGCTCCGGCTCACTACTAACGAGCCGGGCATGTCCGACCGCCAACAGACCTACGCCAAAGTCGCCCAGCTGATCGAACCCTTCAACAAGAAGGGAGTTTCGATCACCGAGGCCACACGCTTTGCCCAAGATCTCGAATGGGACAGCCTCACCGTGCTCGATTTCGTCGCCAATATCGAGGATGAGTTCGACGTCATCATCTCGATGAACATGCAGGCTGAGATCGAAACTGTCGGCCAGTTGGTCGATACTCTGGAACGGCTGAAGATCTGATGGGGACGGTTGCCGAACGCAATTTCGTCATTCCCGCGAAAGCGGGAACCCAGATTTGTTTTGGCTGGGCCTCCGCGTTCGCGGGGGTGACGAAGTCATGACAGATCTCTTCACCAAATTCGACCCGCTTATCGAGCAACGCGAAACTCTGCTCGAAGGCGGAGTGACCGATCCCTTCAACCTCGTCATGGAAAGCGTCGAGAGTCCGACCGTCGCAATGTGCAACGGCCGCCGCACCATCCTGCTCGGCACCTACAATTACATGGGCATGACCTTCGATCCGGACGTCATCGCGGCGGGAAAGAAAGCGCTGGACGAGTTCGGGTCTGGAACTACCGGCAGCCGAGTCCTCAACGGCACTTATGTTGGCCACAAGGCGGTCGAGCAGGCGCTCAAGGACTTTTACGCCATGGATCACGCCATGGTCTTCTCGACCGGCTACCAGGCGAACCTCGGGATCATCTCCACCATCGCTGGCAAGGACGATTACATCGTTCTCGACATCGACAGCCACGCTTCGATCTACGACGGCTGTGCGCTCGGCAATGCGCAGATCGTTCCTTTCCGCCACAATGACATCGAGGCACTCGAGAAACGCTTGAAACGGATTCCCGAAGGGTCCGGCAAGCTGGTCGTGCTGGAAGGCGTCTATTCGATGCTGGGCGACGTGGCGCCACTCAAGGAAATGGTCGCAGTCTCCAAGGCGAACGGCGCCATGGTGCTGGTCGACGAAGCGCATTCGATGGGATTCATCGGCGAGCATGGTCGCGGGGTCGCCGAGGTGCAGGGCGTGATCGACGAGGTCGACTTCATCATCGGGACCTTTTCCAAGTCGGTCGGAACGGTCGGCGGCTTCTGCGTCTCCAATCACCCGAAGTTCGAGATCCTGCGCCTCGTCTGCCGCCCCTACGTGTTTACGGCCTCTCTCCCGCCCTCGGTCGTTGCGACCGCCGCCACCTCGATCCGCAAGCTAATGAACAGTGCGGACAAGCGAGCGCACCTGTGGGAAAATTCGAAACGCCTCCACGCCGGCCTCAAGCAGCTGGGCTTCACGCTCGGAACGGACGAACCTCAGTCCGCGATCATCGCCGTCATCATGCCCGACCTCGAGACGGGAGCGGCCATGTGGGAGGCACTTCTCGAGGAGGGCCTCTACGTCAACCTCGCCCGCCCACCCGCGACGCCCGCCGGGATGACCTTGCTACGCTGCTCGCTCTGCGCCGAGCATTCGAGCGATCAGGTCGGCGAGGTTCTCGGCATGTTTGCTGCGGCGGGCCGTGCAACCGGCTGCATAAGCTGAGCAAATCGCAGGGAACCTTTGGCTTTCGCCGACTGGTTAACGGGGCTACACTGAACACATGATTGGGGATGGGGAGGACGTCCGGTTCGATTGGCGACGGGGCGGAGCTGCCGCCGCAGCACTTCTTGCGGCCCTGGTGCTCCTCGGCATGGTGTTCCTCGTCAAATTCGCCAACGACGCCCGCGAACAGGCACTTACGGCCGAACGCCACGCCTATGACGTTGCCCTGGTCGTACGCAATGTCAGCTCGAGCATCTCGCGCTCCGAAGCCGCGCTCGCCCGGTTCGTCCTCGACGAGAATAAGCAGAAGAGCGGCAACGTTTATGCGAGCAACTGGGGCCTCGCGGGCTACCAGATCCAGCAATTGTCGAAGCTCGTTCGCCAGAACCCCGAGCAGGAAAAGCGCGTCTACGAGCTCCAGCGGCTCTATCAGAAGCGCGGCGGCGAACTGGCGCTGGCCGCCCGAGCGGCGCTGGAGCAGGAGGGCCAGAGCGGAATCAGCTATTTCTACCAGGCCGGCCAGTCGAAGACGGTCGAGGAGGTCGATGACAAGCTGAACGAGATCATCGTCAGCGAACGCGCCTCCCTGCGTGAGCGCATCGAACAGAGCCAGATCTTTTCCGCCCAGGCTGACCGCCTGACCGACTATCTGAGGTGGCTGGGGGGAATCGTTGCCGTCGGCGCCGTGTTCCTCGGCGTGATCGCGGTCGCGGCATTGCGTCAGAACGCCGTCGCTCGACGCCAGGCGGAGTCGGAGGCGGAGCGCGCCGAAGTGCTCGAACAGGCCGTACGCGAGCGCACGCAGGAACTGTGGGAGGCGAACCAGGCTCTGAAGGCCGAGGCCGAGGAGCGTCAGGCCGCGGAAGCCCAACTGCGCCAGGTCCAGAAAATGGAAGCGGTGGGCCAGCTGACCGGCGGCATCGCTCACGACTTCAACAATATGTTGGCCGTCGTCGTCGGTGGGGTCGACCTTGCGCAGCGGCGGTTGAATGGCCCACGGCGCGAAGTGCTGCTGCATCTGCAGAATGCGATGGAGGGCGCGACTCGCGCCGCCGCGCTGACTCGGCGGCTCCTCTCCTTTGCTCGCTCCGAGCCTTTACTTCCCGAGCGCGTCGACAGCGGCAACCTCATTTCCGGCATGTCCGACCTGCTCGATCGGACTCTGGGTGAGCGCATCAAGATCGAAGTCGGCCTGGCGGCCGACACCTGGCCGATCTACGTCGACCCGCACCAGCTCGAGAATGCGATCGTCAACCTCGCGGTCAACGCGCGCGATGCCATGGAGGGCCAGGGCGTGATGCGCGTCACGACGGAAAATCTAAAGCTCGCCGCCAACCAGGTCGGCGACATTCGTCCCGGCGACTATGTGAAGATCAGCGTCAACGACACCGGTTGCGGAATGCCACCCGAAGTGAAGGAACGGGCGTTCGAGCCCTTCTTCACCACGAAGCCGGTGGGCAAGGGCACCGGTCTCGGCCTCAGCCAAATTTTCGGCTTCGCCCACCAATCGGGCGGCGAGGTCGGGATTGAAAGCGAGGTGGGAATTCGGAACGACGGTGTCGATTTACCTGCCTCGGACCGAAGTCGCCGCTCCCGCGCGAATCCACTTGGCTGCACAGCAGCGGGCGGAATCGGATGTGCACGTCCCAGGTGCGCGCATCCTGCTCGTTGAGGACGACCCCCGTGTCCGAACCGCCACCGTGGACGCACTGGAGGACCTCGACTACGAACCCGCCGCCTGCTCGAGCGGTGCGGAAGCCATCGAGCTATTCAAGACCCACGAGTTCGACCTTGTCATCACCGACGTCATCATGCCCGAGATGACGGGCCCCGAGCTCATCCGCCATTTGAAAACCACCCAGCCGCAGGATTTCGCCGTTCTGTTCGTGACCGGCTATGTCGGCGAAGGCGAAAGCGATGACCTCCGCAGCTACGAGCTGCTGCGCAAGCCGTTCACCGTCGGTGCCCTGGCGAGCGCCGTCTCCTCCGCTCTAACCCGAACTACCGAACCGCCCCGGAACTCAGCAGGCGCGGCAAGAGGCTGATCCCCGCCAGGAGCGGGTGCCGCCGCTGCCACGGCTTGAGCTGGATGTTCGTCCCGGCATGGCGGTTGATCTTCCAGACAATATATTCCGCACCGCCGGCAAAGGTCGCACTCGCCTTCACCAGCCGGATGACGGAAAGCGCCTTTCCTTTCCACTGCATCCGCCGCCAGCGCCGCCTCATTGTGGAGTGAGAAGCGCCGCCCGGGCCAACGCCCATGGCCGACGCTACGGCCGTAAGAACCGGCCGAGTGAAAGCGCGATAGCGTTCGGGCCACGCGTCCACGACATTGGCGGCGCGTCCCCGGCGTTCGGCGCGCAGCTCGGCGCCGTAAGTCAGCTCGAAGCCTTTTCGCCAGATTTCACTCGGATCCGATCCGTCGGGCAATAGAGGCAGCGTGAACTGGAAAAGCGTTGGCGCAGCGTTTGCGACGGTTGCGACCGTGCTCTGCTCGGCGAATTCGTCAGCAACCCACACCAGCCGCGAGGGCTGCGCAAACCGAGCCCAGACCGAAACACTGCGCGCGTCGACACTACACTCGCTTGCGAAGTCCGCTTCGCTCAATACCGCATATTTCGCGGCAAGCCCGTCCATCTCGAAATAGAAGACGTTGGGCGGGATCCATCGGTTGGCCAGTGCTAGCCAGCTCTTGCCATATGCCGCGCGATAGTCGGACACGATCAGGTAGAAGTCGAGCATTCGCCCCTCGAGCTCGCGCTCCCTCAAGCACGATCCGTAGAACAGCACAGCCCGGCTTGCCGCTCCCTGTTTTGCCGCAATCGCTTCCGCCATTGCGGTCACGCGCGGATCCACCGATAGGCTCAGCTCCTCGGCGACGAGCTCGCGCAGGTCGGTCATGTCGTGATGATTAAGCGGCCAGCCTGACGAAGGACAGCGGATGCGCCAGCCGCAGGTGGATCGGATTTCCCGTTTCCGCGCGGAATGTTTCACCGTCGAGGATCAAGTTTGAGCTTTCGCCCTCGATCGTGATCTCGTCCGCTTCCTCGAAATGTACGCCGCGCAAGACCGATTGGCCCAGCTTTCCCGCAATGCTGGCGGCGAGACCCCGGAGCAGCGACATCGGCTGCTCCTCGACGGCAAGCAGCTTGAGTGCGCGACGGCCTTCGCGACCGACATCGCTGGAGAGCAACAATTTGTCGAGCGTGGTGACGGCCAGAAGCGAGAAACGTCCGTTGAGAGTCGTTCCCTCGTCGGACACCGAAACGCTGACCGGACTCGGGTCCGGCGGGAGGAAGCTCCCCTTCAATTTCAAAAACATCTTCATCAGTAGCGCGCCCGCGGTGATCACGTGCGCGAGACCGTTGGGCAGGCCCAGCGGATAGATCTTATCGCGGCAATAGAGCATTGTGTCGGCGAGCCCTGCTCCGCCGAGGAACATCCCGATCACCGGCACGCCGTGCTGATCACCGCGTCGCAGCGCAATCAACTCGCGCGCCACGGTGTAAGGCTTGAGGTCGCCCTGAGCGAGCCCGATCAGCTTTTCCAGGGACTCGACCGGATCGCCGCGTGCGCCGAGGTCGATCGCGATGAGATTGGTTTTGCCGCTCGGCAGTACCGCAACCGGCGGTGGCTCGCCCTCGAAATAGCCGCCATTGTGGATTTCGGTCAGCGCCGCCTGCACCGTTCCGTCGCCGCCATTGATGATCAGCAATTTGGGCCGCACGCGGGCGATGATCTTCATCGCCTCTCCGACCTGGAAGGCGTGCTCGACCTCATAGTGGAAGACGTCAGGGTGGTCGGCGCAATATTCGCGGATGCGCGGCAGCTGTGCGATGTTGCCCGTCGACTTGGGGTTGGACAGCAGGGCGACACGCGGTCGCGGCCTGGCGCAATGCTCCTCGGCGCCCGGGCACACTTCCCCTGTCGTGGCGCTTGCCTCGATCGGGTGAAGCGATTTCAACATGAATTCATTGGACCAATTGCTATAGGGACGGTCGGAACGGACGCGCCTGCGGTCAAAATGCACCCGTCCCGCTTAGCTATCTGGGTCGCGTTTGCGGCCAAATCATGGTGTTCGGACGACGAATTTGCGCAATCTGGGCCTTATTGACCGTTATCTCGCGCGCTCCATTGCCGTTCCGCTCGTCGGATCGCTGTTGTTGGCGGCGATGCTGCTTGTGCTCGACAAGATGCTGCGCCTTTTCCAATATGTCGTCGACGCCGGCGGCCCGGTCAGCGTCGTATGGCGCATGCTCGCGAACCTGCTTCCCGAATATCTCGCGCTCGGAATTCCGATCGGCTTGATGCTCGGCATCCTGCTGGCTTTTCGCAAGCTCGCTTTGTCGTCTGAGCTGGACGCGCTCCGCGGCATTGGCATCGGATATGGTCGGCTCCTGCGCGTGCCTTATTTGTATGCGGTGCCGCTGATGATCCTCAATCTTGGCATCGTCGGCTATCTCGAACCTTCCTCGCACTATCGTTACGAAGGTCTCCGCTTCGATCTGAAATCCGGCGCGCTTGGTGCGGCCATCAAGGTCGGGGAGTTCAACAACCTCGGCCACCAAATCACGCTCAGGATTGAGCGCAGCGAGAATAAGGGCACTCAGCTCCACGGCATTTTCGTGCAAATGGACGACAGCAAAGGGATGACGGTCGCGGCCACCGCCGACCACGGGCGCTTTCTTTCCACCGACGATCCCGACACCATCCTGTTCCGATTGACCAAGGGTCGGCTCGTCCAGGATTCGCCCAAGTTCGCGGCGCCCCGTACCCTCGCCTTCGACACCTACGACTTGCCGGTCAGCCTGCCCGTGATCGACCAGTTCCGGCGGCGCGGCGGAAACAAGTCCGACGAGCTCTACCTCCACGAGCTTTGGCGCGTGGGATACGGTGGCGCCGCCACCGACCTTCACCAAAAGCTGGAGGCTCAGTCGAAGCTCAACTTCCGGCTCGTCGAAGTCGCCATGATGCTGATGCTTCCATTGCTCGCAGTCGCGCTTGCCGTGCCCCCCAAGCGCAGCGCATCCTCGCTCGGCATCTTTCTCGGCATTCTGATCATCGTCGCCTATCACAAGGTCAACCAATATGCCGAGCAGGCGGGGACCAACGGTCAGATCAATCCGCTGTTGGGCCTCTGGATACCGCTGTTGCTGCTCTCGGGGATGATCATCTGGATGTACCACGTGCTGGCGCATCGGCCCGGCGGTCAGCCGATCGGAGCGCTCGAATGGTTCGCGGCGAAAACCGTGCAACGCGCGAAGGCCCTCCTGCCGAAGTTCGGTGAGGCATGATCAACCTCTCCTTCTTCCCCTCGCGGAGGCTCGCCTCCTACATGCTGAGGCTGTTCTTCACCCGCACGCTCGCAGTGTTGTTCGCGCTGGTTCTTATCCTGATGACCCTCGACCTGCTCGGCGAGGCGGGCAAGATTCTCTCCGTCCCCGGCAACGGCGATGCCGAGCTCTGGCGATACGTCGGCCTGCGAGTCCCGTTGCTGGTTTCGCGCTTTCTGCCCTTCTCGGTCCTGCTCGGCACCTTGATCGCGTTCGTCGGCCTCAACCAGCATAGCGAAGTCGTGGCGATGAAAGCCGCGGGGATGTCCGCGCACCAGATCCTCGCGCCGTTGATCGTCGGCAGCATCGGCATTGGCGCCGCCTTGTTCGCTTTCAATGAAACGGTCGTCGTCAACTCCGCCCGCGTGGTGAACGCCTGGTCGGACAACGATTACAAGCCGATTCCGCCCGAAAGTGGGCTTCTCAGCAATGTCTGGGTCCTGAGCGGCGACGACCTGATCCGCGCGGGCCTGGTTGTCGGTCGCGGGAGGCAGTTGCAGCGCGTAACCATCTACGATCGCGACAATGGCGTGCTGCAGCGAGTCATCCGAGCCGACCGCGCCGATCCGCTCCCCAAGTCCGGCGACTGGCTGCTCCGCGGCGTGAGCATTTACGATGCCAATCAGAACGTTACGCGTCGAGTGCCGCAACTCGAGGGGATGCGCGGAGTGACCCCGTCCCAGCTCACTATCGCCAAAGTCGATCCCAATGAGCTCAATTACTGGACTCTCCGGGACCGCATCGGCGAGCTTGATGCGGCCGGCAAATCCACGGACGAGGCGCGCGCGGGCCTGGCGCACAAAATCTCCGGCCCGTTGTCGACCGTGCTGATGCCGCTGCTCGCGGCCATTGCCGCCTTTGGCCTTGCCCGCTCCGGCCAGGTGTTGGTCCGAGCCGTCATCGGCATGGCGCTCGGCTTCGCTTATTTCGTGGCCGACAATTTCAGCCTGGCGATGGGCAATGCCGGCGCCTACCCGCCGATCATCGCCGCCTGGGCGCCGTTCGTTCTCTTTTTGCTCATCGGCGAAACGGTGCTGATCCGCACCGAAGAGTGATCATGCGATCGACGCAGAGGCTGCAGCCGTTCGCTCCTTTGGGAATGGCCTAAACGTCAGCGCGATGAGGACCGAGCCGATCCCGAGGCCGAACGAGACGATGAACAGCCAGCTGTAGGTCGCGTAGGTGTCGTAGATCATTCCACCAACCACCGGCCCCGTCGCCATTCCAAGCCCGCCCGCCATTACGGTTCCGCCGATCACCATGCCCATCATCTTGAGCGGAAAGTTCTCGCGCGCGATCACCGCGTAGAGTGGCATCACTCCAGCGTAAATGAAGCCGAACGCCGCTGCCACCGCGTAGAATGCCGCGATCTCGCGCACGAAGAGATAGCCGAGTGTACCAACGGCCTGTGCCATAAGCCCGAACACCAGCACGTTCTTGGCGCCGAGCTTGTCTCCAGCAATGCCGAACGCGACCCGTCCGCCGAGACCCGCAAGACCTTCGACGCTGTAGATCGTCACCGCGGCCATCAGCGGAATCCCGCAGCTCACGGCATAGCTGACCGTATGGAAGATCGGTCCGGAGTGGGTTGCGCAGCAGAAGAAGTTGGTCAGCACCAAGATGATGAACTGAGGGGATCGAAGCGCTTCGCCGATCGAAATGTCGGATTGAGGTTCGCCTGGCGCCGCTTCGCCTGTGGCGAGAGCTGGCGGTCGGCGGATCAGAAAGGATACCGGGATCATCACCACTGCCGAAATCCCGGCGATGATCAACATCGACGTCCGCCAGTCATAATGCGTGACGAGCCACGCCGCGAGCGGCGACATGGTCATGGGCGCCATGCCGATGCCCGCTGAAACCAGCGACACGGCGAGGCTTCGGTGCGTGTCGAACCAGCCCGTCACCGCCGCCATTAGGGGCGCGAAGATCGCGGCGACGCTGCCCCCAACCGCCAGTCCGAAGGTCAATTGGAAGGCGAAAAGCGACTGCGCCTGGCTCGCCAGCGCGACGCTCGCCGCAATAGCGACGGAGCCCATCAACACGACGATCCTCGGCCCGACGCGATCGGACAGGCTGCCCCAGGCGAAGCTCGCCAGAGCCATGGCGACGAACCCGATGGTCATTGCGGTCGAGACACCGGTCATCGACCACCCTGTGGCGCCCGCGATCGGCCGCAAGAACACTGGGAGCGAGAACATTGCGCCGATCGCGATGCACCCGAGAAGGCCGCCGGCGCCGACGATCACCCAGCGGTAGTTCGAAGCACTTTTCGTCATCCCCTACTCCTGTGCGGCCGGGATCCGACGGTCATATTGCTCGCGCAGCTCGCTCCAGTTCGCCCAGAATGGCGGCGGCGCTTCGTCAGCCGTCTTGGCGGCGAGCACGTCCAGATGCGCGTGCCACCCGGCAGCGACCTTGAGCATGATCTCACGGCCCGGGAGTTGGCGATGGGTCAGGGTGAGCAAGACATCGTCCCCCCGCTCCTCCAGATCGATCGTCACGTCGCCGCTGCTGCCGAATTCGAAGCCCAGCCGATGCGGCGGATCGAGTTCGGTGATCCGGCTGTCCATCCGGTGCTCCTCATCGAAACCCTCGGGACGCTGGCCCGCATTCTCCAGCTCCTCATTGCGCCAGACGAGCTCGAACGGCGCGCCGATCTGCATCTCCATTACCCCAGAGGCAAGCCACTGGCGGCGAAGGTCGCTTTCGGTGAGATAGGCCCAGACGCGATCGACGGGGCCCGGGAGCAGGCGCCTGATCTTGAGCGTGTTGGGCTCGATCACTTCGCCATAGGCCTCGACGGCAAGAGCTTGGTTCATTGTCATTCTCCTTTGGGTTGAGGGAGTTTGCGCGCCCTTTCGTCGCGCAGAAGGCGTTCGAGGACGTCGAGACGACCGGTCCAGAAGCGTTCGTAATATTTCAGCCACTCGAAGGCGCCTGCGAGCGCCGCGGGGTCCAGGCGAACGTGATGCGTTCGGCCCTGAACTTTCCGGCGCACCAGCCCCGCGGCTTCGAGCGCCTTGATGTGCTTGGAAGCCGCAGCGAGCGACATGGCGAACGGCTCGGCTAGCGCACTCACCGTACGCTCGCCCTCGGTCAGCTCACGCAGCATTTGCCGCCGAGTTGAATCTCCGAGCGCGTGGAAAATGCTGTCGAGCCTCAGCGAATCAAATTCAACCATGAAGTTGAATATTTACGCGCCGAGCCAGATTGTCAACCGTTTAGTTGAATATGTTCCAGCTTCCTCCGGCATAGTCATTCGCTTCGCGACCCGATAGGTTCCGCGGGACCGTCTACCGGTGAGTTCAAAGGGGATTCGGGTGGGATTAAGAGCCAAGTTCAATCTTCTGATGCTCGGCATCGCGACGCTCGGCGTCGCTTTGTTCGTTCTCGCCGCCGATCCGCTGGTCAATGCGGTCGCCCGCGAGGAGGTGCTGCAGAGTTCGCGCATCATGATGGAAAGCGCGGCCGGCGCTCGCAAATATACGTCAGAGCAGATCGCTCCCCTGCTCAAGGACCGAATCGCCCACCAATTCTATCCGCAGTCGGTATCCGCCTATGCCGCCAAACGGAATTTCGACGTGATCCGCGCGAAGTATCCGGAGTTCACCTATCGCGAAGCGGCCCTCAATCCCACCAATCCGCAGGATCGCGCCACCGATTGGGAAGCGGACATCATCAATGAATTTCGGGCGCATACCGATAAGGAAGAAATCTCGGTCGTACGATCCACACCGACCGGACCCATGCTCGAGCTCGCGCGCCCGCTCGTCAACAAGGCGGCCTGCATGGAATGTCATGACACGGCGGCGACGGCGCCTGCGTCGATGGTCGCCTTGTACGGCGACCAGAACGGCTTTGGCTGGAAGGTGAACGAGATCATTGGCGCTCAGATCGTGTCGGTGCCGATGTCCGCCTCGTCACTCCGGGCCGAGCATATCCGTAAATTGTTCGTGATCCCCTTCGTTTGCTTCCTCGTGCTCCTGTTCGTCTCGATCAACCTGCTGCTTCACTTTGTCGTCATCCAGCCGATCGACCGAATTGCGAAGAATGCTCAGGACGTCAGCATGGGCGACATCAACACGCCCGAATATCATTACGAAGGCCGCGACCAGATCGGGCGGCTCTCGGCCTCGTTCAACCGCATGCACCGCAGCCTGGTCGAGGCGTTCCGCATGCTTGGGCAGGACTGAAAACGTGGCGGCGGAAAACGCTGTTGCTGCCGAGAGCTTTTTTCTGAGTTACTCGCGGGCAGACGAGCGGTTCGCCCTACGGTTTGCGAAGGATCTCCGGGCGCATGGCGTCGCCATTTGGGTCGACCAGCTCGACATTCGGCCCAGCGAGCATTGGGATCGGGCCATTGAGCGGGCGGTTCGCGACTGTCGAGGAATGGTGGTGATCATGTCGCCACGGTCCGCCGCATCGGACAATGTGGCCGACGAGGTCAGCTTCGCCCTCGACAGCGGCAAGCCGGTCCTTCCGGTCATGATCGAACGCTGCACGCCGCCGCTGCGCATCGTCCGAATGCACATGATCGATGCGACGGCGAGCTACGACCGCGCGCTGAAACAATGCCTGGCCGAGATTGCTCGCGGGACCAAACCGTCGAGTGCGACATCTCAAGTGACCGCCGAGCCGAGGAAGACGTTGGACCCTGAGGTGATCGCGGGAGCCAAGAGGGAATTCGCCAACATCGTCGGTCCGATCGCCGGTATCCTCGTCGACAAGGCCGCCTTGCGCGCCTCATCGGCGAAGGAACTCTATAGCCTTCTGGCGCTGCACTTGGACGACGAGCATGATCGAGCGCATTTCGCGACACGGGTTCATGTGCGGCCGGAATCTCATCCCACCGCTGGCGCGACAAGGCCGGCAACCGATCCCCCCGCCCCAGCGGATTCAACTATCGCACAGGGGGATGTCGAGCGCGTCGCGGCGGTGCTGACGACCTATCTTGGACCGATCGCGCCACTCGTCTGCAAAAGGGCAAGTGAAACGGCCGGATCGCTGAAGGACCTGCACGAGCGGCTAGCCGCGCTGATTCCGAACGAACATGATCGAACGGAATTTCTGAGTTGGCTGGAAACTCGATAGTCGGCGATAAGCTATCGCAGCTTCGCGATCCTCAAGCCGTCTTCCTTGGCGCGCTGCTTCACCGATTCCTCGCTCCGGGTCAGCGCTTTGGCGATGGCCTTCAGCGCCATGCCCTTGCCCGCCAACGCCCGTAGCTTGTGCAGTTCGTCTGCTCGCCAGGGTTGCCGGTGCCGTTCGAACCGCTCGCGCATATGTGCCCCTCCCGCGGGTGCGCTATAGCATGTTTCAACGGTCGTCCGCTCGGGCGGCTCTCAGCTCTGCTTGCCCGAGGCCGAGATCCGCGCCACCAGCCGGTCGCGCTGCCAAAGCTCGCGCTTGACCAACGGTTTCATTGACCGAGCCGCCGCGATCGCCTGCTCATCGTTCGTGGCGACGATCTGCTCCGCGCGCGTGATCCTATTGGCGCCGTCCAGGCAGTAGATCCGATATTCTGGCATCGCGGCCCCCCGCGGAAGAATCGCCTATAGCACACTCTTTCACGGCCGAAACGATTCATGCCAAGGAGCTTAACCTCGATCAAGAGTGGAACGAATTGACCGGCGTACTCGCTCCTGGCAGGCGGGACATGCGCCATGCAGACGAATATCATTGAACGCGCCTTCGAACTGGCCGGGGAATCCGGTTCAGTCGCGGAGGTCAAGCGCAAGCTTAGCCGCGAAGGCTATTTCCAAGCGGACGCCTATCTTAGCGGCAAGCTCATCCGTTCCGAGATCATCGAGCGTCTGAACCCTTCGCTGATCGCTTATCGCAAGAGCGAGAAAAAGGTCCCCGCGCTCTGATTCCGGTCCGCTAGCGGGACACCGTTCCCATTTTGCATCGTTGACTCTGTTAACTCCTTATTTAACGTGTTGGAGTTAATATCGAATCGGGAGATGCGGCATGCTCGATGCACTGCAGCTCATTGGCGCTATCCTGCTGATCGGCGCCGCAATCTGGGCGGGTGATCTCATCTCCGGCGGAATTGAAAGCACGCTGGGTGAAAAGCCGATTCGCGACCGCTCCAATCTCGGTGGCCACGACGCCTGATCGCGCGCCGATTTGCGGAGCGCGAGTCAGCTGCTAGTATCACCGCGCGATGGAAAATGATTCGGTCAGGAGCAGCGGCGACCTCACCCTCGTCGAGATGTGGATCGAGGGTAAGCTTCGTGGCATCGCCGTTTCCCGCCAGGCGATCGAAGGCTTCCTGCAGCTCAAGCCCGACAGCGCCGCCGCAATGTCGGACGAAGATCGCCGCGAGTTCGTTCGCACGCATCTCGGCCTGCTCGCGACGGCGGCGAAAGACCGCCTGCGCCAGGCCGACTCCGACGCCGAGGAGATTGTGATCGACTCCGGCCAGCTCGGCGCTCGGGAGCCGGCGCGGACCGGCGACCGCCGTCACACAGAGCGACGGAAGGGAGACCGCCGCAAAGTGGATCAGCCGACTGGACTGATCGGCGACCGCCGGCAAGGCGAGCGCCGGAGCGGCGACCGGCGAAAGGGCAACCGCCGCACATCGGACGACGGCAAGGAAAAAAATTAGGCCAGCTCAGCTCGCAATTGAGCGAAACCGACGTCCCGTGGCATAGTGTCTTCGAGGGGGCTTCAGCATGCGTCCACCGACTTTGATTTTGGCGCTATGCCTGGCGCTTGGCGCGCAGCCCGCACCCGCCGCCCAGGAAGCGGACGAGCAGGATCAGGCGAGCGAACAGCAGCAGGCGGGCGAACAGCAGCCGGGCGAAGAGCAGGAAACTCGCGGCGCGTCGCCGTGGCAGGCCCAAATCTATTCCTCATTCCAGGGCTGGAGCGAAGAACAGCTCGAAAATAGAGCAGGCTGGGACCTCGCCCACAAATGCGGTGGGTCGCTGATCGCTCCAGGGTGGGTGCTGACCGCCGCCCATTGCATCAATGAGGAGCGGATCAAGAATAGACACCGCGTTCGGCTGGGCGCCGACTATATCGATAATGACGAAGGCGCGACCTACCTCATCGACCGGATGGTGCGCCACGCCGACTTCGACGATCCCCGGCACTTTTACGACATTGCCTTGGTTCACTTCGTCGCCGACGATCAAACCCACGAGGAAAACGCCGGTCCGATCGAGGCCATAACGCTGTACGACGGCCCGCCGCTCGGGGCCGGGGCGGAAGTCTACGCCTCCGGCTGGGGTCAATTGGAAGCCGGCAAGAACAGGGGATTCGAGGCGGAGTTGACCGCCGTCGATCTAATCACCGCCGATTGCTCCGACTTTCCCCAATATGACGGCGAAATCCAGGACTATCAGCTATGCGCGACGGGCCGAACGCCCGGAGATACCGCCGACACCTGCACCGGTGACAGCGGCGGTCCGCTGGTGCTGGAAGGCGACCAGCCGGAGCTCGTCGGGATCGTGAGCTGGGGTAAGGGCTGCTATGGCCCCAATAGCGCCGGCGTCTATGTCCGCATCGATCACGACCATTTCCGTGATTGGATCGACCGCGCAATGGCGGCCGACCCCTCGATCAGCGAAATGCGTTAGCGATCGTCCGGATTTCCTCGATCGTCCGGGTTCCCGCGATCGTCCGGATTACCTCGGTCGTCGGGATTGCCTCGATCATCGGGATTGCCGCGATCCTCCTCTTCCTCAAATTCTTCGTCTTCGGGGCCCAGCCCGGTCCATTCGGTCACCATGTTCGGTCTCCTTTGCTGCTGGGGAAGGCGAAAATCGCATGAATGAAGTGTGTTGGATAGCCCGGCTCAGGCAAAGCCGATCGTCCGCACCAGCGCGCGATAGCGTGGCTCCTTCGTCAGCGGCGCCATGAACGGATCCGTGGCGAGGGCGGTCAAACCTGAATCGCCGACCGCCCGGGCCCGCTCCAGCCGGTCGAGCGCGTCGCCCGTCCGGCCCCATTGCGCCAGCACCTGTGCCTGTTGATAGAGGGCGGAATTGCCCAGATCGGCGACGAGCTGCCCGTAGCTTTTCTCGGCGAGCGCCGTGTCAGAAGCCCTCCGACCCAGGATCGCGAGTCCCGTCAGTCGAAACATCGCGCTCGATTCCTCGTCCAGCGCCTTCCTCGCCTCCGGCCAGCGCTTCAGCAGTATCAGCGCATAGCCCTTCATCGCATGCGCGTTCGACATGGTAGGGTTGAGTGCCAGCGCTTTGTCATAGCGCGCGATCGCCTGCCTGAAACGACCTGAGGCAAGATCGATCGATCCCGCCGCGCGCCAGGTTCGCGGGTTGAACGGGTCGAGCGCCAGCGCACGCTCGATCGCCGACCGCGCCTCGGCGAAGCGGCGCGCTCGCACCGCGTACAGCGCGTAGAGCAGGACAATGTCGGCATTGCCGCGACCGTAGCGATAGGCCGCGTCGTAGGATGGCCGGGCGCCACGAACATCGAGCTCGCCCGTGAAAAGCGCATATCCGAGAGCGAGTTGTCCTTCAGCCAGGGTTGGCGCCAGCTCGACCGCTCGGCGCGCCTCGGCAATGGCTCCGGCGTAAAGCGCCTTGAGCTCGCTCGCGCTTGCTTCGCTGGCGGCGATCGATGACAGCACGCGGGACAGCGCCGCATGCGCCAGCGCGAAATTCGGGTCCGTGGCGATCGCCAGCTCATAATTCGCCCTCGCCTGGCGGTCCGATTCCTCGCCGCTCGCCTGATTATAGAGCGCCCGACCGCGCAAATAGGCTTCATAGGCCTGGACGTTGCGCGTTCCGCCCGCCGGGGGCGCGGTGGTCGCCATGCGCACCGACATGGCGTTCGAAACGGTGCGGGCGATCTCATTCTCGAACGCAAAAATGTCTCCCAGCGGGCGCTCGACCCGCTGCGACCATTCGCTGAAACCCGTCCTTCCGTTGGTAAGGTTGGTGGCGACTCCCACCACGTCGCCGGCGCGCTGCACCGAGCCTTCGAGCAAATAAGCGACCCCCAACTTGCTCGCGATCGCCTTGGCATCGCCCGCTAGGCGGCTGGCCGAGTTGGACGAAGTCGCAGCGAGTACGAGCAGCCCGCCGTTGCGACCCAAAGCCGAGCGGATTTCATCTGTCAGTCCGTCTGCCAAATAGGCCTGGTTCGGATCTCCGCTGAGATTCTTGAACGGCAGGACGGCGATGCTTCGGGCATGAGCCTGGCCCGCGCCGATCAGGCCCGTCTGCCAGGCGAACAATGCGCCGCCGCCGGCCACCGCAGCCGCCGTCCCACCCGCCATGGCTTGCCGCCGAGTCAGCCACTCTTTTCGTACGGGCGCGGGGCGGACCGGTTCCTGGCCGAGAGCCGTCGCTATGGCCCGCTCGACCGCCCGGAACTGCGGCGCGTCGATGCGGCCGTGCCAGCGCGAGATATCGATCTTCTGGATCTGCCGGAAGCCTAGCGGCGCACGAGTTCCGTCGAGCGACAGCGGCACCAGCCGATGACGGTCGCGGCCATGCGCGGCTTCGTCGCGCACCCAGTCGGATTCGATCGATCGCTGCGACCACAAAACCACGACCGCGTCGGACGAATCCAGCGCTTCGCCGATCAATTTCGAATAGCGTGTGCCGCCTTCAATCAGGCCGTCCCACCAAACCTCGTGTCCCGCTCGCTCGAGCGCGTGGACGACCTTTGCGGCCGCCGCCTCGTCATCGCGCGCGTAGCTCACGAACAGCTTGGCCATATGGCCTCCCCCAGGCGGAAATTGCGCCAGCGCAAGCGCCGATGCAACTTTTATGCAACGAGCGGCGGTAAGCTCGAATTATGCGGAACCGCGGGTCCGTGGCATAGTCCCGTTCGAGCAGCGCGCGGCATGGGGGAGCGAATGGCGGGCGAACAATCAGAAGAGCCGGGGGACGGCACTCCGAAAATCTTCAAGAGCGTGACCGGGGTGGTTGGCGGTTTGACGGCTCTCGTCGTTGCGCTCGGCGGACTCTACACGGCTTACGACAAGTTCAGAGCCAAGCCCAAGCCGCCGACGGAGGAGTTGGCCCCTGCTGGCGATACGACAGCCGCTACCGGGTCGCGATCCGTCGCCGCCCCGGCGGAGCAGAATTGCAATTCCTATACGACCGGCGACGGCGGCACGCTCAAGTGGGTCAGCGGTATGTGGGTCTGGACCGACGGCGACGGCAACACCTATCGCTACAGCGAAGAATCGAACGATGGCGTGACCATCGTCGGCAAGATGCTCGAAGACGGCAAGTACGTTTGGCTTCAATGGCCCGTTGCGGGCGGCCAGGCTCTTCAAAGCTTCGATGATCAGGTCAATTGGAAAGATCCAATCAAAGTCACGGCGGATAAATCCGAAACGACTGACGGCTGATCCCGTGATCCCGAATCGCTACGATCGAATGACCGCCTCTTCCGTCATGCTGAACTTGTTTCAGCATCCATTTCGGAGAGTGCTCAGCCCTTATCGTCAATGGACCCTGAAACGAGTTCAGGGTGACGAGTTCAGGCGCTGATCTTCTAGCAGGCCGCTCGCGCCGCGGTCGCCGGCCATTCGAGCCGGTAGGTCACCATGAACCCGTCATGGTCCGACAATTGCGGGCTGCCCGGGCTGCCGTCGAACACGGCTTCGACGCGGATCGGGCGCACGGAAACGGCGCTTCCTGGCCAGAAGAACTGCAGGTCCTGAGTGTCCATCCAGGGTTCGTCGCCGTCCCACGACATGCGCACGTCGCAGCCCGACGTTTTGTCCGCGCACAGTTGGTGCACCAAGGTCAGCGACTGATAGCGCGTGAAGTTCGCCCAGCGCGGCTCCGAACGGCGCATGTTGAAGTCGCCCCCGAAGATCACCGGAAAATTATCGTCATGCGTATTGTCGATGAATTCGGATGCTTCCAACGCTTGGCGGTCATGCGCCGCGAGGTTGCGCGGCGCAGGCGCCTTCGACGCACCGCGAGAGTTCATGTGCGTGTCATAGACGTCGATCGGCGTCGGCAGGCCAGGAACGTAGATCCGCGCTAGCATGATCCCCTTGTTCGCCAGGCAATCGAGCCCTGCGCAGGACTTGGCACCGTAGGCGCGTACGTCCGTCGCCAGGATCGGATAACGCGAGGCGATCGCCAGACCGCTCCCCTGGAATCTTATGCCGACTTCGCCTCGCTTGATGCTCGACTTGCCGGGCAATTTCTCGCGCGTCGATTCGAAGGGGCGCGTCGTGCGCCGAGGTCCCGGTGCGATCGCCGGATAGCCCGTGTTCATCACCGCACTCTTCGCCGCTCCGCTGAACATTTCCTGGAACAGCACGATGTCGGGGCCCGTGCCTGAAGCGCGCATCGCCGATAGGCGTTCGCCGATTTGGCGCAGCTCTCGTGCCCGCCCACTCCGAGCCGGAAAGCCGAGCCCCTCGATATTGTAGGTGAGAACCTTGAGGGTCATCGCCTTTTTTCCGTCGGGAGCCTCGATCAGCTCGGGCGCTCCCGCCGCGTGGCAGGCCATGGTCCGCACCGGCGGCGCAGTTCCGCAGCTCGTCAGCACCAATGCGAACGAGACGGTGCTGCAAAAAGCGAGATATCGGACACGCATCGCAATTCCCCCTGCCGTTGCTCTGCCCGCTGAGACTATCACCACCTGAGCGGTGGCGCGAGGTGGTGCCATAACGGGGCACTCAGATCCGGCCCGTTCCCGTCAGGCAAAGGCTGTGACAGTCCGCCGGCATGGAGCATTCGACCGAAGATTTCGCCAAGCTCAGTCAGCAGCACGTCGCCGCCGCAAACCAAGCTGCGTCGCGCGCGGCGCACGAGATGAACCTGGAACTCGCCCACCATTATGCCCGCATCGCCGCATTGAAGGGCAATCGCCAAGGTCAATGCGACCGCATCTGATCAACTGGCGAGCTTCGCCCGACGCTGAGCTTCGACTCGCAAACAAGGTCCCTCGCGGCCAGCTTTTGATGATGATCGGCGAGCTTGCCAGGATTTCCTTTCGGCCTTCCTGTTTCCGTCCGGAGCGTAGCAAGCACTCGCCTTTGACGTTAGTTACCCACGCGGATCGCCAGGGCTTGTCAGGATAATCCGCGCTCGTCACGCGGGCAGCTTCGTCGAGCAGCGCCAATCCGTCGCGAGGCCGCCCGGTCGCGCAGCGCAGCTCCGCCAGGTCGGTGAGGCTTGGCCCGAGAACCCGGTGCTTGTTCTTGCGCGCGGTGGCGATCGCCTGCTCGAAAAGGGCCTCGGCGTCCTTGGTTCGACCCATGTGCCGCCGCGCGATGGCGAGGTTCGAAAAGATAAAGGTCATGTACGCATGCTCTTCGCCGCGCTCGCGTACGGCGATCGACTTGGCGCGTTCGAGCAGCGGCGCCGCCTCCGCGAACCGCCGCTCCTCGATCAGCACCCGCGCAAGATTGTTCAGCGTGGTGGCGAAGTCGGGATGTTCGGGACCGAGCACCTTCTCGTCGACCGCGACATTGCCACGGAAATAGCGCTCCGCCGCCGGGAGGTCCTGCCGCATATAGGCGATGTTGCCGAGCTTGGTCAGATTGTCGCTCACGCCGGGGCTGAGGGGACCCTGGTAGCGCCGCCGGATCGCAAGAGCCTCGAGGACCAGAGGCTGCGCCTCTTCGAGATTGCCCTGAGAGAAGTGGTTTTCGGCGAGGGCTTCGAGATCGAACGCTATATAGGCGTGGTCCTGGCGCGCCCGGTCGATCGCGAGCGCCTGCCGCAGGACGCGGTCCGCCTCTCCATACTTCTCCAGGTTGGTCAGTGTTTGCCCGAGGCCGCCGAGGATGTCTGATCGGACGGAATCGCTGGCGGTGCCGGCTTGCGCCCACGCCTTCCTGAAGGTCCCTTCCGCCTGCTCATACTCGCCCAAGCGAAACTGCGATTGCCCGAGCGCATTCAGTTGCCGAGCAAATGTCGCCGGCTCCCCATGGTGGATCGAAAAGGTGCGGCGGACCAGGGCATCGCTTTGGCGGTAAAGGCCGAGGGCGCCGTAAACGTCGGCCAGGGTCACGCCGAGCTCGGTCTTAACCATCGGCTCGCGGTCGAGTTCGGGCAAATCGAGCTTCGCCGCGCCGCGATCCACGATCTCGCGTGCCGTGATTGACGCGCCGCTCGCGTCCTCGGGATCGGCCTGTTTGAACATGTCTTTGACGAAGCCCAGGGTCCGCTCTGCGGTGATCGTCCGCTTCTCCGCCAGTTGGCGCTGCTGAATGGCTTCGCCGCGCGAGATGAAGGCGAACACGGTGAGGCCCGCCATGATGAGGAATCCGATCGAAGCGGCCAACGCAATTGCCGCGAGCCGCTTCTGCCGCCGCGCCGCTTCGCGCTGGCGCAGTTCGTCGTAGGAGACGCCGAGGATGCCCGCGAGGATCTTCAGCTTGGCCGCCTGCTTTCCGTCGCCTTCCTTGCGCACATCCGCCGCGAGCGGCTCGGGCGCGTCTTCCCTGATGAGCGATGGCGGCAGGCATTCTCGTGCGGGCTCGGGCGAATGCGGTTCCCCGTCGACGATGATCAGGCGGATGAATTTCTCGCGCCCCGCGTCGACGAATGTCTTGATCTCTTCGTCAACCCACTTGGATCGCGCCGAATTGGGTGAGCAGATAACAACCAGAAAGGCGGCATCGGCGAGTGCTTTCTTGACCGACGCAGCAAGGTCGGACGAGGTCGCCAGTTCGTCCCGATCGCGGAACACCGGCGGCAGACGTTGGCCGATTTCCCCCCAAGGCGCCGGTCGGCCCCACAGCCGTCTCGGCACAGTGTAGCGCTCCAAGGCTCGGTGCAGCCAAACCGCCCAGTCGCGGTCGCGATGGTTGTAGCTGATGAACGCACTGTACTGCATCGTTCCCGACGCCCCCTGCCGTTCGTGTTGTATAACTAGCGTTAAACTATTGACAGTGATACGACTTGTTAACTGAGTCGAAGGGGCAAACCATGCCGCGCACCACGCGAACGCCTATCGATCTCCTGTCTGGTTACGGGCTTGTCGAACCGGAAGGCGATCCACCGGAGTCGGACTATTACATCTCCGGCGATTACACGATCTGGGGGTCGGGCCTGGTCACCTTCGGCCCGCCGACCGCCTCTCAAATCGCCTGGTTCTCCGATCCCGCCAACCTTACGGACGCTTCGAAACTGTCGACCTTCCCTACCGACTCTCCGGTCGGCTGGGTTTCTTGGGGCTTTCCTGTCGCCCCCGGGACGTCCTTTACGATTTGGGATGGAGTGACGTGGATCGCCGACAGGTTGCTGATTACCGAACAAGGGGTCTACGGCGCGAACGCGTACAGCTTCGGCTCTTTTACGGGCTCCGGAACCTTCTTTTTTAGCGATACGCGGGTTCTCGGCGGAACCGGTGTCGGCGAAACCCTGAACGGCAGCAACTTTGCGGAAACGATCAACGGTCTGGGCGGCAACGACATTCTGAACGGCGGTGACGGGAGCGACGCGCTCCATGGCGGCAACGGCAACGATACGTTGAACGGCGGCAATGGAGCCGATCGCCTGTGGGGCGATGCCGGCAATGACACTCTGGTGCCCGGCTCGGATGCCCTGTTCGCCTACATCGAAGGTGGCGTGAACCGCGCGGGCGTCTACTTCGTCGATGGCGGAACCGGCCTCGACACATTGGTGCTCGACTATTCGGCGTCCGGCAAGTCGCAGTCGATCTCGGGCCCTCAGACCCTCGCCAGCCCGCAGGTCGTCAACGTCGAACAGCTGAAGATCACCGGCAGTCAGTTTTCGGACTTCCTCACCGGCTCCACCGGCCCCGACCAGCTGTTCGGGGGCGGCGGCTTCGATTATCTGAGTGGCGGCGGCGGCGCCGATACGCTCGACGCTGGGGCGCCGGGCGCCTCCTCCGTCGGGCCGATCGGTGAGGGCGGGCACTCGAACGCCGACGCGCTGTCGCTGGACCATCTCTTCACTGCCGGATCCGGCCTGCCCAGCGTGAGCTTCTCGATCGATGCAGTAGAAACGAAGGTCAGCGACGAGTGGGAATTGCGGCCGCAGGCTGGCGGCTTTTACTCGTTCACGGTCGGCAATGCGGGCGACCAGGCGTTCATCGACTTTACCGCCGCGGGCGGAGTCAGCGACACTCCCGTTTATGAGTTCCACATTAGGGACTCGAACGGCGTCGAGGTGGCGTGGGACGGTGATCCCGCGACCCCGATCGTCTTCCCCCACGCGGGCACCTATTACCTCGAGGTCGTCATTTTCAATCAGAACATCTGGGATACGGCGACGATCGACGTGACGCTCTCGCTGGAAGGCGCTGACGTCCTGGCGGCCAACGTCCTCGAAGGCGGCAGCGGCAACGACACCTACGTCATATATGCCGCGACCGACCAGGTGATCGAAAAGGCCGGCGGAGGCATCGACAATGTGCGCAGTTCGGTCAGTTACACGCTGTCCGACAATGTCGAGAATTTGAGTTTGACGGGTGGGGCCGCTATCAACGGCACCGGCAATGGTCTGGTCAACGTCATCAAGGGCAATTCGGCGGCCAATGTCATCATCGGCGGCGGCAGGGCCGATACGCTTACCGGTGGCGGTGGGGCGGACACATTCAAATACCGGGCGCTTTCGGACTCCGTCAAAGGCTCCGTCGACGTCATCACCGACTTCAGCGGGCAAGGCGGCCAAGGCGACAAGATCGACCTCTCCGCGATCGACGCCAATTCGAAGACGGCCACGAACGACGCGTTCAAGTTGGTCAGCGGTTTCACCGGCCAGCCCGGTCAGCTCTATTCCAGCTATGATGCAGGGGCCGGAGTTCACCAACGTCTATGTGGACGTCAATGGCGACAAGATCGCGGACATGATCATCCGCTTTACCGGCGACTTGACCATGACGGCGGGTGATTTCATCCTCTGACGGGATTCGTCAACGTTTCCGCGCTGGGAACGCTCGGTCTATGGACGGTCCCAGCGGCGGAAGTGATAGCGGCCGCGGACCGGAGCAGCCCGATAGGACTGGCCCGACGTGCATGTCACCTTGAACACGCCGGCCCCTTCGCCCTCGACCGGCTCGCTTGACGCCACCTCACCGCAGGCATAGCCGATCCGTCCGATCGTCCGCGCAACCACCGCATTTGGCAGCGGTAGAGCCGCCGCGGCCGAGGCGATAGCCGGAGCGTCCGGGACCGCGCGCTCCACGGCCTTTTCTGCTGGCTGGGCTTCGGCAATCTGGCCGCGTTCCACTTGCGGTTCTTCCGTGACGGGTGCCAGCGGAATACGTTCGACGGCCGTCTGGGCCGCAGGCGGGTTCGGCCGCGCCTTCGTCTCGTCCGGAACCTCCGCTGAGTCCGCTTGCGGCGGGGAACCGGTCGCAATGCCATCAACCGGCGTCGCCGCTGGAAGCGCTATCGGCCATGTCCGGCGCCGCCTGCCGCGACGTTCCTGCGTTTCCGCCGCCCCAGCCAAGCCAGGCACCGGCGAGGCCGACCGCCAGCACGACCGCGCCTGCCGCCATCGCCGGCCCCTTCCAGGCGGGTGAGCGCTCGCCCGAATCCGTTGATGCATCCTCTACCGCGCGTCGTGCGGCGAGCAGGTCCGCGAGGTGGAGGTCGACACCGGGCTTCGCTTCCGCCTGGGGCCGGGGCTTCGCTTCCGCTTCCGGTCGGAGCGCCCTCTCCGGTTTCGGCCCCGATGAAACCTCGTCCGAGCGCACCGGCTCTCGCAGCAATTCGGCGATGAATGACCCCAGCCGTTGCTCCGGAAGCGTTTCCTCCGCCGCACCGATGAATCGCGGCTCATCCTGTCGCGCTGGCGGGACCGGTGGAGTCTGCGGCTCCGTCACGGACTCGAGGCCAAGCGAAGCATCGTAGGCGCGTCGCTTGGCGGGATTGCGCAGAGTCTCATAGGCGATGCTGATTTGCGCGACCGCGGCCATGGGCCGAACGCGGAACATGCTCATTTCGCGGGCAAATGCCTGGAGAATTTCCTCCGTGCTCGCCGCGGGCGTTAGTCCCAGCGTTTCATAATGGCTTGGCCGCGACTGCACCGTGCTGACCATTTCGTGACCCCCGCGTGACCCACTCGTCCAACTCCTAAGTGACGGAAGATGCTGCGGCTTTTCGTGTTAATCCAGCTAAGGCACTGGTCGAAAGGGCGCCGCCCGTCCGCGCCAGCCAACGGCTGGCCGTTAACCGCCGACTCCGGCATGCCTCAACTGTGCGGAAAAGGTGCTTCCGACGCGGTGTTCGGAGCCGTCGGTCAGCCGTACCACCCGGCGTCCCGCCCGTGTTCCCATGCCAGCGATCCGCCGTTTGGGAACGATGATCGAACGGCTGATCCGAATGAAACCGTGGGGCGTGAGCGCGGCCTCGACCTCGCTTAGCGTGGCACGGAGGAGGAGCGTTCGTTCGGCCGCTTCCAGCTCGGCATAATTGCCCGCCCCGCGGACGAGCTGGATGTGATCGGGGGGAATCGGCAGTTCGGCCGTTCTTTGCCCCTCTTGGGTGCCAATCGGCCGAGCGGCAAAAGCCGAAGCCGCGACGGTCAGGAAAGTGATCGCAAGCGTCTCGGGCAAGTGCCGGTAGAGGTGCAGCGCGCGCAGAGACCCTCGATAGTGTCCGAAGCTATGACCAAGGGCCCAATCAGCTGCGCCGCAAATTGCCAGCGCGGCGCCGAGAACCGCGCCGATAATCAGTCCCTTGGCGATCGGGTCCAAGTTCTGGCCCAGCACATGTTTGTTCAATTCGTACGCGATGTACCAAGGCAGAACTGTCGCGATCGTCCAGGCCGATACGAGCGGCCATGTCGCGGGTCCATTCTCGAGCGCGTAGAGCCCCGCGCAATAAGCCGCACCCGCAAGCGTGACCAAGATCGCTCCCGCCCCAATTCGGGCGGCCGTTGCCGGTTTGAACAGAACGGTGAGTGCGGTCGGAAGTGGGGACATGGCTCGGTACATCTCGGCCATACGCGGCCTGGATTCGAACCATGTCTCCGCCGCGCGTGCGACGCAACCGTCTTAAAAATCCTCTAGCGACTTTAACGTGACTTGCGTTGTGGAGCGTAGGCGACGAAGTCGGCTTCGGTAAGCGCGCCGTCCACGAGAATGGCTTCGACGCCGACTGCGGTCCAGGCGGGGTGCGGAGCGGTCATGAACTCGTCCTTCACGGCAGAAAAGGCCCTAAATTGGGCGGTCTTATTTTCCGGACCGTCATTGCCATTCCTGACGGCATGGAAGCTGTGGATCATTACAATGTCCTTGTAGTCAGCACCCGCTGCATGCAGCTGACCACCGAGGAATTTGAAAAGACGGCGCACGCTGTCTTTGTAGGTCTCGATGTTGTACGGATAGCCGGCTCGAATCCCGGCAATTCGTCCCGAGAAGTAAAGGAAGTCGCCGGCGCGCCTTACCGGTGAATAATGGCCCTCGTCATATTCGCGTTTGTCACGATCGTAAGCGAAGACGACTTCGCCGCCCGGCGCCGAAATGTGCAGAGGCGGATCGAGCGGCTTGGGCTCTGGCAGCGGCGCAGGGGTGGCCGTCGCCGCGGGCGGAGCAGGCGCCGTTTGCGCATTACCGGGGCATCGACGTTCCAAGGACAAGCGCGGCAGCGACAAGACGACGGTCAAGGAGCAAGCGGAACATTGGAATCTCCCGATAACATTGGCTGGGCGCCGGCTAGCACGCGTTTCGCCGACCGCTGAACGGCTTGGGAGAAAGGGACGAAGCGAGTGACGAAGGGGCGAGCCACTTCAGTTACGGACCAGGAACTTCCCGCCGCGCAATTGATTGACCCCACCGTCGTTGATGGAGGCTCGTATGCGTTCCGCGTTGCTGTGGCTTATTGGCGTGCCCGTGCCGATCATCCTCTTGCTGGCACTCTGCACACATCATCTTTGATCGAGAGCAGAATCGACCGGCTCGTTTGCTCTGCTGATTGCTAACCGCCGGACTGCTGGCGGGAAATGCGAATCTCGATCTCTTTCAATTGAAGGCGGATCCTCTCCAATTCCGCCGCGTCCGACCCCGGACTATGCTCAAAAAGGTTGATCTAAATCCTTAGGTGATCGCGCTCTTCCAGCAGCGTTTCCAGAACCAAATCTCGCGGCGGATTTCTCATGCAATATTCCCATATTTGCTGGCGCCGGATGTTCTGTCGGCACCACTATTCGCAATGTTGGACGTAAAGAAGCCTGCTCCACCAACGCTTCATATTGGCGCGCAAGTTCTTCGTGGATAGCAGCCACATCCGCCATCGCCAATTCCGCGGCCAATCTACGCTCGGTTGCTGCGCGTTCCTTATAATAAGCGACATCCTTACCACTCATCGACCAACTCCTGACAACAGCGGGAGCTGACGAACGGCTCTCAGTCACCCCGGCGCTGAAAAGGTCCTCGCGGTGATTGGGGCTGGTTAGGATCCAATTCCGAGACCCGCGTATGATCTGGGTTAGCGCTTCTGCGTTTTGCTCTATTGGCCTATTCGGCCCGGCGATCGAAATAGAGATAGGCTGGATCAAATTCGGCGACATTTTGAAGTTCAGGCATGTCGAGGATTGTCAGCCGCTTGTTTTGAAGTTCGATCAATTCTCGCCGTCGAAGCGCTTGAAGCGTTCGGTTGACGTGCACTTGCGTTAGACCAAGGCAGCTGGCGACCTGTTCCTGGGTCAACGGAAAATCATAACTGAGCCCATCTGTCTTTCCGGCCACTTCGAGTCGAACGAACAGTTCGCAGAACAGGTGCGCCATCCTCGATCGGGCATTCCGGCGTCCGAGGGAAACGGTCCACTGACGGTGAATTGCAGCGTCCACATTCGTGCTGAACCAATACATCCGCGCGAGATGTGGAAAATCGATCGTGAGCTTGGTCAGCCGGTCGTGCGGCGCAAGTGCGACGATGCAGTCCGTGAGCGCGACGACATTGTGGTCGAGGTGCTTCAAGGTAAAGGCGTGAAGGTCGGCAAAATCCCCGGGCACGTGAAGCGCCGTAATCACGCGCACGCCCACTTGCATGTCCAAGGCGCGGGCAAGCCAACCATCGATCAAAAGGACACTGTGCCGCAGCTCCTCCCCTTCCCGAATGAGAATCTTGTGAGCCGGGACCCGCCGTGTTTCGGAGATCAGTCCCCTGATCGCGCGCTCCTCTGCAGCGTCGATAGTATCGCGCTTTCTTAGTCTGCGGAGGTGAGCTTCGATCACTCGGCCTGCCCTTCAAGTCCCACTGCTTCCCAAAACGCGAAAAGCTCCACGATGTGCCCGGATTGCTCATGGCCCCTGGCTCTTACGAAAAGGGCCGCCCCAACGGAGCGGCCCTCGCATGTTCCTGAGAAGGCAGGAGCCTGGACTGAATCCCTGCCTTCGCAGGGGAACGATATCCTCAGCCCAGCATCTCCTGCTCGAGCTTTTTCGCCATTTCCTCGATATTCTCCGGCGGCCAGCCCGGGATGTCCATTCCCAGGCGCAGCCCCATCGAGGCGAGCACTTCCTTGATCTCGTTCAGGCTCTTGCGCCCGAAATTCGGGGTGCGAAGCATCTCCGCCTCGGTCTTCTGCACGAGATCGCCAATGTAGATGATGTTGTCGTTCTTGAGGCAGTTGGCGCTCCTCACCGACAACTCGAGCTCGTCCACCTTCTTCAAGAGATAGCGGTTGAGCTGGTTGGTGTCGGCCTGGACCGTCTCGGCCATCGGCGCGGCAGTGCCAATCATCGGCGACGGAGCCATGCGGACCTGGCTCTCGTCGAAGTGGACGAAGAGCTGCAGCTGATCCTGCAGGATCCGCGCCGCGTAGGCGAGAGCGTCTTCGGGAGCGACCGTGCCGTCAGTCTCGAGAGTCAGCGTCAGCTTGTCGTAATCGAGCTCCTGGCCGACGCGGGTATTCTCGACCTTGTAGGCGACCTGGCGCACCGGACTATAGAGCGCATCGACCGGGATGAGGCCGATCGGCGCATCGGCCGGGCGGTTCGCGGCAGCCGGCTGATAGCCTTTGCCGACGTCCGCGGTCAGCTCCATGTTGAGCGTGGCTCCGTCGTCGAGATGGCAGATCAGAAGATCGGGGTTGGTGACCTCGATGTCACCGGCAGTGGCGATCATGCCCGCCGTCACGTCGGCCGGCCCGGTAGCGCTAAGGTGCAGCCGCTTGGGCCCCTCGCCTTCCATCTTCAGCGCGATCTGCTTCACGTTGAGAACGATGTCGGTGACATCCTCGCGGACGCCGGTGAGCGACGAGAATTCGTGCAGCACACCGTCGATCTTGATCGAGGTGACGGCGGCTCCCTGGAGCGAGGAGAGGAGGACCCGGCGCAGCGAGTTGCCGAGCGTCATCCCGAAGCCGCGCTCCAGCGGCTCGGCGACGAAGACCGCGCGGCGGCGATTGTCGCCCGCGGGCTTCTTCTCGAGCGAGTTAGGCTTCTTCAGTTCCTGCCAGTTCTTTGCGTTGACGGCCATTTTCATCCCTTGGCAGTGCGAGGGCCGCTTTGTGGGCCAACCCTCTAGGTTCAATTCAATTTCGTCTCGGCGGGCGACCCGCCAGAGAGCGGCTTAGACGCGGCGCCTCTTGCTCGGGCGGACGCCGTTATGCGGAATCGGGGTCACGTCGCGAATGGAGGTGATGGTGAAGCCGACCGCCTGAAGCGCACGAAGAGCGCTTTCGCGGCCCGATCCAGGCCCTTTCACCTCGACCTCGAGCGTGCGGACGCCATGGTCCGCCGCCTTCCGGCCGGCATCCTCCGCCGCGACCTGCGCGGCGTAGGGAGTCGACTTCCGGCTGCCCTTGAATCCCATCATCCCGGCGGAGCTCCACGCGATCGCGTTGCCCTGGGCATCGGTGATTGTGATCATCGTATTGTTGAAGCTGGCGTTCACATGGGCGACGCCGGCGGAGATGTTCTTGCGCTCCCTTCTTCGGATGCGCTGGGGTTCGCGTGCCATTTCCTACAATCCTCTAAGTCGGTACGCCCTCGGCTTCTCGCAAGGGCATCGATGTTGCTGCTCGGGCGAAGTTACTTTTTCTTGCCCGCGATCGGCTTGGCCTTGCCCTTACGGGTGCGCGCGTTGGTGTGCGTGCGCTGGCCGCGGACCGGAAGACCTCGGCGATGGCGGAGCCCGCGATAGCTGGCGAGGTCCATCAGCCGCTTGATGTTCATCGCGACTTCGCGGCGAAGGTCGCCTTCGACCTGGTGCTCGCGATCGATCGTCTCGCGGATGTGCAGGACTTCCTGGTCGGTGAGGTCCTGGACGCGCTTGTCGGACGCAATGCCGAGCTTCGCGATGATCTGCTTGGCCGTGGTTCGGCCAATTCCGTGGATGTAGGTGAGCGCGACTTCGACGCGCTTGTTCGTAGGGATATTGACGCCGGCGATACGTGCCATTCTTCTTCCTTCTTCAGCTCCACGGGAGTGGGGGTTGCAGAGGGAAGAACCCACGCGGCCCACGCCCATCTCGACGCTTCTCGGACCCCGTTCCTAAACGAAAAACCGACGCGCGCACGAATGCGCCGCCGGGCAGCCGGTGGATCGGGATGAGGTGCAAATAGGATTCGCCCCTCCCCAGAGTCAAGGCGCGGAAGTTTGCTAAGTTTGCTGTCCAACGCGCGCCCGCTTGGACCTTTACACTGCGATCGCCCATAGACCGGCTCGACATGATGGGTGAAATCCTACATTTCCAGCGCTGAATGGAGCGGGGGCAAGCCTATCGACTGCGGCAGGAGCACATCCACCGTGTCTTTCAGATCAGCGTCGCGCTGAAGGGCCTGCATGCGCTCATCGAGATCATCGGCGGCCTCGCTCTGGGGCTGTTCAGCACCGACACAATCCTAAGGATGCTCTACCGGGTCGGCCACGACGATTGGTTCACGAAGACCTTCACGTCGAATGAGCACCATTATTACGTCTTCTATCTGCTCAGTCATGGGGCGGCGAACCTGGCGATCGTGATCGGGCTGCTGCGCGAGAAGCTTTGGGCCTATCCGGCGACCTTCGCGGTGCTGAGCCTCTTCATCGCCTACCAGCTCCACCGTTTCTATTACGTGCGCGACCCGGGCCTGATCATCCTCAGCGTACTCGACCTTATCGTCATGGCACTCGCCTGGAACGAATATCGGCAGGTGAAACGCGGTTTATTTGCAGCTGGGCGTCCGCGCCGATAGAGCCCGCGGCAATGCAGCGTCTGACACTAGCCGGCGGCATCCCCGAAAGCCTCAGGGGGAGCATCGTCGCCCTCGGCAACTTCGACGGATTCCACCTTGGCCACCAGGCGGTGGTTTCGCGAGCGGTCGCGCGCGCGTTTCACGAGCGGCGGCCGGTGATCGTCGCGACGTTCGACCCGCACCCCGTCACATTCTTCAAGCCAGACCTCCCGCCCTTTCGGCTGACGACGCTTGACCAACGCGAGCGGCTGTTTGCCCATGCCGGGGCCGATGCGATGCTGGTGTTCGAGTTCAATCGCGAGCTCGCGTCGATGGAAGCGGAGCATTTCGTGTCGGAAGTCCTCGCGCGGCAGATCGGCGCGGCGGGCGTCATCACCGGCGACGATTTCAGCTTCGGCAAGGGGCGAACGGGAGATGTGGCGCTGCTCAAGACTTTGGGCGCTCAGCACGGAATCGCCGCCGAGGCGGTGCCTCAGGTGGTGCTGTACGGTGAGCGCATTTCCTCCGGGCGCATTCGCGAGGAGCTGATCGCCGGCGACACGGGCAAGGCCACGCACATGCTCAGTCGCGACTATGCGATCGAGGGCGTGGTGCAGCCGGGCGACCGGCGCGGGCGCGAACTCGGCTTTCCGACCGCCAATTTGGAACTCGGCGATTATCAGCGACCGAAATATGGCATCTACGCGGTCCGTGTGACGCTTGAGGACGGGCGGGAGATCCCGGGCGTCGCAAGCCTCGGCGTGCGACCGACATTCGAGCCGCCGCGGGAGCTGTTGGAGGCGCATCTGTTCGGCTTCGACGGCGACCTTTATGACACGAGGATCGACGTCGCTCTTCACGCTTTCATCCGCGAGGAAATGAAGTTCGATGGAATCGAGGCGTTGGTCTCCCATATGAACGAGGACGAGGCGAAGGCTCGACACCTCCTCGCTCTCGATTGATCCGCCCAATTTGCAAACTGATGACTGACCGCTAGAGCCCGGGCCAATGGCCGACGCCCCCGAAACCACGAAGCGCGACTATCGCTCCACCGTCTTCCTGCCGCGCACCGACTTTCCGATGAAGGCCGGCCTGCCGCAGAAGGAGCCGGCGATTCTCGAGCGCTGGGAAGCGGAGGGCCTGTACCAGCAGATCCGCAAAAGCCGCTCCGGGCGGGAGAAATTCATTTCCCACGACGGCCCGCCCTACGCCAATGGCGACATCCATATCGGACATGCGCTGAACAAGACGCTGAAGGACATGGTGGTGCGCACCCAGACCTTGCTGGGCAAGGACGCTCCATACGTGCCGGGTTGGGACTGCCACGGCCTTCCGATCGAATGGAAGGTCGAGGAGCAATATCGCAAAAAGAAGCTCAACAAGGACGAGGTGCCGGTTCGCGAATTCCGCGCCGAATGCCGCGCCTATGCCCAGCATTGGGTCGACGTCCAGCGCGAGCAGCTGAAGCGGCTCGGCGTGCTGAGCGACTGGGACCACCCCTATCTGACGATGGATTATTCGTCGGAAGCGACGATCATCGCCGAGCTGTTCAAGTTCGCGGAAAGCGGGCAGCTGTATCGCGGTGCAAAGCCCGTGATGTGGTCGCCGGTCGAGAAGACCGCGCTGGCCGAGGCAGAGATCGAATATGAGGACATCGTCTCAACGCAGATCGATGTCGGGTTCGAGATCGTCGAGAGCCCGATCCCGGAGCTGGTTGGCGCCTATGCGGTGGTCTGGACAACCACGCCGTGGACGATCCCGGTCAACCAGGGCATCGCGTATGGGCCGGACGTTGAGTATGTAGGCATGCGAGCAGGCAGTCGCGTCGTGCTCGTTGCTCAAGAACTTTGGGATCAATTTGCGGAGAGGATCGGCTCTACTCCTTGGCTAAGCGAAGGAGAAGGCTGGACTTTGATCTGGACGGGCAAAGGTTCGGACCTTGCCGGCACGATCGCGCGCCACCCGATGGCTAACAAGCTGTTCCCCGGCGAAGGCCGGGGCCCAGGCCTGGATCCCGGCCTCCGCCGGGATACAAATTTCTTCGCAAAACCCCGCCCGTTCCTTCCCGGCGATTTCGTAACGACCGACCAGGGCACCGGCCTCGTCCACATGGCGCCCGATCATGGCGAAGACGATTTCGAGCTGTGTCGCGCCAACGGGATCGACCCGGTCTTCGCGGTCGATGCGGCGGGCTTTTACCGGCCCGACTGGCTCTGGCTCGGCGGTCAGGGCAGCGTCATCAACAACAAGTTCAACGCGCCCGACGGGCCGATCTGCTCCGACCTGCGCGAGGCCGGCGCGCTGCTCGCGGCAAGCGCGGACTTCAAGCACAGCTACCCGCATTCGTGGCGATCCAAGGCCAAGGTCATCTACCGCTGCACGCCGCAATGGTTCATCGCGATGGACAAGCCCATCGCCGACCTGATCCCCCTCACACGGGGGGAGCAGCGCTGGGAAGGCGAAGGCGGCGACGTGAATGCGGCGGAGGATGCGCGCAACCCGACACTGCGCGAGATCGCGCTCGATGCCATCGCCAATACGCGCTTCGTGCCGGAGAAGGGCCGCAACCGCATCGGATCGATGGTCGAGCAGCGGCCCGACTGGGTGATCAGTCGGCAGCGCGCCTGGGGCGTTCCGATTGCGCTGTTCGTCGAGAGGAAGACCGGTGAGCTACTGGTCGACCGCGAGGTCAACCGCCGCATCGTCGAGGCGGTCACGAGCCAGGGCGTCGACGCCTGGGATGCGGAGAATGCCGCGCATTTCCTCGGCAACCGCAACCCCGACGATTATGAGATGGTCACCGACATTCTCGACGTCTGGTTCGACAGCGGCTCGACCCATGTCTTCACTCTGGAGAGCGGGCGCTGGCCGGACCAGCGCTGGCCCGCCGACCTTTACCTCGAAGGCTCCGACCAGCATCGCGGCTGGTTCCAGTCGTCGCTTCTCGAAAGCTGCGGGACGCGCGGGCGAGCGCCGTTCGATGCGGTCCTCACCCACGGCTTCACGATGGACTCCAAGGGCATGAAAATGTCCAAGAGCCTGGGCAATACGATCAGCCCGCTCGACCTGATGAAGGAATATGGCGCCGACATCCTGCGGCTGTGGGCGCTGTCGGTCGACTTCACCGAGGATCATAGGATCGGCAAGGAGATCCTCGCCGGGGTCGCGGACCAATATCGCAAACTCAGGAACACCTTTCGCTATCTGCTTGGAGCGCTGGACGGCTTCGCGGATGCGGAGCGGCTGGACGATGTCGCCCAATATCCCGAGCTGGAGCGCTACATGCTCCATCTTACCGCGGAGCTCGACGGCAAGCTGCGCAATGCGGTCGATGATTTCGATTTCAACAGCTACACCCGGCTGCTCAGCGACTTCGCGAACAACGACCTTTCCGCCTTCTTCTTCGATATCCGCAAGGACAGCCTCTATTGCGATGCGCCTTCCTGGACGAAGCGGCGGGCGTATCGGACGGTGCTCGACACCTTGTTCCACGCGCTGGTGCGCTGGCTCGCGCCGGTGCTGGTGTTCACGACCGAGGAGGTGTGGGGAACGCGCTTTCCCGAAGGCGGATCGGTGCATTTGCTGGAGTGGCCGGACGTGCCGCAGGTTGACGCGGACGAGGCGAAATGGGCGAAACTGCGTGAGCTTCGTGAGCGCGTCACCGAAGCCATCGAGCCTTTGCGGCGCGACAAGATCATCGGATCGAGCCTGGAAGCGGAGATTAGTTTGCCCGAGCTTCCGGCTTCAGCTGAAGAACTCGCCGAGCTGTTCATCGTCTCTGCAGTTCACCAAGGCGATGAGTTGCGTGTGACGAAAACGAGCAACCACAAATGCGGGCGCTGCTGGCGTCATTTGCCGGAGGTGAAGAGTGACGGCGACTTGTGCGATCGGTGCAATGAGGTGGTGAATGGTTAGTCCTGGACGTCATGCTGAACTTGTTTCAGCATCCATTCCGGAGGCCTCAGTGCGGATGTCGAAATGGACCCTGAAACAAGTTCAGGGTGACCGGGGGCGGCCATGAAAGCCCGTAGTCTCGGTTTTACCATCGCCGCGTTGGTGTTCGCGCTCGACCAACTGGCCAAGTGGGCGGTGACCGGTCCGCTCGGCATCAACCAGCTCGGCGATCAGCTAGTCCTGCTGCCGATCTTCAATTTCACCTACACCGAGAACAATGGGATTTCGCTCGGCTTGCTCAACGCGACGACGCCCCTCGGCCGCTGGATGCTGGTGGCGCTCACCTCGGCAATCGCCGTCGGAGTCGCGGTGTGGATCGGTCGCGAGAAGGAGCGGATCGATCAGGCGGCGCTCGGAATGGTGCTCGGCGGGGCGCTGGGCAACATCCTCGACCGGGTGCGGCACGGCTATGTCGTCGACTTCGCCGATCTGCACTTTGGTAACTTCCGTCCCTTTTTGGTATTCAATGTCGGCGACGCGGCGATTAGCATTGCGGTCGTCATCCTGTTGCTGCGTGCGTTCCTGAGCCGTAAGGAGCGGAACGAGGAGTTTATCGAACATGCGTAAAGCCTTTTCCGCCGTCCTGCTGGTTGCCGCAATCTCGGCCAGCGGCTGCTCGGCGTTCCGGAGCCGGAACACCACGCCTGATGAGTTCGCCGTGGCACGCAACGCTCCGTTGATCATTCCGCCGGAATATGGTCTGGCACCGCCGATCGCGGGCACTGCCACCACTCCGGGCGAAGTCCAGCAGCAGGCGATCGACGCCCTGTTCGGCGGCCCGGCGCCGCGCAGTAATGCGGAGACGAGCCTGCTCGATCAGGCAGGGCGCGACCAGGTGCAAATCGGAATCCGCTCGACTACTTGGGATCCGGACACTCGGATCGTGGACAAGGGCGCGACAACGCTGCAGATTCTGTCGGCGCCGACGGCCAACACCGAAATTGCCTCCGCGCAGGCGGGGCAATGAAAATACAGCGGGGGGACAAAGCTTAGAAAATGGCTGAAAACACCCTCTCCGCGCGCTTGGTCGAGATCGAGTCGATGCTCGACCGGTCGCGCCGCCGTTTCGAGGAGGGCTCACGCCTCGTCGAAGAGGCCCACAAGATTCTAGGCGACATCCAGCAGGCGCTGATCGGAAGCCCGCGCAGTATCTCTCCCGAGGACAGCGAGGAAGCCGCGTCGCGTCTGCTTGCGTCCTTGAAGGCGACCGGCGGCGATATGCCCGAGACCCTCTGCGGGGGGCGCCTCTCGGTCGACCAGGTGCAGCGACTGATCCGCATTGACGGGCACCCGATCGGCATCACCGAGATGGAATATCGCGTGCTCGAGCTGCTTGCTTTCGCACGCAATAACGTCGTCACGCGCGCGATGCTGCTGAAGCATCTCTACCGGCGCGCCGACGACCAGCCGCAGCCCAAGATCATCGACGTATTCATTTCGAAGCTGCGCAAGAAACTCCGGAATGCGAGCGGCGGGGCCGAATTCATCGAGACGATCCCCCAGCGCGGGTGGATCCTGCGCGACATCGACGCGACCAGCGGGGCGTAGAGCCAGTTCTCGTCCTCGCGAGGAGACTCGTGAGAGGGACTTCTTAACCTTTCTTTAGCCTTGCGCCGGTTAGCCCGGAGCCATGCTGCACCTGGTCCCGAACTCCAGCGCCCGAGCCCACTCCGAGACAATATGCCGAGGCCGTCTCGCGGCTCGCGAGCGTCAAGCATGCGCTGCGGCTCGTCGACGGTTTCGGCGGGGGGCCGGCGTCCGACGCGGACGAGGGCGAGATTGCGGCCGCCTGGGACGGAAGCGAAGAGCCGAAGCGCCGCGCTTTCGACAGGAAATCCGCCGAGCTAGTGGGAGTGACCGCGGCCGGCGTCGAAGCATTGCTGGACGAGCGGCAGAAGGGCCGCGAGCCTAATGCGGAAGCGAGCCGCGCCCTGGTCGAGCAAATCCGCCGCGAACTGGCGGAGGTCGCTCGAGTGATCCTCGACTAAACTGATCCGCTCATCCTGAGCAACCATTGAGCCTGTCGAAATGGCGTGTCGAAGGACGGTCCCTCGATACGGGTCTTCGGCTTTGCTCAGCCCCTACTCAGGACGAGCGGGATCAGGGCTGGCTGGGCCAATCGCCTTCGGCGTCGCCGGGTCGGCGCCCCATTCACTCCAGCTTCCGTCGTAAAGCTTGCTGCCGTCCTGCCCGAGCAGGTGCGCGGCGAAGATCAGGCTATTGGCGGTGACGCCGGAGCCGCAGCTGGCGGTGAAGGGCTGCGCAGGGTCGATACCGGCCTCGGCAAAGAGGCGGCCGATCACATTGACCGGCTTGAAGGTGCCGTCATCGTTGTACAACGCGGCGAAAGGCAGATTGCGGGAGCCGGGGATGTGGCCCGGCGCAACGCCCGGCCGGGGATCGGGCTCACTGCCTTCGAAACGGCCGGCGCCGCGCGCATCGAGCAGCGGCAAGTGGTGCCCGGCAAGAAGCTGATCTTTGGTGACCACCTCGCCGCGGCGCTCCGCGGGCTCGAACCCGGCATCTCGCGGGGGCGGCTCGCCGGCCTCGGTCGCTCGGCCTTCCGCGAGCCATTTTGGGAACCCGCCGTCAAGGATAGCCACTCGGTCCGCCCCGAAGTGACGGAGCATGAACCAGCCGCGAGCGGCGGTGTGGGTCGCCGAATTGTCGTAAACGACGATGCCGTCGCCGCGTCCAATACCGAGGCGCTCCATCGAACGGCCGAACTCATCCGCACTCGGCAACATGTGGGGTGCGGCATGTTGCCGATCGCTCACTTCGTCGATGTCGAGGAAACGTGCGCCCGGGATGTGCGCGGCGAGATATTCGTCGCGGCCGCTCCGGCCGGTCGTGGGCATATGCCAGCTTGAATCCACGATGACGAGATCCGGATCGCCGACATGCTCGGCCAGCCAGGCGGTGGAAACGAGCAATTCCATTCGCCGAAGCCATAGAAGTAGGCGCGGCGGCTCGCTAGGGTGGCAGCGGGGGAATGGCAACGCGAGCGGACATCAAGCTTCATTCGAGCTGGCGCGAACGCTTGGACGGCGAGTTCGCTCAGCCGTACATGGCCGAGCTGAAACGCTTCCTGCTCGCCGAGCGCGAGCGCGGTAAGCGCATCTTCCCCAGGGCGGCGAACTGGTTCCGCGCCCTCGACCTAACGCCGCCGGAGGAGGTGCGGGTCGTGATCCTCGGCCAGGACCCCTACCACGGGCCGGGGCAAGCGCATGGTCTATGCTTCTCCGTCCCTCTCGAGGTCCGACCACCTCCGAGCCTGGTCAATATTTATAAGGAGCTGGAGAGCGACCTTAGCATCAGGCCGGCGCGCCACGGCTTCCTCGAGCATTGGGCGAAGCAGGGCGTGCTCCTCTTGAACAGCGTGCTGACGGTCGAGATGGGGCGCGCCGCCTCGCACCGCGACCGCGGCTGGGAACGTTTCACGGACTCGATCATCCAAAAGATCAACGACCGCTCGGAGCCGGTCGTGTTCATGCTGTGGGGCAGCTACGCGCAGAAGAAGGCGGCGTTCGTCGACGGATCGCGGCATCTCATACTCAAAGCGCCGCACCCCTCGCCGCTGTCGGCGCATAATGGCTTCTTTGGATGCCGGCATTTCTCCAAAGCCAATGCCTTCCTCCAGGCGAAGGGCCTGCAACCGGTCGACTGGGCGCTTCCGGAATCGTAGAAAGCGCGCCGATGGAGACCACGCATCTCGGTAAGACCAGCACGCTGCCCGCTTCGCCTGAAGAGGCCGTGCTCGATTATGTGCCGAACCCACGAACGGGCGCGCTCTACCTCGTGCGCTTCACAACGCCCGAGTTTACGTCGCTCTGCCCGGTCACGGGGCAGCCGGACTTCGCCCACCTGGTCATCGACTATGCGCCCGGCGAGACGATCGTCGAGAGCAAGAGTCTGAAACTGTTCCTCGCTTCCTATCGCAATCATTGCGGCTTCCACGAGGAAGTGACGGTCGGAATCGGCCAGCGGCTGACCGAAGAGATGAAACCGCAGTGGCTGCGGATCGGTGGTTATTGGTATCCGCGCGGCGGAATGCCGATCGATGTCTTCTGGCAGAGCGGTGCGCCGCCCGAAGGCCTGTGGCTCCCCGATCAGGGCGTGCAGCCCTACCGCGGCAGAGGCTGATCAGCGGTAAGTCGGCTCCGGTGTCATGGCGTCGTCACCCGGAGCGGGGGCGTCGGATGCACGGCCCTTGGTCCAGACGTAAAGCCCTGCAATCGCCAGAGCGAACACGACGAGGCTGACGAGCATCACCGCGGGATAGGCTTGAACCAGGCCGAAGACACCGGCGCTGTCCGCCGAGCCGGCCCGCTCGGCTGCTGCCACGGCGAAAGCATAGACCACGCCCATCAGACTTTCGCCGACGATTAGCCCCGTTGCCATCAACACGCCCATTCGCTCGGCGAAGGCGGGGTTCTTCGCGGTCATGGCCCACCGATTGTAAAACCAGCCGAGCACGGCACCGAACGGGATCAGCAAATCCGCCTCCAGCGGCAAATAGATTCCCATGCCGATCGCCAACGGCGGCAGGTGAAGGCGCTTGTTCGAAACCCGCTTCAACACTTCGTCGACGACCACAGCGCCAACGCCGATCATCGCGCCCTGGCGGATCATCGGCCAGTCGAGGTCCCCGCCAAGCACGCCTTGGGCAATCGTTGAAATGATCGCCGCCTGAGGCGCTGCGAGTGCCGAGGCCTTCGCGTTCGGCGCGCCCTGGAACGTGAAGGCCGTATTCATGAGGTCAAGGATCGGCGGGATCACGAGCGCGCCGAAGACCACGCCGAGGATCAACGCGACCTGCTGCCGCCACGGGGTCGCCTCGACCAGCTGGCCGGTCTTGAGGTCCTGGAGGTTGTTGTTGGAAATGGTGGCGACGCCGAAGATGATTGCCGTCACGAACAAGGCGAAGGCGACCAGCGCCTTGGTCTCGTCGGGGCCGACTCCTTGGAACAAGGCGGCGAGGATCAGCGAAATCCCGAGCACCGAGAGGATGCCGACGCCCGAGATCGGACTGTTCGACGCGCCGATCAGGCCGGCCATATAGCCGCATACGGCGGCGATCACGACGCCGGCGATCAGAGTGTAAATGACGCTCAGGATAATGGTCACGCCCGGCTCGGCGGCGATCGGCGCAGTGTTGCCGAAGGCGAACAGCAGCAGGCCGATCGGAATCATCGAAACGAGAATGGTGGCGGTGACGATG
Source organism: uncultured Alphaproteobacteria bacterium (assembly GCA_963730925.1). Lineage (GTDB taxonomy): Bacteria > Pseudomonadota > Alphaproteobacteria > Sphingomonadales > Sphingomonadaceae > Sphingomicrobium. The sequence goes on from CAVSTS010000009.1 coordinate 234,459, forward strand.
CCGATCGGAATGTCCCGCTCGGTGAGCGGAAGCTCGGCGGCGCGGCCGGCCTTGCGCTCGCGGTTGGCCACCAGCGCCGAGCGGATGCCGGCGATGATCGGGCCGATGATCCTGAGCAAAGTCCAGATGGCAGCAACTCCGATGGTTCCTGCGCCGACCATTCGAGCCTTTTGGCGGAAGGCGGCGCTGACCAGCGTCTCGAGATCGGGGGCGGCGATCTGCGCAACGAAACTGGCGTCCTGCGTCCAATGCGGGACGATGACGACCCAGGTGATCAGCATGCCGACGACCATCGCCAGGCCGACCGCAACACCGACCAGGTGACCGACTCCGATCAAGGCCATCGACAGGCTCGCGGAGATCGCCGATCCGCCCGTTCCGACGCGGAACGTCCGCGCGGCGGTGTCGGTCAACAGCCGGGTCTTCGCGACGAAGAAATAGAGCGCCGAGACGACCGTGGACCCGCCGATCAGGATAAGGCCGCGGCGATTCTCCTCGGCTCCGCCGACTCCGGAGCCAACCTTCAGCACTTCGGCTGCAGCGACCCCTTCGGGATAAGGAAGGTCGGTCCCGGTGACGAGCGCACGCCTCAGCGGCACAGAATACATCACTCCGAGAATGCCGCCGATGCCGATCACGGCGACGGAGAGCCAATAGGGAAAGCCGGTCCACCAGCCGACCATGATCAGACCAGGAAGGACGAAGATGATCGCCGACAGCGTGCCTGCCGCGGACGCAATCGTCTGGACGATATTGTTTTCCTGGATCGTGGCGTCGCGGAAGGCCTTCAGCACAGCCATGGAGATCACGGCTGCGGGAATCGACGTCGCGAAGGTTATGCCAATCTTCAGTCCAAGATAGACGTTGGCCGCGGTGAACACGACGGTGATAAGCGCTCCGAGGATGATGCCCCGGATCGTCAGTTCCTTGATAGTGTCGCCAGCGCGCAGCGTGCTCACGTCCGTTGCCATCAATTCTCCCCTAAGATTGTCAGCCGCAAGCGCCCGGCGGAGCCGGCGTCGAATGGCGGCGGATGGCGCGCCAGCGGCCCTCGTCAAACACCCACACGTCGGTGAGCAGCACGCAATCCTCTATCAGTCGATTGAGGTATTTGAGCTTCCACCGGGCCTGAACTGTCCCGATCATCACCTGGTCGAGAACGGTTGCGTCGCGGACCTCCAGCTCGATCGAATCCACTTCCCTGCGCTGGATCGCATCGAGCCACTCGTCGCGGTGCATCATGAACGGACCGCTCGATCGCGTGCCGATCAACACGAAATCCGGATGAACGAGCGAACGCAATCGGTCCATGTCCCTGCTACACAGGGCATCGCACCATTCGCGCTCCAGCGCTTCGACGACTTCGTAGCTCTTACCCGCCACGCACTCCCTCTCCCGGCATCTTCTTACGGCCGCGCACGAAGAAAGCAAATCTCGGCGTCGTAGCGCGACAGTACCAGTGCCGTTCCGTCCAGCTTTAGGGGCTCATCGCGGAAGGCCGCCTTGCCAAGATCATTGCGGTGAAAGCGGATCAACAGCTTGTGGCCACGGTCTGCGCTCACGGGAAAGATGTCTCCGGTCGGGCCATAGACGGGCATCAGCGGGGCGACAGCCTCGATCGGCGGCTTTCCGGTGAGGTCGACCAGTCCGCCTTCTCCGGCCGACACTTCGAATCCCTCTTCTTTACCCTGGATCTTCGCGATCGCCTCCAGCGAGTGGCCCCATTCGAAGCCAGGATCTTCGAGGCTCAGGTAAAGCTCGCCCTTCGGCGCCGGATCGTCGCGCACCAGCTCGAAGTTCGGGGCCTTGGGCATTGGTTTGCTCGTCAGTCGGACAGTCTTCCCGTCGAAGGTCCAGTCACCTTCCGCGCCTTCGGACACGGCTCCATAATCGAGCTGATAGCGGAAATGCCCATCCTTCCGGAGCTCGAGCGCCGCCCCGATCTCCATTTGCTGGCTCTGATAGAGTCCAGCGATGGAATCGCCGGCTGGCACGGCCGCCGCGCTGAGCAGTAGAACAGACAGGATTCGGAACATGTTAGGCGGAAAGCACAACTTGGCTCGCTTGAAAAGCTTGGCCGGACTCTAGAGCAGCATCGGTTTCGGAGACCTCGTATTCGCATTTTCACGCGTCGGTCCGGAAGATTGTGAAGCTGCTTTAGGCGGGTTAGGCTTACCGTTCGACCTCAATGGTGCAGAAGTGTCGATAGGGGATCAGAAACATGTCCGACAACAAGCCGGCTGAAGACGTCGACGTCACCAAGGAATGGCGTGCGACGCACGGCCAGGAATCTGCCGCCAAGCGCCTTCGCCTTTTCGCCGCGCTTTCGTGGATCGTCGCCATTGGGACCGAGGTCGTCGGGATCGTTTTGCTCCGTCAGCACAAATTCGACCATGGAAACCTGCCGCTACTCATCGGCCTACTGGTCGTGATCGCGATCTTCGCGATTGCCGGCAGCCTGATGTGGAAGGCGGCCAACAAGCACGATCCGGCCAGCAAGGCCGACACGGTCAAATTCTTCGTCCAGAATCAGCTCGGTGCGATCATCACGGTGCTCGCGTTCCTCCCGCTCATTGTCCTGATCTTCATGGACAAGGACATGGATCCGAAGAACAAGAAGATTGCCGGTGGCATCGGGGCCGTCCTGGCCGTGGTCGCGACGTTGATCGGAGTCGACTTCAACCCGCCGTCGGTCGAGCAGTACACCAAAGATATGAACACGTGCGCGGCGCAGATCAAAGCCAATCAGCCCACGACTGCATGCTCACCGGAGGTCGCCGCTCAGGCGCAGGACATCGCCAAGGACTCCAACACCGTGGCCGAAGCGACGAGGGACGCCACACATCCGGCTGGTCAGGATGTGGTGTATTGGATCGCCCCGGAGAGCGGAGCCAAGAGGTCTTCGACCCCCCATGTCTTCCACATCTGCCAGGGTGTAAGTCCCCTGAGGGGCAAGGTCGTCAATCACGGCTCCGTGACTGAGGCTTATTCGGAGAACGCCACCCGCATCACCAAGCAGATTCCGATGGAACAGAAGCAGTGCGGCTTCGCCAGTTCGAACGATAAGGGCGCCAGCCCGCCGGCAGGATAATCGTCGAAGCCAGCGCGTGGTCAGGTCAACGAAAGCGGCGACTAGCGACCGCTAAGGTCGACTCCGACGAAAGCCTCAGGCTGCTGCCCGCGCTTGACGAGGAGCAAGACACTCGTGCGCCCGGCGCGTCGCGCGGAGTTCGACGCCGGCGATCACCTGCGCCGGTGTCGTCACCGCCTGATTGTTGACCGAAAGGATGAGGTCGCCGCGCTGTAGACCCTCATCAGCCGCATCGCCGTTGGGATCGACGGCCGTGACGATCACGCCACGGGCGGTGGGAGGCAGATTGCCTGCGCGAGCGAGCTCTGGCGTGAGCGGTGCCAGCGAGAGACCGAGTGCACGCTGCGGTGCCTGCGGAGTCGCCGCGCCTCCATCGTCGGTGCCGCTATCTCCGCCACCGGCGATACGGCTCAGCGCCTCTTCGGTCGGCCGTTCCCCGACGATCACATTGACAGTGGCCCGTCGGCCGGCGCGGATGATCTCGAGCGGGACTCGCGAGCCGACTTTCGTATTCGCAATCAGGAAGGAAACCGTCTGGTCGGGGGTGACCTGCTGACCGTTCACCCTGATGATCACGTCGCCCTGCTGGAGCCCGCCGCGAGCGCCCGGTCCCCCAGCCACCAGCGAACGGACGAGTTCCCCGCTGTCCTTGGGCAGGCCGAGCGACGGTGCAAGGCTTTCATCGAGCGGCTGGAGGCTGACCCCGAGATAGCCGCGCTGCGGCCGCTGGCCTTTCATCAGCGAATCGATCACCGGCTTGGCGAGCTCGGCGGGAATAGCGAGGCCAATTCCGACCGAAGCTCCGGTCGGCGAGATCAACGCCGAGTTGATGCCGATCACATTGCCGTTGAGGTCGAACATCGGGCCGCCGCTGTTGCCCATATTGATAGCCGCGTCCGTCTGAATGTAGCGATCATATGCGCCGCGACCGAAACCGCCGCGATGCACCGCGGAGATGATGCCAGCGGTGACGGTGCCGCCGAGCCCATATGGGTTGCCGATTGCCAGCACCCAGTCGCCGACCCGCGACTTCGTGCTGTCGCCCCATTGGACGAAGGGGAGATTGCGCCCGTCAATCTTCAGGAGCGCGAGATCCGAGGTGTCGTCGCGGCCGACGATGCGCGCTGGAAATTCCTTCCCGTCGGTCAAAGTCACGGTCACGGTATCCACCGTTCCCGTCCCCGTCAGGCCCTGAACCAGGTGGTTGTTCGTAACGATGTAGCCGTCGGGTGAGACGATGAAGCCCGAGCCGAGCGAGCCGGCCTCCCGAGTGCGGGGCTGGCCTTGCCCCTGACCCTGCTGGTCGGTGCCGCCGCCGTCGGGGCCGACCGGGCCGCCGAACCTGCGGAAGAATTCCTCGAACGGATCGGTCTGCGAGCGGACCGGCACCCGCTGCTTGGTCGAAATATTCACCACCGCCGGCTGGAGCTTCGCCGACAAGTCGGCGAAGGACAGCGGAGCTCCCGGCCGCGGGGCCAGGACTGACGGCGAATTCTGCGCGACCTGCGCTCCAGCCTGTCCCGTTGCGAGGGAGAATGCCGTCCCTCCGAGAAGCAGGGCCATGGCAACCCCATAGGCGTAGCGCACGTTTCCGGACTCCTTCGACCTCATCGGTACTCCATCAATCTTTGGCTTGAGACGCAAGGCGCTAATCGCTGCTACGCCTTAACGCCATTTGAACGCCGCCATCAGCGCGACCGTCCAGCGAATTCCCTCAAATAGTCATTCTGCGGCGACAAAACGATGGTTGTCGGTGCTGTGCTCTGTTGCCCCTCGCCCGCGAATGTCGAGCGATAGCTCTGCATTGCTCGGTAGAAATCATAGAAGTCCGGGTCCTTGCCGAAGCTCGCGGCATAAGTACGCGCGGCCTCGGCATCCGCTTCGGCCTTGATGATTTGCGCCTGCTTCCCGCCCTGTGCGCGGATCGAACGCGCTTCCTGCTCCCGCGCCGTGCGCATGCGGTCGAATGCGGCCGAAAGCGGCGTGCCGTCCGGCAGGTCGGTCCGCTTGATGCGCACGTCGAGCACCTCGACTCCATATTGCCCCGCGATCCGGTTCAGCGAATCGCGGACGCTGGTCATGATCCCCTGGCGTTCGGGCGTCAGCAGCGACGCAAACTCGATTCGGCCGAGCTCATTGCGCACTTCCGAACCGAGGATCGGCCGTAGCTGTTCCTTCAGCTGCTCTTCATTGCCGGCGCGGATGTACATGGTCAGCGGATCGACGATCCGGTACCGAGCGAAGGCGTCGACCTCGAGCCGCCGCTGATCGGTGGAGATCACCTGCTGGCGCTGCATGTCGACATCCTGCACGCGCTTGTCGATCCACACCAACTGCTCCGCGAACGGAAGGCGCCAGTTGATTCCCGCGCCTTTCGAACCGATCGGCCGGCCAGGCTCGTACTGATTGTAGATGCGCACGGGCTTGCCAAAACGGACGACGACCGCCTGCTTGGTTTCGGGAATGATCGGGAAACTTCCGAGTAAGACGACCAGCAATATCGCCGCGAGGATAGCCGAGATCAGCGGGCGCTGACGGATGAAGTCGGTCATTGCCGCTGCTCCTGCTGGGTTTGCGGCACCGACTTCTGCACCTGCGGCAGCGGGAGATAGGGGGTCACACCCGGCGCCTCGAGGATCGTTTTGTCGACCTTCGACAGCACCTGCTCCATTGTCTCGTAATACATGCGACGGCGAGTGACTTCGGGCGCGAGCTTATATTGCTCATAGACCTTGTCGAACGCAGTCGCCTCGCCCTGCGCCTTTTGCCGCAGCTGAAGGGCGTAGGCGTTGGCATTGTTGATGTACGTCTGCGCGTCCTGCTGCGCGGCCGTCACCTGCTTGAAGGCATCGTTGACCGCGTCAGGCGGATCGGCCTGCTTGATCGCGATGCCCTGAACCTGAATGCCGGAACGGTAGGAGTTGAGAATGCGCTGCATGTTATCCTGAACGCGCGTTTCGATCTCGGCACGCTTGTCGCCCATCGCATCATTGAGGCTGACCTGGCTCACCACCGCGCGCATCGCGCTCTCGGCGACCTCGCGGATCGTCTCGTCCGGCTGTGCCAGCTGGAAGAGATAAAGTTCCGGCGTGCGAACGTTCCAACGCACCGAATAAGCGATGTCGATCAGGTTCTGGTCGCCGGTGAGCATCAAATCGTCGGCGCCTTCCGAGCCGAGATCGACACTGCGGATGTTCGCGACGTCGATCTTCTTCACGCGATCGATCGGCGAAGGCAGCGTGAAGCCGACGCCGGGCCCCAGCGTATAGCTGTAGCGGCCGAAGCGAGTGACCACCCCCCTTTGGGCCGGCGCGATCGAGTGGAAGCTGGTGAAGATGAGCCAGGCAGCGATGAAGACGAGCACCGCCCACATGATCAGCGAACGATCGGGCCGACCGGAAAATCCCCCTCCGCCGCCGAACCGCGCACGGCCCCGGCGTAGCAAGTCGTCGAGCGACGTCACATTTCCGGACGACGCGATGCTCGGCCGCCGACGCTGGCGAGGCGGATCGCCCCAAGGGCCGGCGCCCGGCCCGTCGTCCGCGGGCGGCTCTTCCCCGTCGCCGCTGCTAGGACCCCACGGGCCCTTCGTGTCTGCGAACAGCCCGCGAATGCGGCTGCCCCACCCCAAGATCATGCTCATCACCCTTGAGTATAGGAAGGCGGACCCGCGAAAAACAGTGGCAACCCGCCGCGGGCTTCTTATGTGCGCGGCATGCCTCATCCCGTGGACCCGCTGACCGACTTGCCGCACGACGAGCGGATTCGCTCGCGCAAACTGACTGGCGGCGTGGCGACGATCATCGCCGATGCGACGGGACTGTCAAAGAAAGAGGGCGATGCGCTCGAGCGCGAGCTACGTTCCGCGGCGCTGGCCATTCCAGGTGTCACCGAGGCCCGAGTGGCAATCACCGCGGCGCAGATGGCCCGGACCCTGATCGCGATCGGCAGCGGCAAGGGCGGAGTGGGTAAGTCGACGGTCGCGGCCAACCTGGCGGTAGCGCTTGGCCGAATGGGCAAGAGGGTCGGCCTGATCGACGCAGATGTTTACGGTCCCTCCCAGACCACCATCCTGGGAACGCAGGTCAAGCCGGAGGCCGAGGGCGAGCGGCTGATCCCCGTGGAAGCTCACGGAATTAAGTTTCTGTCATTGGGCCAATTGGTCTCACCCGGGCATGCGCTCGCCTGGCGCGGACCGATGGCGACGGGAGCGCTCGCCAATCTCGTGGAGGCGGACTGGGGTGATTCGGAGCTTCTGATCGTGGATCTCCCCCCCGGTACCGGCGACGTGCAGCTCTCGCTCATCCAACGGTCGCGGCCAGCCGGAGCCGTGATTGTCTCGACACCCCAGGACCTATCCCTGATCGACGCTCGGCGCGCGGTCGACCTGTTCAACAAGACGAGCGTGCCGGTTCTGGGAGTCATCGAGAATATGGCCACTTACACCTGTCCGCATTGCGGCGCTGAATCCCACCCCTTCGGCACCGGTGGAGCGGAAGCCGCTGCCGCCGAAATGGGCGTGCCGTTTCTGGGACGATTCCCACTCTCGCTTGCGATACGGGAGGCTTCTGACGCGGGCAGGCCGCCCGCTGCGTCGGAGGGCGCCGAGGCGGAAATTTTCACCGCCGTCGCGAACAAACTCCTCGAGAGCCTGGAAACACCGGTCCACTGATGCATTGAAGCCCTCGAAAGGAGAGGCCCATGCCCCTCACGCGCGACGAGGACATTGCCGAGCTTTTGACCAACGCGCGCACCATCGCATTGGTCGGCGCCTCGGATCGCCCTAGCCGACCTTCCTATGGGGTGATGCAGTTTCTCCAGGACCAGGGCTATCGAGTACTCCCCGTGAATCCGCAGATCACCGGCGAGCATGTGCTCGGCGAGTTCGTTTGGCGCGAACTGTCGCAGATTGGCTTGCCGATCGACATCGTCGACGTCTTCCGGCGCCCGCAGGCCGCGGGGGACGCCGTGGATCAGGCGATTTTTGTCGGCGCCAAGGCGGTGTGGATGCAGATCGGCGTGATCAACCCGGAGGCCGCTGATCGAGCGGAAGCGGCCGGGCTCAAGGTGGTGATGGACCGTTGCCCGAAGCTTGAGATCCGGCGGCTTGGCTTGCCGAAGGTTTTACAGGTGAGCTGATCGTGACCGCGGTTAGGCCGCAGCCACGGTCATTTCCGGCACCAGGATCGTCGGCGCGTCGACGCCGCGGCGGAACTCCAGATCCGATGCCGGTTCAAGGGTTGCGAACATCTCGATCAGGTTCGACGCTATGGTGATCTCCGCCACCGGCTCGGCAATTTCACCGCCGCGAATCATGAAACCCACCGCGCCGCGGCTGTAGTCGCCAGTCACTCCGTTCACGCCCTGTCCGATCAGCTCCGTGATCAGCACGGCCTCGCCGAAGGCGGACAGCAGGTCCTCCCGGCTGCGTGCCCCGGCCTCCATGTAGAGATTGCTCGGCGCGGCGCTCGGGGCGCCCCCTACTCCTCTTGCCGCATGGCCGGTCGGCTGAATGCCGAGCTGCCGCGCGGACGCGCTTTCGGCGATCCAGCTGTTGAGAACGCCATTCGAAACCAGCTCCTGCCGCCACACGCGAAGGCCCTCCGCATCAAATGGCCGGGATCTGAGTCCGCGCGGCCGCAACGGATCGTCGATGACCGTCACCCCTTTCGCAAAGATGCTTTCGCCGAGCTTGTCCTGCAGGAAGCTGGTCTTCCGAGCGATCGAGGAGCCGGTGATCGCTCCCGCGAAATGGCTCAGTAGAGACGATGCGACGCGAGGGTCGAAGAGCACCGGATATTTGCCCGGCTTCGGGCGCAGGGGATTGAGGCGCGCTACGGCGCGTTCACCGGCGCGCCGGCCGATCGCAGCTGCGGAACTCGAGGTCTTGCTCATGGCGCGCACTGTGCCAGTCGTGATCGCGCTGCATATCCGCACCTTCGCCGGCGATGACCGTCACCGAGCTGCTGCTGCCGGTTACGCGATAAGCGCCGGAGAAGCCGGCGGAGGTGGCGAGCGCGAGCGTGGTGGCCGACGCGCTGGCGCCGGCACCGCTGGAGTTTGTGATGCCTGGAACGGCGAGCGCCGCCTTCTCGCCTTCAAGAGCGCGAGCCCGAAGGTCGGCCGGCTCCGGCTCTCGCACATCCTCGGAATCGAGCTTCGGGAGCTCGCCGTGGTGAAGGAGCTCAGGCGGGGCAAGCCCGGCGAACGGATCCTCGGGGGCTTCGCGAGCCATCGCGAAGCAGCGCTCGACGAGCGTAGCGAGGGCCTCATCCGACAGGTCCGACGATGCCGCCGTCGCTGACCGCTGGCCGTCGAACAATCTGAGACCGATGCTCTCGCCTTCCGAGCGCTGGACGTTCTCCAGTTCGCCAAGGCGTACTTCGACTCCCGCCGAACGGTCGGCGATACAAAGGGCGTCTGCGGCGGTCGCTCCGGCGAAGATACCGCGCTCGACCAAGGACTCGGCGATGCGCCGGGCGTTTTCAGGGGAAAGCATGGGCGCTGCGCCTAGCGCGCGGAAAGCCCGACGACCAGCATAGCTAGAAACACAAGGAAGCCGCAGAGACGGTTGGATCGGAACAGCCGGAGCGCGATCTCACCATTGCCTGGGTCGGCGCGCAGGGCCTGGTTCGCCAGGTGCAGCGCCGCGGGAACGAGCGCCAGGAGCGCGAGCCAGTCCGGGCGGACAGACCAGATCGCTGCCCCCCACAGAAGGACCGCGACAGCATAGAAAATGCCGATGCCGAGCGATACGTTGTCGCCGAGACGGCGCGCGGACGATTTGACGCCGACCAGCGCATCATCCTCAATGTCCTGAATGGCGTAAAGCGTATCGTAGCCGACGACCCAGGCGATGCTCCCCAACCAGAGCAGCAAAGGGCTCCAGGCCAGGCTTCCGGTCACCGCCGGCCAGCCGACGAGCGCTCCCCAGGAGAAGACCAGCCCAAGCCACGCCTGCGGCCACCAGGTCACGCGCTTCATGAAAGGATACAAAGAGACCGGCGCCAGGCTGGCGAGCGCGACTGCCGCCGAAACCCAGTTCAATTGCAGCAAGACGACGAGGCCGACAAGACAGAGCAACGCAATGAGGATCCATGCCGATCGCAGTGACACTCGGCCGCTCGCCAGGGGCCTCAGGCGCGTGCGTTCTACCCGGCGATCAAGTTCGCGATCGACGATGTCGTTGTAGACGCAGCCGGCGCTGCGCATCGCAAACGCGCCAAGGGCGAGCCAGAGGAACAAATCCCAGCGAGTGCCGACTCCAGCGATCGCCACGCTCCACGCGCAGGGCCAATAAAGCAGCCAGGTACCGATCGGACGGTCGATCCGCATCAGCGAAGCGAAGGGCCGGAGGCGCGGCGGAAGCGCGCCGATGAACCCACGCCGCTCGCTGTCGGGGACGATGTCGGTGGTGACGGTCACGCCCTCAACTATCGCCATTCTCCGGAAAGCGGGAACGAAAGTTCGACAGAGCGAATCCGCCCTCTCCCGCTTTCGCGGGAGGGACGACTAAGGCTAAGTCTGCCCGATGCTTGCCGTGCTAGCCTTCATTGCCGCCCCGGCCTCCAAATCCATCCTGTTCATCGGCAACAGCTTTACGTTCGGCGCCAACTCGCCGGTCATGACCTGGCATTCTGAGCGCGTCACCGACCTCAACCGAGAGGGAATGGGAGGGGTGCCGGCCCTGTTTGAGGCATTCTCCGATCAGCTTCATCTCGGCTGGCGGGTGTCGCTCGAAACGGCGGCGGGCCAGACGCTCAAATGGCATTGGGAAAACCGGCGACATCTGCTCGATCGGAAATGGGATGCGGTGGTGCTGCAGGATTACAGCACACTCGATCCCGACCGGCCGGGCGATCCCACTCGGACGATTAGCTACTCCGGTCGATTGGCTTCCCTTTTCCGCAAGCATTCGCCCACTGTGATGCTCAGCATGACGGCCACCTGGAGCCGGCCCAACTTGACCTATCCCGGAGGCGAGCATTGGTCGGGTAAGCCGATCACGCGAATGGCGAAGGACGTGCGCCACGGATACGATCTGGCGCGGGCCGCACATCCGGCGATCCGCAGCATCAATCCGGTTGGAGAGGCGTTCAATTGCGCGATCAGCCGCGGGATCGCCGACCGCAATCCCTATGACGGCATCGAGCCGGGGAAAATCGACCTTTGGGCGGAGGATCATTATCACGCCTCGACCGCCGGCTATTATCTGGAGGCGCTTGTGGTGTTCGCCGGAGTGACCGGCTTCGATCCGCGTCGCCTCGGAGCTGGCGAGAAAGCCGCGAGCGAGCTGGGGGTAACGCCAGATCTTGCCGTGCAACTCCAGCAAGTCGCGGAAGACATGGTTCACCGCGGCGGCTGCGCGAAATAGCGGTGCCAAAATGACCGCCACGCCCGCCTGGCCGCCGAAAAGCCTGCCGCGCCTGTTCGTCCGTCAGCCGCTGAGCGAAGGCGCCGCGGTCGTACTTGAGGCCCCCCAAGCGAATTACCTCGGCAATGTGCTTCGGATGAGTGAGGGCGGAGAGCTGCTCATATTTGACGGTCAGTCCGGCGAATGGCTGGCGCGAATCATCGAGGCCGCGAAGAAACGGATGACGCTTCGGGTCGAGCAACGGACTCGCGAGGCTGAAGCGGTACCGGACGTCTGGCTCGCCTTTGCGCCCGTGAAGCGCGGGCAGACCGATTGGTTGGTCGAGAAGGCGACCGAGCTTGGAGCGGCGAAGCTGCTGCCGGTGATGACCCGGCGCACGATCGCCGAGCGCGTGAAGCTCGAGCGGTTGGAGGCCATTTCCATAGAGGCGGCCGAACAGTGCGGACGAACGCGGCTTCCCGACATCGCCGAGCCGCAGTCGCTCGCTCATTTCCTTGAAACGCGTGAAACGACGCGCACGCTCTATTTCGCCGACGAAGCCGGTGGCGAGCCAGCGGCGAGCGCATTCCAGCCCGGTCGCGCCCTCATCCTCATCGGACCGGAAGGCGGTTTCGCCGACGAGGAACGGGCATTGATCCGTACTGCGCCCAATAGCGTACCCATTTCACTCGGGCCGCGCATTCTGCGGGCGGAGACCGCCGCCCTCGCCGCCCTGGCGAGCTACATGGCTGTCGCGGGCGATTGGCTCTTATTGCCCGATAAGCCGGAATAGCTGGCGCAGGTCTTTTCCCATCGCTAAGCGCCGCCGCGCATGACGCAGCGCACTGACACCGGTGATAGTCCGCCGATTGAGAGCAAAGCCGATTTATTGGCGGTGTTCGAGGGAGGCGAGAAGCCGCTCGATGCCTGGCGCATCGGTACGGAGCATGAGAAGTTCGTCTATCGGACGACCGATCATCGCGCGCCGAGCTACGATGAACCCGGTGGCATCCGCGATTTGCTGACCGGCCTCACCGAATTCGGGTGGAAGCCGGTCATTGAAGGCGGCAATGTCATTGCGCTGAGCGGCGCCGACGGGACGATCAGCCTGGAGCCAGCGGGTCAGTTCGAGCTTAGCGGCGCCGCGCTCGAGAACCTCCACCAGACGTGCGCCGAAGCTGCGCGGCATCTCGGGCAATGCAAGATGATCGGCGATCGCATCGGCCTCGGTTTTCTCGGCACCGGCATGTGGCCGGACAAGGCGCGGGCCGACCTGCCGGTGATGCCCAAAGGCCGTTATGCCATCATGCTGCGTTACATGCCGACCGTCGGAAGCCTCGGTCTGGACATGATGCTTCGGACCTGCACCATCCAGGTGAACCTCGATTATTCGAGCGAAGCCGACATGGTGAAGAAATTCCGAGTGGGCCTCGCGCTTCAGCCGGTTGCCACAGCGCTCTTCGCCAACTCGCCGTTCACCGAAGGCAAGCCCAACGGCTACAAGAGTTTCCGCAGCCACATATGGGAGGACACCGACCCCGACCGCACCGGAATGCTGCCCTTCGTGTTCGAGGACGGGTTCGGCTACGAGCGTTATTGCGACTATGCGCTCGATGTCCCGATGTACTTCGTCTACCGCGAGGGCAAGTATATCGACGTCGCTGGCGAGAGTTTCCGGGGTTTCCTCGAAGGCAAGCTGCCGCAAATCCCTGGCGAAAAGCCGAAGCTCACCGATTGGACCGACCATCTGTCGACTGCCTTCCCCGAGGTGCGGCTCAAGAGCTTCCTCGAGATGCGCGGCGCCGACGGTGGCCGGTGGAGCCGGATTTGCGGGCTTCCGGCGCTCTGGGTGGGGCTGCTCTACGACGATCAGGCACTCGACGCCGCCTGGGAGCTGGTGAAGCATTGGAGCATCGACCAACGCGAGAAATTGCGCCACGAGGTCCCGAGACTGGCACTCGACGCGGTCACCCCGGATGGGGAGTCGATGGGCGATTTCGCGGGTCGCGTGCTCGATATCTCCGCCGACGGGCTGACACGGCGGGCCCAGCTTAACAGCGCCGGAGACAATGAAGGCGGTTTCCTCGATCCATTGCGCGACGTCGTTGCAACGGGCATGACGCCGGCCGATCGTTTGCTCGCGAAATATCACCACGAGTGGGGCGGCGACGTGTCCCACATCTACGAGGAATTCAGCTTCTGATGGACATGCCCACCAACACGCGCCGGACGCTGTATCCGGAGATCCAGCCCTACGAGACGGGTCAGCTCGACGTCGGCGACGGCCACAGCCTCTATTGGGAACTGAGCGGCAACCCCGACGGCAAGCCGGTGGTGTTCCTCCACGGCGGACCCGGCGGCGGTTCCAGCCCGGAACATCGCGGTCAGTTCAATCCCGAAAAATACAAGATTCTCGTCTTCGATCAGCGCGGCTGCGGCAAATCAACTCCTTATGCAAGCCTGGAGGCGAACACGACCTGGCATCTGGTCGAGGACATCGAGAAGTTGCGTACAGAAGTCGCCAAGGTCGAGAAATGGCAGGTATTTGGGGGTAGCTGGGGTTCGACGCTCTCACTCGCTTACGCGCAGAAATATCCGGAGCGGACGACGGAGATCGTGCTGCGCGGCATCTTCCTGTTCGACTCGTATGAAATCGACTGGATGTACAAGGACGGCGGCGCCTCGCAGATTTATCCCGACAAGTTCGACGAATTCCTCGCCCCGATCCCCGAAGCGGAGCGCGAGGACCTGGTCGAGGCTTATCGCAAGCGCCTGACCAGCGACAATTCGGAAGTGCAGCTGCGCGCCGCGAAAGCGTGGAGCAAATGGGAAGGCGATATCGTCACGCTTCTCCCCAGCCCCGCAACGATCGAGCATTTCACGAGTCCGGAAGTGGCGGTCGCGGTGGCGCGGATCGAGAACCATTATATGGCCAACCACGGCTGGCTGGAGGAAGGCCAATTGCTGCGCGATGCGAGCAAGCTGAAGGGCATTCCGGGCGTGATCGTCCAAGGTCGGCATGACAGCTGCACACCGCCCGTCGCGGCCTGGAAACTCAAGCACGCCTGGCCGGAGGTAGAGCTCAATATCATCCCGGACGGCGGGCATCTGTTCAGCGAGCCCGGAGTGCTCGACGGGCTGATCCGCGCAACGGATAGGTTCGCTGAGGCGTAACTCCTCGTCGAACTCGGAGGAGCTATTCGCCGGGCCGGTACAGGCGCTCGGTGTGTCCCTTGAGCTGGTTGGGGTAGAAATAAACCTCGCGCAAATTGCCTGACGCGTAGCGCTGCGCCTCGTCATTGAAGTGTGGCGACTTGGGATGCCCGCTTTCGCCGCCGGCGGTCACGGCATGCGCGCGCACGGTCGGACCAAATTCGACCACCGCGACGAAGCTGTTCCCATAATTGCCATACCAGCGCTTCGTACCTTCCCTGGGCTGGGAACGAATCGAGGCGAGGGAGCCCCATCTTCCTTCCGCGAACGGGACCGGCAAGCTTGGCGCGGCGTCACTGTAGGGCGGATCGATCGCTCCCGAAATTCGCTGGATGCGGTTGATTTCTCCCCAGGGCACCTGCCAACGACCGAAGTCGTGCTGCAGATAAGCAAGCGTTTCTTCGAGCACCTGGAGCTTCAGCGCCGGTGACGTGTCGCGCGCCAGACGCATCATGACCTTGTTCCCGGGTTCGGACGTCGGCGCATTGAGCGCCGCCCTCAGCCGTTCACCCCAGACCATCGCGAGCGTCTGCGCTACCGAGTCCGCGCTCCAACGAAAGTTCCAGGCACGCAGAACCGAGATCGGATCCGCCAACCGCACGCGACGCCGATCATTCATCGGTAGCGCGTCATAGGCTTGGACGAGCGTTGGGATGATGGCGGCGAAGCCCGGCTGGTCGTTGTCATAAGCCGCGGACTGCAGTCTATCGAGAGTCCAGCCGCTGCTGCCGCCCAGCAGCTTCTGCGCATGCAGTCCGCGGAAATTCTCGCCGTCCATGTCCATATATTTGGGGAAGCGAGCCGGGTCCGCGCTGTTTGGACCCGCGGCACGATAAGGCCAGGCATTGGTGTTTTGTACCCAGCCAACCGGCGGATCGATGACAGTGGGCAGATCGTTCAACGCATGCAGGCCGCGCCAGTCCGTTGCTGGATCGCTGCCGTCGACCGGCCTCGTATAATCGTAGCGATCGTCACGCCGCGGAACGAATTGCGGGTGAAGGTAGGCGATCTCGCCCTTGTCGTCGGCGAAGATCGTATTGTTCGAGCTGTTCGCCTTCAGCTCCGCCACACCCAGGAAGCCGGCGAGGTCACTTGCCTTGGTGCGGAGGAAGCTCTGCTGCAGCGCCTCGACCGGCTTGTTCATCATGGCAAAAGCGATCCAGCGGCCGTCGGCTGAGCGAACGACCGGGCCGTGATGAGTGCGAAAAGTCGCGAAGGTTCGCGAGCCGAGCCGTCCATCCGCGGTCCGGTAGCGGATGGTGACCGGACGAACCCCCAGAGACCGGCACTCGGCAGCGTAACGATAGCAATATCCGCGCCCGCGCCGCTCCACCTTTTCGGCAAATTCGTCGACGCCATCGATGCCGCTCGACGTATGCATCCAGCCCGCGTGCGCGTTGAAGCCCTGGTAGATGAAGAACTGGCCCCAGGTGGCCGCGCCGTATGCGTTCAGCCCCTCATCGCTCGTCACCTGCGCTTCTGAACGAAAGTAGAAGCTGGTGTGGGGGTTGATCAGCAGCAGCGCCTTGCCGGTTGCAGTCAGCTTGGCAGCGATGGCAATGCCGTTCGAGCCTTGGCGTTCGCGATCAAATGCATCGCCTCCTCCGTCACCCTGAACTTGTTTCAGGGTCCATTTCTTCACCCGCTCAGAGGTCACCGGAATGGATGCTGAAACAAGTTCAGCATGACGTGCGGAATAGAAATCGCGCAACTCGCCGAGATCGATCCGCTCGATATCGCCGCCAATGCTCCCTTCAGTGAAGCTCAATGCCATCCACGGCTCGAACCGCTTGATCGCGCGCGGTTGGACGTTCGGATGGGTGGCGAGAAAGTAGTTCAGCCCATCGGCCCAGGAATCCATCAGCTTGCGCATTGGCGCCGGGCTGCGCGCATAGTCCGCCTTGAGCTCGCTCTCGCTCACGTAGAGGCGCGCGCGCAGATCCTGCCAAATGGCTTTTTCTCCGTCGGCTTCGGCCGTTCGCCCAAGCGCGGTCAGGTAATTGGCCTCGACCCGCGGGAAGTCGTCCTCGGCCTGGGCGTAGATCATTCCGAAAACCGCATCGGCGTCGCTTTTTCCGTGCACATGCGCGATGCCCCAGTCGTCGCGGGTGATGGTCACGCGCGCGGCTTCGGCTCGCCAGCGCGCCAGGTCGGGTGAGGACGCCGCCGTGACAAGAAACAGGACAGGAAGAAGTTTAGCTCTACTGGTTTTACGCATCGCGACTTGTACGCACTAGAAGTCCGGCAGCGGCTGTTTGGCCTCGCCCCAGCCGGCTAGCGCCTTCGATTTCGATCGCTTCAGCAGCTGGTCCGCATCGCGGATGCTGAAATGGTGGCCGCTCTTATACTTGTCGAGCTCCTCCCACGCGACCGGCGCCGAGACCGGCGCACCTTCGCGGGCGCGGGCGGAATAGGGCATGACCGCCGTGGCCCCGCGCTGATTTCTCAGCCAGTCGAGGAAGATCCGGCCCTTGCGTTGCGCCTTGCGGATGTTCGCCGTGAACATTTGCGGCTCTGCTTCGGCGATGGCGCGGCTGAATCGCTCGGCGAAGCTCTTGACCGTCGGCCAATCCTTCGATGCGTCGAGTGGGACCACGACGTGGATGCCCTTGCCACCGGACAGCAGCGGGAAGCTCTTGAGCCCCAGGCCTTGAAGAAGGTCGCGCAGCTCCACCGCGGCCTCCTTCACACTGCCGAAATCGAGTCCAACGTCCGGGTCGAGGTCGAACACCAGCCGGTCGGGACATTCGACCTTGTCGATCTTGCTGCCCCAACCGTGGAATTCGATAGTCCCCATCTGCACGCAGGCGAGCAGCCCGCGGACATCATCGAAGTAGAGATAGTCCTCGGTCTCGCCGTCCTTCTCCTCGATCGGGATCTGCTTCACGTTCGGTCCGAACGTGCCCTTGTCGTGCTTTTGGAAGAAGCATTCGCCGGTGCGTCCGCCGGGACAGCGGATGAGCGTCATCGGACGCTTTGCGACATCGATCATGACGAGCGGCTCGATCGCCGCATAATAATCGGCGAGGTCTTTCTTGGTGAGGCCGAGCTCCGGAAAGATGACTCGTTCCGGGCTGCTGATCTCGATCCCGAAATCCGTCGCCGTTGCGGCAGAAGCTTTCTTATTCCTGGACGTCTTGCGCTTCGTCTGTGTCATTTTCGTCTCGAGGTGTTGCGGCACTTCCCGCACGACTTGAGAGGCGGGCTTGTCCTCCCGAAGGCCCATAAAGCTCGGGTGCCGCAAGACTCCGTCGTCGGTGACTTCGCTGAAGGCGATTTCCGCGACCAGCTTGGGCTCGATCCAATGCGCTCCCTTTCGATCGGCGCGCGGAACCTCCACCGCTGCTTTGGCGGTCTCGAGCGGTTCCATCAGTTCCATCAGCTCGCCAATGAGCTTGGCGTTGAAGCCCGTCCCGACCTTCCCTGCATAACGCAGCTTCCCCCCCTCATTGACCCCCAGCAGCAGCGAGCGGAAGCCGAGGCGCTTGTCGCTTTCCGACCAGCCGACGATCACGAATTCCTGACGCTGGATGCATTTGATCTTTAGCCAATCCCGCGTGCGGATGCCCCGGTATGGGGCGCTGGCGCGTTTCGAGATGATCCCCTCGCCGCCTTGCTTACAGACCTCTCGAAACAGGTCCTCACCGCGGCCGATGACGTGGTCGCCGTAGAGGATAGGCGATGGTACGCCCTCGAGGAGGGCCGCGAGACGCTGCTTGCGCTCGATGGTCGGAAGCTTCCGGATGTCTTTGCCCCGGTCGACCAACAAGTCGAACGCATAAAAAACGAGATTCGCGCCCCTCTGATCCTTCAATGTCGATTGCAGTAGCTGGAAGCTCGGTCGGCCCTTGTCGTCGAGCGCGGCCGCCTCGCCGTCGATCAAGCAGCCGGCGGGAAGCTTCGCCGCGGCTTTGACCAATGCCTTGAACTTGTCGCTCCAATCCTTCCCGTTGCGAGTCCAGGCGGTCGCCACCCCCTCGCCCACGGCAAGCAGGAGGCGGTACCCGTCATATTTATATTCGTGAATCCAACCGTCCCCGGTCGGCACGCTGTCGACCAGCGTCGCGAGCTGCGGATCCTGGAACGCCGGAGGGGCTTTGCTCGCCTTGCGTCTTGCGCGGCCACCCTTCTGACCGCCGCGATTCGAGCGCCAGACGTCGGTACCGCTTGCGATCTCGGCCATGGTGCGACCGGTGGACACGCTGGTGACGCAATTGTCCACGAGGGCATCGCCTTCAGCCGGATCGGCATAATCGTCGGTGACCTTCTTGAGCATCCACGGTTGCCCCTTCTCACCGGGCCGCGGATTGAGTTGGAACAGGACCCACTCGCCCTTCATTCGCTCACCTTCCAACGTGAAATGGAGGTGGCCTTCCTCGATCGTCTTGCTCGGATCCTTGCGGGGATCAGGAATCCAGCGGCCCTGATCCCACAGCATGACCGTTCCTCCGCCATACTCACCGGCGGGAATGGAGCCTTCGAAATCGCCGTAATCGACCGGATGGTCCTCGGTGCGCATGGCGAGGCGCTTCTCGTCGGGGTCGAGGCTCGGACCCTTGGGCACGGCCCAGCTCTTCAGGACTCCATCGAGCTCCAGTCGGAAGTCCCAATGCAGCCGTCGCGCCTCGTGTTTTTGGACGACGAAGCTGTCACCCTTACCCTTGGTCTTGCGTCCGCGGGGCTCCTTCGTTTTCGAGAAGTCGCGTTTGCGGTTGTACGTTTCGAGCGCGGCGCGCCGGGCCATGGCTAGGCCCTTTTACGTGCAGCGGCCTTTGCCGGTTCCTTTCGGCTGGTCGTCTTCTTCGCCGCAGCCCTCTTCGGCTTGCCTTCCTTGCCGCGCTTCTCGTCCCCCAGGCTCTTCTTTAGCGCGGCCATCAAATCGATGACGTTCGATCCCTTTGGAGGCGGAGCGTCGGCATCCGGATCCTGGATGACCTTTTCGCCCTTCTTCTTTTGTTTCTCGGCGATGAGCTCCTTCAGCGCGTCGACATAGCGGTTGTGAAACTCGGCAGGGTTGAACTCGCCGGCTTTGCGATCGATCAGCATGGATGCCATGTCGAGCAGGTCCGGATCGGGCTTGTGGTCGCCGATGTCACGGAAGAAGCCCGACGATTTGTTCACTTCGTCGGAGTAGCGGAGCGTCTCCATCACCAGACCCCGATCGAAGGGCCTGAGCGCAACGACATATTCCTGTCCGCGCATCGCGAGCTGGCCGACACCGACCTTTTTCGCCGCCTTCAGCGCATCGCGCAGCACGACATAGGCCTCTTCGGCGAGATCGTCCGCCGGAACCACATAATAAGGCTTTTCGAAATACATCGGCTCGATGTCGTCGTCGTCGACGAACTGGACGAGATCGAGGGTCTTCCGGCTCTCCAGCTTCACGGCCTCGATCTCTTCGGGATCGAGAAGGACGTAATGGCCTTTGGAGACCTCGTAGCCCTTGACGATCTCGTCCCGGTCGACCGGGCCCACACCCGGCACAACCTTCTCGTACTTGATTCGCTTGCCCGTGGGCTCGTGCACCTGGTGGAACTGGATTTGCGCACCGCTCTTGGTCGCCGGATAGATTTCGACCGGAATCGACACCAGGGCGAGCCGAATCTGCCCACGCCAGACAGGCCTAGCCGCAGCCATTGCGAGTCTCCCTTATTTAAACACACGCATTCAACCACATTACCAGAAGAGTTGTTCCGTGTGCGCCATGAATTTGACTCTGTGTTGACGGGGCTTGCCCCAGAATGGCATGGCCCCCATCTGCCGGCTCGCCGGGCGGGTGTAGCTCAATGGTAGAGCAGAAGCCTTCCAAGCTTACGACGAGGGTTCGATTCCCTTCACCCGCTCCACGCGCAGCCTGTTCGGGGGACAGGCGCGCGTGAAGCCGCGTTGACACCTCATGGCTGCGCCGGCAATGGCGCGCCTGCCTGCACCTGGAGAGGTGGCCGAGTGGTTAAAGGCAGCAGACTGTAAATCTGCCCGCGCAAGCGTACGCTGGTTCGAATCCAGCCCTCTCCACCATCACAAAATCGCCGGTTTTCTGCCGTTCTTGGGTGGTTGGGCGCGTCCAACGCCTCGATTGAGCTGTTCAACCCGCTCCCCCAATTTCTCGCACTTTTCCGCGATTTCCATCGGCTCCCTGCGCTTCCGCGCTACATGGCCGATACATGATGAGACAGGAACTTGGTTCCCGCAGACGAATTCTGTTCGAGGAGTTGGGGTGCGTGCTAATGACTGCTTTCGACCCATTGCGGACATTGGAGCGGGCCGCTTCGTCCCCAAGGCCGCGAGGACTGCCGCGAGTTCTCGTGTACGACATCTGCTCGTTTAAGACTTAGCTGACGATGAAATCGGCGGCGGTCAGATTCACGCCGGCCGTCACTGACGCGAAGTGGACCGGCGCATAGGCGCTTCCCGAGCCATCCTGGTCAAAATAGAGCCAGCCGGTCGCCTTGTCGTAGATGATCCGATCATCGGCTTGAGTAGCGCTCGTGCCGAGCGCCAACGCGCCCGGTGGCAGGCTGCCGAGTGCCAGGCCCTGAAACGCTAAATGACTAAGCGACATTGTGTCGTCGATGGGCTTGAAATCCTTGATTGTGTCCACGTTCGTCGAGCCGTTTGCCGCAGTCGTGAACAGAAACGTGTCCTTGCCGCCGCCGCCGGTTAGCAGGTCGTTGCCGCCTTTGCCGTCAATCCTATTGGCGCCATTGTTGCCGATGATTTGCTGCGCAAACTCATTGCCGGTGAGGTTAATTGCAGCCGTGCCGAGGTTATTGGTCGTTCGAAGGACTTCGATCTCGCTGCCGGCGCTCAGTGCATAGCTTACGGTTGTCCGGACAATGTCAGTGCCGATCCCCCCCAGACCCTCGATCACGCCCGTAGAGCCACTGCTTACGGTATATGTGTTGCCCTGCTGCACGGCCGTGCCCGAGACGACACCTCCATCGATCATGTACGTGCCGGTGAGGCTTCCAGTCGCTGACAGTTCAAGCGTGTAGAGGCCAGTCGTTGTGGCGGTGAAGGTCACGGTCGCATCGAGGCCGGCCCCGCTGTCTTGGTCGTAGACGAGGACCGTGCCCTTCGGCCCCAGGATACGCAGCGAAGGATCGCCGAGGCTGCCAGTCGTTCCCAGCGAGCTCATTCCCAGCATCTCGAGCGTGTAAGTGGTGCCCGCGACTAACGAGACGACCACCCTATCGATCTCGCCGGAAGTCGAGATTACTCCGTTGAGGCTGTAATTGAGGTGTGCGCCGGCAAGCGGCAGCTTTTCGATCCACGGCGTACCGTTCACCTCCGCGTACATATAAGCGGCGAGCAGCGCGTTGGCCTGTGCATTGGGGTGGACCTGATCGAAGAACAGCAGCTTCTGATATTTGAGCAGATTCTGCGTCAGCTCTTGTGTCGTGAGACCGTGAAGAGCCGCAATCTCCGGGAGCAGGGTGTTGAGCGCACCCGTGACATGCGCGCCGTTCTGGTCGACGTAGTCCATCAGCGGCACGTAGGTTACGTCCGCCCCTTCGGCGACCAGTGCAGGCACCAGCTCGGTGCGGATCAGAAAGTCGAGATATTGTGAATATTGGGTCGCAGCGGCGCTTCGCGCGATCTCCGCTCCATCAAGCACCAAATTACCATTCTGGTCGTACTTGGGAATCAGCCCCACATCCGGAACGCCCGTGATCAAAATGTGATCGACGCCAATGTCCACGAGCTGACTGAGTTCGTGAAACAACTTGTCGGCTGCCGCATCCAGCGCGGCGTAAGCATCCGTCTGTGACGCGGGATTGCTGCCAGTGGGGACCAGCGAACGCACGTCGTTGCCACCGATCGTGACGATATAAAGCGCGTTCGGATCAGCGTGATTGTCGACCGCATCCTTGAACGCATCAGTCTGCCCGTCCAAATCCGGAACGGCCTCGTCGCCGTGTCGAATTTGCGACCCGCCGTAGGCGAAATTGAGCGTCTTGCCGCTCGGGTCCGAAGCGAACGGGTCGATCTGAACACCCAGCCAAGGGTCTTCATAATCGTACGGGAAGACCGGCTTGGTGACCTGTCCTACGTATTTATTGCTGATCAGGTCGGCGAAAGTGTAACCATTGCTGAAGCGACCCTTAAAGTAACCCAGTGCAGGATCGGGAGCGCCCTCCGGCAAGTCCGAGAACGTGAGGTCGCCGTACCACTGCGCCAACTTGAGTGCGTTGCCAGCATCGACGAGGCTGTCGCCGAACACGTAAACACCCGTGTAATTCATGAGACCCCCACAAAATGCAACGACTCCGACCGTCTAAAGAGGTTGATTGAAAAAATAAGCAGAATCAATACCATGGATCATTCTGCGGTCGACCCAAATGCCTGTTCGGGCGCCAAAAGAAGAGCTCATCCGCCAGCATGCGCAGCGGGGCGGCTTGCCCGTTAAGAGATCTCGCAGGTGCGTACGACAATCGATCCAACAACGGCCGAGTAGCGTCCCGTCCGCTTTCCACCCTTTCGGACAGGTGGACGAGATTGTGGCCGACGAGCAGTCTCCGGTGCGATCACTTTTTTTCCGGATGCGAAACAACGTCAGATAAAATTCTTCTTCGCTGGTATGAAGTTAGCGGGACTTCGCGATCGCTTGGCGCAAGCTTTAGCGGCAGCGGCCTCTCAACCGGCACTCGGCTCGGCGACTTAAAAGGAGTTCGTTATGAAGGCGTTTGGCCTCTTAGCAGCAACAGCCCTGCTCATCTCGTCCTCTCCGAGCACACCGGCGATGGCACAATCGCCGAGATGGGGTGAATCCTTCTGCGCAGGCTTTGGTGGAATGGAAATCTGCTACTTCGAGACGCGCGCACAATGCGAATATACTCGCGCGAAAGAGCGGAATGCCTTTCGAGATGAGGGACTGACGGTCGAGCAGTGCCGTCCATCCGACGACCTACCAGGCTTCGAATGGGAGTTCTTCGCGACATTTTTCTAGGAACCCCAATCTTTCAGAAAGCTGGCCCTCACGGATCGGTCGAAGCTCAACTCTCATCCGATTGCGCCGCCTCAGCTAACGTCCGCTTTCGATCCAATGCAGACACTAGCGTTGGC